>NZ_STGV01000023.1 GCF_004912165.1 Peteryoungia ipomoeae | reverse complement strand
TGTCCGACATCAGCGCCCATGAGACATAACTGGCTTAATTGAGAAGAGAGGATTTTCGGCTCATCGTAGCTCATTCACAGGAAGCGAAGATGAGACAAAAATCCGGGCCTCAGACATCGACGGCCGAGAAGACGATCAAGGACATCCGCCGCGCCACGCGCAAGCACCATTCAGCGGAGGACAAAATCCGTGTCGTCCTGGAAGGGCTGCGTGGCGAAGACAGTATCGCCGCGATCTGCCGCCGCGAGGGGATCGCCGAGAGCCTGTATTATAGCTGGTCGAAGGAATTCCTCGAAGCAGGCAAGAAGCGTCTTGCAGGCGACACTGCCCGTTCGGCGACCAGTGACGAGGTGAAGGCGCTGCGTAAGGAGAGCCGCGACCTGAAGGAGGCGCTGGCCGACCTCACCCTGGAGAACCGCCTGCTCAAAAAAAGCATGATCGGGCATGGGGGCGACGAGGTATGAGATATCCCGCCACCGAAAAGCTTGAAATCATCCGATTGGTAGAGCAGTCACATCTGTCGGTCCGGC
>NZ_STGV01000022.1 GCF_004912165.1 Peteryoungia ipomoeae | reverse complement strand
TGGGGTGAGATTGTCGAGGCTCTCGTGGTATCGGCGATGGTTGTAGTGCTCGACGAAGGCCGCGATCTGGGCTTCGAGGTCCTCCTGGAAGAAGTAGTTTTCCAGCAGGATGCGGTTCTTCAACGTCTGATGCCAGCGTTCTATCTTGCCCTGCGTCTGCGGATGGCCGGGAGCGCCGTGAACCTGGTTGATCTTGTATGTCTCCAGCCATTCGCCGAGATCGGAAGCGACGTAACACGGGCCGTTGTCGGACAGCAGGCGCGGCCGGTGCTCGACCTTGACCTTGTCGCAGCCTGAGGCGGCCAGCGCCAGGTCGAGCGTGGCGGTGACATCGTCTACCTTCATGCTGGTGCACAGCTTCCATGCTATGATGTAGCGGGAATAGTCGTCGAGAATGGTCGACAGGTAGAACCATCCCCAGCCGATGACCTTCAGATAGGTAAAGTCGGTCTGCCACATCTCGTTCGGCCGCGTGGTCTTGTCCTTGAACTCGTCGTTGGCCTTGATGACGATATAGGCTGGCGACGTGATTAGA
>NZ_STGV01000021.1 GCF_004912165.1 Peteryoungia ipomoeae | reverse complement strand
CGGAGTGAGATTGTCGAGGCTTTCGTGGTATCGACGATGATTGTAATGCTCGACGAAGGCCGCGATCTGCGCCTCAAGGTCTTCCTTGAAGAAGTAGTTTTCCAGCAGGATGCGGTTCTTCAACGTCTGATGCCAGCGTTCTATCTTGCCCTGCGTCTGCGGATGACCCGGAGCGCCGTGGACCTGGTGAATGTTGAATCTCTCCAGCCATTCACCGAGATCAGAGGCGACGTAACACGGGCCGTTGTCGGACAGCAGGCGCGGCCGGTGCTCCACCTTGACCTTGTCGCAGCCTGAGGCGGCCAGCACCAGGTCGAGCGTGGCTGTGACATCGTCCACCTTCATGCTGGTGCACAGCTTCCAGGCAATGATGTATCGCGAGAAGTCATCGAGAATGGTCGACAGGTAGAACCATCCCCAGCCGATGACCTTCAGATAGGTAAAGTCGGTCTGCCACATCTCGTTCGGCCGCGTGGTCTTGTCCTTGAACTCGTCGTTGGCCTTGATGACGACATAGGCTGGCGACGTGATCAGG
>NZ_STGV01000020.1 GCF_004912165.1 Peteryoungia ipomoeae | reverse complement strand
TGAAACTTGTCTCGGACGGGGTGCCAGAAGCAGCCTGTCTAAGTAGTTTTATGTGGCTCCTTCCGGCGCCCCGTTCGGCGTTTTGTCCCGCTCGCATGCGTCTCTCTGGCAAGGCGGCGACGGCCCTCGGGTCATCCCTCGGGTTAAACCCGAGGACGAGGGTGACCGGGCGTAGGGTCCGGCTTGGCAGAGTCCTCCCGTGGGAATGTCTGCTTAAGCCTGGCCGGTGGCCCGGGAGGTTCCCGCCGGATGGTGCACCAATCCGACCGGGACCCTCGCCCGGGGGATGGGGGCTTTCACCATTGCTGGCTTTGCCATCATCCCCGCCGTTTGTTTCGCCCCGCCGTCTGGAGTGTTCGCGACAGCGCGGGCGCCTTGTCTGTGTGCCTCTGAGGCACGCCCTTCCGATCAGGGTATCCAGGTTTTGGGGACATCCGACCCCATCACCCTCGTCCAGCCCTTCGTCAGGAGGGAGACCGTTGCAAGTGGGCCGGGGTTTTCTGCCTGCGACAGCACATCGCCCCGGCGCCGATCCCGCCTCGCCTGACATCGCATCGTCAGGTGTATCCGAGGGCGGGAC
>NZ_STGV01000019.1 GCF_004912165.1 Peteryoungia ipomoeae | reverse complement strand
CGCCATTGATTGGGCCGTCGAAGACACAAGGCGCGGTCAGCCGGTCGGCCCTCAATGCGCCGAGGAATGTCAGCGTGCGCCAGTGACCGTGTGGCGCAAACGCCCGCAGACGTTTGCCTTTTGGTCCCCAGCCTCTGAGGGGCGTCATGTTGGTCTTGATCCAGGTCTCATCAATGAAGACCAGTCGTTCGGGATCGAGGTGGTGTTGCAGGGCCTTCCATCGCTCTCTTCTGCGAGCGACATCGGCACGGGCTTGCTCAAGGGCGAACAGTGTTTTTTTTGAAGCGCAGGCCCTCACTGCGGATGAACTCCCAGATCGTGTTATGGGAGACGGCGATGCCTCGCGAGGCGAGTTCCGCCTTCAGTCCATGTAACGTCAGATGCGGATTTTGAGCCAGCAGCTCAGCAATGAAGTCACGATGCGGCACCAGGATGCGCTTGCGATAACCGCCCATCTTCGCGGGATGAACCGAACCGGTCGCCCGATGGCGCTGGGACCACTTCACAACTGATGATGCGGCCACTTCGAACCGCGCAGCAACGGCCCGGACACTCTCGCCGCTCAACACTGCGGCAACAACGCGCTCACGAAGATCATTCGATATCGGTGCCGTCATGTGATGCTGGCCTCCATCCAGCAAGCATCACTGAATCAGAACAAAACTGTTTTGGGAATCGCACACGATTCAGAAAAGCGCGGAAACGCTCTAAAC
>NZ_STGV01000002.1 GCF_004912165.1 Peteryoungia ipomoeae | reverse complement strand
CGTGCTTTCGCGCCTATGTCGAGCAGCAGTTGGTGCCAGTGCTCAAACCGGGCGACATCGTCATCATGGATAATCTCGGCAGCCACAAGTCGACGCCAATCCGTCAGGCGATCAAAGCCGCCGGTGCACGCCTCTGGTTCCTGCCGCCATACTCACCGGACCTCAATCCGATCGAACAGGCCTTCTCGAAGATAAAACACTGGATGCGCGATGCACAGAAGCAGACCATCGATGACGCCTGGCGCCACATCGGCAGTCTGGTCGACACCATCCAGCCCGCCGAATGTGCCAACTATCTCGCAAATGCAGGATATGGTTCCGTCAAAAGGTGAAACGCTCTAGACATAAACAGTGGCCTTAAGCCCAATTTTCCTCCGGGTTCGGTGGCTGAAAGCTTCATCAATCTTCCTCACCAAGGCCGAGACGGATAGTGACATCCACGGATGGGGTGAGGCGTGCCGTCTTGGAGGGAAAAGGCCTTGGCAGCGCGCTTGACCTCCATGTCCAGTTCCGGCCCGCCTGGGACCCTGCGCGGACGACTCTTTGGCAGGAAATGCATCGGCCATGCTCGAGGGAGAGCGCTGAAAATTTGGCCGATTCAGTGTTCTTCAGAGCAAACTCTGCGCGACGGCAATCAGGCGTTTTGCCTGTTTCAGATGCGGCGCATCTAGCATCCGACCGCCGAAGCGGATGGTTCCCCTTTCCGGAACAGCGGAAAAGGCGTCCACGATCGCCTGTGCTTCTGCCACTTGCTCAGCGGTTGGCGTAAACGCCTGGTTGATGACGGGAACCTGCGCAGGATGGACTGCCATCATGCCATTGAACCCGTCGAAGCGGGCGCGGCGCGCATAGGCTGCCAGTCCGTCCGGATCGGATAGCGAGGGGTAGACGGTCTCGATAGCGGCGACGCCTGCCGCATGCGCACCGAACAGGGTCAAAGAGCGGGCAAGTTCGTAAGGCGGGGTATAGCGGCCCGTTTCGTCGCGTGCGCCGAGCGCGCCGATGGCGGCGGGCAGGTCTTCCGCACCCCATGTCAGGCCGAGAAGCTCTGCGCTGACGGATGCGTAGGTGCCCAGTTGGAAGATTGCCGCCGGGGTTTCGGTCGCGATCGGCAGGATCGGTATGCCGGATGCCTTGAGGCCCAAGGCTTCGACGCTTGACGGTCCCTCTGCCTTCGGGAGGACAAGCCCATCCGGCTCAGCGTCGAGGATTGCCGAGAGATCGCCGTCCAGAAGGCCACTGTCGAGCGGATTGACGCGGACGAGAAGCTTGATCCTGCCTTTGGCATGGCGCAGGAAATCGGCCGTTGCCTGTCGGGCCGTCTGCTTGGCGTCGTGCGTCACCGAATCCTCGAGGTCGAAGATCAGGGCATCGGCGCCGCAGCCAAGCGCCTTCTCCATGCGATCCGGCCTGTCGCCCGGCACGAAGAGCAGGGAGCGCAACCTCATTGCGGCCTCCGCGAGACGAGTGCGGAGCGGAGGCACTGGCAGACCAGTTCCTGGCGCTGGTTGAAGAGTTCATGCCGGAAGGTGACGATGCCGGCGGTCGGGCGAGAACGGCTTTCCCGGAGATCGGCAATCTCCGTTTCGGCCCGCATCGTGTCGCCGAGGAAGACCGGCTTCGGCATGACGATCTTGTCGTAGCCGAGATTGGCGATGAGCGTGCCAAGTGTCGTATCGCCGACCGAAAGGCCGACCATCAACGAGAAGGTGAAGGTGCCGTTGACGAGAATCTGGCCGAATTCGCTCGCCTTCGCAGCTTCGACGTCGAGATGCAGCGGCTGCGGATTGTGGGTCATCAGCGTGAACATCAGGTTGTCCGTCTCGGTGACCGTGCGCCGGATTTCATGGACGATCCTGTCGCCTATCGTCCAATCGTCGAAATGGCGTCCGGCCATCAGCTCTCTCCCTCGATCCTGACCAGCAGACTGCCCTCGACCACCTGACTTCCCTTGGCAACCTTCAACTCTGTTACCTTGCCATCGAACGGCGCGTGCAGGACCTGCTCCATTTTCATGGCTTCGATGACGATCAGCGGCTGGCCGCGGCGGATCAGATCTCCCTCGGCCACGGAGACGGCAATCACCATCCCGGGCATCGGCGCCATGATCGCGCCATCCCCGGCACCTTGGCCATGGCCGCCCTGTCCCGCCCGTGGCACGCCAATCGCCCAGGCGTCACCATCGAGGAACAGCACGCCGTTTTCGGCGCGAACGTCAGGCTGCCTGTCTTGCATCCTGACGCGATACGGCTTGTTTCCCACCTCGATAAACACGTCATGGTCGCGCTCGGCATTGAGGCGGAAGCCGGGCAGGGCCGTCCAGACATCGGGCGATTTACGCGGCAGAAGGGTGGCAGCGGCGGCCTGCAAGACCTGCTCGCCTGGCTCCCCCGATCCCACCAGCGCGTCGGCATGCCGCTCGATGAAGCCTGTATCGACCGCGCCTGCCAGGAAGTCGGGATGGCCAAGCATTCGGGCGAGAAAACCTGCATTGCTGCGCACCGGCCAGACCTCGACCTTGCCTGCGGCTTCACCGAGCTTTCGCGCCGCCTCTCGCCGGCTGCTGCCGTGGCTGATCAGCTTGGCCAGCATCGGGTCGTAATACGGGCTCACCTCGTCGCCCTGTTCGACGCCACTGTCGATGCGCAGCGCACCCGGCAGGCGCAGATGATCGAGCCGACCGATTGACGGCAGAAAAACGTTTGCGGGATTTTCCGCATAAAGCCGCGCTTCCATGGCCCAGCCGTGGATGGACAGTTGATCCTGCCGCATCGGCAGAGCCTCGCCAGAGGCGATGCGCAATTGCCACTCCACCAGGTCCTGCCCGGTGATCGCTTCGGTGACGGGATGCTCGACCTGCAGCCGGGTGTTCATTTCCATGAACCAGATGCGGTCGGCGCGCAGCCCTTCCGAGGCGTCGGCGATAAATTCGATCGTGCCGGCCCCGACATAATCGACCGCCCGCGCCGCCTTGACCGCCGCCTGACACACCGCTTCCCGCGTTGCGGCATCCATGCCGGGCGCCGGCGCTTCCTCGATCACCTTCTGGTGCCGGCGCTGCAGCGAGCAGTCCCGTTCGAAGAGATGCACGACATTGCCAAGGGTGTCGCCGAAGACCTGCACTTCGATATGGCGCGGCGAGAGAATGTATTTCTCGATCAGCACGCGCGCGTCGCCGAAGGACGATGCAGCCTCGCGTTGGCAGGCAGTCAGGGCGGCCGCGAATTCATCTGCCCGGTCGACGCGGCGCATGCCCTTGCCGCCGCCGCCGGCGACCGCTTTTATGAGCACCGGGTAGCCGATGAGGTCGGCTTCGTGCTGCAGCCGTTCCGGATCCTGATCTGCGCCGAGATAACCCGGTGTAACGGGCACGCCGGCCGCGATCATCCGTTGTTTGGCGGCATCCTTGAGGCCCATGGCGCGGATGGCAGCGGGCGGTGCACCGACCCAGACGAGGCCTTCGGCAAGAACGGCTTCGGCGAATTCGGCGTTCTCCGACAGGAAGCCGTAACCCGGATGGATCGCCTCGGCGCCGCTCTTTCTCGCGGCATCCAGGATGCGGTCCTGGCGAAGATAACTGTCGCGGGCCGGCGCCGGGCCGATCAGGAATGCCTCATCGGCTTCCCGGACGAAGGCCATGGTCTCGTCGACATCGGAATGAACGGCAATCGTGCGTATTCCAAGCCGTCTTGCCGTGCGTATGATCCGGCGGGCGATTTCACCACGGTTGGCGATCAGGAGACTTTCGATCATGCTCGCCTCACATCCTGAAAATGCCGAACTGCGCCCGATCGGGGATCGGGGCGTTCAGCGCTGCGGAAAATGCGAGGCCGAGGACATCGCGGGTCTGAGCCGGGTCGATGACGCCGTCATCCCACATGCGGGCCGTGGCGTAATAGGGATTGCCCTCGTCCTCGTATTTCTGCCGGATCGGCGCCTTGAAGGCTTCGGCCTCCCCCGGCGTCCAGCTTTCGGCATCCCGGTGCACGGTCGCGAGCACAGACGCTGCCTGCTCGCCGCCCATCACGGAAATACGTGCGTTTGGCCAGCTGAACAGGAAGCGAGGCTGGAAGGCACGCCCGCACATGCCGTAATTGCCGGCACCGAAACTGCCGCCAATCAGCAGCGTGATCTTCGGCACCTGCGCGCAGGATACGGCCGTAACCAGCTTGGCGCCGTGTTTGGCGATGCCCTCCGCCTCGTACTTTCCGCCCACCATGAAGCCGGAAATGTTCTGCAGAAAGAGCAGGGGAATACGTCGTTGACAGGCGAGTTCGATGAAGTGGGCGCCCTTCAGCGCGCTTTCGGAAAACAGGACCCCGTTATTGGCAATGATTGCAACCGGCATGCCCCAGATATGGGCGAAGCCGCAGACGAGGCTTGCCCCGTATAGCGGCTTGAACTCCTGCAGTTCGGAGCCATCGACCATACGGGCGATCACCTCGCGCACATCATAGGGCGTGCGCAGATCCTGCGGCAGCACGCCATAGAGTTCGCGCGGGTCGAAAAGCGGCGGGCGCGGTTCGGCGCGCTCGATATCGACCGTTTTGGGCCGGTTCAGCGTGGCTATGATGTCGCGGATGATCAGAAGAGCGTGTTCGTCATCTTCGGCGACATGGTCGACAACGCCGGATCTTCGACCATGGATATCCGCGCCCCCCAGATCTTCCGCCGAGATCACCTCGCCGATTGCGGCCTTCACCAGCGGCGGACCGGCAAGGAAGATGGTGCCCTGATTGCGGACGATCACCGTTTCGTCGGACATGGCCGGCACATAGGCGCCACCCGCCGTGCAGCTTCCCATCACGCAGGCGATCTGGGGAATCCCGGCCGCCGACATCTGTGCCTGATTGTAGAAAATCCGGCCGAAGTGATCGCGGTCGGGGAAGACTTCCGCCTGGTGCGGCAGGTTCGCGCCGCCGGAATCGACGAGATAGATGCATGGCAGGCGGTTTTCAGCGGCAATTTCCTGGGCTCTCAGATGCTTCTTCACCGTCATCGGAAAATAGGCGCCGCCTTTTACCGTCGGATCATGGGCGATGATCATGCATTCGCGGCCGGAGACACGGCCGATACCCGTGATCATGCCGGCACCCGGCGCCTCGCCACCATACATGCCGCCCGCAGCGAGCTGACCGATTTCGAGGAAGGGAGAGCCGGGATCGAAAAGTCGCAGAACGCGGTCGCGGGGCAAAAGCTTTCCGCGTGCCACATGGCGCTGCCGGTGGTTTTCCGGCCCGCCCAGCGCTGTCGTCGCCACCTTCGAGCGCAGTTCCTCTGCAAGGGCTGCATTGCGCGCAGCATTGGCCTTGAAGGCTTCACTGTCGCGGTCGAGCAGAGTGGGAAGAACCGGCATCAGCGCGTCCCTCCCGTGCCGATGACCTCGCGGCCGATCAGCATGCGGCGCACTTCGTTGGTGCCGGCGCCGATATCGAGGAGCTTTGCGTCGCGCCAGTAGCGCTCGACCGGCCAGTCCTTCGTATAGCCTGCGCCGCCCAAGGCCTGGATCGCCTGCTCGGCGACCTTCACCGCGTTTTCGGAGGCGTAGAGAATGGCACCGGCAGCATCCTGCCGCGTGGTCTGGCCGGCATCGCAGGCGCGAGCGACCGCGTAGACATAGGCACGGGCGGAATTCAGGGCCACCACCATGTCGGCGATCTTGGCCTGCATCAGCTGAAAGCTGCCGATCGGCTGGCCGAACTGCCGACGGTCCCGCAGATAGGGCAGGACGACGTCGAGACAGGCCTGCATGATGCCGAGCTGGATGCCGGACAGCACCACACGTTCATAGTCGAGGCCGGACATAAGCACACTGACCCCGCCGTTCAGCGGCCCCATGACGTTTTCCTCCGGCACGAAACAGTCCTGGAAAACGAGTTCGGCCGTTGGCGAGCCGCGCATCCCAACCTTGTCGATCTTCTGGCCGATGGCAAAACCGGAGAAGTCCTTTTCGACCAGAAAGGCAGTGATGCCCTTCGATCCGGCTTCCGGTTCCGTCTTGGCATAGACCACGAGTGTCTCAGCATACGGTGCGTTGGTGATCCAGAACTTGGTGCCGTTGAGGCGAAAGCCGCCATCCACCCTGTCGGCGCGCAGCCGCATGGAGACCACATCCGATCCGGCCCCCGCCTCCGACATGGCGAGACTGCCGACATCAGCGCCGGAGATCAGTCGGGGCAGGTATTTCGCCTTCTGCTCGTTGGAACCCCAGCGTGCGATCTGGTTGATGCACAGATTGGAATGGGCACCATAGGACAGGCCGACCGAGGCCGAAGCGCGACTGATTTCCTCGCAGGCGATCACATGTTCGAGGTAGCCGAGACCAAGGCCGCCATCCGCTTCCGCCACCGTTATTCCATGCAGTCCCAGCGCACCCATGGCTGGCCAGAGTTCGACCGGAAAGCGATCCTGTCGATCGACATCTGCCGCGATCGGGGCGATGCGCTCACGCGCGAAACGCTCCGTCGTCTCGCGGATCATGTCCGCTGTCTCACCAAGCCTGAAGTCCAACTCCGTCATGTGGCTTCCTCTCGGATATCCTGTCTTTCGAAACCGGCAGGCCGGTCAGATGTGCAGCGCGTGGCCAAGCGCTTTGAGTGCGGCTTCCTGCAGGGCTTCGCCGCGTGTGGGATGGGCGTGGATTGTGGCGGCGATATCCTCCAGCCGCGCGCCCATTTCGATGGCGATCGCAAATGTCGAAGCGAATTCGGAGACGCCCGCGCCGACCGCCTGCAGCCCGAGGACGGCATGGGTATCGGCGCGCGCCACGACCCGCACGAAGCCGTCTTCATCTTCCACGGTCATAGCCCTTCCATTGGCGGTGAAGGGGAACTGGCCGATTTTCACATCAAAGCCGTGGCTGCGCGCTTCCTCGGGCAGAAGGCCGGCGCTGACGATTTCAGTATCGGTGAAGCAGATGGCGGGGATGCAGCGTTTGTCCCAGGCGCGCTTGCGCCCGGCAACGATCTCGGCAACCATCTCGCCCTGAGCCATGGCGCGGTGTGCCAGCATTGGCTCACCCGTGACGTCGCCGATCGCATAGACGCCGCGCATGGAGGTCCGGCAGTGGTCGTCGACCTGCAGGAACGATCCGATGCGGTCGAGATCGAGTTCCTCCAGGCCGGAGCCTGTGGTGCGGGGGCGCCGCCCGACGGCGACGAGAATGCGGTCTGCCGGAAATTCGCGCCGTCCCCCGGCGCTCTCGACGACCAAAGCCTCGCCGCCCTCGGAAAGCCCGAGTGCCCTGGCACCGGTCAAGACAGAAATTCCGCGCTCACCGAGCCTGCGCAGCACCGGCTTCACCAGATCGGCGTCGTAGAGCGGCAGGATCTGCGACGTCGCCTCGACCACGGTGACGTGAGACCCCATGCGGGCGAAGGCGGTACCAAGCTCCAGGCCGATGTACCCTCCGCCCACCACGACGAGCTTTTTCGGCAGTTCCGTGAGCGACAGGGCCTCGGTGGACGAGATGACCCGTCCGCCGAAGGGAAGGGCTGGAAGCTCGACAGGATCGGAGCCGGTCGCGATGACAACGGTCTCGGCGCGGATGACCTGCAGGCCGGTTTCGGTTTCCACCTCGACCGTCTTGCCATCGCGAAACTGCGCGTGGCCGTGAACGATCTTCACCCGCGCCTTCTGCAAAAGGCCTGAGACACCACCTGTCAGGCGACCGACGATGGCGTCCTTCCAGGCGATGGTCTTCGACAGATCGATCGAAGCGTGCTCGACGTGAATGCCGAGCGCGTTCCCGCCGGTGGACAGCGCGCGGGCCTTGTCGAAGGTCTCTGCGGCATGGATGAGCGCCTTGGACGGAATGCAGCCAATCGTCAGGCAAGTCCCGCCGGGACGGCCCTGTTCGACGATCACGGTATCGATGCCGAGCTGACCGGCCTTGATGGCGCAGACATAGCCGCCGGGACCAGCGCCGATGACGAGAAGTTTGCAGGAAATCTCTTTCATGTCTCAGCCTTCGATAAAGATCAGTGCCGGAGTCTCCATCAGCACCCGCAGGCGCTGGACGAAGGTGGCGGCGTTCCAGCCGTCGACGATCCGATGATCGAAGCTGGAAGACAGGTTCATCATCTTGCGCGGGATGAATTGCGCACCGTCCCAGACGGGGCGGGTGGCGATCTTGTTGACGCCGACGATGGCGACTTCCGGATGGTTGATGACCGGGGTCGAGACGATGCCGCCAAGCGCGCCGAGCGAGGAAATGGTGATGGTCGAACCGGTGAGCTCGTCGCGGGTGGCCGTGCCGGCGCGGGTGGCTTCGGCCAGCCGGTTCATCTCGCTCGCGCAATCCCAGATGCCGCGTGCTTCGGCATGTTTGACCACTGGAACCGCAAGGCCGCTCGCGGTCTGGGTGGCGATGCCGATATGCACGGCACCGAAACGGGTGAGCACGCCGGCATCGTCGTCAAAGGTGGCGTTGACATCCGGCTCTTCGACAACCGCCTTGACCATGGCCCGCATCAGGAAGGGCAGGAGGGTGAGCTTCGGCTGGTCGGACCGACGCTCGGCATTCATCTTGGCCCGCAGCTCTTCGAGCGCCGTGACGTCGACCTCCTCCACATAGGTGATGTGAGGAATGCGCGAGGTGGAGACGACCATTTTCTCGGCAATCCGGCGCCGAAGGCCGGTCAGCTTGATTTCCTCGCGCGCGGTGTTTCTGACGGGGCCGGGCACTGTCGGCGCCGGCTCCGGTCCGCGGGCGAGATAGTGCTCCACATCCTCGCGCAGGATGCGTCCGGCCGGTCCGCTTCCGCGCAGCAGGCGCAGGTCTATGCCGTTATCGCGGGCCAGCAAGCGAACCGAGGGTGCCGCCAGCGGCCGGTCGAATTCCGGCGAGGGCTGACGGGCCGGAGGTGTCGCGGGAGCGACTGAGGGGGCAGGTTTGGGCTGTCCGTGCGGCAGTTCCTCCGCCGTCGGCTGATCAAGTGCGGGCGCCGTATCTTCATCCGCAACAGGTCCTGCAGGCTCCGCGGCGGACCCATCCGTCGCGATCCGGATGAGAGGTGCCTTGACCGCGATCGTGTCACCGATCTCGCCGGCAAGCCAGACCACCGTGCCGCTGACGGGCGTGGGGATCTCCACCGTCGCCTTGTCGGTCATGACAGCGGCGACCATCATGTCCTCGCGAACGGGGTCGCCGATCTTCACCATCCATTCGACGAGTTCCGCCTCGGCCACGCCTTCGCCGACGTCGGGCATCTTGATCGTGAACTCACCCATGGCTCAGGCCTCCATCACGTCGACAAGCGCGCGGCCGACCCTGGTGGGGCCAGGGAAGTAGTCCCATTCCTGTGCATGCGGATAGGGTGTGTCCCAGCCCGCGACGCGCATGACCGGTGCTTCCAGGTGGTAGAAGCAATGTTCCTGCACGAGCGCCACGATCTCTCCGCCAAAGCCGGAGGTCAGCGTTGCCTCGTGAACGACGACGCAGCGGCCGGTCTTGGCGACCGACTTGACGATCGTGTCGAGATCGAGTGGCATCAGGCTTCTGAGATCGATCACCTCGGCGTCGATGCCGGTATCTTCGACGGCCGCCAGCGCTACATGCACCATGGTGCCATAGGCGATCACGGTCACCGCGGAACCCTCGCGGCGGATATCGGCCTTGCCGATCGGGATCGTGTAGAAACCTTCGGGGACTTCGCCCAGCTCGTGCTTCGACCAAGGCGTGACAGGCCGGTCGTGATGACCGTCGAAGGGGCCGTTGTAGAGGCGCTTCGGCTCCAGGAAAATGACCGGGTCAGGATCCGCAATTGCGGCTGTCAGCAGACCTTTGGCGTCATGGGGATTGGAGGGCACGATCACCTTCAGGCCGCAGACATGGGTAAACAGCGCCTCCGGGCTCTGACTGTGGGTCTGGCCGCCGAAGATGCCGCCGCCGGTCGGCATGCGCACCACGATGGGGCAGGTGAAATCGCCGTTCGACCGGTAGCGGATGCGGGCCGCCTCTTGCGTCAGTTGGTCATAGGCCGGGTACATGTAGTCGGCGAACTGGATCTCCACGCAGGGTTTCAAGCCATAGGCGGCCATGCCGATTGCGGCGCCCACGATGCCGGATTCGTTGATCGGTGTGTCGAAGCAGCGGGTCTTTCCATATTTCGTCTGAAGGCCTTGGGTGCAGCGGAACACGCCGCCGAAGTAACCGACGTCTTCGCCGAACACGACCACGTCGTCGTCGCGCTCCATGGACACGTCCATCGCGCTGCGGACCGCTTCGATCATTGTCATTCTGGCCATGTCAGTAGCCTGCCTTCTGTCGCTGGCGACGCAGATGCGGCGGCATCTCGGCATAGACACCTTCGAAGATGTCACGCACCGAAGGTCTGCCGCCCGCATGCAGCGTTCCGTGTTCTTCCGCCTTGCGCTGGGCCGTGATCACCTCGTCCATGATCTCCGCCTCGGCCTGCACATGCCGTTCCTCCGACCAGGCCCCCCTGACGATCAGATGCTTCTTCAATCTGAGCACGGGATCACCGAGCGGCCAGGCTTCGGATTCCGTCTTGGGCCGGTAAGCGCTCGGGTCATCGGATGTGGAATGCGCTCCGACCCGGTAAGTCACGTATTCGACGAGTGTCGGCCCCAGATTGCGCCGCGCCCGTTCAGCGGCCCAGCATGCGACCGCATAGACCGCGAGATAGTCGTTTCCGTCGACCCGAAGTGCGGGGATGCCGAAGCCGAGACCGCGTGCGGCAAAGGTGCCCGAGCCGCCCCGCGCTATGCCTTGAAAGGTGGAAATTGCCCACTGGTTGTTCACGACGTTGAGAACCACGGGCGCCCGATAGGTCGAGGCAAAGACCAGTGCCGAGTGAAAGTCCGACTCGGCCGTCGAGCCGTCGCCGATCCAGGCGGCGGCGATGCGGCTGTCGTTCTTGATCGCAGACGCCATGGCCCAGCCGACGGCCTGGACATATTGCGTGGCGAGATTGCCGGAAATGGTGAAAAAGCCATGGTCCTTGGAGGAATACATGATCGGCAATTGCCGTCCGCGCAGGGGATCCGCCTCGTTGGAATAGATCTGGTTCATCATCTCGACCATCGGATAGTCATCGGCGATGAGGAGGCCTGCCTGCCGGTAGGTCGGGAAGTTCATATCGCCCTTTTGCAGTGCCTTGCGAAAGGCGCAGCTGACGGCTTCCTCGCCGAGATGCTGCATGTAGAAGGAGGTCTTGCCTTGCCGCTGCGCCATCAGCATGCGGGCGTCGAAGGCCCTGAGCGTCATCATGTGGCGGAGGCCGTCCCGCAATTCGTCGTCGCCAAGCATGCCGGCCCAGGGGCCGACGGCCTCGCCGTCACGATTGAGAACGCGGATGATCGAGTAGGCGAGATCCCGCATGTCTTCGGCAGCCGCATCGACCGGCGGCCGTGAAACTGCACCGGCCTTGGCGATCTTGACGTTGGAAAAGTCGGGCTGACCGCCCGGCCGAACAGCAGGTTCGGGGACGTGCAGGCTCAGATGAGCGGGTTCCACCATCGATTTCCTCCCGTGAAGACGGCTCCTCTCCTCAGAAGCCGGTCAATCACCAGGGATGGTACGCGCCTTGCGAGTGGCAAGCCATGACAAAATCGCCTCGAATTTTTTGGCCAGTTTTGCCATAGGCTTCGGCCTCGCTCAGGGCTTCTGAATCGATCTGGCATTCTTGCGGAATGTCTCGGGGCTTTCGCTCATCCATTTCTTGAAGGCACGGTAAAAGGCGCTTGGCTCCGAATAGCCGAGGCGCGCGGCTATATCGCTGACGGACTGCGCCGTGTTCATCAGCATGTCGCGGGCAAGGTCACGCCGAATGTCGTCCTTGATGGCGGCATAGCTTTGTCCCTCGTCATGCAGCCGATGGCGCAGTGTCGATGACGACATGCGCATATCGCGGGCGAGGTCTGCGAAACTGCCCCACTCAGCCGGACCTTTCTGGCTCATGCGACGCCGGATGGCCGCTGCCGTTCCGGCGTCATATCGGTAGCGGATCAGGATGTTGGCTGGAGCCCCCCGCAGGAATTGCCGCAGGGCCTGCTCGTTGCGTGCGATCGGCAGATCCAGCATCGACGCGTCGAAGCCGAGGCGGCTCACGGGCTGCGAGAAGCGGATCGGGGCGCCGAAGAAAAGCCGATGCTCGGCGCTCAAGGTCGGTTCGCTGCAGCGAAAATCGACGAGCCGAATGGGGATGCGCCGGCCCACCAGCCAGCAGGTCAATCCATGCAGGATGATCCAGTAACTGCGATAGGCGAAGGCGGATCGGGGATCGCCAGTTTCCTTGAGTTCGATCACTGCCGTGCCGTCGCGCACGTCGAGCTCTGCCGTGGGTTCACCCATGATGATGTTGAGAAACCGCAATGCCCGTCGCAGCGCGCGGTCGAGTGTCGGTGCATGCATGACGCAATGGCATAGAAGCGTGAAACTGCCGCGTGGCATTGGACGCTCGCCGAGGCCGAAGCACTCGTCGTTCAGCTCTTCGGCGATTGCCAGCCACAAACGACCGAAGGTCTTGGCTGACACCGGTTGATCGACAACAGGCGGCAAACCCAGCCGGGTCAGAAGCGTTTCCGTCGACCGACCGGCACGCCGAAGGCTGTCGAGCGCCTCCTCGACGAAGCCTGTCGAGATCATGTGTCGTTCCATGTCGGCCATGCTTTTATTCCAGCTTTGCGTTCCAAGTGGCAAAAGTGGCCGCAACAATGGATCGATTTCGTCATCGGTTGCAACACCGAAACAGGCTAGGATTTGGCCTCAATCGCAACTTCAGACGACCTCGCAGAGGAGGTTTCATGCGCATCGAAGACGCTTGTTTCATCGTGACAGGCGGCTGCTCCGGTCTCGGGGCGGCTACCGTGCGGATGATCACCGAGGCTGGCGGGCATGTCGTGATCGCCGATCTCGATCAGGATCGTGGTCCCTCGCTGGCGCTTGAACTCGGTCAGAACGCGCGCTTCGTCAGGACCGATGTCACCCGTGCCGATGATGCAGCAAGCGCCGTCAACGAGGCGACCAGAACCTTCGGCGGTCTGCGGGGCTTGATCAATTGCGCTGGCGTGGCACCGGCGGAGAAGGTCGTCGGACGCGAGGGCCCGCATGGGTTGGAGAGCTTCGCGCGTACGGTCGGTATCAACCTTGTCGGCACGTTCAACATGATCCGCCTTGCCGCCGCCGCGATGCAGGCGAACGCGACCGATGCGGAAGGGGAGCGGGGGGTAATCGTCAACACGGCCTCGGTTGCTGCCTTCGACGGGCAGGTCGGTCAGGCGGCCTATGCGGCCTCGAAGGGGGGGATCGCTGCCATGACCCTGCCGATCGCCCGCGAACTCGCGCGCAGCGGCATCCGCGTCGTCTCGATCGCGCCGGGTGTCTTCGAAACGCCGATGATGGCCGCAATGCCGTCAGAGGTGCGTGATGCGCTGGCTTCGAGCGTGCCCTTCCCACCCCGCCTCGGCAGGCCTGCCGAGTTCGCGGCGCTCGCCCGCCATATCGTTGAAAACACCATGCTGAACGGCGAGGTCATCCGCCTCGACGGGGCCATCCGTATGGGTGCGCGGTAACGGTTGCCGCAGGAGGACATATCAATATGCAAGATCCGATTGTCATCGTTGGTTCCGCCAGAACCCCGATCGGCGGCTTTCAGGGCGAACTGAAGGACATGACGGCTCCGGAGTTGGGGGCTGCCTCGATCCGTGCCGCCCTTGGGCGTGCCGGCCTGAATGCCGAAGCGGTGGACGAGGTGTTGTTCGGCTGCGTCCTCGCCGCCGGCCAGGGGCAGGCACCCGCGAGACAGGCCGCGATCGGGGCCGGTCTGCCATTCTCGGCGGGTGCGACGACGATCAACAAGATGTGCGGTTCCGGCATGAAGGCCGCGATTCTGGCCCATGACCTGATCGCCGCGGGAAGCGCTTCTGTCGTTGTGGCCGGAGGCATGGAGAGCATGACCAACGCGCCTTATCTGCTGGATCGTGCCCGTGCCGGCTACCGGCTCGGCCATGGCCGGACGCTCGATCACATGTTTCTCGATGGGCTCGAGGATGCCTATGACAAAGGCCGGTTGATGGGCACCTTCGCGGAGGACTGCGCTGAGGCCTACCAGTTTACCCGCGAAGCGCAGGACGCCTATGCCGTCGCATCGCTGACGCGGGCAACGAAAGCGATGGCCGATGGCGCTTTCGATCGGGAGATCGTGCCGGTCACGGTCCGGTCGGGCAAGGCAGAACTGGTCGCGAGCCGTGACGAGCAGCCGGGCAAGGCGAAGCTCGACAAGATCCCGAGGCTGAAGCCCGCTTTCCGCGATGGCGGCACGGTGACGGCTGCCAATTCCAGCTCGATTTCCGATGGCGCTGCGGCACTGGTGCTGATGCGGCGCTCTCAGGCCGAACGCCGCGGCCTCAGCCCTGTTGCCACCATCCTCGGGCATGCCACGCATTCGCAGGCGCCCGGTCTCTTCGCCACGGCGCCGATCGGCGCCCTGCGGAAGCTGTCGGATCTCACCGGCCTGCCGCTTTCGGATGTCGACCTCTTCGAGATCAACGAGGCCTTTGCCGTTGTCGCCATGGCGGCCATGCGCGATCTCGACCTGCCGCATGACAAGGTGAATGTTCACGGGGGCGCCTGTGCGCTCGGCCATCCGATCGGCGCATCGGGCGCGCGGATCCTGGTCACGCTGATCGCCGCGCTCGAACGCCATGATCGCAAACACGGCATGGCAGCGCTTTGCATCGGTGGCGGCGAGGCAACTGCCATCGCCATCGAGCGGACCTGATCGGAGGAAGTCGGATGATGCTTTCGGAGCTTCAGCAACAGATCCTCGACATGACGCGCAGCTTCGCCCGCGAGCGTCTTGCCCCCGGGGCGGCCGACCGCGACCGGCATCACCGTTTCCCGCGCGAGGAATTGCGGGACATGGGGGAGCTTGGCCTTCTCGGCATGCTGGTGCCCGAGGAGCACGGTGGTTCCGATACCGGAATGGTTGCCTATGCGCTTGCGGTCGAGGAGATCGCCACCGGTGATGGCGCCTGCTCGACCATCATGAGCGTCCATAGTTCGGTGGGCTGCGTGCCGATCCTGAAATTCGGGACTGAAGAGCAGCGGCAACGTTTTCTGCCGAGGCTTGCCTCGGGGGAGTGGATCGGTGGTTTTGCCCTGACGGAACCGCAGGCGGGTTCGGATGCCTCGAACCTCAAGACGCGAGCGCGGCGCGATGGCGATCACTACGTCATCGACGGTGCCAAACAGTTCATCACCTCGGGCAAGAATGGCCAGGTCATCATCGTTTTCGCCGTCACCGATCCGGATGCGGGCAAGAACGGCATCACGGCTTTCATCGTGCCAACGGATACGCCGGGCTACGAAGTCCTGCGCGTCGAGGAGAAACTCGGTCTCAACGCATCCGACACGTGCCAGATCGCCTTCAACGCCATGAAAATTCCCGCCGAGAACAGGCTCGGGGAGGAGGGACAAGGCTACCGGATCGCGCTCGCCAATCTCGAAGGTGGACGTATCGGCATCGCCGCACAATCGGTCGGCATGGCGCAGGCGGCCTTTGAGGCGGCGCGCGATTATGCCGGTGAGCGAAAGGCCTTTGGCAGGCCGATTGCCGACCATCAGGCGGTCGCCTTCCGTCTCGCCGACATGGCCACACAGATCGAGGCCGCGCGGCAACTCGTCCGGCACGCCGCAACGCTGCGCGAGGCCGGCCACCCCTGCGTTTCGGAAGCCTCGATGGCGAAGCTTTTTGCCTCCGAAATCGCCGAACGGGTCTGCTCGGACGCGATCCAGATCCATGGTGGCTATGGATACATGCGGGATTATCCGGTCGAACGCATCTACCGCGACGCCCGTATCTGCCAGATCTACGAGGGCACGAGCGACGTGCAGCGAATGGTCATCGCGCGGACCCTTCAGGATACGCGGTGATGAGCCTCTGAGGATCGGCGTTCACAGTTGGGAGGAAATGCAATGCTTGAAACGGTCGCCTTCATTGGCCTTGGCAATATGGGAGGGCCGATGGCCGCCAACCTCGTCAAGGCGGGGTTCGCAGTCAAAGGCTTCGATCTGGCAGAACCGGCGCGGTTTGCCGCGAAGGCGAACGGCATCACGCTCTGCGATACCACCGCTCAAGCCGTGGGCGGCGTCTCTGTCGTGATCACCATGCTGCCCGCCGGGCATCATGTTCTGTCTGTCTGGGGCGAACTGGCCGAGACCGTCGGTTCCGGGACGCTGATGATCGACTGCTCGACGATCGACGTCGACAGCGCCCGCAAATCCCATGTGCTTGCCGGTGCGGCGGGCTGCCTGTCACTCGATGCGCCGGTCTCCGGCGGAACGACTGGCGCGAGTGCTGCCACCCTGACCTTCATGGTTGGCGGAGAGGCTGACGCGCTGTCCCGCGGTCGTCCGGTGCTGGAGGCCATGGGCCGACGGGTCGTGCATTGCGGTTCGGCGGGTGCCGGCCAGGCTGCCAAGATCTGCAACAATATGATCCTCGGCATCACTATGGCCGGGGTCTGCGAGGCCTTCGTGCTCGGCGAGAAGCTCGGGCTTTCGCATCAGGCCCTGTTCGACGTCGCCTCGACGTCGTCCGGCCAGTGCTGGGCGATCAGCACCAATTGCCCGGTTCCGGGGCCCGTCCCGACATCGCCTGCCAACCGCGACTACAAGCCCGGCTTTGCCGCGGCCCTGATGCTGAAGGACATGCGGCTGTCGCAGGAGGCGGCGAAGTCGACAGGTGCAGCGACGGCGCTCGGGGCGCATGCGACAGAGCTTTACGAACGCTTCGACCAGCTTGGGCATGGCGGTGAAGACTTCTCGTCGATCATCAATTTCGTCAGGAATCGCACAAGCTGAAACATGCGCTGTATGGAGCAAGCGAACGTGTGGCCCCAAACGTCGATCTGAAAACATCAGGAGGTATGGAACAATTCTTCGAGCCAAACTTTCTGCCAGTTCCATAGCTCGTCGGATGTCTACGCCGGGTTGCCTCTGATTTCTCTAAGTCGAAATGGACGGCTGATGGGGGAGGATCGGATGGTAGGGGATTGAATTTCAGCAGCGACAGGAGCCTCGGTGCTTCTGAAAGGGGTAGACCATGGATGTCATCACCGGCTTTTTCGGCCTGATCGAGGACCTGACCTGGGGATGGGCGTTGATCCCGCTTCTGATCGTCTTCGGTGTCTTCATCACGGTGATGAGCGGCTTCGTTCAGATCGAGTACTTCACGCGGATGTTCCGGGTTCTGTCCTCAAAGAACCAGAGCGGAGACCCGAATACGATAAGTGCACGCGAGGCGCTGCTGGTTTCTGTGGGCGGTCGCGTCGGTGGCGGCAATATTGCAGGCGTTGCCGTGGCGATCACCCTTGGGGGGCCGGGTGCCGTCTTCTGGATGTGGGCGGTTGCGCTGATTGGCATGGCGACCAGCCTTGTGGAGTCGACACTGGCGCAGCTTTACAAACGTTCCGACGGCGATGGCACCTACCGCGGTGGGCCGGCCAGTTACATCATCTATGGTCTAGGCGCGAAATACAGGTGGCTTGCCGTCGTCTATGCAGTTTGCCTGATGCTGGCCTTCGCATTTGGTTTCAATGCGTTTCAGGGCAACACCTTTGCCGGGGCCGTCAATGACAGCCTTGGTGTCGACCGCCTTTGGAGTGGGCTTGGTCTTGCGATCATGACAGGCTTCATCGTCTATGGCGGCATTCGCAGGATTGCCAAGGTCGCAGATGTCATCATTCCGATCATGGCATTCATCTATATCGGGCTGGCGCTCCTGGTGATTGCGCTGAATGTCACCGAACTTCCCGGCGTCATCTGGTCCATCATTGCGAACGCATTTGGACTGGAAGAAGCGGTAAGCGGCGGCTTTGGCGCCGCGCTCGCTCAGGGTCTTCGGCGCGGCCTTTTCTCAAACGAGGCGGGCCTCGGCTCAGCGCCGAATGTTGCCGCAACCGCCGATGTCCGTCATCCGGTCAGTCAGGGCATAACGCAGTCATTTTCGGTTTTCATCGATACGATGATCATCTGCACCTGCACGGCCTTTGTCATTCTGCTCAGCCCCGTCTATCAGCCGGGTGTGGAAGGCATTGATGGTGTCGTGCTGACGCAGCAGTCGCTGGTCAGCCAGGTAGGCAGCTGGTCTCAGTATTTCCTCACCTTCGCGATCCTGCTCTTTGCGTTCAGTTCGATCATCTACAACTATTATCTCGGCGAAACCGCGCTCAAGGTCATGACATCGCAGGCGGGAGCGTTGCACGCCTTACGGATTGCCATCGTGGTCGTCGTCTTCCTTGGAGCGACCGCTCCGGGCGCAACTGCGGTTTTCTTCTTCTCTGATCCCCTGATGGGACTGCTGGCGGTCGTCAATCTGATGGCAATCATCATGCTGTTTCCGGTAGCACTGCGCGTGCTTGATGACTTTCGCGCGCAATTGAAATCAGGCGTGGAACGCCCAGTGTTTCAGCCCACGGCCTTCCCAGATCTCGATCTGGATCACTCTGCCTGGCCGCATGCGCGAAGACTGCCGGTTCAAAAGGATGCGACCCTCCCAAGCTCCGGCTGAACCATCCCGGTACCTGCCCCGCGCACCAACCCGGCGGGGCAGATCTGAGAGATATCAGTCCTGCAAGGACTTTACGTTGCAGAGGCGACGAGGCTTGATCGCTTTCGCTGGATATATTGACCGAACCCGGAGTGGGTAAGGGATTTGTCATCGGTGATCGTCTTGCCTCGAACAAGCAACCGCACAGGCCAGCCATTTACCTGTATGCCCTCGTAAGGCGTGTAATCGGCGCCATGTTGCAGGACTTCGTTGGTGAGCATGACCTCTGCCCTCGGGTCCCACAGAGCGATATCGGCGTCAGCGCCAATCGCGATCGTGCCCTTTTGAGGATACATGCCGTAAAGCTTCGCGTGGTTGGTCGATGTCAAAGCCACAAAGCGATTGATGTCGATCCGGCCTTTCATGACGCCCTCGGAAAAAAGGATCGGCAAGCGGGTTGCAACACCGGGAATGCCGTTCGGAATCCAGCGAAAATGGCGCTTACCCTTCTCGTTCAGCTTGCCTTCCGGATCATCGAAGCGGAAGGGGCAGTGGTCGGAAGAAAAGAGATCGAAGACGCCCTGTTCGAGCCCCTCCCAACACGCGTCTTGACTGGCCTTGTCGCGGGGCGGTGGCGAGCAGACGTATTTTGCCCCATCCAGCCCATCCAGATCGAGATCATCGGCGGTGAGCATGAGATATTGCGGGCAGGTTTCGCCCGCGATCTTTTGGCCTCGCTGACGGGCGCGGCGGATCTCTTCCATCGCCTCACGATTCGAGACATGCACGATGACGATCGGCACATCGACGATCTCGGCCAGCGATAGGGCCCGGTGTGTTGCCTCGCGTTCGGCCGCCATCGGCCGCGTCGTCGCGTGATACTTAGGCGAAAACTTGCCTTCCTCCTCATGACGGCCGATCAGATACCGGATTACGTCTTCATTTTCGCAATGGACCATCACAAGAGCGCCCGTGCGACGGGCCGTATCGAGTGTTGCCAGGATCTCGTCGTCGCGTAGTCGCAGCCCCTCATAGGTCATGAAGACCTTGAGTGAGGTATAGCCATCCTCGACCAGCGCTGGCAGCTCCTGGCCAAGGACTTCGGTTGTGGGATCCGTGATGACGAGGTGAAAGGAAACGTCGACATGGCACTTTCCCTCCGCCTTCGCGTGATAGACTTTCAGCGCCTCCCTCAGCGACTGACCCTTTTCCTGCATGCAGAAGGCAAGCACCGTGCTGTTGCCGCCGATCGCAGCCGAGCGGGTGCCGCTGTCAAAGTCATCTGCCATGACGATGCCATCGCCGGACGGCTGGTCCAGATGCACGTGGCTGTCGATCCCGCCCGGCAGGACGAAGAGGCGGGTGGCGTCGATAACCTCGTCGGCCTCGGTCAGGCCCAGCGCGAGCGCGGCGATCCGCCCATCCTTGATGCCGACGTCGCTGACAAACGTGTCGCTTGCCGTCACCACCGTCCCATTGCGGATTACCGTATCGAATCGCATCAGCCTGTCCCTCTTGAACCTGTCTGTTTCATCCCGCCTTGGCGAGGCCCGCCTGGCCGGCAAGGATCCTGTCGAGTGCAGCCGTAAAGCGATCCACCTCCTCGAGCGTGTTGTAGTGCACCATCGAAACGCGCAGCATGCCGCCATGATCGGTCAAACCGAGATATTCGGCGAGGCGTCGGGAGTGAAAATCACCGAATCGCATGGCAATCTTCTCCGCATCCATAGCCTTGCAGAGCTCGCCAGCGTCCCGCCCGTCGAAACGGAAGGCGATAGTGGGCACGCGGTTGTCCGTGGTGGCAGACTGGCCGACGATCATGCAGTCGTTGCGCGAGCGCAGATAGGTCAGCAGACGCTCCGTCAAGGCGTCCTCCTGTGCCGCAATCGCTGCATAGGCCGCCTCGATCTTGCGACGAGGGCCCCCTGTTTCTCCGGCCTGTTCGCCAAGGTTCACGAGGTAATCGACGATGCCACAGGTGGAATAGGCGAGCTCGTAATTGGGGTTGCCCGGTTCGAGTTTGCCAGGCACCTTATCCCTCCCGTAAAAGTAGTGATAAAGCGTGTCGAGTTCGAGCAGCAGGTCATATTTGCCATATATCAGCGCGTAGTGCGGCCCATAGGTCTTGTAGAGGCTGAAGACGTAGTAATCGACGTCGAAAGCCTGCACATCGACGGCCCGATGCGGAGCGTAGGCAACCGCATCGACGCAGATTTGCGCGCCGCGCGCATGCACGAAGTCGGCAATTTCTCGTATTGGGTTGATCGAGCCGAGAATGTTGGAGCAATGCGTCACGCAAACGAGTGTCGTACGATCGCTCATCAGCGGAGCGAGATCGGCAAGATCAAGCGATAGCGTCTTCTTGTTCAGCGGCCAGATTTTCAAGATCACGCCGCGTTCCTGGAGCCGGTCCCAGGGGCCGATATTGGACTCATGGTCAGACACCGTAATGATGATTTCATCGCCTGCCGATAGCTGGCTATGCATCGAGCGGGCGAGATTCTGAAGCAATGCTGTCGTCGAATTGCCGAAGACGATTTCTTCCGGGCGTCGCGCATTGACGAGGTGCATCGCGGCGGTGCGCGCTTCGTACAGCGCTTCAGCTGCCGCCTGCGAGACGGCATACGAGCCGCCGATCTGAACGTTCTTGTCAAAGAGGAACGTGTTGATGCGCTCGACCGCACCCTTCAGGATCTGCGAGCCGCCGGCATTGTCAAAGAAGGTCCATCCGTTGGCGAGCCCCGGAAATTGGCTGCGGACGTAATCAAGATCAAGCGCCTTCGGGTCAGAAGTGGCCATGGCGGGTGTCCTCCAATGTCTTTTCTTGTTCAGTGATTGAGGACGGCGCGAAGAAAGCCGCGCGTCCGTTCGTGTTTCGGAGCGTCGAAGATGTCGGTTGGAGCACCGCTCTCCACCAGGCGCCCGCCATCCATGAAGATCACCCGGTCTGCGACCTGTCGGGCAAATCCCATCTCGTGGGTGACGACGATCATGGTGACGCCTGAACCGGCGAGCTTGCGCATGACATCGAGCACTTCGCCGACCATTTCCGGGTCGAGGGCGGAGGTGGGCTCGTCGAAGAGGAGTACGCGCGGCTCCATGGCGAGCGCACGGGCGATTGCCACGCGCTGCTGCTGACCGCCGGAAAGCTGGCCCGGAAACTTCTCCGCCTGTTCGGAGATGCCGACGCGGGCAAGCAGATCTCTGGCTTTCCTCTCCGCCTCCGCTTCCGGCGTGCCACGAACGCGCATCGGCGCCAGCATGACATTCTTCAGGACCGTCATATGCGGAAAGAGGTTGAATGACTGGAAGACCATGCCCACTTCGGCGCGCACCTTGGCGAGTGCCGGACCAGGCTCGACGCGAATGCCGTCGACGGTGATCCGGCTTTCGGCGGCGAAGTCTTCGAGATGGTTGATGCAGCGGATCAGGGTCGACTTGCCGGATCCCGATGGGCCGATCACGCAGACGACTTCGCCCTCGGCGATATCAAGGTCGATACCATGCAGCACGGTAAAGGTGCCATAGGCCTTGGTCAGTCCCCTGATGGAGATCAGCGGTGGATTGCTCTTAGACATCAGCGTTTCCCCCGGCTGAAATGTTTCTCGAGGCGCGAGACGACGGCAACCATCGGCCAGAGCAGGGCTATGTAGATGAGGGCCGCGCCGATCAGCGGCGTCGGATTGGCCGCAATCGCTTGTGCCTGGGTGGCCTGTTTAAGGAGGTCAGGCATCGCGACAACCGATGCCAGGGCTGTATCCTTCATCACGTTGATGCAGTTGTTGGTCAGCGGCGGGATGACGATGCGGATCGCCTGGGGCAGGATCACGTCGATCATGGTGTGACGGTTGGAAAGGCCAAGCGCTGCCGAAGCCTCGAACTGGCCATGCGGGATCGCCTCGATGCCTGCCCGGAAGATTTCCGCCGTATACGCGGCAGACACCAGCGACAGCGCCGTAACCGCGGACAGGAAGGGCGACAGGCGTATGCCGACGAAGGGCAGCGCGTAGTAGACGACGATCAGAAGCACCAAAAGCGGGATCGAGCGGAAAATGTCGACGTAGACGCGAATGAGAAGCTTGACGAAGCCGGGCGCGTAGAGCCGCGCCACCGCGAGAAAGAGGCCGCCGGCAAGGCCGATCAGGATGCTCGTCACGCCGATCTGCAGCGTCACGATGAGGCCCCAGAGCAGTGCCGGCAAGCTGTCCGCCAGGACCTGCAGATTGAAGAAGGTATTCAGGAGTGTCATGCCGCGTCGGCTCCTTTGGTGAACCGGCGGGACTTGTGTGTCCCGCCGGATGCATCACAGGCTTACTTGCCCTTGGGCATGTCGAGAACGGTAACGGTCGAGGTGGTGTCCTCTGCCTTTGCGCCGAACCAGGTTTCATGCAGCTTCGCGATGAAGCCTTCCTGCTTGAGCGTGGTGATGACCGCGTTGACTTCGGTCGCCAGAGGATCGTTCTTGTTGAACATGATCGAGTATTTTTCCCCGGTCGGGATGCGCTCGACGACTTTAAGCTCGGGCTTGTCCTTGACGTAGTAGAGCAGGGCCGGAATGTCGGAGATATAGCCGTCGACGCGTCCTGCCACGAGGTCGAGCATGGCTGGCTGCAGGCCTTCAAATCGACGGATTTCGCCGAGCTTGTATTCGCCCTTGTTGGCTTCGGCCCACATGTCGCCGGTCGAACCGGTATCGACACCGACGACCTTGCCTTCCATGCCCTTCAGGTTTTCGATGCCTGAAGCCGCCGTGACGGTCAGCGACTGGTCGCTATCGTAGTAGGGCTGGGCGAACGTCACCGATTCCAGGCGCTTCTCGGTGATGGTGATCGAGGAGATCGCCATGTTGATGCGGCCGGACTGAACGGCCGGGAAGAGACCGTTGAAGGGCGTGTTGACGAATTCGACGCTCTTGCCGAGGCGCTTGGCGATCTCGTTGACGAGATCGACTTCGAAGCCGGTCACTTTGCCGCTGGCGTCCTCGAATTCCCACGGCACGTTGCCGATGTTGGCGCCAACGGTCAGGTCGGCCGCATGGGCCGTTGAGCCGAGTGAGGCGACGAGACCTGCGACAAGTGTTGCTATCGAAATGGTTGAACGTGTCATGAGAGTTCCCCTTGTTTTTTGAACATGACTCAATCTACATTGGTCCAACTGGTCAGACCAGTCAGGCCAAACAAGCACGCGGCTTTGCCCTTGGCAAGAGGAGGCCGGAAAAAATAGATTGGCTCGGCAGCACCGGCGGGAGGAAATGTACCGAATGCTCAACAAGACGCTTGTCCCACAGTCCGTCGCGCGCGAGATCCAGGGCATGATCCAGTCCGGACAGTTGAAGGCTGGCGAAAAAATCCCGTCGCAACGGGAGTTTTCACAGAAGTTCGGCATCAGCCGCGCCTCGCTGCGTGAAGCTCTTCTGACGCTGGAGACGCTCGGTCTCCTGAAGACGGAAGCGGGACGCGGCACCTTCGTCGCAAAGCAGGCTTCCTCTCGCTCCGATGCATCCGCACACATGGCGCCATGGCGGTACTCTGACAGCTATTCCGTTTTTGATGTCTTCCAGACGCGTATATTGCTTGAAGGCGAGATCGCTAGGCTGGCAGCCGGCAGGCTCACACAGTTGCAACTCGACGGAATGGAAAAAGCAACACGGACCATGGAGGAATGCTGGGCCAACCAGGATCTGCTTGCCAATGTCGAGGCGGACCTCGATTTTCACGGCATGATCGTTTCCGCCTGCGCCAACGTGATGCTGAAGGCACTCTATCAGACGGTGCGGGACCAGGTCACGGAAACACAACGACAGCCGATACCGATCACCGATCCCGAGCGTATGCGGCAATCGATCGGCGAACATCGCAGCATCATCGCAGCGCTGAGGGCAAACGATGCAGCTCGCGCCAAGCTGGAGATGGAAAACCATATCCGCAACACCGCGCGCTGCGCCGGCCTCGAGCCGTAGTGGCGGCGATTCCTCGCGACATCAGAGAGATCCGCACGGCGGCTTCTCGACGTCCTATCCTTGCTGCCGAGATGGAAGGCAACTCGATAATCGAGGGATAGGTTCTGCACCGATCCTTCATGTGATGCCGATAGTCGGTGCCATCAGGGTGTCCGATGGCGACGCCGCGGAACCATACTCACCTGTATCCAAACGAATTTAGACCTGTTCAAAGACCGCTCGGCGGCTTCGCATTGCTGTCCAGTTTGTCGCTGAAGCCTCCACTCAAGAAAACGAATTACACAAATATTGGAAATCAAGCCGGTGCGCGGTTGACTTTGTAGCCTCTAGCCGCGTTAATAAGAAAATAAATTACACCGAACGGTGACAGGGTGAACGAAATTCAGTGGGAGCTTGAAAGGCTTGGTGCCAAACTCGCCGCGTTCTGAAGCGGCTAATTGGATGGTCTTAAGCACTCCAGCGGCAACAATAAGCGGGCGCAAGTCGCATCCATAGCGGGATTGCGTCATCGCGGACCTGCATTTGGAAAATGGGCATGCGCATCTTCACCGCCTCGTTGGCGACTGAAACAAACACATTCTCTCCCGTGCCGACGGACATGAACGCCTTTCGGGCGGCCTTCTATGCTGCGCCCGGCGAGCATCCCGACACGCCAACCTTGTGCTCGTCCGTTGTGCCGATCCTGCGACGTCGTGCGAGGGAAGAGGGTTTCACCACGATCGAAGGGACCTCCTGTTGGGCGGAGCCCGCAGGCCTGATCCAACAGCGAACCTATGAGACCCTGCGCGATCAGATCCTGGACGAACTGCGCGCGGCACTGCCTGTCGATGCAGTGGTCCTGGGTCTCCATGGTGCCATGGTTGCGCAAGGCTATGACGATCCGGAGGGCGACTTGCTTTCGAGAGTGCGCGGCATCGTCGGTCCGACCGTGCTCATCGCAGCCGAGTTCGATCCCCACAGCCACCTGACCGATCTGCGTGTCGCCAATCTCGACATACTCGCGGCCTTCCTTGAATTTCCACATACGGATTTCGAGCAGCGTGGCGAGCATGTCGTTGACCTTGCAATGCAGGCACTTCGTGGGCAGATCAAGCCGCTCATCTCCACCTTCGACTGCCGGATGATCACGATCTACCCGACGAGCCGCGAACCCATGCGCTCCTATGTCGATCGCCTGAAGGTGCTCGAAGGCACCAACGGCATCCTGTCGATCTCGGTCATTCACGGCTTCATGGCGGGCGATGTACCGGATATGGGCACGCGGATCGTCGTCGTTTCCGATGCCGACAAGTCAAAGGGCGATGCGCTGGCGGAGGCGCTCGGGCATGAGCTCTACAGGCTGCGCAAGTCGACCGCGATGCCGATGTTCGATACGGAAAACGGCCTGGACAGGGCGCTCTCCATTCGATCTGCCCAGCCTGGGCTGCCGGTCACGATCGCAGACGTCTGGGACAATCCGGGCGGCGGCGTCGCCGGTGATGCCACCCATATTCTGCGGCGCATGATCGAGCGCGGCTTCGACAATTTCGCGGTCGCGACGATCTGGGATCCCGTCGCCGTGAGCTTTTGTCACGCGGCCGGCGAGGGTGCCGAGCTTTCATTGCGCATTGGCGGAAAGTCCGGCCCGGATGGCGGAGAGCCGATCGATCTGCGCGTCACAGTCGTCAAGGTTTTCCATGCAGGCTGGCAGAGTTTCCGCAACTCGCGAGTCACCCTCGGCAATGCCGCCGTGATCAGGCCACTCGGCACCGAAATCGACATCGTTCTCATCACCAGTCGGACGCAGACCTATGAGCCGGACATCTTCGCCAATCAGGGCATCGACTTTGGCACCAAGTCGTTTCTCCTGATCAAGTCGACGAACCATTTCTATGCCGGCTTCGCGCCGATCTCGTCGGAGATCGTCTACATCGCCGCGCCGACATCCTATCCCACCGATCCCGCAACCACGCCCTATCGCAAGGCAAGCCTCGAGCTCTGGCCGCGCGTCCAGGATCCGTTGGGGCTCGATGGCTGATATCCGGAGGGTCCAAACGGACAAACCGCAAGACCACTGAACTGAAGGCAACAAGGGGAATTCCATGAAAAAGAGTGCACTCGTTCTATTCACATTGGCCGCTATGGCCGGCACCAGCAGCCTGGCACTGGCGCAGGCGAGCGAAGGTGTCCTGACCATCGCCACCATCGGCGAGCCGCCAACGCTGGATGTCATGCAGACGCCGACCGACATCGTGCTGACCATTGACCAGCACATTTTCGAGACGCTCTACACCTACGATGCCCAGTGGAAGTCGGTTCCGCTTCTGGCCGCCGGCATGCCGGAAGTCTCGGAAGACGGCCTCACCTACAAGATCGCGCTTCGGGAAGGCGTGAAGTTCCACGATGGCAGTGATCTGGATGCGAAGGACGTTACAGCGTCCCTCAATCGCTGGATGGCGATCAACTCCAAGGGCAAGCAGGTTGCAGCACTCGTCGAATCCCTGACCGAAGACGGTGGCAACGCTGTCGTCATCAAGTTGAAGTCGCGCTACGCACCGCTGCTTGCAACGCTGTCCCAGGCCTCTGTCATCATGCCCTCGGAGAAGATTGCGGACACGCTCACCGAGTTTGTCGGCACTGGTCCCTATGCCCTGAAGGAACGCAAGCCCGATCAATATACCCAGCTCGTCCGCTTCGAGGACTACAAGTCCCCGGAAGGCGAAATCAGTAATTATGCCGGCAAGCGCGAAGCAATCGCCAAGGAGATCCGTTTCGTTCCCGTGCCTGACGCCAACACGCGCGTCGAGGGCCTGATCTCCGGCCAGTTTGATTATGCCGATTCGCTCCCGGTCAGCGCTTACGAGCGCGTCGAGGCAAGCGACAGCGCCAAGCCTGTCATCTTCAAGAACGCCGGCTGGGCGTCGATGAACATGAACATGCAGCAAGGCCTTCTGACGAAGAAGGAGTTGCGGCAGGCCGTCCAGGTTGCGCTTAACCCGAACGACATGATGCTCGCCGCCTTCTCGGATGACCGCTTCTTCAGCGTTGATGCTTCGATTTTCCCCGAGGAATCCTTCTGGCACACCGAAGCCGGCGTTGCTCGTTACGGCGAAGGCGATCCGGAGGCCGCGGCCAAGCTGCTGGAAGCTGCGGGCTACGACGGCACCCCGATCCGCCTGATGACCAGTCGCCAGTATGAATTCCACTACAAGATCGGCGAGGTCGCCAAGGCCTATCTCGAAGCCGCCGGCTTCAAGGTCGATCTGCAGGTCGTGGACTGGGCAACGCTGACCACCCGCCGCGCCGATCCGAAGGAATGGGACATCTTCATTACCCATTCCAACTTCCCGGGTGACCCGACGACGATCAACACGATCACCGACACCTATCCGGGCTGGTATGTCTCCGAGCAGAAGGCAAAGGCCGTTGCGACTTACATGGAGGCAACGACCGACGAGGCCAAGAAGGCGGCCTGGGACGCGATCCAGACCGTAATCTACGACGATGCGCCGCTCTACAAGGTCGGCAACTTCAACGCCGTTTCCGGTGTGGCCAATGGAGTGACCGGCTATGAGCCCACCTACTGGCCGCATTTCTGGAACGTGACCCCGAAGCAGTAAGGAACTGAGAACCGACCATGGCAAGGATTGCACTGGCGCTGCTGAAACGGCTGGGGGGCATGCTCGTCGTGCTTGCTCTCGTCGTGACGGTGGTCTTCATCATCGTTCGCGTCACGCCTGGCGATCCTGCCGCCGTCATGCTGGGGTCGGATGCGACCCCGGAAGACATCGCGCAATTGCGCAGTCGGATGGGTCTCGATGCGCCTCTCCTCATGCAATATGGCCAGTTCGTGCTGGGCATATTGCAAGGTGATCTCGGCCAGTCGATCTTCCTCGGGCAGCCGGTCACAACAGCCCTGGCCGCCAGGGCCGAGCCGACCTTCTTCCTGACCCTGTTCTCCATCCTGATCGCAGTCGCAATCGCGCTTCCCGTCGGTATTCTCTCGGCGGTCAAGCGCGGTACCTTGTTCGACCAGATCGTCGTCACGCTGACCATGATTGCCGCAAGCGTGCCGAGCTTCTGGCTCGGCCTGATGCTGATCCAGATCTTCGCGGTCGGGCAGGGCTGGTTCCCGGCATCCGGCTATGGCGGCCCCGAGACGCCGTTCCTCGATCGCCTGCACCATCTCGTGCTCCCTGCCGTGGCACTCGGTGTGGTCAACTCCGCGCTCATCACACGCTTCACCCGGGCCGCCATGCTCGATGTGTTGGGTGACGACTATGTCCGCACAGCCCGCGCCAAGGGCGCTTGCGAGGGACGCGTCATCCTCAAACACGCACTGAAGAACGCGATGATCCCGATCATCACGGTCATCGGCCTGTCGATTGCCATGCTTGTCGCTGGCGCCGTTGTCACCGAAACTGTTTTCGGCCTGCCGGGCGTCGGTAACCTCGTCGTGTCAGCCGTCCTGCGCCGCGATTACCCGGTCATTCAGGGAGCGCTTCTTGTGGTCGCTGCGATCTACGTTCTCATCAACTTTATCGTCGATATGCTCTATATTCTCGTTGATCCGCGGGTGCGCCTATGACCACGCTGGCCTCCGCTACCATGCCTTTGGCAGCCCGACTGCGTCGCCTGTTCGGCAATCGCGCCATGCTCGCCGGTGCCGTTATCCTGACGGTTGTCGTTCTGGCCGCGCTCCTCGCACCCGCGATTGCGCCTTACGCCCCCAACAAGCTGTCGATCGTCAACAAGTTGAAGGAGCCGTCTCTCGCGCATCTCTTCGGCACGGACGAATTCGGTCGCGACATCTTCTCGCGCGCCATCTATGCCGGACGCATCTCGCTCCTCGTCAGCCTCGGCGTCGTCGCCATCTCGACGGTGCTCGGTATCATCCTCGGCGTGGCCGCCGGCTTCTTCCGCAGTCTGGATGCGCCGATCTCGCGCCTGCTCGATGCCATGATGTCGTTTCCAGACATCTTGCTCGCCATCGCGCTGGTCGCAGCCCTCGGCCCCTCGCTATCGACGGTGATCCTGGCACTCGGCATCACATATGCGCCGCGTCTTGCCCGCATCATCCGTGGTCAGACCCTGGTTCTGCGCGAACTCCCGTATATCGAAGCCGCGGTGGCCATGGGCCTGCCCACCTGGCAGATCCTCGTCCGCCACGTGCTGCTCAACCTTGCGTCGCCGATCCTCGTGCAATCCACCTTCGTCTTCGCATCGGCGATGCTGGCGGAGGCCAGCCTGTCCTTCCTCGGTGTTGGTGTATCCACCGACATGCCGACCTGGGGCACCATGCTTGCCTCGGGTCGTGAGTACATGAACAACGCGCCCTGGCTGATGATCTTCCCAGGCCTTGCCATCGTCTTCTCGGTTCTGTCGCTGCAGCTGCTGGGCGACGGCCTGCGCGATCTCGTCGATCCGCGTCTTGCGAAGGAGAGCTGATCATGACCGATGACTCGACCCGTGTTCAGCCGGTCCTATCCGTCGAAAACCTGACGACGTCCTTCAAGACGCAGGAGGGCTGGAAGACCGTCATCCGCGATATCAACCTGCATGTTGACGCTGGCGAGACTGTGGCCATCGTGGGAGAATCCGGCTCGGGCAAGAGCGTGACCGCGCTCTCGACCATGCGTCTCCTGCCGCCCGGACGGTCGCGCACCGAGGGGCGAATTCTGTTGAACGGCACGGATCTCGTGAAGGTCAGCGAAGCCGAGATGCGCAAAGTGCGCGGCGGGTCCATCGGCATGATCTTCCAGGAGCCGATGACGTCACTCAATCCGGTCTACACGATTGGCAACCAGATTGCCGAAGCGCTGGTTCTCCACCGCGGTCTGTCGTGGAAGGCGGCGGAAGCCGAAACCCTGCGCCTGATGGAGCGCGTGCGCATTCCCGCGGCAAAGACGCGGCTGCATGAGTATCCGCACAAATTCTCCGGCGGCATGCGTCAGCGTGTGATGATCGCGATGGCTCTCGCCTGCCGTCCCAAGTTGCTGATCGCGGACGAGCCGACGACGGCGCTCGACGTCACCATTCAGGCCGAGATTCTGCATTTGCTGCGTGACCTGCAGCAGGAAGAGAACATGGGCGTCCTCTTCATCACGCACGACATGGGTGTGGTGGCCGAGATCGCTGACCGCACTGTGGTGATGTTCCGCGGCGACATGGTCGAGACGGGCAAAACGAACGAGATCTTCGCAGCACCGAAGGCGGTCTACACGAAGTCGCTGCTCGCCTCGATCCCGCGCCTCGGCACGATGGGCGATACGCAGGCACCCAAGCGCTTCCCCGAAGTCGATAGCGCGACTGGAGAAGCGATCGATGGCCGGGAAATGAATACGGTTGCCGCCTCAGTTCCGCCCATCCTCAAGGTCGACGATCTCGCCGTGCGCTTCGACCTGCCGCATGGCCGGGTGCATGCGGTGGAGCACGTCTCCTTCGATCTCCGCCCCGGCGAGACCCTGTCGCTTGTCGGCGAGAGCGGTTGCGGCAAGTCGACAACCGGTCGCGCCATCATCCGGTTGCTCACGCCGTCGGCCGGGCGGATTGAGATTGCCGGCGAGGACATCACCAAGGCCGGCATGCGTGAGCTTCGGGCGATGCGCCGCAAGGCGCAGATGATCTTCCAGGATCCGTTCGCGTCGCTCAACCCGCGCATCACCGTCGGCTCCGCGATTGCCGAGCCGATCCTCGCCCATGGCCTCATGGGGCGGCGGGACGCCAAGGATCGCGTCGCCGAACTGCTGCAAAAGGTCGGGCTGGCGCCGGATATGGCGAGCCGTCATCCGAACGAGTTTTCCGGCGGTCAGCGGCAGCGCATCTCGATCGCCAGAGCGCTCGCTCTCGACCCGAAACTGATCGTGGCCGACGAGGCGGTGTCTGCTCTCGATGTGTCGGTAAAGGCGCAGGTCTCGAACCTGATGCTGGACCTGCAGGAGAAGCATGGCCTGGCCTATCTCTTCATCAGTCACGACATGGCCGTCGTCGAGCGGATGAGCCACCGCGTGGCCGTCATGTTCCTGGGCGAGATCGTCGAGATCGGCCCGAGGGCATCGATTTTCGACAATCCGCAGCACCCTTACACGCGCCGCCTGATTTCGGCTGTTCCAATTCCGGATCCAGAACGTCGGGGCCAGACCCCTCCGCCGCTGACGGAAGAGATAAAGAGCCCGGTCAAGTCCTTCGACTATGTCCCGCCGAAACGAACTTATCGGGAAGTCTCGCCCGGGCATTTCGTTCAGAATGATGCCTGAGTTGACCATCGCCCAAGAGCAATGAGAGAGCTTGAAATGAGCAAGAAAACCTTAGTCCGTTACGATGTCGCCGATGCGCAGGCCGGCGGCCAGCGCCGCCCCTTCGCCAAGGCCGTGCGCGCCGGAGATTTCGTCTATGTCTCGGGCCAGGTCCCGACGGTCGACGGCGAGGTGATCGTCGGCAATATCGTTGCCCAGACCGAGCAGGTCATCGAGAACATCAAGTCTGTGCTCGCGCTTGCGGATTGCACGCTCGAGCATGTCGTTAAGGTAAATGTCTGGCTTGACGATGCCCGTGATTTCTCCAGCTTCAACGCCGTATTTCAAAAGCATTTCATCGATCACCCACCGGCCCGCTCCACCGTCGAATCGCCGATGATGGTCGACGTGAAAGTCGAGATGGACGTCATCGCCTACAAGCCGATCGACTGAGCTCCGGTGCCTATGTTGACGAATGCCCGTGTCCTTCCCGGACGCGGGCATTTTGCTGCCAATAGCCTGACCAGCCTGTCACGCCCCACCTTCCGAGAGGTTTGCAACCGGATCCCAACGTATTCTTGAGGGTGAAACAGTGTGCAAACCGAAAATTCTCTGACAAACTGCGCGCAGTTCGCGTTGAGTTCGGGAGCAGGGAATGAAGGCAACAACGGTCGCGACGATCAGCGGACGATTGAAGATCGGCTTTATCCTCGCCAGGTCGTTCACCCTGTCCGCCTTTTCGCTCTTCGTCGATACCCTAAGGCTGGCCAGTGACGACACTGACAAATCGGGACGCCGCTTTGCCGACTGGCAGGTTCTCAGCAGTCGCGGCAATCTGATCAGCGCGAGCTGCGGCATCCAGGTGGCCCCCACGGCTGGTCTGATCGATCCCACGCAGTTCGACTATATCGTCGTCGTCGGAGGGCTGCTCAACTGCGAAAATCCGGTTGACGAGGATACGATCGCCTATCTCAAACGGGCGGCAGCGAAGAAGGTCCGCCTGATCGGTGTCTGTACTGGCACCTTCATTCTTGCTGAAGCGGGCTTGATGGACAGCCACGAAACCTGTGTCAGCTGGCTGCATTTCGACGCATTTCGCGAACGCTTCCCGGACCTTGCCGTGCGGGCGGATCGGATCTACCAGCTGGACCGCTGGCGGGGATCCTGCGCCGGTGGCAGCAGCGCAGCCGATATGGCTGCAAATATCGTCCGACGCCATATCGGACCTTCTGCGGAGCGCAACGCCCTTGAGGTGCTGCAGATCGACAAGGCCCGCAGTCATCTCGATATCCAGCCGCGCCGGCCACTGTCGACGGACTACGACGACAGCCGACTGCGTGCGGTCATCTTGATGATGGAGCAGAATGTCGAGGAAATGCTGCCGATCGCGGAGATGGCCGCATCGGTCGGCCTGTCTCGCCGGCAGCTGGAAAGGCTGTTCGTCGAAAAGGCAAAAAGCTCACCTTCGGCGATCTATCGGCGCATCCGGCTGGAGCGTGCGCGCCATCTTCTGGCCCGCACGAAGGCGCCCCTGATCGAGATTGCTGTCTCCGTCGGCTTCGTCAACGCCTCGCATTTCTCGCGCGTCTTTCGCAGCACTTACGGTCAGTCAGCGGCGGAGTGGCGCAGCAGCATCGGAAACCCGGCCGCCGCCTGACTGGCGGCTTCGGCCACGTCAGATGTCTACCGCCAAACAGATGGAAGGCCGCGATCGCAAACAGCAAACGCGGCCTTAACGTGTCAATTGTCGAAGTCTTCGGCCACCGGACTTGCCTCGCGGCCGCCGACGATGATGGACCGCTTGCCCACATGGTTCGCCGGGCCGACGATGCCTTCCTGCTCCATGCGCTCCACCAGCGAAGCAGCCTTGTTATAGCCGATCGAAAGGCGGCGCTGGATGTAGGAGGTCGAGCATTTCTTGTCGCGCAGAACCACCTTGACCGCCTTGTCGAACAGGTCGTTGCCGTCCTCTTCCGCCATGGCGCCCTTGTCGAACACGGCGGTATCTTCCTCGGGCTCCTCTTCGGCTTCGTCCGCATCCTCGGTCACCGTGCCGAGATATTCCGGCCGTCCCTGCAGCTTTAGATGCGCCACAACCTTTTCGACTTCCTCGTCGGAAACGAAGGGACCATGCACGCGGGCAATGCGGCCGCCGCCAACCATGTGCAGCATGTCGCCCTGACCGAGCAGGTGTTCAGCACCCGGTTCACCCAGAATGGTGCGGCTGTCGATCTTCGAGGTCACCTGGAAGGAGACGCGGGTCGGGAAGTTGGCCTTGATCGTGCCGGTGATGACGTCGACGGACGGGCGCTGGGTCGCCATGATCAGGTGGATGCCAGCGGCACGCGCCATCTGCGCCAGTCGCTGGATCGCGCCTTCAATCTCCTTGCCGGCCACCATCATCAGGTCGGCCATCTCGTCGACCACGACGACGATGTACGGCATCGGCGACAGATCGAGTTCCTGTTCCTCGTAGACGATCTCGCCGCTCTGGCGGTCGAAGCCGGTCTGTACGCTGACGGTGATCGTCTCGCCCTTTTCGCGGGCCTGTGCGGCGCGGGCATTGTAGCCATCGATATTGCGCACGCTGAGGCGGCTCATCTTGCGATAGCGATCCTCCATCTCGCGCACCGCCCATTTCAGCGCCATCACGGCCTTCTTGGGATCCGTCACGACGGGGGTCAGCAGATGCGGGATGCCGTCATAGACGGAGAGTTCCAGCATCTTCGGATCGACCATGATCAGGCGGCATTCGTCCGGCCGGAACCGGTAGAGCAGCGACAGGATCATCGTGTTGATCGCCACCGACTTGCCCGAACCGGTGGTGCCGGCGACCAGAAGATGCGGCATCTTGGCGAGTTCCGCGATGACGGACTCACCGCCGATGGTCTTGCCGAGGCAAACCGGCAGCTTGTAGCGGCTCTCGGAATATTCAGGCGTCTCAATCAGTTCGCGCAGATAGACGGTCTCGCGCACGGGGTTCGGCAGTTCGATGCCGATGACGTTGCGGCCGGGCACGACCGCGACGCGGGCAGAAAGCGCCGACATGGAGCGGGCGATGTCGTCGGAAATCCCGATCACGCGGGAGGATTTGACGCCGGGTGCCGGCTCGAATTCGTAAAGCGTGACGACCGGGCCGGGTCGCACGTCAATGACTTCACCCTTGACGCCAAAATCCTCCAGCACGCTTTCCAGAAGGCCGGCGCTCTGTTCCAGCGCTTCGGCCGTCATGGTCGTGGTGGTGCGGACTGGTGGCTGCTGCAGAAGTTTGATCGGCGGCAGTTCGTACTCGCCTTCGCCAAGCGCCTGTTGAGCACGGAAGAGCGGCTGGCGTGCGGAGGTCACCGGATGCGACACCGGTATGATCGAGTGAGCGGCCACTTGTGCAGCCACGACCTGTTCGATGGGCAATGTCGTCATGCCGACGGCCAAAGCGATACCAGACACTTCGCGCCGTGCGACTTCACGATAAAGCGCGACAACAGAGCCAACAGGTGCATCGAACGCCGGCCAGGCGACCCGGATCCCAGGCTTCGCTGTTACCGATATCGGTGTTGTCGGAAGTGCAACTTCGATGGAGCGGACAGTCCGGTTGGCAATACGGGGCGGCAAGGTCTGCTGCTGCATCGGCTCAACGGCTGGTTCAGCAATCATTGCCACGGGCGTGCTGTGGACAGCCACGCTGGCAGCGGGCTCTGCCGGCTCGAACATGGCCTCGAAGAAGATGTGGTCCGACAATAGGGCGCTGATCGGCAGGCGCGACTGGGCTTCGATGGCGGCGGTCTCCGGCTGGGATGCAGGCCGATCTGCTGCCATTGCCGGTGCGGTGGCAAGGTCTGTGGCAGGGGCCTGACCGCGTGTAGACGCCAACACAGCACCTGCTGGACGCCCCACAGTCATATGTGGACCATAAGCGGGCGATACCGCTTCGCTAGGAGGGCTAGCCTTCCCCATCGACAACATCGCAGACGGCTGACCGCTCGCGATCGGTTGCGTCGCTGGCGCTGCAGGGCGGAAGAACACGTTGCGCGCATGGGCGGGACGGACCACCCCTGTCTGATCTGAAACACCCTGTGCAGACTGCTGCATCGGCTGATGAGCGGTTTGAGCGTTGACCTGCGGCACGTGGGTGATCGGCGTTGCAGGGGGCTGGCTCACAGTCGGCATCGCAGTCGATTGCGATACGGAAGCTGGGGTAATTGCGGAGCCGGTTGTCTGAGTGCCGCCAACTCTTGCGGATTGAGTCGTGGCAATGGCACTTCGCATGCCTTGGACCAAGGGGGCGGGATTTACCGTCAATGACTGCGGCACGAAACCGTGCGCTGTCTCTGTCGCGACAGAGGACTCCCAGGCGGCTTGCTCGGCCTGCTGGCGTGCCAGTTCCCGGCGAAGTTTATAGGTGAGAGCGCGAGCGCCGACAGCGTCCGGAGGCTGCGGCAGTACCACCGAGGCGGGCACACGATTCTGGCCCATAGGTTGCGTGGCCGCCGGTGCCGCTTTCCGCATCGCTTCAAATGCCGAGCTTGCTACCGGTGCGTTCTGTGCCGGGACAGCAGGTCGGCCCGCAGGCAAAACTGGCGGTGCTTCGGTCGCTGGCCGTTGTTGGGCCTGTGCAAACTGGCCGGCAGGTTGGACTGCCTGCGCGCGCTGGACGTTAACCGGCTCAATTGTTTCGGGTTCGTTGCGTGGTTGAGCCACGCGGTCTGGCGTACGGGTAAACCGCACATTTGGCCCAAGCACAAAAGCTGATTGCCAGGCTGGCATGTCGTCATGCCCCTCAATCTGGTTGGCGGCCATCTGGTCGGTTGCGGCAGCGCGGCTGGGCTGAGATGCTGCGCCATTGGCGGCAGCAGTGCCCATTCCGGCCCGAGACTGTCCCTGGTCCTCACCCAACTGATTGTTCTGAAAAGCGGAATTGTAACGGGGAGGGTGCATCGAAAACCTGAACGCTGACGAGATACGAAAACACTGTGACAGCCTCTTTCAGTAGAAAATAAAGGTTAATGACTGCTTGCCTTGCTCCGTGTTTTGCTAATGAGCGACAGCCAAAATTCCCTTTCAAAGGCTCGGATCCCGCTGCACCAAAAGGCAAAATTTGCTCTGAACAGAATGTGCTCCTCCTTAACTTTTTTTCTCGCCTTCGCGCCGGGGGCGGGCTAGGCAGGGAGTACCAACGGAAAGCCCGATGTCGAAGAAAATCAAACCCAATCATCTGAAGAAGCTGCTGAAAACCTGGAGCGTCACCACTCCCGAGGAACGTCGCGCCTTCCTTGATCTCGTGGCCGCTGAGTCGCGTGCATCAGGACATCAGACCTCCATGACGGCGTCGTTAGAGGATCAGGAGACGGTGCTTGCAAGCGAAGCTGCAGCAGACATGGGCCGCGAGACGGAGCTGCTCATTGCCAATGGTCGCTACCTCTTGCCCTCCACCATTGCGCGGATCGAGATGGTCATGCGCAAGCGGCGAATGACGCCTTCGGCCATCATGGGCGAGCTTGGTTTCTCCGCCCGTGACCCATCGCTCGCCCGTGCGCTTGCGATGAAAGCCGCGCTCCGGCTATCCGTCGTCAAGGCGTTGGAAGGTTGGCTTTGCGACAATGAGGCCCAATTCGCTGCGCCTCTCGGCCGGGTCGCTGCGGACGGGAAGTGACATGGCCTTCACCCTTGCACATGAGGTGGAACAGGTTCGAGAGATCAAGAAGAGCCGATTTATAGCGATGGCAACCCCCATCGGCTCCGAAGAGGAGGCAAGGAGCTTTCTCGCAGCCCGCTCGAACCCGACGGCCAATCACAATTGCTGGGCCTGGCGGCTTGGCCAGACGTATCGCTTCTCCGATGACGGGGAGCCATCAGGCACCGCAGGAAAGCCGATCCTGCAGGCGATCGACGGTCAGGCTCTTGATGCGATCGTTGTCTTGGTCACCCGCTTTTTCGGCGGAATCCTTTTGGGCAGCGGTGGTCTTATGCGAGCCTACGGCGGCACCGCTGCCGAAATGTTGCGCCTGGCGGAGAAGAGGGAGGTCATCCCAATGACGAGCGCCGAGGCCTTCTGCAGTTTTTCGGATCTGGCATTGGTCAAGGCCCGGCTGCAGGCGGTTGATCACCTGACTCTGTCGGAGACGTTTGAGGCCGAGGGTGTCACGCTGACCGTGAGCCTCCGCCAAGGCGATGAGGCACGGGTAGCAGAGTTGCTGCGGGATCTAACCAGTGGCCGGAGTCGACTCGTCCTGCCGGATTGAACGCTGTTTCCGGTATTTCCCTTGTCAGCTTGCCTTTTTCGCCTTGTCTTCCTTGGCAAGCTGCTTCCAAGAATTTTGCTGGCTCAGCATACCACGCAGGTACTGCAGGTTTGCTGCCGCCTGCTGCGGGTTCAGTTCCTGGGACGCGATCTGTTCAGCCTCCTGGAAGCGTCCCTGCAGGCCGATGACCAGCGCCAGGTTCTGGCGCACGCGGCTGTCGGCGCCCGGCTGCTGCGACGCCTGGCGAAGCTGAGTTTCCGCCGATTTGAGGTCCCCGGAGAGAACATAGGACATGCCGAGGTTCGACAGAACGCTCGGATCGTTGGGCTGCATCTGCAGTGCCATACGATAACGGGATCGGGCTTCGCTGGACCGACCGAGCTGGTCGAGGACGGCGCCTTCAGCGGAATAGAGCCGCCAGTCGGGGCGGTCTGGTGTCTGTGCACGCCCGATCGTTCCAAGTGCCTTTTCAAGCTGCCCGGCGGCGGCTTGTGCCTTGCCGAGGGCGGCCAGCGTCTCGCGGTCGCTCGGATGCGCTATCGCCACCTGCTGCATGACCGCGAGTGCCTGGGCATTTCGACCAGACATCATCAGCACATTGGCGTAGGAAAGGCCGATATTCCGGTCCATTGGATTGCGCTCGTAGGATTGACCGATGGCCTCTGCCGCGCGCGCCAGTTCCGGTTCCGTCATGGAGTCAACGGGTTTTGACAGCTTGGGGATGGAACCGGTGGTGAGAGGTTTCTTGCTGCTGGCGCAGCCGGTCACGCCCAGCAATAGGCCTGCCATCAAGGCAACTGCCACTGCAATTCTTTTGTGCTGCGCGCTTTTATCCCGACCGACCATGTTCATGCCCCGAAACTTATCTGCAGTCTCGTCTGGCGAATCGACCGCAATCTCCACCCAAGCAATAATCCGTTAACCCTAATGGAGTGTTAATCGAGGCTCTGCGATTCGCCCTTGAAAGTATTAAAACCATGGCTCCCTTCCAGTTGATTGAACGTCCGTCTCCCTTCAGCACGAAGGGTGGCAAAACCCTTCCCGTGTTTGCGGTCACGCCAGCGCATGTTGAGACGGGGACCCTTGATCCGGTGGCCCTGGACTGGGCGCGCAAGGCCGGCTTCAAGGCTGAAACTGGTAGCCTTCTCCTTGTCCCAACGGCGGAAGGTCATCTGGGCGGCGCTCTTTTGGGCCTCGGGAGCAACCCCTCGGAAAACCCTTATCTGACGGGCAAGCTTGCCCGAATGCTTCCCGCCGGTGATTGGCATATCGAGACAGCACCATTGACGGCCAACCGCTTGCTGCTCGGTTATGGTCTCGGCGCCTACAGCTTTGACAAGTACCGTTCAGAGCGTGTCACCGAACCGCGTCTTCTGATCCCTCAGGATGCCGATGCAGCCGATATCAAGCGCCAGATCGCCGGTGTCTATCTTGCCCGCGACCTGATCAACACACCTGCCAATGACATGAGCCCAGCGGACATCGAAGGTGCTGTCCGACGCCTCGCAGAGCACTACAAGGCGGAGGTTTCCGTCATCGCAGGCGATGACCTGCTTGCCCAGAATTTTCCGCTCATTCATGCTGTCGGCCGCGCCTCAACGGTCGCCCCGCGTCTCATCGAGATGCGCTGGGGCAAGAAGGGTCACCGAAAGGTAACCCTCGTTGGCAAGGGCGTGAGCTTCGATACTGGTGGCCTTGATATCAAGCCGGCTTCGTCCATGCTGCTGATGAAGAAAGACATGGGCGGTGCTGCCAATGTCCTGGGTCTCGCCCTGATGATCATGGACGCCAAACTCAAGATCGATCTCACGGTGGTCATCCCCGCGGTCGAGAATGCGATTGCTGGCAACGCCTTCCGCCCCGGCGACGTCTACCGTAGCCGCAAGGGGCTGACTGTCCAGATCGACAATACCGACGCGGAAGGGCGATTGATACTTGCCGATGCGCTGGCTTATGCCGATGCAAGCGAGCCGGATCTTTTGATCGATATGGCCACATTGACGGGCGCTGCCCGCGTGGCGCTGGGCCCTGACCTGCCACCTTTCTTTACCGATGACGAGGATCTTGCCCATGGCATCGCCGATGCAAGCCTTGCCGTCGATGATCCGCTGTGGCGCCTGCCGCTCTACAAGGGTTACGAGCGGATGCTGAAAGCACAGATTGCTGACCTGACCAACGCCCCTTCGGGCGGCATGGCCGGCGCGGTCACGGCTGCTCTTTTCCTCAAGCGGTTTGTGTCGCCAGGTCGTTCCTGGGCGCATTTCGACATCTTCGGATGGTCGCCGAGCGAGCGCGCCCATTCGCCCGTCGGCGGTGAAGCCCAGGCAATCCGAGCCCTCTATCGTCATCTCAGCCTTGGCTGAGCGCTGATTTCTGCGCGCCTGGCTCTTGCTTCGGCCCAGGCTTGCCGGAATTATAGGCATGCGAAGCGGGGCAGGGTGCGCCGCGATGGTTGGGATGCGGCATGGGCCTCGAGATGACGCCAAGCCAGGCCCTGGGCCTTTGGCATAGCGTGACTGCGGAACAGGTTCGCGGTGATGCGCGCGATCTCACTCTGCGCCAGCTTGCCATCCTGCTTGAAGTCTATCTGGTGCCACCGCCGCACACGGTTCGCGGTCTTGCGGCAACGCTGAACGTCGCAAAGCCGGTTGTCACCCGCGCCCTCGACACCCTCGGTCAGTTGGGTTTGGTGGACCGTGTGCGTGACGAATTTGATCGCCGCAGTGTCATCGTCAGGCGCACCGTCGACGGTGCCCTTTATCTGGAAAAACTCGGCGACCGCGTGATCGCCAATGGCCGCAAGCTCGGCTGAAGGAGAGTGGACATGCTCGATCGGCGCCTCAATGCCTATCGCCCCGACCTTGCCGATCAGGTGCTCCAGGGACAGGTCGAGGCAGAGCGTTTCGTTGTACCACAACCGGCAATGATCGCTGCCCCGGTCGTTCCGTTGCGCCCTCGGCCCGATCTGACCGCAGGTATCGATACAGAGCTATTGATCGGAGAGGCCGTCGGCGTTCTGGAGCGCAAGGATGGCTTTGCCTGGGTCAAGGCCGCTTCTGACGGTTATGTTGGTTATCTGCCCGAATCCGCCTTGGCTCCCTCGCAACAGCCGACCCATGTCGTCTGTGTTCCCAGAACTTTTGTCTACTCTGGCGCAGATCTGAAATTTCCAATGCGACGGGCGCTGTCAATGGGTAGCCGGCTGTCGATTGTCGGCGAAATCGAAACGCGCGGGATGCTTTATCTGCTGCTGTCCAATGGCGACGCTGTGATCGCTAGACACCTGCGGGCATTGAGCGATGCCCCTCTCGGGGACTATGTCCATGTCGCAGCCCGCTTTATCGAGACGCCCTATCTCTGGGGTGGCAAGTCTGCCTTTGGGATCGATTGTTCGGGTCTGGTGCAGTTGTCGATGGCCATGGTCGGAGAGGCTGCCCCTCGTGACAGCGACATGCAGGCAGAGAAGCTTGGTATTGTGATTGAACGTGACGCGCTTCGTCGCGGCGATCTCGTCTTCTGGAAAGGCCATGTGGCGATCATGGAAGATGAGAGAACTCTGCTGCACGCCAATGGCCATACCATGTCCGTTGCGCGGGAGACGCTGGAGGGTGCCATCGAGCGCATCGGTTGGCTCTATGGTCAGCCCACTGGCTACCGCCGTCCCATCGCCGAAACGTGAACCGCCAAACCTTGGCGCTGGTTGGCTGAGCGCTTATATCCAGGCAGCAGTAGAACCGGAACTCGCGGCATGTCGGATTATTTTTTGAAGGTATCGTCGACCTTGGCCTGGGTCGCCCGCTTTGGGCGTGCGCACCTTGTCGCCGTGCCGATTGCCCTGTTGGCCGCTGTCGTTCCAGCCGCAGCACAGGATCCGGCGATTGCCTGGGGAAAAGCGGGCGAGGTGCAGTTCCATGACCTGCCAGGCGTCAAGCCACAGGATCCGGCGCAGCAGTTTGGCGAAGAGATGAATTGCGAGACCCGGACGGTGATCCCGAACCGGATCAACCGCCGTGACCTGCGCGACACGTTACCCTATACGGTCTATCGCTGCGAGAAGAACGGTGTGGTCTATCAGGGAACCCAGCCGCCGGCGAGCGGACGCATGTGGTATCCCGGCGTCAATCCGCGCATCATAGACTGAAGGATCTGCACTCTGCAGACATCGGTCACGAATCACTCTTGGCCGAGCAGACCGTCGAAGACTTCCAGCATTGCTTCGCTGATCGCGGTTCCGAGCTTTTGCCCTGCCTCGCGCAGTGCTTCCTCGTCCATATCGCGCGCAGCCAGCGCCAGTGACGTTCCCTCCTGCGCGACAATCTCCTTGGCGCGCTCGATGGCCCAAAGCGCAAAATCGCTGCGCGTCTCGATGGCGACGGTCTCTTCCAAGGAACTCTCCGGCAATCTGTTGAGGAAAACTAAGGAGGCGCAGCCCTTGTGGTCAAAGGCTTCCGCAGACAACAAAAAAGCCCGGCGAACCGGGCTTCTTGCGACGTTTTCAAATCAGGACAAGGCCTTGATCTGAAAGGAATTTGGTGCCCAGAAGAGGACTCGAACCTCCACACCCTTTCGAGTACCAGCACCTGAAGCTGGCGCGTCTACCAATTCCGCCATCTGGGCGACGAGGAGCCATGTACTGGGGCTGCCCGGCGGTGTCAACCGGCTTTTTGAAGAATTCATGTCATGTCGCAAAATCCGGTCTCGGCTTTGTCATTGTCCACCCCTGCCTATGACCCCAGTCGTCAAAAAGCCGTGATCGACGCCCCCACTATTCGCGTTAAGGCGAACATCCGATTGTGTTCGCTCGAAAGCAGGGAAAGAGACAATGTTAAACAAGCGTGTCGTCATGGCTTTGGCGCTGATCGGTGCCCAGTCGTGCGTATCCATGGCGGAGGCGGCGATGCCGGCTCCGGCGCGACCGCAAATGAGCAACAATGCCTTGGTCGAAAATGTCGATCTGGTCTGTGATTTTAATGGCTGCTTTGAAGTCTGGGACGAGCCGCCGCCGCGGTATCGTCGCCCGCCACCGCCGCCACCCCGCTATGACCCTCCGCCGTATTATGACGACGAGCCAGGGTACCATCCACCGCCGCCGCGCCACTATCGTCGCCCGCCACCGCCATCTGTTTACGATGAGCCAGCGAGACCGCGCGGTTCCAACTGGCGACGGCATGTCGATTGGTGCCTCGATCGCTATCGGTCCTACAACCCGCGCACCAATACCTTCCTGGCAAGTCGCGGTTATTACAAGAAGTGCCGCTCACCCTACTATTGAGCGGACCTTTGAGGCGGCCGATCAGCCGCCTCTCCTCCGGCGTCAGGTGTCAAGCTCCTCGTTTTTGCTGGAACGGTCTACATGACCGAGATCCCGATTCGGATCGATAACGTCCCGGATGCGCTGCTTCAGGTCTTTTGGTCCCGGAAATCCGCCGTCACGTTTCCGCTCCCAAATCAGGTCCCCATTGACCCGGATTTCGAACATGCCGCCCGTACCGGGTATGAGCGAGACCTCGCCCAGATCGGTTGAAAAAGTCTGTAGCAACTCCTGCGCCATCCACGCCGACCGGAGCAGCCAGTTGCATTGTGTGCAGTAGGCAATAGACACCTTGGGCTTTTCCATCTGATTATCCTTGGCTTTCGCTGAAACCTATCGACGTGCGTTCTCACAGCGGTTGTCCGTAACTGTGGCATCAGCCAGCGATTCAAATCCATTGCCTGAGTAGTGTTTTCCCCTTCGATCTCTGTTTGTTGGATGTCTGAAGGCGGAATTTGCGCACCTGTTGTTGAACTCCTCCCTCTTGTCCGCGCTTCAACCCCGTGCTTAATCCGTCTTCAATCGATTGAGATGGCTTCGAATACCTTGGGAGGGGGATGATGAAGGCAGTGGTGGCGCGTTCCCTCGTGTTAACCTTCATATTGGTGTCCTGGATGCTATCGTCAGCCTCGGCTGCTGCGCCGACCGGTGCGCAGACGGTCCTGCGCGATTGGTATCGGCTGGTGATCGAGCTCACGCGACATACGCCTACCTATTCCCCGCCAGTGGCCAGTCGTGCTTTCGCGTATCTCGGCATTACCGCCTTCGAGGCATTGGCATCTGGCGATCGGTCGCTCACCACGCTCGCCGGCCAGGTTAACGATCTGGAGCCTGTCCCGCCGCGCGTCGCTGGCGAGACCTATGATGAAGCGGTGGTGATGCAGGCAGCGCTTTCGTCGGCAGCAGCAAAACTCTTCGGTAATACCGGGCCGACAGGGCAAAGAGCGCTGAAGCGAATGACGGAAAAGCTTAAGGCGCAGGTCAGCGAAGACACGTCAGCAGAGGTGGTCGCGCGAAGTGAGGCCTATGGTCGGGATGTAGCCGCACATATTCTCGCTTGGGCGGCAAGAGATGGCGGAGATCAGATCGAAAATATGGGCTTTCCCATTGAGTATGCCCTGCACGAGGGGCCGGCTCACTGGGTTCCGACCAGCTTGATCAACCAGCAGCAGACACCCCTTCTGCCGAAATGGGGTGAAAACCGACCCTTCGTGCTCAACTCCGGTGCTGAATGCGGTTTGCCATCACCACCAGCCTATAGCGAGGAAAAGAACTCTCAGTTCTACAAAGAAGCTTATGAGGTCTATGACGCGGTCAAAAATCTGACCCCGGAGCATCGTGCCATCGCACGCTTCTGGTCCGACGATCCCATGCTGTCACCAACGCCACCCGGTCATTGGATCGTGATCGCGCTGGAGCAACTGGAACGACAGAATGCAAGTGCGGTAGACCATGCCGACCTGCTGGCGCGCCTCGGGATCACACTTGCCGATGCGTTTATCGGATGCTGGAACCAGAAATTCGCTTACGATCTCGTCCGCCCGGTGACATATGTCCGCCGCGTGATTGACCCCAAGTGGGAGCCGCTCCTCATTACCCCGCCATTTCCCGAGTATCCGAGCGGCCATTCGACCCAGTCGGGGGCGGCTGCCACCGTTCTCACCGCCTTCTTCGGAGAGAACTATGCATTCACGGACGCAACGCACGAAAAGGACAAGCTCCCGAACCGGTCCTTCGACAGCTTCTGGGCGGCCGCTGAGGAGGCTGGGATTTCGCGTCTCTATGGGGGTATCCATTTCCGCGCCGCGATCGATCGTGGTCTGGATCAGGGGCGCTGCATCGGTGAGCGTACCGTCTCCTTGAGGACGCGTTCGTGAGGCGCGCGGTTTTTGTAGCCCTTGGCTTGATATGCGCCAGCAGTGCGGGGGCGGATGACAGACCTGTAGTGCCACGCTTCCAGCCGGAAACGGCAACGAGTGGCCTCGCCAGCCTCTATCGCGGTGACTGGGAGTTCATGGTCGGCGGTGGCGCGGGCGCATTCGATTGCAACAATGATGGCTTTCCCGATCTCGTGCTGGCCGGTGGTGAGGACAAGGCAAAATTCTACGTCAATCGCAGCCAGGCTGCCGGCGCCCTGAAATTTGAAGAAAAGCCGTCAGGCCTTGAGCTCGACAAGGTCATCGGTGCCTATCCGATCGATGTCGACAGTGACGGTATCATGGATGTCTTCCTTCTCCGCTCCGGTGAAAACGTATTGCTGCGCGGCCAAGGGGAATGCCGCTTCGAGCGGGCCAATGAGAGCTGGGGACTGGATGGCGGAGATGCGTGGTCCACGGCGTTTTCAGCGATCTGGGAGGGCACGAATACGTGGCCCACTCTCGCTGTTGGAAATTATATCGACAGGTTTGAGGATTTTGAACCGTGGGGATCCTGTACAGACAACTGGCTGCATCGGCCGGCGGCGCCTGATCAGCAGCGTTTCGCCCCGCCTCTTGCTCTCACGCCATCGTTCTGCCCGCTATCTATCCTGTTCACCGACTGGAACCGCTCCGGCACGCCCTCCCTCAGGGTCTCCAACGACCGAGAATATTACAAGGGCGGCCAGGAACAGCTCTGGCGGGTCAAGCCCGGTGAAGCGCCTTCGCTCTACACGGAGCAGGAAGGCTGGAAATATCTGCGCATCTGGGGCATGGGCATCGCCTCTCGCGATCTCGATTTTGACGGATACCCGGAATATTTCCTGACCAGCATGGCCGACAACAAACTGCAGAAGCTTGTAGGCAACACCGGGCAGGGCGGTGCGAAGCCTTCCTATGCCGATATCGCCTTTGCCAAAGGGGTAACAGCGCACCGACCTTATATGGGCGGCGAGATCCGCCCATCCACGGCGTGGCATACCGATTTTGAAGACATGAACAATGACGGGCGGGTCGATCTCTTCATTGCCAAGGGCAATGTAGCCAAAATGCCTGACTTTGCCGAAAAGGACCCCAACAACCTCCTTGTTCAGAAGCAGGATGGAAATTTCGTTGAATTGGGGGAAGACGCTGGTGTTGCGAGCGTCGCAACCGGTCGCGGCGGTGCGGTCGCCGACTTCAATCTCGATGGGAAATTGGATCTCCTTGTCGTCAATCAGGGATCGCCAGCAGAAGTCTGGCGAAACACAACCGTCAAGCCGGGTCGCTTCCTTCAGTTGGCGCTCCGGCAGCAGGGCACCAATAGCGATGCCGTCGGTGCCTGGATCGAAGTGAAGACCGGGGATCATGTTCAGCGTCGAGAAGTCACCGTTGGCGGCGGCCACGCCAGCGGAAAAGCGGGGTGGCACCATTTCGGCCTTGGCGATCTGTCGGAAACCGAGCTCCGCGTAATCTGGCCGGATGGAGAGGCGAGCCCCTGGCAAAGCGTGTCGTCTGATCACTTCTACATCCTCCGGCGTGGCAAGGACGCTGAGGCCTGGGTGCCCGGTGAGCCGCTCGATATGGCCGCGCGCTGACGCAATTTGGAGGGGCCGTGGAAACATGGAGCACAAAATGCTGCTTGCAACGCTGATGTAATGATATTACAGAACGCTTCAAGTATTTGAGCTTGACCATCGCAGGCCAGCGGCTCTATTCAGAGAGTGACGGTTCCCTCATCGAAAGACTTCGAGGGGATTAATAGGGAACACGGTGAGGACGACCCAATCGGGACCGAGACCGTGGCTGCCCCCGCAACTGTAAGCGGATTGTCGTTCATCCCTGTGGCGCGCAAGCGCCAGGCCACTGCGAAATCGCGGGAAGGCTGATGACGGCAGACATCCGTGAGCCAGGAGACCTGCCGTCAAATGAAAATGCACGCAGCGGACGGGGTGTTCCGATGGATACGAATGAAAATTTGCGCCAGCAAGCGCATCTCGATTTTGCCATTGCGCCTCCCGGTCATACCTGGGGAGGACAGTCATGGCCCAGCTTCAACATCACGCGGTAACGGTCTGTACCGATTGCCGGGTCACGGGGTCGGCCTGCAAGCCGGGGCTCGCTCTGCTTGTGCGTCTGGGTGAGAGCCTGGACCGTCTCGGCGTAGGCACAGACGTCGATTTCTCGATCCAGGGAACGGCCTGCATGGCGGGTTGCCGGCGCCCTTGCACGATCGCATTTCAGGCCTCTGGAAAGGCCACCTATCTGTTTGGTGGCATCGAACCGGACGCGGATGTCGATGCCCTCGTCGACTTCGCACGTCTTTATGCGCAGCGAGAGGACGGTATGACACGTGAGGCTGAGCGCCCGCGTTCCTTGGCCGGCAAAGTGCTTGCGCGGGTCCCCGCCGCTCTACTCATCTCAGAGCCGGTAGCAGGGGTACGGCAATGAGTTGTGATGCAATCGGCAGCCGTCTCACCGCACGCGACATCGGCTGGGGTCCGAATGCCGCGCACACACTGATCGAAAAGGTCAGTTTCAGCCTTGATGCAGGCGATCGCCTGGCAATTGTCGGTCCGAATGGGGCGGGCAAGACGACGCTGTTGCGCTGCCTCTATCGAGGCCTTGTCCCAACGACCGGTAGCGTTTACGTCGACGACGAAGATATCCATGCGCTGCCGGCGCGAAAGGTCGCCCAGAAGATTGGGGTCGTCCTTCAGGAGATGCCGGCGGACTTCCCGTTCACCGTCAAGGACGTGGTGCTGATGGGCCGCATCCCCTGGCGCGTCGGGCTCGCGGGCTGGACCGATGCTGACAGACAGCAGGCGGATCACGCGCTGGAACATCTCAATCTTCAGCATCTGAGCAGCCGCACCTTCTCAACGCTTTCCGGCGGTGAGAAGCAGCGTGTCCTGATCGCTCGTGCGCTGGCCCAGCAGCCGCAGATCATCATTCTCGATGAGCCCACGAACCATCTCGATATTCGACATCAATTAGAGATCGTGGACCTGCTGAGCAGCCTCAAGCTGACGGTCATCGCAACGCTGCACGATATCAACCTTGCCGCCGACTTTGCCACCAAGGCGGCGCTGATGCAGGACGGCCGCATGTCGGCCTTTGGCCCCGCTCGGACCGTTTTCACCGAAGATCGGCTGTCCGGCACCTTTGGCGTCAAGGTTCGGAAGCGTCCGGAGGTCACCTCCGGTTTCACCTTTTCCCTAGCCGCCTCCTGATTTTTTAAGAGGATCACGTTTGTGACTATGAAACTTCTGAACTCCGCCGTCTTTTGCGTTGGCGTCATGATCGCTGCGACCGCTGCCGTTGCTGAACCTGTCACGGTAAAGAGCTGTGACCGGGAGGTGACATTCGATGCGCCGCCAAAACGCGCCATCTCGAACGACGTTAACCTGACCGAGATGATGCTTGCCCTGAAGCTTCAGGATCACATGGTTGGATACACGGGTGTCTCGGGCTGGAAGACACTGGATGAGAGCCTGCGCGAGGGCATCAAGGAACTGCCGGAGCTTTCTCCGAAATATCCATCGAAGGAGGTGTTGTTGAATGCCGACGCGGATTTCTACTTCGCAGGCTGGAACTATGGCATGAAGGTCGGCGGCGAGGTGACGCCCGAAACGCTCGATTCCTTTGGCATCAAGGTCTACGAATTGACCGAGTCCTGCATACATATCATGGCAAAGGCAAAGCCGACCATGAATGACATGTTCATCGATCTGATTAACCTCGGCAAGATTTTTCGGGTCGAAGAGCGGGCAGAGGTCTTGGTTGAGGGTTACAAAAAAGGCCTCAGCGAGATCTCCTCGCGCCTCTCTGACGTCAAGGCACCGGTGCGGGTGTTCGTCTACGATTCCGGGACCGAAAAGCCGTTCACGTCAGGTCGTTTTGGGATTCCAACGGCGATGATCGAGGCAGCCGGTGGCGTCAACATCATGGATGACGTCGAAAAAAGCTGGACCGAGGTTTCCTGGGAGCCGGTTATTGAGCGCAATCCCGAAGTCGTTGTGATCGTCAATTATGGTGACGTTACCGCAGAACAGAAGATCGCCTTCATGAAGGAAAATCCGGCATTCAAGGATATCGAAGCCGTGAAGCAGGACCGCTTCGTGGTGCTGGAATATGTCGAGGCAACACCCGGGCCACGCAATATCGATGCGATCGCTCGACTGGCCGATGCCTTTCATCCCCGCAGCATGTGAATCGGAGAGGGGCGGATTGCCCCTCACTCCCCGAAATGACCAAGAGTAAACTTCTTCTCAGCGTGGCTTTGGCCAGTCTCATCCTGATTTTCTGCATCACGGCAGGGGTCTCGTTTGGGTCCACCCCCATCCCGGTCAAGACCGTCTGGCAAATCGTCGGAAACAAGCTTTCTCCTGACTGGTTCGAGGTGGACTGGTCGTTGGGACGCGAAAGCATCGTCTGGGATGTGCGTTTTCCCCGCGCAATCCTGGCGGCTCTGGTTGGCGCAGGACTTGCCGTCGTCGGAGCGGTGCTTCAGGCCGTGACCCGCAATCCGCTTGCCGATCCGCATCTGCTCGGAGTCTCCTCCGGCGCCGCGCTCGGTGCGATTGTCGCGCTTCTGCATACCGGTCTGATCTTTGGGCTGCTGACCGTACCCCTCTTTGCCTTTCTGGGCTCATTGGCGGCAACGTTTGCCGTTATGGCCGTCTCCCGGTTTACGGGAGGGTCGGCTGAGAGGCTGGTCCTCTCAGGGGTCGCAATCGCGTTCGTCGCGGCAGCGCTCGGCAATCTCGCCATCTTTCTCGCAGATCCCCGCGCGGCTCATACCGTGGTGTTCTGGATGCTCGGTGGCTTGGGTCTGGCGCAATGGCAACACCTTTTGTATCCGGGAGTTGCGCTTGCTCTTTCCCTTACATTTCTGGTGCTCAGGGCACGCGAGATCAACGCGCTCGCCATGGGCGACGAGACTGCCGCGACCTTCGGCATACCTGTCGCACGTTTCAAGGCGACACTCTTCGTCGTAACGGCGCTTCTGACGGGGGTGATGGTCGCCTTTTCCGGTGCCATCGGCTTTGTCGGCCTGCTTGTTCCACATCTGGTGCGTTTGGTTTTTGGCAGCGATAATGTGCGTGTCATTCCGCTATCGGCCCTGGTGGGGGCGGTGACACTCGTTCTTGCAGATATCGTCGCGCGAACCATCATGGCCCCGGAAGACATGCCGATTGGCGTGGTTACAGGCCTTGTTGGCGGCATTGCCTTCATCCTCTTGCTGCGCAAACGATAACAGCGCTATTGCCCAAGGTTCGTTTTCACCTAAACTGAATAAAAACGAAGCGGGAGGCTTTGATGCTCTTGTCGACACGCCAGACGGAAATCGTCGCCTTGGCCAAAGAGCATGGGCGCGTGCTGGTGGAGGAGCTTGCTTCGCGCTTTGCGGTCACCCCTCAGACAATCCGGAAGGACCTGAACGACCTTTGCGATGCCCGTGTGCTCAATCGCATTCACGGCGGCGCTGTATTCCCGAGCGGCAACGAGAACGTCAAATATGACGCACGCCGCTCGATGGCCGCGGCCGAAAAGCAGGCGATCGGTCGGGCCGCAGCCGCCATCATCCCTGACAATGCCTCACTGTTCATCAACATCGGCACCACGACGGAAGCCGTCGGGGAGGCGCTTGTCGACCATAAAGAACTGATGGTTATCACGAATAATATCAACGTTGCCAATCGTTTGCGAGTCTACCCCTCAATCGAGGTGGTGATTGCGGGTGGCGTGGTGCGTGGTTCAGACGGCGGTATAGTCGGCGAGGCAGCGGTCGATTTCATTCGTCAGTTCAAGGTGGACTACGCCGTGATCGGCGTGTCTGCGATCGATGAAGACGGCGCCCTTCTTGATTTCGATTTTCGCGAAGTGAAGGTTGCTCAGGCGATCATTGCCAATGCCCGCCATGTCATTCTTGTCTCCGATGCATCGAAGTTGGAGCGCACGGCGCCCGTTCGCATTGGCCACATCTCCCAAATTCACACTTTCATCACGGATCACTGTCCCTCGGCGGTGTTGCGGGAGATCTGTGCAGAGCGGGATATCCGATTGATCGAAACCTCCGTTGCAAACGTACAGGCCGAATTGATTTAAGTTTCGTTTGACACGCGTTTTTATTTCGATTTAGATGCTCTGACTTTCGCTGTTGCGCAATTTTGCTGCAATGCGAATTGCAGGAGGGGGCATGTCGGAGCAGCCGGTATTCGATGTTTTCGTCATTGGTGGCGGGATCAATGGATGTGGGATCGCCCGGGATGCTGCCGGCCGCGACTATAGTGTTGCCTTGGCCGAAATGAACGATTTCGCCTCGGGCACATCATCTGGCGCGACGAAACTGATCCATGGGGGTCTCCGCTATCTCGAGCACTATGAGTTTCGACTGGTTCGGGAAGCCTTGATGGAACGGGAAGTGCTCTGGCAGATGGCGCCGCATGTCATCTGGCCGCTGCGCTTTGTGCTCCCATACCAGAAAGGTGGCGTCCGTCCCGCCTGGCTCATCCGGCTGGGACTTTTTCTTTACGATCATCTCGGCGGTCGCAAACTATTGCCGGCAACCAGGACGCTGGACCTTCGCCGGGATCCGGCGGGCAAGCCGCTGAAGCCCAATTTCTCCAAGGCATTCGAGTATTCCGATGGTTGGGTCGATGACGCCCGCATGGTTGTCTTGAATGCGCGTGATGCCCAGGCAAAGGGCGCGCGCATTCTCAGTCGCGCCCGTGTCGTCTCCGCCCGGCGCGATGGTGGTGAGTGGCTCATCACCACGGAGTCGCAGCGCAGCGGGGAGAAAGAGGTTCATCGCGCCCGCATGGTGGTCAATGCTGCTGGTCCATGGGTCGATCAGGTGCTTGCCGGCGCCATGGGTCGCAACAATGTGCACAATGTCCGCCTGGTGCAGGGCAGCCATATTGTCGTTCGCAAGAAATTCTCTGATCCGCGTGCCTATTTTTTCCAGAATCCTGACAACCGCATCATCTTTGCGATCCCCTACGAGGGTGAATTTACGCTCATCGGCACGACGGACCAGGATTATCACGGCGACCCCAAGGATGTTCGCATCAGTGCGGGCGAAATCGATTATCTCTGCGGTGCGGCCAGTGAGTACTTCAAGGAGCCGGTTCGACCTGAAGACATCGTCTGGAGCTATTCCGCCGTTCGGCCGCTCTATGATGACGGTGCCTCCAAGGCGCAGGAAGCCACGCGCGATTATGTGCTGAAGCTGGAGGGGCAGGCGGGTGAAGCGCAGCTCTTGAACGTGTTCGGCGGCAAACTGACAACCTATCGCCGCCTGGCCGAACACGCGCTGGAAAAGATCGCTGGCGTCCTTGGTCCAAAAGGTTCAGCCTGGACTGCGGGAAGCCATCTCCCGGGGGGTAGGTTTGCCGTTGCCGAAGCCTCGGTTCTTGTCGCTGACATCATGAAATCGTGGCCTTTTTTGACACGGGATCATGCCGAGCGTCTGGTCCGGAGTTACGGAACCGATGCAAAGATCATGCTGGCTGAGGTGCACACCTTTGAGGATCTCGGGCGGCACTTTGGTGGTACACTTTACGAAGTAGAGTTGCGCTGGCTTGTCCAGAAGGAATGGGCGGTCACCGCAGAGGATGTGTTGTGGCGCCGCACGAAGCAGGGTCTGTTCTTCACGCCTGAAGAGGCGAAGGAATTGGACGCGCATCTGGAGGCAATCGCCCTTACATAGCCTGCTATCTGATTAAGACCGACGGTTTGGAGGAGGCCCGAGGACATATGTTGGAACTGCGTAAAGTCGCGAAACTGGTGGGAGGTGGATTTCACATTCACCCGACCGACCTGACGTTGCAGCGGGGTACGCTGAACGTGCTGCTCGGTCCGACCCTTTCGGGCAAGACATCCTTGATGCGCCTTATGGCAGGGCTCGACAAACCGACTTCGGGCACTGTCCATTTCGACGGACGAGACGTCACCGGCATGCCGGTTCAGAAGCGCAATGTTGCCATGGTCTACCAGCAGTTCATCAATTATCCGGCGTTGACGGTTTACGAAAACATCGCTTCGCCGATGCGGGTTGCCGGCAAGGATGCAGCGACAATCGATCGCGAGGTCCGCAAGGCTGCCGATCTCCTGCGTCTCACACCCTATCTTGATCGTACGCCGCTTAATCTGTCCGGTGGACAGCAACAGCGGACGGCCCTCGCCCGCGCCATCGTCAAAAACGCAACGCTGGTCCTCCTCGACGAGCCGCTCGCCAACCTCGACTACAAGCTGCGCGAAGAACTGCGCGAAGAGCTGCCGAAGATCTTTGCCGAATCCGGCGCGATCTTTGTCTACGCGACCACCGAACCCTCCGAAGCGCTGCTGCTCGGCGGCAATACCGCAACCCTCTCCGAAGGCCGGATCACCCAGTTCGGCGAAACGATCAATGTCTATCGCCGCCCGCTCGATCTGCTAGCCGCCCGCACCTTTGCCGATCCGCCGCTGAACACGATCGACCTGGTCAAGCGCGGCGAAAACTTCGAGCTGAACGGTCGCCAAGTTCTGGCCGTCCCGGCCCATCTGGCGACGATCCCCGACGGCCCCGTGACGATAGCCTTCCATCCGCATCATCTGTCGCTCGCCGCTCTGCCGTCTGCCCTGCCGATGCGTGCGCGCACGCTGGTCTCGGAAATCGCAGGCTCCGAAAGCTTCATTCACGTCGAATACGAAAATGCCCGTTGGGTCAGTTTGGCGCATGGCATTCACGACATCGATCCCGATCGCGAGATCGACGTCTATATCGACACCCGTCACCTGATGGCGTTCGGCGCCGATGGCAAGGCGCTCGGCGCGCCGGCCGAAATGGCCGCGTGAGGAGCAACGTCATGGCACGCATCAACCTCGATCATATCCGTCACGCTTACTCCCCCGCTGCTCGTGCGGCTGGCGACTACGCACTCAAGGAAGTTCATCACGAATGGGATGACGGTGGCGCCTATGCACTGCTCGGGCCCTCAGGCTGCGGCAAGACCACGCTGCTGAACATCATCTCGGGCCTGATCCATCCGTCGGATGGCCGCATCGAGTTCGATGGCGTTGACGTTACGAACCTGCCGACGGCAGCCCGCAACATCGCGCAGGTCTTCCAGTTCCCGGTGGTCTACGACACGATGACGGTCTACGACAATCTGGCCTTCCCTCTGCGCAACCGCCATGTCCCGGAAGATCAGGTTAACACTCGGGTCAACGAGATCCTCGACATGATCGACCTGCAGCCTATGGCGAAAAGGCGCGCCCAGGGGCTCACGGCCGATCAGAAGCAGAAGATCTCGCTCGGCCGCGGCCTCGTCCGCTCCGATGTCAATGCGATCCTCTTTGACGAACCGCTGACCGTCATCGATCCGCACATGAAGTGGGTCCTGCGCTCGCAGCTCAAACGCCTGCACCGCCAGTCGGGTTTCACCATGGTCTATGTCACCCATGACCAGACCGAGGCGCTCACCTTCGCCGACAAGGTGGTCGTCATGTATGATGGCCAGATCGTCCAGATCGGCACGCCCGCCGAACTCTTCGAGCGACCGAGCCACACCTTTGTCGGTTATTTCATCGGCTCGCCGGGCATGAATGTCATGCCGGCAAAAGTCAGCGGCGCAACCGCCCTGGTCGGAGACCAGACAATTGATCTACCCGGGGCGCCAAAGCTTTCGGGCCAAAGCAAGATCGAACTCGGCGTGCGCCCAGAATTTGTCCGTCTCGGGCGGGAGGGCATGTCGGTCTCTGTCGCCAAGGTCGAAGACATCGGTCGGCAGAAGATCGTGCGTGCGCGCTTTGCCGGTCAACCCCTGTCTATCGTCATCTCGGAAGATGCCGAGATACCCGCCGATCCCCGCATCACATTCGTTCCGGAAGGCGTCGGTATCTATGCCGATTCCTGGCGCATAGACATGGAGGGCTGAGCCATGGAAAAGACCTGGAACAACAAAGCCTGGTTCATGGTCATCCCGGTGTTGCTGCTTGTGGCCTTCTCGGCCGTCATTCCACTGATGACCGTGGTCAACTATTCGGTTCAGGACACCTTCGGAAACAACCAGTTTTTCTGGGCGGGCACCGACTGGTTTGCCGACATTCTGTCCTCCGACCGCTTCTGGGACGCGCTTTTCCGCAACCTCGCATTCTCGATGATCATCCTGGCCATTGAGATACCGCTCGGTATCTTCATCGCACTCAACATGCCGAAGAAGGGGCTGGGTGTACCCGTTTGCCTGATCCTCATGGCATTGCCGCTTCTCATTCCGTGGAACGTCGTCGGCACGATCTGGCAGGTCTTCGGCCGCGTCGATATCGGCCTCCTTGGCTACACGCTGAATGGCATGGGGATTGACTACAACTACACCCGTGATCCCATCGATGCCTGGGCAACTGTTATTGTCATGGATGTCTGGCATTGGACCAGCCTGGTCGTCCTGCTCTGCTACGCGGGTCTGGTATCGATCCCGGATGCCTATTATCAGGCGGCCAAGATCGATGGGGCCTCGCGTTGGTCAGTCTTTCGCTTCATTCAACTGCCCAAGATGAAGCGTGTGCTGCTGATCGCCGTCCTGCTGCGCTTCATGGACTCGTTCATGATCTACACCGAGCCGTTCGTCGTCACCGGCGGTGGCCCGGGCAACTCGACGACATTCCTGTCGATCGATCTCGTCAAGATGGCGGTCGGGCAGTTCGATCTTGGACCCGCGGCTGCCATGTCCATTATCTACTTCCTGATCATCCTTCTGATGTCATGGGTCTTTTACACCGTCATGACCGTCAGCGACGCCAAGAGCCAGTGAGGAGGACCCCGATGAGCGCTTCCGATGCCCGTTCCCGCTTCGGCTTCCTGATCCCGACGATCTACATTCTCTTTCTGATCCTGCCGATCTACTGGCTCGTCAACATGAGCTTCAAAACGAATGCAGAGATCACCGGGGCTCTCACACTCTGGCCGGTCAACCCGACATTCGCCAACTACGCCGTGATCTTCTCAGATCCGTCGTGGTATCGTGGCTACATCAACTCGATCCTTTATGTATGCCTCAACACGGTCATTTCCGTTGCCGTCGCCCTTCCTGCCGCATACGCCTTCTCGCGCTACCGGTTCCTCGGCGACAAGCATCTGTTTTTCTGGCTGCTGACAAACCGAATGGCACCACCTGCCGTCTTCGCACTGCCTTTCTTCCAGCTTTACTCGGCCTTCGGCCTCATCGACACGCATATCGCTGTCGCGATTGCACACTGCCTGTTCAATGTGCCGCTTGCCGTCTGGATCCTCGAAGGCTTCATGTCGGGTGTACCGAAGGAGATCGATGAGACGGCCTACATCGACGGCTATTCCTTCCCGCGATTTTTCGTGAAGATCTTCATGCCGCTGATCGCCTCCGGCATCGGTGTCGCCGCTTTCTTCTGTTTCATGTTCTCCTGGGTGGAGCTGCTGATCGCTCGTACGCTCACGACCACGGATGCAAAGCCGATCGCGGCCATCATGACGCGCACGGTGTCTGCATCTGGCATGGACTGGGGCGTGCTCGCGGCAGCCGGCGTGCTGACCATCATCCCCGGAGCGCTCGTCATCTATTTCGTCCGTAACTACATCGCCAAGGGCTTTGCCCTGGGCCGCGTCTGAGGAGGGTGTGATGGATTTTTCATGGATGGCATGGACCACGCCGACCGCGGTCTTTTTCCTCGTGATCTTCAGCCTGATCCTGGCAATGGCGGTCTGGGAGTATGTCTCCTCCGGCGGCAATCCTCGGACCGGCATTTTGCGCTTCGAGACAACCCGTGGCGACAGGCTCTTCGTCTCGCTGCTGGGCGCGGCTTTCATAAATCTCGCTTGGCTCGGCCTTGTTGGACCGAACCTGTGGTGGGCTCTCGCTCTATCCGTGGTCTACGCCATCGGCGTCTTCCGCTACGTCTAGAGCAGACAAGACGGGGTGGCGGCGGGAGGTCGCCATTCTCGAGACTGCAAAGTGAATGCAATCGCAACCTTAGGGAGGACATAATGCGAAAGCACCTTTTGACGACGACGGCTGCCATGCTCCTGGCCATGACAGGCGTCGCCTTCGCTGACATGGAAGCCGCCAAGAAGTTCCTGGATGCCGAAGTCGGCGATATGTCGGCACTCGATCGTGCCGGCCAGGAAGCGGAAATGCAGTGGTTCATTGATGCGGCCAAGCCCTTCGCCGGCATGGAGATCAAGGTCGTCTCTGAAACCATCACCACACACGAGTACGAATCCAAGGTCCTGGCTCCGGCCTTTACCGCCATCACCGGCATCAAGATCACGCATGACCTGATCGGTGAAGGCGACGTCGTCGAAAAGCTGCAGACTCAGATGCAGTCGGGCGAGAACATCTATGACGCCTATATCAACGATAGCGACCTCATCGGCACCCATTGGCGCTACCAGCAGGTCCGCAACCTGACCGACTGGATGGCGAACGAAGGCAAGGACGTCACCAATCCGGGCCTCGACATCGAAGATTTCATCGGCAAGTCATTCACGACTGCGCCGGATGGCAAGCTCTATCAGCTTCCGACCCAACAGTTCGCAAACCTCTATTTCTTCCGCTATGACTGGTTCAACGACGAGAAGAACAAGGCCGACTTCAAGGCGAAATACGGCTACGACCTTGGCGTTCCCGTCAACTGGTCGGCATATGAAGACATTGCCGAATTCTTCACTGGTCGCGAAATCGACGGTAAGAAGGTCTTCGGCCACATGGACTACGGCAAGAAGGACCCGTCGCTCGGCTGGCGCTTCACGGATGCCTGGCTGTCCATGGCCGGCAACGGCGACAAGGGCATCCCGAACGGTCTTCCGGTCGACGAATGGGGCATCAAGGTCGACGAAAACTCGCGTCCGGTCGGTTCCTGCGTTGCCCGTGGTGGTGATACCAACGGACCGGCATCCGTCTACGCCATCGAGAAATATCTCGAATGGATGAAGAAGTATGCTCCACCGGCTGCCCAAGGCATGACCTTCTCCGAATCCGGTCCGGTGCCGTCGCAGGGGGAAGTTGCCCAGCAGATGTTCACCTATACGGCCTTCACCGCTGACTTCGTCAAGGAAGGCCTGCCGGTCGTCAACGAAGACGGCACGCCAAAGTGGCGTTTTGCGCCGAGCCCGCATGGTGTCTACTGGAAGGACGGCATGAAGCTCGGCTATCAGGATGCTGGATCCTGGACGCTGATGAAGTCGACGCCGGACGACCGAGCAAAAGCTGCCTGGCTCTATGCGCAGTTCGTCACGTCCAAGACCATCGACGTGAAGAAGAGCCATGTCGGCTTGACCTTCATCCGCCAGTCGACCCTCGACCACCAGTCCTTCACCGAGCGCGCTCCGAAGCTCGGCGGTCTGGTTGAATTCTACCGCTCGCCGGCTCGCCTGCAGTGGTCGCCCACCGGCACAAACGTTCCGGACTATCCGAAGCTCGCTCAGCTGTGGTGGCAGGCGATCGGTGACGCTTCTTCCGGCGCCAAGACCGCCCAGGAAGCCATGGACTCGCTCTGCGCCGAGCAGGAAAAGGTGCTCGAGCGTCTCGAACGCGCTGGCGTCCAAGGCGATATCGGTCCGAAGCTTGCCGAGGAAAAGACCCTCGAAGAGTGGAACGCCGATGCTGTTGCCAAGGGCAATATCGCGCCGCAGCTGAAGATCGAGAACGAAAAGGAACAGCCGATCACCGTCAACTATGACGAACTGGTCAAGAGCTGGCAGAAGTGATCCGGTTCGCCATCTGATCATTGACAACCGCCGGGGCGAAACCTACGCCCCGGCTTCTTCACATAAGGAGTTTCAACCTGATGAGCGGTTACATTCTGGCCATCGACCAAGGAACGACGTCGACCCGCTCGATGATTTTCGATCACGAGATGCATATCGTCGGCGTCGCCCAGCAGGAGTTCACCCAGCATTTTCCCGATTCCGGCTGGGTAGAGCATGATGCGGACGAGATCTGGCAATCTGTGGTCTCGACGATCGAAAAGGCGATCGCTGCCGCCAAGATCAGAATGTCCGACGTCACGGCCATCGGCATCACCAACCAGCGCGAGACTGTCGTCGTCTGGGACCGCGCCACAGGCAAGCCCGCCCATCGTGCCATCGTCTGGCAGGATCGCCGCACCGCTCGTTTCTGCGACGAACTCAAGCAGAAAGGCCTGGAGCCGCTCTTCACGCAAAAGACCGGCCTGCTGCTCGACCCCTATTTCTCCGGCACCAAGCTTTCGTGGCTGCTGAAGAATGTCGACGCCCTGAAAGCGCGCGCCGAAAAGGGCGAGATCTGCTTCGGCACAGTCGATAGCTGGCTCATCTACAAGCTCACCGGCGGCAAGGTCCATGCGACCGACGCGACGAACGCGTCGCGTACGCTGATCTACGACATCGGCGAAAACCGTTTTGACGACGAACTCCTGTCCATCCTCGAAATCCCGCGCGCGATGCTGCCGGAAGTCAAGGATTGCGCCGATGATTTCGGGATCACCGATCCCGCTATTCTTGGTGCGGCCATTCCGATCCTCGGCGTTGCCGGTGACCAGCAGGCCGCGGTCATCGGCAATGCCTGCTTCGAGCCGGGCATGATGAAGTCGACCTATGGCACCGGATGTTTCGCGCTTCTGAACACGGGCCCGGATCGTGTTGCCTCGTCGAACCGCCTGCTGACCACCATCGCCTACCGCATGAATGGTGAGACCACCTACGCGCTCGAAGGCTCGATCTTCATCGCGGGCGCCGCCGTCCAGTGGCTCCGCGACCAGATGGGCTTCGTGAAGGTCGCTTCGGAAACCGATGCGCTCGCCGGCAAGGCCGATCCGCACCAACGCGTCTATCTCGTCCCGGCATTTACCGGTCTCGGCGCGCCGCATTGGGATGCCGATGCCCGCGGCGCCATTTTCGGTCTCACGCGTGGCACAGGCCCGGCCGAATTCGCCCGCGCCGTGCTCGAAAGCGTCGCCTATCAGACCCACGATCTCTTGGAGGCGATGAAAAAGGATTGGAACGGCAGCGCGTCCAGGACTGTGTTGCGTGTCGATGGCGGCATGGTTGCCTCCGACTGGACGATGCAGCGCCTCGCCGACATTCTGGCAGCCCCTGTCGATCGTCCCGTGGTTCTTGAAACCACCGTCTTGGGTGCCGCCTGGCTTGCAGGATCGCGCGCCGGTCTGTGGCCCGACCAGAAAGGCTTCGCAGCAACCTGGAAACGGGATCGTCGTTTCGAGCCTGAGATGGAAGCTGGCGAACGTGAAGCGGCAATTGTCGGATGGCAGGACAGCGTCTCCCGCTGCCTGACCAATCGCTAGAGTATTTTTGATTTTGCCGCATTTCCAGCCGAAGCGATCCCGCTTCGGCTGGAAATGCTCCAGGTCATTTGTCGATCAGTGCGACAAGTGTCTCGAGTCGGTCCGCATCTTTCGGCAGCTTGTCCTGACGCAGGCGCGCGATGCGGGGAAACCGCATCGCCACCCCCGATTTGTGCCGGGTCGAGCGAGCGAGCCCCTCGAAGGCAACTTCGACAACGAAGCCATGCTCCGGTTCAGCACGCACAGCCCTGACGGGTCCGAAGCGATCGACCGTGTTGTTGCGCACAAAGCGGTCGAGCACTTCGAGTTCTTCGTCGGTAAAGCCGAAATAGGCCTTGCCGACGGGCACCAGAACGTCGCCTTCGCCGGGGATCGCCGTCCAGACCCCAAAGGTGAAATCCGAATAGTAGCTGGATCGTTTGCCGTGCCCGCGCTGTGCATACATCAGCACGGCATCGGCATTCATAGGGTCGCGTTTCCATTTGAACCACGGACCCTTTGCGCGCCCTGCTTGGTAGCTGCTATCCAGCCGCTTCAGCATCACCCCTTCAATAACGGGATCGGGCGGCGCGGCGCGCAAGCGCTCCAGCTCTTCCCAGGTTGAGAAGGGGACAAGCGGGGAGAGATCAAAACGACGTGGCTCCTGACTGTCGATGAGCGCTCCAAGGCGCTCGCGCCGCGCGAGAAAAGTCTCCGGTCGGACATCCGTCTCACCATCGAACAGAATGTCATAGGCGCGGATAAAGACCGGGTAGTCGTCAAGCATCTTCGCCGTGACCGTCTTTCGATTGAGCCGCTGCTGGAGATCGGAAAAGGTACGCGTTGGCGCATTGGTGCGCGAGGTGCCGCCCACGAGCAATTCCCCGTCGATTACCCCGTCGAACCGCGCCGCCTCAACAACATCGGGAAATGCCTCGGATATGTCGTCACCTGAGCGGGAGTAGAGCCGATTGCGTCCGCCGGAACAGGAAAGCTGAACGCGGATGCCATCCCATTTCCATTCGGCGGCAAAATCGTCTGGATCGAGATTGGGAAGGTCCTTGTCCTCGATCGGTGTGGAGAGCATCACGGAATGGAAAATCGCCGGCGTTGACAGAACAGGCTTTTCGCTGCGGTTTTCCAGCCAGGCATACAGCTCCGTATAGGGCGGCTTCAAACCGTGCCAGAGGCTCTCTATTTCGACGACGTCCTTGTTGCCGAACAGTGCCAGCGCCTGTTTCGCCAGCCGCGCAGACACGCCGATCCGAAGGCCACCGGTGACGAGCTTGATCAGCGCGAACCGTTCGGATGTGTCCAGCCGGTCTAAGAGGTCGCGCATGACCGAGCGCGTTTCGTTTCGGGCGAGACGCTGCAGGCGCTCCACGATCGCAGAGAGGCTGTCCCCATCATCTGTCGTCTCCGTGGCCGCAGATTGCGGCTCCCAGACCAGCGAGATGGTCTCAGCAAGGTCGCCCACATAGTCATAGGAATACTGAAATAGAATTGGATCCATCCGCTCCAGCACCAGTTCCTTCAGAAGTGCCGGCTTGACGCCTTTGATGTCCAGTCCGTCGGTCAGCGCCGCCAGCGCATAGCCCCGATCCGGATCGGGGGTTACCCGGAAATAGTTTGTAAGCAGCGTCAACTTTCCATTGCGGCTGGGCGTAAGGACGAGACGATCAAGGAGACTGGCAAAGGCCTTCATCTCAATCCCCTTCGTCTTCGTAGCCGACGAGATGCAGTGGTCTCGCCTTGATACCCGAGAGCTCACACCAGCGCACCAACGCTTCCTCCCGGCCATGGGTCACCCAAACTTCCTGCGGCCCGACCTCACGGATCGTGTCGAGGAGCTCTGGCCAGTCGCAGTGGTCTGAGATGACGAGGGGCAGCTCGACCCCGCGCTGTTTCGCCCGCTGCCGCACCATCATCCAGCCCGAGGCGAAGATCGCGAGCGGATCTTCGAAGCGGCGCGCCCAGCGATCGTTGAAGGCCGAAGGCGGGCCGATGACGACAGCGCCCTTGAAATTGCCCGACTTCTTGTCCTCTGTCGTGGCTGGCCTGAGGTCACCGAGTGGCACACCCTGCGCAGTGTAATAATCGCAAAGCCTTGCCATCGAACCGTGAATATAGATCGGCTTTTCATAGCCGCTGCGGCGGATCAGTGAGATGACCCGCTGCGCTTTGCCCAGTGCATAGGCTCCGATGAGATGGCTGCGCTCGGGGAACTGCTGGAGCGACGTCAGGAGCTTCTGGATTTCCTTGCGTGGTTCCGGGTGGTGGAACACCGGCAGGCCGAACGTCGCTTCGGTGATGAAGACATCACAGGGCACAGGCTCGAAGCTTGCACATGTGGGATCGGCACCGCGCTTGTAATCGCCTGACACGACGATGCGTGTCCCTTGTGCCTCGATCTCGATCTGTGCCGAGCCCAGCACATGGCCGGCTGGATGAAAGCGGACTGTTACGCCATTGATTGAGGTCCTCTCGCCAAAATTAGCGCTTTGCGAGGTACCACAGAAATCCTCTCCATAGCGGATCGCCATGATGTCGAGCGTCTGGCGCGTGGCGAGCACATGGCTATGTCCAGAGCGAGCGTGGTCGGAATGACCATGGGTGATCAGCGCGCGGTCGACGGGGCGGACCGGGTCGACATAAAAATCGCCCAGCGGGCAATAAAGCCCGCCGGGCGTTGGATGAAGAAGAAGGTCAGGCTTGATCATACCATTGAGATAGGGCGTAGCCTGCCTTCCTGCCAGCGCTCATGAAGCAAAGCGTGACACTGCCCAATAACCAGCTGCGGATGCAGTCGCAGAAAGAAACGCTCCCCAGGCCATGTCGACAAGACTGACCTGTAAAGACCAACCCTTGAGCGTCGCCAGATTGGTCATGTCATAGGTGCCGTAAGCCAGCAGACCTAACAACGCGCCATTAAAGACGGCGGTCAGAATGGTACCGGCGGAAACTGCAGGCATCACGGCGAAATAGACCAGCCCGATCACATAGAAGAGATAGAAGGCACCGGCGGCCGCAAAATTGGGCGACGCCAGAAGAAGGGCGCCGATATGCTGTCGATAAAAGCCGATTGCAATCCGGCTTAACCAGAGAAAATCAAGCGCGAAAAACACAACCGCTGTTGCAGCATAGGCTATCACATAAGGCATGTCGTCTCTCCAGAATGATGCCGACCGCCCCCGTCATATACCCAGCGCAGGCTGGACAAGGCGCACAATAAAACTCTTGAACTTCAAGGGAGCATCCGTCACAGCAAGACAGATGCAATCTTCATCGGGCGTTGCGATGGGCTGATGCGTAAGGCTCTCATCGGCTTCCTCGATATCGCCGCGACGGAAAACCTGCTCGCCATCACTGAATGCACCTTTCAGAACGACCGTTAGCTCACGCCCGCCATGCGAGTGCTCCGGGACCGGCTTTCCGGCCGGAATTTTCAGAAGGCGCACTTCGCTTTCCTCATCCCCCGTAGGAATGCGGATCTGATAGGCGCCGCGACCAAGCGCACGCCATTTCAGCTGGTCCAAGTCTCCGCCGAGATACGACCGCAGCGGCTCCGGGATTGTGGCGCTGCCTGCCGCCCGTGTCGCGGGTGCACTAATGCGTTGTGCCTGGGCGCTCTCCGTCGAGAGCTTGGCCTTCATACGCTGCCAGCTGTCGTTCTGATCGACTTCGGCGGATGCGTCAAAGTCGATATCTTCCAACAATTGCCCACCAGCGTTTTCCATCAAGGCCAGACGCGCCCGACCCTCGGGTGACAAGGCAAGATGCGTGGCAACTGCTATGCTCCAGCCTTCGCCAAGTGTGCCGGCGGCGTAATCAAGCAGAAGTTCATCGCTTACATGGTGATTGATCATTGCACTCATGTCCGTTCCTCCAATGCGGAGCGAAGCTTGGCAAACGCAAGACGAATGCGGGACTTGACGGTTCCCATCGGCAAGCCGAGTTCGGCGGCGATGGAGCTGTGGGAGACTTCGCGGTAGAAAGACATCTTCAAGAGTTCATACTGTTCCGGTGGCAGTGTTTCCATGGCGCGGCGCAAGCGCTCTGCCTCCTGCTGCTGTTCATATTCTACATCCGCGGCCTGTACGTCGTCTGGTACGAAGGCCGGATCGGTGGGATCGAAATTCGGACGCTTGGCGCGCCTGAAGGCGTCAATGCGCAAGTTTCTTGCGATGGTGAAAATCCAGCTCGATACGTTGCCGCGGGCAGGGTCAAACTGATCTGCCTTGTTCCAGACGGCGAGCATCGTTTCCTGCATGAGCTCGTCTGCAGCCTGTCCGTCCCTTGCAAGCTTTGCCATGTAAGCACGCACTTTTGGACTGTAGAACTTGAACAGTTGCTCAAACGCTTCTACGTCCTTGTGCCTGCCAACGGAGGCCAGAAGCCTCGCAAAATCTACCTGCACAGCTTCGTCGGACCTGTCGGTTCTCAAGACGCTTTTCTTTCTTTTGGGCCGCATTACGCTCGGCGCCGGCGTCGTGTTGCGCCGAACGTCATTGTGGCACGCATCGGCCGATGTGGAAATCGCGTCTAACATGCTTCCTCTACGCGCACCGATAAAAGGTGGATCACGCGTCGGAAAAAAACCGCAACCCTCAATCCATCTTCGTCCTGTCCTCGTAGTGCAGAGTGAAAAGCGTCTTATCGCAATACGAGGAAGCAACATGGACACCGGACTGACGAAGACATCCTTTGGCCCGCGGCAGAAGATTGCCGTTGTGGGTGCGGGCATTTCTGGTCTGTCAGCCGCTTGGCTTTTGTCGAAAAATGCCGATGTCGTGCTCTATGAAGCAGAGGGGCGCCCCGGCGGGCATTCGAACACTGTAGTCGTCAATGACGGGGCGGGCCCTGTTCCCGTCGATACCGGCTTCATCGTCTATAATGACCGCAACTACCCCAATCTCGTTAAGCTGTTCGAGCATCTGGGCGTCCCGACTTTAGCTTCCAACATGTCCTTCGCGGCCTCGCTGGATGCAGGCAGGTTCGAATATTCGGGCTCGGGGATTTCGGGCCTGCTCGGACAGAAGAGCAATGTTTTGCGCCCGCGATTCTGGAGAATGTTGCGCGATATCTTGAGGTTCTACAAGGAAGCACCAGGACTTTTGGCCCGTCCCGAATACGAGAGGATGTCACTGGGCACATATCTGGAGCGCGAGGGCTATGGTCGATCTTTCGTGGAAGACCATCTGTTGCCGATGGGCGCTGCAATTTGGTCGACCACTGCTCAGGAAATGCGCCTCTACCCGATCCAAGCCTTCGTCCGGTTTTTTGTAAATCACGGTCTTCTGTCATTGAAGGATCGTCCGCAATGGCGCACGGTTGCTGGTGGAAGCCGCGAGTACGTCTCGAGAATTCTGGCTGATTTTTCAGGCCAAGTGCGCCTGCAGACGCCCGTAACCAGCATCAGGCGCGATCCAGCCGGCGTGGAAATCCTGGACGCAACCGGTCATTCGGAGAGATTCGATCACGTGGTGCTGGGCACGCACGCGCCTCAATCGCTTGACATCCTGAAGGACGCCGATCGGCAGGAGGAGGCGCTGCTTGGCGCCTTTCAATACACACAGAATTCTGCCGTTCTACACTGCGATGAGGCGCTGATGCCACGAAGGCGTGCAGTTTGGTCAAGCTGGAACTATGTTGCCAATGCCGATCCAGCACGCACATTGTGCGTGACCTACTGGATGAACCAGCTTCAGTCCCTGAAGTCCGACAGGCAGATTTTTGTCACGCTCAATCCGTGCCGAGATGTCGATCCTGACAAGCACTATGCCACCTTTCGGTACGAGCATCCGCTGTTTAATGCGTCGGCAATGGCAGCGCAGAAGAAAATCTGGGCGTTGCAGGGCACGCGCAGGACCTGGTTCTGCGGGGCCTATTTCGGTAGCGGCTTCCATGAGGACGGCCTTCAATCCGGCTTGGCGGTTGCGGAAGCGCTCGGTGGCATCAAGCGTCCTTGGACCGTCGAGGATGAATCCGGGCGCATCTACATCGCGGCCACTCTCGAGGCGGCCGAATGACGTTCTCCTCTGCGTTGTACCCTGGTGATGTCGTCCATGTCAGAAGCCGCCCAAAGAAGCACCGGCTAAGCTATCGTGTCTTCTCGATCCTCATCGACCTCGACGAATTGCCTGCTCTCGATCGGTCGCTAAAGCTGTTCGGACACAATCGCCGCGCGCTGTTTTCGGTTCACGATAAGGACCACGGCAACGGCAAGGAGGGTGAACTCCGAGAATGGGTAGAGCAAAGGCTTCAGGATGCAGGGCTAAACGTCGAAGCTCCTAGGGTGACGATGTTATGCTACCCACGGATCCTCGGTTACGTCTTCAATCCTCTCACGGTCTACTTCTGTGCCCATGCCGACGGCCGTCTTGCTGCCATCCTCTACGAGGTCTGCAATACGTTCAATGAGCGTCATACCTACATCATTCCGGTCTCGAAAAATGAGCCAATCCTGCGCCACAGCTGTGCGAAAGAGATGTATGTGTCGCCCTTCGTGCCAATGAATTGCCGCTATGATTTCAAGATCAAGCCTCCTGCCGAAACGGTCGATATTCATATCGGCGAGTCCGATGAAGAGGGTTCGCTGCTGTTTGCCAGGTTTTCGGGCAGGCGGAAGGCGCTGAGTGATGGCGCACTTCTTCGGATGTTCTTCACCTATCCGCTGATGACGGCGAAAATCACAGTCGGCATCCACTGGGAAGCGTTGAAGCTTTGGTGGAAGGGTGTTCCCATCCATCGGCATAAGCCCGCCGACGCTGTCAACACGTCATCGGTCATCCTTCAGAACGGAATCAATCAATCATGAGTCACGCTGAACGCGATTTGCAGATGCCAACCCTGCGCCCGTTGTGGCAGCGCATTGTCTGCGGCTGGGCCAATAGGATTGCGGCCGGACGCCTGACGCTTCGGTTTGATGGCTTTCCAGATCATGTGGTCAGTGGTTCTATGGCGGGTCCACAGGCGGTGCTGCATATCCAGCGTGCCCGGGCGGTCTTCCGGATCATGACGGGCGGCACACTCGGTTTCGCGCAGGCCTATATGGACGAAGAACTCGATACCCCTGACCTCGGCGCTCTGCTTGAACTGGCAGTGGTCAATGAAACGGCCCTTCACAAGGTGCTGCAATCCTCGACCTTGGTTGGAACATTGGCGCGCTTGCGTCACTTGTTCCGTCGAAACTCGAAAAAAGGTAGCCGGCGAAACATCGCTTTCCACTATGATCTCGGCAACGATTTCTACCGGCTCTGGCTCGATCGGACGATGACCTATTCATCTGCCCTGTACGAGGCGCCCGGCATGGGCCTCGCGGAGGCGCAAGAGGCAAAATATGAACGAATCCTGCGGGAACTCCAGATAGGGCCGGGCGACCACGTGCTCGAGATCGGCTGTGGCTGGGGTGGTTTTGCCGAGTATGCAATGAAGCGGACCGGCTGCCGCGTAACCGGCCTGACGCTTTCCACCGAGCAGGCAGCTTATGCAAGGGCGCGCCTGACGCGGGCCGGCCTCGCCGATAGAGCCGACATCCGGCTCGAGGACTACCGCGACTGCAAAGGTCGCTTCGACAAGATCGTCTCCATCGAAATGTTCGAAGCAGTTGGAGAAGAGAACTGGTCAACATATTTCTCCGCGGTCCATGACCTTTTGGCGCCGGGCGGGCAGGCCTTGGTTCAGACGATCACCATCGATGAAACCCGATTTGAGCGCTACCGGCGTGGGGCAGACTTCATCCAGACCTACATCTTTCCAGGCGGTATGCTGCCTTCTATCGATGCCTTCCAGATTGCCGCTGAAAAATCCGCGTTGGCGATCAAGGACTGTTTTCGGTTTGGCAAAGACTATGACCGAACCTTGCTGGCCTGGGATCAGGCCTTCACGGCGAACTGGACTGCGATCCAGCCGCAAGGCTTTGACAAGCGGTTCTACCGCATGTGGCATCTCTACCTGCACTACTGTGCGGTCGGTTTCCGCCACCATCGTATTGATGTCGTACAGTTCCGCCTGGCGAGGCCGCAGTAACAGACTGCGGCTAACGGAGCATTCGTTTTGTCAGGGCAAAGCGAAGGCGGTGGGGCAGGGCATGCAGGAAGCGAATTGCGACCGCCATCTTCCAAGGGAAGATGATTTCAAATCTCCCGGCACGGAGCCCCTTGGCAATGAGATCAGCGGCCTCTTCCGCACTGATCAGAAACGGCATTGGAAAGTCGTTTTTCCGTGTGAGCGCCGTATCGACAAAGCCGGGATTGACGATCGAAATCTGCACACCGCTTCGGGCGAGGTCCGGATAAAGCGCCTCGCACATCACGTTCAGCGCAGCCTTCGTTGCGCCATAGCTCGCGGCACCAGGTAGCCCGACATAGCCTGAGACAGAGGCGACAACAGCGATGTGACCCCGCCGACGCTCCATCATGGGTGTCATCACGGTCTCCAGACAGGCAGCAGTCGCGATCACGTTCAGATCGAACATCGCCTTGGTCGTTGATGCCTTAAAATCCTTTGCATAATCGCGCTTGTAGGAGCCGGCGGCGAAAACAGCGAGATCGACCGGACCGAGCCTTTGCTCAATATCGGCATGAACCGCACGCACGGCATCATGATCGGTGACATCGAGAGGGAATGGCACGATGTGACCAGACCGTCGTGCCGCCAGGCTTTCGAGCGCTTCCACGCCTCGGGCGCTCGCCGCCACCGTGTAACCATCCTCAAGCAGCCGCTCTGCCAAAGCCAGCCCGATCCCCGAACTGGCACCGGTAACCCACGCAATCTTGGTCATGAAATCTTTCTCCTGATTCACAACCCAGTACGTGGCCAGTCGCTCGGCGGTTCAAGCCTTCCAGGATGCTATACGCTGAAGGCCATTCTTCAGCAGCGTCTGGGCTGTCGGCAAATCGATTGCTTCGACATAGCAGCGCATCTCCGGAGCATTTCCAGAGGGCCGCAAATGAAGAATGCTGCCGTCCTCAAGCGTCATGCGAAGGCCGTCAATGTCGCTTGTTTTGACAACCGAACCGAGCGGGGAGAGAAAGTCCGAAAGTGCTGCGGGGGCGTTTCTCAAAGTTTGCATCAACGCCTGGCTTCGTTCAGTCGGGAAATTCTCCAGCCGGTCGCTGAGTGCGACGGGCAGCTTGAACTCGCTCACAAGCGCCGACAAAGGAACCTGTCGCGCGGCGGCAATCCCAAGCACGGCGAGCGCCGGAAGAAAACTGTCGCGGGTGGGGAGGGCTGCGATGGTTTTGCCGGAGAGCTCGAAATCCGTGCCGAGCATCAGGCCGCCATTGGCCTCGAAGCCAAGAACCTTGGCGTGACCAGCAGCGATGTCTTCATTCATCGCGGCGATCACATAAGGCGAGCCGACCTGGGTGCGGCGCACCGCGAAGTCGCCATTGCTCTCAATGCCGGAGTTTGAGGTCACAGGTGTCGCAACAAAGGCCGCGCCGAGAAACCGCGCAGAGAGAAGGCCGAGAAAATCGCCGCGAAGTGGCAAGCCATGTTCGTCCGTTACCAGCGGGCGGTCGCCGTCGCCATCGGTTGAGATGATCGCGTCGAGCGACAAGTCATCGGACCATTGTGCGAGGAGCGAGATCGTCTCCGCTGAAACAGCTTCCGTATCGACGGGAATGAACCGATCTGATCTGCCGAGCGCAAACGCGGTTGCGCCGAAGTGTTCGAGAACGGCCATCTGAAGGTCGCGCGCAACCGAACTGTGCTGATAGACCCCGATGCGTTTACCTTTCAAAGCGTCTGGCGGCAGCAAATCTTTGTTCCGCCGCAGGAACAGGTCTGCCGCTTCGGCCTCTGCGGATTTTCCCGTGCCCCTGGCAACTGCGGTTGCGGTAGCATCGTCTTCTAGCGATTTGGCCAGCAGTGTGATGGCCTCTTCGTCCCGTTTGTCGATTTCACCATCGGGACGGTAGAACTTGATGCCGTTTCTGTCTGCGGGGATGTGCGATCCCGTTACCATCAGAGCAGCTGCGCCTATGGAGCTTGCGTAAAGGGCCAAAGCCGGTGTGGGTATCGTACCGCAGTCAACTGGCTCATAGCCGGCCCGCTGGATGGCCGCCATCACGGTTGCGGCAATCTCAGGACTGGACGGGCGGAAGTCTCTGGCAATCGCGATGGGCGAGCCGGCAGCAAGACCAAGGGCGTTCATATGCTTGCAAAAGGCTGTTGCATAAAGGGCGGACACCGACCCTACGAGATCGTCGGATAGGCCGCGCAAGCCACTCGTGCCGAATTTCACTGACATCGGATCCTCCATGTTCGTCGTATGCATTAGCCTGCGGTTCAGGCCAGCTCAAGGTCGATGGACGAACGAATGGAGATGAGGATTGTTTCCGCAAGGCAGAAACGAAAAGAGCCTGGCGCGGGAGGAGGATGCGCCAGGCTCTTAAACTTGATCGGCAATTGGGAGGAGGAGGAGTATTGCCGATCCTACCGAGCGACGCTGGGAGGAGGAGTGCGTCGCTTCGATGATTTGTTTATAGACCGAGTCGTTTGATGTGCCAACAATAGTTGTTGCAACGCACCAGTGCGCACAGCGCATAGCTCCCCCTGTATGTTCATGGGTTCTTATCAAGAGAAATCACTCGCGTGATGTGCTTTTCCTTCCGTTTCAAGCAAATGCGCCGTCTGCGGCCTTGCCACATGGTCAAGATCAGGTAGCCGGACGGATATATCCACCACTCTCCATGCATGGCGTACACGCCTCCGCAATGCAGGAGGCCTGGCGCGGGGCGGGTGGTGGATCGATCGTCCTTGGGGTATAGCGATCAGAATACATGGACGGATGGGAGAATTTCATGGCGACGACGATCCGCTATCACGAGAACGATATCTCAGAGCAGGATGCGGCGCGGTACACTGGAGCCATAGCTGTTGATACCGAAACGCTAGGTCTGGTGCCGCGTCGGGACCGTCTGTGTGTCGTCCAACTGTCTCCTGGCGATGGAACTGCAGATGTTGTCCGGATTGCTCCTGGACAAACGGCGGCGCCGAATCTGGTGGCGATGCTCGGCGACGACACGCGGCAGAAGATTTTTCACTACGGCCGTTTCGACATTGCCGTTCTGTTTCACACCTTCGGGGTTACCTCCGCTCCGGTATTTTGCACAAAGATCGCGTCCCGGCTGACAAGAACCTACACGGATCGTCATGGTCTGAAGGATAATCTCCGCGAGATGCTGGAGGTCGATATCTCAAAGGCCCAGCAATCGTCGGACTGGGCCGCAGAGGTTTTGTCGCAGGCTCAGCTGGAATATGCTGCCTCTGATGTGCTTCATCTGCACGCGCTGCGGGACAAGCTGACGATGCGCCTGATCCGTGACAAGCGTCTTGATCTCGCCGAAGCCTGCTTCACCTTTTTGCCGACGCGGGCAAAACTCGATCTTCTTGGCTGGGAAGATACCGACATCTTCGCGCATACCTGATTTGCATATCATTAATTGTATCAGCCTATCCTGACGCAACCGATTCGGTTTCTGCGGGATGTTTTTGATGCTGTCTCCTCTCGACCTAGCCTATGGCGCCGTTGCAACGGACACGCTTCGTTCAATCTCCGTTCAACTGGAGGAACAAGCCAAGGAAGAGCGTGAAAAGCATAGCATCGCCCCCAAACCAGACCCTGTGACGGAAGCCCGGATCTCGGTCAGCAAGGAGGCGCAGGAAAGTCGCGGAAAAATCATCTCCGCGATGCTCAGTCATCAGCATGTCAGCACCAACGAAATGGTCATGGCACTTGCCGACAAGGTCGCGGAAAAGCTCGGCATCGATACATCGAAGGAACGTTCTTATCTGATGCTCGGCAAGATCATTGGTGATCTGGTCGAAAAGATGGATGCCGGAACGCGCAAAGCGCTCGAAGAGGCGGTTGGCCTCGACACGTTGGGCATATCCATATCAACCTTTGCATCCGCCTTGAGCGACCCCACGGGCGCGGCCCGACAGCGGCTAGACGAGGCGTTGCTCAGGACAGCGGGTCGCGGCGGCGTGACGGAAGCGACGTCACGGATCGTTGCAAGGCTGCAAGATGCTGCAGATCCGCAATCTCTTGAGGAGATCAAGGCGCGTGAAGGGATCGACGATCCGGTCCGACCCAAGGATGCAAGCGGCCGGGAAGAGCAGTTGCATGCTCTACAGTCAGCCAAGGCGATCGAGAACCTGGAGGATGTAAAGCTCATTCGCGAAAAGCTCGCGGAGCAATCCAAGGAAACCGGAAGTGGCGAGGTGACAGTTGAAGACGGTGATCTGCTTTTGCTGCTTGCGGGACTCTCCGACGCGGACACTGAAAGTATCCCGGCAGACGCGACGGTCGAGGACAACGCCAAGGAAAGTGTGAGCATCGGCTCGACAAGACCGAAGGATCAGGTGGACGGGAAAGACGGAGACACTGGTGTCGACCGCGTGTCCACGCTTATCGAAAGATATCTTCACCGCCTCTACGAGTCATAGAGGATCTAAACGGTCGTAAGCGGCGGGTGTCCAGTCGCTGTCCCCGGGCAGTTGGATTCCACTGTGAAATTTCCTTGATTAAAATTTGTAGAGGGGTGAGGCCCGTCCCGGCAAGACTTCATTAAGGCCAACCTCCGATCATCATCATGTATTTGGATCAAGGTGCGTCCTGATGGACGAAAAGAAACGGGCACGATGACGGTAGCGAGCAATGCTCTAGTGACGGCAATGATCAGCGCCTCAAGCTGGGCCGATCTGCCCTTTGATGATTACCCGCCGTCCTTTGGCGAGCACGCGATAGTGGAAGAGCAAAGTTTGCGTTCACACGCGCCAGCCACATGGCTTGATGCTGTCAGCGTCGACGAGCGGTGCCGCGCGGAGAAGGCGCTGCCCATCCGCGGGCCCGCACCCTGCGATGAAGCCGGGCTTTATCCGCGATTTCTGCGCCTGGACGACTGAAATCAGGCATTGCGGCTGGCGGTGGTCGCGCGTGCGCGGACCTCATCGAACGACCAGTCGACAAGAAGTTCGCCATTTTCCCACACAGGCTGGAAGAAGTTCTCACGGCCATCAAGTTCCGCATACGGCACGGAGACAACATCGATGCCGTCGGCGATTGCGGCCACGCGGCCCGTACCGGTCGAATTCACTTGAGCATGCGCGCGTCGCCTGCCGAGTTCGCGCCACTGTCCATCTTCGCCCATGGCGGCGGTGGCGCGCATCGTGAAAGAGACAGTGCCCCGATTGACCTTCTGCAGCAGTCCTGAACCCATGCCGAAGGAGATGTTTTCAGCAGAAAAGCCCATGCTTTCCAGGCGGCCAAGGATCATCTGAATATCCTGCAGCGAAACGCCATCAGACTGGAGAACCCGGACATTCGCGTCGATGACTTTGAACCCCTTGGTGTTCAAACGGGTTCCGAAAGCATAAGCCAGCTGGGCAACAACCTGCACGGGCGTGTCGATCGGATCGCCGCTATCGGGGCGAATGACCAGAACTCCGCCACCCTTGCGGACCTCTTCCTGCAGCGTCTTGCCCCAGATCTCGGTGACCGCGGTGTGCAGATCATAGCTGTCTGAAACGACGGAGTAGGACCCTTTTGCCGCAAACATGTAGATCATATTGCGATAGGCGTTGATTTCTCCGCCCTGACCCCAGCTGGTTATGCTGGCATGCTCGGCTGAGGGAATGGAGAATGCGGGCATCGAGTGCTGGTAGTAGCGCCTTGCATGCATCACGGCAGGAAGTGAATCGGAGCTGTCGAAATGCACGAGGTGGGCAACTCCTCCGATAGCAGCCTGTTCAAGGCTGCTTGTGCTGCGCGCACCGAAGTCGCTGATGCGGCTAGGCATCAGTCTATCAAGATCGTCCGCAGACCTGTCCAGATAAGGCTGTAGCGCGAGACGTGTCCGCCAGGCGGTGGTCGCCACTGTGGAGGGATACCAGATCGCTCGGAGAAGCGCCGTTTCCACGTGTGACGTCAGCCAGGGCAGCTCGGGATCGGTGTTGACCACCTGCACCATGGGAACACCGCGGCGAAGCGCAATGCCTTCCGGCAATGCCTCGATGCGAAGCGGCAGGTAGCCACCGTGCTTGGTGAGGATATGCTGCCAGCCAGCCTTGAAGAAGGGTTGCCCATGCGCCTGTGCCACGTCTTCAGCCTCGGCAATGTCAGCTGCTCGCACCGGTTCGCCCAGATAGGCTTTAAGATACATCTGAAGGCCGAAGAACATCAGTTCAGGCCGTAGCGATTGTCCGCGCGTCGTCGCTAGCGCACTGACATGCCGTGTCCCCGGAGCGTATTGCACCGGTTGGCTAAGCTTGTAGCTGTCTGTGTCGAGGATCGGATTGTATCGCATGGGCTGACTTTCAAATGAGGATGCGGCCTCGCTATCGTGAACGCTTTTCACTGTGCGAAGCTGATTTTCAGATTTTGTTAACCGCAGCCACCGAAGATTCTTGTTCTGCTAGCAGTCGGCGCGCAGATTCGCGGCGAGTATCCGAAAGATTGCAACAAGCTCAAGGGGCCGCCTAAGCGGTTCAGATCGGCTGAGGGTGTCATGCTTCTGCCAGTTGGAGCAAGATCTGCGACGAATTCTGTGATCTCGGTCGCCAAACCCGTAGAGCCAGGCGACCGGACGCCTGCGCCGGCCGTCGCCAATCCCACCATACCATCTACTCCATCCGATACTTCAGTTTCCAAACTCAGTCTTGCAATGTTGAGTGGGCAGGGAACGATGGAAAAGAGTATCGCGCGAGTCGCGGAGGTCGTCGGCCAGTTTCTCGGAATAGCGAGGGGCGATCTGGAGCCGGCCGATGCCTACGTCACGCGTCTCGCAGTCGCAATCAATGCTTTGCCTGAGGCCGAACGATTGAAATTGCAGGCTTTCGTGGCGCGGACATATGCCAAGCTGCAACTGAATGTGCTCATCGCTGCGATGAGCAATTCTTCCGGAAAGGAAGCCATCACGGTCGCAATTGCCCTCGAGATTTCCCAGGAAGCTCAAGGAGATCGGCAGACCCAAACGATCATTTCATCCTATCGTCAGGCGGGTGGCGATCCCGCTCGCGAACAAAGTGCGTATCGCCCACCCGTTTTGCCCGTCACAACGGCATCGTCGCCACCCGCTTCGGTGTCGGCGAGCACCAATCAGCTCCCCGGCACAGCAGGGAGTGCACTTCCGCCGCGGTCGCCTGAAGACCGCACGCGCGCAGCGGGCGCAGAAAAAACAACCGCTTCGACGGCTATCAGCGTTGTCGGCGACGTCGACATTGAGCCGTCCGGCTCGCAAACAAAAGCCCCCAGCCGACTGGTCACGATCTCCACCGAGCGAGCAACCCAACCCGCGTCTCGAGGCGATTCCGAACAAACCTCAATGGAGGGCCGGATTTCGCCTCCGGCGATCCGCGATAGTGCTTCGAGCCCGAACTGGAAAGATCGGCTTGCTGCATTCTTGGGTGCCCGGCAGGCCATCGAGCCCCAGGATGCCCAGATCAAAGGCAGTGGAATCGGGTTGGAGAGAGACGCTGCTGCTGCGTCTCGGGAAAATACTCCAAAGGCGCAGTCGGAGCGGGCGGGAAATGGTGTCTACTCGGTAGCGCCATTACCACCCGCACTCGCGCCTCCTTTTGCAACTCCGGATCAGAACCAGTCTGACCTGATTTCAAGCCTCTTCAGGCTGGCGCAACAAACCGACGCGCAAACACGTGAGGCCGATGCGACCACGGGGCGCGAGGCCGAGACGAAAATGCCCCAGAACCCTGAGCCCGCTACCAATCGGGGGCAGGACGCCAAGGAAACAGACACCCCCCGGCCGGGTGTCGCCCGCCTGGAGCTTGCTGATGCGAAAGGACAGGACGCCAATGCATCTCCTCTCTTGAGCACGCTGACTGGCGATGCGCCCGCCACCGTGCCAATCGCACGTGAAGCGGTCCCTTTTGCGATGTTTCATTATCTCGCTCATGACGAGCCCGAGGATCAGAACGGACTGCATGAGGATGAGGAGGGGCATGACGAGCGTGAGGACGAAGGGGAAGATGACCTGTCCGGCGAGGAAGCCGAAGGTGATGCGACCGACGAGCAGACATCGCAAAATGACGAACTGCTCTCGCCAGAACATGGCGAACAAGGCGAAAGCGATCTGCTGGAGCAGCCCTCGGAGCCCACGGAGAAATATCCGAAGCCGCGCGCTCAGCGGTTACAAGAGGCGCAGCAAGTTGGCCCCTCTCACCGCGAACTCTCTGCCGCCGATCCGATGCATCAGATGTATTTGCGCATGTCTGGCGGCATCTGATTGAACCCAAGCGATCGCGGTCACAAAAAAAACCCGCCGGACGAACAGCGTCCGGCGGGTTCTTTAATTCACAAACAGCGAGGATTAGTCGTTGCTGCGGTTCTTGAGGGCGGCACCCAGGATGTCGCCGAGCGACGCGCCCGAGTCGGACGAACCGAACTGAGCAACAGCTTCCTTCTCTTCTGCGATCTCGAGAGCCTTGATCGACAGCATAACCTTGCGGTCCTTCTTGGAGAAGTTCGTGACGCGAGCATCAAAAACCTGGCCAACGGCGAATCGCTCAGGACGCTGGTCGTCGCGGTCGCGTGCGAGGTCGGCACGACGGATGAACGAAGTGATGTCTTCGTGAGCGACGAGCTTCACTTCGACGCCACCATCGTTCACGCCGATGACTTCGCACGAAACGACGGCGTTCTTTCGCAGGTCGCCGGAAGCGGCGGCATCGCCAACCGAATCCTTGCCGAGCTGCTTGATGCCGAGCGAGATGCGTTCCTTCTCGACGTCGACGTCGAGAACGACGGCCTTGACCACGTCACCCTTGTTGTACTCTTCGATGACCTGTTCGCCCGGACGGTTCCAGTCGAGGTCGGAGAGGTGAACCATGCCGTCGACGTCGCCTTCGAGGCCGATGAACAGGCCGAATTCGGTCTTGTTCTTGACTTCGCCTTCGACTTCAGTGCCGGCCGGATGGCTGAAGGCAAATGCCTGCCACGGGTTCTCGAGGGTCTGCTTGAGACCGAGCGAGATACGGCGCTTGGACGGATCGACTTCGAGGACGACAACGTCGACGTCCTGCGTGGTCGAAAGGATCTTGCCGGGATGAACGTTCTTCTTCGTCCAGGACATTTCCGAGATGTGGATCAGGCCTTCGATGCCCGGCTCCAGCTCGACGAATGCACCGTAGTCGGTGATGTTCGTGACGGTACCGGAGATCTTCTTGCCAACCGGGTACTTGGCAGCGATGCCATCCCACGGATCCGACTCGAGCTGCTTCATGCCGAGCGAGATGCGGTGGGTTTCCTGGTTGATACGGATGATCTGAACTTTGACCGACTGGCCGATGGACAGGATTTCCGAAGGATGGTTGACGCGGCGCCATGCCATGTCGGTAACGTGCAGCAGGCCGTCGATGCCGCCGAGGTCAACGAACGCACCGTAATCGGTGATGTTCTTGACGACGCCGTCAACAACCTGACCTTCTTCGAGGTTCTGCACGATTTCCGAACGCTGCTCGGCGCGGCTCTCTTCGAGAACCGTACGACGCGATACCACGATGTTGCCGCGACGCTTGTCCATCTTGAGGATTTCGAAGGGCTGCGGGTTGTGCATCAGCGGGGTCACGTCGCGGATCGGACGGATGTCGACTTGGCTGCGCGGAAGGAAGGCAACGGCGCCGTCGAGGTCGACCGTGAAGCCACCCTTGACCTGGTTGAAGATGACGCCTTCAACGCGTTCGCCAGCTTCGAACTTGGCTTCAAGCTTGATCCAGCTTTCTTCGCGGCGAGCCTTTTCGCGCGACAGAACAGCTTCGCCGAGAGCGTTTTCGATGCGCTCGACATAAACTTCGACTTCGTCGCCAACCTTCAGCGAGCCGTCCTTCGAACGGGCGCCGAATTCCTTGAGAGCGATGCGGCCTTCGACCTTGAGGCCGACGTCAACGATGGCGACGTCCTTCTCGATGGCCGTGACGATGCCCTTGGCGACATAGCCTTCGGCCAGGTCGGTCTTGGCAAAGGATTCCTCGAGGAGGGCAGCAAAGTCCTCACGCGACGGGGTAGATACAGACATGGAAACTCCTAATCGCATCAGAAGATGCGCATGCGCCGGGGGTTCGTGTTGGTCACGGCCGATCCCGCATCCGCCCTCTTGAGAGAGCAATCCGGCGCGAGGATGAGAAATCGGCAAATCGAGAGGATTGATCCTCCCGTTATCGGCATTGCGTCAGGGCAGCATCGATCAGAGACTTCGCCGCCAAGAATGCGGCCTCTATACTCATTTCGGAAGTATCTAGCAAGTGTGCGTCTTCAGCTGGTTTCAAAGGGCTGTCGGCGCGTCCCATGTCGCGCTCGTCGCGCTTCTTCACGTCGGCGAAAATCTGGGCGAAATCGGCGGGCTGGCCCTTGCCGATGATCTCGTCATAGCGACGCCTCGCCCTTACCTCGGGCGACGCCGTGACATAAAGCTTGACCGGGGAGTCCGGGCAGACCACCGTTCCGATGTCACGCCCATCAAGCACGGTGCCCGGTGCCCGGCGTGAGAACCGGCGCTGCGCTTCGACGAGCGCCCTGCGAACGGCCGGCATCACGGCGATCTTCGAGGCGGCCTCGCCGATCCCGTTTGCGGAGAGGATATCGCGGTCGAGGCCGGCAAGGTCGAGCGACAACGCAATCCGTTCCGCGATCGCTTCGTCATCAAGAGGCAGCCCCGCATCGAGAAGCGCCTTGGCCGTTGCCCGATAGGTCAGGCCGGTATCGAGGTGATGAAAACCGTAGGTCTCGGCAATGCGCCGCGACAAGGTGCCCTTTCCAGCCGCTGCCGGCCCATCAATGGCAATAATCATCTCGTCCCCTGTCTTTCCCGGTTATGGAAACTGTCTGATACAAAGCTTGCGTCAGCTTGCCAAGCAAGAGCGGCGGCACGCGGCTGGCGGACTGCGCCCGCAGATTGCCTTTGACAGGACGAAAATCAACGATTAAGGGGACCGACTACGATTTGGCCGGCCTTGAGCCGGGCGCTTGGCGCATGCCCCTTTATTTCTTCACGACTTCATGAGGCTTTGACAGTGGCGAAGGCAGAACTTGGAACGAAACGGACTTGCCCCGACACCGGCAAGAAATTCTACGACCTGAACAAGGATCCGATCGTGTCGCCGTACACGGGCAAGTCCTGGCCGCTCTCCTATTTCGAGGAAACTTCGGTTGCCGCGATCATGGAAAAGGCTGAGGAAGAGGATGTCGCGGAAGTCGATACCGAAAACACCGACGTTGAACTCGTCTCGCTCGAAGACGGTGACGACGCAGCAGGCGGCGACGACATCCCCGATATGGGCGATGACGACGTGGAGATCGACGGCGACGACGACGATACCTTCCTGGAGGCCGACGAAGACGACGACGACGATGACATGACCGGCCTGATCGGCGTCACCGGCGACGACGACGAAGTCTGATATTTCAATGATTTCGAGCCCGGGCCTAAAAAAATGCCCGGGCTTTCATTTTTCGGCTTGCCATCTCCGATTACCGGAAGTATCAAGCCGCCACCCCGACGGAAGCGACGCTTTCAAACGGGTTCCCGGAGCCGGAACAACCGGTACCCTGATGGGGCTATAGCTCAGCTGGGAGAGCGCTTGCATGGCATGCAAGAGGTCAGCGGTTCGATCCCGCTTAGCTCCACCAAATTTTCCCCAATTGTCTATTTTGAGAAATGCGGCCCTTGAGGCGCGTCGGAAGCAGATGTCTTCAACCTGACACGCAGTCGAAAAGGTCTGCCCGTTCGCGTGTGGTGCTGCGATCGATCTGGAACCAGTCGATGATCTTGGAGGTGTCGATGCTTACCTCGCCGTCTCGAAGGCGAAGGGTGAGTCGGTGGTCGCGAAGACGGATGGGAGTTCCGATGTAGATTCGGTCTGCGCCTGCGTCGTCTACAGTATCAATGGCGAAGCGCATGATGGCTCCTGGCTGAAATGCTTGATCGAAATGGGTGACAATGGACAGGCCTTTTAGTACGCCCTGCTTGAGTGAAGCTGGTCACCGGCGGTGATTGCTCAAACGATTGAGGCTGCAGGGGTATTATATGTTCGTCGTCTCAAAACTGTTTTGGCTGGCGGTTCAGCCGCTATCCCTTGCCTTTGCAACCGTTCTGCTGTCCGTACTGCTGATTGCCTTCAATCGGCGCCGCGCTGCACTTTTGTCTCTCTCGCTGTCGCTGACCATTCTCTTCGTGACGCTCTACACCACCACCGGATCGGTTCTGCTTCAGGGCCTTGAGGCACGCTTTCCCAAGCCGTCGGCAGATCCATCTGAGATGTCCTGCATGATCGTGCTGGGCGGAGCCTTCGAGACGGAGGTGACAACGACACGCGGCGGGATCGAACTCAATCAGTCCGCCGATCGCTTTGTCGAGGCCCTCCGCTTGGCGAAAGCCTATCCTGCCGCCCGGCTTCTGGTCTCAGGCGGCGATGGTTCGCTCAGTGGTCGCTTTGAAGGGGATGCGGTTGTATCACGACGCTTCTTCGAGACCTTCGGAATTTCCGGTTCGCGGCTGATCGAAGACAGAACTTCCCGCAACACGGATGAGAACGCTGCAAATACCAAGGGGCTTCTCTCCGCGGAGGGGCTTACCGATTGCCTACTCGTCACTTCTGCATTTCACATGCCGCGATCGGTCGGACTTTTTCGAAAGCAGGGGCTGATCGTGACGCCATGGCCTGCCGATTATCGCACCAGCGGCGATGTTGCCCTGACGCTGGACTTCACGCAGCCGACCTTGAATGCGCAGCAGACGGCCACTGCCGTTCGCGAGTGGGTCGGCCTGTTCAGCTATTGGCTGCTTGGTCGGATCGACGAACTTTATCCGTCCCCCTGACGCTTACTTCTTCGAGATGGTCAGGAATCGCGTGCCACGAACCCGCACTGTCATTTGGCACGGTGCCTCCCCCTCTTTGCGCTCGCAGTATTTGGGATGCATTTTCAGCACGAACACCATGTTGCCGAAGCGCTTGATGAAGTCGTAGGCATAGATCTGTGCTGTGGCGACCATAAGGTAGCCGCCCTCCTTCACCTGCAGATAGAAATTGTAGGGGCAGCCCTCGGCGGTGCAGTCCGGCCCCCGAACACCATCACACATCACTTCGCTGCTGTTGGTCACCGCATCTTCGATGCCGTCATTATTGACATCAATGCGCGCGATGAAGGCGCTGCCGTAGCGCACCTCCGTACAGCGCTTTGCATAGTACGCTTTTTCGTAGGATTGCGGGTCCTGCAGAAGCTCTTGCTGGGCGCGGGCGGGAAAGGCAGTGAACGCAATCAGAAGGCACAGCAGGATTCTCAGCATCGGCTTCACGGTTTCAGTCTCCGGACTTGGGGCGCAGGCCGGAGAATAACGCGATCGACTTGCTTCACCCTTAACGCCGTGGTTTGTAGGCAAAAACACGGACCAAGGAGAGATCGTGTCGCTGCTGTCCTACCTGGATTATGCCGGAATCGCCCTGTTTGCGGCGACGGGTGCGCTGGCCGCATCCCGCAAGCAGCTGGATATGATTGGTTTCCTGTTTTTGGCCACTGTCACGGGGTTGGGCGGTGGCACCGTTCGCGATGTCGTACTGGGACGCGTGCCAGTCTTCTGGGTGCTTAATCCCGATTATATTCTGATTTGTTGTGCCGTCGGCGCACTCGTCTTCTTCACGGCACATCTCGTGGAATCACGGTATCGTCTGTTGATCTGGCTCGATGCGATCGGTCTGTCAGCCTACTGCGTCATGGGGGCGGCGAAGGGTCTCGCGGCAACAGGCTCGCCAACGATTGCCATTGTAACGGGAGCTCTGACTGCCAGTTTTGGCGGGGTGCTGCGCGATCTGCTGGCAAACGAGCCATCCGTCCTGTTGCGACCGGAAATTTACATCACTGCAGCGCTGATCGGGTCCGCAGTCTTTACCGGTGCGGAAGCTTTGGGGATGCCGCTTTATGTTTCGTCTGTCGTCGGTGCCCTGGCGGCCTTTGGCATCCGGGGTGGCGCGCTGCATTTCGGCTGGACGTTTCCGACCTACAAGCACAAGCCGGGCCGTCATCCGGATGAAGTGATGTGAACCTTAGTCCTGCTTGGGGCGCAGGCGGATCACCACGTCGACATGGGCAATCTCCATGCCTTCAGGGGCAAGTGGGAGATTGTCGATGGTGATGTTGTTGACCGGAATATCCAGAACCCTGTTTTCGCCTTCGACGAAAAAGTGGTGATGGTCCGAGACATTGGTGTCGAAATAGGTTTTGGCGCTTTCCACCGCGAGAACACGGATCAGTCCTGCTTCGGTGAACTGGTGCAGCGTGTTGTAGACTGTCGCCAGCGATACCGGCACATCGGCGGCAATTGCCTCTTCGTGCAGTTCTTCAACCGTCAGATGGCGGTCACCCTTGGCGAAAAGAAGTCCTGCCAGCGCAATGCGCTGCCGCGTCGGACGCAAACCAGAGCGACGCAACTTCAGCTCAATTCCTGTTTCGCAGGCGGGGGACGTCAATGACGGGCTCCAAATGGTGGTTAAGGCATTATAGTCTTGATCGATATAGCTGCAAAATCAGGCTGTTTCAATAGATGCACCGGTGTTGGCTATCGCCGAAGCCTAGGAGGCGGTTTTTGATCGCCGGGACTGGTGATCCTCAGGCCCTTCCTGTATTCGACATGAAATATGCGTTTTATTGCGCGCGCGTGCTTGAAAAACTGAACTCCGGACGGCGGGGCTTCAAATTGCCTCGGTCTTGCTCTATTGGGACCGGCACCAAAATTAAATTGTGTTGGGAGGGGGAAGAAGAAGAGATATGGCGACGAAACAATCCAGCTACAATTACGAGGAAATTCTCTCCTGCGCACGCGGCGAGCTCTTTGGCCCCGGCAATGCGCAGCTCCCCCTGCCGCCGATGCTCATGGTTCACCGGATCACGGAGATTTCCGAAACCGGTGGCGCATTCGACAAGGGCTTCATTCGCGCGGAATACGATGTTCGTCCTGACGATTGGTATTTTCCGTGCCACTTCCAGGGCAACCCCATCATGCCAGGCTGCCTCGGGCTTGACGGTATGTGGCAATTGACCGGTTTCTTCCTCGGCTGGCTCGGTGAGCCCGGTCGCGGCATGGCCCTGTCGACTGGCGAGGTCAAGTTCAAGGGCATGATCCGTCCGGACACAAAGCTGCTTGAATACGGCATCGACTTCAAGCGCGTCATGCGCGGTCGCCTTGTCCTTGGCACTGCTGACGGCTGGCTAAAGGCCGATGGCGAAACTATTTATCAGGCAACCGACCTGCGTGTCGGTCTGTCCAAGGACAAGACGGCCTGAGTGAGGCCTGTCCCTATCCTTAAATTCAATGAGAAGGTCTGAGAGATGAGACGGGTTGTAGTAACGGGTCTTGGCATCGTGTCCTCGATTGGGGCCGATGCTGCTGAAGTCACGGCATCGCTGCGCGACGCCAAGTCGGGCATCAGTTTTTCCCCCGACTTTGCCGAGCATGGCTTCAAGTGCCAGGTCTGGGGAAAGCCGAACCTTGACCCGACCGAACTGGTGGACCGTCGCGCCATGCGTTTCCTGTCTCAAGGCGGCGCCTGGAATCATGTTGCTATGAAGCAGGCTATTGCCGATGCGAGCCTGGAAGAGGCTGACTACGCCCAGAATGAGCGGGTCGGCATCATCATGGGTTCCGGCGGTCCTTCGACCCGCCAGATCGTCGAAGCCGCTGATATCGTGCGTCAGAATAACAGCCCAAAGCGCATTGGCCCATTCGCCGTGCCGAAGGCAATGTCCTCGACAGCCTCCGCAACGCTTGCCACCTGGTTCAAGCTTCATGGCGTGAACTATTCGATCTCTTCCGCCTGCTCGACCTCGGCACACTGCATCGGAAATGCCTATGAGATGATCCAATGGGGCAAGCAGGACATGGTCTTCGCTGGCGGCCACGAGGATCTCGATTGGTCGATGTCCAGTCTCTTCGACGCCATGGGTGCCATGTCCTCGAAATACAACGATACGCCATCGACCGCCTCGCGTGCCTATGACGTGTCGCGTGATGGCTTCGTTATTGCCGGTGGCGCTGGCGTCCTGGTCCTTGAAGAGCTTGAGCATGCTAAGGCGCGCGGCGCCAAGATCTATGCGGAGATCGTCGGTTACGGCGCGACCTCCGACGGTTACGACATGGTTGCGCCATCGGGTGAGGGCGCTGTTCGCTGCATGCGTCAGGCACTCTCAACGGTTACCGGCGAGGTGGACTACATCAATACGCATGGCACATCCACGCCGGTTGGCGATGCCAAGGAAATGGGCGCGATCCGTGAAGTCTTTGGCGACAAGATCCCGCATATCCAGTCGACCAAGTCGTTGACCGGCCACTCGCTCGGCGCCGCCGGCGTGCAGGAATCGATCTACGGATTGCTGATGATGCAAGAGGGCTTCATCGGAGAAAGCGCGCACATCACCGAGCTCGATCCGGAATTCGAAGGCATGCCGGTTGTGCGCAAGCGCATCGACAATGCCAAGATCGACACGATCCTCTCGAACTCCTTCGGCTTTGGTGGCACGAACGCAACGCTGGTCTTCCAGCGCTTCAACGGCTGAAACTGCGAATTGGGACCGCGGCGGGAACGCTCCGGTCCACTTGTTCCATAAAAAAACCTGGCGCGTTTGGCGCGCCAGGCAAAGAGGGCGGAGTGGTCCGCAAGCCCTCTCGATGGGCTTACTCCGTCATGGGGATATCGTCTTTTGCAATTGTTCCCGTCAGCAACGCTTTACTGACCGCATGCAGAACATTCTGCGCTCCAAGCTTTTCCTGTGCAGCGTTCAGAACCAGATCAACCCTTGCTCGCGGTAGATCCAAGACTTGCGCAGTTGCGTCCGCTCCCATACCTTCCGCTATCATCGTCAGGCATGACTTTTCCGTTTCCGTAAGTTCAGGCAGCACCTGCTCGGAGCAAGGCACCGGTAAGCGTTTCGTCGTCATTGCTAACTCGTACTGATGGGAGGATTGGGCCGCGCTGCCTCTGTGAAGCACGGCTCGCGGCCTTATAGCGAGTTCCAAAGCACTGTGATTGCTTTTGGCCGCCAATTCTTTATCAGCAAGTGCTAAATGCGTTGGCGATTGCCCGACGCTTAGGCTCTGCGTCCCTCCCGCACCTCTGTGGGGGTGCTACCAAACCAGCGCGTCACCGAACGGGTGAAGGCACTTGGTGCCGAGTACCCCAGTCGGTAGCAAATTTCCGAGAAGGGGAGATCGCTCCCGGTCAGGAGATTGTAGCTGACATCGCGCCTGACATCGTCTTTGAGATCGTTGAGACTGGTATTGTGTTCTGACAGCCGACGCTGAAAGGTCCGCTCGGATAAGCCGAAATACCCGGCCACCTGTGCTAGTGGGCTGTCTTCCTCGGCCACATGCAGCAGTAGATAACGACGCACCTGCTCAACGAAATCGGCATTGGCATTGTCCACGTTCGGACGCAGATTGCGGCATTGCAGGCTCATGAGTTCAAACAATCGCCTGTCTCCAAGCGGATTGACCGCATTCAGAAAGGCGTTTGGAAAACGAACCGAGTTCATCGCTGCGCCAAACACGATTTTGCGCGACAGGCATTCACGAAATGGCTGAGTGTTGGCAGGCCTTGGCCGTTCGAGTTCCACTCCAATCAAAGCAGCGGCGTGGGGCGCAAGCTCGCGCGCCCGCTTCAGCACAAGTGCAACCGACATGTCGACATACTGATCTCTTCGCACGATGACGGGAGCAAACGTCCAGTCAAGACGGGCGGCCCCGTCGTTTTCAAACGATAGGCGGCAATAGCTCGTATGGGTGGCATATTGCATATGCGCGTCGATGAACTGGACAAAATCCAGGCCGGTTGGCGCGGAAATCAAACCATAGCCAAACGGACCGCTCGAACCCGCTTCGTATTCCCTGGCGATGGTTACTCCGAAGGCCTCGTCGTGTGCGAGCGCAGCACATGCCTCCAACAGCCGGCAGATCCGGTCAAGACTGACGCGCGCTGTCAGATCGCTGAATGATCGGGGATCAACACCAAGTGTTCTGCAGAGCGGTTCTATGGAAAAGCCACTCCGTCGCGCATGCGCAGAGATTGCCAAGCCAAGACCGGCAACTGTCGTCAGTTCATCTGTAACTGTCCGGACAGTCATTGCCGGCGGCGCCCCAAGATAAAGTCGTGACGCCCCAAGTTAAGACATGCCAATGCCCAAGTCGAGGAACTTTTAAACCAAGGACTTTACATTTCGTTGAGCGCTCAGCGCTTGGCCCAAAGCACCTTGAAGCGCGCGTTTCGGCACGTCTCGCCGTGATGTTTGAACAAGCCCGCAAGCGCAGCCTCGTAGGGTAGGCCTCTGTTGGCCACCATCAATAGGCTTCCGCCGCTTCGCAGGGAGTCTGCAGCCGCCTTGATCATCGCAGCGCCGATAGATGGCTCCGCAGCATGGCCTTCGTGGAATGGAGGGTTCATGATGATCAGGTCATACTTCTCCTTTGGTGGCTCGACGCCGAGGTCCTGCCAGAAGAAACGGGCTGAGAGGTTGGGGCAATTGCGCGCCAGATTGCGGCGGGCATGGTCTAGTGCTTGATGGCTCGCCTCGAAAAGATCAATCCGGTTCGTGCGCGGAGACTTCTCCGCCAGCATCACCGAGAGATAACCCCAGCCGGCGCCGAAGTCGGCGGCGTTACCGTCGAAGTCGGTCGGAAGGCGGCTTGCCAACAGTTCTGAGCCGTCATCGACATGAGCATGCGAAAAGAGGCCGGCACGCGTCTCGAAACGACCGTCAATTTTGAAGGGCTTTGCTGAAAGGGTTTCAATAGCAGCGGAGGCGTCGGTGGGAACGGTGAACCAGACAGCCACGCCGTGGTATTTCGGCATGGACTGAGGCGCGAGGCCGAGCCGATCCAAATGCTTTCGCAACGGAAGGATGCCGTCCTCCTTGGCGCCCGCAACGACAATTGTTCCGCCGGCCTTCACGCGCCGAAGGGCCTCAGCTACTCGGTCTTCAGAAAGGCCCTTGTGCTTGCTGCAGAGAATGAGCGCACCGTCGAACGTTTCCTCTTCGGTAGACGCAACAGGTTCGAGATGGGCGGCTGCGAGCCGCAGGTACTCCGGCCGGAAGTCCTGAACCAGGGTCAGGCTCGCTTCAAAGCCGTCGGGCTTGGCAAAACCTGCTTCGGCACCCAGGAAAAGGATGCGTTGCCCGCTACTCGGCACGGCGATGGTATCGGTAGCGAAAGGATGAAACAGCGTCTTCAGTGTTTCGCGGCTCATGAGACAGTCTTTCCTGGGAGTACAAAAAAGGCGCGGGAACAAGCCCGCGCCTCGATCGAGATACGAAGGGGAGCTTATTCGGCGGCTTCGCCGCCATCCTTCTTCTCAGCAGCGATTTCCTTGCCGGTCGCCTGGTCGACAACCTTCATGGAAAGGCGGACCTTGCCACGCTCGTCGAAGCCCATCAGCTTGACCCAGACCTTGTCGCCTTCCTTGACGACGTCCGAGGTCTTGGCAACGCGCTCGGAGGCAAGCTGCGAGATGTGCACGAGGCCGTCACGCGAACCGAAGAAGTTGACGAAGGCGCCGAAATCGGCGGTCTTCACAACGGTGCCTTCGTAGATCACGCCGACTTCCGGCTCGGCAACGATCGAGTGGATCCACTTGCGGGCCGCTTCGATTTCCTTGCCGGACGAGGAGGCGATCTTCACGGTGCCGTCGTCTTCGATGTTGATCTTTGCGCCGGTCTTTTCAACGATTTCGCGGATGACCTTGCCGCCCGAGCCGATGACTTCGCGGATCTTGTCGACCGGGATGTTCATCACTTCGATACGCGGAGCGAATTCGCCGAGCTGGCCACGGCTTTCCGAAAGGGCATTGGCCATTTCGCCGAGGATGTGCTTGCGACCGCCCTGGGCCTGGGCAAGCGCGACCTTCATGATCTCTTCGGTGATACCGGCGATCTTGATGTCCATCTGCAGCGAGGTGATGCCGTCGGCAGTACCTGCAACCTTGAAGTCCATGTCGCCGAGGTGGTCTTCGTCACCGAGGATGTCGGAGAGAACGGCAAAGCGTTCGCCTTCGAGGATCAGGCCCATGGCGATACCCGCAACCGGCTTGGCGATCGGCACGCCGGCATCCATGAGCGCCAGCGAGGTGCCGCAAACGGTTGCCATCGAGGACGAACCGTTCGACTCGGTGATCTCGGAAACGACGCGGAGCGTGTACGGGAACTGCTCGGCTGCCGGCAGCATCGGACGGATGGCGCGCCATGCAAGCTTGCCGTGACCGATTTCGCGACGACCCGGCGAACCCATGCGACCGGTTTCACCGACGGAGTAGGGCGGGAAGTTGTAGTGCAGCAGGAAGCGTTCCTTGTACATGCCCGTGAGCGAGTCGACGTACTGTTCGTCTTCGCCGGTGCCGAGCGTGGCAACGACGATCGCCTGCGTCTCGCCGCGGGTAAAGAGGGCAGAACCATGCGTGCGCGGCAGGATGCCGACTTCAGAAACGATCGGACGAACGGTCTCGAGATCGCGGCCGTCGATGCGGCTCTTGGTGTCGAGGATGTTCCAGCGAACGATCTTCGCCTGCAGGTGCTTGAAGACGGCACCCACAACTTCGTTGGTGTACTTAGGCTCTTCGCCTTCCGGGAAGAAGTGTGCCTTCACCTTGGCCTTCACGGCGTCGACTGCGGCATAGCGATCGGCCTTCTGGGTGATCTTGTAGGCAGCGCGCAGTTCGGTTTCGGCAATCGAGAGCATTTCGGCTTCGAGCGCGGAATGGTCTTCCGGTTCGAATTCGCGCGGCTCCTTGGCAGCGACTTCAGCGAGCTTGATGATAGCGTCGATGACGGGCTGGAAGCCCTTGTGGCCGAACATGACGGCGCCGAGCATGATCTCTTCGTTCAGCTCCTTGGCTTCCGACTCGACCATGAGAACGGCGTCAGACGTGCCGGCGACGACGAGGTCAAGGATCGACTCGTCCATCTCGTCGAGATGTGGGTTCAGAACGTATTCGCCGTTGATATAGCCGACGCGCGCGCCGCCGACCGGGCCCATGAAGGGCACGCCGGAGAGCGTCAGTGCTGCGGAAGCGGCGACCATCGACAGGATGTCCGGATCGTTTTCAAGGTCGTGCTGGACAACGGTGACGACGACCTGCGTGTCGTTCTTGTAGCCTTCCGGGAAGAGCGGGCGGATCGGACGGTCGATCAGGCGGGAAACAAGCGTTTCCTTTTCCGACGGACGACCTTCGCGCTTGAAGTAGCCACCCGGGATCTTGCCGGCGGCATAGGTCTTTTCCTGGTAGTTGACGGTGAGCGGGAAGAAGTCCTGGCCCGGCTTCGGCGCCTTGGCCGAAACGACGGTGGCGAGAACGACGGTTTCGCCGTAGGTGGCGAGAACGGCACCGTCAGCCTGGCGGGCGATCTTGCCGGTCTCGAGCTTCAGTGGGCGGCCAGCCCATTCGATTTCGACGGTATGGGTATCAAACATAGTTTGTCCTTCATATGCAAAATGCCGGCCTCACGTGCTCGTGGGCATAAGCGTATTGCATTGTGTTGACGCATCACGGGCAAGACAGTGGGAAGCTTCCGATGAAATTCGCCATGGCGAAGAAGCATCCAACAATCCTGCCCCATGACAGGTCATCGGTTGGCGTCGACAGCGCCGGCCCATCCGGGCTGTCATTCGTCCCGCAATCGTTGCGGAACCGGTCTCGGGTTGATTTAGCCTATCCCGGAAAGGCAACCGGCGGACCTTTGAAAAAGGTCCGCCGGGAAGTCTATTAGCGGCGGATGCCGAGGCGCGTGATCAGGGTCGTGTAGCGGGCCTCATCCTGCTTCTTGACGTAGTCGAGAAGCGAACGGCGGGTCGATACCATGGTCAGAAGGCCACGACGCGAGTGGTTGTCCTTCTTGTGACCCTTGAAGTGTTCGGTCAGGTTGGTGATGCGCTCGGTCAGGATCGCAATCTGCACTTCCGGCGAACCAGTGTCGCCTTCCTTGATTGCGTATTCCTTGATGAGCTCAGCCTTGCGCTCTGCAGTGATCGACATCGGGAATCCTTTCTGGATTACTTGAGGATAGGGACGCCAAAGGCCGGGATGTCGTCCAGCATTGGCCGTGAATGCATGGCACCCAAGGTGCCAGCTGGTGCCGCCTATACTCCATTCCCTCAAGAAAGAAAAGAGCAGGCGGCAAAGCTGTCAGTTGAACACGCGGCGGGGATGAAACTCTCCAGCAGCAATTTCGCCGATCGCGACAAGCTTGCCGCCGGACAGCGCAACAGCCTCGGGCTCTGCGATGGGCGCGTCGCGTCCGCGCACGATGATCGGGTTGCCCATGCGCAGACGATGCGCCTGGTCGTCGGTGATGCGCAGCTGAGGGAGCGAGGACAGCGCCTCGGCCGTATCAAGCAGGAACGCATCAAGTGCGGCCAGCCGCTCATCCCGATCCTCGATCGCTTCAAGTGCGACAAGATCTGCCAGTGGCACCATCATGTCTTCGGCAAAGGGCGCGACATAGCTGCGACGCAGCGTGGAAATATGGCCAAAGCAGCCGAGTTCCCGGCCGAAATCGCGGGCAAGCGACCGCACATAAGTGCCCTTGCCGCATTCGACTTCGAAATAAGCCTTGTCCGCCTCGCATTTCAACAGCGTCAGGCGATGCACTTCGACCTCGCGCGAGGGGATCTCGACGGTTTCGCCATCGCGGGCAAGATCATAGGCTCGCTCACCGGCGATTTTGATCGCCGAAAATTGCGGGGGGATCTGGTTGATAGTGCCCGTATAGCTCGGCAACAAAGCCTCGATTTGCGCCTGCGTCGGACGCTGGTCGGAGCGTTCCGTCACCTCACCCTCAAGATCATCTGTCGAGCGTTCTTCACCCCAGGTCACGGTAAATTCGTAGATCTTGCGGCCGTCCATGACGTAAGGTACGGTCTTGGTCGCATCGCCGAGTGCAATCGGCAGCATGCCGGATGCCAGCGGATCGAGCGTGCCGGCATGGCCGGCCTTCTGGGCATTGAACAGCCACTTGATCTTGCCGACCGCTTCGGTCGAGCCGAAATCCACCGGCTTGTCGAGGATGAGCCAGCCCGAAATCGAGCGGCCTTTGGGCTTTCTGGGTTTGGACATCTAAGTCTTTTCTTAGTCTTGATCTTCATCGGCACCGAGGTCGCGCTGGACCTCCGGCGAGCGCAGGAGCGCATCGATCTTCTGATAGTTGTCGAAGCTGGTATCGTCGCGGAAGCGCACTTCGGGCATGTATTTCATTTGCCGCAGCTGGTTGCCCAGCCGGCCGCGAATGAACTTGGCGTGCTTGTTGAGCGCCGCGATAACCGTATCGTGGTCCTTGACGCCGAGCGGCGTGACATAGGCGGTAGCGATCTTCAGATCTGGAGACATCCGGACCTCCGAGATGGAGATGACAGTCTTCTCGATCAGGTCATCACTGACTTCGCCGCGCTGCAGAACCTGGGTAATTGCAGCACGCACCTGCTCGCCGACGCGCAGCATGCGCTGCGAAGGTGCCGAAGAGGTTGCTTTGGTCATGGTTCAATCGCCTTTCGCATGAGGAAACCAGAGAACCGGTCGCAAGCATCATGCCTTGGAATTAGATTTGTCCAGCCAGGCCGAAGCCGCGAACTCCATAAACAGCGAGCGCCGGAAGATCCGGCGCCCGAAGAGGTTTTGGTTCGAAACGCCTGAGATCAGAGCGTACGCGTGATGTGTTCCACGCGGAAGCATTCGATCGTGTCGCCGGCGCGGATATCTTCGTAGTTTTCGAAGGCCATGCCGCATTCCTGGCCCATCGGCACATCAGAGACTTCGTCCTTGAAGCGCTTGAGCGTCTTGAGCTTGCCTTCGTGGATGACGACGTTGTCGCGAATGAGACGTACGCCTGCACCACGCTCCACCTTGCCTTCGATGACACGGCAACCGGCCACCTTGCCGACCTTCGTGATGTTGAAGACTTCGAGGATCTCGGCATTGCCGAGGAAGGTTTCGCGACGCTCCGGCGACAGCAGGCCCGACATCGCCGCCTTCACGTCATCCACCAGATCGTAGATGATGTTGTAGTAGCGGATGTCGATGCCGTTCCGGTCAGCGATCGTGCGCGCCTGGGCGTTGGCACGAACGTTGAAGCCGATGATCGCGGCATTGGAGGCCTCGGCAAGCGAGATATCCGATTCCGTGATGGCGCCGGCACCCGAGTGAACGATGCGGGCCCGCACTTCGTCGGTTCCGAGCTTGTCGAGCGAAGCGATGATGGCTTCGACCGAACCCTGCACGTCGCCCTTGATGACCAGCGGGAATTCCTTGAAGCCGGTATCCTGAAGCTTGCTCATCATCTGCTCAAGCGAGCCACGCTGGCCCGACTGGCGAGCGGCAGCCTTGTCGCGTGCCAGGCGCTGGCGATATTCCGAGATCTCGCGGGCGCGAGCTTCGTTTTCGACAACGGCAAAGCGGTCGCCGGCAGCTGGGGTGCCGGACAGGCCGAGGATTTCGACCGGCATGGCGGGCCCTGCTTCCTTGACGTGATCGCCCTTGTCGGTGACTAGCGCGCGAACGCGGCCCCACTGATCGCCGGCCACGATGATCTGGCCGGGCTTCAGTGTACCCTTCTGGACGAGCACGGTCGCAACCGCGCCACGACCACGGTCGAGCTGGGCTTCGATGACCGTACCTTCGGCCGTCCGGGTCGGGTCGGCCTTCAGGTCGAGGATTTCGGCCTGCAGCAGCACGGCTTCGAGCAGCTTGTCGAGGTTCGTCTTGTTCTTCGCCGAAACTTCGACGTCGAGCACTTCACCGCCGAGCGATTCCACGAAGACTTCGTGCTGCAGAAGCTGCTGGCGGACCTTGTCCGGCTTGGCTTCATGCTTGTCGATCTTGTTGATCGCCACGATGATCGGCACGTTGGCCGCCTTGGCGTGGTTGATGGATTCGATCGTCTGCGGCATCACGCTGTCGTCGGCCGCAACCACGAGGATTGCGATATCCGTAGCCTGCGCACCGCGGGCACGCATGGCCGTAAAGGCGGCGTGACCGGGGGTGTCGATGAAGGTGATCTTCTGACCGTTCTGCTCGACCTGGTAGGCACCGATATGCTGGGTAATCCCACCGGCTTCGCCAGACACGACGTTCGCCTGACGGATGGCGTCGAGCAGCGAGGTCTTGCCGTGGTCGACGTGACCCATGATCGTGACAACAGGAGGACGCGAGACCATTTCGCCCGCGATGTCGGCCTTGTCGAAGATGCCCTCTTCAACGTCGGATTCCGAAACGCGCTTGACGGTGTGGCCGAATTCCGAGGCGATGAGTTCTGCGAGGTCGGCGTCGATGACGTCGCCCGGCTTCATCATCTGGCCTTCCTTCATCAGGTACTTGATGACATCGACGGCGCGTTCAGACATGCGCTGCGACAGTTCCTGAATGGTGATGGTTTCCGGCAGGATGACTTCGCGCATGACCTTCTCGCGCGTTTCCTGCATCTGGCTGCGGCGGAACTTCTCCTGCCGGCGGCGCATGGAAGCGAGCGAACGACCACGAGCGTTTCCGTCCTCGTCGACATTGGCGCTGGTAACGGTCAGCTTGCCGCGACGGCGATCTTCTTCTGCCTTCGGGCGTGCCGGTACCTTGGCGGGAGCGGGAGCGGCAACCTTGCCACGGCCCGGAAGGCCGCGCGGCGGGCCGCGATCGTCGTCCTCATCGCTGGCCTTGCGTCCACGGACAAAGCCTGGCGCTGCAGGCGCTGCCGGTGCAGCTGACGTGGCCGGACGTGCCGGTGCTGCAGCCGTTCGTGCGGCCGGGGCAGGGGCCTGCTCTGGTTCGGGCTCGGGTGCAGCTTCCACCACAGGTTCGGCTGCGCGGCGTGCGGCCTCTTCGGCGGCAAGACGTGCGGCTTCCTCGGCTTCAGCCTTGCGGCGTGCCTCGTCGATGGCGCGTTGCTTGGCTTCTTCCACCTCGCGGGCCTGTGCTTCAACCAGCGCACGACGGCGGGCGTCCATTTCGCTGGCGGACAGGTCGTGCAGCACCGCGCCGCGCGGGCGCTCCGGCTGACGCTGTGGCTGCGGCGGACGCTGCTGGGCCGGTGCCGGCTGGTGCACGCGCGTCTGGCTCTGAACTGGCCGCGGCGCCTGAGGCGTGGGAGCCGCTGCTGCGGCAGGCGCCGGTGCTACGGGCTCGTTGCGGATTGGTGTAATCGGCTTTTCGTCCTGCGGGCGGGTCGGACGGCGCTTTACCGTCTCGACAACGACCGACTTCGTACGGCCGCGCCCCATGTCCTGGCGCACGGTACCTTGGCTCATTCCCGAGGGCTTCAGGGTGAGCGTCTTCTTCACGCCGATAGTCTTGTCGTCTTTGTTGTCGGTCATTCCGTTCCCGTTCCTTCGAGCGAGACCGGATGCCGTGCATCAGACCTCGCCGTTCACATACTGTCCTAAACCACGGAGGCCGACCATTGCCGGTGACCGCGTCATTGTGATTTCGGGCCAGCGCCCGATCCTTCAGGCGCTGGGCCGCGATAGGTTTCGAGCAGAGTTGCGCGTTTCACTACACCCTCACCTGCCTGCCCTGCAAGCGCGCAAGCATGGATAAACGCATTCTCGCCCATCAGTTCGTCCAATTCCGCCCCGGTGAGCAGATGGAACGCGGGAACCTCCGCATCCGCACCTGTTCCGAGGTGCCAGGCCTTTCGGGCCTGGTCGATCTTTCGTACGCCGTCGGCGGCAGCGTCGCGCGAATGGAAAACCGCAATGGCTTCCCCGCTGCGCACAGCCGCCTCCACCTTCGCCGAGCCGCTGATGAACTGACCGGCCTTGCGTGCCAGGTTCATCATGCCGCCGAGCTGCTGAACCAGAAGTCGGTCCACAGCAGCACCCAGCTCAGGATCGGCCTTCACGTCCCGCTTCAGAGCGCGAGCGAAGAGCTTCTTCGCCACAGCCTTCTCCACCAGCGCGCGGCTCAGGCCAACCCAGCATCCCCGACCGGGCAGATTACGCTTCAGATCGAGAACGATCGTTCCATCGGGAGCGGCCACGAAACGCAAGAGCGTGTCTGGCGATCCGCTCTCGCGGGTAACGATGCACATCCTGCCGTTCACCTCGGAAAGGTCGAAGTCATCTTCGACCTCCGGGGTTTCGGGCGCTTCAGCGCTCATCACGCGTCCTGCTCGGCGTCAGCCTCACCTTCTTCAACCTCTGCCTCTGCGGCCAGATCTTCCTCGGTGATCCAGCCAGCGGCCAGACGCGCCTGAACGATCATGGCTTCGGCTTCGGCACGCGAAACTTCGAACTTCGAGAACAGGCCCTCGAACTTTTTGGTCTCGCCATCCTTGCGCTCGCTCCAGCCGACGAGATCGTCGGCGGCGCAACCGGCAAAGTCTTCTACCGTCTTGATGCCGTCTTCGCCGAGCGCGACCATCATGGCGGAGGTCATTCCGTCGATCTGGCGCAGGTCGTCGGATACGCCGAGCTGCTGGCGCTTGGCATCCATCTCGGCCTCGATCTTCTCGAGGTATTCGCGCGCACGGGTCTGGATCTCCTGTGCGGTATCTTCGTCAAAGCCGTCGATTGAGGCGATTTCGTCAAGTTCGACATAGGCAACTTCTTCAACGGCGGCGAAGCCTTCGGAAGCCAGAACCTGACCGACCATCTCGTCGACGTCGAGCGCATCCATGAACAGATTTGTGCGCTCGTTGAATTCCTTCTGACGGCGTTCCGATTCTTCGGCTTCCGTCATGATATCGATATCCCAGCCAGTCAGCTGCGATGCGAGGCGAACGTTCTGACCGCGGCGGCCGATGGCCAGCGACAGCTGCTCGTCCGGCACGACCACTTCGATCCGCTCTGCATCTTCATCGAGAACGACCTTGGCGACTTCAGCCGGCTGAAGGGCGTTGACGATGAACGAGGCCGGTTCGTTCGACCACGGAATGATGTCGATCTTTTCGCCCTGAAGCTCGCCGACAACGGCCTGAACGCGGGAACCGCGCATACCGACGCAGGCGCCGACCGGATCGATCGACGAGTCGTTCGAGATGACGGCGATCTTGGCGCGCGAACCCGGGTCGCGGGCAACCGACTTGATCTGGATGATGCCGTCGTAGATTTCCGGCACTTCCATGGTGAAGAGCTTCACCATGAATTGCGGATGGGTACGCGACAGGAAGATCTGTGGGCCGCGCTGCTCGCGACGAACATCATATACGTATGCACGGACGCGATCGCCATAGCGGAAGGCTTCCCGCGGGATCATTTCGTCGCGGCGAATGATGCCTTCGCCACGGCCGAGGTCGACGATGACGTTGCCGTATTCGACGCGCTTGACGGTGCCGTTGACGATTTCGCCGACGCGGTCCTTGAACTCATCGAACTGACGGTCACGCTCGGCTTCGCGCACCTTCTGCACGATGACCTGCTTGGCCGACTGGGCAGCGATACGACCAAAATCCATCGGCGGCAGCGGGTCGGCGATGAAGTCGCCGAGCTTGGCGTCGACATTGCGGTCGCGAGCAAGTTCCAGCGCGATCTGGGTTGCGTAGTCATCGACCTTTTCGACCACTTCGAGAAGACGTTGCAGGCGGATTTCGCCGGTCTTCGAGTTGATGTCGGCACGGATGTTCGTCTCGGAGCCGTAACGCGAACGTGCGGCCTTCTGGATCGCGTCTGCCATAGCAGCGAGCACGATTTCGCGGTCGATCACCTTTTCGCGGGCAACAGCATCTGCAATCTGCAAGAGCTCGAGCCGGTTAGCGCTGACTGCCATTGTCTTGTGTCTCCGTCTTCACGCCCGGGCATTCCGCCTCGGACCATGGGTCAAAACGTTATTCTTCGCTGTCGTCTTCGTCGTTCTGGTTCGCGGCCTGCGCCTTGGCCAGCTTGTCGGCCCTAAGCGCGTCACGGATCAGATCGTCCGTCAGAATGAGTTTGGCTTCGGCAAGCGTGGTGAACGGGATCGTCACCTGCGGCTCTTCGCCATATGCGGCCTGATCGCGCTCCAACACGAAGCCTTCCTGCGTGACAGAAATGATCTTGCCGCGAAAGCGCTTGCGGTTATCCACCAGCACCGATGTCTCGCACTTTACGATGTGGCCAAGCCAGCGCGTGAAATCGGACTTGCGAACCATCGGGCGGTCGATGCCGGGCGACGACACTTCCAGATGATATTCCCGGTCAACGGGGTCCTCGACATCGAGAACCGGCGAAATGGCCTCCGATACGGCTTCGCAGCCATCGACATCCATGGTGCCGTCGTTGCGTTCGGCCATAACCTGCAGGGTCAGCCCGTTCTGGTTCATCATCCGAACCCGAACAAGCTTGTAGTCCATCGCCACGAGGACTGGCTCGATGATGTCGGCGATACGACGGTCAAGGCCCGTCTCGGTGATGATCCGTGCTTCGCCGGTTTCCGGCATCGGCATATCTTCGGACAATCGTCATACTCCCGATTGGATGCGATCGCCAATAAAAAAGAGCGGGTCCTTGCGGCCCCACTCTTCATCTGTCGATCAAGAATTTGAAGCCGATATACGCCAATGCGGGCCGGAATGCAAGCTTTTCGCAAAATGGCAAAAACAATCTTGTCCGACAGGCGTTGAGGCGTACAAGTTGGTTGATGGTGTCAGGGCTACGCGTCGCGCGCCTATCCATGTGAAAGAATCGAGCAATATCCGTGGTCTCCAGTCGCTCCCCCCTCCTGCCGCTGCGCAATGAAGCCTATCGTCGCATTTGGATTGCCAGCATTTCCTCCAACCTCGGGGGGCTTATCCAGGGTGTCGGCGCAGCTTGGATGATGGCGTCGATCTCCTCGTCGGAAAACATGGTGGCTCTGGTTCAGGCGTCCAACACGGCTCCTATCATGCTGCTCTCGCTGGTCGCGGGCGCTGTCGCAGACAGTTTCGACAGGCGACGGGTCATGATCGCATCGCAGTTTTTCATGCTGATCATGTCGGCTTTGCTTGCGACCTTCGCCTATCTGGAGCTGCTAGGGCCATGGAGCCTGCTCACATTTACCTTCCTGATTGGCTGCGGGACGGCTCTGAATAACCCCGCGTGGCAGGCGTCGGTCGGCGATATCGTGCCGCGGTCTGACCTCCCTGCTGCCGTGTCGCTCAACAGCATGGGGTTTAACATCACCCGAAGTGTCGGTCCCGCGATCGGCGGCATGATCGTGGCTGTCGCGGGCGCTGCAGCCGCCTTTTGGGCGAATGCCCTGTCCTATCTCGCCTTGATCTACGCGCTCCTGCGCTGGCGACCGGATTTCCCGAAAAACACGCTGCCGCGGGAGCAGCTGGGTCCTGCGATCTTCGCTGGCATCCGTTATGTCTCGATGTCGCCCAATCTGGGCAAGGTGCTGTTTCGCGGTTTCATCTTCGGCTTGACCGCGACCGCCGTGATGTCCCTGCTCCCGATCGTCGCAAGAGATCAGCTGAACGGAGGCCCACTGGTTTTCGGAGCACTTCTGGGCGCTTTCGGCATTGGTGCCATTGTCGGCGCTCTCAACAATCAGCGCATGCGTGACTTGCTCAGCAGCGAGGATATCGTGCGGGTATCCTTTGCAGGCTTTGCCGTCGCATCGGCCGTCATCGGTGTCAGCAGCACCGTTTGGGTGACCGCTGCCGCGCTGGTTCTTGCGGGAGCTTGCTGGGTGCTGGCGCTGTCGTTGTTCAACACGGTGGTGCAGCTATCGACGCCGCGCTGGGTGGTGGGCCGCGCACTGTCGCTCTATCAAACCGCGACCTTCGGCGGAATGGCACTCGGCAGCTGGCTCTGGGGCAGCACGGCAGAAAGCTTTGGCACAGGCCAGGCTCTCCTCTTCTCAAGCGGCTTGATGCTAGCTGGTGTTCTCATCGGTTTTTTCATGGCGATGCCGGCATTCAAGACATTGGATCTCGATCCCCTCAACCGCTTCGCCGAGCCGGAACTGCACCTCGATATCCGACCCCGCAGCGGTCCGATCGTCGTCCAGATCGACTTCGAGATCGACGATGCGGATGTGTCAGAGTTTCTTCGCATCATGATCGAGCGCCGACGTATCCGTATTCGCGACGGTGCGCGCAACTGGGCTTTGATGCGCGATCTGGAAAACCCGGACTTCTGGACCGAAATCTACCACGTTCCAACCTGGTTGGACTATGTCCGCCACAATCAGCGGCGAACCAAAGCGGATGCGGAGATCACTGACCGACTGCGCGACTTGCATCGCGGGGCTTCATCGCCGCGTGTGCACCGCATGATCGAGCGACAGACGATCCCGAGATCAGATGACGTGTTTCATCAACCCCACATCGATCATCATTGACCGGCTTAACGCAGCATGGCCTTCAAATCGGCGCTCGGATAGCAGGTTGGCGCAAGTCCGTTCTTCGCCTGCCATTCGCCGATTGAACGACGGGTTTTGAAGCCCGGCAAGCCATCGACTTTTCCGACGTCGTAGCCCTGAGCGACCAGCGCTTTCTGCATTGCAAGCACATCCGAGCGCAGCATCTTGCCAAGTGGCTCCCACGGTGCCCGAAAAGCGCTGCCGCCAAAGGCAATGCGGTCGGCAAGATTGCCTATGAACAGCGCGTAGAGATCGGAATTGTTATATTCCTTGAACACGTAGAAATTCGGCGTGACAAGGAACTCAGGTCCATGCGTGCCGGCCGGAACCAGCATCATCGCGGGCAATGCGGCCTCCGCCTCCGGAAAGGGCTTTCCTGTAATGCGCTCGAGACCGTCCTTTGTCCACTGGGCCACCGGCTTCGCCCGGTCCGGCCCCTCTTGGGCGCAGGAAACGCCCTGCGGGATCGAGATCTCGAAGCCCCAGTCACGGCCTTTCTGCCAGCCGCTCTTGACGAGGTAATTGGCAATCGATGCCAGGCTGTCGGGAACCGAGTTCCAGATATCACGGGTGCCGTCACCGTCAAAATCGACCGCGTATTTCAGGTAGCTCGAAGGCATGAACTGCGGTTGCCCCAACGCGCCAGCCCAGGACCCCATCATCTTCTCGGCCGAAACGTCCCCGCTTTCCACCATGTGCAGCGCCGAAATCAGCTCCTGCTGGAAAAGCGGCTTGCGGGTGGACATGAAGGCTTTGGTGGCGAGGACATCGATCGCGCGGTAGGGCAATTTCGCCCGACCGAAGCCGGATTCGCGACCCCAGATGGCGATCAGCACGGAGCCGGGCACGCCATAAGTCTTTTCGATCCGGCGCAAGGTCGCGGCGTGCTGCGAGGCGAGTGTCCTGCCTGTGGCGGCCAGCCCTTGTAAGCGCTTTTCGTTGAAATAGGCGGCCGGGGAGGAAAACTCCGCCTGGCTCTGGTTCTGCTCTTTCGGCGGCGCGGTGCCCGGCGGCACAAGGTCCGGCAGATCGAAATTCAGCCGAACGCCCTGCAGGGCCTTGTCGAACGCCGTGCGGTTAATGCCACCGGCCTGTGCGGCAGGCCAGAGATCGCGCGTGATCCATTGGCGAAACTGGGCATCAATCTCGTCGCGCGAAGGAGCGGCCTTTGCCGTCGCCAGTGGCGCGGTCAGCATCGCCGCCGTCAAAGCCAGAAGGGCGAGCTGCGTGAACCTGATCGTCATCGTGTCTCCCGTCGTTTGCCGTCAGATCGCTGTGCGTGCGCGCAAGGCTGCCGAAAGCGTGCCCTCGTCCAGATAGTCGAGCTCTCCCCCGACAGGAACACCATGCGCCAGACGCGTGATCTTGACCTCCAGCCCAGCCAGATGATCGGTGATGTAGTGGGCCGTGGTCTGGCCCTCGACCGTCGCATTCACGGCGATGATGATCTCGCGGATCCCGCCCTTGGCCACCCTGTCGATCAGTCCCTTGATGTTGAGATCATCAGGACCGATGCCGTCGAGCGGCGATAGCGTGCCGCCAAGCACATGGTAGGCGGCATTCATGGCGCCGGCTCGCTCCAGCGCCCAGAGATCCGAGACATCCTCGACGACGATGATCACGGTCTGGTCGCGTTGCACATCCGTGCAGACGGTGCAGGGGTCGCTGGTGTCGACATTGCCGCAGCAGGAGCAGATCTTCACCTTGTCATAGGCTTCGCCCATGGCATGACCAAGCGGTCCGAGAAGCTGATCTTTCTTCTTGATCAGATGCAGCGCCGCGCGCCGCGCCGAACGGGGACCAAGCCCCGGCACCTTGGCCAGAAGCTGGATGAGTTTTTCGATTTCAGGACCGGTGACTCGTTTTGCCATGGCGGCGTTTCTAACCCATATGAACGGCAAACGGAATCATCGAAGGTTGCCCTGCCATGAAAATCCTTGCCGTCTGCCTCGGTCGTCCGGAGATCCTGCCGGGCAAGAAATACAAGACCGGCATCAACAAGATGGCGATCCAGGGGCCGGTCATGGTCGATGCCGAGGGGCTTGTCGGTGACGCCATCCTCAAACGCAAGCATCACGGCGGCGTCGATCAGGCGGTCTACATCGAGGGCTCCATCGATCTCGATTGGTGGCAGGCCGAACTCGGCCGCGAACTGCCCTACGGCACCTTCGGTGAAAACCTGGTGGTCGAGGGGCTGGAAAGCGCCATGCTGGCAGCCGGCGACAGGCTGGCGATCGGCGAGGTCTTGTTGGAAATCACCTCGCCGCGCATCCCCTGCGCCACCTTCGCCGCGAAAATGGACGAGCCGACCTTCGTAAGGCGTTACACCCACGCTGCTCGTCCCGGTGCCTATGCGCGGGTGCTGCAGGGTGGTATGGTCGAAGCCGGCCAATCCGTATCCTTCCTTGCCTGGCAAGGGGACCGCGTGACAATGCGCGAGATGATGGCAACGGTCGGCCGCAGGCTGGGTGATGCCGATCAGGCCCGCTATCTTGCAGCACCGGTCCACTACAAGATCAAGGATGCGATCCGGGCGAGCATGCTCTGAGCGTCACCGAAAGTCTCAAAGTTGCGGCCTTTACCCATCAGCCGTGTCCGGCCATCATGCCGGCAGAAGGGGAGGGTGATGGAGCCAAACAGAGTGGAGGTCATTGCCGCCGACGGTATAGCGCTCGCCGCTCATTGGTGGCAGGCGGCGAGGACACAGCCGTCGGCAACGGTGATCATCAACGCCGCGACAGGGGTTCGGGCCCGTTACTACCACCGTTATGCCGCGTTTCTCGCGGCAAACGGTTTTCGTGTCATCACCTATGACTATCGCGGGATCGGCCTCTCCCGTCCGTCGTCCTTAAAGGGCTCAACCTTCACCTGGCGTGACTGGGGTTTCCTCGATTTTGATGCGGTCCTGAAGCGGGCCCTCCAAGAGGATGAAACTGGCCGGCTGCTCGTCGTGGGCCATAGCATCGGCGGCTTCTTGGCCGGCTATTCCGCGGCGGCCGGCCGGATCTCGGCGATGCTCTCGGTCGGTGGACAATACGGTTATTGGGGCGACTATCGTCCGACACGGCGCCTGCCGCTCTTCCTCAAATGGCACGTCGCCATGCCGGCTATTGCCATGATGCTCGGTCATTTTCCTGGAAAACGCCTGGGCTGGCTTGAAGACCTGCCCAAGGGCGTCGCCTATGGCTGGGGCCTGCAGCAAGGCCGGGCGGAGCAGGGACTTTCACGCGCAGGGGCAGAGGCGATGCAGGATCGGTTCGCGGCCGCAGCATGCCCGATCCTCAGTGTCACCATGTCGGATGATGAAATCGCGACACCCAAGGCAGTCAGCCGGGCCATGCGCTATTATCGGCGTGCACCGGTAACGAAGGTTCTTCTTCGTCCGGACGACCTCGGCTTCGACCGAGTCGGTCATTTCGATCTATTCCACGCACGCCACGAGAGCGTCTTTTGGCGAGAGAGCCTCGACTTCCTGCACAGCGGGCACAATCCGTGGGGTGATCGGGTCTATCTGTGACAGACCCGATCGGATTTGGCTCAGAACGGGAACTTCATACCCGGCGGCAGGGGGATTCCGGCAGTCAACGCCGCCATCTTTTCCTGCGCCTGGGCCTCACCCTTGTCCTTGGCGTCCTTGTGGGCGGCCACTATCAGATCTTCGAGGATCTCGACTTCGTCTTCCTTGAACAGCGAGGGATCGATCTTGATGCTGCGCATTTCGCCCTTGCCGGTCAGGACCACGGTCACGAGACCGCCACCGGACTTGCCCTCGATTTCGAGCGAGGCGATTTCCGCCTGCATCTTTTCCATCTTGGACTGCATTTCCTTGACCTTGCCCATCATGCCCATGATGTCGCGCATCGTCATCTCCTTCAATTATTGTCGTGTGGGGGACGAAGAGACGTCCTAGAATTCTATGTCGTCGCCCGGAAGAATATCACCGTCGTCCGATTCCACAGCAGCCGGTGGCGGTGCGGGTTTGTCGTCTTCTTCGACTGCAGCGGCCTTGATCCGGACGTCGGTAATTTTGGCGCCTGGAAAACGGGCCAGAATGGCAGCGACGTCCGGGTCCTGGCGCGCGTCGAGAAGACGCGCTTCCCGGTTGGAATGTTCCACCTCGACCAGCGTCGGGCTACCCATCTCATTTGAAAGCGTCACCCACCAGGTGATGCCGGTCCATTCTGTCAGGCGCGTTTTCAACTCGTTGACAATGGCTGGCGGGCACTGGGCTTCCAGGCGAATCTCGAGGCGGCCCGGTTCAAGCTTGACCAGATGGACGAACTGACGAAGCTGCGCGCGCAGCACAGGGCTGCGGTTTTTCGTGCATAGATCGGCGATGTCGTCGAGCGAGTTGATGTTGACCGTGGGAAGCGGTGTCTCCTGCGCCTTCGGCTCCATACGCTCGATCCCTTGCGGGAGCGCGCTGCCGGCAGGCACGCTGGTGAGATGAGCCACGGGTTGACCGGACGGCATGCGCGCTGCCGGATCGGCAGATCCTTGTGCAACGGCCTGGACACGCATCGCCATGGAGGCGCCGCCACCGCCATTGGGGCGCGGCGAAGCGGGGCCACGGTCGCCATTGCCTGCGCCGTCATTCATCTCCAGCAGCCGTCGGGCGGCATCTTCGGGCGAGGGGAGGTGGGCAGCATGGGCCAGGCGGATCAGCACCATCTCGGCGGCGCCTGCCGGACGCGAGGATCCCTCCGCTTCCGGAATGCCCTTCAACAGCATCTGCCACATCCGCGACAGGGTCGTGACGGATACGTTGTCAGCCAGCTCTGCGCCGCGCACGCGTTCCACTTCTGAAAGCGAAGGGTCCTGAGCAGCAGACGGGATATATTTCAGCCGCGTCACCAGATGGGTGAAGTCGGCCAAATCGGTCAGCACGACCGTCGGATTGGCGCCGGACTCATACTGGCTGCCGAATTCCGAAAGGGCGGCAGAGACATCACCGCGGACGATATGTTCGAATAGATCAACGATGCGCGCGCGGTCCGCGAGACCCAGCATGGATCGGACCGCATCGGCATGCACAACGCCACTGCCATGGGCTATCGCCTGATCGAGAAGCGACAGGCCGTCACGCGCGGAGCCTTCGGCGGCACGGGCAATCATGGCGAGCGCATCTTCGTCGGCAGTAATGCCTTCCTTCGATGCGATGGTCGAGAACAGCCCGACGAGATCGCCCGCGCTGATGCGGCGCAGATCGAACCGCTGGCAACGGGAAAGAACGGTGATTGGAACCTTGCGGATTTCCGTCGTGGCAAAGATGAACTTCACATGTTCTGGCGGCTCCTCGAGCGTCTTCAACAAGCCGTTGAAGGCCGCCGTCGAAAGCATGTGCACTTCGTCGATGATGTAGACCTTGTAGCGCGCCGACACGGGCCGATAGCGCACCTGCTCGATGATCTCGCGGATGTCATCGATGCCGGTATGAGACGCGGCGTCCATCTCGATCACGTCGACATGACGCCCTTCCATGATCGCCTGACAGTGCTCGCCTGGAATGCGAAGGTCGATTGTCGGTCGGTCGATTTCCGGGGTTCGGTAGTTCAACCCGCGCGCCAGAATACGCGCTGTCGTGGTCTTGCCGACTCCGCGAACACCGGTCAGCATGTAGGCCTGCGCAATGCGTCCGGTCTCGAACGCATTGGTCAGCGTTCTCACCATCGGCTCTTGGCCGACCATCAGATCCGTGAAATCCTTGGGACGATATTTTCGGGCAAGAACGCGATAGCCGCCGGGTGCGGTTTTGGCGTCTGCAGTGGGCTCGAGATCGCTCATCGCGTTGCCAGCTTCCCAGTTGCCCGGCTGCGGGCATGGCACGGACCGTGTTGGAAACAAGGGCCGGAAATGAAGATGAGGTGGGAGGCTGGCACGATGACCCGTGCCGCGCTCGTTAGGGCTGCTTCCTTCCGGACCTGACCCGGTTGGCGAGTGGCTCGTCCACCACCAACCTCCCGAGGAGACATATCGGCAATTCCACCGCCGAATGCAAGCCAAGCGCAAAAAAATCTGCTAGGCTTCAAAAAAATCGTAGCGGAGTGATGCACCTTGACCCCTTTCGTTCTCGATGAACGCTTGGCTCGTGACAGTGAGTCGATCCTGAAGCTCGGTCTATGCGACCTGAGGCTCGCGAAGGATAGTCGCTGGCCGTGGTTGATCCTGGTTCCGCAGCGTCCGAATGTTTCGGAATTGTTTGAGCTCGCGCCATTGGATCAGGCCGTCCTGACATTTGAGCAGGTGACTGTCGGCGCTGCCTTGAAGAAGGCAACCGGTGCCGACAAAATCAATATTGCTGCCATTGGAAACATTGTCCGGCAGCTTCATGTACATATCGTCGCGCGTAGCGAAAACGATCCGAACTGGCCAAAGCCCATCTGGGGCCATGGGGAGAGCATCCCCTACGCGAAGGCCGACTTCGACGCGACGAAAAACAGGATTCTTGAAGCCTTCACATGAAAAATTCGATCTTCTTCCGCCGCGCGCCGCATCTTGAACCCAGCGAGCTGACGGCCTTCTCCCGCAATGTGCTTGCCCGCGACAGCGAACACCGCGACGAAACCTCGCTCGAGACGGCGCTGAAGGTTGAGGGTACCCACTGCCTGGCGTTTTCAGGCACACAGCTTGTCTTGAAACATGACGGATCGGTTCTCGATCCCTTGTTCGCGCCTTATGAACTGGCCGAACTCGGTGCAGACTTCGACCACGCGATATTGCTGGGCCATCAGGCGAACGGTGAGCCGCGCCTGGCTGTCCCGGTCTCTGTGGCGCCGGATGCACTGGCTGCAGAGTTCAAGCCGGCCGATCCGCGCGCCCTGTTTCGCGATGCGCTGGTTGGAGAGGACGTGCTGGGCGAAGTGGCGCAGGCCCTGAGCCTGCTGCGCTGGAATGCCGACAACAAGTTCTGCGGCCGCTGCGGCGGCGTGATGGAAGGGCGGATCGGCGGCTATAAGCGGATTTGCTGCGCCTGTGGCCACGAGATTTTCCCGCGGACCGACCCTGTTGCCATCATGTTGGTTGTCGATGAGGTGCGCGACCTTTGCCTGCTTGGCAGGAGCCCACGCTTTCCCGATGGCATGTATTCATCGCTTGCAGGCTTCGTCGAACCTGGTGAGACGATCGAGAACGCCGTCCGCCGCGAAACGCTGGAGGAATCCGGGATCGCCATTGGCCGCGTCCGCTATCATGCCTCGCAGCCCTGGCCGATGCCGCATCAGCTGATGATCGGCTGTTATGCCGAAGCCACCAGCTTTGATATTGAATTCGATCAGACCGAGCTGGCCGACTGCCGCTGGTTTAACCGTGATGAGATCGGTCGCATGTTGACGACCGGCCCAGTTGATGGGCGCACGCTGCCCATCGAAGGGACAATCGCACGCCGTCTCATCGAGGATTGGTTCGACTGGCAGCATTGAGCCGCCGGTCGCGCATTCTTCTCAGAGCTTGCCGCGCATCTGATGCGCCTTGTAGACGCCAAGAATGCGGACCTTCTCTGAGAAGAAGCGCAGTTCTTCAAGCGCCCGCTTGACCGGCGCATCGTCCGGATGGCCCTCGATATCCGCGTAGAACTGCGTCGCAATGAACTTGCCGCCGATCTGATAGCTCTCGAGCTTTGTCATGTTGACGCCGTTGGTCGCAAAGCCGCCCATGGCCTTGTAAAGCGCGGCCGGAATGTTCCGAACATTGAAGACAAAGGTGGTGATGAAACGCTCGTCTGCGTTTGTCCGCTTGGGTTCAGCCTCGTCGCGCGACAGGACGACGAAGCGAGTCACATTGTTTTCAGCGTCCTCGACATTTTCCGCCAGGATTTCCAGACCATAGAGCGAACTGGCGAGGCGCGGCGCAAGGGCCGCCATCGAGCGATCGCTCTGCTCGGAAACGAGTTTTGCGGCACCCGCCGTGTCGCCCGCGACGACCGCCTTCCAACCATGGCTACGGATGATTTTTCGGCATTGGCCGAGCGCGTGAATATGGCTGTGCACGGTCCTGATCTCATCCAGCTTGACGCCGGGAAGCACCATCAGCTGAAAGCGAATCGGCATGAAATATTCGCCAACAATATGCAGGCGCGACAAGGGGAGCAGGTAGTGAATGTCGGCAACCCGGCCCGCGAGCGTGTTTTCGATCGGGATCATCGCGAGGTCCGCGTCGCCATTCTCCAGCGCCACAAAGGCGTCTTCGAAGGTGGGGCAGGGCAGCGGCTCCATGGCCGGAAACATGTCGCGGCAGGCCATATCCGAATTGGCGCCAAAGTCGCCCTGGAAGGAAATCTTGTTCGTCGGTGCCAAGGTCTGTTCCTTAGTTGGAGGAGGTGGAAAGCAGGCTGCGCGCCTTTTCCAGATCGGCCGGTGTATCGACGCCAAGCGGCACCGTTCTCACCACCTGAACATCGATCCGCATGCCCGCTTCCAGTGCGCGCAACTGCTCCAGCGATTCGCGCTTTTCCAGCGTCGAGGGCGGCAATGAAACGAAGCGCTCCAGCGCCGCACGGCGATAGGCGTACAGGCCGATGTGGTGATAGAGCGGGCCGGCACCGTGCGGCGCCGTTGCGCGCGTGAAATAGAGCGCACGCAGCCGGTCATCGGCGAGCGGCGCGCCGACCACCTTGACCACATTGGGATTGGTCTTTTCCTGCTCGTCTTCGATTTCGACCGTCAGGGTGGCGATATCGACATCGGGATCGGCAAGCGGCGCCAATGCTGCGCAAATTGTCTGCGGGTCGATGGTCGGAAGGTCGCCCTGGACATTGATGACGATCTCGATCTCTCCCTTCGGATCCACCTTGTTCAAGGCTTCGAAGATGCGGTCGGATCCGGATTGATGCTGTTGGCCCGTCATGACGACCTCGAAGCCCGCGGATTGCACCGTATCGAAGACCTGTTGATCATCAACAGCGACGACCACCCTTCCAACATCAGCCTCTGCTGCGCGCTTGGCGACCTGGACGATCATGGGAAGGCCAGCGATATCCGCCAGCGGCTTGCCCGGCAATCGCGTCGATGCCATCCGGGCCGGGATCAGCACAAGGGTTTTGGCGCCATACGCTATACTCATCTGCCTAACCCCTTCATTTCACCGTCAGGAAGTGTCAAAAAGTCCCAGTTGACGGACCATAATCGTGTTGCAAGTGTTATGCAAAAGACATAGGTTCCGCGCGATTTCAAGATCGTCCGGTTGCTGATCAGCCGACTGCATGGGGAGCTTTGCAGATGAATTCTTATACCAACATGGGCGTGGGTGCACTTCTGGGTACCGTTTTCGTCCTCATGTCCGTGTCGATCGCATCGGAAGGCATTTTCCATGCGGAAGCCCCCGAGCAGGAAGGCTTTGCGATTGTGGCGGAAGAAACCGCCGATGCTGGGGCCGCCCCGGAGGCAGCTGCCGCAACGCCGATCGCCGTGCTGTTGGCCAGTGCGGATGCAACGGCTGGCGAAGCCGCCTTCAAGAAATGCGCAAGCTGTCACACCGTCGACAAGGGCGGCGCCAACAAGGTTGGCCCGAACCTCTATGGCCTTGTCGACCGACCGATCGCATCGCATGAAGGCTTCAGCTACTCTGCCGCGATGACGGAGTTTTCACAGGGCGGCAGCGTCCTCTGGACCTGGGATCATCTCAACGAATTCTTGCTGGCACCGAAGAAGCACATTCCGGGCACCGCCATGGGCTTTGCCGGTCTCAAGAAGGACGACGAGCGCGCCAACCTGATCATGTATCTGCACACCATGGCGGATGCGCCGGTTGCTCTGCCAACGCCGGAAGCAGCCTCAGCTCCTGCCGAAGCTGAACCTGCCCAGCCTGCTGCAGAGCAGGCCGCACCGGCTGAAGCAACGCCTGTTGAGCCAGCACCGGCCGCAGACCAGCCTGCGCCGACCGAGGCGCCTGCGACTGAAACGCCTGCCACGGAGGCACCAGCTGCCGCTCCTGAGGCACCTGCTCCTGAGGCGCCGGCCGCAGCACCGGCAAACTGATCAGTCGCAAATAATGCATGTTCTGCAAACGCCCGGCCTTGTGGTCGGGCGTTTTCGTTTGCTGTTACAGAAGCAGATAGGCCCAGAGCGAAACGCTCACGACACCCACGGCTGTCGATTGCGTTATGACACCTGCCGAAAGGCTTTGTCCGATGCCGAACCGGTTTGCGATCAACCACGCATTGATGCCCGTCGGCACGGACGAGGTCAGCACCAGAGCCGCCGTCCACTGCGGAGAAAGCCCGAGCAGGGTAGAGACGCCCCAGACAACGGCCGGCATCAGGACAAGCTTGATGGCCGAAATGATTGCGGCAATACGGATATTGCCAACCATTCCATAACGGTTCAGCGTCATCCCGAGAGAGATCAGCGCAGCAGGTGCGGCCATCCCGGCAATTTGGCCGACGACGTTGTCCAGCACGCGTGGCAGCTGCAGTCCGGTCAATTGCAGGAGGAGACCGGCGAAAAGGCCGATGATCAAAGGATTGCGCAGAAGATTGATGCCAACCTGCTTGCTGACAGTCGCCAATCCCTGTGATGGACGTCCGCTGACCTTCTGCTCGGCGCGCTCCATCAGCAATGTACCGGCGATCATCATCAGCGGCAGATGCACCGCAAGCAGGATCGACATCGCAACGATGCCATCAGGCCCAACGGTACGCTCCACGAGAGGCAGGCCGATAAAGACATTGTTGGCAAAGCCCGCTGAAACACCCGCGAGGACGCCTATGCGTTTTTCCTGGCCAAAGACGCGTGTCGCCAGCAGGTGACCAAGTGTCCAGGCGACAGTCACGCCGGCAAAATAGGCGATCCAGAGCGCAAACGGGGAGGTTCCATGGAAATCTGCCTGGGCGATCGTGCGAAACATCAGCATTGGCACGGCGACGCGGAAGACGAAATCGCCGAGCCCTTCGCCAATTCCTTCTTTCAGAACGCCAAAGCGGACGAGGGACCAGCCGAAGAAAATAAGGATAAATATGGGAAGGACATCTTGAGCAACTGAGGACATGGGGGAGGATTGCAACTTCTTGAGAGGGTCGGTTCCTCTTCTTAGGCCTGCGTCACCCGTGATCCAAGCGACACATGCTCCGCAGCAACACAAAGTTATTGAGCATAAGGGCTGTGGGCCGGACGCCAGTACATCCGTGGTCGTCCAGCCCAGACAGCGCGGCCATCATGGCCGATGCCTGGCAATATCAGGCAACTCCCTTTTGCCTCGCCGCAGTGACAGTGGGATGACTGCCGTCGAACCTCCAAGGTTTTTCTTCCCATACCAGGCAAAACCCCTTAGACGGCTGAGGACCAATGGAGACTGTACACCTCATGAGCCAGTTCGACGTGCTGACAGTTGGCAACGCGATCGTTGACATCATTTCGCGTTGCGATGATCGCTTTCTGTCGGAAAACGCCATCACCAAGGGCGCGATGAATCTGATTGATGCAGACCGCGCCGAACATCTTTATGCGCTGATGGGGCCGGCAGTCGAAGCCTCGGGTGGAAGTGCCGGCAATACCGCAGCAGGCGTCGCAAATTTCGGAGGTCGTGCTGCCTATTTCGGCAAAGTCGCCGATGACCAGTTGGGCGAGATCTTTATTCACGATATCAGAGCCCAGGGAGTGCATTTCCAGACAAGGCCTGGCGACAAGCGCCCTCCTACGGCGCGCAGCATGATTTTCGTCACCGAAGACAGCGAGCGTTCGATGAACACCTATCTCGGCGCATGCGTTGAGTTCGGACCCGAGGATGTCGAAGCGGATGTTGTGGCCCAGTCAAAGGTCACCTATTTCGAAGGTTACCTGTGGGATCCACCGCGTGCCAAACAGGCAATCCTCGATTGCGCTGCGATTGCGCACAAGCACGGCCGGGAAGTTTCCATGACGCTTTCCGACAGTTTCTGCGTCCAGCGCTACCGTGCAGAGTTCCTTGAGCTCATGCGCTCTGGAACCGTCGACATTGTTTTTGCCAATGAGCAGGAAGCGCTGGCGCTTTATGAGACTGAGGACTTTGAACAGGCCCTCAACAATCTCTCCCGTGATTGCAAGCTTGCAGCGGTAACCCTGGGCGAGCAGGGGGCCATCGTGGTGAAGGACGCCGAACGCATCCGCGTTCCCGCGTCGAACGTCACAAACCTGCTCGATACCACCGGGGCCGGAGATCTTTTTGCCTCCGGTTTTCTCTACGGCTACACATCAGGACGCTCGCTGGAAAATTGCGGTCGTCTCGGCTGCTATGCTGCTGGCGTCGTTATCCAGCAGATTGGGCCGCGTCCGATGACCTCACTGGCAAAAGGTGCCGCCGCGCTCGGTCTTACTTGAAGGCTTCACCAGGATAGGCACCCCAGATTTCATTCTGTGAAACCCAGCCGCTGACGCCCTGGATTTCTGTAAGGCACCAGTTCCCGGTGCACTGCTTCAACTGCAGAATGACGCCGGGTTCCAGTTTGGCGACGATCGCTGCTGATGACGTCGAATCGCGCCGCAGCATGACATAGATGTTATCGCCGTTTCCGCGCATCCAGGGCGCGGCAACCGCCGTGCGCTCACCGGTCAGCAGCGTCTGGTTCACCCATCCTTCTGTACCGTCCGCATCGCGGATCTGCCGCCAGTTCTCATATTCGCGAATGATCTCGACCGGCAGCCCCGACTTCATGTAGCGCCAGGAAACCGCATAGTCGGTGCTCGGGCCGATCCGCAGATTGACACGTTCTGCTTTCAGACTGACGAACCGCGGGAGTGGCAACCCGCTTGGCCCCTTGCTTGCAGATTGTGCGACCGTACTCTGCGGTTGGGCGAATACGGAAACCAGCAATACAGACAGGGAGAGGCCGATGCGGCGCAAGGTCTCAAACATGATCGATCCAAAACAGCCGTGTTGATAAGGTGATGTCCCGTGGGCTCGGGAGCACATGGCAGTCGGGCACTTCATTGAAACGAACTGACGAGTTTTGTTGTCTTCGCCGACGGGTTTGATAGAAATTGCCCTGTGAGGATCCAGTATCCTCCGTCTTGGTTAACGAGTTCTTTACGAGGCACCGAACCATCGATGACGCAACGCAAACGACCCACGGTTTATATCACGCGGAAACTGCCCGATGCCGTGGAAACGCGCATGCGCGAATTGTTCGAGGCCGAACTCAATATCGATGATCGGCCAAGGAGCCGGGAAGAGCTCCTGGCAGCAGTGAGAACCTGCGACGTGCTCGTGCCCACGGTGACCGACCGCATCGATGCTGACCTCATTGCTGAAGCAGGGCCGCAACTGAAATTGATCGCGAGCTTCTCGAACGGGACGGACCATATCGATATCGATGCGGCAGCCAGGAAGGGGATCACCGTAACCAATACCCCCAACGCGCTGACGGAAGACACGGCGGACATGACCATGGCTTTGATCCTGGCTGTGCCTCGGCGATTGGTTGAGGGTGCGCGTGTCCTGATGGATCGACCCGGCGAGTGGGAAGGCTGGTCGCCAACCTGGATGCTTGGGCGGCGGATCTGGGGGAAGCGTATCGGCATTATCGGCATGGGCCGGATCGGTACGGCGGTGGCGCGCCGTGCCAAGGCTTTTGGGCTTTCGATCCATTATCACAATCGCAAGCGTGTTCATCCGGATACGGAGGCAGAGCTTGAGGCGACCTACTGGGACAGCCTCGACCAGATGCTGGCGCGGGTGGATATCGTCTCGGTCAATTGCCCTTCGACCCCAGCAACCTTCCACCTGCTCTCCGCGCGCCGGCTCGCCCTGTTGCAGCCAACAAGCTACATCGTCAACACAGCGAGAGGCGACATCATCGATGAAGATGCGCTGGTCGAGTGCCTGCGTGCCAACAAGATCGCCGGTGCCGGGCTTGATGTGTTCGAGAAGGAGCCGGCGGTAAACCCGAAGCTCGTCAAGCTTGCCAATGATGGCAAGGTGGTGCTCCTGCCCCATACCGGATCAGCCACGATTGAGGGGCGAATCGACATGGGCGACAAGGTGATCATCAATATCAGGACTTATTTCGACGGCCACCGGCCGCCCAACAGGGTCCTGCCCGGACGGAACTAGCCCGGCAGGCAGGCGAGTGTCTTTTGCATCTCGATGAAGGTGGCACGATCAAACCCCTTGTGACGTCCCTCCGCCGTCTTGCGGAAGCCCCAGGATTCGAAAACCTGGTGATTGCCGGTCAATTCGATCCGTGTTTCCAACCGAAGAATGTTCAGCCCTTGCTCCCGAGCCAACGTCTCAGCTTCCTGAAGGAGAAGTTTTCCCAGCCCGCGTGATTGCGCCCGCGGATCGACCGCGAGCTTGCCGATGTAAAGGCACGGAGGCTCGGGGCGGACAAAGGTGCAGGCGATCAATTGATCGTGCTCTGTGACGGCAAATCCGATTTCATCCTTTGCCTTCTGCTGAAGGCTTGCCGCAGTCAGTCGATGGGCAGATGAGGCAGGGTTGATCAAGGGGTCCATATAGGCAAAGGCGCGGAGGATCATTGCCAGCAGCGCTGTATAGTCACAGTAGCTGTCATCGCCGATGCGGGAAATTGCGAACGTCATGCTGCCGAGCCCTTGCGCCTGTAGCGAACGGTGTCAAATCGTGCCGATAGTCCGTCGTAGATGAGTAGACGGCCCACCAGTGGTTCTCCGATGCCGGTGATGAGCTTGATGGCCTCCATGGCCATCAGCGTGCCGACGACACCGGTCAAGGCTCCCACAATGCCCGCCTCTGCACAACTCGGTACAAGCCCTTCCGGCGGAGGCTCGGGAAAAAGATCGCGATACCGCGGCAGCAATTGCCCGTCCACGTCTTGCTCATAGGGCTTCAAAACAGTCAGCGTACCGTCAAAACGCCCTACTGCACCGGTCACCAGCGGACGTTTCGCACGTTCGGCAGCGTCAGCCGCCGCGTAGCGCGTGGCAAAATTATCCGATCCATCGATCAGAAGGTCGAAGGATTTGAGATGTGTGTCGGCGAAACCAGCGTTGAACCGCTCCTCATAGCGGCGGATGCGGCAGTGTGGGTTCAGCCTGATGATGGCACGTTCAGCACTGATCGTCTTCAATTCGCCAATTGTGCCGGTGTCATGGATGACTTGCCGCTGCAGGTTCGAGAGAGAGACACCGTCGTCATCAACGATACCAAGCGTGCCCACACCGGCGGCAGCAAGATACTGCAGCACCGGAGCGCCGAGCCCGCCGGCGCCAATTACCATGACACGCGCGGCCTTGAGCAGCTGTTGGCCATGGCCACCGACCTCCGGCAGAAGCAGATGTCGCTGATAGCGGGCAATTTCCTCGGGCGAGAGCGTCTCGTTCGTCATCAGAACCCCTTGTTCAGGTGCGGTCAAATCAGGTCGCCAAATGTCCGTCTTCAACCAACACGATCTGCGCGCGGTCACCTAGGGCTTCGAACATGCCACGATCCGTTCCGGTCATGAAGGCTTGTCCACCAAGTGCGTCGATTCGGTCGAACAGGGCAGCTCTACGGTTCTCATCAAGATGGGCCGCAATCTCGTCGAGAAGAAGAATCGGCGCAAATCCGGTCATCGTCGCAACCAGCCGCGCATGGGCCAGCACCAGACCAATCAGCAGAGCCTTCTGTTCGCCAGTCGAACAGCGCCCCGCTTCCATGTCCTTCTCCAGATGACGCACAACGAGATCGGCTCGATGGGGGCCATCGAGTGTCCGCCCTGCTGCAGCATCGCGATAGCGGGTTTGAGACAGCTGGCTCAGGTATAGCTCTTCAAGCTCGAAGGCTGGTGCATCGGCATGGTCATCAAGAAAGCCGGTCAGCGCGAGTGATGCCGACGGAAAAGCCGAAGTCTGGCGATCGCTCTCGATCAGGCCGGCAAGCAGCCCGATCATCTCTCGTCGGGCAGCAGCCATGGCAATGCCGAGTGACGCCATTTGCTGCTCAATGCCGGAAAGCCAGGTCGGATCAAAGCGCCCTTCGGACAGAAGCTTGTTACGGCTGCGCATTGCGCGTTCGAAGTCATTCGCCCGACGGCCATGGGCGGGATCCAGCGACAAGACAAGCCGGTCCAGAAAGCGGCGTCGATCGGCAGATGCTCCGGTAAACAATCCGTCCATGGCAGGTGTCAGCCAAAGAACGCGCAGATGATCCGTCAGTTCGTCGACGGACCGTGCCGTTGTCCCGTTGATCCGAAGGCGACGAACAGGGTTTCCATCATCCGCGGTTTCCGTGCCTGTGCCGATTTCAACATCGCCAGCCATGCCGTCCACCGCTGCAAAGATCGCAAACCCACCCGGAGCGCCAATTCGCGGCACATCGGAGAGCACTGCGCGACGCAAGCCACGACCGGGGGACAGCAGCGAGATGGCCTCCATGAAGTTCGTCTTGCCGGCACCGTTCTCGCCCACCAGAACGACATGCCGCCCCGACAGGGAAAGCCCAGCCTGATCATAGTTGCGGAAGTCGGTAAGCTTCAGCCGAGTGATTTGTGTCTTTTCGGTCATCGTCGGAAATCGTTGTCGCCCTGAGCTAGGCCTTCTGCCGGGCCATGGCAAGGCAAAGCCTTGAGGTTTTCACCTGTGACGCTCTGTAGCATGCATGGCCGCCATGGATTTCTGTTAGTATGCCTGAGAGCAGGGAGGCGCACATGAAATCTTCGGACGATATGACGCCCGAGGAGGCGCGTCGCGATCATTGGGATATGCTTCGGTTTCTGGCGGTCAATGCAGGCTTTGGCGCCTTGCTCGGACTGGGGGTTGCCGGTGCTCTGGTCTGGCTCGATATTGGCGGTGTCGGGGGAGCGCTCCTGCGATCGCACCAACCGGTCCTGACCGGACTGATGATGTTCTTGCCGCTCGCTTTACTCTTTGCTGCAACGGTTACGGCATCGGCCGTTATGCTCATGCCCTATAGGAAGAAAAAACAGCGCTGACGCGGAGGCCGCCTTCCTCATATTTGACCTTAGGCTTCTGGTGCGCCATCAGGGTAATTTCAAACAAGGGAGTGCGCATGACAACCGATCAGGATCGCCTGCTGAAGCTCGAGGAAACAGTAGCCCATCAATCACGCGTGATTGAGGAACTGTCGGATCAGCTGGCCGAACAGTGGAAGATCGTTGAGCAGATGCGCTTCAAGCTCGATCGACTGGTTGAGCGTTTTGTCAATCTTGAGGAGCAGGCCCTCGAAGCGCCAGCAATCACGAAACCTCCGCACTATTAATCCGCTCGAAGCTGCCAACGAGGACAGGTTGGAGACGAAAAAGGGCGGCTCTGCAGGCCGCCCTTCGTTCGTTTCCACGGACTGAAATCAGTCGCTCAGCGTATCGAAAAAATCCTTCATTCGGGCAAAAAAGCCCGTGGATTCGGGGTTGTTCTCCTTTGAGGAGAGCTGGTCAAACTCCTGCAGCAGTTCGCGCTGGCGCTTGGTCAATTTTTGCGGGGTCTCGATGACGATCTGGATATAAAGATCACCCGTCTGCGACGAGCGCAGCACCGGCATGCCCTTGCCCTTAAGGCGAAACTGCTTGCCGGCCTGTGTGCCTTCCGGCACGGTCACGCGGGATTTTCCGCCATCCATTGTCACGACATCGAAGGTCCCGCCAAGCGCAGCAGTCGTCATCGAAATCGGCACGGAACAGTAGAGATCCGCACCGTCCCGCTGGAAGAATTCATGCGGCTTGACGGAGAGGAAGATGTAAAGGTCGCCAGCAGGGCCACCGCGCAATCCAGCTTCGCCTTCGCCCTGCAGGCGAATGCGGGTGCCGTCCTCGATGCCCGATGGAATATTCACCGACAGCGAACGCTCTTCCGTGACGCGACCCTGGCCGTGGCACTTGTCGCACGGGTCCGAGATCGTCTGTCCGCGACCATGACAGGTCGGGCAGGTGCGTTCGATGGAGAAGAACCCTTGCGCGGCCCGTATGCGTCCCGATCCCTGGCAGGTGGCGCAGGTCGTCGGTTTGGTCCCGGGCTTGGCGCCTGAGCCGGTGCAGACATCGCAGGTGATCGAGGTCGGCACACGAATCTGCGCCGTCTTGCCGGTGAAGGCCTCTTCCAGCGAGATTTCCATGTTGTAACGGAGGTCCGCGCCACGCTCGCGTCCGCCCGTCGAGCGTGCACGTCCGCCGCGTCCACCGCCCATCATTTCGCCGAAAATATCTTCGAAGATGTCGGAGAAGCCGCCGCTGGAGAACCCGCCGCCACCCCCGCCCATGCCGCCCTGTTCAAAGGCTGCATGACCGAAGCGGTCGTAGGCTGCCCGCTTCTGCGGATCCTTCAAGGTCTCGTAGGCCTCGTTGATCTCTTTGAACTTCTTTTCGGCTTCTGCGTCATCCGGGTTCTTGTCCGGATGATATTTCATGGCGAGCTTGCGGAAGGCGCTTTTCAGCTCCTTCTCATCCGCCGTTCGACCGACCCCAAGGGTCTCGTAAAAATCTGCCTTTGCCATGGTCTTACAAAGCTCTCAAAGCTTTCCCAACACTCGTGTGGGAACCTGACGATTCGCCAGCCTGCTTGTCACAAGCCTGCATGTCCTTCTGGAAATCTGTCGAAGCCGAGGCGGCATCGGCAAGGAGAAGCTTGCGCGCTTTTCCCTTGCTGATCATGCCGTCGGCGACGGTGACCGCCACAAACGCGAGCGAATGTGCCGCCATCTCGCAGGAGGAGACGTCTCCGCCGTTCTCACGCCGCACAAGTGCTGCTTCGATGATGCCACCGAGATCCTTGCCGATTCGGGAGAGAGCCGTGCTGTCCTTAGCCGAGATCGCCTTTGCGACGCGCGCTTCCGCTGCGCTCACCTGGCGATGTGCGGAGGCGATCTGGCCCCTGTCCTGCGCCTCGACTGACGTCGCAAGCACCAATGAAGCTATGGCTGGCGCAAGCGCCAGCCATGACGTGTTCCGACGCCCGAAGCTGACCTGCATCAGGCCGACTTCTTCGCGTCTTCGTCCTTCACTTCTTCATAGTCGGCGTCAACGATGTTGTCGTCGGCAGCGTCAGTCGAACCACCTTCGCCGGCTTCCGCCTGCTGGGCTTCGTAGATAGCCTGGCCGAGCTTCATGGACACTTCCATCAGCGTCTGTGTCTTGGCCTGGATATCTTCCGGCGACGGATCGGAGGATTCGAGCGAGGACTTCAGTTCGGCAATGGCATCCTCGATCGACTTGCGGTCGGCTTCGGAAACCTTGTCGCCGTAGTCCTTGAGCGACTTTTCGGTCGAGTGAACAAGGCTTTCGGCCTGGTTCTTGGCCTCGACGACGGCACGACGCTTCTTGTCATCCTCGGCATGAGCCTCGGCGTCCTTCACCATCTTTTCGATGTCGGCGTCGGACAGACCGCCGGAGGCCTGGATGCGGATCTGCTGTTCCTTGCCGGTACCCTTGTCCTTGGCCGAAACCTGAACGATGCCGTTCGCGTCGATGTCGAAGGTGACTTCGATCTGCGGAACGCCACGCGGCGACGGCGGCAGGCCTACGAGGTCGAACTGACCAAGCAGCTTGTTGTCGGCCGCCATTTCGCGCTCGCCCTGCGATACGCGGATGGTGACTGCCTGCTGGTTGTCTTCGGCGGTCGAGAAGGTCTGGCTCTTCTTGGTCGGGATTGTCGTGTTGCGATCGATCAGACGTGTGAAGACGCCACCAAGCGTTTCGATGCCAAGCGACAGCGGGGTTACGTCGAGCAGAAGAACGTCCTTGACGTCACCCTGCAGAACGCCGGCCTGGATCGCTGCGCCGAGCGCCACGACTTCATCCGGGTTTACGCCCTTGTGCGGCTCCTTGCCGAACAGCTGCTTGACGACTTCCTGGACCTTCGGCATGCGGCTCATTCCGCCGACGAGAACGACTTCGTCGATCTCGGCTGCCGTCACGCCAGCATCCTTGAGCGCTGCCTTGCAAGGCGCGATCGTGCGCTGGACGAGGTCATCGACCAGGCTTTCGAACTTCGCGCGGGTCAGCTTCATGGTCAGGTGCTTCGGACCGGATGCGTCTGCCGTGATGAAGGGAAGGTTGATTTCTGTCTGCTGCGAGGAGGACAGCTCGATCTTGGCTTTTTCGGCGGCTTCCTTCAGACGCTGCAGCGCGAGCTTGTCGCCCTTGAGGTCGATGCCCTGGTCCTTCTTGAACTCGCCTGCGAGATATTCGACGAGACGCATGTCGAAGTCTTCACCGCCGAGGAAGGTGTCGCCGTTGGTCGACTTCACTTCGAAGACGCCGTCGCCGATTTCCAGAACCGAGATATCGAAGGTACCGCCACCAAGGTCGTAGACGGCGATCGTCTTGCCGTCCTTCTTGTCGAGACCGTAGGCGAGGGCGGCAGCGGTCGGCTCGTTGATGATGCGCAGAACCTCAAGACCTGCGATGCGGCCGGCATCTTTGGTTGCCTGGCGCTGCGCGTCGTTGAAGTAGGCAGGAACAGTGATGACGGCCTTTTCGACCTTTTCGCCGAGATAAGCTTCCGCCGTTTCCTTCATCTTCTGCAGGATCATCGCGGAGATCTGCGAAGGCGAATAGCCCTTGCCCTGAGCCTCGACCCATGCGTCGCCGTTGTCGCCCTTGATGATCGGGAACGGAACGAGGGCCTTGTCCTTCTCAACGGTCGGATCTTCGTGGCGACGACCGATCAGGCGCTTGACGGCGAAGAGGGTATTGGTCGGGTTGGTGACCGCCTGGCGCTTGGCCGGCTGACCGACAAGGCGCTCGCCGTCGTCGGAAAAAGCCACCATGGAGGGCGTGGTGCGTGCGCCTTCGGAATTTTCGATGACCTTTGCGTCCTTGCCGTCCATGACGGCAACGCAAGAATTGGTCGTGCCAAGGTCGATACCGATTACTTTTGCCATTCTATTCTCTCCTTGAAGCAGGCTGTCGGAACCCTATGCAGGCATTTCCTGATAGCCCCTCGACGTGGATGGTCTTGGATCTGTTGCAGCACCGCTGCGGTTATGTCGCGTATATAAGAAGCGGAATTTTAGACTGCAAGGCTCGAAATCGGCTGGAATTCAGTAAAAAGAACAGATTGCGGAAACTTTCTGACCCATTGTTTGCTCGCCGGCAATGCGCCTTTCCAGCCAAGCTAAGGCCCTGGCTTTTCATGCCCGCCGCGGCATGCCCAAGTCATTGACCCAGCAGGAAATCCATGAGCGTAGTCCGTCGCCTGCCCTCGCCCCCTCCATAGCCTCCGCCTACTTCGCCTGGTGGTACAGGGCCCTCCAGAATGCGGTCTTCCTCGCCTGGATAGAACTCCTCGGGTGGGTATCCTTCTTCGATCGGATACTCGGAGGCGTAATAGTCATCTTGAGGGTAGGGTTCTCGCATATCCCGCGGCACGTCACGTGGATCGATTTGGCCCGATCCACCTTGCACTGCATCCGAGGCAACCGAGCCGATCACCGCCGGGTCGTCAACCGGTGCCAGTTCATGGTAGCTTGCGCCCGGAAGTGGGGCCGGATCGAGTCCCTGATGCGCCGCCGTCATGAAATCATGCCAGGCCTTCGCCGGCAGTCCACCACCGGTGACTTTCTTCATCGACTCGCCATTGTCATTGCCGAACCAGACGCCGGTGGTCAGGTTGCTGGTGTAACCGACAAAGAGCGCGTCACGGAAAGACTGTGTCGTACCGGTTTTGCCGGCTGCTTCCCAGCCTTTCAGCTTGGCGCTCTTACCCGTGCCGCGATCGATGACGTCCTTCATCATCCCGTTCATTGCAGCCACAATGTTTTCGTTGAGCACCCGAGGTGGCTCGAGATAGTTGTTCTCGTAAAGCAGCGTGCCGTCTGCTTTGAGAATGCGCTGCACGATATAGGGTGTCGCCTTGTATCCGCCGTTCATGAAGGGCGCATAGGCGGATGTGAGTTCAACCAGAGACACTTCCGACGTGCCAAGCGCGATCGAGGCATTGGCCTGCAGCTCTGAGGCTATACCCATGCGATGGGCGACCTTGACCACCTGTTCCGGCCCCGCCTCCATGACGAGTTGCGCTGCGATCGTGTTCAAGGAGCTTGCGAGGGCGGCGGACACACGCACAGGGCCGCGATACTTCTGGTCGTAGTTCTGCGGGGTCCAGTTGCCAATCCGGATCGGCGAGTCGTTGCGAACGGAATTCGGGCGTACACCCAGCTCCAGGGCGGCAGCATAGACGAAGGGCTTGAATGCTGAGCCTGGCTGGCGCTTGGCCTTGACGGCACGATTGAACTGGCTTTCGGCATAGTCGCGTCCGCCGATCAGCGCACGGATCGCACCCGTGCCATCAAGCGAAACAAGTGCCGCTTGAGATACCTTCAACTTGGTCCCTTGCGCCTCAAGCGCCTCGGTGATGACAGCCTCAGCCTTTTCCTCCAGAGACAGGTCGATTGTGGTTTCAACCACGATATCTTCCGTCACCTTGCCGATGAGGCCCGTGACCTCGTCACGCACCATATCGGCCACATATTGGCCAGCACCACTCCAATAGCGTTTCGCCTTGGTCGGCGACTGGGTCATGGCGGTCTTGATTTCGTCTTCGGTAACATAACCCTCTTCACGCATCGCCTGCAGAACGACCTGGGCGCGCGCTTCCGCGGCCTCCGGGTCGCGGGCGGGCGAAAGGCGCGACGGTGCCTTGAGAAGGCCAGCGAGAAGGGCGGCCTCTCCGAGATTGACGTCGCGTGCCGACTTGTTGAAGTAGCGCCGTGCTGCAGCTTCAACACCGTAAGCGTTCGAACCGAAATAGACGCGATTGAGATACATCGCGAGGATCTGGTCCTTGGTGTATTTCTGCTCGAGCCAGAAGGCGAGCAGGACTTCCTGGACTTTTCGCTCTACGGTGCGTTCCGGCGAGAGAAACAGGTTCTTTGCCAACTGCTGCGTCAGCGTCGAGCCACCCTGTACCGCGCGTCCGCTGGTGATGTTGGTGAAGATCGCGCGGCCAAGGCCATAGGGATCAACCCCGAAATGGGAGTAGAAGCGGCGGTCCTCGATCGCCATCACAGCCTGCGGAATGTAGGGTGAGATTTCTTCGAGAGGCAAAGCCTCCCCGCCCGTCGCACCGCGATTGGCAATCACCGTCCCCTCCACCGAGACGATCTTCATGTTTGGCGGGCGTTCAGGGATGGACCAGCTGCTGGCGCTTGGCATTTGAGCGGCATAATAGCCGATCAGGCCTGCAAGACCGATACCGCACCAGATTGCGAGAACGAAACACCAGTAAACCAGCTTCCCGAAGCTGAACCCGCCGCCAGATGACTTCATCGTGCCGCGCCTGCCGCGAGCACCTTTCACCGCTGTTTTTCGTCCTGGCTTGCCTTTGCGCTTTGAACTGATGCGATCATCCTGATCCGCGCGCAGCTCTTCGTCTTCCAGGTCATCCTCGAAAGTGGGCTCGATTCGATCGCGATTTTTGCCTCGGCTGACCAAGGGACTTTTGCTCCGGATGCTTGTCTTCAGGACAGGGTTGACGTCGCCACGACGTTAGCGAGGCTGTTTCAGATCAGCGAAACACCCTTGTTCGGGCGGATGTGACGCAAATGCAGAATAAATGCGGCGATTTAAGGGGGCGTTAAGCAGAAGCGAAGCTGTTGCGTGCCCGGATTACTGGCAGAGATCGACCCATTCCGCATCCACCAGATCCGCTAGTCGCAAAGGAGCAATGCGTACCGCCGCGTTGGTCGCTCCGGCGGCCGGAAGCACTTCGTCGAAGGCGCGAAGGGACAGGTCACAATAGGTTTTGATCGGCTGCGGCAAACCGAAGGGGCAGACGCCGCCGACCGGGTGGCCGGTCATGGCGACGACGAGGTCGGCGTCCACCATGCGCGGTTTCACGCCGAAGCGATCCTTGAACTTGCGATTGTCCAGCCGGCGCGTGCCCGCGGTCACGACGAGCGCGAGCTCTTCCCCGATGCGCACGCAAATGGTTTTGGCGATCTGGTTTGGTTCGACGTCATGCGCCTCTGCCGCAAGGGCAACGGTCGCCGAACTCGTCTCGGTCACAAGAACCGAGATGTCGGGGGCGTGTGCTTGGAAGTAAGTCCGGACGGATTCGAGGCTCATGGCGCAAGGCTAGACCATGACAATGATCGCCTTCAACCTCAAATCCTGCGACAAGGAGTTGAAATGTTCTTCGCGGCTCCCCACCTAGGGATCACCAGGCGAGGGAGTGCGGTTTCGCTAAATCAGTAGAAACCCAATCCGGTTAACCGGTTGTTAATCATCCGAGGAGATCATGTGTCTCACGGATGATGACTGCTTCGGTAGACCGGCATCCCGATAATCGCATGGCACGCTTTCGCCCCTGACCACGGATGTACTGGCAGGATCGCGTTGAAGCGTAAAGGAAAGGCCGGTTTTTGACCGGCCTTTTTGCTTTTTTGCCTTAACTGTTGGCGAGCGCATCAAGGATGCGGATCCACGAGCGAATACCCTTGTGATAGGAATTCAGATCGTACTTCTCGTTCGGCGAGTGAATGCGATCGTCCGTCAGGCCGAACCCGACCAGCAGCGAATCCATGCCGAGCATTTTCTGGAAGTCGCCGACGATCGGGATTGAGCCGCCCATGCCGATGATGACGGCTGGCTTCGGCCATTCGTCCGATAGCGCGTTTTTCGCCTTGGTCAGGACCGGCGAGTCGTAAGACAGCTGAATGGCTGGTGATCCGCCGTGTTCGTGGAAGTCCACCGAGCAATCGGCCGGGATCCGGCTGCGGACGAATGCCCGGAAGCTTTCGCGCACCTTCGCTGGATCCTGTGTACCGACGAGGCGGAAGGAAATCTTGGCCGATGCCTTGGCGGCGATGACAGTCTTGAAGCCTTCACCAGTATAACCGCCGATTATGCCGTTAACCTCTGCCGTCGGTCGCGCCCAGGTCAGTTCTAGGACCGAGCGACCTTGTTCGCCCGACGGTATGGAAAGGCCGACTTCACCGAGGAAGCTTTCTGCAGTGCGGCCGAGGCTCTCCCAGGACGCCTTGATGTTGGCCGGGGTCTCTTCAACGCCGTCGTAGAAACCGGGCAAGGTCACTTTGCCGGTCTCGTCGTGCAGATCGGCCAGGATTTTGGTCAGGATGTGGACCGGATTGGCAGCAGCGCCGCCAAACAGGCCGGAATGCAGGTCGCGATCGGCGGCGGTGATCGTGACTTCTTCTCCCACCAATCCGCGTAGCGCTGCAGCGATGGCCGGTGTCTCTCGATCCCACATGCTCGTGTCGCAGACGAGCGCGAAATCGGCCTTGAGTTCAGCCGCATTGGCTTCCAGGAAAGGCTTCAGGGAGGGGGAGCCAGATTCTTCTTCGCCTTCGAAAAGAATGGTGATCTTCACCGGCAGCGAACCCTTGACGGCTTTATAAGCGCGGCAGGCTTCCACGAATGTCAGAAGCTGGCCCTTGTCATCAGACGTGCCGCGACCGGTGATGACCTCATGCCCCTCCTTGGTCTTGATGGCGGGCGCAAACGGATCGTCTTCCCAAAGATTGAGAGGATCGACCGGCTGCACGTCGTAGTGTCCGTAAAACAGAGCATGCGGGGCATCTTCGCGCTCCGCTGCATGATGGGCGACAACCATGGGATGGCCGGGCGTGTCGCGCAGCGAGGCATCAAAACCAAGATCTGCCAGCTCCTTCACCAGCCATTCACCCGCCTTGCGGCAATCCGCTTTATAGGCTGGATCCGTCGAGATCGAGGGAATGCGTACCAGGTCGAAAAGTCGCTCAAGACATTGCGGCAGCGCCTCGTCGGCTTTTGCCAAAATGGGGGAGAGATCCGTCATGTCATTATCCTGCAGAATTGAAATCGCTGCGGACGATAGTGCAATCGGTCCGTCGTTTCGAGGCTGCAGACCTCACAATTTTTCTGAAGAGTGATTAAGCGGTCGCAAGCGCCGTGTGTTCTTAATGGCGCAGCGAATATATTCTTTGAGCAGTTCGCGCTCGAACCGCCGAAAGCCGGCGAAGACGATGTCTTCCGCCTCGTCGATGGCAGCGGTGGCTCCCTCGCGAAAATCCCGAGACTTGGGCGTCAGGAAAATCTGCTGTGCTCTGCGATCCCGAGGATGCGGTCTGCGCTCGATCAAGCCATCGCGCTCCATGCGCGCCAGTGTGTTGGCAATCGTCGCCTGCTCGACTTCTACGCGGTCCAGAAGCTGGCGCTGTGTCAGGCCCTCTTCTTTCCAGAGTTCTGTCAGGATTGGAAACTGGCCGGAAGAAAAACCGAGGCCAGAAGCTGTTTCCTGGAGGGCACGACTAAAGCTGCGCGCGAATTGCATCGCCAGTGTCAGACCCGTGTCTTCATGTTTCATCGTCATGAGAAAAACTTCGATGCCGGTGATCTTGGCAAGAACATAGCAGGCGATGGGTTTCGCCAAGCTGACCATGGACAGGCTGTCCTGAATGATTTTGCCGAAGCCGCCGCAGCAAAAGGCGGGGGCTGCTGCGACGGCTCCGGAAAATTGGGACAAAGGCCCGGAGAGGGGGATAAGGCCCTTGTCCAGTCTGAAGCGGCGGGGGACGAGCCTCTTTCAGACTTCGGCGTGATCAGTCGCCGATGACTAGGAATTGTGGAGCCGAATGCGGTTTTTCAAGGGAAACCCAGATTACAATTCGGTAAGCTTTTCGTGAGCGGTTGCTGTTTCACGTTTTAGGCGTAGCCGGCGGTAGGATTTCGAGGCGGCACCGAGAACGCTCATGGACGTTTGCAGCGCTCCGCGCTATCCATGCCGACATGAAAAAAGGCGATCATCTCTTTCTCGTTGACGGCTCGGGTTTCATCTTCCGCGCCTTCCACGCCATTCCGGCGCTCAACCGCAAATCGGACGGTCTGCCCGTCAACGCGGTTTCGGGCTTCTGCAACATGTTGTGGAAGCTGTTGCGCGATGCGCGCAACACCGATGTCGGGGTGACGCCGACGCATCTGGCGGTCATCTTCGATTATTCGTCGACGACCTTCCGCAAGGAAATCTATCCGCTTTACAAGGCCAATCGCTCGGCCCCGCCGGAAGATCTGATCCCGCAATTCGGCCTGATCCGCCATGCTACCCGCGCCTTCAATCTCCCCTGTATCGAGACGGAAGGCTTCGAGGCCGACGATATCATCGCGACCTATGCCCGCAAAGCCGAAGCGGTGGGCGCCGATGTTACCATCGTCTCGTCCGACAAGGACCTGATGCAGCTCGTCACGTCGAACGTGCATATGTACGATGCGATGAAGGACAAGCAGATCGGTATTCCTGACGTCATAGAGAAGTGGGGTGTTCCGCCGGAGAAGATGATCGATCTGCAGGCACTGACGGGCGATTCGACGGACAACGTTCCGGGCATTCCCGGTATCGGCCCGAAGACGGCGGCCCAGCTGCTTGAAGAGTTCGGTGACCTAGAAACCCTGCTTACCCGCGCCGGCGAAATCAAGCAGGTCAAGCGCCGCGAAAACATCGTCGCCAATGCCGAGCTTGCCCGCGTCTCGCGACAGCTCGTCGAACTGCGCACCGACGTGCCGCTGGACATGGATCTCGAAGCACTCGTGCTGGAGCCGCAGAACGGCCCGAAGCTGATCGCCTTCCTGAAGGCCATGGAATTCACCACGCTGACCCGCCGTGTCGCCGAAGTTTGCGACTGCGATGCGGGTGCGATCGATCCGGCAGTCGTGCCGGTCGAATGGGGCGATGCTGCCCGCGGTCCCGATCTCGATGCCGGCGAAACGCCAGCGGCATCCACTTCACCGAATTCGGCGACAACCGTTGCCGCCTCGGCCGCCGGGCCCGACGGCACAACGCCCGCCGATCTCGCAGCGAACCGCGCCAATGCTTTTGCCGGTAAGCCGATAGACACCAGCGCCTACGTGACCATCCGCGATTTCGAGACGCTGGAACTCTGGATCAAGGCAGCCCGCGAAACCGGTCTTGTCGCCTTCGACACCGAAACCACCTCGCTTGACCCGATGCAAGCCGAACTCGTCGGCGTGTCGATCGCCATCCAGGACAATGTGCTGTCGCCCGGCTCGAGCGATATCCGCGCCGCCTACATCCCGCTCGCGCACAAGACGGGTGTTGGCGATCTCCTGGGTGGAGGCCCCGCCGAGGGACAGATCCCGATGAAGGAGGCGCTCGCTGCCCTCAAGGACCTGCTGGAGGATGCGTCGGTCCTGAAAGTCGCGCAGAACCTGAAATACGACTATCTGGTAATGAAGCGCCACGGCATCGTCATGCAGTCCTTCGATGATACGATGCTGCTGTCCTATGTGCTGGATGCCGGCAAGGGCAACCACGGTATGGACGGCCTCTCGGAGAAGTGGCTCGGGCACACGCCGATCCCGTACAAGGACGTCGCCGGCTCGGGCAAATCCTCTGTCACCTTTGATCTGGTCGATATCGATCGCGCAACCGCCTACGCGGCCGAAGATGCGGATGTCACGCTCCGGCTCTGGCTGGTACTGAAGCCGAGGCTTGCGGCGGAAGGCCTGACCCGAATTTACGAGCGTTTGGAACGCCCGTTGGTTCCCGTGCTCGCCCATATGGAAGAGCGTGGCATCACCGTCGACCGTCAGATCCTCTCGCGGCTATCAGGCGAACTCGCCCAGAAGGCCGCCGCTGCCGAAGACGAGATCTACGAACTTGCCGGGGAACGCTTCAACGTCGGCTCGCCGAAGCAGCTTGGCGACATCCTGTTCGGCAGGATGGGGCTTCCCGGCGGCTCGAAGACCAAGACAGGCCAATGGTCCACCTCCGCGCAGGTGCTCGAAGATCTTGCCGCAGAGGGCGCGCCGCTGCCGCGCAAGATCGTCGACTGGCGCCAGCTCACCAAGCTGAAGTCCACCTACACCGATGCGCTGCCCGGCTACATTCATCCGCAGACCAAGCGCGTCCACACCGGCTATTCGCTGGCTTCGACAACCACCGGTCGCCTGTCGTCCTCCGAGCCGAACCTGCAGAACATTCCGGTCCGCACCGCCGAAGGCCGAAAGATCCGCACGGCCTTCATTTCGACGCCCGGCCACAAGCTGCTCTCGGCCGACTACAGCCAGATTGAACTGCGCGTGCTGGCGCACGTTGCCGAGATCGCGCAGTTGCGCCAAGCCTTTGCCGACGGCGTCGACATTCATGCGATGACGGCGTCGGAAATGTTCGGCGTGCCGGTAGAAGGCATGCCGTCGGATGTCCGGCGCCGTGCAAAGGCGATCAACTTCGGCATCATCTACGGCATCTCCGCATTCGGCCTCGCCAACCAGCTGAGCATCGAGCGCTCGGAAGCTGGCGACTACATCAAGAGGTATTTCGAGCGCTTCCCCGGCATCAAGGACTACATGGAGAGCACCAAGGCCTTCGCCCGTGAGCATGGCTATGTAGAAACCATTTTCGGACGTCGAGCGCATTATCCCGACATCAAGTCGTCCAACCCGTCGATGCGCGCCTTCAACGAGCGGGCAGCAATCAACGCGCCCATCCAGGGCTCGGCCGCCGACATCATTCGGCGCGCCATGATCCAGATCGAGCCGGCTCTCGCCGCTGCCGGTCTGTCCGAGCGTGTCCGCATGCTTCTGCAGGTGCATGACGAACTGATCTTCGAAGTGGAAGACGATGCTGTCGAGACCGCGATGCCGGTTATCGTCGACATCATGGAAAATGCAGCCATGCCAGCCGTTTCGATGCGCGTCCCACTGAAGGTCGACGCCCGCGCCGCGCATAACTGGGATGAGGCGCACTGAGAATTTCCGGCTTCGGCCGGTTGAGAGAACAAGGGGCTGCTTCGGCCCAAAGGAGTATGAGATTTGGCCTTCAAGACCATCAACGGCAATGTCGTCCACTATGAGCTGATCGGCGAGGCGAAAGCCAAGAATCTGATCGTCTTTTCCAATGGGCTCGGCACCGACTTTCGCATCTGGCTGCCGCTCTTCGACGAGCTTGGCGATGATGTGTCTGTGCTGCTTTATGACAGCCGCGGCCACGGCCTTTCCGGCGGCGCCGACAAACCTTTCGGCATGGCCGATCTGGTCTCGGATCTCGCCGGTCTCTGCGACGAACTCGGCATCCGCAAGGCGACCTTCTGCGGTCTCTCCGTCGGTGGCCTCGTCTGCCAGGGCCTCTGGCAGGAACGGCCGGATCTGTTCCGCAAGCTCATTCTGTGCGACACCGCTCCCCGCATCGGCACGGCCGAGATCTGGGCAGAGCGCATCGCCGGCATTGAGAAAAATGGATTGGAAAGCGCCGCAGACAGCTCGATGGCACGCTGGTTCACACCGGCCTTCCACGAAGACCGCGCCGATGAACTGGCAGGCTACCGCGTGATGATGATGCGCCAGTCCCTGTCTGGCTATCTCTCGACATGCGCTGCGCTCCGCGACACGGATTTCTCCGATGTCTTGCCGACCATCACGGTTCCCACGCTCTTCGTTGTCGGCGATCAGGACGGCTCGACGCCGCCCGCCACCGTCGAGGCCGGCTCGAAGCTCGTCCCCGGTGCCCGTTTCGAGGTGATCGATGACTGCGCCCATATCCCTTCGGTCGAGCAGCCGGAAGCGCTTGCCGATCTGATCCAGGGTTTCATGCGCAAGCAAGTAAACTAAAGAATAGTCACTGAAAATGCAGAAGCCGCCCCGTGGGCGGCTTCCTTCATTTCCGGGGCAATCTCTGCGGTCAGTGGGCGGCGGACATGTCGCCTAGCACTTCCTTCGAAGCAACGGTCGAATCGGCGTTGAGCTTGTAGACCATGGGAACGCCGGTCGCGAGATTGACCCCAAGGATCTGCTCCTTGGTCAGCTTATCCAGCACCATGACGAGCGAACGCAGCGAATTCCCATGCGCCGCAACCAGCACCTTCTCGCCGCGCAGAACACGGGGCAGAATCTCGGTCATGTAGTAAGGCCAGACGCGCGCGCCGGTATCGCGCAGGCTTTCGCCGCCCGGCGGCGGAATGTCGTAGGAACGGCGCCAGATATGCACCTGTTCTTCGCCCCACTTGGCGCGGGCATCGTCCTTGTTGAGGCCGGAAAGGTCGCCGTAGTCGCGCTCATTTAGAGCCTCGTCCTTGATTGTCTCAAGACCGGTCTGACCGACATTTTCGAGGATGATGTTGCAGGTCTTTTGTGCACGGGTGAGGACGGACGTGAAAGCGATGTCGAACTTGATGCCGTAGTCGGCCAGCGCCTTGCCGCCGGCATTGGCTTCCTGCACGCCAAGCTCCGTCAGGTCCGGATCACGCCAGCCGGTAAACAGGTTCTTCAGGTTCCAGTCGCTCTGGCCATGGCGCACGAGCACGAGTGTACCGGTCATCGACAATTCCTCTCTTGACGATCAGGGGGTGGAGTTGAGCCCGAGTACATCGAGCATGGTATAGCGGCCGGGCTTTTTGTCCCGAGCCCAGACGGCAGCCTTCAGCGCGCCGCGGGCGAAAAGCGAACGGTCGGCGGCGCTGTGCGAGAGGGTGACGATCTCACCTTCGCTGGCAAACAGCACGGAATGCTCGCCAATCACAGAGCCGCCCCTCAGGGTGGCGAAACCAATGCTGCCCTCTTCGCGCGCGCCGGTGTGTCCGTCACGCACCCGCACGGAATGCTCGGCAAGCGAAACGCCACGGCCTTCGGCGGCAGCTTCCCCGAGAAGCAGTGCCGTGCCCGAGGGCGCGTCGACCTTGTGTCTGTGGTGCATTTCAAGCACCTCGATATCCCATCCCGAAGCTTCCAGCGCCTGGGCCGCCTGTTTAACGAGAACGGAGAGCAGGTTGACACCAAGGCTCATATTGCCGGACTTAACCACGCGCGCATGGCGCGCTGCCGCGTCGATCTTTTCTTCGTGCTCCGCCAGGCATCCGGTGGTTCCGATGATGTGAACGATGCGGGCCTGCGCTGCGAGTGCTGCGAATTCGACTGTTGCCGCGGGTGACGTGAAGTCAATCACCCCTTCGGCCTCCAGGAAGGCCTGCAGCGGATCGTCGGTTACGGGAACGCCAAGCGCCGGCACACCGGCAAGCTCTCCGGCATCGCGACCGAGAGCCGGAGACCCCGCCCGCTCGACAGCAGCATGCAGTGCCAGGCCCGGTGTTTCGCTGATTAGGCGGATCAGGGTCTTACCCATCCGGCCACCGGCCCCAACCACAACGAGCTTCATCGGCGTATTCATGCTTGATCGTCCCTAGATGGAGATTGGGCCGTTCGGGGCGGCCTGCAGATTGTTGAGGCGAGCGTAAAGACCGCCTGATTGCTGCGCAAGACTTTCATGCGTGCCTTGTTCCACGACCTGGCCCGCTTGCATGACAATGATCTTGTCGGCGTTGACGACGGTCGAAAGGCGATGCGCGATCACAATCACGGTGCGTCCCGCCATGGCAGCGTCGAGCGCTTGCTGTACCAGGGCCTCCGATTCCGTATCGAGCGCGGAGGTCGCTTCGTCCAGCAGGAGGATCGGCGCATTGCGCACCAGCGCGCGGGCGATCGAGAGGCGCTGTCTCTGGCCGCCGGACAGTGTCACGCCGTTTTCGCCGACAGGCGTGTCGTAGCCCAGCGGCTGAGCAAGGATGAAATCGTGGGCATTGGCGAGGCGCGCCGCCTCCTCGACCTCGCCGTCCGTCGCCTCAGGCCGGCCGTAGCGGATGTTGTCGCGAATGGTTCCCTCGAAGAGATAGGGTTGTTGCGATACATAGGCGATATGCTGGCGAAGGGAGGTTTTGGTGACGTCGGCGATATTCTGTCCGTCAATGACGATCTCGCCTTCCATCGGATCATAGAAGCGCGGAACAAGCGTGATCACCGTCGACTTGCCGGCCCCCGAAGGCCCGACAAGCGCGGTCGTCTTGCCGCCCTCTGCCACGAAGCTGACATTGCGCAGCACAGGCGGGTTATCGCCGTAGCCAAAGGTGACATTGCGGAACTCGATGCGCGCGTTGCTTGCCTCGAACGACCCGGCACCCTGCTTGTCGCGCTGATGCGGCTGCGTGTCGAGGATTTCGTAAATCATCTGCGCATTGACGGCCGCGCGCTCCATCTGGACCTGAAGCTTTGCCAAACGTTTGGCCGGTTCATAGGCAAGCAGAAGCGCGGTGACGAAGGAGAAGAAGGAGCCCGGCAATACCCCGCCGTAAATCGCCTGATAGGCGGCATAGGCCATCACCCCGGCAATTGAGAAGCCCGCCAGCGACTCGGTCAACGGACCATTGCGTTCGCTCAGCCGTGCGATCCGGTTGGAACGTTTCTCCGCAGCTTCGATGGTCGCCTGGATCTTGCCTGCCAAGACGGGCTCCATGGTGAAGGCCTTGACGATGGCGATACCCTGGACGGTTTCCTGCATCGCACCGAGCACATGCGCGTTGAGGATGACGGCGTCCTTTGTGACTGTACGCAGGCGTTTGGAAATGTACCGCAGACCCAGCAAGAGAGGTGGAGCGACAGTAAAGACGATCATCGATAGGACGATGTCTTGATAAAACATCACCCCAAGCAAGGCGATGAGCGTCACGAGATCGCGGGCAAGCGAGGTGACGGTGAGGTTCAACACGTCGCGGATGCCGTTGATGTTCTGGTTGATCTGGGCCGCGAGCCGACCCGAGCGGGCCTCACTGAAATAGCCGACCGACAGGCTCATGAGATGGTTGAAAAGCCGGGTCTGGTAGCGCGCAACGATATTGTTGCCGATCTTGGCAAGGGTGACAGCCTGTCCGTAGCCCGCAAGTCCGCGGATCACGAAGGCGACAAAGATTGATCCGCAGATGAGCCAGACCAGATCGGCACGGCGATTGGCAAAGGCCTCGTTGATGACGGCTTCCATGATCCATGCCGTAAAGGCCGTCGTTGCCGCCACCGTCAGCAGACACAGGATCGCAAAGGCATAGCCGCGCACATGTTCGCGTCCGTTTTCAGCGATGACCCTGCGCAGGATATCACTGATCCTGTCGGTTTCGGGTTTGGAGGCGTTGGTCGCTGTCAAGAAAGTTATCCCTGCCCGTTGCTGTCGCGGCGCCGAACCCGGCGCCGCCGCTCTATAGCCAGTCATGGCCTGTTTGGCCATAGCAGCAGGGTCAAGGGCGCCTAAGCCCAGTGACGACCGTCCGTGGAAAGGCCGAAGGCGTCGGGATCGAGCGCAAAGGCTGCAAGGCCATGCAGGGCGGCCTGCGGATGCGTGACGACAAACGTCGCTATGCCTTGCAGCACGGCCTGATGCGGCGCTTTGTCTTCAAACGCCTTGCGGAACGCGCCGCTTTGCAGGGCCGGCAGGATTTTCGGCGAAATGCCGCCGGCGAGGAAGACACCACCCTTGGCCATGAAGATCAGGGCAAGGTCGCCTGCAACGCGGCCGAGATAGGTGGCAAACAGCTCAAGCGCTTCAGAAGCCAGGCCATCGCTTCCCGCAAGTCCGGCAGCCGAGACTTGTGCGGGTTCATCGAACGCAGGCGTGCGGTTGCCTTCCGCCTTGCACAAGGCGCGATAGATGTTCATCAGACCGCGACCGGACAGGAGCTCCTCGGCAGAAATGCGGCCAAGCGTGGCGTTGATGTCGTGCACCGGCGTGAGATGCGGCCAGATCTGATAGTCTCGCGCCGTCCGTGGCCCGACATCCACATGGCCGCCTTCACCGGGTACGGGAAACCACATATCCCGCGCCCTGACGAGACCGGCCACTCCCAGCCCGGTGCCGGGACCGAGAACAACACGCGAAGCCGAAGGCGCTTCTCCGATCGGGCCAAGGGGCTGGCAATCCTTCGGCTGCAGGGTGGCAGCGGCAAGCGCCTGCGCCTCGAAATCATTCAGAAGCAGCACTTCGCTGAAGCCAAGGTCAGCCATCAATACCTTTGGCCGAACCACCCAGGGGCAATTGGTGAGGGGGACCTCATCACCTTTGATCGGGCCGGCCAGAGCGAGAATCAGCGATTTCGGCTTGTGGCTGGACGTCGACAGCACCGAGAGCCGGATTGCTTCGTCAATCGTTGAGAAGTTCCTGTTGACCACATCGGGAAAGCGAACGGTCTCGCCACTCTCGTCGACAATGATCGAGAAGCGGGCATTGGTGCCGCCGATATCGCCGATCAGGATGGGGAATGGGAGCTTCTGGTTGGGGCGTGTCTCTGCCATTGTCTGTCCGGTCGTTGGCCGCTGCCTCAGGCAGTCAGGGTCTGCATCACGATTTCGGCTGTCGCCAGATTGAGTGCCATCGGTATGTCGTAGACAGTCGCAAGCCTCATCAGTGCCTTGACATCAACATCATGCGGCATGGGGGTCAAGGGATCGACGAAGAAGATCAGCATGTCGACCTCGCCTGTCGATATCAAGGCGCCGATCTGTTGGTCGCCGCCAAGAGGACCGCTTTTCAGCCGCGTCACGTCGAGTTCCGGGCAGGCATCCTTGATCCGCCCGCCGGTTGTGCCTGTGGCGACGATCCGCCATTGAAGAAGCTTTGCAACGTGGCGCGTTGCAAAACTCGCCATCTCATCCTTCATCTGGTCGTGTGCGATGAGGGCGATGCAGGGGACACGGGTCATGGCAGGCGACTGGCCTCTTTAAATCGATTTGATCTTTCGTTTAGACCAGCTGGACGCTGTTGGAAAGACGCAGCATTGTAGTCCTGCTCTCACAAGCCGGTCGGTCTGGGTGGCGGAACCGGAACCCAGGCAGGCAACTCGAACGCGCCACCGGCTGTGGCTGGGGCAGGCGGTGCCGCGTAGGCGTTGGTCGTTGGCAAGGCGCCTTCACCACCGGAAGTCCGGAAGGTTGCTTCCATCTCGTTGCGGGCATCAAGAGAAAGCACGGTCGAGCACGCCTTGGGCAATGCGGAAAGCCCCATGGGTTTTGGCGGTGGCGGTGGCTTTTTGTTCGGATCCTTTTTGGGGGCCGCCCAGGGTTCCTTAGTGAACCACCAGGCAAGCGACTTGTCGCAGCCATCGCCCGGCGCAACTGCGGCCTGTGGCTGGCAACCGGCGGCACCGTCCGGACATTTGATGCGGATATGAAAGTGCGCGTCGTGACCATAGATCGGGCGGATCTTGCCGAGGACCGCTCTGTTGCCCGTCCACGTGTCGCAGAGTTTCTTCTTGATGGCCGGATTGACGAAAACGCGCTCCACCTGCGGATAGCTGGCCGCCTGCACGACCACCTGGGCATGGGTCGCGGTCCAGCGCCGTCTGTCGACCGTCAGAAACTTGCTCTCATCGAGCATGGACGTGAAGGGCATATCTTCCCGCTGCTGCGGGCTGAGCGGCTGAGCGGGTTTCGGGGTGAACCAGATATCGGCATCAAGTCCGATCTGGTGCGAGGCGTGACCGGAGAGCATTGGGCCGCCACGCGGCTGCGAGATGTCGCCAATCAGGATTCCGGACCCCCACCCCAAAGCGACGGCATCCCTGGAAAAGCGCTCCAGAAGCGCAATCATTTGCGGATGGCCCCAGCGCCGGTTGCGTGAGAGGCGCATGGCTTGCCAGGTCGGCCCATCCGTTGGAATGGCAACCGCACCGGAAATGCACCCCTTGGCATAGGAGCCGAAGGGAGAGGGGGCAGCCCGGCTCGGCAGCTTCATTCCGCCAAAAAGTTCTTTGGCCGGCGGGGCCTCTGCGACCACGCTCTCCACGAGCACGGCAGAAATCGCTGCCGAAAGAAGGACGATGCGAGACATCCCCCGCATCCAGTTGATTGCAATCATCGTCAAAGCTGTCCTCGGTGACCGGCAATGCGCGCCAGTGGAATCACGCGACCATCCTATCCTGAATGGTGATCGTGGTGAATCGAGGAAAGGCAATAGGCTCACTTCTGTGTCAACAGTCTGTATTTTGCCGCGATTTCCCCTATCCTGAACCTAGTTGAAATATGGGGGTACTCATGACCTTGGCCAAACGTTTCGTCTTCGCAGCCGTGGGGATTCTGGCTTGCGGCATGGCCGGCGCTGTCTTGGCAGAGCAGCCGATATGGCGGCATGCTCTGTCGGTTATTGAGGCGCCAAAGTATGAGCAGGGTTTTGAAAAGTTCAAATACGTGAACTCGGCGGCGCCAAAAGGTGGGACGTTGAATTTGTCTGCGACGGGTACTTTCGACAGCTTCAATCCGGTCCTCGACAAAGGTGAGTTGGCGGCAGGTCTAGCGCCGCGGGCATCCCGGGTCACGGAAACGCTGATGAAGCCGTCGATGGATGAGGTCGACGCGGAATATGGCCTACTAGCGGAAGCCGTCGCCTATCCCGACGATGTCTCCTATGCCAAGTTTCGCCTGCGCACCGAGGCAAAATGGGCGGATGGTATGCCCGTCACCCCTGAAGACGTGATCTTCAGTTTCGAGAAGTTCAAGGATCTCAACCCGCAATATTCTATCTACTACGCCCATGTGGTCGAGGCGAAGAAGACCGGCGACCGTGAGGTCACCTTCACCTTTGACGAAAAGAATAACCGGGAACTGCCCATGATTGTCGGGCAACTCGATATCGTTCCCAAACACTGGTGGACAGCCAACGGCCCTGACGGCAAGCCACGTGATATCTCCCGGACAACGCTCGAGCCTATCCTGGGCTCTGGGCCCTACAAGATCAAATCCTTCCGGCCAGGAGCAACGATCCAGTACGAACTTCGCGACGACTATTGGGGCAAGGATCTGAACGTCAATATCGGCTACAACAACTTTGCCACGCAGACCTACACCTATTTTGCGGACCTTGATGTCGAGTTCGAGGCGTTCCGATCAGGGAGCATCGATTTCTGGGCCGAGAATTCGGCCATGCGGTGGGCGAGGTCCTATGATTTCCCGGCCGTCACAGACGGCAGGGTCAAGCGGGAGGTGCTGGATAACAGCTACAAGACATCAGGTGTTCTCGTCGGCTTCATCGCCAATACCCGCCGGGAGATTTTCAAGGATCTGCGCGTTCGCAAGGCGCTGAATTACGCCTTTGACTTCGAAGAGTTGAACCGGACCATATTCTTTGACCAGTACCAGCGGATAGACAGCTATTTTTACGGCTCCGAACTCGCCTCGTCGGGCGCGCCAAGCGGAAAAGAGCTGGAGATCCTGAAATCGCTTGGCGACGCGGTCCCGCAGGAGGTGCTCACCGCCCCCTACCAGAATCCTGTGGCCGGCGACGGCGCCAAACTGCGTGACAACCTTCGCAAGGCTTTGGCGCTGCTGAAGGAAGCGGGCTACGAGATTCAAGGCGGCAAAATGGTTCAGGCCTCCAGCGGAAAGCCGCTGCAGTTTGAAATCCTTTTGAATGGACCCACCATCGAGCGCGTGGCATTGCCGTTTGCTGACAACCTGAAGAAAATCGGAATTACCGCCTCTGTTCGAACCGTCGACGCTGCGCAATTTGCCAACCGGGTACGCACCTTCGATTATGACATGGTCTACAATGGCTGGGCCCAAAGCCTTAACCCCGGCAATGAGCAACGAAACTACTGGGCCTCTCAGTCAGTGTCGCGTGAGGGAGCTCAAAACTATGCCGGCATCTCCGATCCGGCAATCGACAAACTGATCGATCAGATCATTTTCGCCAAGGACCGGGAAACGCTGATCCCGACGGTGAAGGCTCTGGATCGCCTGCTTCTCGCAGGCCACTACACGTTGCCGACCTACACTTTGCGTGCCTCACGGATCGCTTATTGGGACAAGTTTGCGCGTCCCGAACTGCCGGAGTATTCGATCGGTTTCCCGGACATATGGTGGGCCAAATCCCCCTGAGCTTCGCCACGGGCTTTGCGCAACCGAATGGACGGTCTAGGAATGAAGATCACGAATCGCTCAACGATGGAGGCATTCTGCTTGGCTGATGGAATGGGGCTGCGCCCGGATACAAAACGGACTGCCGTGACGGAGCGCCTGGCATGACAGCATACATTCTGCGCCGCCTGCTTTTGATGATCCCGACCATCGTCGGCATCATGGCGATTTCCTTCATCGTGGTGCAGTTCGCCCCCGGTGGTCCCGTGGAGCAGGTGATTGCCCAGCTCAGCGGCCAGGGCGACAGTGCCGATGCCCGCCTGTCGGGCGGTGGCGACATGTTCGGCCAGCAATCAGGCATCGAAGAAAGCGGTTCCCGCTATCGCGGCGCGCAAGGCCTGGACCCTGATCTCATTGCCAAGCTCGAACAGCAGTTCGGCTTCGATAAGCCGCCGCTTCAGCGCTTCGGTGAAATGCTGTGGAATTACAGTCGCTTCGATTTCGGCGAGAGCTTTTTCCGCAATACGTCCGTTATTGACCTGATCATCGAGAAGATGCCGGTTTCCATTTCGCTCGGCATCTGGGTGCTTCTGATTTCCTACGCCATCTCGATACCCCTTGGTATCCGCAAGGCGGTCAAGGATGGATCGAGTTTCGATGTCTGGACCTCAGGTGTCATCGTCATCGGCTATGCTGTCCCGAGCTTCCTGTTTGGCATCCTGCTGATCGTGCTTTTTGCCGGCGGGTCCTTCTTCGACTGGTTCCCGCTGCGCGGGCTGACGTCTGACAATTTTGCAGAGCTCTCCTGGTGGCAGAAGATCCTGGATTATTTCTGGCATCTTGCCTTGCCACTGACCGCGCTTCTGTTGTCGGCCTTCGCCACCACGACGTTGCTGACCAAGAACTCGTTCATTGATGAGATCAAGAAGCAATATGTCGTGACCGCCCGCGCCAAGGGGCTGGGCGAACGGCAGGTGCTTTACGGCCACGTGTTCCGCAATGCGATGCTGATCGTGATCGCCGGCATGCCGGGCGCCTTCATTTCGGCATTCTTCACGGGCTCGCTGTTGATCGAGAATATCTTCTCGCTCGATGGCCTCGGCCGCCTCGGCTATCTCGCCATCGTCAACAGGGACTATCCGATCGTTTTCGCCACGCTTTATATTTTCTCGCTGATGGGTCTCGTGATCAGTCTGGTTTCCGACCTGATCTACACGTGGATCGATCCACGCATCGACTTCGAACGGAGGGACGTGTGATGTCTGCGACAGACACTGCGGTCGTCCCCGCTCCAGAGAAGCGTCCATTCCTTTCGCCAACAAACCGCCGACGTCTCGAGAATTTCAAGGCGAACCGCCGCGGCTTCTGGTCGCTATGGATCTTCTTGGCGCTCTTCCTTCTCAGCCTTGGGGCTGAGTTCATCGCCAATGACAAGCCGATTGTGGCCTCCTACAAGGGGGAAATCCTCTTCCCTGTGCTTGTCGACTATCCGGAGGAAAAATTCGGCGGCTTTCTGGCACTCACCGATTATCGCTCGTCCTTCATCGCCGATGAAATCAATGCCAATGGCTGGATGATCTGGCCGCCAATCCGCTATTCCTACCGCACGGTCAATTCCGAAATACCGCAATCGGCACCGACGCCGCCTTTCTGGCTTATGGACAAGGAAACACGCTGCTCGGCCTATCCGCTGAAAGCTGCGGATCCCAACTGCGTGCTTGGCAACATGAACTGGTTGGGCACCGATGATCAGGCCAGAGATGTGACAGCCCGGATGATCTACGGCTTCCGGATTTCGATCCTGTTCGGTCTGGCGCTGACGCTGGCGTCAGCTGTCATCGGCGTGTCCGCAGGGGCGGTTCAGGGCTATTTCGGTGGCTGGACGGATCTCCTCATGCAGCGTTTCATCGAGATCTGGTCGTCGCTGCCGGTCCTCTACATCCTGTTGATCATAGCAGCAATTCTGCCGCCGGGCTTCTTCGTGCTGCTTGGCATCATGCTGCTCTTCTCGTGGGTCGGCTTCGTCGGCATCGTCCGCGCGGAATTTTTGCGTGCGCGGAATTTCGAGTATGTGAACGCTGCGCGGGCCTTGGGCGTTGGCAACTGGACGATCATGTATCGCCACCTCCTTCCCAATGCCATGGTGGCCACGCTGACCTTCCTGCCGTTCATCCTGTCAGGATCGATCACGACATTGACTTCGCTCGACTTCCTCGGCTTCGGCATGCCGCCCGGCTCCCCTTCGCTCGGAGAACTGATCGCCCAGGGCAAGCGAAACCTGCAGGCGCCATGGCTCGGCCTCACTGCCTTCTTCACCATGTCGATCATGCTGTCGCTCCTGATCTTCATCGGCGAAGCCGTGCGGGATGCCTTTGATCCGCGAAAGACTTTCCGATGACAGAAAAACCACTTCTCTCCGTGCGCGATCTTTCTGTTGCCTTTCACCAGGGTGGACGAGAAAGTCTTGCCGTCGATCGAGTGTCCTTCGATATCGGCAAGGGTGAGATCGTGGCACTGGTGGGCGAATCCGGCTCGGGCAAATCGGTTTCTGCCGCTTCGGTCCTGAAACTTCTCCCCTATCCCTCGGCCAGCCATCCGTCCGGCGAGATCCTGTTCGATGGGCGGGATCTGATGACGTCGAGCGAGGCTGAACTCCGTAAGGTGCGCGGCAACGACATCACGATGATCTTTCAGGAGCCGATGACATCGCTCAATCCGCTCCATACGATCGAGCGACAGATCGGGGAGATCCTTGGGCTGCACCAGGGGCTGACGGGAGCCGCGGCACGATCACGCATTCTGGAACTGTTGAACCAGGTCGGTATCCGTCAGCCGGAAAAGCGTCTCACCGCTTACCCGCATGAACTCTCCGGTGGTCAGCGCCAACGCGTTATGATTGCCATGGCGCTTGCCAACCGGCCGAAGCTTTTGATCGCCGACGAGCCGACGACGGCGCTCGATGTGACTGTTCAGGCGCAGATCCTTGAGCTTCTGGCCAAGCTTAAGACGGAGCATGGCATGTCCATGCTGTTCATCACCCATGATCTTGGCATCGTCCGCAAGTTTGCTGATCGCGTTTGTGTCATGACCAAGGGCCGGATTGTCGAGGCAGGCCTTGTCGAGGAGATCTTCGAGCGACCGCAACATGACTACACCAAGAAGCTTCTCGGGTCGGAGCCGCGCGGCGAGCCGCCGGTCGCCGATCAGACAAAGCCGGTCGTCATGGAGGGCGAGGGCATCAGGGTCTGGTTCCCGATCAAGGCAGGCTTTCTGCGCAAGACCGTCGATCACGTGAAAGCCGTGGATGGTGTGGACCTGACGCTCCGGGCAGGGCAGACGCTGGGCGTCGTGGGGGAATCCGGATCGGGCAAAACGACGCTTGGTCTGGCCTTGGCCCGTCTCATCTCCTCGCGCGGCCGCATCAGCTTTATCGGCAAGGATATCAACAGTTACTCCTATGGCGACATGCGGCCACTGCGCGACAGGCTGCAGATTGTCTTTCAGGATCCGTTTGGCTCGCTCAGCCCCCGCATGTCCGTTGGTGAAATTATCGCCGAGGGATTGAAGGTTCACGAGAAAAGCCTTTCCGCCGATGAACGTGACAAGCGCGTTTGCTGGGCCTTGGAGGAAGTCGGCCTCGATCCGCAAACTCGCTGGCGCTACCCACACGAATTTTCCGGCGGGCAGCGGCAACGCATCGCAATTGCCCGGGCCATGGTGCTGAAGCCGCGCTTTGTCATGCTCGACGAGCCGACCTCGGCCCTCGATATGACGGTGCAGGCGCAGGTCGTCGATCTGTTGCGCGAGCTCCAGGCCCGCCACGACCTCGCCTATCTCTTCATCAGTCACGATCTGAAGGTTGTGAAGGCTCTTGCCAATGATCTGATCGTCATGCGTGCCGGCAAAGTTGTTGAACAGGGCCCAGCAGCGACGATTTTTAATGCACCGAAGCAGGAATACACCCGGGCCCTGATGGCTGCCGCTTTCAGTCTTGAGGCCGTCGAAGCCGGCGGGATCCGTCAATAACGTGAGCATGACAATGGCCGATGCCAATTCCATCATCATAGATTTGAAGTTCAGTCGAGACGAAGTGGTATCTGCGCTGGAAAATGCCTTTCCGGGCAGAACGGTCATAGATATGGGAAATCCTAGCTCGGCATGGCAGGATCTCTCGAAGGCTGCCTATGCGGTGGTCTGGAAACCAGACCCCTTGCTGTTCAAGCGCGCAACAGGGCTGAAGGCGGTTTTCTCCGGTGGCGCTGGCGTGGATCATGTGATGACGACCCCCGATCTGCCGGATGTGCCGGTGGTTCGTTTCGTCGACCGTAGCCTCACCGATCGGATGAGCGAGTGGGTCGTCTGGCAGTGTCTCCATCATCTGCGTCACGGTTTCGTCTATGCCCGCCAGCAGGAGCGCCGCACCTGGGCCGAAGTTAAGCGACAGCCGGAGGCGCGGGATGTCACCGTCGGTGTCATGGGCTTGGGCGTTCTTGGTGCCGATGCCGCGCAGAAGCTGAAGACGATGGGATTCAGTGTCCTCGGTTGGTCTCGGCGCAAGAAGCAACTGGACGGCATTGAAACCTACGACGCTTCCGACCTTGAAGAATTTCTGGCACGCACCGACATCCTTGTGGGGCTTCTGCCATTGACCCCGGAGACGCGGGGCATGTTTGACCGGGCCATATTTGAAAAGCTGAATCGCCATGGCGCACTCGGCGGACCGATCTTTCTCAATGCCGGGCGCGGCGGAAGCCAGGTCGAGTCAGATCTGATCGCCTGCCTGTCGGATGGAACTCTTAAGGCTGCGTCGCTCGATGTCTTTGAACGTGAGCCCCTGGCGGTCGACAGCCCTCTTTGGGCGATGGAGAACGTCGTGGTCACGCCGCACGCCGCAGCAGCGTCTGAAGTGCGCGCACTTTTCCGCCATGTCCAGGAACAGATATCGCGGATTGAGGCGGGGAAGCCGCTGGAGAACATTGTCGACCGTTCGGTCGGTTACTGACCCAACCGGAACAAAGCCCAATTTCTCCCGTTAAACGTGGGAACAGTCCTTGTGAGAGGCCTGACCCACATATGAAGGGAGACTTGGATGAATAGCCGAACCGACCTGCCGGGTACGACAGATCGACGCACACGCGGTCTGAGCCCTGAGCCGATGCCCGCCACAGAGGCCCGTCAGGGCTTTCGTGGCAAACCTGTCCTGATCGTTTTGCTGGTGGGCTTGATTCTTGCGTTGCTGGTCTGGATTCCGGCGGAATGGTGGGGCAATTCCATTGCTCCGGATGAGCCCGCAAACCAGCCGCAAACCGAGACAGCACCCTCACCAGCCGAGAATAGCGCTCAGCCAACCACGACCACGCCGTAAGCGGCGGGCTTCACGGCTGGACAAGCGCAAACTGATTGTCGATAACTTCCAAGGAAGACGGCCGAACCGCTTCGGCCGTCTTGCCGTGGTTCAGCCTCGGAGGGAAGGCTGAGCAATGACGAAGACTGACATCGCGACCCGGGTGTTCAACCACGCCTGGAAACTCGATCCGATAATTCGCAGTCTGATCGACACCGACTTTTACAAGCTTTTGATGTTGCAGATGATCTGGAAACTTTATCCAGATGTCGATGCCACCTTCACTTTGATCAACAGGACAAAGACCGTTCGTCTCGCGGACGAGATTAACGAGCAGGAATTGCGCGATCAACTGGACCATGTCCGATCGCTCCGGCTCACCAAGAAGGAACTCATCTGGCTCGCCGGCAACAGCTTCTACGGTCGGTCCCAAATCTTCGAGCCGGAGTTTCTGGCTTGGCTCAGTACCCTGCAATTGCCGGAATACGAGCTGAAGACCAAGGATGGACAATATGAACTTACCTTCCACGGTTCGTGGATGGAGACAACGCTTTGGGAAATCCCCGCGCTTGCCATCATCAACGAACTTCGCTCGCGCGCCGCGATGAAGTCGCTTGGATACTTCACACTTGATGTTCTCTATGCCCGGGCCAAAGCGAAGATGTGGTCCAAGGTCGAAAGGCTCAGGGAATTGCCGGGCCTTCGCATTTCGGATTTCGGCACCCGACGCCGGCACAGTTTTCTTTGGCAGCGCTGGTGTGTCGAAGCCTTGAAGGAGGGGATCGGTCCAGCCTTCACCGGCACCAGCAATGTATTGCTGGCTATGGATTCAGACCTCGAAGCGGTCGGTACCAATGCCCACGAATTGCCCATGGTTGTCGCGGCGCTGGCCCGCAATGACGAGGAGCTGGCGGCTGCACCCTATCGAGTCCTGAAGGATTGGAACACGTTGTACGGTGGCAATCTGCTGATCGTGCTGCCCGACGCCTATGGCACCGCTTCTTTTTTGCGGCATGCACCCGAATGGGTTGCCGACTGGACAGGTTTTCGGCCCGACAGTGCGCCGCCGATCGAGGGCGGGGAGAAAATCATCGAGTGGTGGCAGAAGATGGGGCGCGATCCGCGCAAGAAGCTTTTGATCTTCTCTGATGGTCTCGATGTCGATGCCATCATCGATACCTACAGGCATTTTGCTGGCCGGGTCAGGATGAGTTTTGGCTGGGGCACCAACCTTACCAATGACTTTGCCGGCTGTGCGCCGAGCGAGATTGCCGGACTGAAGCCCATCTCGATTGTTTGTAAGGTGTCGGAGGCCAATGGCCGTCCGGCAGTCAAGCTGTCTGACAATCCGCGAAAGGCGACGGGCGAGCCGAGTGAAGTCGAGCGATATCTGCGTTTCTTCGGCACTGAGGACCGGGTTGAGCAGGCTGTCCTCGTTTGATCCTGACCATCCGCGCGCTCCAGCGCTTGCATATCGCTGCCAAGCATGCACTTCCTCTAAATGAACGGAAGGGAGCCGTTTGACGGAGGAAAAACTCATGGACATGCAGGGCAGTGAACGCATCGAGGCGCCAATCGAGACCGTGTGGCGAGCGTTAAACGATGTGGAAGTCCTTCGGCAGGCAATACCTGGATGCGAGGCGCTTGAGAAAACTGGAGAGACCAGCATGAGCGCGCGGGTGGTGCTGAAGATTGGGCCGATAAAAGCGAAATTTGACGGTGCCGTCGAGCTTCAGAACCTCAATCCTCCCCATTCCTACACCATCGCCGGAGAGGGCAAGGGAGGACTGGCCGGATTTGCGAAGGGCGGGGCGGACGTCGCGCTTGTCGAAGACGGTCCCGATGCGACGCTCCTCACCTATGAAGTCAAGGCCGAAGTTGGCGGCAAGATTGCCCAGCTTGGCAGCCGGCTGATTGAATCCACATCCAAAAAGCTCGCCGCCGAATTCTTTTCCACCTTTCGAACTGTGGTCGAAGGGAAGCCTCAGGTCACGGGTTGAACCCAGAAAGCCTTGCACAAGCCTGCTGTCAGATGCTCGACCTTACCCGAAATGATTCGGTGGGTAAGGGGACATGATGATGACCGAAGGACCGGACCACTATTTTGAGCAACAGGACATGGCTTTGCAGCTCATGATCCTTGAGAACAAGTCCGATGAATTGACCGACATTCTGGTCGAAGCTTTGCAGGATGCGCTGGAACTCCTGCGTGACGAGCAGGGCACGCTGCACTGATCATCCTCGGCTCCAAGGCCTTGTCGCCTAGAACCGGTCTGAGACCTGAATGCCGGCTGGGCCCAGAATGACGGCAACCAGAACCGGCAGGAAAAACAGGATCATTGGTACGGTCAGTTTTGGTGGCAAGGCGGCTGCCTTCTTTTCCGCTTCGTTCATGCGCTCATCGCGCCCCTCCTGGGCGAGAACGCGCAGCGCTTGCGCAATGGGAGTGCCGTAACGATCAGCCTGTATCAGCGCCTGAACCACGTTCTTGACGCCGTCGAGCTGTGTACGGATGCCGAGGTTTTCAAGCGCCTGGCGGCGATCGGGAAGAAAGGACAGCTCGGCAGTGGTCAGCACCATTTCTTCCGCGAGCTCTGCGGATTGTTCCGCGATTTCGTCAGCCACGCGCCGCATGGCAGCCTCGAGCGAAATGCCCGACTCAACGCATATCAGCATCAGATCGAGAGCATCCGGCCAGGCCCGCTTGATCGATTGCTGCCGTTTGGTCACCTTGTTCGAGACGTAGATATTCGGCAGATAGAACCCGATGTAACCGCCAACGATAACCGCGAGGATGCGGATCGGCATGCCTTTCTCGGCAAGCCCGCCCATGACAAAAACCCATATGCCGGTCAGCGTCAGGGTGGCGAAGGGCAGAAGAAAGCGCGCGGCGAGGTAGGTGTTCAGTGCATTTTGAGAGCGCAGGCCAGCCGACTTCAGTTTGTCGACCGTCTTGTCATCGACCAGTGCCTTGCGCAGGTTGAAGCGCTCGACAATGTTCTTGACGGACTGGTTGTCCGTGGCGCGCAGTGAAGCGCGCCCCTGGGCGGATTCGGCGTTCATCTTGGCGCGTTCCCGCGAGCGGATGATATCCCGTTCGGTCGAGACTGCTCGCATTCGCTTGTTGAGATCGCCCCGTTCGAAATAGGGCACGACGAGCGTGTAGAGCGTGGCAAAGACAGCCAGAGAGACCAGAACGGCTATGATCAGCGCCGGGTCGGTATATTGTGTTGCCCACTGGTCGCCCATGGTCCGTCCTCAGATGTCGAAGTTGATCATGTTGCGCATGACGAGCAGGCCGATACTCATCCAGACCCCTGATACGCCAAGGATCATATGACCACGGGCATCGGTAAACAGGACCATGATGTAGTCCGGAGAGGTTAGATACACGAGCAGGGTCACGATGAAGGGGAGGGCGCCGATAATGGCAGCCGAGGCTTTCGCCTCCATCGAGAGTGCCTGCACCTTCGCCTTCATCTTTTTGCGGTCGCGCAGAACGCGCGACAGATTGCCAAGCGCCTCAGAGAGGTTGCCACCTGCCTGCCCTTGAATGGCAATGACGATGGAAAAGAAACTCACCTCATTCAGCGGCATGGACTGGTGCATGCGAGCCACCGCATCCGGCACACCAAGCCCCAATTGCTGTGATTCAACCACGCGGCGGAACTCGCTCTTGACCGGCTCCTGACCATCTGACGCGATCATGCGGATCGCATCGTTGAGGGGCAGGCCCGATCGGATTGACCGCACCATGACATCAAGCGCGTTGGGAAACTCCTCTAGAAACTGCTTTTGACGGCGCTTGACCAGGAAGCCCAGTATCCAGCGGGGCAATCCCAGTGTCGCGATCACGAAGATCCCGAGCAGCACCAGGGGCTGAAAGCCCGCGAGAAAACTGAAGAGCAGGGCAAAGAGCCCGAAGGCGCCGCTGAAGAGATAGAATTGCACTGGGGTGATTGACAGGTTCGCCTGACCCAGCCGGGCTTTAAGGCTGAGTTCGTTTTGCTTTTTCGTACGCTCAGCCTGCTTCTTTTCCAGTTCTTTCAGGGAGTCCTGTACCGATTTGCGTCGTTTGGATATCTCCTGCACGCGGTCGCGCGCCGCCTTCATGTTGGCTCGGTCAGTTTCCGCGGCCCGGACCTTGTTGATGCGGCTGTTGGTTTTTTTCTCGGTTTCGATACGGGAAAACAGCAGGCCATAGGCGATGGCGCCCGTGGATACCGCAACAAGCGCAACGATCGCGATAACGGTGGGATCGAAGCCGAACATGACGTCAAACTCCCTTGGACTTCTGTTCCATTGAATCGAGGGCCGCGGCGAGGCGGCGTTCCTCGTTGTAGTAGCGCGCGCGATCCCAGAAATGCGGTTTGCCGATCCCGGTCGACACATGGCGTCCGATAATACGGCCGCTCGCGTCTTCGCCTTCCATTTCGTAGCGGACAAGGTCTTGGGTGATGATCACGTCACCCTCCATGCCGAGCACCTCGGTGATGTGAGTGATGCGACGCGAACCGTCGCGCAGGCGTGCGGCCTGAATAATGACGTCGATCGAACCCGAGATGATTTCGCGCACCGTTTTGGCCGGCAGCGAGAAGCCGCCCATGGCAATCATCGATTCCATACGGTTCAGGCATTCGCGCGGTGTGTTGGCGTGGATCGTGCCCATCGAGCCGTCGTGGCCCGTGTTCATCGCCTGCAAGAGGTCGAAGACCTCCGGTCCGCGCACTTCACCGACGATGATGCGTTCAGGACGCATACGAAGGCAGTTCTTGACGAGGTCACGCATGGTGATCTCGCCTTCGCCTTCAATGTTGGGAGGGCGGGTTTCGAGGCGAACCACATGCGGCTGCTGCAGCTGCAGTTCGGCCGTGTCTTCGCAGGTGATGACGCGTTCGTCTGCATCGATATAGCCGGTTAGGCAGTTGAGCAGCGTTGTCTTACCGGAACCTGTACCGCCAGAAATGACGACGTTGCATCGGACGCGTCCGATGATCTGAAGAACCTCGGCGCCTTCCGGCGTGATCGCACCGAACTTCACCAACTGGTCAAGTTTGAGCTTGTCCTTCTTGAACTTACGGATCGTGAGTGCCGGTCCATCGATGGCAAGGGGAGGCGCAATGACGTTGACACGCGAACCGTCGGGCAAGCGTGCGTCGCAGATCGGGGAGGATTCATCGACTCGTCGGCCGACCTGGCTGACGATGCGCTGGCAGATCGAAAGAAGCTGGGCGTTGTCGCGAAAGCGGATTTCCGATTCGATCGTCTTGCCGGAGACTTCGATAAAGGTCTGACCAGCGCCGTTGACCATGATGTCGGCGATGTCGTCGCGGGCAAGCAACGGCTCCAGCGGACCGTAACCGAGAACGTCGTTGCAGATATCTTCGAGCAGCTCTTCCTGCTCGGAGATCGACATCGCGAAGTTCTTGATCGTGATAATGTCGTTGACGATATCACGGATTTCTTCGCGTGCGCTCTCACCGTCCAGTTTCGCGAGCTGCGAAAGATCGATCGTGTCGATCAGCGCGGAAAAGACCTGGCTCTTGGTGTCGTAATATTCGTCCGTGCGCTGCGGCTTTTTGCGCTGCGGCGTCTGCATTGGCGGAGATGCAACCTGCTGGCGTGCGCTTGCCTCCGGGCTGCCGGGTTCAAGCGGCGCACTGCTGCTGGGGCGAGGTGCGGGTGCTGCGGGCGCAGCCTGCGGCGGCATCGTGCCGACGCCTGATCCGCCTTTGCCGAAACCCTCGTTTCCGCGTTTGCCAAACATGAGCTTTACCCGTTTCTACCAACTGTTATTTCTTGCGAAGCTTTTCGATCAGAGAGCCTAGGCCCGCCTTCTTCGGCTTCTTGATGGTCGCGCGCCCCGTCACCAGATGCGCAATCTGCGAAAAGGTCTCGGCGGTCGGTGATTTCGCATCCATTTCCGAAATCATGCGGCCGCTATTGGAGGCTGTCCCGAACAGCTGTGCGTCGAATGGAATGATTGCGACCGGCTGCATTTCCAGCGGCTCGAAGAAATCATTGGGCGCAATCTCGGGCCGTTTCGGCATGCCGACCTGGTTGAGGATCAGATGCGGAGCCTTGTCGTTGGGCCGCATCTTCTTCAGCGCGTCCAGCATGTTTTTCATGTTGCGCAGATTGGCGAGATCCGGAGCGCAGGTGATGACGATTTCGTCGACATCCGCGAGAACGGCACGCGTCCAGTCAGCCCAGGTGTGAGGAAGATCAAGCACAGTGACCGGAGCCGTTCGTTGCAGCAGATCCATGATCGGCTGGAACGCACCGCGCTCGTAGTCATAGCCCCGATCGAGCATCGACGGAGCGGCAAGCAGCGAAAGGTTCTGACCGCATGTCGTCAAGAGCCGATCGAGGAAGACTTCGTCCAGACGCTCTGGCGTGAAAACCGCTTCGGCGATGCCCTGGGCCGGATCCTGGTCAAAGTCGATATTCGCGGTTCCGAACGGCAGATCGAGATCGGCCAGCACTGTTTCAGTCGAAAACAGAGAGGAAATGCCAAATGCGCAGTTATGCGCGATCGTGGAAGAACCCACGCCACCCTTGGCCCCGATAAAGGCAATCGTCCGGCCAAGCGGCTCTGAATCCGGATCGACGAAAATGGAGGCAATTGCCGCCATGACATCGGCCATCGTAAACGGCGCCACGATGTATTCGGATATGCCGTTGCGCATCAGCTCGCGATAGAGTGCAATGTCATTATAGCGGCCAACGATAATCACCCGTGTGCTCGGATCGCAAACCTCCGCCAGCGGCGCGAGTTCGTTAAGGAGCTCCCGGGGGCCTGCATCAGTTTCGATGATCACCAGGTTGGGCGTTGGCGTTGAGCTGAACATGCTGGCGGCGGCGGCGATATTGCCATGGGTAATCTTGAGGCTTACCCGGCCCATGCGCCGGTCGACGGCGCATTGGTCCATGATCCGGTGGAAACCATCGCTGATGCAAAACGCATGCACCGAGATTCGCGGCAGCGGACGCAAGGCCTCGACATCACCCGTATGGGCGCCGTCATGCTGGTCTCGGTTCGACCTAGACCCTGTGTCAAATTCGTAATCGATCGCACTCATGATCTTACTCCTGTCCCCGGCAAGGCATGCATCAATCTGTCGCCGTGTCGCTGCCCTTGCGGTACAGTCCGATGACGGTGGAACGGCGAGCCGCATCGATCGGCGCTGCCGCGCGTGGCGTCACGAGGTCCATCGGGTTGGCAATTTGCGCTGCAAGGTTGCTCTGGGTTGCGCAGCCGAAATTGTGGTAGTTGCGGTTGCTGTAGGTGTTGTCCTGGAGGTCTTCAGGCCATTCGCCGCAGGGATTTGTCATGGCGGTGATCGCAACATAGCTCAGGCGAACTGGTGCTGTGGCGCCTGTATTCCCCGCGTTGTAGGAGGTTTCGATAATCTGGTTTGGCGCGACCCCGCGTGTCGTGAGGACCGTGCGGATCTGCTTGCGAACGGCGTTGGCTGCGCCCGAGTTTGGCGAACCATGCGGCAGCTGGACCTGAATGGTTCCCTTCGAAGCTGCCAGATAGTCCGCGGCAAAGCCCGCGATCGAATCCTGCACTCCGACCGTTAGCGCGCGATCGCCAGATGCCACGGGAACGTCCAGGGTATGCTCAACCTCGCTCAGCATGATCGGATGCCGGCTGCGATAGTCATCCGAGACTGCCGAGGTCGACATCTTGTCCTTGTTGAGATTGCCGCAACCGGTAACGATCAGCGGCGCGCCAAGGGCAAGTGCGCCAAGGAGCAGGGCATTGAGAGGGCGACGTGCGGATGCCATGGTCGGTTGGCTTTCTGTCTTGATATGTCTGGTCTGAAACGTCATTGCCGATCCCCGATCACTTGTAGATGAAGCCGACGGCGCCGTGGTATTGGCCCACCGGAGCTTCAGCTTCGCGGCGGCCGTAGACCTTGTTCACCTTGTTGAGGAAGAAAGTGGCGCCATCGTTTTCCGGGCTGAAATTGTCATCCGGGCGGGACAAAGCATCGCGTGCCACTGGCCGAACGAGGTAGGGGGTGGCAATGATCACAAGTTCGGTTTCATTGCGCTGGAAGTCCTTGCTGCGGAACAATGTGCCGAGCACGGGTACCTTGGAGAGACCTGGAAGGCCCGACATGGCCTGGCGGATATTGTCCTGGACAAGACCCGCGATCACGATCGAACCACCCGATGGCAGTTCTACAGTTGTGGAAGCCTCACGTTTGCGGATCGAGAGGAAGGTCGAACCGGGCAGGCTGTAATTCGTCGTCCGTGTTCCGAGGAAGGTGTTGCCGGTAACCTGCGACCCTTCCCAGGTCGGCTCGGAAACATTGGTTTCGATCTTCAGGCTGATGCGGCCAGGAGCGAGCACGACCGGACGGAAGTTGAGTTCGATCCCGTAATCAACGCTGTTGATCGTGCGCTCGATTCCTTCTTCGGTAACCTCCTGCTGGCCGGCCAGCCGAAATTCGCCACCGACATAGAATTTCGCCGCTTCGCCGGAGATGGCGGTGAGGCTCGGTTCTGCAAGCGTCCGCATGACGCCTGCCTGTTCCATGGCGTTGATGTAAGCGTTAACCCCGACGCCACCCAGGCCTGCGCTAATGGTCGCCGTTCCGGTCGGATCGATGGCGTTGCCAAGGTTTGAAGGGTTCGCGTAGCTGATGCCCGTCGAGCCATCCGAGACACTGCCGGAAAAACCAAGCTGCTTGAGAACCTGACGGCTGACTTCAGCCACGGTCACCTTCAAGGTCACCTGGTCTTCGCCTTCGATGGTCAAAAGGTTGACGATTTGCGATGTTTGGCGTTGTTCGGCATAAATCGCAACCGCCCCATCACCGCTGCTCTCGCTTGTCGCGGTAGTATTTCGGGTGGTCGCTTCACCGCCTTTCAAAAATGCTTCGGCAAGGCTGGCAGCACGGGCCGCATCCTGAGGTGTACGCACGGTGCCGGTCAGCACGATGTTGTCGGATACGATCTCTACCTTGATGTCGGATTCAGGGATGAAGCGCTTGAGATTGGTCTCAAGCCCGGCGATATCCCGTTCGATTTCAATGTCGAGACTGACGATCTCCTCACCGTTGGCGCCAAAGATGAAGATATTGGTCTGGCCCACCATCTTTCCGAAGAGATAGATGCGGCGTGACGAGCGGGTCACTGCATCCGCCATCACTGGATCTGCCACGAGGATGTCATGCGCATCCTTCGGAAGATCGACCACCAGCGCCTTGTTCAATCCAAGTTTTACGGTCCGTCTTGCGCCGGGTCCGAAATTGTTGATCCGCAGCACGCTTTGCTGCGCGGCCTCGACGTTTGGCAGATCGAAAAAGGTCTGCGTCACGGGATTGGCAACGCCGCTAAAGGCAACGGCAAATGCAAGTCCGCCGGTGAGGGATCTGCGAATTCTGGTGATCGACTTGGTCACGGTTGCGTCCCCACTCACTGCGCGCTGCTGCTGCTGCTGGTGGCCGAAGAATTGACCACCGAGCCTGATTTAATCACTTGAATAGTCGGTTGGCCGTCGCCACCACTCAGAAGGTAGTCCGCCGCCGTTGTATCTTCTTCCTGGGCGTCGGCGATCGAACGCAGGGCAAGGGACAGCCTGTCGGCCATCTGCTGGGCAACACTGATCACCTTGGTCTGATCCGGCGTGAGTTCCAGCGTCGCCGTGGTGCCAACCACCGCACGGGAGCCATCAGGCGCTTCCTCGATCTGCTGGTCAATGGCGAGAACACGGACGTTCGACAATACCGTTTCCGTGAGGAAAGCGTCCGTATCACCCTTGCGGACCATGATCACGTCGACACGGTCATTCGGCAAGATAAAGCCGCCGGCACCCGTGGCGACGGAAATCTCCGTTGCGACAGCCCGCTTGCCCGATGGCAATAGCGCGGAGAGAATGCGTGAAGAGGAGTCTGCAATCTTTTCGCGGCGAAGCGGCTCGCCCTCGAAGAGCGGCAAGCGCACGACCGAGCCCGAGAGTTCGGTCACGGCATCGGGTCGGACAGAGGCGGTGATGAAGCCGTCAACAATACTCGATTGCGGCCACGCCATCCACCGCATCGAACTTTCATCAAGCCGTGATCCAACCGGCAGGTTCTTCGCCGTTACCAGAACATCGACAGTGGGTTCGTGTTCAACCGTCGCTTCCTGGACGACTGCAGAACTGCCGCTGAGACGCATTGCAAGGAAACCAGCCGTTCCGGCGGCCACAATGGCGACTGCAAGTATAATGAGGCGGGCGGGTTGCATGATCAATCCTCGGGCGACGCAGTGAATTCTGTCGCCCAGATTGATCAGGAATTGGTATACTTATAGTTAATGCACTGCTTACAATTGTGGTTAATGGAGGGTTTATTGGGCGCTCAGGCGCCAAGGCCCTTGATTGCGGCAACAACGATTGGTGCTTGCGGATATGTCATAAGGCCTGCCGCTCCGATGGCGATGCCATAGGGCACTTTGTTTGCAGACATCAGGGCCCTGGGCAATGGAACCCCGATGATAGCAAACTTCTCCCAGTTGGCGCGCAGCAAAATGATGAAGATTGTCAGAATGCCGCCAAAGAAAGCCGTAACTACAAGAAACTCAAAAAGTGCATGATTGAAACCGAACCATAGCGCAGTGGCAGTCAGGAGTTTGGCATCGCCGCCGCCCATAACATTGATGGCGAAGAGGGCGAAACAGGCGAAGAAGACTATTGCCGCCGCGGCGAGATTCCAGCCGAATTCTGCGAGGGACAATCCAGTGAAGGGGGCAGCAAAGAGGAAACTGACGATCATCAAAACCGGAATCGCGTTTGGGATCTTCATCTCCAGGAAGTCGGTAAGCGCAGCCAAAACCAACGCTATTGGTAATACCAGTAAAACTGCTGTGGACATGAAGTGACCCTCGAATTGATCAATCAAAGTGGCATGCAGTCATTTCGAAAATACGAACGATTGTCTGCTTTGCCAAAAAAAACCGCCCTTTCGGGCGGTTTTATTGACGCATGGTGTCCACTCGGCGACACAAGCCGGTCACATCAGCTCTTGGCAGCTGCGTTGAGGTGTGTGGACACGTTTTTGAACTGGTTGTTCAGAGCGCCGCCGAGGGTCGTTGCGCCAGCGATCAGGGCAACAGAGATGAGGGCGGCGATCAGGCCGTATTCGATAGCGGTTGCGCCAGACTCGTCCTTAACGAAACGTGCAAAAATCTTGGTCATGGTATTCTCCTACTCGCGTGGTTGTTCAGCACTGCCGGCAACTGTTCCCGTTGCTCGGATGACTGCAAGCTAACCGCCAGCCTATTGCTATCGACTTAAGAAAAACGGTTACCGATATCTGAAGCCAGATTCCGCGTTGAGTTGGTAAACGAAGCTTTGCGAAAAAGCATGGAATCCAAGACTTTTCCGTTGAAAAGAAAGGGAGATTCCGATCAACCTTCCGGGCTGCAGGTTCGCTTCCTGGCCTGAACGGGTTGCCCATATGTACCCGCCAACTCTCCGAAGGGAAGCCCTCACTCCTGACTGTGGAGCGAAACGATACAAATGCGGGGAGCTGTGCCGGTCCGGAAGCTTCAAAATATCTTTGCCGGCGGATCTGGTGTCTCAGGGATCAAAATTCTCACCGTGCGCCAATTAAGTCTTCATTCACCTAAACCCGCCATCTTGGCTGCAAAGCCTCTCATACGCGCGGATTCCAAGATGTCTGTAAATTATCGTCGTACAATGGTCGTGTCTGCTGTGACTGCCTTGGCCACCATGTTCGCTTTGCTTGCAAATGCAGTGCGTGCTCAGGACAGTGATATCCTGCGTGTCTATATGAACAGCGCCCGTATCTTGAAACTGGACCGTCCTGTGAGCAAGGTTATCATCGGCAATTCCGAAGTGGCCGATGCCACGGTTGCTGACGCCAAGACGATTGTACTGACCGGGCGCTCCTATGGCTCGACGAATATCGTGCTTCTCGATGCAGATGGTAATGCCCTTCTGGATGAGCGGATCATCGTATCCATTGACGAATCCAGCACCGTCAGGATGTTCAAATCGACAGCGCGGACCGTGCTCTCCTGTACGCCCAATTGCGAACAGCATACCCAGGGCGGTGCAAATCCCTGAAACGATCACAGCCTCAGTTTCGGACACATAGAAAAATGTAAATATCAGAGAAACGGAAAATCAATACTTGACGCCTAACCTCACGGACAGTGTCGTTTAGGGTTTTAAGTATGAGCAGCGTGGCGAATGGACCGAAGAGCACGCGTTTGCCAGAGCGTAATTTAAAACGTTCTTGGCGCCGTTTCTCTCGATCGACAGATGGTGCGGCGGCGATAGAATTCGCGATCCTCTCGGTTCCCTATTTTATTATTATCTTTGCAATTTTAGAGACATTTGTTGCCTTTGCCGCAGAGCAACTCGTAACCAATGCCGTCAATACGCTTGGGCGGCAACTCCGCACCGGGCAAATCAGCGGCACATTGGGGCACCCCAACTACAAGACCGAGGCCCAGTTCCGCCAGCTTTTCTGCGATGAAATAAGCATCATAATAAAATGCTCGTCCGCCGAGCTTACTTCCAAGAATAGCAAGTTGATCATTGATGCCCGCAGTTTTGCGTCGTTTGGGCAGGTGCCTACCAGTATTCCAAGGACGTCGTCGGACGCTTTTGCGGACATTGACACGGGCAGTATGAAATACGCTCCCGGTGGCCCTGAATCCATCAATGTTCTGCGCGCATATTACCGATGGCAAGTCATAACAGATCTAGTCCGGCCCTATATCACAAACATACGGCCAAATGGCTCAATGCCGACAGATTTCCTGATTGTTGCGACGACCACATTTAAGAGCGAGAAATATTAGTGACCTGGGTTCTCAAGTATTTCAAGGAGTCCTCGGAGCGTCGACACGGACCGTCAGCAAAACGGTCGGCCCGTCGTCTGCTCGGTAAAATCTACACAAATACCGACGGCGTTGGGGCGGTGGAATTTGCGCTGATCGCGCCGATGCTGCTTGTTGTCTATCTGATGGCGTTCGAGTTGACTGTCGGTCTGAGCATTTCCAAAAAAGTGTCGATGGCTGGCAGTACGATCGGGGATCTCATTTCCCGCGAAGAAAAACTGAACAAGGAGTTCCTCGCCACGTCGACGGACGTTTCCAAGGCAATGTTTGTCCCTTACCCGTCCAAGAACCTTGCCATCAAGGTTACGGGCATCAAGGTAAATGACAAAAAAGAGGCAACCGTTGTCTGGTCTTGGTCATCTGTCGGAGGCGTGCCTTACACAGCAGGCACCACGCCGATTGTGCCGTCTGAGTTCCGTACTCCGGATGTCTTCCTCGTGCGTACCGAACTGAGTGTAACGCACGAGCTGCTTATGTGGCTGCCTGGCCTATCCGGAAGTTCGACCAAAACCCTCACGATGGGGCGTGAGTTCTTCTTCCGGCAGCGTCTCAGCAGGGATATTGTTTGTACGGACTGCTGACCCTTAGGTTTGCAAAGCCCATCTCCAGGCGCTAAAGATCAGGACTTTCGCCACTATCTCGGTGGCTTGGGGTCCAGGGTAGATGGCACGCGCATTTCTGTTTGTTCTTGACTCCTTTGGCATAGGAGGGGCACCCGATGCCTCCTCCTATGGTGATGACGGCTCCAACACGCTTGGCCACATTGCCGAGTTTTGCGCCGCTGGCGCTGGCGACCGCAAAGGCCTTCGACGCGGCCCCCTCTTTCTTCCCAACATGTCTGCACTTGGTCTGCTGGAGGCAGCCCAGCTTGCAACGGGATCGCGGCCTCCCGGGATGCCAGTGCCCGAGCGGGTCTTCGGGCTGCATGGTGCCGCAAGCGAGGTTTCCAAGGGCAAGGATACCCCGTCCGGCCACTGGGAGATCGCTGCAACGCCCGTCATGTTCGACTGGGGACACTTCGCTCAAGGTGATGAGGCGTTTCCAGCTGATCTTGTCGAGGCAATCTGCCGCGAGGCGGACCTGCCCGGCATCCTCGGCAATTGCCACGCTTCCGGCACCGACGTCCTCCTCCGCTTTGGCGAGGAGCACATCCAGACTGGCAAGCCTATCTGCTACACCTCCACCGATTCTGTCTTTCAGATCGCTGCGCATGAGAGGCACTTCGGCCTGGAGCGTTTGCTGGCGCTTTGCGAGACAGTCCGCAAACTGCTCGATCCGCTAAATATCGGTCGTGTCATCGCCAGGCCCTTTGTAGGCGAGACAGCCCAGACCTTCGAGCGCACGGGCAATCGCCGCGACTATTCGGTCCTGCCGCCGGAGCCGACACTTCTTGATCGCCTGGTTGACGCAGGCAGCAAGGTTCATGCGGTGGGAAAGATCGCAGATATCTTCGCACATCAAGGCATCAGCCGTATCGTTAAGGCCAACGGCAACATGGCGCTTATGGATGCGACCTTGAAAGCCATCGATGAAGCGGAAGATGGAGATCTCGTCTTTACCAATTTTGTCGATTTCGACATGCTCTACGGTCACCGCCGCGATGTGGCGGGCTATGCCGCGGCCCTGGAGGCCTTTGACCGCAGGCTGCCAGAGGTTCATCGCAAGATGCGGCCAGGAGATCTGGTGTTGATGACGGCAGACCACGGCTGTGATCCAACCTGGCGGGGTACCGACCACACCCGTGAGAGAGTGCCCATCATGTGCTTTGGCCCCGGAATTCGGTCTCGGAATATCGGGGTTCGCAACACCTATGCCGATATCGGCGAAACAATAGCGGCCCATCTCGGCATTGCGCCGGGCCGTCACGGACGGAGCTTTCTGTGAAGACGGATTTCAAGAAGGTCGAATTGCATTGCCATATCGAGGGGGCCGCGCCACCGGCGCTCGCTCTGGCGCAAGCGGCACGGTACGGGGTCGACCCTGCAAGCTTCATGGCTGACGGCCGATATGCCTGGCGCGATTTCGCCGAATTTATCGCCGTCTACGACAAGGTTGCCGCCCTCTTCCGGACGGAGGAGGACTATGCGCTTTTGACCGAGAGCTATTTGTTGGAACTGGCCAGCGTCGGCACGATCTATAGCGAGCTCATCGTTTCGCCCGATCACGGTGACCGGATTGGCCTTGGGGCAGATGGCTACATTGCCGGCATCTCGGACGGCATCCGCTCTGCAAAGGAAAAAACCGGGATCGAAGCGCGGATCATCGTCACCGGTGAGCGGCATTTCGGTGCCGATAGCGTCATTGCCGCAGCTGAATATGCCGCGCGCAGTGGCAATCCTTTGGTCACCGGCTTCAACATGGCTGGCGAAGAGCGTATGGGCCGCGTTGCCGACTACGCACGCGCCTTCGATATTGCCCGGGAAGCGGGCCTCGGGCTCACCATCCATGCCGGCGAAGTCTGCGGCGCTTTTTCGGTCGCGGATGCGCTTGATCTCGTGCGCCCCAGCCGTATCGGACATGGAGTGCGCGCGATTGAGGATGCGGATCTCGTTCGTCGACTCGTCGACCTCGGGACTGTGCTGGAAGTCTGCCCTGGCTCAAACATCGCGCTGTCCGTCTATCCCGACTTCGAAAGCCATCCACTGCGCCAGCTTTTTGATGCTGGCGTTCGCGTCTGCATCAACTCCGATGACCCACCTTTCTTCGATACCTCGCTGGAGCGCGAGTATCACCTTGCCTCCACGGTGTTCGGCTTTTCGGATGCCGAGGTCGACGCAATGACGAGAACCGCTCTGGAGGCGGCTTTCGTTGATGAGGAAACTCGAGCCGGGCTCTTGGCGCAACTTTGACGGGGCCTGTTGAAGATATCGCTCAAAGTCACCATCACCCTTGCGAGCGACTTAGAGAACGTGAAAATAGCGGAACCCGAAGACAAGAAGAAAAGAAGGTGTGCCCATGGACGGCGTAACAGTCATCGATCATCCCCTCGTGCAGCACAAGCTCACGATCATGCGCCGGAAGGAGACGTCGACTTCGAGTTTCCGTCGTCTTCTCCGAGAGATCTCGACGCTGCTCTGCTATGAGGTTACGCGCGATCTTGAACTGACGATGGAAACCATCGAAACGCCCCTGACGGAGATGCAGTCTCCAATCCTGGAGGGAAAGAAGCTGGTGTTCGCGTCGATCCTGCGCGCCGGCAACGGTCTGCTGGAAGGCATGCTGGAACTGGTGCCGGCTGCCCGCGTCGCACATGTCGGCGTCTACCGAGATCATGAAACACTGCAGGCAGTCGAATACTATTTCAAGGCACCTGAAGCGCTTGCCGAGCGGCTGATCATCGTCGTTGATCCCATGCTTGCCACCGGCAATTCATCGATCGCTGCGATCGAAAAACTGAAGGAACGCGGCGCAAAGAACATTCGCTTCCTTTGCCTTCTGGCAGCCCCCGAAGGTATCAGGAATTTTCAGGAAGCTCATCCTGACGTGCCGATTTTCACGGCTTCGATTGACAGCCATCTCAACGAGAAGGGCTATATCATGCCCGGTCTCGGCGACGCGGGCGACCGCATGTACGGCACGAAGTGATTCCTTAACCAGATCGCAAGCTTTGGAGGCTCGAAACTCAGGTTTCGAGCCTTATTGCTGCGCGCGTTAGTCAATTGGTGATGCTCAGATGAAAGCGTGAGCGAGACCTTAGCTAGCGGAGCGCCGATGTTCGCACGGACCCTGTTCACTGTTCTCTTGCTGACACTGTCAGCCACCCAGTGGCCGACCCTGGCGACGCGTGTCCACGACATGCTGGACAAAGGCGATGTCGGCGTGGATGAAAGGGGCCAGCTGGCGTCAGCGTCGGCGGGTGGGCAGACAGTGCTCGCCATGGGTAAGAACGGCCATTACAACGGAACCTTCCGAATGAATGGCAAGGCGGTGGACGCCATGGTCGACACCGGAGCCTCGCTCATCGCCATAAATGTCTCAACAGCCCGGCGTCTCGGCTTCCCACCCTCCAGCCTGGACTTCAAGCACAGCGCTGAAACCGCAAATGGCCGCATCAAGGCGGCTCATGTCGTGCTCGAGCGGGTGGAAATCGGTAGCGTTCGCGTGCGGGATGTCGATGCCTTCGTCCTTGAGGACGCAGCACTATCCTCGACCCTTGTGGGGATGAGCTTTCTGAGCAAGCTTAAGTCATATACCGCCGACAAGCGCTCTCTCCGGCTTGTTCAGTAAGCGGAAGTCAGTCAGCCCCAATGCGCAGCCCGATCGTTGCCGGGAGCGATGGCGCATCAGGCGCGATCGTGTAGCAGGCTTGCACCGTTTTTGCCGCCGCCTTCGCACTTGTCTCGTCATTTGCATGCACGAAGGCAATCGGATCACCACGCCCAAGCTTCGTTCCAAGAGGCACAAAGCCCGAAAGGCCAACGCTGTGGTCGATTGCGTCACTCGGCTTTGTCCGCCCGCCACCGAGTCCTACCACGCAAAGGCCAAGGCCACGTGTGTCGCAGCCGCTGAGATAGCCGTCTGCTTCCGCCAGAATGGGAATGGTCCACGAGGCCTGCGGCAGGTAGGTTTTTGACTTCTCTACAAAGTCGGCTGGCCCGCCCAGGTCTTTTACCATGCGCCCGAAGATTTCGGCTGCACGACCGGCTGCAAGCACCTGTGTCGCGGCTTCCATCGCCATGGAAAGCTCGCTCTCGACACCTGCACTAACCAGCATCTCGGCCGCCAGTGCCAGCGTCACCTCCTCAAGGCGTGTGCCTGTCTTCTCGCCTTTCAGGAAGTCGACGGCGTTCTGCACTTCGATGGAGTTTCCAGCACAGTCGGCCAGCGGTTGGTTCATGTCGGTCAAGAGAGCTGTGGTCTTGACCCCGGCGCCATTAGCAACTCGAACCAGAGAGCGCGCAAGAGACTCTGCGTCCTCTGCCCGCGCCATAAACGCGCCATTGCCGACCTTCACGTCCAGAACCAGACTTTGAAGACCCGCCGCGAGCTTTTTCGACAGGATGGAGGCCGTAATCAGTGGAATGGATTCGACAGTCGCGGTCACATCACGGATTGCGTAAAGCCGTTTGTCGGCAGGGGCGAGGTCGCCGGTCTGACCGATGATAGCGCAGCCTGAACTGTCGACCGTCTGCCGGAATGTCGCATTGTCGGGCATGACGTTGTATCCGGGGATGGACTGCAGCTTGTCGAGCGTGCCGCCGGTATGCCCGAGCCCACGACCTGAAATCATGGGGACGGCAAGGCCGCAAGCTGCGACAATCGGAGCCAGCATCAGCGAGACATTGTCACCCACGCCACCGGTCGAATGTTTGTCAGCAATCGGCTTTCCAACCCCATGCCAGGAGAGCACATCGCCAGAATCGCGCATGGCAAGGGTCAGGGCCACGATCTCATCCGCAGACATGCCCTGAAAAAACACCGCCATGGCAAAGGCTGCAACCTGGCCCTCGGAGATCGTTTCCGCCGAAAGGCCTTCGATGAAGGCGCGGATTTCTGTCTCGGCTAAGTGGCCGCCGTCGCGTTTCCGCCGGATGATCTCCTGTGGCAGCATTTCCTCAATATCCTGATGCGGTAGCGACCGGATCCTCGCCTGAAAGCACGGCGAGAATGTCGTCCAGAAGGCCCGACGCGCCGAAACGGAAAGTGGGTGGCATGACCCAGTCTTCGCCCATGATGGTATCGGCAAGTCTCAAATAAAGACCGGCATCTGCAACGGAAGATATACCGCCGGCTGGCTTGAAGCCAACCTTCTTCCGGCTGTCCCGGATCGACTGCAGCATGATGTCGGCAGCCTCAAGCGTCGCATTCAACGAGACTTTGCCGGTGGACGTCTTGATAAAATCGGCACCGGCGGCGATCGATAGATCGGCGGCCCGGCGGATGAGTGCCTTGTCCTTGAGCTCGCCCGTTTCGAGAATGGTCTTCAGGATTGCCGGACCGCAGGCCGCCTTGACCGCTGTGACCATGTCCGTCACAGCCTGTTCGTCACCTGCAGCCAGCGCGCGGTAGGGGATGACCAGATCGATATCATCCGCACCGTCGGCAACTGCATCACGCGTTTCCGCGAGCACATCCTCAATCGTCATCTCGCCGGACGGGAAATTGACCACAGTCGCGATCCGGATCGGGCTTGCATGCACAAGAAGGTCACGCGCCTGCATGACAAAGCGTGGCCAAATACAAACCGCAGCGGTAGGGCCAAACGGCGTCTGCGCCCTTTGGCAAAGGGTAACGATCTGCTCCGGAGTGCAGTCGTCCTTGAGGTTTGTCAGATCGAGAAGTGAAAGAGCCTTTGTCGCAATCGTCCGGGCTTCTTGATTATCCAATGGTATCTCCTCCGCCGATCATCCGCTTGAGGATGGCCGCAAGACGTTCGCCGCCAATAGGCGCCATGTCCTTTGTTTCCTGATGGCTGAGTTCGCCGCTTGTCATTCCGGCCCCATAATTGGTGATTACCGACGCTGCGGCAACCCTTAGGCCAAAGAAGCGGGCGAGAATGACCTCCGGTACCGTGGACATGCCAACAGCGTCCGCGCCAAGGATGCGGGCCATGCGGATTTCCGCCGGCGTCTCGAAACTCGGCCCCGAAAACCACATATAGACGCCGCTTGCCAGCGGAACGCCTTCTGCAAGCGCGGCACCCTGCATCGCGGCAGACAGGCCGGCATCATAGGCAGATGTCATCCCGACAAATCGTCCGTCGCTGTCCTCGCCGATGAGAGGGTTTTTACCGGAAAAGTTGATGTGGTCGGTGATCTGCATGACGCTGCCGGGTGGCATATCCTCGCGCAAGGAGCCCGCAGCATTGGTCAGGATGAGGGACTTGACGCCAAGGCCCATCAGGACCTCGATAGGCTTGCGCATCGCATTGGGGTCGCCGTGCTCATAATAGTGCATACGACCCGCCAGCATGATCACCGCCGTCCGGCCAAGATAACCGGCGACCAATTCCCCTGCGTGGCCCGAAACGCCGCTGACCGGAAAGCCGGGCAACTCAGAATAAGGAATGCGGATTGCATCTCGCACCTCCTCGACCAAAGATCCGAGACCCGAGCCGAGAACGATGCCATAGCGCGGCATCAATCCGTTCAGCCGTTCAACAAGAAGGTCAACCGCGGCCTTCATCCGATGACATCCGTTTTGAAGCTGAGCGGCAGGAGTTCGTCCATGGTCATGGTCTTTTGCACGCCCACTTCGTCGCAGAGATAGATCTTCGTGTCGGCCGAAGCGAATTCCGAGATCTTCTGACGGCAGCCGCCACAGGGCGGGCAGAGTGCCAGCTTTTCAGCGATCACCGCCATTTCGACAATCCTTTTGCCGCCGCCCATGATCATGCAGCCGATGGCTGTCGGCTCTGCACACCACCCCTGGGGAAAGGACAGGTTCTCGATGTTCGCGCCGGTATAGATCCGCCCGTCGTCGGCGCGGATGGCGGCACCGACCGGGAACTTGGAGTAGGGGGCATGCGCAAAGGCCATAGCGCCGCGCGCTGCCTCGAAGAGATCATGCGCCATAGATCAACGCTCCTTGGTATAGGCGACACCACCGGCCTTGGGCGGGTTGGCGGCACCGATGAAGCCTGCAAGCAGGATGCAGGTCAGGATATAGGGCAAAGCCTGGAAGATCTGCACCGGGATCTCGCCGATGCCGGGGATGGCCTTGCCCTGCATGAAGTTGGCAAGCGCATCGAGGAAGCCGAACAGCAGGCAGGCGAACATGACAGGCACGGGCTTCCACTTTGCGAAGATGAGGGCAGCAAGCGCGATAAAGCCTTTGCCGGCCGACATGTCCTTGATAAAGGCCGCAGATTGCGCGATCGCAAGATAGGTGCCGGCGATGCCGCAGAGCAGCCCTGCAACAAGCACGGCGCGGTAGCGCAGGAATGTCACTGAAATGCCGGCGGTATCGACCGCACCTGGGTTCTCGCCCACGGCGCGCAATCTCAGGCCGAAACGCGTGCGGTAAAGCACCCACCAGGAGATCGGCACGGCGAGGAAGGCCATGTAGGTCAGCAAGTTGTTGCCTGAGATGACATTCGCATAGAGCGGCCCAATGAAGGGAACGTCGCGGATCGCATCGACGCCTGGCAGTATGATCGGTGCAAAACGCCCATCGCCCGATACCTGCGGCGTTCGCCCGCCCTGACCGAACCAGGCCTGGCCCAGCACCACGGTCAGGCCTGCCGCGACGAAGTTGAGCGCCACGCCCGAGATGATCTGGTTGCCGCGATTGGTGATCGAGGCAAAGCCATGGATCAACGAAAACACCAGAGAGACGCCGATGCCGGAGAAAAGCCCGAGCCAGGCAGAGCCCGTCAAATAGGCGACGCAAGCGGAAGCAAAGGCGGCTGCCAGCATCTTACCCTCAAGGCCGATATCGAACACGCCGGCGCGTTCGGAATAGAGGCCGGCAAGGGCCGCCAGAATCAGCGGGATCGACAGACGGATGGTCGAGCCCAGGATGCTGATCAGCATGTCGAATGAATCCATGATCTCGTCCTCAGGCCTTCGTCAGTGTCTGGTAGATGCGCACGACCATCGGCCGGCACATGAATTCGAGTGCGCCCGCAAACAGGATCACCAGACCCTGGATCACGACGATCATTTCGCGGGTTATGTTCGGCATGTCGAAGGATAGCCAGGCGCCGCCCTGGTAGAGAATCCCGAAGAGGATGGCGGCCAGTACGATGCCAAGCGGATGATTGCGCCCCATCAGCGAGACCGCGATGCCGACGAAGCCGGCGCCCGCCACAAATTCCACCTGCAGGCGGGCCGAGGCACCAAGGACCGGATTGAGAGCCATCATGCCGGCGAGTCCACCGGAGATCAGCATGGTGATCATTACGATTTTTACATAGGGAATCCCGGCATAAGCGGCAGCCGAGCGGCTGATGCCGAGCGTGCGCATTTCATAACCGAGCCTGGTCCGCCAGATCAGCACCCAGACAAGCACACACATGACGAGTGCGATGATGAAGGAGACGTTGAAGGGGGCGGGACCAAGCTTGCCGCCAAACAGCGCAATGAGCCAGTCGAGCTTGGGCAATTGCCCACCCTCGAGAAAGGTGCGGGTTTCAGGCGCCATCTTGCCAGGCACGATCAACACGTTGACCAGCAGATAGACCATCAGCGCTGCGCCGATGAAATTGAACATGATGGTGGTGATAACGATGTGGCTGCCACGCTTGGCCTGCAGCCAGGCGGGAATGAAAGCCCATGCCGCGCCGAAAATAGCCGCAGCCAAGATCGCAAAGGGCATGGTTAAATACCAGGGCAGGTAGTGGTCCAATGCCAGGGCTGCGAGTGCGGCCCCCAGCCCGCCAACATAGGCCTGACCTTCCGAGCCGATGTTGAACAGGCCGGCATGGTACGCGACAGCGACAGAAAGGCCGGTGAAAATGAAGTTGGTGGCATAAAACAGGGTGAAGCCAATGCCCTCGCCGCTCCCCAGAGCGCCCTCAAGCATCAGCTTCAGCGCATCCCAGGGGCTTTCGCCGATGATCCAGATAACGAGGCCGGAAACGAGAAAGGCAAGCGTGAGGTTAATCAGCGGCAGCAGCGCGTAATTGATCCAATTGGGCAGGGGTACGGATGCGGTGCTCATCAAATCCTCAAGCAGCAATGCCGGCCATCATCAGGCCGAGTGTCTGTTCGCCCGTATCAGGCGTCTTTTCGCCGACGACCTTGCCGGCGAACATCACCAGAATGCGGTCGGAGAGCGAACGGATCTCGTCGAGTTCGACGGAGACGAGCAGCACGGCCTTGCCGGCATCGCGCGTTTCTACGATCCGCTTGTGAATGAATTCGATCGCCCCGATGTCCACACCGCGTGTCGGCTGCCCAACGACCAGGAGCTTCGGGTCGCGTTCGATTTCGCGCGCAACGACGATCTTCTGTTGGTTGCCGCCGGAAAAATTGGCCGTCTTGAGCCGCGGGTTCGGCGGCCGGATATCATACTTCTCAATCTGTGCCTCCGCCCCCTTGCGGATGAGTTCGGGATCGAGAAATGGGCTGCGACCGTAGCGCTCGTCGCGGTGATAGCCCAGAATTGCGTTCTGGCTCTCCTCAAAGGGCAGAACAAGACCCATGTGGTGTCGGTCCTCGGGAATATGGGCAACGCCGATGCCACGCAGTTCCGCCGGGTCGAGACCGGCGACATTCCTGCCCCCAATCCAGATTTCGCCTGACGCGGGTTTTCGAATTCCGGTAATCGCCTCAAGCAGCTCGCTCTGGCCGTTTCCGGCGACCCCGGCTATCCCGACGATCTCGCCAGCGCGAACGTCGAACGAGACGTTATCGACCATGACGACGCCTCTGTTGTCCTTGACGGTCAGATTGCGGACGGACAAAAATACCTCGCCCGGATTGGCGGGCTTCTTTTCCACGTGCAGGAGAACACGGCGCCCGACCATCAGTTCGGCGAGTTCTTCCACCGTGGTCTCGGCTGTCTTGCGGGTTGCAACGATTTCGCCGCGACGCATGACCGAGACTGTGTCGGTGATGGCCATGATTTCGCGCAGCTTGTGAGTAATCAGGATAACCGTTTTGCCTTCATCGCGCAGCACGCCGAGGATCTTGAAAAGGTGATCGGCTTCCGCCGGCGTCAGCACGCCGGTTGGCTCATCGAGGATAAGTATCTCGGCGCCGCGATAGAGAGCTTTCAGGATTTCGACGCGCTGTTGCAGTCCGACGGGCAGTTCCTCGATGATCGCATCGGGATCGATGTCCAGTTCGTAGTCGTCTTCGAGTTTCTTCAGCGCCGTGCGTGCGGCATCCGTTCCCTTGCCGAGCAGGGTGCCGCCTTCGGCGCCGAGCATCAGGTTTTCCAGCACGGAGAAGTTCTCAACCAGCATGAAGTGCTGGTGCACCATGCCGATGCCGGCATTGATGGCAGTCTGGCTATCCTTGATAGCAATCGGCTGGCCGCCAATCTCAATGGATCCCTGGTCGGCCTGATAGAAGCCGTAGAGGATCGACATCAGCGTCGATTTGCCGGCGCCGTTTTCCCCGATGATGCCATGGATCGAGCCTTTGGCGACCGTCAGGTTGATATTCTTGTTGGCGTGCACTGCACCGAACTTCTTGTCGATGCCGATCAGTTCGATCGCGGGTGCCTGGCTCGCTGGGTTCATTCCGGTCCCTCAAGACATAAAAAAGGCGCAGGACGACAAGACTGCCATCCTGCGCCCGGATTTCAAATCACTTCGGGCAGGAGTTGTCCGACATATAGTCGTGCACCTTGACGGTGCCGGCGATAATGTCAGCTTTTGCCTTTTCAACAGCGGCCTTCATGTCGTCGTTGATCAGCTTGGCATTATTGTCGTCCAGCGCATATGCCACGCCATCTTCGGCAACGCCAAGCGTCTGTAGGCCAGGTGTGAACTTGTCGTTCTTGGAGTCTGCAAAAGCGTTGTAGACTGCAAGATCAACGCGCTTCACCATCGAGGTGAGAACCGAACCCGGATGCAGGTGGTTCTGGTTGGAGTCGACGCCGATGGAGAACTTGCCGTTGTCGGCTGCCGTTTGCAGTACGCCGAGGCCGGTTGCACCCGCTGCCGCGTAAACAACATCCGCACCCTGGTCGATCTGGTTCTTGGTGAGTTCGCCACCCCGGACAGGGTCGTTCCAGGCTGCACCCGTCGTGCCGGTCATGTTCTGGAACACTTCGATATCAGCCTTGGCTGCGCGGGCACCCTGCTCGTAGCCGCAGGCGAACTTGCGGATCAGCGGAATGTCCATGCCGCCGACGAAGCCAACCTTGCCGCTCTTGGAGGCGAGACCGGCAAGCATGCCGACCAGATAGGAGCCTTCATGCTCCTTATAAACCACGGAGCGAACATTCGGCTTCTCGACAACGGAATCGACGATGACGAACTGGGTGTCCGGAAATTCTTCCGCAACCTTTTCGACAGCCGACGACCAGGCAAACGAGATTGCAACAACGGGGTTGAAGCCGCGCGAGGCGAAGTTACGGATTGCCTGTTCACCCTGAGTGTCGCTGGTGGGCTCGAAGTCACGGTATTCGATACCGGTCTCCGCCTTGAACTGTTCGGCGCCACCATAGGCCGCCTCGTTGAACGACTTGTCGAACTTGCCGCCTGTGCCATAAACCAGCGCCGGCTTCACGTCGGCCGCAAGCGCGGTCGCCGACATCGCGGCCAAGGCAAAGAGACTGAGGAGGGATTTCTTCATGATGCAGCCCTGTTGTTGCTATTGATCTTGCTGGGTCCTCCCGCAAGCCTCCTCGAAACGAGAAGACATGTCTGCGGAACCGCCGCCTCCTTTCCGGAGGTCCTGGCTGGCTTGCATCCTTGCATGGCTGGTACAAAAATTCACCAGATTTTTTTCATCTGGTAAAGATTCACAGCAAGCCGGATCCTTCGGCGCCAGACGCCGAAAATCTAATCAGATCAACGGGCTTTTATGCCCGCGCTTTGGGCATATGCTCTTAAGCTGCGGGCTCGATCGGGCAGGAGACGCCCGTGCCCCTCAGGCCGCAATATCCATTCGGGTTCTTGGCCAGATATTGCTGGTGATAGTCCTCGGCAAAGTAGAAAGGGCCTGCAGGTGCGATTTCCGTGGTCACACGTCCCCCACGCCCGGCCTCGGCCAGCGCCGCCTGGAACCGGTCCCTGATTGCCTGTGCGATCAACAGATCCTCGTCATCTTCCACATAGATCGCCGAGCGATAGGTGGTGCCGATGTCATTTCCCTGTCGCATGCCCTGCGTCGGATCATGGGCTTCGAAAAAGATCTTCAGGAGTGCTTCAAGCGATGTGATTGATGGGTCATAGACCACCTTCACAACTTCCGTGTGTCCGGTGAGGCCGGTGACCGTTTCCTGGTAGGTAGGGTTGAGCGTGAAGCCACCTTGGTATCCTGCGGCCGTCACGTAAACGCCGGGTGTCTGCCAGAGCAGGCGCTCCGCCCCCCAGAAGCAGCCCATCCCGAGATAGACTGTCTTGAACCCCGCGGGGTAGGGGCCTTTGAGCGGGCGATCGGAAACGAAATGGCTATAGGCGGTCGGGAGCGGCTCCGGTCGACCCGGCAGAGCCGTCTCTGCAGTTGGCATCACAGTCTTCTTGTTGAACATGTCGATCAGATACATATGCGATCTCCCGGCCACCAATGGCGTGCTTGCGTAGACTACAATGTGGTGACCCGGAGGCGTTCAGGCAAGATGCTGCCCTTGACCTCGCCATTGTCAGGTCGACAGGAAGTATTCGATCCGAAGCCGCATTGGCCTCAAGCCGCAAATCGCCCGGCGGGTGAGGGGCGCTTATAGCCGATGGCCCACAAGAGAAGTGAAAGGGCCAGAAAGATCACGAATGCCGGCTGTGGCAGGATGCTGTTTTGAAAGGCAATCCAGGATGCGGCCCCAAGCTGGGTCTCAACGATGCTCTGAAAAGCGGGAAGCGATTGCGGCGACACATCCTGCCATGCGGCTGCAAGCGGGGTGAGAACGACGCGCGACGCGGAAACCGAGGCGATTGAATCGACTGTGGCTGCCACGACACCCATGCAAAGTGCTGCGAAACTCGAGACCCTGAACAAGAGTCGAACCATGATGAACTCCATTTGTCACACGCCCGTCGCCGCCTCAGGTCGTGTGCTCATTTCAATGCGATGTAGAGAATTGTTCTTCAATGTCAAAATTATGATAGATTTAGGTTGATCGCTCGGAAATCCTCGGTATATATCCCGCCCGACCGACACGGTGGCTTTCCTCCGTGATGCTCCCCTGGACAGGTGGCCGAGTGGTTTAAGGCGCACGCCTGGAACGCGTGTGTGCGTGAAAGCGTACCGTGGGTTCGAATCCCACCCTGTCCGCCACTTCCCATGATGCGAATGCTGCAATCTGCTTCTGGACCTCAACAGTCCGCTTGAGGTTTGCGCGTTGCGTCAATCGCTTCTATGGCGTGCGATGAAGCGGTCCATTTCGGATTTCGTCGGATACTCGCCGGTAAAAACGTTGATGTAGTTGGGAATCCGCTGCAGGCGGAGATCGATGTCTTCCTGGGTCTGCATCGAGATATAGCCGATCTGCACAAGGTACAGCGTTCTCGATCTGACATCGGCATCGTCGGCCGAGTTTCCAAAACGCTGGAACATGGATTTCAGTGCAGCCAGACGCAGTTGATCGGCGGCCTGCACTTCGGCCAGTATTTCCGGAGATTGGAGGGCCCAGCTGCGCATTGCGAATTCGAATCGGGAATCGAACAGGCCTGTATCGAGCCAGCAGTCGAAGACATTGAGCGTGGCTTCACAGGCCGTCTCGGCATAGGCGCGCGCCTGGCTGATGAGGTTGCCAGTGTTCTTGAGCCGCCATCTGTCGACAAGGGCTGAGAGCAGCGCCTCACGATCCTTGAAAAACCAGTAGAAGCTCGTGCGCGATAGCCTTAGCCTGGCAGCGAGCGGCTGTATTTTTACCGCATCGACCCCGCCTTCGAGCAATGCCTCATAGGCGGCGTCCAGCCAGCCTTCGGCTGAGCCCCGCCAGCCGCTGTCGTTTGAAGTCCGTTCCATGCACCACCTGTAGGTCAGCGCCCCGATCCGTGCAATGCGCTCCATGGTGAAATGTACGTCAGTGTCTGTGAAATTGACATTACTGTACATTTTGCCATAGTCGCGCATGCCCTCGAACAATGGAGCGATGTGATGTCCGGTGATCCACTCCTGCAACCCTTCAAGCTGAAGCATCTCACGCTGCGAAATCGTATCATCGTCACCTCGCATGAACCGGCCTATCCGGAAGACGGAATGCCAAAAGAGCGTTATCGCGCGTATACGGTCGAGCGCGCCAAGGGAGGCGTGGCGCTGACGATGACGGCAGGCTCGGCAGCGGTCTCCAGGGATAGCCCGCCCGTCTTCAACAATCTGCTTGCCTACAAGGACGAGATCGTACCGTGGATCCGGGAAATGACCGATGCGGTTCATGATCAGGGCTCGGCGATTATGATCCAGTTGACCCATCTCGGGCGGCGGACGCGATGGGACAAAGGTGACTGGTTGCCGGTCCTGGCGCCGTCACACCACCGCGAAGCGGCGCATCGCGCTTTCCCGAAAAAAATCGAAGACTGGGATATTGAAAGGATCATCCGCGATTTTGCGGATGCCGCCGAACGCATGAAAGCCGGTGGCATGGATGGGGTTGAACTGGAGGCCTATGGCCATCTGATCGATCAGTTCGTGTCACCGCTCACCAACGAACTCGACGGTCCCTATGGCGGCGAGCTTGAGAGCCGGATGCGTTTCTGTCTCGACGTCTTTGCAGCCATGCGCAAACGGGTCGGCGAAGATTTCATCCTCGGCGTGCGCTACACGGCGGATGAGACTTTGCCGGGCGGAACGCACAAGGCGGATGGCCTTGAGATCTCGAGGCGCCTCAAGGAAAGCGGCCTGATTGACTACCTGAACGTCGTGCGCGGTCACATCGATACGGACCCAGGGCTGACCGATCTCATCCCGATTCAAGGCATGGCGAATGCACCGCATCTGGATTTTGCCGGCGAAATCCGCGCTGCGACGAATTTTCCGACCTTTCACGCCGCCAAGATACCGGATGTTGCCACCGCCCGTCATGCCATCGCATCCGGCAAGGTGGACATGGTCGGCATGACCCGCGCCCACATGACCGATCCCCATATCGTCCGCAAGATCATTGAAAAGCGGGAGGAGGATATCCGCCCATGTGTTGGCGCCAACTATTGTCTTGACCGCATCTATCAGGGCGGGGCAGCCTTTTGCATCCACAATGCCGCAACCGGTCGCGAAGAGACCATGCCGCACGTCATCCCGCGCGCTCCAGTCAGGCGCAAGGTGGTGATCGTCGGTGCCGGGCCGGCGGGCCTTGAGGCGGCCAGGGTTGCCGGAGAGCGCGGCCACGATGTCGTGGTTTTCGAAGCCGCAAGCCATGCCGGCGGCCAGATCAGGCTGACGGCACAAAGTCCGCGCCGACGGGAAATGATCAGCATCATCGACTGGCGCCTGGCGCAATGCGAAAAGCACGGCGTCATCATCCGCTACAACACTTGGGCAGATGCCGAGACGATCAGCGCGGAGGAACCCGATGTCGTGATCGTCGCCACCGGCGGGTTTCCCCATACCGACATTCTCTCGGCCGGCAATGACCTCACCGTATCCTCCTGGGATATCCTTTCCGGCGACGTGAAACCCGGCAACAGCGTGCTCGTCTTCGATGACGCAGGCGACCATGCCGGCTTGCAGGCTGCTGACATCCTGGCTGCTGCCGGTGCACGGGTCGAGATCATGACGCCGGATCGCAGCTTCGCACCGGAGGTCATGGCAATGAACCTCGTGCCCTACATGCGATCGCTGCAGAAGAGGGACGTCACGTTTACCGTGACCTATCGCCTGCAAAGCGTCGAGCGGCGCGGCAACACATTGGTGGCGCGCATTGGCAGTGACTACGGCGATATCGACCGGGAACAGATCGTCGATCAGGTGGTGATCAACCACGGCACCATTCCCCTCGATGACCTCTATTTCGAACTGAAACCGCAATCATCCAATCTGGGAGAGGTCGACTACGACGCGCTTATCAGCGGACAGCCTCAGAAGGTTTCGAGAAACAGCGAGGGCCGCTTCCAACTGTTTCGTATTGGCGATGCCGTTGCCGCTCGCAACACCCATGCCGCGATCTATGACGCCTTGCGGCTGATGAAGGATCTCTGAGGCGAGGAGGCCAGCAATAATGAAGGGCGCCAACTTGCGGCGCCCTTCATTGCACTGTTCGCTCTTTTTTGGCCTAACGCTCGATCACAAGGTCACTCAACGGTTTCGAGCAGCAAGGCAGGAAAAGCCCGGCGTCGATCTCGCGCTGCCGGATGCCGCCGCCATGCTGCATGTCGACCCGACCGCTTGTCAGTTTCGACTTGCAGGTGCCGCAAATGCCGTTGGCGCAGGACGAGGGTATACGAATGCCGGCCTTCTTTGATTGCGAGAGCACGGTCTGGTCGGCAGGCACGCTGATCGAACGGCCCTGCTTGCTGAACGAGACTTCGAACGTCGCAACGGTTTCGCCATTGTGCGCTTCGAAGAGAACGTCCTCGATGGCTGCAGCATCGAAGCTCTCCTCGATGTAGCATGTTTCAGGAACGCCCATGCTGCCGCAGATCGACCGGGCTGCAGCCATGAAGGGTGCGGGGCCACAGCACATCACAACCCGTCTGGATATGTCGGGAACCGCAAGGGCCAGAAGTTCGGCCGAGATCCGCCCGGACACACCGTGCCACGAGCGTTCCGTCGAGATGTCCTCCGGCAGAAAAAACAGCCGCAAGCCTTTCATTCGCCGTGCAAGGAGTGACAGCTCCTCGCGAAAGACGAGATCCTGCGGGCTGCGGCCGGCATGGAGGAACACGACATCAACGGGGTCAAGCCGATCGGCCAGCTCTCGCAGCATCGACATGACTGGCGTGATGCCTGATCCACCCGAAAGAAAGAGATAGGATGGGGCCGGGGGTCTGACGAAGCGTCCCAACGGGCCGCTCGCCTTGATCTCCATGCCGACTTGCATGCTGTCATGCATCCAGTTGGAGACTTTGCCTCCGGCCACGCGCTTCACAGTCACGGTAATCGCACCCGCTCTCAGCGGCGAGGAGGAGATGCTGTAGCAGCGGCCGTTTTCTTCGCCATCGATGTCCGGCTCGAAAAGGAAATACTGTCCGGCTGTAAAGTGGATCGACTTGCCCTCTGGTGCCCGGAAGGTGAAGCTTTTGACGTCATGCGTTTCGGCATGGACATCAATGCATGTCAAAATCGAATCCACATCCGGATCCCAACAGCTCGATGGCCTCTGGCCTTCTCGGTCGGCGAGTTCAATAGCCATGGGCACGCATCCGGTCGACATACCAGGTTGCGAAGTCATCCAGTGCCTTCTCGCTAAATGGCGAGTAAGGTCCCGGCTCATAGGCGGGATCAGACACCCCTTTGTGGGAAATGCGGACCAGATCGGAATCCTGGTTGGTCGTCTCGATCCAGACATGAGTCAGCTTGTGCAGGTCATAGTCGACGCCTTCGACGGCATCCTTGTGAACCAGCCATTTTGTCCGAACCAGCGTCCGATCGGCAGATAGCGGAATAACCATGACGGTTACGGCATGGTCTCCCATAAAGTGGTTCCATGCGTTGTGGCCCCAAAGATGGACATCGCCCAGGTCCTTGCGTGTCATCGACCCGAGCAATTTCGAGGAGGCAGCCGTCGCATCTTCCGTTTGAGATTCGCCAGCACCGGCGATGATCAGCCGTTGCGTTCTGAAGTTCGTTGCGCAGTCCCGCGTCTGTTCTACGGTCTGAGAGGGAAAGCCCTCTTCCTCCCACTGGCGCGTTCGCTCGGCGTACATTGCGAAATGTTCCTCGGCGATCGCTCTGTCTTCCGCAGTCAGGCTGTCGGGATCAAATCCGAAATCGAGATCGATGAATGAGACACACAGCTCCGGATGGTTGGCGGAACAGTGGTAGCACTCGCGATTGTTCTCCATCGCAAGCTTCCAGTTGCCCTCTTCGATCACGTCGACCTGATGCGCAATCCGCGTGTTGCGCAGATCGTAGGGCTGAAGGCGCGGCTCCATGACCTCCGCCAACCGGTCGATATCGGCTGGGGCTTCATCGGAGAGGCAGACATAGATCATCCCGCCGATGGAGCGAAACTGGACCGGCTTCAGGCTACGACAGCTCTTGTCGAAGTCCTGGCCCATGTGTGGCGCGTGGGCAAGTTCCCCTGATAGCTCGTAGGTCCACTGGTGATAGGGGCACACGAGTTTCGACACGATGCTGGGACCCGCTTCCAGAAGCCGCGCACCCCGGTGTCGGCAGACATTGCGCACCACGCGGATCTGTTGGTCGTCATCGCGCAGCAGGATGATGCTGGTCGCGCCTATGTCGATTGCCATCACATCGCCCGGCTCCGGCACTTCGCACTCAAGCCCGACATAAATCCAGTGATGGTGAAAGAAGACATCAAGATCGGCCTTGAACACATCTTCACGGGTGTAAAGGCCGGCCGGCAGGGAATGGCCCGCCGCGCGCTGGTCGAGGAGGCTTGAAATGGGGGAGGAAAAACTGTTCAGCATGCATAACCCCGATCATGGAAGATCATTGATGATCGCAGTCTTGCTTGCCTTTTCAACTCTACAAAAAAGCTGCGTTGACATTACCTGAAGGAATGCGAAGCTCGACCATCGCCCGTGTCGTGTGAGGTCTGATGAAGAGTTTGCGCAGGACGCTGCCATCGCTGACGTCGCTGACCGTTTTCGAGGCCGCGGCCCGCCTTGGAAGCTTCACCCGTGCGGCCGATGAGCTCGGCGTCACGCAGGCGGCCGTCAGTCGGCAGATCCATGCGCTTGAGGGCGAGTTCGGTGCGGCCCTTTTCCTGCGCCACCACCGAAAGGTTGTGTTGACAGACAAGGGACGCATTCTGGCGACGGCCGCAAGCCAGGCATTTGCGCTGCTTGCGGACGCTGCGTCGGAACTGCGCAGGGAAGAGGCGGAAGACGAGCTTACCATCTCGGCGACAGTGGCGTTCTCGCAATTCTGGCTGTTGCCGCGCATCTCGCGTTTTGCTCGCGCCCATCCCGAGATCCGTCTGCGCATTGTCTCGCAGGACGTCATGCCGGCGCTAGATGAGGACGACGTCGATGTCGCCATCCGGTTTGGCGCGGGCGATTGGCCCCACGCGGATACCGAACTTCTTTTCCGCGACGAGGTGTTTCCGGTCTGCAGTCCGGATTTCCTTGCCGCTCCCGATCAGGTCAATAGCCCCGCCGACCTCCTCGAGTTTCCGCTGATTTCCAACCACACGGAGGATCCGCTCTGGATGGGCTGGCAGGACTGGCTCGCAGCATTCGCCGTGGTTACGCCGCGCAAGATCCAAGGGTTCCGCTGCAGTTTCTACACGGAGGCGATCTATGCGGCCTTGAATGGTCAGGGCATAGCGCTCGGTTGGAAGCAGCTAGTCGAGGATCTTCTTGCGCAGAAGCGACTGATCCGCCTGACCGATGCGTCGGTTACGCCGAAAGGCGCATACTACGTCGTCGTGCCCCGAAAGAAGCAAAAGCGATCGCTCGAGGTTTTCCTGGGCTGGCTGCGCATGACCATCGACACACAGTGATCGCTCAATCTGAAAGTCATCACTCTTGCGACAGATCGCACACTTGTGAGTGATCAGGCGCGATGCTATCGGTCGGCCGCTTAGGGGGAAATTTATGGGCTTGGCGGGCCGAATCAGGATGGATAGGGTGACACGCATCGTCTGCGTGATCGCGCTCCTGTTCCTTGGACTTGCGCACAGGCCTCCGGCAGCATCCGCGACCATGCTTTCCCCCGCAGAAATTGCCGCTCTGGTGCTTCCCGATGGAACGCTTCCTGAACTCTGCCTCCCCGGCGCGGATGCAGACGGGAAGGTCAAGCCGCATGCCGCCAAGTCCGACTGCGAAGCCTGCCAGATCAGCGCCACGGCTCTGTTGCTCGATCGTGCCGACACTGTTGGCATAAGGCTTGCCGCAGCCAGCGAAACGGTTCTGCCAAAGCCCGTCGAGGCGCATTACCGCCAGCTCTTCCCACCCAGCAGCGCTCCTCGCGCCCCGCCCGTTTCAGCCTGACCGACAACCGACCGTGCCTTGCGCGGTCATTCGTCAATCAGGCCGGGGCACGTGCACATTGGGCATGTCCGGTCGACATCGGATGTTACCCATGCTGCAAATTCTCGCCCATGCCGGTGAGGCGCCAATCGTGCCGCCGCCTTCGCTCTCTCGCACTCTCGACCGACAATCGCAAAAAGACACGGTGAGCCAACTCCTGCCGTCCCGCACTGTTGTCTTTCTCGAGGGTTTCGCCCGCTCGCCCTGCTACCGAGTGGTGGATGGCTGCGTCGCGACATATCAGACCCTCTCGGACGGTCGCCGCCAGGTGATCGATCTGGCTGGACCTGGACGTATCGTTGGTCTTGGTGCGGGCGATCGCAATCGTCACTCGGCGGAGACCCTCGGCTTTTCAAGGCTTGAGGTCGTCGTTGAGCCGCTGGCCGCGCGCGATCTGGAGGTCGCGCTTACCGAAACCCTCGCTCGCTCGCAGGCCCTTGCCATGCTGCTTGGTCGGAAGACCGCGCCAGAGCGTGTGGCCTCGGCAATTCTTGATCTCGCGGGCCAATTCGGTCGACCGGCGCGGCACAAAAGGCGCGGCACCGTGACATTCCATCTTTACCCGACCCGGACCGATCTCGCCGATTGGCTCGGCCTTACCGTCGAGACGGTAAGCCGCTGCTTCACCCGCCTCAAAAAGGCGGGCCTCATCGACATCCAGCACAACGATCTCGTCACGCTTCTCGAGCCTGCCAGACTGGCTCTGGTCGCAGCCGGCGATTGCGCGCTGTCCTGATTTTTTCATCTACCCCCAATTTGAGGTATCCCAGACATGTCTGTCGCTCTCGACCATTCCGCTCCTTCGGCAAAAGCCGCAGGCCTTTCGCGTCGCTTCTACATCACCGCATGGCGTTGGCATTTTTATGCCGGTCTCTATGTCGCGCCCTTTCTCATCATGCTGGCGGTCACCGGATTGATCATGCTTTGGACGGTCACCCTTTATGGCCGAGACGGGGAGAAGACCTACACGGTGACGCCGCAGGCAAACGTTGCGGCCGTTTCGGTTCAGGCCGAAGCCGCCGTGCGCGAGATCCCTGGCCAGATCATCCAGTATATTGCACCTCGTAACGCCGAACAGGCATCACTCTTCCGGATCAATCAGGGGGATCGTTCCTTCATGGTGGCGATCGATCCGTACGCCGCGGAGGTGCTTGGCCATTGGGATCGACGCAACGGTCTCTATGACCTTGCCAGCACCATTCACGGTACCTTGCTCATCGGTACGCTCGGCGACTACCTGATCGAAATCGCCGCCGGCTTCGCAATTATGCTCGTCGTCACAGGTCTCTACCTCTGGTGGCCGCGCGACGGTCGTGGCTTCGGCTCCGTGCTTGCCCCGCAATTCACCGCAAAGGGCCGCCAACTGTGGAAGTCGTTGCATCTTTCGATCGGTTTTTATGTCTCCCTGCTGCTCGTCGTCTTTCTGTTGTCGGGTCTCACCTGGGCCGGAATCTGGGGTGAAAAATTCACCCAGGCCTGGAGCACTTTTCCGGCAGAAAAGTGGGACAACGTGCCCCTCTCGGACAAGACCCATGCCAGCATGAACCACAATGGCATCAAGGAGGTGCCGTGGACTCTCGAACAGACGCCGATGCCTGCCTCCGGTTCTGACGCGGGCGTGAGCGGTACACCGGAAGGCCAGCCTGTTACGCTCGATGCAATCGTGGTACTCGCCCGGACCCTCGGTTTCGATCAACGCTTCCAGCTCGCTTTCCCGGGTGATGAGACGGCTGTCTGGACTATCGCCCGCGACACGATGAGCAATGACAGCGCCAATCCGTTGATGGACCGCACCGTCCACATCGACCAGTACACTGGCCGCATCCTCGCTGATGTCGGCTTTGCCGACTACGGCATCGCCGGCAAGGCGATGGCTGCTGGTATCGCCTTTCATGAAGGGGATATGGGCCTCTGGAACCTGATCCTGGTCACGGTGTTCTGCCTGTCGATCATCTTCCTGTCAGTGAGTGGCTTCGTGATGTGGTGGAAGCGCCGACCCAAGGGGGCCACCCGCCTGGTTGCGCCTTCTGCCACTGAGCCTGGCCCAATGTGGAAGACAGGCGCCATCGTCATGCTCATCGTATCACTGCTGTTCCCGTTAAGCGGCGCCGTCCTTGTGACCGTTCTGGCTCTCGACTTCATCCTGTTGCGTCACGTGACCCGGATTAAGAAAATCCTGAGCTGATCTATCACATCGGGGCGGCCTCTCTGGGCGGGGGAGGCCGCCGCCGTTCTTCTCAACGGCTGGAATTATTTTGGAACAATGGAACCGTTCGGCCATTTGCAAAACATGTGACCGGTTGGCCGACGATCAATCATCGGCTTGCCGGCCCGTTTTCGTTTGGTCGTCTAACGGAGGTTTCAGCCCAGTTCATGTGTGGCATTTGTGGAGAAGTGAAGTTTGACGGGACATCCCCGTCGGTGAGCGCGGTTTCGACTATGGCGGATGTCCTTGCTCCGCGCGGACCGGATTCGGCTGGCGTCGTGGTCCGCGGAAATGTGGGCCTCGGTCATCGGAGATTGCGCATTCTCGACCTCTCCGAGAAGTCACAGCAGCCGATGATCGACCCGGATCTTGGCCTGTCGCTGGTCTTTAATGGTTGCATCTACAATTTTCGTGAACTGCGCGCCGAGCTTGAGACCAAGGGTTATCGCTTCTTCTCCGATGGCGATACAGAAGTCATTCTCAAGGCCTGGCACGCCTGGGGCACAGCCTGCGTTTCACGCTTTCACGGCATGTTTGCGTTCGTCATTCATGAGCGTGAAACCGGCCGCGTCGTGATGGCGCGCGATCGGTTTGGCATCAAGCCTCTCTATCTCGCCGAAGTGTCGGGCGGACTTCGATTTGCCTCCTCGCTTCCGGCCATCGTCAAGGCGGGCGGCGTCGACACGTCGATCGATGTGGCAGCACTTCACAATTACATGAGTTTCCACGCGGTGGTCCCGCCGCCACGCACGATTTATGCAGGCGTGCGCAAGCTGCCGCCAGCGACAATCCGAGTTTACGAGCGGGACGGCAGTTTCAAGGATTCCCGCTATTGGGATACGCCATACACGCGCCGGCCTGAAGATCGCTCCGTCACCCGCGAGGAGTGGCAGGAGCGCCTCCTTGAAGCCCTCAGCCTCGCTGTCAAGCGCCGGATGATTGCCGATGTGCCTGTCGGCGTTCTGCTCTCGGGCGGTGTCGATTCGAGCCTTATCGTCGGTCTTCTGGCGGAAGCCGGCCAGACAGGGCTGATGAGCTTCTCCGTCGGTTTCGAGGAAGCCAATGGTGAGAAGGGCGACGAGTTCGTTTATTCCGACCTGATCGCGCAGCGTTTCGGCACCGACCACCACAAGATCTTCGTGCCCTCCGCTGATCTAATGGACGCCCTGCCGGGTACGATTGCCGCCATGTCGGAGCCAATGGTCTCTTACGACAATGTTGGCTTCTACCTGCTGTCCAAGGAAGTGTCGAAACACATCAAGGTCGTACAGTCAGGTCAGGGCGCCGACGAAGTTTTTGGCGGCTATCACTGGTATCCACCACTGGTGGGTTCTACGGACGTCGTGGCAGACTATGGTCGCGCGTTCCGTGACAGGTCACACGAAACTTTGAAAACTCAACTCCAGGCACGCTGGATTGGTGAGGACTTCAGTGGCGATCTGCTGCGTGAACATCTGTTGCGCGAAGGCGCCGATACGCCGGTGGACGCAGCACTTCGTCTCGACAGTTCCGTCATGCTCGTCGATGATCCGGTCAAGCGTGTCGACAACATGACCATGGTCTGGGGCCTGGAGGCGCGTGTGCCGTTCCTCGATCACGAACTGGTCGAGCTTGCCGCTCGTATTCCGCCTGAAGAAAAGCTGCGGGACGGTGGAAAGGGTATCCTGAAGGACGTTGCCCGAAAGGTTATTCCATCGGAGGTGATCGACCGCAAGAAGGGGTATTTCCCTGTACCCCAGCTGAAATATATCGCTGGACCTTATCTCGATATGCTGCGCGATGCGTTGTCATCGCGCGCCGCCCAGGAGCGGGGCCTGTTTCAAAAAGACTATATCGATCGCCTCATCGCCGACCCGGCGTCGCATATCACGCCGCTGCAGGGATCCGAATTGTGGCAGGCGGGCCTGATCGAAATGTGGCTGCAGGCCCAGGAGGTTTGACTTGAGCAACCCGCAGAAGAAGGCCACAAGCTTGACACGCAAGCCGCGGCGCGGCAGCGCGCTCTCCCATCGCCTGACACGGCTCCGGTCGCCGGGCGATAGTGGTTATGGCCAGGGCGTTAGGGAAGAAGCCGAAGCACCGGCGCGAAACATTGCGCTTGATTGCGGCTGGGGACGTCTTCTTTTCACCCAGACTTTTGATCGCTACGCTGATCTTCTTGAGGCACTGAGGGAAGAGGCGCTCGATGCGCGCGATATCGCCTTTCATGTGCGCGATCCGCATGTGCTCCTCGCCCAAGCGCCGCTGGAAATCTTTCTCGACCCCTCGCATACATTTCGTCTCGATCTATCCACATATCGCGCAGGCGGTCGTCGCCCGCGCGGCGTGACCATCCGCAGGCTCGCATCCGAGACAGATGCTGCTGGTATCAACGCCGTTTACGCTTCCTGCGGCATGATCCAGGTGCGCGAGGATTTTTTCGCTGGCGAGCGGGACAATCGTCCCGTCACCTATTTTGTCGCCCAGGACGACGCAACCGGGCAGATCATCGGCACGGTCACAGGCATAGATCACCAGCGGCTGTTCGATGATCCCGAGCGCGGTGCCTCGCTTTGGTGTCTCGCGGTCCACCCGCAGGCGAGGCAACCCGGCATCGGTGAAGGATTGGTGCGCACACTGGCCGAACATTACCAGGCGCGTGGCATTGCTTACGTCGATCTTTCGGTGCTGCACGATAACGAAAAGGCGATTGGTCTTTACGAAAAGCTCGGCTTTCGCCGGGTTCCGCTCTTTGCCGTCAAGCGCAAGAACGCCATCAACGAAAAATTCTTCGCCCAACCCGTCGAAGGCTATCAAAGTCTCAACCCGTATGCCCGCCTGATCGTTGATGAAGCGCTTCGCCGGGGTATTCATGTCGAGGTGACCGATGCTGAAGGCGGCTTCTTCCGCCTCATTCATGGTGGCCGGACCATTCACTGCCGCGAAAGCCTGTCCGATCTCACATCATCGGTGGCCATGTCGATTTGCGACGACAAGGCGGTAACCCGCCGTTTCGCCGAAGCAACTGGTCTGAGTGTTCCGCAGCAGCTGTCTGCAGACGCGTCCGCTGACGAGAAGCGTGCATTCCTGGAAGCCCATGGCAAGCTGGTCGTGAAGCCGGCCCGTGGTGAGCAGGGCCGGGGCATATCGGTTGGCATATCGACGATGGACGCCCTGGATGCCGCCATCCGCCAGGCCCGCCAGGTATCCGATCGTGTGCTGCTGGAGGCATGTTTTGAAGGCGAGGATCTCCGTCTCGTCGTCATCGACTACAAGCTCGTCGCTGCCGCCGTCCGTCGCCCACCCCGGGTGGTTGGCGACGGACGCTCGCCGATCCGCAAATTGATCGAACAGCAATCACGCCGTCGCGCCGCTGCCACAGGCGGGGAAAGTCGCATCCCGGTTGATGCCGAAACAAAGCGCTGCCTCGCAGAGCAGCAGCTGGACCTTGAGATGATCCTGGAGGAGGGGCGGGAGATCACTGTCCGCAAGGCCGCCAATCTTCATACGGGCGGCACGATCCACGATGTAACCGCAACGGTCCATCCCGATCTCGTCGACGCAGCATGCCGGGTGGCGAAGGCCATCAAGATCCCGGTCGTCGGTATCGATTTCATGGTTCGGGATCCGGCGGAGCCCGACTATGTCTTCATCGAAGCCAATGAACGACCGGGTCTCGCCAATCACGAGCCACAGCCTACCGCCGAGGCCTTTGTCGACCTGCTCTTTCCGGGGAGCCGCTATCCCGTTGTGCGGTAAGTGCCGCGAAAGAAAGGTCCAACCGACTTAGAGCCTTTCCCATCCTTTGGTCAGGAGGCGTCAGCTGCTTCATCAAGCGGCGCCTCTGCGACGCGCTGTTGAATGGATGCAATGCAGCTCTTGGCGCTCGATTTCGACTTGTAGGTTTCAGAGCGCACCATGATCTCGCCGTTCGCCGCGCGAAACCGCACAAAGCTCTCGCCATTCTTGGCTTCATCGATCTCGAAGCGATAGCCGCTGCCGGTTTCCTGTTTGGTCAGGTCGACGACGGCAGCTCCCGGCGCATTCTTCTTCAGCGACTCGACACAATTCTTCGCACTCGCCTTGGAAGCATAGTTTTCCGACCATACCATGACTTCGGAATTGTAGACGAACTGAACCCGAAACTCGCTCTTTTCGGTCTTGACGATTTTGAACTTGTGCATGCCCGTCTCCCTTCAAGCATCGTTTGAAATGCGGTCGCGTTGTGATGCTAACGTGAGCCCGGGGCACGAGCAAGGCGGGTTTGAAGCGCCTTGCAAGTTGAAAGCTTTGGCAGTTCGTCGGACACGATGATCCTATGCCGATTGGGTTCCGGGCACGCGATGCCGTCGATTGCGCTCCTCGAGCCGCGATATTTTAATCGCACTTTCTGGCTCAACTGGCGGCACGCACTTATCGGTGCCAGACAACATCGGTAGACTGATAATGCCGCATCTCCGCGATTTCTCCGATGAAAGGTCGGATGGCCGCGAGGAATGGCGGAAAATGCGGACCTTTGCGAAATCCTTGCAGGTGGTCTTCCGTCGAGGTCCAGAGAATGCGAAGCGTCAAGCTCCTGGGCTCTTCCACGCAATGCGATAGCTCATAGCCGAGGCACTGTGGTGCTTGCTGAAGCTGATGGCTCGCCTGGCGATAGGCGGTGACCAGTTCGTCCGGCTGATGTTGCTTGAGTTCGTATCGGATATATTCAACGATCATAGGGTGCTCCTGTTCGGGTCTGCTAGGCATGGTGGCAGAATGCCGAGAAGGGGCAAGAGCTTACCGTAACGTAAGTGCTATGCGCAGAAGGGGGTGTGATGGCCATCGACAAGATCCTGGAGTGTCCCGTCATGGAGACGATCAAAGTGATGGGCGGCAAGTGGAAGCCGCGCATTCTCTGGCATCTGCGGGAAGGCCCTGCCACCTTCGGTGATCTCCGGCGTGTGGTCGGCGTCTCGGAAAAGGTTCTCACCGAAAACCTACTGGCCTTGGCGCGTGACAACATCGTGTCCCGCACCCCGCTCAGGCATGGCGACATGGTCTATGTCGAATACGGTTACACGGACTATGGCCGATCACTGCTGCCGGTGCTGAATGCCATGGGCAATTGGGGGCTGGCGCACACCGGCCAGGCGCAAGGGGTGGCCATTCAATCGCGTGGCCGCGCGTCATAAGCATCCCGCGCGGCAAGGATAACGGCCTTATTGTCGCGACCAGTTGACGAGACCAGCGGTCAGTCGCGCAAAATCCACGCCTGTCCTGCTCAACGAATATGTGACGGAGGGCGGGTTTGTTGGTTCAACATGCCGGTGAACCAGCCCGTCTCTCTCAAGCCGGCGCAATGTCAGCGTCAGCATGCGCTGTGTAACGCCTGCGAGCGCGCGTTCGATTTCGCGGTAGCGGCGCGGGCCGGCCGACAGCTCGGCAATCGCCATGACGGTCCATTTCTCACCGAGACGATCAAGCGTGAGACGAAGACCGCAATCCTCATGGTGAGGGGCGCCGCAAGGTTCGAGCGTCTCGATATCGGGCTGCGGTGCGGCGAACATCAATGTGCCTCCTTACGTCGTTCCGGTGGTCGCAATAAATAGATGCGCCCTCAACGAAAAGGACGCAACCCATGATACTGCTCACCGGCGGCTCCGGCCAACTCTCCTCTCTCATTGCACAACGAGCCCGCGCGGCCGCACTCGATATCCGCATTGGCAGCCGTAGGGCAGACGAGACGGATGAGAGCCGACGCCGCGTCGATTTCGATGATCCGCATACGCTGGACTTCAGGGGCATCGACACGCTCATGATGATCTCTGCCGGTTACGCCGAAGACGACGTCGTCATTCGCCGACATGACGCAGTGATTGCAGCCGCGATCCAGTCCGGCGTTCGTCATGTTGTCTATACGAGCCTGAGCGGATCAGGCGACCATCTCGCGTTTGCGCTCGCCCACCGATGGACGGAGAAGCGTCTGAAGGGCAGTGTCCTTCACTGGACCATCTTGCGCAACGGCCTCTATGCCGAGCTGATCGGGGCCTTGGCAGCACCGGTGGATGGTGAAATCCGCGCACCCTTTGGCACGGCCCCTATTTCACCGGTGGCACGAGAAGATCTGGCCGATGCCGCCATGGAAGTGCTGAAGGCGCCAGCTGCCCATGCCGGCAGAACCTACGAGTTGTCGGGCGTCAAAGCCTGGAGTGTTGCCGATCTGGCGGAGGCGCTGGGCGCGTCATATCGACCATCCAGCCTCGAAGCCGCGCGTGCGTCGCTGGCAAACGCACCGCTCAAGCCTTTCCAGCCGCCCATGCTGATGTCGATCTATTCCAGCGCGGCAGCGGGCTTTCTGCAGACGCCGAGCACGGACCTGCCAGCACTCCTCCTTGCGCCGCCGCGGGAGACCTTGGCAATCGCTGCCGCGGCTGCGGGCGCGTCCGGGTGACAATGTGCAGGCGGGAGCCTTTTTAGAAGGCTCCTTGCCCTTACTCGTCGCTCATCTTCAGCGCTGCAATAAACGCTTCCTGCGGGATCTCGACCTTGCCGAACTGGCGCATGCGCTTCTTGCCGGCCTTCTGCTTGTCGAGCAGCTTGCGCTTGCGGCTCGCGTCGCCGCCGTAGCACTTGGCGGTCACGTCCTTGCGCAGCGCCGAGATGGTTTCGCGGGCGATGACATTGCCGCCGATCGCGGCCTGGATCGGGATCTTGAACATGTGCTTCGGGATCAGGTCCTTGAGCTTTTCGCACATGTCGCGGCCGCGCTTCTCAGCTGCCATGCGGTGTACCATCATCGAGAGCGCATCGACCGGCTCGCCGTTGACGAGGATCGACATCTTGACGAGGTTGCCTTCGCGATGGCCGTCGAGATGGTAGTCGAAGGAGGCGTAGCCTTTGGAGATCGACTTCAGGCGGTCATAGAAATCGAAGACCACTTCGTTGAGCGGCAGCTCATAGGTGATCATCGCGCGCTTGCCGACATAGGTCAGTTCGGTCTGGATGCCGCGGCGATCCTGGCAAAGCTTGAGAATGCCGCCGAGATAGTCGTCGGGGGTGAGGATCGTCGCCTTGATCCACGGCTCGTGGATTTCAGAGATCTTGACGACGTCGGGCATGTCGGCCGGGTTGTGCAGTTCGCGCTCCGTGCCGTCGGTCATGAACAGCTTGTAGACAACCGAAGGGGCTGTTGCGATCAGGTCGAGATCGAATTCGCGCTCGAGACGCTCCTGGATGATTTCGAGATGCAGCAGGCCGAGGAAGCCGCAGCGGAAGCCGAAGCCGAGCGCGGCCGAGGATTCCATTTCGAAGGAGAAGGAAGCGTCGTTCAGGCGCAGCTTGCCCATGGCAGCGCGCAGATCTTCGAAATCGGCAGCGTCGACCGGGAAGAGACCGCAGAAGACGACCGGCTGCGCTGGCTTGAAACCCGGCAGCATCTTGTCGGTCGGGCGCTTGTCTTCCGTGATGGTATCGCCGACGCGGGTGTCAGCCACTTCCTTGATCGAGCCGGTGAAGAAGCCGATTTCGCCCGGACCGAGGCTATCAACGGTGACCATCTTCGGGGTGAGCACGCCCACGCGCTCGACCGCGTATTTCGCGTCCGTGCCCATCATGCGGATCGTCTGGCCCTTGGCGAGCACGCCGTCGAGCACGCGCACGAGAACCATGACGCCGAGATAGGTGTCGTACCAGCTGTCCACGAGCAGCGCCTTGAGCGGGGCCTTCTCGCCGCCTTCGCTCTTCGGCGCCGGCAGCTTGTGCACGATGGCTTCCAGCACGTCGGGAATGCCGAGGCCCGTCTTCGCCGAGATCAGCACGGCCTCCGAGGCGTCGATGCCGATGACTTCCTCGATCTGTTCCTTGATGCGCTCAGGCTCTGCGGCCGGCAGGTCCACCTTGTTGAGCACGGTGACCAGTTCGTGATTGTTGTCGATCGCCTGATAGACGTTTGCGAGCGTCTGGGCTTCGACGCCCTGGGAGGCATCGACGACGAGCAGCGAACCTTCGCAGGCCGAGAGCGAGCGCGAGACTTCATAGGCGAAGTCGACGTGTCCGGGCGTGTCGATCAGGTTCAGCACATAGGTCTCGCCATTGTTGGCCTTGTAGTGCAGGCGCACCGTCTGGGCCTTGATGGTGATGCCGCGTTCCTTCTCGATCTCCATGTTGTCGAGAACCTGCTCCGACATCTCGCGGTCAGCGAGACCGCCGGTCGACTGGATCAGGCGGTCGGCCAGCGTCGATTTGCCATGGTCGATATGGGCGACGATGGAGAAGTTACGAATATGGTCGAGAGGGGTGCGGGACGATGTGCTCATGGCACGCGCATATAGCAGCGACCAAACCAGACGCCTAGCGGGAAATTGTTGCGAGCCGCTGCAAATACGGGCTTTTTAGCGAAGAAACTGCTCCGGCCAGTCGCGGCGAGTGGCAACCTGGCCTTCTGTTCTAAGCCGCCGGACCATGTCGAGATCGATCTCGGTGATCAGCCAATGGCTTTGCTCAACGCTATCGCTGCCGCTTTCCGCGTAGATGCCAGAGGCAGGCATGCCATAGTCTGGCGGGACGTAGAGGGCCGCGCGGCCGCGGTTTTCGTCCATCGCCGGCGACCATGGGGCGGTGCCGGCAGTGGGCGATGCGAGCACGGCGATCTGGTTTTCAAGCGCCCGTGCCTGGGCGCCGATGCGCACCCGGTAGGCACCTGCCAGCGTATCGGTGCAGGAGGGGGCGAGGATGAGGTCGGCGCCTTGTTCTGCAATCATTCTCGCGAGCATCGGGAATTCGTTGTCGTAGCAGATCAGAATGCCGACTTTGCCGAGCGGAGTATCGAATACCTTCAATCCATCGACCGCAGCGGCAATACCCCATTGCTCACGCTCGAAGCGGGTCATGATGATCTTGTCCTGATACCCGATCAGGCCCTCGGGACCGAAGAGAAAGGCGCGGTTTCGGTATTGGCCATCCGGGTCAAGCACGGGGGCAGAACCTGGCTGCAAGACGATCCCGTGCGTGCGTGCGAGTTCCTCGCAAAGCTCGACCCAGGCCGGCATCAGGGGCTGGATGCCGGCAATCGAAGCGTGGAGATCGGAGCGGCTGTCCGCATCGAGTTGGCCGGCGAGCACCAGGCCCGCATATTCCGGCAGAAGCACAAGCTTTGTGCCCTGATTGACGGCTTCATGCACGAGTTGGGTGAGGTGAAGAACATAGTCTTCCCAGGTCTCGATGAGGTCGATCTTGTACTGGCAGGCGGCAAGGGTCAGTGCGGTCATGATTTCAGATCCCGGATCCAGAAGGAGAGGGGCTTTGGCGTTTCCACTGCGTCGTCCAGGTCCCGCCAGGTGAAGGTCGTCTTGAGCTCTGGGTGGTGGGTGTAGCCACGCTTGCCCCAGAAGGCATCGAGCGGCTGATAGCCGGCAGGCCGGCGCGGGTGATCCGCGGGGCGCTCCACGGCGCAGAAGGTGGCGTAGCGCAATCCGAGTTGTGCCGCTTGCCTCTCGCGCTCTTCAAAGAATTGAACGCCAATGCCCTGTCCGCGATAGGCGGAAAGCAGCACGCTTTCGCCGAAGTAGAAATAGGCGGCGGGGTCACGGTCAGAGGCAAGGAAGGGCGCCTTCACCTCATCCGTTTCGCCGGACATCGGCGTTCCCGTCGCCACACCGACGACCGTATCGCCGTCTCTCGCAATCACGAAGACCGAGCCTTCGGATCTGGCATAGGTGGACAGATAGGTCTGCTCATAGGCCGGGTTGGCTTCGTAGAGATAGGGAAAGTCGCGGAATACAGTCGCCCGCAATCGCGCGAGGTCGCCGAAGAAAGGCGTCGCGTCGCTGCCGGAATAGGATTGAATGCTAAGCGTCATAGAGTGTTTTCAGTCCGTTACCGAGTCGTTATATCCGTGGCTGACCTTCAAAGAAAGCAATTGCACGCCAAGGAGCACATAATGGCATCTGCCTCCAACACCATCCGCGCCTATTACGACGCCTTTAATGCCGGCGATATGGATCGTTTCCTGGAATTGCTAACCGAAGACGTCGCCCATGACATCAACCAGGGCGAACGTCAGGTTGGCAAGCAGGCCTTTGCGAAATTCATGGACCATATGAACCGCTGCTACCGGGAGGAGTTGACCGATCTCGTGATCATGGAAGGTCCTGATGGCACGCGCGGGGCGGCCGAATTCATCGTGAACGGTGCCTATCTTGCAACCGATGAAGGCCTGCCGGAAGCCAAGGGTCAGACGTATCGGCTGCCCGCTGGCGCCTTCTTCGAGATCCGTGACGGCAAGGTCGCTCGGATTTCGAACTACTACAGCCTGCCGGACTGGATCTCCCAGGTCGGCGGTTCGAACTGAGGCGCAACGCAAAAAGCCCTCACGTTGACACGTAAGGGCTTTGCAAGCGTCCAATCGTCGACGCTTGAGGTCAGTTCACCGACCAGTCGCGCTTGACGGCGTCGCCGTCCTTCGAGAGGTGAACATGCTGGTCGACGTGGTCGACCCAGTCGAGCGGAATGTAGTGGTGCTGACCGTCGGTGGAATCGTTCTTGGTCAGCTTGATGCGGCTCGAGCCGTCCATGTGGTCGACGGTGCCGACATGCGCGCCGTCGGCGCTGCGAACTTCCATGTGCTCACGGATCTGATCTGCAGAAATCATCGATTTTCTCCCTTCTGGTTGGACTGGCAGGAAAACGACGTCAGGAAGGCTTTGTTCCGATGCGTCGCAAAGCCGCCGCCGGGAACTTTTGCGCGCCGAAGTCATTTTATCGCAGCCGCGCATCACGCTCCAGGCGTGCATTGAAAGACCCATCATGTTACCGAGAATTGCTATTATCGGCACTGGCCCCACGGGGCTCTACACCTTTAAACGTCTGATCACCTCAAGCCTTCCTCTGGCGATTACGCTCTATGAGGCGGAAGGCGAGCCCGGCATGGGGACGCCCTACCATCCGGACATGAACGACCCCGCGATGCTGTCGAACATTCCGAGCATCGAGATTCCTGCCATGACCGAAACGCTGGTCGCCTGGCTCGGACGTCAGAGTGATGAAACGCTCGCCGAGATGGGCATTGTGCGAGACTTGATCGACGAGCGAGAGTTTTATCCGCGTGTCGTCCTCGGACGGTATATGCGCGAACAGTTTCTGACCCTCTGCCAACAGGCGGGAGACCAGGGTCACGATGTCACAGTCCTGAGCCGGCACAAGGTGATCGATATCGAGCTTGTTGGAGAGCAAGCGAGATTGCGAATCGCCAGTGCCGACGGGGAGCAGGATTCCTTCTTCGATCACGTCGTCATGGCGACAGGCCACAATTGGCCGGAGACGACTGAAACCCGCCCCGGTTACTTCGTCTCGCCCTGGCCGGCAAAATCGCTGCAGACTATCCGAAACATGCGCGTCGGCATTCTTGGCACGTCCCTGAGCGGGATCGATGCCTTGATGACTGTCGCGACCGCTCATGGCCTTTTCTATGAGGACGCCTCGGGCATTTTGCAGTACCAGCCGAGAGCTGACGCGGCGCATTTTTCCGCAGTGATGATGTCTCGCAAGGGGCTTCTCCCAGAAGCGGATTTCTATTGTCCGTTGCCGTATCTGAAGCCAAGGATTTGCACCGAAGAGGCGATCGATGCGTTGATCGAGACCGGCCGACATGATCTTCTCGATGATGTCTTCGAGCTGTTTCGCCAGGAGATTGCTGTGGCGGATCCGGCATACGCGGCGAAAATCGGCCTTTCTCAGCTCAGCGTCGAAACATTCCCGGCCGCCTATTATGCGGATCGGGTCAACTCCGATCCTTTTGTCTGGGCAGCGAAGAACCTGGCCGAAGTCGAGGACAACAGGAAGAAGCGGTACACGGTGCCGTGGCGCTATGCGATCCTGATCACGCATGAAATCATCGCAAAGGTCATCCCGCACCTCAACCAGGAAGACCTCCAGCGGTTTCACAAGTTCTTCAAGAGCATTTTCGTCGATGACTACGCCACAGTTCCCTTGACCTCGATCCGCCGGCTACTCGCCTTGTCACGGGCTGGAAGGCTCGAGATCCTGAAGCTCGGCGAGGATTATTCAATCAAGACGGCAGATGACGGCTTGGCGCGGGGCGCTGTGGTTTCTGTTGGCAACAATGACCATGTGTTCGATGCCTTCATCGATGCGACAGGCCAGGAAGCGCTCTCAGCAACGGATCTGCCGTTTCCAACGCTTGTGCAACAGGGTGCGGTCAAGGCTGCGCAGACGCCGACGGACAATGGGGGCCCGCTCCAGTCTACATCGCCTGAGTTGGTCAGGACCGGCGGGATTGAGGTGGACGAGGCCTATCGCCCGCGCGTTGATGGTAGAACCCATCGACAGCTACATTGTGCGGCAATCGCCTTCCTGTTGCACAAGGAGCCTTTCGTTCAAGGGATCACCAGTGCCCATGAGATCGGCGAAGCAGTGGCAAATGCTATCCTGCAGGATCTCGCAGAAGATGACAGGCCATTGCTTCAGGTTTCGGCGTAAACGAGATCGCCCGGTCGAAGGGTAATCTCCTGCCCAACTTCGGCGTAAACGCCAAGATGACGTTTATTGTGGCGCATGATGCTTCGCAGGATATCGGGATTTTCCTCAAGCCCCGGCTGGGCGATCATCGTCATGCCGCAGCGTCTGGCAGGCTCGGTCACGGATATGGGATTATTTCCGACGAAGAGCAGATTGCCGACCCAATCGTTTTCAATGAAGCCCTCCATGCCGTCTGTGTCGATGAGGATGGATGGCCGGAACCTCCGGGCGTCAAGCTCCGAACTGCCAAGGATTGCGCCGAGGGCTGCAAGTGAGCTGGTGGTCACCACATGCAGTGCCGCAGGCTCATAACGATTTGAAGTAATGGGAAACCTGATATCGGCGTGCACCGCCTTGCTGGCGTAGTAGCCCACGCGAACGCTAAATCCGAAGTAAGCCTCCAGCTTTGCGTTCAATGTGGGATCGTCCAGCCAGAAGCGCTCGCCCCCTGGAAAATGCAGCTGGGGCATGGCGGTTGCCGAACTGCTGTTGGCCTCCATGAAAAGAGCCGGGCGCCAGCGCGGCTCGCGTTCAGGTGCTGCGGCAAGGCCGGTCTCGGCGTCAAACAGCGCAAAGCGCCGATCTTCGGCAATGCCTCCCGGAGCGACGACGAGGCGTTCCTGTTTCTGCCCGCCAACGGAGCTTACCGGATAGGTCCAAACTTCCTTGATGCGGCCCACTGCCTGCATGGTCGCTCCTTCTGCTGCTGCGGATGATTTAAGCCGCGGCCGCTCGAACTGTTCCATTCAAGGCCAGGAAACCGATTGACATCCACTATGCAAGATGGAAATCTCTTATAATGGAAAGAGCTGAGAATTTTGACATCGACGTCGCGAACAGGGTCAGAGATCTTCGCATCAAGCGCGGGCTTACACTGGAGCAGTTGGCCAAGGCTTCCGGCGTCAGCCGCGCGATGATTTCGCGTGTCGAACGCGGTGAGGCAAGCCCTACGGCAGCGCTGCTCGCGCGCCTTTGTGCAGCCCTTGGAACGACGCTCTCGACATTTTTCGCCGATGAGCGCGTAGTCGCCAGGCCACTCTGCCGCGCCGGGGAACAGCCGCTCTGGCGTGACCCGGAGAGCGGTTATGTTCGGCGCTCTGTCTCGCCACAGGGCTTGGGAAGCTTGACGGACATTGTAGAGGTGGAGTTTCCGCCGGGTGCAGAGGTGCGCTTGCCGGGAAGCCTTTCGGCGCGAAACCAGACGCAATATGTCTGGGTCTTTGAAGGCGAAATCGAGATGGCGGTGGGGGACATCACTTATCACCTGGGCGCGGGCGATTGCCTGTTCATGAACGTTGCCGATGTTCATGGCTATCGCAATCGCTCGGAAAAGCCCGCTCGTTATGCCGTCATCATTTCCGTGGAGCCTTGAACGATGAACCAACCTATAATTGAGGTGCGTCTGCTCTCAGAACAGGAAGCGCATGAGCGGCTGGCCGATTTGACGGCAATCCTCGCCGATTGCATCGACGACAATGCCTCCGTGGGGTTTATGCGATCATTTGCGGTGTCTGAAGGGCATGCCTATTGGCGTGACGTGGCAACCAGCGTCGGGCGCCGCGAAATTCTACTTTACGGCGCTTTTCTCTCCGGCGCTCTCGTCGGCACGGTACAGGTCGGTTTTGCGTTGAAGCCCAATCAGCCCCATCGGGCGGATCTGATGAAGCTTCTGGTGCATCGCAGTGCGCGCAATCTTGGTCTCGCCCGTCGCCTGATGGCCGCTGCCGAGGAAGGGGCCGCTTCTTCCGGACGCTGGTTGCTCGTGCTCGACACGGCGAGGGGAGAGCTTGCCGAGCAGCTATACGATCGGCTCGGCTGGCAGCGCTCCGGCATCATTCCCGACTATGCGCTGTTCCCCGATGGGCGCTACTGCGACACCGTTGTCTTCTACAAATCCCTGCGCGCGTCACTCTAAGGAAGGCACCCAAAAAACGTCTGAGCCAACCGCTGGCTATAAGGCAGAGATCTGCTATGTCAGAGGAACGCTTGGCGTTCACGCATCCGTACGGAGAGCATCGTCGCCGAGCCGGACAATTTTCGGCGGGGGCCGGGGTAGGGGCGGTTTTCTTGGTCATCTGACCTGGAAAGCCGCCTCTTGTGTCTTGTGAGAGCCCATGCTGCAGGGCTAGGTTTGCTTCGGGAAAACCGAGGAAAACTCCATATGCGCGTATTCTACTCTGAAAAGCACAAATTGCGGGACGCTTTGACCGAGCTGCATGGTGGCCTGTTGGTTAAGCCATTCGAAGGTCCGTTTCGCGCGGAATGGATTCTCGCCGGTGTGCGAGAGGCGGGCTTCACCGATGTGCATGCGCCTGATGAACATGGTCTGGAAACGGCCTTGAAGGTCCATGATGCCGGTTATCTGGAATTCCTCCGCACCTGCTGGGACCGCTGGGAAGCGCATGGTTTCGAGGGAGAGGCGATTGCGACCTCCTTCCCCTGCCGGCGCAGCCAGACGGGACGTGTGCCCAAGAATATCGACGGCGCAGTGGGCTATTACACCAACTCGGCGGAAACGGCGATTACCAAGGGAACCTATGAGGCAGCGCTTGCCTCAATGGACGTCGCCCTCTCAGGTGCAGATTGGCTCTCCGAGGGCAATCGCTTTGCCTTCTCGCTCTGCCGCCCGCCCGGCCATCACGCCGGTATCGATCTCTTTGGCGGCTATTGCTTTATCAACAATGCGGCTGTTGCCGCACAGCGTCTTCTCGATCAGGGCATGAAGAAGGTCGCAATTCTCGACGTCGATTTTCACCACGGCAACGGCACCCAGGATATCACCTATCGACGCGGCGACATCTTTTTCGCTTCCCTGCATGGCGAGCCGCAGGATGCCTTCCCGTATTTCCTCGGCTACCCGGACGAAACTGGTGAAGGCGAGGGCGAAGGGCTGAACGCCAATTACCCCATGCCGCGCGGCACGCCCTGGGACGTGTGGTCAGCGGCGCTCGCGGATAGCTTGGAGCGGATCAAATCTTACGGCGCAGAAGCCATCGTGGTGTCGCTGGGCGTCGATACCTTCGAGCAGGACCCCATCAGCTTCTTCAAGCTAAAATCGCCTGACTATATCCGTATGGGCGACATGATCGCCGGCGCCGGCATTCCCGTTCTGACCCTGATGGAAGGCGGCTACGGCGTACCGGAAATCGGGCTGAATGTGGCCAATGTGCTGAAGGGGCTGGAGGGATAGTTTTCCTCGCTCCACAATGAAAGAGCCCGGGTAGAGATGCCCGGGCTCTTCTTGTTTGATGTGAGTGATGAGCGCTTAGAGCGTACCCTGCCGCTGCTGGATCATCTGGTAGGTGTCGAAGCTGTATTCTGCGACCTGGGACCAGAGGTAAGCATCCTGCTTGAAAGCCTGCTGGCTGTCATACAGCTTCTTAAACCACTCGTTCTTGCCCGACAGCTCTGCATAGGTCTCTTTCGCCGCCTTGTGGCAGACGTCAAGAATGTCGGAGGAAAAGGCGCGAAGCTGCGCGCCGCCGGCGACGAGTTCGCGAAGTGCCGCTGCATTCGACGCGTCGTAGCGGGCAAGCATGCGGGCGTTGGCTGCAGCGCAGGCGTCGGTCAGGATGCGCTTGTAGTTTTCCGGCAGGGAGTTGAACTTTTCCAGGTTGAAGAAGGCATGCACAACCGGGCCGCCTTCCCACCAGGCTGGATAGTAGTAGTAGGGCGCAACCTTGTAGAAGCCGAGCTTCAGATCGTCATAGGGGCCGACGAATTCGGTAGCATCGATCGTACCCTTCTCGAGTGCCGGATAGACGTCGGATCCCGCAATCTGCTGCGGCGTCACGCCAACCTTCGACATGATTTCGCCGGCAAGACCGGCAATCCGCATCTTCAGGCCCTTCAGGTCGTCAATTGTCTTGATTTCCTTGCGATACCAGCCGCCCATCTGGGCACCAGTGTTGCCGGCCGGCAGGGCGTAGAGCTTGTGGCCCGCGAGGAATTCGTTGAGCAATTCGTTGCCTCCGCCGGCTGTGAGCCAGGAATTGGTCATGCGGGCGTTAAGGCCGAAGGGTACGGCCGTGCCGAGCGCAAAGGCCGGGTCCTTGCCAATATAGTAATAGGCGCAGGTATGTCCCATTTCGATCGTCTGTTCGGACACTGCATCTGCAACCTGCAGCGGCGGCACGATTTCGCCGGCGGAAAAGACCTGGATCTCGAACTGACCGCCCGTCGCTTTCGAAACGCTCTCGGCAATATCGGTCGCAGCGCCGAAGATGATGTCGAGGCTCTTCGGGAACGAAGAGGCGAGGCGCCAGGTGATCTTCGGGTTTTCCTGGGCCAGGGCCGGTGCGGCGAGTGCCGCGGCACCTACGCCGGCGATCCCGGCCTGCTTGAAGAAGTGACGGCGGTTCATGGTGAATTTCCTCGGTCTGTCATGGCGGACGCGCATGCCCGCTTGCGCGGGCGGTGTAGATGCAGCCAGAGCCGAGCGCAAGTATGATCGCTTATTTTGTTGTCCTTAAAAGCGGTTTCGTTTGCATTTTATTTCGCACTCGGGTCCTTCCGCGCAAGGAACAGGACAATCAGCGGCGACGCGGATCGTCGAGGGCTGGATTGTAGAACAGGGAAAGCACAAGGCTTTTCGCGATCCGTTCGGCGCTGGCCATGAACCAGGCATGCGCCGCATCCGAGGCGCCGATTTCGACCAGCGTGTCGGAGAAGAGTTGCAGCCATTTGAGGAAAAGCCCTTCGGCCATGCCATCCACGCCTTGGTGCGCCTGAACCGGCTTGCCGCCATAGGCGCCGGTCTTGAACGCGACCGAGCCCCAAAAAGCTTTCATCTTCACCATATGCTCCGGCCAGCGTCCGGACAGCCGGCCGTCGAAGACCGGCCCCAAATCGGGATGGCGACGAATATGGCCGTAGAAGGTCTCGACAAGACGGTCGATAAAGGCTGGATCCACACCCATGCCAGCCATCTCCGCCTCTGCACACGCGGTAATATCTGCACGATGGGCAGCGCGGCCTGTCAGTTCCGTCGTCATCTCATTCGCCTTTTCATTGCGGGGCCTGGTCCTCACGCCAAGTCTGTCTGAAATGGTCCATATGGCGACTTGATACAAGCCGCAATCACCCCTATCATTAGAATAATTCTAAACTGGAAGCCTCCGATGTTCAGTCTCTCCTCTAGCGCCAAGCGCAGCTTCGACAGCCTATCCGAGCAGGAGATCCTGGCTCTTGCCATCTCCTCCGAAGAGGATGATGCCCGCATTTATCTGGCCTATGCGGATCAACTCCGCGCGGCATCGCCGCACTCAGCCAAGGTCTTTGAAGACATGGCCGAGGTTGAACATACACATCGTAACATGCTGATCGACATGCATCGTCAGCATTTCGGCGAGCGCATACCGTTGATCCGGCGTGAGCATGTTCGTGGGTTTTACGACCGCAAGCCCGACTGGCTGCGCAAGAACCTGACGCTTGAGCAGATCCGCATCGAGGCAATGCGCATGGAAGAGGGGGCCTATCGCTTTTACCACGAGGCAGCCCAGAGAACCTCAGATGCCTCCATCCGCAAACTTCTTGGCGATCTCGCCATGGCTGAACAGGGCCATGAAGAAATCGCCACCATGCTTGGTGAGCAGCATTTGTCGGAGGATGCGCGGGCCGCGGAGGACGACACCAGCAAGCGCCAGTTCATTCTGACCTACGTCCAACCGGGTCTTGCGGGTTTGATGGATGGCTCGGTCTCGACCCTTGCCCCGATCTTTGCAGCCGCCTTTGCGACCGGCGACACCTGGTCGACTTTCCTGATCGGGCTTTCTGCCTCGGTTGGTGCCGGCATTTCCATGGGCTTCACGGAAGCAGCCCATGACGATGGAAAGCTTTCGGGTCGTGGCTCGCCTGTGAAGCGCGGACTGGCGTCGGGTATTATGACGACGCTCGGCGGCCTCGGTCATGCGCTGCCATACTTGATCCCGCATTTCTGGACAGCGACAATTACCGCGATCGTGATTGTCTTTTTCGAGCTCTGGGCCATCGCCTTCATCCAGAACCGCTACATGGCAACGCCGTTCTGGCGTGCAGCCATGCAGGTGGTGCTCGGTGGGTCGCTGGTCCTGGCCGCGGGGGTGCTGATCGGTCAGGGTTAGCACTGTGAACCATCAAGATCGAGGAGGCGGCCTGATCCGAGTTCCCGCCTTCATCAATCTGCAACAGGAAGCGCATAGAGCGGGCGGATGCGATTTTCACCCCTGACGATCGGTCTTGGCGTGACCATGACCATTGGTTACGGAACGCTCTACTACTCGTTCTCTGTGCTCGCACCCGAAATTGCGCAGGAGTTCGGGTGGGGAGAGAGCTTCGTATTTGGCATCTTTTCGGTCGGACTGCTGGCCGGTGCGTCTGTTGCCGCGCCGCTGGGTCGGCTTGCGGATCGGTTCGGTGCCAGACTCGTGCTCAGCCTTGGTTCGCTGGCGGCGGCAGCGGTTCTTGCTCTTCTCGGGTTGATGCAGAACGCGGGCCATTTCATCTTGCTGGCGCTTGCCGGCGAATGCATCGCGCTTGCCGCCCAGTATGAAGCGGGCTTTGCGGCGCTGGCCCAGATCCACGGTCGGGAAGCCCGCTCTCATATCACTCTCGTGACCTTGATCGCCGGCTTTGCCTCGACCATCTATTGGCCGCTGCTCCAATGGCTGTTGACGTTGATCACCTGGCGCGAGATCTACTTCCTTCTGGCGGCAATGAATCTGGCAATCGCGCTGCCTATCCACCTCTTGCTGCCGCGCGTAAGGCATGTCCAAAACGAAGCGGTTGAGGCGGAGGACGTTGAAGGCGGCACGCCGATCAATGGTCGCCGGGCAATTGTGCTGATGGCTATTGCCTTTGCTGCAGGCGGATTTGTGCTCTCTGCGGTCGGTGCAACGCTGCTCGTTCTCCTGGCCAGCCTCGGCTACGGTGCCACTGTGGCAACGCTCGCCGGCAGCCTTATCGGCCCGAGCCAAGTTGCTGCACGGCTGATCGGCTATCTCAGGCGCAACCTCTTCTCGCCGCCGGTGACGGCCGTGATTGCTGCAGTTTCGATGACGCTTGGCTTGATGCTGCTGTTCGGCGGTGTCCTCGCCGGCCCGATGGCGATTTTTGTGCTGTCTTTTGCCCTGCTTTACGGCGCCGGCCAGGGGCTAACCTCGATCGCCCGCGGCGTACTTCCGTTGCATTATTTCGGTGCGGCTGGTTATGGGCGCCGAACTGGCAGCCTCGCCTCGGTCCGGATCATCGTGTCGGCCCTCGCGCCGTTCACCATTATCTGGCTGAATGAGGCCTGGGGTGCAGGTGCTGCGATTGCTGCAATTCTCGCAGTCGCCCTCGTTTCAGTTGCCGCAATTCTGGCGCTTGTGATGACCGAGCGGCCTGCCAAAAGGCCGAGCATATCCAGCCCAAGCGGGATCGCTTCGGTGCTGGACAATCCGGCTAAATCAAAAAGTTAGTCTATTGCGGTGAGCCCGTTTGAACCGGCGGCACTTCAGTTGGCCAATCTCAACGCAGTGCGCCGACCAGAACCTCGGAACTGCCGTTCTCAATCGTTACCCAGCGGCCGGTATCGGTGCTCGATTGACGCTTGAGGAAGGTGTAGCGCGTTTCGCTCCACAGCTTCACCTCTTCGTGCAGGTTGTCGAGTACGAAATCCCCCGACTGCGTGCGCACGGTCAGTACGGCATGCCCCTCGCCATCGGGTTTGCGAACCACGGTAATCAAGAGGTCGGCCAGCGAAAAGCCGGCTTTCTGAAGCTTCTTGCGCTTCAGAAGGGCGAAGTCTTCACAGTCTCCGGCAAGTACCGGATAGACCCAAAGTTCTTCCTTGCCGTGGATCTCGAGGTCCGTCATGGGAATGATGGATCGGTTTACCTCGTCGTTGATCTTCCGGATCGTCTCCCAACCATGGTCGGTAACTTTCGGGGCCACGGTCGAGCGCGTCCGAATGCTGCATTCGTAAGGATAGGTCTGACAGAATTCGTAGTGCCCGATCGGCTGAGAGGTCACGTGTCCGGTGATCATCGACAGCGGTGCCGTCGATGCAGAAAAGCCAGCACTCGCCGGAGCAAATACCGCAGCAGCAGTCACGAGCGCCATAATGGCGCGTGAACCGTTCTTCATGAACTCGTCCCCTCGTATCCTTAACAAAACGTTAAGGTGGAGTGGTGAGCCAAGTCAACGGCATGGAGGAGGGCACCTCACGCAATTCCTAAACTATGGTTAAAAAGCGACACTTTTCTCCGTCATGTCACACCGCGACGGCGCCTAGAGCATGCCGAGGATTGCTGCTTTCATCCGCTCGATGTCTTCAGGTCGCGACAATCGGTGATCACCGTCGCGGATCAGCGTCAGAACGACGTCGTCAAGCGGTAGGAATTCCATCAACTTGAGCGCGTGAGCATAGGGCACATCCGGGTCATTCATGCCCTGGAGGATATGCACCGGGCATCCTGTCTCTATCAAACCCGTCAGCACGCGGTTCTGTCGTCCGTCTTCCAGCAGCGCCCGGGTAAAGATGTTCGGCTCCGGGCTGTACTCCGAGATTTCTTCAAAGAAGCCGCGCTCGACCAAGGACTTCCTCTCTTCGTCCGTGAGGTTCGGCTCGATCAGATCGCTGGTGAAGTCTGGCGCAGGCGCAATCAGGACGAGACCTTCGATCTTGAATTCAAGGCTCTGACGCCTGGCTTCCTGGATAAGGCGGAGCGCAATCCAGCCCCCCATCGACGATCCGACAAGCAGAATTTTCTGAAGGCCGGTATGGCGAATGGCCGCGATGGCTTCCTCGGTCCAGCGGGAGATGGTGCCGCGCGCAAAATCGCCACCGGAAACCCCGTGGCCGGAGTAATCGAAGCGAAGAGACGCAAGCCCCTGTGCCTTCGCCAATTCGTCCATTTCCAGGGCTTTCGTTCCCGACATGTCGGATCGGTATCCGCCGAGCCAGACGAGTGCTGCCTTGTCAGAGGTGCCGCCGCGGATCACCGAGGCTATGGTTCTCGCATCGTCGCCGATACCGACCGTGATCGATGTCTCGGTAACATTGCCTTGCTCTAACGTCATGGAGGCGCTCCTTTTCATGTCTTGGCCTGTAGATCACAACCCGAATGATGCGGACAACAGGTGATTTTCTTTCGCGAGCGTGCTATTGACACTGTCGCCGTAGATATCACATAGCCATGAAACGTGCGCGAGCGCGGGTTTAGCCTGCGGCAAAGTGCTAATTTTTGAGGAGACCACGACCATTCGCAGACCGTTCAAGACCGATGCCCCCGTTAAGGATGGGCCGCGCTCCAACCGAGAAATCCGCATTCCGAAAGTTCAGTTGATCAACGAAGAGGGCGCGAACCTCGGTGTTGTGCCGACGGATCAGGCGTTGCGCATGGCGGAAGAGGCCGGCCTGGATTTGGTTGAGATTTCTCCGAATGCCGAGCCTCCGGTTTGTAAGATTCTGGATCTCGGCAAGCTGAAATACGCCAACCAGAAGAAGGCGGCTGAAGCGCGCAAGAAGCAGAAGATCGTCGAAGTCAAAGAAATCAAAATGCGCCCGAACATCGACACCCATGATTATGAGGTGAAGATGAAGGCGATGAACCGCTTCTTTGAAGAAGGCGATAAGGTCAAGGTAACCCTGAAGTTCCGCGGCCGTGAAATGGCGCACCAGGAACTCGGGATGAAGCTTCTGCTTCAGGTCAAGGAAGATACACTGACGATTGCCAAGGTTGAAGCCGAGCCGAAGCTCGAAGGTCGTCAGATGATGATGGTTCTTGCACCAAGGTAAGCGCAAATCATCGTGACGATCCAAAAGCCGCCCGCAAGGCGGCTTTTTTATTGGCTTTGTCTCCTCATTTCTGGGCCCTACTGTTTCTGACAAGTTGCTGATAAACGATGCGGTCCGGCTGTCAGGCAGGGTGCGATAGTATCTGTCCGTAGAGCAGATTTCCTTGATCACGACACAGAGGATTCCTCATGACCCAATTGGTTAGACGTACCCTGCTTGTTTCGAGCACCGCCCTTGCGGCCCTCGTCATCCTGCCACTGGCGAGCGCCTTTGCGCCGACCTCGATTTCCGCCCTTGTCCAGCAGCATGCCGAAGCGCGTGGCGGCGATGACGATGGTGATGACGACACCAGTGATGACAGCAGCAGCAACGACGATGATGACAGCTCGGGTCGCGACCGCGACCGCGACCGCGATCGTGATCGTGATCGTGATCGTGATCGATCAGATGGCGATGACGACGACGATCGCGATGACGACGACGAGGATGACGACCGCGACGACGATGGCCGTGATGATGATCGTCGGGGCCGTGGTGGTGATCGCGACGAAATTCGTGTCATCGTCAATGAGAGGCAGCTCAGCGGTTTGCGGGCCGGCTCGATGATCCCGGTCGATCAAAACGGCAAGCGATTGTCTTATGAGTTCGAGCAAGAGCACGGCAATACCGAGATTAAGGTGCGAGCGCCGCGGGGTACCTTGACCGGCGTCACGATCATACCCGCTCCCTGATCTGCTCGAAACGGCGAAACCCTCAGCCGCCGCGGGGATAGATGCGCCGTTTCGCCCCGCCCGGTCCCCCGCCGGGCGGGTGTAATTTCGTCTGTTGGTATAAACCCGTGGCCGCGCTACTCTGGCTGAGGAACAATGGTTTAAACCTCATGGATCGTCGCTTCTTTCTTTTCGCTCTCATGGCCGGCACGGCGGGTGCGGGAGTGCTCGGTGCTGCACCCGCGGCGCTGGGCAAGGATGGTCGTGACAACGATCGCGACAGCAGTGATGACGACAACGATGACGACAATGATGGCCGTGACGACAAGGGAGATGACGACAAGGACGACGACCACGATGATGATGACGATGATGATGGCCACAGCGGAAGTGGTTCCGAACCTGACCGGTCCGGCTCAGGTCGCGATCATCAGCGTGCCCGTGATGCTGTTGGTCGCGGCGAGATTTTACCCTTGCGCGAAATCCTGAAGCGGGTGGAGACGTCGGGCGGCGGCCGGGTCATTGCGGTTGATCTCAATCTGAAGGCCTCCAGGCCGTACTATACACTGAAGGTTCAGAGCGGATCGAACGTGAGGACCGTCAAGTTTGACGCCGAGAGCGGCCGCAGACTGAACCTGTTCGGGTGGTAATCGATGCGAATCCTTCTGGCCGAAGACGATCAGACGATTGCCGATCACACCCGCGCCAAGCTGGAGGCGGAGGGCTTTACTGTCGAGCATCTCGCTTCCGGCCCGGATGTATGGGCGGAAGGCGAAACCGGTGACTACAGCGCAATTATCCTTGATCTTGGTTTGCCCGGCATGGACGGTCTTTCGATCCTCAAGCGCTGGAGAGCTGCTGGCCTCGACACGCCAATTCTCGTTCTGACTGCGCGAGCATCCTGGATGGAACGCGTGGACGGGTTCGATGCCGGGGCAGACGATTATCTGCCCAAACCTTTCCGCAGTGAGGAGTTGATCGCACGCTTGAAGGCGCTGTTGCGTCGAGCAGGCGGACGGCAGAAGCAGTCGGTCGCGGCTGGCGGCTTCGTCATGGACGAAGCGTCGCGGCGCGTGACGTTCGAAGGGCGCCTGATCGAGTTGACCGTGCTGGAATACCGGCTTCTCTCCATTCTCGTCGCCGAACCCCAGCGGGTATTCGACCCAATCGATATCGCACGCCAGGTTCAGGGCCGTGACGACGATGCCGCGAAAAATGCGGTAGAAGCGATGATTGCCCGCATACGGCGCAAGACGCATCCCTCGGCAATCGCCACGCGCCGAGGCTTCGGATACACGCTCGACGGCGGGGCCCCATGATCCAGTCTCTGCGCCTGCGTCTGCTGCTCGGGGCCGTTCTGGCGATAGCCTTCGTTCTCGTGCTTGTTGGTTTGGGCCTGAGCCGTCTCTTCTCCAGCTATGCATCGGATCGCCATCGTTCGGACCTCTCCGCGATCATCGATCAGCTGGCGGCCAATATAGATCTGTCCGGCAAGGAGCCAAGAATTGCCGCCGAGCCGAGTGATCCGCGCTTTAATCTGCCGGCTGGAGGCCTCTATTGGCAGGTGATCGGAGAGGGGCAGCTCATCATTCGTTCCCGATCGCTCTGGGATGTGGAACTGGATGTCAAAACCTTGAGGCGAGGCCTCTACGGCTTTCGGGAGGCTGAAGGGCCAAATGGCGCGATCATTTTTGTCGAAGAGCGACAAGTAGAAATTGAAATGCCGGAGGGCGCAAGACCCTTCACCATCCTGGCGGCATTCGATCGCCAGGTCATTGACGATGCGATTTCGGACTATCACGGGGCACTGACCGTCATGCTGCTGATGACGGCGGGCGTATTGTTTGCAGCGGCCTTCATGCAGATCGGCATTGGTCTCGCCCCCTTGTCACGTCTCCAGTCGGATGTTGCGCTGGTTCGAGCCGGGCTAAGTGACGAGGTGCGCGGCGATGGGCCAACTGAATTGAAGCCGCTGGTCAGCGAACTCAATCAGTTGCTCAAAGAGCGTGAAACGGCCATCGAGCGAGCGCGAGCGCGGGCGAGCGATCTCGCCCATGGTCTGAAGACGCCACTCACTGTCCTACTTCAACTCTCCGACAACCTGCCGCAGCAGGAGCGGGATCTGGTGCGCCAGCAGGTCGATCTTATCCGCCAGCGGGCGGATCGACAGCTGCAATCGGCGCGTCTCGGAGTCGAGCAGATGGCCCATGCAGGCCTCGCTTCGCTGACGGGCAAGCTCGTTACCGTTCTTTCGCCCGTCACCGCAGCAAGACATGTCGTTTGGAACGTCAACATCGACGAGCATCTGACGGTTGACATGGACCCTGCCGATTTGGCCGAGGCTCTGGGAAATGTGCTCGACAATGCAAGCCGTTTTGCCAGCGCCACGATTGCGGTCTCTGCCCGGCGGCATGAGCAGCTCATTCGCGTGGATGTCGAGGATGACGGCCCCGGCGTAGCCGAGGGTGACCTCAAACAGATCGTCAGCAGAGGCGTTCATCTGGAGCCGGATAATGGCACAGGGCTTGGCCTTGCAATCACCGCGGACGTCCTGGCAGCCTATGGCGGTTCGATCTCCTTTGCTGGATCGGAGCTGGGAGGTTTGCATGTCAGCCTGCAATTGCCGGCCTCACGATAGTTTCGGGCGAAGATTCAGCGCTCACCCCGTTGCGCTTTTGGGGCGTCGCGGTTATAAGCCCCCGTCCGAACGGTCCGGCAGGGCATGCCGTGGCCGTTTTTGATGCTTGAAGCCAGCCTCGTCAGCAGGCTTCGATACAAGAAAAATGGAGTAGCAAAATGCCCAAGATGAAGACGAAGTCTGCTGCCAAGAAGCGGTTCAAGATTACCGCCACTGGCAAGGTCAAGGCGGCTGCCGCCGGCAAGCGCCACGGCATGATCAAGCGGTCCAACAAGTTCATTCGCGACGCCCGCGGCACGATGGTTCTGGCTGAACCAGACGGCAAGAAGGTCGTAAAGAACTACCTGCCGAACGGTCTCTGAGACCCGATCGCTATTGGACCATTAAGGAGATCATGACATGGCACGCGTAAAACGTGGCGTAACTTCCCGCGCCAAGCACAACAAGGTATTCAAGCAGGCCAAGGGTTTCTACGGCCGCCGCAAGAACACGATCCGCGCAGCAAAGGCTGCTGTTGATCGTTCCAAGCAGTTTGCTTACCGCGACCGCAAGAACAACAAGCGCAACTTCCGCGCTCTGTGGATCCAGCGTATCAACGCTGCTGTCCGCGAATTCGGCCTGACCTACGGCCGCTTCATTGACGGCCTCAACAAGGCTGGCATCGAAGTCGACCGCAAGGTTCTCTCCGACATGGCCATCCATGAGCCGGCAGCATTCGGTGCGCTGGTCGAAGCCTCCAAGAAGGCTCTCGAGTACCTCAAGGATGCCGGTTCGGCCAACGAGTTTGAAAGCGCGGTCAAGTAAGCCAGCGCTTCCCAAATTTGTGACTATCTGGGAAACCCGCGCTGGATCGCCAGCGCGGGTTTTTCCTTGTATTGCCCCAGCGGCAGAAGGTTGCCATGGCTTATCTAGGAGAAGGCTTCGGACCGATAATCAATGGTGCGGAGCTCGCAGATCACGAGATCGCCGAAGTGCTAAAGGTGCTTGTCGGCAGTGACGGTCGCGTCCAGTGTCTGGACCTGCCGCACCGCCGGCTCTGGATCAAGCGCCAGGGGGTGAAGGTGCTGCCGCCACTGGTCTCGATCCAGGGCGGTCTGGCTGCCCTGCTGCGCATCCCCTTCCTGACGCCGTCGCCGCAACTGGCGCCGGAAGCGATGCAGGCCAGGGAAGTTGCCCGCATGGCCGCATTCGCAAAAGCAGGCTTTGCGGTGCCGCGCATCCTCTATGCTTCGAAGACCGCGATGGTGATGGCCGATGTCGGGCCGACGCTGCAGCAGACACTGAAGGAGATGCGCGGTGATGATCCCGCACGCCACGACGCGCTGCTGATCAAGGCGGCGCGGCAGCTCGGGCGGGTCCACGCCGCAGGCTTGAGCCATGGTCGCCCCCACGTGCGAGACTTCTTCCTGCGCGATGGTGAGGTTGGATTCATGGATTTCGAAGAGGATCCGGCGGCCGTGATGCCCCTTGGCATGGCGCAGGCCCGCGACGTCCTTCTCTATTTTCTGATCGTCACTTCAACAGCCGCGGAGCCGCAAGCAACATGCCCGGCAGCGCTTGAAGCATGGTCGGCCGGCGCGCCTGAGGCGGCACGGCATCAATTGCGCAGCCTGACGCGCGTGATTGGCCGAATTTTGCCGCTCGCCCGGTTGATCGGCCGCGTTCACATGGGTAGTGATCTGCGACGCTTCATCATGGCAACCGAATTTTTGACAAAGGCCCCGCTCACGGCAGCGGAGGGCTGGAACACCGCCAAGGCAGGACAAGATGGTTGAACTAGACGCATTGAAGGCACAGCTCCTGGCGGAGATCGCCGCCGCCGGCGACGAACAGGCGATCGAAAGCGTGCGTGTCGCAGCACTCGGCAAAAAGGGCTCGGTTTCCGAACTTCTGAAGACACTGGGCTCGATGACCCCGGAAGAGCGCCAGACCCGCGGCGCGGCCATCAACGCCTTGAAGAACGAGATCACCGAAGAGATCACCACGCGGAAGAACACGCTCAAGGACGCCGCAATCAACGCGCGCCTGAAGGCGGAGACCCTCGACGTTTCCCTGCCGGTCCGTTCGTCGCCGGCAGAACGTGGCCGCATCCATCCGATCAGCCAGATCGTCGATGAGATCACCGCGATCTTCGCCGACATGGGCTTCTCGATTGCCGAAGGTCCGGACATCGAGACCGACTACTACAACTTCACGGCACTGAACTTCCCGGAAGGCCATCCGGCCCGCGAGATGCACGACACCTTCTTCCTCCAGCCGAACGAGGCCGGTGAGCGCAAGGTTCTGCGCACGCACACCTCACCGGTGCAGGTCCGCACAATGGAGAGCCAGAAGCCGCCGATCCGCATCGTCATCCCGGGCAAGACCTATCGGCAGGATTCCGACGCCACCCATTCGCCGATGTTCCACCAGGTCGAAGGCCTGGTCATCGACAAGACGGCGAATGTCGGCCACATGCGCTGGATTCTGGAAGAATTCTGCAAGGCCTTCTTTGAAGTCGACAGCGTCACCATGCGCTTCCGCCCGTCCTTCTTCCCCTTCACCGAGCCGAGCTTCGAGGTCGACATCCAGTGCGACCGGTCCTCGGGCCCGATCGTCAAGTTCGGCGAAGGCAAGGACTGGATGGAAATCCTGGGCTGCGGCATGGTTCATCCGAACGTGCTGCGTGCCGGCGGCCTCGACCCGGACGAGTACCAGGGCTTTGCCTGGGGCATGGGCCTCGACCGCATCGCGATGCTGAAATACGGCATGCCGGACCTGCGCGACTTCTTCAACGCCGATGTGCGCTGGATGAGCCACTACGGTTTCCGCCCGCTCGACGTGCCGACGCTGTTCGGCGGCCTGAGCGTCTAAGGAGATAAAGACAATGAAATTCACACTCTCCTGGCTGAAGGATCACCTGGAAACCGACGCCACGCTCAAGGAAATTTGCGAGCGCCTGACCGCGATCGGCCTTGAGGTCGAGGACGTCGACGACAAGGCGGCCTACAAGCCCTTCGTCATCGCCAAGATCCTGACAGCGGAAAAGCATCCGGAAGCGGACCGGCTCAAGGTCCTCACTGTCGATGCCGGTGACGGCAAGCCGGTGCAGATCGTCTGCGGTGCGCCGAACGCCCGCGCCGGCATGGTCGGTGCGCTCGCCCGCCCAGGCACCTACGTGCCTGGCATCGACGTGACGCTCTCGGTCGGCAAGATCCGCGGTGTCGAAAGCCACGGCATGATGTGCTCCGAAAAGGAGCTCAACATTTCCGAGGATCACAACGGCATCATCGACCTGCCCGAGGATGCGCCTGTTGGCACCTCGTTTGCCTCCTATGCCGGCCTCGACGATCCGGTCATCGAGATCAACCTGACGCCGAACCGTCCGGACTGCACCAGCGTCTTCGGCATCGCCCGCGATCTCGCAGCCTCCGGCCTTGGCACGCTCAAGGCCCCGAAGGCGCCTGGCTTCAAGATCGAGGGCGAGACGCCGCATGAGGTGAAGCTCGAGCTGGAAGACCATCTCTGCCCCGGCTTCGCCTACCGCCTCGTGCGCGGTGTGAAGAATGGCCCGAGCCCGAAATGGATGCAGCAGCGCCTGCTGTCGATCGGCCTTCGTCCGATCTCGGCACTCGTCGACGTCACCAACTACATGACCTTCGACCAGGGTCGGCCGATGCATGTCTTCGACGCGGACAAGGTCAAGGGCGCGCTTGTCGTGCGCCGGGCGAAGGAAGGCGAGGAGATCCTCGCGCTCGACACCCGTACCTACAAGCTGAACCCGAACAATGTCGTCATCGCTGACGATATCGGCCCCGAGTCCATCGGCGGCATCATGGGCGGCGAGCATTCGGGCTGCGATGAGAACACCGTCAATGTGCTGATCGAGTCCGCACTCTGGGACCCGATCAACATCGCCAAGACCGGCCGCGCCCATGGCATCATCACCGATGCACGTTATCGTTTCGAGCGCGGCGTTGACCCGGAATATATGGTTCCGGGTCTGGAACGCACCACCGAACTCGTGATCGAGATGTGCGGGGGTACAGCGGCAGAAAGGAAAGTGGAAGGCTACAAGGGTCACCAGAAGAAGGTGGTCGACTTCCCCTATTCGGAAGTGAAGCGTTTGACGGGCCTTACCGTTTCCAACGATGAGTCACGCCAGATCCTGACCTCCCTCGGCTTCGAGATCCTCTCGGGCGACGAGACCTCAGCCAAGGTCTCCGTGCCGTCCTGGCGTCCTGATGTTGATGGCAAGGCCGATCTGGTGGAAGAGGTCATGCGCATGCATGGCGTTGACAACATCAAGCCCGAGCCGCTGCCGCCGACCGGTTCGGTCAACGGCAAGATCCTGACCACGCTGCAGATCCGCACCCGTTCCGCCCGCCGGGCGCTCGCCTCGCGTGGCATGCTGGAGGCGGTTACCTGGTCCTTCATCCCCGCAGATCATGCCAAGCTCTTTGGCGGTGGCAGCGACGCGTTGAAGCTGGTCAATCCGATCGCGGCCGACATGTCGGATATGCGTCCCTCGCTGCTGCCCGGCCTGCTGACGGCGGCCCAGCGCAATGCCGACCGCGGCTTTGGTGACGTGGCGATCTTCGAAGTCTCCGGTACCTATGAGGGCGATACGCCGGATACGCAGCGCCGCGTTGCCGGCGGTGCGCGCCGCGGCACGGCCTCGATCGCCGGCGCTGGTCGCATGTGGTCGAACCACGCGAAGGGCGGCGGCAAGTCCGTCGACGTCTTCGATGCCAAGGCCGATGCACTCGCCGTGCTTGAAGCCTGCGGCATTCCGATGAGCAATGTCCAGATCGAGCAGGGTGGGCCGGAATGGTATCATCCGGGTCGTTCCGGCACGATCAAGGCCGGTCCCAAGGTCATCCTCGGCAGCTTCGGCGAGTTCCACCCGAAGACGCTGGAAGCACTCGACGTTTCCGGTGCGCTGTGCGGCTTCGAAATCTATGTCGATGCCCTGCCTGACCCCAAAAAGAAGGCAACCCGCACCAAGCCAGCACTGGAACTGTCGCCATTCCAGGTGGTGAAGCGAGATTTCGCCTTTGTCGTCGAGAAATCGGTAGAAGCCGGCGCCATAATCAAGGCCGCCACGAGCGCCGACCGTAAGCTGGTGACGGGTGTCAATGTTTTCGACATCTTCGAAGGCGCATCGGTGGGTGAAGGCAAGAAGTCCGTGGCGATCGAAGTGTTGATCCAGCCATCCGATAAGACCCTGACGGATGAGGATTTCGATGCGCTGACGAAGAAGATCGTCGCAAATGTCGAGAAGTCGACTGGCGGCAGCCTGCGGCGCTAGGTGACCTGATCTCGCGAAAGACACGAAGCGCCCCTTTCCCAAGGGGCGCTTTTGTTTTTAGCCTAGCGCGGCCATCGCTGGCCTTATGGCAATAGGGGTGGGTTACATCGATCCGACGAAGGTGAAGTCGCCCATCGGCAGGAGAACCGGCTCCATGTTGACGGCCGCACGGAGGTCTTGACGCATGACGGCGGCGGCCCGGTGGTGTTCATGCCCCTTGGTGACCACCCAGTATTTGTAGAAGGTAATCGCGGCATTCGGCGGGAGCTTGCCAAAATCGACTTCAAGTTCGCCGGTAAAGTTGGCAGGGATTTCGACCTCAGCTCTAACCACCTGATACTTCTGATGTATCTTCGCTTCGGTCGTGGGCATCAGGCCGGATACCGCCATCGAAACCCTTCCACCTTCATCCATGTTGACGCAATGCGCCTCGAAGACGAACCGTTCCGCCGTGCTGTCCTGATTGTAGAACTTCAGTGTCGCCTTGCCGGTCTGGGAAACGTCGATGTTGTGCCAGCCGGCCGCACCGTTATATTGCAACCAGGTTGTTGAGTTCCAGTTGCCCTGGCCCGCATCCGGCGCATTGGTAAAGAACTCGCTTGAGGCGGCGGTGATCATGCAATAGTGGCCGCTGCCGGGGAAATTGACGCCGAACGCGTCTTTCGTTGCGGCCCGGGTCTGCGGCGTCAGCGTCGTTGCACCGCTGATATCGACGAAGGGCGATGTCGGGTTCTGGTCGTCGAAGGTGAAGACCTTGTTCCAGCTGCTTGGCGGCGGCAGGAAGCCGGCATCGGTATAGTACATGCTGCAGGTCGGCGCCGTGATGCTGACGCCGATGTTCAGGCTCTGTGCCCGGCCATAGGCATAATTCTTCAGATTGGGCTGCGGTCCCCAGGTCGCCTGGTTCCAGTTGGTGATGATCAGGCGCGGTGACAGCGGCGAATTGCCATTGACCAGCACGTCGGGGCTTGCGGTCAGCGTGCCCGCCTTCGGGATCTCGCCACTGTTGTTGGTGTTGGCGCGGACAAAGAGCCCGTACCAGCGCGAGAAGGCGAATTGTGCGGCCCTGGTGGCGTCGCTGATGTTGATGCCGATGGCGGCGCTGATGTCATAGGCCAGTGTGGTGACCGACATGCGCTGACCTTCGCTTTGGTTCGCTGCCCAATAGTTGTTCGCATAAAGGGCGCCGATGATTGCAGCCAGGGAGTTAAGGTCGAAAGGCGGCCTCCAATCGAAGTAGAGATTCTGAATGGCGGTCGTGGCATCATCCCCGGCCTTGAAATACTTAAGGCCCTTATCCCAGTAAGTCTGGGCGATGACGGATTGCGTGAGCGTGTCCATGCCATATCTCCTCAGATGAAAGGTGGATTGGGATTTTTGGCTGCGCTGTGTTGGATGCCTCCCTGCAGCCGTGGCCACACTACGTCTGGCCAAAATCAGGAACAACCAGTGCAATTTAGGGGTGCTTTAGGGATGTGTTATGCAAGCTTAAGGGCGGTTTAAGGCCGGGCGCACCTGTGTCGGAATTCCAGCCAGATCACTTCACCCGGGATTGAGCGGAGATGCGTTCAAGCACCTCGTTTGCGTCGGTCCGAGCGTTTGAACTGGATCAGCGGACGGCCGTGATGCGCCGATAGTTCGACATGAGCATCGATCGAGAAAACATCACGCAGAAGTTCGGTCGTCAACACCTCCTCCGGTGTGCCGCAGGCGACGACGGACCCTTCCTTGAGCACCATCAACCGGTCGCAGAACATCGCCGCGTGATTGAGATCGTGCAAGGCGATCACGCTGGTGAGCGGCAGATCGGAGATCAGCGACAGAAGCGCGATCTGGTGCTGCACGTCGAGATGGTTGGTTGGCTCGTCGAGAATGATTTCTCTGGGCGTCTGTGCCAGGGCCCGTGCGATATGCGCGCGTTGTCGCTCCCCGCCGGACAGGCTCTGCCACGTGTGATCGCGTTTGGACGCCATGCCGGCGCGCTCGAGGGCCTGTTCGACGGCCATCTCGTCCTCATGTGTCCAGGCGGAGAACATCGAACGATGTGGAAAGCGCCCAAGCTTGACAACGTCCACCACCCTCAGATTGGCGTTGGTCGTCGCGTGTTGTTCGACAAAGGCGACGCGCTGGGCGATCGTTTTGCGGGAAATCGACTGTATGTCGCGCCCGTCCAGACTGACCGTGCCGGAATGGGGGCGCTTCAAGCCGGCGAGCAGCCGCAGCAGCGAGGTCTTGCCCGAGCCGTTCGGGCCGAGCAGGCCAAGCATTTCGCCCGGGCGTGCGGCAAAACTTACCTTTTCGAGAATGGTCTTCGATCCGATCTTCCAGGTGATGGTGTCAGCCGTGATGCTCATGTTGGACGCTGGAAACGATAGAGGATGATGGAAAAGACCGGTACGCCCACGAGCGCGGTCACGACACCGATTGGCAGTACCTGCTGCGGCACCAGGATCCGCGAGGCGATGTCGGCGAGCACCATGAAAATGGCCCCGCCGATCGCGCAGGCCGGCAGGAGCCGGATATGCAGCGGACCTACAACGAAACGCGCGGCATGCGGAATGACGAGCCCGACAAAGCCGATCGAGCCGACCATGCTGACGATCGTCGCGGTCAACATGGCGGTCAGACAGAACAGGGCAAGCCGGGCGCGACCGACATTGACGCCGAGTGCTGCGGCGGCCTCGTCACCGAAGGCAAACGCGTCAAGAATGCGCGAATAGGCGAGACAGGCGACAAGCCCGAGCCCGACGACGAGGGAGACTAGAGCGAATTCCGGCCAGCGAACGCCACCGAAGCTGCCGAGCAGCCAGAACATGACATCGCGCGCTTGCTGGGCATTGCCTGCGGTCGTCACGATGTAGGAGGTGGCGGCATTGAAGAGCTGCGAGGCGGCAACGCCTGCAAGAATGGTCCTGTCTGCGCCGCCGCGCGTGCCGTTGGAGAGTAGGGCCACGAACAGGAAGGCGGCAAAGGCGCCGGCAAAGGCACCGGCAGACAGGGAGACCGCTCCGGAGCCGAAGCCGAGAATGACGATGCTGACAGCACCGGTGGATGCGCCGGCAGAAATGCCGAGCACATAGGGTTCGGCCAGAGGATTGCGCAGCAGCGACTGCATGATTGCGCCCGAGATTGCCAGACCCGCACCGCAGAAGGCAGCGACCAGCGCGCGGCTCAGCCGGTAATCCCAGATGACCGCTTCATGGATGCGATTGAGCTCGGCTGTCGTCCAGCCGAGCTTGTTGGAAATCGCAAGGAATGTGGTAATGATCGGGATCGGCAGATCGCCAATCCCGACACTCAATGCCACCACGAAAATGACGGCAGTCAGCGACAGCGCGACGAGCGCTAAAACGCGAAACACCTGCGCTGCACCTGCCGACTGCCTCACTTGATCAGACCACGTGCCTTCAGCTGCTCGGCAACCTGCTCGGCGCCGAATATGGTGCGGATCGTCGGGTTCATCGCCTGGCCGTCCATGACAACGATGGCATTGTTCTTGACGGCCGGCATCTGGCTGGTCGCCGGATCAGACGTGAGGAAGGCAATCTTGGCTTCCGGCTTGTCGAGTTCCCAGCGGTTACGGTCGAGGCTGGCGACGACGATGACGGAGGGATTGGAGGCGATGATGCTCTCCCAGCCCAGCGCCGGCCATTCGGCTTCCGTATCGATTGCGTTCACGCCACCGAGCACGTCGGCGATATAGCCGGACGCACCGTTCTTGCCACCGAGATAGGCATCTGCGGAAGGTGACGGGCTGGAGAACCAGAAAACATAGGAAAGCTTCTCACCCGACGCCGGTACGGAAGCGCGAAGCGCCGCCTCGCGTGCCTTCAAGTCAGCGATCAGCGTCTGGCCGCGATCGGCGACGTCAAAGATCTGCGCGAGTTCGTCGATCTCCTGGTAGAGGATGTCCATGCTCCAGAGCTTGTCACGGGCGCCGTAGAGATCGGTATCGTCCTTCTTCGCAAGGCAGGTGCTGGGCGAGAGATAGGTCGGGATATCGAGCTTGGTGAAGTCTTCGCGCTTGGCGACCTTGCTGTCCGGTCCAATCAGGCTCGGCAGGGCGGCGGCAACAAAATCGGGGTTTTCCGCGAGCATGGATTCGAAGGTCGGGAATTCGACGGTAAGGAGCTTCACCTTCTCGTTCGCCTCAGCCAATTCCGGCAGGACCTTGCTCGGCCAGAAGGCCGTACCGGCCATCTTGCCTTCGAGGCCGAGCATGAGGAGGATTTCCGCGCTGTTCTGGCCAAGGCCGATCGCACGCTCCGGTGCCTTTGCGAAGGTGACGTCGATGCCGCAATTCTTGATCGTCAGAGGGTACTGCGTCGCCGCTGCGGCGGATGTCGCCACGAAGCTGCAGGCAGCGACGCCCACGGCGAGAAGTGCGGAAGGAAATTTGATCATGGGAGCATCCTGGAAAATTCGATGGCAGCCACGTACTGCCAAATGCCCTTTCAAACAAGATAGAAAAAGTCATGTTAATGCGTCGCTGGCGTCAAGCCTCCGTTTTCACCCATGCGCCAAGGTCTTCAGTGCCCGCTCCAGCACACGAAACGGACGCGCATCGCCCATATGTGCGACGTTGAATCGCATGAAGTTATCCGATGACAGCGATGGACTGAAAACGTTGCCGGGTGCCAACACCACACCTTGTGGCAGTGCGGCCTGCGCGAGAGCGGTGGAACTGACACCTTGCGGCATCCGACACCAGAGATAGGGCCCGCCACGCGGCATGAGCACGGGTTCAACGCCGAGTTCGCCAAGGCGTCTTGCGGTCGCGCGTCGTTCTGTGTCGAGCCGTCGATGTAAGTGGTCGAGGTATTTTCGATAGCCGCCGCTTGCAAGCACGCTATGGATCGTCTCGGTCGCGACTTGGCTCGGCCCGCCGAACTGAATGGCGACCTGCAGGTCGGTCAGTAGGCGGATCCGCTCGGCATCGGCTGCGATGAAACCTGCCCGCAATGAGGCGGAGATGGTTTTTGAGAAGCTACCGATGCGGATGACACGGGAAAGCCCGTCCAGGGTCGCGAGCGTGATGGCCGGTTCGGGTTCGAAATCGGCGAAGATATCGTCTTCAACGACCAGCATGTCTGCGCGGGAGACAATACCGAGCAGCTGGTGGGCGACTTGCGGCGAGAGCGTCGCACCCGTCGGATTGTGCAGGCCGGAATTGGTCAGATAAAGTCGCGGCGCTTCACGCAGGACCGCCGCCTCAAAGGCGGAAATATCAGGCCCGTTTTGCGTATAGGCTACAGGCACTGCGATCGCCTGGTGTGCGCGCAGCAGCGTTTGGAAATTGAAGTAGCAGGGATCATCGACGATCACCCTGTCGCCGGGGCGCAAGAGCAGCCGGCAGACGAGATCGAGCGCCTGGGTCGCGGAGCCGGCAAGCAGGATCTGATCGTCGGCGAGCGCAATCGACTGCTGACGTAGCCGCGTTTCCACGAAACGTCGTAGCGCCGCACTGCCGCGGGAGGGTCCGTAGTCGGTCGTCAAGCTCGTCGCCTGGCGCAGCACGGTGCGCATGCCGGCATGCAGGAGCGCCGTCGGCATCCAGTCCGGCGGCAGCCAGCCGCAACCGGGCTTCGACGTTCCGGGATCGGCATCGAGCGCTTGGCGTGCCACCCAGAAGGGGTCGACCTCCGCAGCGCGGGGCGGCTCCAGGCGAACGAGCGGTGCGGACGTGCGGCCGGCCTCGGTAACGAAGAAGCCGGAACCGGGGCGGGCCCGGATGAGGCCTTCGGCTGCTAGCCTGTCATAGGCCTCGACGACTGTGGAGGGCGAGACAGAAAGGCTTGCCGCGAGTTGCCGGATCGAGGGTAGCCGATCATTGGGGGCAAGCTTTCCCCCGCCAATGCGTCCGCGAATATCGCCCATGACAAGTTCGGTGCGTGATGCTGGTGGCTCCGATGGCCGTACGTACTCGTTCATCTGTATGGCTTTCGTTATCAATACAGTTTGTCAAAATTGTATTGCATTGTCTCTGGAGATGCCAGGCCCAAACGGGGCAATACGGGAGCATTGGAAAACGGAGATACAGATGACGACCTCGTGGAAGGCATGGGCCAGTGGCTTTGTCGGTGTGTTGATCTTCAGCGGATCTCTGCCGGCAACACGAGTGGGCCTCGCCGATTTTGCTCCTCTGTTTTTAACCTCCGCCCGGGCCGTCATCGCGGCTGTTCTCGGCGCCGCAGTGCTTGTGGTTTTACGGCAGAAGCGACCGCTGCGCAGCGATCTGCCATCACTGGTAACTATCGCGCTCGGGGTGGTGGTGGGTTTCCCTCTTTTGACCGCGATCGCGCTACAGAGCATCAACTCCGCCCAGTCGATCGTTTTCATCGGCCTCTTGCCGCTCTGCACGGCGTTGTTCGGTGTGTTGCGCGCTGGTGAGCGGCCCTCTCTGGCCTTCTGGATGTTCTCCGTCATGGGCGCGGCGCTGGTCGCGGGTTTTGCGCTCTCGACGACGGCTGATATGGCCTTGTCCGGTGCCGGAATGATGATCGCGGCGATCCTCGCCTGCGGCCTCGGGTATGCCGAGGGTGCGCGCCTGTCGCGTCGCCTCGGCGGCTGGCAGGTGATCAGCTGGGCGCTGGTGGTTTCAATGCCGGTCATGCTGCCGCTGGCACTCTGGACCATGCCGGAGACCCTGGCTGATGTTTCGACATCTGGATGGCTGGCGCTGGCCTACGTCTCACTGTTCAGCATGATGATCGGCTTCATCTTCTGGTATCGCGGCCTCGCCCTCGGCGGCATCGCCTCTGTCGGGCAGCTGCAGCTGCTCCAACCCTTCCTCGGCTTTGTGCTGGCGGCCGGGCTGCTGCAGGAGAAGGTCAGCCCTTCCATGCTGGTCACGGCCCTGCTTGTCGTCTTGTGCGTCGCCGCCAGCCGGCGTTTTGCATCTTGAGGCCTTTAGCGCCCCGCCATTTTTGACATCGCTTCGTTGTAGCGCGCGCCAGCGACTTTTTCAGGTGCAACGATTGAACCAAGGGCGGCGATATCGGCAGGGCTCAGCATGATCTCGGTGGCGGCAACATTGCTTTCCAGATTGGCGATTTTGGTCGTTCCCGGGATCGGTACGATGAAATCGCCTTGGGCAATAACCCAGGCAAGTGCCAATTGACCCGGAGCCACACCCTTTTCCGCGGCCATGTTTTCGAGAGCACTGACCAGCGCGAGATTGGCGTCGAAATTCTCCTGGTCGAAACGCGGAAGGCCGCGGCGGAAATCGCTCTCGCTCAGCTTGGAGAGATCTTTCAAGGCGCCCGTCAGCATGCCGCGGCCGAGCGGCGAAAAGGGTACGAAGCCGATACCAAGGTCGCGGCACGTGTCCAGCACACCATTCGTTTCGGGATCGCGTGTCCAGAGAGAATATTCGCTCTGGATGGCGGCGATGGGATGGGTCGCATGGGCCCGGCGCAAGGTGGTTGCGCTTGCCTCGGATAGGCCCAGCGCCTTGACCTTGCCCTCCTTCACCAGATCCGCCATCGCGCCGACCGTCTCTTCGATCGGGACCTCGGGGTCGACCCGGTGCTGGTACAAGAGGTCGATCGTCTCTATGCCGAGCCGCTTCAACGAGGCTTCAGCGACTGCGCGCACCCTTTCCGGCCGACTGTCGAGACCGGACGGGCGCGCCGCCTTTTCTGCGTCGCCAATGGTGAAGCCGAACTTCGTGGCGATGACCGCCTTGTCCTGGTGCTTCCTCAGGCCTCTGCCCACCAGTTCCTCGTTGGTAAAGGGGCCGTAGACCTCGGCGGTGTCAAAGAAGGTCACGCCGAGGTCGATGGCTCTGTCAAACAGCGCCTGCGCGGAAGCGTCATCGAGATTGGTGCCATAGGCATGGCTCATGCCCATGCAGCCGAGGCCAAGGCTGGATGTGGTCAAAGACCCGAGTTTTCGATATTGCATGGTCACTCTCCCGCCTTGTTGAGCAAGTCCATTTGAACTGGCGTCAGCTTAAGCGTGGCAGCAGCAATCATGCTGTCGAGCTGTCTGAGGCTGGTGGCAGACGCGATCGGTGCGGTGATGCCCGGCCGTGCCGCGACCCAGGCGATGGCGACGGTCGCCTGAGTGGTGCCGGTTTCCGCTGCAACCTGATCCAGCGCGGCAAGGATGGAGAGACCGCGCGCGTCCAGATAGTCGCCGACCCGGTAGGAGCGGGCAGCTCCTTCGGTGTCGGCCTTCACGCGATATTTGCCGGTGAGGAAACCTGCCGCCAGCGCATAATAGCTGATCACGCCGATGTCTTCGGCGAGGCAGAGATCCCGGATCGGGCCTTCGAACCGGTCGCGCGTGTAGAGATTGTATTCGGGCTGCAGAACGTCAAAGCGTGGCAGTCCGTTGCGCGCGGCGGCATCGAGCGAGGCCTGAAGCTGTGTGGCATCATAGTTGGAGCAGCCAATCGCGCGGATCTTACCCTCGTCCTTCAGGCGCGAAAACGCCGTGAGAGTCTCCTCGATGGGGACGTCGTTATCCGGTTTATGCGCGAGGTAAAGGTCGATATAGTCGGTTCCAAGCCGTTTCAGCGAGCCCTCGACGGCTTCCGCAATCCATCTCGCAGAAAGCCCGGTCTTAGCGCCATTGTTGTCGAAACCGACCTTGGTCACGATGGTGACCTTGTCACGCGCGACATAGCCCCGCTTCAGCCATTTCCCGATGATCGTCTCGCTCTCGCCACCCTGATGCCCGTCGACCCAGGCTGAATAGACATCCGCCGTGTCGATCGTGTCGAAGCCAGCGCCGAAAAAGCGATCCAGCAGGTCGAAGGAAGTCTTCTCATTGGCTGTCCAGCCAAAGACATTTCCACCAAAGACCACGGGAGCAATGGTGAGGCCGGTGCGGCCAAGCGCGCGTTTTTGCATGGGCATGTCCTTTCATTGCACTTGATCAGGAGAAGACTAGTGCGGCTGCCTTCAATGCACCATTCAATTTCATAGATGGGTCATTCAGGTGTTCTGCGGTTGAACGGGGATTGCGGCGCGGTGCAATTGCACGGCAGAACCCCTTCGCCTAAGGTCCGCCTTAACATTTCAGGGAGGTCACCAAATGCTGCGTTTCGGAATTCTGTCGACGGCCAAAATCGGTCGCGAACTCGTCGTTCCCGCCATCCAGGATGCGGAAAATGCCGTTGTCACGGCAGTTGCAAGCCGTGATCTCGAAAGAGCGCGCGAAATGGCCGACCGCTTCTCCGTGCCGCATGCCTTTGGGTCCTACGAGGAGATGCTGGCGTCAGATGTGATCGACGCCGTCTATATTCCGCTGCCAACTTCCCAGCATGTAGAATGGTCGATCAAAGCCGCAAATGCCGGAAAGCACGTGCTCTGCGAAAAGCCGATCGCCCTGAAGGCCGAAGAGATCGACGCCATCATCGAAGCCCGCGACCGCAACAAGGTTCTCGTCACAGAAGCCTACATGGTGACCTATGCACCAGTCTGGCTGAAGGTCCGCGAGCTGCTGGCCGAGGGCGCCATCGGCACTTTGAAGATGGTGCAGGGCTCCTTCACATACTTCAACCGCGACCCCGGCAATATGCGCAACATTCCGGAGCTTGGCGGCGGCGCGCTCCCCGATATCGGCGTCTATCCGACGATCACCACGCGTTTTGTGACCGGCAAGGAGCCGGTCCGCGTCCAGTCGACCATCGAGCGCGATCCGGACTTCGGCACGGACATCTATTCGAGCGTAAAGGCAGATTTCGGCGGTTTCGAGCTGAACTTCTATGTCTCGACCCAGATGGCCAATCGCCAATTGATGGTTTTCCATGGCACGGATGGGTTCATCGAGGTGAAGTCGCCGTTTAACGCCGACCGCTGGGGCGCCGAGGAGGTCGAGCTCACCAATCGCGGACATAATGTTTCACAGATCTTCCGTTTCCCCGACAGCCGCCAGTACAAGCTGGAGGCAGAAGCCTTTGCCCGTGCCGTGTCCGGCACGATGGGCGAGATTGTCACGCTCGAAAACTCAAAAGCAAACCAGAAGCTGATCGATGCCATCTACCGCGCATCGGAGAAGGATGGCTGGGAAGCGGTGTAAGCTGCGGCTTGCCGTCAGCGGCGAAAGACGTAGCGGGAATACCCAAAGAAGCTGAATAGCATCGCCGCCACCGAGGCGGCGACCAGGGCGACATAGGGGCTGAGAAGCGGGGCGGCGAGGAGCAGCCCCGCATAGACACCATAATTGACGAGCGATGTGATGGCGCCAATGAAGCCATAGCGGAAGCCCTCAACGACAACCGCTCGTTTCGAAGCACCGAAGGTGAAATGGCGGTTGAGCTGCCAAGTCGAGAGCAGGGCAAGTGCAATCGCGATGACCCGGCCCGCCAAGGGGCCCAGGGGAGTGAACGTGAGCAACAGCCACAAGACCCCCATGTCGACCAGAAATCCTGTGGCGCCGACCACGATAAAACGCAGGAATTTCTTCATGCAGCCTTCGAAGCGGTGGTCTTCGACTTTGAAGATCTAGCGGATTTTGCCGCTTCGGTTTTCCGTTGCGGCGCAACGAGTGGGCTTAGCGCGGGCAGCGTCAGATAGTGGATGCGCAACTGCTCGGCGCGTGATCGTGCGACGGAATCGAGGATCAGCGCTGCCGTGAATGACAGGAAGGACATCAGCATCAGTGTCACGGCGAGGATCCAGGTGGGCACGCGGGCAACGAAGCCCGTGGTGAAGAACTCGAACAGAACCGGCATCATGAAGCCGAGGCTGAGGCCCATCAGGCCGGCTGAAATAAGCCCGAAAAAGGCAAAGGGCCGTGTTTCCTTCATCAGCATGGCAAACATCCAGAGGATCTTGAAGCCATCCTTGAAGGTCGACAGCTTGGAATGCGAGCCTTCAGGCCGGCGACCGTAGTCGAGTTCGATCTCGCACACCGGCAGCTTCAGCCGCGAGGCATGAACCGACATTTCCGTTTCGATCTCAAAGCCGGCTGATACGGCGGGGAAGCTTTTCACATAGCGGCGTGAGAAGGCGCGGTAGCCTGACAGGATGTCGGTGAAGTCGTTGCCGAACATCAGGCGGTAGAGTGCGTTGAACAGACGGTTTCCAAAAGCGTGGCCGTTGCGACCGGCATCGTCATGGACGCCACGGCGGGTGCCCACCACCATATCGGCGCGTTCGGTGATCAGCGTGCGGATCAGTTCTTCGGCGTCGGCCGGACCATAGGTGCCATCGCCGTCTGCCATGATGTAGATGTCTGCATCGATATCGCAGAACATCCGGCGAACGACGTGGCCTTTGCCCTGGCGGCGCTCACGCACAACGGTGGCTCCGGCCAGCATCGCCGTCAAAGCCGTGCCATCGGTTGAATTGTTGTCATAGACATAGATGCGCGCGTCCGGCAGCGCTTCTTTGAAGTCGCGTACGACCTGGCCAATGGTTGCCGCTTCATTGTAGCAGGGAAGAAGGACTGCAATATCCGGCTTTTGGTGTACCGATGCACTCATGAACGCAAAACCCATCACTTGTGCGAGGGCCCCTTTGGCCACGCGCGGCTTTACTATTTCTTGAGAAGGTTAAGGCTAGGTTTCGCCGCAGGAGGCGCCGCGTAATATTGCAAGACACGGCGTCGGCATCGAGAGAGCATGGAGGAAATTCGCCGTGGCCGACAAGATCCGACCTGGCAATTCTTCATCGGGGGCACGGGTGCCGGAACGGCACCTCCGGGTCGTCGTCCTCTACTGGATCATTACCGTTGCCATCGTCCTGCTTCTGAATATGCCGGGTTTCAGAGACTATGTCGGCTCTGACAACGACGACACCATGAGGCTTGTGCAGGTGAGGGATCTCCTTGCCGGCCAATCCTGGTTCGACCTCAACCAGTATCGTTTGGGCCTTGAGGGTGGCACCTTGATGCACTGGTCACGACTGGTCGATCTACCGATTGCGCTGCTGATTGCGTTCTTTTCCCTATTCCTGCCGGCCCTTCAGGCGGAAGCTTTCGCTCTTGCTTTATGGCCCCTGCTGCTCTCGCTGCCTCTCATGGCCTGCATGGCAATCGCAGCCCTTCGGCTGGATGACCGGATTGCGATGCATGTTTCACTGATGTTGACCGCCGTCTTCATCATTACGGGCAGCCGCTTTCTGCCCGGATCGATCGATCACCACAATCTGCAAGCGGTGATCGTCGCTGCAATTGTAGCCGGCCTGCTCGACACGCGTTGGCGCATCGGTAGCTACGCGACGGTCGGCGTAGCCTGCGCATTCGCCATGGCAATCGGTGCCGAAACAGCGCCGCTGATTGCCGTGGTCTGTGCAATTATTGCCTGCCTCTGGGCGTTGCGTGGCGCCCGCTTCAATGCTGCGGTGCGCGCCTTTTCGCTGGCCCTGCTGGTCAGTCTGACGCTGCTTTTCGTGGCAACAATACCGCCTTCTCAATACGGATTGGTCACTTGCGATAGCTTGTCCGTGGGGTACTATGCCATCCTCGCAACCGGTGCCGCAGGCCTTTTTGTTGCGTCCTTCCTGCCCACTGGTCTCGGGTTCATTGGCCGGTGGCTCGCCCTTGCGGTGATCGGTGTCCTGGTTGCCGGTTCGGCCGTTGTCGTGGCACCGCAATGCCTGCAGAACCCGCTAAACGATCTCGATCCTCTGCTTCATGAGTTTTGGCTCAGCGGTGTGGTGGAAGCCCGTTCCTTGTGGCAACAACTGCAAGAGGAGGTCGCGACTGTTGGAGGCTTCTACGCAGCCGGCGCGTTCGCCGTCGCGGTCTGTGTGTTTCGGATCATGGACAGGGATCGCGTGTCGCAGCATGCGATCCTCTTGGCGATGCTGTGCATCAGCCTGCTGGTGGCCGTCATTCAGGTGCGTGGTAGCTTCTTTTCAAACCTTCTGGCGATTATCCCCTTGTCGTCGCTGATCGGTCAGTTGCGACAGAAGAACAATGATGAGCCGGAAAATCTCGGCGCCGGCCTGCTCTTTGCTCTTTCGGCCTTGCTGGCTGTGCCGAGTGTCTGGGCATTGGGCGGAGTGCTCTTCGTGGAAGGCACGGCCGGTGTGTCGACGCGGCTGAAGGAGATGTTCGTATCGACTCCGCCTTCGACAGGCGGTGCGGCCTGCGCGACCTCTGCCGCCTTTGCGGCGCTGGCAAATCAACCTGCAGGAACGGTCTCGGCGCCTTCGGACCTGGGAGCGGACATTCTGCGTTACACGCATCACCGGGTTTTGACCGGGCCTTATCACCGTAACCAGGCGGGTATGCTGACGGAGCTGCATATCGGCCTCTCAACGCCAAAGGAAGCGGCGGCCTTTCTGCGAGGTGGCGATGTCAGCCTGCTTGTCTTTTGCCCTGAAGGTCAGACAGAGCGCATTGCAATGAGCAAGCCGGATGGACTCTATGCCGCGCTGGGTGCCGGCACTGTGCCTCCGTACCTGGTACCGGTGCCCTTCGACGGTCCGTCAGCCATGAGGCTTTTCCGCGTCGTCCTCCCGTAAACCAATGAAAATGACTTGAGTGCCGGCGGAGCGGGCTGAAACCTGTGCGCCTTTGCGCTAAGTCATCAGCCATGAGCAATTTCTTCGACAGCGATTCGCCGACCAACCTCACCGAATTCTCCGTTTCGGAACTCTCGGGTTCGATCAAGCGTACCATTGAGACCGCCTTTGACCATGTCCGGGTTCGCGGGGAAATTTCCGGCTATCGCGGCCCGCATTCCTCAGGGCATGCCTATTTCAGCCTGAAGGATGACAAGGCACGCATCGATGCGGTCGTTTGGAAGGGCGCATTCTCCAAGCTTAAATACCGGCCTGAAGAGGGCATGGAGGTGATCGCCACCGGCAAGATCACGACCTTCCCCGGTTCCTCGAAGTACCAGATCGTTATCGAGCAGCTGGAGCCCGCGGGTGCAGGCGCATTGATGGCATTGATCGAGGAGCGCAAGCGCCGCTTCACGGCAGAAGGTCTCTTCGATCCGGCGCGAAAGCAGATGCTGCCTTTCCTGCCAAAGGTGATCGGCGTGGTTACCTCGCCCACCGGTGCTGTCATTCGCGACATCCTGCATCGTATCTCTGATCGTTTCCCGGTTCATGTTCTGGTCTGGCCGGTCAAGGTTCAAGGGGAAGGGTCGGGCGACGAAGTGGCGAGTGCGATCCATGGTTTCAATGCAATGGAGCATGACGGGCCCATTCCGCGACCCGACGTGCTGATTGTCGCACGCGGTGGCGGCAGCCTCGAGGATCTCTGGAGCTTCAACGACGAGGCTGTCGTCCGCGCAGCAGCGGCGAGTGACATTCCGCTGATTTCGGCGGTTGGCCACGAGACCGACTGGACCTTGATCGACTACGCAGCCGATGTTCGCGCGCCAACGCCGACCGGTGCCGCTGAAATGGCGGTGCCTGTCCGGGCGGAGCTTGAGGCGCAACTGGCAGCCCTGGGGGCGCGCCACTCCGGTGCAATGTCCCGACAGATGGATTTGCGCCGCCAGAACCTGCGGGCGCTTGTGCGCGCACTGCCCTCGCTTGATCAATTGCTGGCGCTGCCGCGCCGGCGCTTTGACGAAGTCGCGACGAATCTCGGTCGTAGCCTTGAGCTGAACACCCTGAACAAGAGGCGCAGCTTTGAACGGGTGGCCGCCAAGCTTTCGCCCGACATGCTTGCACGTCGTCTCGGTGAGCATCGCCAAAGGGTGCGTGAACGTGCTGCCTTGTCCGAACGCATCGTGGAACGTCTGATTGAGCGCAACAAGACAAGGCTCGGCCGGTTTGACGCAGCATTGACGGCCGTGCCCGGACGGCTGAAAGGAATGACCGATCGCTCGAAAGACCGTTTGGAAAGCCTGGGCCGCCGAGTTGACGCGGCTGTTGCCAATGATCTGCGTCGCGCCCGCCAGGCAATCACCGCGCAGGATCGGGTCTTGCAGTCGCTGTCCTACAAGAATGTGCTTGCTCGCGGGTATGCAGTCATTCGGGATGAGAACGATCGACCGGTATCGCGCGCAACGGGGCTTGCTCATGGTCAGGCAATTGCGATCGAGTTTTCAGATGGTCGCGTCGGGGCTGTCGCGGGCGAGGGAGGTCTGCCGCCGGAGCCGGTCGTCCAGCCGCCGAAGTCAGCGGCAATGAAGCCCCTCAGGAAGCCGGAGCCCCCGGCCGGTCAGGGTAGCCTTTTCTGAGGCCGGATTGCGCCGGAGTTCAGGATACCTATAGCCTCACGATCCGAAACACCCGCGGGAGGGACGCTTCATTAGAACGCGTCGACCGGCCTGCTGTCTGTGCCATCAGGCCTGCGATTTCAGTGCGCAGAAAATCCCCCTGATTTGTGGAGGTTATGCGAAGTTTTCAGGGTCGGAAAAATAGGTAATTTGGCACCGTTCACAATAAATCTGTGCAATGGTTGACTTTAGTGAATTTAAATTCTATGTAGTGGTTGTCGATATTTGTTTGCCTAGATTTGGCTTGTGCATCAGCACATTGAGCGGACCTTCCTTTCAAAAATCGTTATTCGATCCGCAGCGCAGCCGCGCTGGGGTAAATCTATGCGCTATGAAAGGGTTCATCATGACCACTGGCACAGTTAAATGGTTCAATTCCACCAAGGGCTTCGGCTTCATTCAGCCTGACAACGGCGGCCCGGACGCATTCGTTCATATTTCGGCGGTTGAACGCGCAGGTATGCGCGAAATCGTTGAAGGCCAGAAGCTTTCCTACGACATGGAGCGCGACAACAAGTCGGGCAAAATGTCTGCCTGCAACCTTCAGGCTGCCTAACCCGTTTGGGATCCGCTTTCCCTTGACCACGGATGTACTGGCACTGCTGAGAGCAAGATCCCTTGGAAGGTCAGGCATAACGCCTGGCCTTTTTCATTTAATACACCGTTTAAGGAGGACGAGATGAACGATATCATCAGTAAGTCCCGACAGGTCGCAGAAGTTGCTTTTGCCAAGGCCCAGTCGCAATCACTGGCGCGCAGCCGTGCACTTGAAGAGCACGATCTGATCGCGTCGTCACGCGACGAGAAAACCAATCGCCTCAGAGAAGCGCGCCTGGCGAAAGAACGCCAGGATCGCGAAAACGCCAAGGCCGCTCTCGTCGCCAAGCGCGCGAAGACATCCTGATATACGAAGAGTACTGGAGCAACTTTTGAAATTCAGCAGAGACAATGGACTATCTGAGCGTCGCAATACCGCCACCGACGCCAAGGCGGCCCAGCTTGCAGCCTTCAAGGCTGCGCGGGAAGCAGCCCTGCCTAAACTCGCGGATCGACAGGCCGAGCGCCTTGCGATCGTTGAAACGCGCAATCAGCGCCGTGCGGAGCGTGAAGACCTGAAGGCGGCCGAACAGGCGGCTATCAAGGCCGCTGCTGACGAGCGTGAAGCCGCAGCAGAGCTTGCGGCGCGTGCCGAAGCCGATGCAAGGGCGTTGGCAGAGAATAGCCGTATCTCGCGCGTCGTTGAAGATGAGGCTGCCCGCAAGGCGGAACGTGATCGCCGTTACGCCGCACGTAAGGCGCGCCAACGCTGAGCAGCGATAGGTGGCGTAAGAGACGCTGTCCTGATCAACCACGCGTGATGGCGGTCGAAAAATGGTGTAGCGAACACCATATCCATCTCTGGGAGAGGCTGTTGAGATCCCGTTTTAGAATGGAGTACGCTATGACCATCAAGATCGCTTTGGCCGCCGCAGTGGCTGCGATGACTTTCAGTGCAAGCGTAGCCGTGGCTGGCAACTGGACGCCGAAAGAAATTCTCTTCGGGAAGCAGTATGGCGGCAATGTCATGGCCATCAAGGTCGACCGCGGTGGATATGATCGCCATTCTTACCCCTTGCAGGCCCGTTATCCGACCGGCAATTCGCTTGCCCGGGCGCAAGGTGAGGTTGCTGAAGATCCGAGCCTGAGTGCCGCTCTCGACATCCGTGGCATCGCGCCGCAAAACGTTCTCTGGGTGCAGACGGCAATGAACGGCGGCAAAATCGTCTACTTTCGATAGACAAATCGGTTGCGCGACCTGACCTGGGTCGCTGCAGCCTCTCATGGTGTTCTTTCGCTTTTCCCGTCATAGGCGTATAATCAAGCCTGGTATGATGCGGGAATAGCTTGGGGGACGTACCATGCGCCTTGCCGTCTATAATGTCGAAAACCTCTTTGATCGCGCGAAGGCAATGAATCTCGAGACCTGGGCGGAGGGTCGCCCGGTTCTTGAGCAGTTTGCCGAGTTGAATTCGCTTCTGGGCGAGCAGGTCTATTCCGACGCCGTCCGGAAACGCATGGCCGAGTTGATCATCACCCTCGGCATGGAAAAGAGCGACACCGGGCCTTTTGTTATCTTGCGCCGCAACCGGGGTGGCCTCCTCAAAAGACCCAAAACCGGCGGGATCGAGATTACGGCCACCGGCCGCGCCGATTGGGTCGGCTCGCTCGAATTGCGTGATGAGCCCATCAATGAACATGCGATGCACAACACGGCCCGTGTGATCCGCGACCTGAAGGCTGATGTTCTGGGCGTGGTTGAGGCTGAAAGCCGCCCAGTGCTGAGGGCCTTCAATGATGAAATCCTGCCGGCGGTGGCAGGCAGCCCCTTTCGCCACGTCATGTTGATTGATGGCAATGACGAGCGCGGCATTGATGTCGGGCTGCTTTCCGGCGCCGCCTATCCCATCGGGAGAATGCGCAGCCACGTCGATGACCGCTTGCCTGATGGCAGCGACGGCTTGGTCTTCTCGCGAGACTGCCCCGAGTTCGAGGTGGCCTTGCCAGATGGAGAACAGATCCTGGTGCTGATCAATCATCTGAAGAGCAAGGGCTATGGCAGTACGGCTGCCGCCAATCGCCGCCGCCGGGCGCAGGCTGTTCGGGTCGCCGAGATCTGTGCCGAGCGGCTCTCCGAGGGGTTTCAGCATATCGCAGTGATCGGTGACTTCAACGACACGCCGGACAGCGATCCCCTTCAGCCATTGCTGCAGGCCGGAGCGATGAAAGATGTTTTCCAACACGCAAAGTTCGATGACGGTGGTTATCCCGGCACCTATGGCCTTTGTAACGCTGGCAACAAGATTGACTACATTCTTCTATCGCCCGCACTGTTCAGCCGCGTGAAGGCTGGCGGCGTGATCCGCACCGGCATGTGGCCGGGCTCCCGGCCGAAACGCTGGGACACCTATGAGGAATTGAAGAGGCCGCAGGATGCGGCCTCCGATCATGCGGCGCTTTTCGTCGATCTCGACATCTGAGCGGTGGGTCCGGTCAGGCCCATTCGCCCTTGCGCATGACAGGCACCTTCGAGCCATCGGCGCTGATGCCGTCGATATCGACCTTGTCCGATCCGATCATCCAGTCGATGTGGATCAGCGAAGAATTGCCGCCCTGTGCCTTGATCTGGTCCTGGCTGAGCGAGGCACCATCGAGGAAGCACTTGGAATAGCACTGGCCGAGCGCGATGTGGCAGGACGCGTTTTCGTCGAACAGCGTGTTGTAGAACAGCACGCCGGAGGCCGAGATCGGCGAGGAATGCGGCACCAGCGCCACTTCGCCCAGACGCCGCGCACCCTCGTCGGTGTCCAGCACCTTGTTGAGCACGGCCTCGCCCCTGGAGGCCTTGGCTTCCACGATCCGACCGCCCTCGAACCGCACCTGGATATTGTCGATCAGCGTGCCCTGATGGCTGAGCGGCTTGGTCGAAGAGACGTGTCCCTCCACCTTCAGAGCATGCGGCGTGGTGAAGACTTCTTCGGTCGGGATGTTCGGATTGCAGGTCACGCCATTCTTTGCCGTCGAGGCGCCGCCATGCCACTCGTGGCCATCCGCGAGGCCCACCGTCAGGTCGGTGCCCGGTCCGGTGAAATGGAGCGCTGCAAAGCGTTCGCCGTTCAGCCAGGTCGAGCGCTTCTTCAGTTCCGCATTGTGCTCGGCCCAGGCCGCAATCGGATCCGCACGGTCGACGCGGGACGCCGCGAAGATGGCGTCGGCCAGCTTGCGCACGGCCTCTTCGATAGGCAGGTCTGGGAAGACGAGCTTTGCCCAGGACGGGTTGGGATAGGAGCAGATGTTCCAGTTGATGTCGAAATTCGAGATGTGCTCCAGCGCCGGCTTGTAGGCGATGGAATTCGCCTTGTTGGCCCGACCCACCTTGGCCGAATCCTCTTCGGCAAGCAGCATCGGATTGTCACCCGCGATCGCAAGGCGGGCTGCACCATTCTCGTAAGCCTTGGCCATGCCGTCATAAAGCCAGCCCGGTGCGCGGTCGAAGCTCTCGTCATGCCCGTGACGATAGCGAGCGAGAGTCGTTTCCTCGTCGGCATAGAAGGTCGTGACGGTTGAGGCGCCAGCCTTGTAGGCATGCGCCGTGATCAGGCGGACAAGCGGGACAGCGACAAGCGGCGCCGTCAGGACGAGATCCTGGCCTTTCTGCAGCTGCAGGCCGACCCTGATCGCCACCTCGGCGAGCTTGTCGAGCTTGACGGGATCGATGGCGGCGGAGAAATCGGGAAGGGTCATGGAGGCATTCCTGTTTTGACGGTCAGGTCAGACTTAAGGGCAAAGATGGCGAAGTCCAGACCAAGGCGGTCGATCACGCCGTGAGGGGTGCGGCGATGGCGTTCAACGCCGCAAGTGCATCCTTCGGCGACAGCCGGACCTGAAGTCCCCGCTGCCCGCCATTCATGTAAACAAGCGCCTCTTCCATGGCGGAGATCTCGATCGCCGTCGGCACCTGTTTCTTCTGGCCGAAGGGGCTGATGCCGCCGACGACGAAGCCGGTGAGCTTCTCGGCATTGGCCGGCTTCATCATGGCAGCCGATTTGGCCCCGAAGGCGCTTGCAAGCTTCTTCATCGAGACCTCCCTGTCGGAAGGCACGACCACGCAGGCTGGCTTGCCATCGAGCTCGACCATCAGCGTCTTCAAGACACGCGAGGGATGCTCGCCGATCGCTTCGGCCGCCTGCAACCCGATGCGCTCGGCATTGGGATCATAATCATAGGTGGCGGTGGTATAGGCAATGCCGGCCTTGTCGAGAAACTGCGTGGCGCGGGTGGTCCTCGCCATGGTTCAGGCCTTCAGTGTCTGCTGGTAGATCTCCGGCTTGAAGCCGACAAGAAGCTTGCCGTCGATATCAAGCACGGGCCGCTTGATCATCGAGGGTTGCTCGATCATCAACGCCTTGGCCTTCGCCGCATCAATGCCGTTCTTCTGGTCGTCGGACAGCTTCTTGAAGGTTGTGCCGGCCTTGTTGAGCAACACTTCCCAACCGACCTTGCCGATCCAGTTGTCGAGGGTCGCAGCATCCACGCCCTTGGCCTTGTAGTCATGGAAGTCATGCGCCACGCCGTGCTCGTCGAGCCAAGTCCTTGCCTTCTTCATCGTGTCGCAGTTCTTGATGCCGTAGATCGTCGTGGCCATGCCGCAAAACTCCTGTTCCTGATCGACGGATAGCAACTGGCAGGTGCGCATGGCAAGCTCGGCAGGCACCTGGTGTATGGAACGTGGGATGAGGTGGCCCGGCAGCAGCGAGCGTGCAGAAATCGGGTTGATCGAACTCAGCCGCGGGGCCATCGTCTGACGTGCGGCCTCAAGGGCGCGTGACGCGGTCGGAGCGAGAACGAAGATGACCTTTCAGCACTTCCAGATCTTCGAGAGCGCAAACGGCTTTTGCGGCATAGGCTGGGGTGTCGGCGGTATCTCTCGCTTCCAGTTGCCGAGCGATACCTTTGCAGAGACGGAACGGCTGATGCATCGCCGGATGCCGGAGGCGACCATGGTCGAGCCACCGGCAGGGATCATGGAGGCGATAGTGCAGGCGCAGGCCTATTTCGCAGGCAGAGTCATGGATTTCACCGGGCTTGACCTCGACCTCTCCGGACAGGGGGAGGTCTTCCAGAGGATCTATGCGGCCACCCGTCGTCTCGCTTGGGGCAAGACCACGACCTATGGCGCGCTGGCCGCAGAGCTGGAGCTTGGAGCGGCAGGCGCGTGGACGATCGGGCAGGCCATGGCGAAGAACCCGATCCCGCTGATCATACCGTGCCACCGCGTTCTGGCCGCGGGTCGCAAGATCGGAGGCTTTTCGGCGCCGGGCGGCGCGGTCTCCAAGCTCCGGATGCTGGAACTGGAAGGCGTTCAATTGCCGGACACGACGCCGGCGCAGCAGTCTTTCAGCTACTGAGCAACGCGCACAAAAAAACGGAGGGCGTTGGCCCTCCGTTGCATCGCTCCGATCAGCCTTCAGGCAGTCGGCTTATTCCCACTCGATCGTGCCCGGCGGCTTCGAGGTCACGTCGTAGACCACGCGGTTGATGCCACGGACCTCGTTGATGATGCGGGTCGCCGCACGGCCGAGGAATTCCATGTCATAGTGGTAGAAGTCGGCGGTCATGCCGTCGACCGAGGTGACCGCGCGCAGCGCGCAGACGAATTCATAGGTACGTCCGTCACCCATGACGCCGACGGTCTGCACCGGCAGCAGCACGGCAAAGGCCTGCCAGATCGCATCATAGAGGCCCGCCTTGCGGATCTCGTCGAGATAGATGGCATCGGCTTCGCGCAGGATGTCGAGCTTCTCGCGGGTGATGCCGCCCGGGCAACGGATGGCGAGACCCGGACCCGGGAAGGGGTGACGGCCGATGAAGCTGTCGGGCAGGCCGAGTTCGCGGCCAAGCACGCGGACTTCGTCCTTGAACAGTTCGCGCAGGGGCTCAACGAGCTGCATGTTCATGCGTTCGGGAAGGCCGCCGACATTGTGGTGGCTCTTGATCGTCACCGACGGACCGCCGGTGAAGGATACGCTTTCGATGACATCGGGATAGAGCGTGCCCTGGCCCAGGAAATCCGCGCCACCAAGCTTCTTCGCCTCGTCCTCGAAGGTCTCGATGAACAGCCGGCCGATGATCTTGCGCTTGGTTTCCGGGTCGCTGACACCTTCCAGTTCGCCGACGAACCTGTCTACGGCATCCACATGGATGAGGTGCAGGTTATAATGCTCCTTGAACATGGCAACCACGTCGGCGGCCTCGTTCTTGCGCATCAGGCCGTGGTCGACGAGGATGCAGGTCAGCTGGTCGCCGACGGCCTCATGGATCAGCAGGGCTGCGACGGAGGAGTCCACGCCGCCCGAGAGCGCGCAGATGACGCGCTTGTTCCCGACCTGGGCCCTGATCTGCTCGACCGCCTTCTGTCGATAGGCATGCATCGTCCAGTCGCCCTTCAGGCCTGCAACATTGTGCACGAAGTTCTGGATGAGCTTGGCACCATCAGGCGTGTGCACCACTTCCGGATGGAACTGGACGGCATAGTACTTGCGCGACTCGTCGGCGATGAAGGCGAATGGCGCATTGGCCGAGGTGGCAAGCACCTTGAAGCCCGGCGGGATCGCGGTGACGCGGTCGCCGTGGGACATCCAGACCTGATGACGCGAGCCGGTCGACCACAGGCCGGCGAAGAGCTCGCAATCCTGCTCGACGTCGAGGAAGGCGCGACCGAATTCGCGGTGATGGCCGCCTTCGACCTTGCCGCCGAGCTGGGCGCACATGGTCTGCTGGCCGTAGCAGATGCCGAAGATCGGCAGGCCGCTGTCGAACAGCACCTGCGGCGCCCGAGGGCTGCCTTCGTCCAGCGTGGAAGCGGGGCTTCCCGACAGGATGATTGCCTTCGGCTTCAGACGATTGAAGCCTTCTTCAGCGGATTGGAAGGGGACGATTTCGCAATAGACGCCGGATTCACGGACGCGGCGTGCGATCAGCTGCGTTACCTGGCTGCCGAAATCGACGATGAGAACACTGTCGGGATGTGCTGTCTGGGTCATGGCGAGCCTTTAAAGAAATCGGGGCCATCTTTCAATGGCAGAATCCCGAGAGAATCTCGATTTTTTGTGCGCCTGCTCAGAACCAGAAGACACCGTCTTCCAGTGCGGTCTGCAGGCTGTCGACAGCGAGCGCTAGCTTCTTGTCGATGACATGCAGATACTGCGTCCAGTCATCGATGTGGTTGACGTCGTGGCGCCCGTCGGAAATGCCGCGCAGACCGATCAGCGGAATGTCAAAGGCATGGCAGGCCCGCAGGATTGCAAAGGTCTCCATGTCGACCATATCGGCCTCGATCGACTGATAGGCGGCGCCGGAGACGACATTGGCGCCGGTCGACAGGCTGGCTGTGGCCAGACCCGGGATCCGCAATGGAAGCTCGACCGTGGCCGGTAGGTCGAGAAGCGGGGTGCGCCCCTTTTCGAAGCCGAAGGCAGACGCGTCCATATCACGATAGGAGACGGTCGAGACCTGATAGATTTCCGTCTGCTCCAGCTTCGCCGATCCGGCCGAGCCAAGGGAGACGACGAGATCCGGCAGGTCGTCCCGATGCGCGAGCCGTGTCAGCTCGCGGGTGAGGACGATCGCCGCCTCGACCGGTCCGATGCCGGTCATCAGGGGTGCAATGCGGGTGCGCAGGAAGGCGCCGTATTCAGGATCGGCGGCCATGACGAAAAGCACTTGTTTGCCGGCAATCGGCTTCATTTCGTGGATCATCCGGAAATTCCTTCGCGTCCGCGGATCACCATCAGCGTGCTGGTCATGGACGCGATCAGCTTGGCCGGTCCATCGGTCAGTGCATAGCCGCGCCCGTCGGCAACGATGATGTTGGAGCCGGGCTTTGTGATTTCGCCGCGAAACAGGAAACGTTCGCCGCGGCCGGGCGACATCAGATTGACCTTGAACTCGATTGTGAGCAGCGAAGCTTCCTGATCAGTCACGGTATAGGCCGCATAGCTGCAGGCCGTGTCGAGGGCGGCGGAAATCACGCCGGCATGCAGGAAACCGTGCTGTTGCGTCAGCTTCTCGTCGAAGCCGAGTTCGATTTCGACCACGCCCGGGCTGATGCTCGACAGCGTTGCGCCAAGCGTCGCCATTGCTCCCTGCCGCGCGAAACTGCCCCGTATGCGCGCCTCAACCGCGTCCTGATCAATGTCTACCATGCCACCCGTCCTTGTCGCGGGCGAAAGTGGCATGGCCATCGATGGCAGGCAAGCCAGCTGTCGGCAAATTCAATTCAGCCAGGCGATTGAGAGATTGAGCACGCTCGCGAAGGCGACCCAAGCGAGATAGGGCACAAAAAGCAGGGTGGAGATCCGGTCAATAGGCCGTGCCTTGACCATGAAGGCGACGATCGTGATCAGCATGCCAGCAATGACGGCAAGCGCCAATTCCGGATTCTGCAGGCCGAAGAAGGCAGGCGACCACATCAGGTTGAAGGCCATCTGCGCGAACCAGAGCTGCATGGCAGCCGATTTCGGTGAGCGCTGCCAGATCCGCGCACCGGCCACACCGATCATCACGTAGAGCGTCGTCCAGACCGGACCAAACAGCCAGGAGGGCGGATTGAAGAACGGCTTCTGCAGGGACTGGTACCAATCGCCCGGCATGTTTGTGATGCCTGCAATGAGGCCCGCGCCGACGACGAAACCGATAAAGAGAATGTAGCTCAGGAACTTGGACATGGCAGGCATCTAGGGCGTCCCTCCCGGTTCGGCCAGTGTCAGAGGCGTATGATGTGCTGGTCCCAGGCGACAGGGCTTTGTCGGTCGAGGAAATTGCCACGATAGGAGGAGACGGCAAAACTGTCAGGCGAGGGGGCAATGCCCGCCGCATCCGGCAGAATTGTTTCTGACAGGAGTCGACCATCCCTGCCATCCAGCACCGCCCAAAGCCCGTTTTTCGGCGAAACGATGCCGACGAGGCCCTGCGTCCGGTTGACGGCGATGGCGCCGACATAATTGCCGAGCCGGTCCGTCGTCTCGTCGGGAAAGTGAACGTAAGTGACGGCCTCGCCTCTGGCAAAATGCCCAACGAGCGGCGGTCGATCAGTGCGCGCTCCTTCATACTGGCAGGCGAACCAGATCCGCCCGTCTGAGCCCACGTCGAGATGGCGTGTGGAAAGCTGTCTGAGTTCAGGTGGCAGCGCGTGCTTCTCGATCAGCGCGCCGCTCTTCGCGTCGGCCAGAACAAGCGATGGCTCCATATGGTCGAGGTTGAGCTTGGTGCGGCCGAAATCCGGATGCGTCTCGATCCCGCCATTGGCAATGACCAGCAGGCCGTCATCGGTGACGGTGATGTCATGCGTGCCGATGCCATGGGCCGGCACCTCGCCCAGGCGCTCGAAGCCGGAGAGACAGTCATAGATGCCGATGACGCCGGCATTGGCGTCAAAGTCGTTTTCGCTGGCATAAAAGAGCTTGCCGTCAGGCGAAAAGGCGCCATGGCCGAAATAGTGTCGCCCTTCGGCCGCCGCGATGATGCGCGGTTCGACATGCTTCCTGGCGTCGAAGATCACAGCAAATGTACCGGGTCGCCGGGCAAAAGCGACCGAAAGTCCATTCGTAGCGCTATGGCAGAGTCCATGGACACGCCCCGGCAAGGCGATCTCGTCGATCAGGCCCCCCTGTTCGCTCACGAGGCCAATGGCAAAGCTGCCATCGGGGCGCTTGAGGCCACTGGCATAAACCGCATCTGCACGCTCCAGGGCAAAGGCTGCGCGCGGCGCCAGGCCTGCGACGAAGGAGAGACCGGCGGCCCGCAGAAAGGCGCGACGATCGATGAGCGGTGTGTCGATCATCTCAGTCGCCGTCGGAGAAGGAGAAGCCGGCGGCAAGCCCGATGCCGCCGCCGAGATCGTTGTTGAGCCGGAGAATCAGGTCGCGGCTGTTCAGCAGCAGGAAGTCGAGCTTGGCGATCTGGGTCGGGTCTTCAAAGATCGCGGCCACGTCTGGCTTGATGTCGGCCGATACCCGCGACAGGGACCGCGCGACGAAATCGGTCGAGGAAACGACGGAGCGATTGCCTTCGGCGAGGAGTTCTACCATGCCCGATGTGTCGAGCAGATCACGAAGGCCTTCGATGTTCGCGTTGATGGACCGGAAGGTGTTGCCCGAACGCCAGTAGATTGCCTGGCGCGGCTGCGCCTTCTTCGGAACACCCTTGTAGAATTGTTCGATGCGCTGGTCGCGGATTGTCTCGGCTGCATGCACGAGTATGCCGAGCAATTCCTTGGCGGCCTCCGCTTCGTCCCGATAGATCGGGTTGTGAGGTCCGGGTGTCTTCCAGGCAGCGGCGACACCCTCAGGCATGTCCCAGGCAGCGACCAATTCCCCGCCGAGACGCTTGAGATTGGCCGCGATCGCCGTGCCATACTGGCAGCGATAGGCATTGCCCTCCATCTCGAGGCTTTCCGAGCCTGTTCCGAACAGGACGAATTCAAGCGCCCCCAGCCCCTGCATGGCGACACTCTTGCCTTTCAGCGTCTCGACCGAGGTGACGCTCGGATCGGGCTTCGCGAGCGCTGCCTGCACCTGTTTCAGGCCGGTACCCTTGCGGTCTGGGAAAAACAGGATGCGCTCGAAACGGTTGTTATCGAGAACCGGACCGACCCGCACGATTTCAATCCGCGACCAGGCTGCGACGAGATTGCCGAATGTCGCCTGCGCATTCAGGAGGTGATCGCGAGATGGTGCGCCGCAGAGCCTGACCATGGATTCCTCCATGGTCTCGGCTTCTTCGGTGAATTGGCGGTATCCGGGTCGAATGAAATCATCGACGGCGCGCGCCATGACGGATGGCACCTTGGCGGTGTCGAGCACGCCGACTGTGGATGCCGTTTCCTGCGCCAGCGCGGGCAGGGGCATAAGGACGGCAGCGACAAGGGCAAGGTGCGTGAAAGTGCGCATCAGAGTGACTCCAGGAATGTGATCAGGGCCTTGCGGTCCTCCGGCGTGGCGGCGGCAAACGCATTGCGGGCGGCCTCAGCTTCGCCGCCGTGCCAGAGAATAGCTTCCGTCAGGTTCCGTGCGCGCCCGTCATGCAGAAAGAAGCTATGGCGGCTCACCACCTGCGTCAGACCGATACCCCAGAGCGGCGGCGTGCGCCACTCCCGTCCGGTCGCATCGGCGACCGGCTGGCCATCGGCGAGGTCCTCACCCATGTCATGAAGCAGAAAATCCGAATACGGCCAGATGAGTTGAAAGGCTTGTGCCTTGTTGCCCGCCCGGCGGCTTGTGACGAATTTCGGTCGGTGGCAGGCGATGCAGCCGCTGGCATAAAAGACTTCCTTGCCGCGCAGCACCCGGGCGTCGTCCACGTCCCGCCGCTTCGGCACAGCGAGGTTTTGGGCATAGAATGTCACGAGATCGAGCACGGGATCCGGTGCTTCGGTATCGCCCAGCCGTAGCTGGACTCCGGTCGCCGTTTCGAAGCAGTCGGCCTGCTGTTCGGTGCAGTCGCCAAAATGGCGCGGATCGTCCGGTGTCGATAGTCCGATATCGCCAGCAAAGGCGCTGGAGCTCTGGTCCCGGACAGAGGCGTTCTGCGCCTTCCAGCCAAAGCGGCCGAGCTTGATCTCTCCGGTGCGGTGGTCACGGGCACGCTGGGCCTTGCCGGAAATGCCATCTCCATCGTGATCCTCCGGATCAGCAAGGGCGAGGATGTCCTCCTCCGGGATGGCTTCGATCAGGCCAAGCCCGATCATCGGATTGGCAATGCGTGGGGAGAGCGTCGTGGTCGGATCGAGCGGGCCGTAATTAAGATCGCTGACGGAATAGCGCGGTGTTCGCAGCATGACCGTCTCGCCACCTGCAAGCGTCATGGCACGCTCGACATAGCTGATGGTCATGCGCCCTTCAGCGGCCAAGCCAGGGACCGCCTGGTCCTGCAACTGGCCGCCATAGACGGGGTCCGGCAGGAAAGGGACGTCCAGACGATCGAGCTTCGCCTGCTCATCCGCCGTCGCTGCAGCGCGCGCCAGCCGAAAGAACATCGAGGTATGATCGCGGTCGCCCTCCGGCGGATGGCCACGGCCATCCTTCAGATGGCAGCTCTGGCAGGCCCGCGCGTTGAACAGTGGGCCGAGGCCGTCGGATGCCTGGGTCGAGGAGGGGGAGGAGACCCAGAGTTTGCGGAACAGCGCGTTGCCGAGCTTGAACTTTTCCTCTTCGGCGAAGGTGATGTTTGCAGAGAAGTCGGAGAAGGAATCGGCGCTGACACCGCGCCTGGAGGTGCCGGCACCGCCCTGCATAAGCTCGAAGGTCTCGGCCCTGAAAAAATCCTCCGTGGGACGGGTGACGGCCTCAACGCGGGCACGGTCCTTCGGCGTAAGGTCGCTCCGCCTCAGTTGTTCGTCAGCGGCCGCCGCTCCGGTCGCTACGGCGATGGTAAGCACGGTCGCAAGGCTTGAGCTGAGGCGGTGAAACGATCTCATCGGAGGATAGGGTCGCCCGTGTTCTGGGCGACCCGCCTTTTCTGCTTACTGGAAGACTGCGCCAGGATTATCAAGGCTGTCGGAGCCTTCAAGCTCGATCGTGCCGAGATCCAGCGACGCGATGATGCGCTGGATGGTCTGGGTCTGGTCGACGAGGCCGTCGATGGCGGCTTGAACGGTGGCATTGCCCTCTGCATTGCCTTCGCCGATCATCTGATCATAGGCTTCGGTCGCTTGGGCGCGCTCCGCCATGGTGTTCATGGCGGCGAGCGTCTTGTCGAGCTTGTCCTTCATTTCGGTATCGAGCGCCGCATCCTTGGCAGCAACGAGTTCGGACAGCGACGGACCAGTCATTCTGGTGCCATCGACACGTGTGTATTCGCCGGTATAGGCGGATGCGATGCCGACGGCATCGTTCAGATGCGAGGCATGCGTGTTGTCGGAGAAGCAATCATGCTCCTCTTCCGGGTCGTGCAGCAGCACGCCCAGCTTCATGCGCTCGCCGGCGAGTTCGCCGTAGGAGAGAGAGCCCATACCGGTCAGAATTGCCGAGATCCCCTTGTTCTCGTCGGCCAGAACAGCTTTCGTCGCTTCGCCCTCTGGCGACCAGGCGGCTACCATCTCTTCGAGATCCTTCACCAGCAGGGTGGAGGCGGCCTTGAGGTAGGCGGCGCGGCGGTCGCAATTTCCATTGGTGCAATTCGCTGTGTCGTAGTCAGTGTAGGGTCGGTTGCCAGCGCCGGGACCGGTGCCGTTCAGATCCTGACCCCAGAGCAGAAATTCGATGGCGTGATAGCCGGTCGCGACATTGGCTTCGACTTCACCGGCCTCATGCAAAGTCTCGGCGAGAAACTCCGGCGTGATCGCCGAGGCATCAACCTCTTCACCGTTTATCTTGACCTTCGGGCTGGCGATGACATTCGCAACATAAAGCGCGTTGCCGTCGCTCTCGCTGCCGTATCCGGCGTCGACATAGTCGATCAGGCCCTCATCCAGCGGCCAGGCGTTTACCTTGCCTTCCCAATCATCCACAATCGGATTGCCGAAGCGATAGACTTCCGTCTGCTGATAGGGCACGCGAGCCGCAACCCAGGCAGCCCGGGCAGCCTTCAGCGTTTCCTCGCTTGGCTTGGCAATCAACGCGTCGATGGCTGCATCCAGAGTTTTCGCGGTGGATAGCGAATCTTCGAACTTCGCGTGGGCAAGGTCTGCATAGTGCGTCAGCACGCTCTTGGGCGCGGGCGCAGCGACGGCCGGGCCTGCGAAAAACGCTGCCGACGAAATGAGCAAGGCCGCCGACGCGCGGATAATGGATTTCCGGATCATGGTGTCTCCCTTCGGCGCCCGAAGCGCCCCATTGAATTGGACGCCCTTACTTGGCCGAAATGAAAACTGGTGTCAAATTGTCGACTATAGTCAAATGGCCGGTATATTGACGTTTGTCAGGTGCGCATCATGCGGCAGAAGAAAAAGCCGTCCGTATCCATGCTGGCGGGGCTCAACGTGACAGTCTTGCCGTCAAGAGAACGCGGCATGGGCTTGTCCGCACCAAACAGTCTCTTCCAATCGGAAACGACGGGAACAATTTCAAAGCCCGTGTTCTCTGCACAGAAGGCCTGGACCTGCCGATCGTTCTCCTCAGGCAATACCGAACAGGTTACATAGTAGAGAGAGCCACCTGGGCGGACATATTCTGCCGCGTCCTTGAGGGCGAGCTGTTGCTGCTCAGTTCGCTCGGCAACGTTTCGGTCTGTAAGGCGCCATTTGGTATCCGGGCGCCTGCGCCAGGTGCCTGTGCCCGTGCAGGGGGCGTCGACCAGCACGCGGTCGAAGCGCTCCTTGAGATTGGCAAGGCCTTTGGCGCTATCGTGAACCTGAACATTGTGGGTGCCGGCGCGTTTCAGTCGCTCGATGATCGGAGCAAGCCTCTTGCGGTCCGCGTCATAGGCATGGACCTGCCCCTTGTTGTTCATGGCTGCCGCCATGGCCAGCGTCTTGCCGCCTCCGCCTGCGCAGAAATCGAGAACCTGCTCGCCCTCACGCGGATCAACGAGATCTGCGACGATCTGCGACCCTTCATCCTGCACCTCAAACCACCCCTTCTGGAAGCTCAGTTCCGCGGTCACGTTCGGAAGGCGCGATGGACCTTCGCCGGCGGGGACACGCATGCCGAAGCGCGCAATCGGAGAGGCCTGGGCGCCTGATCTGTCGAGCGCCTTCAAGACCTTCTCCCGATGCGCCTTCAGCGTGTTGACGCGAAGGTCGAGCGTTGGCCGTGTCGCAAGTGCCCTGGCTTCCATCAGCCAGTCGCTGCCAAAGGCCTCCTCAAACGAAGGCTGAATCCAATCGGGAATGTCACCCTGCACATGAAGTGGCGCCTGAGAAATGTCACGCGAGGTGAAGGCAGCTGTCTGATCCGCTGTAAGCGGGGCGGGGGCGAAGTTGTCGCCATCGAGCTCGCTTGTCAGCTGATCGAGGCTCATCCCCCATTGGCGCAGCAGGACGGACCAGCCGAGGGCGGATGCACTGTCGTCATCCATCAAATATGCATGGGAGAGCTTCATGCGCAGCGCGTCATAGACAATGTTGCCGATGGCTGCCCGGTCACCCGAGCCGGCAAAGCGATGCGCCAGGCCCCAATCCTTCAGGGCGTCGGCGACAGGACGGCGACGAGTTTCGATATCGTTCAAAACCTCGATCGCACCAGAGAGGCGTCCGCCCAGGCGCATGGTTCATTCTCCCTTTTTGCAAGAAGAATGCGTGGTAACGGCGAATGAGCGCAAGAGCAAGCCTCGGCTCGTGGCGACGCCGTCACCCTGCCTTGATCATTCTCAGCGAATGATCTCGTAGCAAACTTTGGCATGGCCGGAACGGATCATGCCAATGTCCTGGGCTGCGGCCTTGGAGAGGTCCAGAACACGGCCACGAATGAAAGGGCCGCGATCATTGATGCGGACAACGACGCTCTTGCCGCTGCGTGCATTCGTCACCTTCACCTTGGTGCCAAAGGGCAGCGTCTTGTGAGCTGCCGTCATCAGGCGCGGGTTCATGCGCTCACCAGATGCAGTCTTGGATGTGAGAGCATACCAGGAGGCGCCGCCGCACGAAGATTTGGCAGCAGCATTTGCCGGGGTGAAAGCACAGAAGGCAGCAATAGTAGCTGCCGCAAGTACGGTCAGTCGGTTGTTGGTCAAGTTCTTGTCCTAGTCGTTGTCGCTAGCTTATTTTTCCGTTTGGAAGCGTAGAGCGCGGCAAAAATGGCAAAAACGTGCCATATTCCAATCACGTAACGTTACGCACTGTAACATTCGTGATTCAGGTTAGTGAAAATTAATGGTTAATGAAATATGAATGGGTTGAGAAAATTCTTTTGAATCAGTCGTCAAAGCGGAATGAAATTTCGACGACGCCGACAAGCAGCGCGTTCACATTTGAGCCGAAGAAAAATTGATCCTGTCGGAACAAAAATGGCCCTCGCCGGAGATGCAGCGAGGGCCAAACAGGAGATGCAGTTTGTCAAGCGAGATTCTTGCGTGACAAAGTATAGGCCAACGTCACTTGAGAGTGATCTTGCCGGATGCGGTGTTCCACAAGTCCGACAGGGAAGTCCTGTATTCCGGGTAGCGAAAAGTGTAGCCGAGGGAGCGGATTTTGGCGTTCGAAACGCGCTTGTTCTCACCATAGAAGGAGCGCGCCATCGGTGTCAGTTCGGCCGTCTCGAACGGCTGCTCGGGCGGGGGCTCCACCCCCATGATCCGGGCTGCTGCTGTCACGACATCTTGTGGCGGACAGGGCTCGTCATCTGTGACATTGAAGATGCCCGACGTGTGAGCCTGCGCCAGAAACAGGGTGGCGCCGGCAATGTCTTCTACCCTGATGCGATTGAAGACCTGATCCTTCTTCACCAGTCTTCGCGCCGTCCCCTTCGCGAAGTTCATGAACGTGTTGCGGCCCGGTCCGTAGATGCCGGATAGGCGTAGAATGGCGAGCGAGAGATCCTCTCTCGCGCAGGCCAGGGTCCAGGCTTGTTCGGCCTCTACGCGCTCCATCGAGCGGCGCGAGACGGGACGCAACTCCGAGGTCTCGTCAACCCAGTCGCCCTGGTGATCGCCATAGACGCCGACGGTCGAGAGGTAGCAAACCCATTGCAGCTGCGGCATGTGCCGCTTTAGGCCCTCTGCATCCGTGAGGCGGATCAACGGATCGCCCGCGACGCCAGGCGCGATCGACTGGATGAGATGTGTGACGGTCGAAAGCCTGGCAGCAAGTGCCGTTGAGATCGCCTCACCGTCGAAGATCTGCGGCGCGATGCCCGCTGCCGCAAGGGGTGCGAGCTTGTCCTCGCTTCTGGTGGTGCCGGTCACTTCAAAGCCGTTCTCTGCGGCAAGCTGACCGATCGCCTGGCCGGAATAGCCTGCCCCGAAGATCACCATATGCATCGTCATCTCTCCCTCATCCATTCGCTCTGCACTTCATCGTCCGTTTCACCCGCCTGTCGCGTTTGTCGCAGCGCATCAAAATCCGCTGCCGGCATCAACCGCGACAGTGCCCAGACGGCCATGCCTCTGACGTCCGGAGAGGCATCGTCGAGCAGGCTGGAGCAGAGGGGTATGAGATGGGGCAGGCCGGAATTGCCAGCAGCAATCAGAACGTTGCGGACGAAACGGTTCCGGCCGATGCGCTTGACGGGTGAACCGCTGAAAAGACTGCGAAAGGCCGCATCATCAAGTGTCAGCAGGGAAGCAATGTCTGGCGCTTTCAGATCGTCACGCGCTTGCAGCTTCATCTCGCGGGCTTCTTCGGCAAATTTGTTCCAAGGACAGGCCGCAAGGCAGTCATCGCAGCCATAGATCCGGTTGCCGAAGGCCGGACGCAAGTCAGGATGGATGGTCCCCTTGTGCTCGATCGTCAGATAGGAAATGCATCGCCGAGCGTCGATCTGATAGGGGGCGGGAAACGCATCGGTCGGGCAGGCCGCAAGGCACGCGCGACAGGAGCCACAATGATCCACTTCGCCTGTGTCGATATCAAGCTCGGCGGTGGTGAACAGGCTGCCGAGAAACAACCAGGAACCGTATTCGCGGCTCACGAGATTGGTGTGCTTGCCTTGCCAGCCGAGACCGGCTGCCGCTGCCAGCGGTTTTTCCATCACTGGAGCCGTGTCGACAAAAACCTTCACGTCTTCCCCGGCGCGGGCTGCAAAGCGGGTCGCGATCTCTTTCAGGCGACCCTTGATGACATCGTGATAGTCGCGATTGCGCGCGTAGACGGAGATGGCGGCCTTGTCCGGCTGTTCCTGAAGCAGGCGAGGATCGTCGTCCGGGCCGTAATTCATGCCGAACATGACGACAGAGCGCACATCCGACCAGAGGACACGCGGGTCGGCGCGCCGCTCCTTCGTCTCTTCCATCCATGCCATCGTGCCGTGCCGCTCGGCGTCAAGAAAGTGTTGTAGCCGCTCTGGCGCTTGGGGGATTGAATCCGGCAAAGTGACGCGACAGAGGTCGAAGCCTTGCGCCGCAGCTTCCTGCCGCAGGAAGCGTGTCAACTCTTCCCGCCGCTTCCGGATCTTCGGATCGGACTGCGGCTCGCGCATGGGATATCCGTTAGAAGTCGAGGTCGGCGTAGTGCGAGACGGGGGTGATACCGCGCACGCGCTCAGTGAGGAAGGAGCGGAAGGAGGGGCGCGATTTCAGCCGCTGATACCATTCCTTTGCAACGGGGAACTCGTTCCAGTCCACTTCGCCCAGGTAATCGAGAACGGAAATCGCTGCCGCTGCTGAAAGATCGGCATAGCTCAGCCGCTCGCCAGCCAGCCATTGCCGGGATCCGGCAAGCCAGCTCAAATACTTCATGTGATGGCGGATATTGGTCCGTGCGGTGCGCAAGACCTTGGAGTCCGGCGCGCCACCGCCGAGACCATTGGGAATGAGCAACTTCTGCACCCGCTCGCGCACCAGCGGACGCGTCACATCCTGTTCCATCTTCTCGAGAAACCATTCCGTCAGCCGGCGAATTTCCGCACGTTGGAACGGGTCTTCGGCAAACAGGCGTCTGTCACGCTTCAAGACCCCGTGGGTCTCATCGATGAATTCGGATATGACCATGGCGCCGCACAGGGCACGCATGTTGTCATCGACATAGACGGGCAGTGTACCGGCCGGATTGAGCGCCAGGAAGTCACGCCGCTTCTCCCAGGTCTGTTCTTCGACCAAATCCACCTGAAAGCCATATTCGTTGAGAACAAGGCGAATGAAACGTGACGCGGTGGACATCGAGTGATGATACAGGGTCGGCATGGGACTCGAATTCTTTGATGTTGGATTGCCGCAGCGCTCGAACGAGGGCTGGTCATGATTTCGGCTTCCAAGCTATAGGTGCTCGGATCCGTCAACACAAGCTTATCAAACACCCCTCCCAAGCCTTCCTCCCCAAGGAGACCCAATGGAAGATCAATCAATTGTCAGTGCGCTGGTACTCGGCGTCATCGAAGGACTGACGGAATTCATTCCGGTATCTTCGACAGCCCACGTGCTCCTGGCGGGCCAGTTTCTCGGCTTCAAATCACCTGGCAATACCTTTGCGGTGCTCATTCAGCTCGGGGCCATTCTGGCGATTCTCAGTGTCTATTTCACGCGTCTCTGGCAAATTGCGGTGACGCTGCCCACGAGTGAAAAGAGCCGTCGCTTCGTCGGCATCGTTCTCCTAGGTTTCCTGCCAGCGGCTGTCATCGGGGTTATCGCGCATGATTTCATCAAGACAGTGCTGTTTGAGACGCCTCTGCTGATCTGCATTGTTCTCATCCTCGGCGGCTTCGTGCTTCTGTGGATCGATCGCAAGCCGCTCACGCCGCGCTATCATGACGTCAATGACTATCCACTGTCGCTGGCGCTGAAGATCGGGTTCTTCCAGTGCCTGGCCATGGTGCCGGGGACATCGCGCTCGGGAGCGACCATTGTCGGCGCACTGCTGCTCGGCGCAGACAAGCGTTCAGCGGCGGAATATTCCTTCTTCCTTGCCATGCCCACTATGGTTGGCGCCTTCACGCTGGATCTCTACAAGAACCGGGATGCGTTGAATGTGGATGACGCCCTGATCATTGGTGTCGGCTTTGTCGCGGCCTTCGTTTCGGCGCTGTTCGTGGTGCGCTCCCTGCTCGCCTTTGTCTCGCGGCGTGGCTATGCGCCCTTTGCATATTGGCGGATCGCGGTCGGAGCGATTGGTCTCATCGGATTGCTTTTGTTTGGCTGACGATTGAGGGGCGAAACGGAAAAGGCCGCCTCTTGGGCGGCCTTTTGCATGAAGAGAATAGACGATTACCTGTTCGTCGGGATCGAAGCGGTGCTGCACGGATCAATGCCGTAGGCCGGCGTGCAGTTGCCCTTGTTTGCCGCTACTGTGGTCGGAGCCACAAAAGAACCGGCGATGATCACCAATGCCGCACACGCAAAAAACAGTGCGATGGGTTTGCCCATGAAAAGCCTCTTAGAACTATCGTATGTTGGGACTGGCGACCGTCTCGCCCGATCGTCTTGCGGGGTCGTGTTTACGCGGGCATTCCGCGATCAGCAATACCAGATGCATGCTTTCCGAAGGGTTAACGTCGGTCTTGGTTAAGCTGCGTCATTTGTGCAACGTGGAGTGCCACGTGTCACAGATGACGCATTCTTATCCAGGAAGCTTGCGTCAGGCTGCCTTGCCCGAACCGGTATATTGCCCATGTGGGCGATACTGGACCAGATAGGTTGGCAGGATGGAGGCCATGGACGCAGGCTCGATACCCAGCCCTTCCAGCGTGCGGCCTTCTGCTTTCGCCTCTGCGGACACGACGTTGTCCTTTTTGAGAAGGGTAACCTGATCGCTGGTGATTGGCGGGGTGATCAACGGAATGACCGAGGCGACGCTGCCGATCATGGACGCAATTCCGAAGGGCAGGGAAACCAGTGGGCGTTTGCGGCCCACCACATCGAGCATGATTTCCAGACACTGCTTGAAGGTTGCAACGTCGCGCCCACCAAGTTCGTAGATCTTGCCGCGAGAGATGTTGCCATCCACAGCGCGGGCAACGACTTCGGCAACATCGCCGACATAGACCGGCTGGAACTTGGTCTTGCCGCCGCCGATCAGCGGTAGCGCTGGCGCAAGCCGGGCCATAGCAGCGAACTTGTTGAAGAAATCATCTTCGGGACCAAACACGATCGACGGGCGCACAATGGTCGCGTCAGGGACGATCGAACGGATGGAAGCTTCGGCGCGTCCCTTGGTTCTGGCATAGGCCGAAGCGGCGGAGGCGTCAGCACCGATGGCAGACACATGGGTCAGGCTCGCGCCAACAGATCGGGCGGCTTCGGCGACAGCGCGGGCGCCAAACTCCTGGACGGCGTCAAAGCTGTTGCGACCGCTTTCGAGCAGCAGGCCAACACAGTTCACGACATGGTCGGCACCCTGCACAGCTGCGTCGATCGACGAGCGGTAGCGCAGATTGGCCTGCACAAAAGAGATCTGTCCCACATTGCCGAGCGGCTGCAGGAAACCGGCGAGATCAGGACGACGCACGGCAACCCGGATACGGTAGCCACGACGGGCGAGGGCCCGGACCACATGCCGACCAACAAAGCCCGAGCCCCCGAAGACGGTGACGAGCGGCGGAAGGTTGGACAAGGTCATGGACGGGCTCCCCTGAACTGCATGGGCGCATACTATATGCGCGATCTTGGCTTCTCTTAACCGGAAACTTTGCCCGGGGGAAGGGCTTCAGGCTGCGTCACGGCAGCGCCGAAAGCCCCAGGAATGCTCCCTTGTTCAGACGCCCTCAACGACCACCATTTCCGCATCGGCCACTTCCTGGCGGATGGCTGCAGCGATCTGGTATTCCGGCGAGTTGTAGCAATCGACGGCTGCCTGATGCGACGGAAACTCAATCACCACATTGCGTGCCCGCGCCTGACCCTCGAGTTGCGTATACTCTCCGCCGCGAGCCAGAAACCGGGCGCCGTATTTCTCGAACGCGGGTTTTGCCGCAGCAACATAGTCCTTGTAGCGCTCGGCATCGCGAATATCGACGCGGGCAATCCAGTATCCCTTGGCCACGGTTTCTTCCTCCCTTGACTGATTTCAGTTCGACGTCTTCAGCGCTGCGTCCATTTCAGCGAGGATCGCGAGCGCCGAGGCCTTGGGGTCGTCGACTTTGACGATCGGGCGGCCCACTACGAGATGGCTTGATCCGGTCGCAATCGCGTCTGCGGGTGTCATGACCCGCTTCTGGTCGCCATGGTCGGCGCCAGCGGGTCGAATGCCCGGCGTCACGATCGCCATTTTTGGACCGACGATCTGGCGCACGGCGGATGCCTCTTCTGCCGAGCAGACCACGCCGCCCATGCCGGCGATGCGCGCTTGTTCGGCGCGCTTCAGCACAAGGGTGTGCGGGTCGTATTCGTAGCCGGCATCCTTGAGATCCTGCTCATCCATCGAGGTGAGCACGGTCACGCCAAGCAGGCACAGGCCGGACCCTTCCGCCGCCTTCACTGCAGCCGCCATCGCTTTTGGATAGGCATGAAGCGTCAGCATGGTCATGCCCATGCGGGCGATGTTCTCGACGGCGGAGGCCACCGTGTTGTCGATGTCGAGGAGCTTCATGTCGAGAAAGACCTGCTTGCCGTCGCGTGCCAGGTCGCGGGCGAATTCCAGGCCGCCGACAAAGGCGAGCTGGTAGCCTATCTTGTAGAAGGAGATACTGTCTCCGAGCGTCTTGACGACGGTTTCCGCTTCGGAAACGGTCGGGACATCCAGCCCGACGATGAGACGGTGACGTGCACTCAAGACGATGACTCCTGCCTGATCCCCATGGCCGTGACGTCGCATGAGACGCGGCAATCTGCAAGGGTGGGACGACAGGCTTTGCCCGTCATCCCCTTTGAAATGCAGGTTTGCGGCCCTGGAGGGGTGCCTTGCTCCTGTCTGGGCCTCAGCCGCGACGATAAATCCAAAGCTGCGCCGGTGGAATGTTGCGCACGACGAAGTCGAAGTGCTGAATGTGATAGCGCTCTGGATTGGCGACGATCGGCGATACAGGTCCATAGGTGATTTGCACGACGGGACGACCAGCGGGCAGGCGGTCGAGCAGCTTCTCCAACAGCGTGATGCGCGACGACATGGGAAAGCTTAGCATCGGCACCGCCGAAATGACGCAATCGAACGTCTGGTTCGCCATGCTGCCAAGCGTCGCTTCGATGTCAAAGGCGTCGCCATGAATGAAATTGACGCCCGGATAGTCCTGCGTCAGCCGCTGATAGAAGTCTTCGGAATACTCAATCGAATAGATTTTTTCGGCGGGAATGCCGCGCGCCAGAATCTGCTTGGTGATGACACCGGTGCCAGGGCCGAGTTCAAGCACCGGCAGGCCGGACTGCGGATTGATGACGCTCGCCATCTTCCGGGCAGTGACCGAGGACGTCGGCACGATCGCGCCGACAGTCTTCGGCCCTTGCATCATCCCTTTGAAGAAGCGGATTTCCTCATCGAATTTCTGCTCGAACCGTTGTTTCAGTCGCATGTATTCACCCTCTTCCTGACAGCGCCCGCTTTTTGCGATGCTTTGCGTCATCCTTGGTCGGAATTGTCGCAAAAACAAGGTCAAATGGCGCTGTCGGAAAAGAGGCGTGACTTTTTACACGCGCATCGGCATCAGAACGTAAAGCGCGTCGGCCCCTGCGGTGTCGCGGATCAGGGTCGGCGACCCTGCATCCGCCAGCAGGAAGATCGCGTCGTCGCCAGACAATTGCGCGGTGATGTCGAGCAGGTATTTGGCGTTGAAGCCGATTTCCATCGCGTCGTTTTCATAGCCGACGGCAACTTCTTCCGTCGCGCTGCCGGAATCCGGATTGTTGACCGTGAGCAGGAGCTGGCCGTCGGAAAGGGCAAGCTTCACGGCGCGGCCACGCTCCGACGAGATGGTCGAGACACGATCGACAGCGCGCGCGAATGTCTGGCAATCGACACGCATTTCCTTGTCGTTCGCCTGCGGAATGACGCGCTGGTAGTCAGGGAAGGTGCCGTCGATCAGCTTGGAGGTCAGTACGATCGAGCCGATGGTCAGGCGGATCTTGGAGTCGGAAATCTCGGCGCTGATGATCAATTCCGGATTGTCGATGAGCTTCTGCAGTTCACCAACCGTCTTCCGCGGAATAATGATGCCGGGCATGCCTTCGGAGCCGGAGGGAGCATCGACATCGGCCCGCGCCAGACGGTGGCCGTCGGTCGCAACGGCCCGCAGCTTCAGGGCGCCACCCGCTTCGATCGTGTGCAGGAAGATGCCGTTCAGATAATAGCGGGTTTCTTCGGTCGAGATCGCGAACTGGGTGCGCTCGATCAGCATCTTGAATTCCGATGCCTTGATCTTGAAGCTGTGCGTAAAGGTGCCAGCCGTGAGATCCGGGAAATCCGATTCCGGCAGGCACTGCAGCGAGAATTTCGAGCGGCCCGATGCCACCGTCATGGAAGCGCCATCTGGCGTCGTCGCCAGCATCACTTCCGAACCATCCGGCAGCTTTCGCACAATTTCATAGAGAAGATGCGCCGGAACGGTGGTCGAGCCGGCCTGCTCCACCATCGCGGGCGTGCTTTCCGTGATTTCGAGGTCAAGGTCCGTCGCCTTCATGTCCAAAGCCGCACCTTCGGCCTTCAAAAGCACGTTGGACAGGATCGGGATGGTGTTGCGACGCTCGACCACGCGATGAACGTGGTTCAGCGACTTTAGGAGATTGGACCGTTCAAGAGTTATGCGCATGGACGCTACCGCTTTCGATATGTCGTCTTCCGGATGTCCGGATGAAGGAGGTGTCAGCCCTGGGCCGGACAATGTGGACGGGCAAAATGGCAGGAAAAGAACCAGAAATGCAAGAGGCCCAATGGTTTTCCACCTTGGTCCACCGCAGAGCCTGCCAGAATGGTTTATGCCGCCGCCGCCCTTGCCGTGAAGCCGGGGCTGGGGGATAAAGACGCGATGAACCACCAGCAGAATTCCCCAGCCGCCCCGTCTGCCATAAAGCGCTACCGCGTCAACGATACCCTCGTTGCGGCCCGCCCCCTGGAGCCTGCGCTCTATCTTGTCGCCACGCCGATCGGCAATCTCGGCGATATCACGCTGAGGGCGCTTGAAACCCTTGCGGGCGCGGACGTGCTCGCCTGCGAAGACACAAGGGTCACCCGCGTGCTGCTTGACCGCTACGGGATCGAGAACCGACCTTATGCCTATCACGAGCATAATGCGGAGGAGGCCGGCGCGCGATTGCTGGCCGCGCTCGAAGCCGGAAAATCGGTTGCGCTGGTCTCCGATGCAGGCACCCCGCTCGTCTCCGATCCTGGATATCGGCTGGGCCAGCTTGCGATCGAGGCCGGCTATCGCGTCGTGCCCATTCCTGGCGCTTCCGCCCCGCTCGCAGCCCTGGTCGGGTCTGGTCTTCCCAACGACGCCTTTCTCTTTGCCGGGTTCTTGCCGACGAAAGACAAGGCCCGGCGCGATCGCTTGCGGGAGCTCGCGCGGGTGCCGGCAACGTTGATCTTCTTTGAATCGCCTCACCGCATCGGCGACACACTGCTTGCCGCAGCCGAGGAGCTCGGCGGCCAACGCCAGGCCTCCGTCTGTCGAGAGCTGACCAAGACCTTTGAGGAGTTCCGTCGTGGCACCCTCGGAGACCTGGCCGCTGATTACGCCGACCGGACCGTCAAAGGCGAGATCGTGCTCGTCGTCGGCCCGCCGGCAGCAGAGGCGCAACCCGATGCAGCAGACGTCGACAGCCTGCTTTCTGAGCTCTCGGCAACATTGCCGACAGCCAAGGCCGCGACCGAGGCGGCTCGCCTGACCGGCCTGCCGCGCAAGGAACTTTATCAGCGGCTATTGGAGCTAAAGCAGACATCATGAAGCGGCGCGGCGCGGATGACAGACGAATCCGGGCCGAACGTCGAGGTCGATGGTCGGAGTATCGCGCGGCGCTTCTTCTTCTCCTCAAGGGCTACCGGATTGTCGCCATGCGCTATCGCACGAGGGTGGGGGAAGTCGATATCATCGCGCGACGTGGCAATCTCGTCGCATTCGTCGAAGTGAAAGCGCGGCGCGAGATCCTTTCCGGCGTTGACGCGGTTACGTTTTCCGCCCAGCGTCGCATCGCGCAGGCCGGTGATCACTGGATTTCCAGGCAGCCCGACGCCGCAAAGCTGTCATGGCGGTATGATATTATCGTGGTGCGGCCCTGGCGTTTGCCGACGCATCTCAAATCAGCCTTTTAGCTTCGTTTGGCTTTCGGTCGAAAAATATCGAAACCCTGCAATTGTGACTGCGCTGTCATAAAACAGTAAACGCGCTGTCATGGACCGATCCTAAGTGAGCCTAACCGCAACAACCGGTGGAGAGGATCTGTCCCATGATCAAGAAGATTTCCCTGGCCGCATTGGCCCTGACCATGACCGCATCGACAACGCTTGCCGCAACCAACATCACCTGGTGGCACGGCATGGGCGGTCGCAACGGCGAGGTGATCAACGAGCTCGCCCAGAAGTTCAACGCTGCCCAGGCGGAATGCGTCCTGACGCCCGTCTCCAAGGGTTCGTATGAGGAGGCTCTGTCGGCTGGCATTGCAGCTTTCCGTTCCGGCGAGCAGCCAAACATCCTGCAGGTCTTCGACGCCGGCGCCGCCACCATCATCAACGCCAAGGGCGCGACCGTTCCGGCCGAGGATCTCCTCAAGGAGAACCGCTTCGAGTTCAACCGCGAATCCTTCATCGAAGGCGTTCGCTACTTCTACGCCGATAGCGACGGCAAGTTCGTCGGCATGCCGTTCAACTCCTCGGCGCCGATCATGTACATCAACGACGAAGCGCTGAAGAAGGCCGGCGTCGAAGCGCCGAAGACCTGGGAAGAGTTCGAAGCCATCGCGCCGAAGCTGAAGGAGGCTGGCTTCATTCCGCTCGTGCAGTCGCAGCTGACCTGGCAGTTCACCGAGAACTTCTTCTCGCGCAACAACATCCAGTTCGCCTCCAACAATAACGGTTACGACAGCATCGTCGACACGACGATCAACGTCACCGACGAGCGTCACGTCATGATGTATGACAAGCTGAAGGCTTGGTACGATCAGGGCCTGTTCGGCTATTACGGCGCTGCCTGGAATGACAACCAGAAGGTCTTCGAAGAAGGCAAGGCCGCTCTCTGGATCGGTTCCTCGGGCTCCTTCGGTGGCCTGCAGAAGACCGCCACCATGCCCTTCTCGGCAACCTTCCTGCCTTACTGGAATTCGATCGAGGGCGCTGGCGTTCACTCCTTCATCGGTGGCGCTGCCCTCTTCGCAATGGCCGGCAAGTCGGCTGAAGAGAACAAGTGCTCGGCCTCCTTCTTCAACTTCCTGACCTCGACCGAGATCCAGAAGTTCTACCACCAGGCCACCGGCTACGTCGCCATCACCAACGCCGCTTACGAGCTGTCGAAGTCGGAAGGCTACTACAACGAGAAGCCGGCGGCCGAGGTCGGTATCCAGCAGCTGCAGCTGCCGTCTGCCGACTGGAACAAGGGCTATCGCCTCGGTTTCTACCCGCAGATCCGCGTCATCATGGAGCGCGAGTACAACCGTCTCTTTGCCGGTGAAACAACGGCTAAGGACGCCATGGAAACGATCAAGAAGGAAGCCGACGAGCTTCTCGCCCGCTTCGCCAAGACGGCAGGCTGATCATTTCTGAAACTTGATTGAGACCCGGGGGCGAAACGCCCCCGGAACTTGCATTGAGAGGGCTCCATGAAGCGCGTCCAGTTCAACTCGCGATACCTGCCATATCTGTTCCTGCTGCCGCAGTTCGCGATCATTTCGATATTCTTCTACTGGCCCTCGATGCAGGCGATCACCTCGTCCTTCTATATCGAGGATCCATTCGGCTTCGGTTCGAGCTTCGTCGGTGCCGACAATTATACGGATGCGCTCACCTCGCCGGAATACCAGAAGATCGCCCGCTTCACGATCGGCTACAGCCTGATCGTCACCTTCCTTGCTTTGTCGATCGGCATGTTGCTCGCCGTAAAGGCTGACGCCGTGATCCGGGGGCAGTCTGCCTACAAGACGCTGCTGATCGTCGTCTATGCCATCGCGCCGCCGGTGGCAGGCCTGATCGGCATGATGCTCTTCGATCAGCATATCGGCCCCTTCGTGAAGTTCGTTGCCCTGTTCGGCTGGGACATGAAGATCGGTCTCAACTACTTCGACACGGCCTTCGCCATGGTGATGATCGCCGTCTGGAACCAGATCCCTTACAACTTCATCTTCTTTCTCTCAGGCCTCCAGGGCATTCCGGCCTCGATCCGCGAGGCCGCTGCGATTGACTGCAAGTCCGGCACCCGCCGCTTCTGGACCGTGATCCTGCCGCTGCTCACGCCGACAGCTTTCTTCCTCCTGGTCATCAACATGACCTATTCGCTCTTCGACACCTTCGGCGTCATCGACGTCATCGTGAAGGACAAGCCGGCGAACAACCCGATCACGCTGGTCTACAAGGTCTATCTCGACGGCTTCCGCGGCAATGACCTCGGGTCGTCTTCGGCCCAGTCGGTCATTCTGATGCTGGTCGTGCTGGCGCTGACCATGATCCAGTTCCGCTTCATCGAACGCCGCGTCCATTACGGTTGAGGAGAGCGCCATGTACCGCACCAAATTCTTCGACCATCTGATCCTGATCGCGGGCGTGATCTTCATGCTGGGACCGCTGGTCGTCGCCTTCACGACGTCGACGCATTCGGCTGCTGAGATCCACTCAAACGGTCTGATGCTGTCGGTCGGCGACGATTTCACCGAGACTTACAATGAGGTCCTATTCAAGTCCGGCGGCTTCACCGGGCAGGTCACGGGCCTGACCATGGCAATGAACTCGCTGATCCTGGGCTTAGGCTTTGCCATCGGCAAGATCGTGCTCTCGATGCTGGCTGCCTACGCCATCGTCTACTTCCGCTTCCGCTTTGCAACGCTCGCCTTCTGGCTGATCTTCACCACGCTGCTCCTTCCGCTCGAAGTGCGCATCATGCCGACCTACAAGGTGATGAGCGACCTCTCGCTGCTCAATAGCTATCAAGGCCTGATCCTGCCACTACTCGCCTCCGCCACCGGCACCTTCTTCTTCCGACAGTTCTTCAAGTCGGTGCCGGACGAACTGCTTGAAGCTGCCCGCATCGACGGCGCCGGCCCCTTCAAGTTCTTCAAGGATATCCTGTTGCCGCTGTCGCGCACCATGATTGCCGCCGTCTTCATCATCATGTTCGTTTATGGCTGGAACCAGTATCTCTGGCCCATGCTGATGACCACCGACGAGGGCTTCTACACGCTGATGCGCGGCATCAAGCAGATCCTGCAGGTCTGGGTAGGATCGCAGATCCCCGATTACAACGAAGCCTTTGCCATGGCCGTGCTCGCACTCCTGCCCCCCGTCATCGTGGTGGTGGTGTTCCAGAGTTGGTTCATCAAAGGCCTCACCGAAACCGACAAGTAAGAGGAGCCGGCCATGGCGTCCATCGACATCAACGAAGTCTCCAAGATCTACGACAAGGGCGGCGCCAAGGCCGTCGATACAGTCGATATCCAGATCGAAGACGGTGAGTTCATCGTCCTCGTCGGCCCGTCGGGCTGCGGCAAGTCAACGCTCCTGCGCATGGTCGCAGGGTTGGAGGAGATCTCGCAAGGTACGATCTCGATCGGCGACCGCGTGGTCAACGAGGTAGAGCCGGCGGACCGTGACATCGCGATGGTGTTCCAGAATTACGCGCTCTACCCGCATATGACGGTCTACGACAATCTGGCGTATGGTTTGAAAAACCGCGGTACGCCGAAGGCGGAGATCGCCGCCCGGGTGGCCGAAGCCGCCAAGATGCTGGAGATCGAGAAATATCTCGACCGCAAGCCGCGGGCTCTGTCCGGCGGCCAGCGGCAGCGCGTCGCCATGGGCCGCGCCATTGTCCGCAAGCCGGCTGTCTTCCTCTTCGATGAGCCGCTGTCGAACCTCGACGCCAAGCTGCGTGTGACCATGCGCGGCGAGATCCGCAAGCTGCAGAAGCGGCTGAAGACGACGGCGCTGTACGTGACCCATGATCAGCTGGAAGCCATGACGCTCGCCGATCGCCTGGTGGTGCTGAACGGCGGTCGCATCGAGCAGATCGGCACTCCGCTTGAGGTCTACAACCGCCCGGCCTCCACCTTTGTCGCAAGTTTCATCGGCTCGCCGGCTATGAACCTGATCGATGGCGAAATCATCGGCGATCGTCTCGTCATTGCAGATTCGGTCTTGCCGCTCGAAGCACGCTATCCGCAGGGGCCAGTCCACGTCGGCATCCGGGCTGAGGATCTTGTCGTCGCTCAGCCTGGCGACGCCATGTTTGAGCTTGAGATTGACTACGTTGAAGAGCTAGGCTCGCAGAGATTGGTGCATGGACTGCTGGGCGATCGGAGGCTGACGGCGGTGGTGTCGTCCACTGCCCAGGTTGAAGGTCGCCTGTTCCTGTCCATCGCAACGTCGCGGCTGCATTTCTTTGCGAAAGAGAATGGCCGCCGTATGTCGGAACTCGATGAACGAACCATGGCTGAGGGGCGGGCTTCGGTTGATGGGCAACTGGCTATTGCATGATGCAACCCGCCAATTTCGCTAAAATCCTATTGAACGGTCAAACGGCCCCTTAGCGGCTTCGCGCTATTCTCCGAGGACTTTAAGGTCGGAGAGAGAAATGCCGCTTAAACTTCTTGTGGCCGGAATGGCTGCTGTGTTCTTGGCGCAGCCCAGGCGGCAGGCAGACGTCAAACCCGCCATGATCGCTGCCAATGGCAACAACCTGGCGTTCCGCGCTGCCCCCATCAATCCGGACTGGATCATTCGCGGCACGCCGCTGGCCCGGATTGGCGAGCACTCGACAAGCGGTGACGAGGCGAGTTCTACCGCGGTCTGGGACTGCACGGCGGGTGAGTTTCGCTGGTTTTTCGGCTGGGACGAAACGGTCGTCATCCAGGAGGGCGAGGTCGCCGTGACCGATGAGGACGGCAACCAGCGTCTGCTGCGCGCCGGTGACATCGCCTACTTCCGTGCCGGCACCTGGTCCACCTGGCGTGTCGATGACTATGTCCGCAAGGTTGCCTTCCTGCGAAAGCCGTTTCCGGGGCCGCTTGCCAGCCTCTACCGGCTGCGCAATGCCATGCGCGGCGGAGCGAGCAAGGCCCTCTGAGACCAAACCTCCCTTCAGCAAAATTCACGAGCCGCGCCGTTGCCTTCGGTCTGGCCAGGGCCTAAATCTGCCGTGCTTTCAACGGGGATGACGACATGGCTGAGATCAGGAACGTCGCGGTTCAGATGGACCACGTATCGACGATCAACATTGCGGGCGACAGCACCTTCGCCATGAGCCTGGAGGCTGAGGCGCGCGGCTACAAGCTCTTCCACTATACGCCGGATCGCCTGTCGATGCGCGACGGCAAGATCTATGCGACCGTCGAGCCCATGCAGCTGCGCGACGTCAAGGGGGATCATTTTACCCTCGGTGAGCCGGAGCGGGTCGATCTATCGACCATGGATGTCGTTCTGCTGCGCCAGGACCCGCCCTTCGACATGGCTTACATCACGGCGACGCATCTGCTGGAGCGCATCCATCCGAAGACGCTCGTGGTCAATGATCCGGCCTGGGTGCGCAATTCGCCGGAGAAGATCTTCGTCACCGAATTCGCCGATCTGATGCCGCCGACGCTGATCACGAGGGATCCCGCCGAAATTGCCCGTTTCCGCGAAGAGCAGGGCGATATCATCCTGAAGCCGCTCTATGGCAATGGCGGGGCCGGCGTCTTCCACTCCACCCGCGATGATCGCAACTTCTCCTCGCTGATGGAGATGTTCAACCAGATGTTCCGCGAACCCTTCATCGCCCAGGGCTACCTGCCGGCGGTGCGCAAGGGTGACAAGCGCATCATTTTGGTGGATGGCGAGCCTGTCGGCGCGATCAACCGCGTGCCGGCCGAACACGATGCCCGCTCCAACATGCATGCCGGCGGCCGGCCCGAGCCGACCGAACTGACCGCGCGCGAACGCGAGATCTGCGCCCGCATTGGACCGGCGCTGCGCGAGCGCGGCTTCCTGCTGGTCGGCATTGACGTCATTGGCGACTACATGACCGAGATCAACGTGACGTCACCCACCGGCATTCGCGAGGTGAAGAAATTTGGCGGTGCCGATATCGCGGCTTTGCTGTGGGATGCCATTGAGCGGAAGCGCCGCGGCTGAATTCTGTTCGCTCTTCGTTTTCATCGTGCAACCTGGCGCAACCACATGATTATCATAGGGTGTATTTGTTCCGCAAATGTTCTTGCCAATCCTGTCAGCCTGTGAAACACTCTGCTCAACCGGTGCGAGCACAATGAATGTGGTTCCCCGGGCCAGAAGATCGGCGAGGGCGGGCAATGGTGGCGCGTGTCAGTACGGTTGCATTCCAGGGTATCGAAGGCGTCTCGGTCGAGGTGCAAGTCATGGTCGCGCCGGGCAGGGCCGGCATCCAGATCGTCGGCCTGCCGGATAAGGCGGTCGCGGAAAGCCGTGAACGTGTCCAGGCCGCATTGCACGCGTCGGGGCTCGCACTGCCGCCGAAAAAGGTGACGGTCAACCTCGCCCCGGCTGATCTGCCGAAAGAGGGGTCGCATTTCGATCTGCCGATTGCGCTTGGCCTGATGGCGGCGCTCGGCGCCATCCCGGCGGATGCGCTGGCGGACTATTTGGTGATCGGCGAGCTCAATCTCGATGGCACGATTGCCTCCGTTGCCGGCGCGCTTCCCGCAGCCATCAGCGCAAACGGTCTCGACAAGGGATTGATCTGCCCCGCCGACAACGGTGCCGAATCCGCCTGGGCAGGACCCGACATCGCAATCCTTGCGCCCCGCAGTCTCATCGCGTTGGCGAACCATTTTCGCGGTACGCAGGTTTTGTCCCGGCCCGAGCCCGCAGTCAGAACCCTGTCGTCAACCTTGCCGGATCTTGCCGATATCAAGGGCCAGGAGAGCGCCAAACGCGCACTGGAAGTCGCTGCAGCCGGAGGGCACAATCTCCTGATGGTTGGACCACCGGGCTCTGGAAAGTCGATGCTGGCAGCGCGTTTGCCGTCCATTCTGCCGCCGCTTGCTCCGGCAGAATTGCTCGATGTATCAATGATCCATTCAATCGCCGGCCAGCTCTCCGGCGGCAAGCTCTCCGATCGGCGTCCCTTTCGCACACCGCATCATTCCGCAACCATGGCCGCGCTGATCGGTGGCGGGTTGAAGGCAAGGCCGGGCGAGGCATCGCTGGCGCATCACGGCATCCTCTTTCTCGATGAGTTTCCCGAGTTTTCGCCACCCGTGCTCGATGCTCTGCGGCAACCTTTGGAAACCGGGGAATGCATCATTGCACGCGCCAATCACCGCGTGTCCTATCCGGCAGATTTCCAGCTGATTGCCGCGATGAACCCTTGTCGGTGCGGCATGGCCGGAGAACCGGGCCATGTCTGTGCCCGCGGCATTCGGTGCCAGACCGAATATCAGGGGCGCATTTCGGGGCCATTGATGGACCGCATCGATATCCGCATCGATGTTCCCGCCGTCTCTGCGTCGGACCTTATCCGGCCGCAAGCGGCTGAGCCAAGTGCAAAGGTGGCTGCCCGCGTTGCTCTCGCTCGCGAGCGGCAGCAGGAGCGCTTTGCCCGCCTCGGTCTTGCTTTCTCCACGAATGCGCGTTGTTCCACCGCGGTTATTGAGAGGTTGGCGGAACCAGATGCGGGCGGTCTTCAGCTTTTGCGCGACGCGGCTGAGAAATTTCGCTTCTCCGCCCGAGGCTATCATCGTGTGCTGAAGGTGGCGCGAACGCTCGCAGATCTCGATGGCGTCGAGACCTTGGGTCGCATCCATCTGGCCGAGGCAATCTCATATCGCATTGCATCTGAGCGGCTGGCGGCGGCAGCTTGAGGCCAGTCTGCAGGCCGTTCTTCGTTGATCGCCGAGGGCTATCAGGAGAGGGGCTGCTCGGCGAGCGGTAGCGTCAAGGTGGCAAGAGCACCCGTTTCCGGGAAGGAGAGTTCCGCTTCACCCTGAATGCTGGTCACGACCCTTTGAACGAGGATGGAGCCAAAGCCGCCGGAAGCGGGTGTTGTTACGGCGGGGGCGGGGCCTCCCGTTTCACGCCAGGTAATTTCCAAGCGCTTCTGTTTATCCGGCCCCGTTGTCGCCACGCGCCATGTCAGCGAGATGTGGCCGCCCGCGACACTCAAGGCGCCATATTTCGCAGCATTCATACCAAGCTCGTGCAGGATGAGCGAGAGGACCACCAGTGTCTGTCCATCGATCGGAACCCTCGGCCCCTCCATGTTAAGCCTTTGCGTCCCGACGATTGAGAATGGCTCCAGCGCCTGTCCGGCAATTTCTTCAAGGGACGCCCGGGCGCCATCACCCGCCCCGCGTAGCAGGAGGTTCGAGCGGCCAAGCGCACCCAGTCGGTCTCTCAGCCGATCCGCAAGTTCCGGGGCACTCGATGCATTCTTCAGAGAAAGGCTAATGATGGCATTGATTGTGGCGAACGTGTTCTTCAGGCGGTGGTCGAGCTCTTTGGCCATCACCTCCTGCTGGTCTGCCAGTCGTTCGATCTCACGGCGCGCCGACGTTTCGGTGCGGTAGGCGCGAATGACCAAGTGAATGAGCAAAAGATCGGTGGTGACAACGAATATATAAAGACCCATCGCCAGCAGCGTGCCAGCGGAAAGGTCGAAGCGACCGGGGCTGATGAAACAGTACCAGGCGGTTACGCCAGACAAGGCTGCAACGAGCAGGCCTTGTCGTGTCCCGAAGGCGAAGCCACACAGGATCACTGCTGGAAAAAACGTCAGAAAGGGGAAGCCCTGTGGCAGTACGGGATCGAACCAGGCGCGGACTGCATAAGCGATCACAAAAACGAGCAGGCTTCCGACATAGGTAGCCACATGGCCGAACGGAGAGAGCCGGTTCTGAATGGACGCGAAAGCGGGAAGGGAGCCGATAAGGGAGCGCATGGGAACGTTGAGAAGCTTTCGGTGAACCTACCGCTTATAGCAAAGCGATTCTGCAAGCGATAGGGAGCGGCAGCCGGATCTTGGGGCCGGCTGCCGCTTGGCTTTAGTCAGCCAATCCTGCAAAGAGAGCTGTCGATAGATAGCGCTCTGCAAAGGATGGGATGATCACAACGATCGTCTTTCCTTCATTCTCGGCCCGTTGGCCCACCTTGATCGCCGCGGCAAGTGCCGCGCCTGAAGAGATGCCGACCGGGACGCCTTCAAGCCTCGCCACATGACGCGCGGTTTCGAAAGCTTCGTCATTGGAAACCGTGACGATCTCGTCATAGACGCCGGTATCGAGAATCGCCGGTGCGAAGCCCGCCCCGATGCCTTGAATCTTGTGAGGGCCGGGATTGCCGCCGGAAAGGACCGGGCTGTCCGCAGGCTCTACTGCGATGACCTTGATTTCGGGCTTCTTGCCCTTCAGCACCTGGCCGGTGCCGGTAATCGTCCCACCGGTCCCGATGCCGGAAACGAAAATGTCGACATCGCCATGGGTGTCGTTCCAGATCTCCTCAGCCGTCGTCTTGCGATGGATTTCCGGGTTGGCCGGGTTTTCGAACTGCTGCGGAATGATGGAATCTGGCGTGGTTTCTGCCAGTTCCTGCGCCTTGGCGATCGCGCCCTTCATCCCCTTGGCACCTTCGGTCAAAACCAGTTCCGCGCCGAGCAGGGCGAGCATCTTGCGACGTTCGATCGACATGGTCTCTGGCATGGTGAGGATCAGGCGATAGCCCTTGGCCGCTGCGGCGAAGGCCAGCGCAATGCCAGTATTGCCTGACGTTGGCTCGATGAGAACGGTCTTGCCGGGGGTGATCTTGCCCTGCGCTTCCAGGCTCTCGATCATTGCCACGCCGATGCGGTCCTTGACTGAGGCGATGGGGTTGAAGAATTCAAGCTTGGCGAGCAGATGCGCCTTGACGCCCTTCTCCTTGGCGAGTTTGTCCAGCCGCACGATCGGGGTGTCGCCGATTGTCTCTGTGATCGAGTTATAGATGCGTCCACGACCGGGTTTCTTCTGATCTGCCATGACAGTCTCCCTACTGATTTTCAAACCCAGTCTAAGCTGCGCTTCGGGCAGACGCCAGTATCGCCATATCAAGCTACCGTCAGGAGATGGAAAATGCTGCTGCATCAACAGCAATGACGCAATGATTTGCCCTCACGGAAACATAATCGCGAAATCACCAAACCTTCAGGCAGCACGGGTCGCGATATAGGCAGCGGTCCCCGCGAGAACCGCGGCGGCACTGCGATTGAGAACTTTCAATGCCTGCGGGCGTTTGAGCAAGCCGCGCGCCTGGGCGGCAAGCAGGATATACGGCAGCAGCACGGCCATCAGGACAACGAAGGTGAGGCCGACCAAAAGAAGGTAATCCGCAATCCCGATCGCCTCCAGCGGGATAAGCGTGGGCACCAACGCCACGTAGAACAGCATGGTTTTTGGATTGCCGAGCGTGACGAAAAGGCCGGAAAGGAAAGAAAGCGACGGTCGCATCGCGCGCTCTGCCTGGATGTCCTGCGGCAGCAGACCGGCGGTCCAGAGCTTCCAGGCGATATAGATGAGATAGGCGGCGCCCAGGAATTTGAGGATCAGGAAGGGTGTCACGAAGGTCTTGGCAAGCACGGAAAGCCCCAGGATGACCGCCGTGAGATAGATAAGGTCGCCCAAAATCAGCCCCAGCCCCATGAAGAATGTTGGCCGGAAGCCGGACCCCAATGCCCGCGCAACGATGGCCGTCATGCCCGGACCCGGGATTGCCGCTGCAATGAACAGGGCGCCGCAATAGGCGATAATGGTTGTCAGTGTCATGGGGCGCCTCCATATCCGGCCTTTTTAATGTCTTGCAGGCCCGATGAGAAGCCTGCGTCTCACAAGATGCCGATGCATATCGTCAGGCCGGAAATGTCGTTCATCGCAAGTCTAGGCGGTGTCTCAAACATGTCGTGGTGACAGGTTCTCGTTTGCCGAGGGTGCTTTTGCTGGCTAGGCAAGAGAGCGCAATCGGAGATCTGCCAGTGCCAAGCTTCAGCTCGCTTCTTCCCTTCGCCCTGATATGCCTGGGCATGGTGCTGACCCCGGGTCCGAACATGATTTACCTCGTGTCGCGTTCCATCTGTCAGGGGCCAATGGCTGGGCTCATTTCGCTGGGCGGCGTGGCGCTGGGCTTCGTGGTCTATGTGCTCTTGACCGCGTTCGGCATTACCGTACTGCTGTTTGCGGTGCCCTTTGCCTATGACGTCTTGAGGTTCGCTGGCGCGCTCTACCTGGGCTTTCTTGCCTGGCAGGCGCTGAAACCCGGCGGTCGCTCCGCTTTCCAGGTGCGGGATCTGCCAAGGGACAGCCGGTCCAAGCTCTTCCTCATGGGGTTCGCGACCAGCCTCCTCAATCCGAAGGTGGCGGTGCTTTACCTGTCCTTGCTGCCGCAGTTCATCGTTCCGTCCGGCGGCGACGTCTTTCTTCAGTCCCTGGCGCTTGGCTTTACCCAGATCGTTGTCAGCGTCGCCGTCAATGCGCTCATTGCTCTCTCTGCCGGGTCGATTGCGCTTTTCCTCGCAGGGCGGCCATTCTGGATGGTCGTTCAGCGGTGGCTAATGGGAACGGTGCTTGCCGCACTTGCCGTCCGGATGGTGGCCGAAGCGCACCGATGAGGCGAACGCCTCAAACGCCTGTCGATCCGAACCCGCCGGCACCCCTTGACGTTTCGCTTGTCTCCGACACCTCCGTTATCCGCGCTTGCGTGACCGGAGCGATCACCATCTGCGCAATGCGCATGCCGCGGCTGATGACGAAGGCCTCTTCGCCGAGATTGATCAGCAGCACCTTCACTTCACCGCGATAATCGCTGTCGATCGTGCCTGGTGTGTTAAGGCAGGTCACGCCGTTCTTGAAGGCAAGACCGGAGCGCGGGCGGATCTGCGCTTCAAAGCCCAGCGGGATTTCCATGATGAAACCTGTCGGAACCAGAGCCCGGGTCCCGGGGGCGAGCGTCAGCAGTTCATCCTCGGTCAAGGCCGCGCGCAGATCCATTCCGGCCGCGCCTGCCGTTTCATAGGCTGGAAGGTCCAGTCCCTGTCCATGCGGCAGGCGCTTGAGGTTGAGCACGGGGCCGATGACGTCGGAGCGGATGGCTGACATGGGTGGATTCCTTTGTTGCCCGCGCTCAATTGCATATTGGCTGCTGAAACGCTAGATAACCGCCCGACCAGAAGGATTTCCAGACCATGGCCGAAACGCTCGCCGAGGCGGTCTCCCGCCGCCGCACCTTTGCTATTATCGCGCACCCGGATGCGGGTAAGACGACGCTCACAGAAAAGCTTCTGCTGTTCGGCGGCGCCATCCAGCTCGCCGGCGAAGTCAAGGCGAAGAAGGATCGCATCCAGACACGGTCGGACTGGATGAAGATCGAGCGCGAGCGCGGCATTTCGGTCGTGACCTCGGTGATGACCTTCGAATATGACGACAAGGTCTTCAACATCCTCGATACGCCCGGTCACGAGGACTTCGCCGACGACACCTATCGCACGCTGACCGCCGTCGATGCCGCCGTGATGGTCATCGATGCCGCCAAGGGTATCGAGCCGCGGACGCTGAAGCTCTTCGAAGTCTGCCGCATGCGCGACATTCCAATCATCACCTTCGTCAACAAGATGGACCGTGAAAGCCGCGACCCGTTTGAAATCCTCGATGAGGTCGAAGAGAAGCTGGCGCTCGATACGGCCCCGATCACCTGGCCGGTCGGTCGCTCCAAGACCTTCTGCGGTTCTTATCATCTCGCCAACAACACCTATCGGGGTGGCGATGCCCAGGTTGAGCCGCTGAAGGTCAACGGACCGCAGAGCGTTGCGGAAAACCTGCCGGAGAATGAGCGCCAGGCCTTCATCGAAGAGCTGGAGCTTGCGCGCGATGCTTGCCGTCCCTTCGATCGTCAGAGCTTCCTCGAAGGCCACATGACGCCGGTTTTCTTCGGTTCTGCGCTTCGGAACTTCGGGGTGCGCGACCTGATCAATGCGCTCGGCGATTTCGCACCGCCGCCGCGCGACCAGGTGGCTGACACACGCACCGTGCATGCCGCGGAAGACAAGATGACGGCCTTCGTCTTCAAAATCCAGGCCAACATGGACCCGAACCACCGTGACCGCATCGCCTTTGCCCGCATTTGCTCGGGCAAGCTGGAACGCGGCATGAAGGCCCGCCTTGCCCGCACGGGCAAGCAGATGGGCCTCACAGCGCCGCAGTTCTTCTTCGCCTCGCAGCGCCAGCTGGCCGATACCGCCTTTGCCGGCGACGTCGTCGGTATCCCGAACCACGGAACACTGCGCATTGGCGACACACTGACCGAGGGCGAAAACCTCGTCTTCCAGGGCGTGCCGAACTTTTCGCCGGAAATCCTGCGCCGCGTACGGCTCGAAGATGCGATGAAGGCCAAGAAGCTCAAGGAAGCGCTTCAACAGATGGCGGAAGAGGGTGTCGTGCAGCTCTTTTCGCCGGAAGACGGCTCGCCGGCCATCGTCGGGGTGGTCGGTGCGCTGCAGCTCGACGTCTTGAAGGAGCGCCTTCAAGGCGAGTATGGCCTGCCGGTCTCGTTCGAAATGTCGCGCTTCTCCGTTTGCCGCTGGATTTCGGCCGAGAACAAGGACGATCTGGAAAAGTTCATGACCCAGCGTCGCGGCGATATCTGCCGCGATCTCGACGGCGATCCGGTGTTCATGGCGCAGGACCAGTTTTCGCTGCGTTACGAGTCCGAACGCTATCCCGCAATCAAGATGGTTGCGATCAAGGAGTATCACGTCGCCAAGGCGGCATGATCTGCTTGCCGTCATGACAGACATACAAAGGGCGGGAAGCGTGTTGATCGCTTCCCGTCCTTTTTGATTGCGTGGCGGACATGTCAGGCAATACGGCGAATCCGCAGACCCAGCTCACCCGAGACATCCACGGTCAGATCCTCGTATCCGGCAATCGACGGATACTCTGTCTCCAGCGGATGCTGGTGGGTGCCCGTCACGACCACGACGTCCGCCCCCGCAGCTTCGCCCGCCTTCACGCCCGCTAGAACATCTTCGAAGACGAGGCAGCGCGTAGCATCGAAGCCCAGTTTCTCGGCACCCAGCCGATAGCCGGCAGGATCGGGCTTACCGATCTTCACATCTTCTGCAGTCACGATCGTCTGCGGCTGCGGCAGACCCGCTGCGCCGATGCGCGCGCGGGCAAGGGCCGCCGGCGCCGATGTGACAATGGCCCAGCGGTCGGCCGGCAAGGCGTTGAGGAAGGCGATGGCGCCGGGCAGCGGAACGATGCCCTCAAGATCTTCGATCTCGCCGCGCTCCACTTCGAGCGCCTCGGCAGTCACGTCCACCCCCGGCAGATTGAGAGCAGCGATCGTGTCGACGCCGCGTTTGCCGTGCATGCTGGGAAGAAAGGTCTCAAGGTCGAGGCCATGACGCAGGGCCCAGCGGCTCCAGACGCGTTCGGCTGCTGCGATGGAATTCAGAAGCGTGCCGTCCATGTCGAACAGGAAGCCATCGTAATACGTGTCGGTCAGGCGATCGGGGGAAGAGGTCAAATCTATCGTCCTTGCTGCAGCGGGCTCGTCACCCGGCGGACCTAAACCAGTGGCTGGGGAACCGCAATGGTTTGATGGTAGATGACAAGCGCGGGGCGCTGGTCTAGCATCGACTCCGAGACAGGGGCGTCCGGCGTAAGCCGGGCTGAGAAGCACCCTTTGAACCTGAACCAGATCATGCTGGCGGAGGGAGTCACGGGATGCCGAATTGCCGACGGCACTGCCGGCTCCCCATGAGCTCTCCGCCGCGTCCCGGAGTGCAAGACATGTCGAACCACCCAGCCATCCGCAACATCCTATCGATCGCCGGATCGGACCCTTCCGGCGGTGCCGGCATCCAGGCGGACCTCAAAGCATTTTCCGCCCGTGGCTGCTACGGAATGGCGGTCATCACGGCCTTGACAGCGCAGAACACGCAAGGCGTCTCTGCGGTACAGGCGGTCGATCCCGGTTTTGTTGCCGAGCAGATCCGGATGATCTCGGCCGATATTCGCGTCGACGCCGTGAAGATCGGCATGATTGCCAATGCCGAGATCGCAAGGGCCGTGGCGGAGGCCCTCAGGCCGTACCGAGGCCTGCCCATCGTGCTGGACCCGGTCATGATCGCCAAAGGCGGCGCGTCATTGCTCGATCCAGAAGCCGTCGATGTTCTCAGGCGTGATCTTCTGCCGCTTGCAACCGTGCTTACCCCCAACCTGCCGGAGGCGGCAGCGCTCCTTGGCGTGACGGAAGCGACGGATCGCGGCGAGATGGAAGCACAAGCCGTGGAGCTAGTCGCGCATGGACCACTGGCCGTACTCGTCAAAGGCGGCCACCTGCCGGGCCCGCAAAGCCCGGATGTCCTGGTGTCGGACCATGAAGTGACGTGGTTCGAGGGACTGCGCGTCAAGACAGCCAACACGCATGGCACAGGCTGCTCCCTGTCAAGCGCGCTTGCCGCCGAACTGGCGAAAGGTCGAAGCCCGAGGGAAGCCGTGGAGAAGGCGAAAGCTTGGTTGGCAGACGCGGTCGCGATGTCGGACCGTTTGACGGTCGGCGAGGGTCACGGACCGGTGCATCATTTTCACGGCCTATGGCAGGGCTAGTCGTCTGCTCCCTTCGGAATATGCCGAATGTCGAACGAGAAGGGGAGAGCGGAAGAGAGATAGGATTGGTGGTTGGGCGTGAATGACTGTCGCTGGTCGATGGTGCCGAGCCTGATGCCGATCGCCTTTCCATCCGCATCGGCGCGGTACAGCGGCGAGCCGCAGCTGCCGCAAAAGAACTGGTCACTAGCTCGACCGCTGTCGCCGATCTTGCGATAGCGTTTGGGATCACCCGACACAATCCGGAAGCGATCATCTGTTGCCCTGACAGTGACTCGGTAGACGGAGCCGGTGAGTTTCTGACAATCGGTGCAGTGGCAAATGCCGACAGCGGACGGATCGACCTCAGCTTCATAGTGTATTTCGCCGCACTGGCAGGATCCTGAGATGAGCATCAGTCGCGCCTCCCAAAAAAATGCCCGGCGGTGGAGGGCCGCCGGGCAAGTTGAACTTGACTGTGCTCTATTAATGATCGGCCTTGATAAAGGTTCCATTGTTGAGCTCGCGCATTGCCTGCATCAGTTCTTCGCGTGTGTTCATGACGATCGGTCCATGCCACGCGACAGGTTCCTTGATTGGCTTTCCGGTCACCAGCAGAAAGCGGACGCCCTTCTCTCCAGCCTGTACGGTAATCTCGTCGCCGGTATCGAAGACCACAAGCGTACGATTGCCGGAGAGGTCTCGGATATTGATCTCCTCGCCCATGAATTCCTTCTCGACTTTGACGCCGAAGGGTTTGGATGCATCGCGAAACGTACCGGATCCCGCGAAGATATAGGCAAACGCAGAGCGGTAGGTATCGACCGGAATACGCTTGCGTTTGCCTGGTGGTATGGAAATGTCGAGATAGACCGGTTCGGCCGCAATGCCGTCAACAGGCCCGCTCTTGCCCCAGAAGTCGCCTGAAATCACCCGCACCGACGTACCGTCATCGTCGACCACGACGGGGATGTCTGCCGACTTGATGTCCTGATAGCGCGGTGCCGTCATTTTCAGCGACGAAGGCAGATTGGCCCAGAGCTGGAAGCCGTGCATGCGCCCGGCAAAATCGCCTTTCGGCATTTCCTGATGCAGAATGCCGCGACCGGCAGTCATCCACTGCAGGTCACCGGCACCCAGTGTGCCCTGGTTGCCAAGACTGTCACCATGGTCGACAGTGCCCGCCAGCACATAGGTAATGGTCTCGATCCCCCGATGCGGATGCCAGGGGAAGCCGCGCTGATAATCGGCGGGATTGTCGTTGCGGAAATCGTCCATCATCAGGAAGGGGTCGGTGAGCGATGTATCGCCGAAACCGAAGACGCGGTGTAGTTTGACGCCTGCACCCTCCATGGTGGGCGTGGCCTGGCTCTCATGCTTCACGGGACGGATGGACATCTGAACCTCCTGGGTCGCCTTTTCCGAATTGAGCGGAATGTAAAGAACTCCGACGCTTTCTGCAGCCTTGTCATCCGCAACGCAGTGTTCACTCCGCAAGGCATTGGCAGCGCCGATGCCATTGCTGCACCCGCCATTTTTCTGTCATGACTTTCGTCACGTTAAGGAATCATTAGTCATTCGCGCAAAGACTGTCATTGGTCCGCCGTCTGGATGCGGAGCTGGAGTTTCAGATCTCACATGTGTCGCTGGGCAGCCTATCGCGGGGAACCGCTTTACCTTGAAGAACTGGTCACATCGCCGGCGCATTCGCTGATTGAACAATCCCACTGCGCCACCAAGGCGAAGACCGCGACCAACGCCGACGGTTTCGGACTTGCCTGGTATGGAGATCGTCCGGAGCCCGGGCGCTTCCGGGATGTTCTGCCCGCATGGTCCGACTGCAATCTGAAAAGCCTCGCCCGGCAGATCCGTTCGCCATTGTTTCTCGCCCATGTCCGTGCTGCCACGCACGGCTCTACCCGGCGCGACAATTGCCACCCTTTCGTGCACGGCATCTGGTCCTTCATGCACAATGGCCAGATCGATCATTTCGATCGCATCCGCCGGCCGATGGAATCGATGCTGGACGATGACCATTTCAACGCTCGCGTCGGCACCACCGATAGCGAACTGCTCTTCCTCCTTGCCCTCCAGTTCGGGCTGCGCGAGCGACCCATCGCCGCTATGGCGGAGGCGGTTGGCTTTGTTGAGCAACTCAGCCTGCATCTGACGGGTGCCGCCCGTATCCGCATGACGGCGGCCTTCTCGGATGGGGTAACCTTGTATGCCGTCCGCTATTCGACGGATGAACACGCGCCCACCCTGTTTGCCGCCCCCATGGGCCCCAAAGGCAGCTACTGCCTGGTCTCTGAACCGCTTGACGACGAGAAGGACACCTGGGTCGAGATCCCTGCAGGCAGCGCCGTGATCCTGAGCGAAAACGGTCTGGATGCCGCCGAGTTCAATCCTGTGCGCGAACGGAGCTTGCAGCCGGAAGCCAGGCTGGAGGCGATGGCCGGCTGACGAGGGAAGTAGGGCCCGTCAGGCGATCCCGAGCTCTTGGCGCAGCTTGCGTGTCAGGCTGGCGCTGACCGTTTTGTAAGACCGTTCGAGATATTCCCGCAACTCCGCTTCGGCGAGCTCGGCATTTGCGCTGACGCTCACCCATTTGCGCTTGGCAAAATAGGGCGCCTGTCCGACACCCTTAAGCGCGGTCAGGATTTCGAACGTTTCCTCGCTTACCTTGAAAGCAATGTGCTTATTGCTGTCCGAGAGAAGCGCGAAAACCTTGTCGCCGACCTTGGCAACTGCGCTGTCCCATTGATCGCTGAGGCTGGTCCCCGGATAGGTGGATACGAAGGCAGCAAAGCCTTCTCGCGTGAAGAGGGTCATGACCGTTCTCCGGAAAGACGTGCGGCGATCCAGAGGGCGAGGCGTTCGGCAACCTCCTCTTTGGAAAGGTCCGGCCAGCTTTCGGTGTGCGCGGCTTCGATCAGCCTGACGCTGTTGCGGTCTCCGCCCATGATGCCTGTCTCCGGCGAGACATCATTGGCCAGGATCAGGTCAGCGCCCTTGCGCTCAAGCTTGGCCTTGCCGTTCAGTTCGACGTTCTCGGTTTCAGCGGCAAAGCCGATCACGAGGCGCGGACGTTTTTCATGATGCCCCACAGTTTTCAGAATGTCAGGATTTTCGGTCAGCTGCAGGGGAGCGGGCGGCTCGCCCGGCTGCTTCTTGATCTTCTGCTCGGCGGAGGCCGCCACGCGCCAGTCCGCAACGGCCGCCACCATGACGGCGATGTCGGCGGGCAGTGTCCCCAGCACCGCGTCGCGCATCTCGTCTGCGCGCTCCACATGAATGGTTCGGACACCCTGGGGGTCAGGGATCGTCACCGGTCCGGAAACAAGCGTCACATCCGCACCGAGGCGTGCAAGGGCCGCAGCGATCGCATGCCCCTGCTTGCCCGAAGAGCGGTTGGCGATGTAGCGGACGGGGTCGATCGGCTCATGCGTTGGCCCAGAGGTTACGATGGCGCGACGTCCGGCAAGCGGCTTGTCGGCAGAAAGCAGCGCGTCGATACGGGCCAGGATCTCCAGCGGTTCGGCCATCCGGCCAACACCCTTCTCGCCGCTTTCGGCCATCTCGCCCTGCATGGGGCCGAGAAAATGAATGCCGTCCTCTCGAAGCGTCGTCACATTGCGCTGCGTGGCGGCATTGGCCCACATGACGGGGTTCATTGCCGGTATCAGCAGGATTGGTTTGTCGCTGGCAAGAAGAACCGTTGACGCAAGATCATTGGCAAGCCCGCTCGCTATCTTCGCCATCAGGTCTGCGGTTGCCGGTGCCACCACCACCAGATCGCAATCGCGCGCCAGCCGGATATGGCCCACGTCCTGCTCGTCCTCCCGCGAGAAGAGATCGGTGTAGACATGGCTCGCCGTCAGGGCACCCACGGCAAGCGGCGTGATGAATTCCTGCGCTGCACTTGTCATGATCGGGCGCACGCCCGCCCCCTGTTCCCGCAATCGGCGAATGAGGTCGAGGCTCTTGTAGGCGGCGATGCCGCCCGCGATGATCAGCAGAATACGCTTTCCGGCCAAGGACATGGATAGGCCCCTTTCGTTCGCCGCGACCCTAGCGCAAAACCGGCTGGAGGCAAATCACACGACGACCGGTTGAGGCATTCGAGCCCGCTTGCCGATCAATCACCCGTCTTGAGGTTCAGCGGAACTTCCGCCACGGCACCCTTTGTGTCTTCCAGATACTGCAGGCCCGCCCCAAGCGTCGCGGCCATGGATTTGACGATGCGACTGCCAAGCCCGGTGCCCTTCGGCGCACTGTTGGGGTCAATGCCGATCCCGTCATCCTCGACCCTGAGAAGGGCTTCGTCCTCGGAGATGCGCTTCAGCGAAACGCGAATGTCGCCCGCCGTCCCCGGCGGATAGGCATATTTGAACCCGTTCGTGACAAGCTCGGTGACGATCATCCCGACCGAAACCGCCTTGTCGGCGCTGATCGAGATGTCGTCCGCGTCCAGCAGAAGGCGAATGGGCCGTTCGGGACTGTGCAGGGAATTGTCGAGCTCGGCGGTCAGGCGATTGAGGTAGCGGTCCAGCTCGACGCGTCTGACGTCGTCCGACGTGTAGAGACTGCGGTGCATGCCGGCGATCGCGTTGATGCGCGCCTGCGTTTCCGCAAGCTCCGCCTTTACCTCTTCGCTGGGCGCGCTCGAGATCTGCAGCCTGAGCAAGCTGGCAACGAGCGCCAGCGAGTTGGCGACGCGGTGGTTGACCTCGGCGAGCAGCGCTTCCGCGCGTTCCTTGCCGCGTCTGATCTCCTCTTCCGCACGGGCCTTTTCGGCGCGCAGCTGGGCGTTGGAAATCGATTGTTCGATGGCGCTGGTGAGCAACGACAAGAAGTCGTCGCTCACCGTCTTGATCACGTAGTCCGCTGCTCCAGACTTGATTGCCTCAATGGCAATACGCGCCTCGTTGGAGCCCGTGACATAGACGACCGGAACTTCCAGCCCAGCGCTACGCATCTGCGCCAGGACCTCGTGACCTGTCGTCTGGCGCAGATAATGGTCAAGCACCACGACATCGAATGTGTGGGCATCGAGATGCTTGAGCATGTCTTCGGCGGACTCGGCATGAACGACGTCATGACCCAACCGGCCGAGATGTTTTTGAACCAGCCGCACGAGTGCAGCGTCGTCATCCAGATAGAGGACGCGAAAGCTGCCGGTTTCGGTCTCTTCAGGGGATCTGCATGACCGAGAAGAAGAGTCCGAGCTGGCGGATGGCATTGGCGAAATTGTCGTAATCGACAGGTTTGGTGATGTAGACATTGGCCCCAAGGTCGTAGCAACGCTGGATTTCACGTTCATCATCCGTGGTTGTGAGAATGACGACTGGCAGTCGGCGTGTGTGTGGATTTGATTTGATCTGCTCGAGAATGTCGGTTCCGGACATGTCCGGCAGATTGAGGTCGAGGAGCACCAGGAGGTATTTGTCCTGCGACACCTCGCCGGAACGGTCCTTGCCGAGAACGAAGTCGAGCGCGGAGGTTCCGTCGGTAAAGGGGATGATTTCATTGTGCACGCCGGCACGGCGCACATTCTTCTCGATAAGGCGGGCATGACCTTCGTCATCCTCGATCATCACGATAGTCACTTCTTTGCCAACGGCCTTCATTGTCCACTCCGTACTAATCGAGACAGATCCGCAGGCAGGCGCAGGACGAAGGTTGACCCTTCGCCCAAACGGGACCGGACGGTGATCTCACCCCCGAGATTGCGGGCCAGCGAACGTACATGGGCAAGGCCGATGCCTTCGCCCGTCTGGTCCTGCTGGCCGGAACGTCGAAAGAGTTCGAAGATGCGTTCGTGGTCCTGGTCTGCGATGCCGCGTCCGTTGTCTTCCACTTCGATCCGCACCATGTGGCGACCCTCGGGTGCTGCTCGCACGGAGATCGCCAATGGTCGGTCGGGTTGCTTGTATTTGATGGCGTTATCGAAAAGGTTACCAAGGATTTGCTCAAGCGACAGACGGTCGGTGGTGATCCTTGGAACGCTGACGTTGAAGTCCAGATTGCCGTCGCCTTCGCTGACCTGGTGATGGACGCTGTTGCCGATCGTTTCCAGCATCGGCTTCAGTTCGATCGGTTCCGGCTTGAGCTGGCGTTTGCCGTCACGCGAAATCTTCAGGATCGCATTGATCAGGCCGTCCATCTTTTTCGTCGACGAGCGAATGAAACCGATGGCTTCCGGCAGGTCCTCGGAGGCTGCGAGACGGGCATCCTCGATATCGCGTTCGCTGAGCGGCGTGCCGTCATTCAGCACATAGGCCTGCAAGGCTTTCAGCGACGTGTCGAGCTCTGCGGTGAAGCCCATGATGTTGACAAGCGGCGCGCGCAGATCATGCGTGACGATATAGGCGAAACGCTGGATCTCCTGGTTCGCCCGCATCAGGTCCTCGGTGCGTTCGGCCACCCGCGCCTCCAGCCCCTCATTGAGGAACTCGACCTCGCGTCGCGACGCCGCCAATGCCCGGATATGCTGGGCAACGAGGAGAAGCGCGCCACCCATGACGGCGACGATCGCGATGCCGCCGCCGATCGTGATCCATTGGAGCCGTTTCGTCGCCTCGATCTGGGATGCCGTGCCATTCTCGACGTTGGTGTCGGAGCGCTGCATGAACATGCCGAGTGTGTCGCGGATGCTGTCCATCAGCTCGCGCCCCACTTCCGCCTGCATCAGCCGCGTTGCCTCTTCGCGTTGTCCAAGGCGGACCACATTTACCGAATTTGCCATTTCTGACACCTTCTGCTCGACGGTCCGACGAAGCTCCCCGAATCTTTCGGCCATCGCCGGTCGGTTCGCAACTGCCAGCTCGAGTTGGGACAGCTGCTGGCGAACATCGCCAACCGCCCTCTGATAAGGGGCGAGAAAGCGCTCCTCCTCGGTCACCACGAAACCGCGCTGTCCAGTCTCTGCATCCGTCAACGTCTGCATGAGATCAGCTGCCGTGCGACGGATCGCGCGTTCGTCGAGAATGTATTCGAACGTCTCCTGCGTCTGTGCGACGAGATTGAAGCTGGCGATGATGATGCCAACCAGGATGCCGGTGCCGATCAACAGGAACAGGAGCGTGGATCGGACAAAACCGGAGCTGATGGAGGACATAAAACTCCCGGGAACAAGACGCGAGGACGCTCGTTTAACGCATCGAGCCTCGGATTGTTCCGGGGTAGACTTAGAAAATTTTCAGAGGATATTCCATGCGATGATGACGAGCGTCGCGGCGATGATCCAAAGCGCGAGCCTGCCCGATCGGGTATGCCGTGCTTCCGCCTTGCCGATCCGCTCGGCCGTCTGAGCATCGAAACGCAGCCCGTCTTCACTCATCCGCATGATTTCGCCATGCAGTTTTTCCGTCTTCGCCGCGATTTCGGGCAGGGCTTCGGCCAAACGAAGCGCGGCTTTCGCACCGTCTTTGAGATCTGTCGCGATGCGTTTCGGCCCAAGATTGTCCCGGATCCAGTGCGAAACGACGGGCTCTGCGGCCTTCCACATGTTAAAACGCGGATTGAGTATCCGCGACACACCTTCCACCACGACCATGGTCTTTTGCAGCATTACCAGTTCCGGGCGCGTTTCCATGTCGAAGATTTCGGTCACCTCGAACAGCAGCGTGAGCAGCTTGCCCATGGAGATGGTCTCGGCCGGCTGGCCGTGGATCGGCTCGCCGATGGCACGGATCGCCTGCGCGAAGCTCGCAACATTATGGTGCGAGGGAACATAGCCAGCCTCGAAATGCACCTCCGCAACGCGCAGGTAGTCCCGCGTGATGAAGCCGTAGAGGATCTCGGCCAGGAACCGCCGTTCCTTTTTGCCCAATCGGCCGGCAATGCCCATGTCGACGGCAACGATCATGCCCTCGGGATCGACGAAGAGGTTCCCCGGATGCATGTCGGCATGGAAAAACCCGTCCCGCAAGGTATGGCGGAGGAAGGACTGGATGAGAGTGTCGGCCAGCGCGTTCAGGTCATGGCCGGCGGCCTTGAGAGCCTCGACATCCGACATCTTGATGCCGTCGATCCACTCCATGGTCACGACATCACGGCCGGTCCGCTCCCAGTCCACCGTAGGCACGCGGAAACCAGGATCGTCTTTGGTGTTTTCGGCAATCTCCGAAAGTGCCGCCGCCTCAAGGCGCAGGTCCATTTCGACCTTCGTCGTCTGCTCCAGCGTGCGCGTCACCTCGACCGGTCGCAAACGGCGCGTATGGGCGAGGAAGCGTTCTTGCAGATGCGAAACGAGATACATCGCCTCAAGATCGGCGGCGAAACGCTTGCGCACGCCGGGCCGGATGACCTTGACGGCAACTTTGCGGCGCCCCTGCGGGCCTTCGATCTCGGCGGGGTGGACTTGGGCAATCGAAGCAGCAGCGATCGGTTGCCCGAATTGCGCATAGAGGTTGTCGACGGAACGCCCGAGAGAGTCCTCGATCGTCTGCCTTGCGGCGTCCGTCGGGAAGAAATCCATTCGGTCCTGAAGCCCGGCGAGATCCTCGGCAAACTCGGCGCCGACCACGTCAGGCCGCGTCGCGAGAAACTGTCCGATCTTCACATAGGACGGACCCAGCCGGGCAACAGCCCGCGACAGCCGGTCGGAGCGCTCACTCGACTTGGCGCGGTTGCGCGCCAGCGGCGAAACCGCTGCCTTGGCCATTCCCACAAGCGGCGGCAGGCCTTCGGAGGGAAGGGCTGCGATCACGCCTTCGCGAACCAGCACCCAACCCACCTGCGCCAGGCGGAAATATGCGCCTATCGTGCTCATTCAGCTTAGATCTTCCAGCCGGAATGCAGCGCCGCGATGCCGCCGGTGAAGTTGGTGAAGCGAACGCTGGAGAAGCCGGCGCGCTCGATCATCCTGGCGAAATCCGCCTGATTGGGAAATTTGCGGATCGATTCCACCAGATACTGATAGGGCTCTGCATCTCCGGTGATCATCTTGCCGAAGCGTGGGATGGCATTGAACGACCAGGCATCGTAAACTTTGTCGAGAAGCGGCATTTCCACCTCGGAAAATTCCAGCACGAGCAGGCGTCCGCCGGGCTTCAGCACACGAAATGCTTCCTTAAGCGCCACATCGATATGCGGAACGTTGCGAATGCCAAAGGCGATCGTATAGGCGTCGAAGGTCTTATCGTCGAAAGGCAGGCTTTCGGCATTGGCTTCAACGAAGGTGAGGTTGGGCGTCAGGCCCTTCTTCTCGGCGCGTTCGGCACCAACGCCGAGCATGGAGCCGTTGATGTCGAGAACCGTCGCATGGGCCTTGCGTCCGGATGCCTCGACGATGCGGAAGGCGATGTCACCGGTGCCGCCTGCCACGTCGAGAACCTTGTAGTTTTCGTCCTTGCGCGGATTAAGCGACGAGACCATCGCGTCTTTCCAGACCCGGTGCAAGCCGGCCGACATCACATCGTTCATGATGTCGTAGCGCTTGGCCACCTTGTGAAAGACCTCGTTGACCAGGCCCTGCTTTTCCTGTTCGTCGACCTGACGGAAGCCGTAGGAGGTTTCCATGCCGCCATCGGCGGAAATGCGGCTTGCAGTCATTGTTTCACTCCACGGAACGGACAGGTTGGCGGACCATAGCGAAAACATTCTTGGCGCGCTATCTGAGCACAAGGAACGTTCAGAGGCTGGTCTATAGACCTTTAAACAGGCTGTTCAAACAGAAAGATGGGCCAAAATGCCGGAATTGCCAGAGGTTGAGACGGTTCGTCGCGGATTGAGCCCGGCGATGGAAGGTGCCGTCGTCACACGGCTCGAGTTGCGTCGCCAGGATCTGCGATTTCCGCTTCCGGTGGACCTTGCACTACGCACCGCCGGGCGCCGGATCGTGTCCCTCTCGCGCCGCGCCAAGTATCTGCTGATCGATCTCGACAATGGCGACACCGTCATTGCGCATCTCGGCATGTCCGGATCTTTCCGCGTCGAGGCGGCGGACAGCACGACGCCGGGCGTCTTTCATCACGAGAGAAGCAAGGATGAAAAGCACGACCATGTCGTGTTCCACCTGGAGCGCCAGGGCGCGGTGTCGAGGGTCATCTACAATGATCCGCGTCGCTTCGGCTTCATGCACATCGTCGCGCGCACAGAGCTCGATGCCTATCCGGCGTTCCAGGAACTCGGCCCCGAGCCGGTCGGCAATCGCCTCTCTGCAGATTATCTTGCATCGCGCTTCGCCGGCCGGGCACAACCTCTGAAATCCGCTCTTCTCGATCAAAAGGTCATCGCAGGTCTTGGCAATATCTATGTCTGCGAAGCGCTTTGGCGCTCGCATCTTTCTCCAACACGCAAAGTGGCGACGCTGGTGACCAAGACCGGAAAACCGAAGCAGGAATTGCACCTCCTGACGGACGCGGTGCGTGCTGTAATCGCCGATGCGATCGAAGCCGGCGGCTCGTCTCTGCGCGATCACATCCGGACCGACGGGACGCTTGGCTACTTCCAGCACACGTTCAAGGTTTACGATCGTGAAGGGGAGGCGTGCCAGACGGAAGGTTGCGGCGGTATCGTCGAAAGGATAGTTCAATCCGGCCGATCGACATTCTATTGTCGGCGCTGCCAAAAATGAAAGCCGGCCCAAGGGAGAGAGCCATGTCCTACGAAACCCTGCTGATCGAGCATCGCGACCGCGTCGCCATCATCACGTTGAACCGTCCGCAGGCGCTGAACGCGCTGAACTCGACGGTCCTGCACGATCTCACCGCTGCGCTGCGCGCCCTGCAGGCAGATCCGGGGATCTCGGCAGTTGTTCTGACAGGCTCGGAAAAGGCCTTTGCCGCCGGCGCCGACATCAAGGAAATGCAATCGCTCGACTTCGTCGATGTCTATACCGGCGACTTCATTTCCGGCTGGGATGAGATTGCAGGTTTTCGCAAGCCATTGATCGCCGCGGTTTCCGGCTTTGCGCTGGGCGGCGGCTGTGAACTAGCAATGATGTGCGATTTCATCATCGCCTCGGAAACGGCAAAATTCGGCCAGCCGGAAATTACGCTCGGCGTCATTCCGGGCATGGGCGGTTCGCAGCGGCTGACCCGCGCCGTCGGCAAGGCGAAGGCGATGGATCTCTGCCTGACCGGCCGGATGATGGACGCGGCCGAGGCGGAGCGGTCAGGCCTCGTGGCGCGCGTGGTTCCGGCCGAGAGGCTGCTGGATGAGGCCGTGGCAGCGGCGGCGAAGATTGGCTCCTTCTCGCTTCCGGCCGTCATGATGGCGAAGGAGGCGGTCAACCGTGCTTTCGAGCAGACGCTGGCGGAAGGTCTGCGTTTCGAGCGTCGACAGTTTCACGCGCTGTTTGCCACCGAAGACCAGAAGGAAGGGATGGCCGCCTTCGTTGAGAAGCGAAAGCCGGCATTCCGCAACAGATAAGGCGATTGGCGGGCATGTTTCGTGCAGAATCCGCGTTGACGCAATCGCGCTTTCCAGCTATATGCCCGCCCACGGTTGAGATCACCCCACGGGTTTTCTCATGAAACAGCTCCCCAAGTGCTGAAATGGCAGGTCGCAGAGACCCGATGCGGCGATGGTGGGCTTTGGTTTGAATTCGAAGAGAGGCATCCATGGCCAACACAACTTCGGCGAAGAAGGCGACCCGCAAGATCGCTCGCCGCACTGCAGTCAACAAGGCTCGCCGCTCGCGGGTCCGTGGTTTCATCCGTAAGGTCGAGGAAGCTATTGCTTCCGGCGATGCAGCGGTCGCTAAGAACGCGCTCCAGGCAGCTCAGCCTGAGATCCAGCGCGCAGCCACCAAGGGTGTGGTTCACGCCAACACCGCATCGCGCAAGATCTCGCGCCTGGCAGCCCGCGTTAAGGCGCTCGCCGTCTAATTTTAGACACTTTTCTGCCAAATTTGAGAAGAGCCCGGCTTCGTGCTGGGCTTTTTGCGTTCAGCCTATCTGGATACGCCAGTCGGTTGCATTTATTCGCAAAAATGCTCAACCCATGTCAAAGTGATGACAAGAAAAGGTCTTGTTTTTCAGGATCTTATAGATGGTGCTTCGCGTAGAGGCCTATTTCTGCGGGAAAAGACTCGGTCGCATTCGAGTCAAGCGAATTTTTATTTTTTTACCACGAGATCCCCCTGAATTGCCCTGAATTGAGAAACTCATTGATTCGACAGGGATTATTTTTGGTCTGAATGTGACACAAAAACGAAGTACCGAGAGTCAATGGCTCACGGGCAGATTTCCTTAAAAAACGCGGTTGATCTTGCCTTTTGATCCTGCGTAAATGCTCCTCAGCAAGGGCCGCGGGACGGGCTTAAAGAGCCGGTCGGGATGAGCGATCATCCGCAGAACCTCGATCTTTGCTGAGGCGGAGTGGCAGACTTCGTTTTTTCAAAAACCGTCGATCTTGCATCGGAAGTGTAGCGCTTCTGCGTGGTCACGGCTGTAATTTTTTCGGGAAGACCGAAGCGCGTGGATCCTTGGTATCGAGGGTAGGATCCACGGGTGCGATTGAAGCTGGCGGGGGCCGGCAAAACCGATGGCGGCGTCGTTTCTGGCGCGCCCGGTCAGGGGACTGCCGGTTCTGTTAGGAACCGGTGCGTGATGAAGTGGCTGTCTGGTGACCCAAGAACACCAGACGCCTCGAATGATTGGAAGGCGGCAGAATGCATATGAAATCGATGATGGCCGGTGCATTGGCTAACGAGGACAATGCACGGTCGGCGCATGGCGCCGTGTGCTCCAATGGAGCAGGGGAAGATGCCGATATGAACCACAACGCGCTCTTCGAGCGCTTCAGCCTTCGTCTGAAGGCACAGGTCGGCCAGGACGTCTATCAGAGCTGGTTCGGTCGGCTGAAGTTGCATTCGGCGTCGAAGAGCGTGGTTCGGCTGACGGTGCCGACTGCATTTTTGAAGTCGTGGATCAACAATCGTTACCTCGATCTGATCACCAGCATTTTCCAGGCGGAAGATGCGAGCATCCTGAAGGTCGAGATCCTGGTGCGCAGCGCAAGCCGCAGCACACGCACACCCTCCATTGAGGAGCGTGCATCCGCGGCCGAGCCGACGGCGACCACACCTGCGGCTCGTCGCGCGGGGCCGCAATCGATTGCGCAACTCTCGAATGTTCCGACGCCCACAGCATCCGCCCGCCCGGTCGTCGCGGGTCCGTTGTTCGGTTCGCCGCTCGATAGCCGCTACACGTTTGACTCCTTCGTTGAAGGCGCATCGAACCGCGTCGCGCTTGCGGCAGCCCGCACGATTGCCGAAGCTGGCGCCGGGGCTGTCCGCTTCAATCCGCTGTTCATTCATTCCTCGGTCGGCCTCGGCAAGACGCACCTGCTGCAGGCCATTGCCAATGCCGCAATCCAGAGCCCTCGTGCGCCGCGCGTTGTCTATCTGACTGCGGAATATTTTATGTGGCGCTTTGCCACCGCGATCCGCGACAACGACGCCCTGACGCTGAAGGACTCCCTGCGCAATATCGACCTCCTGATCATCGACGACATGCAGTTCCTGCAGGGAAAGATGATCCAGCACGAATTCTGTCATCTCCTGAACATGCTGCTCGACAGCGCCAAGCAGGTCGTCGTCGCCGCCGACCGCGCGCCTTGGGAACTGGAATCCCTCGACCCACGCGTGCGTTCGCGCCTGCAGGGTGGCGTGGCCATCGAGATGGAAGCCCCGGATTTCGACATGCGCCTGGATATGATGAAGAGCCGTCTTGCCGCGGCCCGGACGGAAGATCCGTCGCTCGATATCCCCGCCGAGATTCTGGAACACGTCGCCAGCAACATCACCAGCAGCGGTCGTGACCTGGAAGGCGCCTTCAACCAGCTGCTCTTCCGCCGCTCTTTCGAGCCAAATCTGTCGATCGAGCGCGTTGACGAACTGCTCGCCCACCTTGTCGGTGCCGGCGACCAGAAGCGCGTCCGCATCGAAGACATCCAGCGCGTCGTCGCCCGCCACTACAATGTGTCGCGCCAGGAACTGGTGTCGAACCGTCGCACCCGCGTCATCGTCAAGCCGCGCCAGATCGCCATGTATCTGTCGAAGACGCTCACGCCGCGCTCCTTTCCGGAGATCGGTCGCCGCTTCGGTGGTCGTGACCATACCACCGTGCTGCACGCTGTTCGCAAGATCGAGGAACTGATCTCCGCTGACCAGAAGCTGTCGCAGGAAATCGAACTCCTGCGCCGCCTGATCAACGAATAAGCTGCAAGCATCGCCAAAAAGCCATCGCGGTCCCTGAAGAGGATGCGATGGCTTTTTTGTATCCGCTCTGTATCAGACGCGAGCGACGGCGATGATTTCCGGACTTGTCTCGGAAAAGGGTGTGCGATCCCGCCATCGACAGGCATGGGATGCTCCCCAGTTCAACTGGCGAGATCGGCCACCACGGCATTCAGCACTAGCATACCCTTTGGCGTGCAGCGCAGCCGCGCATTGCCAATTCGCTCGATAAAGCCCTGATCGATCAGGAACTGCTCGCGGTCAGGGTGAGGATCGCGCCCGGCCAGTTGCTGCCAGCGGGCGAGGTCGACGCCTTCGCGCAGACGCAAACCCATCAGCAAGACTTCATCGGCCTGGGCTTCGTCGTCAAGATCCTCTTGATCGATCATGCCATGGCCCTGTGCCTCGACGGCAGTCAGCCAGGTTTCAGGGTGTCGCTCAGTGGCCGTTGCAACCTTGCCGCCGCGTGGGCTCAAACGCCCATGTGCGCCCGGACCGATGCCGACATAGTCGCCGTAGCGCCAATAGGTAAGGTTGTGCCGGCTTTCAGCGCCAGGCGTCGCGTGGTTGGAGACCTCATAGGCCGGCATGCCAAAGCCCGCCATGATGTCCTGCGTCGCCTCGTAGAGGGTTGCTGCATGCTCCTCATCGGGGACGATGAGCTTGCCGGCCTTGTGCAGGCCGTAAAAGGCCGTACCCTCTTCGATTGTCAGCTGATAAAGCGACAGGTGATCGACCGCATAGGATATCGCCTCCTTCAGTTCTTCGGCCCAGGCGTCTATGCTCTGCTTGGGGCGGGCATAGATGAGGTCGAAACTCATGCGCGGAAAGATGTCACGCGCCAGGCGGATCGCTTTCAGAGCGTCGGCCACGTCGTGCAGGCGACCAAGGAAACGCAGATCCGGATCGTTCAGCGCCTGCACGCCAAGCGATACGCGATTGACGCCAGCGGCACGATAGCCACGAAAGCGGGTGGCCTCGACGCTGGACGGATTGGCCTCCATGGTGACTTCAATGCCCGAGGGCACATGCCAGCGGGCTGCAAGACCGTCGAGGATGGCCTCAACTGTTGCCGGCTCCATCAGCGAAGGCGTTCCCCCACCCATGAAGATGCTGGTGACGGTCTTTGGTCCGCTCAGCTCCCGCATGGTATCCATTTCACGGAGGAAGGCTGCTGTGAACCGCGCCTGATCCACCGGTTGATGCCGCACGTGGCTGTTGAAGTCGCAGTACGGACACTTGGCCGCGCAGAACGGCCAATGCACATAGATGCCAAAGCCCGGCTCCCCGGTATCAGGCAGAAGCGGGCCGTCCGTCAGCATGACTGCTCAGGCCTCCAGGCAGGTTTCGACGAAAAGCTTGAAGGCGCGGGCCCGATGCGAAAGGGCCTGCGCATCGCCGCGCTCCCAGCCATGTTTCTCGTCGCTGGACATCTCGCCAAAGGTCCGGTCATGACCAAGTGGCTGGAAGATCGGGTCGTAGCCGAAGCCAGCCGTGCCGCGAGGGGCGGGCGCAATGAAGCCTTCGACCTCGCCTCGGAAGAACTCGGTATGGCCGTCTGGCCAGGCAAGACAAAGTACGCTGACAAACCTGGCAGTGCGCTGCGCTTCCTCAGTGGCGGAACGCTCCGCAAGCGCTGCCTCCACCTTGTGCATCGCCATCGCGAAGTCGCGGCTACCGTCTTCGCGCTCCGCCCAGTTGGCGGTGTAGACCCCGGGCGCCCCATCAAGAGCATCGATGACGAGGCCTGAATCGTCCGAAAGGGCTGGCAGGCCCGACGCCTTTGACGAGGCGAGCGCTTTGATCGCAGCGTTTTCCTCGAAGGTCGTGCCGGTCTCATCGGGTTCGGCAAGCGAAAGCTCTTTGGCGGACTTGGCCGTAAAGCCGAAGGGGCCGATCAGATCGGCGATCTCGGCGATCTTGCCAGCATTGTGGCTGGCGACAACGATGGTACGGGTGTCAAGCTTGCGCATGGTTCTGTCTCCTGATCGGTGATCAGCCGATCGCAGTTTTCTGCATCGACACCAGTTCATCGATGCCGTTGCGGGCGAGGCCAAGCAAGGTGAGGAACTCATCCTGGCTAAACGGCTTGCCTTCCGCGGTGCCTTGAATCTCGACGATGCCGCCAGCGCCGGTCATGACGAAATTTGCATCCGTTTCGGCGGCGGAATCCTCCAGATAGTCGAGATCGATAACCGGCTGGTTGGCAAAGATACCGCAGGAGACGGCAGCGATATGGTCCTTCAGAACCTTCTCGACCTTCACCATGCTGCGGGCTTCCATCCACTTCAGGCAGTCGTGCAGCGCAATCCAGGCGCCGGTGATCGCCGCCGTACGCGTGCCGCCATCGGCCTGGATGACGTCGCAGTCGATCGAGATCTGGCGTTCACCGAGGGCGCCCAAATCGACGACGGCGCGTAGCGAACGACCGATCAGGCGCTGGATTTCCTGCGTCCGCCCGCTCTGTTTCCCGGATGCCGCCTCGCGCTTCATCCGCTCACCCGTCGCCCGTGGCAGCATCCCGTATTCGGCCGTGACCCAGCCCTTGCCGGAGTTGCGCAGCCATGGCGGTGTCTTGTCTTCAAGGCTTGCGGTGCACAGAACATGCGTATCGCCAAATTTCACGAGGCAGGAACCCTCGGCATGTTTGGAAACATTGCGTTCGAATGAGACCGCGCGCATTTGATCTGTTTTTCTGCCGGATGGCCGCATGACGAACTCCTCGTGTGTTTGAGGCTTTCTACGGATCACCTGCGGCATTTGCAAAGGAAAACCGGGCTCGCTGTCTATCACATCGCCCCTAAAGGGCTTTTCATCGCGGCTGGGGAGATATTATAGTTTCTTCATGACCAGACGCCCTTCCTGCATGGCAGAATGATGACTTCGGCCGACATGACCCCCGCGGATGTCTTCGCGTCGTTGGACGACCGCTCCCGTGAGGTCTTCAGACGCATCGTCGAAACCTATCTTGAGTCCGGCGATCCGCTGGGCTCGCGCAATCTGTCACGGTTGCTTCCGATGTCGCTTTCTCCGGCTTCCGTGCGCAACGTGATGAGCGACCTCGAAGGACTTGGTCTCATCTATGCGCCGCATGTCAGCGCCGGCCGTCTTCCCACACAGGCAGGTCTTCGCTTCTTCGTCGACGGGTTCATGCAGGTTGGTGATCTCTCCGCAGAAGAACGCGACAATATAGAACGGCAGTTGCGTCCCGCAGCCCCCGACCAGTCGATGGACGCCATGCTGTCGGAGGCGAGCCGGCTCCTGTCCGGCGTCTCGCGCGGCGCCGGGCTGGTGATATCGGCAAAGAGCGATCCGGTGCTCAAGCATGTCGAATTCATCCGGCTCGAGCCGACAAAGGCGCTGGCGATCTTGGTGGGAGAGCACAACCAGGTCGAAAATCGCATCATCGAGCTGCCAGCCGGCGTTACCGCTTCACAGCTGACCGAAGCCGCCAATTTCCTGAATGCCAATCTCGCCGGGCAAACTCTGGTCGAGCTGCGGGGGCAGTTGGAAAGGCTTAAAACGCAAGTCTCGACCGAGCTTGATGCTCTTTCCCAGGACCTTGTACAGCGAGGCCTGGCCGTCTGGTCAGGCGGCGGGGCGGAGGAAACATCAACACGTCTTATCGTCCGTGGTCATGCCAATCTGCTGGAAGGGGTGGCCGGAGCCGATGACCTCGATAGGCTTCGCTTGCTGTTTGATGATCTTGAACGCAAGGAAAGCCTGATCGAGATCCTTAATCTGGCAGAGACGGGCTCTGGCGTCCGCATCTTCATCGGCTCGGAAAACAAGCTCTTTTCGTTGTCCGGTTCGTCACTAATCGTCGCGCCTTATCGGGATGGCGATAGCAGGATCGTCGGTGCTGTGGGGGTGATCGGGCCGACGCGGCTGAATTACGCCCGTGTTGTGCCGATGGTCGATTATACCGCACAGCTTATGGCGAGGCTGTCGCGGGCCGGTCGCTGATCGCGCTTTCCACCGCAAAGCCTTGATTTTTTCCGATGAAACCCTGATATCGGGCTCAACTTCGAAACCCCAGATGTTTCGACAGGCAAAACCTATCCGGAGAACGTCATGACCGAAGATACCACCAAGAACGGACCTGACGCGGCTGCCGCAGAGGCGCATGCACAGGCAGTGGACAATGCCGAGGCACAAACCGACGCTGATGCCGTGCAGGACGGCCAGACCGAAGTCGATGCCATCGAGGCCTTGAGGGCTGAGAACAACGATCTACGTGATCGTTTCCTGCGATTGGCAGCCGATATGGACAATCTTCGCCGCCGCACCGAGCGGGAGATCAAGGATGCCAAGTCCTATGCGGTGACAGGCTTCGCGCGCGACATGCTGTCGGTGTCGGACAATCTGCGCCGCGCGATCGAATCGATCCCGGACGACGTGCGCGCTGCTGCAGATGCGGGCATGACCGTCCTGATCGAAGGTGTCGAGATGACCGAGCGTGGCATGCTGGCGACCCTGGAGCGTCACGGTGTGCGCAAGATCGATGCCGAGGGCCAGAAGTTCGATCCGAATTTTCATCAGGCCATGTTCGAAGTCCCGAATTCTGAGGTTCCGAACAACACGGTCGTGCAGGTCGTACAGGCCGGTTATGCCATTGGCGAGCGGGTTCTGCGCCCAGCGATGGTGGGCGTCGCCAAGGGTGGCCCGAAGGGCGATACTGCGGCAGACGACGCGTCGAAGGCATGAACGCGCAACCGAATTGACCCTAGAATAGAGAAAGCGCCGGATCGGAAGATCCGGCGCTTCTTTTTGACTGCATCAGGCTGAAGTCAGGCAGCGTTCGACGCCTGTTCTTCGTTTAGAAAGGTGTAGATCGCGGTTGCGGAATCCGTCGCACGCAGTTTTGCCACCAGATCCTGATCACGCAGGACGCGGGCAATGCGCGACAAGGCCTTGAGATGATCGGCACCGGCACCTTCCGGCGCAAGCAGCAGAAAGACGAGATCGACCGGTTGGTCGTCCAATGCCTCAAAGTCGATGGGCGTTTCCAGGCGCGCAAAGACGCCCGTGATCTGGCTGATCTTGTTCAGCTTGCCATGCGGAATCGCGATGCCGTTGCCGACGCCTGTTGAGCCAAGACGCTCGCGCTGCAGGATCACATCGAAGATTTCGCGCTCGGGAATGTCGGTGAGCTTGGAGGCCTTGGCCGCAAGTTCCTGAAGCAGCTGCTTCTTTGAATTCACTCTGAGAGCGGGTACGACAGCATCCTGTTGCAGCAAATCTGCCAAGGCCATATCAATTTCCTTCATGCGTCGAGGTCTATGCGGGCGACGGCGGATCCGCCTCTCGCCCGCAAATCGACCTGTCAGCCTTTGATGTTGGCGGAATCGATCCACCCAATATTACCGTCATTGCGACGATAAACGATATTCAATTGTTCACTGCCCGGGCTTCTGAACAGGAGAACGGGCTCGTCAGTCATATCGAGTGCCATCACGGCAGTTGCAACAGACATCGTCTGGAGCTTCTTCGTGCTCTCTGCGACAATGGCCGGTGCATAATCCTCTGGCACTTCCTCATGCTCTTCCGCAAGGGAATCCATCACTGTGTATGCGACTTCGATCGGTGCAGCCGCCGCATTGGCATGATGATCCTTCAGCTTGCGCTTGTAACGGCGCAGGCGCTTTTCAACACGCTCGAACGCCGTATCGAAGGCAACCTGCGGATCATTGGCTTCTCCTGCTGCATGCAGGTTGGCACCGGTGTCGAGATGCACAAGGCAGTCTGCCGAGAAGCGCGACTGCGACTTCGAAACGACGACCTGACCTGAATACCCTCCGTCGAAGTACTTCGTCACGGCGTCCTGGACACGCTCCTCGATCCGCTGGCGGAACGATTCACCGATTTCCATCTGTTTGCCGGATACACGCACACTCATGGAGTTTCCCTTCTTATGGTTGGTTTGCCAGACCATTTTACGCCATGCTCGGTCTGCGTCCAAGCTTTTCGAGCAAGAGGACGGCGTTTGTGGCAGGTTCTCTGGCGTCCTGTTAGGAAATTCCTTCTGGCAGCTGTACGCGCTGTCGATTGCGGCGCGCTTCTAACCACAGCCAGCTAAAATGTCAATGACCCGTTAACTCCTGGCAAGTTCCCCTGCTTTCAGGGGTTGCTGACCTTGGCAGCTGCGCGCTTCTCCCGTCGTCTCTGCACGGAAGAGGCGATGTTCATCGCCTCGCGATATTTCGCAACGGTACGACGCGCGAGATCGATGCCGCCTGATTTCAGCTTGATGACGATATCGTCATCGGAGAGCACCGCCTCGGCACTTTCCTCGGAAATGAGTGCCTTGATCTTGTGCCTTACCGCTTCAGCGGAATGATCGTCGCCACCGGCGGCTGAGGCAATCGAGACGGTGAAGAAGTACTTCAATTCAAAGAGGCCACGCGGCGTCAGCATGAATTTGTTGGTCGTAACGCGGCTGACGGTGGATTCGTGCATCTTGATGGCATCGGCCACCGTTTTCAGGTTCAGCGGTCGTAACTGGACTACGCCATGGGTCAGGAAGGCACTTTGTTGGCGAACGATCTCGGTTGCGACCTTCATGATGGTCTTCGCCCGCTGGTCCAGACTGCGTGTCAGCCAGTTGGCGCTTTGCAGGCATTCCGACAGGAAATTTTCATCCTCGTTCGGTCGGATGGTCTTGTGTGAGACCTGCGCAATGTAGCTCTGGTTCACCAGAACTCGGGGCAGGGCGTCGGGATTCAACTCAATGTGCCAGCCGGCGTTTCCGTCGGGGCGGACAAGAATATCGGGCGTCACCGACTCGGCGGTGCTGTGCTCAAAGCCGAGGCCAGGCTTTGGATTGAGCTTGCGTATTTCACCCAGCATGTCGAGAAGGTCTTCTTCATCGACGCCACAGATCTTCTTCAGAGAGGCAAAATCACGCTTTGCCAAGAGTTCTAGATTGGCGACGAGCGCAGCCATGGCGGGATCGAAGCGGTCCTTCTGGCGCAATTGGATGGCAAGACATTCGCTGAGGGATCGCGCAAAGATACCGGCCGGCTCCGCCGTCTGAAGTCTGGCAAGCGTCGTCTGAAGTGTTTTGACTGGCTCTCCCAGTCGGTCGGCAATCTCTTGAAGATCGCCCTGGAAGTATCCGGTCTCGTCGAGATGATCGATCAGAATGCCGGCGATCAGGCGCTCTTTTTCGCTTGTGACAATGAAGGCAAGCTGCCGCTCGATATGGTCACGCAGGCTTTCGCGACCGGCAACAAAATCGTCGAGGTCAAAACTCTCTCCGTTCGCGCCTTGCGCCCCCGGCATGGATTTCCATTGGCCAAGCAGTTCCGGTGCATCGGCCCGCTGTTCGCTTCCCTCGTCGGTAAACGCGGCATCGAAATTGGTATCGAGACGATCATGGAGATCGCCGCCGCTTTTGTCCTCATACCAGTTGCTTTCCATTTCTGAAGGCAATGACGGCATGTCATGGTCGCTCTCGGCATCCGCCGAGGTGCCAGACTTCTCCGGCGAAGCAAGACCGTCGCTGCCCAAACCGCCATCATCTGCCGCGATTTCAAGCAGCGGATTGCGCTCCACCTCCTGTGCAATGAACTGCATGAGTTCCACATGCGTCATTTGCAGCAGTTGGATGGATTGAACCAGTTGCGGTGTCATCACCAGCGATTGGTTCTGCCGCAGCAAGAGATTGGCGGACAAGGCCATGATGGACGCTCAAACTCCCCTCAATCCAGCAGAGCGGCCCCAGGAGGTCGCACTTCATTCACTTGGCCCAAAAATTGCTTTTTATTGCTATTTGGTCAAGTCAATCGGATGCGAGAGAAAGCGCCTAATCATTAAAGGCTGAACTTGTCGCCGAGATAAAGCCGGCGGACATCGGCGTTGTTGACGATGTCGTTTGCGCGCCCATGCGTCAGCACTTCACCAGCGTGGATGATATAGGCGCGATCGATCAGACCCAGCGTCTCGCGAACGTTGTGATCGGTGATCAGGACGCCGATGCCGCGTGCGGTCAGATGGCGTACCAGATTCTGGATGTCCGAAACGGAAATAGGGTCAACGCCGGCAAAGGGTTCGTCGAGCAACATGAATGTCGGATCTGTCGCCAGGGCGCGGGCAATTTCAAGCCGTCGGCGTTCGCCGCCGGACAATGCCACTGCCGGGGATTTGCGAAGCCGCTCGATATGAAACTCCTGCAGGAGTTCACTCAGCTTCGCTTCGCGTTGCCTCTTGTTGGAGATGTGAACTTCCAGCACGGCCATGATGTTGTCTTCCACGGACAGTCCGCGGAAAATCGAGGCTTCCTGTGGCAGGTAGCCCACGCCCAGTCGCGCCCGCCGATACATCGGCATTGAGGTGACGTCGTAACCGTTGAGCGAAATCGTGCCGCTATCAACGGGCACCAATCCTGTGATCATGTAGAAGCTGGTCGTCTTCCCGGCGCCGTTCGGACCCAGCAGGCCGACAGCTTCGCCCCGGCGAACGACGAGCGAAGCCCCATTGACGACGCGGCGTCCGTTATAGGTCTTTGTCAGGCCATGCGCGATGAGCGTGCCTTCATAGCGCGCGCGATCGGCCATCTGGCCAGCTGCGGCATCTGCCGGCTTTCTCCGCGAGAGAAATGGTATCTGCACGTTGGAGCTTGTCCGTTATTGCTTCTGGGATTTCGGATCGAGCTGGATTTGCACCCGCCGGCCGCAGCTATCGAGCTTGGCTTGCCCGGATGCCATCTGCACAGTCAGTTTGCAGCCAACAAAAACATTTTGACCTTCCGTCAGCACGACGCGGTCGCCCTCGAGAATGAATACCTGGCTGACCAGGTCGAAGCGACCCTTATCGGCAGTCGCCTGCTGGGTGCCGGATGACAGGAAGACCTTGCCGTCGACATCGATCTTGTCGATGTCGGCATTGCCTTCGGTCACGGCGCCGCTCTGACCCTGGTAGAGAACGGTCATCGTACCAGCCTGCAGTGTCGTGGTTCCCTGAACCACTTTGACGTTACCGGTAAAATAGGCCTTGCGTTCCGCGTCCCGGATCTCAAGCTGGTCGCTTTCGATCTGGATCGGCTGATCGTTGGAGAGCTTGAGCCCGTTCATTTCCCGGCTCGTTGACTGTGCCGACGCCAGTACGGGAACGGCAGCGGTCGCCAATGCGCCCATCACGAGTGAAGCGGTGAGACGCAGAATATAGGTGCGGTATGTCATGGCTGGGCGGTTTCCGTAGACCGGTTGGAACGCAGGGCGGCAGGGTCGACATTCAGTCGCACATTCCCCGTGAAAATCATCGTTTTGCCCTTATCCTTCATATTGAGGGCATTCGCAACAATGGAGGCCCCTTTGGTCTGAATGGCAACGGCCTGATCGGTCTCCATGGTGCCGGCGGTGATGTCAAGCTTTGCCGACTTGAACTGTGCATCGATGCCGCTGCTCATGTTGAGGGTAAACGGCTTGTCCAGTTCCATCCGGTTGGCCACACGGTCGAAGATGCCACTTTCCGCCTCGACCCGCGCAATTACCTTATCGTTGACGGGCAGAGCGGCGGAGATGGTCTTCAGCGTGATCATGTTGGGGTTCTTCATGTCCTGCAAGGCACGATCTGCGCGGAGCGAATATGGCACGCCCTCGGAATTGCGGCCAGCAATGGCAGGCTTCGCCATCACGAGCTTCCCGTCTTCCAGCTGAGCCGATTCTATCTGGATTTCATCCGGCAGAATGCTGCGCATGTAGGAAACCGCAGCAAACACCAAGGTGATCGTGACAGCGGCAAGCGGCAGTACAACGCGAAGTCGCCGCACCCGCGCCGAGTGCCGTATCGCTTTCCGATAGGCTCGGTCGGCGGCCGGCGGGCTTGCGCCCTGGCTTTTCTCCGATGTCGTCTGCAGCATAGTCTGGATACCTGTTGGTCGCGCGATTCGCGAAGTTCGGCATTCTAAGCCGACCCCGGACCTTTTGCATGTATATTGTGGCTTGCCAATAGAAAGCCAAGAGGCTTGCGCCGCGTTGGTCATTTCGTGATCCATGCATCGCAGATGCGGAAAAATTGCGACAAGATTCTTGAAGACCTTATTCTGTTCGGGGGTTGGAAAACTCGGTCCGGCGTGGTTAAGTTGTTCCTTGACTGGGCTTTTTCGCTTTGGCACCTTGCCGCGGCTCATGTCTCAATAACCGTTTGAGGGGGTCCGTGTGATCAAGTCGGAATTGGTGCAGATCGTTGCGGCGCGCAATCCGCATCTCTATCACCGTGATGTCGAGAACATCGTCAACGCGGTGTTGGACGAAATCACGGATGCGCTTGCGGCGGGCAATCGCGTCGAGTTGCGTGGCTTTGGCGCCTTTTCGGTGAAGAACCGTCCATCGCGATCCGGTCGGAACCCGCGAACAGGTGATACCGTGTTCGTGGAGGAGAAGTGGGTTCCCTTCTTCAAAACCGGCAAGGAGTTGCGCGAGCGCCTGAATCCCGGCATGGGCGACGAGGACGAGTGACACTGTCACGCATTGAAATCCAGCGTTTCGGCTTTACCTTGGGCTGAAGAGCTGCGACTAGGCACTCTCTTCGTTCAAGGAGATTTCAATGATACGCAAGTTGCTGAGCCTTCTGGTTTTTCTGCCGCTTGGGCTGCTCCTGGTCGTCCTGGCTGTGGCCAACAGGCAATTTGTCCAGGTGGCACTCAATCCGTTTGATCCATCTGATCCTGTGCTCTCCCTGAGCGCGCCCCTCTTTGTCCTCTTGATCCTTGCGGTGATGTTTGGCGTCCTTCTGGGCGCTGTCACAACCTGGTTTGCGCAGGGCAAGTATCGCAAACAGGCTCGCACACAGTCGCGCGTTGCCCAGCAATGGCAGGTGGAAGCCGACCGTCAAAAGACAAGGGCCGAGCAGATTGCCGGTGCTTCACTGCCCGCGATCGGCTCCCGCTAACTGGAAGCGAAACTTCTTTCCGCACTGTAGCTGCGATGCTATTGGCAGTGCCCAATGAAACGCGAGCCACGGATTGATCACGTGAAGGACAAGCAGCGTCGCCCGGGCGGCAAAGCTCTCGATCCAAAGAGAGCCAGTGGACGAGGGCCGGAAAAGCCAACCCAGTCGCGACCGCCGAAATCTTTGCGTCAGGGAGACAGGGCAAGATCCGCAAGTACGCGCGAAGCCCTTGATGTCGGTCTTCGCACGGAGGCGCCTGCCGAACCGCAACGCGCCCTGACGCGTCGGGGCGGCGAGCTTCCAGTCGAAACCGTGCCGTTGATTTTGGAATCTGCCGGTGCCGGCGATTTTCATCTGATAGACAGCGGTGAGGGTCTGAAGCTCGAGCAATACGGCTCCTATCGGATCGTCCGTCCGGAAGCGCAGGCGCTCTGGCCGAGATCTCTGCCGGCCCATGTCTGGGACAATGCCGATGCTGTCTTTACCGGTGATACGGATGAAGATGGAATGGGCAGATGGCGGTTCCAGAAAGAAGCCCTGGGTGAGACCTGGCCGCTGTCATTGTTGGATATCGATTTTCACGGTCGCTTTACTTCATTCCGCCATGTCGGTGTGTTCCCCGAGCAGATTGCCCATTGGTCATGGATGAAGCAGCGGATCGAAGAGGCAGAACGGCCGCTGAAGGTCCTCAATCTGTTTGGTTATACGGGTGTCGCCTCTCTCGTTGCGGCTGCTGCCGGTGCCGAGGTGACCCATGTCGATGCTTCCAAGAAGGCAATCGGCTGGGCGCGTGAAAACCAGGCGCTGAGCCGCCTGGAAAAAGCACCGATCCGCTGGATCTGCGAAGATGCGATGAAGTTCATTCTCCGCGAAGAGCGTCGTGGCAACCGCTACGACATCATTCTGACCGATCCGCCGAAGTTCGGACGCGGGCCAAACGGCGAGGTCTGGCACCTGTTCGACCACCTGCCGCTGATGCTCGACGTCTGTCGTGAACTCTTGGCGCCAAAGGCAGTCGGGCTCGTGCTGACCGCCTATTCGATCCGGGCGAGTTTCTATTCCATTCATGAGCTGATGCGTGAAACCATGCGCGGCAAGGGCGGCCGTGTCGAGTCCGGAGAACTCGTGATCCGCGAGGCAGGCCTGGACGGTAAAACACCTGGCCGCGCTCTTTCCACCTCTCTCTTTAGCCGCTGGGTGCCGAAATGACAGCCGAATACCGTCAAGATGGACCGCGCCGCGTTGGGCAGGTGAAGGAAGTTACCAGCGTTGCCAACCCGATTATCAAGGATATCAAGGCGCTATCCCAGAAGAAGAGCCGGGACGAGAGCAAGACCTTCCTCGCCGAAGGCCTGAAGCTCGTCATCGATGCGCTTGATCGGGGATGGACAATCCGCACCCTGGTCTACGCCAAGGCTGGCAAGGGCAAGCCACTGGTCGAAAAGGTTGCAGCGCGCACGGTTGCTGCCGGTGGCCTGGTGCTTGAAGTCAACGACAAGGTCATGTCGTCCATCACCCGCCGCGAAAATCCGCAAATGGTCGCTGCCGTCTTCGAGCAGCGCTGGACCGCCTTGCGGGATGTCGCGCCCAAGGCCAGTGAAACCTGGATTGCGCTGGACCGCGTGCGAGATCCCGGCAATCTCGGCACCATCATCCGCACGGCGGATGCAGCCGGTGCTTCTGGTGTCATCCTGGTCGGCGATTGTACCGATCCGTTTTCGCTGGAAACTGTGCGGGCCACCATGGGCTCCATGTTCGCCTTGCCGCTTGTGAAAACGACAAGCGCCGATTTCCTGAAGTGGAAGACATCTGTCGATGCGCGGCTGGTCGCGACGCATCTGGCGGGAGCCGTCGATTATCGGACAATCGACTACACATCGAAGCCCGTGATCTTGATGATGGGCAACGAGCAGTCAGGCCTGCCCGATGAACTGGCCCGGGCCGCAGACAAGCTTGCTCGAATTCCCCAGGTCGGGACAGCTGACTCCCTCAATCTCGCTGTCGCAACCGGCGTCATGCTTTTTGAGGTGCGCAGACATCTCCTTAATCTCGACGGAGCGAAGTAGTCGATGCTTGCTGCCTTCAGCCGGCCACTGCCGGCGGTTCTTTTCATTCTTCTGGCCCTGGTGCTGGATCAGGCCATCAAATACGCGGTCGAGATCTATCTACCGATGCACGAATTGGTGCCGGTGATCCCGTTCTGGGGACTATACCGCACCCACAATCTCGGCGTGGCCTTTTCCATGCTGTCGCATCTCGACGGGTGGTTTATCGTCGGTATGCGTTTGGTGATCGTCGCCTTCGTGTTGTGGATGTGGCGCAAGACGGCAGCAGAGCAGCATTTCGCGCATCTCGGCTTTGCCATGATCATCGCCGGTGCACTCGGCAATCTGATCGACCGCTTCACCTATGGCTATGTGGTGGATTACATCCTGTTCTACACGAATACGTGGTCGTTCGCCGTCTTCAATCTCGCAGACAGTTTCATTACCCTGGGCGCTGGCTGCATCATAATCGACGAGATCATTCAGTATCGCCGTCCCAAGCCGCCGAAGGCCTGAGCGACCGCGCGGCCTGTCACCTTCCTGTAGCAGTCTCGTGGTTAAAGGCGCGGGAACACAACGTGGATGAGTTGAATGAGCATGGAACTGATCGATCGAGATTTTGCTCGCGAAACCGGTGCAGCAGCACCAATCGTTCATCTGGGAACAACGGATATTCTCGGCCGGATCGGCAGCCTCGAAACGAGGCTGGCACGGACAGAGCGCGAAATCGATGCTGCTCAGGCCGTGCGCTACACCGTCTTCGTGGAAGAGATGAAGGCTCAGGTCGACCAGGACAGTGCACGCCGCCGCCGGGATGTCGATAGCTGGGACGCGCTTTGCGACCATCTTCTGGTGCTCGATCGCTCTATCGAGGGTGATACCGAAGACCAGATCGTTGGCACCTATCGTCTGCTGCGCCATGAGGTGGCGATTGCCCATGGCGGGTTTTATTCCGGTTCGGAATTTGACGTTGGCGCCCTCGTGACCCGTCACCCTGACAAACGTTTCATGGAGCTCGGGCGCTCCTGCGTTCTGCCGCAATACCGCACGAAGCGCACGGTTGAACTGCTCTGGCAGGGCTGCTGGGCCTATGCGCTGAAACACCGGATTGACGCGATGTTCGGTTGTGGCTCGTTCCCGGGTGTGCGCCCTGAGGAGCACGCACTGGCGCTTTCATTCCTCCACCACAACGCCGTGGCCAAGGGCGAGTGGGCGGCTGGCGCGCTCCCGCATCTCTATCGCGAGATGGACTTGATGCCGGAAGAGGCAATCAATGCGCGCCGGGCGCTGTTCGCCATGCCGCCCCTGATCAAGGGTTATCTCCGCCTCGGCGCGATGATCGGCAACGGTGCGGTGGTCGATCAGGCATTCAACACCACGGATGTGCTGATCATTCTACCGATCGCAAGCATTTCCGGTCGCTATGTCAATTACTACGGTGCAGACGCCGGACGCTTCGCCAGCGCCTGCTGATATCTGCTCGCGGCGACAATAGGGGTGCTAACCTCCTGGTGACGGATCGCGGGATTGAAGCCTGCGCGATCCGTCTCCTGTTCATCGAGATGCCACGCATCGCGCCAACCGTTGGCCCTCTACATCGCGGCAACGATCGGCTGCACGAGCCGCCGGAACCGGCAGTTCGGGCACCATCGGCAGATCGGCTAGGGACTGTAGATCCATGCCGGCGAGTGCCGGATGCCCCATCGGATCATGGCGCCAGTCTGTTGAAATGCAGGGCACGGTTGAGCGGTGTCTCCAGAGAAACTTGAACGTCGTTTGGCTCCATCTGGCTGTTTGTGAACAATCCTGTTGCTCTGTTTTGACGATAATCTGCCTCCGTGCCGGTGAATTCAATTGAGTTTTGTCCTTACAGACTATAGTTTTTCTATATGAAAGAGCTGAACCAAGTTCATCTGAACGGCCTTCGCGCGGTTGAGGCGGTCGGTCGCCTGCGGTCCCTTCAGGCGGCAGCCAATGAACTCGGAGTGTCGATCGGCGCCGTCAGCCAGCAGGTCATCAAGACTGAGTTGCAACTGGGCAGAACGCTTTTCGAGCGCACCGGCCGCGGCCTGGTCCCGGTCGATGCGGCGGTCGATGTGCTCGCGCGCCTGTCGGAAGGGTTTCGCCACCTCTCGGGCGCCGTTGCCCTTGCAAGGCGCAGCGATGACAGCGTGCTTACGATCTCCGTCGCGCCGGTCTTTGCCGCGCGCTGGCTGGTACATCGCATTCCCGCCTTCTCAGAGCACTTCCCCGAGATTGGCCTGCGTATCGATGCCAATGATCGGCTGACGGATGCGAGCCAGACGGATGTCGATCTTAGAATTCGCGTCGGGCGCGGGCATTGGCCAGGATTCAAGGCCGAGCTGATACTCGAGCAGCGCGTTGCCCCGCTCTGCACGCCGGCCATGGCAGCCGCCCTTGAAGAGCCTGCGGATATACTTGACCTGCCGAAGGTCATCGATGGCAGGGCGATGTTCACCTGGGATGTCTGGCTATCGGCGGTCGGCCTTGAAGGCGCCGAGATCAAGGCGCGCCACACGTTCAGCGAAGCCTCACTCTGTCTCGATGCGGCGATTGCGGGCCAAGGGGTGATGCTCGCCTGGCAGACCATCGCTTCGCACCAACTGCAGCACGGCCAGCTCGTCGCGCCCTTCGGCCCGGCTGTAAACACCGGCTTTGGCCACTACTTTGTGACCTCCGAAAATGCCCGGCGGTCCGACAAGGTGGAAAAGTTCAAGCGCTGGCTGAAACGTGAAATCGATGACGACATGGAACGGCTCGCAAAAGCCGCTCCGGTCTTCGGTTGAAGCGTCTCAGGGAGGATCAGACGTCGACTGTCGCCGATCCTCCCTCTGTGCGTCAGACGGCGTTGTAGGCCGCGATGGCGGCCATGTTGACTATGTCGCTGTCCTTGGCGCCCATCTGGGCAATCTGGACGGATTTTTCGAGCCCGATCAGCAGTGGTCCCATAACGGTCAAGCCTCCCAGTTCCTGCAGCATCTTGGTTGAAATCGCTGCCGAGTGGATCGCCGGCATCACCAGCACGTTTGCGGTGCCAGAGAGGCGGCAGAAGGGATATTGCTCCATGCGGTGATGGTTGAGCGCCACATCCGCTCCCATTTCTCCGTCATACTCGAAGCTCACGCCACGGCGATCAAGGATCTTGACCGCTTCGCGCACCCGTTCCGAGCGTTCGCCGGTTGGATGGCCGAAGGTGGAGTAGGCGAGAAGCGCCACGCGTGGCTCAAGTCCCAGCCGCTGTGCAACGCCTGCAGCTTCCTCGGCGATATCGGCCAGCTCTTCTGCCGTCGGCATATCATGCACTGCCGTATCGGCCACCACGATCGTGCGACCGCGGGCGAGCGCAAGCGAAACGCCAATCACCCGATGCCCCGGCGCCGTGTCGATGCAGCGGCGGACATCCTCAAGAGCGGTGGAATAGTTGCGCGTCGTCCCGGTTACCATGGCATCCGCATCGCCCAGCGCCACCATGCAGGCGGCAAAGTGGTTGCGGTCGGTGTTGATCAGGCGCTGCGCGTCACGATGCAGATAGCCCTTCCTTTGCAGGCGTGTGTAAAGATACTCCGTATAGGCCTCGACGCGATCGGAAATGCGGGCATTGACCACCTCGATGCCGGGGCGGTCGAGGTCAATGCCGGCGCGCTCGGCCGTTGCCTTGAGCGGTTCATCGCGTCCAAGCAGGATGGCGGTGCCTAGACCCTGATTGGCGAAGGAGATGGCCGCTCGCATGACCTGCTCTTCCTCGCCCTCTGCAAAGACCACCCGCTTCGGCGTCTTACGGACCTGCTCGTATATACGCTGCGTGGCTGCAACAATCGGATTGCGCCTTGCTGAAAGCTCATGGGCATAGGCGTCGAGATCCTCGATTGTCCTGCGTGCGACCCCGCTCTCCATCGCAGCCTTTGCCACGGCAAGCGGAATGGCCGAAATCAGTCTGGGATCGAAGGGCACGGGAATGATGTATTGCGGCCCAAAGCGTGGCCGCTCTCCCTGATAGGCCGCGGCCACGTCATCGGGCACGTCTTCGCGGGCAAGATTTGCCAAGGCCTCCGCGGCGGCAACCTTCATCGCATCGTTGATCTGACTTGCGCGCACATCAAGCGCTCCGCGGAAGATATAGGGGAAGCCCAGCACGTTGTTGACCTGGTTCGGATAGTCCGACCGGCCCGTCGCCATGATTGCATCGGCGCGGATGGCGGCCACCTCCTCAGGCGTGATTTCCGGGTCCGGATTGGCCATCGCGAAGATGATCGGGTTCGGCGCCATCGAGGCGATCATTTCGGCAGAAAAGGCGCCCTTCTGCGAAAGCCCGAAAACCACGTCGGCGCCGTCCATGGCCTCGCGCAGGGTCCGGCGGTCGGTCTTCACCGCATGCGCCGATTTCCACTGGTTCATGCCCTCGCTGCGGCCCTGAAAAATCACCCCCTTGGTATCGCAGAGGATGATGTTCTCACCGTTGAACCCCATTGCCTTGATGAGCTCGATGCAGGCGATCGCAGCAGCCCCGGCGCCATTGCACACCAGTTTCGTTGTCTTCAGGTCTCGACCGGTCAGCGCAAGCGCGTTGATCAGGCCGGCCGCCGCAATGATCGCCGTGCCGTGCTGGTCATCGTGAAAGACGGGAATGTCCATCAGTTCGCGCAGCCGGCTTTCGATGATGAAGCATTCCGGCGCCTTGATGTCCTCCAGGTTGATGCCGCCGAAGGAGGGGCCGAGATAACGCACGCAATTGATGAAGGCGTCGACATCCTCGGTGTCGACCTCGAGATCGATCGAATCGACATCGGCGAAGCGCTTGAAGAGAACCGACTTGCCCTCCATCACAGGCTTTGAGGCCAGCGCCCCGAGATTGCCAAGGCCAAGGATAGCCGTACCGTTCGAGATGACGGCCACCATGTTTCCGCGCGTGGTGTAGTCGTAGGCGCAACCGGGATCGGCAGCGATCGCTTTCACCGGAACGGCAACCCCAGGCGAATAGGCGAGAGAAAGATCCCGCTGCGTTGCCATCGGCTTGGTGGGGGTGATTTCCAGTTTGCCCGGCCGGCCTCTTGAGTGGAAGTCCAGAGCCTCCTGCTCAGTCACTGAAACGCGCGTCCGCCCGGTCTTGTTCTCGCCTGCCATTCATCCCTCACCTTGTTGTGGGCAGCGGGCATTCGCTGGCCCATCGTGGTTGTTTTTCTGTGCCTTAGGTCGTTAGTGTTGCACGACTTCATTCTCAAGAAAACACCGAGCCCGTGACGCTACAGCAAGCCACCCAAAGTGATGTTTTGAACGTCGCAGACCTGACCTCCGAGGAAAGCCGCGCTTCGGCAACCCCGATGATGGAGCAGTTCATCGAAATCAAGGCTGCCAATCCGGGCAGTCTCCTGTTTTACCGCATGGGCGATTTCTACGAGTTGTTCTTCGAGGATGCCGTTGATGCTGCGCGCGCTCTGGGCATCACGCTGACGAAGCGGGGTCAGCATCTTGGTCAGGACATTCCGATGTGTGGCGTGCCTGTGCATGCCGCCGATGACTACCTCCAAAAGCTCATCACGCTGGGTTTCCGTGTGGCCGTCTGCGAGCAGGTCGAAGATCCGGCGGAAGCGAAGAAGCGCGGATCGAAATCGGTCGTGCGACGCGATGTCGTGCGTCTCGTTACCCCCGGCACGCTGACAGAAGACAAGCTGCTCTCACCGTTCGAATCCAATTATCTGATGGCGCTGGCCCGGATCCGCGGCGGATCCGCCCCGCAGCTGGCTCTCGCCTGGATCGATATCTCGACCGGTATCTTCCGCCTGGCCGAAACCACCGAAACGCGGCTTCTCGCTGATATCCTGCGCATCGAGCCGCGCGAACTGATCGTGCCAGACAGCCTCTTCTACGATGAGGAGCTGAAACCCGCCTTTGACGTGCTCGGCCGGGTGGTGGTGCCGCAGCCAGCGGTTCTGTTCGACAGCGCCAGCGCCGAGGGGCGCATCGCCCGCTATTTCGGTGTCGGCACGCTGGAAGGCTTCGGCACGTTTTCGCGAGCGGAAATCGCCGCTGCTGCCGCTGCCGTCGCCTATGTCGAAAAGACGCAGATCGCCGAGCGTCCGCCGCTTGGTCTGCCGGAACGGCAGAATGCCGCTTCAACCCTGTTCATCGATCCGGCAACGCGCGCCAATCTGGAGCTTGTGAAAACGCTGTCCGGCGAGCGTAACGGTTCGCTGCTGAAGGCCATTGATCGCACTGTCACCGGTGGCGGTGCCCGCCTGCTCGCGGAGCGCCTGATGTCGCCGCTCACGGATCCCGATACGATTTCAGCGCGGCAGGATTCCATTGCATATCTCATGGCGGACGGTCTCCTGGTCGACCGGTTGCGCGATGCCCTGAAGCGTGTGCCCGACATGCCGCGCGCGCTGTCGCGGCTGGCGCTCGACCGTGGCGGCCCACGCGATCTCGGCAGCATCGTTGCGGGGCTTGCCGCTTCCGGCGAGGTGGCGCGTCTTCTCGATGCAGAAAGCGCTCCCGCCGAAATTGCCGAGGCGCTTGCCGATCTCGCGGCGCTGCCTGCAGATCTCGGACCGGGTCTTGCCGCCACGCTTGCGGATGAACTGCCGCTTCTGAAGCGCGACGGCGGTTTCCTTCGGGAGGGCGCGCTTGCCGAACTCGACGAGTTGCGCGCACTCAGAGACCAGTCGCGCCGCGTCATCGCCGGCCTGCAGCTGCAATATGCCGAGGAAACCAGCATCAAGTCCCTGAAGATCAAGCACAATAATGTGCTTGGCTACTTTATCGAAGTCACAGCAGGCAATGCCGGTCCAATGACGGACAGTGACGAAGCCAAGGGTCGCTTCATTCACCGCCAGACCATGGCGAATGCCATGCGTTTCACCACGACCGAGCTTGCCGATCTGGAAAGCCGTATCGCCAATGCCGCCGGTCAGGCGCTGGCATTGGAGCTTCAGGCCTTCGACCGCATGGTGTCGGCTGTCATCGCCGCGGCCGAGCCGATCAAGGCGGCCGCGCGGGCGCTGGCCACCATTGATGTTGCAGCCGGTCTTGCGGCGCTGGCCGAGGAGCAGGGCTATTGCCGTCCGCTGGTCGATGACTCGAGAATGTTTGCCATCACTGCCGGCCGCCATCCGGTGGTCGAGCAGGCCTTGCGCCGTCAGGCGGCAAGCCCCTTCATCGCCAATGACTGCGATCTGTCGCCGGTTGATACGAAGGGCCCAGGTGCAATCTGGCTGCTGACGGGTCCCAATATGGGCGGTAAGTCGACCTTCCTGCGGCAGAACGCGCTCATTGCGATCCTTGCCCAGATGGGATCTTTCGTCCCGGCCGGTGCCGCCCATATCGGCGTTGTCGACCGCCTGTTCTCCCGCGTCGGGGCATCGGACGATCTGGCGCGCGGTCGCTCCACTTTCATGGTCGAGATGGTCGAGACTGCCGCCATCCTCAATCAGGCAACAGATCGCTCGCTGGTCATCCTCGACGAGATTGGTCGGGGCACTGCCACCTTCGATGGCCTGTCGATTGCATGGGCGGCGGTCGAGCATCTGCACGAGGCCAATCGCTGCCGGTCGCTGTTTGCCACGCATTTCCACGAGCTGACGGCACTGTCGGAAAAGCTCGCGCGGCTGTCCAATGTCACCATGCGCGTCAAGGAGTGGGACGGCGAGGTGATCTTCCTGCATGAGGTCGGCCCCGGAGCGGCCGATCGGTCCTATGGCATTCAGGTTGCACGCCTTGCCGGCCTTCCGGCGGCCGTGGTGGCCCGGGCGCGGGATGTCCTGTCGCGCCTCGAAGACAGCGATCGCAAGAACCCGGCAGCCCAGCTGATCGACGATCTGCCCCTGTTTCAGGTTGCTGTGCGTCGGGAGGAAATTACCAAGGCTGGCCCTTCCAAGGTGGAGGAGGCTTTGCGGGCGCTCGATCTCGACGATCTGACACCGCGTCAGGCGCTGGATGCGCTCTATGACCTGAAGAAACAACTTGGCAAGCCTTGACGGCTAAAACTGTCTTTTGTCTCGCAAAGGCGTTATAGCGCCTGTCAGCCCCGGCTGATTCCAGAGCTTTAGAGAGTATGCTGCGCCCATGGTCAAAGCGGACCCCGCCTTCGAAACGCTTCTCGATGTGAATGCCCTTCGGGTCGCTTGTGACGCAGTCCTCTCGGCCAAAAATGCCGATCTCTCTGAGATACGCTCGGCCCTCTTGCCGATCCTGAAACAGGCAAGTGCCGACGCCCGGGAACAGGCCCGGCTGAAGCTCTTTGATGACGGAAGCGGGCTGCTCTGCGCCAACCGCATTTCCTGGATCCAGGATCAGCTGATGTCGGTGATCTTCGATTTTGCGCGCAGCAAGGTTTACCCTGACGGCATGGATGACCTCGCGGTAACGGCCGTTGGCGGCTATGGACGCGGAACGCTTGCACCAGGATCGGACATCGATCTCCTGTTCCTCCTGCCGCCAAAAGCCTCGCCGATCATGCACAAGGCGATCGAGTTCATCCTCTATCTATTGTGGGATATTGGCTTCAAGGTTGGTCATGCCACGCGTTCGGTCGAGGAATGCATCCGCCTTTCCAGGTCGGATATGACCATCCGTACTGCGGTTCTTGAAAGCCGCTTTGTTTGCGGCAATCAGGATATCGTCGAGGAACTGCAGAGCCGTTTCGATTCTGAGGTCACGACAGGCACTGCGCCGGAATTCATTGCCGCCAAACTGGCAGAGCGCGACGAGCGCCATCGCAAGGCAGGCGACAGCCGCTATCTCGTCGAGCCGAATGTCAAGGAAGGCAAGGGTGGCCTCAGAGATCTGCAGACGCTCTTCTGGATCGCCAAATACAATTATCATGTCCGCGAGACAGCCGATCTGGTGCGGCTCGGTGTCCTCTCGCGTCACGAGTGGCGGCTTTTTCTAAAGGCCGACGATTTCCTCTGGGCCGTTCGCTGCCACATGCATTACCTGACCGGCAAGCCGGAAGAACGGCTTTACTTCGACATTCAGCCTGAGATCGCCAAGAGCCTCGGCTATCAGCCGCGCCCCGGCCTCTCGGCCGTCGAACGCTTCATGAAGCACTACTTCCTTGTCGCCAAGGATGTCGGAGACCTCACACGCATATTCTCTGCGGCTCTTGAGGACCAGCAGGCCAAGGTGGTGCCGGGCTTCGGCGGCATGATAGGTCGCTTCGCCAATCGCCCCCGCAAGATTTCCGGCGCGAGCGAATTCATCGATGATCGCGGTCGCATCGCGCTCGCAGATCCCGGCGTCTTCAAGCGGGACCCGATGTCGATAATGCGGCTCTTCCACGTCGCCGATCTCAACGGGCTGGAATTCCACCCGGATGCGCTGAAAGCCGTTACACGCTCGCTCTCGCTGATCGACAATGATTTTCGTGAAAGCGAGGAAGCAAACCGCATCTTCCTGTCGATCCTCACCTCGCGCAAGGATCCGGGTTTCATTCTCCGTCGCATGAACGAGGCTGGCGTACTGGGGCGGTTCATGCCCGAATTCGGCAAGATCGTCTCGATGATGCAGTTCAACATGTATCATCACTATACGGTGGATGAGCACCTCATTCGCACTGTCGAAGTCCTCTCCGAGATCGACACTGGCCGGGGAGAGGAAATGCATCCTCTGGCGAGCAAGCTGATGCCGGGTATTGAGGATCGGCAGAGCCTTTACGTCGCGGTTCTCCTGCATGACATTGCCAAGGGTCGCCAGGAGGATCACTCCGTCGCTGGCGCCAAGGTCGCCCGCAAGCTGTGCCCGCGTCTTGGATTGTCCCCCAAGCAGACCGAGTTGGTCGCATGGCTGATTGATCAGCATCTGCTGATGTCGATGGTTGCCCAAACGCGCGACCTGCATGACCGCAAGACGATCACGGATTTCGCCGATAAGGTGCATTCGCTCGAACGGCTGAAGATGCTGCTGATCCTGACGGTCTGTGACACCCGGGCAGTGGGTCCGGGCGTCTGGAACGGCTGGAAGGGACAGCTTCTGCGCACCCTTTACTACGAGACCGAACTCCTGCTGTCCGGCGGCTTTTCCGAGGTGTCCCGCAAAGATCGCGCCAAGCATGCGGCAGAGCAGCTCGCCGCAGGTCTCGATGGCTGGAGCGCCAAGGACCAGCAGACCTATACCAAGCTGCACTACGAGCCGTATCTGCTGTCAGTCGACCTCGAAGACCAGATCCGCCACGCCCATTTCATCCGGGAGGCAGACAAGGCTGGCAAAGCGCTCGCGACCACGGTGCGGACCCATCAGTTTCACGCGATTACCGAGATCACGGTCCTTTCGCCGGACCATCCGCGTCTGCTGTCGATCATTGCCGGCGCCTGCGCCGCGGCCGGCGCCAATATTGTCGATGCCCAGATCTTCACCACATCGGATGGGCGGGCACTCGATACAATTGTCATAAGCCGTGAATTCCCGATTGATGATGACGAGATGCGCCGCGGGGCGACCATCTCGAAAATGATCGAGGATGTGCTGTCAGGGCGCAAGCGGCTCCCCGAGGTCATCGCGACGCGCGCCAAGGGCAAAAAGAAGGCGAGACCCTTTCCAGTTCAGCCCGACGTCCGCTTCTCGAACGTCCTGTCGAACAAGTTCACCGTCATCGAAATCGAATGCCTCGACCGCATCGGTCTCCTGGCGGAGATCACCGCTGTCCTGTCGGACCTGTCGCTCGATATCCATTCCGCCCGCATCACGACCTTCGGCGAGAAGGTGATCGACACCTTCTATGTCACGGATCTGGTGGGCCAGAAGATTACCAGCGACAACAGGCAGGCAAATGTCACAAACCGATTGAAGGCGGTCATGATAGATCAACCCGATGAATTGCGGGACAACATGCCCTCCGGCATCATCGCGCCGCCGCCACGCGCACCCGTACCTAAGAGATCGCGAGCCTGAGACATGAGCCTGGTCAAGAAGTTTATGACTGTCGGCGGGGCGACCCTCGGTAGTCGGGTTTTTGGCTTTGCCCGTGAGACCCTGATGGCTGCGGCTCTCGGGACGGGTCCTGTGGCCGACGTATTCTATGCAGCCTTCCGCTTTCCCAACCTCTTCCGCCGGCTCTTTGCCGAAGGCGCGTTCAACGCGGCTTTCGTGCCGCTGTTTGCCAAGGAAATTGAGGCAAACGGTATCGAAGGCGCAAAGCGCTTTTCCGAGGAAGTGTTCGGAGTTCTCTTCTCGGTTCTGCTGATCCTGACCATCGGCATGCAGCTTGCCATGCCGCTTCTCGTTGAGTGGATCATCGCGCCAGGCTTTGCCGACGATCAGGAGAAGTTCGATCTGACGGTTCGCCTCGCGATCGTCATGTTCCCCTACCTGATGTGCATGTCGCTGACGGCGATGTTGAGCGGCATGCTCAACTCGCTGCACCATTTCTTTGCAGCAGCCATTGCGCCTGTTTTCCTCAATGTCCTGATGATTGGTGCGCTAGGCTGGGCGTTGTGGACGGGCGCGGATCCCGCAGCGACAGCCTGGGCCTTGTCCTGGTCGGTACTCGCGGCGGGTCTTCTGCAGATGGCTGTCGTCTATATGGGGGTTCGCCATGCCGGCATGCGTATCGGCTTCAAACGCCCGCGACTGACGCCAGACGTCAAGCGACTGCTGATCCTTGCCGTGCCCGCTGCGATTACCGGCGGTATCACACAGATCAACCAGTTGATTGGCCAGGCCATTGCCTCGGGCAAGGACGGCGCCATTTCGGCCCTCCAATATGCCGATCGTATCTATCAGTTGCCGCTGGGTGTCGTCGGCGTTGCTGTTGCCGTGGTTCTGCTTCCCGAACTCTCGCGCGCCTTGAAGGCGGGGCACATGAAGGAGGCGGGCGGTCTGCAGAACCGGTCGATCGAATTCGTCCTGTTCCTGACCCTGCCGGCCGCCGTCGGTATATGGGTACTCTCTGACGAGATCATTCGGGTGCTGTACGAGCGCGGAGCGTTCGGCGAGCAAAATACATCTGTCGTGGCCTCGATCCTCGCGATCTATGGCCTCGGTCTGCCAGGCTTCGTCCTGATCAAGGCCTTGCAGCCAGGCTATTATGCCCGCGAAGACACCAAGACGCCGATGCGGTTCACCCTTGTCTCCGTGGCGCTGAATACCGGACTTGCCATCTCGCTATTCCCGATTTTTGAAGAGAGTGGCATCGCCATCGCTGAAGCGGCGGCGGGTTGGACCAATACCATTCTCCTGTTTTCCGTGCTCCTCTGGAGAGGGCATCTGTCGGTGGAGTGGAGCCTGGTCACGCGAACGCTGCGTCTGATCGTTGCCGCAGCGATCATGGGCGTCATGCTCGCTTACATTTCGGACCACTGGTCGTCCTGGCTTTCGCCATCCAGTTCGCTGTTCAACCAGCTTCTGGCACTCTTTGGATTGATCGCCATTGCGATGCCTGTCTATTTCGGCATCGCCTTCCTGATCGGTGGGGCAGATCTTGGCATGATCCGCCGAAGCCTGAAGCGGAAGCCGAAGTCTCAGCAGTAGTTCCAGGTTCGCCTTGGACCGATGTCGACATGCACGATGCCGTTGCAGTAGCGGCCGATGCCGCCAATCCCGGGTGCGGAGCGTGCCGCCGCAACAATCCGCTTTTCCGGCACGCCGGGAACACGGATATCGGCCGCCAGACAGTTGGTGTGCTGTGACTTGCCGGAACGCGGACGGTGGCCCGAGGTAACAACCGGCTTTTTGCCTGTCTCCTTGGCGATATGCGCAAGGATTGCCTTCAGCTGATCTGGAAAGCAGCTGGCCCGGACGCTGACACGCTGAAGCGTATATGCGGCCGTGTAGTCGTGTTTCATGAAGAAGTGCTTCTTCTTCCTGATATCGGCAGCCTCGGCTGAGGCCAGGAAACTGAACGTCAGAAGACAGCTCAGCGCGACACAGTACAAAATGCGCATGAACAACCTGTGGAATGTTTTTCTCGTTGCTGCCAAGTGGCCTTGGCGGCGGCGGGTTTTTATTCCCTGAAATGTGTCGAAAGTGGAGCGCTTTGCTCAGGTCGCTCTGTCCCCGCTTCAGAAGAAGCTGTCAGCAGGCGCTTGTGGCTTGTCTCAAGGTTCAGCTAAGCTGCTAAAATTTTAGGCGTTTTGGAGTGGGTTGTGTCCTTTGCGTGACTTCTGTCACAGTCTGTGTGACGGAAGTCATTTTCGGGCTGTTCAAGCCCGACTTTTGACGGGCCGAACGGCGGACGCTTGATTGTCGCCGGTGCGGCGTGCATAAGCCGTGACCGACACGCGATCGCAAGATCGGGCCCTCCACCAGCCTGCTGAGGACAATCATGGGTGAGTTCAAACCGCTGGTCTTTTCCGGCGTCCAGCCAACTGGCAATCTCCATCTCGGAAACTATCTTGGCGCGATCCGCAAGTTCGTCGCCCTGCAGGAAAACAATGATTGCATCTACTGCGTCGTTGATCTGCATGCACTGACGGCTCAGCTTGTCCATGAGGACATGCAGACCCAGATCCGCTCGATCACCGCAGCCTTTCTCGCAGCCGGTATCGATCCGCAAAAGCATATCGTCTTCAATCAGAGCCAGGTGCCGCAGCACGCGGAACTCGCCTGGATCTTCAATTGCGTCGCGCGCATCGGCTGGATGAACCGCATGACGCAATTCAAGGACAAGGCCGGTAAGGATCGGGAACAGGCCTCACTCGGCCTTTATGCCTATCCGAGCCTGATGGCCGCCGACATTCTCGTCTACCGTGCCACGCACGTGCCGGTCGGTGAGGATCAGAAGCAGCATCTTGAGCTTGCCCGGGATATCGCCATGAAGTTCAACCTGGACTTTCACGACAAGATCGTTCCTACGGGCCTCGGTGTAGACATCAAAGTTGGCGAAGAGCCGGTCGATGCCTATTTCCCGATGGTCGAGCCACTCATCGATGGCCCGGCGCCGCGCGTTATGAGCCTCAAGGACGGCACCAAGAAGATGTCGAAGTCCGATCCTTCGGATCTGTCGCGCATCAATCTCATGGACGATCAGGACGCGATCTCGAAAAAGATCCGCAAGGCCAAGACCGATCCGGATGCCTTGCCAAGCGAGGTCGATGGCCTCAAGGGCCGGCCCGAAGCCGACAATCTTGTCGGCATCTTTGCCGCCCTTGCCGACAAGCCGAAAGCGGACGTACTGGCAGAATTTGGCGGCCAGCAGTTCTCTGTGTTCAAGCCAGCGCTGATCGATCTTGCGGTTGAGGTGCTTGCACCGATGAACACCGAAATGCGCAAACTGATGGAAGATCCAGGTCACATCGATGCCGTGCTGCGTGATGGCGGTGCCCGTGCACGCGCACGTGCTGAAACGACCATGAACGAAGTCCGCGACATCATCGGTTTCGTACGATAGTCTCCTGGCGCCTGGTGAGTCCGTCCGGAACTTGCAGGCGTCCCGAGTTTCTGTCCGGCGGCGGGGTGCTTAATGGTTTCAACGCGTCTGTCACGTCTTGAAGGTCATCGCCGCAAGTTCATGGCGGTCATCGACAACACGCCGGAATGCTCGCGGGCGGTTCACTATGCCGGTCGCCGTGCGAAGAATTCCAATGGCGGCCTGGTGCTGATCTATGTGATCCCGGAAGGCGACTTCCAGCAATGGCTGGGGGTCGAAGAAATCATGCGGGCTGAAGCGCGCGAAGAAGCGGAAGGCGTGATGGCCAAGGCCGCTCAGACCGTGCGCGACACGATCGGCATAGAGCCTGAAATCGTCATTCGCGAAGGCAGCGCATTTGCTGAAATCAACGGACTGATCGAAGAGGATCGCGATATAGCAATCCTGGTTCTTGCCGCCGGCTCGTCGACCAAGGAAGGTCCCGGACCGCTCGTCTCGATGATTGCGGGGCGTGGGGCCGCCTTCCCGATCCCGGTAACGGTGCTGCCCGAAAACCTTACCAACGAAGAGATCGACGCGCTTTGCTGACGCGCAATGCACTTGAAGATTTGTCCGGCAAAGACTATTTTTGAAGAATTCTAAATTGTGGTGCACTGGTCACCCGGAGGTCCTCATGTTCATTCAGACCGAAGCCACGCCGAATCCGGCGACATTGAAATTCCTGCCGGGCAAGGTGGTGATGGAACGCGGAACGGCCGAGTTTCGCGATGCCGAAAGCGCCGCTGCCTCGCCGCTGGCTGCCCGCATCTTCCAGATCCCGGGCGTGTCGGGTGTCTTCTTCGGCTACGACTTCGTGACAGTCACCAAGGATGGCCCGGAATGGCAGCACTTGAAGCCGGCGATCCTTGGGACGATCATGGAGCATTTCATGAGTGGCCAGCCGCTGATGGCGGCAGCTTCCGCCACATCGAGCCCTGTTTCCGACGAGGAATTCTATGATGCCGGCGATGAGACCATTGTCGCGACCATCAAGGAACTTTTGGAAACGCGTGTGCGTCCGGCTGTCGCACAGGATGGCGGCGATATCACCTTCCGCGGTTTCAAGGATGGCAAAGTCTTCCTCAACATGAAGGGTGCCTGCGCTGGCTGCCCGTCTTCGACGGCCACGTTGAAGCACGGCGTAAAGAACCTTCTGCGCCATTTCGTGCCGGAAGTCGAAGAAGTCGAAGCCGTCTAACGCGTCTCGGGGGTGCCCATGATCGTTCTCGCGATCGACACGGCCGGCGTCGATTGTGCGGTCGCGATTTACGATGCGGCTTCCAGCCGCATTTTGTCCCGCATCAGTGAAACGATCGGGCGCGGCCATGCCGAGCGTCTGATGGCTATGGTCGACGAGGCTCTCGATGCCGCTTCTCTGCCGCTCGATGCAATTCAGCGCATCGGCGTCACAGTCGGACCGGGATCCTTTACGGGCATCCGCGTTGGCGTGGCGGCGGCACGAGGGCTGGCGCTTGCGCTTGGCGTCGATTGCGTCGGCGTCAATACGCTCGAAGTCCTTGCCCGTACTGTTGTCGCGGCCCCCGGCAAGACGGTCCTCGCTGGCATGAATGCCCATCGCGAAGAAGTCTATCTTCAAGCCTTCCGCGACCAGATCGCCTGCGAGGCTCCCGCCTTGGCAACGGTTGACGATTATCTCACCCGCGCAGCTAAGGACGCGATGCTTGTCGGATCCGCCGAGCAGCTGGTCACCGATCCGACAGCGCAGACCGCTCCCGATCACTTCCCCATCGAAACGGTTGCCCTGATCGCCGCTCAGGCGACAGCTCAGGGCAAGGCAAAGCCGCTCTATCTGCGTGGACCAGATGCGAAGCCGCAAACGGGCTTCGCCGTAGCGAGAGCTTGAAATGCGAGACGGCTTTTTTCACCGCCAACCGGAATTCGAAATTGTCGCCATGGAGCCGGAGCACTGCGCTGCCGTGGCCGAACTCCACGCCCAGCGTTTTCCGAAAGCCTGGGGAGATGGAGAGTTCCTCAGCCTCCTGCTGCAGCCAAACACCTATGGTTTTGCCGCCTGGCAAACCAATACGCTGATCTTCAAGGCGCCACTCGCCGGTTTCGTGCTTGCCCGCGAAGTTGCCGGCGAGGCTGAGATCCTGACGATAGCGGTCGGCGAGGCCTATGGCCGTAACGGTCTTGGCTGGCGGCTGATGCAGGCGGCCATTCGCGAAGCGCGCAGCCGCGGCGGAGAAACCATGTTCCTCGAGGTCGACAACACCAACACCCGGGCGCTCGGTCTCTATCGCAAGCTTGGGTTCGAGAAGGCGGGCGAGCGCCAGGCCTACTACGCGGATGAAAAGGGGCAGCGTTCCTCCGCGCTTGTCATGCGTCGCGATCTTCGTTAACCCAAGCCTTGGACGAAGCAGGCAAAAGCGGGTAAATTCGGCGCATGAAAGACGCTCTCAAATCGCTGGAGATACTGTGTGCCGAACGCGGCATGCGGATGACGGAGCAGCGTCGCGTCATCGCCCGGATCCTCGAGGAGTCCGACGATCATCCGGATGTTGAAGAGCTTTATCGGCGTTCATCGACAGTCGACGCCAAGATCTCAATTTCCACGGTTTATCGCACCGTCAAGCTTTTTGAGGACGCTGGCATCATCGAGCGTCACGATTTCCGGGATGGCCGCTCGCGTTATGAAACCGTCCCCGACGAGCATCATGATCACCTGATCGATGTGAAGAACGGTACGGTCGTGGAGTTTCACTCGCCAGAAATAGAGGCGCTGCAGGAGCGCATTGCGCGCGAGCATGGTTTCCGTCTGGTTGGGCATCGGCTGGAACTCTACGGCATCCCGCTCTCCAAGGATGAAAAATAACGCGATGGCCACAGCCACGGTGAGGTTCGCGTGATCATCTGGATGCGTGCAACGATCCTGCTCATTCTGCTCGCATTGCTCACGTTTGCGCTGGTACCCGTTCAGCTCCTGGCACTGAAATTCGACTGGAAGCTCAGGCGCAGGCTGCCCCGCCTCTGGCACCGTTTTGCTCTCTACACGCTTGGTATCCGTGTACTTCGTCACGGAGCGCTCGAAAGCCGCAGTCCTCTGATGATCGCGGCCAATCATGCGTCTTGGAAAGATATCCTGATCCTGGGGTCGATTGCTGATGTGGCATTCATCGCCAAGCAGGAAGTTGCCGCCTGGCCGGTCTTCGGTGTGCTCGCGCGCTTGCAGAAAACTATCTTCGTTGTTCGCGAGGAAAAACGCCGCTCAGGTGACCAGGTCAACGAGATTGCCGCCCGTATGGCCGATGGCGAGATCGTTGTCCTCTTTCCGGAGGGTACCACCTCGGACGGCAATCGTATCCTAGGGCTGAAGTCCACGCTTTTCGGGGCCGCGGCCGCGGCTCTGCCAGGCGAGGGGGATGGCGTCGTTCTGGTGCAGCCCGTCGCGATCGCCTATACAAGGGTGCAGGGCTTGCCGCTTGGCCGCTATCATCGGCCTGTTGCCGGATGGCCGGGCGATGTCGGCTTGCTCCCGCACCTGAAGGGCGTGATCAGCGCAGGCGCCATGGATGTCGACGTAACCTTCGGGCATGCGGTGGAGTTCCGCAAGGGGGACAATCGCAAGGTCCTGGCCGCCAATGTAGAGCGCCAGTTGAGGGATATGTTGTCTGCGCACCTGCGTGGGCGTCATCAGCCTTGACCGGGCTTGCCGATTTTTCAGTTTAATCGCAGCGCAAAAAGCACTAAAGAGCGCGGCATGACCCAAGATCCCACGAGCATGACCAATCCGGGCGCCGCCGGCGCAAGCACGCGCAAGGTCTTCATCAAGACCTACGGTTGCCAGATGAATGTCTATGACAGCGGCCGCATGGCCGATGCCCTGTCGGCGGATGGCTATGTCCCGACCGAGACCATGGACGATGCCGATCTCGTCCTCCTCAATACGTGCCATATCCGAGAAAAGGCAGCGGAAAAAGTCTATTCCGCACTCGGTCGCCTGCGTGAGCACAAGAAGGCGAGAGCGGCGGAGGGCAAGGAGTTTCTGATTGGCGTGGCCGGCTGCGTGGCCCAGGCCGAAGGCGAAGAGATCTCAAGGCGTGAGCCGGCGGTCGATGTGGTGCTCGGACCGCAGACCTATCATCGCCTGCCGCAAGCGCTGCAGAAGGTGCGGGCCGGCGAACGGGTGGTCGATACCGAATACGCGCTCGAAGACAAATTCGAGCATCTGCCCGATCCGACGAGGATTCCGGGGAAACCGCGCAACGTCACCGCGTTCCTGACCGTGCAGGAAGGCTGTGACAAGTTCTGTACCTTCTGCGTCGTTCCCTATACGCGCGGTTCGGAAGTTTCGCGTCCGCTGGCGCAGCTTCTTGCCGAGGCGCGTAAGCTGGTCGACGCTGGCGTTCGGGAGCTGACGCTTCTCGGGCAGAACGTCAATGCCTGGCATGGCGAAGACGAGAAGGGTAGGGCCATCGGCCTTGGTGATCTTCTCTATCGCCTCGCCGACATCCCAGGTCTTGCCCGCCTACGCTACACCACCAGCCATCCGCGCGACATGGACGACCGGCTGATCGAGGCGCATCGCGATCTCCGCATCCTGATGCCTTATCTGCATCTGCCGGTGCAGTCGGGATCAGACCGCATCTTGAAGGCCATGAACCGTCGCCACAAGGCCAGCGAATATGTTGCGCTGATCGAGCGCATTCGCTCGGTGCGGCCAGATATCGCCTTGTCCGGCGATTTCATCGTTGGCTTTCCCGGTGAGACCGATGAGGATTTCGAAGATACGATGAAGCTGGTGCGCGAGGTCAACTATGCGCAGGCCTATTCGTTCAAGTATTCGACCAGACCCGGCACGCCCGGTGCTGATCTGCCAGATCATCTTTCCGAAGACGTGAAAGGCGAGCGTCTCGCACGCCTGCAGGCTCTCCTTCTGGAACAACAGCAGGCCTTCATGCATTCGAAGGTCGGGCAGACCATGGAACTCCTCCTGGAGAAGCCCGGTCGTATGCCCGGACAGCTGATCGGGCGGTCGCCCTGGCTGCAATCGGTGAATGTTGATGCAATCTCATCGCAAATCGGTGACATTATAAACGTACGAATCAACGCAATCGGCCCAAACAGCTTGTTTGCCGAGGTGGCACCGGGTTAATGTGGGGGCCTCAACCTGACCCAGGAGCCTGATCGCTTGAACGCAACAGAAGTGATTTCCTCATCATCGCGCAATGTTCCCAAGACTGCGACCGACGCCAATCACTTCATCTTGACGTTCGAGAACAATCGGCTGGCCAGCGAGCTTTTCGGTCAATTTGATCAGAATTTGAAGCTTCTCGAGCAGCGTCTCCAGATTGAAGCACATGCGCGCGGTAATTCCGTTGCCATCACCGGTGATCTTCTGGCGACGAACCAGGCGCGCCGCGCGCTCGATTTTCTCTATGCCCGCCTGCAAAGTGGTGTCTCTGTCGAGGCCTCGGATGTCGAAGGCGCAATCCGCATGGCAGTGGCCGCCGATGACCAGCTTTCCTTGCCGACGCTGGAGCGCAAGGCAAAGCTGACCATGGCGCAGATCTCGACCCGCAAGAAGACCATCGCCGCGCGCACGCCGACGCAGGATGCCTATATGCGGGCGCTTGAGCGTTCCGAAATGGTGTTCGGTGTCGGCCCTGCCGGCACGGGGAAAACCTATCTCGCCGTTGCTCATGCAGCGCAGCTTCTCGAGCGCGGCGTCGTTGACCGCATCGTGCTGACACGACCGGCTGTCGAGGCTGGCGAGCGCCTGGGCTTCCTGCCTGGCGACATGAAGGAAAAGGTCGATCCTTACCTGCGTCCGCTATACGATGCCCTCTACGACATGATCCCCGGCGATAAAGTCGAGCGTGCCATTACAGCGGGTGTCATCGAAATTGCACCGCTTGCCTTCATGCGTGGCCGCACATTGGCGAATGCAGTGATCATTCTCGATGAAGCGCAGAATACCACATCCATGCAGATGAAGATGTTTCTGACGCGCCTCGGCGAGAATGGACGAATGATCATCACCGGTGATCCGAGCCAGGTGGATTTGCCGCGCGGCGTGACCTCCGGTCTGGTCGAAGCCTTGAATGTGCTTAGAGGCGTGGATGGTATCTCCGTCGTGCGCTTCAAGGATACCGATGTTGTCCGCCACCCCTTGGTCGGTCGTATCGTGCAGGCCTATGATGCCAAGTACAAGGTACAGGACGAAAGCGAGCAATCCGACACCTGACGTGTCGTTGATCCAAAATGAGCAAGCTGGACATTCAAATCGCCGTCGACGTTGATGGCTGGCCGGACGAGGAGACGCTGCACCAGATGGCGCAGCGTGTGCTGGGAGCAGCAGAAGCGTTTCTCGTCAGCGAAAAAGCGCAACCCTTCCCGGAACAACCGACGGAGGTTTCGCTCGTCTTCGCCGACGATGAAACCGTTCGCGACATCAATTCCGAATGGCGCGGTCAGGACAAGCCGACCAATGTTCTGTCATTCCCGGCCTATCCCATTGAGCCCGGTGATCTGCCGGGCCCGATGCTCGGAGATATCGTGATCGCGCGGGAGACCGTAGAGCGCGAAGCATTGGACTTGGAGAAGACCTTTGACGAGCATTTGACGCATCTTCTTGTGCACGGATTTCTACATCTTCTCGGCTATGACCACATCGAAACCGAAGACGCTGAAGAAATGGAAGCATTGGAGACTGGCATTTTGGCCGTGCTTGGCCTATCTGACCCCTATGCGGGCCAGGACCCGATCTGATAGTTTGGAACCATGAACGACTTTGCGACGAAATCGACCCCGGTGGTCAAAGAGGAATCCGACGGCTCTTCAGGCGAAGAAGCGGGCAGTCCCGCCCGAGCGGAAGGCTCGGCCAAAAATCAAACCTCTTTCTGGGCACGGCTTGCCCGTTTGATCAAGCCGACCTCCGGCAGCAGCCTGCGGGAGGATCTCACGGTTGCGTTGAAGGCGGATGCGCATCTTGGCGACGCCTTCACCCCCGAAGAGCGCGCGATGCTGCACAACATCCTGCGCTTCCGCGAAGTCCGCGTCGAGGACATCATGGTGCCGCGCGTCGATATTGAAGCTGTCGACCAGAGCGTGACCATTGGCGAGTTGATGACCATCTTCGAGGTTTCCGGTCGATCGAGAATGCCGGTCTATGCCGAGACTTTGGATGATCCGCGCGGCATGGTTCACATCCGCGATCTCTTGTCCTACCTGACAAAGCAGGCGCGCAGCCGACGCCGCGCCGCCAAGGGGCCTGCTGCCGCGGTCGGTGAAGCTGAGAAACCCGCGGAGAAGGCGACAAAGCCGAAGATCGACTTCGATCTGGCGCGGATCGACCTTAACAAATCGGTAGCGGATGCAGGCATTATCAGGTCCATTCTCTTTGTCCCGCCTTCCATGCTTGCTTCCGATCTGATGAGCCGCATGCAGGCGGCTCGCACGCAGATGGCTTTGGTGATCGACGAGTACGGCGGAACGGATGGCCTCGTGAGCCATGAAGACATCGTCGAGATGGTGATCGGCGATATCGATGACGAACATGATGATGAAGAAGTCATGTTCAGCCGCGTCTCCGATGACATTCTGGTAGCCGATGCCCGCGTTGAACTGGAAGAGATCGCGGAAGCGATCGGTCCGGATTTCGATGTCACGCATCGCGTCGAGGATGTCGATACATTGGGCGGGTTGATCTTCTCTGCACTCGGACGCATCCCGGCGCGTGGCGAAGTCGTGCAGGCCTTGTCTGGCTTCGAGTTCCACATCCTTGATGCAGATCCGCGTCGCATCAAGCGCGTGCGTGTTGTCCGCAAGCGGGCAGCTGTGCGCCGTCGCACGACAAAGGGCGATCCGGACCATAGGGTTGAAGGCGAGGCAGAGCTGAAGCGAGAAACGCAAAAGGCGGTGGCTCTGAAGGCCACTGGTGCGAAAGCCGCAGATCAGGAACGGGCACCCAAGGCGAAAGCCGAACCGCGGTCGCGCGCAAAAGCTGGGAGCGTCGAGAGCCAGATGCCAACAGCGACGGGTGCGGAAGCACAAGCGACAGCAATGCAAACCGAGACGGATAATGGCCCCCGGTCGGCTTCCCCCATCGATAGCGTAAGCTGAGGGCAGGGGACTTTCTCGTCATTATTTGAAAGACTGCCGCCATTGATTCGCATGGCGGGGGTTTTTGCATGGAACGGATCGCGGTCAGCGTTGTGCTGCTGTGGGGATGGAAACGCGCCGCGTTGGCCATTCTGGCCGGAGCGGTGGGCGCGCTGGCGCTCGCGCCGCTCAATCTCTTCGCCGCGATGTTCATTTCCTTCCCGCTGCTTGTGTGGTTGCTCGACGGGGCAACCGGAGACCCGGGTCGCGGCAGCTCGATTGGGCTACGCTCAGCGTTCTCTGCGGGCTGGTGTTTCGGATTCGGATATTTTGTAGCCGGTCTCTGGTGGCTGGGGGCCGCCTTGCTGGTCGAGGCCGATGCCTTCGCCTGGGCGCTGCCTCTCGCCGTCCTCGGTCTCCCAGCCTTGCTCGCGATCTTCTACGGGTTTGCGGCAGCGCTTGCGAAGATTTTTTGGACCGACGGCATGGGGCGGGTCGCGGCACTTGCAGCAAGCTTTGGCCTTGCAGAATGGCTCCGCAGTTTCGTGGCGACAGGTTTCCCATGGAATGCGATTGGCTATGCCGCCATGCCTGTTCCGGTCATGATGCAATCCAGCTGGGTCCTTGGGCTGCTGGCTGTCACGACCTGTTCCGTGTTCGTCTTTTCTGCCCCGGCATTGCTGGGTACCCGGCGTGGTGCTGCGCCCGGTCTGATCGTTGCGGCAATGCTTTTTGTGGCGCATTTTGGCTATGGGGCCTATCGGCTGCAAACGGCTGCGCAGGCGACAGAGCCCGCCGAACAAATGACGGTGCGCCTGGTGCAGCCCGCTATCGATCAGGCGCAAAAAATGGAAAATGTCGACCGCATCGAGATCTTCGAGCGGCATTTGGCGCTGACGGGGGCAGCGCCGGCAAATGGCGAGCGACGCCCCGATCTCGTGATATGGCCGGAAACCTCGGTTCCCTTCATCCTCACCGACAATCCGGATGCGTTGGTGCGCATTGCGGATGTGCTTAGCGACGGACAGATTCTGGTCGCTGGGGCTGTGCGTGCAGAAGCGAGATCTGCCGGATCGCAGCCGCGTTATTTCAATTCGGTCTACATGATCGATGACAAGGGCCAGATCCTCGCGGCCGCAGATAAAGTTCACCTGACCCCTTTTGGCGAGTATCTCCCATTCGAAGGCCCGCTACGGGCAGTCGGCTTGGAAGAGTTGATCAGCTTGCCCGGAGGTTTTTCGGCAACTGCAACGCGTGCCGTTCTCACCTTGCCTTCGGGCTTCGGGCTCTATCCTTTGATTTGCTACGAGGTGATTTTTCCCGGCGAGATCTCAGAAGACCTTGGAGGCGCAAACGTCATTTTGAACATTACAAATGATGCCTGGTTCGGGCATACGCCGGGTCCTTACCAGCACTTTCAACAGGCGCGTTTGCGCGCCGTGGAAAACGGAACATACGTGCTGAGAGACGCCAATAATGGAATTTCTGCTGTTGTTGATCCCTTTGGTCGGGTCATTTCGGGTCTCGCCCTCGGTAGTTTTGGCGCCGTAGACGCAACCATAGGAAGTAAATCTGTCCCATTTCGGAGCGATTTTGATCACAACTTAAACTTTTGGTTGGTTCAAATGCTTTTTGCTGTGACGGCGGTCATTTCTCGCGTGGGTTTTATTAGGAAGATGAATTGACCAAAAACCCCTAAAAATGCATAGTGGTATTCGCCATGGTTCTCCAAGTAAGCTGAACAATCAGCGACGACGACTACAACGTCTCGTTATGTTCTGGAGCTGGGATTGTGGTTGGAACACCAACTCATTGGTCAGGACAATGTTAATGATAGAAAACAAGAAGAAGCCGAACCCGATTGACATCCATGTCGGCAGCAGAATTCGGCTTCGTCGCACCATGCTCGGCATGAGCCAGGAGAAGCTCGGCGAGAGCCTGGGTATCACCTTCCAGCAGATCCAGAAGTACGAAAAGGGCACCAACCGCGTTGGCGCCAGCCGTCTTCAGAACATCTCCAGCATCCTCAATGTTCCCGTCTCCTTCTTCTTCGAAGACGCTCCGGGCGAACAGGCGGCATCGCAGGGCGGCATGGCGGAAGCGTCCAGCTCCAACTACGTTGTTGACTTCCTGTCTTCCTCGGAAGGCCTGCAACTCAACCGCGCCTTCGTAAAGATCAACGACCCGAAAGTCCGTCGGAAGATTATCGATCTGGTCAAGACCCTGGCTGCCGACGCTGACGTTGAATGACGTCAGAAGCACCTGTGGGACAAGAGAGCGGCTCAAGGGCCGCTTTTTTTGTTTCCCGCGCAAAACTTTGCTCACATAAAGATATATTTATGTGGTTGTGTGCTTGTCAGCCAAACGGGAACTGGGTAACCATGCGCCATCCATACTTTGAGGGGAATCCCGATGCGCGCCAACTACCTCTTCACCAGCGAATCCGTTTCTGAAGGTCACCCTGATAAGGTTTGTGACCGAATTTCCGATGAAATCGTCGACCTCGTCTACCGGGAAGCAGCCAAGACCGGTGTGGATCCCTGGACCGTGCGCATCGCCTGCGAAACTCTTGCCACCACCAATCGCGTCGTCATCGCCGGCGAAGTCCGTCTTCCGCCGAGCCTGATGAAGACCGACAAGAACGGCAATGAGGTCATCAACCCTGCCAAGTTCAAGTCGGCCGCTCGCAAGGCGATCCGCGACATCGGCTACGAGCAGGACGGCTTCCACTGGAAGACCGCCAAGATCGATGTGCTCCTGCACTCCCAGTCCGCCCATATCGCCCAGGGCGTCGACAAGGCCGCCGACAGCTCCAACAGCGAAGGCGCTGGCGACCAGGGCATCATGTTCGGCTACGCCTGCAAGGAAACGCCGGACCTGATGCCGGCGCCGATCTACTATTCCCACAAGATCCTGCAGACGCTGTCCACCGCCCGCAAGAAGGGCGAGGGCGATGTCGGCAAGCTCGGCCCCGACGCCAAGAGCCAGGTGACCGTCCGCTACGTCGACGGCAAGCCGGCTGAAGCAACATCCATCGTTCTTTCCACCCAGCATTTCGACGAGAGCTGGGATTCCAAGAAGGTTCGCCAGGTCGTTGAGCCCTTCATCCGCGAGGCTCTGGGTGATCTGAAGATCGCCGACGATTGCGCCTGGTACATCAACCCTACCGGCAAATTTGTCATCGGCGGCCCGGATGGTGACGCAGGATTGACGGGACGCAAGATCATCGTCGACACCTATGGTGGCGCTGCCCCGCATGGTGGCGGTGCCTTCTCCGGCAAGGACACGACCAAGGTCGACCGTTCGGCCGCCTATGCCGCTCGCTATCTCGCCAAGAACGTCGTTGCCGCAGGTCTCGCCGACCGTTGCACGATCCAGATCTCTTACGCGATCGGTATCGCCCAGCCACTGTCGATCTATGTCGACCTGCACGAAACCGGCAAGGTCACCGAGGACGAAGTCGAAGCAGCGATCCGCAAGGTGATGGACTTGTCCCCCTCGGGCATTCGCCGCCATCTTGACCTGAACAAGCCGATCTATGCTAAGACGTCCGCCTATGGCCATTTCGGCCGCAAGGCTGGCCGCGACGGTTCCTTCTCCTGGGAGAAGCTGGACCTGGTCAAGCCGCTTAAGGATGCAATCAAGGCTTGAGCTGAATGACGAAACAGGAACGCAGGACAAGGTCGACCGAGGCATTCTTCGGTCGACGCAAAGGCAAGCCTCTGCGCGAGCAGCAGGTCGAGCGCATGGAAACCGTCCTGCCTGAGCTTAAGGTCGATCTGGCGTCGCCGACGCCGGAGGATCTGAAGTCTCTGTTTCCGTTTCCTGTTGATCGAGTGCGTCTGGAAATTGGCTTTGGCGGTGGCGAGCATCTGGTACATCGTGCCTGCACCAACCCCACCACGGGCTTCATCGGCGTCGAACCCTTCGTCAATTCCATGGCAAAGCTGCTGGCGGTTGTTGAAGCCGAGGGGCTCCGCAACATTCGCGTCTATGACGATGATGCCACACAACTGCTGGACTGGTTGCCGCAAGGTCAGATCGATCAGATTGATCTTCTCTATGCCGACCCCTGGCCCAAAAAAAAGCACTGGAAGCGCCGGTTCGTCTCCCAGGTCAACCTGCAGCGCATCCACAAGGTGTTGAAGCCAGGCGGCACTTTCTGCTTCGCATCCGATATCGATACTTATGTGAACTGGACATTGCAGCACTGCCGCAATCACGGTGGCTTTGAGTGGACAGCACGCAACGCTTCCGACTGGTTGACACCTTATGAGGGCTGGCCCGGCACACGCTATGAAGCAAAGGCTCGGCGTGAAGGTCGCTCCTCAGCCTATCTTACCTTCACAACGCGGTAGGCTCGATAGCCTATCGCCAGCCTGCCCGCCGAAATGCGCCGGCGAGGCTTTCATTGCGTCAAAAATCTCAGTGCAGGGATACTGTTTTCAGGTCGTCCTCAGCGGCCTTGAAAAAGGTGCTGGATCGGTTGTCCGTCAGCAGGATCGGCGTGCCATCGGCGGCAAACAGCGCCCAAAGATCCAGCTTGGGGTCAATCTCTGGCGCTTCCGGGAAGCAGCGAGAAACATCGTCAAGCTTCATCTTGCGGATATAACCCACCTCACCAGCCCCAAGATGGGCCAATTCGGATTGCGTCAGGCGGGCAGTAACTTCTTTCAATAACATTCCGAGCCTCCACGAATGAGGGAGAGGCGGCAGGCATGCCGCAGAATCGAGTCTGCCCCCGAAAGGTTAATTTTTCGCGGCTTCCGCTCCGAATTCGGCCGGATCCTTCAAGCGCAGGTCCGGTGCCGGCATCTTGATGTTGCTTGACAAGACCGGAATTGCCCGGCATCGCTCCCCCATAATTATGAGGGAATGACCATGAACGCCCCGCGCAAAATCATCATCGACACAGACCCTGGCCAGGACGATGCGGCAGCCCTTATGCTGGCCTTTGCCAGCCCGGATGAACTTGACGTTCTTGGTATCACCACGGTCGCCGGCAATGTGCCGCTGAGCTTCACCAGCCGCAATGCGCGTATTGTCTGCGAACTCTGCGGGCAAGGTGAGCGGCGGGTATTCGAAGGTGCCACCCATCCGTTGAAGCGCAGTCTCGTGACTGCCGAATACATCCACGGCAAGACTGGTCTCGATGGTGCCGTGCTGCCGGAGCCGACGATGAAGGTTGAGGCGCAGCATGCCGTTGACTTCATCATCGAGACACTCCGTCGGGAAGCGGAGGGCACGGTCACGCTTTGCACGCTCGGCCCGCAGACCAATGTGGCGCTTGCGCTGCAAAAGGCGCCGGACATCGCACCGCGAATCCGTGAGATCGTCATGATGGGCGGGGGCTTTTTCGAGGGTGGCAACATCACACCGGCCGCCGAGTTTAATATCTATGTCGATCCGGAAGCCGCCGCAGTGGTGCTCGGCTCGGGCGTCCCCGTGACCATGATGCCGCTTGATGTGACCCATCAGCTTCTGACGACCAAGGCACGCGTGGCGAAGATCGCTGCAATCGGCTCGAAGCCTGCCCAGGCTATGGTTGAATGGCTGCAATTCTTCGAGCGCTTCGATGAGGAAAAATACGGTTCGGACGGCGGCCCGCTGCATGATCCGACAGTCATTGCTTACCTTCTGAAACCCGAACTTTTCCAGGGGCGCCATTGCAATGTCGAGATTGAGCTTCAATCCGAGTTGACGGTCGGCATGACGGTTGTCGACTGGTGGCGCGTGTCAGGCCGCGAGGCAAACGCGACCGTGATGCGCCATGTCGATGCGGATGGTTTCTTCGCGCTACTGACTGAGCGGTTCGCGCGCCTGTAATGCCACGAGCGGCTCGGCGGCAGGGTCCAAGCCGAAACCCTGCCCCAAAGGCCGGTCGCAAGAGCGGCGCCGATTGCCAAATCGCGTATGAGCGCTCGGAGGCAGCCGTCCGGGACGCTGCGGAATGCACTGCCCAAGCCACGACCTAGGCTTGCTCCGGTAAAATTCAGGTCCGTTTGTCGACCTCGGCTGCCATCGGAATGGACGGCTGTGCGCCAGCGGTGAGGCAGGCGAGAGAACCGGCAACCGCAGCCTGCCGGAGCGTCGTTTCGAATGACCGACCGGCGTCGAGCCCCGCCGCGAGATATCCGCAGAAGGTATCACCCGCACCCACGGTATCCACGGGTTCGATCTTCAGGCCCTGCGTGCGGTGAAGCTTGCCACTCTCGGCTGCAATAACACCCTCCGCACCAAGGGTGATCACGAAGGTCTGTCCGGTCTCCCGGTGCATCTCAAGCAACAATGCCTCGCGGGTCGGGCCATCCAACCCCTCTCGTCCGGCAAGCAGTTCAAACTCCGTCTCGTTGGCGACAATGATGTCGGCAAGCCTTGAGAGTTCGGCAGCCTCTCCGGTCAGCGGCGCTGTATTGAGAAGGCTGCGCACGCCCTTCCGTTTGGCGGCCATCAGCGCTGCCTTGACGGCCTCTGCAGGCACTTCCAGCTGAAGCATGAGAATGTCGCCAGCACTGAGATTTGAGATCGCAGCCTCCGCCTGAGCCGCATTCACGCTGCCATTGGCGCCGGGCACCACAGCAATCATGTTTTCGCCGTCGCCACCAACCATGATAAGCGCCGTGCCGGTCGGACCATCGACATGGGCAACGCCTGAGAGATCGGTGCCGGCTTCGTCAAGAAGTGCCAGGGCAGGGGCTGCGAACGTGTCCTTGCCAACGGCGCCGATCATCCGCACGGAAGCGCCGGCGCGCCGCGCTGCAAGCGCCTGATTGGCACCCTTGCCACCCGCTGCGGTGGCAAAGCCGGTACCTGGCACCGTTTCGCCCGGCTTCGGAAGCCTGGGCGTCGTGGCAACGAGATCCATGTTGATGGAGCCAAAGACAATGATCATGGCCGGCTGTTTCCCTGCTTGACGCGCCTTCACCGGCGCTGGTCGTGATTTGATCGGCTTATTGAACCAGCCCTTTAGTCTTCGTCAACAACCCTCAGCTTGAGCGTGCCGTTTCGATGATCCACCGGGCGGTGAGACCCATCGTCACTGGCTTGCTGAAATTCCATCGCCTCGATCTTTTGTCCACGCTTGGTGATTTTGTCCGAGGAGGTGAGGATCTGTTCCACATCCTTTTGAGCGGCAAGAAAATGGCTCTGCAGCTTGCGGGTTCTATCGTCCAGCCGGCTGAGATCCTCCATGAGGCGTACCACTTCGCCCTGGATGAGGTGCGCCTGTTCGCGCATGCGCTGGTCCTTGAGAACGGCTTGAATGACCTGGATAGACAGCATCAGCAGCGACGGCGAGACAATCACGACCCGCCGCTTGTGTGCCTTTTGAACGATGTCCTCGAAGTTTTCATGGATCTCCGCGAAAATGGATTCGGATGGCACAAACAGGAAGGCCATGTCCTGCGTTTCGCCAGTGATCAAGTATTTCTCCGAGATGTCCCTGACATGCACATCCATATCGCGTCGGAACTGCTGCTGGGCGACCTTCTTGTGGTCCGGGTTTTCCGTATCACGAATGGCGTTCCACGCTTCCAGCGGAAACTTTGCGTCCACCACCAGCGGCGGCGAGGCATTGGGCATCCGGATCGTGCAGTCCGGTCGTGAGCCGTTCGACAGGGTGGATTGAAACTCGTAGGCGCCCATCGGCAGGCCATCGGCGACGATGGTTTCCATCCGCGATTGGCCGAAGGCGCCACGCGTCTGCTTGTTGGATAGGATCGCCTGCAGCCCGACCACGTCTTTCGCCAGCGACTGGATGTTGTTCTGCGCCGCATCGATGACCGCCAGTCTCTCCTGCAGGCTTCTCAGATTGTCATGCGTCGATTTGGTCTGCTCGGTGATCGTGGTGCCGAGCCTGTGTGTCATTCCATCGAGACGTTGCGAAATGGACTGATTGAGTTCGGCCTGTCGGCTGCCAAAAACTTCCGCCATGGTCGCAAGTCTCCCCTGCATTTCCGCCTGTGCCTTCAACAACTCGGCCAGCCGAAGTTCTGCAGCTTCGTCCCGGCGCAAGGCTTCCTCCATCATGGCCGCGCGGCGCCGTGCGCCGCCTATGGCGCTCAGCACCAGCAGAATGAACGGAAGGAGAATGATTGCCGCCAGGATACTCGCCACGATGCTTGAGGGGAATGTGACGGAGCCGATGGTGAGCGATGGGATATCTTGAATGTTCATCGGGACACTCTACCAGATTCGCGGTGCGAGAATAGATCAAAGAGTGAACAAGGCCTTGGTCTGTCGACGTTCCGCAGATCCAAAATCTGCTCGGCAAAGCGATCATCGTTTATTCAGTGTTTAGAAATCAGTGCGAAATTGAACGAAAATCATCACAACGTGTAAGTGAAACCAACCCCTATGACCGAAAAGAACAACACTGATCTCGCCGAGCGGTTGGAGTTTCTCGAAATCAATCATCAGACACGCGAGACATTGGCCGAACTTCGTCCAACGATCCAATCGCTGATCGGCGGCGCTCTCGATAGGTTCTATGCAAAGGTTTCCAGCACCCCGGCACTTGCACGCTTCTTCCGCGACAAGACCCATATGAATGGCGCCAAGTCAGCCCAGGTCGGTCATTGGGACAAGGTCGCGCAAGGCCAGTTCGATGAGAGCTATATCAAGGGGGTGACCGCTGTCGGCAAGACGCATGCGCGCATAGGGCTTGAGCCGCGATGGTATATCGGCGGCTACTCGATGCTGGTGGGGGAGTTGCTCGCCGGCGTGCTTGCCAAATCCTGGCCGTTTCCCTTTGGTCGCCAGCATGTCACCCGCATAGCCGAAAGGCAGCGCGCCATAGTGAAAGCCGCCATGCTCGACATGGACTATGCAATTTCCGTCTATCTGGATGAGCTTGAGAAGCGCCGAGAGGATCTGGAGGCCGAGCGCGCGCGTGTCGAAGCCGATCAAGTCATTGCCATGGACCATCTTCGGAAAGGCCTGGAATGCCTTGCAAGGGGCGATTTCGAGACCCGCATGTCGACCGATCTGCCGGAGAATTTCCGCCAGATGGCTGACTTCTACAACGAGACCGTCGATCGACTGAACATGTCCTTCGGCGCCGTGCGCCATGCCTCGGCGGGCATTCATGCGGGCACGGAAAAGATCGCTCATGCCGCCGACGAACTGGCCGCGCGGACCACCCGCCAGGCAAGCGGCGTGCAGGAAAGCTCCACTGCGCTGCAGCAGTTGTCCGTCAGCGTCGGCCAAACGGCGGGCAATGCGGAACAGGCCTCGAATGCCGTGCGCGACACGCAGACCCGGGCACGCTCCTCGGGATCCGTCGTCGCCCAGGCCGTCTCGGCCATGGATGCCATCGAGAAGTCGTCAAGCGAGGTTTTCAAGATCATCGGCGTCATTGACGAGATCGCCTTCCAGACCAATCTTTTGGCGCTCAATGCGGGTGTTGAGGCGGCGCGTGCCGGCGACGCCGGCAAGGGCTTTGCCGTCGTGGCGCAGGAAGTACGCCAGCTTGCACAGCGCAGCGCCGATGCCGCCAAGGAAATCAAGCAGCTGATCTCGCAGAGCTCCGATCAGGTCAAGGCAGGTGTCAATCTTGTCACGGGAACCGGTGAAGCGCTGACGGATATCATCGCGCGGATCGACGAGATCAATGCCTTCGTTTCAGACATCGCGGTGGCAGCCCGAGATCAGGCGCAAGGCCTTCACGAGATCAACCATGCGACGCGCCAGATCGATGCGCTGACGCATGAGAACAGCGAGATGGTTGAGCAGACCTCGGAGGAAACGCGCCTGCTTCGGGCCGAAGTCGCGCGGCTGGTCGAGCTCCTGGGACACATCAAGACGCGGTCGGAGCCGGAGACGCGCATGCCCCCGGCTTCCGGCAGCTCCCGCCTTTATGCCGCCTGACGCAGGCCTGGAGATGCGGAGGACGCGTTTTTCCATTTCCTCCGTTTCCAACTTGCGCTAAGGGAGGCCATGACCATCAAGCCTCTTATCATTTTGCCGGATCCACTGCTCAGACAGGTGTCTCAGCCCGTCGAGCGTGTCGATTCCGAATTGAACCAGCTCGTCGATGACATGCTGGAAACCATGTACGAAGCACCGGGCATTGGCCTGGCCGCCATCCAGGTCGGCGTTCCCCGCCGCCTGCTGGTCATCGATGTGGCCAAGGAGGGCGAAGACCGTCAGCCGCTCGTCTTCATCAATCCGGAAATCATCACCAGTTCGGATGAGCGCTCGGTTTATGAAGAAGGCTGCCTGTCGATCCCCGACTATTATGCCGAGGTCGAACGACCGGCGTCGATCAGCGTCAAGTCAATCGATCGCCATGGCAAGGAACAGGTGACAGACGCCGATGGCATTCTGGCCACCTGCCTGCAGCACGAAATCGACCATCTGAACGGCGTTCTGTTCATCGATCACATCTCTCGACTGAAGCGGGAAATGGTCATCAAGCGGTTCACCAAGGCCGCTCGCCAGAAGATCTGACAGACACGCGCTGGCATGGGCTGCTCAGCGGCCCGATGCTTCTCCCTGACTTCAAAAGGCGGGACGATCATGGCACTTCGCATCATCTTCATGGGCACACCGGATTTCTCGGTTCCCACCCTCAGGGCGCTGGTCACTGCCGGCCATGAGATTGTCGCGGTCTATAGCCAGCCGCCGCGTCCCGGCGGGCGTCGTGGTCTTGATCTGCAGAAGTCACCGGTGCAACAGGCAGCCGAGGCACTCGGTATTCCGGTGCGCCACCCACTCAACTTTCGGGATCCCGCAGATGTCGAGGCCTTCGTCGGCCTGAACGCCGATGTCGCAGTGGTCGTCGCTTACGGTCTGCTCTTGCCGCAGGCCATTCTCGATGGCACGCGACTGGGCGCCTATAACGGCCACGCCTCCCTCTTGCCACGCTGGCGCGGCGCCGCACCGATCCAGCGCGCCATCATGGCCGGCGATGCCGAGACGGGCATGATGGTCATGAAGATGGACAAGGGCCTCGATACCGGGCCGGTGGCCCTCACGCGCCGCGTGGCGATCGGACCTGACATGACGGCCGGCGAACTGCACGATGCCTTGAGCGCCGTCGGTGCGGACGCCATGGTCGAAGCGATCGGCAAGCTTGAGCAGGGCGTGCTTGAGACTGCGGCGCAATCGGATGTCGGCGTTCTCTATGCTGCGAAGATCGATAAGGCCGAAACCCGCGTCGATTTCAATCGCCCCGCGATAGAGGTCCACAATCACATCCGGGGTCTTAGCCCCGTTCCGGGCGCATGGATGGAACTCTCGCTGCATGACAAGCCGGAGCGTGTGAAGCTGCTTGCCTCGCATGTTCACGAGGCCGAGGGAGAAAAGGCGACCGCCGGAACGGTCCTCGATGATCAGTTGACGATTGCCTGCGCATCCGGATCGGTCCGCCTTGTGCGGCTGCAGAAAGCTGGTGGAAAGGCGCTCGGCGCGGAAGATTTCCTGCGTGGCACACCGGTCGCCAAGGGCATGGTGATCGCCTGATGCCCCGCTTCCGGATGACCGTCGAATATGATGGCTCGGCCTATGTCGGATGGCAAAGGCAGGAAAACGGCCATTCCGTCCAGTCCGCGCTGGAGCAGTCGATCCTGGCGCTGACGGGCAAGACCATCTCTATACGTGGCGCCGGTCGCACCGATTCCGGCGTGCATGCGATGGGGCAGGTCATTCATGCCGACCTCGAACGCGCCTGGGAACCGCACAAGTTGCGCAACGCCCTGAACGCTCACCTGGCAATGGCCAACGAGGCGGTATCGGTCCTTGAGGTGCAGGCGGTGGACGAGACCTTCGATGCCCGGTTTTCCGCGCTGCGACGGCACTATCTCTACCGCATCATGACTCGTCCGGCACGCCTGGCGCTGGAGGCGAAACGTGCATGGTGGGTGCCGAAGCTCCTCGATCATGAGGCCATGCACGCAGCGGCACAAGAGCTCGTCGGCCATCACGACTTCACCACCTTTCGCTCCGTCCATTGCCAGGCGAAGAATCCCGTGCGGACGCTTGACCGGCTGGATGTGAGCCGCACCGGCGATCTCATCGAGATCCGCGCCTCTGCCCAGAGCTTTCTGCACAATCAGATCCGCTCCTTCGCTGGCACCTTGAAACTCGCCGGCGAGGGCAAGATGACACCTGCCGACGTGCGGGCTGCCCTCGAAGCGCGCAACCGCTCGGCCTGCGGTCCCGTCGCCCCGCCGGAGGGACTGTTCTTCCTGCAGGTCGATTACCCCGGCGATCCCGAGCGCCAGCCCTAGGCGAATGCGCGGAGAAGGCGTTGAAGGTCGTGGAGATCGTCAGCCCGGCAGAATGCCCAGATAGGCTTGCAGCCATTCCGATAGGATCATCGACGGCACGAGCAGCACCAGGATCAATGCTGACAGCGTCAGCACCTGGTCGCCGACCACCATCCGCAAGACACGGAAAAGCGTGGTGATCAGCAGGATGGTCAGAACAAACCACAGAAGCGTCACGAAGCCGGCCGCCGACGGCACCAGCATCAGCATCAGGATCAATGTGCCATAGGCGTAGGAAATCGGCAGCGCGAGCCAATTGACCACGACGACGATTGAAGAAAACTTGTCACCGAGGCCGATCACCCAGCAAACAAGCCCGACCAGAACGAGCGGCACGATCCAGTTGGTCGCTTCGACGAGCGCGAGGCGGAAGAAGAACAGGCCGCCGACGCTCTGCGAGGGGGCAAGTTCCTGCAGATAGAGGAGCCGCCACCAGGCAAAGGAAACCAGGATGGCCGGCAGGGACCAAAGCGCCGACCAGAAGGAGCGCAGGGCGCCCCGGTCGGACAGGTCCAGGAAAGCGAGCCCTGCCGGCTGCTGCCGGAACAGCAGCCAGAGGCCCTTGAGGTAGATCTCGACCTCACGCAGCGACGGCATTGGCGAACCACTGCTCGATGAAGGTCTGGTAGATCTCAGTCAGCGTCTCGAGATCAGAGATGGCCACACGCTCATCGACCATGTGCATGGTCTGGCCAACAAGCCCGAATTCCACCACCGGGCAATAATCCTTGATGAAGCGGGCATCCGACGTGCCGCCGGTCGTCGACAGTTTCGGCACGCGGCCAGTGACCGTCTCAACGGCGCGCGTCAGCGAAGCGATCAGCGCATTGTCGCGCGTCAGGAATACGTGGCTTGGTCGCTCCGACCAGACCACGTCATATCCAATGGCATCCCGACCCGGCCGAAGGGCAGGATCGGCCGCCGAAGCCGCGAGCCGGCGGAGGATCTCGGCCTTCACGCTGTCTGCACCCCAGTGGTCGTTGAACCGGATATTGAACTTGAAGCTCGCAGACGACGGGATGACATTTGTTGCCGGATTGCCGACATCGAAGCTCGTCACCTCAAGGTTCGAGGGCTGAAAGTCTTTCGACCCCTCGTCGAAAGGCGGCGTCATCAGGGCCGTCGCCATGGCGAGGGCGGCACGCACGGGATTGTCGGCCAGATGCGGATAGGCCGCGTGTCCCTGCACGCCCTTGACGGTCACGGTTGCTGAAACAGAGCCACGCCGGCCGATCTTGATCATGTCGCCGATCAAATCCGGGTTGGTGGGTTCGCCGACCAGGCAGGCATCCCAGCGTTCGCCGCGTGACGCTGCCCAATCCAGGAGCTTTACGGTCCCGTTGACCGCCGGACCTTCCTCGTCGCCGGTGATCAGCAGGGATACTGAGCCGGAAGGAACCTTGCCGGCCTCTAGAAGCCGGGCATAGGCGGAAATGAAGCAGGCGATGCCACCCTTCATGTCGACCGCGCCCCGGCCATACATCATGCCGTCCTTCACCTCGCCGGAAAACGCCCCCAGGCTCCAGGCGGCCTCGTCGCCGACAGGCACGACGTCGCTGTGACCGGCAAACATCAAATGCGGCCCAGTGGTCCCTGCGCGTGCGTAGAGGTTCTCGATGTCAGGCGTATTGTCATCCCGCGCCGTCATCCGCTCGACGGTAAAGCCGAGCGGCGCAAGCAGCGATTCGAGCAGGCTGAGCGCGCCGCCTTCGGCGGGCGTAACGGAGGGGCAGCGCACCAGGGCCTGCAGGACTTCAAGTGGATTTGTCGTGTTCATGGGGCGCTTTGCGGGATTGGAGCCTCGGCCGGCTGGTGGCAGTCGAGGGAAGCTTGAGATCACTGCGAGATGTAACGGATCGCACCGTCCCTGTCATCCGCACAAGCGCGTCATCAGGCGCGGCAAATCCGACAGGAAGGCGATGATTGAACCAGCATTGTGCCGCTTCTGCGGTGCCTCCGCGGCAGAGCTGTGAAGCTTTCGCAAACCACTCGCATTGCCGGCCGATCGTGTCGGGATGGGTGGTCCGCACGGGCGACGGCCAAGCCGCCGCCCGATCCGGTCAGGTAACGATCAGTCGCGCAGCAATTCGTTGATGCCGGTCTTCGAGCGGGTCTTTTCGTCAACGCGCTTGACGATCACGGCACAATAGAGGTGCGGTGCCGGAAGACCATTGGCCATGACGGCATTGCCCGATGACGGCATGGAGCCGGCAACGACGACAGAATAGGGGGGGACTTCGCCATACATGACTTCGCCGGTGGCGCGGTCGACGATTTTGGTCGACTTGCCGATATAGACGCCCATGCCGAGCACCGAGCCTTCACGAATGATGCAGCCTTCGACCACTTCCGAACGCGCGCCGATGAAGCAGTTGTCCTCGATGATCGTCGGTCCCGCCTGCAGCGGCTCAAGCACGCCGCCGATGCCGACGCCGCCAGAAAGATGCACATTGGCGCCGATCTGGGCGCAGGAGCCAACGGTCGCCCAGGTGTCGACCATCGTGTTTTCACCGACATAGGCACCGAGATTGACGAAGGACGGCATCAGGACGACACCCTTCGACACATAGGCCGAGCGGCGGACAACGGCATTCGGCACGGCACGGAAGCCGGCCGAGCGGAATTCGCTTTCGCCCCAGCCTTCGAACTTCGACGGCACCTTGTCCCACCAGGTGGATGCGCCCGGGCCGCCCTTGACGACCTCCATGTCGTTCAGCCGGAAGGAGAGCAGCACGGCCTTCTTCAGCCACTGGTGAACCGTCCAGTTGCCGTCTTCGCCGCGAGTCGCAACCCGGGCCTTGCCGCTGTCGAGAAGGTTCAGCGCATCCTCGACGGCCTCGCGGATCTCGCCCGTTGTGGTCGTCGAGACCGTGTCGCGGTTCTCGAAGGCCGCTTCGATGACGTGTTCGAGCTGGGAGAGATCGGAGGCGCTCATCTGGATTCCTTAAACTTCGTTGTCTACCGTGGGGATGAAGCGATCATCATCTGATCGAAAAATCGCGCAAAGCTCTAGCGCATTCCAAGCTGTCTGAAAACAGCTGGGGCTGATCTGTGCGAGCGAAAGGAAAAGGCATGAAAAAGTTGAAGAATGGCAAGCTGCGGCGCAAGGACGGTTCCTGGGATCCCCTGAAGGACAGCTCAACCGACCGGCAGACGGCAGAGGTCATTCCAAAAACCCCGCAATCGGCCTCGCCGTCCTATCGCCTGGCCTATGCCGATGACGAGTTTCTCTGTCGCGAAGAACTGAGGCCGGTGCGCCTGCAGCTTGAACTCCTGAAGACGGAAATGATCCTTACCGAACGGAACATCAAGTCGACCGTGGTGATGTTCGGCGGTGCCCGCATTCCGGCGCCGGGCGAGGCCGCTTGGGCCGCCAAGAATGACATCCAGAAAAAAAATCTGGAAAACGCCTCGATCTATTACGAGGAAGCCCGCAAGTTCGCCCAACTCTGCTCGAAGCAGGCACTACGCAGCGACTATCACGAATATGTCGTCGTAACGGGCGGTGGCCCGGGTGTGATGGAGGCCGGCAACCGGGGCGCGGCCGATGTCGGTGCCCCATCGGTCGGCCTCAACATCGTCTTGCCGCACGAGCAGGCACCGAACCCCTATGTGACGCCGGATCTGAGCTTCAACTTTCATTACTTCGCCATCCGCAAGATGCATTTTTTGATGCGCGCCAAGGCGATCACGTTCTTCCCGGGCGGTTTCGGCACGCTCGATGAGTTTTTCGAGACAGTGACGCTGATCCAGACCAAGCGTATGGCGCCGATCCCCTTGATTTTGTTCTCAAGGGCTTTCTGGCACGACATCATCAATTTCGAGGCGCTCGCGGCCTTTGGCACTATTGCACCGGAGGATCTCGATCTCCTGCATTTCGCCGAGACGGCAGAAGAGGCTTGGCAGATCATTGCCGATTTTTATGACCTCAACGAAGAAGCGGCCCCATAAAGGGGCCGCCACTCGGATCGGAAATGATAGATATGCCCGACTTTAGCGGAACATCATCGGGCGCTTCGGCATGTCGTCCGCGGTGATGAAGCCGTCCTTGTCGCGGTCCATCCGGGTGAACATCTTGTCCACCATGGCTGTCGCTTCTGCCTGGCTGATTTGACCGTTTTCGTCGGTGTCGGCGATGCGCATCATGCGCGCTGCGCCGCGCTTGCCGTGTTCACCACGCTCACCTCGGTCGGCACGGTCGCCGTGCCAGCCGTGATGCTTTCCGCCGTGTCGCTTGCCGTCATGCCCCTTGCCGTCGCTTCCCTGACCATTCCCATTCATCGCCTGCTGGTCTGGTGCATCGGCTGGCGGCGGAGTTGGTGCATCGGCCTGGGCTGCTTCGCGCTCAGCCTTTCGCTCGGCCCGCATGGCTTCACGGGCGGCCTTCTGCTCTTCGCGCATCGCTTCGCGGTGTTGGCGCATTTCGCCGGGGGTCAGAACGCCGTCCTTATCGCCGTCAATCGTGGTGAAAAGGGTCGTGCCGGCAGCGGTCGCTTCTTCCTTGGAGATTTTGCCGTCCTTGTTTGTGTCGGCCATCTGCAGCATCTGCACGAAGCGAACTTCGGGGCCGCCGCGACCGGGGCCGCGCCGATCGCCATGACCCTGGGCATAAGCGCCTGAAGCTGCCGTGCTGAGGAGAAGAGAGGCCGCCACAGCGGTCAGAGTAAGGGTCTTGCCGTTCATCTTGGTTCCTTTCGGTCACCTGTTTCGATGTCCCGAAGCTACCTCGCCGATGCCCTTATCCCTACTTAACGTTCGGTAAGCTGGATGAAACTTTGGTAAGCTTTGCCAGCCCTATGCGGCCTCATCAAGAATCCGGCCGAGAAAGCCGCTCAGATCGTCGGTGACGAAATCGACGCTGTCTTCGTCAATGTGATCCACGCGTTCCCAGGTTTCGAGGATAGCTCTTCCCAGATTACGTGGCACCAGAAGTACCGTCTTCATGCCGAGCGCCTTCGGTACCATGAGATTGCGCGGAAGATCCTCGAACATCGCCGCATTCTTCGTGTCCAGACGGTTGAGGCTTGCAAACTTGTCGTAAGTCGCGCTCGCCGGCTTTGGCACGTAATCCGCGGCAACGATGTCGAAGATGTCGTCGAAATGGTCGAGGATGCCGAGCGCGCGGGCAGCGGCCTCCGCATGGGCGACGGTCCCGTTGGTGAAGATGAACTTGCGCCCCGGCAAACGCTTGATTGCCGCGCCCAGGGTCTCGTCGGGCAGGAGCGGGGAATAGTCGATTGCATGCGCCCGTTCCAGGAAGGCATTCGGATCGACCTGATGATGCAGCATCAGGCCCGCCAGCGTCGTTCCGTGTTCGTGGTAATAGCGCTTCTGCAGGATGCGCGCCTCGTCCGGCTCCATTTGCAGCAGTTCCGCCACGAAGCCCGTCATGTTGCGGTCGATCTGCGCGAACAGATTGATGTGATGCGGATAAAGCGTGTTGTCGAGGTCGAACACCCAGTCTTTGACATGGGCGAAATCGGCGGGCGAGGGGAGTTTTTGAGGTAGGGTCATGACTGTCTTATGGCAGAGGCCGGGCTGCATGGGAATGCGTCGGCTGAGGATCAGGTCTGTCGGCGTCAGGGCAAAATAGGTTTTGTCGGTGTTACGGGAAGTGCTATTTGAGGCAAATGGGAAAGAAAATGCCGACATGCGCATCTGGCACGCGGGTGGTCCTTCAGGATCGCAAGCGCCTGCCGTCGCGTTTTCACAAGGTCGTGTCAAAGCTTTCTTCCCACCGTTGATCCGGCGAAGACCACACGCCGCGACCCTTCCCCCAAGACAGCCGCCTTCGCGCACAATGCCGCGGCCAATCCGGATCAGACTTCATGGAACTTTGGGCCATCATCACGATCGGCAGTGCCTTCCTTCAGAACATGCGCTCCGCCCTGCAGAAACACCTGAAGGGCCAGATGGGAACGACTGGCGCGACCTTCGTGCGCTTCGGTTTCGGCCTGCCATTCGCCTTCCTCTATCTCGCCATCCTGCAGTTCGGCCTTGACCGTCCGATGCCGGTGCCGGACCTTGTCTTTGCCGGCTGGGCGGTTGTTGGTGCGCTCGCCCAGATCACCGCAACCTTCCTCCTTGTCCACCTCTTCTCCTTCCGCAACTTTGCTGTTGGAACCGCCTATTCGCGCACAGAACCCGCCCAGGCCGCGCTCGTCGCCCTGCTTTTGTTCGGCGAGACGATCACCTCGGGCACGCTTGCCGCAATCCTTGTGTCGATCCTCGGCGTCATGGCGATCTCGGTGGCGCGCACGCCTCTCAGGCCACTTGCCCTGATTACCTCGGTCGGCAGTCCCACGGCCCTGATTGGTCTTGCCTCCGGCTTCTTCTTCGGAATATCGGGCACCGCATATCGTGCCGCCTCGCTGGCACTTGCGCCAAGTTTGCCGGAACCAGATGCGGTGGTGCAGGCGGGCTATACGCTCTGCGTTGTCATCGTCATTCAGACAGTCACGATGCTGGTCTGGATGCTGTGGCGCGAGCGTCATGAGTTCGCCCGGATTCGGGCTGTTTGGAAAACCAGTGCGATGGTGGGCTTTGTCGGCGCGACCGCATCCTTCGGCTGGTTCATCGCCATGACGCTGCAGCAGGTGGCCGTGGTCAAGGCGCTGGCGCAGGTCGAGATGCTTTTCACGTTTGCCTCTGCGGTGTTCGTGTTCAAGGAGAAGATCAATCGCCTGGAGATTTTGGGCTGCCTGTTGATCGTTGCCGGCGTGTTGATACTTATCCTGGTCTGACGCTGCGTGAGCGTCATTTCCAAACTGTTGCACTCCGCATGCCGTCTGCAGGCAGGGTCCATTCAGCCAAGCGCGCCTGAGGGCGGGGAGAGACAAGATGACGACAGACGCGCCTGCAGCAATGCGTGAGGGCAGCATCGTGCCGCAGGGTCACCAGGCATCCGGGTCTCATCCCTATCCGAAGCGCTGGACGGCCCTGGCCGTGATGATGCTGGCGAATTTCATGAATCTGCTCGACGTGACCATCGTCAATGTCGCTCTGCCGAGCCTGCAATCTGAACTCGGCGCCACATCAAGCCAAATCGAGTGGGTCGTTGCCGGTTACGTACTGGTTTTTGCCCTCGGCCTCCTCCCTTTCGGAAGGCTGGGAGATATCAGAGGCAAGAAGCAGGTCTTCCTCGCCGGCGTGGCCGCGTTTACCTTTGCATCGCTTCTGTGTGGCCTGGCGCCAGGCATCGGCTCACTCGTGGTTGCTCGCCTGTTGCAGGGGGCTGGCGCGGCGATCATGACCCCACAGGTTCTGGCCATTGCCCAGATGATGTTTCCGCCGAAGGAGCGTGCCGCCGCCTTTTCCCTTTTCGGATTGAGTGCTGGTCTTGCCTCGGTCTCTGGACCTATTCTGGGCGGCTGGCTGATCGCTCTCGACGTCTTTGATCTGGGCTGGCGCCCGATCTTCCTGATCAATATCCCCGTCGGTCTCGGCACGATCCTGCTCGGCTGGCGGCTGATCCCGGCATTGCCGCCGAAGCCGGGCTTGAAGAATGATGTCTTTGGCATCGTGCTCGCTGCGCTTACGATTTTCTGCGTCATCTTTCCGCTGATCGAGGGGCGGACCTTCGGCTGGCCCCTCTGGTGTTTCCTGATGTTTGCGCTCGCTCTGCCGTCCGCTCTTGCCTTCGCGCTCTGGCAGCGACGCCAGCATAGGCTGGGCAAGCCCGAACTCCTGCCTGTACCCTTGATGAAAAACCGCAACTACGTCATCGGCGCACTGATGACCGCGACCTATTTTTCCACCTTGCCCGGCTTCTTCCTGATCCTCGCCATGTACCTGCAGCAAGGCTATGGCCTGACGCCGCTGCAGTCGGGCCTGACCACCGTGCCCTTTTCCGCTGGCGTGTTCTTTGCCTCGCTGATCTCGGGGCGCATCGGCACCATCGCACCGCGCATTCGCGTCGTCGTCGGCGTGATCATGGTCATCATCGGCATGGGCCTGCTGCGCGGCGAGGTCCAATCCGTTGGCGAAAGCATCGACCGCATGGCCCTTTTGCCATGGTTCCTGTTGAGCGGCCTTGGCATGGGTATCGCAATCGCACCGATGTTCCAGCTCGTCCTGGCGGGCGTGCCGCCGCAGGATGCAGGCGCCGGTTCTGGTGCCTTGCAGGCCATTCAACAGGTGGGAAGCGTGCTTGGGATTGCGATCGTCAGCGAGATCTTCTTCTCCGACCTCGCGCGCAATGCAGCCGACGGTTTGACCGGCAAGGCGGTTTATGCCGAGGCGCTGGCGCTCGGGCTGATCTACAATTTCATTGCCTATGCCGTGGTGCTTGTGGCCGTCTGCCTGATGCGCACCACGAGGCCGGCAAGCCCCGCACCGGAAGAACCCCTGCCGATCGAGTGATGGACAGGGGCTGGTTGGCCTCGATCAGGGAACGAGAAGCGTGCCGGCGCCGGTTTCGGTGAACAGCTCCAGCAGCACCGAATGCGCCGTTTTGCCGTTAAGGATGACCACACCCTGAACCCCCGCCTGGATCGCCTCGATGCAGGTCTCGACTTTTGGGATCATGCCGCCGGAAATGGTACCGTCCTTGATCAGGGCATGGGCTTCGGCGACCGAGAGTTCCTTGATCAGCTTGCCGTCCCTGTCGAGCACGCCCGGCACGTCGGTGAGGAAGAGCAGGCGCGAGGCATTGAGCGCGCCGGCGATCGCCCCCGCAAAGGTATCCGCGTTGATGTTGTAGGTGGCGCCGTCGCGGCCGGGGGCCACGGGCGCGATAACCGGGATCATCTCCGAGCGCGCCAGAAGGTCGAGCAGGGTGCGATCGACCTCGACCACGTCGCCGACAAAACCGAGATCCAGCACGCGTTCGATGTTGCTGTCGGGATCGCGCACCTTCTTCTGGGCTTTCTCGGCAAACACCATGTTGCCGTCCTTGCCGCACAGGCCGATTGCCCATTCGCCGGTCTGGTTGATCAGAGCGACGATCTCCTTGTTGATCGAGCCGGCAAGCACCATCTCGACGATTTCGACGGTCTTCTGATCGGTGACCCGCAAGCCATTCTCGAAGCGCGATTCGATGCCCATCTTGGCCAGCATGGCGCCGATCTGCGGGCCGCCGCCGTGCACGACGATCGGATTGACGCCGGACTGCTTCAAAAGCGCAATGTCTGCGGCAAAGGCCTTGCCCAGCTCGGGATTGCCCATGGCGTGGCCGCCGTATTTGACCACGATGGTCTTGTTTTCATAGCGCTGCATGAAGGGCAGCGCCTGGGCGAGCAGCCGTGCCTGGATTTCGCTTTCAGAAGCCGTCATCGGGTAACCTCTTTTTGGTTCGGGGCCTTTTAGCGCATGTGCGGCGTCGATGGAATAATCGCGCCAGAATATAAGCTGCGCGTGACATGCTTCTTCGTGTCGTCGCATTGTGCCGCGATGATGCCGCGCTATAGTAGCGATGCTGCATGAGGGGTTTCCATGGTGCGTGACGAGATCAGCGGGCTTCTGGCGCGCGTCGCCCTGAAGGACCGCGCCGCGTTTTCCTTGCTCTATCGCCATATTTCAGCGAAACTTTTCGCAATCTGCCTTCGTATGCTCAAAGACCGGGGGGAGGCCGAAGAGGCGCTTCAGGATGTCTTCGTCAAGATTTGGCACAAGGCCGGCAGCTATACGGGCGAGGGTGGCCAGGCCTATCCATGGCTCTGCGCTATTGCGCGGTACCATTGCATTGACCGCCTGCGAGCGCGTCGACCGCAGACCGAGGATATCGAGGCCGCCTTCGACATAGCGGATCTGGCGCCCGATCCAGAGGAGACTGCCGTCCTGCGATCGGAGGGAGGGCGAATTGACAGCTGCCTGGAGACGCTGGATCCTGATCGGGCACAGGCAGTCCGCCGGGCCTATGTCGAAGGCGTGTCCTATCAGGAATTGGCAGAGCACTTCGCCGTGCCATTGAATACGATGCGAACCTGGTTGCGCCGCAGCCTGTTGAAACTGAGAGAGTGCATGGATGAGCACACCTGACCAGAGCAAGGGTGATCGGTCGCGGGATGAAGTTCTCGCGGGCGAATATGTCCTCGGCGTCCTGACCGGTGCCGAGCGTCTCAAGGTCGACGCACGCCTTCGGCACGACAGGCAGTTCGCCGCCATGGTTCGCCGCTGGGAAGAGAACCTTACACACTTCAATGAGGATTACGCGGAGGTTGCTCCGCCGGATCAACTGTTCTCGCGAATTGAGGAGAGACTTTTCGTCGCCCCGGCCGCCGTCCCGACGAGCAAGGTCGGCCTGTGGAATTCCCTCGTCTTGTGGCGCGGGCTGAGCCTTGTCTCCCTTGCCGCTCTCGGCCTCGTGGTCGGTCTGGACTATGCCGAACGTCTCCGCCCGAAGCCGCAAGCGGTGCTGACAGCGGACCTCGCCGGTAACAATCAGGCGATTGCGCTCCACGCCCGTTATGACGGAGCTTCAGGCCGCCTGTCGTTCACCCCGGTTGCCAGTGGCGGCCAAGAGGAGAAGTCACTCGAACTCTGGCTTGTCGAGGGGGAACAGACGCCAATCTCCCTCGGCGTTCTGCCGCAGACGGGGCAGGGGGAGCTTGATGTTCCGCAGGACATGCGTGCCCGCCTGACAAGCGGTGTCGTGCTTGCCGTAAGTCTCGAGCCCTATGGTGGCTCACCGACAGGTCAGGCCACCGGCCCTGTCATCGCACTTGGCGAAGTTCGGCAGTAGCCAGGAATTCCTCTCTCATATTCAAGCAATTGTTCTGATCCGATCGATTTTATTCGAGCAGCCTGAAACTAGTTTGCCGGAGCGTCCGTCCTTGTTTGTGTTCCCGCTGGGGAACCAAGCCCGATGTCCGGCGGCCTGAACGCCGGGACACGATCGAGAACACCAAGGACAGAGGAAACTGAGTATGTTCAAGACCGCTCTTCGCCCCCTCGCTTTTTCGGCTGCCATCCTGGCAGGCGCTGCCGTAGCTTATGCCGCCAATCCTATGGTCGGCGGCGGTGAAATGCTTGAAACCAAGAACATTGTCGAAAACGCAGTCAACTCGAAGGATCACACCACACTGGTCGCTGCCGTTCAGGCCGCGGGTCTGGTTGAAACCCTTTCCGGCACGGGCCCGTTCACCGTCTTCGCCCCGACCAATGACGCCTTCGCCAAGCTGCCGGCGGGGACTGTCGATACTCTGCTGAAGCCTGAGAACAAGGCGCAATTGACCAAGGTTCTGACCTGCCACGTCGTGGGGGCGGATGTGATGTCCGAGGCCCTGGTAAAGATGATTTCCGATGACGGCGGCGAGCACGATGTGACGACCGTCGGTGGCTGTGTGCTGAAGGCCAAGGCCGCCGATGGCAAGGTGACACTGACCGACGAAAACGGTGGTGTGTCGACGGTGACGATTGCCGATGTGAAACAGTCAAACGGCGTCATCCATGTCGTTGACGCGGTGATCCTGCCGAAGATGTAAGAAGGGCCTTCAGTCCTAGGGCAGTGTTATCCAGACGACAGTCGCTGGGTGTCTGCTTTGCGAGGACTGTAACATCATGGACGCGCCCGGTAAGCACATTGCCGGGCGCGTTTTTTGTTGAAGCAGTTCGCTTTCAGGACGGCTGTCCAACAGCCACGCCGATCGCAGCGCGCAACTCCTCAAGGCCGTCGCCCTTTTCGGACGAGGTCGACAAGACCTCCGGAAAGGCTGCCGGGTGCTTTTTGATCTTCTCCAGCGTCTCGGCAATCAACCGCGGCACGCCGGCCGCCTTGATCTTGTCGGTCTTTGTCAGCACGATCTGGTAGGAAACGGCCGCCTTGTCGAGAAGAGACAGCACCTCGTCATCATTCTTCTTGATGCCATGGCGGCTGTCTATCAGCACGTAGACGCGCTTTAGCGTCGCGCGCCCGCGCAGGTAGTCGAACACCAGCTTGGTCCAGGCATCCACCTGTTCCTTTGGCGCCTGCGCATAGCCGTAACCCGGCATGTCGACCAGTGCCATCGGCGGCAGATCACCCGCTTGGCCCGAATAGCCATCCGGCACGAAGTAGTTGAGTTCCTGGGTGCGGCCCGGCGTGTTGGATGTGCGAGCAAGGCCATTCTGACCGACCAGGGCATTGATCAGCGACGACTTCCCGACATTCGAGCGGCCGGCGAAAGCGACCTCAAGCGGCCCTTCGGGCGGCAGGAAGTCCATGGAAGGCACGCCGCGGATGAAGATCCAAGGACGAACGAACAACGGATGGTCACTTCTCTGATTTGGGTCGCGCATGGCCTAGCCTCTCGTAAGCCCGGTGGCATCCGGGTTTTAAGCCGGAAAGTCAAGCCGCCGCGCCGAAACGGCTGCGTCTCTCGGCGATGAAATGGCTGATCAGATAGGTGAACAGAGCTGCCATGACGATGCCGCCACCGAGAAGTGTGCGATTGGAGGGAACCTCTGCATGCAAGAGCACCATCCAGATCGGCGCAAGGATCATCTCCATCGTGCCAAGAAGGGCCGCCAGGGCTGAGGGTATCATTCGCGCCCCCGTAACATAGAGGGCCATGCCCAAACCGAGATTGAGCGCACCAAAGGCAAACAGCAGCGCCATGTCCTGTCCGCCGACGACGAAGCCGCCTGCCTGTGTCGCTGCAAAGATCGAAGCCATGAAGGAACCGAGCGAGGCCGCTGGCGTCATCCGGATCCCCGGATGCCGCCTCGTCAGCACGGTCATGCCGGCAAAAACGATTGCAATTGTCGCGGCAAGGGCGAGCCCCAGGATTGAGCCTCCCTCTCCAATGGATGCTGAGACCATGACGGCGACCCCGGCGATGACGGCGCCGATTGCGCCCCACGTCAAAGACGTGATCGCTTCACCCAGCACAATCCGCGCCAAAAGGGCAGCGAAAAGCGGAATCGAGGCCATGAACAGCACAACATTGGCAACGGGTGTCATGCTGACCGCGAGAACGAAACAGGTGGAAACGAGCGCGAAGCCTGCCGCGATCACGGCGCCTGGCCAGCCCATGGCTCCAAACAGCCACGCAGTGCCTCGGACACCGTCCCGCAGCAGCATGAAACCCATCAGAAAAAGCCCTGCAAAGAGGCAGCGCCAGAAGACAATGGTCCAGCCGTCTTCGACGTCGATAAATCTTTGGATGGCGCCACCATAGCTCCAGGCAACGGCAGCCCCGAAAACGAGAGCAATGCCGAGCCACGAACGGGCGGGGAAAGCAGTGGTGACGTCAGATGTCATGATGCGCTCTTGTGAACATGAAAAGCCCCGGCGCGAAGGCCGGGGCTTGAGAGGTCATTTTGTCTGGGCTGGTTTGCGCCGGAACATGTTTGCGATGTTCTTGAACAACTCAACCTCCACCCCGTGCCGCTTCATGATCAGCGCCTGCTGCAGGATCGACAGTGTGTTGTTCCACGCCCAGTAGATGACGAGGCCAGCCGGGAAGGTGCCCAACATGAAGGTGAAGATCACCGGCATCCAGTTGAACAGCATCGCCTGTGTCGGATCCGGCGGCGTCGGGTTCATGCGCATCTGCAGCCACATGGTAACACCCATGATGATCGGCCAGACGCCAAGATGCAGGAAGGTCGGCGCTTCAAACGGCAGAAGACCGAAGAGGTTGATGAAGGTCGTCGGATCCGGCGCCGAAAGGTCCTGAATCCAGCCGAAGAACGGTGCGTGACGCATTTCGATCGTCACGTAGATCACCTTGTAGAGGGCAAAGAAGACCGGGATCTGCAGGAGGATTGGCCAGCAACCAGCGACCGGGTTGATCTTTTCTTCCTTGTAGAGTGCCATCATGGCCTGCTGCAGCGCCATGCGGTCGTCGCCGTGTTTCGCCTTCAGCTCTTCGAGCTTCGGCTGCACGCGTTTCATGTTGGCCATGGAGGCGTATTGCTTCGAAGCGAGCGGGAAGAAGATCAGTTTCACAACGATCGTGGTCAGAAGGATGGCCACACCGAAATTGCCGACCAGATGGAAGAAGTAGTCCATCATGTGGAACATCGGCTTGGTGATGAAATAGAACCAGCCCCAGTCGATCATCAGATCGAACTTCGGAATTCCAAGCTCTTCCTGATAGCTGTCGATCACCGGAACCTGCTTGGCGCCGGCAAACAGAAGCGTCTTGACCGAGCTGCTCTGGCCAGCGGCAATGCTGATGCCATCGTTCTTGTAATCGGCCTGATAGCGAGCCTGACCGTCGGTGAAATACGTGAAGCGCGACTCGTATGGCAGCGTCTGCTGCGGAATGAGAGAAGCCGCCCAGTATTTGTCGGTGATCCCGAGCCATCCGCCCGTCGCCTTGGCATTGGTGACCGCAGCGTCCTCGATGTCGGAATAGTCATGCTCCGCCAGGCTGCCTTCCGTGCCGATCACACCAAGAAAGCCTTCGTGCAGAACGAAGATGGAGGGTGTCGCAGGCTTGTTGTAGCGCGTCACGCGGCCATAGGGAGCAACGCTTGCAGCATTGGTGCCGGCATTTGCGATGCTATCCTCGATCGTGAACATGTAGTGCTCGTCGACCGAAATCGTGCGGCTGAAGGTCAGGCCTGCTTCATTGGTAAAAGTCAGCGTGACCGGTGTCGTTTCCGTCAGCTTTGCACCTTCAGGCGCGGTCCAGACGGTGTTCGGGCCAGGAACGCTGCCAGCATTTTCGCCGGCAATGAAGCCCAGTTCCGCATAGTAGCCGTCCGCCGTGTCGGCAGGCGCAAACAGCTTTACAATCGGGCTGTTGTCGTCAACAGTCTCACGATACTGCTTGAGCTTCAGGTCGTCGAAACGGGCCCCAGCCAGATTGATGGAGCCGACGAGATCCTGCGTCTCAATAGCGATGCGCGGTGCATTTGCGCTTGCCGGTGTCGTCGCCGCGGCTCCAGCGCCGGCAGGCAGGCCACCGTCGACGGTTGCTGCCGGAGCCTCCGGAGACGTCGGTTGTGCTGCTTCCTGCGATTGCTGCTGGGCAAGCTGGGCTTCCTGTGCCAGCCGTTCCGCTTCAATGCGCGGATTCATATAGAAGAACTGCCAGGCGAGGACGATCACCACCGAAAGGGCAATCGCGATGAAATAGTTGCGGTTGTTCTGCATCACTCTTTCCTGGAACCGGTCTTCTGGGACCGACCGTTGTTGGTCTGGCGGTTTTCAATGCGGTGAACGAGTTGTTTGGACAACTGTTCGAAGGGGGCGTCCAGCACGTCGCGGCGGGCGACAATGACATAGTCGTGTCCCGGCTTCATTGCAAACGCCGCATTCAGTCGCACGGCTTCTTTCAGACGCCGGCGCATGCGGTTGCGCTCCACTGCATTGCCATGTTTTTTTGTAACGGTAAAACCCACGCGGGGCTGCGCTTCGTCCTGCCGGTCGAGGACTTCCAGCAGGAAAAGCCTGCCCTTGCGCGCCTCGCCGCGTCTGACTGCGAGAAACTGGGGCCGGCTTTTCAGCCGGCCAACAGATGTCTTGTTGTCCTTGGACGTCATCGGCCCGTCAACTCGTCGGGCGCATCGGCCGTTAGGCCGAGAGCTTTGCGCGGCCGCGAGCGCGGCGTGCATTGAGGACCAGGCGGCCGCCCTTGGTGGCCATGCGCGCACGGAAGCCGTGGCGGCGCTTGCGAACAAGCTTGGAAGGTTGGAAAGTACGCTTCGACATTTATTTAATACCGCGGTGTGCGGCCCTTCTTGGGTTTGCAAAAAATTGCAAGAGCGTTGGATTTGTCGCACGGTTCTACGGCGCTTGGCCCGAACCGAACGTGCGCGGCTTATAGTGTCGAGTTCCTTAAGAGTCAATCAGGCGAGGGAAACACCCCCGCGGCGACGATTGGAAGTGTTGCCAGACAAGGGATCTGCGCCAATCTGTGACCGCAAGCAGCACCTGCAGCTGAAAGGCTCGCAGAACGGCCAAAAGGCCGAACATGACCAAACTTTCATGTTTCGTCATGTGTTGCACGTGGCCAATGTCGTGGCACTGCACTATTCTCACCGGAACGCGACCTGGCAATCCAGCTCAATCGTGACAATGAGGAAAGAAACGCATGCTCGAACGGCAGGACAGCGATAGCCCGTCCGGATTGTCCGACGGCTATGCGATGCCGCCCCGAATCCGGGGGTTGTCCGGCCGTCTCCTCTGGTTGACCATTGCCTTGGTCATGATCGTCGAGGCGATGATTTTTGCCCCCTCCATTGCAACCATGCGGCTGCGCTGGCTGGAAGACCGACTGAACACGGCAGCGGCGGCAGCGACCGTGATCGATGGGCTCCAACCAGTCGAACTGCCGCGCAAGGTCCAGGATGACACGCTGGCAAGCACCGGCACACGTGCCATCGTTCTGAGAAAAGACGGAACCTCGCGCCTTCTCGCCGTCGCCAAGATTCCCGCCGAAGTCGATGCGGCCTTCGATCTTGCCAATTATTCCAGCATGATGTCGGTTCAGGATGCCTTCTATACGCTTTTCTTCGGTGGCGATCGCATGCTGCGTGTATTCGGCCCGGTGGGTGATAGCGACATGATCATCGAGGTGGTGATGCAGGAGCAGCCGCTTCGCAAAGCCATGCTGACCTACTCGCGCAACATTCTGGTGATTTCGCTCGCGATTTCCATCATAACGGGTCTGCTTCTCTTCCTGGTCATCAATCGCATCATGGTCGTACCGGTGCGCAGGCTTGCCCGGAGCATGCAGGCGTTTGCGGAAAATCCGGAAGACCCGGCAGGTATCCTTGCCGTCGGCAAGGGCCGCGACGAGGTTGCCGTTGCCGGTCGCCATCTCGCGCGCATGCAGGACCAGCTGCAAAAGACCCTGCGCCAACAGAAGACGCTCGTTGAGCTTGGGCTTGCCGTTTCAAAAATCAATCACGACATGCGTAACATCCTCGCGTCTGCGCAATTGATGTCCGACAGGCTGGTCGATGTCGATGATCCAATGGTGAAGAGCTTTGCCCCAAAGCTGTTGCGCACCATCGATCGGGCCGTCGGTTATACCAATGAGGTTCTGTCCTACGGACAAACCTCGGAGGCCGAGCCCCGGCGCCGGCGGTTCGCGCTGGTGGATGTGTGTCGGGAGGTTCGAGATCTTTTGCATCTGTCACCGGACAGCCGGATCGAGTTCATCGATCAGACGACGCCTGACATCGAAATCGACGCGGACAGCGAGCAGATATTTCGGGTCGTGCATAATCTTTGCCGCAATGCGGTCCAAGCGCTGATGAGTTTCACGCCTGAAGACCCAGACCATCAGAGGCGAATCACGTTGTCGGCGCAGCGCACCGGGTCTGTCGTGTCGATCACGATTGACGATACGGGGCCTGGAATGCCGCGAAAGGCCAAGGAGAACCTGTTCATGGCCTTCCGCGGCTCTGCCCGTTCGGGCGGCACGGGGCTTGGTTTGGCCATTGCCCGCGAATTGGTCCTTGCGCATGGAGGCACAATCGCACTTGTGGAAAAGCCGGGTCCAGGCACCATGTTCCGCATCGAAATCCCAGACAGGCCAGTGGATCTCGACGTTTTTCGTGCGCGCGCTTGAGGGCGGTGCCGGGCGTTCATGACGCTAAAATGACTCTTTTTTTCCAAAGGCGCTTGCAATCCTGATCAGCACGCTTTAGAGGATCGCCACACGCCGACGAGATGTCGGCACGGCACGCACCCGTAGCTCAGCTGGATAGAGCACCAGACTACGAATCTGGGGGTCAGAGGTTCGAATCCTTTCGGGTGCGCCATTCCTTCTTCTGAAAATCGATGAACAAACGCACCATGTTCGCGTGGAGCGATCGCGTATATCGGTGCGTTTTCTGTCGCCGGTATGCGGGCTTTGCGCGTCCGCAGGCGTGCGCAGCCAAATCGATACGCACCTCGGAAGTTAACCCTTTCTTAAGGTATGTGCTCCGGCCGGGAATAACCGGTTGGTACATAGTGGCCCCATGTTATATGACATCCCTGCCTTTTGGGCGGTCGATGGACATGCTCAAGCCATTCTTTCTGACCAGTTTCACGGTAGAGCGAACCTCTCGTTCGTCGCCCTCAAGCTGGCAAGTATCGGATTGATATCATGAGATGGAAGAGAACGCTTCAGCTGCTGGATGTGCATGCCGAGGGTGAGATTGGCAAGGTTGCCGTCGGTGGTGTACCGAAAATCCCTGGAGCGAGCGTCGCCGATCAGCTTGCCTGGCTCAATTCGGATCCAAAGGGTGAAGAGCTTCGCCGTATGCTGGTGCTTGAGCCGCGCGGCGCGCCGATCGGCTCCGTCAATCTCCTTCTGCCTCCCCGGCATCCCGATGCGGATGCCGCTTTCGTTATCCTGCAACCCGATCAGGCGCATGCAAGTTCGGGGTCCAATTCTATCTGCGTCACCACGGCTCTGCTCGAGAGCGGCATGGTCGAGATGCGCGAGCCGGAAACCATCGTGATGCTGGAGACCGCGGCGGGTTTGGTTCGGGCGCGCGCCAGCTGCCGCGATGGCCGCTGTGAACGCGTCGAGCTGACCATGGTGCCGTCATTCGTCCACGAGCTCGATGTGACCGTGCAGACGCAGGCTTTCGGTCAGGTCACCTTCGATCTCAGTTATGGCGGCATTTTCTACGCCCTTGTGGATGTAGGGCAGGTCGGACTGACGATCGAAAAGGGCAATGCCCGCGCGCTCGTCGAAGCAGGCATGATCCTGAAAGAAGAGATCAACCGTTCGATCGCGGTCGTGCACCCAGAGATCCCCGCGATCTCCGGCGTTGCCTATGTGATGTTCCGCGATGTGGATCCGGATGGCGCGATCCGGACCTGCACCACCATGTGGCCGGGCCGGGTTGATCGTTCGCCCTGCGGAACCGGCAACTCCGCCAACCTTGCCACTTTGCATGCGCGTGGCAAGGCAAAGGTCGGCGATACGTTCCTGTCCCGCTCGATCATCGGTTCCGAATTTCAGGTAGGTCTGGCCGGTCTCGCGGACGTGGCGGGTCGTCCGGCGGTCATCCCGACGATCAGTGGTCGCGGCTTCACCTTCGGCCTTCATCAGGTCGCTCTAGATCCATTCGATCCGTTTGAGCGTGGTTTTTCTCTAACAGATGTGTGGGGACCTTCATCTGGATCTATTGGATGAGGTTTTCGCCTTAATAGTGCCACGATGCACAAACTCTTGTAAAAACAGTTAAACTCTGCAGTCGAAGCGAAAAAATTCATGGTCGGTTGTTTGTCGCCAAGGGGGCGGCGGAGCTGACGAACTGTGTCCAACGGGCAGATCAGCCCCACGAACAAGTATTGTACAGATGAAAGCACAACCTCTCCCAGTATCCGGCATGTCATCCATCCACGTCATTCCCCCGACATTGCGGGGGTGTGCGATCTTTTCCAGTCTGTCGCCCGAAGAGGATCGGGAATGGTTGACGCGGTGTCACTCGCGGACGCTTTCCGCCGGTGAGAGCCTGGTCGACTTTGAGGACATGTCCAAGGACGTGTTCGTGGTCCAGTCGGGAGAAATACGCGCAGTCTTGCGCTTCACTGTCGGCAAGGAAGCAATCCTTGGCACATTCAAGCGCGGCGACATTCTGGGCGAGCAGGCAGCGATCGATGATCTCGCCCGTTCGGCAAGTCTGATGGCGGTCAACGACTCCACCGTCACCGTTATCCCCTATGCCGTTTTCCACGACATCCTGCGCCAGCGTCCCGACGTGTCGCTATCGCTCTTGCAGCTTCTGTCGCGGCGCATCCGCGCCATGAATGATCGTCTGTCAGAGCTTTCGTTCCTCGATACCAAGCACAGGCTTTACAACACGCTTCTACGGCTGTCGCGCGTGCGCAATGATGGCGGTCGCGAGCGGATCATTTCGCCACCGCTCGTCCATGCCGAGCTTGCAGAGCATATTGGCTCCAGCCGCGAAACAGTCTCGCGTGAAATGTCGCGCCTTGCACGGGAAGAGCTTGTCGAGCGCACAAACCGCGCCATCATCCTGAAGAACCCGCTGGAGCTGTCTCGCCGCATCTCTCGCGCGCTCGAAGGCTAAGCCAGAATGATGTGCCGCCGGTCTCAGGCCGGCGGATAGATGACGCCCTTGCGCAGGATGACATTGGCATAGAGTTGCGGTTCGCCCGTTTGCACGACGGTATGGGCGGCCTTGACGCGCTGATAAAAATCCTGGCCCACCAAAGGGGTCACCGCCACTTTGGGCTCGTGTTTTTCGCAGCATGCGATGATGTCTCGGTGGATCGGATCGATCCGGTCCGGTCTGCCGCCGACCGTCGACCGGAAAATCGCCTCCGGCACGAAATCGTCAATCGGTAAGACACTGAGCACGGCGTCCAGCACCGGCACCAGGTGGTGACCGTCAAGGCGCACCAGTCGTCGCGCATGTTCAAGGGCGGGGTAATTGCCGTCGACAATGGCGATTTCGTCACCATGCCCCATGGCGCGCAAAGTGGCCAGAAGCTCGGGCGACAGGAGCGGATCAATTCCCTTCAGCATGCTTGATATCCTTGAGCAGCACGGTTTGGTCGATGAGATAGCGATCGAAGATCGGCAGGCTTGCCCCCCCTATTGCGCGCGCCTGATCGCCGACTTCCCCCTCCACGATGTCCGGGATGACGACACCCTGAAGGTCGAGACGGTTCATCGCCTCAATGGTCGCATTGATCAGGCGGTGGCGGACCCAGGCGGGAAAACCGCCGTCGATGATGGCGGCAGCAAAATCGATGATCGAGGCGGCGGCGATGATGGCTTGGGCGAGAGCCGCAGCCGTATCCTGCAGCCAGATCTCAAGCGGCTCCCCGAAGTCGATCCATTCTTCCGCGGCATACCACAGCGGTTGCGGATCAATCCCCCGCTCCCGCAGCAGGTTTTCGAGCACGAAAATCGAGGCGATGTCCAGCAGCTGCCGGGTCTGACCGTGTTTGTCGCGGACGGGGAGTGGACCTATCGCGCCCGCCGTACCGGTGCGACCGACGAAGAGCGAGGAGTTGACGACGATGCCGCCACCGATAAACGAGCCGATGTAGAAGTAGACGAAATCGGGATAGCGCTGGCCGGCGCCAAAAACGAGTTCCGCACCGCAGGCGCTGGTGGCATCGTTGCGCAGATAGACCGGATAGGCCATCCGACCCTGCACCTCGACCTGAAGGTCAAACTGTCGCCAGATGTCCATCGCCCCATCGGGCGCCCCGACCTCTTCAGCCCAGTTCCACAGCTCAAACGGTGCCGCGATTCCGATCCCGGCAATCCGCGACCGCATCTTCGCATCCATGTCGACTTCCATCTCGGAGATCCCATCGCAGATAAAGGGCAGGAGATGATCAGGATGCGGATAGCGATAGGTCCGATGTCGCTGCTTTCGGATGTTTCCGGCAAAATCCATCAAGACGAGATCGGCGCTGCGGCGACCGATCTTCACGCCGAAGGAGAAGACGGCGTCCGGGTTGATGAACATCGGCACCGATGGCTGACCGACCCGGCCGCGGATCGGCTCGCCACGCATCAGCAGTTCATCCCGCTCCAGGGATCGCATGATGACCGAAACGGTCTGGGCTGAGAGGCCCGTGAGGCGGGCGAGATCGGCCTTCGAGCAGCCCGGGTTCTGTCGCACGAGCGATAGGACAAGGCGTTCGTTGTAGGCGCGAACGCGCACCTGGTTGGAGCCCCCGGCAACACTAAGGCGAGGGGAGGTGTCGACGCTGTGTGCGAACTCGTCTCTGGCCAAACCGCGCTCCTCCCCGGGCGAATTCTGCCAATTGCAGGTGGCCCACAATGCCATGACGATTTAATAATTCAACTGGATTTATTTATTGACAGCAGAAATGTTCTGATGTTCTAAATGACGGCGTGGAGGAGCGGGCAGAGGCTGCCCGTACATGGCTGGTGCGAGGCGCCACCGTGCCGACACGTTGCGGCTGGAGGAGCCGGCCGAACCATCTCGGGAGGATACACAATGAAGAAATCACTGATCACTGCTGCTCTGTCGACTTTGGCGCTGGGTGTTGTCTTTGCTGCGCCAGTCCAGGCGGCAGAGGTTTCTGCCTGCTTGATCACCAAGACAGATACCAACCCCTTCTTCGTCAAGATGAAGGAAGGCGCAACAGCCAAGGCGGCTGAACTCGGCGTGACGCTGAAGTCATATGCCGGCAAGATCGATGGCGACTCGGAAAGCCAGGTTGCAGCCATCGAAACCTGCATCGCTGACGGCGCCAAGGGCATCCTGCTGACGGCTTCCGACACCAAGGGCATCGTGCCTGCCGTCAAGAAGGCCCGCGATGCCGGCCTTCTCGTCATCGCTCTCGATACCCCCCTCGAGCCGATCGATGCAGCTGACATGACCTTTGCGACCGACAACCTTCTCGCTGGCGAACTGATCGGCAAGTGGGCCGCTGCAACGCTCGGCGATGCCGCCAAGGACGCCAAGATCGCCTTCCTGAACCTTACCCCGTCGCAGCCGTCTGTCGACGTTCTGCGTAACCAGGGCTTCATGAAGGGTTTCGGCATCGACACCGTCGACATCAACAAGATCGGCGATGAAACCGACGCGCGCATCGTTGGCCACGATATCACCAATGGCAACGAAGAAGGCGGCCGCACCGCCATGGAAAACCTCCTGCAGAAGGATCCGTCGATCAACGTCGTGCACACCATCAATGAGCCCGCTGCTGCCGGTGCCTATGAGGCGCTGAAGGCGGTCGGCAAGGAGAAGGACGTGCTGATTGTCTCCGTCGACGGCGGCTGCCCGGGTGTCAAGAATGTCACCGAAGGCGTCATCGGCGCCACCTCGCAGCAGTATCCGCTGCTGATGGCATCGCTCGGCATCGAGGCGATCAAGAAGTTCGCTGACACGGGTGAAAAGCCGGTGGCGACCGAAGGCAAGAACTTCTTCGATACCGGTGTCGCCCTGGTCACCGACAAGCCGGCCGCAGGCGTCGACTCGATCGACACAAAGGCAGGCACGGAGAAGTGCTGGGGTTGATATGACCTCCTGCGCCTGACTGAAATGCCGGCGGGTGGTCTCCACCCGTCGCAAGGCGCATGCGCCCGGCCAAGCGGCGGCAGGCCGGGCGCCGTTTTCTGGAACATTGTTGTGACACTGGCAGGGAGGATGACCCATGCAGCCGGCCAATCCCGATACTAGGGCCCCGCAAGAATTCGAAAAGGTGCTCTCCGGTAGCGCCAATCAGGTCGCGTCCTTCGACCGGCATGAGCGAACCACTCTGGAGCGCTTTCAGCATTTTCTTCATTCCAGTCCGGCAGCTGTCGCCTTGATCGTGCTGGTGCTGTCTGTCGCAGCCTTCGGGATCATTCTCGGTGGCAAGTTCTTCTCCGCATTCACCCTGACGCTGATCCTGCAGCAGGTTGCGATTGTCGGTATCGTCGGCGCAGCACAGACCCTGGTCATCCTGACCGCCGGCATCGATCTGTCGGTCGGCGCCATCATGGTGCTGTCCTCGGTGGTCATGGGCCAGTTCGCCTTCCGCTACGGCCTGCCGCCGGAACTCGCGGTCGCCTGTGGTTTTGTCGTCGGCGGTCTCTGCGGCTTCATCAACGGCATCCTTGTCGCCCGGATGAAACTGCCGCCTTTCATCGTCACGCTCGGCATGTGGCAGATCGTGCTCGCGACGAATTTTCTCTATTCGGCCAACGAGACGATCCGCGCGCAGGATATCGAAACCTCCGCCCCGATCCTGCAGTTTTTCGGTGAAAACCTGCGTATTGGCGGTGCAGTCTTCACCTATGGCGTCATTGCCATGGTGCTCCTGGTCGCGCTTCTCTGGTATGTGCTCAACCACACGGCCTGGGGCCGGCACGTCTATGCGGTCGGCGACGATCCGGATGCAGCGGAACTTGCCGGCGTCAACGTCAAGCGCATGCTGATTTCCGTCTATACCCTGTCTGGCCTCATTTGCGCGCTCGCCGGCTGGGCCCTCATCGGCCGCATCGGCTCGGTCTCGCCGACTGCCGGTCAGTTCGCCAACATCGAATCCATCACGGCGGTGGTCATCGGCGGGATCTCGCTCTTCGGTGGTCGTGGCTCGATCCTTGGCATGCTGTTCGGCGCGCTCATCGTCGGTGTGTTCCAGCTCGGCCTGCGCCTCATCGGCACGGACCCGCAATGGACCTATCTCTTGATCGGCGTCTTGATCATTTCCGCCGTCGCCATTGACCAGTGGATCAGAAAGGTAGCAGGCTGATGTCCATCGAACCCATTCTTACCGCTCGTGGCCTGGTCAAGCGTTATGGCCGTGTAACGGCTCTCGATCAGGCGGACTTCGATCTCTACCCCGGTGAAATCCTCGCCGTCATCGGCGACAACGGGGCGGGCAAGTCGTCACTGATCAAGGCGATCTCCGGCGCCGTTTCGCCTGACGAGGGCGAGATCCGCCTTGAGGGCAAACCGGTCAACTTCCGTTCGCCCATCGAGGCGCGCGAGGCGGGCATCGAAACCGTCTACCAGAACCTGGCGCTGTCTCCGGCCTTGTCGATCGCCGACAACATGTTCCTCGGTCGCGAACTGCGGAAACCCGGCGTCATGGGCAGTGTGTTCCGCAAGCTCGATCGCCCCGCGATGGAAAGGTTCGCCCGCGACAAGCTGTCCGAACTCGGGCTGATGACGATCCAGAACATCAATCAGGCGGTGGAAACGCTTTCCGGCGGCCAGCGCCAGGGTGTGGCGGTGGCACGCGCCGCGGCCTTCGGATCGAAAGTCATCATCCTGGATGAGCCGACCGCAGCGCTTGGCGTCAAGGAAAGCCGCAAGGTGCTTGAGCTTATCCTCGACGTGCGCTCGCGCGGCATGCCGATCGTATTGATCAGCCACAACATGCCGCATGTCTTTGAGGTCGCGGACCGCATCCACGTTCACCGTCTCGGCAAACGTCTCTGCGTCATCAACCCGAAGGACTACACCATGTCGGATGCCGTCGCCTTCATGACCGGTGCCCGCGAGGCACCGCAGGAAGCAGTGGCCGCATGACGACGCAGTTTCAAACGCTCCTATCTGATATCGAGCGCCGGGCGGCCACATCCGCCCGGCTTCTCGTGGGCGTCGCCGGGCCGCCCGGTGCGGGCAAGTCCACCCTGGCTGACAGGCTGCATGACGAACTCTCCAGCCGCGCAATTTCAAGCGCGGTTCTTCCGATGGATGGCTTCCATCTCGACAATGCCATTCTGATCGAGCGTGATCAGCTCGCGCGCAAAGGCACGCCTGAAACCTTCGACGTGCGTGGCCTCAGGGATATCCTGCGGGCTGCCCGTGCGGGAGGGGAGCTCTTCGTGCCCGTCTTCGATCGCTCGCGGGAACTTGCCATCTGCGCTGCCCGCTGCATTCTGGCTGACGTCAAGGTGGTGATCGCCGAAGGCAACTATCTGCTGTTCGAAGAAGGCCCCTGGGCGGGCCTCGCCGATATCTTCGACGTGACGGTCATGGTCGCCCCGCCTATCGACGAGCTTGAGCGGCGCCTTATCGAGCGCTGGCGCTTCTATGGACTGTCTGCTGAACAGATCGAGGCCAAGGTAGAGACGAATGATTTACCAAACGGCCGCTTGGTGATCGCACGCAGCCGCAAGGCCGACTACGAGTTCCCTATATTTTGACGGGTGTGCGGCCCGCAGAGGGGCCAGCAAAATGCGCAGAAACTAATAAAGTTGGCCAAACAATAAAATTGTAATCATCGACTTCAGCTAATCGAAGCCTCTTCCTGATACAAATTCTGCATCAAAAGTTAACGCCCTTCCGACGTTGGAACGGGGGGCGGATGCAGGTCTTTTGCGGAGAGTGTCACCCATGTCCATACTGATCGTCGAAGACAATCCGACCAATGCCTTGATCATTAAGCATCTTGCCAAGAAGGCTACGGACACCGAGATCCATGTTGCGAGTGACGGCGCTTCGGCCTTGGCCATGTGTCATGCCGAAACCTTCTCCATGCTGCTCGTTGATCATTTTCTGCCGGGAATGTCAGGCCTGCAGTTCGTCAAAGCAGTGCGCCTTATGGAGCGCTACGAACACATTCCGATTGTCATGATCACTGCTGAAACCGAGCCAAGGCTGCAAGAAGAGGCGAAAGCGGCCGGCGTTACGGCATTTCTCCACAAGCCCGTTGAAGCCGTGGCTTTCCGCCAGCTGCTTACCGATCACCTTGGAAATTCTGCTCTGCAAAAATCGGCCTGATGAGGAGTTGAGACATGGCCTACCGCGCTCGCATGCCTTTTGGATCTCTGGTGGCAACGCTTTTGTTGGCTGCCGCCGCAGCAACGCCCGCCTTCGCACTTGATCCCCCTGTCGGGCCGGTTGTCCTGACTGTGAAGGGTGACATCAGCGAAACCAATGTCGGGGACACGGCACAGTTTGATCAAGCCATGCTCGATGCGCTTCCCGGTCGCGAGGGTGCAATGGAAACACCCTGGACCAAGGGCGTCGTAACGTTCAAGGGGCCGTTGCTCCGTGCGGTCCTTGAAGCGGCAGGTGCAAATGGCGCCAATCTGAAGGTTCGCGCCTTGAATGATTACGCAGCCGACGTGCCGGTTGCTGATGCCAAGCTTGAAACGATCCTGGCCACGCAGATGGACGGCAAGCCCATGTCGATCCGCGACAAGGGCCCCATGATGCTAGTCTATCCGTTCGACCTCGATCAGTCGCTGTTCAATGAGAAGTACTTCTCGCGCTCAGTCTGGCAGATCAAGGAAATCGAGGTCCTCCCGTGATCACAGGAAGCGCTAGGCAGAAACTGGCTATGGGTCGGGGTGGCATAGCCCTGACCTTGCAGGTCATTTCTGCCCTGCTGCTTGCCATGCTGATCTACCTGGTCATCGACATTGGCCGCAAGTACCAGATCCTGGAAGACGGCGTGCGTGAAAATGCCATCTGGTCTGTCTATCAGCTCGATCGGGAGGTGCGTCAGGTCAATCATGCGCTGGCGAGTTTCGGCGGACGTCAGCCAACCAACGACGGCGTCTCGGAACTGGCGCTGCGTTATGACATTCTCTATTCGCGGGTGTCGCTGGTCGATCAATCGAAATTCGGCGCCTTCTTTAGCGAAGACGAGAAGGTGAGGGGCTTCATCGCCCGTATCAGCGAGATCATTTTCCGCGCCCAGCCTATGTTTGACGCCTATCTTGCCGGCACGACGCCAACCGCCGCGGAGCTCGCCGCCTTTGAAACGCAGATGTCGGCGCTTGGCAAACTCGCCGACGAGTTTCTGCTATACACCAACATGCGCGTCAGCGCGGAGCGGTCGGAACTATCGGCGAACATCAACAGCCTTGAGCGGACATCGGGGGTGATGCTCGGCCTGCTGATGATCTCTGTCGTCTTCCTGATCGTCACACTCAATCGCCAGCTGCGCTCCGTCCGCAAGGCCAGTCGCGAACTCTCGGAAATGGCAGCGAAGCTGACCGAGGCTTATGAGGCGGCCGATGCCGGCAACCGCGCGAAATCGCAATTCATGGCCACCATGGGCCACGAAATCCGCACCCCCCTGAACGCCATTCTTGGCATGTCCGAACTGCTCGAACTCGGCGATCTCCCGGAAGAGGCGCTCTCAAGCGTCAAGACCATTCGCACATCGGGCGAAGCCTTGCTCGAGATCATCAACGAAATCCTGGATTTCTCCAAAATCGAACACGGCAAGCTCGAGATCGAGGAGCGGGTCTTCGAGATTGAGAATCTGGCGGAAAGCACTGTCCGGATCATCCGTGGCCGCGCCGACGAGCATGGCAACAGTGTCATCCTTGATCTGCCGGAATCCTTGAGGACGCTGCATGTGAAAAGTGATCCGACGCGCCTGCGCCAGGTTCTGTTGAACCTGCTGTCGAATGCAGTCAAATTCACCGATCACGGCACGGTCACCCTCAGGCTGCGCGAGTTCTACCGCGAAGGTCAGTTGATGGTCCGCTTCGAAGTCGAGGATACCGGCATCGGTATTGATCAGGCGGGCCTGGACAAGCTGTTCAAGCCGTTCTCCCAGGTCGACGCCAGCATCAGCCGGCGCTATGGCGGCACGGGCCTTGGCCTGACGATCTGCAAAGAGATCGTCGAAAAGCTTGGCGGTGAGCTGGGCATGAGCAGTACCGTCGGCGTCGGCAGCATCTTCTGGTTCGAGCTCCCCGTCTCCGTCGCCGAGCGCGATGAGCAGGCTGCGGAAAACGCGCGCAAGAGCCTCGATACACCGCTGCAGCGCCATCGAATCCTGCTTGTCGAAGACAATAAGGTGAACCAGATCGTGGCCAGCCGTTTCCTCGCGCTTCTCGGCCAGGATGTCGTCATTGCAAATGATGGCGCGGAAGCGGTCTCGATCGCGCGGGACGAGCAGTTTGATCTGATCCTCATGGATATGCAGATGCCGGTCATGGATGGAATTGAGGCAACGCGGCGGATCATTGCCGAAGGCGGCCCGTCATCTGCGGTGCCGATCTTCGCCATGACGGCCAATGCGTCCGATGACGACCGCAAGACCTGCCTCGATGCCGGCATGCGCGGCTTTGAGTCCAAGCCTGTCACGATGGAAAGATTGAAGAAAATGATTGCGCAGGCGACGGAAGGTCAGGCGGAAGACATGGACAAGTTCAAGCTCAAGCCAAGCACCGCAATGGAACTGCCGCAGGCGGAAATTTCGGGCGTCCTGGAGAATGACAGCATTTTGACGGCGGGTGTCCAGGGGCTCGATGCCGCACGCTACCGCGAACTCGTCGACGCTCTGGGCAAGGATGTGTTCAAGGAGCTTGTCATGTCCTTCTTCGACGATGCGTCGGGACTGCTCGATGAATTGAATTCGGCATTTGCCCGCCGCGATGCGGATGGCATCGACCGCGCCCTGCATACGATCAAGGGCGCTGCCTACAATGTTGGTCTCAATGACCTGGCAGTCAAAGCCAACGCACTGCGCAGCCCGCCACCCGGGCCTGCCGATATCGAAACGCTGGGTGAGGAAATCCGCGCCCTCAAATACAAGCTGGTTGCTTGAGTACGGAGGAAAAACCATGCGTATTCTTTTGGTCGACGACAACAGCACGAACCTCAAGCTGCTGACGAAACTGGTGGCCAAACTAGATCATTGCGAAGCACTGCCGTTTTCGAGCCCGGATGCGGTCCTCTCCGCTCTGCCGGACCTCGATTTCGATATCGCCGTCATCGATTATCAGATGCCGGTCTATAACGGTGTCGAGCTTTACACCGAGATCGTGCGCTTCGAGAAGTACGCCCAGATCCCGGTGATCTTCGTAACCGGCGATCGGGATATGACGACCCGTATGGCAGCCCTCGATGCCGGCGCGATCGATTTCCTGACAAAGCCCGTCGATCCCGTGGAATTTCACGCCCGCATGCACAACATCGTCAGCCTGTCGCGTGCCCGCAGGCAGCTGGCCGATCAGGCGGAATGGTTGCGCCGCGAGGTCGAACGTGCGGTGGGAGAACTGCGCGAACGGGAGCAGGAGATCATCTATCGGCTGACCCTTGCGGCGAACTACAAGGATCCGGATGTGGCAAGGCACACGTTGCGCGTCGCCGCCTACTCGGAAGCGATCGCCATCGAACTCGGCCTGCCATCGAATTTCTGCCATGACCTCAAGCTCGCAGCGCCGATGCACGACGTCGGCAAGGTCGCCATGCCGGATACGGTCCTGCTCAAGCAGGGGCGTCTTACGGAGGCGGAATTCCGCCAGATGCAGGCGCATGCGCAGATCGGCAGCGACATCCTCGGCCGGTCGCATTCCTCGCTGCTGCAGCTCGCGTCGGAAATCGCCGTAAGCCATCACGAACGCTGGGACGGGCAGGGCTACCCCAACCGTCTTGCCGGGACCGACATCCCCATTTCAGGCCGCATCGTCTGCCTGGCGGACAATTTCGATGCCCTGACAACCGAGCGTCCCTATAAGCCGGCCTGGAGCTTCGAGCGCACGATAGAGCATATTGTCGGACGCGCCGGCACGCAGTTCGATCCGGAATGCGTTGCCGCCTTCCAGCGCGCGCTGCCCCGCATTCAGGCGATCATGGAGCAGGACAGGCTCGAGAAGGCGGAGGAAGCCGCAAGGGCGATGAAAGCTGCAGGCGACCGCGTCGCCTGATAGCCTTTGAACGTCTGGGGGAACATGCTAAGGCCGGTCGCGACATCGAAGCCGGAGACATCCCCCATGCGCACACTCGAAATTCGCCGCCCCGATGACTGGCACCTGCATCTGCGCGATGGCGCCATGCTTGAGGGCGTGATCGGCGATACGAGCCGCCACTTTGGCCGCGCGATCATCATGCCCAACCTCGTGCCGCCGGTGGTGACGACCGCGGATGCACGCGCCTATCGCGAACGCATCGTCAAGGCCATTCCGGCCGACGATCGCTTCGAGCCTCTGATGACCCTCTATCTGACGGAGCACACTGATCCAGAAGATGTCGCCGAGGGCAAGCGCTCCGGCCTCATCACCGCCGTCAAGCTTTATCCCGCCGGCGCCACCACCAATTCGCATGGCGGCGTGCGCGATATTGAAAAGGCCATGCCGGTGCTGGAGCGTATGGCCGAAATCGGCCTGCCGCTCTGCGTCCACGGCGAGGTGACGACGCCAGAGGTCGACATCTTCGATCGCGAAAAGGTCTTTATCGACACAGTTCTCGACCCGTTGCGCAAACGCCTGCCGGATCTCAAGGTGACGATGGAGCATGTAACGACAGAGGATGGTGTCCAATATATCCGTGACGCCGAGAAGAACCTCGCCGGCACCATCACCACCCATCACCTGATCATCAACCGCAACGATATCCTGGTTGGCGGCATTCACCCGCACTATTATTGCCTGCCGGTTGCCAAGCGCGAAAATCATCGCCAGGCCCTGCGCAAGGCCGCGACATCAGGCGATGCCCGCTTCTTCCTCGGCACGGACAGCGCCCCACATGTTGATCCCCTCAAGGAATGCGGTTGCGGTTGCGCTGGCATCTATACCTCGATCAACACCATGAGCTGCCTCGCTCATGTTTTCGAGGAGGAAAACGCGCTCGACAAGCTGGAGGCTTTCACTTCGCTCAACGGGCCGGCCTGGTACGGGCTGCCTGCAAATGAAGAGCGGATCACGCTGGTGAAGCGTGACGAAGCGGTTGCGTTTCCGGCCAAGATCTTCACTGGCGCTGGGCCGGTCACCGTTTTCGACCCGAAGTTTCCGCTGTCCTGGGACGTCACCTAAAATAAAAATGCCTCGCGCTTGCCGCGAGGCATATCGGTTGTCGGTGCTGGAAGCCGGTTCGATTACAGATTCATCGAACCGAGCTGCGGCCACAGGCCGAGCACGCCGACGAGGATCAGATAGATCGCGACGACATAGTTCAGCAGGCGCGGCATGATCAGGATGAGAATACCGGCGATGAGGGCGACGAGCGGCTGGATGACGAGCATGTTTTCCATCGGGATTGTCCTTCGTGGGTGGGCGAGCCGTAAAGATCTGGCAAAGCAGATTGTTCCATCGCGCCGCATCTGGCGGGCTGCACCGCTTGCTGCTATTGCCGGGTAAATGAAGACAGACAGGAGCGCGCCATGATCCAGACCCCCTTCACCGATTCCGCCGTGATGGCAGACCTCGTCGCGAAGATGCTGTGGGAGGTCAAGGCGGTACACTTCAATGCGGCAGAGCCTTACAAGCTCTCCTCCGGCATGCGGAGCCCTGTCTATATCGACTGCCGCAAGCTGCTCTCCTATCCGCGTGTCCGCTCGGCGGTCATGGATTTTGCTGCCGCCACGCTGATGCGCAATGCCGGCTTCGAGCAGTTCGACTGCATCGCCGGTGGTGAAACGGCGGGTATTCCCTTTGCCGCTCTGCTTGCCGATCGCTTGGGCTTGCCGATGATCTATGTGCGCAAGGCCCCGAAGGGTCACGGCCGCAACGCCCAGATCGAAGGCAACATGCCGGAAGGCGCCCGCGTGCTCGTCATTGAGGACCTGACGACAGCCGGCGGCAGCATGTTTAAGTTCATCGATGCCGTCAGGGCCGCAGGCGGCGTCGTCGATCATGGCATCGCACTCTTCTTCTATGGCATCTTTCCCGAGGCGCAGCAGCGCTTCGACGAGGGCAAGGTGAAGCTTCACTACATCGCCACCTGGCGCAATGTCCTGGCCGTTGCCCGCGAACAGAAACTGTTCGACGAGAAGACCTTGTCGGAAGTCGAGGCTTTCCTCGACGCGCCGCTCGAATGGTCGGGTCGCAATGGTGGGATTTCGTCGCTCGCCTGAGCAAATGCTCAAAGTTCCGCTGGAATTTCGGCGCAAATGCGATTAAATCGATTGAAGTTATGACTGGGAGGTCGAGATGATCCTGTGCTGCGGCGAAGCGCTGATTGACATGTTGCCACGCGAGACAACGCTCGGCGAGCGCGCCTTCGCACCCTATGCTGGCGGCGCGATCTTCAACACGGCGATTGCTCTGGGGCGTCTGGGCATCGACACAGGCTTCTTCACGGGGCTTTCGGACGACATGCTCGGCGATATCCTGCGCGATACACTGAAATCCTCCGGCGTCGATTTCAGCTACTGCGCCACGCTCTCGCGCCCCTGCACAATCGCCCTCGTCAAGCTCACCAATGGTCAGGCATCCTACGCCTTCTATGATGAGAACACCGCCGGCCGCATGATCACGGAATCCGATCTGCCCGCCCTGGTCGAGCGCTGCGAAGCTCTGCATTTCGGCGCAATCAGCCTGATCCCGGAACCCTGCGGCTCGACCTATGAAGCGCTGATGACGCGCGAGCACAAGACCCGCGTCATCTCGCTGGACCCCAACATCCGCCCCGGCTTCATCAAGGACAAGGCAGCCCACCAGGCCCGTATCGCCCGCATGGCGGATATGTCCGACATCCTGAAATTCTCCGATGAGGACCTCGACTGGTTCGACCTTCCCGGCACCCAGGACGAACGCGCCGCCCACTGGCTGACACGCGGCGCCAAGCTCGTGGTGCTGACCAAGGGTGCGGAAGGTGCGACCGCCTATACCGCAAACTTCAAGGTTTCCGTGCCCTCCAACAAGGTCGAGGTGGTCGACACAGTCGGCGCCGGCGACACGTTTGATGCCGGCATTCTGGCATCGCTGAAGCGCCAGGATCTGCTGACCAAGGACAAGGTCGCGACACTCTCGGAAGCGGCGGTGCGCGAGGCGCTGACCATTGGCGCGAAGGCTGCGGCCGTGACCGTATCACGGGCAGGGGCAAACCCGCCGACTGCGGCCGAGATTGGGTTCTGAGGTAGGGGACGAGCGGGGTAAGGTCTAACCCTCTCACGTTCGCCTGTGTCGGCAGCGGCAATAATTAGCGCTAATTCGGCAGCCGTCACCGTGCATCGGGTCTGGCAAGCCCGCGGTGCGGCGATGATCACAGTTCGAGGTATGGTGATTGGCATCCCCGAGGTGCATTTTGGGGTAGGGTCACGATGTGTTCAGAAGGCGCGACTGAGATGGATGGAAGCTTTGCGAAGATCGTCCCCCAGGGGGCGGCGAAGGAGATTTCATTTCACGAGGCAACGGTATCAGCCTTTGTCAGACGAGGCCCCGACATTGATTTGTGCCTTGACGATGTCTTGATCAACAGGATCATGGCCCGGGTAAAACTGAGCGTCCTTTCCGTTTCAAGCATTTTGGTTGATGGTCAGCCGAATGACTGTGCGCTGAGGGCAGCACCAGATGGAGAGATCCTTGTACTTGAGTTGTGCGAACACAGCGTAGCTTTTGTGGTGGAATGGAACTGTTTTTCCAGAAAAATCAGCTTTACGCGATCATACCAGATCAAAGGTGAGGACGTCTCGATCACCGCAATCTGAGGTCAGGCATCGCCCGCACCTCCGCCGCCATTGCTGGAGCGCATTTAGTCCCTACGGTGTCATTGCGAGTTGAAGAAATTGATCTTTACGGCGGCCATAAGTTGAGCCTTAAGGTTCGACCTGTTGCTTTGGCCGACCTACCGACTGCCAACGTGACAGCCCGACAACTTACATCTGTTTGTCAGATTTGCTTCCCCATGGATATCCATGGATCACTAGCGTCATCACCGAATTTCTGGTATCACGCCGCACAAACCGTTCTCTCCGGCAATGTCATGACCTACCAGACCGTCTACTCGGATGATGATTTTCCCCAAATGGGCTGGCACGATGCCGCGGTCTATTCAATGACCTTTCCAAGGCCACATTTTTTCACAATCAGCTTCGACATTGATTACATCTTCAAATGGCACAAGACAGAAGTGGGGACGCACTACAGGGGGTGGGACGTTGCTCCCTGTACGTTGACGTTTCAGAATGTGTCAGGTCTCAAGGTAGCGGTCGATTGGTCTTTGCGCGGCGGTATAAACCAGGGCGATACAGCCATATCGAATGTGCGCCGGCAGAATAGTCGGCTATCGCCGAACGGAGAATTTGTCTGCTGGGGCTATGAGATTGAACTTGATGTGGGGTTGATCAGCTTCGAAGCCACAGGCTTCGAGCAGATCGTTCGCGTCCCCCCCAAGTTCTCAGAATCTCAACATCTCGGCCGCGCCGATGCTTCGGAAGCGATCGAGATCGAAGGCAAATAAGTCCGTAGTCGGCCCAAGCGGCCACGTCATTGTCGCGACCCGCTCGGATGAAACCTTTAAATCGCCACCTTTTTCCGTCCGGTAGCGCCACGCCGCTGCTTCAGCAAAAAGCCGGATAAGTCACCCCCGCTTCCGTTCCGCCAGCGCCGAGACCAGCCCCGCCGTCGAGCTGTCATGCCCGGTCGCCGCAACCTTGCCCTGCACCACCGGCAAAAGCCCCGTCGCCAGTTCCTTGCCGAGCTCCACGCCCCACTGGTCGAAGGAGTTGATGCGGAAGACGACGCCTTCAACGAAGACGCGGTGCTCGTAGAGCGCGATAAGGCTGCCGAGACGGAACGGCGTCAGCTGATCGTAGACGAAGGTGATCGAGGGGCGGTTGCCGGAAAAGACGCGGTGCGGTGCGAGGAAATCGGCATCCTCGTCGGAGACGCCCTTGGCGGTGAGCTGGCTCTTCGCTTCCGCGAGCGTCCGGCCCTTCATCAGGGCTTCCGACTGTGCCAGGCAGTTTGCGATCAAAAGCTCATGCTGGTGGCGGAGCGCCGGCTCGAAGCCGTTGGCGGCAATCAGGAATTCAGCCGGGATCACGCTCGTGCCCTGGTGTATCAACTGGTAGAAGGCGTGCTGGCCGTTGGTGCCGGGCTCACCCCAGACGACCGGACCGGAGGCGCCATGAACAGGCTTGCCGTCGATGGTGACGCTCTTGCCGTTCGATTCCATGTCCAGCTGCTGCAGATAGGCCGGAAAGCGCGACAGGCGCTGGTCATAGGGCAGGATCGCACGGGTTGGGTAATCTAGGACCTTGCGATGGTAGACACCGAGCGCGCCCAGCAGCATCGGCAGGTTTTCGCGGAATGGGGCCGCGCGGAAGTGCTCGTCCATGGCATGAGCACCATCGAGGAACTCGCCAAAATGCTCAGGGCCGATGGCAATCATCAGCGGCAGCCCGATCGCCGACCAGATCGAATAGCGTCCGCCGACCCAGTCCCAGAAGCCGAACACGCGTGCCGCGTCGATGCCGAAGGCGGCCACCTTGTCGAGCGCGGTCGAGACTGCCGCGAAGTGATGACCAACGGCGTCTTCGCCCAGCGCATCGGCGATGAAGGCGCGTGCGGTCTGCGCATTCGTCATCGTTTCGATGGTGGTAAATGTCTTCGACGCGACGATGAAGAGCGTCGTTTCGGCATGAAGTGTCTTCAGCGTGTCGGCGATATGCGCGCCATCGATATTGGAGACGAAATGCAGGCGCGGGCCGTCATGGAAGGGCGCAAGCGCCAGCGTCGCCATGACAGGACCGAGATCGGAACCGCCAATGCCGATATTGACAACATCCGTGATCGCCTTGCCGGTGGCGCCCTTCATCTCGCCGGAGCGGATGCCATCTGCAAATACGCGCATAGCGTCGAGAACGGCATTGACGTCAGGCATAACATCGCGGCCATCCACAAGAACCGGGCGGTTGGAGCGATTGCGAAGGGCCGTGTGCAAAACGGCGCGTCCCTCGGTGAAGTTGATCGGCTCGCCCGAAAACATCTGGTCGCGTTTGTCGGCAACGCCGGCCGCCTTTACCAGTTGCTCCAGCTGTTCGAGCACCGCGTCATTCACAGCACACTTGGAATAGTCCATCAACAGATCGTCGAGCTTGGCGGAAAAGCGGCTGAAACGCTGCGGGTCGGCGGCGAAGGCGGCGCGCAGATCCTCGGCATGCGTTGCCGCAACCGTGCTCGTCAGTGTGTCGATGATGGACTGCATCGGAATTTCCCTGTTTCAACCGTCGTGTGGGGCGACATTATTAGCGAGTTGAGACGGGATCAAGACGAGGGGAGGCTTCCGCCTCCCCAAATTTAAATCGATTTATTTTCCGTCGCGCAGTTCGCGGCGCAGGATCTTGCCGACATTCGTTTTCGGCAGTTCGTCGCGGAACTCGATGAAGCGGGGGCGCTTGTAGTTGGTGAGGTTGGCGGCGCAATGCGCCTTTACCTGTTCCACGGTGAGTGCCGGGTCCTTGCGCACCACGAAGAGCTTCACCGCTTCCCCGGAATGCTCGTCCGGCACGCCGACGGCGGCACATTCCAGCACACCCTCATGCATGACAGCCACTTCCTCGATCTCGTTCGGGTAGACATTGAAGCCTGAGACGAGGATCATGTCCTTCTTGCGGTCAACGATCTTGGTGTAGCCGCGCTCGTCCATCAGGCCCATGTCGCCGGAGCGGAAGAAGCCGTCGGCGCTCATCACCTTGGCGGTTTCTTCGGGGCGCTGCCAGTAGCCGGCCATCACCTGCGGACCGCGAATGCAGATTTCGCCCACTTCGCCGAGCGGCAGCGTGTTGCCGTCCTCATCGCGGATCTCGATGTCGGTGGAGGGCAGGGGCAGGCCGATCATGCCGCTGAATTCGCGCGTGTCCAGCCGGTTGACGGTGGCAACAGGCGATGTTTCCGACAGGCCGTAGCCTTCGGTAATCGGCCGTCCTGTCATCTGCAGCCAGCGTTCGGCGACCGGCCGCTGGATCGCCATGCCGCCGCCCAGCACCAGCATCAGCGAGGAGAAATCCAGTTTCTTGAAATCGGGATTGTTCATCATCGCATTGAACAGCGTGTTGAGCCCCGGGAAGATATGCGCCTTGAAGCCCTGCAGTTCCTTGACGAAGCCCGGAATATCACGCGGATTGGCGATGAGCAGGTTGTGTCCGCCCAGAGCCACCCCCATCAGCGAGTTCACCGTCAGCGCGAAGATGTGGTAGAGCGGCAGCGCGCAGACGAAGTTGAGCACGTCGGGCCGCGATTGCCCGGCAAACGCGGCTTCGAGCCAAAGCGCAATCTGCTGCTTGTTGGCGAGCAGATTGGCATGCGTCAGCGTCGCGCCCTTTGAAACACCCGTCGTGCCGCCGGTATATTGCAGGAATGCCACGTCGGAAGAGGCGACCTCGACCGGCTTCAGCGATTTCTGCGCGCCCGCGGCCAGCATCGCCTTGAAGCTCGTATGGCCGGGGATTGTCCAGGCCGGAACGAGCTTCTTGACCTTGCGCACCACGAAGTTGACGATGTGGCCCTTCAGGCCCAGCATGTCGCCCATGGTGCACACCACGACGTGCTTGACCTCTGTGCGCGCCACGACCTGCTGCACCGTGCTTGCAAAATTTTCGAGAACCACGATCGCCTTGGCGCCGGAATCCTTCAGCTGGTGCTCCAGCTCGCGCGGCGTGTAGAGCGGGTTGACGTTCACCACGATCATCCCGGCACGGAGGATGCCATAGACCGTCACCGGGTTCTGCAAAATGTTCGGCGTCATCACCGCGACGCGGTCGCCCTTGGCGAGCCCAAGCGATTGCAGCCAAGCCCCCACCTTGCGCGATTCCTGCTCAAGCTCGCGAAACGTCATGCCGCGGCCCATGCTGGAGAATGCGAGGCGGTCGGCATATTTGGCGCAGCTTGCCTCGAACAATGCACCCAAAGAGGGATGTGCATGCGGTGCGATGTCCGCCGGAACCTTGTCGGGGTAGGAGTTAAGCCAAATCTTTTCAGCAGCGCGACCGCTGTGGCGGTTGATGGTATCCGTCATGTGTTCCTCCCGAACCGAATCGTTTGTTGCACCCTAATGCCACACGGGTTCCTCCCCAGGACCTGAAAAGCTTAGGCTTTCCGCATGACAGTGCAAGTTAGTTCACGCTAGCTAACTTTGACGTAAACGTCAATAATTGCCTGTGTATACTCGTTTTGCAGGAACCAACCCCGCGCCTCTTCGTTGTCCTGACACAAGCTAACCAACGAGGAGACGATAAATGCTACAGGAAAACAATGGCCTGCGCAGCCAGGATCCGCATGCAAAGGATACCTACACTCTCATCGCCAGCGACAAGGTTGAAGGCACGGCCGTTTACGGTCGAGATGGAGAGCGCATTGGTTCCGTCAAGCGCATTATGCTCGAAAAGCGCGGTGGTCGCGTCTCATATGCCGTACTCAGCTTCGGCGGTTTCTGGGGTCTCGGCGACGATTATTACCCGCTGCCCTGGGAAAAGCTGACCTTTGATGAAAATCTCGACGGCTATCGCATCGATCTCACCAAGGAGCAGGTGGAAGCCGCACCGCGCTATCGCAATGACAGCGACGAGTGGTACCGTAATAACGGTCGTTCCGTTTACGACTATTACGGTGTTCCGCCATACTGGATCTGATCAATACAGATCAGATAATCCAATCCTCAAGGCCTCGCCAACCAGCGGGGCCTTGTCGCGTGTGAGCGAAATTTGAACGGCAGCGTAATCGCGCTGCAGCAGGAGAGACGTCAATCAACCCGCCCGAGCCCGTACTTAAGTTTACGGCGCTCGCGTCCGGGAGCGCTCATGCCACGGAATGGGCGTGTGCGGAAGAAAAAAGTGAAATGGCGATCGGTAAGACTGGTGCCGCTTACGTGACTCGAACACGTGACCCCGTCATTACGAATGACGTGCTCTACCAACTGAGCTAAAGCGGCCTCTGCGAAGCGGGGTTTCCGTCGCGTTTTGGTGAGGGGCTGATACAGCCATTGCCTGGCGAATTCAAGCCGGATTTCGGTGGCTGCGGAAAAAATCAGTAGCCACCGACTTTGCCACTCGTCTATTTTAGCGGCCAGGACTTTGGCCAGCTTGCCGGATCGGAGTTTTCGTTGTCTTCAATCTCGCTCGGGCAGTCGCGGAAGCTTTCTTCGACGAGCACGAGTTGCGGGCCCATGGCGCCCTCGGAGAACTTCCAGCTGCTGGTTGTCCCGCAATCCCCAACCCCGCGGCCCTTGAAAAAGGCGGAAAACGTCCTCGCTTCGTGGTCGTAACTGAGATTGTAAGCCGTCGTCACCGCACTCGGTGCGCCATCCTGCATGACAGGGAAGGCGAGGCTGGAAACCGTCCCGTAGACATCGACCATCACTGCATAAGGCATGTTGTATGCCCCGCCCATGCCGCAGGGCGTGACATAGAGCGTCTGCTCGTCTGCCAGCTTGTGTGCGAGCGCGTTGCCATCAAGCATGCTCTCTTCGGTTTCACCACATTCGCCCCCGGCGGCGAAACGCGCGCGCACTGCCTCTGGAAAATCGGAGAAGCGGCGGATGTCGCTGAGCGGCGGAGCCGGGTTGGGGGCCTTGTCCCCCTTGGCGGTCAAGGCGTCGGTATGGCCCACCCGCTTTTGGAATTCGTCGATGAAGAGGAGGCTTGCCGCGGCTCCTGCAAGCGGGATCTCGCCTTCGATGGCTTTTGTCCCGCGCGTGATCTTGAGCTTTGCCGCGCTGCCGTTCTTGATGCTGTCCACAACCCCGCTGTCGATCAGCTCGCCAGACAGCGACAAGGTGCCGGCATCGGCGTTAATGCTGATGTCAGCGCTGTTGAACGCGGCGGCTTTTTCCCCGTCCACGGCGATCTCAGCTGTGATGTCGCCGGCCGCCTCAAAGAGGCTAGTGTCTCTCGGCGAAATTACCAGCACAACGGGCGCCTCGGGCTCTGCGGAACGCTGCAGTTCAAAGCTTGAAAAGGGTGTGTCGGCAAGGAATTGGCGCATGCTGCAGGACAGGGTCTGCGAGCACAGCACCTGCCAGGATTTGAATTCCTTGTAGCCGCTGTCATTGGCAAGGCTGGCAGATGTCAGGCTCAAAAGGCCGGCAAGCATCAGGGTCGGAGGTAGAATGCGCATAGGATCCCCGCAAAGAATGTCTGCGGGGACGCTAGCAGCGGATATCTCAGCCGCAAATCGCCTTTTTTGCGCCTATGTATTCGCGCTCGAGCCGATCGACGACAGCCGCTACGGGCTCCACCGCCTTCACGGCTCCGATGCCCTGGCCGCAGCCCCAGATGTCCTTCCAGGCCTTGGCACCCGTCGTCGCCTTGTCGAAGTCCATCTTGGAAGGGTCGGCGACCGGCAGATTGTCCGGGTCTATTCCCGCAGCAAGGATCGAGGGCTTCAGATAGTTGCCGTGAATGCCGGTGAAATAATTGGAATACACGATGTCGTTCGCATGAGCGTTGACGATTGCCTGCTTGTATTCATCCGAGGCGCGCGCCTCTTGCGTGGCGATGAAGGGCGAACCGATATAGGCCATATCGGCGCCCATGGCCTGTGCCGCCAGGACCGCCCCACCGTTTGCAATCGCGCCGGCCAGCAGCAAAGGCCCGTCGAACCATTCGCGGATCTCCTGAACAAGCGCGAAGGGGGAGAGCGTGCCTGCATGACCACCCGCACCTGTTGCCACGGCAATCAGCCCGTCTGCACCCTTCCGGATCGCCGAATTGGCGTGGCGGTTGTTGATCACGTCATGCAGCACAATGCCGCCATAGGAATGGACCGCCGCATTGACCTCGGGCACTGCGCCGAGTGAGGAGATGACGATCGGCACCTTGTATTTGACGCACATCATCAGGTCGTGTTCCAGCCGCTTGTTCGACATGTGCACGATCTGGTTGACCGCGAATGGTGCCGCAGGCCGATCCGGGTTCTTCGCGTTGTGGGACGCCAGATCCTCGGTGATCTCCGCCAGCCACTCATCGAGCTGGGCTTCGGGCCGGGCGTTGAGCGCAGGGAAGGAGCCGACAATGCCGGCCTTGCATTGCGCCAGCGTCAGCTTCGGATGCGAGATGATGAACAGCGGCGAGGCAACAACCGGCAACCTCAATGTGTCTTTCAGAATCGGCGGCAGGGCCATGGCTTCACCTCCCATGAAGTTTACGTTTACGCAAACGTCAAATATCAGATCAGGGGCAGCCTGCAAAGAGTGCCCCCTTGCCCTTTTCTGCCGGACTTCCGCCCTTTGGCGGTCGCATTCCCTGTGTTTATTCCCGAGCCCGGCGGTTTTCCGCACTTGCTCTGCCAATATCGAGGGTTTACCGAGTCATGTATGAAAAAGCGGCGTCACGATCGGTTCCCCGGGGAGTATGGCAACCCATGAGTGGATTGGAAACAGCGATCAGGAGTGCGCTTGACCGCGCTGACCGGGAAAACTCCGAAACGCGCGCCCGTATCTACCAATCCGCGCGCCAGGCGCTGGAAACGGGTTTGCGCAAGCAGAATGTCGATGATCCAGAGCAGATCGCCTATCAGCGCCGTCGGCTTGAGACGTTGATCCACGCAATCGAAGCCGAGGAGCGCAGCAGGCTGAACGTGCAGCCTGCAACTCCTGCTGCAGACGCTCCAAACAGGCCGATGCCAGCGACGGCGGCGTTCGCGCAACCCGGCAGCGATGCGGGGGATGCCATGCGCACGCGATCTGCGCCGGTTGCTCCTGCTGGGATGGCCAGGCAGGAGCCTGGATTTTCCGATCTTCATCCGGTTTCAACGCCTCAGGCAAGCCGGGCTGAGCCGGCATTTGCTGCCGACTGGTCTCAGCCGGTTGCCGTGAGTGCGGTAGACCGGCATCCAGAGGCCGAAGGCCCGCTGCCGGATATGCGTTCCGAAAGGGCGGTCGCCCCCCGGAAGCGGCGTGGTATTGTGGCGCGCCTCACCATTGCCGTCGTTCTGTTGGCCAGCATTGGCATCGGCCTATGGTGGGTCGCTGCATCCGGCCTGCTGTTGACGGATGCAGAGCGGGATACCAGCGTTCCCAATCCGCCGCCACAGGTCGAAGCGGAAGATTTCGCCGGCGCGCAGGGCGAGGGTGCGGCGCTTGGACCTCAGGCCATTACAAGCCGCGGCGGGTTTACCGAGGAATGGGTTGAAATCTTCGATCCCTCCAGGCTCTCGGCGTCGAGGCCGGGGCAGGACGCCCGCGTCGATGTCGTCATGGCAAGCGACGGGGAGGCCGTCAGGCTTCTGTCGGGCAAGGCCGGCGACACCGGCTCCCTAGCCGTGGAAGTGCCCACGGAAATCCTGAATCAGATGGCGGGCAAGACTTCGACCATCGCGCTGACCTTGCAATCGGTCGATGACAAGCCCGTGCAAATCGCGGTCGGCTGCGAGCTGCCGCGCATGGGAGAATGCGCGCGTCACCGTTTCACCATCAATGCGCAAAAGATCGATGTTCTGTTCCGGCTGACGTCGGAGACCGGAATGTCTCCCTCTTCGCCGGGTCAGTTGACCATCAATGGCGATATCTCCGGCGCCGGGCGCGGCGTCAATATCTATTCCATCCGGGTCCTTCCCGGGGAGTAAGCGAGAGATCGGGCGCCGAGCCCGATCCACCGCCATTTCAAGGTCAGCCGAGGAAACCGGGTCCGTTCCCGATGATTTTCTTGTCCAGCTTGCCGATCCGGTCCTCATCCTTGCCGTCATAATCGAGGGACTTGAGGATATGCCGGATCATGTTGAGGCGGGCGCGACGTTTGTCGTTGGCGTGAAGGACGGTCCACGGTGCGCGCTCGGTATGGGTTTCCTTCAACATGCGATCGCGTTTCTCGGTGTATTCATCCCACTTGTTCAACGCGGCAATATCCATTGGCGACAGCTTCCAGCATTTCAGCGGATCGTGGCGGCGATCGTGGAAGCGCTTCAACTGCATCTCCTGGCCGATATCCAGCCAGAACTTGAAGAACTTGATGCCTTCGAGCTGGATCAGCTTCTCGAAACGCGGCACCTGATCGAGAAAACCTTCATATTGTTCTGGGGTACAGAACCCCATCACCGGCTCGACGCCGGCCCTGTTATACCACGAGCGGTCGAACAGCACGAACTCGCCCGCTGTCGGGAAATGCGAGACATAACGCTGGAAGTACCATTGCCCGCGCTCGGTTTCCGTCGGCTTGGTCAGGGCAACGACCCGTGCGGAGCGCGGGTTCATGTAAGAGAGTGTGGCGTGAATCGCGCCACCCTTGCCCGCCGCATCGCGACCCTCCAGAAGTGCCATGACCCGCTGCCCGGTCTTCTGCATCCAGAACTGAACCTTCACCAGTTCCATCTGCAGAAGCGTCAGCTCTTCCTCATAGGTTTGCTGGCGTAGTTTCTTGTCGTGTGGGAAGCCACCGGATTGAAGGGCATTGTCCTCGATCCAATCCGGTAAAACGGGTTCCTCTATGTCAAACACGTGCGTCTCGCCGCGAACTTTCACCGTTGCCGGGCGCATCAGCATATCGGAATCCATGTCAATCTCCAGGTTGAGCCAGTCTTTGCTCGGCCAGTTGATGCCAATCCTCCCCCTTGTTCAAGGCCTTGTTGATGTGAAGCGGACGGATGGCGCGCATGGGCAAGGAAGACGGCATTGCTTCCCGCATGGGGAAACTTCTGTCATGAAGTGCCTCTATGAATGCCTTCGGGGCCAGATGAGGACATACGCTTGAGCAAGGACGTTGGCGGTGGAGATTGGCGCAGCGACATGAAACATCTCGTCGCCGGATGGTTTTACATCCTGGCAGCAGCAATTCTGGCGCTGGCAGCCTATTTCACCGGGGCTGCCGCTGGCTTTGCCGTCTTGTTGTTCGTCCTGCTTTTTGGCCTGATCCTGATGCGGCAGGTGCCTTCGGAGGATGGCGATCACGGCGAGCCCCTGGTCACTCTTCCAATCGCCACCGCGCCGGATCCGATGTCTGTGATCCGCGCCACGATCGATGCTATGGATCTGCCGGTCTTTGTGCTCGGAGATACAGCTGAATTCGTCGCACAGAACCGCGCGGCCGTTCAGGTCTTCGATGAAGTTGCGGTGGGCGTTCACGTCTCCGCGCGTTGGCGCTCGCCGAGCATTCTCGACATGATCCGCGAGACCATGGATACCGGCGTTCAGAACCAGCTCGAGCATTCCGAGCGTCTTCCCTCCGAACGGACCTACATCGTGCAGGTGTCCCGCCTTCAACTTGAAGGACAAAGCGGCGGGACTGCCTATTATCTCCTGGTTTTCCGTGACATTTCCGAGCTACGCCGGCTGGATCGCATGCGCTCGGATTTCGTCGCCAATGCCAGCCATGAACTGCGCACGCCGCTTGCTTCCTTGCGCGGTTTCATCGAGACGATGCAGGGGCCTGCGCGTGACGATCCGAAATCACGCGAGCGTTTCCTCGGCATCATGCTCGATCAGGCGAACCGCATGAGCCGGCTGGTCGATGATCTGCTGTCCCTTTCGCGCCTGGAACTCAAGGCTCATATGGCGCCGTCGGAGATGGTGGATCTTGTGCCTCTGATCGGCCATGTCTGCGACAGCCTGGCACCTCTTGCCGATGATCTCGATGTCGAGCTCCGCCTCGATCTGGCGGATGCGCCGTTGCGCGTACTCGGTGATCGCGACGAACTGGTGCAGGTTTTCGAGAACCTGGTGGAAAACGCCTGCAAGTATGGACAGGAGGGCAAGATCGTCGAAGTGTCCCTGCGCCATGACCCCGTCCACGGCATCGAGTTCAGTGTGAAGGATAAAGGGCCAGGCATTCCGGCGGAGCATGTGCCACGGCTCACCGAACGCTTCTACCGCGTCAATGTCGAAGACAGCCGGTCAAAGAAGGGAACAGGATTGGGTCTTGCCATCGTCAAACATATCCTGACGCGGCACCGCGCCAGGCTGATTGTCCGCTCCGAAATTGGCAAAGGCAGTGAGTTCACTGTCCGGTTTTGACATAAAACTCTGATGCCGAGTGAGCGCATTTTGAAAAGGCTATATTTTTCAATTATCTAGCCTGTCACAAATGTTTCATCGAACTGACATAAAACGGTGGGCGAAGAGCCGCTAAGACGTCTCTGCCGGGGCCGCGACAGAAGCCGTCGCGGCCGCAAAGACACACAAGCCCTTACCCGGGAGATCATTATGAACGCTCTGAAACTTTCCGTAGCTGCCCTGGCGACCACAGTCGCCTTTGCGGGCGCCGCCGTTGCTCGCGACCAGATCCAGATCGCTGGCTCGTCCACCGTTCTTCCTTACGCCTCGATCGTTGCTGAAGCTTTCGGCGAAAACACCGACTTCGCGACCCCGGTTGTTGAGTCCGGCGGTTCGGGCGCTGGCCGCAAGAAGCTCTGCGAGGGCGTAGGCGAGAACACCATCGACATCGCCAACTCCTCGTCGCGCATCAGCAAGTCCGACATCGAGCTCTGCAAGACGAACGGCGTGAACGACATCCAGGAAGTTCGCATCGGTTACGACGGCATCGTGTTTGCTTCGGACATCAACGGTCCGGAATACGCCTTCACCCCGTCGGACTGGCACAACGCTCTTGCTGCCAAGGTTGTCAAGGACGGCCAGCTCGTCGACAATCCTTACAAGGCCTGGAACGAAATCCGCGCCGACCTGCCGGCCCAGCCGATCCTCGCTTTCATCCCGGGCACCAAGCACGGCACCCGCGAAGTCTTCGATGAAAAGGTCATCATCGCTGGCTGCGAAGAAAACGGCGCTTTCGAAGCCCTCAAGACGGCTGCCGGTGGCGATGAAGACAAGGCTGAAGAAGGCTGCATGGCGCTGCGCACCGATGGTGTGTCTGTCGATATCGACGGCGACTACACCGAGACGCTCGCTCGCGTCGACGCCAATAAGAACGGCATCGGCGTGTTCGGTCTGTCCTTCTACCAGAACAACACCGACAAGCTGCGCGTTGCCACCATGGGCGGCGTTGTTCCTTCGGTTGAGACGATTGCCAAGGGCGAATACCCGGTCTCGCGTCCGCTGTACTTCTACGTCAAGAACGCGCATCTCGACGTCATCCCTGGTCTCCAGGAATACGTAGAGTTCTTCGTCTCCGACGAAATGGCAGGCCCGGATGGCCCGCTTGCTGCTTACGGCCTCGTTTCCGATCCGGAACTGGCCAAGACACAGGAAGCCGTCAAGGCTCGCACGCCGATGGCCGCTTTGAACTAATCCAACGTGATCGACCGGCGACACGCGAGTGTCGCCGGTTTTCCTTTGCTTAAAGTGTGGTCGGTATAATGGACGCGAGCATCATAATTCTTTGCATTCTTGTGCTTGCTGCACTCGGCTTCGTCTTGGGGCGTCGGCAGGCACTCTCGATATCGGCCGCGAGCGGCAAGAAGCTGCACTCGCTTCCGGGCTATTATGGCCAGGTCATTGCCCTGGTGACGGCTGTCCCGGCTCTCCTTCTTCTCGTCGCCTGGCTGCTCGTCCAGCCGCAGATCGTCGAAAGCCGCGTCAGCGGCATGATTTCCGATAGTGTCATTCCGCAAGGCGGCGCCCGCAGCCTCGTCATGGCGGACGTTCGCCGCATCGCTGATGGCCTGCAGGCCGTTGAGGCCCGGGCCGCCCAGGCCGGCGCAGGCGTCGATGTCGAGGCGCTGGATGCCGCGAATGTGCGCGCCCGCCTCGCCGAAGTCGGTGTCGCGCTCGGCGCCGATGTGCCGACGGAAGTCTTCGAGGCGGCAAAGTCCTATCGCGAACAGTCCGATTTCGGTCATCTGCTGATGACGATTGCCGTGCTGGCCCTCGCTGTCGCCGCCTTGCCGCTTGCCTATATCCGCATCAATGCGGATCTGCGTGCCCGCAATATGAGCGAGAGCTTCGTCAAATCGATGCTGCTCGTCTCCTCGCTGGTCGCGATCCTGACCACGGTCGGCATCGTCGGTTCGCTTGTCTTCGAGACCTATGTTTTCTTCACCATGTACCCGGCGAGCGAGTTCTTCTTCTCGACCGTGTGGAATCCCCAGTTCCGCGGCGGTTCCGAGCTCGGTATTCTGCCGCTGCTGTGGGGCACATTCTATGTTTCGATCATTTCGCTGGTTGTGGCAGTGCCGATCGGTCTGATGATTGCGGTCTATCTCTCGGAATATGCCGGTCCCAACACCCGCAGCATCGTCAAGCCAGCGATCGAGGTCCTGGCCGGCATTCCGACGATTGTCTACGGTCTCTTCGCTCTCGTCACCGTCGGCCCCTTCCTGCGCGACTACTTCGCTGAGCCGCTCGGCCTTGGCAATTCGTCCTCGTCGGTTCTGACCGCAGGTCTCGTCATGGGCGTGATGATCATCCCATTCGTCAGTTCGCTGTCGGATGACATCATCAACGCCGTGCCGCAGTCCCTGCGCGATGGCTCCTACGCGCTGGGCTCCACCCAGTCCGAAACCATCAAGCAGGTGGTTCTGCCGGCGGCGCTTCCGGGTATCGTCGGTGCCATTCTTCTCGCCGCCAGCCGCGCAATCGGCGAAACCATGATCGTTGTCCTGGGCGCCGGCGCCAGCGCCAAGCTGGATATCAATCCGTTCGAGGCAATGACGACAGTCACCGTCAAGATCGTCAGCCAGCTGACCGGCGATACGGAGTTCGCAAGCCCCGAGACACTGGTCGCCTTTGCCCTGGGTCTTACCCTTTTCGTCATCACGCTCGGTCTTAACGTGGTGGCCCTTTATATCGTCCGCAAATACCGGGAGCAGTACGAATGACCGATATGACCGCCATTGGAGCTCCCATGCCCGCAGAGAAGAAATCGATCCTGACGGTCGATGATCGTACCCGCCGCCGCAACAAGGCCGAGAACCGCTTTCGTCTGTTGGGCAAGGCTGCTGTTGCCTTCGGGATTGTGGCGCTGATCGGTCTGCTGACGTCGATCATGGCCAACGGCCTGTCATCGTTCCAGCAGACCTATGTTACCCTCAACGTCTATCTCGACCCGGCAAAGCTCGACAAGGCTGGCAATCGCAACCCGGCCGACATCGCCAAGGTGACGACGTTCGGTTACGCCCCGCTGATCGAGCAGGCCATGGCCAAGGCAATTGAGGAAAAGGGCCTTGCGGCCGAAGGCCTCAACGCCAAGGCTGCCGGCGCCCTGATTTCCAAGGAGGCAGCCGCCGATCTTCGACGCTTCGTCATCGCTGACCCGTCGGTCATCGGCCAGACCTATCCTTTCGACTTCCTCGCTGGCGGCCGTATCGACGGCTACTACAAGGGTCGCGTCACCATGGAGAGTGCAGCGCTCGACCGCAATGTCTCTCCCGAACAGCTTGTTCTTGCCGACCAGCTGAAAGAGGCCGGCATTCTGGTGACGAAGTTCAACTGGTCTTTCTTCACGGCGCCGGACGCCTCCGATACCCGTCCTGAAGCGGCAGGTCTCGGGGTCGCGATCATCGGCTCGGCCTACATGATGCTGATCGTGCTGGTCCTGTCATTGCCGCTCGGCGTCGCAACCTCGATCTATCTCGAAGAATTTGCACCGCAGAACTGGTTCACCGATCTGATCGAGGTGAACATCGCCAACCTCGCGGCCGTGCCCTCCATCGTTTACGGCATCCTCGGCCTTGCGGTGCTGATCAACTTCGTCGGCTTGCCCCAGTCTGCGCCAATTGTCGGTGGCCTCGTGCTGACGCTCATGACCCTGCCGACGATCATCATCGCAACACGCTCGGCGCTGAAGGCCGTGCCGCCGTCGATCCGTGATGCGGCGCTCGGCGTGGGTGCCTCCAAGATGCAGTCGATCTTCCACCATGTTCTGCCGCTCGCCATGCCTGGCATCCTGACCGGCGCCATCATTGGTCTCGCCCGCGCGCTCGGTGAAACGGCACCGCTCCTGCTGATCGGCATGGTCGCCTTCGTCAAGGAATATCCAGCCGGCCCGCCGGACGGCTTTTTCCAGCCGGCCTCGGCACTTCCTGTTCAGGTCTACAACTGGACGCAGCGCGGCGACCCGGCCTTTGTGGAGCGCGCCTCCGGCGCGATCATCGTGCTGCTTGTCTTCCTGATCCTGATGAACCTGATCGCAATCATTCTTCGTCGCCGCTTCGAGCGTCGCTGGTAAGGAGGTGTAAGATGATGAACAATCTCGCGACTAAGATGACCACGACGAAAGCCCCGATCATGAATGAAGCCAAGATCACCGCCCGTAATGTGCAGGTCTTTTACGGTGAGAAGCACGCAATCAAGGACGTCAACATCGACATCCGCCCGCGGTCTGTAACTGCCTTTATCGGCCCGTCGGGCTGCGGCAAGTCTACCTTCCTGCGTTGCATCAACCGCATGAACGACACGATCGCCAGCTGCCGCGTCGAAGGCCTGATCCAGATCGACAGCGAGAACATTTACGACACCAAGGTCGATCCGGTGCAGCTGCGCGCCAAGGTCGGCATGGTGTTCCAGAAGCCGAATCCCTTCCCGAAGTCGATTTACGAGAACGTCGCCTACGGCCCGCGCATCCATGGTCTCGCCCGCAACAAGTCGGAGCTGGACGAGATCGTCTCGACCGCGCTGCAGAAGGCCGGCCTCTGGAACGAGGTGCGGGATCGGCTCGATGCTCCGGGCACGGGTCTTTCCGGTGGCCAGCAGCAGCGTTTGTGCATTGCCCGCGCCGTTGCCGTCAGCCCGGAAGTGATCCTGATGGACGAGCCCTGCTCGGCGCTGGATCCGATCGCGACGGCAAAGGTCGAGGAGCTGATCCACGAACTGCGCGAGAACTTCACCATCGTCATCGTCACGCATTCCATGCAGCAGGCGGCCCGCGTGTCGCAGCGGACCGCGATGTTCCACCTCGGCGAACTCGTTGAGGAAAACGATACCGACAAGATGTTCACCAATCCGGACGACCAGCGTACGCAGGATTACATCATGGGCCGCTTCGGCTGAGGCTGATCCGATCCCGCGACGAAACCCAATGCAAGGATACCCCGTGATGGCCTCGAACCACATCTACTCCGCCTTCGACGAAGAACTGAAATTCCTCATGCGCCGCATCTCCGAAATGGGCGGTCTTGCCGAGCAGATGGTCGCAGAAAGCGTCCGCGCACTGGTCAATTCCGATGCCGCACTGGCGCAGAAGGTCATCTCCGACGACGTCCTGATGGATGCGATGGAAAAGGAGATCGGCGACAAGGCGGTCATCACCATCGCCCGCCGCCAGCCCGTCGCAGCCGACCTGCGCGAGATCATCGGTGCGCTGCGCATCGCCGCCGATCTGGAGCGCGTCGGCGATCTCGGCAAGAGCAATTCCAAGCGCGTCGTCGCCATCCAGGCAACCGGCGTGCCGCGCAAGCTGGCCCGCGGTCTGGAGCATCTCTCCGACCTCGCCCTGACGCAGCTCAAGGAAGTGCTGGATGTCTACACCACGCGCTCGGCGGAAAAGGCAAAGTCGATCCGCGACCGCGACGAGGAGATCGATGCGATCTACACCTCGCTGTTCCGCGAACTCCTGACCTACATGATGGAGGATCCGCGCAACATCACCAGCTGCACGCATCTCCTGTTCTGCGCCAAGAACATCGAGCGCATCGGTGACCACGCGACCAATATTGCCGAGACCATCTACTACATGGCGACAGGTGCCGCGCCGGAAGGTGAGCGTCCGAAGGAAGACCTCACGTCATCGGTCGGCGCGGTTGCCGAGTGACGGGTCCCAAGACGAGGTGAATTGCTGATGCAGCCGAAGATTGCCGTGGTGGAAGATGAGGAGGCGCTTAGCGTCCTCCTTCGCTACAATCTCGAAGCGGAAGGATATCAAGTCGAGACGATCATGCGCGGCGACGAGGCCGAAATCAGGCTTCAGGAGCGCGTGCCAGATCTGCTGTTGTTGGACTGGATGCTTCCCGGTGTCTCCGGCATCGAACTTTGCCGGCGTCTGCGCATGCGCCCGGAGACAGAGCGTCTGCCGATCATCATGCTGACCGCACGTGGCGAGGAAAGCGAGCGCGTTCGAGGTCTTGCGACCGGCGCCGACGACTATGTCGTGAAACCGTTCTCAACGCCGGAACTGATGGCTCGCGTCAAGGCAATGCTGCGCCGCGCCAAGCCTGAGGTTCTGTCGAGCGTCCTGCGTTGCGGCGATATCGAGCTGGATCGTGAAACGCATCGCGTCCATCGCAAGAGCCGCGAAGTGCGGCTCGGGCCCACCGAATTCCGCCTTCTCGAGTTTCTGATGGCATCGCCTGGCAGGGTTTTCTCGCGCTCTCAGCTTCTTGATGGCGTCTGGGGACACGACATCTATGTCGACGAGCGTACGGTCGATGTTCATGTCGGCCGGCTTCGCAAGGCGTTGAACTTCACCAATATGCAGGATGTCATCCGCACGGTGCGCGGAGCAGGCTATTCGATGGAAGCCTGAACCCTACAAAACCGATCCGAAAGACAAAGGCCGCTCGAGACATCGAGCGGCCTTTGTCGTTGAACCGGAAGCAGAAACGAAAACAGGCCCCGCAGGGCCTGTCGCAAAGAGATCGAAGCCTCAGCGCGCCGCGCGGCGGCGTTCGCTCACCGGCTGGTAGGCGAGCTTGGCATGATAGGTGCAATAAGGCGACGCATCGTTGATCTCGCAGCCGCAGAAATGGAAGTCGTCCTTCATCGGATCGCCGATCGGCCACTTGCAGGTGCGCTCGGTGAGTTCAGTCAGGGCAAGGCGGCGCGAAATCGGCAGAACCGCGTTCAGCGGCTGGCGGCTCTCGACGGCCTCGTAGGCTTCAAACGCGGTTTCATCCTTGGCTGCCACAGCACCGGCGCCACGCGGTGCCGAGCGTGCGGTTGTCGGCTGTGGACGCGCTGCAACGCCTGCTGCACGCGGAGCAGCAGCGGCCGGACGCTTTGCCGGGCGCGGCGCGCTTGTGCTGCCGCCGGCCTTGGCCCGACCTGGCAAATTCAGGCGGTGAACCTTGCCGATGACGGCATTGCGGCTCACGCCGCCAAGTTGTGCGGCGATCTGGCTTGCGCTCAGTCCGTCGGCCCACAACCGCTTGAGCCTTTCGACCCTCTCATCTGACCATTGTGCGTTCGCGTTCATGCCATTTTCTCCGCCGCTCGCGTTTCGATGGCAGAATCCGTCACCTATGCCGCGGAAGAATCCGCAGCCTGCCCGCCTCGTTGGTATCGGTGATCAATTCCGCCGCATTCACTCAATTTATTGAATCTTAACCTAGTGTCCGGCTGACTCCGTGACAAGAGTCGCGAGAATCATCGTGAATCGATTTCTTGGTTTTCCCCAACTTGCTGGTCTCGCAAGTCAAGTCTGGTCACAGCAAAAAGTTTGCAAGCGCGTCCCTGCTCCGCTTGGCCGCAAGGCGAAACGCCCTGATTTCAGCGAGTTTCGTTGACAGGGCAGGGGGAATTGCTGATAGTGCGCCGGCCGCCGCAAGGCGGCATTTCAATTTCAGGCGCTGGTTGCATTGCGCCGCGCATGTGAGAAGGATCTTTGAAATGGCCGCAGTGACGCCGCTCTACCAGACCTACAATCGGGCGCCGATGCGCTTCGAGCGAGGTGAGGGCGTCTGGCTGTTTACCGAAGAGGGCGAGCGCTATCTCGATTTTGCCGCCGGTGTGGCGGTCAATTCCCTCGGTCATGCGCATCCCCATCTCGTTGAGGCCCTCAAGGATCAGGCCGACAAGGTCTGGCATCTGTCGAACCTCTATGACGTGCCGGGCCAGGAAGAGCTTGGCCGTCGGCTGACCGAAGCAACCTTCGCCGACCGCGTTTTCTTCACCAATTCCGGTGCCGAGGCGCTGGAATGCGCGATCAAGACCTCGCGCCGCTACCACTTTGCCAAGGGTCATCCCGAGCGCTTCCATATCATCACCATGGAAGGCGCTTTCCACGGGCGCACGCTCGCCACCATCGCGGCCGGCGGCCAGGAGAAGTATCTGGAGGGCTTCGGCCCCAAGGCGCCCGGTTTCGATCAGGTGCCGTTTGGCGATCTGGATGCAGTGAAGGCTGCAATCTCAGAGGCAACGGCGGCGATCCTGGTCGAGCCCGTGCAGGGCGAGGGCGGCATCCGCCCGATCCCGGTCGAAATGCTGCGGGCGCTCCGCGCACTCTGCGATGAAAACGGCGTGCTGCTGATCCTCGACGAGGTCCAGAGCGGCGTCGGCCGAACCGGCAAGTTCTTCGCCCATGAATGGGCCGGCATCGCCCCGGATATCATGGCGGTCGCCAAGGGCATCGGCGGCGGTTTCCCACTCGGCGCCTGCCTTGCAACGGCGGAAGCTGCCGAAGGCATGAAGCCCGGCACCCATGGCTCGACCTATGGCGGCAATCCGCTCGCCATGGCCGTCGGCAATGCCGTCCTGGATGTCGTGCTCGCGGAAGGTTTCCTTGACCACGTCCGCGATGTGGCGCTCGTCTTCCGCCAGGGGCTTGCCTCGCTCAAGGATCGCTATCCTGATATCATCGAGGATATCAGGGGCGAGGGCCTCATGCTCGGCATCAAGGCCAAGGTCGCCAACACCGACCTCCTGATGGCCATGCGCGCGGAGCACCTCCTTGGCGTGCCTGCCGGCGATAACGTCATCCGCCTGCTGCCACCGCTGACCGTTACGGCCGAAGAAGCACGCGAGGGCCTTGCGCGCATCGAACGTGCCGCAGAGCATCTGCGCGCCGCCGCTCAGAAGTCGGCTTGAGCAAGACAGACATCGTCGAGAACAGGAATTTCCATGGCATCCCCGAAGCATTTCCTCGATCTTTCTGCCGTTTCCGCGACAGACCTGCGCACCATGCTGGACGACGCGCTGGTCCGCAAACAGGCAACAAAGGCCGGCACTGCCGACAAGCCTTTGGCCGGCAAGATGCTGGCGATGATCTTCGAGAAGCCCTCGACCCGGACCCGCGTTTCCTTCGATGTCGGCATGCGCCAGCTCGGCGGTGAAACCCTGTTCCTGTCGGGCACGGAAATGCAGCTCGGTCGCGCTGAAACCATTGGCGATACGGCCAAGGTCCTGTCGCGCTACGTCGATGCAATCATGATCCGGACCACCGACCATGCACGTCTTCTGGAAATGGCCGAACATGCGACCGTTCCGGTCATCAACGCGCTGACCGATCTCACCCATCCCTGCCAGATCATGGCCGATATCCTGACGATCGAGGAACATCGCGGCCCTGTCACCGGTAAAACGCTCGCCTGGACGGGCGACGGCAACAATGTTCTCCATTCGCTGGTCGAAGGCTCCGCACGCTTTGGCTATAAGATGAACATGGCCGTGCCGCTCGGCTCGGAACCAGACGATAAGATCCTCAACTGGGCCCGCAACAATGGCGGCGAGATCATGCTGTGTCACGATGCGGATCGCGCCGTTGCCGGCGCCGATGCCGTCATCACCGACACTTGGGTGTCGATGAACCAGGAGCACAAGGCGCGCGGACACAACGTCTTCCAGCCTTTCCAGGTCAATGCCGAGCTGATGAAGAAAGCCAAGGATGAGGCCCTCTTCCTGCACTGCCTGCCGGCGCATCGCGGTGAGGAAGTCACCGATGAGGTCATCGACGGCGCCCAGTCCGTTGTCTTCGATGAGGCGGAGAACCGCCTGCACGCGCAGAAGTCCATTCTCGCCTGGTGCCTCGGAGCGATCTGAGCCGAAGCGCAGGCGGGCTGCTGACTTGACCTTTTGCGCAAGGCATACCACCTGTGCGCTTTCTGATCGGCCCTTGGGCCCTGTATGTGGCGCATTCGCGCCAGGAGTAATTCATGTCGATGACACAAGCAGAACTCGGCGAATTCGGCTTCGCCGGCGATGACCGCGTGGTTCCTTTTCAAGTCGAGGGGCTTGATGTCCGTGGCCGGGCCGTTCAACTCGGGCCGCTGATCAATTCCATCCTCGATCGTCATGCCTACCCGCAGCCGGTCGCCCGCCTGCTGGCGGAAGCGATCGTGCTCACGGTTCTGATTGGCACGTCGCTGAAGTTCGAAGGCAAGTTCACGGTGCAGACGAAGGGCGATGGCCCGGTCGATCTGCTGGTCGCGGATTTCACCACGCCGGAGAGCGTGCGCGCCTATGCCCGCTTCGATGAGCAGGCCGTGGCCGATGCTGTGGCCGCCGGGCGTGCCTCGCCGGAAGAGCTCCTGGGGCAGGGCATTCTCGCCTTCACCATCGATCAGGGCTCATTCATGCAGCCTTACCAGGGCATCGTGCCGCTGGACGGAGCCTCGCTCGAAGATATCGCCGGCGTCTACTTCCGCCAGTCGGAGCAGATCCCGACGCGGGTCCGTCTCGGTGCGGCCGAACTCTTCGATCGTGACGAGGATGGCAAGCCGCGCCGCACCTGGCGTGCCGGCGGCCTGATTGCCCAGTTCCTGCCGGATGCGCCGGAGCGCATGCGTCAGCCGGATCTGCATGGCGGCGACGGCGATGAGCGCGATGTCAGCCTGCATGGCGACGACGCCTGGGATGAGGCGCGCGTGCTTGTCGATACCATCGATGCGGACGAGCTCACCGATCCGCAAGTCGGCATCGAGCGCCTGCTTTTCCGGCTCTTCCACGAGCGTGGCGTCCGGGCCTACGAGCCGCACGCCGTCTATGACCGGTGCAGTTGCTCCCGCGATCGTCTCAAGGGCGTTCTGAGCGGCTTCAGTGCCGAAGAGATCGAGGCGAGCACCGAAGACGGCAAGATCACCGTCGTCTGCGAATTCTGCTCCACGAGCTACGAGTTCGAACCGAGCGAAGTGGCCGACGCCTGATACAGAGCAATTCCAGCCGAAGCGGGGCAGCTTCGGCGTGGAACGATGTGAAAAAAATCTCTGGCTGATCCTCTACAAGGCCGGCATTGCCGGCCTTTTCCATGGGGGCTATGCGGAACACGGCGCATCCTTCACTCCCGGACTTGCCATATCGCAATTTCGCCGATAAAAGCCGGGCATCCGTAAGGACCCGGTGAAACTCCGGGTGGCTCTTCTGGCCGCCGATCCGCCAGACAACCTCAGCAACAACGCAATCTTTCCCCAGCCGATCTTGCGATCGGACGTTGTCTCTTCTGTGGGTTTTCCTCATGTCCTTCCAAACCTATCGCCGCGAGTGGTCCGCCAACCCGCTGCGCGAAATGCTCGCCGGTGCAGTTGCCACCTTCGCCCTTATCCCCGAGGTCATCGCCTTTTCCTTCGTGGCGGGTGTCGATCCGCAGGTTGGTCTCTTCGCCTCCTTCATCATCGGCATCGTCATCGCCTTCACCGGCGGTCGCCCTGCCATGATCTCCGCTGCCGCCGGCTCGGTCGCCCTCGTGGTGGCCCCATTGGTCGCCTCCCATGGCCTCGCCTATCTGCTCGCGGCCGGTCTGCTGGCCGGCATCTTCCAGATCGTCTTCGGGCTCCTGCGGCTCGGTGTCCTCATGCGCTTCGTCTCAAAGTCGGTGCGCACGGGCTTCGTCAATGCGCTCGCCATCCTGATCTTCGCTGCACAGGTTCCGCACATCATCCATGGTGGCTGGCTCAACTACGCCATGCTCGCCGCGGGCCTCGCCATCATCTATCTGGTGCCGCGGATTTCGACTGCAGTACCGTCTCCGCTGATCTGCATCCTGATCCTCACGCTCGGCGCCGCGGCACTCGATCTGCCGGTGATGACGGTCGCCGATCTCGGCAAACTGCCGGATTCACTGCCAGGCTTCGCCTGGCCCACGGTGCCGCTTACTCTCGAAACCCTGTCGATCATTGCCGGCCCGGCGCTTGCCATCGCCATGGTTGGCCTGCTGGAATCGATGATGACGGCAAGCGTTGTCGATGATCTGACCGATACACCGAGCTCCAAGAACCGGGAATGCACCGGTTTGGGCGTCGCCAATGTCGCCGCAAGCCTGTTTGGCGGAATTGCCGGCTGCGGCATGATCGGCCAGACCGTCTCCAACGTGAAGTATGGGGGCAGGGGGCGTCTCTCCACCCTGTTCGCCGGCGCGCTTTTGCTGATCCTCATGGTGGCGCTCAAGCCCTGGGTGTCGCAGGTGCCGGTCGCGGCCCTGGTAGCGATCATGGTGATGGTGTCGATCGACACCTTCGACTGGTCGTCGCTAAGCGCCCTGGTTGTTCATCCAAGGCTGTCGAGCCTGGTCATGGTGATCACCGTTATCGTCACGGTCTTCACTGCAAACCTTGCTCTTGGCGTTGCCGTGGGCGTTCTCCTGAGCGGTGTCTTCTTCACCTTCAAGGTGTCGCGTCTGCTCAAGATCATGGCAGAAGAGGATGAGGCCGGCCAGCGCCTCACCTATCGGGTGTCCGGGCAGGTGTTCTTCGCCTCGGCCGACCTCTTCATTGATGCCTTCGACTATCATGACGGCGAGGGCAAGTACACGGTCATCGACCTCACCCAGGCGCACTTCTGGGATATCACGGCGGTCGCCGCGCTGGAGCGGGTGCAGCAACGCTTTGCCAGCCATGGGGTCGCCGTCGAAGTGCTCGGCCTCAACGCCGCGAGCTCCACGCTGATCGAAAGCCTGGAACCGGCAGGCCGTCTGCGGGAGGTCTGAGCGCTTTCCTCAGATGCGATTGGTATCGACGGCGGCAGGCATGCGGCCGTCGATGCTCCGCTCAGGCACTCGCTGTGGCGCCCTGCGTCAGTGCCTCTGCCACAGCAATCTCCGCCATTGCGAGAATGGCCTCGCGTGAACTGGCAGCAGCGATAAAAAGCCCGTTGTGACAGAAGCTGGCGCCCGCAACGCCGCACACCGCTTCCAGCTCCCCATTGCTGAGGCCGGCCCAGGCTGCGGGCAGATTGGCGCGAAGCTCGAATCCTTCTTCGGCGCGGCGGATACCCGTGATGCACCAGTCCTTGTCGCGCGGATGCACCACGAACAGCAGGTGCTCCGCGCCGGCCTTGATGACGGCCGGACGGAAGGGCATGCCCATCGGCAGCTCCAGGATCCGGTTGTCGCCGGCATTCGCAATGGCCGCAAGAACGATGCCTTCCGCGCGGCTCTTGGCAGCACGCTGGCCGATTGCGGCCTCGACGAGCGTCCGGGCGATTGAAAGGGCGGCCATGAAGCCCTCGTCGTCGGCGCCAGGCGTCTTGTTGTCGAACACCGGCTTCAGCGTCTCAAGCAGGCTCGGGAGCGTCAGTCCCGCCATCGGCCCTGCTGAAGAGGGATCGATGGCGCCGTTGTCCATCAAGTCGATCGGCAGCACGAATTTCGTGTCGAAACTGCCATGCACCGCATCGACATCGCTGTCTGGAATGCCGATCGCCTGGAGGTAAGCGCGGCCGAAATGCTTCCAGATCAGGCCGAAGGAGCTATAGGGATGCCCGTCGGTCCTGAGCGGTGCGCCGCGCTGGTGATGGTCGAAAATGCCGCGATCCGCGTCATAGGCGCCACCCACATCGTAGATGATGCGGTCGGATGACGGCGTGATCCAGTCTGGCGCACGGCTCCGCACGATCCGGGCCTTGGGAAAAAGCCGTGTCAGGATAACGGTGGAGAGTACTTCGTCGGCATGAAAGCCACCGCTATGCGTGACAAGGTAATCTGGGATCATGGCGGAGGGCACCCTCGTTAAGGTCAGCGGAAATCCGCCCCAGATAGCCCGGAGAGAGGGGTAAACTCAAGCCATCAGCGGTCGAGTGGACGAACCTCAGTTCAGCGTCCGCTGCATGCCGGGGCTGTCGAGGGAAAAGGCCGGGATTTCGACGTCGAAGGCGCTGCCATCCACCGCTTCCATCCGGTAGGTGCCATGCATCATGCCCGACGGGGTATCGAGAGGGCAGCCGGACGAATATTCATAGGTGTCGCCTGGAGCCAGTGTGGGCTGATCACCGACAACGCCAGGACCGGTCACTTCGTCGACGAGGCCGTTCTGGTCGGTGATGTGCCAGTAGCGATGGGTCAGCCGCACGGTGCGTGCGGAGTGATTTGAGATGACGATCCGGTATCCCCAGACATACCGGCTGTCATCCGGGTCCGACTGCTCTTCGAGATAATACGGTTCCACAAGGACTTCTATGTCCTGGGTGATTGCGCGATACATGCCATTACCCTGCGAAACAGGCCTGTGATCTTCACTAGATGTTTCTTTATTGGATGGTGGCAAGACATGCCCTCACATTGAACGTCCCGGCATGGGATAACGAGGACGTGGCGCGCGTCAAGGGCGTTTCGCCGGCCGCACTCTTTCGCACGGCCGGCTTTTTTTGGTTTCGGCGCAAAACTGCGTCAGATCAGAGGCCCTTGATGGCGTTGGCGAGATCTTCGAGCAGATCCTGCGTGTCTTCGATTCCGAGCGAAATGCGCACCGTGCCGCCCGACATGCCAAGTTCGGCGCGCGCCTCGTCTGTCAGGTTCTTGTGCGTCGTCGTCGCCGGATGGGTGATCAGGCTCTTGGCGTCGCCGAGATTGTTGGAAATCTTGATGACTTCAAGTGCGTTCTGCAGCTTGAAGGCGGCGTCCTTGCCCCCCTTCAGTTCGAAGCACACCAGCGTCGATCCACCGGTCATCTGCTTTGCGATGATGTCGGCTTGCGGATGGTCGGCGCGACCCGGATAGATCACCTTGGCAACGGCAGACTGGTCAGCCAGGAAGTCGGCCACTGCTGCCGCATTCGCCGTCTGCTGCTTGACGCGCAGCGGCAGGGTCTCGATACCCTTGAGCAGCGTCCAGGCGTTGAACGGCGACATGGCCGGGCCGGTATGACGGAAATAGTCGTGCAGGTTCTCGTTGATCCACTCCTTGGAGGAGAGCACGACGCCACCAAGGCAACGGCCCTGGCCATCAATGTGCTTGGTCGCCGAATAGACGACGACATGCGCGCCGAGTTCGAGCGGCTTCTGGAAGAGCGGTGTCGCAAAGACGTTGTCCACGATAAGCTTTGCGCCGACCTGATCGGCAAGCTTGGCCACACCGGCGATGTCAATCACTTCGAGCGTCGGGTTGGTCGGGCTTTCGAGGAACATCACCTTGGTGTTCGGCCGGATCGCGGCTTCCCAGTTCTTCAGGTCGCGGCCATCGACCAGCGTGCATTCCACGCCGTAGCGCGGAGCAAGCGTTTCGACGACATAGCGGCAGGAGCCGAACAGCGCGCGGGCAGCCACGATATGGTCGCCGGCCTTGACCTGGCAGAGTACGGCAGCCGCCACGGCCGCCATACCCGAAGCCATGGCGCGGGCGTCTTCGGCACCTTCTAGCAGGCACATGCGCTTTTCGAACATGTCATTGGTCGGGCTGCCGTAGCGGGCGTAGATATAGCCGTCGTCTTCGCCCTTGAAGCGCGCTTCCGCCGCTTCCGAGCTGTCATAGACGAAGCCCTGGGTCAAAAAGATCGCTTCGGAGGTCTCGCCATAGGGAGAGCGCAGCGTGCCACCATGAACGAGTTTCGTTGCCGGGCGCCAGTTCTTGCTCATGTGGGTGCCTTTCGAACACAAAAAAACCGGTCGCGAAAACGGACCGGTTTTGTAAACCCGGTCTATTTAGCCACTTGTTTAACGTGGCTGCAAGCCGACCGGCCAAATCACCACGGGATAAGGCTGCCATACGCCTTCGCAGGCCTTGCGTCAATTGGTGGGCTTTGGTTTTGTCGTGCTCGAACGGGATTGAGAAGAAATGACCACGAGACCAGGGATTCTGTCCGACCGCGCCATCGGGGCTCTGTTCGGTGAGGGCCAGCTGAAAAGCGAGGCCATGCTGGATAAGGACCAGATCCAGCCGGCAAGCCTCGATCTGCGGCTCGGCGGCAAGGCCATCCGCGTTCGCGCCAGCTTCATGCCGGGGCGCAACAGCACGGTGGCCGAAAAGCTCGAGCGCCTGACCTTGCACGAGATCGATCTCGAAAATGGCGCCGTGCTCGAAACCGGCTGCGTCTATATCGTGCCCCTGATGGAGAGCCTCGACCTGCCGGCTGAAATTTCGGCCTCGGCCAATCCCAAGAGCTCCACCGGCCGCCTCGATATCTTCACGCGTGTCATGGTCGATTACGCCCAGGAGTTCGATAAGGTGCCGGCCGGCTACAAGGGTCAGCTCTACCTCGAAATATCCCCGCGCACCTTCCCGATCATCGTTCGTCGCGGGTCCCGCCTATCGCAGATCCGTTTCCGCGTCGGCCATGCACTGCTCGGTGAAACAGAACTGCTCGACCTGCACAAGGCGGAAACGCTGGTTGCAAGCGACATGCCCAACATTTCCGGCGGCGGCATCGCGCTCTCGATCGATCTCAATGGTTCAGGCCCGGATGGCCTGATCGGCTATCGCGGCAAGCACCATACCTCGGTCATCGATGTCGACCGCAAGAACGCCCATGATGTGCTCGACTTCTGGGAACCGCTCTACAGCCGCGGTCGCGGTGAGCTGATCCTCGATCCCGATGAGTTCTACATCCTCGTTTCCAACGAAGCCGTGCATGTGCCGCCGCTCTATGCCGCCGAAATGACGCCTTACGATCCGCTCGTCGGCGAGTTTCGCGTGCACTACGCCGGCTTCTTCGATCCCGGCTTCGGCCACGCCCCTGCTGGCGGCTCCGGCAGCCGCGCCGTTCTGGAAGTCCGCAGCCATGAGGTGCCCTTCATCCTCGAACACGGCCAGGTCATCGGCCGCCTCGTCTACGAGCATATGCAGGAGCGCCCGCAAGGCCTTTACGGCACAGGCCTCGGCTCCAATTACCAGGCACAAGGGCTGAAATTGTCAAAGCACTTCCGCCAGTCCTGATCAGTCCTCGAGCCCCGGGCCCCTGACCAAGGGCCGGCTACAACGCTTGACACTGGCCACGAACTGTTGGATTTCTCTGCAGGTCGCGGGTGTAGCTCAATGGTAGAGCAGCAGCTTCCCAAGCTGAATACGAGGGTTCGATTCCCTTCACCCGCTCCAGCCCATCTTGCAGCTCCCTCCCTCAAGCTTCCTCACCCAGCGCTGGGTGCATGCGGGGTCTTGTTCCAGTAGAACGGCCGGAAGCGCAGTTCGAAGACGGCTTTCCAGGCAGCGAGTGAAACCCCCAGCCAATAGACGGGCAGCAGCAGCCAGCGCAGCCCCACCGATCTTACCTCTCGCTTGCTCATCGCCGTGCTGCCCATCGCAAAAAATATCAGATAGGCGCCGCCTATATTGGCAAGATCGATCGAGAACATGATCGAGGTGAAGAGAGAAGGCTCCTGCGCTGGTTCGGATAGCAGGGCAGCGATCGTCGTGCCGAGGAACAGGATCAGCGCCGGGTGGCTCAGTGCGGCGACCAGCATGCCGCCGACGAGCAGCTGGAAGACGATGAAGGGCATCAGTCCCATGTCGCGCGCGGCCCTCCGCGGGTTGCGCATGTGCACGAGCCAGGTTTGCAGCCAGCCTTTGTACCATCGCGTGCGTTGGCCGAGCCAAACCTTGAAGGTCGTGGGCGCATCCTCGAATGTCGGGCAGGTCAGTGTCGCAGCGCGATAGCCAAGCCGGTAGAGCCGCATGCCGAGATCGGCGTCTTCCGTCACGTTGAACGGGTCCCAGCCGTTGCATGCTCTAAGGATAGCGGTCTTGAAATGGTTGGACGTGCCGCCAAGCGGCAGAGGCAGCCGCTGCCGTGCAAGTGCTGGCAGCAACCGGCGGAACAAGGCTGCATATTCGAGCCCGAAGATCGCGCTGATCCAGCTGTCTTTTGCATTCGCGATGATCAGCGGCGCCTGCAGGCAGGCAAGATCGGCCGGGCCCGTGCGGAAGGCGTGGTATGCCTCACGCAGTTGTCCCGGATCAGGCCGGTCCTCGGCGTCGTAGATCGTCAGAAATTCTCCGCGCGCGCCGCACAAGGCATAGGAAAGCGCCTTCGGTTTGGTTCGCGGGTGGCAGGGCGGAACGCGAACGATCTCGAACTGCGGACCCGGCCGTTCGCGTTCGATGGCTGAAAGCGTCTCTTCATCGTCCGCCTCGCAGACCAGCTTTATATCGAGCAGGCTTCTTGGCCAATCCAGTGCCGACAGGGCCGCCAGAAGCTGCGGCACGACGCCTGCTTCCCGGTAGATGGCCACAAGAACGGTGTAGACCGGAAGCGGTTCTGTCATCCGTCGTGGCATAGCTTCCGGATCAGGCGGTGGTGCTTTTCGACGTTGCTTTTCTCCGTGCAGAAGACAGGCGCGCAGCGAAAGTGCGGCGAGATGAAAGAGGGAGAGAAAAACATGCAGGACGCTGAAGGCCAAAATCGGTGCCAGGACGGCAAGAAAGATCAGGAAGGATAGGAACACTCCGCCGGAGAAACCCTGCTCTCCAGTCATCACCAGGCGTGCGGAATAGTCGCGCGATTTCTCGAAAAGCCGGCCAATGACCTCTTGCGATCGGCGTGCCTGGCCCGCCGTCCAGACGGCTGATCGCACAGTGCTTGGCGTCGCTATGGCAATCGTTTCCTGTCCGCCGAGTTTGCGTCGCAGCCGACGCGCGAGAGCTTCGGCACCTCTGATTTCCGGCACCACGACGACAAGCGGGGGCTGCCCAGGCCCGTGAAGGCGAATGAGGCGGGGAGTTTTAAGCTGGCTGTCTATCCCTGTGACTTCTGTAACGAGCGAGGCAGGGACCTCCTCAATAAACTGAAAGCCGAACATGCGCGCGATGCCACCATAATAGGCGTCCTCGCGAATGACGCCGCTTGCCAGCAGTTCCTGCTCAATCGTCGTATGGTGGCGCAAGGCCCGGTCGGCCATCGTCTGGATCAGGGGCTTGGAGATCCCCAAGCGTTGCAGCAATCGGGCTTCATCGATGAGCGCTGCCCGACGGGCGATCTCTCCGGCATTGCTCTGTGGCAAGGCCGGGAAAGCTTCGCCGCCTCCCTTTGCGCGCGCGTCTTCTGGCGGACGGCGCAGTCGCGTCGTCCGCGGGTCTTCTTCCCACATCCAAGTCAAACTGATACACGTGGCCTCTAGGCCAACGCCCCTGTCCCCACTTTGGTAGCAAATGTTAACGATACTCGGAAAAGTTTCATCCCTAGAAATGGTGGGGAAGATCTGCAAACTCCGTCGAATTCTCGCTGCACTCCTCCTCATCATCGGTCCACACTCCGGCGTCGTTCTGGCTCAGGAGCCGGAACTGCCCGTGATGTTCGACGCACGCGAGCGCATTGCCCGTCCCGATGTCAGCGACATGGCGAGATTGCGGTTCCTGACGACCGCCGATTTCCCGCCGTTCAACTTCGCCGATCAATCCGGGCGCCTCGTGGGGTTTCACGTCGATCTTGCGAGAGCGCTTTGCACGGAACTGGGAATGCAGAACCGATGCCAGATCCAGGCGCTGCCCTATGAGGGGCTCGCCACCGCCTTGGAAGGCGGGCAGGGGGACGCGGTTCTCGCCGGTGTTTCCGTGACGGCGGAACTGCGGGAGAAATTTGAGTTTACCCGCCCTTACATGCTGCTGCCCGCGCGCTTCCTGCGCAACAAGGCAACCAGGCTTGAGCGCGCGGATGCGACCGCCCTGTTCGGAAAGCCGGTTGGCGTCGTGCAGGAAACGGCACACGAAGCGATGCTGCGCGCCTTCTTCCCGAACGTGAAAGTCACCGGCTTTTCCGATCGAGGCGCCATGCTTGAGGCGCTCAAGGCTGGACGCGTGGACGCCGTGTTTGCCGATGCGCTGCAATTGTCTTTCTGGATGACAAGCCCTGCGAGCGATGGCTGTTGCGAGCGGCTGGGCGGACCTTACCTCTCGGAGCGCTTCCTCGGTGAAGGCATGACGGTCATGGTCAACGGGCAGGATGTCCGCATGGCTGCCGCACTCGAAAGCGCGCTTGCCGCCGTCTCGCGCGACGGACGGCTTGAAGAGATCTACCTGCGCTATTTCCCAAGCGGTCTTTATTAAGCCGGCGGCTTAAAGAGATCGGTAGCGGGCAGAGGCGCTCCGCTCCAGGGCTGCACAGGTGAGCGCGTCAAGATCCAACCTGTCGCGCAGCAGCCTCAACAAGCGGAACTCTTCCGGCCTGATCGCAAGATCGACCGCGGCGATCTCGACCGCCAATGCATAGGCCGTATCGTAAAGGCGCTTGGGGAGAGCGTCGCGAACGGTTTCCAGTGCAATCTCCAGCCCCTCCGGACCGGACAGGATGGCGGCGCAGCGCTGGGAGGTCGCAATCAGCGTCTGCTTGTCGTAGGCGCTGAAAACCGGAAGAATGTCGATCAGCTGGCCAATGCGGGCCAGTTCTCGTTCCGCCATGGCATTGTCGACGGCGGATGCCATCACCATCACAAAGATCAGCGCTTCTTCCGGGGAGACGTGTTCGGTCATGGCTCAGTCAGCATCCTGTTGTTTTGTCCCAAGAATGGGGAGGCGATCTCCGGGTTTCAAGGGGCAAAGGCTGCGCCCACGCTCAGGGTGCGTCGTCGCCGAACAGTCCCCGCCTTTCGGCCCTTGCCATCTCGGTGAAGTTTGAAAGGGCGGAGTCCTCCCGTGCCTCGACCCATCCGTGCCTGGCGAGCCAGACGGAAACATCTTGGGCACCAATCCAGCAGCGGGAGACGATCTCTCCTTGCCATTCGCTACCTTCGGCCTCGCAGGTAACGGATCGATTGCGAATAAACTGGCGCTGCTGGGTCTTCGCCATCTCGCCGCAAGGCCAGGTTCCTCCGGCAGAACCGCGGCAGATCCTCTCGGCGTCTGTTGCGGAGATATCGCGCAGCCGGATCCGTTGCTGCTCACCAAAGGCCAGGATGCCGGCCTCAGGGCTTGCCGGTCGGTGCAATACAACGACTGTTGTTGTCGGCCGTGTCGCGACCTGCATGGGCGTGCGCGCCTCGATACGCTCAAGGTCGGAGGCCGCCGCAAAAGCGGGATAGCCGAAGATCTCGGGCTCGATGGCGCGGACTGGCCGCACGGCCTCGGCGGTTGTCGATTGCAGGGCAGGGGAGGCCTCCGGCCGGATTGCTCCGGCTTCCGGCAGCCGCAATTCATCGAGATCCGGCACCTCAAGATCCTGCATGTCGTATTCGACCGGCTGATTAGCCAATTGGCCAGCGCCAAGGGTAACAAGATAGGCCCAGAGGACGACGCCGGTGATCCCGGCAATTGTTGTGATCAGGCGGCGCATCCGGCAATCTTCCTACTGGCTTGCCCAGACAATCCGGGCCACCCATTCCACATCGGCCATGTCGATCAGCCGCGTGGGGTGCTCGGGGTTTAACGATTGCAGCTCAATATTGCGTGTCGACTGCCGGGCAAGGATCTTGGCCATGACCTCGCCCTCACGGGTCTTGACGACCACACGATCGCCGCGCCGCACCTGTGCGCCCGGCTCGACGATCAGTACGTCCCCGTCCCGGTAGAGCGGCTTCATGCTGTCGCCCTGCACTTCAAGCGCATAGACACTGGCGCCGCCGGCGCCCGGTGCCGTGGGGAATTCCACGATGTCCCAGCCTTGTCCTGCCGGAAAACCACCGTCATCGAAAAAGCCGCCGGCACCGGCCTGTGCCATGCCGAGAAGCGGAATGGGGCTTGGCTGCGACGGGAATGCGCCGGACGGCAAATGTCTGTTCTCTATCCTGTCGCGTGCCACAAATCCCATGAACTGGTCCAGGCTGGCACCCGTGGCTTCCAGCACCTTGGCGATCGATTCCGTCGATGGCCAGCGCATCCGCCCATCGGCGGCCACGCGTTTGGATTTGTTGAAAGACGTGGGATCAAGCCCGGCGCGGCGCGCCAGACCCGATGGCGTCAGCGAATTGGATTCGGCCAGCCGATCAATCGCGGCCCATATGCTGTCGTGCGAAAGCATGATTGCGCGCTGCTCCAGCGCCGGGCCTGATGGAATGAAGTCCGGCAGTGCATGGATCATAAATGCCCTGGCAGCGCTAGTAAAGCAAAAAGGAATAAAATCCTTGATGCTGCGATGGCGGCTTCTGTCAGGCGACCATCGCCATGTTGATCTTGCCCAGCTGAATAACGGCCTGCGTGCGGCTGTCGACCTTCAGCTTCAGGAGGATCGCCGAAACATGCGCCTTGATGGTCGCCTCGGAAACGCCAAGCTCATAGGCAATCTGCTTGTTCAGCAGCCCTTCGGCCAGCATGCCCAGCACGCGGCTCTGCTGCGGCGTCAATGTTCGCAACCGACTGATAAGGTCGGCCACGTCAGGATCCGTTTCCTGGCCGTCCTGATAGCCCGGTGGTGTTGAGATCTCGCCGCTGAGGACGGTCTCAATCGCCGCTCTGATCTCCTCGATACCAGCCGATTTTGAAATGAAACCGGAAGCGCCAAGTTCGAGCGCCCGGCGAATGGTCACATTGTCGTCAGAGGCGGAGACGATGACGAGGGGAAGGCTTGCGAATTCCGCGCGCAAGGCCATCAGGCCGGAAAAACCCGAGACCCCGGGCATGGCCAGATCCAGAAGCATGAGATCGGCATCGGGTGTTTGAACCGCGGCCTGGCGTGCAGTGTCGAAATCACCGGCTTCAATGATCGTCTGTTCGCCATCGATGCCAACCAAGGCCTGGCGCAGCGCGCCGCGAAACAGCGGATGATCGTCTGCAATGATGAATGTGGATGCTGTCATGTCATGGCCCCCTCCCAAGAGCGATGTCATCTGGCGTGCTGCAAGCGGTCGCCGTGTCGTCTTTTAGCGCTTGATGCGCCATCAGACAATGGTCGAAGGGCGAATGCCGTCAAGGACTTGATATTCATCAGGTTCGCTGGGGTGTCTCCTGTTCTTCTTCCGCGCGAAACTCCTGAACCAGTCCGAAGAATGCGCGCATGAAGCGCTCCATGATGCCGATGGAACGGTCGATCTCCGCGTCGCTGGGAAGGTCATCGCTTTTGAGAGCGGTGTCGGATCCAAGCTTTGCCTCCAGCGCCTCGACCCGCTTCTCCAGGCGCGCCAGATCGGCGTCATAGGCGGCGCGCTCGTCGGCCGCCATTCGGCAGGTGAGGCTGCCATCGGCTTCCTTGCAAAGCGCCATGGCGCCCGTCTGGCGGTCAAGCCGCACGAAGCCGCCCTCGGATTTTTCCAGCGTGTAGCGCTCGCTGGACGCCTCCTGTGCCTGGACCACTGGCGCAAGCAGCATCAGGACAACAGTTGCAGTGCTCAGGGTTTGCATCGACATGAAAGCCTCCTTTGGCCCTTTGATGGTGCCTTCGCCGTGGACATTTGCGCCGGATTGCGGCAAACCGCGGCCAACCCTCTAGGATCTGGGAGAGATCGGACCATGGACAAGATCATCTACAAGATTGTCCCGATGGAATTGTGGCAGGAGGCGCGCAGCCTCGGGGTTTTCAAGGGTGCACCCATCGATCTCAAGGATGGCTACATTCATTTTTCCACCGCCGCCCAGGCCGTCGATACCGCCCGCCTGCATTTCGCTGGTGAAACCGGCCTCATGCTCGTCGCGGTCGATGCCTTGGTGTTCGGCGACAGTCTGAAATGGGAGCCGTCGCGCGGCGGCGATCTCTTCCCCCATCTCTTCGCCGATCTGCCCCTTGATGCGGTTCTCTGGGAGCGGCCCCTGCCGGTCGGCCCGGATGGGCTGCATGTGTTTCCCGATCTCTTTGCCAAGGACGTCAACTGATGCTCGATCTCTTCTCCCTCGGTCGCCGCGGCCTGTTCCTCTTCGATGCGGAAACGGCGCATGGATTGTCGATCGCAGCCCTGAAGACCGGGCTTGTTCCGCAATGCGCGCCCGCGGCCGATCCGCGTCTCGCCCAGACGGTTGCCGGCATCCGCTTTGCCAATCCGCTCGGCATGGCCGCTGGTTATGACAAGAACGCCGAGGTGCCGGACGCGCTCCTGTCGCTCGGCTTCGGCTTTGCCGAAGTGGGCACGCTGACGCCGAAGGCGCAGGCCGGCAATCCCAAGCCCCGCGTCTTCCGTCTTGAGCGCGATCGCGGTGTCATCAACCGCCTCGGCTTCAACAATGAGGGACACGAGGCAGCGCTTGCCCGGCTTGCGGCGCGCAGCACCCGTCCCGGCATCGTCGGCGTCAACATCGGCGCCAACAAGGATGCGCTGGATCGCGTTGCCGACTATGTCGAAGGCATCCGCAAGTTCTATCCCGTCGCCACCTATTTCACCGCCAACATCTCGTCGCCCAACACGCCGGGCCTGCGTGATCTGCAGGCCAAGGAAAGCCTTGAGGTTCTGCTTGCAGCAGTCCTTGCCGCGCGCGACGAGGAGGCGATCCGCGCCGGCCGTCGCCTGCCGGTCTTCCTGAAGATCGCGCCCGATCTCACCGAGGAGGGCATGGACGATATCGCCGAGGTCATAGCTGCCCATCCGCTCGACGGCCTCATTGTGTCGAACACCACGCTGTCGCGCGAAGGTCTGATCGAGACAAGCATCGCTGGTGAGGCGGGCGGTCTCTCCGGTGCCCCGCTGTTTGAGAAATCGACCGCTGTCCTTGCCCGCATGCGCAAGCGCGTCGGCCCGGCCCTGCCGATCATCGGCGTCGGCGGCGTGTCCTCGGCGGAAACGGCGCTCGAAAAGATCCGCGCCGGTGCCGATCTCGTGCAGCTTTATTCCTGCATGGTCTACGAGGGGCCGGCTCTGCCGGGCCGCATCGTCAAGGGGCTGTCGCAGCTGCTCGATCGCGAAAAGGTCGATACCATCCGCGATCTGCGCGACACCCGCCTTGATCACTGGCTGTCGGTAAAGGTCTGATCGGTCTTCGGCTTCAGTCGCCAAAGCAGGAGCAGCCCGCGCAGGGCGAGAAAGACGTTGAGCGCGATCCACAAACCGTGATTGCCGAAGGCCGGCACCAGGATCGCAACCGTCGCAAGGTAGCCGGCAAGCGCAACCAGCATCATGTTGCGCATGTCGGTGGACCAGGTGGAGCCGATGAAGACACCGTCCATCTGGAAGGCCAGCGCCCCGGTGAGCGCCGTCAGTGCCGCATAGGGCAGGTAGATTTCGGCGAGTTCGCGCACATCGCCTGCCGTGGTGATGAAGGCGATGATCGATGGGCCGAGGGTGAGGAAGAAGATCACGCTGAAGACCGCCAAGCCGAAGGACCAGAGCCCGGTGAGCTTGACCGCACGCTCAAACGCGCTCCGCTGCCGCGCGCCGATGGTCTCGCCGCTGATCTGCTCGGCCGCCGTCGCCATGCCGTCGAGATAGAAGCTGGCGATCATGAAGAAGTTCATCAAAACGGCATTGGCCGCCAGCGTCACCGCCCCGAAACCGGAGCCGATCCGCGTCATCACGGTAAAGGCCGTGATCAGCGAGAAGGTGCGTATCAGGATATCCCGGTTGAGGCGCAGGAGCGCCCGAAGCTTCGCTCCGTCGCTGAGCAGGTGGAGCTTCGGTTTCGCTTCGTCGCCGTATCGGCGGAAGAGGAAGGCAAAGCCGGCCAGCATCGCCACGGTCTCGCCGATCACGGTGCCCCAAGCAACGCCCGCGATGCCGAAACCGAAGGTGATGCCGAGCAGGATCGACATCACGATATTGGTGCCGTTGAGGAGAAGTTGCAGCCCAAGCCCAACGCGACCGAAGCCCCGCCCGAGCACAAAGCCGAGCAGGGTAAAATTCGCAAGCGTTACGGGCGCTGCAAGGATGCGGATGCCGATATAGGTCACCGCTGCCGTTTCCACGCCGCCCTCCGCCCCCATGAGCTCAGGGCCAAAGCCCACAATGACAGGCGAGAGGAGGAGGATGAGGAGGCCGAAACCCAATGCAAGTGCGATCGAACGCCAGAACACGCCGAACAGCTCTTCCGCTTCGCCGCGCCCCTGCGCCTGGGCGACCAGCGCCGTCGTCGAGGCGCGCAGGAAGTTGAGACTGGCGAACATCAGGTCGAACAGCGCCGCCGCAATGGCAAGTCCCGCCAGGTCCGCCGCTGCACCGCTGCGGCCGACCACCGCGGTATCCGTCAGCCCGAGCAGCGGCGTCGTAACGAAACCGAGCGTCATCGGCACGGCGATGGCAAGAACGCTGCAGTGGCTGACCTCGATTGCTCGGGCAGGGGCGGTCGGCGATGCTCTGTCCATAAAAACTCCGGCGTCGGGCCGGAGCGGGAGAATCACTCAGGCGGAAAGCACCATGGCCCAATAGGGGCGGTTGGCGGAAGCGCTATCCCAGGCAACGGCAACACCAAGCCCGTTGAAGGAACCGAGCATATTGTCGAGATGGCGTTTGGAATCAATCCAGGCCTGCACGGCGCGCTCCACGCTGTCCTGACCGGCCGCAATGTTTTCCGCCGCCGGCAAAGGCACGTCATGCCCCTTCATGCGCTCCAGAAAGCTGTCGCGAAAGCCGATGAGGTGAGACATTTCGCCGGCGCGCGCCATGCGCTTGGCCTGCGCAACCGCTGCGACTTCTGCCCTAGCATTGCGCGACAGCCGCGACAGGCCTTTGTCGGCACGAAGCGCATTGACCATCTCAAGCGATTTTGCCGTCTCGATGCGGGATTGCCCGTCGCCCGGGTTCAGCACATCAGAGGTTCGGCAGCTGGCAAGCACGGAAACCGTCAGGCCGGCGCCTGCCAGAAGTAGGTGGCGCCGGTTGATTGCTGCTGGGTTCATCGTCAGTTCCGCGAGGCAAAGAGGCGCAGGATGATGAAGACCGGAATGACCACGGTCGCGCCGATCAACAGATATTGCCCGATATCGCCCAGCGCGTTGAAGCCGGTGTGCCAGAGATCGAGCACGAACCTGCGGATGGCGTAAACGAGATCCATCGGTGCAAGCCCGAAAATCGACATCACGAAGCCGACGATCAGCGACACGACGATCAATTTGACCAGCGTCCTGCCCGGCGTGTCGCCGAGAAATCGATTCATGCCATCAGCCATCTTGTGTCTCCTGTTCCAGCCGCGGATATGGGTTGCAGCTTATCCCGCCGCAAGCCATGCCGGTCCGTCCAACGAATAGGACTTGAGTTTTTTTCACCGATCGGTCAAGACCGCGCGCCCTCCCATGCTGGAAGGCGCCAGGGATACGGACCGATGCACCCCACCCATTTCTCCTCCGGCGATGTCATCGCTGATCGCCGTGCCGATTATGCCCGCATGCTTGCCGAGAATGGCGAACATGAGGCAGCCGTCGAATTGATGGAGCAGGCGCTGGAGCTGGCACCCAGCTGGCCGGCCGGCCTCGTTCAGCTTGCCGATTATGCCGTGAAAGCCGGGAGGCCGGAAAAGGCGATCGAAGCCCTGGGTCGCATCACGGATCCAGAAGCGATCGATATGTTCGGCGTGACCCTGAAACTGGCCCTGCTCGGCGCCGCAGACGTGCCCGAGGCCCCGCCAATTGCCTACGTCGAAGCCCTTTTCGACGATTATGCCGACCGGTTCGACAAGTCACTCGTCGAGCGCCTCGATTATTCGGTGCCGCAAAAGCTGGCCGAACTGATTGTCGCGCATGACGACAGGCATTTTGCGCTCGCGGTCGATCTCGGCTGCGGCACAGGCCTGTTCGGAGCGGAAATCCGCACCCGCGTCACGCGCCTCGAAGGCTTCGACCTCTCGGCCAACATGCTGGCCAAAGCCGCCGAAAAGGATTTGTACGATCTGCTCGCACGGGCCGATCTCTCGCTCGAGGCAAGCCAGTCCGGCCTGTTCGAGGGCGAGCTCTCGCCCCATCGCGCCGATCTCGTCTCCGCCGCCGATGTGCTGATGTATCTCGGCGATCTCGGCCCGGCCTTCGCGCTGGCTGCCCGCCTCGCAAGCCCCGCCGGTCTCTTTGCCTTTTCGGTTGAAGATGCAGGCGAAGGGGAGGGCTTCGACCTGCTGCCAAGCCTGCGCTATGCGCACACCGAAAGCCATGTTGGCGCCCGCCTGGCCGAACATGGCTTCAGTCTGCTCACCCTGCACAGAACCACCATTCGCAAGGATGGCGGAAAACCGCTCCAGGGCATCCTGTTTGTTGCGACGCACAACCCCTGAGACGCAGCTTTCTTGCGATTTGCAGCATAGGTCAGGTTTGCTGACCTATCACCCTTGTTTTCCAGTGCTCTTACGGTATTTTCTCATCGAAAAGCCATTCTGGAGACGTGTCATGGCGCATCTGACGAGCATGTTGGGCATCTGGAATTCCAACCCCGCCCGCCATACGCCTGCGGAAGACCTGCAGGGCCTCGTGGCCGGCAGCCTGATTGCCGCACTCGGTCTCTATTTCCTCGCTCAGGTCGGGCTGCTCACCGGCGGCATGGCGGGCCTTGCCTTTGTCCTGCATTATTGGAGCGGCTGGAGCTTCGGTCTCCTGTTCTTCGTGCTCAATCTGCCCTTCTACATCCTGTCCCTGCGGCGCGTCGGCGTGGATTTCACGCTGAAGACATTCCTTGCCGTCGGCCTGACATCCTTCCTGGTCGAAATCGAGAGCCGCTTTCTCGTGATCCAGAGCATCGCGCCGATCTGGGCGGCGATCCTTGGCGGGCTTCTCCTGGGCTTCGGCCTTCTCGCGCTCTACCGCCACCGCGCCAGCCTCGGCGGTCTCGGCATCCTCGCGGTCTATGTCCAGGATCGCTTCGGCGTCCGCGCAGGCCTTGTGCAGCTTGCCTTCGATCTTTGCATCATGGCACTCGCCTTCGCCGTCGTCAGCCCCTCGGTGGTGCTCTACTCCATCGTCGGCGCCGTTGTCCTGAACCTCTTCCTCACCATCAACCACCGCTCGGACCGCTATATCGCGCTGAGATAGCTTTCACTCCGTGCGTTTCGTCGGGGCGAGCTGGCGCAATCGGTAGCTTTCAGCGAAGTGCTGCTTGACCAGATCGAACCAGTCGCGAGGCAGAGCGCCGAGCACGCATGTATCCTCTACCAGGCGCTTCCGCGAGATCCACTGGGCGGGGCGCAAATCCGGTCTGGGCCATACGAAGAGATTGAGTTCGTCGGTATAGATCCACTGCGGGCGATCATCCAGACCGATATGACGGCAGAGTTTCTCGGGGACCTGCAGCGCACGTCGGCCAGCCTGCGGCTTCATGTGCGAAATGCCCAGCGCATAGACGATGGTTGAGCCGAACTCATCCTTCTTCGCCAGCAGGAGTGCTGTCGGATAGGTCTTCTCTCCGTCCTGACGTCGCCCGGCTTTGCTCGACCACAGATATTCGTAGGCCACAACATGGCCGATGGGTGGTTCGGCCGGGATCTTCATCCGTTGGGGAGGTCGTCGAGATCATACGGTTCATCCGTCGCCACCTCCGACTTCAGCACGGCGTCGATCTCGTCGATGCCGAGGGCTTCGACCGGAAGGCTGACCCTGAACCGTTCCCACAGCTGCTGAAACATCTCCGCCGAGACGAGATAGGCGGTCGGCCTGCCATAGCGCGTGATCTCGACAGGACCTTGGTAGATCCGTTCGTGCCATTCGCCAAAATTCTTCTGAAACTCGGATGCGGGCACGCGCACCATGGGCTGATCCTTTTCCGTAACTTACGGAACATAGCAGCTTTGCCTGATCTCTTCAATCTGCTGCAAGGCAGCCGCTACCCTCTTCTCTTTCTCTGCCCAGTCACTACCTTCAGCCGGTGAGCTCAGATGATTCCGCCCTTGCCCTCCTGCCTGCCCCCTTCCTTCGCTGGTTCGGCGAAAAGGGCTGGGCGCCGCGCGATCACCAGCTGGAACTGCTGGCAAGGTCGAGATCGGGCGAAAGTCTGCTGCTGATCGCGCCGACCGGCGCCGGCAAGACCCTGGCCGGCTTTCTGCCGTCTCTCACGGAACTGACCGCGCGCGGGCGCAAGAAGCCTGGCGAAGCCTTCACCGGCATCCACACGCTCTACATTTCGCCCTTGAAGGCGCTTGCCGTCGATATCGAGCGCAATCTGATGAAGCCGGTCACGGAAATGGGCCTGCCCATCTCGATCGAAAATCGTACCGGCGACACGCCGGCCTCCAAGCGGCAGAGACAGAAGACCCATCCGCCCGACATTCTTTTGACGACGCCGGAACAGCTGGCGCTCCTCATATCCCATGCCGATGCCAAAAGGTTCTTTGGGGATCTGCGCTATGTCGTGTTCGACGAGTTGCACTCGCTGGTCACCTCCAAGCGCGGTCACCTTATGTCGCTCGGTCTCGCACGGCTTCGCGACCTTGCGCCGGGATTGAAGACCATCGGCCTCTCCGCCACCGTCGCCGAGCCGATGGATCTTCGACGTTGGCTGGTCGAACAGCGGCAAGAGGGCGAAAACGCCGCGGGCGTCATCACGGTCGATGGCGGGGCACGTCCGCATATCACCATCCTGCAGACAGAGGATCGCATTCCCTGGTCGGGCCACCGCGCCGTCCATGCCATTCCGGAAATCTATCGGGTGCTGAAGGACTTCCAGACGACGCTTCTCTTCGTCAACACACGCTCCCAGGCCGAAATGCTGTTCCAGGAGCTTTGGACGGTCAATGACGACAACCTGCCCATTGCGCTCCACCATGGCTCGCTCGACGTGTCCCAGCGCCGCAAGGTCGAGGCGGCGATGGCGGAAAATCGTCTGCGCGCCGTCGTCGCAACCTCGACGCTCGATCTTGGCATCGACTGGGGCGATGTCGATCTCGTCATCCATGTCGGGGCGCCCAAGGGGGCAAGCCGGCTCGCCCAGCGCATCGGCCGCGCCAATCACCGCATGGACGAGCCTTCGCGCGCCATCCTCGTTCCGGCCAATCGCTTCGAGGTCATGGAATGCCAGGCAGCCCTCGACGCCAATTATATCGGCGCGCAGGATACGCCGCCGGTGGGCGAAGGCTCGCTCGACGTCCTCGCCCAGCACGTGCTCGGCATGGCCTGTGCCGATGCCTTTGACGAAGATGCCCTCTACCGCGAGGTTCGCACCGCGCTTCCTTACGCCGCTTTGCCGCGCGAGACCTTTTCCCGCATCGTCGATTTCGTCGCAACGGGCGGCTATGCGCTGAAGACCTACGAGCGATACGCCCGTATCCGCCGCCGGGCCGATGGTCTCTGGCGCGTGTCCAATCCGCAGGTGGCGCAGCAGTACCGGCTGAACCTCGGCACCATCGTCGAGATGCCGATGCTCAATGTGCGAATGGTCAAACGCAACCACCTCGGTTCCATCGGGCGCGGCGGCATGACGCTGGGCAAGGTCGAGGAATATTTCTTCGAGCAGCTGACCCAGGGCGATACCTTCCTTTTTGCCGGCAAGGTCCTGCGCTTCGAGGGCATCCGCGACAATGAGTGCCTGGTCTCCAACGCCTTTTCGATGGATCCGAAGATCCCGGCCTATGCCGGCGGCAAGTTTCCGCTGTCCACCTATCTCGCCGATCAGGTGCGCGCCATGCTCGATGATCCCCATCGCCGTGCCAACCTGCCGGATCAGGTGCGCGACTGGCTGTCCCTGCAAGAGGAAAAGTCGGTCTTGCCAAAGCGCGGCGATCTCCTGATCGAGACCTTTCCCCGCGGCGAACGCTTCTACATGGTGGTCTATGCCTTCGAAGGGCGGCTCGCGCATCAGACACTCGGCATGCTGCTCACCCGCCGCCTCGAGCGTATGCGTGCGAAGCCGCTCGGCTTCGTCGCAACGGATTACGCGCTTGCCATCTGGGGACTTGAGGACATGGGCTCGCTGATCGCGCGCGGGGCTTTAAGCCTTGCCGAGCTTTTCGACCAGGATATGCTCGGAGACGATCTCGAAAGCTGGCTCGACGAGAGCTTCATGCTGAAGCGCACCTTCCGCAACTGCGCCGTCATTGCCGGGCTGATCGAGCAGCGCCATCCGGGCAAGGAAAAATCCGGTCGTCAGGTCACGGTCTCTTCCGATCTCATCTACGACGTGCTGCGCAGCCACGAACCGGATCATATCCTGCTGCAGGCCACGCGGCAGGATGCCGCGCAGGGACTTTTGGACATCGCCCGGCTTGCCGATATGCTGGCACGAATCAGGGGGCATATCCTGCACAAGCGGCTGACCCATATTTCGCCGCTTGCCGTTCCGGTCCTTCTCGAAATCGGCAAGGAGCCGGTGGCCGGCGAGGCGCAGGAGCATGTGCTTTCCATGGCAGCGGACGATCTTATCGCCGAAGCCATGGCGTAAACGGCTTGATGCGGATAAGAAGCGGCCAATTCGCGGGACCGGAATGATGACGGGTTTGACGGCACGGCGCCTGACGCCGATCGAAACGATGGACTGCACGACCGAGATCGCCCTCTCGGGCGTCGCGGCTGTCTGCGATCTGACCGGTGCCCTGTATCTCCCAGATCACGATACGCTCGTCGTGTCGGATCTGCATCTGGAAAAGGGCGCCGCCTTCGCGCGACGGGGCCAGCTTCTGCCGCCTTACGACACGCTCGCCACGCTCACGCTTCTGCAGTCCGTTCTCGCGCGCTACCAGCCGCGAACCATCATTAGCCTCGGCGATAATTTCCACGATCGCGTCGGCTCGGCCCTCATGCCACAGGCCTTTCGTGAGATGATCCGAAGCCTGGCCGTTGGCCGCGACATCATCTGGATCAACGGCAACCACGATCCCGACGGCATATGCGATCTGCCCGGCATCTCGCTCGACGAGTTCACGCTTGCGGGGCTGACCTTCCGGCACGAGCCGTCACTCGCGCATGGCCGAGGCGAGGTCGCCGGTCACCTGCATCCCGCGGCCACCGTCCGTCGCCGGGAAAAGTCCGTGCGACGGCCGTGTTTCGCAACCGATGGCAGCCGCATGGTCATGCCGTCCTTCGGTGTCACCACAGGTGGGCTGGATTTGCGCCACAAGGCGTTCACCGGCCTCTTCGCCCGCACCGACCTGATCGCCCATCTCTTGGGGCGAGACCGGATCTACTCCGTCCGCTACGGCAACCTGCTCGCCTGAGTCTCAATTCAACGGCCCACGCTGTAGCGTAGTATCACGGCACCCGTGTCGACGGGGCGGGCCTCAATCAGGCTGAGGGGCTTTTCGGAGCCGGGCTTGAACAGCGGATTTCCCCGGCCGAGCAGCACGGGCGCCACGCATACTCGCAGCTCGTCCATCAACCCTGCTTCCAGCATCTCCTGCTGCAGTTCGGCGCTGCCGAAAATGAAGATGGCCTTGCCCTCCTGCGCTTTCATCGCCGTAAGTTCGGATACGGCATCCTTCAGGATGCGCGTGTTGTTCCAGGTCGCTTCGGAGAGAGTGCGGCTTGCCACGCCCTTGGGCTTGGTATTCATGTAGGCCTTGATCTCAGGTTCTTCTGTCGCCTCGGGCCAATAGGCAGCCATACCCTCATAGGTCTTGCGACCGAAGACGATGAAGTCGGTCTCCTCGCCCAGCGAGAGGGCATAGTTCCGCATATCCTCTCCCCACGCCGCCATGTGAAAGGCGAGGTCCCAAGGCGTTTCCCCCTCGAAATACCCGTCCAGCGACATCAGGTTCCAGCCGATCAACTTGCGCATCTTGTTCCCCTCATAAACCGGTTGCATATTGAAATCAGTTGATCCCTAGCGGATCTGGTGGCAAGACGCAATCAGTTTTGGAGTGCGCATCATGACCACGCAACGCTCGGGTTGCCCGATCAATCTGACACTGGAAGTGCTGGGAGATCGCTGGAGCCTCATCGTCATCCGCGACGTGATGTTCGGCAATCGCCGACATTTTCGCGAATTGCTGCAGAATTCCGAAGAGGGCATTGCCTCCAACATTCTAGCTGACAGGTTGAAACGTCTGACTGCGAACGGCCTTCTGACGCGGGCCGATGATCCCGCGCACAAGCAGAAGGGCATCTACAGCCTGACGGCGGAGGCAATCGAGCTTGTACCGATGCTGGCCATGATGGCGGCTTGGGGGCGCAAGCACATGCCGGTCAGCGAGGATCTGGCGATCCGGGCCCAGATCCTGGAGGAGGCCGGTCCCGACCTCTGGGCAGCCTTCATGCAGGAGCTGCGGGTCATGCATCTGGGAGAGCCGCGCAAGCCCGGCGCCCGCGATGTGTTGGCCGAACTCACGCAAGCCTATCTTGACGTCAAGGCAAGGCTCGACCCCGCGCGCTGACCCGTCAGTCCTTGCGGAAGATCAGGCTCGCCGCCCAGCCCGTCAGAAGCGCAAGCGCCACGGCAAACAGGCCGTAAAAGATCGGGCGCTCATGCGCGGCCTGCGTGATCATTTCCTCAAGGCCGGTTTTGATCACGCGAAGCGGCTGTTCCTTCTCGGTCACGAACTGGCCGGACTTGAACAGATAGGCTTTCACCGTGTGCACGCCGTCTGGAATGTTGGCCGGCAAGCGCAGTGTCGCCTTGAACAGGCTCGACGAGACGAAACGCACGCCGCCCGTATCCCGCTGGTAGAGCCCGTCGGATTGTTTGAGCCGCCGGAAGGCCTCGCGGAACTCGGAGAGATTGGCTGCCGTGCTGATGAAACCGGTTGGCGTCAGCGCCAGGTGATCGATGCCGACGCCGAGCGACGTCAATTGCTGATCGGCCGCGATCTGCTCCACCGGCCGCGTGCTCGCCAGCGAATAGGAAATCGGCATCTGCTCGAAGGTCATCGAGGCGCGGTTGACCCAGATGCCGAACAGCCGCTCCTTGCGCCGCACCGTCGTCCAGTCGCGCGGGCCCTCCAGCGTCACCACCACATCGTATTGGCCGATGGCCAGAAGCAGCTGATCGACATTGGAAAGCGCACCGAAGATCGTCAGATCCGCGCCGGTGAAATCGGAGGTAATCGCGATTTCGCTGGTCGAGGTGCCGATATCCAGCGTCTCGCCGCCGACAATCTGCAACTCCAGCGGATTTTGCGCCCGCACGCCGGGGGCAGCGCCGAGAAGCGCAACGATCATGACAAGCAACGGCAGGCCGATCTTCATCTCAGCCTCCGATCGCGATCGAGTAGATGTCTGCCGGCGTCACCACGAGCTGGATCGCAAGACGCACGCCGACGGCAAGAACCAGGAGACCAAGCAGTGCTCGCAATTGCTCGCCGCGCAGCTTCTGCCCGACCCGCACACCGTATTGCGCCCCGATGACGCCGGCGACCATCAGGATGAAGGCAAGCACGATGTCGACGGAATAGTTGGTCGAAGCCTGCACAATGGTCGTGTAGGCCGTGGTGAAGATGATCTGGAACAGCGATGTTCCGACAACCACGTTGGTCGGGATGCGCAAAAGATAGATCATCGCCGGCACCATGATGAAGCCGCCGCCGACACCCATCACCGAAGTCAGGATGCCGATGGCAAAGCCGAGAGCCAGGATCGGGATGACGCTCAGGTAGATCTTCGACTTCTTGAAACGCATCTTGAACGGCAGCCGGTGCACCCAGTTGTGCTGGCCCGGCCGTTTCAGCGGCACGCTCTCGTTGCGCGAGGCGCGGCGCAGCGCCCTGAGGCTCTCGATCAGCATCAGCGCGCCGACCGTGCCGAGAAAAACGACGTAGAGCAGCGAGATGATCAGGTCCAGCTGACCCATCCGCCGCAGCCATGAGAAGATCCAGACGCCGATCGTCGCGCCCACCAGACCCCCGATGAGCAGCATGAAGCCCAGCTTCATGTCGAGCGTGCCGCGCCTGAAATGGCTGATCGCGCCGGAAACGGAGGAGGCCACGACCTGGTTTGCGCCGGTGGCAACGGCAACGACAGGCGGAATGTTGTAGAAGATCAGAAGCGGCGTGATGAGAAACCCGCCGCCGACGCCGAACATGCCCGAGAGAAAGCCGACAGCCGCGCCCATGCCGAGGATGATGAACACGTTGACCGACAACTCGGCGATCGGCAAATAGATCGTCACTTTCAGGCCCCAAATGCAGCAGACCGCACCTTGCGGCACGGTGGACATCGAGCCGGCAACGGCTCGTTTGGAATTATCTCAGATTTGGCCCAAGTGCTTGATAGTCCTTGGCCCCAGCCGATTACATTCTTGCGCCCCCAGGGCTTGGAGTGTCAACCGACACCCTAGCCATAAGCTGCGATTTTGTGCCTTCTGTGACGAAGCTCACTTGTTGTTCGTCAAAAGTGCGCTGACCAGCTTGTCGTCCACCTGTCCGGTCGGGGCGAGACCCTTTGACGCCTGGAAGGCCTTGATCGCGGTCACGGTCTTTTCGCCCATCACGCCATCCGGCTTGCCGGCATCGAAGCCGTTCTTGTTGAGAATGGCCTGGATGTTGGTCACGGCCTTCTTCATGTCGACGCTTGAGGTCTTCAAGCCCTTGCCCGCCCATTCATCAGGCATGTTGGCTGTATTGGAGTCCAGGTCGGGTTCCCTAGCTTTCCACGCATCGACCTCGGCCTTTGCGCGCTCCAGGTCGGCGGGTTGCAGGGCCTTGCCCACCTCGTCGCGCTTTTCCGCAGCATCGGCATCGCCGCCCTTGGCCGCAATCGCAAACCACTTGTAGGAGCCGGCAAGATCCTGGCCGGCGCCATTGCCGCGGGCCAGCAGGATCGCCAGGTTGAACTGACTGTCGGACACCCCGTGCTCGGCGGCCTGGGTGAACCATTCCACGGCCTTGCCATAATCCGGCGTGCCATCGCGCCCGGAGGCGTGCATGACGGCAAGATTGTGCATCGCGCTGGCATTGCCCGCACTCGCGGCCAGTTCATAATAGCGTTTGGCTTCGGCAGGATCGGCTGGAAGGCCGGTGCCCTTTTCGAGGAAATTGGCCAGACGATACTGCGCCAGCGCAAAGCCGCGATCGGCAGACAGGCGATACCACTTGGCGGCTTCAGCAAAATCGCTCGGCACGCCGCGACCGTCGGTAAAGCGCGCGCCGATCTCGAACAGAGCCACGGCATCGCCGCGTTTTGCAGCCTCCACCAGCGATGCCGGCGTAATGGCCGCTGGCACCTCGATGGATATCGCGCTGTCTGCAACGGGTTGCGCAGCGGATGCGGCGTTTGCGATCTCCGCCGAAGCTGCCTGCGCGTCAGACGGCGCATCGGTGACAGGCGTGGATGAAGCCGCCTCCATGTTCGTGCCTTCGACGGGGGCTGCGCTATCGCCTCCCGCCATGGCGCTTGCAACAAGCGGTTCGGGCTGCGTTTCAACCGGTCTTCCGAAAGGTGCTGTCGCCGTTTCAGCGTCTGCCGCAGCGACATTGCCCGCGTCGCCGGCCGCGATGGCATCGCCCGCAACGGCGGCGCCGATTGCCGGGGCATCAAGCGCACTCGTCTCATCGGGTGCGCCTTCTGGAGCGTCCTGGGTCGGCGCGTCGATCGCGATGACATTTGCCGGCTGCAGGAAGGTGTTGACGAGCGGCATGGCCATCGCCGCCAGCAGGACTGCGCCCACGGCAATGAGGATCGGTCGACGATAGCGGCCAAGTAGCGAGGTCTTGCCAGCTTCGCCGGCGCCGGAGGCTGCGGCATCGTCGCCGCTTGCTGCCGTCTTCTGCGCCCGGTTCATTTCCATCGCAGCCGCCTGGGCGGCCCGACGCGCCGCGGCGATATAGTCTGCACGGTCGTCGCGCGTCTCGGTCGTTGCTGCCTGTCTTGCGGCCTGCTGCTGGCTGGCGCGAACCCGCTCCAGGATCTTGCGGACATCCGGCGCGCCGGAGCCGGGTTCGAGCAATTCATTGGTATCGTCCGGTCGCAGAACCTCGACCGGGTCGATCGACGGCGCAGGCGAGATGACCTGGCGGCCTTCGGGACTTGTGGAGGGCGCGTCGGCTGCATCGGGAGCGGCAGGCTCCTTGCGACCCGGCATGATCTTTCGACCAAGGCCGGCAAGCAGGCTGGGCTTGGCGCTCGCCGTTTCGCGCTCACCAGTCGAAACGACAACCTCAGGGATCGTCGCTCCATGGTCCAGCTTTGCTGTAGGCTGCGCCTCTTCTTCCTGATGGTAGGCATAAGCCGGTTCAGGCGCCGGGGCCGGAATGCTGTCGGGTGCGGTCGAAACGGGCTCGGCAACCTCGTATCGTGCAGCCGGCTGTTCCCATGCCACGGATGGTGCAGGATCGTTGTGCCGAGCTTCGGCAGCGTGGTCGCGGGTCGGAGGGACGGTATAGGCCGCTTCCTCGTCGGCCCAGCGCCGCGGTTCCGGCTGGCTCACGTCGTCCACCTGCGGCCCATCATGGCGCGCGCCCTCATGCAGTTCGTCCAGGCGACCCGCAATCTGCACCAGCGTGTCGTGCAGCGCCTCGAAGGTGCGGTGCGTCCGTTCTTCCGAATGGCGCGAATACTCTTCAAGTTGCTTCAGGTGATCGGCAAGCGCGGTCAGAACGCCGATGTCTGTCGCGCTCGCCCCGCCGGTCGCGCCGCTATACTGGGCGAAATTCGCCATGACGGTTTCCGCCGCCTGGCGCGCCGCTTCGATAATGTATTCGTCGCTGGTCGCGACGTAGTCTTCAAGCGCCGAGATGCGATCGGCCACATCAGGCTGCGCCGCCATCGGCTGGCTGATCAGCGTGGAGAGATGGGCGATCTGTTCTTCAAGGCCGCGAAGGCTCGCAGTTTCAAAGCCGGATTGATTGCCCTGGCTTTCCTCCAGGCGATCGACCACGGCGGTGAGGCGGCCTTCCAGGCTGCGCAGCGCGCTGTCATCGACAGCCTGCGTGGCAACCGGCCGTTCCATCTCCTCGATCCTGAGGGTAAGCGCCTCAAGCCGGTCGGTGAGCAGGTCATGGGTCGAGCCATAATCCATCGCGTCGATCTTGCGTGAGATATCGGCAAGATAACCGGTCAGGTCTGGCAGTTCCTGCGGCTGGTGATGCTGCTCCAGATAGGCGGAAAGCTGGTCGATGCGTTCCTCGACACGCAGCACGCTCTGTTCTGCCGAAAGCTGTTCAATCCGCTGCGAAAGGATCTCCAGGCGTTCGGCGAGTTCGCGAGAGGCGTGATCGTCTGCGGCGGGCCGCGTGGTGAAATCGTCGATCTGGGTTGCCATCGATGCCAGGCGTTCTTCCAGGCGCTGGAAGCTCGCCGGGTCGTTCGCGGCATTGTTGCGGCTTGCGGCAATCGCGCGGCTGATTTCGTCCAGCCTCAGGTCGAGGCCGGCGAACTGCTCCATCACCAGCCGTTCATTGGGGTCGATCTGCGCGCTGATCTGCTCCAGCGCGGCCGCAACGGAGATCAGCTTGTCCTCGAGGACGGTGATGGCGTTGCGGTCGGCAAGGCCACCAAGCTGCACCTTCATCGCATCCAGCCTGTCGGCAAGCCGCAGGATTTCCTCCCGGATGGCCTCAGGGTCAAACTGGTCGAGCCTAACTTCGACATCGCTCCAGCGACGTTCCATCCGCTGCACGGAGTCCTCGCGGGCAAGGCCATCCATCAGAGACCGAAGCTGATTGAAGTCTTCCCGAAGCCCTTCGGTCTCCGGGCTCCTTGCGCTGTCGAGATGGTGGATGCTATCCGCCAGCCGCTCAATGTCGGCACGCAGGTCGTCTCCCGGGCGAGTTGCCTCGGCAAGCGCGCGGATCGAGCGCATCTCTTCGCGCAGGCCAACAACTTCCCGGTTCAGGCTGTCGGCAAAGTCCTTCTTCAAATCCTGGCGCAGGCCAAGCAGGGCATGTGCAAAGTCCGTCGCCTGGCGCTCCGCCGGACGCAGGGCAGGGCGATTGTCGAATCCTGGCTGCGGGTCGCGCGCATAGGGTTCCCTGAGGGCCGGCGCTGGCTCGCGCAGAGGCGCCCGCGGCTGGAGAGCGGCATCCGGCTGGCGTATGGCACCTGCACCCTCTGCGGCGCGCAGACGGCTCTCCTCAAGGGCGCGCTGGCGTTCGCGGATTTCGCGGAGCGGATCAGGCCGGAACGGGCTTTCGCCGCGTGGCGGCTCGTCCGGCCGGCGGCGTCCGCTCTGCTCCATCAGGTCGCCGATGCGCGCTTCCAGCCCTTCGATCGTGCGGCTCAAGGCATCCAGCGAGGATGGGCCGCCGGGGCGCTGGGAGGGGGATCGAGATCCGTTCATGTTCTGCTCGCTTCGATGCTGTCGGCAATCGCCGATGCCGCGGTAAGGGGTGCTGGGTCTCCCATCAGTCCAACCTCTGTTTTGCCACCCCTTAGGAGGTGTGGCGCATCGGTCGGAATCGATTGCGGAGACCCGGCTGTCAGGTCAACTTTTCAGGAAACATGGTAAAGAAGCAGTTAAGCGCAGGGAGGAATTCTTCATTTGGGCCGTTGAGGCATCAAGACGACGGTTCGGTCGGCCTGAGGCGCCGCGTTTCCGCCTTGCGCGCCGCGCCGGACGCAAAAATCGCAAGCAGTCAGAACTTTGACGTTTACGCGCACGTCAATATTTTGTATAAGCGGGCCTGATCTGATCCGCTCGGAATTTTGTCTTTGGAGGAAGATGCCCGATGCCCGTCTACAAGGCTCCCGTAAACGACACGCTTTTCATCCTGAACGATGTTCTCGGCCTCGAGCGTTACAACAACCTTCCCGGCTTCGAGGATGCGACGCCTGACATGGTCGAGGCGATTGTCGGTGAGGCCGCCCGGCTTGCGGAAGAAGAACTCTTTCCCTTGAATCTTTCGGGCGATCAGGAAGGCTGCAAGCGCGCGGACGATGGTTCCGTCACAACGCCGAAGGGCTTCAAGCAGGCCTATGATGCCTATTGTCAGGGCGGCTGGCTGGGTCTCGCCGTTCCGGCCGAGTTCGGCGGGCAGGGGCTGCCTTACACGCTGCACTCTGCCGTCGGCGAATACATGTCGTCGGCCAATATGGCGTTGATGATGTATCCGGGCCTGACCCAGGGGGCCATTGCCGCGATCCTCGTCCACGGCTCGGATGAGCAGAAGCAGAAATATCTGCCGAAGATGGTCGAGGGCATCTGGACCGGCACCATGAACCTCACCGAGCCGCATTGCGGAACCGATCTCGGTCTGCTGCGCACCAAGGCCGTGCCGAATGGTGATGGTTCCTACAAGATCTCCGGCCAGAAGATCTTCATCTCGGCCGGCGAACACGACATGTCGGATAACATCATCCATCTGGTGCTCGCCCGCATCGAGGGCGCGCCTGAAGGCACCAAGGGCATTTCGCTCTTCATCGTGCCGAAGTTCATGGTCGGCGATGATGGCTCGGTCGGCGATCGCAACACGGTTTCCTGCGGTGCGATCGAGCACAAGATGGGCATCCACGGCAACGCCACCTGCGTCATGAACTATGACGAGGCGACCGGCTACCTGATCGGGGCTGAGAACAAGGGCCTTGCCGCCATGTTCGTCATGATGAACGAAGCCCGCCTCGGCGTTGGCCTGCAGGGCCTGTCGATCTCCGAGATCGCCTATCAGAACGCCGCCAATTATGCCCGCGAGCGCATCCAGGGCCGGTCACTGTCTGGCGTCAAGGCGCCGGAAAAGAAGGCCGATCCGATCATCGTGCATCCCGACATCCGTCGTGCGCTGCTCACGATCAAGTCCTTCAACGAGGCTGGTCGCGCCTTCACGCTCTGGACGGCGCTGAAGTCGGACATCGCCCATCGCTCGACGGATGCTGCCGAGCGTCAGGCCGCCGATGACATTCTCGGCCTGATGACCCCCATCCTCAAGGGCGTGCTGACCGACAAGGGCTTCGACCATGCGGTCATGGCCCAGCAGGTCTATGGCGGCCACGGCTATATCGAGGAATGGGGCATGTCCCAGTATGTCCGCGATGCCCGTATCGCCATGATCTACGAAGGCGCCAACGGCATTCAGGCGCTCGATCTCGTTGGCCGCAAGCTCGGTCTCAATGGCGGCCGGGCCGTCATGGCGCTGTTCAAGGAAATCGGTGATTTCTGCGAGGAAAACCGCAACGACGAGGCGATGGCCGGCTTTACCAAGAGCCTGAAGAAGGGCTTGAACGACCTGCAGGCGTCCACCATGTGGTTCATGCAGAACGCCATGGCCAAGCCCGACAATGCCGGCGCCGGCTCCACCGATTACATGCACCTCTTCGGCCTCGTCGTGCTCGGCTACATGTGGGCCAAGATGGCCAAGGCCGCCAATGAAAACCTCGCCGCCGGCTCCGGCGACGCCGATTATTACAAGAACAAGCTGTTGACCGGCCGCTTCTACATGGAAAAGGTCATGCCGGAGACATCACTCCGCAAGGCCCGCATCGAAACCGGTGCCGACAGCCTGATGGAAATGGCCGCCGAGGCGTTTTGATCGCGCGACCTGCTCTTCCCCCTTGTGGGGAAGGTTGGGGAGGGGCCTTGTTCCGGGGTTACCCCTCCCCGTCGCTGCGCTCCGACCCTCCCCACAAGGGGGAGGGTTGACCCGAGGATGCGGCCCCGTCTTGCCGAAAGAATGGCAGGCGGAGGACATTGAAATTCAGGCGCCCAGGCGCCCAAGGGAGAGAAACATGACGGAAGCCTTTATTTACGACCACGTGCGCACCCCCCGCGGTCGCGGCAAGAAGGACGGTTCGCTGCACGAAGTGCCGACGCCGCGTCTGGCTGCACGCACGCTGGAAGCGCTGCGCGACCGCAACGGCCTCGACACGGCCAAGGTCGACGACATCATCTTCGGCTGCGTCGATCCGGTCATGGAAGCCGGTGCCGTGATCCCCAAGGCCGCCGCCTTCGAAGCCGGTTATGATTTCAAGGCGCCGGGCATGCAGATCTCGCGCTTCTGCGCCTCGGGTCTCGATGCCATCAACCTCGCCGCCGGCAAGGTCGTGGCCGGTTCCGACGACATCGTCATTGCCGGTGGCGTCGAAAGCATGTCCCGCGTTGGCATGGGCATGTCGGGTGGCGCCTGGTACATGGACCCCTCGGTCAACTTCCCCGGCTATTTCATGCCGCAGGGCGTCTCGGCCGACCTGATCGCCACGAAATATGGATTCACCCGTGACGACGTCGACGCCTATGCCGTCGAAAGCCAGAAGCGCGCCGCCGCCTCCTGGGCCGCCGGCAACTTCGCCAAGTCTGTCATTCCGGTAAAAGACGTCAACGGCCTGACCATTCTCGACCGCGACGAGCATATGCGCCCGGGCACCGACATGCAGTCGCTGGCAAGCCTGCAGGCCTCCTTCCAGATGCCGGGCGAAATGGGCGGGTTCGAAGCCGTCGCCATCCAGGCGCATCCGGAAATCGAGCGCATCACCTATGTCCACCATGCCGGCAACTCTTCTGGCATCGTCGACGGTGCAGCCGCCGTTCTCGTTGGCTCGAAGGCCGGCGGTCAGGCCATGGGCCTGAAGCCCCGCGCCCGCATCCGCGCCTTCACCAATATTGGTTCCGATCCGGCCCTGATGCTGACTGGCCCGGTCGACGTCACCGAAAAGCTTCTCGCCCGCACCGGCATGAAGATCTCCGATTTCGACCTCTTCGAACTGAACGAGGCCTTCGCCGCCGTCGTCCTGCGCTTCATGCAGCATTTCGACATCGACCACGCCAAGATGAACGTCGCCGGCGGCGCAATCGCCATGGGCCACCCGCTCGGTGCCACCGGCGCGATGATCCTCGGCACGGTGCTCGACGAGCTGGAGCGACGCGATCTGAACACCGCGCTGGTCACCCTCTGCATCGGCGCGGGCATGGGCACCGCGACAGTGATCGAACGCGTTTGATGGGGTAGCCCCCCTCATCCGCCTGCCGGCACCTTCTCCCCGCTGGGGAGAAGAGATGTCGCCGCAGCGCTGGCCAATCCTCCTCTCCCCTCGGGGAGAGGGTGGCCGAGCGAAGCGGAGGCCGGGTGAGGGGGGCTGTCCTGCACAACATCGAATTTCAGGGAAGAGGAATCCCATCATGACCTACAAGAACTTCACCATCGAGACCGACGCGGACGGCATCGCACTCGTCACCTGGGACATGCCGGAAAAGTCGATGAACGTCTTTACTGTCGAGGTCATGGACGAGATCGAAAGGATCATCGACCAGACCGTCTCCGATGACGGCGTCAAGGGCGTTGTCTTCACTTCCGGCAAGTCGACCTTCTCCGGCGGTGCGGATCTCACCATGATCAAGGGCATGTTCGAGACCATCGCGTCGGAGCGCGCCAGCGATCCGGAAGGCGCCATGCAGAAGATCTTCGAGGCCGTCGGCCGCATGACCTGGCTGTGGCGCAAGATCGAGACCAATGGCAAGCCCTGGGTCTCGGCGATCAACGGCACCTGCATGGGCGGCGCCTTCGAGCTGTCGCTCGCCTGCCACGGCCGTGTTGCTTCCAATGCCAAGTCGGTCAAGATCGCGCTGCCCGAGGTCAAGGTCGGCATCTTCCCCGGCGCCGGCGGCACCCAGCGTGTGGCCCGCCTCGCCAATGCGCAGGACGCCCTGCAGATGATGACCACCGGCTCGAGCCTGACGGCCGCCCGTGCCAAGGCGATGAACCTCGTGCATCAGGTCGTCGAGCCGGGCGAGTTGATCAATGCGGCCAAGCAAATGATCAAGGACGGTCTGAAGCCGGTCGCCCCCTGGGACGAGAAGGGCTTCAAGGTCCCGGGCGGCGGCATCTGGACGCCGGCTGCTGCCCAGCTCTGGCCGGCCGCCTCCGCCATCCTGCGCCGCGAAACCGCCGGAAACTATCCGGCCGCACTCGCCATCCTGAAGTCCGTCTATGAAGGCCTGCAGGTGCCGTTCGAGACGGGCCTGAAGATCGAGCAGCGCTATTTCACCCAGATCCTGCAGACCACCGAGGCCTTCTCGATGATCCGCTCGCTCTTCGTCTCGATGCAGGAACTCGGCAAGGGCGCCCGCCGCCCGGCCGGTGTTGCAAAGAGCGAGTTCAAGAAGATCGGCGTCGTCGGCGCCGGCTTCATGGGCGCCTCGATCGGTTATGTCACGGCCGCTGCCGGCATCCCGGTCGTTCTCAACGATCGCGACATGGAGGCTGCGGGCAAGGGCAAGGCCGTCTGCGAAGGTCTGGTCGCCGGCGCCGTCGGCAAGGGCAAGATGAGCAAGGACGACGGCGACAAGCTGCTCGCCCTGATCACGCCCTCTGCCGATTACGCCACGCTCGCCGATGCCGATCTCGTCATCGAGGCGGTCTTCGAGGATCGCGACGTCAAGAAGGCCGTGATTGAGAAGGTCGAGGCCGTGCTGCCGGAAGGCGCGATCTTTGCCTCCAACACCTCGACCCTGCCGATCACGGGCCTGGCCGAAAATTCGAAGCGCCCGGTCGATTTCATCGGCATCCACTTCTTCTCGCCGGTCGAGAAGATGATGCTGACCGAAGTCATTCTCGGCAAGGAAACCGGCGACAAGGCGCTGGCCGTCGCGCTCGATTACGTCGCCGCGATCAGGAAGACCCCGATCGTCGTCAACGACACGCGCGGCTTCTTCGTCAATCGCTGCGTCTTCCGTTACATCAACGAAGCCTATGACATGCTGGCCGAAGGCGTGCCGCCGGTCATGATCGAGAATGCCGCCAAGTTCGCCGGCATGCCGGTCGGCCCGTTGTCGCTGAACGACGAGGTGGCCGTCGATCTTTCCCAGAAGATCATGAAGGCCTCGATTGCCGATCTGGGCGAAGCCTCGGTCAAGCCCGAGCATATGGCGCTGATCAACAAGATGGTCGACGACCTCGACCGTCGCGGCCGCAAGAACGGCAAGGGCTTCTACGACTATCCGGCCAAGCCCGCGAAGAAGCATATCTGGCCGGGCTTGAAGGACCTCTATCCGCAGCAGAAGCCTGATGATGTCGACGTCAAGACGCTGCAGGACCGCTTCCTCGCCACCATCGCGCTGGAAGCTGCCCGCACCGTCGAGGAAGGCATCGTGACGGACCCGCGCGAAGCCGATGTCGGCTCCATCCTCGGCTTCGGTTTTGCGCCTTACACCGGTGGTGCGCTCTCCTATATCGACGGCATGGGCGTGAAGGCTTTCGTTGATCTCTGCGAAAAGCTCGCCGCCTCCTATGGCGATCACTTCCAGCCGACACCGCTGCTCAAGGACATGGCCGCCAAGGGCGACACCTTCTATGGCCGCTTTGATCCCTATGGGACGGCTGCCAAGGCGGCGTGAGGCCAAACGCTTCCAGTGAACGGGGCCCGTCGGTGACGGGCCTTGTTTCGTTTTGGGGCCAAGGCTGGTTCATCTCGCCGCCGACGGAACCGTCCGCCGTTACCGTCACCGCCGGTGCTGGCCTAGGCAGATCCTCGGGACATCCCTCGGGTTAAACCCGAGGACGAAGATGACGGCGGGTGGGCTGGCGGGTGGCGGTTTCCGCTGTCGCTGCTCGCCGCCGCCGCCGGAGAGGGTCAATAAGAGCGCCGTTCGCGGAACGTCATCCTCGGGCTCGTCCCGAGGATCCATCCAGGCATCGCCGGAATCGACGGCTGGGGTGTGTCCCGCCTCTTTGATCTTTAGTGGATACTGCTGTTTGCCACCTCAACCGATCCCCTCGTTGACACCGATCTGCGGTGTAGCCCTGGTCGGGTCAAGCCCGCTCGTCGCTGACGGAACCATTCGCCATTGCCGTCACCCCCGCTGCTGTTCTTGGCAGATCCTCGGGACGAGCCCGAGGATGACGGCGGGTGGGGGTGGCGGTTGGTATTCTCCACTGACGCTTCTCATAACCGACACCAGAGAATCTGACTGGGGAGCCTTCAGCGGAACGTCATCCTCGGGCTTGTCCCGAGGATCTGCCGAGGCATCCCCGGGTTTGACGTCTATGGCGCGTCAAACCTCTGCAATCTGTCAAAAAACCCAAGCCAAACCGCCGGTCGGGATCTCTCCCTCCGGGTGTGCCTGAAACTTGTCTCGGACGGGGCGCCAGAAGCAGCCTGTCTAAGTAGTAATATATGGCTCCTTCCGGCGCCCCGTTCGGCGTTTTGTCCCGCTTGCATGCGTCTCTCTGGCAAGGCGGCGACGGCCCTCGGGTCATCCCTCGGGTTAAACCCGAGGACGAGGGTGACCGGGCGTAGGGTCCGGCTTGGCAGAGTCCTCCCGAGGGAATGTCTGCGTCAGCCTGGCCGGTGGCCCGGGAGGTTCCCGCCGGATGGTGCACCAATCCGACCGGGACCCTCGCCCGGGGGATGGGATCTGTCTTTAAGACTGACCCCATCCCCGCCGTTTGTTTCGCCCCGCCGTCTGGAGTGTTCGCGACAGCGCGGGCGCCTTGTCTGTGTGCCTCTGAGGCACGCCCTTCCGATCAGGGTATCCAGGTTATGAGGCATCCGACCCCATCACCCTCGTCCAGCCCTTCGTCAGGAGGGAGACCGTTGCAAGCGGGCCGGGGTTTTCTGCCTGCGACAGCACATCGCCCCGGCGCCGATCCCGCCTCGCCTGACATCGCATCGTCAGGTGTATCCGAGGGCGGGACAGCACCGAGTATGGGGCCTGTGCGGAATACGGGGATGATTGAAGGCGCGGGGTGTTGATTTCGTTAGGGAAATTGGGCGGGGCGTCCCCGGTTTTTGATGTTTGCGATGCTGCCGAGGGCGGTTTCCCTCTTCTCCCCAACGGGGAGAAGGTGGCGCGTATGCGCCGGATGAGGGGGTGCGCAGCCGAACTTCACCGAGCGAAGGTTCCGGTGACCCTGCCAGGGTCTGCCATACCGCCTTGCGCTTCGCGCCCCCTCATCTGGTCCTTCGGACCATCTTCTCCCCGCCGGGGAGAAGCGGGGGCGCGCCGCTTGCCTTGCATCTGGTGGCCTTTGCCCCTCACCCTGCCCTCTCCCCGCAGGCGGGGAGAGGGGAAGTTGTGCTTGGGGATGCGCTGTGCCGATGGAGCCCACCCGACGAAGCCTTGTGTTGGGGTTGCCGTCGTGCCGTCGGAGTGTTGTGGGCGGGCTGGCCGGCGTGGCCTTCTCCCTGCTTGCGGGGAGAAGGTGCCCGAAGGGCGGATGAGGGGCTGAAGGGGCGCGCAATAACGCAGAGCCGGCCCCTTCGTTTCCCCATCGGCAGAGAGGTGGCGCGCAAGCGCCGGATGAGGGGGCGGCGTAGCCGAATACCAACAGGCAAACGATAGCCCGGAGCCTCGACCATTGTGCCATCTGGTGTTGCGCTTCGCGCCCCCTCATCTGGTCCTTTGGACCAGCTTCTCCCCGCTAGGGAGAAGGGGCAATGCGCCGCTTGCGCTGCATCCGGTGGCCTTGCCCCTCACGCTGCCATTTCCCCGCAGGCGGGGCGAGGCGGTCGGTACCGCTGCGTGCCCGGCTTGCCTTGACAGGCCAGACGATCGGCATAGACCGGTCGCATGTCGCCTATGGAGTGAATACATGAAAGCCCTAACATCGATATCGGATTTCGTCGGCAAGACCTTTGCCGGCTGGGTCATCCTCTTTGCCGTGCTCGGCTTCTTCTTTCCCGAGACCTTCAAGCTGATCATCCCGTGGATCGTGACGCTGCTCGCCATCATCATGTTCGGCATGGGCCTGACCATTTCGGTCGACGACTTTCGCGAAGTGGCGCGGCGTCCCTATGAGGTGGGGATCGGGGTTGTTGCGCAGTTTCTCATCATGCCGTTGATTGCCGTGATCCTGACCAAGATCATTCCCATGTCGCCGGAAGTGGCGGCAGGCGTGATCCTGGTCGGCTGCTGCCCGGGCGGTACCTCCTCCAACGTCATGACCTATCTCAGCAAGGGCGATGTGGCGCTTTCGGTGGCCTGCACAAGTGTCACGACGCTGGCTGCGCCGATCGTCACGCCGTTCCTTGTCTGGCTGTTTGCCAGCCAGTTCCTGCCGGTCGATGCCATGGCGATGTTCATCAGCATCGTGAAGGTGGTTCTGGTACCCCTGGCGCTCGGCTTTGCCGCGCAGAAGCTGGTACCGGGCCTTGTTGCAAAAGCGGTGCCGGCACTGCCGCTGGTCAGCGTCGCGGGCATCGTGCTGATCGTTGCAGCCGTGGTCGGCGCAAGCCGCGGTGCCATCATCGAGTCCGGCCTGATGATCTTTGCCGTGGTCGTGCTGCACAATGGCCTTGGTTATCTGCTCGGCTTCTTCGCCGCCCGTGCATGCGGCCTGTCGCTCGCCAAGCGCAAGGCGATCGCAATCGAGGTGGGCATGCAGAACAGTGGCCTGGGGGCAGCGCTTGCCAATGCCTATTTCTCGCCGCTTGCCGCCGTGCCGAGCGCGATCTTCAGCGTCTGGCACAATATTTCCGGTGCGCTGCTGGCAAACTACTTTGCCCGCCGTATCGAGGCCGAGACCGGCGCTGCAAAGGCCGGCAAGGCCTGACCATCATCGGCAGCGGGGCGCAAGGCTCCGCTGCCATCGACTCTTTGCCATCTCTCATCGCTCAGTTGATGAGGTCATAAGGCCGGCGCAGGCCCTGGCCGTCGAGATAGGCGATGACGGCATCCGGCTCGTCCGTCTGAATGATGGTTATGCCGCGCTCGACGAAAAATCCCCAGACATCGTTGGGCCGGTCGCCCGATAGGGCGAGATAATCTCCCCGTCCGCCGGCCACCATGCCCTCGGGCCGGTCCGTGATCGGATAGGTGTTGATCCACAGATGCGCATTGTTGCGGATGGCAACGGCGCGCGAGACCGGAGAAAGAAGCGGGCCGCCATCCGGGGTAATCGGTTTGCCCGCTTCGCGATGCCAGTGAATGAGCTCGGCGGCCGGCGCGGACAGTTGCGCCTGGATATGGTCGAGAAAGGCGGGATCGATGACGCCATCATCGGCGATGATCGGCATGAAGGCGATCTTTGGCGCGATGGCACGGCGAATATCGCGCGCGATCTGCAAACGCTCCGCATTCCAGACAGGCATCTTGAGGAGAATGGCGTCGGTCATGCCGAGCCGGGTGGCGAGATCGGCGATTTCCACCAGCGCTTCCGGCTCGAGCTTGTTGTCGATGTTGATCATGACCCGCCCGCGGGCGTGAAGCAGTGCCTCTTCCAGCGTGAAGACCTGCTCGCCGGTTTCCCGCCGGGTATCCTCGATCACCAGTTTGCACTGGCGAAGGCTGGCCAAGCTCCGTTCTGCGACAGGGCCGTGGCAGGTGGTCGTGCGCTCGAGCGTCGCGTCATGCATGATGACCAGCACGCCGTCGGACGAACGCCGTACATCGAGTTCCACCATTTCCACCCCGGTTGCGGCGGCATGGTCGATGGCGTCGAAGGAATTTTCGGCCCTGACGATGCGGCCGTTTTCCTTCCAGCCGGCGCGATGGGCGACCACCATGACGTGGTCGCGCCAGTCGTTTGCGCGGGTGAGCCGAGCATGGATCAGTTCGGTTCGCCCGCCGCCTGGAAGGGGCGCGTGGCTGGCGGACGCAACGAGCGCAAACATCAGGCAGCCGAGAAGCACGATGAAACGCATGGGCCTACTCCATGGGATGTCAGGCCTCTGGCGATAGGTGCGTCGGATGACGGCGACATGAAGGATTTCTAACGTTAGGATGAAATCGCGACACAGGCAGCCGCCGCGCGGGGACAAGGGCCGCGCGCGGGCGAAGGCGCAGCACACTGCCATTTGCTGGGGAACAACAAGGGGTGGCCTCCGTTGACCGACGGAACAATTCGCGATGCAGGAGCGGGGAGACAGGAATGAAGATGCAGATCGAGGTGCCGGATAATCTTCGTCGGATCGAAATGGAGCTTCCGGTCAATGCCGTCCTGCATATCTGGCTGAAGGCGGTGACCACGGAGGCGCCGGGCGCCTTGTCCTTCTACAGCGTCAATGGCAAGTTCGGGGAGGTTCAGGCGGTCAACGCCGAGGAAAATTCCTTTCGGATCTCCCATATCTTTGCCGGTGGCTCCGTCGTTCTGGCCTATGATCCGGCCATCACGTCGGTGTCCGTGGTCTACTGGTTCACGCCGTCCGATGTGCTCGAGACGGGGATCACGGTCGTCCACACCAATCCGTCCAACGTGCCGCCGGACCTGCCGCATGGCTATCATTTCCGGCCTCCCTTCGGCTGGATGAACGACCCCAACGGTTTTGGCCGGTTCGGTGGCCGGCCGCATCTGTTCTACCAGCATTATTCGCATGGCCGCATCTGGAACAACATGCATTGGGGCCACGCGGTCTCGTCCGATTATCTGCGCTGGCGCCATCTGCCGGTCTTCCTGTTTCCCTCCGAGGACCTGACCGTGCGTCCCGACAAGCGCGGCGGTGCCTTTTCGGGCTCGGCGATTGCCGCCACGGATGGGCCTGGCATCCGCGTGTTCTTCACCGAAAAGATTGCCGGTCGCCAGCCCGAGCAGGAGATCCAGCTCACGGCAACCTCGGCGGACCTATTCACCGCGGGCGCCGCCGAGGTGGTGCTGCCGCGCCGGCCGGACGGCGAAGATCTGACCTTCGACTTCCGCGACCCTTACGTGTTTCGCGGCCCGCATGGTCGCTGGAAGATGCTGCTCGGCAGCCAGAGCAGCGCCGGCGGGGTCGTACTGCTCTACGAGACGGAGGACCCCTCTGCCGCCGGCGGATGGACCTATCGCGGCAAGCTGCATGTCGAGACACGGTTTGAGACCTCGGCGCTTGAATGCCCTTGCCTCTTGCCGGTCGATGGCGATCCGCGTGATCCGAAAACCCGCTGGGCACTGATTTACGGGCTGATGAACGCCGAGGACAAAGGGACCGGGCGCAAGAACCTGACCATGGTCGATATCGGCTGGTTCGATGGACAGCACTTTACCAAGGAATTCGGCCGGGAGCTCGATTTCGGTACCGACAACTATGCCTTCCAGGCCTTTGTCGATGCCGGCACCCCGGTTGGTATCGGCTGGCTCGGCAACTGGGCCGATACCGGCCCGACCATCGAATTTCCAACCGCCATGACCCTGCCGCGCACGCTGGTTCTCAGCGACGGTGAACTTCTGACCCCGCCCATCGGGGCGGCAGAAAGCCTGCGTGCCCATATGATCGACCGAACGCGGCTGGCGTCGGGGCAGGCGGTCTCCTTGCCGACAGGGGCGTCGGAGGTGCTGTTCGACCTCAATGAGGCGGGGGCGCCGTTTAGGCTCGACTTCGATCATCCAGGCGTGGAACTCGCCCTCGTTCAGCACGAGGAGGGGCTGGAGATTGTCTATGGCCAGAAAGGGCCGGAGCCGAGCCGGACGGCCCCGCGCTATATCGCAAGACGTGCATCGGTGTCGCGGCTGCGGATCTTCATCGACTACGGCTCGATCGAGGTCTTTGGCGACGGCGGTCGCGTGGCCGCAACCAAGCGGATCGACGGTTTCGAGCCGGTTCAGGCCATGCGGTTGACGGCAGACGCAGACGTCGTGAGCCGGGCCACCGTCTGGGGCCTCAGGCTTTAGGCATGAGAGGTTCCGCATCGACAAAGACGCCAACGCTGAGGGCGCTCAAAGGCCGGTAGCGCTTACTCCGCCGCGGCGCGGCGCTGCGAAGAGATCTGCGTGACGAAGGCCCTGAGCGCTGCCGGTCGCACCGGCTTGTTCTGCAACGCGATCTGATGTCGCTCGGCTTCCGCCCGGACTTCTGCCGAGCGATCTGCGGTGATCAGCAGGGCCGGGACGGCCGTGCCGCAGAAATTGCGCAGCTTGAGGATGGCGCCGATGCCGGATCCGTCGTCCAGATGGTAATCTGCGATGACGAGATCGAGTGCGGGCGCTGCCTTCAAAACCGCGTCCATCTCGGCGACCGATGCCGCCGTCAGCACCTCGCAGCCCCAGCCGGACAGGAGCAGCGCCATGCCATCGAGGATTTTCGGCTCGTTGTCGATGCACAGCACGCGAAGCCCGGTTGGCGAGGGCGTTGCCGAGCGCGACTCCTGTTGTGCCACGGCGCGTTTGTTCTGCGGTTTTGCCACATCGAGCGGCATGACGACCCTGAAGGTGGTGCCTTTTCCCTGCTTTGAGGATAACTCCACCGGGTGCTGCAACACCTTGCCGATGCGGTCGACGATGGAGAGACCGAGCCCGAGGCCGGAGGCCGTGCGCATACCCTCCTCAAGCCGGGCAAATTCCTTGAACACGGTGCGGAACTTGGAAGAGGGGATGCCGATGCCGCTATCGGTCACCTGGACCACCACCTTGTCACCTTGGCGCCGCGCGCCGACAACGACGCGGCCCGCCGGCGTGTATTTGATTGCGTTGGAGACGAGGTTCTGAACGAGGCGGCGCAAGAGCGTCGGATCCGACCGCACGGAGAGCGATGTCGGCATGACAACCAGCTTGAGGTTCTTTTCCCGCGCCATGGGGGCAAAGTCGGTCGCAATCCGCTGCAGCAGCGTATCGAGCGGCACGGTGGAGAAGCGCGGTTTCATGGCGCCGGTATCGAGGCGGGAGATGTCGAGGACCGCGCCGAGAATGGCCTCGACGGATTCAAGGGCGGAATCGATGTTGTGCACCAGCGCCTTGTTGTCCGTTTCGCCCATGCGCTCCACCAGGGAAGACGAATAGAGGCGGGCCGCATTGAGCGGTTGCAGGATGTCATGGCCCGCTGCTGCAAAAAAGCGCGTCTTGCCGATATTGGCCTCGTCGGCGGCCGCGCGGGCTTCCGCCAGCTGATGGTTGACGCGGGTAAGCTCGGCGGTGCGCTCGCTGACGCGTTGTTCCAGCGTCTCATTGGCCTGCTTCAGCGCCAGATCGGCCTCCACCCGGGCGGTGATGTCGGAGAAGGTGGCGACCAGTCCCTTGTCGGGCATCAGGTTGCAACGCACCTCGATGATCCGCTCGCCGCCGGACAGCATGATCTGGAAGGGCCGGTCGAACTGGTGGAAGGAGCGGATCAGCGATTGGATGTCCCCGCCCGGCAGATTGCCCCGATCCGCCAGGATTGCCATCATGTCGGCAAGCGGAAAGCCGACCTGGCCAACATGCTCGGGCAGATCCAGCAGGCTGCGGAAGCGCCGGTTCCAGATGGTCAGCCGGTCCGTCGCATCGAAGACGGCGATGCCCTGTTCCATCTGGGCAAGCGCCGTCTGCATCATATCCTGATTGTATTGCAGCGCTTCCGACGCCTGGTCGAGCAACCAGACCGTATCGGCGGATGGATCCTCCGCCTTTTGCAGGATCAGCGAGAGAACAAGCCGCGCCGATGAGGAGCCGATGGCACTGCCGAGCAACTGTTCGGAAAAATGGATGAAGGCCATGTCGGCGGGGCTGTCATCCGCAAGCTTGCGGCCGACGCTCTGCTCGTAGGAGCGGAAGGAGCGCTCCATCCGTTCATTGCCGAGATAGCGTGCGATCGCAGCCTTCAGATCCCCGACCGCGACGCTGGTCTTCCAGCCGCGGGTGGCGATGTTGGAACGCGGCTGGCGCTTGATGAAGATGGCCGACTGGATACGCTCCACCGGCCGCGGATTGCGGCTGAGCGAGCCGATGACGAAGGCGAGCGTGTTGACGAGCAGGCTGAACAGGCTGGCATTGACCAGGGGATCGGCATGTTCGGGCTCGAACATCGACAGGCCCGGCAGCAGGAAACCGAGCACGCCGGAGGCGATCCAGGAATGGTCTTCCGCGCCGAGGCTTGGCAGGAACAGGAGGTAGGCCCAGACGAAGAAGCCGGTGCAGAGACCGGCGATGGCCCCGCGCGCATTCGCACGTCGCCAGATCAGGCCACCGAACATCGCAGGCGCGATCTGGGCGATGGCGGCAAACGAGAGAAGACCGATCTTGGCAAGCCCGGTCGTGTTGTCAGCCGAACGGAAATAGATGTAGCCGAGCAGCATGACGCCGAAAATCGCGGTGCGACGGATATGCAGGAGCGTCTTGGCGAAATCCTCCCGCTGGCTCGGCGGCCCAAGCAGCTTCTGGCGCAAGAAGATCGGCAGAACGAGATCGTTCGAGATCATGATGGCAAGCGCCACAGAGGCGACGATGACCATCGCCGTCGCGGCTGAAAACCCGCCGATGAAGGTGATCAGGGAGACCGTACTCGAGCCGGCGGCAAACGGCAGGGACAGGACATAAAGATCGGCATCGCCCGTGCCGCCGAAGATCATGATGCCGGCGATGGCTGCGGGCAAGACGAAGATGTTGATCGCGATCAGATAGATCGGCATCAGGATGCCGGCGAGCCTGAGTTCGCGTGGCGTCCGGTTTTCGACCACCGTGACGTGAAACTGGCGTGGCAGCATGATGATGGCGAAAGCGGACAGCGCAATCAAGAGCAGCCATCGGCTGGGCGCTGTTTCATAGGAGAGAACCTCCATCACCCGCGGGCTGTCCAGGGCCTTCTGCCAGAGGTCGGCCGGGCCATTGAAGATGCCGAAAATGACGAAGAAACCGAGCGTCCAGAACGCCACCAGCTTGACGACCGATTCCATTGCAATCGCCAGGATCAGGCCGTCCTGATGCTCCGTCGCATCGGTATGCCGTGTGCCGAAAACGACCGCGAAACAGGCGAGCATGAAGGCGACAATCAGCGGAAGATCGATGAAGTAGAGATTGCCGGTGCCGATTCCGTAGGCGGAAGGATCCATGACGGTCGCAACCGAACTCGACACGGCCTTCAGTTGCAGCGCGATATAGGGAATGATCCCGACGAGGCAGATGATCGTGACCAGCAGGCCGACAATCGGGTTCTTGCCATAGCGGGCGGCAACGAAATCGGCCCCTGAGGTGATCTTCTCGGTCTTGGCCAGTTCGACGATGCGGCGCATCAGCGGCATGCCAAGCGTATACATCAGGATCGGTCCGATATAGATCGCCATGAATTCGAGGCCGCGTTCGGCAGCCAGGCCCACACCGCCGAAATAGGTCCAGGATGTGCAATAGACGGCAAGGCTCAGCGCATAGACCACGGGACGCCCGCCGGCGGGAACGCCGTTTATGCGCGTGATACGGTCGCCATAGCTCGCGACGGCAAACAGCAGCAACAGATAACCGAGTGCCGCCGTGACGATGATCCACCCAGGCAGCACGTGTTCCTCCTCGACTGCGCCCGGTGGAACCTTAAGGCATGTTGCAGCCTTTTCAAATCGTTTGAGAAATTGACCTTAGTCGAAGATGGCCTTGGGGCAGGTGATAAATCACCATTTTCGAAAAGGTTGATTTTGTTTAACCATATAGGCGTGGTCTTCAGCGGCCATACCGATCCCAGAAGACAGGAGCAGGGGAATGCTGGACGAATTCAAAACTTTCATCGCACGCGGCAATGTCATGGACCTGGCCGTCGGCGTCATCATCGGGGGCGCCTTCGGCTTGATCGTCAGTTCGCTTGTCGAGGACATCGTCATGCCAATCGTCGGTGTGATCTTCGGCGGCTTCGACTTCTCGAACTATTTCCTGCCCTTGTCGAGCAATGTCACTGCGACGACGCTTGCCGCCGCCCGCGAACAGGGGGCCGTTTTCGCCTATGGCAATTTCATCACCGTTCTCATCAATTTCCTCATCCTCGCCTGGATCATCTTCCTCATGGTCAAGGGGGTGAACACCCTGCGCAAGTCGCTGGAGCACAAGGAAGAGAAGGCCGCCGAAGCAGCGCCGCCGCCGGCCGATGTGCAGTTGCTCACCGAGATCCGCGATCTCTTGAAGACCCGCTGAATCAAAGCCTGGCGCCGGGCCTTCGCACTGGCGCCATTCTTCACCGGGATCGATGCCGACCTCACGGAAAATCATGGGATTTCCGCGCCAACTTGGGCTAGACAGGTCCGCATCGATTTTCGGAGTTTCTGCCTGATGTCCCTTACCAATGACCTGAGCTCGCGTGCGCTTGCCGCCCCTGAAAGCGGCATCGTCGAGATCGTCAACTATGCACGAGGCCGAGAGAACCTGCTCCCCCTTTGGGCGGGCGAGGGAGATCTGCCAACGCCGGACTTCGTTTCACGGGCGGCAAGCGAAGCGCTCCTCGGTGGGGAAACCTTCTACACATGGCAGCGCGGCATTCCGGAGCTGCGCAGCGCGCTTTCCCGTTATTACAAGCGGCACTTTGCCAAAGATCTGCCGGCGGAACATTTCTACGCGACGGGTTCGGGAATGCAGGCGATTGCGCTTTCCGTCCAGGCGCTGACATCGCCCGGTGACGAGATGATCTATCTCTCGCCCTGCTGGCCCAACATCGTCTCCGCGATTGATCTGGCGGGCACGACATCCGTCTGCGTGCCGCTGTCCTTCGCCGATGGCCGCTGGGTTCTCGATCTCGACCGGCTGGAAAAGGCGATCACGCCGAAGACGCGCGCCATGTTCATCAACACGCCGTCCAACCCTACCGGCTGGACGGCATCCCGCGAGGACCTGAAGGCGATCCTCGACATTGCCCGTCGCCACGGCATCTGGATCCTCGCTGACGAGATCTACGCGCTCTATTATTACGGCGCGACCGAGCGTGCGCCCTCCTTCCTCGACGTGATGGAAGAAGGCGACCGGGTGATCTTTGCCAACTCCTTTTCCAAGAACTGGTCGATGACGGGCTGGCGCGTCGGTTGGATCGTTGCGCCGCCGGAACTCGGTCAGGTGATCGAGAACCTCATCCAGTATTCCACCTCCGGCGTTGCGCAATTCATGCAGCGCGGCGCAATCGCAGCGCTTGATGACGGCGACGACTTCGTGCGTGAGAACATCGCCCGTGCGGTCGCCTCGCGCGACATTCTCTGCGATGCGCTGATTGCCACCAACAGGGTCGAGACGCTGAAGCCGGAAGGTGCGCTTTACGCCTTCCTCAAGATCGACGGCATAACCGATAGCCGTCAGGCAGCCCTTGATATCGTCGACAAGACGGGCGTCGGCATGGCGCCCGGCACGGCCTTCGGGGAAGGCGGGCTGCCGTTCCTGCGCGCCTGCTTCCTGCGCAATCCACGCCATATAGAGGACGCCGCCGAGCGCCTCGTCAGCTACATCAAGGCGCTCTGAGAGCGCTTCGCCTGCGATTGCTAAAATTGTCGATATCGCCTTTGCCGCACCTTAAGCATCGTCGACAAAACCCGGTGTGAAATGCGTCCTACCGGGTGTTGGCTAAGCAGTCGGAAAGGTCCTTCGTGGTTTCGTCTTCCCAAATATAAGAACGGGAAGAAAATCATGGCGATCTTGGTAACGGGTGGTGCTGGCTATATCGGCAGTCACATGGTCTGGGCTCTCCTGGACCAGGGCGAGGACGTGGTGGTGGTCGACCGGCTGTCGACGGGGTTCCGCTGGGCGGTGCCGCCTGAGGCCCGCTTCTATCTCGGCGATATCGGCAAGCCTGCAGTGCTCAGGCAGATCTTCGGCGACCATGAGATCGAGGCGATCATCCATTTCGCCGGCTCCATCGTTGTGCCGGAATCGATTGCCGATCCGCTTGCCTATTATGAAAACAACACCGGCAATACCCACAAGCTGCTGACGGCCGCGGTCAAGGCGGGTGTCGACAAGGTGATCTTCTCCTCGACGGCGGCGGTCTACGGTCTGCCGGACAAGCCCCTGCCGATCCGCGAGGATGCGCCGCTCAGGCCCGAAACGCCCTATGGGCAATCCAAGCTGATGAGCGAGCAGATGTTGAAGGACACCTCACGCGCCCACGGCCTCAACTATGTCGCGCTGCGCTACTTCAACGTCGCCGGTGCCGATGTGAAGGGCAGGGCCGGGAATTCCGCGGCGGGCGCCACGCATCTCCTGAAGGTTGCCTGCGAGGCAGCGCTCGGCAAGCGGCGCTCCATGTCGGTCTATGGCACGGATTACGAAACCCCTGACGGAACCGGTGTGCGTGACTTCATCCACATCAACGATCTCGTCGATGCCCATGTGAAGGCGCTCGATTATCTTCGGCGTGGCGGCGGTCCGCTGGTGGCCAATTGCGGCTATGGGCGCGGTTACTCCGTTCTCGATATCATCGATGCGGTTCGCCGCACGACGAACCAGAATTTCGTGGTCGAGTATGCCCCCCGCCGGCCAGGCGATGCGCCGCTGGTCGTTGCCGATTCCGGGCTTGCGCGCAAGGTGCTCGGCTGGCGCCCGGAAAAGGACGATCTCGATCTGATCGTCTCGACCGCCCTTGCCTGGGAACGTCTACTTGACGATTTGCCGCGAGAGAATGTCCGAGACCTCCGCCGAAAGCTGGTCGGCAGCCGCTTCTGATCCGTCTGACCTGCGTGGCAGGAGAGCCACGCGGGGCCGTTTGATGCAAATCAAGTTCCGCCACCACCTGGCCGGGTAGTCTTCCCGCATGCCCTGACATTGAGGGCGTGCGACGGAGATGTTCGGCATGGCAAAGCGGAAGAGTGGGCTCGTGCTCGCGATCCTGGCACTGGTTGCGGCTGGCGGCGCTTACTTCACGTGGAAGGGGTATGAGGGAGACGGCCTGCCCGACACGATCGCCCGCGGTAACGGGCGCATCGAAGCCGTCGAGATAGATATCTCTGCCCGCTCTCCGGGAAGGCTGAAGGAGATCCGAGTGACCGAGGGCGATATCGTCAGTGCCGGGGATGTGCTGGCCGTCATGGATACGCAGCAACTGGAAGCGCGGCTGAAGCAGGCTGAAGCCGAGAAACGGCGCGCCGAAATCGGCGTTCAGACGGCGGCAAGCCTGGTGGCGCAAAGGCAGGCGGAGCGAATGGCCGCCGAGGCCGTGGTTGCGCAGCGAAAGGCCCAGCTCGACGCCGCCAGCCTGAAATTTGCCCGCGCCGAACGGCTGATGGAAAGCCGCACCACCAGCCAGCAGCAGCTGGAAGACGACCGTGCAGCCCTGGCCGGGGCTGAGGCGGCGCTTGCGGCCGCAAATGCGCAAGTGGCAGCAAGCGATGCGGCAATCGGTGCCGCGCAGGCGCAGGTGATCGATGCCGAGGCGGCCGTCGAAGCGACAAAGGCTGCGATCGACAGCATTGCGGCCGAGATTGATGACAGCACGCTCAAGGCCCCGCGCGATGGTCGTGTCCAGTATCGTGTGGCCCAGCCGGGCGAGGTGGTGGCCGCGGGCGGGCGGGTGCTCAACCTGGTCGACCTCGGCGATGTCTACATGGCCTTCTTCCTGCCGACCGCGGAAGTCGGGCGAGTGGCGATCGGTACCGAGGCGCGCCTCGTCCTGGATGCTGCCCCCGATTATGTCATCCCGGCGACGATCAGTTTTGTTGCGGATGTGGCGCAGTTCACCCCGAAGACGGTGGAGACGCAGGCCGAGCGCGAGAAGCTGATGTTCCGGGTCAAGGCGCAGATTTTGCCGGCGCTGTTGAAGAAGTATGTCGAGCAGGTGAAGACGGGTCTGCCGGGCATGGCCTATGTCCGGCTCGACAAGGCAACCGACTGGCCGCCGCAGCTTTCAGCCGGACTGGTCGAGTGACATGGACGCGGAGGGGGCAGCATCAGGACCTGAACCCGCGGTTCGCCTCAGGGATGTCGGCCTTCTCTATGGCGCGCAACAGGCGCTGACGGCGATTTCCTTCGACATCAGGCCCGGGCAGATCGTTGGCTTGATCGGCCCGGATGGCGTGGGAAAATCGAGCCTGCTCTCGCTGATCTCGGGCGCCCGCAAGATCCAGTCCGGCAAGGTGGAGCTCTTCGGCGGCGACATGGCCGATGCGCGGCACAGGCGGCGGACCTGCCCGCGCATTGCCTACATGCCGCAGGGGCTCGGCAAGAACCTCTATCCCACTCTGTCCGTTTTCGAGAACGTCGAATTCTTCGCTCGGCTGTTTGGACTGGGGCGACAGGAGCGAGAGCGGCGGATCACCATGCTGCTGGAGGGCACGGGCCTTGGCGATTTTGCCGATCGGCCTGCCGCCAAGCTGTCGGGCGGCATGAAGCAGAAGCTCGGCCTCTGCTGCGCCCTGATCCATGACCCCGATCTTTTGATCCTCGACGAGCCGACCACCGGCGTCGACCCTCTATCGCGCCGGCAGTTCTGGCAGTTGATCGAGGGGATCAGGGCCGCCCGGCCCCAGATGAGCGTCATCGTTGCAACGGCCTATATGGAAGAGGCGGCCAGCTTCGACTGGCTGCTGGCCATGGATGGTGGATGCATCCTGGACAGTGGCACGCCAGCGGAGCTTCTGGCCCGCACCGGCACTCACACCCTGGACGCAGCCTTCATTGCCTTGCTGCCGGCCGAACGGCGCGGCCAGCATACACCGCTCGTCATGCCGAAGCGGGACGCAGCAGAGGGTGGAGCAGTCGAGATTGCCATCCGGGCGGATCATCTGACCCGGCGTTTTGACGATTTTACCGCTGTCGACCGGGTCAGCTTCGAGATCCCGCGTGGAGAAATCTTCGGTTTTCTCGGCTCGAATGGCTGCGGCAAGACGACGACGATGAAAATGCTGACCGGGCTTTTGCCGGCCAGCGAAGGCCGTGCGGAGGTCTTCGGCCAGGCGGTCGACGCGCAGGACATCGATCTGCGGCGCCGGGTTGGCTATATGAGCCAGGCTTTCTCGCTCTATGGGGAGCTGAGTGTGCGGCAGAACCTCGAGCTGCATGGCCGGCTCTTCGGACTTGCGGAAGATGTCATTCGCGACAGGCTGGCCAAACTTGCCGACCGCTTCGACCTCAGCGACGTCCTCGACGACCTGCCGGGTGATCTGCCGCTTGGCATGCGCCAGCGCCTGTCGCTGGCAGTTGCCCTCATTCACGCACCCGATATCCTGATCCTCGACGAGCCCACCTCTGGGGTCGATCCCGTTGCGCGCGATGCCTTCTGGCAGATTCTTTCGGATCTTACGCGCCGCGACGGCGTGACGATCTTCGTCTCGACCCATTTCATGAACGAGGCCTTCCTGTGCGACCGCATTTCGCTGATGCATGCCGGCAAGGTCCTGGTGACCGACACCCCGCAGGCGATCGTGGAACGCCGCCAGGCGAACGGCCTGGATGAGGCCTTCATCGCCTATCTCCAGGAGGCGATCGCGTCAGACGGCGAGATGGACGCGGATGACCGACGGTCGGCATCAGAAGGCGGTCCCAAAGGACTGACCACGGTCCCGGCGAATGTGTCCCAACCAGTCGAAAGCGTCGGTCGTCATTGGCTTGATCGCAGACGGCTTCTCGCCTTCACGCGGCGCGAGGCGCTGGAACTGAGGCGTGACCCGATCCGCGCGACGCTTGCGCTCATCGGCAGCGTCATCTTGATGTTCGTCATCGGTTACGGCATCAACCTCGATGTCCGCGATCTGACCTTTGCGGCCCTTGATCGCGATGACACAGTCACAAGCCGCGACTACATTCAGGAGATCGCCGGCTCCCGCTATTTCGTCGAGCGTCCGCCGATTGCGGATCAGGCCGAGCTCGAAGCGCGCCTTCGCTCAGGCGAACTCAGCCTTGCCATCGAGATCCCCTCAGGCTTCGCCCGCGATATTGCCCGCGGCAGCAGGACGGTGGAGATCGGTGCATGGATCGATGGCGCCATGCCCTCGCGGGCAGAAACCGTGTCGGGCTATGTCCAGGGCATGCATGCCACCTGGCTGACGCGAAAGCTCCGCGAGATCCATGGCGATGCAGCGATTGCCGGACGCTTCGAGATCGCGCTGCGCTATCGCTACAATCCCGACCTCGAAAGCCTTGTTGCCATGGTGCCGGCGGTCATTCCGCTGCTCCTGATGCTCATCCCCGCGATGTTGTCAGTGCTGAGCGTGGTGCGCGAAAAGGAACTCGGTTCGATCATCAATTTCTACGTCACGCCGGCAACCCGTCTGGAGTTTCTGATCGGCAAGCAGTTGCCCTATCTCGGCATCGCGCTTTTGAATTTTCTGATGCTCACTGCCTTTGCGGTGTTTGCCTTCGGCGTGCCGATAACGGGCAGCTTTCCGACGCTGGCGCTCGGGGCACTGTTCTATGTCTTTGCGTCGACGGCGCTTGGCCTTCTCCTGTCGAGTTTCATGCGCAGCCAGATTGCCGCGATCTTCGCAACGACGCTTGCCACAATCATCCCATCGGTTCAGTTCTCCGGCATGCTCGACCCGGTCTCCGCCCTTCAGGGCGCGGGTGCCGTGATCGGCCAGCTTTTCCCTGCGAGCCATTTCGTCACGATCTCGCGTGGCGTCTTCTCAAAGGGGCTGGAGTTTACGGATCTCGGCCCGGACCTGCTGGCGCTGGCTCTCAGCGGCCCGATCCTGTTGGTCGCGGGTGCCTTGCTCCTCAAGAAACAGGCGGAGTGACCATGCGGCTTGCAAACATTCTTCATCTCGGAATGAAGGAGCTGCGGGGGCTTGCCCGTGATCCGGCACTTCTGCTCCTGATTGTCTACGCCTTCACGCTAAATATCTACACGGCCGCGACAGCGGCGCCGGAAAGCCTCAACAAGGCCGCGGTCTCCATCGTCGATGAAGACCGCTCACCGCTGTCGGCCCGGATGGTCGATGCGCTTTATCCGCCGCATTTCCTGCCGCCCAGGCTCATCGATGCCTCCGAGGTCGATGACCGGATGAATGCCGGGCTGGATACCTTCGTCATCGACATTCCGCCGGATTTCCAGAAAAACCTTCTGGCGGGACACCGGCCCTCGCTGCAACTCAACATCGATGCGACTCGCATGACCCAGGCTTTTTCCGGGGGGCGTTACATCCAGGAAATCGTCAGCGGCGAAATTGGCGCATTTCTGGATCGCGGGCAGAAGGGCGCCGCGCCGCCGGTCGACCTTTCGCTGCGAGCGGCCTTCAATCCGCAGCTCTCCGAGGCCTGGTTCGGTTCGGTGACCGAGGTGATCTCGACCGTCACCATGCTGTCGATCATCCTGACGGGCGCAGCGCTGATCCGAGAGCGGGAGCACGGCACCATCGAGCATTTGCTGGTCATGCCCGTCAGTCCAACCGAAATCATGCTGGCCAAGATCTGGTCCATGGGACTGGTGGTCCTGCTGGCCACCGCCTATTCGCTCGTCGTCATCGTCGAAGGCGCACTTCAGGTGCCGTTGCAGGGATCGATGCTTCTGTTTCTCTGCGGCGCCGTTTTGCAACTTGTTGCGGCGACCTGCATGGGGATCTTCCTGGCAACCATTGCCGGATCGATGCCGCAGTTTGGCCTGCTGCTGATGCTGGTGCTTCTGCCGCTGCAGATCCTGTCGGGGGGAATGACGCCCCGCGAAAGCATGCCGGTCGCAATCCAGTGGATCATGTCGGCAGCGCCGAATACCCATTTCGTCATCATGGCGCAGGCGGTACTTTTCCGCGATGCGGGGCTCGCCGTCGTCTGGCCGCAGCTTCTGTGGCTTCTCGTTATCACCTCCGTTTTCTTCGTCCTTTCGCTCAGACGTTTTCGCGCCTTTCTCCGCTGATCAAGGATGAAGGAAAAGGAGGACGCCAAGCACCAGCAGGGCAAGGAAGGCGGTCTCAGCCACAAGCAGGCTGATGGCCCGGCCACCGATGCGAAAGACATCTGGCAGCGAGGTCTTGACCCCGATGGCGGCAATCGCAACCAGCAAGGCCCAGCGGGAGAGGGAGCCGGCGATATCGCCGATGACAGGCGGGATCGTCACGAGGGAATTGAGCGTGGCCAGAACCAGAAAGGCCACCACGAACCCCGGCAGGAGCGGGGGCTTTTGCAGGGAACCGTCGGTGATGCTGCGGCGAAAGGCCAGCGCTGCAACAAGGACGACGGGCGCCAGCATGGTGACCCGGATGAGCTTGACGAAAACGGCCGTCTCGCCCGCCGGTACGGAGACAGAGAAGCCTGCGCCCGCAACCTGGGCGACATCGTGGATGGTCGCACCGAGAAAGATGCCCGTGGCATGGCCGTCGAGCCCGGCAAAGCTTGCGAGCAGTGGATAGAAGATCATCGCGAGCGTCGAGAGCATGGTCACCCCGATGACGGTGAACACCATCTGCTGGTCCGCCTCCTTGTCGCGCTGGCCACCAAGGGCGGCGAAGATCGCCATGGCAGCGGACGCTCCGCAGATTGCCACAGCGCCGCCCGTGAGGAAGCCGAATCCGCTGCCCTGACCGGAGAGACGCGATGCAATCAGCCCGAACAGGATGGTGAGGATCACCGCCGAGACGATCATGACGATGACCGCCGGGCCGAGTTCAGCAAACATCGCGACACTGACACGCAGACCGAGCAGCGCGATGCCAAGCCTCAAGATGGTGCGTGAGGCAAAGTCCAACCCTTCAGACGTTCTCGGATCCTCGGCAAGGAAATGCAGCGCAAGCCCGATCAGGATCGCAAGCAGCATGGCGGGAGCACCGTAATGCTCTGACAGGAAGGCCGAGGCGAGCGCGATGAGCACAGGCACGGATGCGCCCGGAAAAAGCGTGTTCCAGCGTTGGACGACGGCAACGGACGATCCGTCCCGCGCAGGGTCTGGCGGGGGCGGTGAGGGATAAGACATGGGACACCTTCGGGATGTAGCCGCACAGCGAGCGCAAAGGGCGGGCCGCGGCAGACGTGGATGCGCGGCAAACCGCGCATCCCTGTTGTCAGCCTATCAGTTCAGCTCGGCGGCGCGTTCAGCGTCGACCTTCTTCTGTGCTTCGGCAACGGCTGCCGTGAATTCGTCGAAGACTTCAGCACCGCCCGTGACATTGCCCTTGAACCAGTCGAAGACCGGCGAGACAGCGCCCTTGAAGGCTTCCTTTTCGGCAGGGGTCGGCACATAGATTTCACCGCCGGCCTTGGTGAACTCCTGATAGGCGGCGATTTCCTTGCGCTTCGGCGAGGCGAACGTTGCCTGCTGGAGGGCGGCGAAACCATCGACGACGATCTGCTTCTGCTCCGGTGTCAGGCTCTGGAAGCGGTCGTTCGACATCCACCAGAAGGCGCCCATGTAGCTGTGGCCGTCGAGCGTCAGGTATTTCAGGCCGGCATCCGGGAACTTCATCGACATGATGTCGGTGATGCCGTTGGCGGTTCCCTCGACGACGCCTGTCTGCAGCGAGGTGAAGAGTTCCGGCCACGGGATCGGCGTCGGGGCCGCACCCACGGCGGTCGCGGCCTGCTGCGGCAGGTCGGCGGGCACGGTGCGCATTTTCAGGCCCTTGAGGTCCGCAGGCGATTTCACGGTCTGCTTGGTATTGGCATAGTTGCGCCAGCCACCGGTGTTGCCGATGGTCATCAGGCGGATCTTGTTGTCGCTGTCGGTAAGCGCGCGGTCACGCAGCTTGCGCGGAAAGTCGCCGGTGAGAACGGCTTCCGCAACGCGGTCGTCGCTCATCAGATAGGGCAGGTCGAGCACCTGGATATAGGGGAAGAGGCCGGCCGCACCGCCCGAGGTGGAGATGTAGACGTCGAGCGAACCGTCGGCGATGCCCTGCAGGCATTCCTCGCCGGTGGCGCAAAGCTGGGTGCCCATGAAGATCTCGACGCCGATCGCGCCGTTCGAGGCATTCTCGATGTAGTTCTTGAAGACGACCAGGCCATCATAATCCTCGTCGTTCTCATTGGAATTGGCAGTCGCCCGCAGCGTGATGTCGGCTGCTTGCGCGACACCCGTCACGGTGAGCGCGGTGGCCAGAGCCAAGGCTTTCAGCATGGACTTGAGCATGTTCAGTTTCCTCCCTTTTCTCAAGTTAGTCGATGAAACCCGCAAGCCGCGGGAGCGTAAGCGTCAGCGCCGGGAAGTAGGTGATCAGGAAGATCACCACGATTTCTGCGGCAAGGAAAGGCAGGACGGCCTTGGCGACGGTCTCGACCTTCAGCCCCGAGACCGAAGACGTGACGAAGAGCACGAGACCCATGGGTGGCGTGAGAAGGCCGACCGTGAGATTGACCACCATGATGACGGCGAAGTGGACAGGGTCGACGCCGAGCGAGATGAAAATCGGCCCGAGGATCGGCCCAAGCACGATGATCGCCGGCCCCGCATCGAGAAACATGCCGACGACAAACAACAGGATGTTGACCAGCAGCAGAAGCACCAGTGGATTGTCGCTGAGGCTAAGGAAGATGTCGGCCAGGAGTTCCGGGGTGTGGGCAAGCGACGCGACCGTCTTGAAGGCCATGGCAGCGCCGATCAGAAGCAGCACGACGGCAGACGTCATGGCCGCCCGCATCAGGATGCCGGGGAGATCCTTGTATTGCAGCGTGCCGATGACGAAGAGACCGAGGAAGAAGGCGTAACCCGCAGCGATTGCCGCAGCCTCCGTCGGGGTGAAGACGCCACCGAGAATGCCGCCCATGATGATGACCGGGGTGAGCAGCGGCCAGAAGGCGCCGATCATCGCGCGACCGCGATCGCGCCAGGAGGCGCGTTGGGTGGCGGCCGGAAGATCATAGTGGTCAGCCAGGAGGCGGATCATCACCATCAGGCTGACGCCCATCAGGATGCCGGGCACGATGCCGGCAAGGAAGAGGGCCGCAACACTCTCGCCCATCACATAGGCGTAGATGATCATGATGCCGGACGGCGGAATGATCGGCCCGATAATGGCGGAGGCTGCCGTGATGCCGGCGGCGAAGCGGCGGGTATAACCTTCCTTCTCCATGGCCGGGATCAGCATGGCGCCGAGCGCCGAGACGTCGGCGACGGCCGAGCCGGAAATGCCGGCAAACATCATGGAATCCACGACGTTCACCTGGGCAAGGCCGCCCCGCATGTGGCCGACCATGGCCTGGGCGAAGCGTACGATGCGCAGCGTGATGCCGGCCCTGTTCATCAATTCGCCAGTGAGCATGAAGAAGGGGATTGCCATCAGCGGGAAGCTGTCCATGCCGGCATAGATGTTGCGGTAGAGGAGCACGATGTCGCGCTCCTGGCCGTTCATCCAGAGCAGGATGGCAGGGGCCGCGATCAGGCCGAAGACGATGGGCAGGCCGAACAGCAGGAAGGCGATGAAAAGGGGCAGGAAGAGGCTGAGCATCATTCCGCTCCCAACTGTCCGGCGATCGGGATCGGCGCGAGCCGCTCACCGAGGAGATTGAGGAAAGCGCGCAGGATGAGTTCGATATTGACGACGAACATTAGCGTGATGCCGGTGACGAGCGAGGCCATCATCCAGCCGCGGGGCACCTTCATCCATGTGGAAAGGTCAAATGAGGTGGGCACTGCAATTGCCGACATGGCAAAGCGGCCGCCAATGCCTGTGACTTCGGCCCAGCCGATGCGCATGCCGACATAGAGCACCACCGCGCACAAGAGCAGGAAGGCAAGGGCGATGAAATTGGCGATGATGCGGGGGAGGAGGTCGACGATCATGCCGATGGCAACAAAGCCGCCCTGGCGAAAGGCCGTCGGCACCATGAGGCCCGTCATCCAGAGCATCAGGAAGCGCGAGGCCTCCTCGCTCCAGGCCAGCGCATTGCCGAGGAAGTAGCGGAAGAAGACCTGCATCAGCATGAAGAACAGCATGACGCCAAGGCTTGCGGCGCCCAACCAGAGTCCGACCGTCAAAACGGCGGCGTTCAGCCGGCCGAGTTGGTTGGTCAGGTATGCGATTAAACTCATGTCTCCACCCGTCACTTGTCATCGGTCAATTTCGGGCGACTATCGAAGACAAGTCCTTGCGGCGCAAAGACGACTGTTCCAGATTCTGCCCCGTTGGGAGCAATTCTCTCCCGCAGGTCAGATGGCCCAGATCCTCGATCGTCATCCGATGGCGCGAACGCCCCGGCGACCTCCTCCCACACTCATCGCTCAGACCGCAAAGCGGCCGAAACGTCCTTGCGAGAAGCACAGCGGTTCTCCCTGCCGATGTGCAACCCTTAACACCTTGCCGATGATGATCGTGTGATCCCCGGCGTCATGCAGCGCCTGCTGCACGCATTCGAACCGTGCAAGCGTGCCGGGAAGAACCGGGACGCCCTGCGCATTGATCTCGACCTCAAGTCCGTCAAAAGCCGCGCCACCGCGCGTGAAGGCCGCGCTCAGGTGATCCTGATCGGCGCCCAGCACGTGGATGGCGTAGTGATGTGCACCCGCAAAGGCGGCATGTTTGGACGAGCCCTTCGCCGGCGACCAGAGCACCAGCGGAGGATCGAGCGAGACCGAAGCAAAGCTGTTCACCGTCATGCCGATCGGGCCCGACGGGCTCATCGCCGTCACCACCGTGACGCCGGTGGTGAAGCTGCCGAGGGCATTGCGATAGGCGCGGTGGTTTTCCGCCTCGGGCAGAAAAACGGCTTCGCCGGATCGCTGACTGTCATTGGCGGCCATCATCAGGCAACCTCCCGCCCGATTGCGAGCGTATAGAGTTCGAACCAGGTCTGTCGGTCGATCTCCACCGTCAGCGCATCGGCAATCTTGGCGATCCGCTCCAGCGCATTGGTGCCCATGACCGGCAGGATGGCGGAGGGATGGCGCAGCAGCCAGGCAACGGCGACGGCGGTTTCATCCACGCCCTGTTCGGCGCCGATGCGTTTCAGCGCAGCGAGAAGCGCAGGCTTCGAACCGTCGAACAGGCGCCCGCCACCCAGAGGCGACCAGGCCATTGGCGGCACCATGCGTTCCTGCAGATAGGCAAGATCGCCATTGACGAAGGCGTCGGTCGCCAGAAGGCTGAGCTCGATCTGGTTGGTGACCAGATTGTTCTCCATCGACGACTGCAGCAGCGAGAAATCCCAGGGGCGGAAGTTGGACACGCCGACGGCGCGCACCTTGCCCGAAGCAATGAGGGCATCCAGCGCCGGGCCGGTCTCATCGGGATCGATCAGCGGATCGGGGCGGTGGATCAGAAGCAGGTCGATATGATCCGTGCCCATGTCGGTAAGCGAGGCTTCGACGGACGCAGTGATATGGGCAGCGGACGTATCGTAATACTTGACGCGGGCGGCCGCGTGCCGGCCGACGGGTGCCACGATATCACATTTGGTGACAATCTCGAGCTTGTCGCGCAGGCCGGGCGCGGCCTTCAACGCGCCGCCAAGCACCGCTTCGGCTGTATAGCCGCCATAGATATCGGCTTGGTCCATCGTGGTGATGCCCTGGGCAAGGCAGGCCTCGATCTTCGCCTGCACATGTTTCGGCGAGGTGTCGGCATCGTCGCCGATGCGCCACATGCCATAGACGAGGCGGCTGAAGGTCAGGTCGGGGGTAAGATTGACGCGCTGCATCAGCGGCGAACTCCATTTCCAAGAGGGGTGGCCGGTGTTTGCGCCGGCACGCGACCGTAAATATGCGGGAGAGAGACCGTGTCCAGTTGCGGCAGCACCTTGGTGCCGAAATGCACGGCTTCGTCGATATGCGGATAACCGGAGAGAATGAAGGCACGGATGCCCATCTTCCGGTAGGATTCGAGTTCCGACAGGATCTGGTCGGTGGAGCCGACGAGCGCGGCGCCGCAGCCGGAGCGGGCCCGGCCGATGCCGGTCCACAGATGCGGTTCGATATAACCGAACTGATCGGCCAGTTCGCGGGCGCGGGCCTGGTGGGCAACGCCAAGTGAAATGGAGTCATGCGCCCGCTCGCGGATCAGCTTGCCGTATTCGTCATCGAGCTTCGAGACGATGTAATCGGCATACTCACGGGCTTCCTTCTCGGTATCGCGCACGATCATGTGCACGCGCAAGCCGTAATCCAGCGTGCGGCCATGCGCTTCGGCGCGGGCATGCACGGCTTTCATGCGCTCGGCCAGCTGGTCCTTCTTTTCCGGCCACATCAGATAGACGTCGCATTGTGCGCCGCAGAGTTCGAGCGCGTCGGGCGAATAGCCGCCGAAATAGAGAAGCGGTCCGCCATTCTGCTGATAGGGGCGGGCAGGCTCGGTGGAGACACCCTTGAACTGGTAGACCTCGCCGTCGTGGTCGATCGTGTCGCGGGTCCAGGCCTGACGCAGGATCTCGACCACCTCGTGGCTGCGCTTGTAGCGGAACGCGCTATCGGCCACTTCGCCGGGGAAGTCCGAGCTGATGACGTTGAGCGTCAGGCGGCCTTTCAGCATGTGGTCGAGGGTTGCGACCGTGCGGGCCAACATGATCGGCTGCATCTCGCCGCAGCGGATGGCGGCCAGCATGTTGATCTTGGAGGTGATCGGTGCGCAACCGGCAACGAAGCTCAGCGTGTCCTGGCCGACCTGGTAAGACGAGGGGCACAGTATGTTGCGAAAGCCCAGCTGCTCGGCCTTCTGCACGATATCGGAGCAGTGCTCGAAGCTCGACCGAAGGGCGCCATCCGGCACGCCGAGGAATTGATAATCGTCAGAGCAGAGTGCTGCAAACCACGACACTTCCGCGCCATCCAGATCGGCCGATGTGACGGGTACGACGGTCATGCTGTTCTCCTCCGCTTGCCAACTTTCCACTTGCGTACCACCCGTCTTGACATATATCAATAGTGTATCAATTTTTTCTGGACGTGACGAAAAGCAAACTCTGATCCATGACGGCAGCCCCCGGAAGCCTTCCCATCTATGTGCAGATTGCCGAGCTTCTGGTGCGCGATATCGCGGCCGGACGCCTGATCGACGGGGAAAAGCTCAAACCGGAACGCGAGATGGCAGAAGAGCTCGGCATTGCCGTCGGCACGCTCCGAAAGGCCTTGGCCGAGCTGCAGAACAGAGGGCTGCTGGAGCGGGTCCAGGGCTCTGGAAACTACGTCAGGGCAAACTCCGATCCACAGTCGGTCTATGCCATGTTCCGGCTGGAGCTGATTGGCGGTGGTGGCTTGCCGACAGCCGAAATCCTGTCGATCGATCGGCTGCCGAAGCCCTTAGAGCTTCCGGCTTTCGGCAGAAGCGACGAAGCACATCGCATCCGTCGCCTGCGCCGGCTATCTGGCAAGCCGGCGGCGCTGGAAGAGATCTGGCTCGATGGCGCCTATGTCGAGACGATCGATCCCGAGGCGGTGTCGGAATCGCTCTATCTCTTCTATCGCACCCGGCTGTCGCTCTGGATCGCACGCGCTGAAGACCAGATCGGCCTCGACCGCGTGCCGGACTGGGCGCATGCGGCCTTCGGCCAGCCTGCCGGTGCAGCCGTCCCCCATATCCAACGCATCAGCCAGGACCAGGAGGGCGCACGCGCCGAAGTCTCCCGCACCTGGCTCGACCATGACGTGGCACGCTACGTGTCGCGACTGAAATGAATGGGGTCTCAAGCCCCAACGCCCATGCCTGAGGAGGAACGAGTGGCAGGACTTCAATACGGGATCATCGGTTGCGGCATGATGGGCCAGGAGCATTTGCGCAATATTGCGCTTCTGGCGGATGCGACGGTGGTTGCAATATTCGAGCCGGATGCCGGCATGCGAGCCTTGGCAGCGGAGGTGGTCCCCTCGGCGCGACTGGTGGAGAGCATCGAGGAGGTTCTGGCAGTCGAAGAGGTGAACTGCCTGCTGATTGCCAGCCCGAACTACCTGCATCTCGAACAGTTGGAAAAGATTGCCGCGATCCGGCCGCTGCCGGTGCTGGTGGAAAAGCCGTTGTTTACCGATCCGGCAGATGCGCCGCGGCTTGCTGCACTCCGTGTCGCCTATCCCGCCCCGATCTGGGTGGCGATGGAATATCGCTACATGCCGCCGGTGGCACGCATGATCGAGGAGGCGGCAGAGGCGACCGGCGGCATCCGCATGCTGACCATCCGCGAACATCGTTTTCCCTTTCTTGAAAAGGTCGGCGACTGGAACCGCTTCAACCGCAATACCGGCGGCACGCTGGTGGAGAAATGCTGCCATTTCTTCGACCTCATGCGCCATATCCTGAAGTCGGATCCGGTGCGGATCATGGCCTCGGGCGGGCAGGCGGTGAACCATCTCGACGAGGTTTACGGCGGCCAGACGTCTGACATCTGGGACAATGCCTATGTGATCGTCGATTTCGCCTCCGGTGCTCGCGCCATGCTGGAACTCTGCATGTTCGCCGAAGGCGCCCGCTATCAGGAGGAAATCTCTGCCGTCGGGCCTAAGGGCAAGATCGAATGCCTTGTGCCGGGGCCGGGCCGGTTCTGGCCGGAGCATCTGGGCGAGCCGCCGATTGCCCAGGTGATCGTCTCGCCGCGCGATCCCAAGGGGCCGCGCATGGTGGAAATCTCCGTCGATCCGCAGCTCCTGGAGGCGGGCGATCACAATGGCTCGACCTTCTACCAGCATCAGCGGTTCCAGAAGGCGGTGCGTGGCGAGCGTTCCGTCGAGGTCGCCATAGACGATGGCTGGTGGGCCGTCGCCATGGGACTTGCGGCCCAGACATCCGCGCAAACCGGACGGGCTGTAACCTTCCCGCTCGCCTTCTCTCCAAAGTCGTAACGCCCAGCTTTTTCGCCGCTTCGTCCGATACACGCCCCAGGTGAAACCATTCTTCACCTGGGGCGTTTGGTTGCGTCGTATCGGATTGGGGAGTCAGGGGCGTTGGCAGAATTCACATTTGGACCGTTGATAGAAGACGATGGCGTGCTCTTTCGTTTTTGGGCGCCGCTCTCAGATGAGGTCGCTCTCGAAATTGACGGCATGCCGAGCAGGGCAATGGACCCCGTCGGTGACGGCTGGTTCCATTGCAAGGTTCCCGGTGTAAAGGCTGGCGCGCGATATGCATTCCGCTTGTCCAGCGGCTTGGGGGTTCCCGATCCCGCCAGCCGCCACCAGCCCGATGACGTTTTCGGTCCAAGCGAGGTGGTGGACCTTGAAACTCACCGTGCCCAGGATGCGAGCTGGTCTGGGCGGCCGTGGCACGAGATGGTTCTCTACGAACTGCATGTCGGCACCTTCACGGAGCAGGGCACCTTTCGTGCGGTCATCGACAAGCTCGATCATCTGGCTGGTCTCGGTGTGACCGCTATCGAGCTGATGCCGATTGCCGATTTTCCCGGGCATCGGAACTGGGGTTATGACGGTGTTTTGCTCTATGCGCCCGAGAGCCGCTATGGGCGGCCGGAGGACCTGCAGGAGCTGGTTCGCCAGGCGCATGCGCGCGGCATCTCCGTCATTCTCGACGTTGTCTACAATCACTTCGGCCCGTCCGGCAATTTCCTGCCGAGCTATGCGCCGATCTTCACCTCTCTCCATGAGAATCCATGGGGTGAAGGCATCAATCTGGACGACAGGCACAGTGCGCCGATTCGATCATTCCTGATCGAGAACGCGATCTACTGGATCGATCAATTCCAGTTGGATGGTCTTCGCCTGGATGCCGTGCATGAGATCAAGGACGACAGCGAAACGCATTTTCTGGAAGAACTTGCCCATCGGCTGCGCGCGGCGTGCCCGGATCGTCCTATTCATCTCATTCTCGAAAACGACGACAACAATCCGCAACTGCTGCATTCGTCCCCGCAGGCGGCGCCATCATTGTACAATGGACAGTGGAACGACGATTTTCACCATGCGCTGCATGCCGCAACGACAGGCGAGACGGTGCGCTACTACGGTGATTATGTTCCGGTTGCCGAGTCGCTGGCCAAGGCATTGGCCGAAGGTTTCGTCTACCAGGGCGAATACATGGCCCATCGTGATCGTCACCGGGGTGCACCCAGCGGCGATTGGCCGCCCAGCGTCTTCGTGTCCTTTCTGCACAACCACGATCATATCGGCAATCGCGCGAACGGCGTACGGGTCATGGCGGATTTGCCCGAGCAAACGCTTAGGTTCGCAGCCGCGCTGCTGCTTCTCGCGCCCCAGACGCCCATGCTTTTCATGGGAGAAGAATGGTGCAGCAAGACACCCTTTCCCTATTTCTGCGACTTCGACGCGGAGCTGAATGCCCGTGTTCGGAAGGGACGCGCCGAGGAGATCCTTGAACCACCCGGCTTCGACCCCGATACGGCGCTCGATCCCGCAGCCGAAGACACGTTCCGCGCTGCCATTCTGGACTGGCAAGGCGCGAGCGAAGAGGCGGGTAATGCCTGGATTAACCGATACAAGGATCTGATCGCGCTCAGGCGCGAGCGGGTGACGCCACTGGTTGAAAAAATGAGGCGAGGAGGCTCCTATACGGTCGACGGCGGTCTCATGCATGTGTCCTGGCCGCTCGGCGATGGGCGCAGGTACCGGCTTGTCGCCAACCCATCGGCAGAGCCAAAGGCCGGCGTCATCCAGACGGCGGAGACCGAGATCATCTACACGTTGGGGGACACCAAATCGGGCACCATCGGCCCCTGGTCTCTCATCTTCAGCGTGTCGGCGCCAGACGCGGTGTGACGACGGGGTAATCTCAGGCGCCCAAACGGTCGGCGACCTGCATGACCTCCAGCGCGGATTTTGCAATCATGTCGGCGCCGATCGCCTGGAAGGCGAGCGGCGTTTTCATGACTGCCGGTCCGCCCACGGCAATCTTCATCCGGTCCAGGCTACGGTTCGTGTGGATGCGCCTGATGGCTTCCGCGCATTCATCCACTTCATCGATGCGGGCGACGGAAATGCCCAGAAGGGAATAGGAGGAGTTTGACAGCCGCATGTAGAGGCTATCGTCAAGCTCAAGATCCGCTCCGCCATCCACATCCCATCCCATGTCGCGAAAGCACGAGGCGACGATGGAGACCCCGAGCGTATGCATGGCGCCCTGCGTTCGCGCCAGCAGAACCCGTCGCGCCTTTTCCCGGGCACGAATGGTCTGGCTGCGGTTCTGGGAGAGGTGGTTGACGATCATGCCGAGCCGCGTCGAAGCCACCGCGACCTGGATGAAGTCGGTTTCGTCATTGCACCACAATCGTCCAAGCTGAGCGGCAACCGGCGAGAAAAGATGGATCGCCAGCGTGTGCATCGGAATGTCGTTGCGCTGCAACTCCTCGATCATGGCCCGGTGGCTGCGCGGGTCCGGGTCGACCAGGGCCTGAGCCAATGCCGTACGGTAGGTAATTGCCTTGTCCGTACATGGGAGCTCCCGGGCCTTCGGATCCAGCTCCGGATGTAGATGGAAATCGAGCTCCGGTGGCACGACCTCATCCTGCGCATCCGTCACGAATTCCTTGTGCGCGGCAACGACAAGCCGAGGAACCGCACCGCGGATCGCACTTTCCAGTATTCTGTGCTCGAAGCCCGTAAGGCGTGGACCGGCCGTTTCCTGTGCCGCGTTCGCTTCGTCTCTCTGTGGAGGTTCGCCCGTCCCCGCGGGCGGCTCCCCAAATCTATCACCCGCCATTTCACCCTCCCGGTCATCGGCGTCGGCGAATTCACTCATCCCAACCGGATGCTACCCCATTCTCGTCCTGTCGCCAAACCTCTCGTAGTCTTATATCCGCTAAAACGCCTTCTGGTTGATTTCAGCGGTCTTCTGCACGATGAAGACGCGCAGGATTTTCCTGCGATCCGGCCCTTCGTGGCGCGGAGCGAATATCGGGACCACGCAAGGTGCCAAGGCCCTTGCGCGCGGCTGCCGCGATGTGGCGGGCTGTCAGCCGCGCCTCCTCATACATGTCGTCGCTGCCGGCCTGAGCGATGAAGTGATCGGGTAGGGTGAGGGTGCGCACCATGCAGCGCCCGTCCAGCATGCCCTGGTTTGCAAGGTGATGCAGGACAAGAGCGCCGAAGCCGCCCGTTGCACCTTCCTCGATGGTCAGCAGCATGGCGTGATTGTTCACGAGATCGGCGATCAGCGCGGCGTCCAGCGGCTTGGCAAAGCGGGCATCGGCCACGCTGACGGAAATGCCTTCCAGCGCCAAAAGGCGCCGCGCTTTCAGACATTCCCCGAGACGTGCGCCAAAGGAGAGCAGGGCAACCTGGCTGCCGCGCTCGACCATTCGGCCGCGTCCGATGGGGAGCGCAACCCCGCTCGACGGCATCGGAGCCCCCGTTCCCTCGCCGCGCGGATAGCGAAAGGCAATCGGTCCCTGATCGAAGGCGGCGGCGGTTGCCACCATATGCACCAGTTCTGCTTCGTCGCTGGCCGCCATGACGGTAAAGCCGGGCAGGTTTGCAAGGTAGAGAACATCGAAGGCGCCCGCATGGGTCGGCCCATCGGCGCCGACCAATCCGGCTCGATCGATCGCAAATCTCACCGGCAGGTTCTGCAGGGCCACGTCATGGACGATCTGGTCATAGGCACGCTGCAGGAAGGTCGAGTAGATCGCGCAAAAGGGTTTCATGCCGCTTGCCGCGAGCCCGGCGGCAAAGGTGACCGCATGCTGTTCGGCAATGCCGACGTCGAAGGTGCGGTCCGGAAAGACGCCCCCGAAGCGGTCAAGGCCGGTGCCTGCGGCCATCGCGGCGGTGATGGCGACAATCCGGTCGTCCCTCGTCGCCTCGCTGATCAAGGCCTCCGCGAAAACGCGGGTATAGCTCGGCGCCGTGGCCGGTGCCTTCACCTGTATCCCGGTTTCGATGTCGAATGGATTGACGCCGTGATAGCGATCGGCCGCTTGTTCCGCGGGCGCGTAGCCTGCGCCCTTTTTCGTCACCAGATGCAAGAGAATGGGACCGGTCTCCAAGGCCTTGAGCTCGGTCAGGAGCGGCACAAGGCTTGCGAGGTCGTGTCCATCGACAGGGCCGTGATAGTGCAGACCGAAATTTTCGAAGAGATTTCCGGCTGTGCCAGCGGCATCGTTTCGCATCGAGGCGAGGTGATCCGAAAGCGCACCTGTCGGCGGCGAAATCGACATGTCGTTGTCGTTAAGGATCACGATCAGGCGTCGACCCGATTGTCCGGCATTGTTCATGGCTTCGAACGCCATGCCGGCAGACATGGCGCCATCGCCGATGACGCAGACCACGTGCCCCTCTTCGCCTTTCAGGTCACGCGCCGTCGCAAAGCCAAGCCCTGCAGAAATGGAGGTGGAGGAGTGGGCGGCGCCAAACGGGTCGAAGGCGCTTTCCTGTCGTCTGGTAAAGCCGGACAGGCCGTTCTTTTTCCTGAGGCTCTTCATCTTGCCGCGGCGGCCGGTCAGGATCTTGTGCGGATAGCTCTGGTGGCTGACGTCCCAGATGACGATATCGCGCGGCGTGTCGAACACGGCGTGAAGGGCAACCGTCAGCTCGATCACGCCCAGGCTCGATCCGAGATGCCCTCCGGTCTCTGAGACGACCCGCAGCGTTTCCTGCCGCAGCTCCGTAGCAAGCCGACAGAGTGTGGCCTGATCCATGCGCTTCAGGTCATCAGGGGATCGAACCTGGTCGAGCAAAGGGGTGGCGACGTTATTCGCACAAGATAAGCCCACTGCGCTTTCCTCCCACGCATGTGGCCGATTCTTTTCGACATTTCTGCCCGTGACGTGGTCGATAGGCCGGGTCTGGCAGTATCTTCTTGAGAATGGTCCAGTAGGCGCATCATCGGCGAATATCGGCGATGTGTAAACTTTTTTTTACACATCGCCGCGATTTTCGGCCGAATGCCCCGCAGGAATGGACCGTTACTGCGCTGCCGGGAAGGTTTTCAGATAGGCGATGACATTGCTGACGTCCTTGGGATCCTTCAATCCGGCGAAAGCCATGCGCGTTCCTTTCACGACACCGCGCGGGTTGGCGAGATAGGCGGTGAGCTGCGCGTCGTCCCAAACCTTGCCTGTGCCGAAATCCATCATGGGCTTGGAGTATTTGAAGCCTTCGGCGGTGCCCGGCTGCCGACCGATGACGCCTTGCAGCGATGGTCCGACCTTATGTTTGGCGTCACTCACATTGTGACAGGCCGCGCACTTCTTGAAGACGGTTTCGCCGGCGGCCGCATCCCCTTCCTGGGCAAAGGCGGCGCTGGACAGCGAAAGTGCTGCAAGTGTGCATGCTGCTGCAATTATCCTCGACATGTGTATCCTCCCATGGCATCGCGGATGAAAATGGTATCTGGTGCTTGCATGCGATAAGCCATCCTGCAGTGACCAATGGATGGCGTGCCCGAGGTGGCGGTCCTCTCTCGACGGAACGGAACGCGGGCCTTCAACGTCATAGTATACGACAACAAACCGGGATTCGGATCATGGCTGCCATCGTCTTTCTTGTTCTGGTGCTTGCCGCGGCGTCGAGTGGCGCCCTCTTCAAACCCGGCACCTGGTATGAGGGCCTGCGCAAGCCTGCCTGGACGCCACCAAAATGGGCCTTCCCGGTGGTGTGGTCGATGCTGTACGTCATGATCGGCTATGCCGGCTGGCTGGTTTGGACGCAGCTCGGCTGGTCGCTGCCGATGGCGCTCTGGGGGCTGCAGTTGGTGGCCAATGCCCTGTGGTCCTACTTCTTCTTCGGGCAGCGCCGCATGGATCTGGCGCTGGTCGATGTCGCCATACTCTGGTTGGCAATAGCGGCTTTCATCCTGACGACCTGGACGGTGGTGCCCGTCGCCGCTCTGCTCTTCCTGCCATATCTGCTTTGGGTCAGTGCCGCAGCCGGCCTCAATCATTCCGTTCGCCGCCTCAATCCGGAAGCCTGACAGGCCAGTCTGGCGCGCAAATCCACGAGAAAGGCGACAAGCGCGATTGCCAGGAGCGATGCAAGGAGAAAGGGAGGCGCACCGCGCAGCGCCAAGCCGAAGGCCACAAGCAGCGCGGTGCCCGACACCGCGTTTGCCATCAGCGTCTTGAGCGTCTTCCAGGGGAGATGAGATCGCTGCGACACGGTGAGCGTGACCGCCCAAAGAACCAGAACCGCGATGGCGCTGATCCAGCCCGTGTCAAAGAGGGTTGCCAGCACCTCCATCATCTTTGCCCTGCCGGAATGCCGAAGAGCTGCGCAAGATCCTTGGCGAACACGCGCAGATGCGCGAGGGGATCGCGCCGCACGATTTTCTTTTCCAGATAGGATTCCCAGGTCAAACGCTGAACATCCGGATCGGCACACATGGCCACGAACTTTTCGCGCAGCCTGTCGTTGCGATACCAGACCAGCTGCATGATGCGCAGGATGAGGAACACCCGCCCATGCGCGCGCATGAAGCTCCGGCGTGCGGAGGCAAGGGGTTTGCCGCTCCCTTGCAGCAAGGATTGCTGCATGGCTTCAGCCGCAAGCCGGCCGCAAAGCATGGCATAATAAATGCCTTCACCGGAGGAAGGCGCGACCGTTCCCGCAGCATCGCCGACGAGGAGAGCATTGCGGCCATTGTCCCAGCGCCGCATCGGCTTCAGCGGCAAGGGGGCTCCCTCGCGCCGGATGACGCGGCAATCGCTAAGGCCCGCGGACTGTTTGAGGGCCGCCGTTGCCGCGCGCAGATTATGCCCCTTGACGGCGGAGCCTGTGCCGATGCTGGTCTGCCCTCCATGCGGGAAGACCCAGCCGTAAAAATCGGGCGAGATGCGTCCGTCATAAACGACATCGCAGCGATCCGGGCGGAAGTCCTGCGGCCCGGCAGCATCAGGGCTCTCGACGATTTCGTGATAGGCAAAGACGTAAGGCGGCTTGCGCGCGGCTGGAAACATCAGCCGGCGAACGGCGGAATTGGCGCCGTCGGCGCCGATGACGCGACGGGCCGTGATGCAAATGGGCTCGGTGCGCTCCGACGCGGACGTCGCTGCAAGCGTCAGTTCAAGGTGGCCATCGTGGTCTTCGGTAATTGCCTCAAGTTTCGCCACCAGCCTTTCTGCACCGGCCTGCGCGGCGCGCCGGCGCAAATAGGGGTCGAAGTGCGCGCGGTCGACCATGCCGACATAGCCGATCTCGCCGATTGTCATCTCGACGCTGCGACCGGAGGGCGCAATGATGCGGGCAGCGTTTGCGCGTGCCACCAGTTGGCTCTCATCAATGGCGAAATCAGCAAGTGCCCGCGATGGAATGGCACCACCGCACGGTTTGATCCGGTTTTCAGGGTCGACGAGAACCACGCTATGGCCCATATGCGCCAGCCGTTCGGCTGCGATGGCGCCGCAAGGGCCGCCGCCGATGACGGCGACATCATAGGTCTTGCGCATGCGTGTCTCCCGTTCGGGTTGCGGGCGTGGGCTTCACTCTCCAGTCACCAAGGCCTTGTCGGACGCTGTCTGCGGTGCATGTTGCGGGTGCCGGCTGATGCGGGTGGCAACCAGCGCCGAAACAAGGAACAGGCTCGCCTCGATAAAAAACACACCGGCAAAGGCGGTTGCATCATCGGCGCTCAGCCAGCGACCGAGATCGAGGGCAACCGTTCCAAGCACGCCGCCAAGCCCGAACGCGATGGCTTGGGCAGCACCCCATATGCCCATGCGCATCCCGTAATTCGACAGGCGACCGCGTCCGGCGAGGATCATCATCGTACCGACGGCAGCCACCGCGAAAGCGCCATTGGCCATGCCAAGCAGGACGATCGTCAGGCTCAGCGGCCAGTGCGGCGCAAACTGCGTTGATACGGCAAGGGCTGCAAGGGCGATGGCGGAGCCAAGGCACCCCCAGATGATAAACTGGCGCGACAGCTCCGGATTGCGGCGACCGAAAAAGGTGCCTGATACGCCGACCAGGATCATTCCGATGAGCACGCCGACATGCTGGGTTCCCGAAAGCCCCGTGGTTTCGCCCGGCGTCATGGCAAAGAGGATGCCGGCAAAGGGCTCGAGGATCAGATCCTGCGTTGCGAAAGACAGCATCGACAGAAAGATGAAGAGGGTGAAGAGGCGCGCCTCCCGGTCGTCGAGAACATCGCGCAGGCTTGTCTGGAAAGGGATGGCGGTCGACCGGGTGGATGGCGCATCCACCGACGGTTTCGCCTCGATGCCTGTCACAGCCATCAGCCCGATCAGGCAGGCGACGAGACCGGTTGTTGCCGTTATGGCAATCAGACGCTCATGCGAATAGGGATCGAGGTGAAGTCCGACCAGGATTGATGTGACGATAATCCCGACGATCATCAGCATCCAGGTTATGGTTGCCGCCGCCGCCCGCCGCTCGACGGCGGTCTTCATCGCGATCAGTGCCAGCAGCGAGGTGCCCGACGCCCCGATCCCGATGCCAATAAAGACATAGGCGATGACGGCGGCTGAAATCCCGGCGGCAAAGGACTGCTCAAACAGCAGTGTGGTTGCGGCCGCACCCGTTCCGGCACAGGCAAGCAATGCGAGGCCACCAATGATCCAGAGGCTTCGGGAGCGCCCCGTGTCCGACTTGTGCCCCCAGACCGGGCGGGTTATCTGAATGCCGTAATGCAGGCCGACCAGCAGGCCGGGAATGACGGCGGCAAGGCCAAGTTCGACGATCATGACGCGGTTCAGCGTGGATGTGGTGAGAACCACAATCGCGCCCAGAGCTGCCTGAACCAGACCGAGCCTTGCAATCTCCAGCCAGCCCAGCCCAGCTCTGTCCGAGGCGAAACCCTTGATGGATCGGGAGGCTGGCCGGGTCATTCTTCCCTCCTATCCGAACAAGGCTGCGGAAGGTGGAGAGGTGCGCATGGCAATCGCCGCCGCCATCATGCCGGTCACATAGAGGCCGACGCCTGCCGCCGAATACCACACGGCCTTTGCTTCCGGGTCGCCCAGGAAGCGGATCATGCACAGCGCCTGGAGCGCTAGGCTTAGCCCAACCAGAACTGCGCCCGCGGCAAGCCCTGCCTGAATGAGAAGGACAACGATGCCCACTTGCGCGACCGCCATGATTGCACAGGCAATGCGGGCTGCGTTTTGCGGTCCGTGCAGGACGGGCAGGGTGTTGATCCCCATCTCACGATCACCACGGATCGACTTGAAATCGTTAAGGGTCAGAATGCCATGGGCGCCGACGCCGTAAAACAGAGCCATCCCGAGGTTTGTCGAGGATGGTGTGCCTCCAAGCGCTGCCGCCGCCGCCGTGATCCAGGGCAGTGTTTCGTAGCTGAGGCCGACGACCCCGTTTCCAATCCAGCCATTGCGCTTGAAGCGGAAGGGCGGCGCACTGTAGCCCCATGCCAGAGCAAGCCCGAGCGCTGCTGCCGCAAACACCAGTGGACCGAGCAAAGCGGCGATTGCCATCGACAGAAGCGACATGGCTACCGCAACCACCAGACCCCAGTGGCCAGGCATTCGTCCGGACGGAATAACCCGATGCGGCTCATTGATCGCGTCGACATGACGGTCATACCAGTCGTTGACCGCCTGGCTCGTGCCGCAGAGCAGGGGGCCGGCCAGGAGGATGCCGAGCAGGATCGGCAGCCAGCGATCACCAAGGCTGGCACCCGAGGCGATAGCGCCGCAGGCATAGGCCCACATCGGCGGAAACCATGTGATCGGCTTCAACAGTTCAACCACCGCCGAGAGAGACGGAGGAGAGCTTGCCGGGACGTGGGAAGGGATCTGGGCCATGCGGAGAGGCTATGCCTCACCCACCAGAGTGTCAACATAAATTGACACATGGTTTGTCTGCTACGAACGACGCTCGCTGCTTGTCCGGTAGTCTTCCAGTCCGTAGCGCCGCAGTTTGATGTAGAGGCTCTGGCGCGACAGTCCGAGGATTTCGGCGGCGTAAGCACGGTTGTTATTGGTCTGGTCGAGCGCTGCCTCAATGCAGATCTTCTCGATGACATCCAACGATTCACGGATCAGGTCCTTCAAGGGAACCTTGCCTACCAATGCCGAAAACCCCTCCGGATGCTCAGAGGTGCCGGGTGATGGGATGGTCAGGCGATCATTCCCTGCCGGCTGCGGAAGGACGATCAGCTGGATCGTTTCGTTTGCGGCGTTGCGACGCGCGGAAATGCTGACCGCGCTCTCGCTGAGAAGATTATCGGTCAGGGTCGATGTGAAGCCGCGAACAAAGGGTTCGTCCAGCAACCGCGCATACAGAACCCGCATATCGATGGAAGCATTTGAGAACCACGCGGCAATGTCGCGGCCGAGAACCTGACTTAACGACGGTGCGTGAATGAGATCGAGAAACAGGGTGTTTGCTTTAAGCACAATGCCTTCTGCGTCTGTCTGGACCACGGCTTCAGGCAAGTCGGCGATATCGAGCGTCGATCCACCGACCGGTTTTTCTTCGCGCTGGCGTCTGCTTTCCTGATCCTGATCGGCAGGCCAGAGGGCCAGCAGGACATTGGTGATGCCGTTTTCCCGATAGGCGCGGATTGTCAACGAGACAGGCTGCCCCTTCGCGCTCGTCGCGCCGTCGACATGAACCGGATTGGGGCTGTGGCGGGCCTCGCTGATGGCATCGCCAATCCGGTCACGATCAGTCTTTGCAAACAGATCCCGAATGGACTTTCCCGAAAGCGGCGCTCCGGTCGATGACATGAGCGTGCTGGCGGCAGGATTGGCATCGAGAATGGTGCGGCGTTCCCCGTCCAGCATCACATAGGCGACGGTCGCGACCTTGAAGGCTGTGCGATAGCGGGTCTCGGCTTCCTTGAGTTCCCGGTAGTCCGCTTCCAGTTCCATCTGGGTCTGGACCAGCCGTTGCTGATCCATCATCTGCTGGCGAAGTTCACGGCCGACGACGATCGTGTAGCCGAAGTCCTTGGCGTTATAGGCGGAATAGACGACCGGGAGGTCCGGCTTGCCGCTGCATTTGTGATTGACCTGGTAACCGCGGGCGGGATGATGGTGGCTGTCTGCGCTCAGCATCGACGCGATTTTCGGCACGGACTCGACCGTCACGCAGTCGTGAAGCCGCTTTCCGACCATCTTGCTCAGGCCGTAATCGTCCAGGTCCTTGCCTGCGAGATGGATATGCGAGATAATCTCGTTGCTGTCGATGAGCAATACGACATCGACGCCAAGGCTCACCAGCGAACCGATCGAAACCGGGTCGAGGGTCTTGAGAAGGCTGTCTGCGACCGCGAAGCCATCCGTGCCGCTATGACCGTTCAGGGGCTTCATGGAGTGAGCCAATCGATTCCGCTGGGTGTAACCACTGCCGTTCGGCCGGAGGCATGCGCCTGGCGGCTGATTCTCTCTAATTCATAGTAACTGTCGCAGATCCTGACGGCGGAGTAAACGCTGTCGCATATGCAGTCAATCCCCAAACCTACAAGAAAATCAACGGACTCCAGGGCTGCTGCGCCGCCGACAACCAGGGGTAGTTTGTGCGGAGAGCGCAACTTGCGCACATCCTGCACCAGCGTTTTGAATTCGCCCGCGAGGCGGATATTGCTCCAGCCTATACAAACAATATCGGCCGCATCCACGGCGCGCGACAGCAGGCGGGTTTTCGTCGCATGGCCGTCCAGGACCTGACTTGACCAGCGCAGACTGTCGAACAGCAGACCGATCAGATGGGGCATCAGCGTATGCTGCTCGCCCTTCGGCGTCAGGATCAGCGCATTGGGTGCCTGAGGACCGCAGGGGGGCTCACGAAACCTGTCCGAAAGACAGGTCGCCATTTCCTGCAGCCGCGCCGTGGCGATCGTGACATCGATGAAGTCACAGCTGTCGTCGACCCAGTCTCGCCCCAGCAACCGGGCTGTGGTCTCGAGAAAGAGGACCTGCACATAGCGAGGGCGTCCCTGTGGCAGCTGGTGTTCGAGAAAGGCGAGAAGCGACGCCAGCCGGGTGCGAGGGTTAAGCAGCAGGGATCGAAAGTCCGTGAGCGCCTTTTCATAAAGACGATCATGCTCCAGACCTCGGTCGTAACGCGTCGATAGCTTCTCGGCGGTCATAGAAGCCACCGTTCCCTCAATAAGGCGACGGAGCGTTTCCCCGTCGCTACGGGTTAGGTATGCCCTCTTTCCTTCTGCGGCAAGCTTTATCAAAGGGTTCAGGCTCGCAGAGTTCAAACTATTCGGTCTGTCTGGCCTGTCCTGTGCGTCTCGAAGCGATCCATCCATCATACCGCACCGCGCCCCTCTTCCGCGAAAACGATCTCATGCGGCGTCAGCATGGGGACGGCAGCCATCCCTTCAGACGAGCATTGACAGCATGAACCCTCATTTCATTTCTGTAAATCAAAATATACGTCAATCGAAGTTGACACTTCGGCCGTGGCGGGCGTAGTCTTTGGCCAATCCCGATTTCCTCTGGGAGGGATGGGAGAAGGGATGATCGCCATGCGCATACCCAGACCATCGGCTAGGAGCCGCGCGCTTTACACGTCGGACGAACGCCGCCGGCGCGACGAGAGCGTCTGGACGCTGGTGCAGGGCATCCTTGCTCCCGTGCAGTTCCTGGTCTTTCTCGCCAGCCTTGGCTTGATCCTGCGTTATCTCGCGACAGGTGAGGGCGTGTATGCTGCCCAGGTCTCAATCGTCATCAAGACCTTGACGCTCTATGCCATCATGATCACCGGCTCGATCTGGGAGAAGGTGGTCTTCGGGCGCTATCTCTTTGCGCGACCTTTCTTCTGGGAAGACGTCTTCTCGATCCTCGTTCTCGCCCTGCACACGGTCTATCTGGTCGCCTTGGTCACCGGCGCGATGGATGCCGGCCAGTTGATGGCGCTCGCGCTCCTGGCCTACGTCACCTATCTCATCAACGCCGGGCAGTTTCTCTGGAAGCTGCGGCTGGCGCGGCTCGATCAGGCGGCAAGGGCTGGGTCGGCGGGGGCGTTTGCGCACGGTTCCTCGTTTACGGGGAGTGCGACATGAACCAGCCGCTTGCCTGCGCCCCCTCCGCCACGATCCGCCAACGCGGCCAGCATGAAGTGTTCTGTGGCCTGACATCGATCATCTGGCTGCATCGCAAGGTGCAGGACGCCTTTTTCCTTGTGGTCGGCTCGCGCACCTGTGCGCATCTCATCCAGTCGGCCGCCGGTGTGATGATCTTCTCCGAGCCGCGTTTCGCCACCGCCATCATGGAGGAGCGCGATCTCGCCGGCATGGTCGACATGCATGACGAACTCGATCGCGAAGTGGCGAGGCTGCTCGAGCGCCGCCCGGATATCCGCATGCTGGTGCTGGTCGGCTCCTGTCCGTCCGAAGTCATCAAATTCGACCTTGCCCGCGCCGCCGAACGTCTGGACCGCCGCTACGGCTCGAAGCCACGCGTACTCTGCTATTCCGGCAGCGGCATCGAAACCACCTTCACCCAGGGCGAGGATAATTTCCTTGCCGCTCTCGTCCGCGACCAGGCCCGGCATGGATCGGTTGACCGGTTGGCAAAGCTTGTCGTTGCGGGCTCGATCGCCGATGTGGTGGAAGACCAGTTTGCCCGGCTGCTCGATGAGCTCGGTCTCGAAGACGTCGTCTTTCTGCCCGGTCGCAGCAGCGAGCGCCTGCCGAAGATCGATGCGACCACGCGCTTCATCTTGGCGCAGCCCTATCTTGGTGCGACGGCCGCGGCCCTCGAAGGTCTCGGTGCCGCCCGCATCAACGCGCTCTTCCCGCTGGGTGAGGAAGGCACGACGGCCTGGTTGAAGGCCATCGCCGACAGCTTCGGCGTTTCGCCGGCGCGTTTTGCGACCGTGACCGAGGCGCCGCGCCGGCGCGCTCGGGAAGCGACGGCCCATTATCGCCCGGTGATTGACGGCAAGCGTGTCTTCCTGTTTCCCGACAGCCAACTCGAGCCTTCGCTTGCACGCTATCTCAACCGCGAACTCGATGCCGAAATCATCGAGGTGGGCAGCCCGTATCTGCACCGCGAACACGTGGCGGGCGAGCTTGCCATGCTGCCGCCGGGCGTTTCCATTTCCGAGGGGCAGGATGTCGAGGTCCAGATCGACCGCTGCCGGGCGGCAAGGCCCGATCTCGTGGTCTGCGGCATGGGGCTTGCCAATCCCTTCGAGGCCGAAGGCATCGTCACCAAGTGGTCGATCGAATTCGCCTTCACGCCGATCCAGGGCTACGAACAGGCTGGCGACCTCGCCGAACTCTTTGCCCGGCCGCTGACCCGGAAGGCGATGATCGCCGGTGAGCGCTCCGGCAATCGGAGGGTTGCGTCATGAAACTCACCATGTGGACCTATGAAGGGCCGCCGCATGTGGGTGCCATGCGCATCGCCGCCTCGATGAAGGGGGTGCATTACGTGCTGCATGCGCCGCAGGGCGATACCTATGCGGACCTGCTGTTCACCATGATCGAGCGTCGCCCGGCACGCCCGCCGGTCACCTACACAACCTTTCAGGCCCGCGACCTCGCCGGTTCGACGGCCGATGTCTTCAAGTCCGCCTGCCGCGATGCCGTCGAACGGTTCAAGCCGGATGCACTTCTGGTCGGCGCCTCCTGCACCGCGGAGCTTCTGCAGGATGATCCGGCGGGCCTTGCGCGCACGCTCGATGTCCGCATCCCCATCGTGCCGCTGGAGCTTCCCTCCTACCAGAAGAAGGAAAACTGGGGTGCAGCGGAAACCTTCTACCGCTTGGTGCGCAGCTTTGCCGGAGGGCGCGAACGTCCGGCCGGGATCGCCCCGAACAGCTGCAACATATTGGGGCCGTCCTCACTCGGCTTTCGCAACCGCGACGATGTCACGGAAATCTGCCGGCTGCTGGCTGCCAACGGTATCGATGTCCGGGTCGTGGCGCCGCTCGGCGCGACGGTCGATGACTTAGCCCGTCTTCCCGACGCCGCCTTCAATATCGTGCTCTATCCGGAAATCGGCGATAGCGCTGCGCGTTATCTGAAGAAGCAGTTCGGCATGCCCTTCGTCTCCACCGTGCCGATCGGCATTGGCGCGACGCGGACGTTCCTCGCAGAGGTGCGGGCGCTGGCCGGTCTTTTGAAGGAAGATCCCCTCGGTGAGGCCGAAGATCGCGCCACATGGTATGCGCGTTCGGTCGACAGCAATTATCTCACCAACAAGCGCGTCTTCGTCTTCGGCGATGCCACGCATGCGATTGCCGCGGCCCGCATCGCTGCCCGAGAACTCGGCTTCAAGGTTTGCGGTCTTGGCACCTACATGCGCGAGTTCGCCCGCGAGGTGCGTGAGGCGGCGGAAGAGTTCGGCGTGGAAGCGCTGATCAGCGACGATCACCTCGATGTCGAACAGGCGATCATCGATGCACGGCCGGAACTGGTGCTCGGCACGCAGATGGAGCGCCACATCGCCAAGCGGCTTCGCGTGCCCTGCGCCGTGATTTCGGCGCCGGTGCATGTGCAGGATTTCCCAGCCCGCTACTCGCCGCAGATGGGTTTCGAGGGCGCGAACGTCATCTTCGACAGCTGGGTCCATCCGTTGATGATGGGGCTCGAAGAGCATCTGCTGCAGATGTTCCGCGACGATTTTGAGTTCAACGACCGGGCAGAGGCCTCGCATCTCCATGCGCCTGCCCCGGCTGCGAGCGACGTTGTCGAGGTGGCCGACGGCGACACGCTTGTCATCGCCGAAGCGGCTTCCGGCGATACCGCCTGGACCCCGGATGCCGAGCGCGAGCTGCGCAAGGTGCCTTTCTTCGTGCGCGGCAAGGCGCGCCGCAACACCGAACTCTTCGCCGCCCGCAAGGGTATCCGTCCGATCACCGTGGAGACGCTGTATGATGCGAAAGCCCATTTCGCCCGCTGACAGCACCCCGGTCCGGGTGGTGTTGGTCACGCTCGACAATCACATCATCGCCGCCGTCGATGACGCGCGCCGCAGACTTGGCCAGGATCTGCCTGGGCTGACGCTCTCCGTCCATGCGGCGACCGACTGGAACGAGAATCCGCAAAGTCTCGAAGCCTGCCGCGCGGCGATCATGGCGGGTGATATCATCATCGTCTCGATGATTTTCGTCGAGGAACATGTGCGCGCCATTGCCGATGTCATCGAGGCCCGGCACCGCGATTGCGATGCCATGGTCTGCTGCATGTCGGCTGGCACGATCATGAAATACACCACCATGGGCCGCTTCAAGATGAGCGAGGAGCAGAAAGGCCCACTCGCACTCTTGAAGAAGCTGCGCGGAAAAAGCTCGCGCGATGGCAAGGACAATGGCCGCACCGCCGGCGAGCGCCAGCTTGCCATGCTGCGCCGCCTGCCGCAGTTGCTGCGTTTCATTCCCGGCACCGCACAGGACGTGCGGAACTACTTCCTGACGCTGCAATACCGCATCGCCGCCTCGGACGAGAACATCGCCAACATGGTGCGCCTGTTGGTTGGCAAATACGCCAAGGGCGAGCGCAAGGGGCTTCAAGGCCAGGTCACCATCGGCGATCCCGTCGACTATCCGGATATGGGCCTCTATCACCCGGATCTGACGCCGCGCGTGACGACGAAGCTTTCGGCCTTGCCGACGAGGCCCGGCGCGCGCGGAACGATCGGCCTGCTTCTGATGCGGACCTACATCCTCTCAGGCGATACCGGCCATTATGACCGGGTCATTCGAGAACTCGAAATCCGTGGTTTCAACGTCGTGCCCGTCTTCTGCAGCGGGCTTGATATGCGCGGTGCCATCGAACGCTACATGATGGGAGGCCAGGCCGGCGTTAAGATCGACGCGCTCTGCTCACTCACCGGTTTTTCCCTCGTCGGCGGTCCCGCCTATAGCGATGCCAAGGCCGCGGCAGCGCTCCTGGAGACGCTCGACGTCCCCTATGTCTCGGCCTTCGTCACCGAATTCCAGACGCGCGAGGCCTGGGCGCAGTCGAGTCAGGGCCTGACGCCGATCGAAACCACGCTGATGGTCGCCATCCCCGAACTCGACGGGGCCATCGGCTCCATGGTCTTCGGCGGCCGCTCGGACGGCGCGGGAAAAGCGAAAGCCTGCATCTGCTCGCGCCAGCTGGACGCCTGCCCATCGGGCCGGGCCTGCATGCAGCCCGACGAAGAGCGGGTGGCGCTGCTTGCAGACCGGTTGGCCGCGATGGTCGATCTGCGTCGCGCAGCCCGCGCCGATCGCCGCCTCGCCGTTGCGATCTTCAATTTCCCACCCAACAGCGGCAGCATCGGCACCGCCGCCTTCCTGTCGGTTTTCGAAAGCCTGTTCGAGACCATGTCGCGGCTGAAGGCCGAAGGTTACGATGTCGAGGTTCCCGAGAATGCGGAGGCCTTGCGGCTGGCAATCCTTGAAGGCAATGCAGCACTTTATGGTGCAGAAGCCAACGTCCATATCGTGATTTCGGTCGACGACCATGTGCGGGGCGAGCGGCATCTCGCCGACATCGAAGCGCAATGGGGGCCGGCGCCAGGCCGGGTCATGAGCAATGGCCGCGGCCTCTTTGTACTCGGTCGACAGTTCGGCAAGCTGCTCGTCGCGATCCAGCCGCCCTTCGGCTACGAGGGCGATCCGATGCGGCTGCTCTTCGAGGGCGGCTTTGCGCCAAACCACGCCTTTGCAGCCTTCTACCGCTATCTGCGCGACACCTGGCGGGCGGATGCCGTGCTGCATTTCGGCACCCATGGCGCGCTCGAATTCATGCCCGGCAAACAGGTCGGCCTTTCGGAGACCTGCTGGCCCGACCGTCTGCTCGGTGCGCTGCCGAATTTCTACCTCTACGCCGCCAACAATCCGTCGGAAGGCTCGATTGCCAAGCGCCGCTCTGCCGCGACGCTCGTTTCCTATCTGACGCCGCCGATCACCCATGCCGGCCTCTACAAGGGGCTGAGCGAGCTGAAGGCGAGCCTCGATCGCTATCGCCAGGCCGCGCCTGATGCCTTCGTTGAACGTGAGCGCCTATTTTCGCTGATTGCGGTCCAGGCCGAACAGTTGGAACTGGGTCGCGACAGCCTCTCCAAGGGCGAAGGCGAAGCGATCCGCTCTCTTGTCGCCGAGATCACCGAGCTTGAATATGCGCTGATCCCGCACGGTCTTCACATTGCGGGCCGCGGCATGGCACGTGATGAGCGCCTCGATATGCTGGAGCATATGTGGGGCGGCATGCCCGCCATCGCGGGCCACGCCGACAAACGGGCGCTTCTATGCGCGATCGCCGATCAGGATGCACCTGCTCTCGCCGCCTTCGAAGAGGCCGCCACGCCGGAGCTATCGGAAAGCATCGCTCGGCTTGCCGCGATGAACAGCGAGTTGATGACGAACCGCGAACTCGACGGTCTCGTGCGCGCGCTCGATGCCCGCTACGTGCCGCCGTCGCCGTCGGGCGATCTGCTGCGCACGCCCGAACTTTTGCCCACCGGCCGCAACATCCACGGTTTCGATCCCTTCGGCATTCCGAGCGCCTTTGCCGTGCAGGATGGCGAGCGCCAGGCGGCCCGCGTTCTCGAACGCTACATGCAGGCCGATGGTCGCCTGCCGGAAACGGTCGCCGTCGTCCTCTGGGGCACGGACAACCTCAAGACCGGCGGCGCGCCGCTTGCCCAGGCCATGGCCCTGATGGGCGCCCGCCCGCGGCTCGACGCCTATAACCGCGTCTGCGGCGCCATCCTCATCCCGCTCGAAGAGCTGAAGCGTCCGCGCATCGATGCGGTGATGACGCTGTCGGGCATCTTCCGCGACCTCCTGCCGATCCAGGCAAGCATGCTGGCCGAGGCGAGTTATCTCGCCGCAACCGCGGACGAACCGGTGGAGATGAATTTCATCCGTAAGCACGCACTGACCTATTGCGACGCGAACGGCTGCGATCTCGAAGCTGCCGCCTACCGGGTCTTCTCCAATGCGGACGGTGCCTATGGCGCGAACGTCAACATGCTGATCTCGTCATCCGCGTGGGATGATGACGAGGAGATCGCGCAGACCTACAGCAACCGCAAGAGCTTCGCGATCAACCGCCGGGGCAAGACGAGCCAGCAGGCCGATGTGCTCGACAGCATGCTCGAACATGTCGATATGGCCTATCAGAACCTCGATTCCGTCGAGATCGGCATCACCACGATCGAGCACTATTTCGACACGCTGGGTGGTCTGACCAAGGCTGTCTCCAAGGCCAAGGGCGGTGCCACGCTGCCGGTCTTCATCTCCGACCAGACGCAAGGCGAGGGCCGGGTGCGCACGCTCGGCGAACAGGTGGCGCTGGAAACCCGCACCCGCACGCTGAACCCGAAATGGTTCGAGGGCATGCTGAAGCACGGTTACGAGGGCGTGCGCCACATCGAGGCGCAGGTGACGAACACGCTCGGCTGGTCTGCGACGACGGGCGGCGTCGACCCTTGGGTCTATCAGCAGATCACCGAGACTTTCGTGCTCGACGATGCCATGCGCCAGCGGCTCGCGACACTCAATCCGACCGCCACGGCGCGGGTCGCCAACCGGCTGATCGAGGCGCATGAGCGCAATTACTGGCAGCCGGATGCTGAAACGCTCGCCGCCCTGAAACAGGCCGGGGAAGAACTGGAAGACCGTCTCGAGGGGCTGGTCAGGGAGGCTGCCCAATGAACATCTACACCCATGGCAAGATCGCCGAACGCGAGGCGCGCATCGCCGAAAAGCTCCGGGAGCGGGCCGATGGCGAAGGCAGCGTGCAGGTGCATCTCGACCCGACCATGGACATTGACGGTGCCAAGGTCTTCGCCATTTACGGCAAGGGCGGCATCGGCAAGTCGACGACATCCTCGAACCTTTCGGTGGCTTTCTCGAAGATCGGCAAGCGCGTTCTGCAGATCGGCTGCGATCCGAAGCACGATTCCACCTTCACGCTGACCAAAAGCCTCATCCCGACCGTCATCGACGTGCTGGAGAAGGTGGATTTTCATTCGGAAGAACTGCGCCCGGAAGACTACATGGTCGAAGGCTATAACGGCGTGCAATGTATCGAGGCCGGCGGTCCGCCGGCGGGCACAGGGTGCGGTGGTTACGTCGTCGGCCAGACGGTAAAGCTTCTCAAGGAGCATCATCTGCTCGACGATACCGATGTCGTCATTTTCGATGTGCTCGGCGACGTCGTCTGCGGCGGTTTTGCCTCGCCGCTGCAGCACGCCGAACGGGCCGTGGTGGTTGCGGCCAACGATTTCGATTCCATCTTCGCGATGAACCGCATCGTTGCCGCCATCAAGGCAAAGTCGAAGAATTACGATGTCCGGCTCGGCGGCGTGATCGCCAACCGCTCGCGCGAGACGGACCAGATCGACCGTTACAATGATGCGATCGGCCTCAAGCGCCTCGCCCACGTGCCGGATAGCGATCAGGTGCGTTTGAGCCGGCTGAAGAAGAGCACGCTCTTCGAAATGGGCGACAGCGCCGAGATCGTCGCGATCCAGAACGAATATCTGCAGCTCGCCGAGCGGCTATGGGCGGGCACGCCGGCCCTTGAAGCCGAACCGATGAAGGACCGGGAAATCTTCGAATTTCTCGGTTTCGAGTGAGGGTGCCATGAGCCAGGCCGATTACATCAGACGCACCGGGGAGATCGAACACTACTTCGATCGCACGGCACTGGACGCCTGGAAGCGCCTGACCGGCGACCAGCCGGTCAGCGGTATCCGCGCGACGGTGCGCAAAGGTCGCGAGGAGATGCGTGGCACGCTCGCCTCCTGGTTGCCGCAGGATCTGACCGGCTGGCGTGTCCTCGATGCAGGCTGCGGCTCCGGCGTTCTCTCCTTTGAACTCGTCGCCCGCGGCGCAGACGTCGTCGCCATCGATCTCTCGGCGCAGATGATCGCCCATGCCCGCCAGCGCGCGCATGATCTCGAAGCGTCACAGGGTCGCTTCAGGGGCTCCGTTACCTTCCACAGCGGCGACATGCTCGATCCCCGCCACGGGCGGTTCGACGCGGTGGTCGCCATGGACGTGCTCATCCACTATCGCCCGGCCGATGCCGTGCGCGTGCTGCATGCACTTGCCGAGCGCACGGATCGGCAGATGGTGTTTACGCTCGCCCCCGGTTCGCGGCTGCTGCGCGCCATGCTCGCCGCCGGCAAGGTCTTCCCGCGCGGCAACCGTGCGCCAGCCATCTATCCGGTCGATCCGTCCAGGCTGGTCGACGAAATGCTGCATCACCCGGAATTTGCCGCCTGGCAGGCCGGCCGCAGCCACAAGGTCGCCGTCGGGTTTTACACCTCACAGGCCATGGAGGTGATCCGGTCATGACGATCGCCGCCGCCAACCGCAAAATGATCGCGTTCTGGCAAAGGCTCGGAACGCGCTTCATGCCGTTTGCGGATGCGGCGACAGTTGAAATGCCGTTGTCGCGCCTGCTGCGGCTGGCACTGTTCCAGGTCTCCGCCGGCTGCGTTCTCGTTCTCCTGACGGGTACGCTGAACCGGGTGTTGATCGTTGAACTTGGTGTCTCCGTCGCGCTGGTTTCCGCCGTGGTGGCCATCCCCGTGCTGGCGGCGCCGCTTCGGCTGCTCTTCGGCTTCCGCTCGGATACCTATAAATCCGTGCTGGGCTGGCGGCGCGTGCCCTATGTCTGGCTGGGCAGCCTCCTGCAGTTCGGTGGGCTTGCGATCATGCCCTTCGCGCTGCTTCTCCTGCAGTCGCAGACGGTGGGTCCGGAATGGGCAGGGGCTGCGGGCGCAAGCCTTGCTTTCATCCTGACAGGCTTCGGCATGCATATGTCGCAGACGGCGGGGCTTGCCCTTGCCAGCGATCTCGTGCCTGAAGACAAGCGCCCAAGGGTCGTCGCCCTTCTCTATGTCCTGCTTCTTGCCGGCATGATTGGCGCTTCCAGCGTCTACAGCGTCTTCCTCGTCAATTTCTCGCCGAAGCTCCTGATCCAGGTGATCCAGGGCACGGCGCTTCTGACCATCGTCATCAATGTCATCGCCATCTGGAAGCAGGAGCCGCGCGACGTGCGCCGCACCGCGGCCGAACGGGATCTCTCAAGCTTCGTCGATGCGCTCGATGACTATCGAAGCGCGCCCGGCGTCCTGCGGCTGCTGCTGGCCGTCGCGCTCGGTTCGGCCGCGTTTTCGATGCAGGATATCCTGCTTGAACCCTATGGTGGCGAGATCCTCGGCCTCTCGGTCGGCGAAACCACCCGGCTTACAGGCCTCTGGGCCTTCGGCACCTTGCTCGGCTTCGCCTGGGCGGCGCACAGCCTGCAACACGGTGTGCAGATGTACCGGGTCGCCGCGCGCGGGCTCCTGATGGGCATTTTCGCCTTCTCGGCCGTCATCTTTGCCTCGCCGCTTGGCGTGAACGCACTTTTCCACCTCGGGACCTTCGGCATCGGTCTTGGCGGCGGCCTCTTTGCTGTCGGCACCATGCTGGCGGCAATGGGCATTGCCGAGCGCTCCGACAGCGGCCTTGTCGTCGGAGCCTGGGGGGCGGTGCAGGCGACCGCCATCGGGGCCGCCATGCTGGCCGGCGGCGTCATCAAGAACACGGTCAATGCGCTCGCGCTGAACGGCACACTCGGTGAGGCCATGATGACGCCGGCGGCCGGCTATCTCGTGGTCTACAGCTTTGAAATCATTATCCTCTTTCTGTGCCTGGCGGTCTTGGGTCCGCTGACCGGCCGGCGCTATCAGAGGGATTATCTGCAGGACATGCGTTTTGGATTGGCGGAGCTGCCCGGCTGAGGCCGGTGGCAACGCTCTACTGGAGGGTCTGACATGACCGGGTCGCTGGTTGGGAATATCGATGTCGCACAAGTGGTGCTCTACGCGTTCTGGCTCTTTTTCGCAGGGCTGATCTGGTATCTGCGTCAGGAAGATCGTCGGGAGGGCTATCCGCTCGAAGAGGATGTGACGGGCCGCTACAACAAGAGCCCCTGGCTCTTCGTGCCGCCGAAGAAGACCTTCGTCCTGCCGCATGGCCAGGGCATCCGGCATGCTCCTGATTTCAAGCGTGACGAGCGGACGTTCTCAAGCCGCCGCATCGCGCCTGCTCCCGGTTATCCCTCCGAGCCGGTCGGCAATCCGCTGCTTGCCGGCATTGGCCCGGGTTCCTGGGCCGAGCGTTCCGACAAGCCTGACGTGACCGCTCATGGCGACGCCCGCATTGTGCCCCTCCGTGTCGCAGAGGGTTTCGGCCTTGCTGAAGGCGCGACCGATCCGCGTGGGCTTGCCGTTCTCGGTTGCGACAAGCATGTGGCTGGCACCATCAAGGATATCTGGGTCGACCGCGCAGAGCATTTGATCCGCTATTATGAAGTCGAACTCGGCGAAGGCGGACGCACCGTGTTGTTGCCGAACAACTTCGTCGTCTATCAGACGGGTCGCGGCAATCTCCGGCATCTCTATGTGCATGCCGTCACCGCCGCGCAGTTTGCAGACGTCCCCGCAACGGCTCGCCCTGAACTCGTAACCTTGCTTGAGGAAGACAAGATCGCCGCCTATTTCGGCGCTGGTCTCCTCTATGCGGATCGCTTTCGTCAGGAGCCACTGCTGTGAACCAGTTTGTCATCCGTGAACATGAGATCGAGCCGCTGCCGGGACTTCCCGGTGTGCCGCCCGTCGGTGAAGTCATCCTCTGGCAAGGACGGCCGTCGTCTGCCCTTGTCGCCCGCCATTTTCTCAAAATCCGCTGGATTACTGGCTATTTCCTGGTTCTCGGCGGATGGGCGGTGCTCGCGGGGTTTAACGATGGTCAAGCGGCAGGCGGAATCCTGTTTTCCGTTGCCGTGCTGACCGCACTGGCGGGCGTGCTGATCGGCATGATCGAGCTCTTTGCCTGGGCCGTCGAGAAGACGACCCTCTACACAATCACGACGGAGCGTATCGTCATGCGCTTCGGTGTTGCGATTTCGATGACGCTGAACCTGCCGTTCCGACAGATCGACGGCGTTGCTCTTGCCCATTTCGGCGAAAAGGCGGGTAAAATTGCGATCGCCCTTCAGCCTGAGCAGCGCCTGTCCTGGCTCATCCAATGGCCGCATGTGCGGGGCTTCCGCTTCTCCCGGCCCGAGCCGAGCCTGATCTGCCTGCCGGACGCCGAAAAGGTAGCAAACATCCTGGCAGCGGCCATCGGCCAGTATCGCGCTGCGCGCAGTGAACAGCCCCGTATCGTCATCAACGAAGCGACCGGACGTGCCATGCCACCATCCGTCGTCGCGGCGGAATAGGGACGCGCGTCATGGGATCGGCCTCGCATCTCGGATATTGGGCGGACCGCAAGGGCAAGACACCGAACCGCTTGCCGCGCGGGGTGTTCTTCGGCCTCGTTGGGCTGCTCGCCTTCACGGCGGCTGCGATCGTCTTCGGCCAGACCACGGGGCTCGGTGTGGTCAAGCAGCAGCTGGGTGCCCCGGTCGCCATGCGCGATCTTATGATCGCGCGCAGCACCTCGGATTTCGTCGTTGTCACGGACCTGGCAACGGGCCGCGAGATCGCAAGCTACGGCCCGCAGGCGGGTGGTTTCGTTCGCGGATCACTCAGGGCCTTCGAGCGTATGCGCCAGGTGGCCAAGGTGCCGTTCGACACCCCCTACCGGCTCATCAAATGGGAAGCCGGTGCCGTCAGCCTGTCCGATATCGGCACCGGCGAGCGGATCTATCTCGATGCCTTCGGCCCGGACAACGTGGCCGCATTCGCAGCCCTTCTGGGCTCACAGGGAGGAGAAAGCCAATGAACCCGGTCTTTGCCTTGATGCGACGGAAGGAGACGGTCGATTGTACCGTCGAAATCAACAACACCTTCGAAGCGCTCGGTGCGCACTTGAGGTTCGACAACGGTGTCGTTGTCCATCCGGGTGACGAGGTGCAGGTGCATGGTGCACCGGTCCAGATCCCCTACGGTTCCAGCCAGAACTTCCGTCGCAAGGCGACGATTACGCGCGCGGGCGCACTGGAACGCGCCTGGATCCGCGCGACCGGCGATCTCGACATGATGGAATTGTGCGAATTCAGCTTCACGGAGAGGGCATTGTCATGAACAACCATGTTTCGCCTGTTGATCTGGCCGATCACGAACCGACGGTGGAAGAGCGCATGGCCGGGGTCAGCGACACGACCCGCAGCGCGCTTGTCTCGACCATGCTGACACCGCGCTTCTACACCACCGACTTCGAAGAGATGGACAAGATCAATGTCGAGCCGGTGCGCGCCGAATGGGATGTACTGATCGCCCAGATGAAGAGCGATCCGAACCGCGGGCACTTCAAGCGCAATGAACAGTGGGACGATATCGACATTGAAGCTCTGCCGGACGATCTGCGCGAAGAGTTCATCGACTTCCTCGTCTCGTCGCTCACTTCCGAATTCTCGGGCTGCGTGCTCTACAAGGAGATGAAGCGGCGCGGCAAGAACCAGGAGATCTGCGAGCTCTTCGGCTATATGAGCCGCGACGAATCCCGCCATGCCGGCTTCATCAACGATGCGCTGAAGGATTTCGGCATCGGCGTGAACATGGGCTTTCTCGCCAAGGCCAAGAAATACACCTTCTTCAAGCCGAAGTTCATCTACTATGCGACCTATCTCTCCGAAAAGATCGGCTATGCCCGCTACATCACGATCTTCCGGCATCTCGAACAGCATCCGGACAAGCGCTTCCACCCGATCTTCAAGTGGTTCCGCGAGTGGTGCAATGACGAATTCTCCCATGGCGAGGCCTTCTCGCTGATCATCCGCTCCGACAAGCGGCTGATGGAGGGCAAAAACAAGTATTGGATCAAGTTCTTCCTGCTGGCCGTCTTCGCCACAATGTATGTGCGCGATCACATGCGGCCGGCCTTTCACAAGGGTCTCGGCGTCGATATCGACGATTACGACATGAAGGTCTTCCGGCTGACGAGCGAGATCTCGCGCCAGTGCTTCCCGCTCGTGCTCAATCTCGACAATCCGAGCCTGCATGAGGGCTTCCGCCGGATGGAGCGGATCAACCGAAACGTCATGGCGGCCAACGAAAAGGGTGGCCTTTCGGGCAAGATCGCCAAGGGCTTCTGGTCGGCGGCTGCAGCGGTCAATTTCGTCAGGATGTATATGATCCCGACGAAATCGAATGCCATCCCGGCGACCTCCCGTCTGCAACCGGTCTGGTGAGGAAATCGCCATGACCCTCACACACCCGCTCTCGGTCGTTCTCGTCGCCATCTCCGTGTGGTGGCTTTCGACCGGGCTGGTGCTCGCCATGGTCAACCGGTCGGAGGGGCCGCGCGCCAGGGGCCTCGTGCTCATGGCCTTGATGACGTTTATCGGCGCATTCGGTGTCGGATTGATGCTCTGGGGCGCGCAGGCGCCGACCGTGATCGGTTCCTATCTCGGTTTCTTCGGTGCGCTGCTCGTCTGGGCCTGGCATGAGGCGGCTTTCCTGACAGGGTTGCTGACAGGACGGCGGACGGGTGAGTGCCCTGCGGGGCTGACCGGCTTCAGCCGCTTCCGGGCAGCCTGGGAGGCTGTGAGCGATCACGAGATTGCCATCCTGGTGACCGCGATGGCCCTGTGGTTTTCGCTCCAGGGATCGGCCAATCTCTTCGGCCTTGCTGCCTTCGGCCTGCTCTGGGGCATGCGCATCTCCGCCAAGCTGGTGATCTTTCTGGGTGCGCCGCATGCCGTCAGCGAATTGATGCCGAAGGGCGTCCGGCATCTGAAAAGCTATTTCAAGACAGATCGGATGACGCCGCTCTTTCCGCTTTTTCTGGCGATTGCTGCTGGCGTCTTTGTCGTCCTCGTCGTCGGTGCCAACAGGGCAACCCAGGCACATTCGGTCGTTGGCCATACGCTGCTCGCGACCTTCATGGCGCTCGCCATCGTTGAGCACCTCGTCCTTGTCCTGCCCGTTTCGGATACGGCGCTTTGGCGCTGGGCCATGGCGCGGCAGGACAGGGGCAATCTCGCCATTGGCCCAGCGGCCGATAGCATTTCCGCATTCAAGGAGGGTGGGCCGGTGTCCGGGCCGCATACCGCCTGGACAACAATCGGACACGACACGATCGGGAAGAGGAAAGACTGATGACTGTTTTCCAGCACATGGAAGAGGCGCTCGCCGGCTTGCACACGGCCGGTAACTACCGCGTGTTCGCGGATCTGGAGCGTCATTGCTCGGCCTTTCCGAAAGCCGCCTTTCATAGCGCCGACGGCACGCAGCGTGACGTTACGGTATGGTGCTCGAACGACTATCTCGGCATGGGGCAGAACCCTGTTGTGACGGATCGGATGATCGAGGTGGTGCGCAAATGCGGCGCGGGTGCGGGCGGCACGCGCAACATCTCCGGCACCAATCACTATCACGTGCTCCTGGAAAAGGAGCTGGCTGACCTGCATGGCAAGGAGGGCGCCCTCATCTTTACCTCCGGCTATGTGTCGAACTGGGCAGCACTTGGCACACTGCTTGCGAAGATCCCAGATATCATCTGCTATTCCGATTCACTCAATCATGCCTCCATGATCGAGGGCATTCGCCACTCGCGTTGCCTCAAGCGGCAGTTCCGCCACAATGACTACAAGCATCTGCGCGAGCTGATGGCAGCGGACGATCCGGCCGCCCCGAAGCTTGTGGCGTTCGAGAGCGTCTACTCGATGGATGGGGACATCTCGCCGATCAAGGAGATCTGCGATGTCGCCGACCAGTTCGGCGCCCTGACCTATCTCGATGAGGTGCATGCTGTCGGCATGTACGGTCCGCGCGGTGGCGGCGTTGCCGAACGCGAAGGGCTGATGGACCGGCTCACCGTCATTGAAGGGACACTCGGCAAGGCCTTCGGCGTCATGGGCGGTTATATCACCGGTCCATCCGTGCTGATCGATTTCGTGCGTTCCTTCGCCTCGGGTTTCATCTTCACCACCGCGATCCCACCGGCGCTTGCGGCCGGCGCGACTGCGTCGATCCGCCATCTGAAAGAAAGCCCCTTTGAGCGCCATATGCATCAGGCGGCCGTGGCCAAGGTCAGACGTGCGCTCGACGTTCGTGGTATCCCGCATATGCATAACCCGAGCCACATCGTACCGGTCATGGTCGGCAATGCGGCCAAGTGCAAATGGATCTCCGATGTCCTGCTCGATGATTTCGGCATCTACGTCCAACCGATCAACTACCCCACGGTCGCGGTTGGCAAGGAACGACTGCGCATTACGCCGACACCTCTGCACAGCGATGCCGACATTGACCACCTTGCCGAAGCGCTCTGTTCACTGTGGTCGAAATGCGCTCTTGCGAGAGCGGTTGCCTAAGTGCGGCAAAGGCCTTATCGGCACCCGCAAAAGACACTTCAGGATGCTCTTGCTATGACGGACAGCATAATGATCCCGGCGATCGCCGGTGACGGATCGCTCTATCCGATGGAAAAGATGCAGGCGCATCTCGACGGACAGCTGCATCTGGCCGTCTCGGTCTTTGTCTTCGACGGGGATCTTCTGCTTATCCAGAAGCGCGCTTCAACCAAATACCATTGCGCTGGCCTTTGGGCGAACACCTGTTGTACGCATCCGCACTGGAATGAAACACTCGAGGGGTGTGCCGAGCGCCGTCTCACCGAAGAACTTGGGTTTACGGTGCCGCTCACCCGCCACCAGACTGTCGAATATGTCGCCGATGTCGGGCAGGGCCTGAAGGAGCATGAGCGTGTGACGCTCTTCAGCGCTCAGGTCGACCACCGCAGGCTTGAAGTCGAACCCGTAGCGGGCGAGGTCGAAGCGGTTCGCTGGATCGGACCGCGCGACCTGATGCGGGAGGTGCGCGAGCGCCCGCAGGAGTTTACCCCCTGGTTCCGTATCTACCTGCAGCGCTTTCCAGGCCTGAGCTTCGCCGAAGCGGCTTGAGGCGACCAGTCTCCCCGCCACCATCCCCCATGTTTCCTAGCGTCTCGGACTGGCAATGCGGCAAAGCCGTTCGCCTGTCAGGCTTCCCCTCCCGGCCAGTTGTATCGATGCCGCTTGGAGCAGGTCACCCACTCCGCGCGAAGAAGGGGAGCTCGAAAGCTCCCCTTTCCCGTCATCGCGGCCTGCCTTGGGATGCCGCCCGTTCAGTTCGCCGGTGGCGTTGCAGCCGGCGGTGCGGCGGCGGGTGGTTCCGCGGCTGGGGCATCGGTCGGCGGTGTCGCAGCCGGCGTTTCAGCCGGCGGGCTGGCCGCTGGTGTTTCGCTCGGTGGGGAGGCGGTCGCGGGATCGTTGGCTGTGGCGGCAGGGGAAACTGCCGTTGGGCTTGCTGCTCCTGCCGCGGCCATACGTTGTGTTGTGCCGGGCTGATAGGTGGTGAAATCAGGTACCTCCGTCGGTCCCTTCTTCCCGAGAGCATCCACATAATCCTGCAGCATGGAAACGCCATAGAGTGGCTTCTGCACGCCGGCATGGCAGCTGGCGCAGCCGACCTTGAAGGTATCGCCTTCCGGCCCCTTGCGATGCTCGGGGAAGACCGGCGTGAGACCAACCATGTAGTTGGCATTGATGTCTCGCGTCATGCGGATGCCATGCCAGGCGGTCACGCGTTGCGGCGGGCTTTCATCCCAGGCATTGAAGGCCCTGGAGTTGTGGCAGGTTGTGCAGTTGACGCCGAGGGACTCGGACATGTGCATCATCAGCGACCAGGTGGCTTCGGTCTGTTTCGTGCCGGTCAAGTTTGTGCCCGTCGGCAGCGCCGTGGTTGAGTGAACCCGGATCTGCTTGGCATCGAGGAGGTAATCCTTGAGCACATTCTGTGGCAGCGATGAATTGCCGCCGAATTTGGCGACGACATTCTGGCCCGCCCGGTTCTGGGTCATGCCACCCGCCGGCTTCGGTGCGAGATCCTCGTACCAGTAGTTGGCAGGGATCGCCTGACCGCGGTGACAGGTGTAGCAGGTCGCGCCGGCCTGGCCCACATGGGCACTCCAGTCGACATTGATTGCTTGGGTCATCTGGATCATGCGGCGGGCAACAACCTTCTGATAGACCTCGTCGGAGGCGAGGTTTTCAGGGTTGTGGCAGTAGTTGCAGCCGGCTTCCGGTGAAATCCATTCGGTAATCGAGGCCATGAACTGGTTGAACTGGTCGTCCGAGAGGTCACCGAGAACCTGAACATTCTCATAGAGATCCCGCGCCTTGTCGCCGGCGGGATCTGCCTGCCAGGGGGCTGGCGGCACGACATTTGCCACCTTCAAAGCTTCCTGCTTTTCGACATCCCGATGGATGTACATGCCCGTACCGCGGAAGCCGATCTGCGTGCTCTCGACGGGCGGCGCATCCCAGCCGGCGCCGACGAAGCTTGCGATCGTCAGCAGTGAACCGGCGGAGATAGCGAAGGGAATCCAGAGTTTCATCGTCCTTCTCCTTATAGCGCCGGGTCGACGACGCCGGGATAGCCCGGCAGCGGGGAGACGATCCCGTGGTTGATGCCCCAGAGATACCAGTTGTCGACCACGGTACCCGTCAACAGAATGCCGATGCCGCCTGTGATCGGGGTCAGAATGGCAAACCACCAGGCCCAGCGGTGGACCGATTCCATCGTGGCGTTGAAGCCCATGGTCCAGCGCCAGAAGAGGGCCGCGCGTTCAGAGGCCGTACCGCGATCGGTGATCTGTTCCAGCTCACGTTCGCCGCCATACTTGCCGACGGCGAGAATGGTTGCCCCATGCATCGCAAAGAGCAGGACCGAGCCATAGAGGAACACGATCGAGAGGCAGTGGAACGGGTTGTAGTAGAGATTGCCGTAGCGGATCGAGAAGGCGGCCGTCCAATCCAGATGCGGGAAGATGCCGAAAGGCACGGCTTCTGAGAAATTGCCCATCAGGAGAGGGCGGATGAAGCCGAGCGACAGGAACAGGAAGATGGCGGCGGCAAAGGCCCAGGCGACATGCGTGCCGAGTTCAAGCTGGCGCGCACGGCGATAAACGCGCACCCACCACAAGAGGATTGAGGTGGTGAGGAAAAAGCCGGCAATCAGCCACCAGCCACCGTCTGCGAGCGGCGGCAGGATTTTCAAGCCGTATTCGGCACTCGGCGGTTCGAGCCCCAGCCAAAAGAGTTGGCGCACGAACTGGATCGGATCCCAGCCAACAGAGGCCAGCATGTTGAGGCCGATGATCTCGAAGGCGATGAAGCCGAAGACCAGCGACAGCGTGCCGAGATAGCCGAGATAGATCGGTCCGATCTGGGCGTTGCCGATCATGCCGAACAGGCGAACCAGGAACGGCTTGCCGGCGCGCGGGCTGTCGCCTGCGGGTAGAGGCATGCCTTCTTCCAGTGGACCGCTGACTTGAATGGGCGTGATGATGTTTTGATACTGTGAAAAGAACATGGTCCGGTCCCCCTCAGTTCCAGATCGGTAGCTGAAGCCACCAGTTCCACCATTGCGGCCAACCCTGATTCCAGAAGGGTCCGCTGATGACGATGCAGACGGCGCTCCAGAAGCCCGCATTCAGCGCCAGGATCAGGCCGAGGCGGTGGATGCCGAGCGTGCCGATCGAGTAGCCGATGATGTCGCGGAAGAAAGTGTCTTCGTATTCGGGCGTCTTCACTTCGGCCTGTTTGCCGGCTTCGGTGATTGATGCGCCCGGATTGGCTGCCGATAGAATGAGGCCGCCATGCAGGGAGAGCGCCAGTGTCGTGGTGAAGAAGAAGGTCACCGCGATCATGTGCGCCGGATTGTAATGGAAATGCAGATACTGGTAGCCGACGTTTGACACCCAATCGAGGTGGCTGAAGATGCCATAGGGAAAGCCATGTCCCCAGGCGCCGAGCAGCAACGGACGGAAGACGACAAGCGTCGCATAGGCGAAGATGGCAAACGAAAAGGCAAAGGGCACATGATACCCGATGCCGAGTTTCCGGCAGATCTCCACTTCACGCAGCGCCCAGGAAATGAACGCTCCGAGCGCGCAGACCGTGACGATCTGCCAGAGGCCGCCTTCCTTCAATGGCGCAAGCGCCAGACCGTAGGAGAGATCGGGTGGCGCAATCGAGATGCGCCAGATGTTCCAGGTCGGACCGATTGCGGCGCCATAGACAAGAAGCGCGGTTCCCAGGGTTGCGAAAAATGCGGTGGTGACACCGAAGAAGCCCACATAGAAGGGTCCTACCCAGAAATCGAAGAGATCGCCTCCGAGGAGCGTCCCGCCTCGTACGCGATATTTGCGTTCAAAACTCAGCAGCGCCATGTCCGTTTCCTCCAGAGGTCATCCGCCAGGCGGCGATGTCGGGTCGAGCAGTATTGGCGGCGGGCACGCATGTTGAGCTGCGCCCGCTGCCGTCTTGGGTTTCAGCCAATCAGCCTGAGATCCACACTTTCAGAGAGGGATTGCTCGATGGAACTGGTGGTGAGCGGTTTGCCCTCCAGCCAGTTGAAGCGTTCCGTGCTCAAAAGGATGAAGTGGATCAGGATGGCGAGGGTGAAAAGGAATACGGAGAGTGCGACCAACGCTTTGCGCGGATCGAACATAAGCCAGATTCTCCACATATCACGCCTCCTCAGGCCAACATCGGCAGAAGCGTGAGAGCCGTCTGGTTAATGCCCTCGAGAGAGCTGTAACCTTCCGGACCCGGGATCCAGGGACGCCACATCCAGACCAAGATATGCGCGACGATGGCAATCGCCGTGAATATCATGAAGCCTTGGATGAAGAATCCATGGACCTCGCGCGCTTCGCTTTCGGTCAGACCCGAAAGTGAAACATTTGATGTCTCTGCCATCAAATTCACCTCCTAGTCTCGAACACCGCGGCGCCCCCGCGGCGGGGTTTCGGAAGGCCGTTTGACGGACCTGCCGGTTTCTGCCGGTGTCGAGAACACCAGCAAAGGCATCGGGTTACGCGTGGAAGGCGTAACCGGCAGCTGCATAGGCCGCGGACCGGGCCTCGGCGAAAACGGATTGTGCCGGGCGCTGGGTTGCGTCTTCGGCATGGCCTGTGAGGCGCGACGCAACAGCCGCAAACAGGCAGAGCGGATAGAGCAGCAGATAGAGACGCCGCATGTTCTGTCGCTCGGCCTGACGATCGCGGGTGCGACTTGAAGTCGGATCGGATCGGGTTGCAGTGATCATGGCTTCACCTCCAATGGTCCCCTCAAGGGGTCTTGTTCCCGTCATCATGCGAAGGCCCCTTCGAGGCGGGCCGCCTTCTCCACATGGTGACGGGTAACTTCGTGATCGTCGGCCCGGCGTGCCTCGCGCTCTGCCGCCTCGCGCAGCCGCTTGGCCGCCGAAATGCGCACGAGCACGGGCTCATTGCCGATGAATGTCTCAAGCGAGGCCTGGGCATCCGACTGCCAGGCCATTTCACTGCGCGGGCGAGCGGTCGTCGCCTCGATCGCGTCGAGCTCTCCGGCACGCGGCAGGATGTCGAACAGCATGTCGAAAAGCGCGTTGCAGACTTCCTGGATTAGCCAGGCCGCGCCCGAATACCCCATGACCGGCGTGCCGGGATGGCGGCGAACGATGGCGCCGGGATAGGACAGCTGCACGAACTTGCCGCGAGCGCCACGTTCGGCCATGTACATGCGCTCGTTGAACGAGCCGAACATGATCATCGGCGGCTTCTTCGCTGTCAGGTCGGCGACCTCTATATTGTCGGTCTTCGAGCCCGCCTTGCGTGGGACCGCGAAGTTGCAGGGCAGGCCCATTTCCTCCTCGAGGAAATTGCGGATGCCGCGGACATAGGTTTCGTTGGCGACGATGGCGAAGCTCGCGGTCGCAAAGAAGTCCTGGGTGACCGAGCGCCAGAGATCCCAGAGCGGCTTCAGCGTCGTATGCTTTTCTTTCAGAATGAAGGGCTCCGGATCGAGACCCAGCATTTGCCCGAGTTCGCGCAGGAAGGCCGTCGTCGAATGGATGCCGATCGGCGCCTGCAGATAGGGTCTGTCCAGCGCCTCGCAGAGCAGGCGGCCGAATTCCCGGTAGAGGCAGATATTGGCATCGGCGTCGGCAAGCTTGCGCACCTCTTCGAGATGGCTGCCGAGCGGGAAGACCATGTTGATCTCGGCGCCCAGGCCCTCGACCAGCCTACGGATTTCGGCGAGGTCCGAGGGCATATTGTAGGTGCCGTAGATCGGCCCGATAATGTTGACGCGGGGCTTGGCACCTTCCGGACGGCGACGCGGCGCCGGCACCTTGCCGCCCTTGGGTCCAAATTCCGTCCAGAGCCATTTCAGCGCGCGATCAGCGCTCTGCCACTGATCCTCATCAATGGTTCGCGGCAGGAAGCGGACGATGTTGGACCCTTCCGGCGTCACGCCGCCGCCGATCATTTCGGCGATCGAGCCGGTGACGACGACGGCGGGCAGATCCGGATCGAGCGCAAGACGCGCCCGCTTCATCGCGCCTTCCGTGCCGTGCTGGCCAAGCTCGTCTTCCGAAAGGCCGGAGACGACGATCGGCAATTCGTGCGGGGGCAGGGCATCGGTATAATGCAGCACCGAGGTGACCGGCAGGTTTTCGCAGCCCACTGGGCCGTCGATGATCACCTGAAGGCCCTTGATCGCGGTAAAGGCATAAACGCTGCCCCAGTAACCGCCGGCTCTGTCGTGGTCGAGGATCAGCATCCGACGCTCTCCCCATTGTCGACGGCGTTGCGGGACTGCTTGACCTTGGCCGCAAACTTCTTGCGGTAGGCGCTGCGGTCCTCTGGGATGGCTTCCCAGATGCCCGCGCCATCGCCAGAGCCGACACCTTCAAAGAAGGCGTTCATGGCGAGGAACCGGTCCTTGTTGCCAATCGCGGCATTGATCACTGCGGGCAGCGAAGCGACACCGGCAGGCCCCATCAGCGGGCGGGCGGAAATCAGGTTGGTAAAGTAGAGCGCCGGGGTGGCACTCTCCTTGGCCTTCTGCACCACAGGCGTGGTGCCGATCGCCAGATCCGGCTTGAACTCTTCGAAGGCGGCAAGGTCCTGCTCGAGCGAGGCTCGGAAGCGCAGCTCCACACCATGGGCTTTCAACCATTCCGCATCGTCGCTGTTGTAGGGCGTCTTCGGACAGGCCGTGCCGACATAGCGCAAGTCTGCGCCAAGCTCGACCAGCAGGCGGGCGACGAGCAGTTCTGAGCCTTCGTAGCCGGAAAGCGTGATGCGGCCCTTGATCCTGTGTTCGGCGAGCGCTGCCTTGATCGCGCCCCGCATGGCGTTGCGGCTGATATTGGTCTTCGCCTCTGGGACATTGCAGCTCTCGCCGATCGCCTTTAGCCAGGCATCCGTTCCATCGACACCCACAGGGGCCGAGCCGATGATGGGGCGACCGGCCGCCTGGAATTCGCGGATGCTTGCCGTGTAGAAGGGGTGGATCGCGGCAACAGCGGCGCAGTCGAGCGCGGAATAGAGTTCACGCCATTCGCGAACCGGAACCGTCGGACCGGCCGCAAGGCCCATGGGTTCGAGCATGCCGCCGATGACGACGGGATCGACCGGGAACATTTCACCCAGCAGTGTGACCGTCGGCCGATCCTTGAGTCCGCCGCGCGGACGCTGGACCGGGCCTTCGCCGACTTCCTGGCGGGCATAGGCGAGCATGGCGCCGGAGAGCACATCCTTCGCTTCCGCATGGGTCGGCACGCCGAAACCGGGGACATCGATCCCGACGATGCGGACACCGTCGATTTCGCGCGGCAACATCTTGAGCGGCACGCCGGATGCGGTGGGTACGCAAAGATTGGTCACGACGACGGCGTCGAACTTTTCCGGGTCCGCCATCTGGTGCACGGCCTCAACGATATCCTCGTAAAGCTTGCCTGTGACCAGGGTTTCCGAGCTGAACGGCACATAGCCGACCGATCGCTTGGCGCCGTAGAAATGCGAGGTGAAGGTCAGGCCGTAGACGCAGCAGGCCGAGCCGGAAAGGATGGTGCCGACGCGCCGCATGCGAAGGCCAACGCGCAAGGAACCGAAAGCCGGGCACATGGATTGTGGCTGGTCATGGGGACCTTTCGGATAGTCGGCTTCAAAGCGGTCCATCAACTCGCCTTGGCCGGCGGCCCGGGCAGCGGCCTTGGACAGCTCGACGCCGCCATGGCAGCCGATGCCGGACACGTCTTGCTCTCCGCCGCCTGCAAGGACAGCGGCTTCGCTGCCGACGGGTGTGATCCCGCTAGCGTCGTCCGGCTCGAATTCCTTGCGCAGATCATCCATTGTTTTCCCGATCTCATACGTTGTCGTAGACGACTTCCAGCGACGGCCGTTTCAGTGCGCCCGAGGCGCACATGTCTTCCGGCAGAGCTGGCTGGAGCTTGTAGTCGGCGCCGGTTTCGCTGGCGTCGAAGAGGCCGAGCAGGCCATCCTGATCGAGCGGTCGGGGAAGGACCGGAGGGGCTTCAGCAAGATTGATCGAGAGCGCCTCGAACAGCGGACCCCACTGGCTGTCATGGGTGCCGATGATCTGGTAGTTGGCGCTCTTGCGCCGGATGTCTTCATGCTGCGGGATCGAGGCCAGCACCGGAATGCCGACCGCTTCGGCAAAGGCCTGAGCCTCGCCCGTACCGTCGTCCTTGTTGATCACGAGGCCGGCGACGCCGACATTGCCGCCGAGATTGCGGAAGTATTTGACCGCCGAACAGACATTGTTGGCGACATAGAGCGACTGCAGGTCGTTCGAGCCGACCACCACGACCTTCTGGCACATGTCGCGAGCGATCGGCAGGCCGAAGCCGCCGCAGACCACGTCGCCGAGGAAGTCCAGCAGGACATAATCGAAGTCCCAATCATGGAAGCCGAGTTTTTCCAGGGTTTCAAAGCCATGAATGATGCCGCGGCCACCACAGCCGCGGCCGACTTCGGGTCCGCCGAGTTCCATGGCGAAGACGCCGTCGCGCTTGAAGCAGACGTCGGAGATCGAAACTTCCTGGCCGGCTTCCTTGCGGCGGGATGCCGTCTGGATGATGGTCGGGCAGGCGCGGCCACCGAAGAGCAGCGAGGTAGTGTCGCTTTTCGGGTCGCAACCGATCAGCAGGACCTTCTTGCCGAGCTGGGCCAGCATGTAGGAGAGATTGGCGAGCGTGAAGCTCTTGCCGATGCCGCCCTTGCCGTAGATCGCGATGATCTGTGTTTCCTTGGTCACCTTGCCGGCAACAGGTGCATCGGGTTCGAGCGCGGCTTCCTCGCGGAGGTTTTCCTGCAGGCGCTCCAGTCCGTCCGGTGCGAGGTCGAGGCTCATGCGGCTTTCCTCCAGTCAATGATCATTTTCAGGCAATCGGGGTCGTGGAATGCCGTCCGATAGGCTGAGGCCGCGTCGGAGGGGGCGGAATGGTGGGTGATCAGGCCGGCCAGTGAGAGGCGGCCGGTCTCGACGAGTGCGAGAACCGCCTGAACGTCCTCGGCAGTAAATTCAGCGGCGATCGCCACTGAGGCTTCCTTCATGAAGGCTGCCGGGAAGGCAAAATCGATCCGCTCGCCATAGAAGCCGGCGAGGACGAGATCGCCGCGCCGATAAAGGCGCTGGATCGCCAGGTCGACAACCGACACATCGCCACTGGCATCGATGATCACATCATGGCGGAGCGACCTGTCGATGTCGGGCGCGGTGACGGCATACCCTTCGGCGCCATCGCGACGGGACTCTTGCCTCTCCCAGACGCTGGGTGCCGGATTGCCGGTGGCAATCAGCATTCGGGCGACAAGACGGCCCAGCACGCCATGACCGACGACGAGGGACGCTGGACGAGACACACGGCAAACCGCGTGGTGAGCGGTTGCTGCAAGTGCAAGCAGCGTTGCCTCCTCTGTCTCTTTGAACCGGATCTTCACAGCACGTGCGCCCGGCAGCACGATCCGTGAGGCGGTAGCGCCAAACAATCCGGCAGCATCGGCATAACAATTGGCGCCGGGGACAAAAACCTGCTCCCCGATCGCGTGACCGGATGTTGCCCCGGCCTCGACCACCGTGCCGACGGTCTCATAGCCTGGAACGAGGGGATAGCGCATGCCTGGAAAGGCCGGCATCGTGCCTTCGAAGAGCATCTTTTCAGTGCCGCTGGAAACGCCGCTGAAAGCCGATTCCACCACGATGTCAGAGGGCTCAGCTGTGGTCAGTGCCAGGCGCCTGAGGGCGAGCTTGCGAGGTTGTTCAAAGACGATGGCTGCACTGTGCATTGTCGTGCCCTCCCCGGACACGGGATGCCCTCTGCTCCCAAATGTCATCTTAGAGTGACATGCATGGGTGTCAATCTAAATTTACACACTTGAAGATTTATAGAAGTTGCATCTCACCGAATTCCAGCAACTATGGTTGCAAGAAGCGGATTTGTGGTGGGAGCCGTCCGTACGCTGCGAAAGCCGCTGCGGAGAAGCAGATGCTGGATTTCCTGCGGCGATCTGCAGCGCCCGGACCCCATGGCCGCGAAGTAGGCGTCGAAGTAGAGCGCCGCGAGCTTGCCGCCCTCGCTTTCGCCGGCCGTGGCTTCTGCGATGATCAGCTGCGTTCCAGGGGCTAAATGGCCATGGAGGTTCGATAGGATCTGTTCTGCGCGATCGTCATCGTGATCACAAAGAATGCGGATCAACGTAACGCAGTCTGAAGTGTTTGGAATGACGTCGATGCTGAAGTCTCCGCCATGGAGTTCACTTCTGGCCGAGAGGCGGCTGTCCCGCAAATGTCTGGACGCCAGATCGGTCACTGCGGGGAGATCGAAAAGGGCAAGACGAAGATGCGGATATCGGGTGCCGACCGCAGCAAGAAACGCGCCTTCACCACCGCCAATATCGAGCAGACGTCGATACGGCCGGAAATCCCAGGAGGCGAGGATGCAATCGGCCAGCATGGCCTGACTTTCACGCATCAATGCGGAGTAGGGCGCAACCGCATCACCCCCCATCTTTGCCGGATCTTGCTCGCGGACATAAGACCAGTAACGACGAAGTTCCGTGTCCCGCGGGTCGCTGCGAAACAAGACCGAGGGATCGGCGAGATCGCGGTACAGCATCTCGTGGTGCCGGATCATTTCGCGCAAGCCTCTGTCGGCGGCAAGAACGGTCCCTGCATCGGTCAGCAACCAGTGGTCCGGTTCGATCGCCAAGACAAGGTCCAGGCGCCGTGCCTGCTTGAGCAGGCTTTGCATATGTTCGAGCGGCAGACCGCAGCGCAGTGCAAGTGCCGAGCAAGTCAGCGCCTTTTCCTCAAGGGCTTCGAACAGGCCGCATTTGACGCAGGCCAGCAAGATCTGGGCGTGCACAAAGCCGGAGGTGAGGCGGAAGAGATTGTTTGCCTTCCGATGAGAGATCGCGCTGAGCAGCGGCAGGCGGGACAACAGCGATCGGAAGCGAGGCGAGGCAATCTGGCGGTTTCGCCAAAGCCTGATCCTGATTCGCAATGCCTGGACAAACCCGGGCGCCTGGCGTGCCAGATCAGGGGCGCCAGTCAGGGGCTGTTTTGCCGGCACCGCTCGTCTGGCACCGGTATCCATCCCCGTCACGCAGCGCTTGTGGCGAGCGTTTTGGGCATCAGGCGCGTCGCTTCATTGCGGATCATCGCACGGAACCCTTCGGCTCCCGGGCAATCCGGAACGCTGTCGGCCGCCTCGACGACCAGCTGCTTGAGGCGTGCGAGCGCTGCTTCCAGACCAATGCTGGCAACAATGTTCGGCTTGCCGTTGCGGCTGTCCTGGCCTGTCGGTTTTCCGGCATCGGACTGCCCGACGGCATCGTAGAGATCGTCTGCCACCTGATAAGCCGCCCCCAGGGCATCTGCGAGGACCAGCCATTCGCGCGGATTGCCGCCGGAAGCAATTGCCCCGGTGGAGACGGCGCCGCTGAACAATGAGGCTGTCTTGGCGCGATGATAGGCAGCGATGTTGATCTGCGGTTCGCTTTCCCAGGCCTGGCCGGCGACCAGGCCGTAGGGCGTGCCGACGGCATTGGCGATTGTTGCGACGAGCGGCGCTGTCAAAAGGGGTGTCTGCTGGGTTTCTCGCGCCACTGTTTCAAAGGCGGCCACGATCAGGCCGTCCCCCACCAGAAGAGCGATTTCCTCCCCGAATTTGACATGGACGCTGGGCGCTCCCCTGCGGGTCGCGGCATTGTCGAAACAGGGCATGTCGTCGTGAACAAGCGAGGCGCAATGCAGGAGTTCGATCGCCACGGCAGCGCTGTCTGCCGCAAGGGGGGCGCGGTCGCCGCAGGCGGCGGCGACCGCGAGGCAGAGGCGGGGCCTTATGCGCGCACCACCGGGAAACACGGCGTGTCTCAGAGCTTGCGCGAGGATGGGCGGACATCCACTAGCGGTCGCGTAACGCAAGGCGCGCTGCATGCCGGCTTCTATGCGCTCGGGGAAATCCATAAGGTTCACCTCCAGTAATTGCGCAGTTGTAAAAAATATACGACCATCTAATGTGTAAATGAAAATTGACAGATTTCTCCGGTAAGTCAACTGCGCCGAGGAGGGGCCATGTCGAATTCGCAAGAGGCGTCTGCGGTGCTGGTGATCGGGGCCGGCATGGCAGGGCTTTCTGCATCCATCAGGCTGGCGGCGGCAGGCTACCGCGTGATTGTGTGCGAAGGGCAGAACGGGCCCGGCGGAAAGATGCGCAGGGTTGAGGTGGCCGGTCAGGCATTCGATGCAGGCCCAACCGTTTTGACAATGAAATGGGTCTTCGAGGCACTGTTTTCTGCCGCAGGGCGCAGGCTCGACGATGAGCTTACGCTCATTCCCTCCTCTGTCATTGCCCGGCACTACTGGCGGGGCGGGGCCTGCCTTGACCTGCATGCCGACCAGATGGAAACGATCCGGGCGATCTGCGATTTCGCCGGCAGGCGAGAGGCGGATGGCTATCGCCGTTTTGCGGCGGATAGTCGCCGTGTCTATGAGGTGCTCAAGGACAGCTTTATCGATGCGCCGCGCCCCAATCCTGTGTCGCTGTCGCGCCGGATCGGCCTTGGCCGCCCCGGCGATCTTTTTGCGATCAAGCCTTTCTCGACCCTCTGGTCTGCGCTGGGCGGGTATTTTGCCGATATCAGGCTTCGGCAACTCTTTGCGCGCTATGCGACCTATTGCGGTTCCTCGCCCTATCTTTCCCCAGCCACGCTGATGCTTGTCGCGCATGTCGAGCAGGAAGGCGTCTGGACGGTACAGGGTGGCGTCCGGGCGCTCGCTGCCCGCCTGGAGCAGGTCGCCGTCTCGCTCGGCGTCGAGTTCTGCTACGGCGATGCCGTCACCGAGATCGTGGCCGATCCGTCCCGGCGGGCTGTCGCTGCGGTCGTTACCCGCTCTGGACGCCGGATTCCAGCGCGTCAGATTGTCTATAACGGTGATGTCGCGGCCCTGCCGCGTCTCCTCGGCCTCTCGCAAGGCGGCCCAAGGAGCGAGGGGCAGCACTCCCTGTCTGCCCTCGTCTCCTGTCGGCTGGCAGAGCCGTCCGGCGCCCCGCTTGCCCACCACACGGTATTTTTCTCCGACGACTACCAGCGGGAGTTCGAGGCTATCTTCTCGCAAGGTCGGCCGCCGGCGGATCCGACGGTCTATCTCTGTGCTCAGGACCGCAATGCTGCCGGTCAACCGACGCAGCAGCATTCCGGTCCGGAGCGCATCTACACACTCATGAACCTGCCGGCGAATGGCGATCGGCACCGGCTCGACGAAAGTGAGGTCAGCGCATGTCTCAACAGCATGGATATGAGGCTCGCGATGAACGGTCTCACCCTTTCGAACCAAACAGAGCCACCGAACATCACGACGCCGGATCGCTTCGCGGACCTCTATCCGGCGACGGGCGGGGCGCTTTACGGGATGGCCTCGCACGGCTGGATGGCGTCCTTCGCCCGGCCGGGATCGCTGGGGCCGCTACGGGGGCTTTATCTGGCGGGGGGCAGCGTGCATCCGGGGCCGGGTTTGCCGATGGCGGCGATCTCGGGCCGGCTCGCAGCCGAAAGGGTGATGGCGGACCGGCCTTTGATCAGGCGGTCCCGCCCGGCGGCTATCACTGGTGGTATGTCGACGGAACGAGCGATTGTGGGCGTTTCGCCTTCACCGTGATCGCCTTCATCGGCTCGGTCTTCTCGCCCTATTATCACTGGTCGGGCCGGCGCGATCCGGAAAATCACGTGACCTTCAATGTCGCGCTTTATGGGCCGGACGGCCATGCCTGGGCGATGACGGAGCGGGGGCGCGCAGCCCTCAGCCGCGATCGCTCGTGCCTGCATATTGGCAAATCCTCGATCCGCTTCGACGGGCGGCTGATTGCGATTGCCTTTGACGAGACTTTTCTGCCGTGGCCGGGGCAACGCCTCCTGCCCAGGCGGATGCGCGGCAGAATCGAGCTTGAGCCGGCTTTTCTCGCGGATATAGCCTATGCACTCGATCCGGAGGGGCGCCATAGCTGGCAGCCCGTGGCACCGACTGGGCTGGTCAGTGTCTCCTGTGATGCAATGTCGAATGGTGGCTGGGTCGGGCAAGGCTATCACGATATGAACTTCGGCAGCCGGCCGCTCGAAGCCGATTTCGCCGGTTGGGACTGGGCACGCGGCAAAACGGCGGATGGGCGGGCGATCCTGCTTTACGATTCCATCCGGGGAAACGGTGAAAACAACCGCTTCGGGCTCACGTATTCGGAGAGCGGCGTCGTTGTGCAATTTAAGCCACCCAACCGTCAGCGCCTCAAGCGCGGTTTCTGGGGCGTGGGGGGAGGGATCGCCTGCGACGAAACGGAAAGGCCCACTTTGGCAGCGGCCTGCGAAGATACGCCCTTCTATCGTCGGTCGCTGGTCGAGACCGTGCTTTTTGGCGATCGGGTCAGGATGATGCATGAGACGCTCGATTGTCGGCGGCTCGCCATGCCAATCGTCAGGCTGATGCTTCCGTTTCGAATGCCTCGCCGGGCTTAAGCCTCTTCCGTCTCGCTGGCTGTCTTCTGAGCCGCCTCGCGGGCGCGCGCTTCGGCTTTCGCCTTCTCCTTCTTGAGATCGCGCATCTGCCAGACATAAAATGCGATGGCGAGACTGAAGACGAAGATTGCTTCGATGATGCCGAAATAGTTCTCAAACAAGGCTCGCCGCCCTTTCCCGCGCGGTCTCGCGGTGTCTGCGTGTCTCACGCTGTGCATCGCCATGGAGACGCAGCAGGATCGTGGTGACCCGCCCTATCGCCGCTTCAGTCTGGATGTTTGCCACAGGGATCGTTCCTGCCAGGCGGCTTTCGGGCTGCATCGCGCTGAGCGTCACAAGGTCGCGGGCGGCGGGATCTGTCTGGCTGTGCAGATCCCGCACGGAAGTCGCCGCAAAGCGCATATCTTCGCGCCGGGCACGGAGCAGCAGGCCGAGTTTCGTGCCAAGTCCCGTCGTCGCCCGAAGTGTCACGCTGTCATAGCCATTGGCCGCAATCGCCGTGCCGATGGCCTCATAAACAAGGGCTGCCGTACGGATGGCATGCCGACATGGTTTCGGCAGGCTCGGGATGCCGGCATGCCCCAGCCGGTAATGGCGCGCGGCGTCATCCAGCAGCCGCTTGACCACGACAGCAAGGGCCGGTGTGTGGCGCGGATTGCGCAGGAAGGCATCTGCATCAATGCCCTCTTCGGCGAGCCAGTCGAGAGGCAGGTAAAGGCGTCCGTTGCGCGCGTCTTCCCCGACATCGCGGGCGATGTTTGTCAACTGCATGGCAATGCCGAGATCGGCCGCTCGAGCAAGTGCTGCCCGATCACCGACGCCCATGACCGACGCCATCATCAGCCCGACGCTTGCGGCAACACATGTCGCGTAGGCCTTAACATCTTCGATCGTCTGGTGGCGATCACCTTCGAGATCCATGGCAAAGCCATCGAGCAGGGCCTCCACGATGGGCTTTGCGATGGCGTGATCATGCACGACCCGGGCAAAGGCCCGGTCGCAGGCGAAGGGTGCTGGATCGCCGCGATAGATGCGATCAAGGCGTTCACGCAGGCGTGTAAGCGCGGGCATGCCGCTTTTCGGATCGTCGATCAGATCGTCCGAATGGCGGCAGAAGGCGTAGAGCGCTCGGGCAGCCCGGCGTGTCTCCCGGGGAAGGAGAAGAGATGCGAGATGGAAGGATTTCGAGCCACGGCGGATGGCGGCCGAACAGGCTTTCTGGTCCTCGAAATCGCCCGAAAAGCCGTAGTTCACCAGGATCGGCCGGCGGGCGAGCGGACGTGCAAGCAGGCTGTCCAAGGATGTGCTGTCGGCAAGGGTCATAGATGCGTCTCCCCTGTCTGGCGATGCCAGGTCCCGGCCAGAAGGCGAGCTGGATCCGGCACCAGATCGGCGACGATGCGGGCCGAGGAAACGACGCCGGGCAGACCGGCACCCGGGTGGGTGCCGGCACCGCAGAGATAGAGGTTGTCGAGTTCCTCGCTTTTGTTGTGGGGACGAAACCAGGCGCTCTGGAAGAGCTTGGGTTCAAGCGCGAAGGCGGCCCCCTGCCAGGACAGCAGGCGCTCCCTGAAGTCGAGCGGTGTTGCAATGCGCGAGCTGACGATGTGGCGTGAGAGATCCGGCAGGATCGTTTCGTGCAGACGCGCCTCGATCTTCTGCCGATAGCGTTCTGCTGCTTCGCTCCAGTCGGTGCCGCTTGCAAGGTTGGGCACGGGGCTCAGCACGTAAAAGGTGTCGCAGCCGGGCGGGGCGAGCGACCGATCGCTGGCAGTCGGGCGATGCAGGTAGAGACTGAAATCCTCGGCAAGCCTGTGTTTGCGAAAGATGTCATCCAGCAGGCCGCGATAGCGTGGTCCAAACAGCATGGTGTGATGCAGGACATCGTCATAGCGCCTGTTGGTGCCGAAATACCAGACGAAGAGGCTCATGGAATAGTCTCCACGGGCAAGCTTGGCATCCGTCCAGCGCCGGCGGGGATGGCTTTTCAGAAGCGCGCCATAGGTGGTGGCTGGGTCGGCATTGGAAATGACGATGTCGGAGGACAGACGCTCGCCCGACGCGAGACGAACGCCGGTCGCTCGGCGTCCTTCCGTCTCGATCTCGCGCACCGTTTCTCGCAGCCGAATGCTGCCGCCATTTCGAGTGACCAGAGAGGCGATGCCGCGCACCAGCGCGTTGGTGCCGCCGATCGCATGATGCACGCCGTATTTACCCTCGAGATGGGCAATCAGGCAGTAGAAGGACGTGGCCGAAAAGGGATTGCCGCCGATCAGCAGCGGGTGGAAGGAAAACAGCGTCCGAAGCTTGTCGCTTCTGAAATGTTTCGAGACGACCGAATAGACCGAGCGATAACCGCCAAGCCGAACAAGCCCGGCCAGCGTCTTTGCGGTAAACAGGAGGCTGTGAAAGGGCTTGTGCGCCAACTGCTCGAAGGCCACTTCGTAGATGCGCCGGCTTTCCTCCAGGAAGCTGCGATAGCCCGCGACATCCTGCGGTTCGATAAGACCGATCTGCGCTTCCATCGCCGTACGATCGCCGGAATAGTCAAAGACCGTGCCATCGTCGAAACGGACGCGGTAGAAGGGCGTATTGGCCCTCAACTCGACGTCGTCGCTTAATTTTCCGCCGCAGTCCCGCCAGAGGTTTTCGAAAAGCCAGGGTGCCGTGATGATGGTGGGGCCCGCGTCGAAGGTGAAGCCGTCTTGCCGATGCGCATAGGCGCGACCACCGGGCTCGTCCAGCGGATCGACGATGGTGACGCGGTAGCCTTTGGCGCCGAGGAGGGCACCGGTGGCAAGCCCGCCGACGCCAGCGCCGATGATGACCGCATGCGGCCTGATATCGGCGGGATCAGGTCTTGGTTTTGCGAAGCGACCTGCAATGTTCATGCTGCATCCGCTCCATCGGGTCTCTTCTGTTCGCTGATTGCCTCGTCGATCCAGCGGGCAATGTCGGCGGCACGGCATTCATGCAGCAGGTGGCCGCCGCGGTCTGTCAGCACGAGGCGGCTGCCGGTTGCCTGGCCTGCGGCATGAACGGAGTTCTCGATCGGCACCATAGGGTCGTCCCTGGCCGCGATCAGGGTCATCGGGAAGGGCAGTCGCTGCAGCGTCGCATCGAAACGCGAGAGATCCCAGGCCGCCATCATGCCAAGCGCGCCACGGACATGGGCCGGGGAGGATAGCAGCAGGCGATAGATTGAGCGGCCTTCCTGATCGATGTCAGAGCCGGTTGCCGTGAGCAGGTTGCCGCCCAGCGGCGTAACGCGGGACATCAGCGAGAACATCGACGCTGAAAAGGGGTTGGCAAACAGCGCCTTGGCAAGGGGTGAGAACAGCGCATTGCCCCTGATCGGCAGAAAGGCGCCATTGATCCCGATCACATGGCGGGGCACGGCATTCGCGTGGCTGGCGGCAAGCGTCACAGCAATGGCTGCACCGGCGGAATGGCCAACCACGATCACGGGGCAGCGATCAAACTCTCCTAGCAGTTCCGTCAGGCTCTGGACCATGCCTGCAAGCGAGAGATCGACAGGCTCCTGCGGACGGGTAAAGCCATGGCCCGGCAGATCGGGTGCCACCACACGAAAGCGGGTGGCGAGGAGTGGCAGAAGATGCCGCCAGGAATGGGAGGCTGCACCCGTGCCGTGCAGAAGCAGGATGATGGGGGCGCTCTCAGGTCCGGAAATCTGAACATGCCAGTGGCATGACGCCGTCGTGATGAAGCGGCTTGCACTGCGGTTGGGCCAGGTGCGGCCATCCGTTTCCCAATCCAGCCCGTCCTGTGCCCTGATCATGCCTGGGCCTCCTGCATGGAGCGATCGACGAGATGCGAAATGCGCCCTGCATCGGCCCGACGCAGAATATGCAGATCAGCGCCCAGCAGACGGGAAAGGTTCGCAACGCTGTCGCGCGGGCGTCTGGCGATGTCGATGCAGATCGTCTTGAACGCATGCATCCTGCAGTTGGTCGCCAATCGTTGCACCTCCTCGGCGGCGACAGCGCGATCGGGTCTGCCATCAAGGGCAATGTTGCCGCTGCCGTCGGTCAACAGCACGAGGATAGGCGTGCTGCCGCGGCGTTCGACCGAAATCGCGAGTTCGAGGCCGGCTTTCAGCCCGGCCGCAAGCGGTGTCGGGCCTCCACCCGGCAGGGCCGCGAGTGTCCGTTTTGCTGCGGTCAGCGAGCGGGTCGGGGCAAGCAACAGCTCTGCCCCTGTGCCGTGAAAGGCGACAAGCGCCACCTCGTCGCGGCGGATGTAGCAGCGGGCAAGCAGGCTCTCGATGGCACCTTTCGTTTCGCCGAGCCGCTCCAGCGCCGTCGAGCCGGAGGCGTCGACGATGAAGATGGCAGTCGAAGGCGCGGCATGGCGCAGCCGCACATAGCGGAAGTCCTCGCGGCTAACGAAGGCGCGTGGCGAACCTGACCCGTTGGCCATCCCGCAGGGCGTTGAGGGTAAAGTTGCCGCAACAAGAGTAGCGCGCTGCGCAGCCCTGATCCTCTGGAAAGGAGCTGCGGCCCGCAGCGTCGCAACGATATCGGGTCGCGCCTGTGCATAGGGCGGTGAGAGGCCTATGCCGTAGGGGCGTCCGCGTCGCGCATTCTTGGCCAAGCTGCCGGATTTTCCCACGGATCCAGCGTTGCGAGACGGACGCTGACTGACAGATAGCCAGGGATCTGCCACCAGTGATCCGGCCTGCACTGCCGCAAGCAGGTCCGTCAGGGCATCGAGCTTGGTCGGTTGCGCTTCAGCGCTGCAGTCGTCATGGACGTCGCTGTTGGAGGTGGCCGTCTCGGAGGCGGATCCGGCATCGCCTGAGGGTGGCGGCGGTGGCTCGTTGTTCTCCGTCTCCGCGGTCGTGGATTGAGGCGCAATGCTGATGCCGAGACACAAGCGAAGGGCGGTCAGCGCATCCGCTTCTTCGACGGCCGGGCGCCCCTCATGCAGTGCAAAAAGGCGTGCCGTGCGGGCGAGGTGCGAAAGCATGCGTGGCGAGCGATGCCCCGCAAGTTCCGCCAGCGAAGCCAGACCCTTCAGCAGACGGTCATCGATGTCGATGCCGCGCCAGGCGTCGACTGTCGGTGCGCCGCGCGCCACCGAAGGAGCCTCACCGCCCACGTGATGCCAGCCGATGCCATCGAGATCGATGCGCAGGGCAAGCCTGTCGCCAAGCGTCTGGGAGAGGGCTGCCTCGTCCTCAAGTGACTCGTCGATGGCGACCAGCAGGAAGCCCGGCGAGGAGGCATCATCCATCGCCGTCGCCACCATTGCGGCCAGCGAGGGATCGAGACGCTCAGCCATCGAAACCATGAGCACGCCGCCTTGCGCCAGCGCCAAGAGACCTTGCTGGCGCTGCAGGCGGCCCGTAGCTGCCGTTGCGGCAAGATCGATCCCGCCGGTGAGGTTCAAGATCGCGCTGCCTGGTGGCAGTCGTGTCCAGCGGACATCGGGACCGAGCCGCGCCTGCAGCCGCGTGAGGAAAAGGTCGCGTACGCCACCGGCTCGCGCCTTCAGCCAGACGCCGCCAAGCGCGCTGCCGCCAAGGCCAAGCAGGTCAATGACAAGCAAGGCGTCGGCCCATGACGCAGCCCCCTTGCTGTCAAGGGCCCGTAGGAAAGCGTCGTGGGGCCCGAGCTCAGCCATGGCCGAGTCCAGGCCCGGCGTCGAGGGTGGCGAGCGCCCGCTCCACCCGGGGTGTCGACCCCGCATCATCAAGGGGATCTCGGCGCAGGCGGTGGCAGAGCACCATCGGGGCGATATCAAAGACATCGTCCCAGGTGACGGTATGGCGCCCGGCAAGTGCCGCCGCCGCCCGGCTTGCACGCATCAGGGTCAGCTCGCCGCGCATGCCGTCGATCCCGAGCCGCAGGCAGAGCTGCGACATCCGCATGACGACAGCATCCGGGATCTCGACCTGCCGCAGGATCTTGCGTGCCGCGGTGACACGTCGACCGATTGCAGCATCACGCTTGGCCCAGAGATCACAGAAGGCCAGGGGGTCGGTTTCGTAGGCGTCTCGCCGCCGGATGACCTCGATCCGCTGGGAGAGATCGTCGATGGTGCGGACATCGACCGAAAGGCCGAACCGATCCAGCAATTGCGGGCGAAGATCGCCTTCCTCCGGGTTGCCGCTGCCGACCAGCACGAAACGTGCCGCGTGGCGGATACTCAAGCCCTCGCGTTCGACGACATTGACCCCTGATGCCGCCGCATCGAGGAGAAGATCGACCAGGTGATCCTCAAGGAGGTTGATCTCGTCGATATAGAGAAAGCCGCGATTGGCGGCCGCCAGCAGGCCCGGTTCGAAATGTTTCTCCCCCGCGACGAGTGCCTTCTCGATGTCGAGCGAACCGCAAACGCGATCCTCGGTCGCCCCGAGCGGCAGGTCGATCATTGGCGCACGACGTTTCAAGATCGGCGGCGGCTTGCGACCATGGACCGGGTTACACACGGTGCAGGCGGATTGCGGCTGGGCGGGCAGGCAATTGTAGCGGCAGCCCTCACGCGTCTCGATGGCCGGCAGCAGCTCCGTCAGTGCGCGTACGGCGGTGGACTTACCCGTGCCGCGGTCGCCGAAGATCAGCACGCCGCCAAGCAGTGGCTCGACCGCGGCCATCAGGAGGGCCTTCTTCATGTCCTCCTGCGCGACGATCGCGGCAAATGGGAATGGTTTGGCCATAAATCCCCGCCTCAAGCTTGAGTGTAAAGTCAAGTTTACACTTTTTGCTGTCCGTTTGAAGAGGGTGAGGGAAATTTATGCCGGATCGATCGGCGAACTCAGCCGGCTGCGGCGAACTCGGCTTCGAAATCGATAAGCCCCAGCATGGCGGCCTGCGCATCTGCGGCCTTGCCGCGTTCGATCGCGTGCACGAGATCGCGATGCAGATGGACGAAGGGTTGAAGCTCGCCGTCCCGGGGTTCGGCCACCGCCCGCTGATAGGCAAAGGCGTGGGAGAGTTCGATCACACCGTAAAGCGCCCGCATGAAGGGATTGTGCGAGGCATCGGCGACGATGCGATGCAGTTCGAAATCGGCGAGACAGAAGTTGAGCGGCTGGTCGAGCGACATTTCCATCTGTCGGATCCAGTAATGCATCAGGCGCAGATTGTCGGCGGTGCGCCGCTCGGCTGCATGCCCGGCTGCGAGCGGTTCCAGCGCCTGGCGCGTTTCGGCAAGCCCGCGCAGGAACTCCTCGTCGGGCGGGGCCGAGAGATGCCAGGCAAGCACCTGCGGATCGAAGAGGTTCCACCGACTTTTCTTGGCGACCTTGGTGCCGACCTTCGGCCGCGCCTCCAGCAATCCCTTGGCCTCGAGCGTCTTCAGCGCCTCGCGCAGCACGGTGCGGGAGACGCCGAATTCGTCGATCAGGGCAGCATCGTTGGGCAATGTCGTGCCGATCGGGAACCGGCCCGAGATCACGCCTATGCCGATTTCATTGATCACGTGGGAGTGGAAATTCCGTGCCGCCACGCGTCCGGAAAGGGAGCGAAGCAGGCTCCCTGGTTCGCTCATGCCATGCCCTTCTTCAGGCGTTTGCGCCCGGTCTGTGCCGTGAAGACGAGCTTCTGCAGCAGGATGAACATGAAGAGAAGGATCCCGATGGCGATCTTGGTCCACCAGCTGGAGAGCGTGCCGTCGAAGACGATATAGGTCTGGACGAGGCCCTGCAGCATGACGCCGATAAGCGTGCCGAAGATGAAGCCATAGCCCCCGGTCAGCAGGGTTCCGCCTATCACCACGGCTGCAATCGAGTCAAGTTCGATGCCGACGGCGGCAAGCGGGTAACCGGCCGAGGTGTAGAGCGAATAGACGATGCCCGAGAGACCGCCGAGGAAGGAGCCAAGCGCATAGATGCCGATCGTGGTGCGGGCAACCGGAACCCCCATCAACGCCGCCGATGTCGGATTGCCGCCGATCGCATAGACGTAAGAGCCGAAGCGCGTCTTGTGTGCGATGAAACCGCAGACGAGGAAGACGAAGAGCATCAGCAGACCGATGGCGCTGAGCCGCCCGCCGCCCGGCAGCTTGTAATAGAGCGTCGAGATGAACTTGTAGAATTCGTGGTTGATCGGAATGGAATCCTGCGTCAGCACCGAGGCGAGACCGCGGGCGAGGAACATGCCGGCCAGCGTCACGATGAAGGGCGGCACGCGCAGGAAGTGGATCGCAGCGCCCATGCCGGCACCGAAGGCGGCGGAGAAGGCAAGCACGATGGCAAAGACGGCGAGCGGATGCAGCCCGAACCAGGTGATCAGCACGGCGGTGACAACGCCGGTCAACCCGATTACCGCACCGACGGAAAGGTCGATGCCGCCGGAAATGATGACGAAGGTGGCGCCGACGGCCGCAATGCCGAGAAAGGCATTGTCGGTCAGGAAATTGCCGAACACCCGCGTCGACCACATGGCCGGATACTGGAAAATACAGATGGCATAGGCAACGATGAAGATGACGGTGGTGGCAACAAGGGGACGATAACGCGGGTTCATCGGGTCTTTTCCGTAAGTCTAGACTGACCCAGACGGCGCGAGACGATCTCGCCGATGCGGTCGGATTGCAGCACCAGGATCAGGATGATCACGCCGGCCTTGACGATGAGGTTGAATTCGGGCCGGAATCCCGAAACCAGGATACCGGTATTCATCGCCTGGATGATGATGGCGCCGAGCACTGACATCGGGATCGAGAAGCGTCCGCCCATCAGCGACGTCCCGCCGATGACGACCGCGAGGATCGCGTCGAGTTCGAGCCAGAGGCCGGCATTGTTGGCGTCCGCTCCTCTGATATCGGCTGCCGCGATGACGCCGGCAATCCCGGCGCAGAAGCCGCCGAAACCATAGATCGCAAGGATCACGGTACGGCTGCTGAGGCCGGTATAGTTGGCCGCCGACAGATTGGTGCCGATGGCTTCGACGAAGAGGCCGAGCGCCGTGCGCCGCATCAGGAGATGGGCGGCGATCATCAGGACAAAGGCGATGACGGCGGGCATGGGCAGGCCGAAGAGCGAGCCTGTGCCGACGAAGATCAGGGCACGATCGGAAAAGGTGACGATCGAGCCCTCGGTAATCAGCTGCGCAAGGCCGCGCCCCGCGACCATCAGCACGAGGGTCGCGACGAAGGGCTGGATACCGAGAAAGGCAACGAGCGCGCCGTTCCAGAGGCCGCAGGCAACACCGATGGCAAGGGCTGCGGCGAGCGTCACGATGAGCGGCTGGCCGGAGACCGCGCAGGTGGCAGCAACCGCACCGGCCACCGCCATGACGGCACCGACCGAGAGATCGACACCCTTGGTGGCGATGATCGCCGTCATGCCGATGGCAAGGATCGCCACCGGCGCTCCGCGATTGAGCACATCGATCAGGCTGCCGAACAGCCTGCCATCCTGCCAGGTGACATTGAAGAAGCCGGGAAACAGCATCCAGTTGAACAGCAGGATGCCGAGAAGCGCCAGAAGCTGCGGCTTGAGGATCGAGGCGGGCGAAAATCTCTTCATGCCGGCTCTCCATGCGGCTGTTCTGCAATCGTGCGCACAATGACGGACGGCGTGATATCGGCGCCGTGCAGTTCCGCCACCATGGCCCGGTCGCGCATGACGATGACGCGCGAGGAATAGCTGACGATTTCGTCCAGTTCCGAGGATATGACGACCAGCGCCAGCCCGTCTTCGCGAAGCCGGGTGATCATGCGGACGATTTCGGCATGGGCGCCGACATCGATGCCGCGCGTCGGCTCGTCGAGGATGAGGAAGCGCGGATCGGTGGCAAGCCAGCGGGCAAGGATGACCTTCTGCTGGTTGCCGCCGGACAGAAGCTTGACCGGCAGTTCGGCCGAAGCCGTGCGGATGTCGAGCGCCTCGATGAAATTGCCGGCGATCTCAAGCTGTTCGTCGCGATTGAGCGCCCGGAACCAGCCGAGCCGGGCTTGCATGGCGATGACGATGTTCTCGCGCACCGAGAGTTCGCCAAAAATGCCGTCGATCTTGCGGTCTTCCGGACAGAAGCCGAAGCCGAGCTCGACGCCGTCACGCGGTGATGCCACGACGGCCGTCTTGCCGTCGATGGTGAGCGTGCCGCAATCCGCCTGGTCGACGCCGAACATCAGCCGCGCCATTTCCGTGCGACCGGAGCCCAGCAGGCCGGCGACGCCGATGACCTCGCCCTTGTGGATGTCGAGCGTGAAGGGGTGCACCTTGCCTGCCAGACCGAAATTGGCAAACGACATCAGCCGCTCTCCGACCGCGGCCTCTTCGCCTGCCACATCATGATGCGGGAAGACGAGATCCTTGCCGAGCATCATGCGCACCAGCTGCGTCCGGTCGATGTTGGCGATCGGCTCCGTGCCGATCAGCTTACCATTGCGCAGCACCGTCACACGGTCGGAAAGCTCGAAAACCTGGTCGAGGAAATGGGTGATGAAGACGATCGCAAGGCCGTCGGCACGCAGATTGCGAATGATTTCGAAGAGTTTTTCGACCTCATGGCGATCGAGGCTGGCGGTCGGCTCGTCGAGGATCAGCACTTTGCCGGAAAGTTCGACGGCGCGGGCGATGGCGACGATCTGCTGGATGGCCACGGAAAAGGTCGACAGTTCGGCGCGCACGTCGATATCGAGACCGTAGCGGGCGAGAATGTCACGGGCAGCCTTTGTCATCGCATTGCGGTCGACAAGGCCGAACCGCGTCGGCTGGCGGCCGATGAAGAGGTTGTCCATCACCGTCATGTTCGGCAGGAGATTGACCTCCTGGTAGACGGTGCCGATGCCAAGCGCTTGCGCCTGCTGCGGCGTGGTGAAGGAAACGGGATCGCCGTCAACCCGGATCGTGCCGCCGTCGGGAATATAGGCGCCCGTCAGGATCTTGATCAGCGTCGATTTGCCGGCACCATTTTCACCAAGAAGTGCGTGCACTTCGCCGCGCCGCAGCGAAAAATGGACGGCATCCAGTGCTGTCTGGGTGCCAAAGCGCTTGGTGATGCCCTCAGCTGCGAGCACCGCGCCATCATTTGTTGTCATGGTCTGTTGTTCCCTCGATCGCCCCGAAGGCTAGCCGCTTGAGCGGTCCAGCAAAAGTGCGGAAAAGTCCCGCCACCGGTCAGGAAGGTGGCGGGACCGCACCAGAGAGGTCAATCAGTAGCCAAGGCCCTTGCGGCGATCGTACTCGCCCTGCGGATCATCGGCAGGGGTGTAGAGCTTGGACTCGGTGATGATGAACTTCTCCGGCTGCTTTCCGTCCTTCTTGAAGGCGTCAAGCGCGTCGAAGGCCGGTCCTGCCATGTTCGGCGTCAGCTCGACCGTTGCATTGGCCTCACCGGCAACCATGGCGGCGAAGATATCCGGAACGGCGTCGATCGAGACGACGAGGATGTCAGTGCCCGGCTTCAGGCCGGCATCCTTGATCGCCTGGATGGCGCCGACGGCCATGTCGTCGTTGTGGGCGTACATGGCGCAGATGTCCTTACCGCCATTTTCGGCCTTCAGGAAGCCTTCCATGACTTCCTTGCCCTTGGAGCGAGTGAAGTCGCCGGTCTGGCTGCGGGCAATGGTAATGTTCGACTTACCGGCGATGGCTTCTTCGAAGCCCTTCTTGCGGTTGATGGCAGGGGTCGAGCCAACGGTGCCCTGAAGTTCGACGACCTTGCACGGCTTGTCGCCGACGGTCTTCGCCAGCCATTCGCCGGCAACGCGGCCTTCCTTCACCTGGTCCGATGCGACGGACGTGAGGTAGAGGTCCTGAGGCGCATCGACGCCGCGGTCGAGCAGGACGACCGGAATTTCGGCTTCCTTGGCTTCCGTCAGGACCTCTTCCCAACCGGTGGCAACCACCGGAGCAACGAGAATGGCGTCAACACCCTGGGCGATGAAGCCTCTGATAGCCTTGATCTGGTTTTCCTGTTTCTGCTGGGCATCGGCGAATTTCAGATCGATGCCGCGCTTCTCGGCCTCCATCTTGGTGACCGAGGTTTCAGCGGCGCGCCAACCGGATTCAGAGCCGATCTGCGAGAAGCCGACGGTCATGTCTGCGGCAACAGCTGAAGAGCAGCCGAGCGCGATCACGCTTGCGCCGAGCGCAAGCTTGCGAAGAAATGTCATGAATAGTCCTCCCAAAAATTGCGACACCACCTCCCTGGTGCCGCAGAAATATGTAAGCCGAAGAATTTCGACTGTAAAGCGCAAAAGTACTATTATATGTTGTGCGGTGCAGCATTTGCGATCCGGCGCGTCCTGCCGTGTTGGGCATCCAGACTTGAGAGAGCTGCTTGTTGCTCCGCGAAAGCCGGGTCTTCCTTCCTTGCAGCATCCCTATCAGCCCACGGGTGCAAGGCGCGCATCGCTGCACCGCAGGCCGCTATTTCGCAGCAAGACACCGTGCACGGAAATGGCCCGCCGCGATTGAGACGAGGCAAAGTCACCTCAGCCTTCTCATGATGTGCATGGATACGATCGGCGTTCACCGATTGCGTTTGGAAGGCTTGAATCAGGACCCGTTTGTGTTGGGGTCGACGCCACGCTGTAATTTGTCAAGGAAGAGCGGGGCACTCGCTCCCAGGTAAAACGCGGAGAGTTGGCTGGCGGCGTCCATCATTATTGCGACAGAGCCTGCGACAAACGCAAAGCTAAGCCGGAAAAGCAGAAAGGGAAATTTCTTGTATCTCGGTGGCATCGCACCACCGAGATCCGTGCACTCACGGAGCGCTGCAAGCAATTCTACTGCTATGCTGCCTAGAAAACCGAACCAAAAGAAGGTGGGGAGATTGGTTACGAAATTCCAGACGCTCAAGCGTGATCGCTCAAATGACGGCGGCCATTGCCACCGCCAAGCCGCAAGAAGGACAGGCGATGACCGACGCGACGGATCAACGCCGCCAGCCTACTGTTCTCCTTATGAGATACGCGCAGGAGCATGAGAGCGACGTTTGCGCCAACGAGGGCGACCATCACGCTCAAGTAACCTGCAAACATCAAAGCAAAGATCGGGTTGTCATCCATCTTCATACTCCCACGGTTACTACCGTGAACAAATTCTATGCCGCTCACATTAACGAGCGGTGAAGCGATATTGTTCAAGGCGTCTCCGGCAAATTCGGCCCGGCATCCGTTCGTCCCCACTACATGGGCTGTAGTAGCACGGAAATCAACGGCATTGGAAGTGTGAACTTTACTAAATGCAACCTTAACGCAGCTTCGGGCAACATTGCATTTGAAGATAACGACGCCAAATTCGACGAAAAATCGTAATTTTTGGCAAATTCGCTACATAATACCACGAGTTTCAATCGCCTACGCAGGTCCTTCATTCCTAGAAGGCGGCAAAGTACGGGCTGCAAGAGGGTGATCTCTGAGCATAATTGATGGCAACGAAAGAAAAAGGCCAGCCGCGGTGCGGCTGGCCCTTCGTTTTTGCGATGCAGTCTTGCTGCAGCTTACTGCAGGTCGAAGCGATCTGCGTTCATCACCTTCACCCAGGCGGCGACGAAATCCGTCACGAATTTCTCCTGGTTGTCGTCCTGGGCATAGACTTCCGCATAGGCGCGCAGCACCGAGTTCGAACCGAAAACGAGATCGGCGCGGGTCGCGGTGAACTTCTTCTCACCCGTCTTGCGGTCGCAGATGTCGTAGGAGTTCTTGCCCGTCGGCTTCCAGGTGAAGGCCATGTCGGTCAGGTTGACGAAGAAATCGTTCGTCAGCTGGCCTTCGCGGGTGGTGAAGACGCCATGATTGGTGCCGCCGTGATTGGTGCCAAGCACACGCAGACCCCCGAGCAGCACGGTCATTTCCGCACCCGTCAGACCCATCAGCTGGGCGCGGTCGAGCAGCATTTCTTCGGGGCTGACGACATAGTCCTTCTTGGCCCAGTTGCGGAAACCATCGGCCAGCGGCTCAAGCGGCGCAAAGCTTGCCGCATCCGTCTGCTCGGCGGTGGCATCCCCGCGACCGGCGGCAAACGGGACGGTGACGGCGTAGCCGGCAGCCTTGGCGGCCTGCTCGATGCCGACATTGCCGGCGAGAACGATGACGTCGGCAACGCTTGCGCCGAATTCCGCGGCGATCGGTTCCAGCACCGAAAGAACCTTGCCGAGGCGGGCCGGCTCATTGCCTTCCCATTCGCGCTGCGGGGCGAGCCGGATGCGGGCACCGTTCGCACCGCCGCGCATGTCGGACTGGCGATAGGTGCGGGCGCTGTCCCAGGCTGTCGAAACGAGGTCGGCGATCGACAGGCCGGAGGCCGCAATCTTCGCCTTCACGCCGTTGATGTCGAAGTCGCGCGGACCTTCCGGGATCGGGTCCTGCCAGATCAGGTCTTCGGTCGGTGCTTCCGGTCCGATGTAGCGGACCTTCGGGCCGAGGTCGCGGTGGGTCAGCTTGAACCAGGCGCGAGCAAACGTGTCCTGGAAGTAGGCCGGGTCCGCCATGAAGCGCTCGCAGATGGCGCGGTAAGCCGGGTCGACCTTCATCGCCATGTCGGCATCGGTCATCATCGGCATGCGACGGATCGACGGATCGGACGCATCGACCGGCATGTGCTCTTCCTTGATGCCGATCGGCTGCCACTGCTGAGCACCGGCAGGGCTGTGGGTCAGCTCCCAGTCATAGCCGAACAGCAGCTCGAAATAGCCCATGTCGAAGACCGTCGGATTGGTCGTCCATGCGCCTTCGATACCCGAGGTCACGGCAAGGCTCGCCTTACCGTTCTGGTTCGGGTTCATCCAGCCGAAGCCCTGGTTTTCCAGGTCGCCGGCTTCCGGCTCGACGCCGAGCGCCTGCGCGCTGCCATTGCCGTGGGCCTTGCCGACGGTGTGACCACCGGCGGTCAAAGCTGCGGTTTCTTCGTCGTTCATTGCCATGCGGGCGAAGGTTTCGCGAACCTGGGCGGCGGTCGCCAGCGGGTCCGGCTTGCCGTTCACGCCTTCCGGATTGACGTAGATGAGGCCCATCTGCACGGCAGCCAGCGGGTTTTCCATCGTGTCCGGCTTGGAGACGTCGTCATAGCGATTGTCGGAGGGGGCGAGCCATTCCTTCTCGGCGCCCCAGTAGACGTCCTTCTCCGGACCCCAGATGTCGGTGCGACCGAAGGAGAAGCCGAAGGTCTTCAGGCCCATGTCCTCATAGGCGACGGTGCCGGCGAGGATGATCAGGTCGGCCCAGGAGATCTTGTTGCCGTATTTCTTCTTCAGCGGCCAGAGAAGGCGGCGGGCCTTGTCGAGGCTCGCATTGTCGGGCCAGGAATTGAGCGGCGCGAAACGAATGTTGCCGGTACCACCGCCGCCACGGCCGTCGGCCAGGCGATAGGAGCCGGCGGAGTGCCAGGCGAGACGGATCATCAGGCCGCCGTAGTGACCCCAGTCGGCCGGCCACCAGTCCTGGCTGTCGCGGAACAGGGCCTTCATGTCGGCCTTCAGCGCTGCCACGTCGAGCTGCTTGACGGCCTCACGATAGTTGAAGTCCTTGCCCATCGGGTTGGTCTTCGTATCGTGCTGATGCAGGATATCGAGGTTCAGCGCATTCGGCCACCAGGCCATGACAGTGGAGCCGGATTCGGTGTTCGAACCGTGCATGACCGGACATTGGCCGGCGCCTTTTTTGCTCAGGGTATCCATGATCTACCTCCTTGAAGAACCCGCATGTTTTCAGTCGTTCCCGGCGTTCTAGAGCACGCCTGCATTACGACCTGATGAAATCGAGACGCGGTCCGGGGACCCCGTTACCGCCGTGCGTGACCTGCCCACCCCTTTTGCGAACAGGCCACCCGTCCGGGCGTCGCTGCCCAGTTTCAGCCTCATCTGGAATCGTTCTAGCAAACCGCGACGATTAATGTAATTTGGAAATAGTGATCAGTTCCATAGGAAAAGGTTATGATAAATTTCACCTTGCGTCAGTTGCGGTATTTTGAAGCGCTCGCGCGGCACGGGCATTTTGGCCGAGCCGCTGAAGACTGCGCAATTTCACAACCGGCGCTCTCCGTGCAGATCCGGGATCTGGAACAGGCACTGGGCGCCGAGTTGTTCGAACGTGCCGCGCGGCAGGTTCGCCTTTCTGCGTTTGGCGAAGAATTCGTGATCAGGGTCCGTGACGTGCTGCGGTCGGTGGATGAGCTCGGCGACCTCGCCCGCGCTCACCAGAGCCAGTTGCAGGGGCGTCTGCGCATCGGCGTTATCCCCACCGTCGCGCCCTATCTCCTGCCTGCGATGATCTCCGACATCACCCGGGCCAATAGCGGCCTCGATATCCATATCCGCGAGAGCGTGACACCGAAGCTTTTGCAGGAATTGCATGAAGGGCGGCTTGATACGGCCATCGTTGCGCTGCCAGTGTCAGAGCCGGCAATGCAGGAAACACCAATCTTTCGCGAAAATTTTGTGCTGGTGCGGCCGCGCGCGGACGAGGGAAAGCCGGTGCCGAGCCGCGACAGGCTAAGGGAAATGCGCCTGTTGCTTCTGGAGGAGGGACACTGCTTCCGCGACCAGGCGCTCTCCTTCTGCGAAATGGGCACGACCCGCCCGCGCGAGATCCTCGACGGCAGCTCGCTGTCGACACTGGTGCAGATGGTCGGCGCCGGCATCGGCGTTACCCTCATCCCCGAGATCGCCATGCCGGTTGAAACCCGTTCCGCGGAGGTGTCGGTTGCTCATTTCGAGGACCCGCAACCCTCCCGGACCATTGGCATGATCTGGCGCAAGACAAGCCCGATTGCGCGTCAGTTGACCGAAGTGGCCGATATTGTCCGGCTGGCGGCAACCCGCTGCGGCTGTACAGCGGGTTGATTCTGGCGGAGGGGCCGGAGGCGAGAGGGGTGGCGATTGCCGCCCTCAGTCTGTCGTGGCCGCTGCGCCGCGTTCCCAGTACCAGGCGCAATATTGCTTGCGGCGTTTGCGTCCGCGTGCGGCGAGATAGGCTTTGAAAGCGCGCACGTCATCCTTCTCGCAGGCGAACCAGACAAAGCTATCATCATCAAGGCCCTCAACCGCCGCACAGGCCTCGCGTCGGAGTAGGCCGACATCGTCAGCCGCGTAGGCAGAACGGTGCAGCCAGCGCACCGAAAGGTTGGCGGCTGTCTGGAAGACCTGTTCTTCCGCAGCATCTTCCACCTCGATGATGGCTTGCAGTGTTACCCCCTCAGGAGCTTCCTCTGCCATGCGGGCAATCGCTGGCAGGGCGCTTTCGTCGCCAGCCAGGAAGATCCGCTCGGCATCTGGCAGCCCGCCACCGCCGGGGCCCATCAGGGCGACCCGGTCGCCAGGCTTCGCGTCCCGGGCGAAATCGGCGCCGGGAGTGGCAATGCCTTCCGCCGGGTGCTGAAGGAAATCGATGCTGACATGTCCCTTCTCGGCATCCACCGAACGAATGGTGTAGATCCTGACGACCAACGCATCCTCGCCCGTGGGCCAACCAATGCGACCGTCTTCCTTGAGCGCCGGCCAGCGTGGCTTGCGACCTCTCGGCGGCACCAGAAGACGGACATGCATGTGGTGGTCGAGAAAAGGTTTCACATCGGTGCAGGCGAAGGTCACGCGGCGCATCTTCGGTGTGATGACGGCAGTCGAGACAACCGTTACCTCCTGCAGATTGGCTGGGGTAATCTGCGGGGCAGGTCTCGCCCAATCGAGCGAGAAAGGCTTATCGCCAGCGAAATAGTAGAGATGCTCCGCAAACATGGTGCGTGTGGCCTCAAGCTCTTCCTCGCTGTCGCAGCCGAGCGCGATGCGCAGAAGATCGTCTTCGCGGGCAATTTCGATTGTCCAGTCATCGCTGTGCAGCGTGGCCACACCGAGGTCGCGATGGACGTCGGCATGTTCGACAAAATGCTCGCAGATTTCGTCCAGCATGGCATCGACATGGGCAGGCCGGGCAAGGCCGGAAAGCAGGAAATCATGATGCGCGGTCATGGTTGAAACTCCAGGGGCTGGGGAAGGGGATGCGAAGCTGCTGCGCTCATGTGGTGGCGTCCGATGGGCAGCATGATGGGGCGACCGGAGGTCGGGTCCGTGATGATCCGGCTATCCAGGCCAAAGACCTGACGGACGGTCTCTTCCGTCAAAACGGATTGAGGCGTGCCCGTGACATGCGGGCGTCCACCAAGCATGGCAACCAGATGATCGGCGTATCGGGCCGCGAGATTGAGGTCATGCAGCACCATCACGATCGTGGTGTTTCTATGCCGGTTGAGATCCGTCAGGAGATCAAGGACCTCGACCTGGTGGCTGATATCGAGAAAGGTGGTCGGCTCGTCGAGCAGCAGGATCTCCGTCTCCTGTGCGAGCGCCATGGCAATCCAGGCTCTTTGCCGTTGCCCGCCGGACAATTCATCGACAGGGCGTTCCGCCAGTTCAACGATCTGCGTCGCTTCCAGTGCTGTGGCAATCGCCTGATCATCGGCCTTTGTCCAGCGGGCAAACAGCCCGTGATGCGGATGCCGGCCACGGCTGACGAGATCGGCAACGGTGATGCCCTCCGGCGCAATCGGCGACTGCGGCAGAAGACCCAGTCTGCGCGCGAGATCGCGTGTCGGCAGACGATGGATGGCTTCTCCATCGAGCAGCACCTCACCCGACAAAGGCTTGATCAGCCGGGACATGGTCTTGAGCAAGGTCGACTTGCCGCAGGCATTGGCGCCGACAATCGCGGTGATTTTGCCCGTGGGAATGGCGATGTCGAGGTCTGAGAGGATGACGGTGTCGCCATAGCCTGACGACAGGTTGCGCGCTTCCAGGTGTGCATCAGTCACGCGGCACCTCCGCTTCGGTTGACCCTGATGATGAGGATGATGAGATAGGGAGCGCCGAGTGCGCCGGTGACCACGCCGACCGGATAGCGACCTGGCAGGAGGAACTGGCCGACGAAATCCCCTGTCAACACCAGTGCGGCACCGATAAGCGCTGCCGGCAGGAGTACGGATCCGCGCCGGCCGATACTGCGGGAGGCGATCGGGCCGGCGAGAAAGGCGACAAACGCGATCGGACCGGTGACGGCCGTTGCCGTTGCAATCAGGCCCACCGCTGAAACGATGACGAGAATGCGGGTGAGGCCAACCGAGACGCCGAGAGCGGTCGCCGTATCTTCACCTGTCCGCATGGCTTCCAGATCGCGCGACTTGGCAAGAAGGATGCCGCCAAAGACCATGAGGGAGACGGCGACCGGGAGCGCCTGTGAAAGCTGCGCGCCATTGAGGCTGCCGGTCAGCCAGCGCATGGCTTCCTGCAGGCTGAAGGCGGGTGCACGTGCCAGCACATAGGCGATCATGCTTTCCAGCATGGCAGAGACGCCGATGCCGACCAGGATCAGTCGTGGACCGGCCACCCCGTTCTTGGCAGAAAGAGCGTAGACCGCGAGCGCAACGCCGAGTCCCGAAACAATCGCGAAAATCGAAACAGCAGGCCCGCTCATCGACAGGACGACAATCGCGAACACGGCAGCGGCACTGGCGCCTGAGGTGATGCCGATAATGTCGGGGCTGGCGAGCGGATTGCGCAGCAGGGTCTGGAAGGCCGCACCACCCAGACCGAAGCTCGCCCCGGCAAGGAGCGCCATCACCGCGCGCGGCAGGCGAAGCTGCCCAACGGTAAAACTTGCGCCAGGCACCGTCTCTCCCGAGAGAACCCTCAGCACATCGCTTAGAGGCGTCGTGGTCTGTCCGAGCATGAGGGTGGCAATGAATCCGAGCAGGAGCATTGCGCCCATGCCGGACAGCATCCAGCTCCATTTGCGCGATTGCCGCCTTCGCCTGCTGGCAATGGTCGCGGTCAAAAGCTCTGCTGCGGTGAGGAAGGGTCTGGTCACAGGTCCCGGACCTTCTGTCTGCGCACGATGAAGATGAAAAACGGCCCGCCGATCAAAGCCGTGACGATGCCGACCTCAAGCTCGGACGGTCTGGCCGCCAGGCGTCCGACGATATCGGCAGCGGTCAGCAGAATGGCACCGCCAATGGCGGAGAATGGCAGGAGCCAGCGGTGATCGACACCGACCAGAAGCCGGCAGGCATGCGGCACCACCAGGCCAACAAATCCGATAGGTCCGCAAACTGCCGTGGTGGCACCACACAGCAGGATGGCGCCGAGCGATGCGCTGGCCCGCGCAAAAGCGACGCGTTCTCCGAGACCCGCAGCCAGTTCATCGCCGAGTGCAAGGGAATTCAGGCGCCGGGCCGAGAGGAGGGAAATGAGAAAGCCGACGGCGAGAAAGACAAGGACGGGCTCGATGCGCTCAAAGGTGGCGCCGCCCACGCCGCCAACCTGCCAGGAGCGCACACCGCCGGCAATATCGGCACGCGGCAGCACGACGGCAATCACCAGCGAGGAAAAGGCAATCGAGGTGGCAGCACCGGCAAGGGCAAGCTTCAGCGGGGTTGCGCCACCGCGCCCAAGTGAGCCAACGCCGTAGACGAAGACCGCCGTCAGCCCGGCCCCAAAGATCGCCGTCCAGATGAAGGCCTCCGCGGAGGTGATGCCGAACCAGACGACGGCGATGACAACGGCGAGCGAAGCGCCAATATTGACGCCGAGAATGCCGGGATCCGCCAAGGGGTTGCGGGTGACGCCCTGCATGACGGCACCGGAAAGCCCGAGCGCTGCACCGGCCACGATGGCGAGCAGCGTGCGGGGAATGCGGGTGGCGACAGCCGCTTGCCCGATTGTCGTGTTTTCTCCAGAGAGCGCCTCGAACGCCTCTGCAAGAGGCACGCTGCGCGTGCCAATCGCAAGCGAGAGCAGGGCAAGCAGCAGGGCAAGGGCCAGCAGGGCCGCAAGCCAAAGCAAGCGCTTGCCAGCTCGCGCGCCTCTTTTGTGAGGCTCTGTCCCTGCATCCGTGCGGCCTGTTGGCATGGGCATCATGGGCTCTTGCGGGCTGCCTCTGCCAGCAATGCAACGTAGTCGGAAAGCACCCAGGTGACGGAAAGCGGGGTCGGATTGGCCGCGGTGCCGACGGCATCCCTGCCAAGCAGCACGATGGCGTCGTGCTTGACCGCCGGCATATGCGCCAGGAGGGGATTGGACTTCATGGCCTGAAGAAGTGTCTGATCGCCATAGGTGACGAGGATATCGACATCGTCGAAATCGTCGATGCGTTCAGCGCTGATCGACCCGGCAAAGCTGCCGGTGGACGATGCCTCTGTCACGCTCTTCGGCATCGACAGGCCGAGATCCTGGAAGAAGCGCACCCTTGTGTCCTGCGTCGTGTAGAAGTTGACCATGCTCAGATCATTGGCGCCGAGATGGGTCACGAACATCGCGGTCTTGCCCTTCAGCTCCGGATATTTGGCAACCTCGGCTGCGATCTTCGTCTCGATATCCGCAATCAGGGCATCTCCCTCGCGGCTCATTCCAAGACCGGCACTGCCAAGCCGGATTGTCTCGCGCCAATCGGTCGACCAGGGTGCCTGCGGGTAGGCGACCACAGGCGCAATCTGGCTCAACGTGTCGTAATCGGCCTGGCTGAGGCCGGAATAGGCGGCGAGAATGACATCCGGCTCGGTGCCAGCCACAGCCTCGAAATCCACGCCATCACCCTCGTCAAACAAGACCGGTGTCTCGGCTTTCAATTCCTTCAGTCGCTCGGCGACCCAAGGCAGTAGGCCATCACCATCCTCATCGCCAAAATTCGCTGCCGCCATGCCGATCGGCACGACGCCAAGCGCAAGCGGCACCTCATGATTGGCCCAGGCAACAGTTGCCACCCGCGATGGCTTTGCCGCCAATTCTGTTGTGCCAAGCGCATGCTCGATCTTCACCGGAAATCCTTTGGTCTCCTCCGCCGACACCTGCCCAACCGTGAGTGAGGTGATCAGAAGGCTGAGGGCAGGGGTGATACGAAAAGGACGCAAAAGGCGGTGCATGAGCAGGCTCTTTCCAGTTTTAAGTTGACTGTCACTCTCAGCTTCATACAGGAAGGTCAAGCGCCTTCCAGCCCGCACGGTAAACGGCAACCCTGATTTTCAGGGGGATTCTACAAAACACGGAATCATACAATACTGGAGTAAATATATCCAGTTAAAGGGGTCCGTGACCGTGTCGAGGATTTCGCAGCAAAGTCGCCGGCCCTGAGGGGGAGCGGGTGATCCATGCGGACGGCATTGGTTGACCTCCAGCGCGGATATCGAGCCGTGATGGGGATTTGGGACGTCAAATCACTGGAAACTGATATGGTCAGAGTAACAACCGCCGGACATACGACACGATCCTCCATCCGCCTCCGCACAGCCATCCTGTTGGGATGCACCGCACTTGCAGCGCTTGCACCCGGCCTCGCCCAGGCGCAGGACGCCGCGACCGACGATGGCACGACGGTTCTTGAGACAATCAATGTTGATGGAGCGGGTCAGGGTGACGCCGATTCCAAGACGGTCGTTGCGACGGAGAGCACGGCTGTCGGCAAGATGCCCGGCGAGATCCACACGACGCCCGCCACCGTATCGGTCATCACCTCCAAGGAAATCGAGCAACGTGGTGCGGATTCCGTCGAGAAGGTGGTTCAATACACCGCAGGTGTGACGACGGACTATTACGGTTCCGACAATCGCTTCGACTATGTCACGATCCGTGGTTTCTCCCCTTTCACCTATCGTGATGGCCTGGCGATCGGTCGCACCTGGCTGGGCGTCAAGGAAGAACCCTATGCCTTCGAGCGTCTGGAGGTCTTGAAGGGCGCGAATTCCACCGGCTTCGGCGTGTCCGATCCCGGCGGCGCCATCAACTACGTCACCAAGACGCCGCGCAGCGAGCGGTTCGGCGAGGTCTATGGCACGACCGGCTCCTTTGCCCACAAGGAGCTGGGTTTCGATTTCGGCGATAATCTCACCGAAGACGACACGCTTTCCTATCGCCTCACCGGCAAGTTCCAGCGCGCCGACGGAGAATTCGACTTCTCGGAAAATGATGAGAATTTCATCATGGGTGGTCTGACCTGGCGCCCCACCGATATGACCAGCCTGAGCGTCGTCTTCGACCATCTGGATCGCGACGCCACACCGAGCGGCGGCGGCCATCCGCGCTTCACCGATTTCGACCGCGATCGCTTCTTTGGCGAGCCAGACTTCAACTACGATGAGACCAACCGCAACACGCTGAGCGTCATGTTCGACCATGATTTCGGCAATGGCCTGACATTCGGGTCGAATGCGCGCTACAGCAAAGTGAATCGCAAATCGGGCTTTGCCTATATCTATGATGCAGATGGCGCGTCCGACACGTCAGATACGGTTGTCGATCGCATCTTCTCGAGCGGCGACGGTTCCAACGAGCAGTTCGTCATTGACGCGCACCTGCTTTATGAAGCCAATTTCGATCAGGTGGAAAGCCGCACACTTGTTGGCGTCGATGGCAAGAGCCTCAAGTCAACCAACGATTCCTACGCGCTCTATCCGCCGATCTGGGGTGGCAATGCACCCGGCATCGATTGGGAAAACCCTGTCTACTCAGGTATCCCTGCACTCGATCCCTCCACACGCGGCAATAACGACCAGACTGCGACGGCCATCTACCTTCAGCAGGATCTGATCTTCTCCGACAGGCTGACGGCCAGCGTCGGCCTGCGCAACGACTGGCTGGATCTCACGGAAAACGATCTTCTGGCCAACACGACCGAACAGGCTGACTACAGCGAGATCAGCAAGCGCGCGGGCCTGAGCTACAAGATCACCGAGGAGCTTGCAGCCTATGCCAGCTACGCGGAATCCGTCGCGCCGCCAAGCACCGGCAACGAGCCTGTCTATGGCAAGCAGTTGGAGGCGGGCCTCAAATATCGCCCCGACGCCTTCCCGGGCATGATCACCGCGTCGATCTATGATCTGACGCTCGAGAACATCACCTCGCGTGAAGGGCCGTTCTACCTTGCATCGACCGTCGACAAGGTCCGTCATCGCGGCTTCGACATCGAAGCCAAGGCGGAAGTCACGCCGAACCTCGAGCTGATTGCGGCCTACAGCTACATCGACTCGAAGATCGTCGATACCAGCACGGCGGCAAGCTCCATCGACGGAAACCGCTTTGCCCAGGTTCCGGAGCACATGGCGTCGCTGTGGGCGAGCTACACGCTGGAAGGCGAAGGCGCGCGCGGCGACATGACCTTCGGCGCCGGTGCGCGCTTCGTCGGCTCCTACTACTTCGGCAACAACAATACGCTGAAGTCGGACAACGCCGTCGTCTTCGACGCCGCCTATTCCTACAACATCAAGGAAAACACGACATTCCAGCTGAATGTCAGCAACATCTTCGATGAAAAGCACATCGCCAATGATGACGGCGGTGCCTACTACTACAACCCCGGTCGGGCGATCTACGCCACCATCCGCCAGACCTGGTAGTCCCAGACCTGGTAGTCAAAGCAAAGCCCCGGGCGAAACGTCCGGGGCTTTCTCGTTTAGCCGTCTTCTCGGCTCCGACGCCAGGCCGCCGGGGTCTCGCCCACAACCTGGCGGAAGACCTTGGTCAGATGCGCCTGATCGGAAAAGCCAAGCTGCGCTGCGATATCTGCGATTGTCAGTGAGGCATCTCCAAGGAGTGCCTGAGCTGCCTCGATGCGACGCTGAAGCTGCCATTGCAGCGGCGTTTTCCCGGTCGTTTCCCGAAAAACAGTCGCGAACCAGCTCTCCGATAAACCGACGACTTCGGCCATTTCGGCGACCGTCAGCCGGTGTTCGCCTGTCAAGGCAAAATGCGCTGAAAGCCGGTTCAATTGCGCCTGGGTGAGCCGCCCCGCGGCTGGGCGTGCCTCGCTTGCCGAGGCTTCCGGTTCCAGCAATCCGATCACGATGCTGCCCACCAGGCTTTCGGCAAACGCCGAGTTGCGCCCATTCCCGGAAAGTTCGCCGGTTACGAGATCAGCCAGCCTCGTCAGGGGCTCCGACTCCTGCAGCTCAATCGGTTTCTTCAGTGTGGCTCTCGCCTGGGAGGCGCCAACCGTCGGCGTCAGATAGCGCATCAAGCGATCCTGATGCAGATGCAGATCGAGATGGGAGAAGCGATGCCGCTGGGTGAAGCGGGTCCAGAGCGGCACGCCCGCCGGGATGAACAGGATCTTCGCCAGCCCGCGATCATTTCTGCCCATATCCTCCTGGCGATGAGCAGCTCTGACCTGGTCACTCACGGTGTTGAAAAACAGCATGATGCGCGGGTCGGGAGAGATGTAGTAGCCGCTGGCTCCGGCATGGGCTTCGGCATCCCAATGCACGCCGACAACGCCGTCAAGGGATCGCCATCGTGGCGGGGCAACAGCACGAATGCCCTCGATTTTTGTCTGCATGGAATGGAGGTAGGTCACTTCGGTCAGTCTCGCGCCACTTTGGCTGGGGGCGCGCCGGGGGCCGCCAGGAAAGCGCCTAACATCGGCCAGAAAACCGTCTCGGTCAACAAAGATGATAATTATTGTCATCTTTTGTGTGAAGGGCACGCCTGCGGGAGACAAAGAAAGGCCGGCGTCTGAGGCGCCGGCCCTAGTTGTGGCGAAGTCTGCGAGGCCTCAGTCTTCTTCTTGAAAGACTTCTTCGCGCTTCTTCTTGACGCTCGGCATGAAGACGATGACGAGAACGGCAAGAGCGATCAGAAGCAGGGTTGCGCTGATCGGGCGTGTGACGAAGGTTGATGGGTCGCCACGGGAAAAGATCATCGCGCGGCGCAGGTTTTCTTCCAGCAGAGGCCCCAGTACGAAGCCGAGCAGCAAGGGCGCGGGCTCGCAGCGCAGCTTGACCAGGAGGTAGCCGCCAAGGCCGAACAGGGCGACGGCATAGAGGTCGTAGACATTGCCGTTGACGCTGTAGACCCCGATCGAGCAGAAGGCCATGATGATTGGGAAGAGCACGTAATAGGGGATCGTGAGAAGCTTCACCCAGAGCCCGATCAGCGGCAGGTTGAGCACCAGCAGCATCAGGTTGCCGATCCACATCGAGGCGATGATGCCCCAGAACAGCGCGGGCTGTTCGCTGGCGACATTCGGGCCGGGCACGATGCCCTGGATGATCATCGCACCGACCATCAGCGCCATCACCGGATTGGCCGGAATGCCGAGTGTCAGCAGCGGGATGAACGAGGTCTGCGCGCCGGCATTGTTGGCCGATTCCGGTCCCGCCACGCCTTCGATGGCGCCATGTCCGAATTCCTTCGGGTTCGTCGCCATCCGCTTTTCCACGGTGTAGGAGGCGAAGGAGGCGAGGATCGCGCCGCCACCCGGCAGGATGCCAAGTGCCGAACCGATGCCCGTGCCGCGCAGCACGGGGCCCACCATACGGCGGAAGTCCTCGCGCGTCGGCATCAGCCCGGAGACCTTGGTGATCAGCACGGACCGGTTTCGATCGCTCTCCAGGTTGCGCAGGATCTCTGCCACCCCGAAGACGCCCACGGCGACCGCGACGAAGTTCAGGCCATCAGCATATTCGCGGATGCCGAGCGTGAAACGCGGCGTGCCGGAATAGATGTCGGTACCGACAAGGCCGAGCAGCAGGCCGAGCGACACCATGGCCAGCGCCTTGAGGATCGATCCATGCGCCAGCGCGATCGATGAGACAAGGCCGACAACCATCAGCGAGAAGTACTCGGCAGCGCCGAATTCGAGCGCGATCTTGGTCAATGGGATGGCAAAGATGGCAACCAGGAAGGTCGATACCGTTCCTGCAAAAAACGAGCCTATGGCGGCAATGGCGAGTGCTGCACCGGCACGCCCCTTGCGGGCCATCTGGTAACCATCGATGGCCGTAACGGCGGAGGAGGACTCTCCCGGCATGTTGATCAGGATGGCGGTGGTCGAGCCGCCATACTGCGCGCCGTAATAGATGCCGGCCAGCATGATCAGTGACGAGACCGGCTCGAGCTGGAAGGTGATCGGCAGGAGCATGGCAATGGTTGCCGTCGCGCCGATGCCGGGGAGCACGCCGATCAGCGTGCCGAGAATGACGCCGATGAGGCAGAAAAACAGGTTTTCGATGGAGCCTGCGGTGGAAAAGCCAAGCGCGAGATTGCTGATGAAATCCATGGTTGGCCCTCAGAAACGGAACCAGGGGCCAAAGCGTTCGAAGGGCAGGCCGAGGCCGTAGCTGAACACAAGGACCGAGAAGAAGGTGATGCCCGTCGCCAGCGCCAGCGCTGCCGGCACCCTTAGGCGCTCGGAGGCAAAGCTTGCGATGAAGGCGGCGACGAAAAGCGCCGGCACGAAACCGGCACCGCGCACGAGAAGCCCGAAGATGATTGGTGCCGGCAGGATGAACAGCATGCCGCGCCAGGCAAGTGCGCCGACGGGGCCTGCCGTGATCTTCATCGACTGGATGAGTATCATTGCGCCGAGCAGGGTCAGGATCGAGGCCAGCACCAGCGGAAAATAGCCAGGGCCCATGCGAAACGCAGTGCCAAGTTCCAGGCCCAGCGACTGGACGGCGAAGAACAGGCCGAGCGCAATGAAGATCAGGCCGCACAGCAGGTCGGCGGTATCGAAGCGTAAGGATTTCATGGAGGCCCTCTAGGCGAGAAGCGCCCGGCGACCGAACGTGACGCCGGCGCAGACGTCGGGCGAAGCCGGCCCTTGCCGCCTCCGCCCGTGGGTGCTGTCTGGCTTAGTCGGCGTACTGGCCGGCCGCCTCGATCACCGGTTTCCAGCGACCGATCTCGCTCTCCAGCTTGGCCTTCAGTGCTTCCGGCGTCACGTCGGCATCGGCTGAAGGCGTCGTTCCCAGTTCGGCAAAGCGGGCAACGACGTTCTCATCCTTCAGCGCCTTTTTCAGGGAGGCATTGAGCTTGGCGATCGCGTCTGCCGGTGTGCCTTTCGGGGTGTAGACGCCGTGCCAGATGCCGACCTGGAAGTCGGCAAGCCCGCCTTCCGTCGCTGTGGGCACGTCTGGAAGAACGTCGAGGCGCGCCGGCGATGTTACAGCATAGGCCTTGATGGTACCGCCCTGGATCTGCTTGGTGGTGTTGGTGGTCTGGTCGCACATGATATCGACCTGGCCGCCGAGCAGATCGGTCATCGCCGGACCCGTGCCCTTGTAGGGAACGGTGACGAGCGGGGTCTCGATCTGGCTCATGAACAGCATGCCGCACAGATGTGAGGCAGCGCCGATACCGGCATTGGCAACGGTCACCTTGTCCTTGTTGGCCTTGACGTATTCCACCATGCCCTTGAGATCGGTCGGCTCGAAGTCCTTGCGGGCAACGATTGTCATCGGCACTTCGGTGACGAGGCCGACATAGTCGAAGGCGTTCAGGGTGTCATAGGCGAGCTTGCGATAGAGCGTGGCACTGGTTGCCATGCCGATATGGTGCAGCAGGATCGTGTACCCGTCCGGCTCCGAACTTGCCACCCGGCCGGCACCAAGCGTGCCACCGGCACCGCCGACATTTTCGACAAGAACCTGCTGACCGAGATCCTTGGACATGGATTCAGCGACGAGACGGGCAACGGTATCCGTTGGACCCCCAGCGGCAAAGGGAACCACCATCGTGATGTTGCGCTCAGGGTAACCTTCCGCCGAGGCCGAAGCAGCAATAAGGGTGGCCGCAAGCGCAGTTGCGCCGACAAGCGACTTGAACAAGGTCATGGATATCCTCCCGATATGACAGATCCCGCCGGATCGGCTCCTCCCGCCGGCTCTGGATGGCGCGATCATCACTGCGATCTCGGCGCCTTCAATGCTCCGCCGCGCCCTGTGCTCAAAAATCGCAAAGAGAAAGGGAAGGGTTGGGTAGGTTCCCGCCCATGGCAGGGGAAACCTGTGTGGATTTCCACCCATTGCCGCGAACGGCCTTTGCCTCACTCTCCCATGTCGAGCGCCATGCTCTTTTCCAGGCCATATTTCTGCATCTTCTCGTAAAGCGTCTTCCGCGAGATGCCGAGCTGTTCGTAAACGGGTTTTAAGGCACCGCCATTCGCGGCAATCGCGTTGGCAATCAACCGCTTCTCATAGGCGGCAACCTTGTCCGCCAGCCTCGGGGACGTCTCGCCGCTGGAGGCCGCGCTTTTCAGCCCCGTATCCAGGCCCAGAACAAGCCGATCGGCCGCGTTGCGCAACTCTCGCACATTGCCCGGCCAGTCGCGCTCTCCGATCTCGGAGCGCACGTCAGTCGCAATCTCCATTTCGTCGCGCCCGTAGCGTGCACACGCTTCCCGCACGAGATGCAGGAAAAGCAGAGGAATATCGGCGCGTCGCTGCGCAAGCGACGGCACGTGGATGGTCACGACGTTGAGGCGGTAGAACAGATCCGCGCGAAAACGACCTGCCGCCACTTCGTCTGCCAGATCGACCTTGCTGGTGGCAAGAAAGCGGACATCAAGCGGCACGCTCTCGTTGGAGCCAAGGCGCGTGATGGTACGTTCCTGCAAGACCCGCAGGAATTTGGCCTGCAGATCGATCGGCATCGAACCAATCTCATCGAGAAGTATCGTGCCGCCGCGCCCGTGTTCGAATTTCCCATAGCGTGTGCGAAGCGCTCCGGGGAAGGCGCCGACTTCGTGACCAAACAACTCACTTTCGATCAAGGTCTCCGGCAGCGATGCGCAGTTGATGGCAATGAAGGGCCCTTTCGCTCGCGCACTGATGTCATGCAGACCGCGCGCCACAACTTCCTTGCCGACCCCGGTTTCGCCGATGATCAGCGTGTCCGCGTCGGTCGCTCCGATCGCCCGCATACGATAGCGGAGGTCCACCATCACCGCTGTGCGGCCGGGCATCCGGGTTTCAAGATCATCGTGCTTGCCGGCAACCGCCTTCAGGCGGCGGTTTTCCAGAACCAGTGACCTGCGATCGAGCGCGTGGCGCAGGACGCCGGCGAGCGCCTGGGCTGAAAACGGCTTCTCGATGAAATCGTAGGCACCCTCCCGCATGGCCTTCACCGCAAGCTGCACGTCACCGTGCCCTGTAAGAAGAATGGCCGGAATTTCGTGATCGAGTTCGCGGATCCGATGCAGCAGCGTCATGCCGTCCATGCCGGGCATCCGAATGTCGGAAACCACCACGCCGTGAAAGCCGAATCCGACATGGCTGAGAACCTCCTCGGCTGATGCGAAAGTCCGGATTTTCAGCCCGTGCAATTCGAGGGCCTGCTGGGTTGAATGACGCAGTTCTTCTTCGTCGTCGACGAGCAAAACAGTGCCCTCGCTCATTCCGCAGCCTCCCTTGATGCTTCAGCCGCCGCCAGCTCAATGCGAAACAGCGCACCACCGCCTTCGCGCGGGCCGACGGAAAGCGTGCCGCCGAAATCCTTGATGATGTTGTAGGAAATTGAAAGCCCAAGGCCGAGCCCCTTGCCAACACCCTTGGTCGAGAAAAACGGATCGAAGATGCGCTCAGTGATCGCCGCCGGAACGCCCGGACCGCGATCCTCGATCTCAAGGACGACTGACTTGCCCTGCGTGAACGCGCGCAGATCGATGTGGCGATCAGGCAGGCCTTCCACAGCATCGCACGCATTGGTGAGAATGTTCACCAGCACCTGCTGCAAGCGCACGGAGCCGCCAAGCACCTTCGGAAGTGCCGGATCGACGTCGACTTGAAGCTCGGCTTGAGCGGACGAGAGCCGCGAGGCGATGATTTCCAGCGTGTCTTCAACGACGTCAGCCAGCGAAACGGCTGACAGTTTTTCATTCGGTTTGCGGGCAAAATTGCGCAGATGCCTTGATATCGAGGCCATCCGATCAATGAGTTTCGAGATCCGGGTAAGATTGTCCTGTGCCTCGCGGGTCCGATCGCGCTCGATCAGCAGGGTGGCGCTATCGGCGTAGGCCTTGGCAGCGGCCAGCGGCTGGTTGAATTCGTGGGAAAGGGCCGCAGACATCTGCCCCAGCACGGCCAGCTTTCCGGCCTGTACGAGATCGGCCTGGGTTTGGCGGAGCTGCGAATTTACCCGCGCCAGATCCGACGTGCGCTCTTCGACACGACGTTCAAGTTCGCTCTGCGCCTCGATCTGCATCAGCATGCGTTCCCGTAGCCGCGCCCTGCGTTGGACGACGACGGACAGACCGAGCGTGGAAAGGCAGAGGAAGAGCAGAATGGCGACAAGCGCTGTGCGGGCCTGGGCATGCAGCGAACCTGTCTCCAGCAACACCGTCACGGTCCATCCGGCATCCGCCATGAAATGATCGAGCGAGAGGTATTCCTGGGCGCCGGTCTTGCTCCTCACCGTCAGCAGGGTCGTCTGGCCATCCGATGTAGAGGTGACGGGCAGCTCCCGCAGGTCGGCATCGGAATAGCGTCGCGAGCCGCTGGTGCGTTCACGCCTATCTGTCGTCAGCGGCAGAAGAGACGTGTAGAGCCAGGCTGGATTGCCGCTCATGAAGACAATGCCTTCCGGGTCGGTCACCAGGATCTTGTATTGGCCGCCCTGCCAAGAGCTTTCGATCCCCTCGATATCGACCTTGAAAACGATGACCCCGCGCACGGCACCGGCCGCTTCAATCGGGGAGGCGAAGTAATAGCCCCTTTTGGCAGACGTCGTCCCAAGAGCGTAGAAACGCGATTGTCTGCCTTCCGCGGCTTCCTGAAAGTACGGACGATAGCTGAAGTTCTCGCCGACAAAGCTCGTTGGCTGGTCGAAATTGCTGGCGGCGATCGTGTTGCCATCCATGGTCATGACATAGATGTCTGAGGATTTCAGCAGTGCGTTTATCGTTTTCAGATAAAGGTTCGCCTCTGCCCGAAGGTTCGGATCATTGGGGGAAAGCGCCAGTGCCTTCATGTCGTCATGATCGGCAATCAGGGCCGGCAATGGCTCGAAGCGGCTGAGATGTCCTGAAAGTGCCGCCGTCGCCAATCGCAAGGCACTGCCTGCCTGCAGCGACGCCTCCGCCATAACGTTGCGCGTCAGCCAGCGATTGCCAACCGTGAGGAGCGTCAGCACCGACACGGCAAGAACAGCCAGCAAGACCCCGATGAGCCGCCTCGCAGTCCAGAAAGCCTGCGCTTTCGCTACTATATTCGTCACAATCGAACTCCTCCCGACGCAAGGATAGCGACCGGGCCCATGCTTTCCAAGGCTTCATGGGAACCTTCCGCGGCGTTGTGACTTGACCACCTGGTGTTTACGATCCTCAGGCTTGCAAGGCGGAGAAGACAAGGCGGAGAAGACATGGACGACCGGGACCGACTAATCATATCTCTCGCCGCGCAGCTCAGGGCCGAACGCGAAACGCGCGAGGCCTTTGCGACGGCCATCCGCAATGGATCTGTTTCCATGGACGTTCTGGAGGCGATCCTGACGGATCCCGTACCTGTCATCACACGCGAAGACATCATCGGCGTCCAGCGGTGGCTCTCAAAGCATAGCCACTGAGGCGAGGTCAAACCCGCGAACAGTTTGCAAGGCACCTGATCAAAGGAGAATTTTTCTGAAGAAAAATGGTGCTGCTAGAGAGATTTGAACTCTCGGCCTCTCCCTTACCAAGGGAGTGCTCTACCCCTGAGCTATAGCAGCATCTGGCGGACAAAACATTGTGTTGTCCGGAACGAGGCGCCTATTGCCACAGAGTTTTGGGTAGTGCAAGCCGGAAATGCGATCTGTACCGGATGTTTTGTGAAGCAGGCGCCTTGGGCTTCCGGTTGCGCGCTGTTTCGGTTATCACGCCCGCATGAGCAAAGATCAGCAAATCGAGGGCCTCGGGCCGATTTCGAAAGAGAGCGCCGTCATGAAGGATGCTGCAAATGTGCGGCTGAAAAATCGTGAGAAACCTGCGCTGAGCGATGCGGAACAACGGCGGCGCGAGCGCGCTGCTGCCAAACTCAGAGAGAATCTCGCTCGGAGAAAGCAGCAATCCCGCGCAAGGCGCGCGGGGGAAGCCGAGGATGGCAATGGCTTGCCCGCCGCAAGCGGGGGCTCCGCAGACCAGACACTGCGGAGCGAAACCGACGCGGATTGAGGCAAGCCCAAACTCTGCCGCAAATTCGTCTCAACCCGGTGATTAACCCAACGTGACGGCCTTCGTTGAACCGTCCCAGCATTTCGTCTAAAGAGCGGGCCTTGCCAGGCTGGCTCATCCCTCACTCGCTCTTAAAGGAAAGGCGGGCGTCCGCGCCCGTATCGTAGGTTCACATGGATCGCATCAGGATCGTTGGCGGCAACGCATTGAACGGGATCATCCCGATCTCCGGCGCCAAGAATGCAGCGCTTCCGCTGATGATCGCCTCGCTTCTGACCTCCGATACGCTGACGCTGGAAAACGTGCCGCATCTGGCCGATGTTGAAAACCTGCTGCGCATCCTCGGCAATCACGGCGTCGACATCTCGGTCAATGGCCGCCGCGAGCATCAGGACGGCTCCTATTCGCGCACGGTGCATTTCACCTGCCGCACGATTGCCGATACCACGGCGCCCTACGAGCTGGTCTCGAAGATGCGTGCCAGCTTCTGGGTCATCGGCCCGCTGCTCGCCCGCTGTGGCCAAGCCCGTGTTTCGCTGCCCGGCGGTTGCGCCATCGGCACGCGTCCGGTCGACCTCTTCATCGAGGGGCTTGAGGCGCTCGGCGCCGAGATGGAAATCGACGGCGGCTATATCAATGCCAGGGCCCCGCAGGGCGGTCTGATCGGCGCGCGCTACACCTTCCCCAAGGTCTCGGTCGGCGCGACCCATGTCATGCTGATGGCAGCCTCGCTTGCCCGCGGCACCACCGTGATCGGCAATGCCGCCCGCGAGCCCGAGGTCGTCGATCTCGCCAACTGCCTGATTGCCATGGGCGCCAAGATCACGGGCGCCGGCACCTCGACCATCACCATCGAGGGCGTCACCAGCCTGTCCGGCGCCCGCCACCGGGTTCTGCCTGATCGTATCGAGACCGGCACCTATGCCATGGCCGTCGCCATGACCGGCGGCGATGTGACGCTTGCCGGCACCGAGATTGGCCTGCTCGACACCGCGATCGAGGCGATCCGCCGCGCCGGTGCCGAGGTCTCCGCCGTCGAGAACGGCATCCGTATCATCGGCCATGGCGACCAGATCCGCCCGGTCGATATCGTCACCGAACCCTATCCGGGTTTCCCCACCGACCTCCAGGCGCAGTTCATGGGTCTGATGACCCGCGCCCAGGGCGTATCGCATGTGACGGAGACGATCTTCGAGAACCGCTTCATGCATGTGCAGGAACTTGCCCGTCTCGGCGCCAAGATCACTCTGAACGGCCAGACGGCGCGTATTGAAGGCGTGTCGCGCCTGCGCGGCGCCCCGGTCATGGCAACCGACCTGCGCGCTTCCGTCTCGCTGGTCATTGCAGGTCTGGCGGCCGAAGGCGAAACCATGGTCAGCCGAGTCTATCACCTCGATCGCGGCTTCGAGCGGCTGGAAGAAAAACTCACTCGCTGCGGTGCGATCGTCGAGCGCATCAGCGACTGATCGACCGTCTGGCCACCCATCCAGGCCTGCAGCGGGACGAAAAGTCATTTTGTCCCGTTGCCACTGGACAAGCGGCAACCTATGTCGACAACATAAGTCTCGATAAGGCGTGCCCTGCAACAGCATGCCGAATAGGTGAGGTGGCATTTTGGACCTTAAACTTCTGGCACTCGACGCTGACGACCTTTCAATTCTTTCGGCCCATATGCAGGATGCTGTATTCAAGGTCGGAGATTTGAGCTTTTCGGCGCGATCCGGCCTCTTTTCGCTCGCCGCCAACCGCTTTGTCTGGGAAAAGGTCGAGCGCGCGGGGAAAAGCTTCGAGCGCCGTCGCGCGGGCTTGAGCTTCAAGCGTGTCGAGGCGGTCCGTTCGATCGGCTTCGACCGCGGCAGGGCGGATGAGGTGATGAGCCTCCTGGCGATCCGCTACACGCCGACTGGCGAGGGGCCGGACGGGGTGATCGAACTGGTTCTTGCCGGCGGTGGCACAATCGCGCTGGAAGTGGAATGCATCGAGGCCCAGCTCGCCGATATCGGCGGCGCCTGGGAGGCCACGGCAAAGCCGGAGCACGAGGCCGACTGACGTTGCTGCGTATAAGTGCGGAGCAAGGGGCTGGACTGGAATTCTGAGAAGGAAGAGTGGGGACGTGGCAATCTGGCTGGATCAGGCATCGGGGGATTTCGAGGCGCGGTTTGCCGCCTTCCTGACGACCAAGCGTGAAGTATCCGACGATGTGAACGATGTCGTCCGCAAGATCATCGACGATGTGCGCGCCCGCGGCGACGCGGCGCTATCAGATTATTCGAAGCGTTTCGATGGCGTGGATTTCGCAACCGTGCCGATGCGTGTCAGCGAAGAGGAGATCGAGGCAGCGACGGCCGCGACCTCGCCCGAGCTGATCGATGCGCTCAATCTCGCGGCCGAGCGTATCGAGCGCCATCATGCCCGCCAGATGCCGAAGGACGATATCTACGAGGACGCGCTTGGCGTTGGCCTCGGCTCGCGCTGGACGGCGATCGATGCCGTCGGCCTTTATGTGCCGGGCGGCACGGCAAGCTATCCGAGCTCGGTTCTGATGAATGCGCTGCCTGCCAAGGTCGCCGGCGTGCCCCGCGTGGTCATGGTCGTGCCGGCTGCCGGTGGCGCGATCAATCCGACGGTGCTGGCGGCGGCGAAGATTGCCGGTGTCGCCGAAATCTACCGCATTGGCGGCGCCCAGGCCGTGGCCGCACTCGCTTATGGCACCGAGACGATTGCACCCGTTGCCAAGATCGTCGGCCCCGGCAATGCCTATGTGGCAGCCGCCAAGCGCCAGGTTTTCGGCACTGTCGGTATCGACATGATCGCCGGCCCGTCCGAAGTGCTCGTGATTGCCGACAAGGACAATGATCCGGACTGGCTGGCAGCGGACCTGCTTGCGCAGGCCGAGCATGATCCGGGCGCCCAGTCCATCGTCATCACCGATGATGCCGCGCTTGGCGAGGCCGTCATGGCTGCGGTCGAGCGTCAGCTGAAGAGCCTGCCGCGCACGGAGACGGCCTCTGCCAGCTGGCGCGATTTCGGCGCGATCATCAAGGTCGAGCGGCTGGAGGACAGCATTCCGCTCGCCAACCGCATTGCCGCCGAACATCTGGAACTCGCCGTCGACGATCCCGAGCCGCTGATTGTAGGCATCCGCAATGCCGGTGCGATCTTCGTCGGTCGTCACACGCCGGAAGTGATCGGCGATTATGTCGGCGGCTCGAACCATGTACTGCCCACCGCGCGATCGGCCCGCTTCTCCTCGGGCCTTTCGGTGCTGGATTACGTCAAGCGCACATCGATCCTGCGGCTTGGGCCGGAGCAGTTGCGCAAGCTGGCACCGGCCGCGATTGCGCTGGCGAAGTCGGAAGGGCTGGAAGCCCATGCCCGATCCGTCTCCATCCGCCTCAATCTCGGAGACTAGAGATGGCGGCGGGCGACTACCGGCTCTCAGATGTCGTGCTGGACGAGACCATCGGGCGCTCCACGCCGGATGTGGAGCATGAGCGGGCGGTCGCCATCTTCGATCTGATCGAGGAGAATTCCTTCCAGCCGGTGGGACATCCGGGCGGCCCTTACAAGCTGTTCCTGTCCCTGATGGATCGCAAGCTGGTCTTTTCGATCAAGACGGAAGCCGGGGAAGACGTGGCTGTCCACATCCTCTCGCTGACGCCGCTGCAAAGGATCATTAAGGACTACTTCATGATCTGCGAAAGCTATTACGAGGCGATCCGCTCCTCGACGCCGTCGCAGATCGAGGCAATCGACATGGGGCGACGCGGCATTCACAATGACGGATCCCAGACCCTGATGGACCGGCTTTCGGGCAAGATCGTCATTGATTTCGACACCGCGCGCCGGCTGTTCACGCTGGTCTGCGTGCTCTATTGGCGCGGCTGAGAATGGAAGATTTGCCCGCAGCTGCCATCAAGCCGCGACGTCCGGATGCCGTGCTTTTCGTCTGCGGTATGAACGCGATCAGATCGCCGATGGCAGAAGCGATTGCCAGCGCCATGCTGCCCTCAGGTGTTTTTGTCGCCTCCGCCGGAGTGCGCAAAGGCGAGCGCGATCCCTTCGTCGATGCGGTTCTGGAAGAAGAGGGTCTTTCTCTACCCAAGCGCCAGCCCCGAACGCTCGAAGATCTCGATGATGACTATTTTGACCTCGTCGTGACGCTCTCCCCCGAAGCCCATCATGCGGCATTGGAACTGACCCGGTCCTCGGCAGTCGAGGTGGAATACTGGCCGATGCCAGACCCCTCGGGAACGACGGGCACTCGGAACCAGATACTGGATGCCTATCGGGACGTCCGGGATCGTATAAAGGAGCGGATCGTCGACCGTCTCGTTCGGGTGGAAAACCGCTAGAAAGGCCCAGTTTCCGCCAATGCCGAAAAGCCTGATCTACACGGTTCACAAAGGGACGTGGATTGTGTAGTTTCCGCGCACATTTTTCGGGGCGCCCCAATGTAGCCCCTTTGAAACCCCAGGAAAGACAAGCAATCAATGGCTAAAGAAGAAGTCCTCGAATTCCCCGGTGTCGTCACCGAACTGTTGCCGAACGCCACATTCCGCGTAAAGCTTGAAAATGAACATGAAATCATCGCCCACACGGCAGGCCGCATGCGCAAGAACCGTATCCGTGTTCTCGCCGGCGACAAGGTCCTGGTCGAGATGACACCCTATGACCTGACAAAGGGTCGTATCACCTATCGCTTCAAATAAGCGCGCCTTCGGCCGCGAGGGTTCATGGAATTGAAAAACAAGTTGATCCTGGCATCGGGTTCGCCCCGCCGGGTGGACCTCTTGAGACAGGCGCATATCGTACCGGCGCGCCTGATGCCGATGGATCTCGACGAGACACCGAAGAAGTCGGAGCATCCGCGCTCTCTTGCCCGTCGCCTTTCGGCCGACAAGGCGAGCGCTGCCTATCAGCAGATCCGCAAGGACATCGCCTGGAACAGCAGCTACATCCTTGCGGCAGATACGGTGGTGGCCGTTGGTCGGCGTATCCTGCCGAAGGCGGAACTGATGCAAGAGGCCTCTTCGGCGCTGCATCTTCTCTCCGGACGCAGCCATGTCGTCTATACCGGCGTCTGCCTCATCACGCCCGACGGTAAGCTGCGCCAGAAGATCGTCGAAACCAAGGTGCGCTTCAAGCGTCTCTCCGGTTACGATATCGAATGCTACCTTGCCTCCGGCGAGTGGCGCGGCAAGGCTGGCGCTTACGCGATCCAGGGCATCGCGGGGTCTTTCGTCCAGAAGATGGTCGGTTCCTACACCAATGTCGTCGGTCTGCCGCTGTTCGAAACTTTGCAGATGCTCTCAGGCGAGGGCTACGACGTCCACACGCCCTGGACTGAGGGTTGACCATGGCTGACGATGACATCACCCGGTCGGCCAAGGTGGAGCCGCTGCGCAAATCGCGGCCCTGTCCGGAATGCGGAAAGCCCTCGACGCGCGACAACTACCCCTTCTGCTCCGACCGTTGCCGCAATCTCGATCTCTCCCGCTGGCTGAAAGGCTCCTATGCCATTCCGGTGGCAGAAGACGAGAGCAAGGCCGACGACGAGGATCGTGGCTGAAACTGGAAACGCGGTTCTGACAGCCGCTTTTCCACTTTCCGGATCTGCTTGTTCGCATTGGCTTTTTGGCGATTTTCACATCTTCTTCAAAAAAGTGCTCTCAACCGCTTGCCATGGCCGAACAAGATGTTATAACCCCGCTCGCTCCCGGGGGAAACGCCCTCCGGTCAGCCGGAAACGGCTGATAGGCTTTTAGAAAGCCCAGATGCCCGGATAGCTCAGTTGGTAGAGCAGCGGATTGAAAATCCGCGTGTCGGTGGTTCAAATCCGCCTCCGGGCACCATTCACTTCTCAAAAATCGACGACTTACGGATGCCCCGCCGAACTCCTTCAGTTCGGCAGCTGTGCATCGGATGATTTCCACAGCTCAACAGGTCTCTCCTGCGACTAACGGAGAATGTACGATCTCCGGGAGATTGGTTACTCCTAGACAATTGTCTATTCCGCCATGGGACATGGAAGGGTGGGATGACAAGGAGGAATAGGCGCCCCCTGCGGCGCCTCGTCGAGGAAAGGGAGGAGTACTCGTGACGGATAGATCTTCGTCTAACGCATACTGGTCTGCAAACGTACGCATCATCTACATCTGCCTGGCGATCTGGGCCATTGTCTCCTACGGCTTTGGCATCCTGCTTCGTCCGGCCTTGTCCGGCATCGCCGTTGGCGGCAGTGATCTCGGCTTCTGGTTTGCCCAGCAAGGCTCGATCGTCGTCTTCATCGTGCTGATCTTCGGCTACTCGATGTACATGAACAAGATCGACCGCGAATTCGGCGTCGACGAGCAGTAAGGCGGATCAACAATGGATCAGTACACACTCAATCTGATTATCGTGGGAGCGTCCTTCGCGCTCTACATCGGTATCGCCATTTGGGCCCGAGCCGGCTCGACGGCCGAATTCTACGCTGCAAACCGTGGCGTCAATCCGGTCATGAACGGCATGGCAACCGCTGCGGACTGGATGTCTGCGGCTTCCTTCATCTCGATGGCCGGCCTGATCGCGACCGTCGGTTATGGCAACTCCACCTATCTCATGGGCTGGACGGGCGGTTACGTTCTGCTTGCGCTCCTGCTTGCTCCCTACCTGCGCAAGTTCGGCAAATACACGGTTCCGCAGTTCATCGGTGACCGCTTCTACAGCCAGGGCGCACGCCTGACGGCTGTCGTCTGCCTGATCATCATCTCGGTAACCTACGTTATCGGCCAGATGACCGGTGCGGGCGTTGCCTTCTCGCGCTTCCTCGAAGTAGACGTTTCGACCGGTCTCTGGATCGCGTCCGCCGTCGTCTTCGTCTATGCCGTTCTTGGCGGCATGAAGGGCATCACCTATACGCAGGTTGCCCAGTACATCGTTCTCATCATCGCCTACACCATCCCGGCCATCTTCATCTCGATGCAGCTGACCGGCAATCCGATCCCGTGGTTCGGCCTCTTCGGCACGCACACCGAATCCGCGCTTCCGCTCTTGCAGAAGCTGGACCAGGTCGTGACCGACCTCGGCTTCAACGCCTATACCGCCCAGGGCTCCATGCTCAACATGACCCTGTTCACCCTGTCGCTGATGATCGGTACTGCCGGTCTGCCACACGTCATCATCCGCTTCTTCACCGTTCCGAAGGTTGCGGATGCACGCTGGTCTGCCGGTTGGGCGCTGGTCTTCATCGCGTTGCTTTACCTGACGGCTCCGGCTGTCGGCGCCATGGCTCGCCTGAACATTCTCGACACGATTTATCCGGGTGGTACGCAGCAGGAAGCGGTTCTCTATGACGAGCGCCCGGACTGGATGCGCAACTGGGAAGTCACGGGTCTGTTGACCTTCGAGGACAAGAACGGCGACGGTCGCATCCAGTATTATAACGATGCTGCCGCAGGCTTCACCGATACCGCCACGCAGCGTGGCTGGACGGGCAACGAGCTGACGATCAACAACGACATCCTCGTTCTCGCCAATCCGGAAATCGCTCAGCTTCCGGGCTGGGTTATCGGCCTCATCGCGGCCGGTGGTCTTGCCGCAGCCCTGTCGACCGCAGCCGGTCTGCTGCTCGCCATCTCGTCGGCCATCAGCCATGACCTGATCAAGGACTTCCTGAAGCCGGACATCTCCGAAAAGTCCGAACTTCTGGCTGCTCGTATCGCCATGGCCGGCGCCATCCTGGTCGCAACCCTGCTGGGTCTCAACCCGCCAGGCTTTGCCGCCCAGACTGTCGCACTTGCCTTCGGTCTCGCCGCTGCGACGATCTTCCCGGCTCTGATGATGGGCATTTTCTCCAAGCGCATCAATTCGCTCGGTGCAACGCTCGGCATGATCGTGGGTCTGGTTATTACCTGCGTCTACCTGTTCACCTATCTGGGCTGGTTCTTTGTCGCAGGGACCAACATGGTTGAAAACGTTCCGGCCAACTATCTGTTCGGCATCCCGCCGACAGCGTTCGGACCGATTGGCGCCCTGCTCAACTTCGCCACGGCCTATATCGTGTCGATGATGACCCAGGCTCCGCCGAAGCATGTCCAGGATCTCGTCGAATCCATCCGCGTCCCGCGGGGCGCAGGTGCAGCGACGGCGCATCACTGATCACGATCGGGGAGGGGCATTTCATTGCCCCTCCTTTCCCTCAACTAGCTGAGGCGCGAAGCCGCCATGTGAGGGCAGACGCGATGTCAAAGACACCGTCCGAGGCTCTGGCCTTTCTTGAAACCGTTCATCCCTATGACAGCCTGCCACGCGACGAGCTTGTCCGTGTTGCCACCCGGTTTGAACCGAAGGCCTATCCTGCCGCAGCGCCGATTTACACGCGCGGCGACGTTCTCGCTGGCCTCTATCTGATCATGGATGGCACGGTCGAGATCAAGGATGCCTCCGGCACCGTGGTCTCCGAACTGGCGTCCCGCAATTCCTTCGGCGAACGCGGCCTCCTCGTGGATGGATTGGCGGTGACCACGGCCACCGCGCTGTCCGATTGCCGGCTCTTGATCCTGCCCGGCGACGAATTCCGCCGACTGATGCAGGAACAGCCGGTTTTCGCCCGTTTCTTCACGCGCGGCCGCTTTGCCGATCCGCGTCGCGGCGATGTTGCAATCCAGAAGGTCAGCGAACTTATGTCGCGTCCGCCTGTGGTTTGCGCGCCAGGCGACAGCGTGCGCCAGGCTGCCTCCATCATGCGGGAGCGCCATGTCTCCAGTCTCGGCGTTGTCGATGGCGAACGTTTTCTTGGTATCCTGACCACGCGTGACCTCGCAGGTCGCGTCGTTGCCGAGGGGCTCGATCCTGAAACAACGGCGGTCGCTGCCGTGATGACGCCCGATCCTGTCGGGCTGCCGGCCGAAGCACTGGGGTCGGACATACTGCATCTGATGCTTGAGCGGCGCGTCGGACATCTGCCTGTTGTCGAGGGCGAGCGGCTGGTCGGCATGATCACGCAGACCGACCTGATCCGCTTCCACGCCATCAGCTCCGCCCAACTGATCCGTGATGTCGCTGCTGCGGAAACGCCGGAGGAAATGCGTGACTTTACGGCACGGATACCGCAGTTGCTGGTGCAATTGGTTGGCGCCAACAACGCGCATGAGGTCGTGACCCGGCTGATCACCGACATTGCTGATAGCGTGACACGACGATTGATCATGCTCGCCGAGCGCGAGCTTGGGCCGCCGCCGGTTCCCTATGTGTGGCTCGCCTGCGGCAGCCAGGGCCGGCAGGAGCAAAGCGGCGTCAGCGATCAGGACAACTGCATCTTCATTGATGACAGTGTTGAACCTGAGGACATGCCATGGTTCACGCAACTTGCGGCCAAGGTAAGCCGGGGGCTCGATATCTGCGGTTACTACTACTGCCCGGGCGACATGATGGCCACCAATCCGCGCTGGTGCCAGCCGGTCTCGGTCTGGCGCAGCTATTTTCAGGATTGGATCGCACAGCCGGATCCGATGGCACAGATGCTTTCAAGCGTCATGTTCGATCTGCGTCCGATCTGCGGCGCCTCTTCCCTCTATCAGGATCTGCAGAGCGAGACGCTTGAAGAGGCCAGCCGCAACTCGATCTTCGTCGCGCATATGGTCAGCAATTCACTCAAACACGCGCCGCCACTCGGTTTGCTGCGCGGCTTTGCAACAATTCGCAGTGGCGAACATCGCAATCAGATCGACATGAAGCACAATGGCGTTGTGCCCATCGTGGACCTTGGCCGCGTCTATTCGCTGTATGGCCAACTGCCGGCGGTGAATACGCGCGCCCGTCTTCTGGGGGCGGAAGAAGCCGGGATCATTTCCGGCGCCGGTGCCCGGGATCTGATTGCGGCTTACGATCTGATCGCCGACATGCGCCTGCGCAACCAGGTGCGTCAGGTCCGCGATGGGCGCAAACCGGATAATTTTCTCGCGCCCTATGATTTCGGCGATTTTGAGCGATCGCATCTGCGCGATGCCTTCGTCGTGGTGCGGACCATGCAATCGGCGCTTGCCAACCGCGGGCGTGCGCCTGTCTGATGCGCTCCAACCGGGGCTGTTCTGAAGGAATAGGGAATGCTGTTTGAATTGATTGCCGCTGTTGTCACGGGCGTTGCGCTGGCAGGTCTGGCCATGGCGTTGCGCTGGCTCAGCCGCGGATACTTGCCAAAGTGGATCGTGCCCGTTTTCGCCGGACTGGGCATGCTCGGCTATTCCGTCTGGAGCGAATACAGCTGGTTCGAGCGTATGAACATTGCGATGCCGGGTATCGCGGTTGCCTGGAAGAACGAGGATCGGGCCTTCTGGCGTCCGTGGTCCTATGTCGAGCCGGTGACCACACGGTTCACAGCCCTGGATATGCGCAACGCAAAGCGGCATCCGCAGCAGTCGGGGCTGGTGATGGTCGATGTGCTGCTTGTTGCACGCTGGCAACCTGTCTCGGCGGTCAAGGTAGTCTATGACTGCACCGGCCTGCGTCGCGCCGACATGCTGGATCAGAGCGTTTCGATTGCCGCCGATGGCGCATTGGTTGGTGCTGATTGGAAGGCAGTGCCAGCGGATGATGCCGCGTTGAAGATAGCCTGTTCGGCAGGCTGAAGGGGGCCTCTTGCTCAAGCTTGGACTGCGCACCCGCATCCTTCTGTTTTTCGTGGCGATTGCGCTCGGCGCTGTGGCTGCGCTGGCCGCGGGTCTGTGGTTCGGCTATCATCGCGGCGGTAGCCCGCAGATGTTTGGCGCGCTGATGCAGGGCGCGATTGCCGCGGGCTTCCTGATCCTTGCTCTCGTGACCTGGATCTGGTTCCTCTTCGATACCCATATTGCGCGACCGATCGACAAGATGGCATCGGCCATGCGCGCGCGGGCGCATGCGGATGTCGAGGAGGTTCTAGAGGCCGAAGACGTGCGCTATCTCGGCGATCTCGCCGCTGCGGCTTCAGAGACGACGGCGACCCTTGCCACTGCCCGTGCCGGCCTGACGGAGGCAGTGCAGCGCGAGACGGCGCGGCTCTCCTCCGACAAGGGGAAGCTGGAGCAGCTGCTTGCGGATGTGCCGCCGGCGGTCCTCTTGTGTACCGGCCGTCACCATCTTGTTTTTTACAATGGCATCGCCCGCCAACTGCTTTCCGGCGGACAACGGCCCGTCTGTCTCGATCGGAACGTCTTCGATTACCTGAGCGAAGGGCCGATCCGCGATGCCCATCACAGGCTCCTGGAAGCCGGCGATCCCGATGGGGTGGCGGAATTCCTCTGTCTCAGCCCCTGCGGCCTGCGAAGGCTCGCCGGTCGCATGCGCCTGGCTGGTGACAATGAAGGGGACGCGGGTGCCTATGTCATGACGCTCCGCGATGTGACGCAGGAAGTTGCTGCCTATGCAAGGCGGGATGTCCTGCTCAGCGATATCTTCATGCAGATCCGCCCTGCCGTCACTGAATTGCATCGTTCAATGGTACCGGGACCTTCAAGCCAGGGCCCGCTCAATGCTCTGGAGCGTATGCTCGATGCCCTTGAGGCTCGTTTCGAAGCCTGCCGGTCCGACGGATGGCCGATGGCCTCGACGGAGGTTAGGGAATTGGCCGAGCAGTTGCGACGCGAAATGGCAGGGGCGGGGCTGACGCTTCACGCTGATGTGGCGGCGATGACAGTTCGCTGCAACGCCTTTGATATCGTCAGCCTGCTCACGCATATCGCTATTCAGGTTCGTCAGGCAACGGCGGCACTGCATTTCGCATTGTCCGTTTCCGCAGAGGGCGAGAGGGTCAGCATCGGTCTGGTCTGGGATGGTCCGGCGCCCGACCGCGAGGAGCTTGACGCCTGGCTGAAGCAACCGGTTTTCGAGGGGGCTGTCACCTGCGATACGATCCTCAAGGCGCATGGAAGTCAGATGCGCCTTGGCCAGGAGGGCGGACGAAATCTCATCGCTACGGAGCTCAAAAGTGTCGAGAGGCCGACGGGTGCTGGCGGTGATCTGTCCCGCGATGTCACCTATGATTTCGAGCTCTTGTCGCGCCTGCACTACGAGAAGCTTTCGGATGCCAAACTCGATGCGCTGACCTATGTCGTCTTTGATACCGAAACGACGGGCCTCCTGCCGGAGCAGGGCGACGAGATCGTGCAGATTGCCGCGGTGCGCATTGTCAACGGCAAACGCATCAAAACGGAGGTCTTCGACCTTCTCGTCAATCCGGGGCGTCCCATACCCGCGTCCTCGACAGCCGTACATGGCGTGACAGATGATATGGTTCGAGATGCCGTCGATGTCGCAGAAGCCGTGCGGCAGTTCCATCGCTTTGCCGAGGGCGCCGTGCTCGTTGCCCACAACGCTCCATTCGACATGGAATTCCTCAGTCGGCGCGAGAGAGAATTGGGATTGCGCTTCCACCATGCCATCGTCGATACGGTGCTGGTCTCCGCCAGCGTCTTTGGCCAGGCCGAGGTCCACACCCTTGACGCGCTTGCGAAGCGGCTGGGTGTAACGATCGACGAAAAGGTCAGACATACAGCCCTTGGGGATGCCATCGCGACGGCGGATGTGTTCATCAAGATGAAGGAGATGCTGGTTGGCCAAGGTTGCCACCGGTTTGGCGATCTCCTGACACAGACCCGACGCCATGGACGATTGTTGCGCGATCTGAACGACGACGCTCGGATTGCATAGTCGGCGGAGCATAGTGACCAGCTGGGCTGAACCGCTTCGGCACGTTAACCATGTTTGTAGAGATTGCGTTCAGCAATGAGCGCTACCATTCGTTAGCGAAAATAGAATTGATGCGGCGGTTGCCTGCATCTGCTCACGTTGCGGTAAGTTTCTCATGCGTTCCAATGCTCTCTCGACCACTCTGATCCTGTGCCTGGCGCTTAGCAGCTGCACCGCACGAACGAGCCCGATTGATGCATTGCGCATCGGCAGGGCCGAGCGGCCCCAGGCCAATGTTGTGGCTGCCGCACCGACGCCGACCGTGGCTGTGAATGAGCAGACGGGCAGCATCGCCCCTGCGGTCCAATCCCCCGAGGCACCGCATGCAGAAGCGCTCGCCTTTGCCAGCGCGCCTGCGTCAACGCATTTCGAAACACCAACGACGACAGCCGGCATGCCGGTGCCCAATCAGCGGCCATTGTCCCTGCTTGCGCCGTTGTCGCGGGATCGCCACAAGGTTTACAATCAGCGTTTCAGCGACGCCAAGCCGATCAATTTCGGCAAGGTCACACCCAAGCACCATGCCGTGCATGGCGTGGACGTCTCCCGCTGGCAGGCAAATATCGATTGGAACACCCTGCGCAAGAACGGTGCGAACTTCGCCTATATCAAGGCGACTGACGGCGGCGATCATCTCGATCCGATGTTTCGGACGAACTGGGATCGCGCGAAAGCGGCAGGTTTGAAGCGCGGCGCCTATCACTTCTTCTACTGGTGCCGTGTCGCGTCCGAACAGGCCGACTGGTTCATCCGCAACGTACCGAAGGATCCGGATGCGCTGCCGCCGGTCATCGATGTCGAATATAACGGCGAGTCGAGCTGCCGTTTCAAACTTTCGCCGGAAAAGGCCCGCGAGAAGATGCAGGTCTTCATGGATCGTCTGGAGCGGCATTACGGCAAACGTCCGGTGATCTACACCGCCCCCGATTTCTACAAGGACAATCTGCGCGGCCACTTCCTGGACTACCCCTTCTGGCTGCGCTCGGTTGCAGCGCATCCTTCGAAGACCTATCCGGGCCGCAAGTGGGTATTCTGGCAGTATTCCGGTTCGGGCCTGTCCCAGGGCGTCAATGGCAAGATCGACCTCAATGTCTTCTACGGTTCGGTCAAGGACTGGCAGCGCTGGGTTGAGGGCAAGACCAGCTGGGAACGGGTTGCCGGTCTGCGATAAGGCGATCGAACCTGCAAAGAGCCTCTACGATCGTCCTGGAAAGGGTCCCTGATCCCCAGATCTGAGCGCTCGACGCATGCGGCAATATTCCTGCAAGGGAAGGGAACCGGAAGCGGGTGATAGGCGTTTTTGGTTGAAAACCAACAAGGGCTCCTATCATGGTCGAAGCAGTTTACGACATCGTTCCCACCTGCGACGGCTGGGCCTTCGTCCACGAGGGTTATCATTCTGGCTGCTATCCAAGCCACGCACTTGCGGCGGACGCGGCACGCAATCATTCACTGAAAGCCAGAGGCCGCATCCGTGCCTTCGTGCTGCGCCGACAGGATCTGACCGGACGAATGCTCGAGACGGCACCCCACCAGCATGCTTGGGCGTCCTTGTCCCAAGCCAACACGTAAACACCTCCTCGAAAATAGCCTGCGGGTTAGGACAGGCGCGGCGCTAGGAACGTGCAACTGCACGTTCCGGAAGGCGACGGGCGCGATGTGCTGACTGTTCTCGAGGGACGGTCGGCGTTTGCCTTCACCTCCCTGCACCAGCGCCGCGTCAGAGCGGACTGTCACATTGAACGTTTACACTGACTTTCTCGACGCCGTTGACCGCGAGAAGTGTTTCCACGGCCCGGTCGATTTCCTCGCGTCGTGTCACCGAACCCATCAGAAAGACTTCGCCGCCCGTCACTTTGACTTTCAATTCGGCCGCATCAACGCCTTCCGTAACAGCAAGGGCCGCAGCTGCAGCTTCCTCAAGTGCCGCTTCCGTCGGATATTGCTGCTCGACGGCTGGGGCCTCCCCATGAAATGTCTGTGGTTTGAAGATCATGTCGCGCACCTCCTATGGCGAAGTTACATCCGGAAAGCCGCATGCGGGGCGCCGACCGCGCCCCCATATTCGATCGCGGCGTTAGAACTTTCCTGCTCCAATCGACTTTGTATCCTGCTGTTGCAGGGCCTGAATGGCCTTGGCCCGCGCCTTGGCGGTGTCGAGAATTTCCCGGATTTCGGTACTTTTCTCGTTGCCACGCGCAAAGCCGGCTGAAGGCTGCGAGCCTGGATCTTCGGCGCCATCCTGTGCGATCACTTCTTCTTCGAGACTGCGAAGCAGAGCCAGGCCGGTATCACGCTCAAGCAAAGCATGACTGAGAAGCGCGATGACGATTTCGCGCTGAGCGTTCAACCGCGCCTCTAGTGTCTGCAGCGAGGTGGTCATGGGTCCACTCCTCGGTCCTGGATACGGTCAGCATGTCCCGATCGAGCCAGTCGCATATAGACGTCGCCATAACGTTCTGCGCTGCGATCCCAGGAATAGTCCGCCCGCATGGCCTGCAATTGCAGACGATCCCATTTGCGCTTGTCGCGATAGGTCGATGCTGTCCGTCGAAGGGCGTGTCTCAGGCCTTCTGGCTCTACGGGGTGAAACTGAAATCCGGTCGCCACCCGTGCCGCCATCGCGGCATCATTGGCATCGATAATGGTCTCCGCGAGGCCGCCCGTGCGGGACACGACGGGAACGCAGCCATATCGAAGGGCGTAGAGCTGGGTAAGGCCGCAAGGCTCAAATCGAGACGGCTGGATGATTGCGTCGGAGCCGCCGTGGATCAGGTGGGAAGCCGCCTCGTTGTAATCGCTCGATACCGCCATCTTTCCGGGGAACCGCGCTGCTGTCTCGTTCAGCCGGGCGATAATCTCCGAGTCGCCCTGGCCGAGCACGATCAGCTTGCCACCCCAGCGGAAGATTTCGTCGGCAACGTCGGCCAGCATATCCATGCCCTTCTGCCAGGTCATGCGCGTCACGGCGGAAAAGAGCGGGCCTTCGCCAGGGTCCAGTCCAAAGCGATCCAGCAGAATGGCCTTGTTCTTTGCCTTGTGTCGCACCGACTTCTGATCGTAGCGATGGGGAAGATAGGGATCAGTGGCGGGGTTCCAGATCTCTGTGTCGATGCCGTTGACAATACCCTCGAGCTGATCGAGCCGCGCGTTCAAGACGCCATCCATCCCCATGCCGAAGGCTGAGGAGAGGATCTCGCGGGCATAGGTCGGGCTGACCACCGTGATATGGGCCGCCGTTGTCAAGCCGCCCTTCAGGTAGCTGATATCACCGTAGTATTCGAGGCAATCGATACTGAAGGCTTCCGGTGACAATCCGATCTGCGGCAACAGACTGGCGGAAAACTGCCCCTGGAATGCGAGGTTGTGGATGGTCAGGACGGTTGGAACCGAAGCCCCCATCTGCTTGAGATAAACGGATGTCAGCGCCGTCTGCCAGTCGTGGGTATGGACGAGGTCCGGGCGCCAGCCGGGAAGGGCTCCAGCAGCAATCTCCGCCCCGGCAAGCGAAAGCACGGCGAACCGCTTCCAGTTGTCAGGGTGATCCAGGCCATTGGTATCGACATAGGGGCCACCGGGGCGATCAAACAGGCTCGGGGCATCCAGGACAAAAATGCTGAGGCCGTCGATCTCCAGATGGCGCAGGGTAGCAGGTTCGCCAAGCAGGTTGTCGAACTCCATCAGCGGTGGATGAAGACGCGCCATGCTGACAATTGAGGGATAACCGGGCACCAGGGTATGCGTACGGATACCAAATCGTGTCAGCGCCTTCGGAAGCGCGCCCGTCACATCGGCGAGACCGCCAGTCTTTATGAGGGGGAAAACTTCCGAAGTGACGGCCAGAACCTGAAGAGGCCTCGAAACGATCCGAGCTGCCACTTCCTCGCTTGCGGCGGGCGCCTGCCGATAAGGGGGCAAGGGCAAAGCTTCGTCATACTTCATTCGGGGCAAGGGGAGGGGGTTGGCGATTGAGATCATGACGCTTTTCCTCTCGGCAATGCAGAGGAGGCATTGCCGTCTTCCAAGGGGGACGTGACATCGTCGTTAAGCCGCGCTTGCGCCATTGCGATCCGACGGTCGGCACTCTCGGTGGTTACCCGGGACGCCTCGAGCATGGCTTCGTATTCTGTAAGCGCGGCGCGCCAGTGATCGGAATCCCTGCCGTCGGGGCGCCCCTCTTCCTCCCAGAGCGCATAGGCTCGTCTTGCGATCCAATCGTCATTTCGATCCGGCATGGTCACAGTCTCCGTCGTCGCCGCACAATGCTCAGGCCCGCAGTCACGAATGATCGGCAATGCGCGAAGGCACCACCAATGTTCCGGCTGACGCGACCCCCATAGTCAAGCTTGCCGGCATAGTTTCGTTCTGTGGGAAACAGGCAAGGGTAGAACGCCGGGCTAGCCCGCGGGTTCCCCCAATGGCGAAGGATATTTTCCGTGATCTGTAATGATATCAGATATTTCCGATATTCTTTATCACGAGCAACCTGAGGTTCTCAGCCTGCGGCTAAGTCGGGACAATAAACGGATTTCTCCACCAACCTCATCGCGTTGGGTTACATCCCCACGTGGCAATGCCCTTGAAGAGGATTACCAAAGGTAAGAAATTGGAAATCTATTACATTCTGCTGTTCTTCGTGGAGACATTATTAACCTTCAAGCAAGGAATTAACCATAATGATTCAAGAACACGTCGGAGTGGGATTCCATCCAGATTTCCTTCGGGCATGACGCCATCCCGTCGTACCGGTCCAGGTCCGGTCTGCAATGATCATGAAAGCAGCGCGCCGCGACTGGCCGTGATGCGTCGGAGCAAGGTCGCTGACCCTGCCTTGCCGGGCATCCGCCCCGATCGATGACCGCGCTGCATGAGCCGACCCGCAAAGGGCGGCGAATGCGGGTGCAATGGTGGCTCAGGACATGTCCACGGAGAAGGCAACAGGTGCGCAGGCTGGCAGCCTGCGGGATCGGCTGCGTTTTGCCGGACTGGAAGAGAGCGACCGAGATCTGCTCCGTCACAACCGCCCGGCGCTTACCACGCCGGTCCAGGCGGCCCTTCGCGATCTGTTTCAAAGACTTCAGACATCGCCGGATGCCGCACGCGCCTTCACATCTGATAATCAATACGATCGTCTCCACGACCTCCTGTCGTCGCATTGGGATGTGCTGACCGACGCGCGATTTGACGGCCTCTATGCCGAACGGGTTAAGGTTCTCGCCGATACCGAGAGCCGCATGGGACTTGATCCCCGCTGGCATATCGCCGGTCACGCCGTTGTCCTGGAGCACATCGTCACATCGCTTTTGAACGAGCAGGGCAGCAAAGGCCTGTTCTCGTCTTCACGGCGGCGAAACCAGGACGCCTCGGACCTCATCAACGCCCTGCTGCGGCTGGTCATGGTCGACGTCGAGATTGCAGTTTCTCTGCGCTTCAATGAACTGCGCCTCAAGCACCACCGGGAACTCGCAAAAGCGCGCGAGGAAGATCGCTCGATGGTCGAGATGATTTTCCGGCCGGTTTTCGAGGGCCTGTCTGACGGCGATCTGACGGTCCGGGCGCCAAGCGACGTGCCGGACACCTATAGCGATCTCGCCGCCCAGATGAACCAAGCCATCGAGCATCTGCAGACGGCATTTCTTGCCTCCGACCAGAAACTCGGCCAGGCCGCGCGCACAACGGATGAGGTCGTCCAGGCCGCGCAGCAATTTTCAGGCCGTGCGGCAGAGCAGTCGCAACGTCTCGATGATGCCAGCCAGTCCTTGGGCTCCATCAATCATGGCCTTCGCGAAACGGCAGAGAAATCCCGCAAGGCCGAAGCCTCGGTGAGTGCGGCGCGTGCCTCCGTGGAAGCGAGCGGCGAAGTGGTGGGTCAGGCCATCAGCGCCATGGCCGATATTGAAACCTCGGCGGAACAGATTGGCCATATCATCGGTGCCATCGATGAAATCGCTTTTCAGACGAATTTGCTTGCTCTGAACGCCGGTATCGAGGCGGCCCGTGCTGGCGATAGCGGTCGCGGCTTTGCGGTCGTTGCGCAGGAAGTCCGGGCGCTTGCGCAGCGCTCGGCCGATGCGGCCCGCGAGATCAAGACCCTCGTTTCCACGACCAAGAACCAGGTCGAGGCGGGTGTGGATATGGTCGCCAAGACGCAAGGCGCCATTGCCGACATCGTTGGTCAGGTCAAAGGCATCAGCGGTGCCATGGCCGAGATCGTCATGGATACCGGACGCTGCGAAGGCGAGCTTTCAGCTGCCACCGGAACCGTCTTTGAAATCGGCAGGGAGCTTTCCAATTCCGTTGCCGTTGCCGACCGAGCCGCCAATCAATCACAGGATCTGCACAAGGTCATCCTGGAGCTCGGCCAGACAGTTCGGGAGTTCCATATCGAGCAGCAGCATCGCGCGGCAAAGGCATCGCCGAAGCGGGCGCATTTTCAGGTGCATCCGGACCACGGATTCAACGCATCAGGCCCTGACGGCAGGCCTTCTGACGCTTTTGAGGTCGAATTCGCCCAACCACTGCAAATAGCGGGGTTAGGGCGTTGAGAAGATTGTTTACCACCTTGCGATACACAAGAAACCTAGGGGCGGACAGGGCGAACAGACACACCGTGAGATTGGCTCAACCGAGACGACTGTTCGGCAGTGAAAGACTCTGCCTCGTAAGACAAGGAAATGAATGATGGCAACTAAGAAAGGCGATCGGAAGGGCTTGAAACTTCCGGCAGTTCTGGACCTGAACGAGGCCTCGAACCTCAAGGCCAATCTCTTGTCTTTGCGCGGTGCGCCTCTGGCCATCGACGCATCGGGGGTAGAGCGGGTTGGCACGCAATGCGTCCAGGTTCTTATGGCGGCAGCCAAGGCATGGGAATCCGACAAGCATCCTCTCTCGTTTGAAAAGGCCTCTGAGGCCTTCCTGAAGACAATGCAACTAATCGGCGTCAACATCGATCATCTGCTCGCCAAGGAGATCCGGAAATGAAGAAAAAAGTCCTGACCGTGGACGACTCCAGAACCATCAGAAACATGCTGCTGGTCACCCTGAACAATGCTGGCTTCGAGACCATTCAGGCCGAAGACGGCGTAGAAGGTCTGGAAGTCCTCGAAGAGTGCAATCCCGATGTCATCGTCACCGACATCAACATGCCGCGTCTCGATGGCTTCGGCTTCATCGAGGGTGTTCGCAAGAATGACAAGTATCGCGCCGTTCCGATTCTGGTTCTGACCACGGAAAGCGACGCTGAGAAAAAGAACCGTGCCCGCCAGGCCGGTGCGACCGGTTGGATCGTCAAGCCGTTTGACCCGACCAAGCTGATCGATGCCATCGAGCGTGTAACCGCCTAAGCCGGGAATTTCTCCTATGGATATGAACGAAATCAAAGAGATCTTTTTCCAGGAATGCGAGGAACAGCTCGCTGAACTGGAATCCGGTCTTCTGAAAATGAACGATGGGGATCGCGATCCGGAAACGGTCAACGCCGTGTTCCGTGCGGTGCACTCCATCAAGGGCGGTGCCGGCGCCTTCGGTCTCGATGACCTGGTTGCCTTCGCACACGTCTTCGAGACCACTCTTGATTGCGTTCGATCCAACAAGCTGGAACCCGGCCCTGAAGTGATGAAGGTGATGCTGAAGTCGGCCGACGTGCTGGCTGACCTCGTCACCGCCTCGCGCGACGGCGGCAGCGTAGATGAAAGCCGCTCGAGCGGTCTGGTCAAGGAGCTGGAAGCGCTTGCCAATGGTGAGACGCCAGCTGCGTCCGCTGCACCGGTTGTCGCCAAAGCCGCGCCCGCACCTGCACCGGTTGTCGAAAAAGCAGCGCCGACGGATGACAGCGGATTCCAGCCGATCCCCTTCACCTTTGACGGCTTTGACGGTGAAGAGACCGAAACCAACGTGCCGACGTTCGATGTGACGTTCAAGCCACGCCGCGATCTCTATGCCAAGGGTAACGAGGCAGCCCTGCTGCTGCGCGACCTCGCTCGTCTCGGCGAAATGACGATCAACTGCAATATGGACGATCTGCCCTCGCTGGACGATATCGATCCAGAAGGCGCCTACTTCCACTGGACGATCAAGATCCAGGCGCAGAAGGGCGAAGAAGCGATCCGGCAGGTTTTCGAATTTGCAGAATGGGATTGCGATCTCGATGTGAAGCTTGTCGAGGAACAGGCACCGGCTGGCGAAGAGCCACCGATGGTTGCCGTCCCCTTTGACTTGTCGATGCTCGATGACGGCCCTGAGGTTCAGTCGGATTCCGCTGATGTCGCACAGGCTGTCGACGCCGCCCAGACGGCAAGCAATGTCATGAAGATGACTGCCACAGCTGCCAAGGTGGAGAAGAAGGAATCCCCGGCTGCCGCCGCTGCCGCAGCCGCTGCCGCCGCAACCGCTGCCAACTCCACAGCTGGCCAGACGATCCGCGTCGATCTCGACCGCGTCGACCGCCTGATCAACCTCGTTGGCGAGCTTGTCATCAATCAGGCGATGCTCTCGCAGAGCGTCATCGAGAACGACAACAACGGAACCTCCTCGATCAATATGGGGCTTGAAGAGCTGCAGCAGCTCACCCGCGAGATCCAGGACTCGGTCATGGCGATCCGTGCGCAGCCGGTGAAGCCGGTCTTCCAGCGCATGTCGCGTATCGTTCGTGAAGTGGCCGACATGGTCGGCAAGTCGATCCGTCTTGTGACGGAAGGCGAAAACACCGAAGTCGACAAGACCGTCATCGACAAGCTGGCCGAACCGCTGACTCACATGATCCGCAATGCCGTCGACCACGGCATCGAAAGCCCGGAAAAGCGTACAGCCGCCGGCAAGGATCCGGAAGGCACGATCAAGCTGACGGCAAAGCATCGCTCGGGCCGTATCGTGATCGAGCTGGTTGACGACGGCGCCGGTATCAACCGCGAGCGCGTCAAGCAGAAGGCGATCGACAACGAACTGATTTCGCCGGATGCCAACCTGACGGACGAAGAAATCGACAACCTGATCTTCGCCCCCGGCTTCTCGACTGCGGACAAGATCTCCGACATCTCCGGCCGTGGCGTTGGCATGGACGTGGTCAAGCGCTCCATCCAGGCGCTCGGCGGCCGCATCTCGATCACCTCGCGTCCGGGTCACGGCTCGACCTTCACCATGAGCCTGCCGCTGACGCTTGCCGTCCTGGATGGCATGGTGGTGACGGTTGCCGGCCAGACCCTCGTCGTACCGCTGACCGCGATCGTCGAAACGCTCCAGCCGGAAGCGCAGAACATTCACTCCTTCGGTGCCAACCAGCGCCTGATCTCGATCCGCAATTCCTTCTGCCCGCTGGTGGATGTCGGCCGGATCCTGAACTTCCGCGGCACGCAGGCCAATCCGGTCGAGGGTGTGGCTCTTCTGGTCGAATCCGAAGGTGGCGGTCAGCGCGCCCTTATGGTCGACGCGATCCAGGGGCAGCGTCAGGTCGTCATCAAGTCGCTCGAAGCCAACTACACCCACGTGCCGGGTATCGCGGCTGCCACCATCCTCGGCGATGGCCGGGTCGCGCTGATCCTTGATGTGGACGCCGTGGTTGCCGCTTCGCGCGGTCAGTCACTGAAACAGGAAATGTCCTTGGCAGTTGCGGGATAAGAGAATGCAGCATGCGGTGAAAAACTTGGTCGCCGGCAATCGGGAGCTCATCGCCTTCCGGATCGGAGATCAGGAATTTTGCGTCAACGTGATGTCGGTGCGTGAAATTAGAGGCTGGACACAGGCCACGCCTCTACCGCACGCCCCGCATTATGTTCTGGGAGTGATCAATCTGCGTGGCGCTGTGCTGCCGATTGTCGATCTCTCCCTCCGGCTCGGCATGAAGCCGGCAGAGCCGACACAGCGTCATGTCATCATCGTGGCGCAGGTGAAAACACGAGTGGTTGGCCTTCTGGTGGATGCTGTTTCAGACATCCTCACAGTGACCGACGAGAATATTCAACCGACGCCTGAGATCTCATCTGATCTCGAAAAGCAGTACGCACGCGGAATTCTTGCCTTTGAGAACCGCATGATCTGTCTGATCGAGCTGGGTGGTTTGTTCAACGACTCCGAAAGCGAAGCCGCATGACCGTAAAAGTCCAGAGTTCTCGTCTTTCGGACGATGAAGTCCTCGCCAGCGGGGAGTATCCGCTGACGCGGCGCGATCTGAACGAGATTGCAGCGATGATCTATTCGGATGCCGGGATCGCTCTCAACGATTCAAAGGCTTCGCTGGTATACTCGCGTCTGTCGAAACATATCCGCAACCTCGGTCTCTCGGGTTTTCGCGCCTATTGCCAGCTTGTATCGTCCCCGGAAGGTTCGGCGGAGCGCCGGGAGATGCTTTCGCATCTGACGACGAACTTCACCCGTTTCTTCCGCGAAAATCACCACTTCGAGCATCTGCGTGACGAAGTCCTCCCCGGCCTCATCGCCCGCGCCAAGGCCGGTGGCCGGGTGCGCATCTGGTCGGCTGCCTGTTCTGACGGGCAGGAGCCCTATTCGATCGCGCTGACGGTTCTGACGGCATTCCCCAATGCGGCGGACTACGATTTCAAGATCCTCGCAACGGATATCGATCCGAAGATTCTGGCGATCGCCCGCCAGGGTGCCTATGACGACCAGGCGCTGGAAACCGTGTCGCCGGCCATGCGCAAGCAGTGGTTCAAGGAGGTCGATGTCGGTGGTCGCCGCAAGCATCAGGTCGACGACCGGCTGAAACGGATCATTACCTTCAACGAACTCAATCTGATGACCCAATGGCCCTTCAAGGGACAGTTCGACGTCATCTTCTGCCGCAACGTCGTGATCTATTTCGACGAGCCGACCCAGGTGCGTATCTGGACTCGTTTCGCCGACCTCCTGCCGGTTGGCGGCCACCTCTATATCGGGCATTCGGAACGCGTTTCGGGGGATCCGAAGAACGATTTCGACAATATCGGTATCACCACCTACCGCTATCTCGGCAAGAATGGAGGGCGCAAATAATGGCATCACCCGCACGCGTCCTCGTCGTCGATGACAGCCCAACCATGCGCGGCCTGATCACTGCGGTCCTCAATCAGGATCCCGACGTGAATGTGGTCGGCCAGGCCGGCGACGCCATGGAAGCTCGCGCCGCGATCAAGCAACTCAATCCCGATGTCGTTACGCTCGACATCGAGATGCCGAACATGAACGGTCTGGAGTTTCTCGAAAAGATCATGAAGCTGAGGCCAATGCCGGTGATCATGGTCTCGACCATGACGCATCGGGGTGCCGAGGCCACGCTCGCGGCGCTTGAAATCGGTGCCTTTGATTGTGTGGCGAAACCGCAGCCGGGTGAACCACGGCCCTTTGGCGAGCTGGCCGACAAGGTCAAGGCTGCGGCCCGCTCGCAGCATCGTTTCCAGCCGTCGGCGCGCTCGGTGCAGCCTGCGCCTGCTCCTGTGGTTCCCGCAAAGGAATTCCGCGTCGGGCGCAAGATCGTGGCCATCGGGTCTTCGACGGGCGGTGTGGAAGCGCTGATCACGGTTTTGCAAAAGTTTCCGCGCAATTGCCCGCCCACGGTCATTACGCAGCACATGCCCTCGACATTTACCAAGAGCTTCGCGGAGCGCCTCAACCGTCTCTGCGCTCCTGTCGTCGAAGAGGCAACCGACGGCGCTCGGCTCGAGATCGGCAAGATCTATCTGGCCCCCGGCGGCGATCGTCATCTGCAGGTCGCAAACGCGTCGGCGCCCTGCTGCCGGTTGGTCGAGCGCGCTCCGGTCAACGGACATCGCCCCTCGGTGGATGTGCTGTTCGATTCGGTTGCGGAACTTGCCGGCCGCAATGCGGTTGGTGTCATCCTGACCGGCATGGGGCGCGATGGCGCCTCTGGCCTGCTGAAAATGCGTCACGCCGGTGCAAGCACCATCGGTCAGAACGAAAAGACCTGCGTGGTCTACGGAATGCCGCGCGTCGCCCAGGAACTGGGCGCCGTGGAGCAACAACTACCCCTCGGTTCCATTGGGGAGGAAATCCTCAAGCTCACTGCCGCCCGAAAAGAAGGTATCGAATAATGTCACTAGCCGAAAAAATCAAAGTTCTGATCGTTGACGATCAGGTCACCAGTCGCCTCCTCCTAAGCGATGCCCTGACCCAGCTCGGCTTCAAGCAGATCACTGCCGCCGGCGATGGCGAGCAGGGCATGAAAATCATGGAGCAGCAGCCCCATCACCTTGTCATCTCTGACTTCAACATGCCGAAGATGGATGGTCTCGGTCTTCTTCAGGCAGTTCGTACAAACCCGAACACCAAGAAGGCAGCCTTCATCATTCTCACCGCACAGGGCGACCGTGCGCTGGTCCAGAAGGCGGCCCAGCTCGGCGCCAACAATGTTCTCGCCAAGCCGTTCACCATCGAAAAAATGAAGGCGGCCATCGAGGCTGTATTCGGAGCACTAAAATGATTGACGACAGTGCAGCAAAGCGCGTCCATATCATACAAGGCGAATGGAAAGTCGTGAACGACCCGAATGTGGTCCTATCGACGATCCTCGGCTCGTGCGTTGCTGCCTGCATCCGAGATCCGATTGCGGGGGTAGGGGGCATGAACCACTTCCTCCTGCCGGGCTCGGCGGTCCCCGGTGCTGGTGGCGGCGACGCCACACGTTACGGGGTTCACTTGATGGAACTGCTGATCAACGGGCTGCTCAAGAAGGGCGCCCGGAGAGACAGGCTGGAAGCCAAGATTTTTGGCGGAGCCAAGACGATTGCGACATTCTCGAATGTCGGGGAACAGAACGCCGCCTTCGCAATGCAATTCCTGCGGGACGAAGGCATCAAGGTTGTCGGTTCCTCGACGGGCGGCGAGCATGGGCGTAAGCTGGAGTTCTGGCCAGTCAGCGGTCGGGCTCGGCAATATCCGCTAACGGGCGCGGAAACGCAGAAGACGGTCGCCATGGAACAGCGTCCGGCACCTGTGTCGAAGCCCGTGGAAACATCAATTGAGTTTTTCTGATATTGGAAATCGGATGCACAAAGATACAAATTCTGGACCTCAGGATCTCCAGGAAGAACTGCCCGAGATCTTGATGCGCATCGTCAGCGAACTGCATGACGTTGCCTATCTGATCGAGCGTGTCGAGCCGCATCTGCTGGAATTGGGTGGCCCGCATGTGCTCGAGCATCCCGATGGTCTGAAGGTCCTGCAGGGAATTGATCTGGCTGTCCAGAAGGCACGCGGTCTTGCGGAATTCATCGATACCATCACGGCATCCATCCCATCGGACTGGATGATCGACATGACGACCGCGCTGAGCCTCGTCAAGCTCGCAGACATGCAGAAGGCTCTGGGGGCTGGATTGCGCCATGGCCACTCGCAGCCGCTGATTAAGGCTGCCGGGGACTTCGATTTCTTTTGATCCATTTCAACCGGATGCCCATGATCCGGATTGGCCGGTTGCCGAAATGATTTCGGCATATCAGCCCGACGAAACGCTCGCACAAGTTTCGCTTTCTAAGGTCGCACCGAGGGCAAGAACGCCCTGACCTTTGTTTTGAGGGTGCGAGACAGAATGAATCTGTTAAATCAGTTACTTCAGGTATCAAAGAATTTCGCCGCGATGGGGCAGGCCAAGCTGCTTGCCATGGCTGGCGTTGCAATTGTTTCTTTTGCTCTCATTCTCGCTGGTGCCCTTTACGTCAACAAACCCTCCTATGAAACGCTTTATGTTGGCCTCGAGCCCGTCGATCTCAATCAGATCAGCATTGCCCTGGCCGAGTCCGGCATCGATTTTGAGACAGGCAGCGATGGCCAGAGCATCAGCGTAACTGCCGGCATGACGGGCAAGGCGCGTCTGCTTCTCGCAGAGCGCGGTCTGCCGAACAGCGCCAATGCCGGCTATGAGCTTTTCGACAATGTCGGCTCGCTTGGCCTCACCTCCTTCATGCAGGAAGTCACCCGCGTCCGCGCGCTGGAAGGTGAAGTCGCCCGGACCATCCAGCAGATCGCTGGCATCGCTGCCGCCCGCGTCCACATCGTGATGCCGGATGTCGGCAACTTCCGCCGCGGCGAACAGAAGCCGAGCGCCTCCGTCATGATCCGCGCATCGTCCGAGGCCGGCCGCAAGGCTGCCGCCTCGATTCGCCAGCTGGTCGCTTCATCGGTGCCCGCGCTTGAAGTGGAAGACGTCACGATTCTCGATTCCACCGGCCAGCTACTGGCCGCGGGCGATGAAAGCGGTGGCGAAGCAACCCGCTCGCTTGGCGTCGTCCAGTCGGTTCAAAACGAGATCGAGACCAATATCGACAAGGCGCTGGCTCCCTTCCTGGGTATGGACAACTTCCGCTCCAGCGTCACGGCGCAGATCAACACCGATACGCAGCAGATCCAGGAGACGATCTACGATCCGGAATCGCGCGTCGAGCGCTCTGTCCGCGTGACCAAGGAAGCGCAGAAGTCGCTGCAGCGGCAGTCCGATACAGCGGCAACGGTCGAGCAGAACATTCCGCAGGCCGCCCCGGAAGCCGGGGGAGGCGGGCCGGAATCGTCTGACGAGCAGGACAAGAAAGAAGAGCAGACCAACTACGAAATCAACAGCAAGACCGTTGCGACCGTCAAGAACAGCTATACGGTCGAGAAGATCTCTGTGGCCGTGGTGGTCAACCGGGGCCGTATCGCAACCATGGTCGGCGAGCCCGTCGATCAGGCCAAGATCGATGCCTATCTCGCTGAAATGCAGAAGATCGTCACTTCGGCTGCCGGTCTCGACCAGCAGCGCGGCGACGTGGTCACGCTGACAGCCATGGACTTCCTTGAGAACCAGCTTCTGGAAGAGTCCGCGACAGGCCCGGGCTTCATGGAAATCGTCAGCCGCAATGTCGGCGGGATTATCAACTCGCTCGCCTTTGTTGCCGTTGCCTTCCTCATCATCTGGATGGGCATCCGTCCGATGGTCCGCTCGGCCGGCTTCGGCGGCAGCGAGCCGGCTCTGGCAGGTGGCATCGGCGAGCAGGCCGCAGGTCTCGAGCTGCCCGATTTCTCGCCCCCGATGGGCGCTGGCGGCGGCGGCGGTCTCATGGACGGCTTCGGTGCGGACTTCGGTTTCGATTCCACCGACGACCTCCTCACCATGGACGACGATCCGAATGGTGGCTTCAACCGTCGCGTCAAGGAAGGCCCCGAGCGGCGCCTTGCGCGGATGGTGGAAATCTCCGAGGAGCGTGCCGCCAAGATCCTGCGCAAGTGGGCTGTCGACAACGCCGCCTGATCGGGTCACACCGAAAACTGACAAAACGAGACAAAGCCGCACCACAAGGTGCGGCTTTATTCGTTTTACCCCCTAAAACTCAGTGTTGAGCGATAGGCGTGGACCGCGCATGCTTTATCAAGGGCAGGAGGAAGACCTGCGTTGTGATCTGTGCCACTTTATATTTTGTAATCTGCATGATTCGTTGGGTTTGGGGGTACGATCCGCGCCGATTCGGGGTCTATGCTTCAACCAGGTGAAAGCATTGATCTTGCAAGGCGATCAGTTCAAAGGGGCTATTGAATGGATGCCGAGCTCACAAAGAGTGGTTTGAAGGGCCGTCCGGTTGAGCCGACAGCCGCTGCGCCCGGCGGGGCGTCGTCATCACGAGATGTGCTCATCCGCAAGCTGGTTTCGCCCGCATTGTCGCGCGACATGGCCCAGTGTCTCAGATTGCTATGCGATTATGTCGGCGCCTCGCACTATCTGCTTGCGCGCTACGATCTCGTTCAGGAAGTCGGGCTGGATTTTGTCGTTGCGTCCGATTGGCCGTTCGATCTCGTCCGGCGTCTCGAAAGCGAATTGGCCACCGCCTATTCCCGCTCGACGGAGCTGGAAAAGTGCCTGTCGGTCTTGCAGCCGAAATACGCAATCATCCCTGACGATGCCTTTGTCCCGGCAGGCTTGAGCCGGCAGTACTGCACCATGACGTTGACTGTCGGTCGCAATCGCCTGGCCTTGCTGCTTCTCTATCGGCAGGATCTCGTTCTGTCTCCGGAGCGCCTGCGCGAGACAGGGCTTCTGGCCAGCTACGCGGTCAGCCTGTCCAATGCCAAGGCAAACAAGAGCGACCGCGATTTCGATCTGACGGAACGCGAGCTGGAATGCCTCTACTGGATCGCCGAGGGCAAGACGAGCGACGAGATCGCGACGATTCTCGGCATCTCCCGCAACACGATCAACAACTACATCACGAGCGTCATGCGAAAGACGGCGACCAAGACGCGGTCGGAAGCGATCGCCTATGCTGTTCGAAACAATCTGGTTTAGGGGATGAGGATGGCAACGCAGACCCGATCTGGCGGAACCGTTATCGAAGATGTCTCATGGACCGGCCAACGATTGCCGACATCGCGGTCTGACATATTTCCGAAACTGGTGTCCTTGCAGCGCATGCTAAATGCACGCGGCTTCGCGGCGTTTCGTATCGCTGGAGCAAGTCTGCCGCACAAGCGCCGGCTGAACGTGGAATTCGAGAACTGGAGCCCGACCCTCTCCAGCGGTCGCGATGCCTTCCTGGCGGCCTACGGCGAAACGATTCTCAACCACATAGAGACATCGACCCTGCCGGTTCTGTGGAACGCACAGGAAAGGACCGGCTTTCTCGATGCCTCGGACTTCACACCCTTCGTGGTGCAGCTCGACGAGCGTTTGCTGCCATATTCAGGCATCGCCTTTCCCGTTCGGCTCGGGGCCGTCGGCAATGGCTATGTCATCTTCCCGACATCAGGCGGTGCGGACCTTCCGGGCGAGCTCATTCTCTCGGTGCACAGCCGCTGTTATCGCGTCATGACGGAAATCCTGTCGCTGGACGAGAGGCGGTCGGCCCCTGCCGAAACCTTGAGCGAGCGCGAAATCGCATGCCTGCAGCTCGCTGGTGATGGTCGCATCAGCGAAGAGATCGCCGATCGCCTGGGCCTCTCGGTTCACACGGTCAACGCCTATCTCGGATCGGCAACGATCAAGCTTGATTCGGTCAACCGTATCCAGGCGATCGCAAAGGCCATACGTCTCGGCTACATCACCTGAGTGGAGGCCGCTGGCATTCTAAGGTGACGGTAAGGGTGACCCTGCCGCCTCCAAGGGCAATTCAACCGTAAAGCGGTGAAGCCGTGGTCTTGACGAAGCGCGCCTCTTGAAGCCGCTCGGCAAGCATCGCCGTATTGGCATCCGGGTCTCCGGCGGTCGTATGAAATGCGATGTGCTTTATATCGATCGCGGCATGTGCGTCGGTCAGGATCAGCTGCGCATAGATCGTGATATCGCGCGGCTTGATTTCCACATCCAGCACGATCTCAGGCGGACCGCCCCATTCCAGGCGATAATCGCCGCCTGCGCCGAAGGAGACCGTGCCCGGATGGAAATAAAGTTCCGCGGCGGATGCAACGAGATCCGACAGGTTACCATACAGCTCGAATCGCAGAAGCGATATCAGATCGGCGGCATCGAGCAGCCGCAACTCGCTTGCAACGGGGCTGATGGCTTCGGCTACGATACGCTCACGCTGGTTGGTAAAAGAGCACTTTTTCATGGTCGTTAGCGCATCCGTCTCTTGGGGGCGCGGCTGGCGTAGACTCGATGGACGAGTTCCGCGACCGCTTTGTAGAACATTGACGGAATGACGCTATCGACCGAGACTTGCGCAAACATGGAGCGGGCAAGCGGCGGGTCCTCAAAAATTGGTATTTCATTGTTCATCGCAATCTCGCGGATCTTCAGCGCGACCAAATCCTGTCCTTTTGCCACAACCACAGGCGCATCGCCTTCCTCTCGCACGTAGCGAAGCGCGACGGCATAGTGTGTCGGATTGGTAATTACGAGCGTGGCGCGCGGCACATTGGCAATCATGCGGCGGCGCGCGCGGTCGCGGGCAATCGAACGCTGGCGTGCCTTGACGATCGGGTCACCCTGGGCCTGCTTGTACTCGTCCTTGATCTCCTGCTTGGTCATACGCAGCTGTTCATACCAATGATGGCGCGTCCAGAAGACGTCGACAGCCGCGAGCACGCCGGTCGCCATGACGATGATCAGCATCATTTTCTGGAGGATGTCGGCAAACTTGACGAAGATGACCTGCGGGTCGGAAAACATGGCGTCAATGACGGCGTAGTAGTCGTCCATCAGCATGAACACGATGATCGTCGACACAACGATGATCTTGAACACGGACTTGCCGAATTCCACCATGCCCTGCGCGCTGAAAAGGCGGTTCCAGCCCTTGATCGGGGAGATCCGGTTGGCTTGCGGGCGGATGCGTTCAAGCACGAATTCGGGCATGTGCTGGGCGACGTTTGCCCCAACGCCAAGCAGGATCAAGAGAAGCAGCAGGGGAGCCAGCATTGCGCTGATCTCCCAAGCGAGATGGGTAAAAAGCGACACCGTATCGACGGCTGTGCCGAGGCGCCATTGCTCCGGCCGGTCAAAGATGTCTTTCAGCGTTTCGCCGAGCCGGCTCATCCCATCTGGGAGAAAAAAGACCGAGTAGACATAGAAGGCGAGCGAGGTGGCAAAGATCGGGACTTCGCGAGAAGAGGGCACGTTGCCCTTTTCGCGGGCATCGCGCATCTTCTTCTCTGTCGGGTCTTCGGTTTTGTTATCCTTGTCTTCATCGTCGGCCATGGACGCCGTAATCCTTCAGGGCCGTGAGGAGAAAAGCCGGGCGCGCCAGGCGGCCTGCGCTCGCTCCGAATTGACTGTGGCATGTTCGCGTCGACAGTGATCAAACGTAAACGCCTGCCGATTGTGGTTCAATCGGCAGGCGCCAGATGGCACTGGTTTTCAACAGAAGCAGCCGGTCATGCCGCCTGGTTTTCACCTTCTGTATCCTTGAGCTGAATCTGCCCGGCATTGGCAAGGCGAATCGCTTCCTGGGCGACGGCGCGCCGGGCGATGGCGATTTCGCGCGGGTTGATACCGGCCGTGCCCGACTGCAGATCCGATTCGATCATGCGGCGCGAGCGTGGGCTGATCGACGACAGCACGGTTTCCTTGATCTCCGGATTGGCACCGCGCAGCGCCATGGTGAGAATATCGCCGGAAATGTCGTTGAGCAGGGTAACGCGGCTGCGCTGCGGCATGGCGAGAAGGTCTTCGAACAGGAAGATCTTCGGACGCACCTTGTTGACCGATTCCTTGCTGATCGATTCGAGCGATTCCAAGAGCGTGTCGACCTGCGGCTTTTCCAGCTCGTTCATCAGCTCGGCAACCTTGGCCGAACCGGTCGAATTGCGCTCGGCATCGATCTGCGCAATCAGGTCGTGCACGCGGTTCTCGATGATCTGGGCGGCTTTCGGGCTGACATTCTTCAGGTTGACCGTGCGGTTCATGATGTCGGCCCGGCGGCTCTCGGGAAGCTTCAGGAGCACCTTGGCACCGAAGGACGAGGGGAGCATCGACAGAATATAGGCAACCGTCTGCGCGTGTTCGCGCGTGAGGAACTTGGCGATGAAATCGGGATCGGCATCCTGCAGCCGGTCCCAGATCGAGGCTTCATAGGCCTGGAACGCGGTACGACGGCCGAGAAGCCCGTCAACTTCTTCGGGCGTCAGGCCTTCCTCGAGAATGGCTTCGATGGCGCGCGCATTGTCCATCAGACCGGCGCCTTCGGTAAAGAGATCTTCGAACTCGTTGACCAGCTCGGTCAACTCATCCGGCGGGATGGTCCGCAGCGTCTGGGCCGATGCAATGATCATCTGCAATTCGGCCTGGGTAAAGTATTTGAGCAGCTTGCCGGCAACACCCTTGCCCATGGCCAGCAGCACAGCGGCTGCCTTGTCTGCCTGGGAAAGGGGCTTGCCAGCGATTGGGCTACCGAAATCTTCAAAGTCCATCATGGTCTTTTCCTCTCCGATCCATAATGGATCAGGATGTCTTGGTCGCCATCACTTCAATCAGTTTGACGCCAAAGCGGGTATCGTCATTTTCAAGCACGGTAATTTCGCCGCGCGCAATGCGCCGGCCATTGACCATGATCTCGACCGGCTCGCCGATGCGCTTGTCGAGAGCGATGATGGCGCCTTCCTCAAGGCTCATCAGTCCCGAAACCTGCATGCGGCTCGATCCGAGCACAATCTGCACATCGATCGGGATATCCATGATCAGGTCGAGATTGGCCGTGAGGCCGCTGCCTGCCATCTGCTGGGCTGCTGCGCCGGAGAAGTCGGAGCCTCCGTCCAGCCCGCCGCCGAAGTCGCTTCCGCCAAGGGCGTCGCCGCCGAAATCGCCGCCGCCAAAGTCGCTGCCGCCGAAAGCGCCACCGCCAAAATCATCAGCGGGTGCTGCAGCCCCGCCGCCGAAATCCGATTCGAAGGCTGCGAGCGGATCGATGGCACTGTCGTCCAGACCGCCGATGCCTGCGCCGAAATCGGCAAGGCCGCCGTCTGAGTCAGCCTTCAGAACGCCCCGAAGATCGTCGACCGCCTGATCGAAATCGCTGTCGCTTGCGCCCGGCATCGCCAGCGCATCATCGTCCATCTGTGGTGTCTTCTTGGTAGCCATGGAGTGATTATTCCCGTTGAAACTTGCGTCAAACTGCCGTGGACGAAGCCAGGCGAAACCTTACGTCATGAAATGCTGAAGGATGTCGTCTTCGGTGCTGACATTGTCCTTGACCCTGACTGTGTAGCGGTCGCCGGCACGGCCAAACTCGCAGCGGTAGAGGTCCTTGCCATTGGCACTCACATCGACCATCACGTCGCCCTTATCCTGGAAGGCAATGACGTCACCGGCGACCAACCGTGAGATTGTATTGAGCGTGAGTGTTTCGAGCCGGATGCGCGCCTCAAGCGTCACCTGTGAGCGTCGCACCTGCTCGGCGATCTGCTCCTGCCATTCCTTGCGACCGCGGCCCCCCTGGCCGGCCGACTTCGGCAGGGTCACGACTGTCTTCAGCAATGCCTTTTGCGGAATGACGAGGAAGAATTCGGAGGTGACCTGTCCAAGAGACACTTCCATGCGGATCGAAACGGCAAACTCGTCGACGTGATCTTCCTCAGGCTTCGGGCGGTCTTCGGCGTTGTGCGCCTTCTCCAGCAGAGGCTCGAAGCTGCCTGCGACGTTGATGCCGCTGCGAAGCACATTGGCGATCTTTTCAAAGACCATCTGGGAAAGATCGAGCTCGATCTGGGACAGTGGGCGTTCGATCGGCTCTTCGATCGTTTCCGGCAGTGCACCAAGCAGATTTTCCATCAAGGTGATGACAAAGCCATTGCCGCAGGCCAAGACAAAATTCGGCGACCAGTTGCGCAACTGGCCATCGCTCAGGGCGACGTTTTCCCCCAGTTCGGCGATCAGATCGGTCATCAGGCCGCTTTCGAAGCCGTGATAGTGAACCTGCAGCGTCAGACCTGTTTCGCTCTGAAAGACATCGGGCAGAAACTCGCAGTAAAGCTGGCCGAAATCAGCGCAAAGCTTCTGCAGCGATTTGGAATCGCCAAGCCCACCGGTCAGACGCGCAAGCAGCGCCGTGTCCATGGTCAGAGGAGCGGTTGTGGTTGTGGTCTCTGTCATGGTCATGCCGCCTTGCTTTCGCCGCCGCCGCCTGGGTTCATCATTTCCTGCTCGACGGCGTCGATGGACGGACGCTCATGCGAGGAAATGGTCTTGCGGCCATACTCGAGGGCGACCTGCGGAACGGAGCCGTTCATGTAGGCGAGCAGCGTTTGCTTCACGATGATGTAGAGACGATGCTGCTTGCCGCGGACGCCCTTGATCTGTGCGATCAGCGGGTTGCAGAGGCAGTAGGACAGGAAGATGCCGAGCATGGTGCCGACCAGCGCCGCGCCAATGAGGCCGCCGAGTACTTCCGGCGTCTCGTTGATCTTGCCCATGGCCTTGATAACGCCGAGAACGGCCGCGACGATACCGATAGCCGGGAAGCTGTCGCCCATCGAGGTCATCGCGTGATACGGCTTCATCTTGTCGTAGAGAATGGTGTCGATTTCCTCATCCATCAGCGCTTCGATCTCATGGCTGCGGGCATTGCCGATGATGATCAGGCGAACATAGTCGCAGATGAAAGACGTCAGTTCCTTGTTCTTCAACAGGTTCGGTGCGGCGGTGAAGATCGAGGACTCTTCCGGATTGTCGATATGGGCTTCGATCTCGTTACGCGACTTGGTGCGCAGGTCACGCATGAGAGAGTAGAGAACGCCGAGAACGTCGAGGTAATCGCGCTCCTTCGGCACTTTGTACTTGAAAGCCTCGCCAAGCGCCTTGCCGGTGTCCTTCACGACCTTCATCGGGTTGGCCATAATGAAACCGCCAATGCCGGCGCCGCCGATGATCACGAGTTCGAATGGCTGAAAGAGCACGTCGAGATGCCCGCCCATCGCCATATAACCGCCGAGCACGCAGCCCAATGTGATCACAAATCCGATGATGATATTCATTTGCCCGCACCTGAACGTTACTCTTCAACCTGAGCGATACGGCCCAAGCCTTGCGTGAGGCTGTTCGATTGGCGCTCGCGCTAATCCCGGCCGGTCATCCGCCGAGGAGAACGTTTGCGACAGGTTCGCGCAAGCCTTTTACCGCAAGAACGATGTGATACCGGGCAGGATATCCCGCCTTGGATAATGAATTACTCATATACATCCTGCGCGGAGGCAAATTCAGTGCAATCCGGAATTTATGTGGCCCTGTCATCGCAAATGGCACTCGAACGTCGTCTGACGACGATCGCCGACAACATGGCCAACGTGAACACCGTCGGCTTCCGCGGCACGGAGGTGAAGTTCGATGAGGTACTCAGCCGGACCGGCAACGAGTTGAATGCAAAGATCGCCTTCGTCAATCAGGGCAATGACTATCTGTCGACCCGCAATGGTGAGCTGGCGCAGACGGGCAACCCGCTCGATTTTGCGGTCAAGGGCGATGCGTGGTTTGCCATCGATACACCCGTCGGGCAGGTGCTCACCCGTGACGGTCGTTTCACCATGACGGATCAGGGGGCTCTGGTGACGATCCGGGGGTATCCCGTGCTCGACGCAGGTGGCGCTCCGATTCAGTTGAACCGTGCAGGCGGACCACCGGAGGTCGGCGCAGACGGCACCCTTCGCCAAGACGGCGTCCAGGTCGCAACGCTCGGGCTTTTCTCAGCCGATGTGCGCAACGGCTTTGTCCGTTATGAAAACAGTGGCGTAACCACCGTCGATAATCCTCAGCCTGTCGTGGACAACCCCGAGATTTCGGTGATGCAGGGCTATGTGGAAAATTCGAATGTCAACGGCATCAGTCAGATGACGCAGCTCATCCAGGTGAACCGTGCCTTCGAGAGCGTCAGCGCCATGATCCGTGAAAGCGAGAATTCACTCAGCGAGGCGATCAAGGTCCTCGGTGGCGGCAATTAAGGTCTGACCTGGCATGACAAGCGACCCCACTGCTCAGGAGTTTCCGCTATCGCCCAAGCTGATGCAGCTTGCCGGGCTCGCGGAACGCTACGCGCGGCCTGAACAGGCGGTAACTGAGGGCGGCCATGTCCGCACCATTGCCGCGGGTCACTATACGGTTGCAGGCTTGTCACGGCATGTGCGCCTGGGCGAATTCGTCGCGCATCGCTCGCCGACCGGCATTCATCTGGGCGAGGTTGTCAGGGTCGAGCCGGACGTCTGCTATGTCTGCCCGATCGAGCCCGGTGAGCCGATCGGCATTCATGATGTGGTGATCCGCAAGGGTGCCTTTCGCGTGGCGCCCGATGCAAGCTGGTGCGGCCGAACGATCAATGCGCTCGGTGATCCCATCGATCACGGCCCCCCACTTGCACCGGGAACCGAACGCAGGCCGATCTCCACCACGGCACCACCCTCGATGACGCGCAGTCGGGTGGAGACCGGGTTTACGACCGGCGTGCGTGCCATCGACATCTTCTCGCCGCTGTGCCTCGGGCAGCGCCTCGGCATCTTTGCCGGCTCGGGTGTCGGCAAGTCGACACTCTTGTCCATGCTGGCCCGCGCCGATGCCTTCGACAAGGTGGTGATTGCCCTTGTCGGCGAACGCGGCCGCGAAGTGCGTGAATTCATCGAGGATACCCTCGGCGACAACATGGCGAAGTCGATTGCGGTTGTCGCAACCAGCGATGAAAGCCCGATGCTGCGCAAGATGGCGCCGCTCACCGCCATGACTATTGCCGAACATTTCCGCGATCGTGGTGAAAACGTCCTTTTCATCGTCGACAGCGTGACGCGTTTCGCCCATGCCATACGTGAGGTTGCAACGGCGGCCGGTGAGCCGCCGATTGCCCGCGGCTATCCGGCCTCCGTTTTCACGGAGCTGCCGCGCCTTCTGGAGCGGGCAGGGCCAGGCGCCGAGGGAGCCGGCACGATTACGGCGATCATTTCGATCCTTGTCGACGGCGACAATCACAACGACCCCATCGCGGATTCGACCCGTGGCATTCTGGACGGACACATAGTCCTTGACCGTTCGCTCGCGGACGAGGGGCGCTACCCGCCGATCAATCCCTTGACCTCGATTTCGCGCCTGGCACGCAAGGCCTGGACGCCGGAGCAGGAAAAGCTTGTCTCGCGCCTGAAAGCCCTGATCCACCGCTTTGAGGAGACACGCGACCTGCGCCTGATCGGTGGCTACCGCAATGGCAGCGATCCCGATCTCGACATGGCGATCAAGCAGGTGCCGGTCATCTACGAAATTTTGAAGCAGACGCCGGGCGAAAAGCCCGCGGCTGATGCCTATGCCGATCTAGCTGGCGCCCTGAAGGCGGCAGCCGGTGGAACGGGCATGAGACAAAGGGGATGACCATGACTGATTTCGATGCCGACGAAAGCGTCGCGCCGCTCAAGGCCGCAAAAGCAGTGTCGACGGGCTCAAGGATCGATCGACTGTTGACGATGACCGGCATTGCCATGGCCGTGGCAGCCGCGATGTTCCCCTGGTACGTCTTTCTCAACGCAGAAAAGTTCGGCGTGCGTCCGGCAGACTGGACACGGACACGCGATTTGCCGGAGGGGCCGGGCCGCGAGGTCTTCAGCGTTTCGCCTCTTGCCCTGGTGGACAAGGATGATGCGGGAGAAGCTCAGGTCCCGCCACCGGTTGACGAGATCATTACGGCGACAGTGCCAACGCTCGGTCGTGAACGCCCCGATGCGCCCAGCAGGCAGATCTCTCAACCCTTTCCGGGCCAGCAGGGCTTCCGCCTGCTGCACGTCGCCAATGGCCGAGCGCTGATCGAATCCTCCACGGGCATGTTCCTCGTGCGCGTCGGCTCCATACTGCCGGACGAAAGCCGGGTGGCGACGATCGAGCGTCGCGACGGCAAGTGGGCCATCGTGACCTCAGCGGGCGAAATCTACGAAAATCAGTAAAAGCTTGCGTGGGCAAGTCCCACGCAAGATTGCAGGCCTAGGCTCCGAATTGTATTTGACGGAGTATCGCCATGAACCCCATCCAGTTGTTCGAGCTGGCGTCGCGACAGGCCGAATGGCTCTCGGCCCGCCAGCAGGTCGTTGCGACCAACATCGCAAACGCCAACACGCCAAAGTTTCTGGCCAAGGATGTAACGCCTTTCAGCGCGGTCCTCGACAAGACGTCCATGGTGAGACCCATGGCGGTGACGCATCCGGGCCATATGGCAGCCAATGATCTGAGCGATCGCAGCATCGGCATCGAAGAATCCGAACTGAACGACGAGATCGGTGTTCAGGAATCTGGCAACTCCGTCGCCATTGCCGAAGAGCTTACCAAGACAGGTGAAATCAAACGTCAGCACGAGTTGAATACCTCGCTGATGTCCTCTTTCCATCGCATGATGCTGATGACGGTGAAACGCTGATGACTGATCCTTTAAGTGCAGCCTCGAAAATCGCCGGAAGCGGCCTCGAAGCGCAATCGACACGCATGCGCATCGTTTCGGAAAACATTGCCAATGCCCGTACGACCGGCGACACGCCGGGGGCCGATCCCTACCGTCGCAAGACGATCACCTTCGGGAGCGAGCTGGATCGTCTGAGCGGTGCCGAAAGGGTCAAGGTCGAGAAGCTCGGCTTCGACAGATCCGAGTTCGTCGAGGAGTACGATCCCGGCAATCCGGCCGCCGATGAGCGCGGCATCGTCAAGATGCCCAATGTCAATGTCCTGATCGAGATGGGCGACATGCGTGAAGCAAACCGCAGCTATGAAGCGAACCTGCAGATGATCAAGCAGACCCGCGACATGGTTTCCCAGACAATTTCCCTGCTGAAGGCCTCGCAATGATTGAGAGCATCTCCAAAGCCAGCGCCGTAAGCGGCACAAAGGCAACCGAATCGTTTTCGAGCCTTTTCGAGGCACCCGCAGCAACGCTGGAGGGGACCGGCGCAACCGCCCTGAACGGCGAGACCTTCATGTCCGCGCTCGGAAATGTCGCCATGCAGGCAGCCAACAACCTGAAGCGCGGCGAGGAAGTCTCCTTCGACGGGCTGACGGGCAAGGCCAACACCCGCGAGGTGGTCGATGCGGTCATGCAGGCAGAACAGTCGCTCCAGACGGCGATCGCGTTCCGCGACAAGATCGTCAATGCCTATCTCGAAATCACGAAAATGCAGATCTAGTAGGGGTATCGGACAATGAGAGCGCTTGCCATCGCCGCGACGGGTATGGATGCCCAGCAGACCAATCTTGAGGTCATCGCGAACAACATCGCCAACATCAACACCACCGGCTACAAGCGGGCGCGTGCGGAATTTACCGATCTTCTCTATCAGACTGAACGGGCCCAGGGCGTGCCAAACCGGGCCAACCAGGCAATCGTACCGGAAGGTGCCAATATCGGTCTTGGCGTTCAAACCGCTGCCGTGCGCAACATTCATACGCAGGGTCAGCTCGTGCAGACCGGCAACGAACTCGATCTTTCGCTGATCGGTCGTGGCTGGTTCCAGATCGAGACCCCCGATGGCCAGACCTTCTACAGCCGTTCGGGCGCGTTCAACATGAACGCCGAGGGGCAGCTGGTCACCATCGACGGTTATCTGGTAACGCCAAACATCACGATCCCGCAGGATGCGACCGAAGTTGTCGTCAGCCGCACGGGCCAGGTCTCGGCGCGGATCGGCAACGACAATGAATTTACCGAGCTTGGCCAGCTGACCATTGCGAACTTCGTCAATGAAGCCGGCCTCAAGCCTCTGGGCGACAACCTGTTTGCCGAAACCGCTGCCTCGGGCACGGCCACCATCGCCGCCCCTGAAGATCCGGGCTTTGGCTACATCAAGCAGTCCTATCTGGAAGCATCCAACGTCGACGCCGTGAAGGAAATCACCGACATGATTTCCGCGCAGCGCGCCTATGAGATGAACTCCAAGGTCATCACCACCGCCGACGAGATGGCTCAGATCGTCAGCAAGAACCTGAAGTAAGTCCGACAGGAGGCAAACATGAGGTTTCGCCCGTCATCGCGTTCCAGCTCGCGTCTGGCGATCATCGCCGTTGCCGCCTGGGCAAGCTGTGTCTTCGCTGCCCAGTCGACGGAGACCGCTGTGGTGCCCAAACAGGTGATCTATCCGGGCGAAACCATTGCGGCGAACCAGATCGATGTCGTGACGGTCACCAATCCGAATATTGCCGGCGGCTATGCGCGCATCGCCGAAGAGGTGGTTGGTCGCGTGGCCAAACGCACGCTGCTTCCCGGCCGCACGATCCCGGTCAACGGCTTGCGCGAAGCCTATGCCATCAAGCGAGGTGCAAATGTTCGGCTTACCTTCGCCATCGGCAACATGGTCATCAGCGCCGCTGGCACGCCTTTGACGGACGCCATGGTCGGCGACCTGATCAAGGTCCGCAACACGGATTCCGGTTCCATCGTTTCCGGCACGGTTATGGCCGACGGTACTGTACAGGTAATGGCGAAATGAAGATCTTCAGCGCTCTCCGTATCGCCGTCTGTGGCCTTGCTCTTGCACTTGCACCCCTTCAGCCGGCCTTCGCTGCGAACTCTCGGATCAAGGACATCGCCTCCCTGCAGTCTGGCCGTGACAACCAGTTGATCGGCTACGGTCTGGTGGTGGGCCTGCAGGGCACTGGCGACAGTCTGAGATCCTCGCCATTCACGGACCAGTCGATGCGGGCAATGTTGCAGAACCTCGGCATCTCGACGCAGGGCGGGCAATCCAATGCCAAGAACGTTGCCGCCGTCATGGTCACGGCCAACCTGCCGCCATTCTCAAGCCCCGGCAGCCGCATCGACGTGACCGTCAGCTCGCTTGGCGATTCCACCTCCTTGCGGGGTGGCACACTTGTCATGACGTCGCTCACGGGCGCAGACGGCCAGATCTACGCCGTGGCCCAGGGCTCGGTTGTAGTCTCCGGCTTCAATGCCCAGGGCGATGCGGCAAGCGTGCAGGAAGGCATCACGACGGCGGGGCGCGTGCCGAATGGCGCAATCGTCGAGCGCGAACTTCCTTCCCGCTTCAAGGATGCCGTCAACCTGGTACTGCAATTGCGCAATCCAGACTTCACCACCTCGCTGCGTATTGCCGATACGATCAACGCCTATGCCGCGGCCACCTATGGCGGCCCGATCGCCGAAGCGCGGGACAGCCAGGAAATCGTGGTTGCCAAACCGCGCACGGCTGATCTGGCACGGCTCATGGCCGATATCGAGAACCTGGTGGTCACAACAGATTCCCCGGCCCGCGTCGTCGTCAATGAACGCACGGGGACAGTTGTCATCGGCGCAGATGTGCGCGTCTCGCGCGTTGCCATCAGCTATGGCACGCTCACGGTACAGGTTACGGAAACGCCTCAGGTGATCCAGCCTGAACCCTTCTCGAGAGGCGAAACGGCCATCCAGCCGCAGACCGATATCTATGTGCAGAAAGAAGGTGACCAGATCGCCATCGTCGACGGTCCGGATCTGCGCACCCTGGTCAGCGGCTTGAATTCCATCGGCGTCAAGCCGGACGGCATCATCGCCATCCTCCAGGGCATCAAGTCGGCCGGTGCCCTGCAAGCGGAGCTCGTGCTGCAATGATCAAGCGTTCAGGCATCTTCCAGTCGACCACGGCGCTTCGCAACCTTGGCATCGTTGCTCTGATTGCCACCTTGCCTGCTTTCGCAGGAACCGCCGTCGGCCAGCAGTCTGCGCTCGATAGCGCTACAGAGGCCGAAATTCGCCAGTTCTGCACCGGTATCGCCGATGCCGCGCGTGACCAGCGCTACCTGTTGCAGAAGCAGGAGCTCGACAAGCTGCAGGCCGATATCGACGGGCGTATAGCGGTGCTTGAGAAGCGTCGCGAGGAGTACGAAGACTGGCTCACCCGCCGCAACGAATTCATGAAGCAGGCGGAAGGCCAGCTTCTCGAGATCTACAAGAAGATGGCCCCGGATGCCGCCGCTCCGCAACTGGAGCAGACGGATGTCATTCTGGCAGCCGCCATCATCATGAAACTTCCGCCGCGCCAATCGAGCCTCATCCTGACCGAGATGAATCCCGAGGTTGCGGCCAAGGTCGCCTCGATCATGTCGAGTGCATCCGACCGAAATACATCGAAGGACCCATCATGACGAAGCGTATCCCGGCTCTTGTCGCCGCCCTCTTGCTGGCCGGATGTCAGAGCCAGACCGTCAAGGAAATCGGCAATGCGCCGTCCATGAGCCCGATCGGTTCGGGTCTGCGCTACAGCCAGACACCGCAGATGGCCATGTATCCCAAGCAGGTCGCGCCGACCGCCAGCGGTTATTCGCTCTGGAGCGATAACCGCTCTGCCCTGTTCAAGGATGCGCGCGCGCTGAATGTCGGCGACATCCTGACGGTCAATATCGAGATCAACGACCGCGCTTCGTTCAACAACGACACCGACCGCAGCCGCACGAATTCGACCAGCCTTGGCTGGGGTGCGAATGTGACGAACTTCCTCGGTTTTTCCACCGACACGGGGACGGCGGGCGACATGTCCACCGATTCATCGACCAGTTCGTCCGGCAAGGGCTCGACCGAACGCTCCGAGCGGCTGAACCTGCTGGTCGCAGCCGTGGTCACGGGCGTTCTGGAAAACGGCAACCTCCTGATCAGCGGATCGCAGGAAGTGCGTGTCAACCACGAGCTTCGCATTCTCAACGTCGCCGGTATCGTTCGTCCGCAGGATGTCGATGCCGAAAACGAGATTTCGTATGATCGCATTGCCGAGGCGCGCATCTCCTATGGTGGCCGTGGTCGCCTGATGGAAGTTCAGCAGCCGCCGATCGGCCAGCAGGTCGTCGACATCTACTCTCCGTTCTGATCGCAGGCGAAGGGCAGGGCAGTATGAGCTTGGATGAAAATCAGGAAGATGGCGGCAAGAAGAAGTCCGGTCTCATGGGGCTGGTCATTCCGCTGGTTGTCTTGACCCTTGTCGGCGGCGGTGGCGGCTGGGTGATCGGCGGCATGCTGTCGCCACGCGTGCAACAGGCGGCTGACGTTGCAAAGGCTGCAGAAGAGGCCGCAGCCGGTGCCGAGGGCAAGGACGGCAAGAAGGCCGAGGAGGGCCTCCCGACCATTTCGACCGAGGCCAATGGCGTGGTCGCGCTGGAGCCGATCACAACCAACCTTGCATATCCCTCCGAGAACTGGGTCCGCCTCGAAGTGGCGATCCTGTTCAACGGGCCACCCGACGTGAAGGTGGCCGAGGATGTGCACCAGGATATCATGGCCTATCTGCGCACGGTTTCCCTTCAGCAGATCGAAGGACCGCGCGGCTTTCAATATCTCAAGGATGACATAGAAGAGCGTGTTGACCTTCGTTCCGAAGGGCGCGTATCGAAAGTGATGTTCAGAACGTTTGTGATCGAATGATTCGCATCCTCACCCTCGTCGCCGTCATGATGATGGCGCCGGAACTGGCTTTGGCACAGCAGTTCCCGACCGACATTTTCAACACCCCGGTCGATGGATCGGTGGCGGCCTGGATCATCAGGACATTTGGACTGCTGACGGTGCTTTCGGTGGCGCCGGGCATCCTGATCATGGTGACGAGCTTCCCGCGTTTCCTGATCGCCTTTGCCATCCTGCGCTCCGGTATGGGGCTTGCGACCACGCCGTCCAACATGATCCTCACCAGCATGGCCCTGTTCATGACCTTCTATGTCATGGCGCCGACCATGGACCAGTCCTGGCAGAACGGCGTGCAACCTTTGCTGAACAGCGAAATCCAGGAGGCCGAAGCGGTGGCACGCATTGCCGAACCCTTCCGCACCTTTATGACCGCCAATACGCGCGACAAGGATCTGAGACTCTTCGTAGACCTCGCCAATGAGCGCGGCCAGACCACCGTCGTCGACGGCAAGATCGACTACCGCGTTCTCGTTCCAGCCTTCATGCTGTCTGAGATCCGCCGCGGTTTCGAAATCGGCTTCCTGATCATCCTGCCCTTCCTCGTCATCGACATGGTCGTCGCCACGATCACTATGGCCATGGGTATGATGATGCTCCCGCCAACCTCGATTTCGCTTCCCTTCAAGATCCTGTTTTTCGTCCTGATCGACGGCTGGAATCTGCTGGTCGGCAGCCTTGTCAGGTCGTTTGTTTAAGAATTAGACTTAAACAACATTAACCATTATCCCCTTGTTTACCATGGGTTTTTGAATCCCGTCCGGTACCTGCCAAGTTAAGAGCTTGGCAAGGATTGGCTGCGAGTTTCGATCTCGCACGACGGGTCTGGTTCTCAAAAAAAGATAGACCAAATGGCATGACGCCGAACCGTCGATAACCGGTATTTCCTAGTCCGGTATGTCCCCACCAAGTATTTCGTTCAAAGGGACAAACACCTATGGCCAGCATTCTGACCAACAACAGCGCAATGGCTGCGCTGACCACTCTGCGCTCGATCTCCTCGAACCTGGAATCCACCCAGTCCCGCATTTCGTCGGGCATGCGCGTCGGCTCTGCTTCCGACAACGCTGCTTACTGGTCGATCGCCACCACTATGCGTTCGGACAATATGGCACTGTCGTCTGTCCAGGACGCGCTCGGCCTCGGCGCTGCCAAGGTTGACACGGCTTACTCCGGCATGAACTCGGCGATCGAAGTCGTCAAGGAAATCAAGGCGAAGCTCGTTGCCGCCACCGAAGACGGCGTTGACAAGACCAAGATCCAGCAGGAACTGAACCAGCTGAAGGATCAGCTCACCTCGATCGCTTCTGCCGCATCGTTCTCCGGCGAAAACTGGCTGCAGGCTGATGCTTCGGGTGCCGTCACCAAGTCGGTTGTTGCCTCCTTCGTCCGTGCCGACGACGGCAGCGTTTCGGTCAAGAAGGTCGACTACGCACTGAACACCAACAATGTTCTGTTCGACACCTCGGGTGGCGATCTGGGTATTCTCGACAAGACCTACGACGTTTCGGCAAAGAGCGTCACTCTGTCGGTCAACACCGATGGTGTATCGGAAGAAGTGACCGTCGAAGCCTTCACGGTTGACGAGCTGATCGCACAGAACGCAACCTTTACCACAAACACTGTTGGCTCCACGACCACTCAGCTTGCTGACGTCGGCGGTGTCTTCTACGTCAAGGTTGACGATACCAACTGGGTTCAGGCCGTTGACGTTACCGGTACTGGCCAGGAAGCTGTCCACGACGAAGCTGGCGTCTACTACGGCGTAGACACGGCAAACGCGCCGCCGGCTGCCGTTGCTGCTCCGTCTTCGATCGCTGATGTCGACATCACCGGTATGAACGCAACGCAGCTAAACGCCATGATCTCGGGCGTTGACGAAGCTCTGACCGAGATGACCAGCGCTGCTGCTTCTCTGGGTTCTGTCTCTGCACGTATCGACATGCAGGGCGAATTCGTCAAGAAGCTGTCGCAGTCGATCGAGAAGGGCGTCGGCCGTCTGGTTGATGCCGACATGAACGAAGAGTCGACCCGCCTCAAGGCCCTGCAGACCCAGCAGCAGCTGGCGATCCAGGCGCTCTCGATCGCAAACTCCGACTCGCAGAACGTCCTGTCGCTCTTCCGTTAATCGACGGATCTTAGAAAATACGAAGCCGCAGCTGATTTCAGCTGCGGCTTCATTTTTTTTTAAATCTTACGTATTAAGCGCGCGAAGTTTGATTTTTGAAGTGCCGTAGAAATATTTCAAAGTTTATTTCGGGCTTATATCTTCGTTAACCAAGTCAAGGTTAAAGCTTAGTCATGAAGACGACGAGTTAACCATGATTATTAATTGGTTAACAAGCATGATGCTGACCGCCGTTTCCCGGTAGATGCCGGAATGTCCCTTCTATTCCTGCCATCAAGGGGCAAATTTCTATGACTAGCATTCTGACCAACGTCGCAGCTATGGCTGCCCTCTCCACTCTGCGTTCGATTTCTTCGGGTATGGAAGAGACCCAGGCGCGCGTTTCCTCCGGCATGCGCGTCGGCTCCGCTTCCGACAACGCTGCTTACTGGTCGATCGCCACCACCATGCGTTCGGACAACATGGCACTGTCGTCTGTCCAGGACGCGCTCGGCCTCGGCGCTGCCAAGGTTGACACTGCCTATGCCGGTATGGACTCCGCCATCGAAGTGGTGAAGGAAATCAAGGCGAAGCTCGTTGCCGCCACCGAAGACGGCGTTGACAAGACCAAGATCCAGGAAGAAATCGACCAGCTGAAGGATCAGCTCACCTCGATCGCTTCTGCCGCATCGTTCTCCGGCGAAAACTGGCTGCAGGCTGATGCTTCGGGTGCCGTCACCAAATCGGTTGTCGCCTCCTTCGTCCGTGCCGACGACGGCAGCGTCTCGGTTAAGAAGGTCGATTACCCGCTGAACACCAACAACGTTTTGTTCGACACCTCGGGTGGCGATCTGGGTATTCTCGACAAGACCTACGACGTCTCGGCAAAGAGCGTCACTCTGTCGGTCAACACCGATGGTGTATCGGAAGAAGTGACCGTCGAAGCCTTCACGGTTGATGAGCTGATCGCACTCAACGCAACGTTCACCACCAACACTGTTGGCGCCACCACGACACAGCTGGCTGATGCAGGCGGTGTCTTCTACGTCAAGGTTGATGACAACAACTGGGTCCAGGCCGTTGACGTTACCGGTACTGGCCAGGAAGCTGTCCACGACGAAGCTGGCGTCTACTACGGCGTAGACACGGCAAACGCGCCGCCGGCTGCAGTTGCTGCGCCTTCCTCCATCGCGAACATCAACATCACGGGTCTGACGCCGGCACAGCTCGACGCCCTGATCTCGGGCGTTGACGAAGCCCTGACAGATATGACCAGCGCTGCTGCCGATCTTGGTTCGATGGGCATGCGCATCGAGATGCAGGAAGAGTTCGTCGCCAAGCTGACGGACTCCATTGACTCGGGTGTTGGCCGCCTCGTTGATGCCGACATGAACGAAGAGTCGACCCGCCTCAAGGCCCTGCAGACCCAGCAGCAGCTGGCTATCCAGTCGCTCTCGATCGCCAACTCTTCTTCGGAAGTCATCCTGTCGCTCTTCCGTTAAGATCTCGATCTTATCGTCATCTGGAAGCCGCCCCACCCGGGGCGGCTTCTGCTGTTTTCAATTCGTAAACTTTTACACTGCGGAATTAACCCGTCATTAACCATGACCGCGTTACATGGCCTCATGTAACGATGAATTAACCAAGACGAAGAACTGGTTAAAGGCATTAGGCCAACATCATCGTGCCCGGACCGACCGGGATGTCCCACCCGAAAACTAGCCATTCAAGGGACACGATCATGACCAGCATTTTGACCAACAACGCAGCCATGGCTGCACTTCAGACCCTCCGCTCCATCGATTCGAAGATGCAGGATACCCAAGCCCGCGTTTCCTCCGGCCTCCGTGTCGGCGGCGCTTCGGATAACGCTGCATACTGGTCCATCGCGACCACCATGCGCTCTGACAACATGGCGCTCTCCGCCGTTCAGGACGCACTCGGCCTCGGCGCCGCAAAAGTCGATACCGGCTATGCCGCCATGGAAACGGCTGTCGAAGTCGTCAAGGAAATCAAGGCAAAGATGGTCGCCGCCGTGGAAGAAGGCGTCGACCGGCAGAAGATCCAGGAAGAGATCGCCCAGCTTCAGGAACAGCTGCGCAGCATCGCATCCTCTGCGTCCTTCTCCGGTGAAAACTGGATGCAGGCGGATCTGACGGCAAATGCCGGTTCGGTGACAAAGAACGTCGTCGCCTCCTTCATCCGCACCGAAACCGGCGCAGTCTCGGTCAAGAAGATCGACTACGAATTGGACGGCAATTCCGTACTCTTCGATGAAAGCGGCGACCTCGGTATTCTCGACCGCATCTATAACGTGACACCGGCTTCCGTAACGCTTGACGTCAACGTCAACGGTGTTACCAGCAAATACACGGTCATGGCCTACTCGATCGATGACCTGATCGCCGACGGCGCAACTTTTGAAGGCAATTATGCCAACACGACAGTGCCTGCGGCAGATTACGTCAAGGTGAACGGGACCTGGGTGCTCGCCGTCGATCAGGCGACGGTGCCCGGCCAGGAGATTGCGGCCGTGACGACTGCTCCAGCCGGGAATTGGGCGGTTGATCTGACCCCGATCCCAGCACCAACGGTCGTCGTCGCCCCGGCCTCCCTCGACCTGGTTGATATTACCACTCTGACCAACGAGCAACTCGACGTCATGGTCCAGGCCACCGATGTCGCCCTCGAAGCCATGACCAGCGCCGCTGCCGCCCTCGGCTCGATTGCCATGCGAATCGGCATGCAGGAAGACTTCGTCGCCTCCCTGACGGACTCGATCGACAGCGGTATCGGCCGTCTGGTCGATGCCGACATGAACGAGGAATCGACTCGCCTGAAGGCCCTGCAGACCCAGCAGCAGCTCGCCATCCAGTCGCTCTCCATCGCCAACACCGCTTCCGAAAGCATCCTGACGCTCTTCCGTCAGTAAGCGGCATCCGGCTAGGGATGACTTCGTCCCGCCCTGACCGCGTCAGCGCCTTCGGCAAGATCCGCGCCCCTCTGGGGCGCGGATTTCTTTTTGAGCCTTGCGTGAGGCTTTTGACGCCGTTTCAATCCGCCATTTTGGGTGGGTTCGGCGCTTGCTATCTTCCTTCGCCCTTGTTTAATAAGCACAGTTAATGATTTGTTAACTGTGCGACGAGGCCGCCATTGGGCGGTCAGCATGATGCCCGCTCGTCGCGACCGGCTCGTGGTGCCGGATGCGCATACCAATTTTCAAGGGCATTCTGCATGACCAGTATTATGACCAACGCCGCCGCCATGGCAGCGCTTCAGACCCTTCGTCAGATTGATACCAATCTTGAGATGACCCAGCGACGGGTCTCTTCGGGCTACCGGGTCGAAACGGCGTCGGACAATGCTGGTTACTGGTCGATCGCGACAACCATGCGCTCGGACAATGCGGCGCTTTCCACCGTTTCGGACGCGCTGGGTTTGGGCGCTGCGACCGTTGATACCGCTTACACGGCTCTCGACAATGTCGTGGAGGTCATGTCCTCGATCAAGGCGAAGCTTGTTGCCGCCAGCGAGCCGGGCGTCGACAAGAACAAGATCAACGAGGAGATGAAGCAGCTGAAGAACCAGCTCGTTTCGTCCGCGCAGTCCGCTTCCTTCTCCGGGGAAAACTGGCTCTACAATTCGGGTGTCAATCCGCTGGGCGTCAAGCAGGTTGTGTCCTCCTTCGTTCGCGGCGCCGATGGCAGCGTTCAGGTGACGACGCTGGATTTCGACACGGCGGATTCCATTCTGATCGACATCCAGGATTCGAGCCGGGGATTTCTGACGAAGGCAATCGACGCGTACCCGCTTGTCGAAAATCAGCCACTTCCCGTGACGCGGCGAGACTATTTCCTGCTGGATATGGGCGACGCCCCCGTGGCCGTTCCTCCTGATACCGTCAATGAAATTGCCATCGACACCAGCACCACCAAGGAACAGCTCGACGACATGATCGCGGTTGTCGACAATATCATCCAGCAGCTGACGGATTCTGCAGCCACCCTGGGCGCCATTACTAGCCGCATCGAGATGCAGGACAACTTCGTCTCCAATCTCATGGACGTGATTTCCAAGGGCGTCGGACGTCTTGTCGACGCGAACATGAACGAGGAATCGACACGTCTGAAAGCCCTGCAGACCCAGCAACAGCTCGGTATCCAGTCGCTGTCGATTGCCAATACCAGCGCTGAAAAGCTCCTGACACTCTTCCAGAACTGATGGCGGTCCCGGTCGGGGCTTTTGCCCCGCCACCTTCACCGATTACGTCTCGTTTGCGCCTACACCCTCGCGCAAGTTTGGTCCCCTAGCGTCCTGACTGAAAATGGCACAGCTCCACGCTGATGCCGCTTACCCGAAAGTAAGATCGAACAACGACAATGACCGACGCTTTTCGGGACGCCACGATGACCGATCTACCCGCTGTGTTGGGCCAGAATCCTGGTCCCTCGCACCTCGCCGATGGAGGCGATTGCCAATGACCATGCCACTGACGCGATACCTCAAGGATTTCTCAGCCCCGCCGTCGCCGCCTGCGCCGGTGGCGCCTGCGTTTGATTTTGCCGAAGATGATGGTCTCGATCTGGCGTTTCCCGCGCTGCCGGAACCTGATCCGGTGGATATCGAAGCGGTGAAGCGGGAGGCGTTTGCAGAGGGCCACGAGGCCGGTGTCGCGGAGGCAACCGCAAGCTTCGAGGTCGATCGTCAGGCGCTGGAGATCGGTCACGCCCAGATGCTCGCGGAGCGCGACGGTCGTCTGCGAACCGAGTTTGCCAAAGCACTGGGCGAGCAGCTCCCGAACCTGATTGCTCAAATGTCGATTGCCGTCAGCGAACAGGTGGCGCGCGCGCTCGTTCCGCTGTTCAGCGAAGCGGTTGCTGCGCGGGCCGTGGACGCTTTGGCCAAGCAGATCGAGGCTGCTGTCGCCAGTGGCGAGGTCGGCACAATCACGGTCAAGGGGCCGCGCGGTCTGTTTGAAGATTTGTCGGCAGCCATGCCTGAGCATGCAGCGCTTCTGCGCCACACGGAAGCCGAGGATCTCGATCTCTCGGTCGAGTTCGGCGATGCCGCGTTGGTTACGCGGATCTCGGCCTTTGCGGCCAGCCTGAAGAAGGTCATGGAATGAGCGACGAAAACCACCACCACGGCAAAAACGAAATCATCATCGTCAAGCGGCACAAGGGCGACCACGACGGCGCCCATGGCGGCGCATGGAAGATCGCCTTCGCCGACTTCATGACAGCAATGATGGCCTTCTTTCTTGTGATGTGGCTGGTCAATGCGTCGAACGAAGAAACCAAGGCATCGGTCGCGAGCTACTTCAACCCGATCAAGCTTGCCGACGAAAAGCCGACCGAAAAGGGGCTGAAGAAGCCCGTCGATCAGGCCGAGGGCGAGGAAAAGAAAGAGCGCTCGCAAGTTGATGAGCAGCAGGACAAGGTAGGGTCGGCTGCTGCAACCGGTGAGGATATGACCGCCTCATCAGGTGAAAACGCCAACTATTCAGAAGCAGACTTCTTCGAGAATCCCTATTCCGTTCTGGCAGAAATTGCGCAGGAAGTCGGCCAGCAGGCCAATGTCAGCGCAAAAGGCGAGGGCGGTGCAGCCGATTCCGGCCCTTCAACGGGTGCCCAGGGCGGTGAGGCATACCGTGATCCCTTCGATCCGGATTTCTGGACACAGAAGGTGCAGACGGCGACTGGCCCGACAGGGGAAGCAACCGAAGCGCCAAACCCTTCCGAGCAGCAGACAGTCGTAACCGACGAGACCACGCCGCCGGATGGCGAGCCGCAAGTGGCGCTTGTCGTGCCCGGTCAGAAGCCTGTCATGGACGCTCAGGTGATGGACCAGGCACAGGAATCTGTGGCTGTCGACACCAACGATGCCAAGTCTGATGCGGTTGATACTGCGAAGACAACAATGGCAGAAGACAAAGACAAGTCCACCGAGCAGCAGCTCGAAGCAAAGCAGGCTGAAGCCGAGGCGCTGAAGGAAACGATTGTTGCCGCAATCGGCGGCGGCGCCGGCAAACTGCCCGAAGGCCTGATCGTGACGCCTGCCGAAGGCGGTATTCTTGTGACCATCAGCGATCAGAGCGAGGACCCGATGTTCAACGTCGGATCGGCGGTACCGCGGCGCGATCTCGTCGTTGCCATGGAAAAGATCGGCGCCCTGCTGAAGGACAAGCCTGGCCAGATCGTGATCCGCGGTCATACCGATGGTCGTCAGTTCCGCGGTACCGAAAACGATAACTGGCGCTTGTCGATGGCCCGCGCGCATTCGGCCTACTATATGCTGGTGCGTGGTGGTCTGTCGGAAGGGCGTGTCGAGCAGGTCTCTGGCTTTGCAGACCGTCGATTGCAGGTTCCGGAGGATCCGCTGGCAGATGCAAACCGGCGTATCGAGATCCTGATCCAGGCGGAGCAGGGCTGATCCATGAAGCTCACACGCTTTTCTCTCTCGCTGCTGGCTGGCTGTACGGTTGCCCTGATGGGCAGCCTGCCGGCGCGCGGCCAGGGCACGGAAAGCATCGAGCCGTACCGGATGCTGAGATCGCTGCAATTCGTGCAGGACAGCGTGGTGCGTGGCGATCACTCTGCCGCCGACATGCAGCGTTTCATGTTGAGCACGATCGACAAGCGTCTGCGTGAGGTTGATCCCGAGGTCTTTTCGGACCCGCGCAACATCGATGCGGCCCTCATTTACGCCATGAGTGGCGGTAATCCCCAGACGCTCGAATATCTGATTGCCCGTGATATCAACGGGCATTTCGATACACGCGTTGCCGACGCGCTGCGCAAATATCTGAGCGGCAAAGGCACACTGGTTGCCAAGACGATGGGCGAGATCCTGGCCGAATACAAGGAAACCGAGATTGGTCCCTATCTTGCGTTGGTCGCGGGCAATGTCACGATTTCCCTCGATCCGGCCGCAGCCTTGAAGCATTATGACTGGGCGCGGTTGACGGCGCCCGGGACCATCGTTGAAGAGGCGGCGCTTCGCCGTTCGCTTGCAATTTCTGTCGAAGCAGGCCTTCTCGATGAGGCCAGCCGCTATGCCAATAGCTACGCGCGCCGCTTTCTCTATTCTCCCTATGCAAGCCAGTTTGCCGATCTGTTTGTCGAGCTGGTCGTTGCCAATCCAAAGGCGATCGATCCGGCAGATGTCGATGCGACCCTTCTCTACATGGACAAGGACCGGCGTCGAGAGGTCTATCTGAGAATGGCGCGCCGTGCGGCAATTCTGGGCCATGGTGAACTTGCGCTCATGGCATCTGAACAGGCAAAGCGTCTTTCGGGAGAGGCCGCGGCGGATGATGCCATGGCCAAGCTTTACGGTACGCTCGTCAAGGTCCCCACCGAAGGGGTCAGTGATGCCATGGCGGTTCTGAACACCATTCCGACGGACGCCCTTTCTCCAAGAGACAAAGCTTTGCGCCAGGCTGCAGAACTGGTGGCGAAGGAAGTTCTGCGCAAACCGGAGCCGGCTGCGCCGGAGGTTATTGGGCCGGTTGTTCCGGCGTCCGCAACGCCTGCCGATGCAGAAATGGCCACTGCGGACCCGGAGCTGCAAGATCCCTTTGCGCCCGTGCCAGATGCGGCAGTCCCGCCGGCGGCATCGGAGCCGCCATCGGCCGATGCAGCTCCAGTGGCAGCCGAAGGCGAGGCTGCTGAGCCTACCGCTGCTGCCGACGCAACGCCCGAGCAAGCAACGGAGTCCAAAATGGATCCTCAGCTTGAGACCTTTTTGGAAACAGGCCGGTCGAAGCTGAACGCGATTGATGATCTCCTCAAGGAGGAAGACCCATGACGATGATGGATGCACTATCGACGCCTCGCGGCCCCGCGACCGATACGGGTATCGGACGCGCTGGCACCGCCGGTCGCGGCGAGACGCAAGGGGAGGGGGGCTTCTCCAAGGTCATGTCCAGCACCGGGCAGCAAGGCGGCCAGAATGGTGAACCGTCGGACAAGCAGGGCATGGATGATACCGTGCTTGAAGGCGGCGAAACGGGGGTGGACGCAAAGCAATCCCAGACAGGCGCTGGCGAAAAGGCAACAAAGCCGATCATCGATATCTCTTCGGCCCTGGTGCGGGACGTTATGGGCAAGCACCTAGGTTCCAAGGATGCGCATGCCAGTCAGGCCGGATTGAACGATGAGAAAACTGGCAAGGCCAATGGCAAGTCGGATGATCCCAGAGGCGTCCGGGCCAAAGGCGAGCTGAGCGCTGCCCTCGAGCAGGCCGTTGACGTGCTGGTCGATCCGGCTGCCGGGGAGATTGTCGATCCCGATCACGAGCTTGATGCCGTTCCAACCGGGAAGGGCAGCGGGGCGGATGATGCCTTGCAATTGCTCGTCGCTTCCATCGGTGATGGCGCTTCGGCTGCACCTCAAGGTGATGGCGCGGGCAACCGGCAGGCGATGGGAGACACGGTATCCGACAGACTGTTGGAGGCTGGCCATCTGACGGGTCAGGTTTCCGCTGATGCTGATGGTGGAAACCAGCAGGCCAGCGATCGCGGTTCGTCAGATGACAAGACTTTCCGTTTCGTCCGGGTGGATGGCAAGGGGGAGCCACTGGTGCTGCAGGCGGCGGAGAAAGCGGCAGCTGCAGCAGATGAGGGCGTTCAGGTCGAAACCGTTACGGTCGTGGACAGTCGCCGTATCATCGCACCGGCTTCCACCTCCAATGGCGCCAACATTACCGCGGCGATGCTGGGTGACAGCGAGTGGCTGAGCGCCATGCAGCCGGGCTCGGAGCTGGCAAATGCGGCAACGCAATCCAGCCAGGGGCGTGTGGTCCATACCTTGAAGATCCAGATGACACCCATCGAATTGGGCAATGTCACGGCCACGCTCAAGCTTGTGGGCGAAGAACTGAGCGTCCAATTGACCGTCGACAATCAGGCAGCGCTTCGTCAGTTGCAGGCCGATCAGTCCGACATGATCAACGCCCTGAAAGCCCAGGGGCTTGCCGTGGATCAGGTTCAGGTCACTCTCCAGATCGCACCAGGCGACAAGAGCGCTGGCAGTGGACAGGACGGGGCATCGGGCCAGCAGCTGGGCCAGCAGGCGCAGCAATCGGGCAGCCAGAGCGGAAACCAGGAGCGCCGCAGCGCGCCATTCAGCCAGATGGGACAAATCGATGATCGCGGTGCGCAAGAGCTTTCGGTTCCCTCTTCCGATGCTGCTCGCGCTCGCCCTGACCAGCTTTACCTCTGAAGCCGCAGCGAGCACGGGATCTTGTGAAGGCGCGATCGTTGAGGCCGCGCAGCGCTATGGCATTCCGGCGGGAATTCTCTATTCGGTGGGCCTGACAGAGACGGGGCGCAAGGGGTCTTTACAGCCCTATGCAATGAACGTCGAAGGCAAGGCCTACTACTTCAAGACACTGGATGAGGCGCTTGCCGGCTTCGATGCGGCGCGCTCGTCCGGCAAGAAACTGATCGATGTCGGCTGCATGCAGATCAACCAGCACTTCCATGGGGAGCACTTTACGTCTGTCGAGGCCATGTTCGACCCCGGCCGCAATGTCGAATATGCCGCCCACTTTCTGAGCAATCTTCATCGCAGACACGAAACCTGGACCATGGCGGTGGCGCGCTACCACGCCGGTCCCAACAACGATCCGGCGCAGAAGCGCTATGTGTGCCGCGTGATCGCCAATCTGGTCGCCACAGGCTACGGAAACTGGACAGGGCAGGCGCGGGAATTTTGCGGTGAATAGCAATCGTAAGTTGCTTGACGATCACAATTATGGCGATTTGCGAATTGCGGCAAGACTGTGATTTAGTGCCACATTCAGTAGCTTGCGTGAAACTTGCGTTAACTTTTAACTAAATTTCTTGTGCTGACTTGCCGCTGTACCTACTACATCTAGGTCAAATCGCGCCTTAAAGGTTAATCAACTATTAATATCTATAGTTAACTTCCCCCAGTTGTCCAGAAATCGCCCGATTCGTACCCATGGCTATCGCAACACCACACTGATTCGGAGGCGGACGAATGATCGTAGTGGTTGATGAGCGCGAGCTCGTTAAGGACGGCTATACTTCACTATTTGGGCGCGAGGGCATTCCCTCGACAGGATTTGATCCCCGGGAGTTTGGGGATTGGGTCAGCACGGCGGCGGATTCCGACATTGCGGCGGTCGAAGCCTTCTTGCTGGGGCAGGGCGAAATGACGCTCGAATTGCCCCGTGCGATCCGGGATCGGACCCAGGCGCCGGTGATCGCAGTCAGCGATCAGCCCTCTCTTGAGGCAACCCTTGCCCTCTTCGACTGTGGCGTCGATGACGTGGTGCGCAAGCCGGTTCATCCTCGTGAAATCCTGGCCCGTGCAGCAGCCATCCGGCGTCGTCTGCGTGCCATCACCAATTTTACCGAGATCGGTCCGATCAAGGTCTTTTCCGACGGCCGTGATCCCGAGATCGCCGGCGACGTCTTCCCCCTGCCGCGCCGCGAGCGCCGCATTCTCGAATATTTGGTCGCAAACCGCGGCCGCCGCGTGTCGAAGACGCAGATCTTCAACGCGATCTACGGCATCTTCGACGAGGAAGTCGAAGAGAACGTCGTTGAAAGCCATATCTCCAAGCTGCGCAAGAAGCTGCGCAAGAAGCTTGGCTTCGATCCGGTCGATTCCAAGCGCTTCCTTGGCTACTGCATCGACTGGTCCTGAATAGCCTGCATAGCGGGCCCGGCAAACGGCCCCTCCGACATGTTCGGACGGGGCCGTTTTCAATGGAAGAGGTCGGTTTTTCAGAGACAGCTTCACGCAAGGCCCACCGAATAGTCTCAGTCATAATCACGGATACGAGGATTTACTATGAGCCTTTATGGAACGATGCGAACCGGTGTCTCCGGCATGAATGCCCAGTCCAACCGACTGAGCACGGTCGCCGACAACATCGCCAATTCCAGCACGGTCGGCTACAAGAAAGCCTCCGTGCAGTTCTCCTCCATGATCCTGCCGACAACCAACGGTGCCTATAACTCCGGCGGTGTCGAGACGGACGTACGTTACTCCATTTCGAGCCAGGGCACGTTCAGCTACACGACCTCGACGACGGACATGGCAATCAACGGCGACGGCTTCTTCGTTGTCACCGGTGCCGATGGTACGCCCTACCTGACGCGCGCCGGTTCTTTCGTGCCGCAGGAAGACGGCACGTTGAAGAACACCGCCGGCTACACGCTGATGGGTTACAAATACGATTCCAACGTAGACCCGACGATCGTGGTCAATGGCTTCGACGGCCTGGAGCCAGTCGATCTCTCGGGGTCGGGTATCTCCGCCGTTCCGACAACTGAAGCAATTCTCAACGTCAACTTGCCGAACGGTGAGGCCCCTGGTTTTCAGCAGAAGACCTCACTGAAGGTCTTCGACAGCCAGGGTTCAAGCCGGCTGATCGAATTTACCTACGAGAAGACGGCTGCCAACGATTGGACCGTCACTGCTGTTGAAGTGGAGGGTGGCACGACGGTCGTTGCGACGCAGCCACTGACATTTGATGCTGCTGGAAAGCTTCTCACGCCGGCTTCGGGTCAGCTGGTGATCGACGGTTACATGATCAATGGTGCCGAAGTCGGGGGCGGTGTTCCGGCACCTGCCGGCGGTATCGCGCTTGAAATCGGCAACACCACGCAGCTCGCCTCGCCCTTCTCGGTCGAAGAGGGTGATGCCAACGGCAACGCGGCGTCGAAGGTCAAGGGCTACGAAATCGACGAGGCCGGCATTGTATCGCTGGCCTATGAGAACGGCGACCTCGTTCCTCAGTATCGCGTGGCGCTTGCCAGCGTGCAGAGCCCGGACGAGCTGAACCCCGTTGCCGGCAACCTCTACACCCAGTCGAACTCGTCGGGCGTCATCGTCATGGGTTACGCAGGCTCCAGCGGCTTCGGCTCGATCATCTCCGGCGCGCTTGAAGACTCCAATGTCGACGTGGCCGAAGAACTGACGGCGATGATCGAGTCCCAGCGTAACTACACGGCAAACTCCAAGGTATTCCAGACCGGCTCCGAATTGATGGAAGTCCTGGTCAACCTGAAGAGATAATCGAAAGAGTAGGTTAGTCCTATGTCGCTTGCATCGTCGCTCAACACGGCCAATTCGATTTTCCGAAACACCTCGCAGCAGACTGCGGTGCTTTCGACGAACATCGCCAATGACGGCAACGAGAACTATGTTCGTCGCCAGTCCGTCGTTGTGCAGACGATCTACGGCGCCACGTCGACACAGAACGAGCGGTCGCAGCACATGGCGCTGTTGCGGCAGCTGTCATCGGCAACGTCGCAGCAAAGCGCGCAGTCGAACCTGCTCGACGGGCTGACCACCCTCTCCGACGCCTTGGGCGGCAATGACTACGAACTGTCGCCCTCCACCTACCTCGCAAACCTGCAAAGCAGCCTGCAGTCGTTTGCGGCGGCACCGGGCGAGTATGCGCTCGCATCGACCGTTGTCACCGACGCCATCGACGTTGCCAATTCGCTGAACAATGCGACCGCCGCAACCCAGACGCTGCGCGGCGACGTCGATGCTCAGATCTTCGAGCAGGTGGAAACCCTCAACAAGTTGTTGGCCGAGTTCAAGACCGTCAACGATACCGTTGTGCGCCTGACGGCCACCAAGGAAGATCCGAGCAATTACCTGGACCGGCGTGACACGTTGCTCAAGGAAATTTCCAAGATCGTCGGCGTCAATGTCAACATGCGCGACAACAGCGACATGGTGCTCTACACGACCGACGGCACGACACTGTTTGAGACAGACCCGCGCGAAGTCAGCTTCGTGCGTACCTATACCTACGATTCCACCGTTACCGGCCTGCCGATCTTTATCGATGGAACGGCAGTTCGTGCCGGCGTCGGCGGCAACACGGATGGCCAGGGATCGCTCGCCGCTCTCGTGCAGCTGCGAGACGTTGCAGCACCGATCTTCCAGACCCAGCTCGATGAGATCGCGCGCGGCCTGATCGAAGCATTCCAGGAAACCGATGCTGGTGGTCTGAACCCACTGCCGGGCCTCTTCACCTGGTCTGGCTCCACCGTTCCTGCAACGGGGACCGTTCAGCCTGGTCTCGCAGCCCTCATCCGCGTGAACAATGCTGTCCGGTCTGATGCCGGCGGCGATCCGATGCTCCTGCGCGACGGTGGGATCAATGGTGCGGGTTACATCAAGAACACGGCCGGTGCCACAGGCTATACGGCGCTCATCAACGCCTATGTTGATCAGCTTTCGGCCGAGCGCGCATTTTCCGCCGATGCCGGCCTGAAGACCACGGCAACCATCCTCTCCTTTTCCAGCAATTCCATCGGCTGGCTTGAGGAATTGCGGTCCAACGCCACCTCGGCCGAGGAAAACAAGACGGCGCTCTATGAGCGCAGCTTCCAGACCTATTCCGCCAAGACTGCGGTTAGCCTGGATGAAGAACTCTCTCTGCTGCTCGATGTAGAGCAGTCCTACAAGGCTGCGGCGAAACTCGTCTCCACCGTGGACGAAATGCTGCAGGCTGTCCTTCAAATGGCGGGGTAACCCCTAATGTCGACGTCCAGCGTATCCAATCTTTCCATACAGACCTCCATGCGCCAGACCATTCGTCAGGCCCAGATGGAACTCTTGAAGGCACAGCAGGAGGTCAGCACCGGCCAGTTCTATGATGTCGGTGCGGAGCTTGGCAGCAAGACGTCGACAGTCATCGACCTGAACCGCGAAAGCATGCGGCTGGGGTCGATGGTCAGCAACAATTCGATCGCGACCCAGCGTCTGTCGGCCTCGCAGGAAGCGCTGAAGCAGATCTCAACTGCTGCTGAAGACATGAACAATGCGCTGATTACCATTTCCGGGTCTTCCAATACGGATACGATCGGCACGACCGTCATGACCGTGCAGAATTCGCTGTCGACCATGATCAGCATGGCGAACCAGTCGGCCAATGGTGAATATCTGTTTGCCGGTATCAACACGGATGTGCAGCCGCTTGCGCCTTATGACGCGACATCTCCGGCCAAGCTCGCCTTCGACGCGGCCTTTACGACCTATTTCACATTCCCGCCGACCGACACTGTCGGAACTGCGACGATCGCGGCAACCGGTGCAGCGCCAAGCATGGAAGACTTCATCACCAACGTGCTGGAGCCGATGTATACGGGCGCTGACTGGAACACCGATTGGTCCGGCGCAACCGATGAAGTCATGACCAGCCGCATCACGCAGTCCGAGACGGTTGCGACCTCGGCATCCGCGAATGCCAATGGCTTCCGCTTTTTCGCGCTGTCGTCCGTGATCACCCAGGAACTGCTGCTGATCGGCGCGCCCGCGAATGCGGTCAATGTCGCCGTGAGCAAGGCGATTGAATACACGGGACGGGCGATCACCGGGCTGAATTCGACCAGGTCCAGCCTCGGCTTGTCGGAAAACCGGATCGAAAAGGCCGATGCATCGCTCAAGGTGCAGATCGATATTCTGGAAACCAGCCTTTCGAGCAAGATTGAAGTGGATGCGTACGAAGCCTCGACTCGCGTTAACTCTCTGCTTTCCATGGTGGAAGCTTCTTACACGCTAACCGCGAAGATCCAGGGACTGTCTCTTGTAAATTACCTTTGATGAGCAAAGGGTGAAATGACACTGAAGGGCGACTGAATGTACCAGTTTTCATACGCCGAAATCATGGAGGATGGCGTTGCCGACGCGAAGGATCGCGAACGGCAGGCCCTCGACCGCTGTATTGAGCTGCTCGGCGCAGCCCGCAACACCTCTGGTTATAGCCGGGAAGCCATTGAAGCGATCTACTACACCCGCCGGGTCTGGATCCGCCTCGTGGAAGATCTGCAAAATCCGGAGAACCAGCTCGAAGACGAAGTTCGGGCCAATCTGATTTCCATAGCCATTTGGATACTGAAGGAATGCGACCGTATCCGGAAGCGCGAATCCAACAACTTCCAGGGCATCATCGACGTGACAACCATCATCAGGGATGGACTTAAATGAAGAGCACTTTGCGCATCTCGCTCAAGTCGGGCGAACGTATTTTTATCAACGGAGCGGTGCTGCGTGTCGACCGCAAGGTTGCTCTCGAGTTCATGAATGACGTCACCTTCCTCCTGGAAAACCACGTCCTGCAGCCGGAACAGGCAACCACGCCTTTGCGTCAGCTCTATTTCATCGCGCAGATGATGCTGATCAATCCGGAAGGCAAGGATCAGTCGATGGCGATGTTCCGCAAGTCGGTCATCATGCTGCTCTCCTGCTTCGAAAACGAGGAAATCCTCGCGGAGTTGAAGCGCATCGACGGCATGGTGTCCTCCGGTCGCGCATTCGACGCGTTGAAGGCCATCCGCTCGCTCTATCCGATCGAGGATCGCATCCTCAACAATCAGGAAATGGCGCCCGCGACCATCGAACAGATCCGCAAGGAGATCGCCCCATGGCGGTAGACACAGTCACGTCGGCGACAACCACGCCGACGACCAATGTTCCGACCTCGAGTGCGTCTACAGCAAAGTCGGCTGCAAGCGCATCGGCCAAGGCCTCCGTCGACTATCAGAGCTTCTTGAAGCTTCTGATTGCCCAGATGAAGAACCAGGACCCGACAGACCCGATGGATGCCAGCCAGCAGATTGCCCAGCTGGCGACATTCTCGCAGGTCGAGCAGTCGATCCAGATGAACTCGAACCTCGAAACCTTGATCAGCGGCAACGCCCTGACCAATGCGTCTGGTTACATCGGCAAGACGATCACCAGTGCCGACGAAAAGACCACCGGGGTCGTGGCATCCGTCCGTGTCTATTCCGACACCATGGTCGCAACGACCACGGACGGCAAGGAAATCCCGATCGTCGTCGGCGTCCGCGTCGGTACATTGCCGCCGAAGACCCCCACGACGCCCACCACGTAAAAGTGCTAAGCCTTCCGGAGTGGAGGGCATGATTCGCCACTCCGGGAGAACAGTCTCATGAATGAGGCAGATGCACTCGATATCCTGCAGGCCGCCATCTGGACGATCGTCGTGGCCTCAGGCCCGGCCGTTGCTGCTGGCATGATTGTCGGTGTGGTCATCGCCTTGATCCAGGCGCTGACGCAGGTGCAGGAAATGACGCTCACCTTCGTGCCGAAAATTCTTGCCATCATGATCACCATCGGCATTTCCGCTCCGTTTGTGGGAGCACAGATATCCCTGTTTGCCAACATGGTGTTTTCGCGCGTCCAATCCGGTTTCTAGCCACCCTCGCGCAAGCTTCAGTCTCTAGCTCTTGAGGCAGACTGCCGGAAGATGTGATTCCGGCTGACTTCTCATGAAGAGATGGGCAAGACATGGCGCAACCTCCTGCACTCGTAATTCCGAAGGCCAGTCCGCAGGGCCGAGATCTCGGCTTCGCCTTCGGTATTGTCGCAATCCTGTGCATCCTCTTCCTGCCGATCCCGCCATTCATGATCGACATGGGGTTGGCCTTCTCGATCGCCTTTTCGGTGCTGATCCTGATGGTCTCGCTCTGGATCCAGCGTCCGCTGGATTTCTCGTCCTTCCCGACGATCCTTCTGATCGCGACCATGATCCGCCTGTCGCTCAACATCGCGACGACCCGTGTGATCCTGTCGCACGGTCACGAAGGACACGGTGCCGCCGGCGGTGTCATCGAAGGCTTCGCCAACCTCGTGATGGGCGGCGACTTCGTGATCGGTCTGATCGTCTTCATGATCCTGATCACGGTGAATTTCATCGTCATCACCAAGGGCGCCACCCGTATCGCGGAAGTCGGCGCCCGCTTTACCCTCGATGCCATTCCCGGCAAGCAGATGTCGATCGACGCGGATCTTTCCGCCGGTATCATCGACGAGAAGGAAGCCCAGCACCGCCGCAAGGAATTGGAGCAGGAAAGCTCCTTCTTCGGCGCCATGGACGGTGCTTCGAAATTCGTGCGCGGCGATGCCATCGCCGGCCTCATCATCACCGCGATCAACGTCGTCGGCGGTATCATCATCGGCTATTTCCGCCACGGCATGGAATTGGGCCAGGCCGCTGACGTCTTCGTCAAGCTGTCAGTTGGTGATGGTATCGTTTCGCAGGTTCCGGCACTCATCGTTTCGCTGGCCGCCGGCCTTCTCGTGTCGCGCGGCGGCACGCCGGGTTCCACGGATCAGGCCGTCGTCAACCAGCTGAGCGGCTATCCCCGCGCGCTTTTTGTTGCCGCTGCCCTGATGGCTGCTCTTGCTCTCGTGCCAGGACTGCCGTTCATACCTTTCGTCGCGCTGGGCGGCATCATGGCTTTCGGCGCCTGGTTCATTCCGCGGCAGATCGAAGCCGAGCGACAGGCCAAGCGCGATCAGGAAGAGAAGCAGGTCATCCAGACCAAGGAGGCCGAGAAGGAATCGGTGAAGTCCGTACTCAAGACCTCCGAGATCGAGCTCGCGCTCGGCAAGATGGTCTCGACAAGGCTTCTCGGCGCGCATCAGGAGCTCGCCTTCCGCGTCGGCAAGATGCGCAAGAAATTCGCCAGCCAGTACGGGTTTGTCGTGCCTGAGATCAAGGTCACGGACGATATCGGCATTCCCGAAAAATCCTACCAGATCCGTATCCATGGTACGACCATCGCATCCAACAGCTTGCGCGTCGGCGAAGTGCTTGTGGTAACCGGCTCGGGTCGCAAGCCGAAGGTGCCCGGCGACGAGATCCGAGAACCCGCCTTCGGCATGCCCGCCGTTTCGGTCCTCGAAACCTTCACCGAAGAACTGAAGCGCGAGGGCTTCCACCCCATCGACAACGTTTCGGTCGTGCTCACCCACATGAGCGAAGTGATCCGCAACAACCTGCCGCAGCTTCTTTCCTATAAGGACGTGAAGATCCTGATCGACAGGCTGGACCCGGAATATAAGAAACTCGCAGACGAGATCTGCTCGTCGCACATGTCCTATTCGGGCCTGCAGGCGGTCTTGAAGCTGTTGCTGGCCGAGCGCGTCTCTATCCGCAACCTCCACCTCATTTTGGAAGCCGTTGCCGAACTCGCGCCGCATGTCCGTAAGACCGAGCAGATCGTCGAACATGTGCGCGTGCGCATGGCCCAGCAGCTCTGCGGCGATCTGACCGACAACGGTGTCTTGCGCGTCCTGCGTCTAGGCTCGAAGTGGGATCTCGTCTTCCACCAGGCGCTGAAGCGTGATGCGAAGGGTGAAATCGTCGAATTTGACATCGACCCGCGCAGCCTCGAGGAGTTTTCCGAGCAGGCAAGCAGGGTAATCCGTGAATTCATGGATAAGGGCCTGCCCTTCGTGCTTGTCACATCGCCCGAAACGCGGTCCTATGTGCGCATGATCATCGAGCGACTCTTTGCAACCTTGCCCGTGCTCTCGCATGTCGAACTCGCCAAGGGCATCGAGATAAAGATCCTGGGTTCCATTTCATGATAGCCGACCCGCAGGGGACAGTTCTGGTGCTGTTTGCGATCTTCTGTCGGATCGGAAGCTGCATCATGACCCTGCCGGGTTTTTCGTCCGCCCGCATTGCCGTGAATGTCAGGCTGCTTCTGGCCGTGGCCATCTCGATGGCGTTTACGCCGCTCCTCTTCGATACGGTCTATCCGCGCGTATCCGCGTCTGGCGCCAGCATGATCGGCGTCATCGTGGGCGAAATATTGATTGGTGCCATGTTCGGGCTGGTGCCACGTTTCTTCGTGCTCGGATTGCAGTTCGCCGGCACGTCGATCTCTATGGCCATCGGCCTGAGTTCTCCCGGATCGGGCGATGTTCTCGAAGATTCCAACGAAACGGCATTGACCAATATCATCAGTTTCGCGGGTCTGCTCATTCTCTTTATGCTCGATTTTCATCACGTCGTTTTTCAGGCGCTCGTTCGCTCCTATGCCGTGATGCCGATTGGTGGGATGCCGGACGCGCAGAAGATGCTGATCACGCTGACCGACACGCTGTCTGCGACGTTTCTCCTGATGCTGCGGCTGGCCAGCCCCTTTCTTATCTTCGGCCTGATGTTCAACGTTGCCGTCGGCCTGGTGAACAAACTCGCGCCGCAGATCCCAATCTTCTATATCTCGACACCCTATCTGCTTCTGGGTGGCCTGCTGCTCCTGTACCTGTCGATTTCGGCGCTGGTTGTGCAGTTTGCCCGCTATTTCCCCGTCATCTTCGACTTCTGAAACGGAGGGAACCATGGCGCCGCAAAAGAAATCCGACAAGCTCAAGCGCCTGGTCGCCGTTCAGCGGCACATGGAGCGCATGGCCGAGAGCGACGTGCGACTGACGACATCGCGCATCGAGGAAAACAATGCCTCGATGGAAACCGTGATGAACGCCATCGGCTCCCTGGAGCCCGTCCACCGGCTTTTCGCGCAAAACTATGCAGACCGTTTTGATCGTCTGGCCAATACGGGCAAGCAGCTGGCCAGTCTGCAGCAGGTGCAGGAAATGAAGGTCATGCGGGAAAGGGCCAAGGGCGACCGGCTGGAAGAGAGCATGCGCGACGCGCGGGATCTTGAGGATCGCGAGGCAGAGGACGACGCGATCTACGATCTTCTCGATATCCGCTATGCGACGCCAGCCTCCAGCAAGGTTGAAGAGAGATAGTCCGTCAAACACCTATCGAGGATTTGACCCGTGGCTATATCCCCTCCGAGCGATCTCGTTCTGGATGTCGTGCGCGCTGCAGACCCGCTGCAAGTAGCCGCCGCCCAGGAGCAGTTGAAAGTCAACCGCGCCAACTTCGCCGCAACCAGTCTGGCTGAAAAAGGCGAGGGATTCGGCGCGACCGTCGATATCCTCAACCGCACGACCTCGGCTGCTCGTATAGAGCTTTCCGCCGATCGCACGGAAGCGCCCGGTACGCCGCCAAAGGTCTACCGCGACTTCGAGGCCGTCTATCTCACCAATTTTGTCCAGTCCATTCTGCCTTCCGAGAGTGAGGAAGTGTACGGCAAAGGCAATGCTGGCGAGATGTGGAAGAGCATGATGGCCGAGCAAATCGGTGGCGTCCTGGCCCAATCCGGGGGCGTCGGCATTGCCAAGCAGATGTATGCCGATGCGCTGCAGCGTCAGCGCGGTGAAGATGCGGTGAATGCCAAGACAGATGCGACCGATCTGAATGCCGCCATGAGCTGGGTCACTGATCTGGAGCGCCGCACGCTCGGTGCGGGATCGAGCGACAAGAATTCCTGATATAATTTCAAGACTAGGGTGCAATTCATGGAAGTGATTTCAAGCGAATACCGCGTCAAGACGGTTCTGAGCCGGCTGGAGCGCATCATCGACAATGAGAATGAGCGTATCGGCAAGGACCCGGAATTCGATTTCAAGATCTCGAATGCCCACAAAAGCAGGTGCCTCTACGAATTGACGATGCTGTTCCGCGACACCGATCCGTCAGAGTTCGCGGTCAACTACGTCGACCAGCTGCATACGCTCAAAGACAAGCTTGCCGTCAATGCCCGCCGCGTCGAAGCGCATCTCAACGCCGTCAGGGCAGTTGCGGATCTTCTGAAGAATGCCGTGCAACAGGCCGATGGTGATGGTACCTATTCCCAGGAACAGTTCATCTTCAGCGAGTTCTGATGGGAAAGCTTCTGGCCATAGGGCTGTGGGCCTGTCTGGTAACCCTCGGTGCAGTCTACGGGGCAATCTATTTTGCCACGGCGCCGAGCGAGCCGGCGGGCGAACCGGAAAAGGCCTTGCAGCTGGTCCGTGGTGAATCGATCACCGTTCCGGTCATTCAGCAGGGCGGCGTGACCGGATATTTCCTGACGCGCATCTCCTTCATGGTTGACCAGGAAAAGGCCAAGGCCGAAGAGCTGCCGATGACCGAACTGATGACCGACCAGCTCTTCACGATGCTGACCGGCGACAAGATGGTCGATCTCGACAACGTCAACGATTTCGACGTCAATGCATTCCGGGACAAGATCAAGACGCAGATGAATGAACGGCTGGGCGGCGAGATCATCCAGCAGGTCCTGATCGAACAGATCGACTATGTGTCGCAAACAGAGGCAAGGCGTGCAGCTGACGGTCAGTCCGGCCCGATGGAGCGCACAAAGATCGCCGAGGAGGCCGTGCCCGAAGATGCCAAGCCGGCATCCGGCCATTGACGCCTTTACGGGCGGTTTCAAGCGGTTAATTTTCCATGAAAGGCTCGGAGCCAATCCGGGCCTTTTCGTTTACCCGGATTTCAGGCTTACCGCATAGGGTCATCCGGCCCGGCATCAGGACCCGATCATGAAATCCATCACTTTGCACGACGCGGCCTCTGCCCCCTCTGAAAGGAGGAGCGCCGCTCACGACACGCGGGTGATCAGTTCGCTAGCCATCTTGGGAGCGCAAGTCGCCAACCTCGATTGGAGCAGCGCCCTCGCACTGATCGAAGAGCGGCTCGGCGAGGACCAAAGCTTTACGCACATTGCCTTCCTGAATGCCAACAATGCGAATATCATGGTGAGCGACGAAGGCTACCGCAGGGTCCTTGGACGCAGTCTTGTCCTGCCCGACGGGATCGGCGTCGATATCGCTGCTCGCATTTTGTATGGGGACCGGTTTCTCGCCAATCTGAACGGCACAGATCTTGTCCCGACCCTGTTGACCTATGTGGAACGTCCATTGCGCGTCGGCCTGCTGGGCGCAAAGCCCGAGGTGCTGGAAAAAGCCACTGCAAATTTGCAGCAGCATGCGCCTTGGCACCAATTCATCTGTATCTCGGACGGCTATTTCGATCCCGCGCAGCCCGAGGTGGTCATTGACAGACTTGCAGCATCGAACCTCGATCTCCTTCTGGTGGCCATGGGCACGCCCCTGCAGGAAAGCTGGATTGATCGCAGCCTCGGTTCCGGCGAGGTGCGCGTGGCTATGAGCGTCGGCGCGCTTTTTGATTTCGTCTCCGGTGACATTCCGCGCGCGCCCTCGTGGGTCAGGGCGCTGCGACTTGAATGGCTCTACCGCTTATGGCTCGAGCCCTCCCGCCTGTGGCGCCGCTACATCCTCGGCATTCCGGTCTTCCTTTTCCATGTCCTCAGCGAGAAACGCCGCGAGGCTCCGGTCCGCTGAAGGTGCTCTGAAGCGCTTGCCTGTTGATTGCTGCGCAATTTGACCGCATAGGGGGCGGGGACAGGCAATTGCCGTGCATCAAGCGGGATTAGCCTCTTGCCAATGGATACGGGGATGAGCGCAGTGACGACAGTGATCGATGGGAAGGCAGCCGCAGCGTCAGTTGTCGATGCGGTGACAGAGGCGGCGGCAAAGCTTGAAGCGCGCGGCCATCGAAAGCCCGGCCTTGCCGTGGTGATTGTCGGTGACGATCCGGCAAGTCATGCTTATGTCGGTGCAAAAAGCCGAATGGCCAAGCAATGCGGCTTCAACTCCATCCAGCACACCCTTCCGGCCGAAACGTCGCAGGCGGATCTGATGGCGCTTGTTGCGTCGCTGAACGAAGATGTCGAGATTGATGGCATTCTCGTCCAGCTGCCACTGCCGAAGCCGCTCGACAGCGAGCCGGTGATCCAGTCCATCCTGCCCGAAAAGGATGTCGACGGCCTGCATGTCGTCAACGCTGGCAAGCTCGCAACGGGCGATCTGAAAACTGGTCTCATCTCCTGCACGCCAGCGGGGGCCATGATCCTGGTGCGCCAGATCCACGGCAAGGACCTCTCCGGCCTAAATGCTCTCGTCATCGGTCGCTCCAACCTCTTCGGCAAGCCGATGGCGCAGCTGCTGCTGAATGCCAATGCGACGGTCACAACAGGCCATTCCCGCAGCCGCGATCTGCCGGCGCTGGCTCGCCAGGCCGATATCGTCGTCGCCGCTGTTGGCCGGCCGCAAATGGTCAAGGCGGACTGGTTGAAGCCGGGAGCCACGGTCATCGATGTCGGCATCAACCGGGTCGACGCGCCGGAAAAGGGCGAGGGCAAGTTCAAGCTGGTCGGCGATGTCGATTTTTCCGACTGCAGACCGGTTGCCGGTGCGATCTCGCCCGTTCCCGGTGGGGTCGGCCCGATGACCATCGCCATGCTCATGGCAAACACCGTGATTGCCGCCTACCGCCGCGCCGGCGAAGAGGCGCCCTCCTTCTGATTGAAGGAGCTCGTCACCGGTCCCGCGGAGCGGGGCCGGTCGATGCCCGAAGGACCAGTTCGGCCTTCCAGAGTTCCTGCATCGGTGGCTCGGGACTGTCGCGGTTGATCATTGCGATCAAGCGCTCGCCGATGCGTTTCCCTGCCGCGCGCAACGATGAGCGTGTGGTTGTGAGCGGCGTCAAAAAATTCTCCGGCTTCAAAAGCGGCAGTTCATCGTCATGGGCGATCAGCGACATGTCGCGGCCAAGCTTCAAGCCTGCCTCGTTCATCGCCCGCACCGCGCCGAGCGCCAGAACCGTACTGGCGCACAGCACCGCTGTCGGACGATCCGGACCGGATAGAATTTCCCGCATGCCGCGATACCCTTGCTCATCGCCCATGAAACTGTGGCGGACATGCAGAGGATCGAGAGCAGCACCTGCTTGTGCCAGCGCCTTTTCGAGGCCCAGCTTGCGGCGTGCGGCAAAGTCAAGTTCGGCAGGTCCATTGAGCAGGGCGATGCGACGATGGCCAAGCTGCAGCAGCAGCTGCGTCGCGTTGAAAAAGGCGCCTTCATTGTCGACATCCAGATACGGATAGTCTTCATCAAGGCCTATCGAGCGACCGTGCACGACAAAGGGCAAACGCAGCGACTTCGCCAGCGCGATGCGCGGGTCGGCAGCTTTCATGTAAGCAAGATAATAGCCGTCGACACTGCTGCTGCCGACCAGCCAGCGGATGGCTTGTTCTTCGTTCTCCCGGTGCGCCGGCATGATGACGAAATGAAAATCACGGTTGATTGCTGCATCCGCCAATCCCGCCTGGAACTCTGCAAAATGCATGTCAGAGCTGTGCTCCGGCGCCGTCGGCATGATTAGGCCGATCGATCCTGCCTTCCCTGTTGCCAGTCTTTGCGCAGCCTTGTTCGGCTTGTAGCCGGTCTCCTCAGCCGCTTTCAGAACCCTTTGACGGGTGTCTTCATTGACTTCGGGATAGCCGTTCAGGGCACGACTGATCGTCGTCTGCGACAGGCCGAGCAGTGCCGACAGTTCCTTCAGTTTCACGCTGTGCTATCCTCTTCCCATGCTTGGTCACAAACTCCTCACTCGCGAACCAAAGCGCTTCGAATATGGATCAGCGGCCTATCTGAGCACAAGCCCAATTTGACGATTTAAAGATCAACCTGCTCTTGATAGCGGCACCCTTGCGTCTATTTGAGGCAGCGCGACGAAAGCGCTTGACTCATGTTCCATGCCGATGTGATGAATTGAGGGCCAAAGCGCTTTGAATATGAGCGAAAACCAGCGGACCTTTGGCGGTCCGATGTGATGGGAGGTATATCACATGAAGAAGTTTTTCCTGATGACCGTGGCGGCTGCCGCGCTCGCAGCCGGCTCTGCTGCCGCTGCTGACCTGAAGTTTGCACCGGGTGAAGATTCCAAGTTCAATTGGGCGAGCTACGAAGAGCTGAAGAAGACGCAGCTGAACGGAGAGCAGATCACCATCTTTGGACCTTGGCTTGGGCCAGACCAGGTGCTCGTAGAAAGTGTTCTTGCCTATTTCGCAGAAGCCACCGGTGCCGACGTCCGTTACACGGGCTCTGACAGCTTCGAGCAGCAGATCGTCGTCGACCTCGAGGCCGGTTCTGCCCCGAACATCGCCATCTTCCCGCAGCCGGGTCTGGCATCCGACATGGCCAAGCGCGGCTTCCTGACGGATCTCGGCGCCGAGCAGGCATCCTGGCTCAAGGATAACTATGCGGCAGGCCAGTCCTGGGTTGATCTCGGCACCTATGCCGGCAAGGACGGCAACAAGGCATTCTATGGCTTCCCCTTCAAGACCGATCTGAAGTCGCTGGTATGGTATTCGCCCGAGAACTTTGAAGATGCCGGCTATGAAGTGCCGAAGACCCTGGAAGAGCTCAAGGCTCTCACCGAAAAGATCGTTGCGGATGGCGGCACGCCCTGGTGCATCGGCCTGGGCTCGGGCGCTGCCACCGGCTGGCCGGCCACCGACTGGGTCGAAGACCTGATGCTGCGCACGGCCTCGCCGGAAGACTACGACAAGTGGGTTTCGAACGAGATGAAGTTCGATGATCCGGTCGTCATCAATGCGATCAACGAATTCGGCTGGTTTGCCAAGAACGACAAGTTCGTTGTCGGTGGTGCTGGTGCAGTAGCCTCGACCGACTTCCGTGATAGCCCCAAGGGTCTCTTTGCCGCGCCGCCGCAGTGCTACATGCACCGCCAGGCGTCCTTCATCCCGTCCTTCTTCCCGGAAGGCACGTCGGTTGGAGAAGATGCCGATTTCTTCTATTTCCCGTCTTATGCCGACAAGAACCTTGGCAACCCGGTTCTCGGCGCTGGCACCACCTTCGCCATCACCAAGGACAGCAAGGCCGCTCGCGCTTTCATCGAGTTCCTGAAGTCGCCGATCGCTCATGAGATCTGGATGGCGCAGAAGGGCTTCCTGACCCCGCACAAGGGCGTCAACACCGAAGTCTTCACCGACCCGACGGTCCGCAAGATGAATGATATCCTGCTGCAGGCCACCACCTTCCGCTTTGATGGTTCCGACCTGATGCCGGGCGCCGTCGGCGCGGGCGCGTTCTGGACCGGCATGGTCGATTTCGTTGGCGGCAAGTCCGCGGAGGATGTCGGCAAGTCGATCCAGACCGCCTGGGATGGTGTAAAGTAAGTCACATCGCGTGAACGCCTGTGGGTTGCCCGGAGATATCCCGGGCAACCCACACACAATAAAGACAAGGGCGAGCAGGGGGGAGGACCACCGTGAATCCAGCGTTTCAGGCACTGCTTACAATCATCGTCGGCGTCGGCGGATGCGTGGGTTATTTCTACTTGTCGAACCTCTTCATCGACAAGGTTCTGTTCCCCGCAACCGGGCCGCATGCCGGGCGCAACATCAACCGCGCCAACATGGTACGGCCTTGGTTATTCCTGTTCCCCGCCATCTTTGCCTTGGGTCTCTATCTCGCCTATCCGGTTGTCGCCACGCTGTGGCTGTCTCTGACGGATCGTAGCGCCGGCGGCGCTTTCGTCGGACTTGCCAACTATCAAAGAATGGCAAACGAGCCCAAGTTCTGGGAAGCGATCAGTAACAATCTCCTCTGGTTGACCGTGGTGCCTGCCGTGTCCACGGCATTCGGCCTTTTGGCCGCCCAGCTCACGGACCGTATCTCCTGGGGAAGCATCGCCAAATCATTGATCTTCATGCCGATGGCCATTTCCTTCGTCGGCGCATCGGTCATCTTCAAGCTCGTCTATGATACCCGCCCGGCTGGCGAAGAGCAGATTGGTATCCTCAACGCCATCTGGCTTTCCTTCGACGGCGGCATCGGCACGGTCATCGCTCTGCGCATCGTGCCCGTTCTGTTGCTTGCCGCATTCCTCGCCTTTGTCGTCTACGGGGTCTACCAGCTGCTCCGGCCACTTGCCGGCGGTGTCGGACGCCATGGCGGGAGCTCCAGGTTCGGTCTGGTCGTCCGGATTGCGGTCACGCTGGCGGCCGCCTGGCTCGGCTACAAGGCGCTGGTCTCGATCTATTCGGTTCTTATGTTCGACTACCCCTATGGCCAGCCGCAAACATGGCTCACCATTCCGTTCTGGAACAATTTCTTCCTCATGGTGGTGCTCATCTGGATCCAGACCGGCTTTGCCATGGTCATCCTCTCGGCGGCCCTGCGCGGCATTCCAGAGGAAACGATCGAGGCCGCCGTCATCGATGGGGCCAATGATTTCGAGATCTTCTTCAAGATCAAGATCCCGCAGATCATGGGGACAGTGGTCGTGGTCTGGACCACCATCACGCTGGTTGTCCTCAAGGTCTTCGATATCGTTTTCGCCATGACCAATGGTCAGTGGGAGACCCAGGTGCTTGCCAACTACATGTTCGACAAGCTGTTCCGCTCGAATGACTGGGGTGTCGGTTCGGCCAGCGCCATGGTGATCATGCTGCTCGTCCTGCCGATCCTGGTCTGGAACGTCTATAACGCACGCAAAGAAATGCGCTGAGGGGAGGCGGGACCATGGCAAAGATCGCAGGCAAGAAATCCGGCCTCGTATGGGCGGTGCATATCTCGGTGGTGGTTCTGGTGGTGCTCTGGTTGCTGCCGACCCTCGGATTGTTCATTTCCTCCTTCCGCACGGCGGATCAGATCTCGACAAGCGGATGGTGGGGCGCACTGTTCTCGCAAGAACAGAACCTTGTTTTAAGAACGGCAGCGCCTTCGACGCAGAAGCAGGAGGGCAATCTGTATGTCGTCTCCGGCAATCTTTTCGTCGACAACAAGGCGACCCCCGCACCCATCGGCGCCTGGGGCAGTTCTTCGCAGGCCATCGATGCCTATGCACCGGGCGACACTGCCGATCTGGGTGATGACGGCCGCGTCACCGTTCATGAAAACGGTGACTACCGCCTGGAAAACAACAGCGAATTTTCCGGGAGCCGCGGCGAGCGCATTTTCGTGACTGCCGAACTGCCGCCGGAATTTACCCTCGACAATTACAATACCGTCCTGTTTTCCGGCTCCACCACGGACTCGATGGCCAAGGCGTTCTTCAATACGCTGACTGTCACCATCCCGGCCACGGTGATCCCGATCGTCATTGCCGCTTTCGCGGCCTATGCGCTCGCATGGATGGAGTTCCCCGGACGCGCTCTGCTGATTGCCGGCGTTGTCGCGCTCCTCGTGGTGCCGCTGCAGCTTGCGCTGATCCCGCTCCTGCGCCTGCATCTGTCGATCGGCATCGGCAAAGGCTATCTCGGAGTCTGGCTCGCCCATACCGGCTTTGGTCTGCCACTCGCGATCTATCTTCTGCGCAACTACATGGTCGGCCTGCCGCGCGATATCATCGAATGCGCCAAGGTGGATGGTGCCACGGACTTCCAGATCTTCACCCGCATCATTTTGCCACTGTCCTTCCCGGCACTCGCCTCCTTTGCCATCTTCCAGTTCCTCTGGACCTGGAATGACCTGCTTGTCGCCAAGGTCTTCCTGATCGATGCGACCGGCGAGACGACGGTCATGACCAACCAGATCGTCGAACTGCTGGGGACTCGTGGCGGCAATTGGGAAATTCTCGCAACGGCAGCCTTCGTGTCGATTGCGGTGCCGCTTCTCGTCTTCTTCTTCATGCAGCGCTACCTCGTGCGCGGTCTCCTTGCCGGTTCGGTCAAGGGCGGCTGACGAGGCGCGAATATAAAAAGCCAACAGGAACGAACTTATGACTGCAGACCAGACTTCCGTCACAGCACCGGACAAGGATTGGTGGCGCGGCGCGGTGATCTACCAGATCTATCCGCGCAGCTACCAGGATTCCAACGGTGACGGTATCGGCGACCTGAAGGGGATTACGGCGCGCCTTCAGCATATTGCCGATCTCGGTGCGGATGCGATCTGGATCTCGCCCTTCTTCACCTCGCCGATGAAGGATTTCGGCTACGACGTCTCGAACTATGTCGATGTTGATCCGATGTTCGGTTCGCTCGCCGATTTCGATGGCCTGATTGCCGAGGCCCATCGCCTGAACATCAAGGTGATGATCGACCTCGTGATGTCGCATTCCTCCGACCAGCATCCCTGGTTCGTCGAAAGCCGCTCCAGCCGGGTCAACGACAAGGCGGACTGGTATGTCTGGGCCGACTCGAAGCCGGATGGCACACCGCCAAACAACTGGCTGTCGATTTTTGGCGGTTCGGCCTGGCATTGGGATCCGACCCGCATGCAGTATTACCTGCACAACTTCCTCACCTCGCAGCCGGACATGAACCTGCACAATCCGGAGGTTCAGGATGCACTTCTGGCAGCCACCCGGTTCTGGCTGGACCGTGGCGTCGATGGCTTCCGCCTCGACACGATCAATTTCTATTTCCACGACAAGGAATTGCGGGACAATCCGCCGCTTGCGCCCGAGCGTCGCAACGCGTCGACGGCGCCCGCCGTCAATCCTTACAATTTCCAGGAACACATCTACGACAAGAACCGCCCTGAGAACATCGACTTCCTGAAACGGTTCCGGGCGCTGCTCGACGAATACCCGGCCATTGCCGCCGTCGGCGAAGTGGGCGACAGTCAGCGCGGTTTGGAAATCGTTGGCGAATACACCTCCGGCAATGACAAGATGCAGATGTGTTACGCCTTCGAATTCCTGGCGCCAGAGCCGCTGACGCCGGAAGTCGTGCGCAACACGCAAAACGCCTTCGCGACGGCGGCGCCCGAAGGCTGGGCCTGCTGGGCCTTTTCCAACCATGACGTCGTGCGGCACATCAGCCGGTGGGGTGCGGCTGTCGCCGATCGCGAGGCCTATACCAAGATGATGGCGGCGCTGCTGCTTACCCAGCGCGGTTCGGTTTGCATCTATCAGGGCGAAGAACTCGGTCTCACCGAAGCGGAGATCGCCTTCGAGGATCTTCAGGATCCCTATGGCATCCAGTTCTGGCCGGAATTCAAGGGCCGCGATGGCTGCCGCACGCCGATGGTGTGGGGCGACCATGCCGTTCAAGCCGGCTTCTCGACAGCCCAGAAGACCTGGCTGCCGATCCCGGTCGAGCATGTGCTGCGCGCCGTCAACACGCAGGCAGGCAAGGAAAACTCGGTGCTGGAACAGTATCGTCGCTTCCTCGCCTTCCGCCGGCAGCATCCGGCTTTTGCCAAGGGCGACATCACCTTCCACGAAGCGGGAGAGGAGGCGCTCGCCTATAGCCGCAGCTTCGGCAATGAGACGCTGGTCTGCCTGTTCAACATGGGCGCCGAGCCGAAGGCAATGAGCCTGCCGGAAGGCGCGTGGGTGGCGCTTGACGGCCACGGCTTCGAAAGCACGATCAACGACAACAAGGTGGAATTGCCAGCCTGGGGTGCGCACTTCGCGCGCCGGGCCTGACAGGGGAGGAAGAGCATGACGGGTCTGGTTCTCAAGGATATCCGCAAGGCCTATGGCCAGGTAAAGGTCATTCACGGCGTCGATCTGGAGATCAAGCAGGGCGAATTCGTGGTCTTTGTCGGCCCGTCGGGCTGCGGGAAGTCCACGCTGCTGCGCATGATCGCAGGTCTTGAAGAGATTTCCGGCGGCGAACTGTGGATCGACGGCATGCTCGTCAACGATGTCCCGCCCTCGCGGCGCGGCATCGCCATGGTCTTCCAGTCCTACGCGCTCTATCCGCACATGACGGTCTACGACAACATGGCCTTCGGCATGCGCATTGCCGGCGAAAGCAAGGAAGAGATCGACCGCCGCGTCAAATCGGCGGCGGCGATCCTTCAGCTTGAGCCCTATCTCGACCGTCTGCCCAAGGCGCTCTCGGGTGGCCAGCGCCAGCGTGTCGCCATCGGACGCGCCATTTGCCGCGATCCCAAGGTCTTCCTGTTTGATGAGCCCTTGTCGAACCTCGATGCGGCCTTGCGTGTCGCCACCCGTATCGAGATTTCCAAGCTGAATGACACGATGTCGGACACGACGATGATCTACGTCACCCACGACCAGGTCGAGGCGATGACGCTGGCTGACCGCATCGTCGTCTTGTCTGCCGGACGTATCGAACAGGTCGGCCCGCCATTGGAGCTCTATGAGCGCCCGGCTAACCTCTTCGTCGCCCGCTTCATTGGCTCGCCATCGATGAACATCATGCCGGCTACCATTGTTTCAGCCGGCCCAACAACCACAGTCCGGCTGCGCGATGGTTCGGAAGTCACTGCCGACATCGCGACCGATGCTTCCGAGGTTGGCAAGGCCGTAAGCTTCGGCATACGCCCGGAAGACATCGCCATCGCCACGGGCAGTGAGGCCGCCTTGTTCGAAGGGACGGTCTCGATCGTCGAGGCACTCGGTGAGGTCACCTTGCTCTATGTAGACGGCCCGGTTGAGGATGAACCGGTTGTCGTGAAGCTGCCGGGCATTGTGGATATCAAGAAGGGCCAGACAATACGTTTTGCCGGTGACCGGACCAAGCTGCATCTCTTCGATCAGGATGGCAAAACTTACCGCCGCTAAGGCTGCTTTAACCCATCGTTATCCCTAGAAATACGGGGGCGGTTCTGCCGCCCTCTGAGGGCCATCTCTCACCCCGCCAGCGACACGCACTGTTAAGGTGTCCTTGCTAGGTTTTTGCCAATAAGAACTTGTAAAAGACCAAGGCAGAAACAATGGGCGCGGCAGGTGGATCACATTTCCTGAAGAAAGAGGAATCCTTCATGTACGACCGGGAAAACCGGTATCGCATGGAGGACACGATGAACGCCGGTCGGTTGGAATATACCGAAAACGGCATCACCCATGTGGCCGCGCGCCGATGCGACGTCGTGCGCATTTCGATGAGCGGCGCAGTTCTGTTGTTCCTGACCAAGGTCGACCTTCCTCGCCAGTTCTATCTCGATATTCCGGATGCGCGGATCACCAAGATCGGCAGTGTTCTGATGAAGAATTATGCCAACAACACAGCGGAAATCCGCTTTCTGCGTCTCCTGACACAGAAGGAACTGGACCGCATCTTCGTATTCTCCACTCATCCCGCACATCGCGACCGCGTGCTCGACGTTCGCAGCTGGTAGGCCGCCGAGATATCAGACAGAGGCTTGAAGGCCGGTGCAGTATAGCCTGCATCGGCCTTCAGCATTTCTGACTGGACTTGTCCCGGTGAAACTCCGATCTTCCCGCAAACAATGGGGAGCATATCATGACAGATCAGAAGGTTGCCTTGATCACGGCGGGCGGAAGCGGCATGGGGGCAGCGGCTGCGAGGCGGCTGGCCGATGATGGGTTTCACATCGCCGTATTGTCTTCCTCCGGCAAGGGCGAGGCGCTTGCGGTCGAGCGTGGCGGCTTTGGCGTCACAGGCTCCAACCGCTCATCAGAGGATCTCGCCCGGTTGGTTGACGGTGCCATGGAAAGATGGGGACGGATCGACGTCCTCGTCAACAGTGCAGGCCATGGCCCACGCGCGCCGATCCTTGAGATCACTGATGAGCAATGGCTCGAGGGTATGGATGTTTATCTGATGAATGTCATCCGGCCCACCCGGCTTGTAACGCCCATCATGCAGACGCAGAAGTCCGGTGTCATCATCAACATTTCGACGGCCTGGGCCATGGAGCCGTCTGCGATGTTCCCGACCTCGGCAGTCTTCAGGGCAGGGCTCGCCTCCTTCACCAAGATCTATGCAGATGCCTATGCGGGAGAAAATATTCGCATGAACAATGTTTTGCCCGGTTGGATCGATAGTTTGCCTTCAACCGAATCACGGCGCGAGATGGTGCCGATGAAGCGCTATGGAACCAGCGAAGAGATTGCGGCGACCGTCGCTTTTCTTGCGTCAGAGGGAGCAGCCTATATCACGGGCCAGAACCTGAGGGTCGATGGAGGCCTGACGCGGCACGTGTAATCCCACTGGGATGTGCGGAAAATTGTCGAATTTCGCTATGCTGTAAACCTGTTGGTTACCAAACATCTTCATCCTCGGTTGATATTGACAGTCTGGCTTCAGGCCTCCTGTCCAAGCGTATCGGCACCTTTGTCAGAGATGCCGGATCGATGTGTCAGTAAGCGAGTGAGAGTATGGCGTCCTCGACCAGCAGGGTTTCCGGTGGCAAGCCTGTCGCCGTTGCAAAGACGGCTCCGCGCAGAACCGGGCGCGGGATATCCAGCCTGACGGCGATCCTCGGCGTCACTTCGGCTTTGTTCGTCTGGGGTGTCGGTTCGCTGGCGGCGCTCAACGCGCTGTCACCGGCTGCGGTCGAACCCGCAACGGCTGTCGGCCATAATCTCCCTCGTCCCACTCTTACTCTGGCAGCCCCGATCAAGGCCGCGCCCGAACGCCAGAAGATGCGCGATCTAGCCTTCCAGGCTGACGTCAACGCCCGGATGGCTGCGGCCATTGCCGAATCGGACAAGATCAGTCTCCTCATGCTGCCGCGCGCCATGCAGCTCATCGAAGTTGCAAAGTCCGACCGGCTCATCTTCACGCGGGTCGGTAGCGTGGTCACTGCTGAGGCGATGGGCGTGTTGCGCGATGTCTTGACCAAGGCCGATGCGGATATGCGTCAGGCCCTGGCCGCTTCGGCTGCTGCCGAGCAGGCGCAGCTTGAACCGAAACCCGAGCCGGTCGCAATCGACCCGATCAAGACAGCGTCGATTGCCCCGCAGACGGGCGCGACGATAGCGGAGGAGGCTGCCACAGCGGCTCTGACGCCCGCTCTCGCCTATGCGCCCGCTGCCGAAACCACGGCTGTTGCTGTGGCAAAAGTGGAAGCGGCTCCCTTTTCCGAATTGCTGACGGAAGAGGCGACGGATGATCATGGCGCTCTCCCGGCCGATGGTCCCCTGCCATTGTCAAAGCCCCGCATTGCGGTAATCCCGCAGCCGGAACCGGTTGTCGTGGCTGCCCCGCAAAGGCCGGTTGAGCAGGAAAAGCCCAAGCGCAAGACGCTGTTCAACATGCTGGCCTATGCCAAGCCAGACAATCCCGTCACCACGGATGACGGTGCCGGCGGCATCTTCAACCGCAAGAACAAGCTGCCAGGTCCTGGCAGCCGGATAGCGGTCTATGTGATCGAAGACCAGGTCGTGCACATGCCGAACGGCGAGAAGCTCAAAGCCAGTTCAGGCCGCGGCAAGATGCGTGACAATCCGAAATATGTTCATGTCAAGAATTTCGGCCCAACGCCGCCCAACGTCTACAGCTTGCGCATGCGGGAAGCCCGCTTCCACGGCGTTGAAGCAATTCGCATGACGCCAGTCGGCAGTGCCAAGATGTATAATCGCGATGGTTTCCTGACGCATACCTACCTTCTGCGTCGCCCCGGCGATTCCTCCGGCTGCGTGGTCTTTGCCGATTACAACCGCTTCCTGAAAGCGTTCAAGCGCGGTGATGTCCGAACCCTGATCGTCGTGCCCAGCATGCGGGACCTGCCCAGATATACTGCCATGTTGTGAGAAGGCCTGGCTGGCCACCAGCGACAGGTGCCGGCAACTGGAACATCCTGAGTAAAAACATAACCGCCCGCCGCATGGACAAACTTGCGGCGGGTGATTTCGTTTCGCAGTGTCGTCTCGGGCTGGAACCTGAAACTGCTGGAATGATCCCGGCACCTGCAGTTCGTCTTACGACCAAACAGAAGCGGCCGGCTGCAAGTGCGCCGGCCGCTCTCAAGGTTTCACCAGGAGATCAGAACTCCTGCCATTCATCCTGCTTCAGGGCCGTATTGCCGTAGCTCATTGCAGGGCGCGATTGCGGGCGGCCGATGGCCATGTCCCCGCGGGAAGGGGAGGCGATCGGGCGCGAACCGAATGTGCTCGGCTGCGCTGCCTGTTGCGCAAACTTGCTGCCCAATTGGAAGCGGCTGATCAGTTCGCGCAGACGCATGGTCTCTTGTGCAAGCGATGCGCTGGCCGCATTGGATTCCTCGACCATCGCCGCATTCTGTTGTGTGACCTGGTCCATCTGGTTGACGGCAGAATTGACTTCGGAAAGACCGGTCGACTGTTCGCGTGCCGAGCTGGCGATAGCCTGCATATGATCGTTGACGGCTATGATGTTTTCCTGGATCGTCTTCAAAGCGCCGCCGGTCTCGCTGACAAGTTTGACGCCGCGATCAACTTCATTCGATGAATTGCGGATAAGCTCCTTGATCTCCTTCGCGGCCTGGGCGGAGCGCTGGGCAAGTTCGCGGACTTCCTGGGCAACGACGGCGAAGCCCTTGCCGGCCTCGCCAGCGCGCGCCGCCTCGACGCCGGCGTTGAGCGCCAGAAGGTTCGTCTGGAATGCGATCTCGTCAATCACGCCGATGATGTTGGAAATCTGGTTGGAGGATTGCTCGATCCGCGCCATGGCTTCCACCGCCTCGGCAACGATTTCCCCAGAGCGTGTGGCACTCTGGTTGGCTGTCTCTGTTGCATGTCGCGCTTCTTGAGCACGCTTGGACGCATTGCTGACATTGACCGTGATCTCGTCCAAAGCCGCTGCCGTCTCTTCCAGGGCTGCCGCCTGCTGCTCGGTGCGCTTCGACAGGTCATTGGCGCTGTGGCTGATTTCCCGGCTGCCGCTATCCAGCTGGTCGGTGGAAAGCGAGACTGCGCTCAGGGCATCGGACAGCTGGTTAAGTGCTTCATTCAGGTTTGTCCGCAGTGGTTCGAAGTCAGGCGCAAAAGGCTTGTCAATCAGGAAGCTGAGATCACCCTTTGCCATCTTGTTGAGCGCACCGCCGATCGTTGACACCGCGTGAACGCGGTCAGTCACGTCGTTCGCGAACTTGACGATCTTTACGACATTGCCTTTTTCGTCGACGATCGGGTTATACGAAGCATTTAGATCAAGCTTCTTGCCGCCCTTGCCGTAGCGCACGATATCGCCGATGCGCGGCTTGTTGGCGCGCAGATCGTTCCATATTTCTTCGAAGTAGCGGTCGCCCTCAGGCCCTGGGGCCAGCAGGATCCGGTGTGACTTGCCCTTGATTTCCGCGAGCGTATAGCCGGTCACGGCAAGGAAGTTTTCGTTGGCATGCAGGATTTCGCCCTGCGGCGTAAATTCGATGACCGCTTGCGAGCGGCTGATTGCGTGCAACTGGCCCCTGTAGTCCTGGTTCTCCAGCCGTTCCTTGGCATTTGCCCATTCCACGACGAAGCCGGTGGTCTTGGACCCATCGATCAGCGGGGTGACGATGAGGTCGAATGCATGATGTCCGACCCAGATCGTCGCCTTGTGCTGGTTTTTCAGCGCGGCCAGCATGTTGCGCTGATGGCTGGGGTTCTTGTGAAAGATGTCGATGTTGCTGCCGATCAGCTTGTCGAATTCAAAGCGCGGCAATTCCTTTTTCAAGTCACTTGCGGCGTCGCGCAAGAGGTCCTTCACCGCAGTGTTCATATACCGAATGTTCAGGTTCACGTCCGCGATCATGATTTTTGCGGTGATGACCTCAAGTGAGGCGAGTTGCGAATTTTTGTTAGAGGACATGCCGAACATTTGCGCCTGGTCCTTTGCCAGATTGAGGAAATCGCGCCGTCCGCAAAATGCGAAGGCAGACAAAGTCACGCAAAATCGAGCTTTTCGGGAGCTCGTGTCTACCCGTCTGATTCTGTGGACCAATCTGCATTCAAATCTACAAAATTAGCGGTATCGAAAGTGTTAAGTGGCTGGAAAACCCTTCACATTTGTTTTTTGTCAAAAAATTGAGAACAAAAAAGGGTCGCGATGCATCGCGACCCTCGTCTGTTTTGTTCCCGTGAAGTCGGCTTAGAACAGGACGCTTGCGCCCTGATCGGCAGGCCCCGCGATGCGCCGGAAATTGGCGAAAAGCTCACGTCCCATGCCAAACTCGTTGCCGTCGAGATCAGCCGTTGCAAGCGGTCGCGCGGCGAACTCTGCAGCGTCGGTCAGAACCTCAAGCGTGCCGGCAATCGCATCCAGGCGCAGGATGTCGCCATCCTTGATCTTGGCAATCGGTCCACCGTCGACGGCCTCGGGTGTCACATGGATGGCGGCCGGCACCTTGCCGGACGCGCCCGACATGCGCCCGTCGGTCACGAGCGCCACCTTGAAGCCGCGATCCTGCAGCACGCCGAGCGGTGGGGTCAGGCGGTGAAGCTCCGGCATGCCGTTGGCCCGCGGCCCCTGGAAGCGCACTACGGCGATGAAATCCCGTTCCAGCTTACCGGCCTTGAAGGCGTCCTGCAGTTCCTGCTGGTCGTGGAAGACAATGGCGGGGGCTTCGATCACATGCCGTTCGGGCTTTACCGCCGAAATCTTGATCACGGCCTTGCCCAGCGTTCCCGTCAGCATCTTCAGGCCGCCATTCGGCTGGAACGGCTTGTCGATGGTCGTCAGCACCTTCGGATCGGCGCTTTCCTCCGATGACGCCTGGCGTGAAACCGTACCGTCTTCGGCAAGCTTCGGATCGATGGTGTAGGCCGAGAGCCCCTGTCCGTAGACGGTGCGGACATCGTCATGCACGAAGCCTGCCTTGAGGAGCTGCTTGATCAGGAAGCCCATGCCGCCTGCGGCATGGAAATGGTTCACGTCGGCAAGCCCGTTCGGGTAGACCCGGGCAAGAAGCGGAACGATGTCGGAAAGATCGGAGATATCCTGCCAGGTCAGCTGGATGCCGCCGGCCCGCGCCATGGCGATCAGATGCAGCGTGTGGTTGGTCGAGCCGCCGGTCGCATGCAGGCCGACCACGCCGTTGACGATCGAGCGCTCGTCGATCATCTCGCCGGCCGGCGTGAACTCGTTGCCGAGTGCCGTGATGGCGAGTGCCCGCTTGGTGGCTTCCTTGGTCAATGCGTCACGCAGGGGCGTACCGGGATTGATGAAGGAGGCGCCGGGCATGTGGAAGCCCATGATCTCCATCAGCATCTGGTTGGAGTTGGCAGTGCCGTAGAACGTGCAGGTTCCCGGGCCGTGATAGGATTTGGATTCCGCCTCGAGCAGTTCTGCCCGCCCGACCTTGCCCTCTGCATAGAGCTGGCGGATGCGCGACTTCTCGTCATTCGGCAGGCCGGACGTCATCGGACCTGCAGGCACGAAGACGGCGGGCAGGTGGCCAAAGGTCAGTGCTGCAATCATCAGACCTGGGACGATTTTGTCGCAGACGCCGAGATAGACGGTGCTGTCGAACATGTTGTGGCTGAGGCCGATGCCGGCTGCCATGGCAATTGCGTCGCGCGAAAACAGCGAAAGCTCCATGCCCGGCTGCCCCTGTGTGACGCCATCGCACATCGCGGGCACGCCACCGGCCACCTGCGCCACGCCACCGGCTTCCGAGGCGGCCTGGCGGATAAGGGCCGGATAGGTCTCGAACGGCTGGTGCGCCGACAGCATGTCGTTATAGGCGGTGATGATGCCGAGGTTCGGCACGACATCGCCTGAGAGGGCATCCTTGTCGCGGGGGGAACAGACGGCAAAGCCATGCGCGAGGTTACCGCAGGACAGTGTCGACCGATGCACGCCCTTGGAAATCGCCCGGCGCGTCCGGTCGAGATAGACCTCGCGGGTCGGCTTGGATCGCTCAACGATCCGCTTGGTGATGGCTTCGATACGGCGGTCTGCACTCATTGGATTAAACTCCATCTGGCGCGGACGCTTGGGCGCATGCCGCGCACGGGACTTTGGCCCCAGGGATTGTTTATGTGCGTGCCCCGGCCTTGGCGGGGCCGCACGTCAGGTCAGGATGCCCAGTAAATGTCGGGCGTGGTCGCAGCACGTTCAAGCACCGCGCGGATGGGCATTTCGGCTTCGTCGGATCCGGCGAGAGCCTTGTCGAGCACGGCTTTCTTCTCGGGTCCTTCGATATGCACGATCAGCAGGCCTGCATCGTGCAGCGCTGAAAATGATAGTGTCAGACGGGCCTCGCCGGCGCCTGGCGCTTCCATCGTCATCACCCGGCGGGGTTCGTTCAGGTCAAGCGCTGCCGCGAGATGGTCGCCGCCGGGAAAGAAAGACGCCGTATGGCCATCCGTGCCCATGCCGAGGATCGCCACGTCGAACGGGCGATCCATGCCGGGCACCGCTGACGAGGCGGCACGTGCCGCGTCTTCGATCGTCTTTTCCGGGCGGTAGAGCGGCGCAAACGCGGCCTGCGCTGCCTCTGCCTTGAGAAGATGGGTCTTCACCAGAAGATGGTTCGACCGTGCATTGTCCGCGGGCACGAAACGTTCGTCGACCAGCGTCACCTTGACCTTGCCCCAGTCCAGCGCGCGTGTCGAGAGCGCCTCGAAGAAGGCCTTCGGCGTCGAGCCGCCGGAAACGGCGAGCGTGGCTTCGCCCCGGGCCTTTACTGCAGCGGCGAGGCTTGCCGCAACGCGGTCTGCAAGGGCCTGCGCAAGGTCCGCGCCGTTGTCGAAGTTGTGCATGGTGTACGGCATGGTGCGTCAGCCTCAGTCGTTTTCGTGCCAGGTGCGGCCGTCGCGCTCGATCAGCGCGATGGCCTGGCTCGGGCCCCAGGTGCCGGACGTATACCCTTGCGCCTTCTGGCCGATCTCTTCCCAGCCTTTGAGTATCGGGTCGACCCAGTTCCAGGCCGCTTCCACTTCGTCGCGGCGCATGAACAGCGTCTGGTTCGAGCGGATGACGTCCATCAACAGACGCTCATAGGCATCGGGATTGCGCACGTCGAAGGCCTGGGCAAAGCTCATGTCGAGCGAGACATGGCGCAGGCGCATGCCGCCCGGGCCTGGATCCTTGATCATCAGCCACTGCTTGACGCCTTCGTCCGGCTGCAGGCGGATCACCAGCTTGTTGGCCTCGATGCGGCCGGCGCTCTCGCCGAAGATCGAATGCGGGATCGGCTTGAAGGCGATGACGATTTCCGACATGCGGGTGGCAAGCCGCTTGCCCGTGCGCAGGTAGAAGGGCACGCCCGCCCAGCGCCAGTTGTTGATCTCGGCCTTGATCGCAACGAAGGTTTCCGTGTCGGAAGCCGCGCCCAGTTCGTCCTGATAGCCGTTGACCGGGCCACCGGCCGAGGCGCCGGCACGGTACTGGCCGCGCACCGTCTGCTTCTCGACATTGCCGTCGGTGATCGGCTTCAGCGAGCGCAGCACCTTCAGCTTCTCGTCACGCACGGCTTCGGCGTCGAGCGAGGAGGGGGCCTCCATCGCAACGAGGCAGAGCAGCTGCAGGATATGGTTCTGCACCATGTCACGCAGCGCGCCGGCCTTGTCGTAATAGGTGACGCGGCCTTCGAGGCCGACGGATTCGGCCACCGTGATCTGCACATGGTCGATATGGGCGGAGTTCCACAGCGGCTCATAGAGGGCATTGGCAAAGCGCAGCGCCATCAGGTTCTGCACCGTCTCCTTGCCGAGGTAGTGGTCGATGCGGAAGATCTGCTCTTCCTTGAACACCTTGCCGATCGTGTCGTTCAGCGCCTGGGCGGAGGCGAGGTCACGGCCGATCGGCTTCTCGACCACGATGCGCGTCGACTTGGTGATCAGCTTGTGGTCGCGGATCTTGTCGGCGATATCGCCGAAGATGGATGGGGAGACGGCCAGATAGAAGGCGCGGACAATGTCCTTGCCGGTATCGAGCAGCTTCTTCAGGTCGTCCCAGCCCTGGTCCGACTTGGCATCCACAGAGACATAGTGGATGCGCGCCAGGAAATTCGCGACCTCGGTCTCTTCAAGCTCTTCAGCCTTCAGATGCTCCTTCAGCGCGGCAAGCGTATAATTGCGATACTCTTCATTCGTCATCGCGGTGCGCGATGCACCGATGATCCGGGTCGGCTCGGTCAGTTGCCCGGCCAGCTGACGATGATAGAGCGCCGGTAGCAGTTTGCGCTCGGCAAGGTCACCGGTGCCGCCGAAGACGACGTAGTCAAAGGGTTCCACGGGGATGATCTGGCTGCTCATGCGGCATCTCTCATTCGGCAATTTGGTTGGAGGTGTTCTAATCTAATCGATTTAAAAAAGCCACCCCGGAACGGTGGATTTTGCGATTACGGCATCTCATGCGGGCGACCTGAGGTATGGTCACGGCGATTGACCACAAGACCGGAGGAAGGTGGGGCTGCGCCAAACCCGGTGAGGACAATGCACAGCAAGGCGATCGTGACATGGTAAGTGCTGCTGCGTCGGCGCCCCGCGCTGTCTGGCGCGGCTGCCACCGCCTCCAGCAGCTTTATTGCCCGTTCAGCCTGTCGTGCTGGTACAAAAATAGGAATGCCGCCGATAGCACCCATGTAATGCGGCAGGTTGGTCGCCACATTCCACGCCGGTGTCCCCACCACCATGCCATGGGCACGCAGATAGCTGTCGGTTATGGCGTAGTCCTGGAGGCCAAAGGCCGAGCCGATCCTGGTCACTCTGTCGCCACGGCTCGTTGCACAAGATGTTGTTGCCATCAGTCACATTCGATCCCTGAGTGCATACCAGGTCAGGGCCAGGAACAGCAGCGGTTTTCTGAGCGTCGCGCCGCCCGGAAAGGCCGGGATTTTCAGGTCCTTCAACAGATCGAGTTCGCGCGCATTGCCCGCCACGGTATCCGCATACATCTTGCCGGCATAATTGGACAGCATCACGCCGTGTCCGGAATAGCCGGCAAGCGAGGTCACTCCCGGCAGGACATCCCGCGCGAAAGGCTTGCGCGGCAGGGTGATGCCGACGGAGCCGCCCCAGGCATGCGTCATCGTGATCGTGCCCAGATCCGGATAGATCTCGGCGATCTGCCGCCGGATATGGCTCGAAATGTCCCGCGGACTGTCGGCCGTATAGGCTTCGCGTCCGCCGAAGAGCAGCCGCCCGTCGCGGCTCTTGCGGAAATAGCGCACGACGAACCGGCTGTCGGCCACGGCCTCCGAGCCGGGGATGATCGATGAAAATTTGTCGAGAGGCTCCGTCGCCCCGATGAAGGAGCGGATCGGCATCACATGCGCGGCCGTCACCGGTTCCAGATTGCCGATATAGGCATTGGTGGCGATCAGAACGCGGTCGGCGGTGATCGTGCCCTTCGGTGTATCGATCAGCGTCTTGCCGCTCGCCTGGCGAATGGCGGAGGCGGGCGTCATCTCGTGGATCTGCGCGCCAGCACCTGCCGCTACGCGCGCCAGTCCGACAAGCAGTTTCAGCGGATGAATGTGGCCTGTGCCGGTATCGCGGACGCCGTAATGATAGCGGTTGGAGCCAAGCCTTTGCCGCGTCTCGTCGCGTTCCATGAAGGCGACATGCGGATAGTTGTAGCGCGCCGCCATGATCTCGGCCGAGCGGCGATATTCGCCGGCATACTTCGCCTTATGCGCTACGTTCATCTGGCCCGGCAGATAGTCGATGTCGATGCCGTGCTGTTCGGCGAAATCCAGCAGGTAGCGCTTGGCATTCTCCGCCATGTCGAACAACGCCTTGGAGCGCTCGAAACCAAGCTCTGCCTCGAGCTCGTCCGGCCAGGCGCGCTGGCCGGTGCCGAGTTGCCCGCCATTGCGGCCCGACGCGCCATCGCCGAAGCGATGGCCCTCGATCAAGACCACGGAGACGCCGAGCCTCGCCAGGTTATAGGCCGCCTGCAGGCCGGTGAAGCCGCCACCGATAATGGCGACATCGGTCGAGATGGAACCGTCGAGCGCCGTATAGTCCGGACGCTCTCCGACACTGTCCTGATACCAGGAAATCCCCGGTGCGATCGGGCTTTGCCAGGCCATGTCGCCCTCCGTCAGACGTTGAGCAGCAGGAACTCGCGCTCCCAGGGGCTGATCACCTGCATGAAGGTCTCGAACTCACCGCGTTTGACGCCGGCGTAGAGGCCAATGAACTCCTTGCCGAAAACCTCCTCGAAATCGGGCTCGCTTTCCATAAGCGCCACGGCTTCCAGAAGGCCACGCGGCAGGTCGATCGAACCTTCGTTCTCGGATCCTTCAGCCGGTGCCGTCGGTTCGATCTCCTTGATGATGCCGAGATAACCGCAGGCAAGCGAGGCTGCGAGCGCGAGATAGGGGTTGGCATCCGAACTCGGCAGCCGGTTTTCGACGCGCCGTGCGGCGGCATCCGAGACAGGCACGCGAAAAGCGGTCGTGCGGTTGTCATAGCCCCAGGCATTGTTGACCGGCGCTGCCATATCCGGCGTCAGCCGGCGATAGGAGTTCACATAGGGCGCCAGCATGACCAGCGCCTTGGGCACGTATTTCTGCATGCCGCCGATGAAGTGGAAGAATTCCGGCGAGGCTGTGCCGTCCGGCTTGGAGAAGACATTCTTGCCCGTCTTGATATCCACGACCGACTGGTGGATGTGCATGGCCGATCCCGGCTGGCCCTGCATCGGCTTGGCCATGAAGGTGGCGTAGATGCCGTGCTTCAGCGCCGCCTCACGAATGGTGCGCTTGAACATGAAGACCTGGTCGGCCAGTTCGATCGGATTGCCGTGGCGCAGGTTGATCTCCAGCTGCGCCGGACCTTCTTCATGGATCAGGGTATCGATTTCGAGGCCCTGCTTTTCCGAGAAGTGGTAGATGTCGTCGATCAACTCGTCGAATTCATTGATGCCGGCAATCGAATAGCCCTGGCCGCCAACGATCGAACGGCCGGATCGTCCCTTCGGCGGATGCAGCGGATAGTCCGGATCATCATTCACCGCGACCAGATAGAACTCGATCTCCGGTGCCACGACCGGTTTCCAGCCCCTGTCTTCATAGAGCCTCAGAACGTTCTTCAAAACGTTGCGCGGCGTGTAGGAGACATTTTCCCCGTCGACATTGACGATGTCGCAGATCACCTGGGCGGTCGGGTCGCTTTCCCAGGGCACGACGGAGAGCGTGGACAGATCCGGCAGCAGTTTCAGGTCGCTGTCGCGCGGTTCGTAGCGGAAATTCTCGGTCTCGTCGGGATATTCCCCGGAGATGGTGTGGCGGTAGAGCGCCGAGGGCAGAGCAAGCGATGTGTTCGAGGTGAACTTCGAAGACGGCATCATCTTGCCGCGCGGCACGCCGGCGAGGTCGGGCGTGATGCATTCGATATCCTCGATGCCGCGGGCTCTCAGCCAGCTTGCCGCCTCGGTCCAGTTCGAAACGCCGCGCAGCGATCCCGGGTCCGGCGGTACAACCGCTTTTTTGGAGGCTGCGTTCTGGGCTTTCGGCATGGATTTCTTCGCGGGCATGTCTCACCAGTTCGTTGTTGATGGGGGCCATCATAACCGGAGTTTGGCCTTTGGCGAGGGGACACGTTGACTTTGATGGCGACTTTGCCAAGACAGGCGACGGAATTTCAGGAGTGCGGCCATGGCCAGAAACTATGACGTTGCCATTATCGGGGCAGGGGCCGCCGGCATGATGGCGGCCATCGCAGCCGGTCGGCGCGGGCGCTCCGTCATCGTGCTCGACCATGCGAAAGCGCCGGGTGAAAAGATCCGCATTTCCGGCGGCGGGCGCTGCAATTTCACCAATCTCCATGCCGGACCGAAGAACTATCTCTCCGAGAACGCGCATTTCGCCAAGTCAGCGCTTGCGCGCTACACACCGGCGGATTTCATCGCCATGGTCGACCGCCACCGCATCGGCTGGCATGAAAAGACCTTGGGGCAATTGTTCTGCGATGACAGCGCCAAGGACATCATCCGCATGCTGCTCGAAGAGATGCGCGCGGTGGCCGTCGAACTAAGGCTCTCCTGCGAAATCTCGGAGGTCGCCCGGGATGAGGGCGGCTACTGCCTTTCAACCAGCCAAGGCCAGATCCACGCTTCAAGCCTGATCGTTGCATGTGGCGGCAAATCCATCCCGAAGATGGGCGCAACAGGCTTTGCCTATCGTATTGCCGAGCAATTCGGCTTGTCGGTCACGGAAACGCGGCCGGCCCTCGTGCCGCTGACGCTTGAGCCGAACCTGCTTGGCGAACTCTCGGACCTGTCGGGCGTCGCGGTCAATGCCGACGTTGCCTGCGGCAAGACGCGGTTCAACGAGGCGCTGCTCTTCACGCATCGCGGCCTGTCCGGTCCATCCATCCTGCAGATCTCCAGCTATTGGCGGGAGGGCGACGAGATCACTCTGTCGCTCGAGCCGGGCGTTGATTTCGCAGCCCTGCTGAAGACAGCCAAGCAGGAAAACGGCCGCCAGCAGGTGCAGACAGTCCTCGCCCACCACCTGCCGAAGCGACTTGCCCAGTATCTTGCCGAAACGGCGAGGCTGGAGCGTCCGCTCGCCGATCTGCCCGACAAGGCACTGGCCACCCTTGCCGACCGCATCCGAAGCTGGAAGATAAAGCCCGCCGGCTCGGAGGGCTATCGCACGGCCGAAGTGACCCTGGGCGGCGTCGACACCCGCCACCTCGACAGCCGCAGCATGGAAGCGAAATCGGTGCCGGGGCTTTATTTCATCGGCGAGTGTGTCGACGTGACGGGCTGGCTCGGCGGCTACAATTTCCAATGGGCCTGGGCCTCGGGGCATGCGGCGGGTGAAAGCGTCTGAGCGGAAATCCCTTGCCATTTGCTGCCAATCAGCGCAAATTTCAGGACTTGTTAACATGCTCGTCATAGTCTGACAGAATGCCGCCAGCGCGACCTGCCCACGGGGCTGGGCCATTGAACAGGCGAAGACGAACAGGTGATGTGCCAAGCCAGGAGGCGCCGATGACCAAGGAAATCCGTAAACCCCGCGCCATCGCGATTGCTGCGACCCGCCAGGCCGCAGAATTCCGCCGCCAGGTTGCCTATCTCACCGTGTCCTGCCTGTCTGCCACCGTCGCTCTGACGCTGCTGGCTCTGAAATTCCTCGGCTGATCCGAAGTGCTTTCAATCTCCCTGTGATCTGGCCAAGCGCCAGATCGGCATTGCGTGGCGGTGCTTGCAGCAGGTGTCCCCAATCGGCAGATCAGCTTTTCAGCATTTAACCTCAAATTGACATTTGTCGGCGAAGTTTGACGCATGTTTGTGCAAAGCGCCGGGAGGGGTGCTGCGCACGACGAATGTGATCGTGGGCTGTTGTGCCCGGCTTGGGGGAAGCATGTTCGATCGATTTTTTTCGCGTTTTTCCATATCGACCAAGGTCATGGCCTTTGTCCTGCCGTTTGTGCTGTCGATCTCGGCAGTCGGCTTCATGGGCCTCTATGCCTCGGGCCTGCTGCAGGAGCGCATGGAGATTTCAAACGGCACGATGCGGTCGCTCAATGGGTTCCGTGATGTTACGGCCCGGATGAACAGCTTTTTGGCAAACGCTTCCGAGGAGAACCGCGATGCGGTGATCAGCGGCCTGTCGGACCAGACGAAAAACCTTGAAGACAATCTTGCCGCCATTGGCGAAACCGGCGCCGGGCGCAGTTTTCTCGGGCAGGCGGTGGTCGGCACGGGCGAGATCCAGCAGAAGATCGATCTCTTGTGGCAGTTGCACCAGCAGGAAACCGAACGGGTGGCTGCCATCAACGACCACCTCAAGGGGCTGATGGCCCAGCAGTTTCGCGTATCCGACGAAGCGTTGAAGCTGGAGCGCGCCGTGCTTGCCGGCGAAAACGAAGCCAAGGCCGCGCTCCGCGAGGCCGAGCGCTTGGCAGCTGGCGCCGATCACATGGCAGCCTTCGTCAAAGGTTACTTCGCGGCCGGACTTCCGGAAGCGCAGCATTCCTATCTTGCGGCTCAGGTCGGCGAATTGGTGAAGACGCAGCGCAAGGTCACCAATGCCCTGCCGCCTGAAAACAAGGCGATGGCCAAAGACTATCAGGCAGCCGTGTCCGACTTGAAAGCCCTGCTGCAAAAAGCCGATCTCAGCCTGGAAGCCGCAATCGACACAAGTCGCATGGTCAGCCGCTTCAAGGGCTTCGAAGCAATCCTGCGCGCTGCTGCGAAAACCAAATACGCCCTGTCTGCCGAGCGTTTTGCAACGGTCGAGACCGCTGCCGTCCAATCCGCCGAAATCCAGGTCGGAAGTCGCACGCTGATTTCGGATGTCTACGACCTTCGCATCGCAACCACGGCCTTTCTTGCCGCAAAGGATGAAAAGGCGCGCGAGCCCGTCATTCGCCAGATCAAGCTGATTGGCGACAATCTCGCCATCCTGGGCGGCAGCATTGCCGACAAGGTATTCTATGACAGCCTGGTCGGATCGATGACGCCGATCATGGCGGCGCTTGCCGAGGACACAGCCAAGCTCATCGAGACCGGAACGGCCCGCGAGGCGAGCTTTGCCGAGGCCACCGGCGCCATGGACGCCATCTGGTCCTCGCTCACCGCTTTTGCCGATCTGCAGAAAGATGTAGCCGGCACAGAACGCCAGGAGGCCAACCAGCTTTCGATCGGCACGACAATCGCCGGCGTCATTCTGGCCTTGATCGGCGGCTTTGCCCTGGTTGTGACTTTGCAGCGCCCGATAGCACGCATCACGGCCACCATGCAGCGTCTGGCGGAAGGTGACCTGGAAACCGGTATCGCCGGAGACGGGCGTGGTGACGAGATCGGCGCCATGGCGCGAGCCCTGTCTGTCTTCAAGTCGAATGCCCGTGCCAAGATCGCGATGGAGCATGACCGTCAGCGAGACCAGATGACGGCCGATGCCGAGCGCCAGCGCAATGACGAGGAAAAGCAGGCGCTCGACCAGCAGATCGATCATGCCGTCGGCCAGCTGGCCCGGGCTCTGGAGCGCCTTGCTGTGGGCGATATCTCCTTCGAGATTGAAGAGCGTTTCCACGGTCGGCTGGAGCGCCTGCGCACCGATTTTAACCTGTCTCTGGCACGCCTGCGCGATACCATGCGGCAGATTGCCGGCAATGTGGACGAGATCCAGAACAACGGCCGGCAGATGGCCCATTCTGCGCTCGATCTTGCAGGGCGCACCGAGCAGCAGGCTGCCTCGCTGGAGGAAACCGCAGCCGCCGTCGACCAGATTACCGAAGCCGTTCGGGCGTCTTCGGGGCGGGCCGACATGGTCAATGGTGTCGTGCGCGAAGCGAAGAAGAATGCGGATGAATCTGCCATGGTGGTCGGCAGTGCAATTTCCGCCATGGGACGGATCGAGGAGGCCTCTCGCCAGATCTCGAGTATTATCGGCGTGATCGATGAGATCGCCTTCCAGACAAACCTCCTCGCCCTCAACGCAGGTGTAGAGGCCGCTCGTGCCGGCGAAGCCGGCAAGGGATTTGCCGTTGTTGCCCAGGAGGTCCGTGAGCTTGCGCAGCGCTCGGCAGGTGCTGCCAAGGAAATCAAGGCGCTGATCAATCGGTCGGCGGCAGAGGTCGCGGCGGGCTCATCCCATGTTCAGCAAACGGGCGAAGTCCTGTCGCGCATCGGTACCCAGATCGCCGAAATCAGCGCGCATGTCGAAACGATTGCGATGACAAGTCGTGATCAATCCGGTGGCCTGCTCGAGGTGAACGGCGCTGTGACGCGCATGGATCAGATGACCCAGCAGAATGCGGCCATGGTCGAGGAAGCCACGGCGGCCACCCAGGAACTGGCCAGTCAGACGAATGCGCTGAGGGACCTTCTGCAGCAGTTCCGCATAGAACCGGATGCTCAGCCGGCCTTGAGCCGGGTGGCATAGGCGTGGCAAGATCGGCTCGCAGCTCCGGCCTCGCCTGAGCACCTGTCTTCCCGCCGCCGCATCTTGTCTTCTGTCGCGACTAAAACTTCGGCCGAGGCCGGGTGCTGCGCATCCTCGACCCGTGTGCCTGCTCGTCGCATCCACGCGGTAAAGGCGGCGAGCCGCGGATGGGCGTGCTCCCTATAGAAGCGCTCTTCCGCCTCCCGCCTTTCCTTCTGGCTCATCGTGTGGGGTTCTTTCTTATAAAAAGGCAAAACCAGACTGTGCATGATTGAACTCCTGCTTTGATGGACCGAAACTATCCTTCATATCTGGATGGATAAACGGACCATTCTGTGCGATGTGTTTCATCCATGAAAAACATCGCTTGGGACGCCTATCAGCTTTTTGTCGCTGTCGCCCGTCAGGGTGGCCTGTCTGCGGCCTCCGAGATCACGGGTTTGAGCCCCGCGACGCTGGGGCGGCGGATGGTCGAGCTTGAGCAGGCTCTCGGCCGCGACCTCTTCCTGCGCAGCCAGAGCGGCTACACGCTGACGGCAGATGGCAGCCAGCTTCTCGATTTTGTCGCGGAGTTCGAGGCGGGCAGCCGGCGTGTCGATCAGTGGCGTGAGGGTGCGGCGGGCCAGAGCCTTGTGCGGTTGATGCTCGGCACCTGGAATGCCTGGCTGGTCGGCGAGAACATGCAGCAGATCCGCACCGAGCGGGACACCTTCAGGCTTGCGATTGCGGTGGCCGAGCAGAGGGCACGCCTGACGCACCGCGAAAGCGACATTGCCATGCGCGCTTTCGAGCCCGAGGAGCCCAATCTCGCATCGATTGCCGCTGGCGACGTGGCCTATGCAGCCTATCGAGCGCGCAATCGCGATTGGCTCGGTCTGGATCCCTGGCTCGCAGTGGATACCGAGGCGGCCGTTTCCGCCTATCTTCGCTGGCCGCATGAACAAAGGGCGGAACGCATCGCCATCACCGCCAATCGGCCAAGAACGCTGTACGATCTGGTGCGTGCCGGCGCCGGCACCGGCGTGTTGCCCTGTTTCGTCGGCGACCTCGATCCCGGCCTTGAACGTGTCGGTGAAGAGATTGCAGAATTGCGCCACCGCCAGTGGATCGTCATGAACAACGATGATCGCCACCGTCGCGACATCAGGACCGTTGTCGAACGGCTGTCAAAGCTCCTGAAATCCCGTCGCGATATTTTCGCCGGCAAACGCCCCAGCACATCGGATTGACTGGTTTCGAGCCGGGCTAGGGGTAAAAAAAGCCCGCACCGTGCATGGCCTCCAAGAAGGCATTTGCCGTGCGGGCAGTGGGTCCGACCGTAGGCGCGACCGGATTGGGACTGGTTCAGGCAGCCTGATGGTTGCCCTGGGTGACGATGACGGGGATCAGCAGATCACCCCAGTTGCCGTCGCCGCCATGGTGGCGGGCGGAGCGGACGAGTTCGACCGAAACGCCGGCATCGACGGCCTTCATGATCGAGTGGTTGAGGCGGTGCAGATCATTGGCCAGCATGCGGATCATTGCTTGCTGGTCGGTGCTCATCGCCGAGGATTGTTCTTCGGCGCGTTCCTTGACTCGGGTCTGGGGTGTCATGACATTTCTCCTCTTGGTATCAGGGGTTCTTGAGTGCGGTGGATCTTAGTTCTGTCCCTCTCCCCGCTGGCGGGGAAAGGGCAGGGTGAGGGACAATTGCCTCGGATGCTATTCTGCCGCCGGGCGGAACTGCTCGGTTTCGGTCGATTCCTTCATCGCCGTGGTTGAAGACTGGCCGGCGGTGATGGCGAGCGACACGGCGTCGAAGTAGCCGGTGCCGACTTCGCGCTGGTGTTTGGTCGCGGTGTAACCATTGACCTCGGCTGCGAATTCCGCCTCCTGCAGCTCCGAATAGGCTGCCATCTGCCGATCCTTGTAGCCGCGGGCCAGTTCGAACATGCCGTAGTTCAGCTGGTGGAAGCCGGCGAGCGTGATAAACTGGAACTTGTAGCCCATGGCACCCAGTTCGCGCTGGAACTTGGCGATCGTCGCGTCGTCCAGGTGCTTCTTCCAGTTGAAGGAGGGCGAGCAGTTATAGGCAAGCTTCTTGCCGGGATGAACCTTGTGCACGGCCTCGGCAAACTTGCGGGCCTGTTCCAGATCCGGCTTGCCCGTTTCCATCCAGATCATGTCGCAGTGCGGGGCATAGGCAACGGCGCGGGCGATGCAAGGTTCGATGCCGTTCTTGACCTGGTAGAAACCCTCCGCCGTGCGGCCGGCATCGTAGTCGACGAAAGGCCGGTCGCGCTCGTCGATATCGGATGTCAGAAGCTTCGCGGCCTCGGCGTCCGTGCGGGCGACGATCAGTGTCGGAACCCCCATGATGTCGGCGGCCAGACGCGCAGCCGTCAGGTTGCGGATATGCGCTGCGGTCGGGATCAGAACCTTGCCGCCGAGATGGCCGCACTTCTTTTCCGACGCCAGCTGGTCCTCGAAATGGACGCCAGCAGCGCCCGCCTCGATGAATGCCTTCATGATCTCGAAGGCATTGAGCGGTCCGCCAAAGCCAGCTTCCGCATCGGCGACGATCGGCGCGAACCAGGTGTCGACCGAAAGGCCCTTGCCTTCCTGCGTCTCGATCTGGTCGGCGCGCTGCAGCGTCCGGTTGATCCGCTTGGCCAGTTCCGGAGCGGCATTCGCCGGGTAGAGCGACTGGTCGGGATACATGGCAGAGGCGGTATTGGCGTCAGCGGCAACCTGCCAGCCGGAGAGATAGATCGCCTTCAGGCCCGCACGGACCATCTGCATGGCCTGATTGCCGGAAAGCGCGCCAAGTGCGTTGACGAAGTCCTCCTCGTTGATCAGCTGCCACAGCCGGTTCGCGCCCATTTCGGCCAGCGTGTACTTGATCTCCACCGAGCCGCGCAGGCGCTGGACATCAGCCGCCGTGTAGGGGCGCTCAATGCCGTCAAAGCGACCCTTGGGGGCGTTCGGAACGAGCTTGTCAAAATCAGTCATATATCTTCTCCCTGTCTCAGAAAGTGCCGAAGAAAATCGCATCTGCAGGTCGGCTCTGATGTGACGAGATTTACATCGCACTGCAAAAACTGCCAGAAAATTCGAGAAATCAGCGAGATGAAAGAGGTTATGCTGTCTTGCCTTTGACAGATTTTCGCTGTAAATTTGTAAAATCTGTAAATAATACTGGGTCGCGAGCTGGCTCCGATCTTGTAAGGATCTGTAAAATGGCGGAGCGCAAGATCTTTGCCGGCCCCAGGGTCCGGCGCATTCGCAACGGCCTTGGCCTTACCCAGACGGCGATGGCGGAAGCGCTCGAAATTTCCCCTTCCTATCTCAATCTGATCGAGCGCAACCAGCGGCCGCTGACGGTCCAGTTGCTGATCAAGCTCGCGTCCGTCTACAAAGTCGATCTCGATGAGCTGCAGGGCGAGGCGGGCGGATCGACAAGCCAGCTGCGCGAGGTTTTTGCCGATCCGTTGCTGTCTGGCGAATTGCCGGGCGACCAGGAGCTGATTGAAGTGGCGGAGGCCGCCCCCAATGCCGCAAGCGGCATCGTCAAGCTTTACAGGGCTTACCGCGAGCAGGCGGCCCGCCTTTCCGATCTCGCCGACCTTCTGGCCCGAGAGGGCCATCAGACATCGCTATCGGGTGCCCGGCTGCCGATCGACGAGGTGCGCGAAGCCTTCGAGCGCAGACCCAATCATTTCGCAAGGCTGGATGATGCGGCAGAGACATTCCATGCCGCCCTGGGACTCTCGGCTGGAGACGATCTCGGCGTTGCGCTGAAGACCTGGTTGCGCAGCACCCATGGCATCGTCGTGCGGGCGCTCCCTGTCCAGACCATGCCATCGCTTCGCCGCCGGTATGATCGCCACTCCATGCGCCTCTTCCTGTCGGAGCGTCTTTCGCCGTTCGATCAGCTGCGCGAGATCGCCATGGAAGTGGCGCTTCTTGCGATGGGGGAAGAGGTTCAGGCGGAGTTGGAGGCTCTCGGATTGTCGTCTGGGGAGGCGCGACGCATAGGGCGCTTCGAGCTTGCCCGTTACGCCGCGCACGCCTTGATGATGCCCTATGGCGCATTTCTTGGCGCCGCCATCCGCGCACGCTACGATGTCGATGTGCTGCGGGCGCGCTTCAACGTATCCTTCGAGCAGGCGGCCAATCGGCTCACCATGCTGCAGAGGCCGGGTGCTACGGGTGTCGCCTTCTTCATGATGGAGATCGACAATGCCGGAAACCGCTTCCGCAGGGCCGGTGCGCAAGGCTTTCCCCAGGCCAGGTTTGGCGGTGGCTGTCCCAAGCTCAACGTCCATGCGGCCTTTGCCCAGCCGGGTCAGGTTCTGGTCGAGCAGGTGGAGATGCCAGACGGCAGCGCATTCCTGACAATGTCGCGGACACTTGAGGGGCCGCAAGCCGCCTTTGGCGAGCGTATTCGCCGCACGGCTTTGCTTTTTGCATGCGACGCATCCAACCGCGATGAGGTGGCCTATGCAGCAGCCCTTCCGGATCGGGCCGTCCCCGCAATCGCCGTCGGATCTGCCTGTCGCTTGTGCGAACGCTCCGGTTGCCTTGCCCGGGCCGAGCCGCCACTCACCCGTCCCCTCGGGCTAGATGAGATGGTCACGGGGCTCTCCGCCTTCGATTTCCAGTGAGGAAGTGGTCCCTAATAAAGCCTTTGCGACTGCGAAGAATTTCGCTTGTCGCCCGTGCAATTCCTTTCTAGTCTCTTAAAAAACAATGGGAATGGCATCGGGGGCGCTCCGCCCTCTGGCTGGAACAGGAGAAAAAATGAAGGCTCATTTCATCCGCACGGCGTCCGTGGCGCTTGCCACGATCTTCATCGCATCGGCCGTCCAGGCGCAGGAGCGAGTCGTCAACGTTTACAACTGGTCCGACTATATCGATGAATCCGTGCTTGCGGATTTCACCAAGGAAACCGGCATCAAGGTTGTCTATGACGTTTTCGATAGCAATGAACTGGTCGAAACCAAGCTGCTTGCCGGCAGTTCCGGTTATGACGTCGTTGTGCCGACGGCACCGTTCCTAGCGCGCCAGATCCAGGCCGGCGTTTTCCAGAAACTCGACAAGTCGAAGCTGACGAATATCGGCAATCTCTGGCCGATGGTCTCGGAGCGCCTGGCAAAGTACGATCCGGGCAATGAATACGCCATCAACTACATGTGGGGCACGACCGGCATCGGTTACAACGTCGCCAAGGTCAAGGAAGCGCTCGGCGCCGACTTCACCGTCGACAGCTGGGACGCGATCTTCAAGCCGGAGAACGCCGAAAAGCTCAAGGCCTGCGGCATCAACATTCTCGACGCATCGGACGAAACCTTCGCCATCGCGATGAACTACATCGGCAAGGATCCCGACAGCAAGGAAACTGCCGATCTCGAGGCTGGCGGCGATGTCTACATGAAAATCCGCCCCTCGGTCCGCACCTTCAACTCCTCGGCCTATATCGATGACCTCGCGAACGGCGACATTTGCGTCACCATCGGCTGGTCCGGCGACATCCTGCAGGCCAAGGCCCGCGCCGAAGAAGCCAAGAACGGTGTCGAGATCAACTACGTGATCCCGAAGGAAGGCACCTATATGTGGTTCGACAACATGGCGATCCCGGCGGATGCCAAGAATGTTGCCGAAGCCCACGAGTTCATCAACTTCATGATGCGGCCGGATGTGATCGCCAAGGCGTCGAACTATGTTCAGTATGCCAATGGCAATCTCGCCTCCAAGGATCTGCTCGATCCCGCCGTGAAGGACAATCCGGCCGTCTATCCGCCGGAAGACGTAATGCAGAAACTCTTCACCATCTCGCCTTACGGCCCTCGGGAGCAGCGCGTTCTCAACAGGGTCTGGACAACGATCAAGACCGGCAGTTGACGGTCGACATACTCACGCCGGGCGCCCCAAGCGTCCGGCGTTTTTCTTCATGCTTGGACGGATGTGAACGGCTGGGATCGTTAGATGGCGAAGACACTGGGGCCTGTTAAGCGTAAATTCTCACCATGGGCTGACCCTGAGGCCACCCCGTTCATCCGCTTTGAAAATGTGACGAAGCGCTTCGGCGATTTCGTTGCGGTGGATAATCTGACGCTCGACATCTATGAGCGCGAATTCTTCTCGCTGCTCGGTCCCTCCGGCTGTGGCAAGACCACCCTGATGCGCATGCTGGCGGGCTTCGAAGATCCCACGGAAGGCCGCATTCTCCTGCAAGGCCAGGATCTGTCGGGTGTGCCGCCGTATCGGCGCCCGACCAACATGATGTTCCAATCCTATGCACTTTTTCCGCATATGAGCGTCGAAAAGAACATCGCCTTCGGCCTTGAGCAGGACAATCTGCCGAAGCCAGAGATCGAGGATCGTGTCCGCGAAATGCTGAAGCTGGTGAAGCTCGAGCAGTTTGCCAAGCGCAAGCCCAACCAGCTTTCCGGCGGTCAGCGGCAGCGTGTGGCGCTCGCCCGCTCGCTTGCCAAGCGCCCGAAGGTTCTGTTGCTGGACGAGCCGCTCGGCGCGCTGGATCGTAAGCTGCGCGAAGAAACACAGTTCGAGCTGATGGACATCCAGCAGACGCTGGGGCTCACCTTCCTGATCGTCACCCATGATCAGGAAGAGGCGATGACCGTGTCCGACCGGATCGCCGTCATGGACAAGGGCGTGCTGGTGCAGGTCGCGACACCGGCGGAAATCTACGAGGCACCAAATTCCCGCTATGTCGCGGATTTCATCGGCGACATCAATATTCTCGAAGCCAAGGTCGAGAGCAAGGAAAGCCATGCGGCAGGCGAAATCGTCCACATCGACAGCGACGGTTTGAAGATCAAGGTCGATCAGGCCTGCAATGCCGTGGCGGGCGACAGCGTTGCCTTTGCCATCCGACCGGAAAAGGTCCGCATCTCCACGACCAAGCCGGAGATTTCCGCCGCCAACATGCTGCATGGCGAAGTCTGGGACATCGGCTATCTCGGCGATTTCTCGGTCTTTATCGTGCGTCTCGATGACGGGCGCATGTTCCGCGCCGCTCAGGCCAATGTTTCGCGCCTTGTCGATCGACCGATTACCTTTGGCGATATGGTCTGGTTGTCCTGGCCGGCCGAAGCCGGTCTTGTCTTGACGCGCTGAGGAGGCGAGCATGGTCGAACCCGTGACCGCGCCGAAGTCGAGCCCCGCCCGCTGGCTGGTGGTGGCCGTGCCGTATCTCTGGATGGCGCTGTTCTTTCTGGCGCCCTTCGCGATCATCCTGAAAATCTCGCTGTCCGACACGGCGATCGCAATGCCGCCCTACACACCGGTGTTCGAGGGCTTTGCCGCAATCCGCGATTTCTTAAGCCAGCTGGATTTCGAGAACTATCTTTTCCTGACGGAAGACCCGCTCTATATCAATGCCTACCTGTCCTCGCTGCGCATCGCCTTCATCTCGACGCTGCTTCTGCTTCTGATCGGATATCCGATGGCGCTGGCCATGGCGCGCGCCTCCGTTTCCATCCGCCCGACCTTGGTCATGCTGGTCATCCTGCCATTCTGGACCTCGTTCCTGATCCGCGTTTATGCCTGGATCGGGATTCTGAAGCCGGAGGGCCTGCTCACCGTCCTCCTGCAATCCCTGGGGCTGATGGAGGAGGGGCAGCAGGTGCAGATCTACCGCACCGAACTCGCGGTGTTCATCGGCATCGTCTACTCCTATCTGCCCTTCATGGTGCTGCCCCTTTATGCGGCTTTGGAAAAGATGGACGGGACGCTGCTGGAAGCTGCAAGCGATCTGGGCTGCCCTCCCTGGAAAGCCTTCTGGAAAATCACCTTTCCGCTGTCGCTTCCCGGGGTGATCGCCGGCTCGATGATCTGCTTCATCCCGATTACCGGCGAGTTCGTCATTCCCGACCTGCTCGGCGGCTCGAATACTCTGATGATCGGCAAGACGCTGTGGACCGAGTTCTTCGGCAACCGGGACTGGCCGCTCGCATCGGCTGTCGCCGTCCTGCTTCTGCTGGTCTTGGTCATTCCCATCGCCATCTTCCAGAACCAGCAGCAGAAGGTGTAAGGGGGCGAGCATGAGACCTGGGAAATTCGATCCGGCAATTCTGACCCTTGGTTTTGCCTTTCTCTATATTCCGATCCTGATCCTCGTCGTCTACTCCTTCAACGAGTCGAAGCTGGTGACCGTCTGGGGCGGCTTTTCGCTCAAATGGTATGGCGAGATGTGGCGCAACGAGGGCCTGATGAGCGCTGCCTGGGTGACGCTCCAGGTTGGCCTTCTGAGTGCAAGTCTCGGCACCGTGCTTGGCACGCTGGCGGCGCTGACGCTGGTACGCTTCCGCCGCTTTCCCGGACGTCTGCTGTTTTCCGGCATGGTCTATGCGCCGCTCGTCATGCCCGAAGTGATCACCGGCCTGTCGCTCCTGCTTCTCTTCGTCGCCGTCGGCATCGATCGCGGCCTGATGACGGTGGTGATTGCGCATACGACCTTCACCATGTGTTATGTGGCGATCGTCGTTCAATCGCGTCTGCTGACCTTCGATACGAGCCTGGAAGAAGCGGCGAGCGATCTCGGCTGCCCGCCGGTCAAGACCTTCTTCAAGATCACTCTGCCGCTCATTCTGCCGGCGGTGATTTCAGGCTGGATGCTCGCTTTCACGCTTTCGCTGGATGATCTGGTGATCGCAAGTTTTGCCACGGGGCCGGGTGCTACGACGCTACCGATCAAGATCTATTCGCAGGTCCGTCTCGGGGTGACGCCTGAAATCAACGCGGTCTGCACCATCCTTATCGGGCTGGTCACCATCGGCGTCATTGTGGCGTCTATTGGCACTAAGCAGCGGGAACTGCAGCGGCAGCGCGACGAACATGTGGCCTTGCGCGGTTCCGTTTCCTGAAGGGGCAGGCTCGCTCAACTGCGTGGCGGTGCAAGAATATAGGTGAGAAACCACACCGGCAGGATGACGACCGCGCCCATCAGGAGGCGTGGTGCTGTCCAGGCAAGGGCATTAAGAATGCCGTTCTGCAAATCCTGCGGGGTAACGCCCATGCTTTCGATAACGGAGCGCGGTGTCACGCCGACCACCGAGAGCAGGCTTCCCGCCAGAAGCGAGGCGAGCGCCAGTTTGATCATTCCCGCGATGAGCGCCTGCATGTCCCCTCCAGACAGTTCGATTCGCAGCTATATTAGCGCGACCTTGGTTTCGCGAAGCTTGGGCATCAACGCCGGATCGGTCATTGTCCTCAATGGTTGGTCGAGCCAGAAATGACCGGTGTGTGGATCGTGCCGCCAACAAAGAAGTTGAGGGGCGGGGCGTTTGCCGTGCTTGCCACAGAGGAAGGTTTCAGCTCGCCGCTCAGCGCCAGCGCGAGAGGGCCAAGCGGGGCGATCCCCGAAAATGTCAGCTCTTCCTGCCGTCCTCGGATGGCCGCCTTCTCGATTTCGGCCACTCCCTTGTTGAGCCGTACGAAAAGGTCGAACTGTTCAAACGGGAAATCGTCATTGCCTGCGGCGTCCAGCTGAAAATGAGCGTAGTCCTTCAGCATTTTACGCACGCCTGCGGCATCAAACCCTTGCAGAACGCCATTGTCGGCTGAAAGTTTGACATGACCGGTTATGTCATCGGGGTTTCTCTGCCAGTTGCCGGGCGGCAGTGCCAGGCGCATTTCCAGCGAACCTGGCCCGACGGGATGGGGGCCATCGACCCCAAGAGCGGAAAAAAGCTCTCCGATCTGTGCGTTGGCGAGGTTCAGGGAAAGGTTGCTCGTCGAAGCAATCCCGGTCTTGGCACCGATACGGGCACTCAATGTTCCCCCAAAGAGGCGGGCATCACCAATGACCAGCGCGATGTCCTCAGCGCCGCCGACAAGGCTTGCGCCGAGGTCCGTCAGGGTCAGGCCTTGAAAGCTGGCCGTTGGAGCAGAAAGGCGGATGTCGAGATCCAACCAGCGTAGGATGCTCGGCAGGCGCACGGCAACTGCATCATCAAACGGCAGGGCCAGCGCAACGAGCAGCCGATCGAGGCCAAGATGATCGATTGCAAGCGTTCCACTCAATCGCGACCTGCCATCTGGCAACCAGCGCAATGCCGCCAGCCCCTGGCCTCGGCTGCCATCAATCTGGAAGGCAAGGGTATCAAACCGCCACTCCGTGGGATCGCGCAGCACTGTCGTCTGCAGGCTGAAGCTTCGCCAGTTTTCGGTGCCGGCAAGCCTCAGCCCCGCCAGCTTGGCAATTGCCGGCACATCGGAAATGGTAAGCTCGATGGCACTCTGGCCGACCAGGCCGTCGGTGAGGCTGACAGTGCCCTCGAATTTTCCAGTGCCGGCGGTCAGGCTCGCCTCCGCCGTCACCCTCGCCGTCTCCCCTTTGATGAGGAGCAGCGGCGAGGGGGTGGCAAGTTCCACCGTTATCGCTTCGCCCAAGAGCGCCATCGATGCCGTGCCCGACACAGGTGCTGAAAGTCGAGGCCAGTTGAGCCTGGCATCGAACTGATCGAGGACCACCTGATGGCCATCGCGATTGTCGATCAGGGTGATCTCGCCATCGATCACCTCGACACTGCCGATTTCGGCGTCGAACGTGCCAGCCAGGCTTTGGCTGCCATCAGGTGCAGCCTTGGCCGCACGAACCGCTTCGCTCAGAAGTCCTTCATCTGTCCAATCCAGGCGACCATCGGCATCCCGCTCAATCCGGATCTTCGGTCGCAGCAGTCTGAACGACTTGAAATCCGGTTGGCCCTTGATCGCCGACATCAGGCTGAAGCGCGCTTCGATCGCGTCGATCTGTCCAAGCGCCACGCGCTCCTCTCCGTCTTGACGGGTGACGGATACTCCCATGAGGGTAACCTCAGGGGTCGGCCAGAAGCTGACGGCCGGAATGGAAGAAATGATGACGTCATGACCCGTCCAGCGCGCCATGGCGGATGCGAAGGCACTGCGCACAATTGCGGTCGAGACCAGATAGGGGGCCGCAATCCGCGAAAGGGTAAGCGTCGCGATCACCAGAATGACTGCAATGAGCGCAATGCGGATAAAGCGTCTGGCCAATCGGGTGGCGGTCCCAATTGTCTTGGCTCCCCCCTCTGGTCTCGCGATCATGCGGCGTTCCTAATTTCGAGCAAACAGTCTCTCTAAAATGGTAGGGCCGGCACTACACCAAATGTCTGAAACGGGCAAACCTCGTCCGTCACCCCAGCCTTTCGGATTGCTTTTTATCGCAGTGCGGTATGCTATATCAGGCGTGGATGGAGGATTGATATGGCCGAACAAACACCGCTTTGGACCCCGACGGAGACCTTTAAGCAGCGACAGCCGCTGACCGAGTTTATGCAGTGGTCGGCTGATAACTATGGCGCTCCTGGTGACGGTTACGATGCCTTCTATTGCTGGTCGCTGGAAGATCGTGCTGGCTTCTGGTCTAGCCTCTGGGACTGGGCAGAGGTCGTTGGTGAAAAGGGTGAGACCGTTCTCGACGATCCCGGCGATATGCTTAAGGCGAAGTTCTTCCCTCAGGCACGGCTCAATTTTGCAGAAAACCTTCTCGCTCGGGCCGGCGAGGGGGATGCCCTGATCTTTCGGGGCGAGAACAAGGTTGCCGATCGTTGGACCTGGCGCAGATTGACGGCCATGGTATCGCGCCTGCAGCAGGCGATGCGGTCCATGGGAATTGGCAAAGGCGATCGTGTCGCCGCCATGATGCCCAATATGCCCGAAACGATTGCCTTGATGCTGGCTGCAACGTCCCTGGGTGCCATCTGGTCATCCTGCTCTCCCGATTTCGGCGAGCAGGGCGTGCTTGATCGGTTCGGCCAGATTGAACCTTCACTTTTCATCAGTTGCGACGGCTATTGGTACAACGGAAAACGTCAGGACGTCGCCGACAAGGTCGTCTCGGTCTCCAGGAAACTGGGCGTCCCTGTCCTCGTCATTCCCTATGCGGGCGATACCCCGGCACTGCTGGAAAAACTTGCCGAGGGTCAAAGCCTCGAGCAATTCATCGCCGGCTTTTCCGTCGAAGAGATCACCTATGAGCGCCTGCCGTTCTCGCACCCGCTCTACATCCTCTTCTCGTCGGGCACGACAGGTGTTCCCAAATGCATCGTGCATTCTGCCGGCGGCACGCTTCTGCAGCATCTGAAGGAACACCGCCTTCACTGTGGTTTGCGGGAAGGGGAGCGCCTGTTCTACTTCACCACCTGCGGATGGATGATGTGGAACTGGCTGGTCACAGGCCTTGCCTGCGGTGCCACGCTCTGCCTGTTTGATGGTTCCCCCTTCTATCCGGATGGCAATGTCCTTTTCGACTATGCGCGGGATGAAGGCTTCGCGGTTTTCGGAACCTCGGCCAAGTATATCGACGCGGTCCGCAAGGGCGGCTTCAAGCCGATAGAGACCCATGATCTCTCAAGCCTGCGTCTGATGACATCGACCGGCTCGCCGCTGTCGCCCGAAGGCTTCAGTTTTGTCTATGAAGGCATCAAGGCCGATATGCAGCTCGCCTCCATCTCTGGCGGCACCGATATCGTCTCCTGCTTCGTGCTCGGCAATCCATTGAAATCCGTCTGGCGCGGTGAAATCCAGGGGCCTGGCCTCGGCCTTGCCGTCGATGTCTGGAATGATGAGGGAAAGCCCGTTCGCGGCGAAAAGGGAGAGCTCGTCTGCACAGCGGCCTTCCCCTCCATGCCGATCATGTTCTGGAACGATGCGGATGGGTCCAAGTACCGGGCCGCCTATTTCGATCGCTTCGACAATATTTGGTGCCATGGCGATTTTGCCGAATGGACAGAGCATGGCGGTCTGATCATTCACGGGCGTTCGGACGCGACCCTCAACCCCGGGGGCGTGAGAATCGGGACTGCCGAAATCTACAATCAGGTCGAGCAGATGGAAGAGGTGCTTGAGGCCATCTGCATCGGCCAGGATTTTGAGGACGATGTGCGTGTCGTGCTGTTCGTCCGGTTGGCGGAGGGCGTGACGCTCGATGCCGATCTGGAAACGCGGATCAAGGCCCGCATCCGCACCGGTGCCTCGCCGCGGCATGTCCCGGCAAAGATCCTTCAGGTTGCCGATATCCCCAGGACAAAGTCCGGCAAGATCGTCGAACTCGCCGTTCGCGAGGTCGTCCATGGCCGGCCGGTCAAGAACAAGGAAGCGCTCGCAAATCCGCAAGCCCTGGAGCATTTTGCAAATTTGGAGGCCTTGCGGGTCTAAAGTGACCAGCGCTCACGTTCGACTGAGCGCCGGTACGTCAAATTTGGGGTGTTGGCATCCGTCAATTGGTAAGGATTTGTTAAGCGATGTGCTGCATGTTGTACCCAACTTCAGGACGAAGGTTCGTCAGCACTTGGCGCGTTATGCGCGAAGTTTAGGCCCGGATTCTCGTTTTCTGGTTTGACAGCATTACCTTTCAGGGCGGCGAAAGCCGCCCTTTTTTCTTGTCTGCAAGCCGTGTCATGGCCGGTCAGGACGTGCGATCGAGCGAGCGCGAAACAAGGACAACCGGCACCAGCCCCGCAACGATGATGATCATTGCAGCGACGGAAGCGCTTTGCGGCATTCCCCGCGAGGCATCCTCATAGACCAGCGTTGCCAGGGTATTGAAGTTGAAGGGCCGCAGCAGAATGGTTGCCGGCAACTCCTTGAGGGCTTCGATGAACACCAGAAGGCCCGCAGTCAGCACGGCCGGTTTCAGGTTGGGCAGGAGGATCTGCCAAAGCGTCTGCCTGCTGTTGCGTCCCAGTGTTCGCGCCGCCATGTCGAGATGCGGCGACAGTTTCTGGAAGCCGGCATCGAGCGTGCCCTCCGCCATGGTCAGAAACCGCACCGAATAGGCGTAGACAATGGCAAATCCCGTCCCGGAGAGCAGCAGGCCTGTCGAGATGCCGATCCATTGCCGCAGAGCGCCATCCAGCATGTTGTCGAAGCCTGCAAGCGGGATCAGAACGCCGATGCCGAGAACCGTCCCGGGTATTCCGTATCCCAGTGATGCCACGCGGCTCGCCACCCTGGACAATGTCGAACGATCATTTCTCACCGCATAGGTGAGCAGGAAGGCGAGGATGACGGTGATGATGCCGGCGGCACCTGCAACCAGAACGGAGTGCCAGAGGGCATCCAGCAGGCGCGGCTCGAGAAATTCGTCGAGGCGTCGCAGCGAAAAGCCGCCGAGAACCGTGACCGGAATGCAGAAGCCCAGGATGATCGGCAAGATACAAAAGCCGGTCGCGAGAAGACCGCGCACTCCGCCAAGGCGAACGCGCACCGCTTTTGCCACCATCGCCGTGGTCTTGTGCGTGGCGAAACGCTGCTGTTTGCGGGCCTGCCTTTCGATCCACAGCAAGCCGACGACGAAGATCAGCATCACGCAAGCAATCTGGGCCGCACCGGCAAGACTGCCGCGATTGAGCCAGGTGTCGTAGATGGAGAAGGTCAGCGTCTGCACGCCGAGATATTCGACGGCACCGATATCGTTCAGCGTCTCCATCATCACCAGCGTCAGCCCGATCATGATGGCCGGGCGCGCCATTGGCACCTGGATCTTCCAGAACACCCTGAAAGGAGAGGCACCCAACGTGCGGGCCACATCTGCTGCCGCACGCCCCTGCATCAGAAACATCGAGCGGCAGGCGAGGTAGACATAGGGATAGAGGACCGCCGACATCACCAGAACGGCCCCCGGCAGCGAGCGAATATCGAAAAAGCTGTAATCCCGGGCCGAGCGATAGCCCATTATCGTGCGATAGGCGGTTTGAACGGGTCCGGTGAAATCCAGAAACTCACCGAAAGCATAGGCCGCAAGATAGGAGGGGATGGCAAGCGGCAGGACCAGGGCGGGGGAGAGGAAGCGCCGCATCGGAAAGTCGCAGGTCGTGACCAGCCAGGCCGTGCCGATCCCGAAAATTGCGGTCGCGATGCCGGTAAAGAGGAGGAGCCAGAAGGTGCGTGCGCCCGCCCGCGGAACGACATTGGTCAGAACATGCTGCCAGGTATCGGGATCCGAGCCGAAGCCTATGACGAAGATCGACAGGATCGGAATGGCAACGACGACGGCGGAAGCCACCGCGAACCATGTTGCCGGCATGGAACGCCGACGTGTCGGTTCGATCGAAACGGATGCTTCCGGGCGTGTCTGTGGCAACAAGCGGCCAGTCCTTCGCGTTGGCGGTTCCTGTCCTCCTCTAGCTCAAACCGATGGAGAATCAAACCGCGCCATTCGCCGCCTGATGTCTCAACGCTGCCACGACCCGATGCTCTCACTGACGAGCCGCAGCCCAAGCACACCGATGATCGCACCGGCAAGGCGGTCGATCCAGATTTTTGCGCTAAGATAGACGCGCTGCGAGGACTTGGCGGAAAAGGCCACGGCGACGATCACATACCAGCCTGCTTCGACCAGAAAGACGAGGGGCGGCAGGGCGGCAAGGAAAAACCCGGAAGGATCTTTCGGCATCAGGGCTACAAAGATGCTGCCATAGACGACGGCCGTCTTTGGATTGCTGATTTGCGTGCCGAATGCCACGGCAAGCGCGCGGGCAAGCGGCATGGTGTTTGCCTCGCCATTATTACCCATCGCCAAAGGCTCCGAGGCGCCGCGCCAGATGGCGATGCCGAGTTTGATCAGATAAAGCCCGCCCGCAATCTTCAGCAGTAGATAGAGCCACTCGACCTGCTGCAACAGGGCAACAAGCCCGAGCAGGGCAAGCACCGAGAAAAACGCGCCGCCCAGCCCCATGCCAATGGCCGCGGCCAGTCCATGCAGGCGCGAATTTGCAATCGAGATGCGCGAAACCAGCACAAAGCTCGGGCCGGGGCTCATGGCGCCCATGGCGATCGCAAGGAGAATGGCGCCAAGGGCAGCAAACGAGAGCAAGGCGATCTCCAAAGCTTGAGGTGATTTAAAGGTATCGCCAACCCCATCAGGAGCGGCAAATGCCAGGGTCAGCCAGGGATGAGGGATGTTTCAGTCCGCCAGCACCCGGGGCGAAGGGAAGGTGATTTCCACCAGCGTCCCCTCGTTGGGTGTCGAGGAAATCGCAAACTGAGCACGGTTTGCATCCACCATGGCCTTGGTCAGCGGCAGACCAAGACCTGTCCCGTCGCCACGATTGCGCGGTGTACCAGTCGAGACCTGGCGGAACGGCTTCATTGCCTGCTCCAGCTCGGTGCGCGACATGCCGATGCCGGTATCACGGATCCGCAAAACGACGCTGCCATTGGGCTCATAAGAGGATGAAACGATGATCTGGCCTCCCGACGGTGTAAACCGGATCGCGTTGGCAAGAATGTTCAGCACGATCTGCTTGATCGAGCGATCATCCGCCACAACGCTCGGAACCGCCTGAGAGAGGGCGGTGCGAATGATCACGCGCTGGCTATTGGCCTGCGGCTGCACGATCGAAACGGCAGCCTGCACGGTTTCGTTCAAACCGACGGAAGCGAAATCGAGTTCCATCTCGCCGGCTTCGATCTTGGAGATATCGAGCAGGTCGTTGACGATGTCGAGCACATGGCGGCCCGAACGCACGATGTCATGGGCATATTCGCCGTAGCGCGGATGGCCAACTGGCCCGAAGTGCTCGTTGGCCATCATGTCGGCAAAGCCGATGATGGCATTGAGTGGTGTCCGGATTTCGTGGCTGACACGCGCCAGGAAGTCCGTCTTGTGGGCATTGGCCGTCTCGGCCGCGCGCTTTGCGCTGCGCAATTCATCTTCGGTCCGTTTCCACTGGGTGATGTCACGGATGACGGCACAGTAGCCATTGGAGGAATGAAGGCGGCCGATGGTCATGAAGAGCGGCAGGAAACCGCCTGAGGCTTCCCGGCCGATAACCTCTCGGCCATCATTGAGCACGCTCGCGACGCCGTGGCCGGAGAGGCCATTCAGATAATCGAGGATGGACCTCTGGCTCTCATGGGCAAACAGCATCACGAAAGGTTTGCCGCGGGTTTCCATGTCGTCGAAGTTGAACAGGGCGCTGGCTGCCCGGTTCATTGAGCGGATGTCGCCATCGGCATCGAGGATCACCACGCCATCGGTCGCGGTCTCCAGGATCGCCTTCATCTCTTCGACTTCGACCTTGAGACGCGCCAGTTCACCGGATGGGACAGGCTCTTGCGTCATCGCAGTCGGCACGTCGATTGCAGCAGCCGGGGCCGGTGCCGATGGCTCAGCGGCAGAGGCCGGCTGGGCAATCAGCGCAAGCATCAGTGCACTGGCATCGTCGAAGCGCACGGATTGCAGCCGTGCGGTCACCGGCACAATTTTGCCGTCCGCCGTGATCGCCGCCATCGGGCCTGCCTGATCGCCAGCCTCATGCAGATCCTGACGCTGGATGAGCTCATCCAGTCCGCCGGCCTCGTCAAGAGCCGCAAGCGATGTGTAGCCGGTCAGGCTGAAGAATTCCGGGTTGGCATGAATTAGCCGGTCGCCGACATGCACCAGCAGCGCAACGGGCATCAGGTCGACAATATCGGCATTCAGGCTCCGCTCGCGCCGTCCCGTCAAGGTCTCGCTATAGGTAAGCGGCGGCTCGACCACGGATGGCGTCGCCGGCGTCGGCTCGTTGTTGCTCTCATCGGCAGTGTCGGCAACTGCTGCGGGTTTCTCCGCCTCGGCAGGCTCGACGGCCTCGGACTGAGGCTCAGGCTTGTTTTCTGGCTTTGCGGGCGAAACCGACGGCGTCTCAGGCCGAGCGGCTTCTCTCAGCGCAGGAGGCTCTGACGCAGCCGGCGTCAAAGAGGCCTGGACGCGGGCTCTAAGGCCAAGCGGATCGAGCTTGCGCCCGATCTCGCGGAAAGCCGCCTGTTCGCCAGGCGTCAGCCGATCCTTGTCGCGCCGATGCGGATCAAGCTGCACGATCTTGTCGGCTGGCTTGTGCCTGTCAGGCTCCATGAAGCGGATGACGGGCGGTTCAAACCTCAACACATCCTCTGATGCGGCTGAGCCTGTATCGGGACCATTGTCCGCGGGCGCCTCTGTCTCCGAGACGTCATCGCCTTCCGTGCCATCTTCCTCATCGGTGTCTTCCCCCCAAAGCCGATCCAGCGCCTCAGAGGCTGCTGCCTCCTCTTCCTCGCTGACGTCGTCTGGACCATGATGCTCGCCTGCGGCGAGCTCAAACAGGAATTCTTCAAGATCCTCTTCCGCCGTCGTCTCTTCGACCATGTCAGCGGCTGCCGTGGCATTTGCGACAAAGGTCATCCCGGTGGCATTGGGGTCCTCGATGGCATCGGCAACGCGCACGATCCCGAAGCCGCGAAAGCCGTCGAAATCACGGTTGCGCGTATAGGTCGGCAGGGCGGCCAGGTCGACCGGAACCACCAGGCGCGTGCCTTCGACCGGCCAATAAATCGTCTTGCCCGACCAGGTGTCGCGCTTCTTCAGAAGTTCGGTGATCCGGCCATCGGGGTCGAGGTTGAAGAGGGCTGCGAGATCGGAAAAGGCAACGCCATTGATGTCGGACGCCCGCGGGCCGACTGCCTGGGCAAATTCCGGCGAGACTTCGCTGAAGCGTCCGCTCTCATCGATCTTCCAGACGAAGCGGATGGCGCGACGGTCTCGGTCAAAGACGAAACGATTGGCGTCACTCTCATCGCGCGGGGAGGGCACGGTCGGCTGCGGTTCGACAGTCGGTGCAGCGGCCACGGTCTCCGGCTGAAGTGCGCTCAAGTCCTCATCGCCGTCATCAATTGCGTCGAGATCGTCGTCATCATCCCAATCGTCAGGATTTTCGTCGTCATGCTCGTCGACCGCAATGGCGTCAATCAGCGACATCCGGTCGTCTGTAGGGGGCACATCCTCCGACGGCGAGCTGTCGACGGGCATTTCAGCATCGTCATCCGGAACCTCATCGGTCCAGTCGGACACAGTTTCGGCGTCGGCTGCAGTCTCTGCAAGATCGATCGTGTCGGGATCTTCCAACACGTCATCGGCCTGCGGCTCCTCATCTCCCAATGCCTCGACCGATGCTGCAGTATCGAGGGCAGCCGCCGGCGGCGTGGCCTTCACCGGTTCATCAGCGGTCGTGTCCATCTCGCCATGGAGGTCGACCGTGAACAGGAGATGGATCGGAGGCTCATCGGAGATCCGGCCAATTGCGGTTGGAAGATGTCCCCGTCCGGTCGCGATCGGGCGCTTGATCAGGCGCGTCGGGTCCAGCGAGACCTGCGCGACGAGGTCGCGTAGCACCGAATCAGCGATGCCGAGGTCGGTGAACTCTGAGGAGGCGGCAACAATTGCACCTTGGCCGTCGAGAACGGCCATATGCGTATCGGGGTCATCAAAGCCGACCATCAGGTCGTGCGCCAGCGCCCGGCTGCCGGGTTTTGCCTCCGCTAAGGGCAGTGCCAACAGCACCAGGTCTTCACCCCTGACCGCGAGGCGTTCGACGCTTGCCTGCAGCGGCACCGTGCGAAAACCGGACGTGACGCGCAGCATCAGGCCCCGACGATCTCCCGAGGCGTTCAGAGGCCTTGCCGCAGCGGCGATCTGGCGGAAGCTCAGATCGCTGCGGTTGGGACCCGCTTCAAGGAAATCATAGATGGAGGGCTGGCCGAAAAAGCGCGCACCCTGGCCATTGCACCACACCACTCTTTGCAGGTCGGCGGTGAACAGAACCAGCGCTTCGCCGCGCGCAAGGCGCGGGCGAATGAGGTCATGCACGGCCACATCGATGAAGGGGTATTGAGCGGGCATTGCCAAACCTGTCGCTTGCGGGCAGTCGAACCAAATTAACAGATTTTTAATAGCTAGACAGACCCCAGGGGTCCATAAAACCCCCGCCCTTTCATTGGATAAGGTTAATTCCGCAGAGTTTCCCACATGCGTTTTTTCTTATTGTGCACTGCACAATGATATTGCAATGCACAATTGGCGATGTTATATAGACGTCATCCCAGAAACCAAAGGGTCCGCTCAGGCCCATCCATGATGAGGAAATGCGCAATGACCACTAAGGACATCTTCTCCTTCTCCACGTTTGATCCGTCCAAGATGCAGGAAAGCTTCCGCGATTTCGCCGAGAAGGGCGCTGCCCAGTCGAAGGAAGCCTATTCCAAGCTGAAGTCGGCCACGGAAGACGCAACGCGTACCGTTGAAGCCACCGTGCAGACCGCGCAGGCCGGCAGCGTTGAACTTGGCCTGAAGGCCATCGATGCACTGCGGACCAATGCCGATCTCTCGCTTTCCCACATGGAAGCGCTTCTCGGCGTGAAGTCGGTCGCCGAACTGGTTGAGCTGCAGACCTCCTTCATCCGCAAGCAGGCTGAAGTGACGATGGAGCAGGCCAAGGCGATCCAGGAAACGGTCAAGAAGGTTGCTGAAACCGTGACCAAGCCTGGCAAGGACGCTGCTGAAAAGGCCATGTCGTCCTTCAAGGCCGCTTGAGGATCGTCGACGGCAATTCCCGATCAGTAAGAGGGTCGGCCCTTTAAGGGCCGGCCCTTTTCACATCCGCTGCAAAAAGGGCTTGAATTCTTCGGCCAGTGCTCGTATGTGACCCCAACGTCTCCACGAGGCGCTTTGTGCGGTTGTAGCTCAGTTGGTTAGAGCGCAGGTTTGTGGCACCTGAGGTCGGTGGTTCGACCCCACTCAACCGTACCACTCTCCCCTTCTTGAAAGTCTTGCTTTGTATTGGACTTCCAAGGAGGGGAGAGTGAATTCTCCCTATTTGAAGATGTAGTGCTTCTGCAGCCCGAAGTTGGCAAAGGTCATCATCAGCACGGTCAGGCAATAGGCGAGGAAGAAATTGCCCGTCAGGTAGTTTGCGCCAAAGAACAGGATCTGCCCGATCAGGAACGTGAAGGCCTTGGTGATGTGGAAGCGCAGCCATGTGCCGGCAAGTGCCGTGAACGTGCCGGCCTTCTTCCAGGTGAAGAAGTGGTTCAGCAGATAATTCATCTCGATCGCAATCACCGAAGAGATCGCGAAAATCGTCTGGTCGGCAAGCGGTGTCGTCAGGCGCAGCCAGGCGGAGAGGGCTGCCGGGACGACAAGCGACGTGGTTCCAACGATGGCGAAGCGGACCACCTTCTGGTCAAGCATGGCCTTCATTCGGTTCACCGCGCCACGCGCGTGGCTGGGAGCCAGATCTCGATGTTCCATTTCCAATCACTGTCCTTGTAGATCTGTTTGTAGCGTGTCGCGAGCTTGTCGCTCCAGGCCTCGCTGACCGGTGGTTTGTAGGAGCGGCTGCTGAGCAGCACCACCGCGCCGATGTCGTCTTGATTGAGCAGTTTAAGCTCGCGATTATGGGCAAGCCGGATGTCACGAAACCCGTCAATCTCGCCCGCAAGGCAGGCAAGCGGCTCTTCCGTCAGGATGATCCGGCCTTTCAGGGTGTCGTGGTAGGTGCGATAGAAGTTCGTCAGCACGCTATCGTCCCACTGCACCCGCATCGCGAAACTGGTGGCATTGCCGACAAGGAACAGGGTCAGGAGGCCGGCTGCCACGTAGCGCCATTTCCGCACCCGGTAGAGGTTCATCAGGAAGACCCCGACGGTGAAGGTCGCCGGAATGAAGATCAGGAAATAGTAGTGCGGATTGCGCAGCTTGATCGCCAACAGGCTGATGAAGGCGCCGAGCAGCCAGGTGTTCAAGACCAGCAGCCCCACATCGCGGCGGCTGGAGAGGAAGACCTGCTGGGCCTTACACCAATAGACGATGAAGCCCGCGCGCAGATAGGTGAAGCCAGCAACGGCCAGCCCGAGGAGCGTGGCCAGAATGCTTGGCCAGAACACGCCATAGGCATCGAGGAAAATGTTGATCGCCTGCTTCAGGTCGAAGTTCACCGATGGTGACTTCTTCTTGCCGACAGCCCGCATCGTGTGGTGGAGCTGCTGATTGATGTAGTCTTCGCCGCCGCGGTAGAGCTGCAGCAAACCATAGAGGACGACCATCAGCGCGATGACGGCGCCGGTGACGATCAGCTGCTTGCGGCGCGACGAGAACAGCAGGAACAGGAGCCCGAGCTGCACGATCTCCCAGGCGCCGATATGCTTGAAGATCACCACCCAGCCGGCAAAGAAGCCGACAAGGATCGCGGAACGGTAGGTGCCGCTCAGGAGGAGCGCCATCAGCGACAGCTGGGTCGCCGCAACCAGCACGAACTGGACGTTCTCAAACCAACCTATCCGCCCGGAAATCATGTTCCACACGTCAACGCAGGCAAACAGCATGCCGACGGAAACAGTCGCCAGCGGGAGTTTCCCGATCCGGTGAAGTCCAACCGCCACAATCGCCATGGCAAATCCCATGAAGAGATTGTTCAGTGCCCGGTTCATCTGAAGGAAATCTTCGCCACTCATGAAGTGGCTAACAGCTCCGGACAAGTAGAAGTAAAAAGGAGGGTGCCACCCGTAGAACTGCCCTTCGCGAGTAATATCAGATACATGTTTAAGTTCAAATTCTTTATTAAGACTCTCGGTGATACAAGCATAGACAGACTCGTCCCACTCAACTCCAGGGAAGTCTGAAGAAATGAGCGAATGAAAGGCAACATAAATACCGACAGTTGCAATTATATATGCAACAACCAATAATTTTTGCTTTCTGAACAAATTTGTGTCAACCCGAGTAATATTAGGCATCTATGTTATGCTAAGTGTTGTCATCGTTACCCGCAATGAGTCTCTTGCCATCCGCGATGTCCTGACTTCCGTTGTCAGAACCTTGTCCACCATTTCCTCGGCGCCGGCCGGTCGCCACGAGATCGTCCTTGTGGACGATTCCGACGACCTGTCGACGGTTGAAGCCGCGCGCGAAGCGCTGTCGAGCGAAACCGGCATCGCCCTCAATCTGATCCATCGCACCCCTCAGGAGCGCGATGGCCTCACCGGCGCGATCCTGCATGGTTTGCGTGTTTCAGCCAACGAGCAGGTCATCGTCATGGATGGCGATGGTCAGCATCCGACGGACATGCTGGTCAATCTGGCCAACCAACTCACCAACAGCTCAGTCGTCTTCGCAAGCCGCTATATTCACATTAATGGAGATGCAGGCTTGTCCCACGCTATCCGTCGCGTGGCTTCGCGCACGATCAACCGCTTTTTGATCGGCACGCTGGGCAAATACATCTGCTGCACGGATCCGCTGTCGGGCTTCTTTGCGGTCGACAAGCGGGCGGTCACGCTTCCGAGCACCTCGCATGGTGGCTGGAAGGCAGGCTTCCTCATCCTGACCCACAATCTGGCCGATCGCCGCGCCCAGCTGAAGTATAGCGAAGTCGGTTTTTCGATCGCGCCGCGCCTTGCGGGGGAATCGAAGCTGTCGCTGCGCACATCCTTCCGCATCCTCTGGGAGCTGCGCTGTGCCGCAAGGATGATTGCGTGAGACCCCGCATCAGCATCGTCGTCCCGACCTTCTCCATCGACCAGCCGCTCGAGCGCAATCTCGAGCGCTGGACCGCCCTGGAGGTCGTCGCAGATATCTCGATTATCCTGGTGGGCGGGCAGGAGGGGGAGGCCGTCTCATCCTCGCTCGCTCGCTATTGTGATCGGGTGCCCTTCGATCGCCCATCGGATTGGGTTGGGCGTGATGCCAATGCCCGCCGTTCCCTGGGGCTTCAGCGCGCCCTTGAACGGCATTCGCCGGATTTCGTGCTGATGACCGACCGCAAGGTTGCCCCCACCCAGGGCGCACTTGATTGCATCGCGCGGTGGATCTGGCTTGCCGATCCGGAATTCCCCGGCGCGCTTGCCGGACACTACCGCGATACGACCCAGCGCTCGAGCCTCTGGGCGAATTTTCTGGCGCGTTATGCCGATCATTCCTTGGTGCGCAAGAACCCGGATTTCGGACAGGAAGGCTATCTGCTGTCGCTCGAAAACGATTGCGAGGGAGATAGCTGGCCGGTTACCGGCGCCTTGATGTTCACGCGGGCCACGGCACGGCTTCTGCATGAGGCCGGCGGTTTTCCGAAGGAGTTCAAGGTTTCCTATGAAGACTATTCCACCGTTCGCCTCTTGATCGAGCGCGGCGTCGAGATCGACTGCCATCCGGGCTTTCTCGTCGAGCATGCCAATCGCAATTCACTGCGCGATTTTGCTCGCGAATATCTGCGCACCGGCTGGGCAGCGGCACAGTTCCGCCGGGCCTTTCCGCAATCGGAGTTCGGCCGCCGCCGCTTGTTTCAGGCGCAGATCTCGATGCTGGCGCTCTTTCTCGGCGCAGTCCTTTTGGTCCTCGCGCCTCTTTACGCTGTCGGACTTGGTGTCCTCGCGCTTGTGGCCTTTGGCCTGTTGAATGCCTGGCGGTCAGGTCTGCCGGAAGCTATGCTGTTCGGGCCCGTATTTGCCATGTGCCTCGTTGCATTCGCTGCAGGCTATGGCCTCTACCTCATTCGACAGGGTAGGCTTGGCTCGTTCGAAGGGCGACTTTTGTTCCAGGCGTAAGCCGCAGCGAAGAGCTCCCGCTTGCGGGCGAGACGGAAACATCCCTGAAGAGCACTTCCGTACCCTTGCGGTTCGGATCCTTGTCGACATCCCACCGATAGACGCCGTGCTTCACATAAACGGCGTCGGCGCCGATGGCGTTGGCGCCCTTGTAGGAAAACACGCGCTTGCCGTTGACGCTGATGGCCACGTTGCCGCGTTTGTTGTCCGCCCAATAGGCGGTGATATCGATATCGTGCCACCGGCCCTTGAGACGGTTGGCCGGGATGATCACCGGCTGGCGACTTTTGGATTGTTTGCTGTCCCAGCGATCGAGCTTGTAGGCATGGTCCATCTTGACCCGGAGATCGCCGCTGTCGCGCAGGAAAAGATCAAGCGCTGGATGTGATCCCGGCACCTTGATCTGAAACACCGTCACACCCATTCCACCACGCGGATGCTCGAATGTATTGGGGAAGTAGATGCGCGCCTTGTAGCGCATGCCGCCTGACGGTTGTTGATTGAGTGGCAGCTTGTCGGCGAGGCTCGTCAGTTCCGCACGCTCGCGATCATGGTCACAGTCGTTGAAGCCATTGCGCTCGCCGCAATCGTTCTTGTCCACATGAAAGCGAAAAATCCCGGCATCCTGCAATTCGACGGAGCGGGCGGGCGTGCCGGCCTCAACGAGAAAGGCGGGCGTGTAGCTGTCAATCGGCAGCGAGGCTGCGGTGAGGCCAACCGCGCCCACGACACCATAGAGGATAAGAGCGTTCCAGTGCAGCGCGCCCATGATCCCCCTTTCGCTTCCGTTTGTCACCGCATGCTGCGGCAAGGCCAACCGTTTGTAACGGCATATTTGTTTGCGCTCACATTAGGCATGAAAAATTGCGCCCGCGCAATCCACCGGAGTGGCTGATGCGCGGGCGATAGGTTTACTGGTTAATCTGCTGGGCTGTCTGGTCGGGGAAATCAGGCGACGGTCTTTACCCAATTGTAAGGGTCGGCAACGCTGCCGCGCTGGATGCCGGTCAGCTGGTTGCGCAGCTTTTCGGTCTCCATACCGGTGCCGGCATTGCCAATGACGAACTCGCCTTCGGGGTGGCGCACGGTGCCGATGGCAGCCACGACGGCGGCGGTGCCGCAGGCAAAGGCCTCGCGCATTTTGCCGCTCTTCGCATCGGCCATCCACTCTTCAAAGGAATAGGGACGCTCGACGACCGTCAGGCCGCTGTCGGTTGCCAGCTGGATGATCGACTTGCGAGTAATGCCCGGCAGGATCGTGCCGGAAAGCGGCGGCGTGACCACCGTATTGTCGTCCATGACGAAGAAGACGTTCATACCGCCGAGTTCTTCGATCCACTTGTGCTCGGCGGCATCGAGGAAGACCACCTGATCGCAACCGCGGCTCGATGCTTCCTTCTGGGCAAGAAGGCTTGCCGCATAATTGCCACCGCATTTGGCCGCACCGGTGCCACCGGGTGCTGCGCGCGTGTAGTGCTCGCTGACCCAGAGCGTCACCGGCTTGCTGCCGCCCTTGAAATAGGGGCCAACCGGCGAGGCAATGACGCAGAAGATGTATTCGCGCGAAGGACGCACACCGAGGAAAGCCTCGCTCGCAAACATGAAGGGCCGCAGATAAAGGCTGCCTTCGCCTTCCGGAACCCACTTGGCGTCAATCTTCACCAGCTCTTCGACCGCCTTGAGGAAGATCTCCTCCGGCAGTTCCGGCATTGCCATGCGCTCGGCGGAGAGATTGAAGCGTCGGGCGTTTTCTTCCGGACGGAAGAGCGTGATTTTGCCGTCGGCCGCCTTGTAGGCCTTCATGCCCTCGAAGATTTCCTGCGCGTAATGCAGAACGCTTGCGGCGGGATCGACCTGAAACGGTTTGCGGGCCGAGACTTCCGCATCGTGCCAGCCTGTATCGACATGCCAGCGCACCACGGCCATGTGATCGCTGAACAGCGTGCCGAAGCCAAGGTTTTCAAATGCCTTGAGCCGATCGGCCTCCGGCATCGACGATGCATTCGGAACGATCTGGAAGTCGAGCATTGCGGAAGTGGTCGTCATGGAGCGCCTGTGCCTGAGCTGTTGCTGGTCTTTGGCTGTCCTTAAGCCTTAAGGGCAGTGACAGCCGGTCGCGTGGTTTGTCCGGTTCCCAAGGGGTTTGTCAACTGAAACCATCGGGAGAAGGCGCGGCAAAACCACGGAAAGTCAAAGCGGATAAGGCGGGGATCAGCCGATCAGCGCTTGCACGAGAAACCAGAGGCCGGTTGCTGCGATTGCCGCGCCAAGCGCCTGGACAAGCTTTCCGCGCAGAATCGGCTTCAAGCCGGCGCCAATTGCAATGCCGATCACGTGAATGACGCCTGTCGACACGACAAAGCCGACGGTAAAGGCGGCAGGATCGGCAGCCCGGGGTGCCAGAATGCCATGCGGCACGCCATGCAGCACGGCAAAGACGGCAATCAGACCAAGCGCGAGCCATTCTGGCGCGCGCCAGGCGGCTGCAATCACCGCGCCAAGGACAAGCACAGAAAGGGCTATGCCGATCTGCACCGGTGCTTCGGGCAAGAGACCCAGCATGCCAAAGACCCCGCCCAAACACATGATCAGCGGAAAGGTCGCCGGCAGGGTCCAGACGGACCGGCCACCCATTTGCGCACCCCAGAGCCCGACGGCAAGCATGGCGAGCAGATGATCAAAGCCGGCAAGCGGATGACCGAAGCCAGACCCGAAGCCGCCAAGCGGACCATCCATCACATGCGCATTTGCTGAAGGGGCAAATGAGAAGGCAGCGATAAAGAACGCGATGATCCGCGCCATGGCAAGTGATCGCCGCATCTGGGATTTAAGGGGTGGCAATGTCATTTTAGGTCCGTCCTCATCTCGCGCCTGTGGCGCAGGGGGCACAGCCGCGATCTACCCTATGCCCATGATCGTGCCCTTGAGAACTGCGTCTAACGTTTTGCACGATTCGGATATAGATAGGCGCCCGATCCGCGGTTTTTCGGAACGCCCTGCAGGTGTCGGCCTTGCGTTCGAACCCGCCAGAACCGCCTTTCCGTGGATGAAAGCAGGAGAATGCCCATGTTGCCACGCCAAATCCTTTCCCGTCTTGCCCTCGCTTCGGCTGTCCTGGTTCTTCCCAAGGTCGCCCTCGCGCATAGCCTGGCCGGCGATGGCGGCGGATTTGTGCATGGATTTCAGCATCCGCTCTATGGCCTTGATCATCTGCTCGCCATGTTCTGCGTTGGTCTCTGGGGCGCGCAGATGGGAGGGCGGTCGGTCTGGCTCCTGCCGATCATCTTTCCGCTGGTCATGGTAGCAGGCGGCATGGCGGGGATCGGCGGCCTGGAGCTGCCGCTCGTCGAGCTCGGCATTGCCCTCTCTGTCATCCTGCTGGGTGCGGCCATCGCCTTTCCCTGGCGTCCGTCGCTCTGGATGGCAACACCCCTTGTCGCCGTTTTCGCCGTCTATCACGGCTATGCGCATGGTGTGGAATTGCCCAATGCGGCCGACCCGACGGATTATGCCATTGGCTTCGTCATCGCGACGGGCCTTATCCACATCGTCGGGCTGGCCGTCGGTCTTGGCCTTTATCGGATGCGTGGCGGAGAAGTTGCGCGGGTGCTCGGCGCCGTGATCAGCCTCGGTGGGGTCTATTTCCTGGTGTCCGCTGCATGAGCATGGATGCCGCGACTGCCCGCGCCGGCTTTCGCCTGGCGTTACCGCTTCTTGTCGGGATGCTGGTCCTGGCGCTTGCAGCCCTGCCACTGCTCAACGACGGCCACCCGGTTGCCGAATGGCCGCTTGCGGCGGTCATAACGCCGGAACGCATGTTGGCACTGATCGGCCTTGGCATCCTGTTCGGTCAGTTTCCGCCGCGCTTTGTCCCTTTCGCAATCGGCGTGATGGTCGCGAGCGGCCTCAGCGCCTACATCGTGCGGGAAGAGATTTTCAAGATCCTGGTCACCCTGCCGACGGCAGCGCCCAATGCCTTTTTCACCGCGCCGGCGGCCGGGCTCGCGGTTGGTTTGGTTCTTGTCCTGCCGCGCAAAGCAAGGCCTTATCTGGCGCCGCCGCTTCTGGCTGTTGCCGGAGCCGCGCTCGTTGTCGGCACGGCACTCGACGATCCGACCCTCCATGCTCTCAGCTATCTTCCGGCAGCCCTCCTCTTTGAAGTCTGGACCGTCTTCGTGGTCATGGGGCTCATAAGGGCTGTCAGCCATCCTTTCGCCGTGACCGCCGGGCAAATCCTGGCCAGCTGGATGATTGCCATCAGCCTGCTCTATGGCGGCGTGCTGATGGTCGATGAGAACAGGACGCAATTGACCCCGCTACCTTTCGCCACCCCACCCGCTGCCGGTGACCATCCCGGCTTTGCCGAAATCCTCGCGGTGATCGATACCGGAAAGGCAAGGGTGACCCCATGAGTTTGTCGTTTTGCAAGCGTTTGGCGCTTGCGGCCGGCCTGCTGCTATCGGCAAGCGGCGCTGAGGCGCATCCGGATATCTCGGCCACGGCCCGTCTGTTGTTCGATTTTGAGGACGGTCGTCTTGTCCGGCTGGTAGAGAGTCTGACATTCGATGAAGCCCGCAGTCGCATTTTGCTACGCGATCATGATGTGAATGATGACGGTGTCTTCAGCCCCGAGGAGCAGGAGGATATGGCGCGCCAGATCAGCGCCGACTTCGGGCGACACGCCTTCTTTCTGGAGATGCGCTCTTCCGGGCGCCTGCAGGTGCTCGGGCGCCCCATCGCTTTCACGGCAAAAAACGAGGGCGGGGCGGTCACTATCGCGATTGCCTTCGCCATGGGCGAGCCGCTTGTCGTTGCCGAGGATAGACCCGTCGAGGTGATGATCCGTGACCGCGATTACACCGTCGCTTTTCGCTATGCCGAAGATCGTCCGGCCCTGACACGGGGCGAAGGCGATTTGACCTGCGACCACAAGCTTGTTGAGCGTCCCGATGACGCCTATTTCGGCGGCCTCATCGTGCCCCGGGCCATCCGGCTCTCCTGCCGCTGAGGACCCGGCCTTAGCTGAAGATCTCGCGGTCGCGTTCCACGGCATCCTGCAGGAACTGCACGACGGCCCGCACGCGGACCAATTCCCGCGCGCTTTCGTGGAAGGTCGTCCAATAGGCGCGCCGGATCGTGACCTCAGGCATGACCCGAACGAGATCGGGATATTGGCGGGCGATATAGCTGTGCAGAATGCCGATGCCAGCGCCGGAGAGCACGGCTTCCGTCTGGCCAATGGCCGACGAGATTTCAAAGCCGGCATTCCAGTCGCGCATCACCTCGCCGGTGAAGTTGAGCGACGGCGTGAAGATCAGATCCTCGACATAGCCGATCCGGCGATGCCCTTTCAGATCCTCGGCGGTCTTGGGCAGGCCGTTTGCATCGACGTAGGTCTTGGAGGCGTAAAGCCCGAGGCTATAGTCGACGAGCTTGGACGAGATCAGGCGGCCCTGGTCGGGACGCTCCAGCGTCACGGCGATATCGGCCTCGCGTTGCGACAGGGAAAAGGAACGCGGAACCGGGACCAGCTGGATCTTGAGGCCGGGATGCTTTTCGATCAGTGCGCCGAGGCGGGAGGCGAGAAAGAAGACGCCGAAGCCGTCAGGCGCGCCGATCCGCACCGTGCCTGCCACTTGCGTGTCGGTGCGCCCGAGCCGCGCCTGCACCTCCAGCATCTCCGTTTCCATGCGCTCGGCCGAGCCGAGGAAGGCTTCACCCTCGGCTGTCAGCTCGCAGCCATTGGTGCGCCGGATGAAGAGCCGCGTCTTCAATGCCGTTTCGAGCGCCGTCAGACGCCGCGAGAGGGTGGCATGGTTGAGGCCCAGCCGCCGCGAGGCCGCAAGGATCTGGCCCGTGCGCGCCACGGCGAGGAAGATCCGTACGTCATCCCAGTTCATCGTGGCGTTCTCCTCCCTTCCGCTGGCGGTGTTCAGGCATCGAATCCCGGCAGGTCGTGGCCGAGATTGAGCATGGACAGCCGATTGTCGAAGTTTGTGGCGATATCGGAAAGCCTCAAGGTGGCAAAGCGCGAGAGCAGAAGTGCTTCTGCATCCCGTCTGGCATCTTCGAGCGCCTCATTGACGGCAAGTTCGACCAGGCAGCCCGGATGGTCGGATGCGCTGACCAGGCAGAAAAGTTCCGGTCGCTCCAGTGCCTCGTAGACATCCAGGAGCGTGATTTCATTAAGCCCTTTGCTCAGCGTCCATCCGCCGCCATGCCCCTTTTCAGATTGCACATAGCCGCGCTCGCGAAGCCCGGCCATCGTCCGGCGCACCACGACGGGATTGGTGTTCAGCATTTTTGCTATCATCTCGGAGGTCGCCGCTTGCTTGCGGCGTCCAAGATGGATCAGCACATGCAGCATTCGCGATAGGCGGCTGTCTCCGCGCATCCGCTCCTCCTCTCGGCTATCCTTTGATGCCTAGCGCAGTCAGGCTCATGCAACAAGTCGAGTTACATCACTTGACGGAAACCTTTCACGTAACTTAATAAGATACATAACTTCAAAAGTTACATGAAAGGAGCACTCCATGGAATATGATGCTATTGTCGTGGGCGGCAGTTTTGCCGGCCTCTCCGCCGCCATGCAGCTGACCCGCACACGCAGACCCGTGCTGTTGATCGATGCCGCGCGCCCGCGCAATCGCTTTGCCGAAGCGTCGCATGGCTTCCTCGGTCAGGATGGTGTGGCTCCCGCTGAAATCCGCCGCCGCGGGCTGGAGCAGCTGGCACGCTATCCCAACTTCGCCCTATTGGAAGGGGAGGCCATGACCGCCGAACGGTGCCTGGGCGGATTCAGGGTCGGAATGGCCGATGGCCGCGTCGTTGAAGCCAAGGTGCTGGTGCTGGCACTCGGCGTCACCGACAGCCTGCCAGACATTCCCGGACTTTCCGAGCGCTGGGGCCGGACCGTGCTGCACTGCCCCTATTGCCACGGCTATGAGATCGGCGGCGGCCCCATCGGCATCCTTGCTTCGTCACCGCTTGCTGCGCATCAAGGGGGCATTCTGCCGGACTGGGGCAAGACGACGATGTTTGTCGAGCCGGGCGTCATTTTCGACGAGGAGCATGAGGCTATGCTAACCGCCCGCGGTGTGACGATCGAAACCGAGCGCGTGGTGGAGCTCCTCGGGGAGGGCACGGCGCTTGAGGCGGTGCGGCTGGCGGATGGCCGGGTCGTGGAAGTCCATGCGCTTTTTGCCCAGTCCAAAGTGTCCATCGCCTCGCCTCTTGCTGCGCAACTCGCTCTCGCGCTCGAGGAGGGGCCGCAGGGCTCCTACATCAAGGTGGAGATGGGATCGACCAGCCTGCCGGGCGTCTTCGCCGCCGGCGATGCCGCAAGCGCCATGCACAATGCCACATTTGCCAGCGCCTCTGGCGTCATGGCGGGTGTCGCCGCCCACCGCGCTTTGACTGACGCATCGCTGTGGACCTGAAGACGACATCGCGCTTCGATTTTTGCACAACGGATGCGTAAATCATGCTGTTGATTTGTGAAAACCGAAGCGCATACTGCCTCCAGAACTATTCAGGAGGAAACCCATGTATCAGGTTGGTCATTTCATCGGCGGCAAGCATGTCGCCGGCACCTCGGGTCGCAAGCAGGGCATCTACAATCCGGCCACCGGCGAAGTACAGGGCGAAGTCTCGCTCGCCAGCGCCGAGGAACTGAACGCAGCTGTCGAGAATGCCAAGGCGGCCCAGGCCAAGTGGGCCGCCACCAACCCGCAGCGCCGCGCCCGCGTCTTCATGAAGTTCGTCCAGCTTCTGAACGACAACATGGACAGCCTTGCTGAAACCCTGTCGCGCGAACACGGCAAGACGATCGAAGATGCCAAGGGCGATATCGTCCGCGGTCTCGAAGTCTGCGAATTCGTCATCGGCATCCCGCATCTGTCGAAGAGCGAGTTTACCGAAGGTGCCGGCCCGAACATCGACATGTATTCGATCCGCCAGCCCGTCGGCATCGGCGCCGGCATCACGCCGTTCAACTTCCCGGCCATGATCCCGATGTGGATGTTTGCCCCGGCGATTGCCTGCGGTAACGCCTTCATCCTGAAGCCCTCGGAGCGCGATCCCTCCGTTCCGATCCGCCTTGCCGAACTGATGATCGAGGCAGGCCTTCCCGCCGGCATCCTCAACGTCGTCAACGGCGACAAGTCAGCCGTCGATGGCATCCTCACGCATCCCGATATCTCGGCTGTCTCCTTCGTCGGCTCGACCCCGATCGCCCGCTACGTCTATGGAACGGCTGCTATGAACGGCAAGCGCGCCCAGTGCTTCGGCGGCGCCAAGAACCACATGATCATCATGCCGGATGCCGATCTCGACCAGGCCGCCCAGGCGCTGATGGGTGCCGGCTACGGCTCGGCCGGCGAGCGCTGCATGGCGATCTCGGTCGCCGTTCCGGTCGGTGAGGAAACCGCCAACCGCCTGATCGAAAAGCTCACCCCCATGGTCGAAAGCCTGCGCATCGGCCCCTACACCGATGACAAGGCCGATCTCGGCCCCGTCGTCACCAAGGAAGCCCAGGCGCGCATCAAGGGCCTGATCGACAGCGGCGTCGAAGCCGGCGCCAAGCTCGTGGTCGATGGCCGCGACTTCAAGCTGCAGGGCTACGAGAACGGCTATTTCGTCGGCGGCTGCCTGTTCGACCACGTCACGCCTGATATGGACATCTACAAGACCGAAATCTTCGGTCCTGTCCTCTCGGTCGTCCGCGCCAAGACCTACGAGGAAGCCCTCGACCTGCCGATGAAGCATGAATACGGTAACGGCGTTGCCATCTACACCCGTGATGGCGATGCCGCCCGCGACTTTGCCTCGCGCATCAACATCGGCATGGTCGGCATCAACGTGCCGATCCCGGTTCCGCTCGCCTACCACTCCTTCGGCGGCTGGAAGTCCTCGTCCTTCGGCGATCTCAACCAGCACGGCACGGACTCGATCAAGTTCTGGACCCGTACCAAGACGGTTACGAGCCGCTGGCCGTCCGGCATCAAGGACGGCGCCGAATTCGTCATGCCGACGATGAAATGATGCCGGACGATTGCCTGTTTCGACGTCCTCGCGGCACTTCGTTTGCTGCG
>NZ_STGV01000018.1 GCF_004912165.1 Peteryoungia ipomoeae | reverse complement strand
GTAGCACAAGGATCGGAAGTCACTCGATCGGGATTATGGCAGCGCCTGTCCCGGTACCATTGTCGTCGCGGCTGACGGTTCGGCGTGAGCAGCGCTGGGAAGCATTCAAGACGCGCTCTCCCGTGCTGGACGACACAGCTCGTTCGACCGATGATTAGCGATACCTTGACAGCGGAAGCCCCGTGGCCATCCTCGCATTGGTTGCGCTGACATCTTTGTTCGCGTGAAGTTTTATCTATGAATTTTCAGGGAGTGCTTATGTCCGAGGTCGCTGGCGAGCCGGTTGCGAAGACCGAACTATCATCGGAAACACTGGAAAAGATCGCCGGCATCAAGACTGCGATCCATTCCTCGTTCGGTCAGGTTGTGCTCGCCATGAGTTCGGTGCCTCGCTACCGGCATCAGTCTCTTGCCGATCTGGCTCATCTGGTCATTGATCCGCTCGCCCGCGACTGCATTGCCATCGCATCTCCGAAGCCTGCAAGCGATTCGGATCCGAAGGCTGCGCTGGCGCCTGCAGCGATTGCGATCTGGGCAAGTGTCTCGGAAGAGGTTGAAGCCAAACTCAAGGAGCAGATCAAGGCGGGCGTCTTCCCGGTCCGCCTAAAGCCGTCGGAGTGGAAGAGCGGTGAGAAGGTCTGGCTGCTTGATGTGATCGCGCCGACGCGGGAAATGGCAACGATGGTGCTGAAGAGTTTCAATCATGTCGCGAAGAGTGAGCAGGTCAGCATTCATCCGCTTGTTGCGCAACTGGTGGATCGTGAGGTGCTGAAGCAACTGGTCTCTGCGGGTGCACAAAGCTCTGAAGTGAATTCGTCTCCGACCATTAACTAACCTGGCGCTTTGGGTGACTCGATGCGAATTCTAGTTACGGCGGTGCTGGCCATGGGCCTTTCCGGTTGCGATCTGCTCTTCGATTTCCCGGAATGGCAATGGCATCAGAAGCTGACGGTGTCGGTCATGACGCCCGAGGGGCTCAAGTCCGGCAGTTCGGTCACCTCGGCGCGGATCGAGTTCCCGCCGAAATGGACGGGTGTTGGCGATGCTGCCGGCATGCAGCGCGGCGGCGTCTCTGGCGAGGCTGTAGCCGTCGACCTTGGCGAGGGCCGCTATCTCTTCGCGCTGTTGCAGGGCTATACCGAATGGACGGCCTATACCGCCTTTTTCCCGGAACTGGAGGGAAAGGCGCTGCTGAAGAAAGAGATATTTCCCTATCTCGACCGACTGGTGGCGAGCACCGGTGAGACCCGTGACGTGCCTGGCAAACACTATCCGCTGCTTGTCACCTTTGACGACGTCAACGACCCGGCCTCGGTGCGCCGCGTCAGTCCCGGCGATCTCGCGGCCGCATTCGGCCCCGGCTACCGGCTCAATGCCATCACCCTGTCGATCACAGATGAGCCGGTGACTGAGGGAAAGGTGGAGAAGGTGCTCGGGTGGCTCAAATGGTCCCGTGAAAGATTACTTGCTGCTGGGAATGGCCGGAACCCCGTTCAGTTAGAGATTGGAAATGGCATGTTGGCGCTCGGTAGAACCGACTTTAGGAGCAGTAAAAGATGAATATTTCTGAGACC
>NZ_STGV01000017.1 GCF_004912165.1 Peteryoungia ipomoeae | reverse complement strand
GTAACCGGTGTTTTCCGCCCACATTGTCGTCAATCGCCTGATCTGTGATCGACATTCCATGGAAGAGCGACAAGGAGTTTCTCCATGGAGAGTACGTTGGAGGTTCTCACAACGCGACGGAGCAGGCGTGAGGCGCATCGCCAATGGCCTGATAAGGTCAAGGCACGGATCGTTTCGGAAAGCTTGAGGCCTGGCACGACAGTCAATGAAGTTGCGCAGCGCTATGGATTGCGAGCCAATAGCCTTTCCACCTGGCGGACGATGGCGCGGCAGGGCAAGCTGATCCTGCCAGCACCGGAGGATGCGGTAGAGTTCGCGGCGGTGATCGTTGATCCGCCTGTTTCGGAACATCCGCCTAAAATGCTCAGTCGCCCCGAGATCGTCTTCGGTCCCGTCACGATCCGCCTGGAGGAACGTGCGTCCGCGTCTCGGATCGCTGCCATCGCCCGCGCCCTGGCGGCGGGGACATGATCTTTCCGTCGAACCGGGTGCGGATCATGGTCGCGACCAAACCTGTCGACTTCCGCAAGGGTCATGACGGGTTGGCGGCTTTGGTGAAGAACGAGCTGCACAAGGACCCGTTCACCGGAACGGTCTTCGTGTTCCGGTCTCGCAAGGCGGACCGCTTGAAGCTGATCTACTGGGATGGCTCCGGAATCGTCATGGCCTACAAACGGCTTGAAGAGCACACATTCACTTGGCCTGGCATCAAGGATGGCTTGATGACACTCACGCACGCCCAGTTCGAAGCGCTGTTCGCAGGCCTTGATTGGCGGCGGGTGCATGCCGTCCAGACGAGAGCGCCGGAAGCCATCGAATAGCTGCGGCACGATGACTCAGCAAGGCAGATTCCGAGGGCAAATCGGCCCGGAATTTGGTAGTTTCCGGTCATGCTTGATGCCGCCGACCTTCCCGATGACATTGCCGCCCTGAAGGCGATGCTGATCGCGGCGCAGGCACGCGAGGCGGCCAAGGACTTGGCGATAGCCAGCAAGGACGAACATATCGCTCGCAAAGATGAGCGGATCGAGCGGCTTGAGAAGCTGGTCGCCGCCTTCAAGCAGGCAGCCTTCGGACGCAAGTCCGAGAAGACTGATCCTGACCAATTCGACCTGGCGCTCGAAGACCTGGAGACGGCCATGGCCGTGATCCATGCCGAGGATGAGGCGGACACTCCTGTCGGAAAGAGGATTGTCAAACCACGTGCAATCAATCGTGGGTCCCTTCCGAAGCATCTCCCGCGTATCGAGGAGGTGATTGCGCCAGAAAGCCTGATCTGCGGCTGTGGCGGTTGCCTCCATTGCATTGGCGAGGATGTCTCCGAGCGGCTGGACGTGGTCCCGGCCCAGTTCCGCGTGATCGTCACTCGTCGCCCCAAGTATGCCTGCCGGGCCTGCACCGACGGGGTCGTCCAAGCCCCAGCTCCGGCACGCTTGATCCAGGCTGGGCTGCCGACGGAGGCCACCGTCGCTCATGTGCTGGTCTCCAAATATGCCGATCATCTTCCGCTCTATCGGCAGGCGCAGATCATGAGCCGTCAGGGCGTCGATCTCGACCGATCAACGCTTGCCGATTGGGTCGGTCGGGCAGCCTATGAACTGCGGCCCGTCTTCGATGCACTGATCGCCGACCTGAAGCGCTCGACCAAACTATTCATGGATGAGACCCGTGCCCCAGTTCTCGATCCGGGCTCCCGCAAAACCAAGACCGGATACTTCTGGGCGCTTGCGCGGGATGATCGCCCATGGGGCGGCGGTGCTCCGCCAGGTGTCGCCTTCACATACGCGACCGGCCGCGGGGGCATTCATGCGGAACGGATATTGCAGGGCTTCTCCGGTATCCTGCAGGTCGATGGCTATGCCGGATATAACAGGCTGATCGTTCCTGACCGTGTCGGATCAGACATTCAGCTTGCCTATTGTTGGGCCCATGCCCGGCGCAAGCTGGTGGAGATCACCCGCAACGGGTCAGCACCGATTGCCGAGGATGGCGTCAAGCGGATCGGCGAGCTGTATAGTATTGAAGCCGAACTGCGCGGACTTGATCCTGAGCCTCGCCTCGCCGGACGGCAGGAGCGGTCAGCGCCACTCGTCACCGACATGCAGGCGTGGCTCATCCATCACCGCGCCCGCGTAGCCACGAAGTCGCCGCTCGGCGAGGCACTGGCTTATATCGCCAAATACTGGGATGGTCTGAAGCTCTTCCTGACCGACGGTCGTATCGAGATCGACAACAACAGTATCGAGCGGACCATCCGGCCGATTGCCCTCAATCGCAAAAACGCGCTCTTCGCGGGTCATGATGCCGGAGCAGAGAACTGGGCGATCATCGCCTCGCTGATTGAGACGTGCAAATTGAATGCCGTCGATCCGCTTGCCTATATGACCAACACTCTCACTGCCATCGTCTCCGGCCACAAGCAGAACCGGATCGAGGAACTTCTGCCGTGGAGTTACCAAGCAAGTTGATCTGCTCCGAAAGACTTCTGTCGATCAAAGCCTTCACCTTAGCGCTTGCCAGCGAGTACAATCATTCAGGAGGCCGGTTGCGCTTGCCGAATGTACCTTTCGGAGGCTCGGATATTATTTTCTCTGACGGACCATCTGTTCGTAAGGTGCGTTTTCGTCCGCCCATCAACCAGAAGAGATATCCAAACACATACGCAGCTATGATCAAAAGTAGAACTGGAAGGACGAAAACCCCGATCACGCCTACATAGAAAGCAACTGTGTAAAGCGAACCGGTGAGAGGGTCTTTGTTCACCCCCGTATGGCCTGCCACTACCGCCAAGCATCCACCAAACACAACCGCAGCCCATGTTGAGCCCTGTATAAACGACGTGTCCAGCGCTCCTTGCATCAGTCTATCTCTCACACTCATTGCGAAAGGCAAGACAATCAATAGTGCGATAAAGGCGATACCGATGATTACCTTGGTCTGGTCATCCAGCATATTCTGCTTCCTGCCTCCTAACTTATTTAATCTGGTTCTGCTTCCAAACCGGCGAGATGATTGGCCGAGTTTTTTCTTCGAACGCGGCCTTGCCGTAGCTCAACTCACAGCAAATCTTTGCAGCGATCAAAACACCCTCTCGTGGAGGGTGTGGCTTCACCAAATATACCGCCCGAGTCTGCGCGGATGGCATCCAGAAATACCGCTCATCCGTTAATTGGATGCAACCGAACAAATGCGTCTACAACGTCGTAACGGCAAGCTCACGAAACTACTTACTGCGACAAGTCAATGTGCCAGGATAACAGCGCTCACT
>NZ_STGV01000016.1 GCF_004912165.1 Peteryoungia ipomoeae | reverse complement strand
CTCAGATTTTGTTGGTGAGGGGATCGGTTCCGTTGGCATTCCCATCACCGATCCGAAACACCTCAACGGCTGCCCAAACGGTCGCCACACATCTCCTCTCCCCAGCGGGGAGAAGGTCCCGGCAGGGGGATGAGGGGGAGCGAAGCTCAAAACCCCAAAGCAGCCGCCTGCCATCCCGCCCCCTCACCCCGCCTCCGCTTTCGCTCGGCGACCCTCCCCCCAAAGGGGAGAGGACGTGACGCCAGCGCCTCACACAATCGTCATCCTCGGGCCTGTCCCGAGGATCTACCGTGCTCCCCGCGAATGCGAGGCCAACCGCCACCCCGCGCCCCCCCCTTCCGCCCGCCGGCAAATGCGCCTATGACGAGCACGCCCACCCGCCTTTCGCCTCATCCCCCGCCTGCCCGAAAGCCTCCCCGCATGCGCCATGCCAAGTCTGCCCTTGTCGCCAGCCTCGCTGTCAGCCAGATCATCGGCTGGGGCACGACATTCGAAATGCCGGCTGTGTTCGGCCGGCAGATCGCCTCCGAGCTTGGCATGGCCAATGAAACCGCCTTTGCCGGGCTGACCGTGATGATGCTGGTCATGGCGGCGCTCGGGCCGACAACCGGCAAGCTCATTGCCCGCCTGGGGGCCGCCCGCGTGCTGGCGCTGGGCTCGCTCACCATGGCGTCAGGGCTATGTGTCCTTGCCGCCGCCCAGGGCATTGTCACCTATGGCCTGGCCTGGCTCATCTTCGGCCTTGGCGGTTCCTTTGCTCTCTCGGTGCCGGCGCTCGCCGCCGTCGTCGAGCGCGAGGGCCGTGAGGCGCGCCGCACCATCGGCATCCTGATGGTCTTTACCGGCCTTTCCTCCGCCGTGTGCTGGCCGCTTCTGGCGCTGGCGGGTGAGGCCTTTGGCTGGCGCGCGGCACTGCTTTTTGCAGCGCTTGCCCATGTCGTCGTCTGCCTGCCGCTGCATCTGTCGCTGCTCAGCCTTAAGATTGCCCGTTCCGATGCGGAAAAGGCGCAGGATTCCGTCGAGCCGCTCAGCCTTTCGCCGCGCATGGGCACGCTTGCCTTTGCCCTGATTGCGATTGCCAGTTCGCTCGCAAGCCTGATGACCTTCGGCCTCTCGCCGCAGCTTTTGCATATCCTGGAACTCTCCGGCGCCACGCCGGCGCTTGCCCTGCAGCTCGGGTCGCTGCGCGCCGTCTTCGGCATTGCCGCGCGCGCTGTCGATCTCGTCGCCGGCCGCCACACCACGCCCGTCGTCACCGCCCTTGCCGGCACGGCCATGCTCACCGGCTCCACACTTCTCCTGATCTTTTCCTCCGGCACGCCGTCAAGTCTGCTGCTGTTCACCGCGCTTTACGGCTTCGGCTCCGGCGTCACCACGCTAGCCCGCGCGCTTCTGCCGCTCGCCTTCTTCTCCGCCAGCCGCTTTGCCGAACAGTCCGCCCGCCTCGCCTTGCCGCAAAACCTCGCCAATGCGGCTGCCCCCATCCTCATCACCGCCGTCATCGATCGCGCCGGCATCACCACCGGCCTCGTCACCACGACGGCGCTTGCAGCAACCGCCTTCCTCGCCGTCATCGGCCTTGCCGTGATTGCCCGGCGCGGCCGCCTCGCAACGCCGGCGTAATCCTTATTCGATCGAGCCTTGCTCGATCACGGCGCGAAACCGCGCCTCGGCGACAAACAGTCCTTCCTTCACCAGCCGGCGGCTCGTCGTCTTCTGCCGGTCAAAACTCACCAGCCGCATACCCGCTGCAAGCGTAAGCCCGCGCGTTGCCATGCCAAAGGCCGTCATCACCTCTTCCGCCTCGCGCCGCGAAACCGCGCTCCAGGCCTCCAGCGCAAGCACAATCTCTGCCGCCACCGGCTCGTCGATCAACAGCTCCCGTGCCTCGACCGTCCCCAGAACCAGCGCTGGAAAACGCTGTGGCCGCACCGTCCGGTCGCTCAGGCCCTGCGGCGCAAGCCGCAAGGAAAGGGCCGCATCCGCCTTTACCGCCTGTTGAAGCGCTGCTGCCAAGGCATTGACGAAATTGCTCATTTTTCACCTCCCGGCCCGGCCTCGCGGCGCAAACCTTCAAGCCTGCCGTCCTCCGCCGCCTCCAGATCGCGCGCCGCACGCCGCACTGCCACCCGCTCGCTGAGCATCGCCGTCAGCAGCGCCGCCATCTGCCGCCCCGTCTCCTCAAGCGCCACAGCGCTCAGCGCCTGCCGCGCAGAGCCCGTCTCAGCCCGTCTCATCCCGTCACCTCCCGGCACAGCGCCAGCGTGAACCGCCCGGTTTCGTCAAGGTCGCGCGCAGCCTCCACCAGCAAGCGCCGCTCTCCCTTGCTCAGGCGAAAGCCCGGCGCGATACCGCTTCCGGCCCGGAGCGTCACATGATGCGTCACGCGCGCCTCAAGCCCCGGCCCGCGCTCCTCCTTTGCAAGCGCGCGCGGCTCGATCAGCGCCCAGACCCTCCCGCGCTCGAGATAGGCAGTCGCCGCCCCGCCCTGCCCGTCATCGGTCACCTCGGGCGCCTCCAGCACCAGCCGCGCCGTCAGCCGGCCGGCATCGATGTCCAGCACCGCCATCTTCAGAGCCTCCGCCGGCAGAAGGGCGCAATCAGCCGGTCGTAACCGGGCGGCACCACCGCCGGCTGGGCGTCAGCCGCCACAACACCGCGCGTGGCAAACATCGCCGCCACATGCAAAAGCATTGCCCGCTTCAGCGTTTCGGGGACATCGGCGCCGCTTTCGCCGTAACCCGCGATAAAATCCACCTCGATGCCATTCAGCATCCGCCCCGGTTGCGGCACAGCCTTCAGCCACAGCCGCGCCGGCCGTGCCTCGCCATCGAGCAGATGACCGGCAAGCGAAACAGCCTCTTGATTGCCCTCGCCATCGTAAACCGTCACCGCCGTCACCTGCCGCACCGGCCCTTTCGCGATGGTCAGGATGCTATCCTCGGGCCAGGCATCGAGGCAGAGCCGAAACGGCCGTGCGATCAGGCAAAGCCCGGTTTCCCGCTCGATATGCTCGCGCGCCACCGTAATCAGTGCCGCCAGCAGCGCATCCTCGTCCTGGCCGTCGAGCCGCAAATGCGCCCGCACTTCGTTCAGCGTCACCGGCTCAATGCCCGGCGCCGTTAGGTCAATCATGGTCATGGGATTTCCTTGTGATATTTGGAGAAGCTGCCACTCTCCACGCCCGTGGCAGGGCAATTGCCTGAGGTTTTGAGCGCAGCCGAAGCGGGGTCGCTCTTCTCCCCAGCGGGGAGAAGGTCCCGGCAGGGGGATGAGGGGGGCGCGAAGCGCCAAAGCATGTCCAGCGGAAGCATCATCGCTACGGCATCAGTTAATCCGGAAAGCCTCTGAAGCTGTGCCGGGCAGCCCCCTCATCGCCTCGCATACGCTCGGCACTTCTCCCCGCTGGGGAGAAGAGAGAGCCCGCAACCGCCAGCGGCGCCGCATCCCTCCTTCTCCCCGCTTGCGGGGAGAAAGTGCCCGAAGGGCGGATGAGGGGCGAACGCCGCAAGCGCTGCGGATGAGGGCAAGTCTCCCAACAAAGCGGAGGGGCCTCGAAGGCCCTTTCCGCACAGGCAGCAACCGATCGCCACCTTCTGCGTTAGGCTTTTGATGCGACATAGAAGGAGTTCATCATGCAAAGCGACGGCGCACCCGGCCATCCGGTCCATTCAGGCGAAGACCGCGATGACTGGTTCGATCTCATTGTCGGCAATGCCGGATCGAATGTCGGCATGCTGCGCATTCTCGGCGCCATCCTCGCCTTCATTCTCTTCTTCGGCAGCCTGAGCTGGCTGATCGCCTGACGTCATTGCCGCCCC
>NZ_STGV01000015.1:2500-6459 GCF_004912165.1 Peteryoungia ipomoeae | reverse complement strand
CCGCACAAAAAAGCCCGTCAAGATTGTTTTGACGGGTTTTGGGAATTTGGTTGCGGGGGCAGGATTTGAACCTGCGGCCTTCAGGTTATGAGCCTGACGAGCTACCGGGCTGCTCCACCCCGCGCCATCGGGTTTTTGCGATAGGCAAAATACCCATTTTGGCACTGCTTTGCAGTGCCATTTTTGCCGGATCAAAACCTTTGGGTTTTGTCTCCTGTAAGGGAGGCACCGGCCGAGACCTGTGATCTTCCTTGCATTCTTTTTAGTTCTACAAACGAATAAGGGTCGCTTGATGCGACCCCTGATCGGCACCAGGGCCGTTGGCTTGTTTAGAGAAGATTTTCATGTTTGCCTTTAGCAGACCTGGCAGCGACCTACTCTCCCGCGTCTTGAGACGAAGTACCATTGGCGCAGGGGCGTTTCACGGCCGTGTTCGGAATGGGAACGGGTGCAGCCACCCCGCAATAACCACCAGGTCAGCTAAGGGCAAATGATTGAGAAGCTGGTTGAAGTTTTGAGGCTTCGATTTTGAACACGTTTTTGGCATCATCGCCCGGTTTGTCCGGGCCGATGAGCATGGTCAATGAGAACGATCAAGCCAATCGAGCTATTAGTAACGGTAAGCTTCACACATTGCTGCGCTTCCACACCCGTCCTATCAACGTGGTAGTCTTCCACGGCTCTGATAGGGAATACTCGTTTTCAGGTTGGTTTCCCGCTTAGATGCCTTCAGCGGTTATCCATTCCATATATAGCTACCCTGCTATGCCGTTGGCACGACAACAGGTCCACCAGAGATATGTCCATCCCGGTCCTCTCGTACTAGGGACAGATCCTGTCAATATTCCTACACCCACGGCAGATAGGGACCGAACTGTCTCACGACGTTCTGAACCCAGCTCACGTACCGCTTTAATTGGCGAACAGCCAAACCCTTGGGACCTGCTCCAGCCCCAGGATGCGATGAGCCGACATCGAGGTGCCAAACAACCCCGTCGATATGGACTCTTGGGGGTCATCAGCCTGTTATCCCCGGCGTACCTTTTATCCGTTGAGCGATGGCCCTTCCACACGGGACCACCGGATCACTATGACCGACTTTCGTCTCTGCTCGACTTGTCAGTCTCGCAGTCAGGCGGGCTTATGCCATTGCACTCGACGACCGATTTCCGACCGGTCTGAGCCCACCATCGCGCGCCTCCGTTACTCTTTCGGAGGCGACCGCCCCAGTCAAACTACCCACCATACACTGTCCCGGATCCGGATGACGGACCGCGGTTAGACATCCATGACGATAAGGGTGGTATTTCAAGGATGGCTCCACAGAAACTGGCGTCCCTGCTTCAAAGCCTACCACCTATCCTACACATGCCGACACGAATGCCAGTGTAAAGCTATAGTAAAGGTGCACGGGGTCTTTCCGTCTGACCGCAGGAACCCCGCATCTTCACGGGGAATTCAATTTCACTGAGTCTATGTTGGAGACAGCGGGGAAGTCGTTACGCCATTCGTGCAGGTCGGAACTTACCCGACAAGGAATTTCGCTACCTTAGGACCGTTATAGTTACGGCCGCCGTTTACTGGGGCTTCGATTCAAAGCTTGCACCTCTCCTCTTAACCTTCCAGCACCGGGCAGGCGTCAGACCCTATACGTCGTCTTGCGACTTCGCAGAGCCCTGTGTTTTTGATAAACAGTCGCTACCCCCTGGTCTGTGCCACCCCAACTTACTTGCGTAGATTGGGGTCACGCTTCTTCCGAAGTTACGCGTGCAATTTGCCGAGTTCCTTCAACATAGTTCTCTCAAGCGCCTTGGTATACTCTACCTGACCACCTGTGTCGGTTTCGGGTACGGTCTATACGGTGGAGCTATTTCCTGGAACCGCTTCCCCGCCCAGACAATCCAATAAGTCTGAACAAGTTACGCAATCCGTCACTACCACCAGGCCCACGAATATTAACGTGGTTCCCATCGACTACGCATTTCTGCCTCGCCTTAGGGGCCGGCTAACCCTGCTCAGATTAACTTTAAGCAGGAACCCTTGGTCTTTCGGCGAGAGGGTCTCTCACCCTCTTTATCGTTACTCATGTCAACATTCGCACTTCCGATACCTCCAGGAGCCCTCACGGGTCTCCCTTCACAGGCTTACGGAACGCTCCGCTACCACTGAAGCAACCCGAAGGTTGCCACAATCCTCAGCTTCGGTGCATGGCTTTAGCCCCGTTACATTTTCGGCGCAAAGACCCTTATTTAGACCAGTGAGCTGTTACGCTTTCTTTAAATGATGGCTGCTTCTAAGCCAACATCCTGGTTGTTTTGGGATCCTCACATCCTTTCCCACTTAGCCATGACTTGGGGACCTTAGCTGGAGGTCAGGGTTGTTGCCCTTTTCACGACGGACGTTAGCACCCGCCGTGTGTCTGCCGACTAGTACTCCCAGGTATTCGGAGTTTGGTTAGGATCAGTAAGACGGTGAGTCCCCATAGCCCATCCAGTGCTCTACCCCCTGGGGTATTCGGTCGACGCTCTACCTAAATAGATTTCGCGGAGAACCAGCTATCTCCGAGTTTGATTGGCCTTTCACCCCTAGCCACAAGTCATCCCAATCTATTGCAACAGATGCGGGTTCGGCCCTCCAGTTGGTGTTACCCAACCTTCAGCCTGCTCATGGCTAGATCACTCGGTTTCGGGTCTAATGCAACTAACTCATTCGCGCTATTAACACTCGCTTTCGCTGCGCCTACACCTACCGGCTTAAGCTTGCTAGTTACACTAAGTCGTTGACCCATTATACAAAAGGTACGCCGTCAGGCTTGCGCCCTCCGACTGCTTGTAGGCATCCGGTTTCAGGTTCTATTTCACTCCCCTTGTCGGGGTGCTTTTCACCTTTCCCTCACGGTACTTGTTCGCTATCGGTCATGCACGAGTACTTAGGCTTGGAGAGTGGTCTCCCCATGTTCAGACAGGATTTCACGTGTCCCGCCTTACTCAAGGACAACAAGTGTTCTACGCCTACGGGACTGTCACCCACTCTAGTCGAGCTTTCCAACTCGTTCGGCTTTATTCCTTGTTGCCACTGGCCTGGTCCGCGTTCGCTCGCCACTACTTGCGGAGTCTCGGTTGATGTCCTTTCCTGCAGGTACTTAGATGTTTCAGTTCCCTGCGTTCGCTTCTAACCCCTATGTATTCGAAGGTTAGATACCTTATCACAATGCTTAGAAACCATTTTGGTTTTGAAGAACGCCGCACGAGCAGCGACGCGCTACCGCGCTGTAAGGGAAACCCCCATACAGGACGACAGTCCGTCGGCGATCGTTCGCCGTACCGTTGGCTCAAAGAGCCAACAACCAGAATGATTTTCTAAGCATTTAAGGTGGGTTTCCCCATTCGGATATCCATGGATCAAAGCTCATTCGCAGCTCCCCACGGCTTTTCGCAGCGTATCACGTCCTTCTTCGCCTGTGCATGCCAAGGCATCCACCAAATGCCCTTACGACACTTAATCGTTCTCATTGCCAATGCTCATCTATAGTTGGATTTGGCAAACCTTGTCCCGACAGCTGCGCTGCGGGGGTGCCAAATCTGACCATACGGTCAGCTCCAACAATCTGGCTACCTTTTACAACCAGACCATTCAGATGCCATCGACGTGTTCGATCCGGTCACTTTATTGGAGCTACGCCGAGCAGCTCACTTGTGCCAGATCTTTAAGACCAGCTTCTCGAGATCAAATCCGGTACCGCGCGGTCAGGCAACGGTAATCCGACCGTTCATCAGAGGCGACCAACGCCACCAACAACAAACGATCCAGAGCGACAAGCTTCCTACCTACCCCCAATCCTTCCCCAAGGTCCGGCCGGCTAGGCCATCACAAGGATCATCAGGACTGGGCTCGGACATGGGATCAAATCCCACACCTGGAAGCCTCCAGATCAATCTTCTCTTCACAATGTATGCAGA
>NZ_STGV01000014.1 GCF_004912165.1 Peteryoungia ipomoeae | reverse complement strand
TCGCGGCGGCCGCGCTGCGCGCCGGATGCCTTTTCCTCGAACACGCGCTTGCAGCCGGCCGCTTTCAGCGCCGCGCGCTGCTGGTCGAGAGTCTGGCCGTCGGTCGAGACGCGGGCATATCCGATAAGCAAGGGCAGGGGCTTCCTCGTGGGCGACATGCCCGGAATCTACCTCGTGCAAACCGTCGCGGAAATCCCTATTATGCGACAAGAAAGCTGTCGCGGGTTTTGGAATTTTTGCGACAACGCAGCATCATCGAAATTGGTTGAACAATGAAGTCGCCTGAACTCCACATACTTGAGAGAATAGAAGCCCTCCGCGCCGAACTCGCACGTCCTGTTGTCGTGGCGCTTGACGGGGGAAGCGGCTCCGGTAAGTCAACGATTGCGGCAAGGTTGGCGAAGCTGACCGACATAGCCTTGGTTACGCTCGATGATTTCTATCAAACGCAGGTTCCCGAATCCGAGTGGCCTCACAAAACCGTGGCGGAGCGGTTGAATCGCGTTTTTGAGTGGGACCGCGTTCGCGAGGCAATAGAGCCTCTACGCAAGGGGGAACCTGCACAGTGGCGAGCTTTCGACTTCATGCAGGGACTAGGCCCGGATGGCACTTACAGCCTCAAGAACGAATTTACCGAAGTCGCGCCAGCGCCCACGATTCTGCTCGAAGGAGCTTATTCCGCATCTCCGTTCCTTCGGGATTTGATCGACCTCGCCGTGATCGTGGATGTGCCGACCAAAGTGCGGCATGAACGGACTGCTGCGCGCGAACAGGGCGCGGAGGGCTTTTTAGCCGCGTGGCACGCTGTTTGGGACGATGTTGAAAGCTACTATTTCGAGCGCGTCTGCCCGCCAAGGTCTTTTGATCTGGTGATCCAGAATTAAATTCCTTCGCGCCCCTTATGTCGCGCAAATCCTGAAACCTGCACCACGTCCGCAGCGGCGCGGAATCCGGGCCGCGACGTGTCGCGAAAGTCAGTCGCACAAGTTTGACTTTCGCACCTGATTTTTGCGACAGATTTTTCCCTGCAAAATCAGCGCCGGCGATTTTGTCGCAAAAATCAGGAATTTCGCGACAAATTGATCGCGCCCCGGAATGCGAAGCCCCGCTGTCGGCCATTGTCTGAAGTTCCTCACGGGCAGGCGCTTGATACTTTACTAACTTGTCTGTAAAGTTTGGCTACTCTCACTGAATGGTGCTATCATGCCTGCCGCCCACTCGAACCGCTGGGTTCTTCTGGTGACCGTCGCCGCCGGTCTCCTGCTTATCGTTCTGGACAATTCGGTCCTCTACACGGCCCTGCCTACCCTGACGCGCGAGCTTGGCGCGACGGCAACGCAAGGGTTGTGGATCATCAACGCATACCCCCTCGTCATGGCCGGCCTGCTGCTCGGCACCGGGACGCTGGGTGACAGGATCGGTCACCGGCGCATGTTCCTCATCGGCCTCGTGCTGTTCGGTGTCGCGTCGATTGTGGCGGCCTATTCGCCTACAGCGGAAATCCTGATCGGGGCGCGGGCCTTTCTGGCGGTCGGCGCGGCGGCGATGATGCCCGCGACACTCGCCCTCATCCGCGTCACCTTCGAGGATGACCGGGAACGCAACATCGCCATTGCGATCTGGGGGTCGTTGTCGGTCGTCGGCGCTGCGCTCGGACCGATCATCGGCGGTTTTCTGCTCGGCCATTTCTGGTGGGGGTCGGTGTTCCTCATCAATGTGCCGGTAGTGGTCGCTGCCTTCATTTCGGCGCTGATCGTTGCGCCGAAGGTGGCCGGCGATGCGACCAAGCCTTGGGACGTGGTGTCGTCGTTTCAGGCATTGGTGGCGCTGTCGGCTTTTGTGATCGCGATCAAGGAATCTGCCCATGCCGGGCAGTCGTGGGCCGTCCCCGCTATTTCGCTGCTGGTTGCCATCCTCGCCGGAGCGCTGTTCGTCCGCCGGCAACTGCGCCTGCCGTTCCCGCTGCTCGACTTCTCGATCTTCCGCAATGCCGCGTTCACATCGGGCGTTCTAGCGGCCGCGTTCTCCCTGTTCGCCATCGGCGGTGTTGAGCTTGCTACGACGCAACGCTTCCAGCTCGTTGCGGGCTTCACGCCGCTGGAAGCCGGGATGCTGGTTTCGGCGGCGGCGCTCGGATCATTGCCGACTGCGCTGCTCGGTGGTGCATTCCTGCATCGTATTGGCCTACGTATCCTTATAGCTGGCGGGCTTGCGGCGGGATCGCTGGCGGTCCTGCTTGCGACATGGGGCATCACTCATGGCCTTGGCTGGCTGATCGCCGGTCTGGCGCTGACCGGTGCCGGCGTAGGTGCAACAATGTCGGTGGCATCAACGGCTATTGTGGGCAATGTGCCTGTGCATCGCGCCGGCATGGCGTCGTCGGTCGAGGAAGTGTCCTACGAGTTTGGCAGTCTGTTCGCTGTCACAATTCTCGGAAGTCTTTTGGCCTACCTCTATACGGTCAACGTCGTGTTCCCCGCCGGAACCTCGGAAGCGGCCCGCGACAGCATGGCGTCGGCGCTGGTCTTTGCCAACGAGGCGGGGGCCGATGGTGTTGTCGTGCGTCAAGCGGCAGGAATCGCATTCGACCACGCCTATACGGTCGTCATGTACGTGGCGGCGGGTGTTCTGGCCGTGGGTGCCCTGATCACCGGCATCCTGTTGCGGCGCTACGGTCCCGGCTCGCAATCGTCAGCCTATCCCACACAACACTAAGGAAGCCGACATGGCGAGAGCCAGCAAGCGCCTCGAAGTGCTTGAAGCCATTGTGAGCATCATCGAGCGTGACGGCCTCACCGCCGTCACCCTCGACGCCGTAGCGCTCGAAACCGGCATGACACGCGCCGGCCTTCTGTATCATTTCCCGTCGCGCGAAGCCCTGATCCTCGCCACCCATGAGCATCTGACTCGCTCATGGGAACAGGAGCTGGAAGCGAGCGCCGGCAACACCTCGGACAGGGCGACAGACGCCGAACGACACGCCGCCTACATCAACACCTGCGCAAGAGCTGCCCGGCGGGTCGAACTGCTGCTCATGCTGGAAAGCTTCGACAATCGGCAGCTTGGCGATCTGTGGCAACAGGTCATCGACCGCTGGGCACCTCCTGCGCCGATTGGAAACGACGCTGCCGAGTTGGACAGGTTCATTTCGCGCCTTGCCGCCGATGGGCTGTGGATTCACGAGGCGCTGTCGTCGCGCCCGCTCCCCGAGCAACTGCGCAAGCGTATCGCGGCGCGCCTCGTCGCGATGGCCGCCGGACCTGTTGAGGCGGAAGAAAACCTCCCGAAATAACTGGTGTCCCCCCACAACCCTACTGCGCCGGTGCTGCCGGCGCTTTCACGGTGATGGTGCATTGCTGATCTGAACCGGCCGTGCGCGCGGCCTCGGCGCATTGCCCGATCGCCTCGGCATTGTCGCGCACGAGCTGCGAGGAATCGGCCACGCCGCGCCAGCTTCGGGGATCGGCCACCCGCATCATGGTGACGCCGGCGTTCCATCGGTCCTGACCTATGACGGTCGCCGCAACATGGGTGTCGGCCGAGAAGGGCAGGAAACGCGGCAACAGCAAAATCAGGAATATGCCGACGAACAGCCCGACAAGGCCGGCCATCCATATGCGGAAATCCTGACTTTTCCGGTCGTAGGCGCTTTTCGTATGAGCGGCGAGGTTCCGGCCGGCGCGCTCGAGGTCGGACGCCTGCCGCTCGAGCTGCTGCGCGGCGGTGCGTATCAGGGCCTCGCCGCTGCGCTCGAGGAGCGCCGCATAGTGTGTCGCACCCTGCCGGAGAATAGGCGATTGCTCTACGCCGTGCAGCCGCTCCGCAACATTGTCGAGCGCCTGCACGAGCTGGGCGAGCTGGGGCTTGTAGTCCTGCGCCGGCTCGATCTTTTCGAGCTGGTCGAAAGCCGCTTCCAGCCCGCGCCGCATCACGGTCATTTCCGCGCCGATCTGCGCGCCCTGCGTCTCGATCGTGCGCCGGAGCGCGTCGAACGCGGCGGCCGGGTCGCCGGCGTCCTCGTCCAGTGCTTCCGGCTCGATTCCTTCCCTGTCGTCGTCCAGCTCCGCCATATTCTCCGTGCCTACCTTCCCAAACCGATGCCCCGGCTAAGTTGCCGGCTGCGTGACATTTCCTCTTGCAGCTCGTGGGCGATGCTCTGCCCCCGGCGCTGCTGCTGCCCGATTCCGAGTTCCTGACGGCGATTGCGCAGGATGGAATCTACCTGCGGGTCACGCTCAAGGCTCTTGGTCATGCCGTTCATCTGGCTTTCGACCTTGGCGCGGGCATCGTCGTGCTGCCAGCCGCGAAGCTCCCGGCGCTGGCCCTGTAGCTCCTGCCAGCGTTCAACGAACCGCTCGGCCCTGATATTCGGGTCTTGCAGCGCCGCGTTTTCGCGCTTCATCCCGTCGATAACCTGCGCGACACGCTCCCGGCCGGAAAGCTCGGTCATGGCGCGCACCGTCGCCGGGTCGTTTTGCAACGTCGAGCGCAGCAAATCTTTCATGCCGCCCTGCACCTGGTCGAGCTGCCGGCCGGCATCGCCTATTTCCTGCCGCTGCATGTCGAGGACCGGCAAGCCCTCGCGCCGGTGCTGGTCGATCGACTGATAGGCCCGCGAATAGCGGTCAACGGCGGCCTCAAGCGGCGACTGCCCCCGCGCCCGCTCGGCCAGCCGGTCGGGCGCAGGCGCCTGCCGCAAGCTCCCTTCCCTTTCCGGCCGCTCTGTGCGCTCCTGTGAGGGGGCAGGACGCGCATTGAGCTTGAGGCCGGCGAACATACCGCGCCGCTGCTTCTCGGCCTGCTGCGGCCGTTTCTGGTCGATCTGCGGGCCGTCCGCGCCGGCGCGGTCTGGCTCGCGGCTCTCGGGCGCGGCGCGGCGGCCGAGTTTCAGGCCCTCGAACGGCCGTTGGCGCTGCTGTCGATCGCCGGCGAGATCCTCGCGCGGATCTGCACGAAGATCCTGCGCGAGATCCGCGCGAACTTTTTGCGAGGATCTCCGATCAAGGGCATGATCCCCGGCCGTCGACTCCCGTTCCGCACGTAGCCCGGTGCGCTCGGCCGGAATCTCGATCTCGCTGCGGACGCCCATTTGCTCCGCGATCCCGCGCCGCTCGGCAAAGTCGCGGGTATAGTCGAGCGTCGTTTCCTTCACGCCCGACCGCGACAGGCGGCGCTCTAGCTGGCTATAGGCCAGCTCGCCGGCGTCCTGAACCTTCCATGTGTTGCGGTGCGTCTGCGTCCCATCCGGCAAGGTGACGGGGGTGGAACCCTCATGCTGTAGGCCGATCTTCTCCCCGATCTCGGGCGCGGCCTCCTTCATGGCGCGCTCAAGATCGACGCCCCATAGGGTGCGCTGCTCGCCCTTGTCGTTTTCCAGCGTCACGAAATAGCTGTCGGACTTCTGCGGGTCATGCTCATAGGGCGCGGCCCCATGCTCGACCAGCCGGCCGGCATTGGTGAACTCGTCCTGTGCCGCGTAGAGCTGCACCCCGTCACGATGCCGGGTCATGGCGACATAGGTTAGATGCCGGTCCATCGTCCCCGACGCCATCACATAGGCGCGGTCCACCGTCGCCCCCTGATTTTTGTGAATCGTCGTCGCATAGCCGTGGTCGATCGCCTGATAATCGCCCATCGGCACGGAAACACTATCGCCGCCCCGGCCGTCGAGCGTGGCAATGATGCGGCCCGGCTCGACATGATCGACCGTGCCTAGCATCCCGTTTTTCACGCCAAGGTCGCGGTTGTTCTCCAAGAACACGATGCGGTCGCCGGGCGCGAACTCCCGCTTGCCGTCATTGGTCTGGAAGGTCAGCGCGCCGGCGTCCTCGCCCTGCGCCAGCTCGCCCCGGTCCTGTAGCTCGGCCCGGATCGCGTCGTTGATGGCGCGAACATCGGCCCGGCGATGCGCCATCGCTACGCGGGTGCCGTCCGGGCGCTCGTCGCGATCGGCAAGGTAGTCGCGCACGATCTGGCCCCGCGCGTCCTCGCCGGTTTCGGCAAAGCTGATATTGCCGCGATCCCGATAGGCCGCCAGCCCCTCGGCCGTCCGGTGCGTGGCGAAGTCAACCGACGCCTCCCGCTGCCAGTCCACGCGCTGCCGGCGAATCTCGGACAGCTCGGCATGGCCGATTTCCTCCGTGATCGCCCTAAACGGTGCGCCCGCCCCGATCGCCTGCAACTGCTCATGGTCGCCTACAAGGACGATCTTCGCCCCGCGCGCCTCGGCCTCGCCAACGAAGCGGGCGAGCTGGCGGCTCCCGACCATGCCCGCCTCGTCGATCACGAACACGTCGCCGCGGCCGAGTGTGCCGCGGTCGTTCTCCCAACCGCGGGACCATGACGCGAGGGTGCGGCTCTGGATGCCGGAAGATTCCTCCAAGCCCTCGGCCGCCTTGCCCGACAGCGCCGCGCCGTGGACCTGATAGCCCTCGGCCTCCCACGCCTCGCGCGCGGCCGCGAGCATGGTGGACTTGCCAGCGCCGGCATAACCGACAACGGCCGCGATCCTCTCCGGCCCGGTGATATGCTCGATCGCCCGGCGCTGCTCGTCCGACAGCCGGGCGGAAGCATCGCCGGCGCTGCGCTGAATGGCGGCGTCCTGCCGATCTATCGCCCGCTCGACATGCCGGCGATCGACGCCATGACCATGCGCGCCGTGCATCCGCTGCGCGCTCTCGATCATGCCGGATTCGATCTCGACCATTTCCCGCGTCGAATACCGCGCAAGCTCGATCTCGCCCGTTGCCGGGTCCGCGCGCTCGGGCTGCAACTCGACCAGCGCCGGCGAGGCCATCACCTTCGCAAAGGCGCTCTGGAACTCCTGCGGGTCGTCGTTGATGTAGCGATGCAGCGCCCGCGCAACGTCGTGCCGGTCGAACACGCTCTTTTCGCCGGTGATGAGGGTTAGAACCTGCTCGGGCTTCTCTCGGATCAGCTCGGCATTGCGCCGGGCCGCTTCCTCGTCCAGCCGCGACCGCGACACGTCGAGGCCGCGCCGCTCCATCTGCGTGGCATGGACGCCCATATGCTCGGTCGGCGCGATCTCTAGCCCGCGCTCCATGTGCGAACGATGGTCAATGCGAATATCTAGCCCGGCCATCGCAAGGCGCTCGTTGGCGATCCCCTCCCACCTCTGGCGAAGGTCGCGGAGCTGCATATCGGTCGTCGGCAGGTCGTGCGCCAACAGCCATTTGTTTTCGCGCTCAAGATAGGTCTTGTCGCCTAACCCGCCCTCCGTCACCTGCCGCGTGGTCATAAGCAAATGGGCATGGTGATTGCGAACGTCGCTCGCCTCGTGCGGCGCATGAATGGCGAAGTCCACGGCCGCGCCGTAGCGGTCGGCCAGCTCCTGCGCCATCTCCCGCGCCGCCTCTAGCCGCTGCTCGGCCGAAAGCTCATGCGGCAAGGCAATCTCGAACTCCCGCGCAACGCGAGCGTCCTTCCGCTTCTCGGCAAATTCGGCGGCGTTCCACAAGTCCGACCGATCCCGCGCCCAATCGGCGTTCACGCCTTCCGGCAAGACGATCTCGGCATGTTCAACACCCTGCTTGGCCGTGTAGTCGTGCGTGATCCCGTCGCGCTCGTTGGTCAGCTTCTCCCCGGCACGATAAGCCATTGAGGCGACGGCGCTACGGCCACCCGCCCGCGAAACTGGCTTCATGCTGAAATGGTAGATTGCCAACCCGTTGCCTCGATCCCGTTTCCGCCTTTCCCGCCAGCCTCCAAGCTGGCGGCGCGCTGAGTTACGCAGTAACTCGTAAGTGCGCCCTTCTCAACTCAATCGCTACGCTCTTTCGCTGATCGGTGTGGCGCTCGCGGCAAGGTCGATGCAATGAACTGAGGCCGGAATTGTGCTGCAAAACCGCTGAAAACTCAAGCGCAACAGGCAAACGCTGGAAAAGACGGTCGGGAATGATAGTCTAGGCGAACAACCGGAAAAGGAGATTTGAGGAATGGCGCGCAAAACGATCGAACAACGCTTGGCCGAACTGGATGCGCAGCGCGCCACGCTCAAGGCCCGTCTGTCGAAGCAGGAACGCGCCAACGACACGCGCCGCAAGGTGCTGCTCGGCGCGCTCGTCCTGCATCGCCTCGAACACGGCAAGGATGAAGAATTTTCCCGGCGCTTGGGCGAATGGCTCAAGCGTGAGCTGCCCGACTTCCTGACGCGCCCCGGTGACAAGGAACTGTTTGCCGACCTGATCGACAACGCGCCGGCCGGGGAGACGACAGGCAGCGCCGGGGGGACGGCCGCATGAGTCAGGCGAGACTTGCATGGGGTGCGTTCAAGAACATGGTGCGGCAGGCCGCGCGTGATCCGCTATGGGCGTTCGTCGCTCTGCTCGCCGCACCTTTCCGCATCTGGAAACCGCTTCTCGGGCTTCTGTTCCTCCTTGTTATCGTCCTGTTCGTCGTCGGCTTCGGCGGCCGCTTCGCTCTCGAACAAATCGGCTTTCGCGTCGGCTCGGTTCCGGTTCTCCTGCTCGATCTCGTCACGCTGCTGGTGCTGCTGGCGCTCGCCTTCCGCTTCCTCACCAATCCGCTGATTATCCATTTCGGGGATATGGACGGCGAAACCCACGGCTCGGCCCGCTTCGCCACCGACAAGGAAACCGCCGCCCTCGCCCGCGCCGATTCCGGCCTGCTGATCGGCCGCGACGGCAAGACCGGAAAGCTCCTGCGCTATGACGGCCCGGCCCATCTGCTGACGATGGCACCGACGCGCACCGGCAAAGGGGTGGGAACCATCATCCCCAACCTGCTCACCGCCGACCGCTCCGTGATCTGCATCGACCCCAAGGGCGAAAATGCCAAGATCGCCGGCCGCGCCCGCCAGCAATTCGGCCCGGTCCATGTCCTCGACCCCTTCGGCGTCACCGGCCAGCCCTCGGCCGCCTTCAATCCCCTCGACCAGCTCGACCCGGCCGGCCTCGATGTCGCGGAAGATGCAAGCACCTTGGCCGACGCCCTCGTGTTCGATGAACCGGGCATGGCCGGCGAAGCGCATTGGAACGAGGAAGCCAAGGCGCTCATTGCCGGCCTGATCCTCCATATTGCCGCCAGCGCGCCGCGCGACAGGCGGAACCTCGCCACCCTGCGCGAATATCTCACCCTCGCCCCTGAAGCCTTCGCGGCGCTCCTGAAGGACATGCAGGCATCAACGGCCGCCTCCGGCCTGATCGCCCGCGCTGCAAACCGCCACCTCGGCAAATCCGACCGCGAGGCGGCCGGCGTCCTCTCGGCCGCGCAGCGCCATACCCATTTCCTCGACAGCCCGCGCATGGTCGCCGTCCTCGACCGATCCGATTTCGGCTTTGCCGATCTCAAGCGCCGCAACGTCTCGGTGTTCCTCGTCCTGCCGCCCGATCGGCTCGCCACCTATTCCCGCTGGCTGCGCCTGCTCGTCGCGCAAAGCCTCACCGACATGGCCCGCGATCCCGCCAAGCCGGCCGTGCCGGTCCTCTATCTGCTCGATGAGTTCGCCGCCCTCGGCCATCTGGCCCCCGTCGAGCGCGCAATGGGCCTCATGGCCGGCTACGGCGTCCAGCTCTGGCCGATCCTGCAAGACGTTCACCAGCTCCGCGCCACCTACGGGCAACGCGCCGGCACCTTCCTGTCAAATGCCGGCGTCCTACAGGTGTTCGGCGTCAACGATCACGACAGCGCCCGGCTTGTCTCCGATCTGCTCGGGCAGGAAACCGTTGTGTTCCAGACCATGAGCCGGGCGCTCGATTCCGATAAATCCGGCATCTCCTACGGCGAGCAACACACGGCCCGCCCGCTGCTGACCCCCGATGAGGTCCGCAACCTGCCGCAGCATGTCGAATTGCTGTTCCTCGCCGGGCAACGGCCGATCGTCGCCGGCAAGCTCGCCTATTATGCCGATGCAGAGTTCCGGGGGCTGTATGACGCTGCCTGACGTGACAAGAAGCGGACCCGGCGCATAGCGCCGGGACTTTGTTACGAACGGCCCTCCGGCTCTCTACGGCGCTATTGGGGAGCGCGTTCGCCTCCGGGCCGGCGCGGCTTGCGCCGCGATCCACCCGCCGACCTGGTGCAAGCTCTATTCAGGGAAACGCCACGGCCGCGACGATAGCCCCCCGGCCGGCCCGCTCTCATCATCTAGGGCCGTAGGGACGGCCGGGGGGCGGGCCACGCGCGCAAGCATTAGCGTATTTAGCTATTTACGTATCAACGTGCATAAGGCTCGATCGGCGGCAATCCGTGCTGTGCCAGAACCGCCGAAAGCCCGGCCTCGGCCATCGCCTGAATTGTCGTTCCCTCTGCATCCGCGAGCTGGCGAAGGCGCTGCCAGTCCGATCGCCGGACCTTGACCGTAAGCGCGACAGTCTCGCCCCCTCCCCTCTTTCGCCTCGGCGTCGGGATTTCCACGGCCGGGCGATCGTCCTCGATCGCTGCAAGGCTGGTGGCCTCCGCGCCGGCCTTCGGGCGGGTGAAGGCCGCGAGGCCGGTTGCTTTCTTTGCCATAGGTTTCGCTCCTTCAATACGCGCTTACGTATTTAGCTATTTACGTTCTAACGTGCCTTTAATCCACGCCCACAAAGCCCGGATTTCCTCCGCTGCTTTCCCTTCGGCCTCGAACTCCGTCACGGCGCTGCCAGTCGTGACGGCGCGGGCGAACGCGCGCCGGTCGGTAATCTCGCCGGGAACGATCGGCAGTCCGTAGGCTTCCAGCGCCGCGCGCGTCTCCCCGATCTCGGGCGCACGGAACGGGCAGGCAGACAGGACGAACGCGCCGCGCACTTTCGCGGCCGCCACGATCTCGACGGCGGCCGGGACCGCAGCGAGGTCAAACGCGGACGGTCTGACCGGAATCAAGACCAGCTCCGACCTTCGGGCGATCTGGCCGGCCGCCGGGGCGGCATGGGGCGGGGCGTCCACTACGGCCAAGGTCATGCCCTCGCCCTCGGCCGCCCTAAGCGCGGCGTCCAGCTCCCCGGCCTGCGCCGTGGCGACGATCGGCGTTCCGGCTTCCCGCGCGCTCGCCCATGCGGTCGCGCTCTCCTGTGGGTCCGCGTCGATGACGCAAACCCGTTCGCCGGTCGCCTCGGCCGCCACGGCGGTATGAACCGAAAGCGTGGTTTTTCCGCTCCCGCCCTTCTGGCTCAAAAACGCAATGACGTTCATGCGTCAATCCTTCTTTGCGTGAATACGTATTGAAGCATATAGCTAAGGACGTTACTACGTCTTTAAGCTAGTGCGGCCATTCCTCGGCCGGCCAGTCGCGCGACGTGTGGATGACGCGCACGATCACGACGCTTTCCCGGCCCCCCACGTCCCGCAGCTCATAGGCGATGATGTAGGGATGACGGGCGAGGGACTTTTCATAGGTTCCGCTCACCCGCCCCGGCCGGCCGGTCGCAAATTCGCCGAGCTTGTTCCCGGCGTCCTCGATCGCATCCACGACCCGTTCGGCGGCGAATGGGTTGTCCTCTGCGATATAGCGCAGGATTTCGAGGTTATCCCGCTGCGCCTCAATCGACCAGACAACCGGCCTCATCCGCGCGCGGCTTTCCGGCGCTTCGCTTCCTCGATAACCTCACGCATTTCCGCGACGGCCTGCGCATGGGGGATCACTCGGCCGGCCGCTGCATCAGCCATGCCGCGCTTGATACCGTCGATGATTTCAAGCTCGCGATCGACATAGGCGGCGACGGCCTCGCCGGCGAGGAAGGATTTGCTTCGCTGCGTGTCGTTCGCGATCCGGTCGAGCTTTTCTTTCACATCGGGCCTAACCCGAATCGTCATGGTGGTGCTGGCGGTCATGGAATCGCCTCCGTGTGTTGAATTGTGTACACTCTAGCACGTTTTCCCGGCCGCCGCCATCGCCTTCTATCAAGGTAATACGTTTACACGTCAATACGTATTAACGTAAATAATTAAGCGCCGACCTTGCCCTTCACTCCCTCTCGAAAGCCATAGGACGCTGGTCGCAGGCGCGAGCGGTGCGGATTAGGTAGTGGGGGTGCCGTTTCCCGGCCCGCCTATACGCGGGCCGGAACCGCCGCAGGGCTGCGTAAGCAGCCCGAACAGCGGCGACCGCTTATGTTTTGCCTCTTAGATAAAGATCAGATGGGGATTCAGTCTGGTTATCGGACTCACGTTTCATGAAGTTTTTCGCCATGCGCACAAGGGCCTGTCCTAGCGGGCTATCGCCGGCGTCGATCTGCGTTCGCTCATCGAGGGGCAGGGTGGTCTTGTAGGCGTCGATTGCCTCGCTCCAAGCCCGCTGATCCTGTCCATGATCGGCGGGCGGGGGTGGAGCCTTGCCGAACCGTCCAAGGAACTGCCGGGCCTTCTCCGGCAGGGACAGGCGATAGGCGTTGCTGGCCTGCTGCACCTGTGGGCCGCGCCCTTCGTTCCCGGTCGGCTCATAGCGCCGCAGCCAGTCAATGAAGCCATGCGCCCGCAGATTCTTCAGCGCCCGCACGATCGTATCGCGCGACCGGCCTAGCCGATCCATGATCGTGGTGATTGACGGCTCAAGCCGGCCGGTGCGGAAGTCGATGAGATTGACGAACAGCCGCAGCACGTCCAGCGCCACCGATCCTAGCGGCCCGCTGCGCTCGCCCTTCTCGTGCAAGCCGGCCTCGTTGTAGATTTCGGCCGCCTTCAAGATCGCCTGCACGTCCTTGCGCGTCGTCGGCCGCCATATGCGGCCCTCCGATCGTCCCCGGATATGGCTATGCCGGCGAACTGGTGTCGGGCAGCGTGGGGCAGGGGGCGGAAAGATCAACCCTAGCGCGGTCTGTCCCGATCCCCGCAGGGCGGCCCGGCGCTCATGGGCGAGCGTCGTAAGCTCGCCGGCCTCGTCGTCGGTGAGCTGGCCCGCGCCGTATCGAGTCCAAACCTCCCGCATGATTTCATCAAGCGCGTTCCCGCGCGCGCAGCCGATCGCGGCCGCGTAGTGCGTCCTCAACATATGCCCTCGTCCTTCCTTTTGAAGGACATGACAGCGCGGACGGCAGGCACAGCTTTCCCCGTTTCCGCAAGAATCAATCTTGCGAATTGGAGTGCTCTAGCGTAGATAAGGGGAGACTTTGATGGCCCCGGCTCTACGGTGTGTCTGACGGCCTATAAAACGCTCGACCGCGCCAACGGTCGGGCGTTTTGCCGTTATGTCCCTTGCTTCGCTTCGATATAGAACCTCAACGCTTCCTCGATGATCGGCGCGCGCCCTCGCAAGCCCGCGTCGTCCTTCAGGCGGTCAATCGCCGCGACCAGCTCGCCGGGCAGATCGGCCTGCACAAGAATCCGGCCCTCCGCGCGCCAACGGGCGCGCAGGTTTCGGACACTTTCCAGCTTAACTTGTTCTCGGGTGCGACTCGCCATGTCTACATGAAGAGACGAAATCGCCCGATTCTGCAACCCTTTGCGTAAGGGGGCGAGAAAGGCACTACTTCTAGGGCCGGGCGACTAAACGTAGTTGCGTCAATGCGTATCCACGTCAATGCGTTCTATGGCCCGGTAGAGGGTAGAGCGATGCACACCCAAGAGCCGGGCAACCTCGGCCGGCTTCTTGTCCTCGCTGATGAGCTGGCGGGCGTGTGCGATCTGCTCGGCCGACAGGGCAGGGGGGCGGCCGAACCGAACGCCCTTCGCCTTCGCCGCCGCGCGGCCGGCGCTCGTGCGCTCATGGATCAAGCTGCGCTCGAACTCGGCAACGCCGGCGAAGAAAGTCAGCACCATGCGCCCGGCCGGCGTCGTCGTGTCGGCCCACGGCTCGGCCAGCGAACGCAAGCCGGCCTCGGCGTGGCCGATCCGCTCAGCAATGTCGAGAAGATCGCGCGTCGATCGGGCGAGGCGATCAAGCCGCGTCACCGTCACCACGTTCCCGGGCTGCAAATGGTCCAGCATCTTCGCCAGC
>NZ_STGV01000013.1 GCF_004912165.1 Peteryoungia ipomoeae | reverse complement strand
GGATGCTGTTCCGCCGGCCCTTCCTTACGTCCAAACAGGAGATTTCAAGGTGCGCGTCAGGCCTGAGGATTGCAGGGCCATCGGCCTGTTCGAAAGCATCGCGGGAGAAATCCTTGCCGAGCGCGACCTCCTGATGAACGCCATCGAACTGCGCCATCTCAACGCCGGGGAGGCCCTGTTTTCGCAGGACGAAGCCCACCCCTTCATCTATGTCGTGCGGCAGGGCTTGCTGAAGCTGACCTATCTCAACGCGCATGGCGACGAATGGACAAAGTCGCTGGTCGCTGAAGGGCAGTTTTTCGCGAGCCTCTCGGCGCTGCGCTCGGGCCAGGCGAGTTTTTCCGTCTGCGCGATCGAGGCCTGCGTGCTGGAAAGGATGCCGTTCCGGGTCGTCGAACAACTGGCGGATCGCGATCTGGCCTGGTCGCGCATGGTGCGCACTGCGCTGATGATCTTCGCCGAGCGCAAGGAACGCCGTGAGCGCCAGTTCCTGACCATGTCCGCCGAAACCCGCTACAGGCTGCTGCTTGACGAAGAGCCGCATCTGGCGGCCCGCGTGCCGCAAAAGGATCTGGCTTCCTATCTCGGCATCACGCCGGTCGGCCTGAGCCGTATCGCGCGCCGTGTCCGGGCCGGCGTGCGCGAGACTTAACCCGGGTTAATGCGGACCGAACCGGTCTTCGCAATATCGGCTTCATCAATGATGGAGCCGAACATGAACCTGTCGCGACGCACGCCCGATCACCTGCTGTTTCTCCGGTCATGGATAAGCCGGCCCCTCCAGGTGGCCGCGGTTGCCCCTTCGAGCCGCCGGCTCGCCGAGGCGATCACCGCCGACATCTCGCCACGCTCCGGCCCTGTTCTGGAGCTCGGACCGGGTACCGGGGTCTTTACGCAAGCGCTCCTGCGACGTGGCATTCCCGAAGCGGCCTTGACGCTCGTCGAACGCGAACCGGCATTCGCCGAATTGCTGCGGATACGCTTTCCGGCCGCATCCGTGCTCGAATGCGATGCGGCAACACTACCCTCCGGATGTCGCGGCTTTTCGGCGGCCGTCAGCGGCCTGCCGCTTCTGTCGATGCCGCCGGGTCAGGTCGAACGCATCCTCGCTGGTGCATTCGAGCGCCTTGTCGGCGACGCGTGCTTCTACCAGTTCACCTACGGTCCGCGATGCCCTGTACCCGAAGCCGTCCTGCTCCGGCTTGGCCTGGCCGCACGGTTTCGTCGCTTCGTGCCCCTGAACCTGCCGCCGGCAAGCGTCTACCGGATCACCCGCCTGTCATCGCTTCAAGAGCAGGAGGCGTCGCAATGCGCATCCTTCTGAACAAAAAGGCGGAGACCATTCCAGACGATCTTGCAGAAGCGCCATTGCTCTTCGTGCTCAGGGACCATTTCGGGCTAAATGGTCCGAAATTCGGCTGCGGCGTCGGGTCCTGCGGTGCCTGCACGGTTGTAATTGATGGCGAGGCGCCGCGCTCCTGCCTGCTCCCCGCCGGTTCCCTCGACGGCAAAGCCATCCTGACCCTTGAGGGACTGTCCACGGGGGCAAGACTGCATCCCGTCCAGCAGAGCTGGATCGCCGAGAGCGTGCCGCAATGTGGCTACTGCCAGAATGGGCAGATCATGACCGCCTATGCGCTGCTTGCCGCACGGCCCGAGGCCGGTGCCGACGACATCGCCGAAGCCATGGATGGCGTGCTCTGCCGTTGTGGAACGCAGGCGCGGATACGCGAGGCGATCATCCGGGCGCAGGCGATGATGCGGGAGGAACGGTGATGGCAGACCTGTCCCGGAGACGCTTTCTCGAGGCGCTCGGCTGGAGTGCTGCGGGCATCACGGTCGTTGCTGGCGGGGCAACATTCGCGCTGATGCCCGTCTTGCCGCCGCGAAACAGATCGACGCCCGCCGAAGCGGCCGCCTGGATCAGCTTGCGGCCGGGCGGCAGGTTCAGGCTTCTGTCGACGCGCGCGGAAATGGGACAAGGCATATCCATCGGGCTGAGACAGGTTGCCGCCGGCGAACTGGGCATCGAACTCGATCGCATCGATCTGGACCTGCCCGATACGGCGCTCATTCCCGTCGCCCGCTCGACGGTCGGTTCCGATGCGATGCGCGAGACCGGACCGCTGGTGGCGCAAGCGGCGGCTGCCCTTCGCGACGCCATCCTGCGCAAGGCCGCCGAGCGGCTCGGTCGGCCCGTCTCGGCGCTCGAGATTGTTGCGGACGGCGTCAGCGACGGCATCGCCAGCCTTCTGACGTTCGAGGCGCTCGCGTCCGGCCCGCCGCTGCTCGTAAAGGCGGAGGATGTCGGGACAGCACGGCCGAGGCTGATGGAAAGGCGGGATGGTCACAGCGCGGTGGGCCGCCCCATTCCGACGCACGACATCGAGGCGATCGTCACCGGCAACCGGCCGCTCTATGCCGACGATATCAGGCTCGACGGCATGGTGTTCGGCGCGGTCGTCCGTCCGCGCACGATCGGCGGGCAGATCCGCTCCGTCGATGCGTCGGCTGCAAGCGTCGTGCCCGGCTATGTCGGCCTCTACCGCGAGGGCGATTTCGTCGGCATCGTGGCCACCCGTCGCGGTGCGCTCGCGCAGGCGCTGGACCTGCTGTCAATCGACGAGGACAACGGTCCGCCGAACGCGACCGCCGACGTCGATACTATGCTTGACGTGGCTGACGCCGGACAGATGGAGCACGTCATGCTCGACGAGGGCGAGGCCGGGCGCGGTCCCTTCGACATCGATATCACGCTGTCCGTGCCACTCGCGGCACATGCCTCGATCGAGCCCCGCACGTCCATTGCCCGTTTCGTCGATGGCGGCCTGGAAATCTGGACCGGAACGCAGGACCCGTTCTTCGTGCGCGACACGCTGGCCGCCGCCTTCGGCCTCTCCCGCGAAGCCGTCCGGGTGCATGCCATGCGGATCGGTGGCGGTTTTGGCGCACGGACCATTGTTGCGGCCGAGCTGGAGGCGGCAAGGCTGGCCAGGCTCTGCGGCAGGCCGGTGAAGGTGCAATGGTCACGGCGCGACGAGTTCCAGGCGGGGTTCCATCGACCGCCGTCCTGCCACCGTATCCGGGCGGCAGCCGACGGGACGGGGCGCATTTTGCGCTGGCACCACATGTTCCGCTCCGGTCACGTCATCTTCACCTCCGCCGCCATGGGACCGGGCCTGCAGTTCGCCACGAGCTTCGCCCCCGATCCCGGCGTCGGGCGGGGTGCGATCCCGCCCTATCGCGCGGATGCGACGCATGTGGCCTTCGAGGATGTGCGCCTCCCGGTCAAGACGGGTCCATGGCGCGGCCTCGGGGCTGCCGCGAACCACTGGGCGATGGAGACGGCCATTGATGCACTCGCCCGGGTCAAGGGGCTCGACCCGCTGGCGATGCGGCTTGCGGCGCTGCCACCGGAGCACAAGCGACTGAAGGCCGTCCTGGAAGAGGTCGCGGACATGGCCGGCTGGAGCGATCGTCCGGGCTCGGGCGAAGAGAGGATGGGCCTTGCCTGCGGTATCTACAAGGACATGTCCTATGCCGCAGCAATCGCGCGGGTGATCCGCACGGACGGCGGATACAAGGTGGCGCGCCTGTGGTGCGCCCATGATTGCGGCCTGGTGATCAATCCGGATCAGGTTCGCGCACAGATCGAGGGCAATCTCGTCTGGGGCATCGGCATGGCCCTCAGGGAAGCGCTCGCCATCGACGGCGGCGCAATCACGCCCGAGAATTTCTTCGATTATGCCGTTCCGGTCCTGTCCGATGTGCCCGACATCGACATCCGGCTTGTCGAGGGCAGTGCCGCGCCGACCGGCGCCGGCGAGACGGCCATCGTCTGCGCGACGGCCGCCATCACCAATGCGGTCGCGGCCATCACCGGTGAAACCGTGATGCGGCTTCCGGTAAGCGTCGCGTGAGGATAAATCCCGCCCTCACCGCATGCCGGCAAGGGTCCAGGCCATGCCGAGTACCGCGCTGCCGAGGAGCACCGTCATCACCGACATTTTCAGGCGAAAGATTGCAAGGACCGCCAGGAGCGTCAGCACGAGCGAGGCCCTGTCGACGGACGAAAGCATGGGAACTTCCATCTTGAGCGGCCCGGCCTGGAGAGTGGTCACATCCGCAAACAGGACGTGCAGGCCGAACCAGATCGCAAGGTTGAGGATCACGCCGACGACGGCGGCCGTGATCGCCGCCATGCCACCGGAGATGGCCACATTGCTGCGCAGCCGCTCGATGAACGGCGCCCCGAGGAAGATCCAGAGAAAGCACGGCACGAAGGTCACCCAGGTTGCAAGGGCGGCCCCGAGCGTTGCGGCCTGCAGGGGGCCGAGACCGCCCGCGTCGCGATAGGCGCCCAGGAAGCCGACGAACTGCAGCACCATGATCAGCGGTCCCGGGGTCGTTTCCGCCATGCCGAGCCCGTCGAGCATCTCGCCGGGCCGCAGCCATTGATAGTTCTGCACCGCCTCCTGCGCGACATAGGCCAGCACCGCATAGGCGCCGCCGAACGTAACCACGGCCATCTTGCTGAAGAAGACGCCGATCTGGGTGAAGACATTGTCCGCGCCGAGCGTGACGTAGAGAATTGCAACGGGCGCGAGCCACAGCAGCAAGAGGACCACGGAAACACGCAGCGACCATTGGAGGTTCGGCCTCGCATGCGCGGGCATGGCTTCGCCGAGCGCGGAATCCGCATCGGACAGGATCTTGCCTGCCGCTGCCTTATGTCCGCCGGAGACTGCAAACCATCCGTGCCCGGTTCTTGTCCCGACAAAGCCGATGGCCCCGGCCGCCAGTATGATCAGGGGAAAGGGCACCTGGAAAGCAAAGATCGCGATGAAGGCCGCCGCCGCGATCAGCACCATCGCGGGGCTTTTCAACGCCCTGCCGCCAATGCGGAAAACAGCCTGCAGAACGATTGCCAGCACCGCGGCCTTCAATCCGAAGAACAGCCCCGCGACCACGGAAACCTCGCCGTAGAGGACGTAGATATAGCTGAGCGCAAGGATCGACAGGAAGCCGGGCAGGATGAAGAGGATGCCGGCCATGAGGCCGCCGGCGGTGCGATGCATCAGCCAGCCGAGATAGACAGCGAGCTGCTGGGCCTCGGGGCCGGGCAGCAGCATGCAGTAGTTCAGCGCGTGCAGGAACCGGCTTTCGCCGACCCACTTCTTCTCGTCGACGATGATCCGATGCATGACCGCGATCTGGCCCGCCGGACCGCCGAAACTCAGCGCCGCGACGCGCAGCCAGACCTTGAACGCCTCCCTGAACGAGACGCCGTGCTCCGTCGGCCCGCGCGAAGGTTTCACCGAAACGATCGTGTCCGCCATGATCAGCCTCCCTTTCTCGCGGAAGGCCAGTCATGCGCCTCCCCCGTCGCATCGCGACACCAGCGATAGAATGCGTCGTAGAGTGTCATGCCAGCCTCAAGCTGTTCGAGGTCGTCATTGAACATGCGCGACAGTCCGAGAGAAGCCGCCAGCAAACCGGCCACCTCGGGCGCCAGATCCGGCCGGGCCGTATCGGCGCCGCGCACGATCGTTGCGAGCCGTGACAGCACGGGCGTGCCAAGTCCGAACTCCTCGATCATCACATCGAACGTGCAAAGCTCGCCCCGGTGGCTCCAGAAGACATCCTCGATATCGAAGGGCGTGGCACCGAAGCGTTCCGCGACGGCGGTGACCTCGCTTGCGGCAACGAACAGGAAGAGAGCGTCCGGATCGATGAAACGCCGGATCAGCCAGGGGCAGGCGATTCGGTCGATCTTCGGCCGCGCGCGCGTCACCCAGACGGTCCGCCCCTGAGCGTCGCGCTCCGGAATGAGACTGGTCGGCACCAATGGAAGACCCGCGGCTTGCCACGCCTCAAACCCGCCTTCCAGAACTTCGGCAGTGATCCCTTCCGTCCGCAGATAGGCGGCCACGCCATGGCTGAGCTTCTTGCCCTTCTGGCAGATGGTCACGACAGCTTCGCCGGTCACATGCCCCGCCCAGGCTGCGACATCATCATAGGGATGGCGGCGCGAACCGGGGATCAGCCTCGGATTGGCCTGGAAATCGTCGTGCGTGCGCACGTCGATGAGCACCGGAGCACTCGGTGTACCAACAAGGCGGTTTAGCTTTTCGGGTGAAATTTCAAGAAACGACGGCATCGCGCGTCCTCCGTTAGCCGGGTCAATGGACGCGATTCTCTAGCATGACGCCTCGTGGGGTGATCGCGACCCCATGTGAGATTGATTTACAGCAGTTTTGGAGGCTGTCAATTCGTGACTGCCGCATAGTCTCGACAAGATTCTGACTTTCTCATTATCTCCGCTGACAATGATAACGCGGAGGTGAGGGACTGGGTCAGAGGTTCAGATCCCTTCAATGCGAGAGCCCAGCCACATAAGCGAAGCATCTTCTTCCGGGCAGTCCTTCTGGTGCATCCTCTCCGGACGGTGGCGTCGCCTTAACCGAGTTTGGGATGCGGTAGTCTCTTCGACCTGAACTTCACGCATCAATCGACAAAGCGATTTCCCGCCAGGTCGAGATGGCGTGAGTGCGAAGCTGGCGATGGTCTGCGGCGGTCAAGTCTTTGCGGTGAAGAAGGAAGAGATTGGCGATCTGGCCGTGAGTGGAGACGAAACGCTGACATTGCCGCGCGGACTTGAAGCGCATCATGCGCCGCTCTCGTCGTCGCACAGCAAGATGGGAATTTTCAGCCTGGTTGTTCAATCCCTTGGGCGAGCGATGTTCGACCTTCGGCATCAAATCCGCCTTCGCAGCCGAATAGGAACGCAGCTTGTCGGTCAGCATCACGCGCGGGGCGATACCTTGACCCTTGAGCAGTTTGCGCATCAGACGCAAGGCTGCTGCCTTGTTCCTTCGGCTTTGCAAGAGGGCGTCGAGAACGTAGCCGTTGGCATCGACGGCGCGCCACAGCCAGTATTTCTTTCCCTTGATCGTCACCACCATCTCATCGAGCTGCCACTTGTCGGCAAACTGGCCTCGTGAGCGGCGTCGGAGCTGATTGGCGAACTTCAAGCCAAATTTCGCCGCCCATTCCGAGACGGTCTGGAATGAGACGTTGATGCCGCGCTCGGCCAACAGATCTTCGACGTCGCGTAAACTGAGCGGAAATCGGAAATACAGCCAGACCGCATGGGTGATGATCTCGGCAGGAAAGCGGTGGCGTCTGAAGTGGGCGGCAGGGAATTCGGTCATGACAATCCGAATATCAAGTCGGCTAAAACAGGCGGTTAAGGCGACGCCACCTCAGGAACACGAAATAGCGCGCCGGACAGTCAGCCCACGGGTAAATTCTATCTAGTCGAGCGCGCTTCTCCGCGCGAGCAGCACACTCATTTGCGGAGATTGGCGCGCAGGTCGTTTCGGTGAGCGGCCTCGCAAGCATTGATCCCTACGTGTTTGATGCAGCGCAAAGTGATCATTCTGGATCTGCGCTAGATTTGCCCCCAGTTTCTACATTCAAGCAAACCGAAGGATGAGCCGTGGTGGCCGCCGGCGTGACAATGGTCAAGGCGTTCAGAAGGTCGCATAATTGGGCGACCGCCTTGCGGCGCGGGTTTATCCTTTTCTTCGCCATCGCGTTCGGGCTTACGGCGTTTCTCACAGATGGCGGGCATCAAGCGCGTGCTGCTTCAAGGGAGGGCATCCCGGCGCTCATGACTCAAGCTGGGGATTGTGCCGACCTCCTCGTGCGCATGCCCTGCGACAACGATACCCAACGCGGCGCCGAGCACCCGTGCGACAGCGGTCACTGCCTGTCGAGCCTCGGGTGCTTCCTCTGCGCTCCGCTGAACACGGCCTGGAGCTGGCGCACGTTGAACGCCGAGACAGTCTCGCCGGCTGCATCGCCCGTGCCCTCATCCGCGGAGTTGCGTCGTCAGAAGCGACCTCCGCGATCCATCTTGGTCATCTGAGCACCTTCGGCCTGTTCTGTCCGTGTGCTCCAGCCGACCCGAGGACTGGCACAATGCCTTAGTCTTCCGACCGTGCGCGTCCCAGGCCGCCCAACGATACGGCCGAGGAGACGAGCCGTTCTGCGTGACGCCGACGTGACATAGCCTCCAATCGTCGGCTGCCGGCGAGCCAGAAAGGGCCATGCACGGACCTTGCCGAAATCGGTAGGCAGCGGCACGCGAGGAAGTCTTCGGTATCCGCACGCCGGGCCACTTTTCAAACTCACCTCAAGATGTGCTCGAGCAGCCCGCAAGGCTGCGAGCCGAGGAGCTGAATACCATGTTAAAGACCCACTCGACCCGTTCGATTTCCATCACCGCGGCAGTCCTGACAGCAACCGCGATTCGCAGACGTGCGGCCATGCTGGCCTTCGCGACGGCATCGGCCCTGGTGCTTGCTATTCCGTTCGCCGCCACCGTCCGAGCGGAGCCTGCTGCAACCGGCTTCGTCTATACGGCCGATGAATTTGGCAACACCGTTAGCCGCATCGACCTTACCACGGAAAAGATCGACATCGTTCCGGTCCCGATCACGCCCCACAACGTGCAGTTCGTATCGGGAAAAGATTTGGTGCTGGCGGTGGGCCTGCCGGTCGCCGGCAAAGCTGAAGACGCTCATGCGTCCAATGGGGCTGGCCATGGCGGCGACGGACATGGTGATGCCGCTGTCGCAGGCCAATTGATCGTCCTCGACGCGGCCGATATTTCCTCCGGCGTGAAGGCGTCGATCCCCGTGGGTGGGCATCCTGCGCATGTGATCGCAGACGTGCAAGGCAATCGCGCCTACGTCTCGAATTCCGAAGACGACAGCTTGTCGGTCGTTGATCTTGCCAAGGGCGAGGTCGTCGCCACGGTCGGCACCGGCGACTACCCCCACGGCCTGCGGATGAGCCCGGATGGAAGCGCCATCTATGTCGCGAATGTCCAGGACGGTACTGTTTCGGTTATCGACACAACGGCGCTTTCGGAAGTTGCCAGGATCAAGGTAGGCGTTGCGCCCGTCCAGGTCGGCTTCACACCTGACGGAAAGCGGGTCTATGTCTCGCTGCGCGATGAAAACAAGGTCGCCGTTATCGACACGCAGTCGCGCGAGGTGATCGCACGCATCAATGTCGGCCGTTCGCCCATCCAGGTTTACGCCACGCCTGATGGCCGGCTGGTTTACGTCGCGAACCAGGGAACCGAAACGGAGCCGGATGAGACGGTCTCGGTTATCGATGTCGTAGGCGGGAATGTCGTGAAGACCATCCAGACGGACAAGGGCGCTCACGGCGTGACGGTCGTTGCCGACGGAGCCTTTGTCTTCGTCACCAACATCGTGGCCGGGACCGTTTCCCAGATCGACGTCGGCAGCCAGTCCGTGGTCAAGACATATGCTGTCGGCAAGGGACCGAACGGCGTCACCTATCAGGCGCAGTGATGCAACGTCGGGGCGGCGCTTCGCCGCCCCGCACGACCTAAGCCTCAAACCTATGAGCAGGACGGCCGGCATGCAGGCTTCATCAATGGACAAAGGGTCGGCGAGGCTCTATTCTTTGCCCATGCTTCGCGCGTTGCTTATCATTGTTACAACCATCTCGCTTGCCGCTGCTTCTTTTGCCGTTCAAGCACACGAGACCCGCATGTCCGGGATGTTGGAACGCGCCGCGCTGACGCAGCACATGGAGCAAGCCTCTTCTTCGATGGCCGCTTGCAGCGAAGGGAAATCCTGCAAAGCAGATGCCGGATTGTGCGCCTTCGCCTGCGCCGGAATATCGGCCTGGCTTCCGGTTGTGCGTACTTCGGCAAAGCAAATCAGCTCGCGGCAAAAATATCCCTTCCCGCCGGATGCCGTCTTCGTTGCGGCAGCTCCCGGCCGGAATGATCGCCCTCCTATATCGCGCCTCCTCTGAGCCTGCGACGGGGCTGATCCCGCTGCGATCCATTTGGACCTTTCAGGCGGGACAGATCGTCCCGAGGTGACGAATATGACGACCTTTTCACGACGCGGCTTCCTCGCCGCCAGCGCAGCCATGCTTGCTGCATCCCATTTCCCCATCAGGGCCTACGGCCAGGACGCGGCTGCGATCCGCCTGGCCGCCACCAGCCGCACGCTCGATATAGACAATCGACCGGCCACCGTTTTCGGACTTGCTGGTCCCAACGGGCAGGGGCTGCTCCTCGATCCGGGCGAGCGATTTCGGGTGGATCTGACCAACGATCTCGCCGAGTCCACGATCATTCATTGGCACGGCCAGATTCCCCCGAACGCTCAGGACGGCGTCCCGGATATGCCGCAGCCGCTTCTTCAGCCCAGTGAAACGCGCAGCTTCGATTTCGCGCCCCAGCCCGGAACGCACTGGATGCACAGCCATGTGCCGATCCAGGAAATGCGATTGCTCGCCGCGCCGCTGATCGTCCGGAGGGCAGAAGACCTATCCGCCGATCGGCAGGAAGTCGTCCTGTTCCTGCACGACTTCGCGTTCAAGACACCGGAAGAAGTGCTGGAAGAGATCACCAGCGCAAGCGCTGATGGACATGGCGCTGCCGGCATGTCACGCGCGATGCAAGGCATGAACCATGGCGGCATGCCTGGAATGAACCAGGGCGAGGCCGGGGGAATGGGCTCGATGGCCATGGATATGGGTAACATGGCGATGGATCTCAACGACTACGACTGGGATGCCTATCTCGCCAATGACCGAACCCTGTCCGATCCCGATGTCGTTCAGGTCGAACGCGGCGGCCGGGTTCGCCTCCGTGTCATCAACGCAGCCGCAGCCACCGTTTTCTGGATCGACACGGGCGAAGCACAAGCCCGGCTCGTCGCCGTCGACGGGCATGAGGTCCAGCCGGTCGCGGGTTCGCGGTTCGGGCTGGCCATGGGGCAGCGTCTCGACCTGGAGATCGACCTTCCAAATGAGACCCGCGCATGGCCGATTCTGGCGCTCAGGGAGGGCGAACGTGAAAGGACCGGCATTATTCTCGCCCCCGCGGGCGCCACGATCGACAGGATCGATTCCCTTTCAGCGAATGACGCCCCGGCCTTCGACACGGACTTGTCTCAGGAGTCACGGCTGGTCGCTGTCGACACGCTTGCCGCCCGTCCGGTGGATCGAAGCCACATGATCATGCTCGGCGGCTCGATGCAGCCCTATGTCTGGACCATCGACGGAGCAACATGGGGCAAGCATCGGCCGGTTGCCGCAACGAGCGGCGATCGGGTGGAACTGATGTTCCACAATATGTCGATGATGGGGCACCCGATGCATCTGCATGGGCATGCATTCCAGGTTGTTGGCATCAACAGGCGACGCTTCGAAGGTGCGCGCCGCGATACCGTGTACATACCGCCGATGTCGATGGTCACTGTTGCCCTTGATGCCGGCGAGGCCGCGAGCTGGATGTTGCATTGCCATCATATGCCGCATCTGGCCACCGGGATGATGACCGAGTTCAGGATCGCTGCATGAAACCGCTCTGGATCGCGGTCGCCGCAACTCTCCTGGCGGCGGCCGGTGCGATCTTGGTCGGAAAGGGACGATCCGGTCAGGAGGCGAGCGATCGCATCGCCCTTGGCCGGGCAGTCTATCTAGCGAACTGTGCGAGCTGTCACGGCACGAAACTCGAAGGCCAGCCCGACTGGCGCAGCCCGGGCACGAGCGGCCGCCTTCCGGCGCCGCCGCATGACGAGACCGGTCACACCTGGCATCATTCGGACAGGCAGCTCCTCGCAATCATCACCGATGGGACCGCCGCGGTGGTTGGCGGTGGCTACGAGAGTGACATGCCCGGCTTTCGGGAGGCTCTGACCTCCGCCGAGATCGAGGCTGTCCTCGACTACATCAAGAGTACCTGGCCGCAGCGAGAGGCAGACTACCAACGCCGCATCTCGAACGGCTGACACGCCGGAGGCCACGAAAACAATTTCGTGGCCCCACATCGCCATCGCGCGCCGCCCCACCACCACATTCATGCCGACGGGTTCGGCAGTTGATGGCGGCAGAGAGGGTGTTCGGCGGCCTAAAGACATAAGGATTCACAAATGAACAAGAGAAACGTCTTCGCTCTGCTCGTCGCCGCGGCAGCGGTTGCGGGCTTTGCGCTTTGGAATCGAACCGGATCGGAAGACGAAGCCAGAAGAGGAGTATCGGGCCAGGGGACGGCATTGTCGGTTGTCGTGCCTTCGTCATTGTCCGACACCGCAAAGATGGGAGAACGAGCTTTCAACGCCGTCTGTGCAGCGTGCCACGGCAAGAACGCGGCCGGAACCGATGCCGGCCCGCCGCTCATCCATCGGATATACGAACCTTCTCACCACGGAGACTACGCCTTTGAAATGGCCGTCGCCAACGGCGTGCGCGCGCATCACTGGAAATTCGGAAACATGCCTCCTCAGCCGGGTCTGACGAGGGCCGACGTCGCTACGATCGTGGCCTATGTGCGCGAGCTTCAGCGGGCGAACGGCATCAATTGAGGAGCATTGGCGGCGAGATACCCTGCCAGACCTGTCGAGGCGGGTTTGAGGAAATCGGGCGGCTGCGAGTGGAGTTGTGGTGTGATAGGATGAGGCGGCCAAGTCGCCTATGGGAGGGGTGTGCAATGCGAACTGGCATAACATGCGCATTTGTCGTTCTGGCTTTGCTGGTGTCGGCGTCAAATGCCCAAGAGGATCAGCCGTTTCATACGTCTTATTTCGCGGATGAAACGACCATCAGCCTGTCCGTGACCGTCGCGGCAACCTCTCTTGACCCGGAATATAATTTCGATGTGCAAGTCGCGCTCACGGAGCGCGGACCCGAGGGTCAGATCAGATTCATCGACATGCGCGTGTTGGGGCAACCGAGTCACGGTTGGCGCCTCTGTCGCCCCGCGCCCACAGATGGGCGCGGGGCTTCTCACTTAGCGCGAGTTTGTAAGCCAGAAGTCTTGCCAGTCCTGCAACTTGGCAAAGTCATCCTGCGTCGTTTCGGAGTGATTGACGTAGAGGCGATCAAGATGGGTGGCGATTCCAGACGCCTCTCCTTCTGGCATTTTCGCGTCGACGTTCGTCGAGATCTTGCCGTCACCAAGCTGGGGTGCCATGCCTTCCTCGGTCATCATGAATCGGGCAAAAAGCTTGGCGGTATTGGGGCTTTTCGTACCGGCCGCGATCACGGCGACCCGCGGGGTGAGCTGCCCGATCCACGGCTTCATCTCCTTGCAGATGCCCATGCCATAGCCGTCCTTCTTGGCATCGCGGAAAATGGCGGCGCTGAGGAACCCGATCGGTGGTTTTTCTTCCTTGGCACCGACGATGGGACCGACGTCGCTGTCGCTCTTGGTCACCTTCGGCTTGTTCTGAGCCAAACGCTTGACCCATTCTGCCGTCGCACTCGCTTCGTCGGTCGTCAGCTCCTCGCCGAACTGCTCCTGATAGGCGGCGCGCATGGCGGCATCCTCATGGGTGGCGAGTTGGTTGAACCAGAACATCGTTTCATTGCGAAGCAGCGGATCGGGAATGGCGACACGGCCTTTCCATTCCTCCGTCGTGAGGGCCCAGAGATTGTCGACCGGGCAGGTATCGCCATGAACGTCAGTATTGTAGGCGAAGACCCATGGATTGTTGCTGGTGATCGCCGGGCTCTGATATTCGGCGGGGATCTTGTCCTTCAGGTCTGGGGCAAGCCAGGATACCCCGAAGCCCTGCGGGAGGATCTGGCTGGTGACCGAGGGCAGGTTGCTCATGTTGAAGACGTCGGTCCGCACGTTGCCGGCAGCCGCTTCACGCGCGATGACCTGTTCCTGCTCCTGGCCGCTCATCTTGACCCCGGTCGCCTGGAGGCCATACTTCTTGGAGAAGTTCTCCGCCATCGTGACGATCTTGCCCGTAGCGTCGATAACGGTGATCGGACCTTCCTTCTTGGCCGCTTCGATGAGTGCCTCCAACGAATATTCGCTGTCGGGGATGCCGATTTCCTTGGCGTCTTGAGCCATGGCGCTTGCTGCGCCCATTGCCAGAATGGAAACCCCGGTG
>NZ_STGV01000012.1 GCF_004912165.1 Peteryoungia ipomoeae | reverse complement strand
GTGCTACCCAGAAATTGCCCTGGAACACTGCTGTTATAAACTCAGCAGCGCCCGCGTGAGGCGGCATTGCCGGCCATCTTGCTCTTGAGAGAATATGAACCATCGACCTGTTCGACTGGATTCAGGCTCGTCATCCTGCTGGGTAACGCAACTCACATAGTGGTGCTTTCTCAGATGACGCCCATCTTAGGAAGTCGTGTAGCCCTCCGCGCAGGCTCCATTCCAAGAACTGCCATCAAGCGGTTCAATGAGACCAAGGAGCAAGTCAATCGTTCTATCGAAGCCCGACATATCGTGCCCGGGGGCGAATGAGGCGCTGATCCTGGTATTGCTCAATTGCATGCCCCACCCAACCAACGACACGCCCTATTGCAAGGATACAAAGACCTGCGGGCGCGGCCAGACCAAGGTGTAGCGAAAGCGCCGCCAAGGCACCATCGAAATTCAATAGCTTGCCGGTGACTGACTGTGCGGTATTCACCGCCTGGATGACATCCGCTGCCCCGCGGGAGCTGCGGTGGCGGTTCAATAGACCCAACAGAGTTTGCGCTCGGGGATCGCCTGAGGGGTAAAGCGGATGGCCGAAGCCCGGGACACTCTCACCTCGCCTCATCCAACCTGCAACCACTTCAGCATCTTTCTGTCTGCTGTCCAGAATCTCCTGCAGCAAACGATATGTTCTCTCAATTTCCCCGCCATGTCTCGCGCCCTGCAGCGTCGCCAATCCGGCCGCTGCGGCATGGTATATTGGCGCCCCGGCGGAGGCGGCTACCCTCACTGTGAACGTAGATGCGTTCAGTTCGTGATCTGCTCCGAGGATTAGCGCTGAGCGTAACAGGTCATCATGTTCTTCGACTTTCCAGGCAGACGATAATACCGCATGTACGGGGCGGGTGGTCGGCGTCACGCCGGACACCAGAGCAGTTACAAGTCTCAGTACATTCAAGCCAGCTCGCGACGCACCTTCTCGTGATAAGTCATACGCGCGAACGTCTCTCTGCCCCATCAGAGGCAGCAGAGCTTGGCAGGTAACGAGTGGGTAGTCAGGATCTACAGTTCCGGCAAGGTCAAGATATTCTGGGGGGAGCTCAATTGAGCCGGTTGAAAGTTTTGGCTCGTCATCGCAACCCCAAATCAAAGCTGCGACCGATTCAAGACTCCCACTGTTCGCAGCCAATTGCGAGGCATCGCGCCCGCGGAAATAGAGTTTCAGTCCATCGGTGAATGTTATTTCAGAATCCAGCAGTGGGGCCCCAAAGGAGAGCAGCTTGCTTGAGTCACCATGCTTTGTGGCAACCTTGTGCTTGTTGGCTAAAGCGCGAACGTCAGCTGCACGATACCGCCTTGCCCGCGTGCCACTTCGAGCCTCCGACTGGATAATCCCGCGGCTCACGTAGGCATAAAGCGTCGCCACGCTCACATTGAGCTCCGCCGCCGCCTCCGTCGCGGTCATGTATCCGGCTTCGTCCATGCCTTTGAGTAGCACCATACATTGATTCAATCAATCAAGATTGACCATCTAATTCATCAATGGGAAATCGTCCGCAGGTTGCACAGAAGATGGCGGTACGCGATGCCTTGGAAGCTTGGGATAGTAGGAATGGGTCCACGTGGCCTTTCTCTGCTGGAGAGACTGTCTAGCCTTCAGCAAGATCACTTTGAACCAATTGAACTTCATCTGTTCGAGCCAGGGCAGCCGGGTTGTGGAGTACATGCAACCGATCAGCCAGAGTATCTTCTCGCTAACACAGTCTGCTCTCAAATAACTGCATTTGGGATAAACAAACGAACCATCGCGCGCCCGATTGGCTCTCCCTCCCTGTTTGAGTGGGCGCGAGCACGGCAGTATGAGGTCGCTGAGGGCGACGGCGTCAATCATCTGGTGCATGAAAACGATTATCTTCCACGAGCGGTGCTGGGAAAATACCTCTCTTGGGCTTTCGAATACATCGTTCGGAACCTACCCGACAGCGTCAGCGTCACTCTTCATCAGCAGGAGGTTACTGACATCCGCGTGCTTGACCGGCACAAATATCACATCCTCGGCATCAATGGCCTGCGTGTCGAAGTTAACGGGCTTGCCATCACTACGGGCCACTCGTCGTGTGGGGCCCCCGGTCGTTCACCGAGATCCGCTCATGCTCCCGCTCACCCCGTCGATCGAATGATGGACCGGCTGGGCAGCACTGATCAAATCGGCATCGAGGGCATGGGATTGACCGCGCTTGATACGATCACAGCGGCAACAGTTGGTCGCGGAGGCCAGTTTACACGCGAGGGCGGGAGATTAAGGTACCGACCATCTGGTCGCGAACCTAAACTCGTCTGCTTCTCGCGAAGCGGCGTGCCTCTGCTCGCACGAGCACGCAATCAAAAGCCACTAAATTGGGACTATCAGCCCTTTTTTACGACGACACAGGCAACTGATCGCCTTCGAGATCCATACGGTGGAGGCTCTAGAGCTCAACGAAAACTCGACTTCGCTCGTGAGGTTTTACCGCTGGTCAACTCTGAGATGGAGTTGATGTATTATAGCACGCTTATCCGCAGGACCATGTGCGCTGAAAGAGCAGAGAGATTTGTCGTATCCTATCTCTCGGGAGGCCCAAAGTCTGCGGAGGTACGGGCCATTCTAGCTGCACTACCCACTGAATCTCGTTGGGATCTTGCATCACTTATGGCACCAGCGCCGCAAGATGTAATGGTCGACGGCACCCGTTACCGCCAGTGGCTGATCGAGAAAATGCGTGACGATGTTGACGAGGCTCGCGTGGGTAACATTGACAGCCCAATCAAGGCAGCTTGTGACGTGCTGCGCGACATCCGACCCATTCTACGACATGTCGTGGAACATGGCGGGCTTACGCCGGAATCACACCAGTCATTCCTTACGGATTTCGTGCCAGTAATGAACCGGCTCGCTGTCGGGCCACCACTTCAGAAAATTGAAGAACTGGCGGCACTTGTAGAGGCCGAAATTGTGGATGTCGGCCTTGGCCGGGCTCTCTCAGTGGAAGCTCCAACATCTGGCAAGACTAAAATCTACGGATCGGCTGGCACGCGCCAAGTCGACAAATTGGTCCGCACACATCTTCCGCTCCTGCCGGCCGTCTCGCTTCAAGGGGGCATCATCGAAGCGCTGCTTCGTGCCGGCGTGGCGAGAGCATTCACAAATGGTGGCTACGAACCTGGCGGACTTGATGTGACGCCCGAACACCGGCTGGTATCTCATGATGGACACTCTACATCGCCCATTTGGGCCCTTGGAACGCCGATCGAGGGGCCTCGCTTCTACACGTTCGTTCTATCCGCGCCTGGTGCCGCAAGGTCCCCGCTACAGGAGGCGCAAGAGTGCGCGGAAGACATCCTGCGTACTGCCCAAACTCTTTCCGCGGCTGTGCCGTCAGCCCGTGGGGATGCAACACGCATTCCTACGACGCCGCAATTCTCGGCCGCCTAAATCTCAGACCATCCCAAGAGACGATCAATGACCTCACTTATTTTGTGTACTCCAAAGGTGCTGCTGCAAAACACTCCAGAGGAATGGCTTGAAGCTACTGGCGGTGATGCCGTGCTGTTCACTGGTATCGCCGATGCTGAAACTTCCAAAGCCGCTGAAGAGCTTGCCACTCGGGCATTCCGGCAATCTGAGTTCTTTCACAATTACGAACATAGCGAGTTGATCGAGTCGTCAGCGATCGATCTACATCTTCGAACGAAATTCAGTCGCGTGTTGGCGTTTTCTGAAGCAGACGTGCTCCGCGCCGCTCGGATCCGCAACAAGCTTGCGCTGCAGGGCCAAACGCCTGAAGCAGCTCAATTCTTCCGAGACAAGATCTTGATGAAACGCAGAGCTTGGGAGCGCGGCGTTGACGTTCCCCGTTTCGCAGAAATCACAAGTGCCACCGACCTTACAGAATTCATCTCCGCACACGGCTTGCCTGTCGTGGTCAAACCATTCGATGGCCGCGGCTCGTCAGGCGTCGCGGTTCTCTCTACCGAGCAGGATGTGGTCTCCTTTCTAGAGAGCGGTGCGTCCAGTACGCACCGATACACGGTCGAGCAGTTCGTGCAAGGAGAGATGTTCAGAGTCGACGGGCTCTACGTTGACGGCAGCCCAGTGGTTATTCATGCAGCCCGTTATCTGAAGGACTGCCTCGCATTTATCCGAGGAGAGACTATCGGCACTCATAGCCTTGATGCCGGCAACCCGCTCGTCGGAAGGATTGAAGAATTCACACGATACCTGCTGGAGAAAGCTCTTCCTTTCCCCGCGACATCGATTTTCCATCTTCAAATCTTTCACACGCCTGATGATCGACTTGTACTTTGTGAAGTGGCCAGTCGTCTGGGAGGTGGTGTGATCAACGAGGAAGTGCTGATTGCGACGGGCGTAAATATGAAGATGGGATACGTCAAAGCCTCGATAGGTGGCGGAGATACATTAGAACGTCGCGCTGCAAGGGACTTCCGGCCAACGGCGCGCATAATCATACCACCCAAACATGGTGTTCTAGAGAGCCTCCCCTTGGCTGCAGAACATGACTGGATCGACATCTACAAACCTTACGGTGTCGTCGGTCGCCGTTACGGCGGCGCATCCATGACAAATGCCGAAGTGGCCAGTTTCGTCTTTAGCGGCGAGAATGAGGAAGAACTGAGATCGCGGGCGCTTGACCTGGATAGCTGGTTCAACTCCAAAACGATGTGGGCACTATGAGCGTCTCCCCTCTGGAGGAAACTGACACCCGGCTTTGGGCGCCTCTGTACAATGAGCGCTTCAGATCGCTTTGGATCGCCAACGGCATTTCAAACCTCGGCACCTGGATGCAGGGCATGGGCGCCGCATGGTTGATGGTTCAGTTAAGTTCTTCATCCCAGATGGTGGCGTTGATCCAAACCGCGATGACGCTGCCAATCTTCCTGCTCGTTGTACCAGCCGGAATTCTCGCGGACCGATTTGATCGCCGATCTTATCTTCTCGCCACGCACGTGGCGATGGCTATTGCCGCCTTCGGCCTCAGCATAATCATAGCCCTGGAAGCGGCGACTCCAAGCCTACTTCTGTTGGGCACATTTTTGCTGGGATGCGGCGCGGCCATGACGATGCCAGCGTGGCAAGCGGCAACATCCTCTTTAGTCGAACCGACGGAAATACACAGCGCTGCAGCTCTGAACGGCATGAGCTTCAATTTCGCCAGGACCTTGGGGCCTGCCTTAGCAGGCCTAGTCGCTCAGATATCGGCCATTTCCCTGATATTCTGGATGAACGCAGCTTCGTATCTTGCTCTCATCTTCGTATTTTGGAGGTGGCGTTCAACGTCAGCTAACGCGATCACAGGACCGAAGGCGCCCAGAAAGAGCAGGTCTCTCGGGTTTGGCCACATCTTGCAACACAAGCGCTTCATAGCACTGCTTGTACGGACCTTTCTCATTTTCTTTGGCGCAAGCAGCATGTGGAGCCTACTTCCCGCATTCGCTGGGCTCGAGCTGCACATGAATGCCTCGTCCGTTGGCCTCTTGATGGGCACAATTGGAGCCGGTGCTATCGTTGGAGGCATGCTGCTGCCTTCGCTCAAAGCAAGAGTTGGCATAGACCGTCTGACGCGTATTGCTGCCGCACTTCTAGGCTTTGCGCTAATCCTGGCAGCCTGTAACGTGAACTACTTCGCGCTCTGGCTCGCCATGGTGTTAACGGGAATGGGATGGGCTTTCATTGTTTCCGGGCTGAACGGAACGGCACAGGCTACGTTCCCCGTCCAGATCCGCGGCAAAGCGATTTCGGTCTATCTCATGGCTATGTATGGTGGCACCACGTCAGGCAGTTGGACCTGGGGATTGATATCCACATCTTATGGCGTCCCGTACACATTCGTTGCAGCAGCCACAATGTTGCTCATATGTGCCTGGGCATTGAAACGACTGTCGATTGCCTGAGCGGACATCGTCTCCGCCTTGAACGGTATCGAACCCTCGACGCGTAGTTTCGAGCCGGAACCTATAGAAACTTCAGCGCCCTGACTCTCAACGTGTCGATGCCCAAGATCCCAAATTGATCGAGCTCGCTCCCCATTTGCCGGAAATCAGGCTAATTCGTCGAAAACTCACAAGACACGCCTGATCAATCAAGTGCGACCAGTGTTTCTGCTCCTGCTGTATAGGAGCTTGCCTTGTGGACCCCAATCAACATTGCGGAGCCTTCATCAGCCAACGCCGATAGAACCGACCAAACGACAGGATGCAGTGCTTCATCCAGCGCAGAGAATGGCTCGTCGAGCAAGATTAGTGCAGGCTTGCGAAGGGCAGCGAGCGCTATGTTCAGGCGCTGTTTCTCGCCGCCAGACCATGAAGACACCGGCAGGTTCCAGAGTCGTTGTGGCAAGGCCAATCGATCCAACAGCTCGGTGATATCGGCCGAACTTGTTTCTGCGTAAGCAGCTTCATTTGCGAGGTCTGCCGCCAATTTTCCGGGGATCGCCGGCAAAAATTGGGTACAGTAACCAATGGCCACGCTTCGAATTGAAACGAGTTCCGCGACCGATATGTCGAAGAGATCTCGCTGCCCGTCACCGACACACAAGAAGGCACTTCCTCGGCTCGCTCTTTTTGTCCCATACAGCACATCGAGCACCGTTGATTTGCCCGACCCTGAACCGCCGACGATCAATCCTATTTCACCGGCCCTCAATCTAAAGCTCACCGGACCGACGGCTCGTGCTTCGTAGTCCTTTTCCAGGTTCTCGACACGCAAGATGTCCATAGCCGTCCTCAAATCATTGCCGCGACGAGGTCGCGGGCCGCAGGATGACAAGGATCAGCGATGAGCCGGTCTGGTGGAGCCTCCTCGACGATCCTGCCTTCGTCGAGCACGATCACGCGGTGGGCGATCAGCCGGGCAATCCGGAGATCATGTGTCACAAGCAACATGGCGACGCCCGTTTGGCGCTGAAGCCCCGAAAGCAATGAAAGAAGACGGACCTGCACCGAGGTATCCAAACCAGTCGTCGGCTCGTCCAGACAGAGAACCTTCGGTCCGTGGACCAGCGCTCGCGCAATCTGCAAGCGCTGCTGCATGCCACCGGAAAACAAACTCGGCAGGTCGCCCATCCTTGCGACATCGAGATCGAGTGCAGCGAACCAGTGCTGCGCTGACGCCATCGCTCGGCCAAAATTGCGCTCGCCATTGTCGAACAGAGGCTGAACGATGTTCGCGGCGGCACTTTGTGCCATATCGAGGGTGTCACGAGCATTCTGAGCGACTATCCCGACGTTCCGACGTCGCTGTGAAACCAAAGCCTGCTCGGGAAGCTCATAGATCGAGATCGGGCCATCGGCGGATTGGTGTAGCACCCTCCCCTCGTGCGGACGCAAAAGCCCGCCCGCCATGCGCAGCAGCGTCGACTTTCCCGCTCCGGATTTCCCGACGAGACAAAGCACCTCTCCAGGATAGAGGACGAACGACGTGTCCGGCGCAATCCGCCTATCATATGAAACGCGACCAAGCGTCAGGACGGGAGAAGGTAGCCTAAGCACCGGCAACCTCCTTTGATCTTTGTTCGCAACATTCGGTATCGGAGCATACCCATTCGCTTGTCCCATCATCCTTCTGGAGAAGGTGGTCGAGATGACTGGTTGCGCATCCGCAAATGACACACTGCCGTCCGTCATCAGGATAGCCGGGGTCAAAAGGTATATCGTCGAATGCAAGGCTTTCGACATGGGTGTAGGGTGGCAATGCATAGAGCCGACGCTCTCGGGCCGCGCCGAATATCTGAATTGCCGGCGAACGGTGGAGACTAGCGTTATCTCGCTTCGGTATCGGTGACGGAGACATCAAATATCGCCCTTCGACCATAACCGGGTAGTCATACCCTGGCTGGACTGCACCACGACTACCGGTTCTTTCCTCGAACAGCCGAGCGTACACACGGCCGTAATCCGCGTGTGCGTGCATGCGAGAGGCCTCCTTGGCCGAGTTGACGAAGGCGCGCAAAGGGTCTGGTCTCGGCACCTGATAAACGACGATCTGCCCCTCCTGGAGCTTTGCCTCGGGGACACGCTGGCGGACCTGTATGAGTGTTGCCTCAGGCGTGCGGGTCGTGGTGGTTACGAAAGCCGTCCTCGTGAAGAAGGACCGAATGTTGACCGCATTCACCGTGTCGTCTGAGCCATGGTCGGTAACCTTCAGCAAGTCCTCCTCATTGATCAGGCTTGCCGTGACCACCATGCCCCCTACCCCCCAACCGTAGGCTATCGGCATTTCCGGTGCGACGAACGGCACCTGATAGCCCGGGATGGCCAGGGCCTTCAGGATTGTTCGTCTCACAGATCTTTTGCTGTCCTCATCGAGGTAGCCGAACGTTTCATTCATGCGTAGACCTCGCACGCCGGATCAGCTCCAGATCGGATTGAAAGTCGGAATAGTGAGGCAATTTAAGGTGCGATACGTAGCCGGCTGCTTCCACGCCGTCGCTATGGGAAAGCACCAGCTCAGGATCAAGCCCTGCTTTCAGTGCCTGATCCACGGTGGCCATAGCGACAGCTTTCCTCTCGTTCGTCCCGAACGCAACACCGAAGCCTGGCGAGAGATGGGATTGCTTGCCGTCCAGAGCCGGCGCCACCATACGGCAGATAGTGATGTCTATATCCCCGATCGAAACGGTAAGCCCCAGATCCTCCAGCTCGACCAGGATCTCAACCTGACCTGCCGACAGCTCTTCCACATAGGGATGGGACGCGCCGGCAGTGCGCAGCCGCGTATATGCAATACCAGTCAGAAACCCCTCTTCTCCACGAACCAAATGGCCGAGCGTCTCAGATGGTCCGTAAGGCGGGCGGATCGGGACCCGCGTGATGTCAACTGGTTCATGATCCCGGTTCCCGCTCGGCTCGCAGTCTGGGGGAACAAGCAAATCGTGATAGGAAGATGTATGCGGTCTTAGCACGGCGGGTTCTTGGTCGAAACCGCTTTCAACCTGCAGCTCCTCGTCAACCACCGAGCGACCAGCGCAGGGGCGCGCCCCCATCAAGGAAAAATCGAGGAGCCGGTGGGTGTAGTCGTAGGTCGCTCCAAGGATCTGGCCGCCGGCGAGCTCTTTCGTGGTCGCGGAGATATGCCGATCGAGGCAAATATCCGTGAATTCTATGGGCTCGCAATGGCCCATGCGCCGAAGCGTGGCGCGGTGAGCCCGCAATAGGAAGGTCGCCTCCGACAGATCGCCTTGCGCCTGCTTCAGAGCGAGAGCCGCGAGGTCTCGATCGTAAAGGGCGCCTTCCGTCATCACCCGGTCCACTGCACCCCGCATCTGCTCCCTTATCTGGGCGACGGTCAATTCCGGCACATCGGGATCGCCACGCCGGGCACGCGCCAAGGCTTCGAGGCTCCTGGTAATGGCAACTTCTCCCCCCTTAGCCGGCACATACATCGGCGATCTCCAATCTGACGCTTCGGGGGAGACATGCGCACAGTTCACCCGCCGTAAAGATCACATCGATTCCGAGCGGGTAGAGCGCGTTATTCTGCGCCCATGCGGCAGGAAACATTTTCGGCAATCCAATCGGCGCCAGGCTAGCGCCGTTTGGCCCTACTCCCGGGCCGGCAAGCCGCCATGGCTCACCACCGGTGAGTGAAACGACTTCTATGAGCATGGTCGTGGAAAGGTGCGGGTCGACAAGCGTTCCGACGGGAAAGCCATCGAACCCGTTAAAGCGTTCTCCGCTACAGAGTGCGAAAACACAGTTTACCCGACTCGCACTCGGCAACTGTGCCTTGGTCGCATTCGCCTTGATTTCGGCGAAGCCTTCATCAATCCAGACCGGCGTCGTCTCATCCGCGAGCGTTTCGAGGACAACGGAATTAGCGAGCTGTCCTGCGCGCAAAGTCATCATCTTACCAGGATAGGCGAATGCCTGAAGGAGGTTTCGATAGGCCTTTCGGTCTTCGTAAGCGTTCTGGGGTCCACGCTGATCGATCGCAATTTTCACGGCGTTTTACCCCCTCGCGCGGCGGTGAAAAAATGTGCCGCTGTCGCTTGAGCCGTATTTGCCCGGCGCTGCCGGCTCACCGAGATGGCGGACTCGGCCGGCTGCAGCAATTTCGGCCTGAGTTCGCCATACATCTGAGGATCCTGGAGCAGCGCATCGAAAACCGCCACAAGCTCAGCCCTTTCAAGATCGCTGCCCAGGACCACGCCATAACCCCGCCGACCGGCCAGCTCTACAACGCAGCGCGATACGGTCGCTTCGCCGAGATGAAATGCGGTTTTCGTCACGGGTGTTTTCGCACGCAGCTGGATCAGACCAATCTCTGGCCCCACAAGCCGACGTACATCAGCGCACTGCGGACAGTCTTCAAAAGATGCCCGCAGCAGATCAATGGGCGCGCGGGCGAGCACGCCCATCCAATGGCGACGCTCGCTTTGGACGCAATCGGGATCAGGCGCGGCTGACTTTGGCGTCATAAACATCTTCCGGAGCGAGCGGAACGAGGCGATCGCCCATTTCGCGCTTCAGTGCGGCAAGGCGCACTTCATCGTCGGCGGTGCGATTTTCCTTGCGAGCAAGCTCAAGGAATTCGGGCCGCACATGACCTGGGCGGATCGTAACCTCGACTACCGTACCGCGGTATGTAAAACGGAAATAATACCGTCCCTTCGGGCTTTCCTCGATGCCGTCCCAACCCAGCGAACGGTCGACCACGTACCGACCGTCGGTCAGCCCTCTGGTAACAAATTCGAAGGCATCACGTCCACCAGGACCCGGAAACGCCGTATCGATACGGATTTCACGCCGTTCGACGGGACGTCCTTCATCCAGTAGCGGAAACGCCCGCTGCATGACCTTGAGGCCGTGCGCAACGCCACCGGGAAAACCGGGACCATGGTATTTGAGGAGTTCGGCAAAGCTCACGGTGAAGGCTTCGCCATTCTCAAGATAGGTAATCGTGTCCAATGTAGGCTCCTGTTCTTGGTTTAGGATGAAGAGACGGTTGCCCCAAAGATCGGGGAAACGATATCAGGTCGGCCAACAGCGCCGGTATTCCGCACGAAAGGCACCCCGTAGAGGCGGGCGAGCTCGCCATCCGTCATCATGTCGGCAGTGGGGCCATAGAGAACCTCGTCTCCGGCATGCATCATCAAAGCCCGATCGGCGAGGATCAAACCATGCTGTGGATGATGGGTGGTGAAAACGATCGTGTGGCTGCGAGCCTGCCTCAGCCGCATCAGGACACCGAGCAGCAGGTTTTGATTGGCAAGATCAAGGGAAGCTGCGGGTTCATCGAGCACGAGAACTTTGGCCTCTGTCGCCAATGCCCGCGCAAGCAGGACGATCTGCCGCTCGCCGCCGGAAAGGTGACCGAAAGAGCGTTCTGCAAATTGAGAGGCGCCTACTGTGGCCAACGCGGACAAGGCAGCGATCTCGTCAGCCTTTCCCGGCAGCCCGAAGAGCCCCAGGCGCCCGGCTCGCCCCATCATCACGATGTCAAGGCAACGATGCTGATCTCCGCCACCTTGTGACTGCGGTACATAACCGACAACGGCAGGCATCGTTCGGGTGCCTTCACTCAGCTCCAGGGATCCTAGCAAGGTGCGCAGAAGCGTGGTTTTACCGCGGCCATTACAGCCCAGGATCGCCAACACCTCACCATGCGGCAGATCAAAGCTGACATCGCGAAAAATCCAGCGCTGACCCCGCCTCATTCCTGCATTTGAGAGTGCGATCATTGGGTCGCCCCAATCCGCGCCTGCCTTGTGCAGAGGAGGTAGATGAAGACCGGTGCACCAATGACAGCCGTAAGAATGCCAAGCGGCAGCTCGGCGCTGATAATTGCTCGTGCAAGCGTGTCGATCACCACCATAAAACTCGCCCCAAGCAATGCGGCCGTGCCATGAAAGCGCCGATGCCCTTCCCCGACAAGGAGGCGCGCCGCGTGCGGAATGACGAGCCCCACCCAACCGATGACACCGGCCACGGCTACAGAACCGCCAATGATCACCGAGATTACGGAAAAGACGAGCCAACGCGAAAAGCCGACATTCACACCGAATGAACGCGCTTCTTCGTCACCCATCGACAGGACCGCAATCCGAAAGCGCAAACGATAAAGAATGATGATGGCAAGCAGGATCACCGGGCCATGTTCGCCGACCTTCCTCCAGCTTGCCGATGAGAAACTGCCCATCAGCCAAAAGACGATCGCAGGAAGCGAAGTTTCCGGATCAGCCACGTATTGCGTCAGCGAGATCATCGCTGAAAACAACGCATCAATGACGATACCTGCCAGCACGATCGAAAGGATCGTGCGCCCTGCTACACGTGAGATGACCGCAACCAGCACAAGCGCGAAAAGAGCAGAGCTGAAGGTAGCGGCAAACAACACGGTAGCGCCACCGCCGACCAGCAGCGTCAGCGCCCCACCGAGCGCCGCCCCCGATGAAACACCTAGCACACGCGGCGACACGAGTGGATTGCGGAACAGAGCCTGAAGTGCTGCACCGCATAGAGCAAGTCCTGCACCAACGATCGCCGCCAGCAAGATGCGTGGCACACGAACGTTGATGAGAATGCGCTCCTCCATAGTTTCTGGCGCAAGCGCGCCAGAAAGCCAACGAGCCGCGATGTTCAGGACATCAGCAAGCGGTATGCTGAACCGGCCAACTGATGCCGAGACAACGATCGCCACTACAAGAAGCAAGAGCAATGCCGACCAATGTATGACCGCGCGTGCGGTCGACTGATCCGGATGATCGGTTCCGGCAGGGGCCAGTGTCATTTGCGAGCGAACTGTTGATAGTTCGAAGCGCTGGCGTTGAGATCGAGCTTCAAGACAGCGTCGATTTCGTCTTCCGTAGGAGAATAGTTGTAGAGCCGTTCAAATCCCTTTTTCACCTCGGCGCGCAGATCGAAATGGAAGAGGTTCGGATGAGCAAGGTTTGCAAGCCACATCCAGGTAAACGGGCTTTCGTGGCTGGCGCTATCCCATACATATCCACCATTCGGTGTCTTGTAGACACGCCCGGTCTTGGCGGCAGTAGTCTGCGACAAAACTTCGTTCTCGAATATCGTTTCGCGTCCGGCGTCAGTTTCCGCAGCTGTCAGCATGATAAGGTCGGGGTTCCACGCCGCAATTTGCTCTGCGTTGACTTCTGCCTGGACACCCAGGCCCTTGCCAACATTGTCGCCGCCAACGAGCGTGATGAAGAAGTTCTGGTAGCTCTTTTCCCCCGTCGCAGTAAATTTGCCTTTGGAGGAGCGCAGGTGAAGGATTTTCGGCTTGCGTTCCGCCGGGTGTGCCGCAAGCGTAGATTTGACGTCTGCAATGACTTCGTCACGCCACGCAAACAGATCCCTCGCCTTTTCCGGTTTGCCAAGAATATTTGCCACGAGGCTGATGTTTTCGCGGGCGAGCTCTTCCGTACCGCCATTGCCGCCTCCGACCATCAGCGCGACCGGAATACCGGCGTTACGCAGTGGCGCCACGAGTTCGTCTCCTCGACCGCCCCATTGGATGACGAGATCGGGCCTGAGCGCCGCGATTGCTTCGACATTCGGCATCCAGCCATTGCCGCCCTCCGCCACGATACCGCTTTCAATGGACGCGGCCTCTGGAAACATCTTCTTGAGTAGGCCGGTTTCGAATGCTTTGCGTGAACCGGGGTTCATGCCGACGAGATGTTCCGACGTCCCATCAACCGCGATCACCGTTGCAGCACCCGGCTGTGGCAAGGTGACGATGCGCGTCGCAGGCTTCGGAAGAGTGACTTCAGCGCCAGTCACATCCTTGAACGTGATGGGGTCCGCAAGCAAAGGCGCCGGCGCCAAAGCTAGGATAATTGCTGCGGAGGAGAGAAGAAACTTCGAAAACACCAGGCACCTCATAATATGAGTATTGCATTCATGTTTTTCGTATATATGGAGAAGCGTCTTATCAAGTCGAACAAATCGGACAATGCGGGAAGAAATTTCGAACAGACTTGCCTCCCTTTCCATCCGTGATCTGATGTTGGTTTTGGCCGTCCATCGGTGCGGAGGTTTTCGCGCGGCGGCCGAGGAGATGGGTATCAGCGCCTCGGGGCTGTCGCATCAGGTTCGCAAAGCCGAAACAGTGTTGGGCACAACTGTATTCGAGCGCGGCGCCCGCAAGGTCACTCCGACTGACGCCGGTGGCGACATCCTTAGGCGTATCGGCATGCTGCTCCAGCAAGTTGCAGCGCTGGGCCATGAGACCAGCCGAAGGGCGGGGGCATTCGGCGGGCGCCTCCGCGTCGGGATGATCTCTACTGTCGGCCCATTCCTCATTCCTCAAACGGTTGGGTTCGTTCACAAACACTATCCGCGTCTTGAACTCGCTTTCATGGAGGGGAAGCACGAAGGCCTCAGTAGGCGACTTAGAGAAGGGGAGCTCGATCTCGTGATCACGGCGTGCCCTGTACTCGATGAGGCGTTCCATCAGGTCGAGCTCCTCAACGAGCCGTTTCACCTCCTCACAAGCGTGGAAAATCCGGTCATCCAACGTGATCAGATCGAACCAGCTGATCTCGCCAAACTCGATCTATTGCCCTTGAGCGAAGACGACTTTCCCATGAGCATGGAGGATTCCACTCTAAGGTTTGCCGACCGCTCGAATGGACCGATCTTGCGCTCTTACGGGCTTAGCATCGAAACCCGAGTACACCTCGTCAGGGAGCAGGGATACTCGTGCTTAATTCCGTCCATCGCGTGTGGGCAATCCATCAGCGGTACGCAATTTGCGTTGGCAGAAATCAAGGGAGAGCCCGTTCGTAGACAAATCTTCGCTCTTTGGCGGCGTAGTTCACCATATCCGGTAGATCTTGAGAATTTCGCCAAGGAGCTTGCCATCCTTCTAAAGGAAGGCCAGCGATCCGTAAGGTCTTGAACCAATTCGAGCCCATGTGAAGCCATCCAGACACGCAATATCGACCGTAAACAACTCTATTATAGGCACGTTTGTTCATCGAGCGAGCAAAGCCTCCTCGCCGGCGCCCATTTGGCGAACGCCTTGACTTAGGGCCGGGCGGGTCTGTGATGATGTCCTTGCCGCCGATCGACTTGTTGACGGTCGGCCCCCCTCGGTCAGCTCCCGGGTCACCATTTCCAGCGCGTCGCGTCCTCCGGGTCCGGAAAGGCGGTCACAATCGTCACCTCGCGCCGTTCCAGCGGCGTGTCGGACAGCAGCCGAAACGCCGCCCGCATGGCCTTCAGCGCATGCGTCACACCGCCGGGAGAACCGCCGCCGTGATGGGCGTTGGTGGCGTCGAAGGTGAAGCTGATCGGGTGGCCGTTGTCGAGCACTGTAATGGCATTAGACATCTGCGAGGGCTTTCAGGTTGGGAACGAAACGGTCGAGGAAGCCGGTCGTGGCCGGCATGAAATGCGAACCGTGGTGGAACATCGGGTCGAGCGATGAGATGACCGTGGTGCCCCTGGTCGAGACCGTGTCCTCGTAGAGGATTGCCCGGCCTTCGCCATCGCGGACCAGAACCGCTGCTCCATCCGGCGGAAGGAACCAGCCATGCAGGTGCCAGGTTGCCTGCTTGTTGCCGATACCAGCCATCAACGGATGGCTGGCCGCAGCCTCCGTCACCCGCACCCCGAGATCGGCTGTGGGGTCGAGCCACCACCACCAGTTCGTTGGCGTGCCGGTGAAATCAACATGCGGCAGCCAGAGGTCGGAACAGCTCTCGCCGAGCGCCACCACCGTGCCGCCGGCATCGAGGTGACGGGCGAGCACCGCCTTCTGCGCGATCATGCGCTGCGCCGGTGTGCGGCAAGGGACCCAGAGAATGTCGTCGGGGCGCAGGATGTCGCCGAGCTGTTCCGGCGAGCAGATGACGTCGAATATCCCGGTGTAGCGCGGCCCCTCAAGGCAGCGGATATGATAGTAGGTGCCGGAGGATGGCGCGACGATGCGCCGCCGTCCGGTCCGGGTCGACATGCGCATGCCGCCGTAGGCTTCGGGCTCGGCAAGCAATTGGTGGGCCGCCGACGATGACGACGCGGTCGGCCAAGGGTCGAGGCAGGCGCCGCCAAGGGTCCAGTCAATCATGCGCCGCGTCAGCTCGCTCGAGAGGTTCCATTCGAGTCCGACCGAGCCGAGATCATTGCCTGAATGGGAAAAGATCCGCCCGCCGTGGGGACGTGCCCAGACCCAGTCGACCGGCACTTTGGCCGGCCCCAGGCCGTTGATCGCGACGGCCCCATCCGGCAGCGGATTGCAACCCCGGCCGTAAAAGCCCGCCACGCCTCTGTTGGTCTCGAGCTTTGAAAGATCGATGCCCGAAAACAGCGGATGGGCGTTGACTGGGGAAAGGTCGAAATCGGCGCGCTTTGGGGCGTTGATCGGCCGGTACTGGTTCATGCCATCGACCAGCGGCCGCACCATGTGGCCGTTGAAGAACCAGCGACCGCCGGCGTCGAGGAAGGCCGCCAGCGCCTCGCGCATCAGGACCATGGCGTTCTGGTCGAGCTGGTTGCCGGTGATCAGGCCCCTGTGGGCGAGAAGCATCTCCGCAGTTAGGTCCGGCTGCTCCACGATCGTCAGCAAACCTGCGGCCTCCGCCGCCTTTACGGCTTCCGAGGGGGCCTCAAAGGCCGATTTCAGATAGATCGTGCCCATGCGGCCTCTATTCCGGCGAAGGCCGGCAGGATCGCCCGGTGCGTCTCGCCCGTCGGTCCGGTCACGTCCCAATCAGCGCATCGCCACGAGGCGATCCGCTCGACCAGTTTCGCCGGCGTTACTGCGCGATTTTCATGGTCGGTGATCGTAATCGCCTCCGCAATCATGGCGTTGGGTTGAACCGCAACCAACGCGACGGTGATCGCCAGCTTCTTCCCTGTGAAAAACATCGAAAACCCCTCAAAATCCAGTTACGCATCAAAAACCCTAAATATGAGTTTTTCGTCAAGATATTGCGCCGCCCGTGAGCCGCCGAGGGCCGGCTGTTACGCAGGGATGCTTCACGTCGCAATAGTCGCGTTGTTGCTGTGTCCGGAGAGGATGCACCAGAAGGACTGCCCGGAAGAAGATGCTTCGCTTATGTGGCTGGGCTCTCGCATCGAAGGGATACGAACCGCGGACCCGTCGTTTGGTTAATACATTCGCGCCGAATTTACATATGAGACTACGACTTTCTCGTGGGAATGGTTGATATAGGGGCGACAGTCGACGGTCCGCTTCAACGTCAGCTTAAAGAGAGGCCGACATTGAAGGATGCTAAAATCCGGGCTTTAGGAAATCAGATGTCTGGGCGCGCGCGTCCTCTATCAAGCACAGATCAAACAATGCCTCCTTAACGGCATCAAAACCTTTCTCCACTACCGTAAAGCCAATGGTTTCGCGCGGTTTTTTTAGAAAGTTAACGGCATATCTGCTCTTGGTGATGCTGGCACAATCATGTGCAAACGTTGCCGATGCAAGCGATTCCAACAACATTCGCACGTCATGCTGGGCCACCGCCACGCTCTCGGAAAACGTCGTCGCAGTGGCCCGCGATGAACACAGATGGTCCTGCTCTGGCGCCAATCAAGAATTCTCCATTGATGCCGAACGAGTACTCCTCCGCTTCGACATCCCACCTGTCCAGGCACCCGTTCGATATCTGCTTTCACGTCGGAGTGCGTTCGACGCGCTGCATCTCTTGGCGATCGACGAAGATGGCGCGGTTCGTCAGACGTCCTTTCCTGCGGTCGCCTTGCGCAGCTCAATGGCTGGCGGCTACTTTAAAGCGGATCTGCCAGATGTCACTCTAGCGACCAGGCAGGTGATCGCGGCAGTTGACCTGCCCACCCACAAAATGACTTTGGAGAATGCGTATCTTTCCCCTGTTGACTCAGGCGCTAGCGCTGCCGATTTGCGGTTCCTGCTGCTGATTGCCGGACTCGCAGGCATGCTCGTTATGCCTCTTATCTTCAATGCAGCATTCTACCGAGCCCTGCGTGAACCCTTCGTCCTCTGGCACTCGGTCCTCACAACATCGCTGCTGATGACGATAGTTGTTACATCTGGTCTATCGGTCGCTTTATTCGATCCTCCAGCAATGACGCTGAGCTGGATGACGACACTGCTCTTCGGGGTTACGATCAGCTCGGGCGCCATGTTCACATATAGCTTTATTGAGCCCGGCATGATGCATCCCCTGCTGCGGCGCATTCTACCCTATTGTGCCGCATGGGCGGTCTTCCTGAGCGTCTTTCACGCCACCTTCCCCTTCGTCGCACGCCCGGTGCAATCAGTCGTCTACACGGCGGCGTTTGGACCGATACTGGCTGCCTTCGTCTGTGCGATGGTCGATTCCTTGCTGAGAGGAAGCCGTGCTGCGAGGTTCCAGGCCATCGGTTATGCGCCGTTGGCACTGGTCGGATTGGTACGACTGGTGACAGGGGTAAGCCCCTGGCTGCACAGCGCGGACGCGATGGTCCTCTTCTATTTCGGGTGCATGTTTGAAGTGCTTCTCACGACGCTTGGCGTGGCAGAACGTTTCGTCACCATCAGGCGGGAGCGAGATCGTGTGCGCAACGAGGCAGATCTCCTTGAACGGCTATCTGAAACCGATCCGCTGACAGGTCTGCTCAACAGGAGGGCGATCGAGCGGCAGTTCGAGCAGCTTCGCGAGGTTGGTTTCACCGCGCTGGCAGTCATCGACCTCGATCATTTTAAAGCGATCAATGATGGATACGGGCACAGCACCGGAGATGAGGTACTTAAGGCTGTAGCCGTCGCACTGAAGGCAGGGTCGAACGTGCGCGCGTATCGCCTTGGTGGCGAGGAGTTCATACTTCTCCTTCGAGGTCAGGACGTGGATGCACAGGCCGAGTTTCGCCGCCAGGCAATCCCTGCGACCGTCGCCGATGCGGTTCCGGGTCTCGCAGGGCCTGTGACGGCGAGCATGGGCATCACAGCTATCTCTAGCGTCGATGCCTTCACGACCGTTTATGAACGAGCAGACAAGCATCTTTACGAAGCCAAGAGTGCGGGACGAAATAGAACCCGCAGCGAGTTAGGTCCCACGCATTCATCGGTAACCGCCCAGATTGATCAGGTCATGATTGCATAGCCCGCAGCAGCGCCGACCATGCGGCTCATTACGACTAACTCATTTGCTGATATCTATGTCTGCAAGTGGCGGAAAAGGCTTATAGCACCTCGCGAGCATCTGCTTTCAAGTGTCTGCCACGATGGCTTCTACTACCGAATTGAAGGTGCAAAGCGGTCGTGACGCACGAGCCGCATATCGCTCAACAAAATACCCTTTTGGGCGTCTTTGCCTTGAACCAGAACGAACCCTCGACCTGTGTCTCAGATCTACTAAGTGATTGATACAAAAGTAGGCGTGGTTCGTCCGGGACATCGGCGGCGCGTAAGTCCTCACCATGGAACGTATTTATCCCCCTTCAGTCTTCGCCAGCCGCGAATTCCGGATCGTCTTCGTCCTCGTCCAGATCTGTCTGATATAGATAGTCCGGCTCCCCTTGTTCGTCATCCTCAATAGGCGACACATAGCGCTCTCCGGTCAGCATCTCTCGCAGCAACAGGAGCTTGCCGAACAGCTCGTCGAACGTCACGATGCGAACGTCCTTGAATTGACTGCGCATCATCTCGAACGAACTGATCTGGCTGGGATCGGTCGGCATTTTACCGACGACGATCACGCAGTCGATCGCGTAGGCCTGCAACTCGGAAAGTTGGGGCGAGAACTGCTTGTGTAAAGGAAGGGTGAGCGTCAACTTGTGACGTTGGTCGAGAACCTGCACCACTGCGCCCATCAGCGCATTGGACGGTTTCCAGACCCCGCCGCGGTAAGTCGAGCCGCACACCGGCGTTTGCGGCGTCTTGATCTCGACAAGGGCCGCGTTGTGGCTCGAGCTATTCTGCGAGAGGAAGTCCGCAATCTTGGTGCCATTGCCTGCAATCGTGCCGCCACCCACTGATGCGGCCGACTGCACCATGACGATCGGATAGCCGAATACCATCGACAGAATGAAAGGATTCAGCTCCAGCATCTTCTGCCAGTGGCCTTCATTGTGGTTTTTAGCCATGCTTTTCTGGAACGAATTTATCAGCCGGTCCAGGCTGACCAATTCAAGATCCTTCTGCAGCTGTACGAATTCCTTGGGGTCACGATCTGCGATGGCCGTGGCGTTGCCCACCACCGTCTTGAGCAAAGCCGTGCGATCCTTACCCTTGAGCACCGTGCTCGATGCCTCTTCGCCGCCCACAAGCTTGTAGATCGTCCCCGGCCTGTAAGGCGGCTCCCTCAGGGCGTGGTGTTCGGGATAAACTTTATGAAGCACATTGTTATGGGCAAGGATGGTGCGCTCGATCAGACTTTCCTGTTGATGCTTGCGTGTCGTCCGGTTGAACGCCATGCGCAGGTTGAAAAAATCCAGATCGCTAAAATAGAAGGTGGAATGTTCATGCCTCGTGGGATCTTTCCCGCCGATAGCGATGCGGGTCACCTTTTCGATTTTTTCCACCGCATAGATGATTGGCCGTAGCTCCTTGGTGAACCCGAGGCCATAAGCTGGGTCTTGGACAAAGCCACCCGGCAGATGCGTTTTCAGGAACGCTAGGGCGCTACTATGGTCGGTTGGCGGCTCGAAATCGCCTGGAGGCAGGTCAAACCAGATTGATTTGATATTGTCGTATTTCTGCGCGTAAATCTCGCCAGAAAAATGAGCAATGAGCGGGAAAACGCCAGCGATATTTTTGTCCAGATCAAGGGTAAACAACAACGTCGGCTCGTTGACGTCCAACAGGCCATAGTAAGCGTTTGCATTACGGACCAATCGATCATTGAGCTGAACATAGACATTGATCGTGTCACCCAAATTGCGAACGATCAGTCGCAGCTCTCCATCCCACTCGTCCGCCATACACACTCCCCAACAGCAAGCATTTCCCTTTGCCCCGCAACGCGGGCTCGATGGTCGCAACTACTCGCGTGTCGGAAACTTACACGAACCGGCCTTCTTCACCATTTATCCTAAATTAGCTAAGGTCTTCATTTCACGCGTATACTCAGGACCGACAGTCAGTTCGCTTTTACCGAGGGTAGGATCGAGCATCGACGTTGTAAAAATAATCTGATGCGGGAACTTCGCTTGCTTCGATTCCTCGATCAAAATTTTCTGGAAATTATGGCTCCGGATCGGCTCCATCCCCTTGTCTTCAATATTGTCCATCAACAGGAATTTCGGATGCCAGAAATCGGCATCGTAGCTGGCGCTCAACAAAAGCGACAAGATGGACGTGTTCTTTAGGATGACGTTGCTGCTTTCAGCAAAGTTCATTTTCCCATCGACGAGCATGGCGTCGTCCCCAAAATTGATCGAGAACGAGGTGGGATTTTCAAAAGCCTCCTGCCGCTTCAAATCCTTCCTCAGAATGCGTTTGCCAATGGTGCTCACTAAGTTCATGGCCTTAGAGATCCGTGCAGTCGAAGATGCCTCCAGCCGCTTGATCGTCGCCTCGAGCGAGGTGATCTCGTCATTGAGCTTCGCCCTTTCGGCCGAAAGCTCATCAATCCGCTGAAGGGTTGCACGCAACTCCTCCATGTATTCCGCTTCGCGTTCAAGGCTACCAAGTGCTTTGAATCGTTCGGCAAGATAACTCTCACGCGGCGAATTGCTGGTATCGTATCGAGACGCATAGTCTGTCATCGTAGAGGAATATCCGCGACGAAGCGCCCTCACCTCACTTCGAAGCTTTTCGACCTCGGCAGCCTTCATCGCCAAAAGCTGCCTCGACTCCCTGATCTGCAGTTCGTTGTCGACTTTGAGCTCGAAATACCTTGACCGCACTTTCTCTTCATCAATTACTTCGTCGCAGACAATGCAGTGCTGTGCGTCCTTGTCCGAAAGCGGCTTCAGGCATGATGGACAATATTGAAACTCGATATTCCCGAGCTTCACAGACAGATCCTCGGCAGCGCTGAGCGCAAAAAGTTGTTGTTCGAGGTGTTCGATAAACTGATGGAGCTCAGTTTCTTCATCGACGAGGTCACTGATGCGCTGCTCAGAAAGCTGTAGGTCGCGCGCCAACGTCTGCAGGCGCCGGCGCATCGTTTGCCGTTCAGCAGCAAACTGTTTAGCCTGCTCGTCGCCGACGACCTCATCTACGTTGCGGATCTCTTCCGCGATCCGACTTTTTCGAACTTCAAGTTCTTTCAATCGGGTGTCGAGAATAGCGATCGATGTTAATCCTTCCGAGCTCGGGAGGGACATCACTGCGGCTTTGTAAAGCCGATCCTTGTCAGAGTAGGCGGATTTAACACCGCGCAGCTTGATCTGGCTTTCATAAAGGTCATATCCATTGACGCCTATGACAAGCTGCCCGACGGTCTCGCGTATATCGCCTGTATCGAAGCTTTCGAACCGAAAAAGCTTGCCGGGCGGCGTCTGCTGATCGGCATATAGCAACCGCAGCATCTGGTGCATCGTGATGTTCGAGTTTGAAACGTTGGGTGCTTCCGGGACTCCCGCCGCCCTGAACATGATTTGCGTGAATGACAGGTCAAGTCCGCCAGACGGGCGTCGGATTGGAACGCGCTGCCACTCATCGATCCCTTTGTCGAGGGAGTCTTCCATCGATCCATAATAGACAAGGATTGGCTCCTGCTTGCCAGCGACGGAACGGTGCAATGTCAACGTGGACTGCTCCGTTTCCACCTCGATCCTAACGGCAGAACAATTTTGGGCAGCATCTTTCCATCGGTCAAACTCACCGCCGAGTCCATAAAATATGAAGTCCGCAATAGTCGACTTGCCCGAGCCGTTCTCACCGCGGATGATGTTCACGCCACGATGAAACAGCTCATCATACGCGACGTTCTTCCCTTTGGTGATGCGAACCCGCTTGAGCGCAAAGAAGGAAACCACGCTAAGTACCAACCCTTCTCAGTCCCGTCATCTCACGCAGACCGCCTTTTCCTCTGCCGATCGTGACATAATCAGTGACGAGGAAGTTCAAAATTTTGTCTTCTCCCGGCAATACAAGGCGGGCACCTAGGTCGGAGGCAAGGCGATCTCCTTCGCTGCTCAGGCGGTATTGATCCTTGTCCACAAGCTCAAGCTCGACCAAGCCCCTGCCGATCAAATTGTGCAGCGCCTGCGCTTGGATGCCCCCCATTTTTGTGTACAGGATCGGGGGCGAGGGATGCTGTATGAAGGTCTCGTCGGGCTTTGGAATACGCAAAGCATTGAAAATACGCCGTACTTCACCCGTCATATGAGTTAGGTGTAAAAGGCTCGGATTGACGAAATAGAAGTCGGTTACGAACAGTCGGTCCCGGTTGGGCGCCTCAGACTTCCAATGCGACAGCAGCGCCAGATAACGGCGTGCCGTGTCGATCAGATCCAGCTGTGCGTACCACATCCGATACGTCATGGCTTGTCCCAACGAATGTGGCAGCGCTCAGTCAGAAAATAGAGGGCATTCATAACCGTTTTGGCGGTTGCGTTATCGTCAGCGTATTTCTGGCTAAGGGGCTCAATGATTTGAGCCTGAATGGCGGTCGCGATAGTGGCCTCATCGGCGCCGCTGCATATCAGGGGGTGGAAGATCAAACTCTGAAAGCGCTGTTCAATGTCAGCGAGCAAATTTTTATAGACGGTCGATATTGACGTTTTAAGTCCCGTCCGCAGAAAGGGACGAGCAAACTTGCTTTGCGAGTCGTTTGCAAAGCCGTATTCGTGTTCCCGCCCAGCATCAATCATCTTAGTCATGAGGTCGCGCCTGTCCGTTCCCGACTGCTCATCGAGTGCGTCGTCGTCGAACGCGATCGCTTTCGGTGCATCGGTTGGACAGGAGGGTGGAACTAGCTTGCGCAGTCGATGCCTGATGCTGGTGTAGATCAGATCGTCGCGACCACTGGGTTTGCAAATGTTGATGTGGTCGGCGTCGATTGGAATAGGCATTGCCCCATTTACGCCCGGATCAGCGCTTCGCTCGTCGACCACGAGGAATGATTTCTTGGTGAGATGCTTCTCGTGATAAACGGACACCGCCATGGAAGTCCGGTGGCAATGGGCACGAAAGCTCTCGTTCAGCTCGACGAGCTCTGCGTTATCCTTCAGGAGCTTTTCCACGTGCACAGATGTAAATCCCTGGACGAAGAACTTGAGCAAGCCAGCCAGGCTAGAGCCACTATGGGGTGTGGCTATGAATATTACGCTGGCGCACCGTGCACCAATCCTCTGCCAGTCTTCGTCTGTCGATTCACGCGCAGTCCTGATAATCTGCTTGACTAGGAGACCACCGAGACTGTGGCAGATGAAAATGATTGGCCGGCCACCAAACTCGTAGCTCGCGAGCGTCTCAAGGACGTTCTTCGCTCGGTCGTATAGATTCATCTCCTTTTTTGCCCATTGGGCAAAGACACTGGCCGGAAAACCGATGGTGTAGAGATTTAGGTGAGGAAGATCGGCCGACAGCCAGTTTGGCCAGTAGCCACCTTCAGGCTCGCTCGATCCATCAAAACTCCAGGTTTCGACCGGATCTCCTGAAAGTCCATGTACGAATATGACGTCGGCAGTTCCGCTGTTCGCCGAAATGGTCGCGAAAAAATTGGTGGAAGCTGACACGGCATTTCCCAAATAAGCAAATCACTTCCACAACCGTAAATTATGACTGCAGTATTTCAAGTGTATCTCCAGATAATACCAGCAAATCCGAACCGCTTTTTGGGGTGGCAGTTAAGCACGTAAAGGCTTGGCTTTATGGTTGTAGATCCGCAGCGCTCAGAGTATCCCCCACGCCCGAAACCTCCCCCTCCCCGTCATCTCACGAAGACCGAGCTCCTGCACGATCCGCCGCGCGCCTTGCGGCGTGACCTCAAGCGTCTTCGCCACCATGCCGGCGGAGATCAGCGGCCGCGCCATGACGAGCTCGACAAGCTCCGGCAGCCTGGACGACGTCCGCCGCCCCTCCAGTTTGCGCATCATCATCTGCCGGGCGAGAACCAACCGGTCATGTTCTTTGAGTCCAATCTCGGCGGCAATCGTCAACGCCCTTGAAATCGCCAGCAACCGCGTCTCGCGATCACGATGCCGGCGCCGATCGACGGGAATAGCCTTGAGCCCGACATTGATCGCTGCGAGATGGCCACCGGTGGTGACGCCGCCCTCACGCAGGATCGAGGCAGCCAGCAGCCGACCGAGCCAGGGCGCATGCTGGAGCACGGCGATTTCATTCCAGGCGTCGAGCGCCACGATGGCCAGCAGGACCGGCGGCAGATCCTGGGCGCGCGTCAGCACGGTCCGCCACTCCTCCAGCCGCTCGTCCTCATCCCAGTCGAGGTCGTAGACAAACGGGTCCTTTTCCGGGACGTTTTTGGCGCGACCCGGCGCCCTCGCCTCCTCGATCGCGGCCTCGGACCGGGCGAGCACCGCATCGATCGCAGCAAACGCATCACCAAGACCGTCGGCATCAGGATCTTCGGCCTCCCCTACCCCAACCCGAGCGTCGCTGACTTCAATACTCCCATCCGACACCCCCTCCCCGTCTCCTCCCGATGATGCCGCGGGCCACGCCCGCCCGCGAAGGGAGGCGAGTCCTTGGGCCGAGAGAGCCCAGGCGGGGGGATGGGCGGCGATACGGCGGCGGGTTTTCAAAATGTCGCGGGCGATGGTGAGTTCGTGGGTGGGGGCGCGGATATCTCGAAGCGCATCATGCAGGACGAGGTCTTCGAGATGAACGAGTTCGCCATCGACCCAGAGCGAGGCATGCGCGTCGAGGAAATGCGCGCGCTCGAGAAAGCCCTCACCGACGGGGGAGCGGGCAATGCGCTCGTCGAGACGGGCGAGCGCAACGGCGGCCTCGGAGATTGGCCGCAGCAGTACCTGGAGCAAATCCGGTGGCACGAGGGATTCCTGTTTCCGGTAATTCATGATTCACTCCCGTTATGACGAAGCGCCGCCTGCCTATGGTCGAGCATGCTGACACGCTGTCGCTGAGGGCGCTGCGCGAGCTCGTGACCGGTCTGGTGGAGCGGGCTGATCGGGCAGACGCCCGGATTGAGAAGCTCGAAGTTGAACACCAGAGGCTTCGCGATGAGAACGATCAGCTCAGGCTCGAAAACACCCGGCTTAAGATCGACAATCAGCTTCTGCGTGACGAGATTGCGCGGCTTAAAAACCTGCCGCCCCGCCCGCCCTTCAGACCGTCGGGTATGGAGAAAGCAACGCGTGACAAGCCGCTCTCGGGCAAGGATCCGGCGCCCCGGCTGCGAGGGCCGAAGAACGACACGAAGCGGGTGACGCGTGAAGAGGTGCTGCCGGCCAGTGTACCGCCCGGATCGCGCTTCAAGGGCTACAAGGACTGCTTCGTCCGGGATCTGGTGCTCAAGGTCGAGGTGGTTCGTTACCGGCGGGAGTGCTGGGTGACGCCAGAGGGGGACACCATCACAGCACAGCTGCCTGCGGGGATAACAGGTGGCTTTGGACCCAATCTGCGGCGGTTTTGTCTGATGCTGCATGCGCATGGGCAGGTCACGACGCAGCGAATGACGACGTTGCTCAACGACGTTGGCGTCGAAATATCGAAGCGCCAGGTGGTGCGGTTCCTGACAGAGAGGCTGGATGGTTTCCACGCCGAGGATGCAGCCGTGCTGCATGCCGGCCTCGTCTCGGCGCCCTATGTCACGGTCGACGACACCGGTGCCCGTCACGCCAACCGCAATTTCCATACGACGCATATTGGCGGCGAGCATTTCACCGCCTTCCGCACGGCGTCCTCGAAGTCGCGGCTGAACTTCCTCGCCCTCTTGCGCGGCAACTATCAGGACTATGTTCTCAACGACGCCGCTTTCGCGCTGCTGGACGACCGGCAGGTCGACCCTGCCCTTACTGCCCGGTTGAACACCCATGAACCGCTGCGGTTTGCCAACCGGGTGCCCTTCCTCCAGCACCTCGCTGAACATGGCATCGACATCTTCGACACGGAGACGCTTCGGCCATTCGCAGAGGCCGGCATATGGGGCGCCATCCGCCATCATGGCCTGGTCGGAAACGCGGTGATCGTCTCCGACGATGCCGGGCAGTTTCGGGTCGGCACCCACGCGCTGTGTTGGGTGCATGCAGAACGGCTGCTGCAGAAGCTGATGCCGGCCACGCCCGGCCAGGTGAAGCACGTCGAGACCCTGCGCGAGCTCATCTGGCACTTCTACAAGGCTCTGAAAGCCTATCGACGAAGGCCTGACCCAGCTATGGCCAAGGGCCTGCAGGCGCGCTTCGACCGGATTTTCTCGATCCGCACCGGCTACAGCGATCTCGACAAACTGCTGTTTCGGCTGAGGCGTCGCAAGCCGGAGCTGCTCAGGGTTCTGGAGCGGCCAGAGATCCCGCTTCACACCAATGCGTCGGAGCGAGATCTGCGCGGCTTTGTCATCAAGCGGAAGATTTCCGGGGGCACGGTGAGCCGCAACGGACGCCAAGCGCGCGGCAGCATGCTGGGCCTCTCGAAGACCTGCCAGAAGCTTGGCTTGTCGTTCTGGCACTACCTCGGCGATCGGCTGGGGATCAGCGACAAAGATCATCCTATTGCCCCGCTCGCTTCCCTGGTTGCGGCCCGTCTCTGACGACCACCCTGCCCTCTCAGCAGCCGATCCTGCCAGCCCGCACAAGCCCCCGAAACTGCAGATTTTCTCGCCGTTGCCACCGGATTAGCCCCGCTTACCGCAGCAGGCTCTGGATGGGTAATTTGGCAAGATCGTAAGACATTGAAATTATGGTAAATGATTCGTTAAGAGAAATCTATCTCGACGTTAGCATTCGCCACCCCATAGACTGCTCCAGGCCACGCCTGGCCGCCGATAAGTAACCCTTATC
>NZ_STGV01000011.1 GCF_004912165.1 Peteryoungia ipomoeae | reverse complement strand
TCTTCCAAAGCACAAAACGTCTCAAATCATTCGACGACGGACAAGGTCTTCGTCGGATGGCCCAAGACTTCCGGCGACCAAAAGGCGGCGTGACAGCGATGGCTTTATGTCGTGCTAGGAAGGGCGTAGCCAGTTCTAATCCCTTCAAAAGCCAAGCCTAAGCATCTCGAGGTCGACTGTCGTGTAATGTAAGCGGCAAGGAGACCCCATCTGGCGTCGCTGATGCTGGGCAGGGTATTCCGGACATACGAGTTCTCTGAATGTGAGGATCTATGTCTAGGCCTGCGGCTAGCCTTGGATTGATGCGAATGATTGAGGCGGTGCCCGATCGCCTTGACGGGTCGCCGCGACAGTTGCGGCGGTTCTGGTCCGACGAATTCAAGGCCACAGCGGTTGAGCAGGCCTGTCAGCCCGGTGTGAACATGTCGGCAGTCGCGCGGCAGATTGGGATCCTGCCATCTCAACTCTACCGTTGGCGTAGAGAACTGTTGGCCAGTGAGGAGCCTGGGCAACTAGCGCCGGCAGTCGAAAGGCAGAGCGCCGCACCAGGCCCCGACTCCGTCGTCGAAATCGTAGTTGGCGGTATCGTCGTGCGGGCCGACCGACATGTCGAAGAAGTGCATCTGCAGCGCGTGATCCGGGCGGTTCGCTCAGCATGATCCCCGCAGGTGTAAAGGTCTTCCTCGCCAGCCATCCCATCGACTTCCGCAAAGGGCCGGACAGCTTGCTGTCGTTGGTGCGCGATGCCGGCAATGATCCATTCAATGGCTCCCTTTATGTCTTCCGGGCGAAGCGGGCCGACCGGGTCAAGATCGTCTGGTGGGATGGATCAGGGATCTGCCTCTACTCGAAGCGATTGGAGAAGGCGCAGTTCTGTTGGCCTCGGATCGGCCACAACCGGGTGCAGCTCAACCATGCCCAGCTCATGGCGCTCGTTGATGGCATGGACTGGAAACGTGTCCGTTCAGTCGCGGTGAAGCCGCCGGAGATTGTTGGGTAAAGGCCTGCGGCGAAGTGAATCAACCGCCTGAAAGGGCAGGAAAACTGGAGCAAAATATGCTCTGGTAGGCCTTATGACGCCGCCCGATCTGCAGCTCCCGGATGATGTAGAGACCCTGAAAGCCATGGTCCTTGCCATGGCCGAGAAGGCTGCGCGCGCCGATGCTCTCGAGAGCGAGGTCGCAGATCTGAAGGCGAAAAACGCCGATGCTGATGAACGCATCGAACGACTCACCCAGATCCTGAAAGCCTTCGATCGTGCCCGCTTTGGCCGGCGATCGGAGAAGCTCGCATCTCCGACCATCGATGATGAGCAACAGGCTTTTGTCTTCGAGGAAATCGAGACCGGGATTGCTGCAATCAGAGCCCAGGTGAACAAGAGCGTCACCCCTCCCGATGGCAAACGTCCACCGCGACCGCGCAAGGGCTTTGCACCTCATCTGGAACGGGTCGAAGTCGTGATCGAGCCGGATGAACTGCCCGAGCACGCGGGCAAACAGAAGGTGCTGATCGGAGAAGATGTCTCGGAGCGGCTGGACGTGGTACCGGCGAAGTTCCGCGTCATCGTCACCCGCCGGCCGAAGTATGCCTTCAAAAACGAGGACGGCGTCATTCAAGCTTCCGCGCCCGCGCACATCATCGAGGGCGGCATTCCGACGGAAGCGCTTCTCGCCCAGATCGCGGTCTCGAAGTATGCCGATGGCCTTCCGCTCTATCGGCAGGAGGCAATCTACGCCCGCGACAAGGTCGAGTTGGACCGGAAGCTGATGGCTCAATGGATGGGCAAGCTCGGCTTTGAGCTCGATATCCTGGCCGACTACATTCTAGCCGAGATCAAGAAGGCGGAGCGCATCTTTGCTGACGAGACGACGTTGCCCACGCTCGCGCCCGGATCCGGATCGGCCAAGACGGCCTGGCTTTGGGCCTATGCCCGAGACGACAGACCCTTCGGTGGCAGTGGTCCGCCGATGGTCGCCTATCGCTTCGAAGATAGCCGCGCTGGCGACCGGGTCGCCCGGCATCTGAGTGGCTATCGCGGTATCCTTCAGGTGGACGGGCACGGTGCCTATAACAAGCTCGCCCGATCCGACGGCGGCAATGATGGCGTGATACTCGCCGGCTGCTGGTCCCATAGCGGGCGCAAGTTCTACGAGCTCCACGCCTCGGATAGTTCCAGGATCGCCACCGAGACGGTGGATCTGATGGCAAAGCTCTGGGAAGTGGAAGCAGCAGCGCGGGGGCAGAGCCCTGACGGCCGTGTCGCGGCGCGCCAGGCGACATCTGCTGCTGTAGTCAACGAGCTCTTCGCCCTCTGGCAGAGGACCCTGCCGCGGATCTCCGGCAAGTCGAAGCTCGCTGAGGCGATCCGCTATGCCACCTCGCGTCGCTCCATCTTCGAGCGCTTCCTCACCGACGGCCGCATCGAGCTTGACTCCAACATCGTTGAGCGCGCCATCAGGCCCCAGACAATTACGCGAAAGAACAGTCTCTTCGCTGGCAGCGATGGCGGCGGAAGGACCTGGGCGACAATCGCCACGCTCCTTCAGACGGCGAAGATGAACAACGTCGATCCGCAGGCCTGGCTCACCCAGACCCTTGAGCGAATCGCCAACGGCTGGCCCAGCAGCGATCTCGATGCACTCATGCCCTGGAACTACACGGCCTGAATAGCCTCGGCTCGTCGCGTATGCTGAACAGTCTCAATTCGGAAGCTCATCTTCGTCAGAGATTAACCCCTGTCGCCGACTATCTGATCAACTGAATTGCCGACTTGTTGCCATCAACCATCGCACCGGAGCCGAACTTGTTCATTATTGACTTCATTTTTGAGGTAATTGGCTACACGACCGCCAAACTCGTATTGCCGCTCATCACCTTCGGGAAGGTGCGCGTGCAATCGATATCCTCGACCGAGAGAGGATTTAACTGGCTGGGATTTAAACGTGCCACCGATGGCTCACTGATCTGTCAAGCTCCTATGGCAGGGTGGATCGGTCTGGTCCCGTGGTTGCTTGTAGCCGTCTTTATCGTCACGGTAGTTTGAGTCGCCTGTCACTGGACGCCTGCTGCCAACGGCTGGCAAAGCAGCCATGGCGACGAACTTATGCCCTGCAATTACACCCCCAGAGCGGCCCCGGCTTGTCGCTTACCGTGTAATGCGTAGCGATGTCGATGTTCGCGGGAGCCATCGATGATGATAGTCGCCGCGCATTCTTCGACGCGCGGCGTTCTTAGTTTGAAAACACAAGGCTTGAGCTAAACGGGCAGGGGAGTCAGGCAGCGGTCTCTCGTGTTTCCCATCGACGGCCGATCAACAGCATCACTGCAGCTCCCATTGCAGCCGCGGCTGCCGCGCTGTGAATCGGAGCAGCAGCGCCTAGACTGTCAATGAGAATTCCCCCGACGACCCCGCCACTGGCTATCGCAACTTGAAAAGCTGTCGACAAGATAGCACCAGCGCTCTCAGCCTGATCGGGCGCAGCTTTCGCGTTCCAACTGGAGATGGCGACGGGAAACGCACCAAAGCCTAATCCCCAAAGGGCTGTGGCAGCTATCACCAATGCGGTTACTTGTCCTTGGCTCGCCAGAACAGCCGTCCCTATTGCGATCGCGAGCGCACCGCCCCCCGCAGTAATGGCGGGACTGCGCGCCGATAGCGATCCGCCGGCCAAATTGCCCAGAAACCCAGAGATCCCAAAAACCAGGAGCACACCCGAAATGAGATTTATATCAAGTGCACCACCTTCCAGATAGGGCCGCAGAAACGCGATGCCCGCCGTATTGCCACACAGGACCAAAAACGTGGTCACCAAGCCGACAAAGATAGCGGGTCTTCGAAGCGTCGCTCGAAACGAATTGAGTGTGGGTGGGGCAGCTGCCGGAAGGCTAGGGATGGTGGCGATCTGACCGATGAGTGCGACAAGCGCGAAACCCGCCGATAGGGCGAATGCGGTACGCCAGCTCAGCAAGTCACTTAACCATGCGCCGACGGGCGCTGCGATTATGTTCGCTATGGAGACGCCGGTGAAGATGACTGCCAGGGCACGTGGAACGGAGGCCTCGGGTACCAGCCGCATCGCGAGTGCAATAGCCATCGCCCACGTGCCCCCGAGCGCTACGCCCAACAAAGCCCGAGCAATCAGCAGAAGCGGCAAGCTGGTCGCCAAGGCGGAAAGGGACGTCGCCGCCAAGAAGAAGAGGCAGAGCAGCCACATCACCTTCTGCCGTTCGACACGACTAGAGGTTAACACAAGTAACGGGCCGGTGATGGCGGCAACGACAGCAGTGGCTGTGATTGCCTGACCGGCGGCGCCCCCGCTGACATCCAGATCGGCTGCCATGGGAGGGATCAGTCCGATCGGAATTAGTTCACTGGCCACAAGACCGAACAATGTGAAGGCCAATGCACCGACTGCGGGCCACTTGGCCTGAGACTGTGCGACTGGAAGGGGGGAGGGCGATGAGCGTGGGACAGTATTACGGGACATGTGCTTCCTGTTTGTTCTGACTGGTAAGAAGCCGCTCATGGCCAGGTCAGGTCAGATGCGGAAAGCGTCTGGCCGACTGGTTGTGGCGCGGATCGCGACGTGTCGTCAGCGACAGGAAGGCTTATCAAACCTTGACCATGGTTTAGGTCAAGGCATAATCAATGCCCTATGCGATCTCTAAGATGAGCAGATTTTTCCATTCGGATATCACTCAGGATCAAGCTCGAATGCCCAACGAACTCACAATCGGCGAAATGGCGCAGCGGTCCGGGGTGTCCATCTCGACCCTGCATTTCTACGAAAAGAAGGGTCTGATCACGTCTCGGCGGACCAAGGGTAACCAGAGAAGGTACCCGCGCGGCCTGCTGCGACATGTGGCCATCATAAAAATAGCGCAACGCGCCGGAATCTCTCTAGCGGAGATCAGGGCCACGATGTCCTCCCTACCTGAGGACCGTGCCCCGACGGCAGAGGAATGGGGAAGGATGTCTGCGAACTGGGCCGATCGACTGAATGATCGCATCAAGGGCCTTTCCCAGCTTCGCGATCAAATGCAGGGCTGCATCGGCTGCGGTTGCCTGTCCCTTAAGGACTGTCCGCTGCGCAATCCAGGCGACGTGTTGGCGGAAAGGGGAGCTGGAGCAACCCTGCTCGAATGAAGAGCACTCTTCCCGGGTTGGCGTCGCATAGTTGGCGCCTCTCCGATGTGCGAAGTCACATGGATTTCGAAAGGAGCTAGTGACGTTAAGTCGCTTCACGCCTTCGCGCCAGCAGAAGTCCTCGACACTCGCCGGAACCTGCCAATCGCGGTTTATTCCGAGATGCGTATCCTGGCAATCAAGACGGAGGCCCACCCGCTATGTTGAATGCGGGATCTGTGGCGAGAGTTGCGTCCGATTGCTTCTCGGCACGCCAGCATCGACTAGGGTTGCTGATCCCTGGCGGGCGGATTGTGCAGGTGAGTGCAAAGTCGACTGGCAACGGCCGAGTTTGTTCCTAGTCGCATGTTCGGAAATCCTGGTCTGCGGACCCCGCAGGCAGCAGCATCCTATCCCGGATTATCATTTTTCGAGGGCGTTGCGGTTGTGCACAGGCTGTCGCAAAGTCAATCCGAAGATCGTCAGCATACTCAATGTAGATGACCTGCGTAGCTCCATAGACGCTTGTGTAGGCATCGCATTCCCGCCAACGATCACACTCCTCCACTATCGCGAACGAAAACCCTGCCTCATCGCGTCCCTCTGTGCCCAGCTCGCTCGCGTTCTTCTGACCTGCAGTCAGGCCATATTTGCGAGCGGTGGCAACGAGCAACTTCGCAAAAACTAGGGCGTCGGTTCGGTTAAGGTGACCACGCGAACGGGTGTAAGAATCAAGGTTATCGAACTCGACCGCGTCAAAGCCCTTGCGGGCGCACACCTGGATCGAGGGTTCGATACGGGTAAGGTTGAGCTCCCTGCTTCTCTCCGTTGACACGTCCAACAGAAACTCATCTGGCCACCCCGGGTCGACCAGCGGTTGCCCATCCGGCCCGGGCACGAGTAGTGCCTTGGGCCATACCTCGCCAGGCTGCGTCTGAAACCCATTGACGTAGCAGATGTTAAACAGTCCCGGCTCCGGCTTGTCTGTGCTATCGCGCACGATGATCGTGACGCCGGGAGGCGGCGGGTAGCCGCCGCCAAGCTGGTAGTCGACGGTACCTTCATCCGGTAATGGTCCAGCTTGCACGGATCCGGGGACCCAGAGTGCGGCAACTGCTACTGCGGCAAACGCAAAGGCATTGGGACACATCAGATCACTGTTGCACCTCAAAAGTGAACAGAGTCACATCTTACAGCTCAGCTTCGGCAGTGCTTCGTCCTATTTCGAACGCTCTTTGAAGAGCCTCTTTGCGGTCTTGGTCATCAGAAGGAAGCAAGAGGTCAAAGCCCAGGGTCTCCATCCCGCAATAACCAAAGATCCCCTGCGCAATCTGGGCCTGCATTGCATCGAGATAACGGCGACGCTCATACGTACCCCGATCAGCCCCTCCGATCGCAACGATCCGTCCTTTAAGTCGACCTAGCAGTCGGGTAATACCCTTTTCAGGATCTTCATTGAAAGCCCAGCCTGCGATGAACACTCGGTCGATCCAGCCTTTCATGATGGCGGGCATCGACCACCAGTAAACCGGGAAGACCAACACAAGCACGTCTGCTCGGTCAATTCGAAGTTGCTCGGCGCGTACATCGTCAGACACCTGTCCTCGGCCATGGAACACGTCATTGTCGCGGGATGAAAACCTGGAGTCAAAATCGGCTTCTACCAGATCCAGTATTTCATGAGTCACACCTGATACCGTCTCGATCCCCTCGCGCAGACTGGAGACGATGGCGTGCGTGTACGAATGAGGATCAGGATGAGCTGTAACAATGAGGATATGCATTATACTCTCTCAGTTTCATATGTTCGAGTGGACCACCAATGTGAGGTGAGCCGTAACGCTGCCTTGAAAGAACTCAGTTCACCGTCATGATATATGTGGCGCTGGGACCAGCGAAGCTCCTCTTGAGGCATGACCTGGATAGGGCGAGGCAGGCATCAAGGCTGCCAACTCGGCCGATGTGTGGGATCAAGCCGTCGGTCGAGAAAATAGGCGGCGCTGATGAAGGCCAGATGGCTGAGCGCTTGGGGGAAGTTGCCAAGCGGAAGGCCGCGGACATCGACTTCTTCCGCGAATAGTCCCAGGTGGTTGGCATAGGCGAGACCCTTTGCCAGGTTCATCTGTGCCTCCTCAAGACGCCCCGCACGTGCAAGACATTCCGCATACCAGAAAGTGCAGGTGGTAAAGGCGCCTTCTTCTCCCTCCAGGCCATCTGCGCCGCGATAGCGATACACCAGCCCGTCGTCACACAGCTGTTCACCAATGGCATCAAGCGTCTTGAGCCAGATCGGGTCGCTGGAAGAAACAAACCGGACGAGCGGCATCATCAGCAGAGCCGCGTCAAGCTCAGTCCCACCGCGCTCCTGCACGAAATAACCGTGCTCGGGATGGCGGAAGTTGTCCCAGATATCACCGGCGATCGCGTCACGGGTCTCGGTCCACGCGACGAGCGGGGCGGCGAGCGAACGTTTTCTGGCCAGCCGGATCGCACGGTCAAGTGCAACCCAGCACATCAATCGGGAGTGAAGGAAATGGCGCGGCTTGGAGCGCATCTCCCAGATACCAGCATCCGGCTCATGCCAATGCTCGACCACATGATCGATGATAGTACGGACATGCTCCCACCCGTCATGGCTGATCGCAGAGCCATATTTGTTCGAGAGATAGACACTGTCGAGGAGTTCGCCAAAGATGTCCAACTGCGTTTGCGCATGGGCGGCATTGCCAATGCGAACCGGTTGGCTCTCTGCGTAACCCGCAAGATGCGATAGCTCGCGTTCATCGGCCATCGCCGACCCGTCGAGCGCGTACATAATGCGCAATGGAGAGGAACGGTCGCAATTTCCGACGCGCTCGCTGACCCATCGATTGAAGTGCTCGGCCTCCTCAACGAAGCCGAGCCGCATAAACGCATAGACAGTGAATGAGGCGTCACGAATCCAGGTCGCCCGATAGTCCCAGTTGCGTCCTGCACCCAGCGCCTCAGGCAAAGAGAATGTGGCTGCGGCCGCGATTGAACCGTAGCGCGCCGAGGTCAACAGCTTCAGCGTGAGTGCGGAGCGAAGCACCTGTTCGCGCCAGCGCCCTTTGTAGGTCGACTTCCCCTGCCATGAGCGCCACGCGTTGATCGCTTCCTCAATCAGCGACGACACGAGGGCGTCATCCGGTGGTGTCATGGTATCATCGCCCAGGACGAACCATGCGCTTTCTCCCTTCGACAGGGTCAATCGCGCACTCGCGTCCTCAGAATTGGGTTCAAGCGGGACCGAGGCGAAAAGACACAGCGAAAGATCTTCGCCCTGGAAGCTTACGCCACCTTCGATGGCGGCCACCTCAGGGATCTCGCGAGCATAGTCGAACCGCGGCGCGCAACGCACCGTGAAGGTCACTTTCCCGCTGGTCACGGTTATCCGGCGAATAAGACTACGCGCGCAGCGGCCTGCTCGCATGCGGGCCTCCGGCTGTGGCATGAGATCCAAAACTTCCGCACTGCCGCTCTTGGCCATGAAGCGTGTGACCAAGACATTGGTGTCAGGGACATAGAGTTGAAAGTGGCGAGGATTATCTAGCTCAGGCTTGATTTCGAAAGCCCCACCTTTGCCGCTATTCAGCAGATCGGCAAAGATGCTCGGACTATCGAGGGCCGGCCAACACAGATAGTCGATCGTTCCATCACGCGCGACCAAAGCTGCGGTTTCAAGGTCACCAATGATGCCATGATCGCCAATCGTACGAAGTTGCTCAACCATTGTCACGAAACTCCGGATATAGGGACATGCCACCATCAATGTAGAGCGTGGTCCCGGTGACGTAGTCGGCCTCGTCGGATGCCAGCCACACGGCCGCCTTTGCCACGTCCCCTGGCTCACCGATGCGACCGTAGGGGATGAGCCTGAGCAATTTCGTCAATTCCTCATTGCTCTCCCAAGCGTCTCTGTTGATTGGTGTCTTGATGGCCCCAGGTGCGATGGCATTCACCCTGATCCCATCGGATGCAACCTCTTGTGCAAGCGTTCGCGTGAACATGTGAACGCCACCCTTGGCTGACGCGTAGTTGATGTGACCCGCCCATGGAATGGTTTCGTGGACCGAGCTCATGGTGATGATGACGCCTGCACTTCGGGCCGGGCGTCCGCTCGTCGGCTGGGCACGGAAGCGTCGCACAGCCTCTCGTGCACATAGGAACTGTCCTGTCAGGTTGATGTCGATGACGGTGTTCCAGTCGTCGAGCGACAGGTCAGCAATTGCCGCATCCTTCTGAATGCCGGAATTCGATACCAGCACATCAATGCGTCCGAAGGCTCTTGCAGCCTCGTCAAAAAGACGAACGACATCCGCCTCCTTCGATACATCAGCCTGGATCGCGATCGCCCGCCCGCCCTGTTCGACGATGCGATCGACCAGCTCCTGGGCAGGCTCGGCGTGGGAGTGGTAATTGACAGCGACAGCGCAACCGGCCGCCGCCATAGCTTCGGCGATGGCCAGGCCAATGCCTGAGCTCGCGCCTGTGACTATTGCGGTATGATGAGCAAGACGAGACGCTTTGGCAGCCATGAAACAGCCTCCGATTAAATTGGGTGTTGGTGGTAGTGGGACCGGTGAGAACGGTGAGAACGGCAGTTGACCCTTAAGGTGTGTCAGTTGCTGTGGACGAACTCATCGCGGTGGTCCCGAACGAAGGCTGTGAAGCTTTTTGGCGCCACCCCGGTCAGGCGCTCGATTTCGAAGGTCGGATCGATATCATGGTGACCGGCGACAACGTCTGAGAACTGCGCGATCAGGCCATTGGCCATCCAGCGGGAATTGCCGGTCAGACGAAGAATGAGTTTGAAGATCGGGTTTGGCACATCGAGATACCGCACCTTTCGTTTCGTCACCTGCGACAGGCGTGATGCAGCCTCCTTCATGTCCAAAGTCTCCGGACCGGTCAGGAAATAGGTTGCGTGGTTGTGACCTTCTTCAATCAAAACCCTTGCAGCAACGCGCGCAACATCGCGGGTGTCCACCCAAGAGACAGATCCCTTGCCGGCGATCTGCGGCAGGAAACCCTTCGCTATCGGATCCTTGAACCAGAAGAAGTTCTGCATGAAGGCAGTGGGTTTCAAAATGGTCCAGCCGATCCCCGCATCGCGCAAGTGATGGTCGATGAGCGCGTGTGATTTCGCCCAGGGTACGGTCGAGCGAACATTGCCATCTGAGGCGGAGATCTTCACGATCCTTGCGACGCCTGCACGCTTGGCCGCATCGATTGCCGCTGTTTCCTGGTCGACCTGATCGGGCGTAGGGGGCGTAATCAGAAAGAGCCGGTCACAGCCCTGCATGGCGTCGGCAAGTGTTTCCGGGCGGTCAAAATCCCCCAGCACGGCCTCGATGCCGTCTTTTTTGAAGCGCTCAACCTGTTCGGGCTTCCGGCACATGGCACGGAATTGGACTTTAGCTTCATGAAGCAGCCTGCAGACTTCGCCACCGATGCCTCCGGTGGCTCCAGATACTAAGATCACAAGGGTATCTCCTTCTGTTCAGGGGATCGGGACTGAGGCCGCGCGAGCCATTCAGATATGGTGCAGCCCATCTCCTCGAGTGTTTTGATCGCTTCCCTAAGACGGTCGCTGCCGATCTTATTCGCGATTGCCTGATCCAGTGGTGCCACCACGTTCTCAGCGTCTGTGACGGCTTTGAGACCTGCTGCAGTCAGAACTACGAGCTTTGCGCGGCGATGATGCGGGTTGGTCTGGAATTCGATGAGGCCTTTATCCGCCAGAACGTCCACGATGCGCTGGACCGCCTGTCGGGTCAGGCCCATATTCCGGGCGATCGATGCGGCGGGAAGTGGGACTGGCGAGTAGCGCAGTGCGCCAAGCACTTGCCACCAGGCACTGGTCAGACCCAGATGCGCCACAAGCTCGTTCCCGGCGCTGATAAGTCGTCCGTTAGCTGAAAAGACGGCGAGGGCCAAGGCCCTGACTTCGTTCTGGTCGGACATTCCGCAACCTGCTCCCAATATGGCAACATGTTGTCAATGTCTAAGAAGACGAAAGGTTCCGGCACCTTGAGTTGCACGTCTAAGCGGCTGCCATTTAGTACGCAAAAAGCTTATGCGTAAGTTCCATAATTTAACGTTACGCCAGATTTGTCTCTTCAGTGGCTTGGATGATCCACCGAGCTTGCGGATATTCAACCCCACGACTGTGCCCACGTTCCCGCAAATTGAATGGCCTAGGGTTCCGCGCTGGCAGTGGCAAATAGATGCCGATTGGCAATTGCTCGACATGACGGAACCCCGCAAGCGAGGTCTTGCGATAACGTTGCAATGGTGGCAACTAAACCACATATGTGCTAATGTGGGTCGGTCACTTCGGGAGTATGTGAAATGAGCCGCTTGACGATCGACATAACGGACAAACAACATCAAAGCCTCAAAGCGCTAGCCGCTCTGCAGGGCAAGACAATCAAGCAGTACGCACTTGAGCGCCTGTTTCCTGGCGACGTCGAGGGAGAACTGGCCTGGGAAGAGTTAAAGACGTTGATGAATACGCGCATCAGTGAGGGGCTCGCCGGAAAACTGTCGACCAAAACCGTAGGTGAGATCCTCGACGAGGAGATTGCCGAAGGTCGCGCTTGACGGCTTACATCCTGACCGCAGAGGCAGAATCCGATCTTCGCTCGGTAATCCGTTACACACGGACACAATGGAGTGCCGCCCAGGTACGTCACTACGTCTCGGCTTTGGAGCGAGGAATGGAGGACATTGCCGCGGGCAAAGTTCCCTTCAAGGATCTGAGCGCACTCTATCCGGCGCTGCGGATGGCGCGATGCCAGCACCACTACATCTTCTGTCTGCCTCGCGAACATGCTCCCGCTCTCATCGTAGCGATTCTTCACGAACGAATGGATCTCCTGAGGCGTTTGGCTGACCGTCTAAACGAGTGATGTTTTCACGACGGGATGAAGTCCTGCGCGCGTGCTAGGTAAGCCCTTGTCTTCGAGCGATAAAAAGGGTGTCATCGGTTCGGATCCCTTCAAGAGCACGATGCTAGCAACGCGATTCTGATGAGCCACTCGCGGCCCGCATGCAATGACCGCTTTGCGCCCCCATTCAAGTCATTCGGCTTGTTCTAGTTTCACCCAAAAACTGACATTCGCGGCGCGGATCTTTGGTGCAATTAAAAAGTCAAACCTGCACCGAAAGTGGTTCACAGCTCGTCGAGAGGATACCGGCGTGATGCCATGCGCTCTCTTGGATCTGAGTGAGGCGTATGGGTGCACTTTCATTTGGGTACGTCTCACACACAGAGCTAAGCTTAGTGCCTCACGTCGTTTGCTACTGTATCGGACTAGATGGCTCACATGCGAAATTTCATGCATTCGATTTCCCTGAAATTAAGTAGGCGGCAATAAGCTGGAGCACCTCTTGCCTATGAGTTTATGTATGCACCGAATGTTTCGACGAAAGCCGTTCCTCGTCTTGGGGCTACCCCTGGCGGTCGCCACCCTGACAGTCGGCCTTTTATTCGGGGCACTATTTCTCTCTGCTGCAACATCAGATGAGGCCGCGAACCAGCGTCAGCAGGACCTTCTAGAGCTTGTGGTGACCAAACTCGAAGCGGAAGTCGCACACAATCAGGAGAGCGCAACCGTTTGGGACGATGCAGTCGTCGAAGTACGGCAGCGAAACAAGGATTGGATAGCCTCCAATCTAGGCGAATGGATGCACAGCTATTTCCAGCACGATGCGGCTCTCGTCCTCGATAACACTGGCAAACCCATATACGAGTTTGTCGCTGAACCGTCAGCATCAGTTTCTGGCGCAAACATCGCCAAAATCGCCGCCCCCTTGGTCTCTAAGCTACAGAAGAGACTTGCTGCGGGTGAAATATCGGCCGGTACCACCATTCTCTCGATTGGTGAAAGCGACCTTCTCGACCTCAATGGGCGGGCAGCCATCTTCAGCATAAAGCCCATCATTTCCGATAGCGGAGAGATCGAGCAGAAGCCTGGTGCCGAAAATCTCCATGTGGCGGTGCGCTATCTGGACGGAGTTCTTCTTTCGGAATTGGCGCAGGACTACCAGTTTCAAGACCTTATCTTCGTCCGCCAACCGACAGACGGTCCGGATAAATCCAGCGTCGCATTGCTTTCTGCATCTGGACACACGATTGGTTACTTTCAATGGCAACCATTTAGCCCGGGAGCCAGCGTGATACAGGCGGTCTCTCCTGTGATCATCGCGGTGGGCCTCTCGGCCTTCCTTCTGATGAGCTTTCTCGGGCATGCCATTTGGCGTCGCTCTACAAGCCTTGCCGAGAGCCAGCAGGAACTCAGGCACCTTGCTATGCACGATCCCCTGACGGGCCTTGCAAACCGAACGACATTCCATCGCACCCTTGTCCAGAACCTTGACAGCGCCACCGCCGAAACGGGCATCGCGGTGATGTTCGTGGACCTTGATCACTTCAAGGAAGTAAACGATAGCTTCGGGCACCCGGTCGGAGACTCCCTGATCAAGGAGGTCGCAAACCGCCTGAGGGAGATCGCCCCGTCGGCGCTCGTATCCCGGGTCGGAGGAGATGAGTTCACGCTGCTTCTCCCCGCAGAGGATCTCAAGACTATTGACCGGCTCGCCGAGGAGATTATCGACAGACTACGTATGCCCTTCCAGATTGAGGGTAGCCTCATCACGGTTGGAGCGAGCATCGGAGTTTCGCTGTTCTCGCCGGGTGTGGACGCGACGGAAATGACCAGACGCGCGGACATCGCGCTCTATCATGCAAAAGCGGCTGGCCGAAATACCTTCGCTGTCTTTGGAACTCATATGGAGGAAATCCTAAGGCGTCGACGAGCGCTGGAGAGCGATCTGGCCACAGCGCTTGAAACTGGGACGCAACTCGCGGTTCATTATCAACCGGTCTACTCAGCGATAGACGGTCGTATGTCGTCGATGGAAGCTCTTTGCCGCTGGATGCATCCAACGTTTGGCGCGATATCGCCTGATGTTTTTGTCCCAATAGCTGAGGAATGCGGACTGATCCAAAAACTCGGGCTCTATGTTCTTGAAGAAGCCTGCAGTCTGCTAGCCGATGTGCAGGACTGCGATGTTGGAATTTCTGTCAACGCGTCTGCGATCGAACTCATGGCGCCTGGTTACGCGCTACGTGTCCTGACAATGCTATCGAAATTCAGCCTTGATCCATCACGCCTTGAGATCGAGATTACTGAGAGGGTCGCGACAGATTCGGAAGGCAAGGCCGCGGCTGCGATCAGGTCATTGCGGGATGCAGGCGTCAGGTTCGCCATCGACGATTTCGGAATTGGGACTTCGTCGTTCGGGCAGCTCCTCAATCTGAATGTCGATCGCATCAAGATAGACAAAATGTTCGTTGATCAGCTTCATGAAAATGGAGGTGCGCCGCTGGTCGAAGCCATTGTGCAAATGGCGCGGCACAAGGGTTTGAAGACCACAGCAGAGGGCGTCGAAACTGCTGATCAACGCGTAACACTCACTTCACTTGGCTGTGACAACCTTCAGGGCTTCCAACTCTCCAAGCCTCTGAACAGGCCGAACACGATTAGGTTGCTCTCCCAACAGGAGCAGACAAGGGTATCTGCAGTCTTGTGAGCGTGTTGCTTGTCGAAGGAGAGCGCGGTCAAAGGCTGAAATCTGTGCTTCTGGCGTGGAAACAATCTGTTACTTTCCCGACACAAATTGCATCGCGTCCCTCTGCTACATCTGGAGCGCTGAGCGATGGACGGACTTGCGGAGGGAACACACTCGAATGCCTCAGCCAAAATCCTGACCCAATGGGCCAAACGCGGACCACATCACCGCTTACATGGATGTCCGGTTTTCGCCGTTCGGCACCCATCATCCGACAGTCCGCTTGCGGCCCCTTTGCGGGAGTAATTTCCGCATTGCGCTTTCATGTGATTTGTAAGGGCGCCTAACTCGCTGCCCGAAAAAAACCTGCGGCAGGCCACCTACATTTCGAGGTGTCGACTACCCCCGCTGCTTTAGCGCTCGCTTCGAGCGAAGCTGACGCTTTCTGCGGATGCCGCTCCCGCGAAGATTATCGGAACCAAGCTTATCAGCCAGGCTGCGTGACAATCTTGTCCGGAGGGACGCAAACGAAAGACCAACCTTGGTGCGCGTCTTCGACCGGTACACCGAGGATTTCGTTTGACTTGCGGAGAAGTGCGATTATAGATGTCGAGTGAAATCTATAATCTGATTTCGATCGGCAGGCAGTGATGCAGCTCTTCAGTGGAGCAAATCACGCGAGTGCCTTGTTGCTCGAAATTTCTTGCTCCAAGAGGTTCTCGCAATGTATCCGATTGTCTCCGTCTTCAAAAATCCTCCGGACGGAGGGAGAGGCTATCACAGGGATATGCGCGTCCGTTGGGCGCTTGAAGAGGTCCATCAGCCCTACCGTTTGCGGCTGCTATCATTTTCCGACATGCGCCGTCCCCAGTACCGCCAGCTTCATCCATTTGGCCAGATGCCGACATACGAGGACGGAGACCTCGTGCTGTTCGAGTCTGGGGCAATTGTCCACCATATCGCCTACACCTATCCAGGTTTGCTGCCGCCCGACGCACACGACAGATCTCGCGCAGTGATGTGGATGTTTGCTGCGTTGAATACTATCGAGCCGTGCATCAGCTCAGGGAGCGCCGGGTATCTCCTTCAGCGCCTCCATGAATTGGAACGTGTCCTAGGTCACGATGAATGGCTTGATGGAGGCTTTAGCGCAGGCGACCTTCTGATGGTCAGCGTATTGCGCCTGCTTCGCGGAAGTGACGTTCTTGGGGATACGCCGAACTTGGAAGCATACATAGCCCGCGCCGAGGCGCGACCGGCGTTTCAGCGCGCCTTGAAGATGTCGTCCGAGCTTGCCCGCTCAGCATAGCTGTGACCTGACGATTTCACTGGCTGCAGGAGTTTGCTCCTCGATCCCAAAAACAGTGAGGACTACCAGAAAGGCACTCTCAAGCAGTTCGATAAGGCCGCTCAAATCCAAGTTTTGCGAGGAAATCTTATGGCAACCGACGCTGTCTCCGAAATCGTTATCTCCTATCCTGTCCGCACTCCCATCGCTGCGTTCAACGGTTCTCTCAAAGAGATCCCGGCAACAGAACTGGGCGCACTCGTGATTGGCGAGACGCTGAGGCGATCCAAACTGGCTCCATCAGAGATCGGCTCCGTAATCATGGGGAATGTCATTCAAGCCGGCAACCGGATGAACCCCGCGCGGCAATCAAGCCTTAAAGGAGGGGTGCCCGTAAACGTTCCAGCCATGACAGTGAACCGGGTGTGCGGTTCTGGCGCGCAAGCTGTCGTGAGCGCCATCCAGCAGATTGTCGCCGGAGAATGCGAAGCGGCGATTGCAGGGGGAATGGAGAACATGGACCGCGCTCCATACCTGATGAGTGGCGGTCGGTGGGGCTACCGGATGGGCGCGGCCGAAATCCTGGACAGCATGCTGACCGACGGCCTCCTTGATGGCCTATCCGGGGAGCATTCCGGCTGGCATACCGAGGATCTGGTTGCGAAGGCTGAACTCACTCGGCCCGAACAGGATGAGTTCGCCCTTCGCTCACAGCAGCGCTTCGCCGCCGCCCGGGCCCGGGGCCTCTTTGAAAAAGAGATCGTGCCCGTCGAGCTGAAGACAAAACAGGGCACAGCCTCCTTCGCGGTTGATGAAGCTCCGCGACCAGATACGACGATTGAAACGCTTTCGGCCCTGCGGCCCGCTTTCCGAAAGGATGGCACCATCACTGCTGGCAACGCTCCGGGTTTGAACAGCGGTGCCGCGGCCATGATCGTCACAAGCGCCCGCTTTGCCCAACGGCATGGCCTTGAGCCCATGGCGCGGATTGCAGGTTACGGACTCGCCGGAGTAGAACCGGGCATGTTCGGCCTCGGTCCGGTGCCAGCGGTTAGGATCGCGCTAGAGCGAGCTGGATGGTCGATTGGCGATATTGAGCGGATCGAAATCAATGAAGCTTTCGCCGCGGTGCCTCTGGCTGTCCAGAAGGAGCTCGGCCTTAGCCCTGATATCGTCAATGTGGACGGCGGCGCCATCGCTCATGGTCATCCCATTGGCGCAACAGGCGCTGTCCTGATCACGCGCCTCCTGTATGCAATGGAGCGTGAGGATCTGAAGCGCGGTATGGTAACACTCTGCATCGGCGGCGGGCAGGGCATCGCGGTCGCGTTGGAACGAATGGTCGGCTAAGTCATCCAAGGTTGAGGCCAAGGCCAATGCTGCCTGCCCAATACGGCATCGGCCGACCTGATGGAGCGGCCAACCTTACGTCGGTCAGATGTTATCCAGTTCCGCCAGCCTATCGGGAGGATGGGCTTGCGAGGGAAGGGGGCAGGTTTTCATCGAACATCCGAGACCAGATTACGGCCGCCACTGTCAAAGCCCCGTACGCCAAGGCCGCCAGCGCCACGATCTGGAACAGCGTGGCGAGGTCCGATCCGAGCCACAGAACGGCGGCCCAGCCAAAAAAGCCGGCAATGACCAGCCGAACTGTGCCAGCTAGAACAGGAAGAACCACGCGTTTGGCCCCTTGACTTGCAAAATACAGCGCCAAACCAAGGCCGACAGCACCGTAAGTAGGCGCGACCGTTCTAAGATAGAGCGCCCCCATCTCCGCCACATGCGGATCGTTGCTGAACAGTCCCATCCAGACCTTCGGGAATGTGGCCGCGGCTATCCCTATGATTTGCGTAATGCCCAAGGCGAGGGCTCCGCCCACAAAGGCGACCCGACGGGCACGCGCCGCCTGTCTGGCGCCGATATTGATCCCGACCATGGTGACGATGGCGGTTCCAAGGCCGAAGATGATCGGGATCTGGAGATAATCGAGACGCGAGGCAATACCGTATCCAGCGATCGCATCCGCTCCGTGGTGACCAACGGCTGCTGTGACCAACGTGACTGTAAGGTTGACCTGAATTGTGCCGACCGCAGAGGGAAGACCGACACCGAGTATATCCTTGAAAAAGCGGCCTTCAAGCGGGGTCATTTGGAGCCTCAGCGGACTTTTCGGCGATCGCAGATAAAGTGCGAGGGCAAGGGCAGCCAGGATGTAATAAATGACGATCGCACCTCCTCCGCCGGCGACGCCCAGACTTGGCAAAGGACCCAAGCCAAATATCAAAAGCGGCGATAGGGCTAGGAGGACGGCCGTTCCAGAAACGATTACCACGGCAGGTACGATCGCGTTTCCAGCGCCGCGCAGTGCTGAAGAAAGCAGTGCCGTTATCCAGATCGGGATCGAACCGGCGAACACGACGCCTGAGTAGGTCAGCGCTGCGGTCAGCGTCGCATCTCTTCCGCCCATTGAATGATAGAGGAGCGGCCCGAACAGGAAAGCGGCTACGGAGAATAGGGTCCCGAACATGACCGCGATGACGATGGCATGCCAAATTAGGCCCTCTGCATCAGCTTTTCGTCCTGCTCCCATCGCTCGCGCGACAGCGGCGGAAACGCCACCGCCTATCCCGCCATTCGACATCATCTGCATGAGCATCAACACCGGGAACACCAGTGTCACCCCAGCCAGCGCTTCCGTTCCGAGAAAGCTAATAAAATAGGTCTCAGTGACACCCACCATGGTCTGGAAAACAAGAACAACGACAGTCGGAAAGGCCAGGCGCAACAATGTCGGCGTGACAGGGCCGTCTAGGATGCCTGGCCGAGTGCTCACCGCAGTCATCGAAGTTTGCGCTCGTCCGGTCTGTGGCCCGTCCGTCATATCCCGTCCTCGTATCGTTACGCCTCAAGCTTGGGCGGCGAGGTTCAAACCCTTCACCGGATGATAAAGAACACCGCATGCCCCCCTTGACAATAGATGTCATATAAAATCTAAGCTATCAATAGAGTTTATACGAAATCTAACGTGCGTGTAGTTGGAGCGAGACGGAAACCGGAATGATCGAGGACAGTCTCTTTCCTCTTTTGCTACGCCTGACCCGGCGTCTGTGCCGGGATCTGAACTCGAACTTGCGAGACGTCGGATTGACGGGAGAACAGGCGGTGATGCTCGATGCTATAGAGAGAGGCCCAGCGCCGAAAGTGACCGATCTTTGTCACGTGCTGAGTATCGATGCCTCGACGGTGTCCGCCAACCTGAAACCGCTCATGGCTCGAAGCCTCGTGAAATCCACCGCCGACTGCGCTGACGCCCGGGCGCGGCGACTTTACCTCACGCACGACGGACAACGCAGGCTTGCTTTCGCGCAACAGGTTCTTCGGGAACTCGACCTCGAGATAACGGAGAAGCTCAAAAACTGCGGAGTGGTTGATGACCTCACGTCAGCACTTCGTGTCCTGTCCCAGCCACCGTGAGGCTGCATTCGGCACACATACGGCGCCGACTTGACTTTTCGGTTAGCCGCGAAGTTTCAAATGCTCACCTCGTCAAGGAGAATAGATTGAGACACATCATTATCGCTGCGACGCTTGCAATGACCGGCATCGTCTCGTCCGCCGTCCATGCTCAAGAGGCTGTCGTCGTGTCGGATAATCCGGAAGCACTGTTCACAAGTCCCGATCCGAAGCTGAACGCCAACAAGCAGGTGGTCTACAGGATCATCCTCGAGCTTCTGGAAGCCGGTCAATGGGACAAGGCCGGCCAGTACATCGCTGACGACTACATCCAGCACAACCCGAACGCTCAAAGCGGTCTAAAGCCTGTGGTTTACTATTTTACCCAGGTGCTCAAGGTGAAACCAAAACCAATCCCGGCGAAGATCAGCATGAAAGTCGCCAATGTGGTTGCGGAGGGCGATCTGGTCGTGGTCACTTACGCCCGGACCGAAAAAGACCCGAAGGATCCGTCAAAAACCTACAGCACGACGTGGTTCGACATGTGGCGCATCAAAGATGGAAAGGCTGCAGAGCATTGGGACCCGGCGCTGCTCAACGAGGCGCCTGACTTGCGCTGATTGTACTGGAGGCGAGAAAAGAAACAGTTGACTTAGCTCTTGCCCGCCGGCTGCGGGCAAGAGGATATACGCCGGGTATGTCAAACCAGATGTTCCGCCCAATCGCTGACCAATCCACTCGATCCGCAGGGGATGCTGCCCGGCTATGGATCGCATGTTCCCATAGACGGCCAGTATCTTTGAGAGGTGCGTATCTATTTGTTGCGCTGCTCGACCGTGTGCATCAAGGCAACTTCCTGCTCCAACCTCGCCAACCGTTTTTCAAGGATTGCCATCCGCTCTCCCTCTAGGTCGTCGATACCGTCTAGCGTCACTTCCCATTTGCGCCACCAATCTAGGAGACGTCTGAACATTGCTCTCTCCGACCTGTTGGCGAGAGCCCCATCTTCATGGGGCGCTTGCGACGGCACGCTGCTTCTGGAGGTGTTCGGCGAGCACAACCACATCGGCCGGGCCATTCAGCCCTGCGGCGATGATCGACACTCTCAGATCTTCACCGAGTGTCGCGTCGAAATTGGTGCCAAGGATCATATCGGTATCCGCATTGACGTGGTCGCGGATGTAAGTTGCGGCCTCGTCGACTTCGAACAAGGTCAACTCCCGTGTCGCGGAAATCGAGACCAGCAGGGTTCTGGCAGTTTCGAGGCTGATCCCCCTGAAAAGCGGATTGTCTATCGCTGCTCTGGCCGCCTCTCTTGCGCGACCGCTCCCTGCGGCCGTGCCGCTCGCGATAATCGCTCGGCCCATATTCTTCATCACCGCTTGAACATCGGCGAAGTCCAGGTTGATCAAGCCATCAGCCCGCATCAAGTCGACCAGGGACATGACCCCTTCGACAAGGACCTTGTCTGCCATCTGGAATGCGGCATCAAGCGTTGTCGTCGCGTTCGAAAGCAGGAAGAGGTTCTGGTTTGGAACGACAATCACGGTGTCGGCTGCCTCGACCAGAGATCGTATGCCGTCCTTTGCCTGACGCGCCCGGTGCGTTCCTTCAAAAGTGAAGGGCTCGGTCACCACCGCTACTGTCAGCAGGCCCGCTTGGCGGGCGGCATGTGCGATCACGGGCGTTGCACCCGTTCCTGTCCCGCCACCCATTCCGGCGGCAAGAAAGCACACCTGGACATCCTTCAAATGCTCCATGATGTCATCAAGCGATTCCGTCGCCGCAGCGCGACCAAGCTCCGGCTGAGAGCCTGCTCCCAGACCCTGAGTGACGCTTTTGCCAAGCTGGACTTGATGTTCGGCCTTGGAGGATGCCAAAGCCTGGGCGTCTGTGTTGGCTGCAATGAACCTCACATCCTGATCGCCGCGCCCGATCATGGTGTTTATCGCGTTCCCGCCACCGCCGCCGACGCCGATAACAGCAATCTTCGGCGTCCAGCCGCGAACCTCAAGAGAGGGCGTTGGCTTCTGTTTCATGGTGTCGAGGCGTCCCAGCGCCGGAATACTACGCTGGCATTCACGCCGCCGAAGCCGAAGCCATTGCTGATCGCGTATTCCATCGGGTGTGGCTTTGGCTTGTTGGCGACGAAATCAATGCCATCACCTGCGGGATCGGGAGCGTTCAGGTTCAGGGTAGGTGGGGCCACCTGGTCGCGCAGGGCCAGTATCGTGAAGATCGCTTCGAGGCCGCCGGCTGCCCCGAGAAGGTGGCCCGTTGCAGACTTGGTGCCGCTGATCGCGACCCCCGACTTTGTCCCGAACACGGCCTTTATCGCTTCGATCTCCCCCCGATCTCCAAGCTGGGTGGATGTGGCATGGGCATTAAGATGCTGAACTTGAGATGGAGCGATGCCCGCTTGTCTGATCGCGATCTGCATGGCTCTCGCTGCCCCGGATCCATCTTCTGGGCCAGATGTGACATGATGGGCATCAGCCGTGGTGCCATAGCCAACCAGTTCCGCGAGCGGTGTAGCCCCGCGCGCCAGGGCATGACTGAGGGCCTCGATCACCAGGATGCCTGCCCCTTCGCCCATCACGAAGCCGTCACGCAGCATGTCGAAAGGTCGTGACGCGGCAGTCGGGGTATCGGCAAAGCCGGTCGACAGCGCCCGCGCCGCCGCGAAGCCTCCAAGGCTGACGGTGTTCATGCAGGCTTCGGTTCCACCGCAAATGGCAATGTCCGCTTCGTTCGCCCGAATCATGCGGGCTGCGTCACCGATCGCCTGGACGCCTGCGGCGCAGGCGGTCACGGGCGCCCCTAGCGGGCCCCTCAGCCCATTTCGGATCGACACCTGTCCGGCCGCGAGGTTGACCAGGAAGGACGGAATGGTGAACGGAGACAGGCGGCGAGGGCCCTTCTCGTCGACGATGCGAACCGCCTCGGTGATCGCCGGGAAGCCGCCAATCCCCGAGGCGATGATTGTCGCAGTGCGCTGGCGATCCTCCTCCGAGACGGGTCTCCAGCAGGCCTGTGTCAGGGCTTCGTCTGCTGCCGCGATCGCGAACATGATGAAGCGATCCACTTTGCGCTGATCCTTTGGCGGCATGACCCTGTCGGGGTCGAAGCCTGCTTCGGTATCCTCGTCGAGCGACGGCACAACGCCTCCGACTTTTGCGGGAAGATCGGCAACAACATCGTCGGGGAGACGGCGCAGGCCTGATTGCCCCGCCAGAAGGCGGCTCCATGAGCTCTCGACGTGTGCGCCGAGTGGGCTGACCGCTCCCATTCCTGTTACGACGATACGACGCATGATGACTCCAAGAAAACGACCTTCACGACAGCAGATGCTGAGCCGATAGAGACCTTGTTGTTTCGCAGTTAGTCGGCGATTTCCGAAGTTGATATGCGCTTTGCCTCAGCCGCTGCTGCATCGAGTAGGTGGTCGGCAAGTGTCTCGTCGGTCACGATTCGCGACAGGGTGACCGCGCCGACCATGAGGGCCAGCATGACCTCTGCTTTATGCGTTCTGGTCTGTCTGCTGTCCGAGGCGGGCAGCAGTTCCTCCAGGACCTGCAGGTGAGCCTTGATCCCGTCTTCAAACGGTTTACGCACGTCTTCACTTTGGCGTGCGGCATCGGAGCCGAGCGCGACTAGAGGGCAACCGTCGCCCGTTTCGCCGCGATGGCCTGCCGAGAGATAGAGTTCGATCACGCCTTGAAGCGGGTCAGGACTCGATGCCGCGACAGAAGACCAACGTCGGGTGGCGCTTTCCATCGCGCGCCGCGATGCAAGCGCTGCGAGATCATCCTTGGATTCGAACTGCTTGTAGAAGCCGCCTTGGGTGAGGCCTGCTCCTTTCATCAAGTCCTTGAGGCCGATCCCGTCGAAGCCATGCTCGCGAAAGAGCCGGCTTGCGACGTTGATGACTGTCTCGCGGTTGGCCTCGGCCTGGGCGCGGCTCACTCTCATGATTGGCTCCTTTTAGATTTCAGTTGACATCTATAATGCTTTTAGAGTTAGGATGCAATCTATGAATTGAGATGCTCCCGTCAAGAAGGATGGTGTCATGAAACGAAAACTTCTGCTCGCGACAGCCGCGGTCGCCATATCCGGCGGTGTCGCTGCTGCCGTCTTCCTCTTCCCACCAGCAGCGCATGAGGCGGAAGCCTCCGATCCACGCACGCTCGCGCCCCTTGTCAAACTTGCGAGCGTGCAGATTCCTGACGCGGTGGAGAGAAGCTTCACCGGCTCTGTCGCAGCGAGAGTTCAAAGTGACCTTGGATTTAGGGTTCCAGGAAAAATCGTGGAGCGACTGGTCGGGGTCGGAGACCAGGTGAAGGTTGGGCAGCCCCTGTTACGCATCGACAGTAACGACCTCAATCTCTCGCTAACCGCTAAACGCAACGCGGTAATCGCAGCCCAGGCGGCGTTTGTGCAGGCGCAGGCGGACGAGAAACGCTTCTCCATTCTTGTTAAGTCGAACGCGGCGTCTACCCAGCAATACGAGCGGGCGAAGCTTTCGCTCGATACTGCGGCAGCCCAATTGGCCGCTGCCAGAGCCGACGCGACGGTAGCCGAGAACGAGGTGGCCTACACAGTTCTGCTGGCGGACGCCGACGGTACAATCGTTGAAACCCTCGCGGAACCGGGCCAGGTCGTATCTGCAGGGCAGCCTGTCGTTCGGCTGGCCAAAGCCGGACCGCGTGAAGCGCTGGTCTGGATGCCGGAGAATCTGAGACCCGCGATCGGGGAGAAAGCACGTGCCACGATCTACGGGCGGACCGGGACCGAAACTGCTCTGCTCAGACAGATTTCGGATGCCGCTGATCAACAGACGCGAACCTTCGAGACGCGCTGGGTGCTGCAGGGCTCCGCCGCCACCGCGCCTTTGGGTGCAACGGTGACTATCAGCGTTGAAAGTAGCGCCCACGCCGCCTCCGCGGAGATTCCAATCGGAGCGATCCTCGACGACGGCTCCCGAACGGGGGTCTTTGTCTTCAATGACAGCACCTCAACCGTTCAGTTTCGTGCCGTGAAGATCGAAAAACTAGGCGAAGAGACAGCCATCGTGACCGACGTGAAGGCTGGGGAGCAGGTGATCGCTCTCGGCGCTCACCTGCTTCAGGACGGCGCGAGCGTACGCACAGAGCAACAAGCTGCAGAGGCGGTGAACTGATGAGCTTCAATCTTTCAGCGCTTGCCGTTCGGGAGCGTGCCGTCACCCTATTCTTCATCGTTCTGCTGGCTGCAGCCGGCGCATACGCGTTCATCAAGCTGGGGCGAGCCGAAGATCCTTCGTTCACGATCAAGACCCTCACCGTCACCACGGTGTGGCCCGGAGCCACCGCCCGCGAGATGCAGGACCTCGTCGCCGAACCGCTGGAGAAACGCATTCAGGAACTGACCTGGTACGATCGTGTGGAGACCACTACACGGCCGGGTTTCGCCTATATGACGGTGACGCTGAAGGACAATACGCCGCCTTCCGTGGTTGAAGACGAATTCTACCAGGCACGCAAGAAGTTGGGTGATGAGGTGCGAAACCTCCCTCAGGGCGTGCTTGGCCCCTTCATCAACGACGAATATTCCGATGTGAGTTTTGCGCTCTATGCTCTCAAGGCACAGGGCATGCCGATGCGCGAGCTTGTCCGCCAGGCAGAAACGATCCGTCAGGATTTGCTCCATGTGCCGGGCGTCAAGAAGATCAACATTCTTGGCGAGCAGCCGGAACAGATTTTCGTCGAATTCTCCTACCCGAAGCTCGCGACGCTTGGCATTTCGCCGCAGGATGTCGCGTCCGCGCTGCAGCGCCGCAACACCGTGACCCCGGCGGGTACGATCGACACGCAGGGACCGCAAGTCTTCATGCGCTTCGATGGCGCCTATGACAGCGTTCAGGCGGTTGCGGATACACCGATCGTTGCCAATGGCCGCACCATCAAGCTGTCGGATTTTGCGGAGGTTCGCCGCGGCTATCAGGATCCGGAAACCTTTGTCATCCGGCACAATGGCGAGCCGGCCATCATGCTGGGCGTCGTCATGCAGCAAGGTTGGAACGGCCTCGAACTGGGCAAGGCCTTGGAAGAACGCTCCTCACAGATTGCGCAGGCGCTGCCGCTCGGCATCACCCTTGCGAAAGTCAGCGATCAGGCCGTCAATATTCAGGAAGCTGTCGGCGAGTTCATGCTGAAATTCGCGATGGCGCTTGGCGTGGTGCTGTTCGTGAGCCTTGTCAGCCTCGGCTGGCGCGTTGGGATCGTTGTTGCGCTCGCGGTGCCTCTCACCCTCGGCGTGGTGTTCATCATCATGCTCGATACGGGCAGGTTCTTTGACCGCATCACCCTTGGCGCACTCATCCTGGCGCTCGGATTGCTCGTCGATGACGCCATTATCGCGATCGAAGTGATGGTCGTCAAAATGGAAGAAGGCATGGACCGCATCAAGGCGGCTGCCTATGCCTGGAGCCATACGGCAGCCCCGATGCTGTCGGGTACGCTCGTCACCATCATCGGCCTGATGCCTGTCGGTTTCGCCCGTTCAGCGGCCGGTGAATATGCCGGCAACATCTTCTGGATCGTAGGCTTTGCCTTGATCGTCTCCTGGCTCGTGGCGGTCATCTTCACACCCTATCTCGGCGTGAAAATGCTTCCGAACATTAAGCCTGTAGAAGGCGGACACCACGCAATTTATAACACGCCCAACTATCGCAGACTTCGGACCACGATCGAGTTCGTGGTCCGCCACAAGTTCATGACCTGCGCCGTCGTTGTCTTGATGATGGGGGCGTCTGTCGTCGGCATGGGCTCGGTCAAACAGCAGTTCTTCCCGACGTCGGACCGTCCGGAGGTCCTGGTTGAAGTCCGTCTTCCGGAAGGAACGAGTATCCATACGACGACTGCCACGGTTGCGAAGCTGGAGGATTGGCTGCAGAAGCAACCGGAGACGGAGATCGTCACCAGCTACGTAGGGCAGGGCGCACCGCGCTTCTTCTTTGCAATGTCGCCCGAGCTGCCGGATCCTGCGTTTGCAAAAATCGTCGTCCTGACCCCGAATGCAGAGGCCCGCGAAGCTCTGAAAGCTCGCCTGCGCGAGGCCGTGTCGTCAGGCCTCACACCGGAAGCCTTCGTCCGTGTTACGCAGCTCGTCTTCGGCCCGTTCACGCCCTTCCCGGTAGAATTTCGGATCATGGGCCCGGACCCCGAGAAGCTCTACGAAATCTCCGAGCAGGCGATTTCGTTGATGCAGACCGTCCCGGACGTTCGAAACGCCAATCGTGACTGGGGCAATCGCACACCTGTTCTTCGCTTTGTTCCGGACCAGGAGCGTCTGAACTTGATCGGTCTGTCGCCAGCCGAAGCTGGTCAGCAACTCCAGCTCCTGTTGACGGGTGTACCAATTACTCAGGTTCGCGAGGATATCCGGAACGTTGCGGTGGTTGCCCGAAGTGGTGGTGATACGCGCCTCGACCCAGCCAAGTTGGCAAACTTCTCGCTGATTGGCCGAGAGGGCCGAGCCGTGCCGCTTGACCAGATCGGCCATGCCGAAGTGCGGTTCGAAGAACCCGTGATGAAGCGACGCGACCGGACACCAGTCATCACCGTCCGCTCTGACATCAACGAGGCAACTCAGCCTCCGGAAGTTTCGATGCAGGTCATGCAGGCCTTGCAGCCGCTCATCGCATCGCTGCCTGTGGGATACCGTATCGAGATGGGCGGCAACATTGAGGAATCCTTGAAGGCGAATGTCGCGCTGGTTCAGGTATTCCCCATCATGATTGCCGCGATGTTGATTGTCATCATCTTGCAGGTCCGGAGCCTGTCAACAATGACAATGGTCATGCTGACGGGCCCGCTTGGACTGGCTGGGGTCGTTCCGGTCCTGCTGATCTTCAACCAACCGTTCGGGTTCAATGCCATTCTCGGCCTGATCGGATTGGCTGGGATCCTGATGCGCAACACGTTGATCCTGACAGAGCAGATCAAGGAAAACCAGGCAGCGGGGTTGGACGATTACCATGCAGTCATCGAGGCGACGGTCCAGCGAACACGGCCCGTCATCCTCACGGCCCTTGCCGCCGTGCTAGCCTTCATCCCGCTGACGCATTCCGTTTTCTGGGGCTCCATGGCCTACACCCTGATTGGTGGCACGGCTGTCGGCACGGTCTTGATCCTGCTGTTCCTGCCCGCGCTGTATGCGACATGGTTCAGGATCAAGCCGCCCAAGCAGGATGCTGAGCATCAGCATGAGGAGCAGCCCGCAAGACCCGCACTGGCGCTCGCGGCGGAGTAAGACGATGAGACATCAGGGACAGATCGATGCCAAGCTATTTGGATCATCCAACATGATATGGGACGCGCTTGCCTTTAAGCGCTCTGGCATGGCGCGAACTCGGGGCGACGAACGGGCGCAACGGTTCGCCGCCACTACGATCGACGAGATCGACGAGGGGCGAGAGCGCATTCTCCAGGTGGCGGAAAGGCTCATCCGCCGCTTTGGCCACCCGAAGTCGACGATGGCCAATATCGCATGGGAACTAGGCACCAGTCGGGCGACCCTCTATCGCTACTTTCCAACTAAGGAGGCTTTGGAAGAGCAGGTGTGTCTACGGGTCGCCTCCAGAACACTCCGCCATCTTCGCGACATCCTGGTCGACGAGGACGCATCCATCGAACGGCTACGCGTCCTCCTCCACGAGGTGGGTCAACAGACTTCCTCGCGAATGATATTGGAACCGCACCTGCACCATCTTTTTGTCGAGGCTTTTCGCAATCAATGGCATGTCGCAACCGATTATCTGCGAGAAATCAGCGCTCTGATTGAAGACGTTGTTGTGCGGGGACAGGCCGACGAGACATTCGTGCCAGCCGATCCGAGCAAAACCACTAAGTTCATTCTGGGATCAATGCTTGTATTCGTGAGCCCTGGGCTCACCGAGCAGTTGAATGTCGACGACCCAGACCTTTCCATTGATCTTGCGACGCATGTTCAGTCGGTCGTCAATTCGATTACGCAAAAGACGCTGTGACCCTGCTCATGCGAGCAGGTCACAGCAATAGAGCAACCGAAAGCAACTGAGCCAGCTCAGGCCTTCATACCCTGAATCATACAAGTGGATGTCCCGTGAGCGTGCAGCTTTCCATCCGCCGATTCAATCCTGCCGTCTAGCGTGATGACAGTTCGACTGCGTGAGATGACCTTGCCCACGATCGTCAGTTCACCGCTGTCTGCCAGGATTGGTCGAACGAACTTCACGGAGGTTTCGTGCGTCGGGCACATTTGCGCGGTTTCCAGAACGCTGTGTGCGGCGAGCGCCATGGCAGTGTCGAGCATCGTCATGCTCCAACCTCCGTGAACAGTGCGTAGCGTGTTCAAGAAACGGTTTTCGGGAAAGGCTTTGAGGGTGACAATACCGGCTTCCGGGGTCAGCAGCGTGAACGGTAGCAGCTCCGCCATGGGCGGGCGCGGTAGTCGCCCCTCCGCAAGTAATGTCACAAATTCCAGCCCCGTAAGCGCTTCCAGATTTGGTCTCTGGCCATTCGCCGTTGTTGCAGTGGAGAGTTCATCCATGTCTTTCGCTCCTTGCGTTCGCTGCTGAATTCAAGATTGCAGAGCCGCGTTTGCCAGCCGCAATGCGACTGGATGAGTTACCTCATGGTCAGATGCGGGAAATTTAACCACGACGCCGCGAAGCCCTTGACGTTTTATATGTCGAATGACATCTAATTCATAATTAGATGTCGACGCAACTCTAATTATGAATTCCAATAGACACCAGCGTCGCCGATTGAAACCGGCGAATAAGAACAAAGGAGGCCACGGTGGCCCAGCAGAAAGTAGTTGTGATTACAGGCGCGTCGTCGGGGATTGGCGAGGCAACTGCCCGTCTTCTGGGTCAGAGGGGGTATCGCGTATACGGCGGTGCGCGTGACCCCAGCCGGGCCAAGCAGATTTCCGGCGTGAAATTTGGAGCACTGGACGTTACCAGCGACGAGTCTGTCGCAAGCTTCGTCGCATGGGTTCTGGCTGAGACCGGCAAGATTGACGTGCTTGTCAACAATGCGGGTGTCTCGCTCGTCGGTCCCGTAGAGAACACCTCAGTCAACGAGGCTGCGAAACTTTTTGACGTGAACGTGTTCGGCCCGCTGCGCATGATCCGCGCTGTCCTGCCGAGCATGCGAAATGCTCGCAGCGGACTGATCATTAACATCAGCTCAGTCCTTGGGTTCCTGCCGGCCCCCTTCATGGGGCTTTATGCGAGCAGCAAGCATGCGATCGAGGGATTGTCTGAGTCCCTGGACCACGAAGTTCGCGATTTCAATGTCCGCGTGGTTCTCGTCGAGCCGACATTCACTAACACCAACCTGGATGTGAACGCGGCGACGACCGAAGCCCCTCTCGGAGTCTACGCGCGGCAGGCTGAGGCGACCACGAAAACCGTCCTCGCGCAGATCAAGTCTGCTCCGTCACCGACCATTGTCGCGGACAAGATTCTTGCTGCCATCGAAGGGCCTTACAAGATGCGCCAACCCGTCGGCGGTCAGGCGACGTTGCTAAGCCGGTTACGGCGCTTCATGCCGGCGAAGGCCGTTGATAGCAGCCTTCGCAAGACTTTCGGCTTCGGCAAGGGCTAAATCCTTCGCATCCGACTGAATGTTGGCAAGGCCTTGAACCCAGGGACCAGGCCACCCCGTTAAACAGGGCGTTGCATCTCTCACCCCAGCTACGCCTTGGCCGCCCATCTTCCCCAAGATGGGCGGCACCATTTCGTTATTATCTCAGGTGCACAGCTTAGGCGCTTTCCCTGACGACAAGGGATCCCAGGAAAAGACGGTCCCGGTCCTGCCTGTCGGGGTGAGCGAGAACCTCAACCAGATAGTCAACCATTTCGGAGAGTGGCTGCCGGTATGTCGTGATGCGATAATTTGGATTGTCAGCCTGCGGAACATCATCAAACCCGGTGATGGCTATGTCTCCCGGCACCGCGAGACCAAGCGAATATCGGACGGCGTCGGCCGCTCCCATCGCGAGCGCATCATTCTCGCACACCAAGACATCTGGCAGATCTTCCCGGGCACAATTCTGCAGCGTTTCGGCGACAACTCGTCTTGCCAGTGCGGGGTCGTAGGTACTCACGGTGACCAAGCCCGGCTCACGTCCCGTGTTTGAGTGCCAGTAAGAGAAGAAGGTCTCTTTCCGCAGGAGATGGGCAGAATAGTTCTGTGGACCCGCGACAAAGAGCGGCCGCCTGTAGCCTTTGGCATAGATGTATTCTGCCATGTCATTCATCGCTCTTACGTCGTCGACGGCAATCGAAATCGTATTGGGGCGTTCAGACGTTCTGGCAAAGATGATTAGTTCGCGGAATTTGCGGGCGTGTGCGGCCGCCTCAAGCACCTCGTCATCGAACTGCAGACCGATCAGAATCACGGCGTCCACCCGCCGCTGGCTCGCGTTCAGAAGTGCATGACTGGCATCATCACGGTCGAGCGTATTGACGAGCAGAGTGTCCCAACCGCCGCGTCTCAACGCGCGCGTCAGGCATTCCATCATCACAAGCTTGTGCGGATTGGCGAAGTCGTCGATGAGCAGTGCGACCAGATTGGACCGATCAGATGCTAGGCTGACCGCCCGCAAGTCGGGCACGTAGCCCAGCCGCTCCGCTGCGGCCATGACCTTTTCAAGGCTTTTGCGCGAGATCGACGCGTCTTTGCGGAACGCTCGATTGACCGTCCACCTAGAAACACCTGCTGCCTCCGCCACGTCGTCGGCTGTGACATTGGCAATCACGGGATTTTTTCCGTCTGTCATCCTCTCCCCGACATCCTGACAATGCCTCGCTCCGCCCATTGATCATGGGTCCGATCTCCAGTCCAACAAGAAATTTTGCTCGCGCGAGCAAATTATTGTTGCTCGCGCGAGCAAAATCGAACATGGTCCTTGTTGAAGCGGCTCAAGCCGCAAGGGAGGATGACAGTGCTTAGAATTGGATTGCTTGGTGCGGGGCGTATTGGACGGGTCCATGCGACGAATATTGCCGCGCACCCAAAGAGTTTCCTGGTCGCGGTTTCCGATATCAATGTGGGAGCTGCAAAAGACCTTGCTTCAGCCTATCATGCTGACGCCGCAGACGTTGATGCCGTGATCAATAATCCGGATATCGATGCCGTTCTGATTGCAACATCCACCGACACGCATTCGGATTTGATCGAGAGAGCGGCGAAGGCTGGTAAGGCAGTCCTCTGCGAGAAACCAGTCGATCTTTCATTGGAGCGAGCCAAGGCTTGCCTTGCGGCGGCGTCCCAGGCGGGAACGCCAATCATGATTGGTTTCAACAGACGCTTCGATCCCAATTTCTCAGGAATTAAGATTGCGTTGTCGAAGGGCGACATCGGCAAGCCGGAGCTCTTGTCCATTACGTCCTTTGATCCGGCGCCACCGCCTGTCAGCTATATCAAGGTCTCTGGCGGCCTCTTCCGCGACATGATGATCCACGACTTCGACATGGCGAATTTCATCATGGGAGATTTGCCGAAAACCGTCCACGCTGTCGGTAGCTCGATCGTTGATCCCGAGATCGGCGCGGCCGGTGACGTCGACACAGCGGTTGTAACCCTGACCTATGCCGACGGGCGGATTGCGGTGATTAAGAACAGCCGTCGCGCTGTCTATGGCTATGACCAGAGGGTCGAACTGCTCGGCTCAGACGGTCTGCTCTCTGCAGGCAATGTGCTCGAGCACACCATCTCGAAGTCGACAGCATCAGGCGTGACAAGCGCCAAGCCCGAGTTCTTCTTCCTCGAGCGCTACATGCGCGCCTATGCGGCCGAATGGGATGCCTTTGTGCGCTCCGTTGAAGAGGGCAGGGCTGTTCCAGTCACACTGCAGGACGGCGTCGCCGCTTTGGCGCTGGCCGAAGCCGCGGCGAATTCACTCGTCTCTGGACGCCCGTCATCGGTTTCGATCTGACGGGTTCGAAACGCTGCAAATTTCTTGAGAGTTTAGCCGCAGCGCCTCGGAGGATCTTGCGCTGACGGCATTTGGTTCCGGCCGTCCTGGCCGGAGAGCGGGCGTGTGGAGTTGCGTCCGTGGTCAACGTAACTGGGAGGTTATCATGAAGAAACTATTGGCATCTGTTGCAGTCGCAGCAGTTATGGCGGCATCTGCGCCTGCCTTTGCTACCGATATCATCGTCGTGGCCCATGGCCAGGCCAATGATCCGTTCTGGTCAGTCGTGAAGAATGGCGTCGAGAAGGCTGCCAAGGACACCGGAGCAAATGTCGAGTTCCGTTCGCCGGAAACGTTCGACATGGTTCAGATGAGCCAGATGATCGATGCCGCCGTCAACCAGGAACCGGATGGCCTGGTTGTCTCCATTCCGGACGGGGATGCCCTGGGGCCGGCAATCCAGCGTGCAGTCGCTGCCGGCATTCCGGTCATTTCGATGAACTCGGGATCTGATGTCGCCCACAAGCTCGGCGCACTCTTGCATGTCGGTCAGTCCGAATTCGATGCCGGCAAGGCAGCAGGCGCGAAGCTCGCCGAAATGGGTGGCACGAAAGGCATCTGCGTCAACCAGGAAGTCGGCAACGTCGCTCTCGATCTGCGCTGCCAGGGCTTCGCGGAAGGATTCGGTAAGCCGGTGACGGTCGTGCCGACGCAGAACGATCCAGCGGAAGTGGAGTCCAAGGTTCGCGCAGCGCTGGAGTCCGACCCCAGCGTTGATACAGTTCTCGGTCTGGGTGCTTCCCTCGTCGGTGAACCGGCTGTCAAAGCAGCCCAGGCGCTCGGTCGAGACAAGGTTCTCGTTGCGAGCTTTGACCTCTCCGCCGGCTTCCTGAAGGATGTCGCCGACGGCAAGGCTGCATTCGCCATTGATCAGCAGCAGTTCCTGCAGGGGTATCTCCCTGTCGTGTTCCTCGCCTTGAAGGCTCAGTACGGTCTCGTTCCGGGTGGCGACGTTCCCTCAGGTCCGAACCTCGTGACCAAGGAGAGTGCTGCAAACGTCATCGAGCTTTCCTCCCAAGGAATTCGCTGAGTGAAGCTGACCGGGCCGTTCGCAAAGGCGGCCCGGTCTACAGTTGAAGGAGGAAAGCGATGTCAAGCGACGTGCTAACGCAGAAAGACGAGCGGATCAAAACCGAGTCTTTCACGACCCGGTTGATGAAGCGGCCGGAACTGGGAGCGGTAGGAGGCTTGATCCTCGTAACGCTCTTTTTCCTGGCGACCGCCGACCGGACCATGTTCACGCTTTCGGGCATCATGAACTTCATGACCCCTGCGGCGCAACTGGGCATCCTAGGCATCGCCGCAGCGCTGCTGATGATCGGGGGCGAGTTCGATCTGTCGATTGGCTCAATGGTCGCCTTCACGGGCATGCTCTTCGGCGCCTTTACCGTCAACATCGGCATGCCTCTCATCCTGGCAATCCCGCTCACCTTGCTGTTTGCGGCCATGCTGGGTGTTGCAAACGGGCTGATGGTGATTCGTACCGGGCTGCCCTCCTTCATCGTGACGCTGGCGGGGCTGTTCATCTTGCGAGGAGCAACTCTCGTCGGATTAAAGCTCTTGACCGGTGGCGCAACGCAACTGCGTGGAATTCGCGAAGCGGTTGGCGAAGATTTCCTGGCTCCGATCTTCTCCGGTGATGCGTTTGAGTTCATTTTAAACTGGCTCGCAGAGGCAGGATTGGTGGACAGCTTCAAGTCGGGTCTGCCCAAAGTGCCCGGCATCCCTGTCGAGATCATCTGGTTCATCCTCTTTGCCCTCATCGCGACCTATGTCCTGTTGCGGACCCCGATCGGCAACTGGATCTTCGCGACAGGCGGCGACGCGAATGCGGCGCAGAACTCGGGCGTTCCGGTCCGCAAAGTCAAAATCGCGCTCTTTGTGCTGACTGCGGTGGCCGCAGCCCTCGTTGCGATCATCACGGTCATGGATGCAGGATCGACCGATGCGCGGCGTGGCTTCATGAAGGAATTCGAGGCGATCATCACAGCCGTTATCGGCGGATGCCTTTTGACTGGTGGATACGGCTCCGCTATCGGCGCCTTCTTCGGGGCCATCATCTTCGGCATGGTGACGATTGGCTTGACCTACACCAAGTTCGATCAGGATTGGTTTCAGGTCTTCCTCGGCGGAATGCTGCTGCTCGCCGTCATCTTCAACAACGTGATCCGCAAACGCGTGACCGGGGAGCGCTGAGATGACCGCACCGATCATTCACATGGAAAACATCAAGAAGCACTACGGCAACGTGATTGCGCTCAACGGCGTGACCTTCGATGTCCGGCCGGGCGAGTGCCACTGCCTTCTAGGCGACAACGGTGCCGGCAAGTCGACCTTTATCAAGACGATGTCCGGCGTTCACCAGCCGACCGAGGGCTCGATTACCTTCGAGGGGCGACCCTTGTCTTTCAGCAGTCCGCGGGACGCCATGGAAGCCGGGATCGCGACCGTGTTTCAGGACCTCGCGATGATCCCGCTGATGTCGGTCACACGCAACTTCTTCATGGGGCGCGAGCCGACACGCGGTCGTGGGATCTTCAAGAGATTCGACATCGAGAAGGCCAATGAGATCACGATGGTCGAAATGCGCAAGATGGGCATCAATCTGCGTGGCCCTGACCAGGCGGTCGGCACCTTGTCTGGCGGCGAGCGCCAGACCGTCGCCATCGCACGTGCCGTGTACTTCGGGGCGAAAGTGCTGATCCTCGATGAGCCGACGTCGGCACTTGGTGTTCGCCAGACGGCAAATGTCCTTGCGACCATTAAGAGGGTGCGTGCACAGGGTATTGGGGTTGTGTTCATATCCCACAACGTCCGCCACGCGATGGCGGTCGGCGATCGCTTCACGGTTCTAAACCGCGGACAGACGCTCGGAACCGCGACGCGAGGTGAGATCGATGCCGCGCAATTGCAGGACCTAATGGCCGGCGGTCAGGAAATGGCGGAGCTCGAAGGCTCCTTGGGTGGTACGATCTGAGCTCTCGGAGGAGAGATACAAATGTTTGGATTTCCGGATCGTCCGCTCGGTGTCGCCCTGATCGGAACGGGCTTCATGGGCAAGTGCCATGCTTTGGCGTGGAGGAATGTTGCTGCGGTATTTGGTGGCCCTCACCACCGATTGGAAGTGCTGTCGGATGCCACGCAGGAAGCAGCCGACATCTTCGCACAACAATTCGGCTTTCAGCGCGCCACGGCCCATTGGCAAGAAGCGATTGCAGATCCTGCTGTCGATGTCGTGTCGATAACAGCACCGAATGGTCTGCATCGCCCAATGGCAGAGGCAGCCTTGCTCGCCGGCAAGCATGTCTGGCTGGAGAAGCCAATGGCGCTGACACTGCAGGATGCGGAAGCCATGGCTTCCCTGGCATCGGACCATCCTGGTCAAGTCACGATGCTCGGCTACAATTATCTGCGCAGCCCCGCCTTCCAGGCGGCTCGTAAGATGATCGAAGATGGAGAGATCGGCATTCCGCTCGCATTTCGCGGCGTTTATGACGAGGACTATTCTGCGGATCCGACCATACCATGGTCCTGGCGCATGACCCATCAAGGCGGCGGCCTCGGCGCGTTGGGAGACCTAGGATGCCACTTGGTGAGCCAGATGCTCGCTCTCATGGGGCCGGTCACCGAACTCATTGCTCAGACCCAGATCGCAGTCCCCACCCGGCCTTCGTCAGATGGCCCGAAGGTGGTCGAGAACGAGGATAGTGCGATGGCGCTCTTGCGTTTCGCCTCGGGTGCGCATGGATCCTTCGCCACGTCGCGCGTGGCCCGTGGCCGCAAATGCAGGCTGCAGTGGGAAGTCCACGGGAGCCTTGGCACGATCGTCTTCGATCAGGAGAACATGAACGAGCTGTGGATACACAGGGCCGGGGAGGCGGGCTTTGTGCGCCATCTAACGGGTCCTGAACAACCTGATTTTGCAGCCTTCTGTCCCGCGCCCGGGCATAATTTTGGCTTCAACGAGCAGAAGATCGTAGAGGCACGGGATCTCTTGGTGGCGATTGCCGGCGCACCGAAGAAGGGCCCGGATTTTGCTCAGGGGCTTGAGATTGAACGCGTAATCCATGCGATGGCCAAATCGAATGGCGATCGGATGCTGCTCGCCTAGGCCATCTAACCGGGCGACGGCAAAAATTGCCTCTGACGTCCCCCCACCCATCTCAATCGAATTAAACAGGAAAACCGAAATGCAACAGCCATTCGTTCTCGCTGCCTGCGCCGAAATGATCTGGCGGGATCGTCCGATGGAGTGGCGGGCCTCGCGTCTCGCTGAGATGGGCTTTGAGGTGGGGCTTTGGAACTGGCCCGACCACGATCTTGATGCGTTGGAACGGTCGGGTGCCACGTTCTCGATCATGAACGGCTACCTGACAGGAAGACTGGCCGATGACGAAGGTGCCAACGAACTGCTTCGGTCGGCACGAGAGACGGCACAAGTCGGCAAACGCCTGGGCGTGGCGAGGCTGAACCTGCATGGAACAGGTCTCGGTGCCGGGGGCCTACCTGCTCAACCGACGGAGATTGTGACCGGAGCTATGTGGCTCAAGGCGCGTGACACGCTTTGCCGGATCGCGGAGCTTGCGGAAGACGAGAACGTCGTCTTCACACTGGAAAATCTCAATCTTCCGGTCGACCATCCGGGCACGCCATTCGGTCGAGCTTCGGACACTCTGGCCTTGGTGTCTTCAGTTAATCACCCACGTCTCCGGCTTAATCTAGATCTTTATCACGTGCAGATCGGCGAGGGGAACCTGATCGAAACCTGTCGCGCCTGCCTGCCATGGATCGGTGAAGTGCAGGTTGCCGATGTGCCAGGGCGCTGCGAGCCAGGAACAGGCGAGATCAACTACCATATGATTGCGCGTGCACTATACGACATGGGCTATCGCGGGCCTGTCGGTATGGAAGCCTTCGCTAAGGGAGATTCGGAGGCAGCTCTAGATGCTTTTAGGCAGGCGTTCACGCTTGGCGGGTAAGTTCACGAAGCTAAGCGCCGACGCTGCTATCAGCTTTAAGTTCCATAATT
>NZ_STGV01000010.1 GCF_004912165.1 Peteryoungia ipomoeae | reverse complement strand
CGGCGTTATGCTACAGCCCCCGCTCCGCTTGCATGAAGCGATTGGATTTTCAATCGCTTAGCGGACTAACTCGCGGGTCGACAGTTCTAAGCCCTTCAAAGCGAAAGACATGCCATATCCCCACGAAAGACCGGTATTGTGCTCAACGGTCTACACTTTCAGTGTCGCCTACAGATGACGCGCGATCAGAGACAAGGGTTCGAAAGGGCGGGGCGTTCCTCTGCCAAAAGAGCGTCGATGTTTTGCTGAAGCTGTCGGATACCCTGCTGTTTGAAGCTATGATAAAGCCTGACAATCTCATTGTCTGGAGAGCACTGAAGAGCGACGAATGCAGGCCGCCGGCTGTTGTACTCTGCAAGATCTTTAGCCGTTACATTTGAATTTCGAAATATAAACGCTTCGATACCTTTTAACCCCGATCTGAGGACACTCAAGAAATCAGCATCTTCCATCCGAAAGCATTTTTCCCCTGTATGGAGTGCGCTGGAATACATCATCCATACACATAGGACCGCACCCTTTCCTTGGGAATGTGCCGGCTCTTGGGCGAAGGCGATCGCAGATAGCGGCGCAAGCGATACTACCGCTGCGAGAATTACTGCCCTCGTTCGATCTGTCGCTCCAATCTTCCGCAAAATGCACCTTGTGCCTTTCAGGCAACTTGCTGGTTCGTAAATTTTGGGTTGCAATAGTCCGCCTCCTGCGCCTTAATGGAGTTGTTGAGCATCTGTCGGCCAAGACGCGGAGCACCTTATGGCATTCACGTTGAGCGCGATAACGGGCCTGATAGTTCTCCTGCCCGAAAGCTGGCGTGTTAAAAGAAAATACGGTTGTCCCTTAGCGTTAGTATGTTGGTTAAGTGGTGCAGTAATTTTGGGCTGTTGGCTTTGGGTTTCTATACAACTGCTATCGCAGATTCAAACTAAATTCAGCTATTTTCTAGCTTTACACCTGGTGGCCAATGTCGTTGGTCCCATTGTCGTCTTTTTCTGCATGAGGAGGCGCTATTCAACTACGCCAAGCCTCCTTCCAGCTGCTGGGACATTCGCGGGTCTTACGATCTTTTTCGTGGGCCTATCTTTGAGCGTTATAGGAAAATGATAGGGAGATAACTGTATGACGATATCGTTGGTTGGAAATCGCGTCTTTGGCTATCTCGGCCACCTCCAGTTGGTCCGTGGCTCAGTGGAAACCGAAGTGCAAGCCCCATTCCCTCAGGCTATGCCGTTGTTTGGAACTTGGGATTTTGGCGCCGCATTTGAGAAACCTCACGCAGTTAATGATGTGTCGACCATCGGCGATCCCGCGACATATTCATCAGGAGAGGTCACTTTGGACGACGGGATCGATGAAGAGGGAGCGTGGAGTATCTTCGAGCAAGTGCGTGAGCAACTTATCCCCCTCAATCTTCCTTATGATGTAAACTTCAACAGTAACTCTTATATCAATACCCTTTTGACCGCAATCGGTCATACCGCTGCGGAATTTATGACCTATCCGACAACTGTAACTCTCTACCCAGGCTCCGACAGAGATGTTGCTTCAGGCTTTTGGGGCTTGGAGTATACACTCGTTGGAGGTGGGAACGGCGACGTGATTCACGGTGGTCGCGGGGATGATACGCTCTTTGGTGGCGACGGGGTGGATTTCTTAAAAGGTGGTAAAGGATCGGATCACATTTACGCAAATGTCGAAGGCACACCAGAGGACGCGGTAGCGGACTATCTTGAGGGCGGAGGCGGACGAGACACGTTTCACGTGGGCAACACCGACCTCGAGCAAGGTCTCTTCATCTACAACTCGATCACCGGGGAGACCACATTTAATGAGCAAGCAAGAGGAACGTACGATCTGATCCTCGACTACAGTCGCTACGATAATCTAGCGGTAACATGGTTCGGTGGAACTGATACACCTTTCTCCAATTTCACTGTAACCTCCGCCGAATACACGCTTGGCGGGAAAGATGTTTACTTCGCAGTTTCAGGCGACTTTCAGCTGTCAGCAATTTACGACAGCTATTACGATGAGAATTTGGGTCGTTCCGTTGACGTTATGGTGTTCTGGTATCAGGTCCTCGCTAGGGTAGCGTCGGATGGTGCTTCTTGGGAACTAAATACTCCGTTGTTTGCGATCGAGACGCCTGCTCCTACGGTGGGTAGATTTTCGCTTTCCGAGTTGGTTAATGGTACGCTAGGCGACGATGATCTCATTGGCACCACAGGCGATGACGCAGTTTACGGCGGAGATGGAGCAGATTCTATCAGCGGAGAAGAGGGTGATGATATCCTCTTCGGTGAAAATGGCGATGACGACTTCTATGCCCGAGATGATGATGGCGCTGATAGCTTTGATGGTGGGGCCGGAACTAACAGCATAATATACGAAGGCGACGCGGACCTAGTCTTCGACACTGCCGCAGGTACGATTTCTGCCGCTGGGCAGGCGACTGATAACTTCTCCAATATTTCCGTGTTCTACGGCTCCAACGGCGATGATACGTTTTTGGACAGCTCACAGATGCGTTTCTTTAGCGGTGGAGAAGGGACAGACACTGCCGTACTTTCGGGAAATGTCACCAGTTATCGCATTTATATCGGAGCAGGCGGCTACAACATAGAGCGCGCCGATGTTGACCGCGATGGCAATGCTGACAGTCGCTGGCTTCGATTGGAAGGAGTGGAAAATGTAACAATAGGGGGGGTAGCGATCTCACTCGAGAACGCGATCGTAAATAACATCTCTGGCACATCAGCTAGCGAAACGATTTCTGGGACCGCTATAAGTGACCTCATCAAAGCGGGGGCTGGTGACGACGTGATCTACGGAGGCGCGGGCAGTGACTTGATCGACGGGGGTGAGGGGACAAACCGCGTCGAATACGATGGGGTCCGGTCTGACTACGAATTTTCTCAGAATTCTGACGGCACGGTGTCCGTGGGGCGTGATACGGAGGGGTACGATGTACTCTCCAATATTCATTCAGTTTACTTCAGAGGCGATAACTCGGAATTTTTGATCGGAAATCTGGTATCGATTATACCGGGCGACGCTACTGTAATTGGCTCCACCGCGAGTGATGTACTTTACGGAGGGACATCGGGAGACGTGCTGTATGGCGGGACTGGCGATGATCAACTTCAGGGAGGGGCGGGATCAGACACCTATTCGTTCCAGGCTGGCGATGGAAATGATGTGATCGACGACTGGGGTGATCCTACGTCAATTGACGTTATCAGATTTGAAGAAGGCGTGGATCCTGAGCAGATTTCCGTTATCCGCGGGCTCAGCGATATATGGGATATCGTATTACGAATAGGGCTAAGTGATAGCATTACCATCATAGGCGGCTTCTATCCCGGAGCAACCGTAGTTGAAGCGGTACACTTTAACAATGGCACGCAATGGTCTCTACAACAGCTCCGCGCTGGCTATCTAACTCAAGCTGCAACGGTCGGTGATGACACCATACACGGATTCCTTGAGACAGATGACACAATATCTGGCGCGGCAGGGGCGAACACGATCTATGGCTACAGTGGAAACGATGCGGTTTTCGGCGGAGCGGGTGACGATACGCTTTTTGGGGCAGAAGGAAACGACGTTCTAGTCGGTGACAGTGGAGCCGATTCCCTAATGGGTGGCGACGGCGATGATCGAATTTACGCCGATGCCGATGATGTCTGGTTCAGCGGCGATAGCGGCAACGATACCTTGGTCTACACGGGTGCGGATGATCGCGAAATCTCGCTGGTGCAAGGCAGCTTTGAAAATATTCGCGCAGGACAAGGTAACAACACCGTTTGGGGTGGTGATGAAGCAAATATCATCGAGGGCGAAGAAGGCGATGACACGCTCTTCGGTTTTGGGGGGGATGACATTCTTTTCGGTGGCGCTGGTGCCGACTCCTTGATGGGTGGCGACGGCAATGATGAGATCCACGCCGATGCTGACGACAGCTGGTTCGCTGGAGACGATGGGGTTGATACCCTGATCTACACGAGCAGCGATGCATTCGATTATGCCCTCGCCCAGGGGGAATTCGAAAATGTGAAAGCTGGAGCAGGCGATAACACGATTTGGGGAACGTCTGCGGCCAACGTGATCGATGGGGAAGCAGGCGCGGACACCCTATTTGGCTACGAGGGAGACGATACATTACTAGGCGGCACTGGAGCCGATGAACTCAGTGGTGGAATCGGAGATGACACTTTCGTCTTCAGATCTAATTTTGGCCAGGACACAGTCGTTGATTTCCAAGCTGGCGAATCCTCTGTAGATGCGATTGAGTTCCAAAACACACTTTTCAGCAATTTCACTGAGGTGCTGGCCGCTTCGACCCAAGTGGGATCCGATACCCTCATCACATACGATGTCGACAACGTCGTTACCTTGAGTAACGTAGCGCTGACGTCGCTGCATCAGGACGACTTCCGGTTTGTGGCATAACCTGAATGTCGATGAAATCTCGGAACACTGAGCAGCGGCGGCCATTGGTCGCCGCTGCGTTGAACCAGGTGCGGTTGACGTTTCTTACTGTAGCTGTCGTGAGCGCGGTAACCAACGTGCTGATGCTGACCGGTCCGTTGTTCATGATGCAAGTCTATGATCGCGTGCTGGCGAGCCGAAGCGTGCCAACGCTGGTGGCGCTTTCCCTTCTAGCGGTGGGGCTTTATCTGTTCCTTGGCATTCTAGAACTTCTGCGATCCCGGATCCTGACGCGCGTCGGACAACGGATCGAGGAGGATCTTGGCGATGCCACCTTCCGCGCGGTGATGGTTTTGCCACTCAGGATGTCTCGCAAGGAAGCGGTGTCACAGCCAATCCGGGACCTTGAACAGATGCGGCAGTTCATGGGCGGGCCGGGGCCCGTGGCCATCTGCGACATGCCTTGGCTGCCGCTTTACGTCGGCATCCTCTTCCTCTTCCATCCTCTTCTGGGTTGGCTTGCGATTGCCGGCGCGGTGATCCTGATCGCGCTCACGATCACCAGCGAAATCCTCTTGCGCGATCCGATGCGCCGTATCGCGCAGTTTTCAGCGGCGCGAGCAGAATTCCTCGAGGCTGGACGGCGCAATGCCGAGGCCTTGCAAGCGATGGGCATGCGGGGTGCCTATACCGGCCGCTGGCGCGAGGCGAATGCAGAATACCTGACCGAACAGCAGCGCACGGGCGATGCCACCAGCAGCTTCTCGACAACGTCTAAGATCTTCCGACTGGCGCTCCAGTCTGCAGTGCTGGCCCTCGGCGCGTGGCTTGCAATCAACGGGATGGCTTCGCCGGGAGCCATGATAGCAGCCTCGATCCTGACGGCACGAGCTCTGGCTCCGATCGAACAAGCAATTGGCCAGTGGCGGGGCTTCGTTAGTGCAAGGCAGGCGCGGGATCGACTGTACAAGCTTCTAGAGCAGTTCCGCGAAGATGTCCCGCGCATGGCGCTACCCAAACCGGAGACATCGTTTGCTGTTGCGGGCCTGGCCGTGGTGGCGCCTGGTGCCAATACGCCTATAATCCGCGATATAAGTTTCAGTGTAAGCGCGGGGCAGGGTGTCGGCATCATCGGACCCAGTGGCTCCGGCAAGTCTTCACTCGCGCGGGCGCTGGTTGCTATCTGGCCGCCGGCGAGGGGCAGCGTACGACTTGATGGTGCAGAGCTCAACCAGTGGGATCCGGAGGCGCTGGGGCCTTCCATCGGTTATCTGCCCCAGGGCGTCGAACTGTTCGACGGTACCATTGCCGAAAACATCTGCCGCTTCTCCACCGAAGCGACGCCGGACAAGATCATCGAGGCGGCAAAGCTTGCCGGCGTGCATGATCTCATCCTCACGATGCCGGACGGCTACGACACGCGGATTGGCGCAAGTGGCGCGATCCTATCGGCCGGCCAGCGGCAGAGGGTCGGGCTTGCGAGAGCGCTATTTGGTAAGCCGTTCCTTATCGTACTCGACGAGCCTAATGCAAGCCTTGATGCGGAGGGCGAGACAGCGCTGACAAATGCCATGCTGGCACTGCGGGAAGCGGGATCAATCGTCATTGTAATAGCGCATCGACCGAGTGCGCTTGCGGCGGTCGATCAGGTTCTGGTGGTGGCGCAAGGCGCAATGGTCACCTTCGGGCCGCGCGACGAGGTGTTGCGAAAGACGACCATGCGGGCGGTGGGCGAGAAATGACAGACAGACAAAGCATGACGCCGATCGCGCGTTCGATCCGCAACTATTCGCTCTTGGCCTTCGTGACCATTCTGATCCTGGTGATCGGCTTCGGCGGCTGGGCCGCAACGGCGAAGCTTTCCGGGGCCGTGATAGGTCACGGTGTCGTGGTGGTGGATGGCAATGTCAAACAGATCCAGCACCGGGCAGGCGGCATTGTCGGCGAAATCCTCGTTCGCAACGGTGCTCGCGTCGCGGTGGGTGATCTCCTGATCCGGATGGATGACACGATCACGCGCGCTAACCTTGCCATAGTCACCAAGCAGATCGATCAACTGTCCGCCCGAAGACTGCGGCTTGTCGCAGAGCGTGATGGGCTTGCTGCCATGGCCATGTCTGACATCCGCGAAACGGAAGATGGTGGGAGTTATGTCCGTGCCGAGGAGGCACTGTTCGCAGCACGTCGGGAGACGCTTCAGAGCCAGCAGAGTCAGTTGCAACGGAGGATCGACCAGATTGGGCAGGAGACCGATGGGCTCACTGTGCGGCTGAAGGCGAAGGAGCAGGAACTGTCCTGGGTCGAACAGGAGCTCGTGCGGGTGCGCAGCCTCAGCGGTCAGCAACTCATCCAGTTCAACCGGCTGGCCGAACTGGAGCGTTTGAAGGCGCAACTCGATGGAGAGAGGGGGCAGCTGATCGCCGAGATTGCCCGGGCAGGCACACGGGTCACCGAGACCGAACTGCAGATCCTCCAGCTGGACCAGGATCGCAGGACTGAGATCGTCACGGAGCTTCGCGATGTCGACAACAAGCTTGCGGAACTTGAGGAGCAACAGATCACTGCCGAGGACGAGCTGAAGCGCATCGAGATCCGTTCACCCCAGGATGGGATCGTGCATGAGCTTGCCGTGCACACGATCGGTGGCGTGGTCGCGCCGGGCGAAACTGTGATGCAGATCGTGCCCAGCAATGACAGTCTCGTCGTTGAGGCGCGTATCCTGCCGGCCGATATCGACCAGCTTCACCCGGGGCAGGATGCCGTCCTGCGCTTTTCTGCCTTCAACCAGCGCACGACGCCGGAGGTTTTTGCCAAGGTGGAAACGGTCGCTGCCGATCTCGTGACCAATCCCCAGACCGGAGAGGCCTGGTATTCGATACGGACGCGGATCCCGGCCGAAGAGATGGCCAAGCTCGGAAATCTCACGCTGCTCTCGGGCATGCCGGTAGAGGTGTTCGTCAAGACAGGTGAAAGAACGGCGATGTCCTATCTGCTGAAGCCACTATCGGACCAACTGGCGCGGGCGATGACGGAGGACTGAGCTTTGCGCGCGGTTCCCAGCGTGGCTTGTGTTGAATTCCGTTCACGGCGACAATGCTGGCCGCATTCACTCGGAACCCTAAATGCGTCGTTTGGTCGCCGAATTTGTAAGTTCCATAATTTAACGTTACTCTACAGCACGCGCACCGATTGCATGAAGCCATTGGATTTCAATCGCTTGTCAGACTAACTCGCGGATCTACGGTTCTGATCCCATCAAGGCGGAGACGACTGGCATGGTCCAGACAGTCATGCAGACCTTTGGATCGTGCAAGACGTGAACCAACAGTGCACCTGATGAACCATGCTCCCATGCACAACTAGGCGAGCGGGTAAGGCGCGTTTGATCGTCAGCGCCGTTGCAGCCAATCATTCAGCGCCTGCCGGATTGCAAGATCTGCGGGCACCGTCTGATCGAACGCCCACCAGGTGTGCGCACCCTGCCAGAGAGCGGCCATCTGCCAGCCTAGAATATCCGCCTCCTGCGGGTCCGAAGACAGCCGTCGTCCCAGTGCCGAGACCAATGCGCGTCCCCACGCCGCGCCCCTTTCCCGAAGTCTTGGGTTTCGGATGTCTTCTCGCAGGAGAAGAAGACCATCAGTTGCATCACGTTCAGCCGTGTCAGGAGACATAAGGCGCAGTAGAAGCTTGATGGCTCCCTCAGGCGACAGATCCTCGTCGTCGTCTGCGGCCTTCGTCTCCGCATCCAGGCGGTCCCAGGCCTGTGAGAGGATTGCCTCCACCATGCGCTCACGGTTGCCATAGCGCTGCACCAGTGTCGCTGCAGACAAGCCTGAGGCCTTCGCCGCAAGTGCAAAGGTCAAACCGTCAGGTCCTGTCTTCATCATCAGCTCGAATAAGGTGTCGAGCACCTGTTTATCAGGGATTGTCTTGCGTCTCGTCATGTCGACATATAAACGTACGTTCGGTTATAAATCAAGGAGGCGCCGATGGCAAAAATCGTCGGGTACATTGCAACGAGTCTCGATGGCTACATTGCAGATGAGAACGACAGGCTCGACTGGCTGTTCAAGTACGACGGTATGGACTTGGGCGAGCATGATTATCGCATCTTCGTGAAGGGAATTCGCACAGTCGTCATGGGTCGTGGCACCTACGACTTCATTGCGAAAGATCCCGCACCTTGGGCCTATGGCGAGCAGCAGGTGATCGTCGTAACCTCACGGCCGATCGAAAATGCCAAGGGCATAATTGAGATTAGAGACAGCGTCGACGACCTCATAGCCGAGCTTCGTGCTCTCGATGATGGTGACGTCTGGATGCTGGGCGGGGGTATGCTGCAGATGGCGTTTATGGAACGTGGCGCACTTGATGAGATCGAGATCTACATCATCCCCGAGCTGCTCGGCGGTGGTCGCCCTCTTTTTCCGCCGACCGGCTTCAGGTCGAGCCCGGAGCTGATCAGTGCAAAGACGCTCGACCAGGGATGCGTCCGGCTGCATTACCGGTTCTCGTCCTCAATCAAAGCGACCTAACATTGCCGTCTCTGGTATGCATTGGCTAATATTGGATTGAAAGACTGGTGTCCGATCAAGTCCATGAAGCGTTCAGTGGCGATCTGGGTTGCCGGATCGCCACCTGATGCCAGAGCTACAGCCTTCTCGGCGACGTCCGCTACCTTTGGGGGGAGAGGCGAAGACGGCGTGGCTGGCCATTTCACGCTCCAGATCAGGATTGATGGTTCTGTCTTCGGTCGCGAGAGTGATCCAGCTCTGCTTCGTCTTCCAAGCGGGATCCTCCATTTTGGCCGAGGGGCCTCTTTCGAGGCGAAAACCTGCGATCTTGCCAATACTTTTCAGGCGAGTCACGCTGGGCCTCTTAAATATGGGTTGTTCTGCGTTCAGTCCGCTTCAGGAAGAGTTTTCCATGAAATCCCCGGATTATAAAGAAATGTGAAAGATCGTTCTACGTTTCGACTCGATCGCATTCTTTTATCGGAATACTGAGGACGATGTGAATTCTTAGGCGGTGCGGGGTAGAAAGCGATGGAGATCAAGGAAACGCCGGATTTATGGGTCCTACGCAAAAAGAAGCGTTTGCGGATTCCCGACGTCAAACAGTATGCAGCAGAGTATGCTGCGAAAATAGATGCGGAGATCACGGACGCCGGGCTGGAGATTGATGGCCCGTGGCTGTTCATATCCCGCAACCTGCCAAAGGACAGCAAAACTTTCTTCGATTGGGAAATATGCCGCCCGGTAAAGAAGACAGAGCGCTACGAGGGCAAGCTGGAGCTTGTTCATCTGGAGCCGATTATGGTGGCGACTAAAGTGCACCAAGGGTCACTGCGAACGCTCTTCACAAAGGGGTATGCGCCGCTTATCGCCGAAATGGATATGTCCCGCTATATCTACTCAGGCGAAAGCCGGGAGATATATCATGGCTGGAACGGCCCCGGGGCTCCATATCACCACATCGAAATCCAGTTTGGCCTGGCGCGTTGAACCTTTCGCAAAAATCCGACATGATCGTGTCCCACGGAGTGGTGTAGCTTAGACGACCACGGCTCATCCCAGAGGGCCGGATGATTGTCAGCTTGCGGCTGGCAGGCTGATGAGCGGATCATCGCTCATCGTGGCGATGGTCTCAAGTGTCATGTAGCGGGATCGCTGGACAGCCCACTCGTCGTTTTGTTCGAGGAGCAGCGCTCCCACGAGCCTGACGATTGCGTCATCGTTGGGAAAGATGCCGACGACCTCTGTGCGGCGCTTAATCTCGCCGTTGAGGCGTTCGATCGGATTGGTGCTGTGGAGCTTGGTCCAGTGCTGCCTGGGAAAGGTCATGTAGGCGAGCACGTCCTGTTCGGCACTATCCATCAGCGTGGCGAGTTTCGGCACCTTGGGCCTGATCTGGTCGGCGACGTTACGCCATTGGGTGCTTGCCGCCTCCGGGGTGTCCTGGGCAAAGGCAGTGGCGATGAAGGCGGAGACGACCCGCCGTCCGCTCTTGCCGGCATGGGCCAAGGCATTGCGCATGAAGTGAACCCTGCACCTCTGCCAGGTGGCTGAGAGCACCTTCGACACTGCTGCCTTGATGCCTTCATGCGCATCGGAGACGACGAGCTTGACGCCGCGCAGGCCTCGTCTGGTCAGCTTGCGTAGGAACTCGGTCCATATCGCTTCTGCCTCAGATGTGCCGATTTCCATGCCGAGCACCTCGCGTCGGCCATCGGTGTTCACACCCACGGCGATGATGACCGCGACAGAGACGATGCGACCGCCGCGACGAACCTTCAGGTAGGTGGCATCGATCCAGAGGTATGGCCACTCGCCCTCGATGGGGCGGTCGAGGAAGGCTTTGACCTTGTCATCGATCTCTTCGCAGAGCCGGGATACCTGGCTCTTGGAGATGCCCGACATGCCCATCGCCTTGACGAGATCATCGACTGAGCGGGTTGAAACGCCTTGGATATAGGCTTCCTGAATGACTGCCGTCAGGGCCTTCTCGGCCATGCGGCGCGGCTCCAGGAAACTCGGGAAATAGCTGCCGGTGCGAAGCTTCGGAATACGCAGCTCGACGGTGCCAGCCCGTGTCTCCCAGTCTCGATCGCGGTAGCCGTTGCGCTGGGCAAGTCGGAAGCCGTTCTTCTCGCCATAGCCCGCGCCGGTCTTCGTCCCGACCTCCAGCGCCATCAGCTTCTCGGCAGCAAAGCCGATCATCTCGCGCAGCAAATCGGCGTCGGCGCTCTTCTCAACGAGTGAGCGCAGGTTCATCATGTCGTCGGTCATCGGTGGTGTCCCTCAGGTTGGTCATAAGCAACCCGACCCTACCGGAAATCACCGATGGCTATGAAATCCAGCTACACCACTCCATGGGACACGATCTCCCGACATTTTAGAGGTGCATTTCGCGGGCCAGTTAGAAATGCGGCACGGGCATCGTGGATTAGCCCCCCAACGCGACCGGCTGCGCCGGGTTGCAACTGAAGGGGGTAGACGCGCTTTCTCACGGAACGATGCGCCAAGAGCCGTCAACATGCGATCGCCACGGCATCCCGCAACCACATGTGGGCCGGGTCGCCGCTGCGTCGTTCATGCCAAACTTGGACGAAGGCAAAGGGCGGTATCTGAAATGGTGGATCGAAGAGGATCAGCGACGTGTCGTCTTTGAATGGCGCAAGAGCATTGCGCGCAACGGTCAGGACCAAATCCGTCCCTTGGATCAGCCGCGGCGCGTTTCCCCAATGCGGCAGCGTCACCGCAATGCGGCGCCGATGGCCCATGACGTGCAGGGCCGTGTCGATCTCGGTGTTTGCACCGTCTGTCATTGCGACAAGGACATGGGGACGAGAAAGATAGGTTTCTAGATCGAGCCGGTCCTTGCCCGCCATTTTCTGCCGGTCCGCAAGGCAGGCGAAATGCTCGATAGCAAGCTCAGCGGTTTCGAGGCGTTCGGGAAGATCGGGGAAGACGCCGAGCGCGAGATCGCATTCGCCGTCCAGCAGCAGCCGAAGCATGGCTTCCCGGCTTGCTTGTTTGACCACCACATCAATGTTCGGCGCTTCAAGCCGCAGTCGTTGCAAAAGCCCGGGAAGGACCATGGCAGAGCCGTAATCGGACATCGCAAGACGAAAGGTCCGTTTCTCCCGCTGAGGGTCAAAGCCGCCCGGGCCAAGTACTTCCCGCATCTGCCGCAGCGCTTCGCTGAGAACCGACGCAATCTCCAGCGCCTTGGAACTAGGGACAAGCTGCCCACCACGGCGGATCAGCAAGGGATCATCGAACAGCAGTCGTAGTCGCGCGAGCGCGTGGCTGACGGCGGGTTGGCTCATATTGAGCCTGGCGGCCGTACGCGAGACATGCCGTTCGGCCAGGAGAACATCAAGGACCACCAAGAGATTGAGGTCGATGCCGCGAAGAATATTCGTGCTATGCATAAACGCGATATTACATCGGAATTTCCATCGACAAAGTAAATAGTGCACCTTCTATGCATCGGAGGTTTCCCCCATGCAGACCAATGCACTTTTTCTCATTTTTGCCGCCGTTATCAGCGGTGCGGTCGTTCCGTTTCAGGCCGGGGCCAATGCGGCCCTCGGACGGACGCTTGGCCATCCACTGTGGGGCACGCTCGTATCCTTATGCGTCAGCTTTGCCTGCATCGTGCCCGTCATGGTGTTGGCGAAAGTACAGGCGCCTACCCCTTCGTATCTCGCCCAAGCGCCGCGCTGGATATGGATCGGTGGAGTTGTCGGCGTCGTCTATATAACTGGCGCACTCATGCTTGCGCCGAAGCTCGGTGCTGCCGGCTTCATCATGGCGGCCATCGCCGGGCAGATGCTGGCGTCAATTGTCATTGACCAGTGGGGCCTCGTCGGCCTGCCGCAAAAGCCTGTCTCGTGGTCGCGTCTTGCAGGTCTCGGCCTGATTATCCTCGGACTGCTCGTAATGCAGCTGCAAGCGCTGGGCTTGAAGCCGCATGCCAGTTCGTGAAAGCACGAACTGCGCACCGTAAAATCTAGGAAAGATCAATGTTGAAACTGCTTCATATCGATTCCAGCATCCTCGGCGATCAGTCCGTAAGCCGTGTACTAGCCGCGGCCATCGTTCATCGAGATCTGGTCACCCGCCCTCTGCCACATCTGACTGCCGACGACCTGCTTCCCGCCGCCCCGGCAGTCATCGGTGAAGGCGTTCTCAGCGAGTTCTTGGCGGCCGATGTCATCGTCAATGGCGTCGCGCTTTACAACTTGGGTGTCTCAAGCCAGCTCAAGGCATGGATTGACCGGATCGTGGTTCCAGGCCGAACATTCCGCTGCACACCCCATGGCCCCGAAGGCTTGTCAAGAAACAACCGGGTCATTCTCGCCGTGGCGCGCGGCGGGACTATCGAACGGGCAACGCCTTGGCTCCGGGCGAACACGCCGAGGCCTACCTTCGTTCTATATTCGGATTCATTGGCGTAACTAAGCTCGAGGTGATCGCCGCAGATGGCCTCGCCATCAGTAGGCACAAAAAGAAAGCAGCAGGCAGGCCGCGATGAACACCATTTCGACCCTCGATATTTGCTGTAAGGTCTAATTCTGCGCGTGGGGCCGGCCAGCCTTCTCCGCGTCACTCCACCACGCGCCCAACCGGGCAGGTATTTAGTCCCAGAATGCCCAATTGGCGGTGTAGGAATTTGGCTTGCGCGGCATTGGCGGAACTTCGACCGCACGAAGCTTCGCTCCCTGATCCATCGCGCATGCGTCAAAAGCCTCGACAGCGGTGGGCAGATTGGGTGGGTCCGCCCCAAGCCTACTTACACAAGCAGTGAACGCCCGTTGCCCCACCATAGAAGCAGCAAATGGCAGGCCGAAAGCCATGATAAGGCCCACTCCAACCAAATATAGAAATAATCTCATTTTTCATTTCTCTTAAACAAGCGCATCGTTTAGTTCCATAATTCTACTGCGCCAGCAGAACCCATCTCCCAATGCATAGGTTACCACACCGATTTGTCCCCGGTTCAATTCCAATCAACCGCAAGACGTTGCGGAATAGCGGGGCCAACAGCTGAACTCCATTCAAGGCCTTTCCGTTTTTCAGCCATATGGGCGACGGTTGGGTTTTGTTGGCGGTATGACTGGCTGCCGGCCAAGGACCGAACCCTTGGTCATGATGAAGGAAGACGTAGCGTCCGTTCCATGCTAGCGCCAAGCTGCAGTACCACCGCCATCGCTCCGACGGCGACCAGTGCGAGCCAGCCCATCGAATAAGTGCCGCTGATCTGATAGCTCAGCCCGCCAAGCCAGGCGCCGAGGAAGGCGCCGATCTGATGGCTGAGGAACATCACGCCGAAGAGGGTGCCGAAGTTGGCGGGCCCGAACAGGCTATTGATGATCCCGCTGATCGGAGGCACGACGCTGAGCCACAGAAAGCCCATCGCGGCAGCGAAGATGAGCGTGGTCTCTACAGTGACGGGCAAGGCGAAAAACAGCGCTATCGACAGGGTGCGCAAGAGATAGATCATTGCCAGCACAGGCCCGTTTCCCCAGCGTTGGCAAAGGTATCCCGCAAGCAGCGTGCCGAAGGCATTGCATATGCCGATCAAGGCTAGCGCATTGGCGCCGACGGACGGGGGCAGGCCGCAGATAGCGATGAAGTTTGGCAGATGGGTAGCGATGAAGATCAGCTGGAACCCGCAAGCGAAGAAGGCCAGGGTCGTGATGACAAAGCTGCGGTTCGACAGGGCTTGGCCAATCGCGCGGCGGGCATTGGGGCTCGCCGGCGCGCCTGTGGCGCGTGGCGCGTTGCGGCGGAACAGAAAAGCCATTGCCGTCAGGGAGGCCGCCAGCAGCGCAAGCCCCGCCAACGCGGTTTGCCAGTTCCATCGCCCGATTATCGCCTGGGTCGCCGGCGCTACGACAAAGGTTCCGAGCGATCCGACCGCTGCGAGTATCGATACGGCTGTGGCGCGGATCGCAGGAGAGGCGAGCCGCGAGATGATGCCGACCAGCACGCCGTGTGATGTCGCCGCCACCGCAAGTCCGATCAGAAGCCCGCCGCCGATATAGAGGCCGAGTGCGCCGCCCGAGACCATCATCGCCAGACCGGCGCAATAGAGGACGGCGGCCCCAGCCACGACGAGGCGCCCGCCATACCGGTCGCAGATAGCGCCCATGAAGGGCTGGCCGATTCCCCAGGCCAGGTTCTGCATCGCCATTGCGAAGCCGAAGGTCGCGACAGTGACCGCACCCCCGCGCACCATGGGCTCCATGAAGAGCCCGAGGCTCTGGCGAAGTCCCATGGACAGCGACAGGATCGATCCTGCAGCGACGAGCGAGATCAGGAGGGCCGGCGTCCAGTCCGCGCTGGTCCGTTTTGACATGTGATGTTCCCCTTGCCGAAAATGCCGACCTTAGGCATCCGCATGTCAGAAGACATTCACTAGTCGGTATACTGGCGCTCGCCAGTCTTCAGGTCAGCTTCGGATGGAGAGGCGGGCCTCGCCCCGCGATGATGCCCCCTCGTTCATATCGCTGGCGACAAGGCTGGCTGCGGCCTCCCCGGCCGACATGGCGTAAGATGTATCTCCGTGAATGAGCATATAGGCGATCGCGCCTTCGATCATCATGGCGATATGCAACGCCAGCGGCCGCGGGTCTCGCGCCCCACCGTCACGCAGTTCTTGTTCCAGCCAAGCGGCAAAGCGTTTCTTGTGCCGCGAGGCCATCAGGACCGCCGGATGTCCCGGCTGACCGGCCAATTCGACGGCCGCGCGGGTGAAGCCGCAGCCACGCCATCTGGGGTTCCGGGCGTGATCGGCAAGGGCCGCGAACATGCCCTCCACGCGCTCGGGCAACGGTCGGCCCCGATCGCCCAGCCATGTGCGGTAGCGTTCCACGGTCGCGCTGTCGCGCGCCTCCAGATAGGCGGCGATCAGGGCATCCTTGCTTTGAAAATGGTTATAGAGCGTGCGTTTCGTCACGCCGGCACGCTCGGCAATCGCATCGACACCCACGCTGCGCAGCCCGTGTTCGTAAAACAGTGTCTCTGCCGCTGCGATGATGCGGGCTGCCGTTGTTTCGGTCATGTCGATCTGTCCTCCGGGTAATCAAACCGCATCCTGAAATCCGCATGGTTATGCCTGCAGCGGGAGAGAAAGACGATCTTGCCGCGATCCACCCTGCATCTTCAACCCTGCAACTTGCAGCCACGGTACTCTGATCCTAACCTGTCGCCTTGTCTGTCGGCTGGAGGATATGCTTATAACTTTCACGGGATCGCTGTCGCTTTTCCTGGCCATGATCGCTCTGGCCGCTTTGCCCAGTTCAAGTGTGGCGCTCGTTGTCGTTCGCTCGGCAACCCATGGCGTGCGCCATGGCATTGCAGCCTCGCTGGGGATCGCCATGGGGGACCTGGTCTTTGTCGCTCTGGCCGTCGTCGGGCTGGCCGCGATGGCCGAGGCAATGGGGACATTCTTTACAGTGCTGCGCTATGCCGCCGCAGCCTATCTTGTCTGGTTCGGGATCAGCTTGATCCGGAGCGAGCCTGCCGCGTTGAGTGGCTCCGCCGCGGCGGGCGGGCCGGGCGGTCTTTGGATCAGCTTCGCCGCCGGGATCGGGCTGACACTCGGTGATGTAAAGGCGATCCTGTTTTATGCGGCGCTGTTCCCCGTCTTCGTCGACCTGACCGCCGTGACGATAACCGATATCGCCTTGATTGCGGCCATCACGGTGATTGCAGTTGCGGGCGTGAAGATTGGCTATGCGGTGACCGCTGCCACGATCGCAAAAGCTTCTCAGGGATGGCCCTACCGCCGCGCGGCGCAACGGGTTGCAGGTGGCGCGATGATCGCTGCGGCCTGGGCTTTGGCCTTGAAATCCTAGAGCCTGTTGCAATCATCCCCGCTGGGAAACTGATGGCTGAGGGTAGGGTCTCAAAGGTGGCCGACGGTTCATATCCTTTCAAGGCGAATGCTATGACCGCTTAGCGCTCACAGGAGACAGCATATGAGTCCCAATGAACGGCTGGAACGGGACCAGCAGCACGGCCTCCGCTCACAACAGCATAGGATCCAAGCTGCAGTCGTGCCTGCCAGTTTTCAGCGCGGCGTGCTGATTGCACAACTCTCATCTGCTGCCCAATCGGCAAAACTCAGATAGTAGACATTCACATCGCTCCGCCCTGCAACCACGGCGGCGAGTGCCGCAAGTGCAGCGCGACCGCCACCGTTGCAGTGGCTGACGATCGGCAGATCACCGCTCAGGCCGGCCGCATCCAGGAGGTTTTCAATCTCGCGGGCGTCGCGCAGACGCTGCCCATCCAATAGCACGTCATGCGAAAGATTGATGGCACCCGGCAGATGTCCGCCGCGTGAGTTTCCCTTCAGATCCTCGCCGCGATACTCTGCACCGGTGCGTGCGTCGAATATCTGCACGTTTTCCAGCTCACCTCTGAGGGTGAACCTGTCCCTCAGTCCCACGCGACCTGAGCCGGGCCGGAGATTCAGAGGGGTCGAATGAGGAGCCAACTGCTCCGGTACTTGGTTCAGTGCGGATAACCCGCCATTGAGAACGGCCACGGGCAGCCCGAAATATTGCAGAATAAACCAGACACGGGCAGCCTCGGTCATGCGGCCATCGTCGAGCACGACAGTCATAGCGTCCGGTCCGACCCCGAGTGCCTGAAGCTCACGATGCCAAAAGGTGAGGTCGTCAAAGCCGCTCTGGCTGCGCTTGGCGGTCTCGATCCAGTCATCAATTGGAACGCTGGCAAGTCCGTCCGCTCGTTCGCCGCCGCCCGGCACGTAAAGCAATCGTAGCGGCGAAAGCATCTGAAGCTCGTTGGCGCTGATGAGAGGGGCGTGGTCCATGGTCTTCTCCAGTCTGCGGGCCAAAATGGTTGCGACGTTGGCCCCTTGTCCCCGGGCTTCATTCTGCCCATCGCTATTGAACAAGGATTGACCTCGAAACTAGAGGATGGTTTATCGGATGTCGATAACGAAATCGGACAGTGCCTCCATGTCGAGCCGTATGGACCACCATGATTTGCTCTCGGGCCTGGTTCGGCTGCATATCCTGCATCACGCAGCGCAGCATCCGGTCTATGGGCAATGGATGATCGACGAACTGGGCCGACACGGCTACCGCCTGTCTCCCGGTACGCTGTATCCGATGCTATCGAAGATGGAGCGGGACGGCTACCTTTCCAGTACGACTGAGCGCGACGGGCGCACATCACGAAAATTCTACGCCATCACGGATCTCGGGCGCGAAGGCCTGGCGGTCGCCAAGATCCAGTTGAAAGAACTCAAGGGAGAGGCTGGAACCTCATGACGGATAGCGCGATCACGACCGAGACGAAGATGCCGGAAGGCACGCCATCGGAAGTCTTCACCACCTTCCTCAAACTCGGCCTGACATCCTTCGGCGGTCCGATCGCTCACCTTGGTTATTTCCGGGAAGAACTCGTCAACAGGCGCGCATGGCTTTCCGACCACGCTTATGCCGATCTGGTAGCACTATGCCAATTCCTGCCCGGTCCTGCCTCCAGCCAGGTTGGTTTTGCTCTCGGCATGATGCGCGCGGGCTGGCTTGGGGCGCTTGCAGCGTTCACAGCCTTTACCCTACCGTCCGCGCTGATCCTCCTGGTGTTTGCCCTCTCGGCTGCAAGCATATCCGGGCCAATTGGAACGGGCGCGCTGCATGGTCTCAAAATCGTCGCCGTCGCCATCGTGGCGCAGGCGGTCTGGGGCATGGCAAAAAACCTCTGCCCGGACAAGGAAAGGGCAGCGATCGCGGTCCTGGCCGTCGCGATCCTTGCTTTCCTCCCGGGTGCCTTCGGTATGGTTGGAGCGATCCTCGCTGGCGCCATTGCAGGTCTTCTCCTCGGCCGTGGCACCGGCACGCCCTTGAGCGGCCATGTGACGATGCCGGTATCACGCCGGGGCGCGGCTGCGGCACTCATCGCCTTTTTCGGCCTGCTGGTGGCGCTGCCCTTGCTTGCCAAGTACGGCCAAACATTCGCCGTCGCCGACAGCTTCTACCGCGCAGGATCACTGGTGTTTGGCGGCGGCCACGTGGTCTTGCCCCTTCTCGAGGCCGAAGTCGTCCAGCCGGGCTGGGTTACACCTGACGCGTTCCTCGCAGGTTATGGAGCCACTCAAGCCGTCCCCGGACCGCTGTTCACCTTCGCCGCCTATCTGGGTGCTGTGCTCGGTCCCGAGCCGAATGGTATCGCAGGTGCGATGATCGCGCTTCTGTCGGTTTTCCTGCCTGGCTTTCTGCTTCTCGTCGGCGTGCTACCGTACTGGGATCGCTTCCGCTCGATGGCGACGGCGCAGTCCGTGATGCAGGGAGCAAACGCTGCTGTCGTCGGCATCCTCGCTGCTGCACTCTATTCCCCTGTGTTCACCAGCGCGATCGGCAACATGCGTGACTTCACGCTGGCGCTTCTTTGTTTCGTCCTGTTGATGGCGTGGAAGCTTCCGCCGTGGATCGTCGTAGTTGTAGCCGCAGTCGGTGGCGTGGGGTTGGCCGTGATTGACTAGGACGGCCTTGCCGAAACACCATCAATGCGAGCCGAATAATGCGATCGCCTTCATCGGATATTCGTCTCCTGATCCAGGAGCTTAGGCGGACTGCACTTCGACCGTGACGTGAGAGAGATCGTGAATAGCGGCCAACTTGGCTTTGTAGGCTGCGACGGGTAGCGGTGCTGGTGAACGGAGCGCGACGATGGCTCCATGATGTCCTGGACCGAGCTGCCAGACATGCAGATCGACTATCTCGTCTCCTTCGGTCTCGATGATGTCCCGAATTTCTTGCGGTAGATCCTCATGCGGCGGAAGATAGTCAAGCAGGACAGCGCCCGTATCCCGCATCAAACCCCACGACCAACGTGCAATCACCAGACCGCCGACGATACCCATAGCAGGGTCCATCCAGTTCCAGCCGTAGAGGCTTCCAAAAATCAGCGCCGCGATCGCGAGAACCGAAGTCAGGGCATCTGCTAGCACGTGAAGATAGGCAGCACGGAGATTGTTGTCGGTAGCTGCCGCATGATGATGCCCGTGGCTGTCACTGTCATGAGAATGATGGTGGTCGTGTCCATGGTGGTGATGCGAGTGATCGTCACGCAGTAGCCATGCGCACAGCAGATTCACACCGAGACCTACCACCGCCACCGAGATTGCCTGCGGGAAATCGATCGCTACCGGACTGTAGAGGCGCATCAGGCTCTCCCAGCCGATCAATAGCGCAATCAGCGCCAGGACGACTGCACTGCCGAAGGCCGCAAGGTCACCGAGTTTGCCTGTGCCGAAGGTAAACCGTGGGTTATGGGCATTCTTGCGGGCGAACATATAGGCGAGGGCTGCAATCAACATAGCGGCCGCGTGCGTCGACATGTGCCAGCCATCGGCTACAAGTGCCATCGATCCGTACAGCGAGCCGGCGGCGATCTCGATCACCATCATGGTCGCAGTAATCACAATCACGAGCCAGGTACGGCGCTCGTTGCGTGCGTGGTCGTCACCGAGGAAAATGTGCTCGTGAGGGGACTGAAGGCGAGTGTCCGCGGTCATTTCAGATAGGTCCTGATGGCATCGATGAGTTCAGTCGCACCCTGTGCTCGAGCCTGATCGGGATCGGTTTGCGGGTTCGAAACGTGCTCGCGGATGTGGTCTTCGATCAGTTCTCCGGTCAGCCCAGTGACAGCACCCCGAATAGACGCGACCAGGTTCAAGACCTCACCGCAAGAGGCATCGCTCTCCAGCGATCGTTCCACTGCCTCGATCTGTCCCTTAAGCCGTCGAACGCGGGCGAGCAGCTTGTCTTTGTGCTTATTGGTATGGCTCATACCATAGAGGGGTACCCTATATTTGCTATTGCCGCAAGCTTGCGCTTCGGGGCACTTGACCTTCCCATCATGGGAAGCTGCAAGCTTGATTTCCGGTTGACCGACATCAATCCGCAAGGGCTCGAAAACGCCTATTCTGGTAATATCGAGAGAGAGAAGGTGATGAGTGGTATTTTGAGGCTACAGAATTGGGTCATGCTGACCGTCGCCTTAGTGGCGATGACGCTTCTGTTCGCGTCCACCCAGTCACATGCCGGTCCACCGCCCTGCTCGTCTCAAATCCTCCATGCCGGCGGTGAAAACCATATCCAGATAGACGGCCAGACGGATATGGACCACTCGGCCACGCATGACTGTTGTGCGCAGGCCTGCACGCTGTGCGCTCCGTCGTTCTCAGTGATGTCGCTGTTTGCTGAAAAATTCGCCCGTGTGCTTGTCCCTATCACTGCGTGCTCACCCCTTCAGGGGCAGATCCCTTCTCCCGCACGTCATCCCCCTCGAACCGCTGTCTGAAGAAAGCGCTTGATGCGCAATTTCATTTCAACAGCAGCGGTCGTCACGACGGCCGGATCGAGAGAAACATCATGTATCGCAGAGACTTTCTGAAATCGCTCGCCTTGGGTTCCGTGGCCCTGTCCCCCCTCGGCCATGCCTGGGCAAACTCCGCCACACAAACGAGCGAGCTTGTGATCGGTAAACGGACCCTGGACGTCAACGGCAAGGCTGCTTCCGTCTTCGGACTGACCGACAAGGCCGGAAACGCCGGGCTGGTCCTCAACGCGCCCTCGGACTTCGACGTTCTTCTTCGCAACGAAAGCGACGAGGAGACGCTCATCCACTGGCATGGGCTTACGCCGCCTTGGGATTTGGACGGGGTGCCGGGAAACCCAGCTGCGCTGCTTCCGCCTAAGGAAAGCCGGGCCTACAATTTTCCCTTGCCGAGAGGCGGTACCCATTGGATGCATGCCCACACTCTGCAGGAGCAGAGCCTGCTCGCGGCACCCCTGATCATACGAACCGCCGAGGATCTTGCCCGCGACGAGCAAGAGGTCATCGTGCTCCTGCATGATTTCTCCTTCAAGTCGCCCGAGGAACTGCTTTCCGACCTTCAGAGCGGTGGCGGTCATGCCATGCCCTCCGGACACGGAGATATGTCCTCCATGATGAACATGCATGGTGGCCATCAGATGGGCTCGGCTGAAACTTCGGCGGGGCCTCATATGATGACGGGCATGGACCTGAACGACATCGAGTATGACGCCTATCTCGCCAATGACCGGACGCTCGATGACCCCGAGATCGTTAGGGTAGATCGGGGCGGCCGCATCAGGCTGCGCATCATAAATGGCGCCACGGCAACCGCCTTCACGATCGATACTGGCGAACTCGAGGGCGAGCTGATCGCTGTCGACGGGATGGACGTCGTCCCGGTCCGCGGCCGTCAGTTCCCCTTGTCGATGGGCCAACGGGCCGACATCCGTCTGGCCTTGCCGCCTGCCGACGGGGCATATCCTATACTGGCTCTGCGGGAAGGGGCCAGTGAGCGCACTGGCGTGATCCTCGCCACCGCCTCCGCACGAGTGCAAAAGCTTGAAACCACTGCGGCAGCCAGGGGCCCGGTTCTTGACCTTTCGCTGGAGCAAAGCCTTCAAGGCCTGACACCGCTGGCACGGCGCGCTGTTGATCGGCAGTTTGCGCTGATGCTGGGCGGTGACATGGCGACCTATCGCTGGTCCATCGAAACCGACAGCCCCATCGAAGTCCGCAGCGGACAGCGCATTCGGATTTCCATGCACAACATCTCGATGATGGCCCATCCGATGCATCTGCATGGCCATCACTTCCAGGTCACAGAAATCAACGGCAAGAACATTTCCGGCGCTATGCGGGACACTGTGATGCTGCCGCCCATGGCGCGTGTATCGATCGAGTTCGACGCAAATAATGCAGGCCGTTGGCCGCTACATTGCCATCATCTCTATCACATGGCGACGGGCATGATGACATTCGTCGACTATGTCCAGCAGGGTTAAAGGAGGGCGAGATGAACAACGCAAGTCACGCGCATCACCACCACCACGGACATTCGCACGATCCGGCAGCTTCTTCATTCAAGCCCGGTGGCCCGAGCATTGTCAAAGCGTCGATCTACACCTGCCCCATGCATCCCCAAATCCGCCAAACGGAGCCCGGCAATTGCCCCATCTGCGGAATGGCGCTGGAACCGGAAGTGGCGACCCTGGAAACGGGCCCCAGTCCGGAACTTGTGGACATGACCAGACGGTTCTGGATCGGCCTCGGCCTCAGCATCCCGGTGCTTGCCTTGGAAATGGGTGGGCATCTCACGAACCTTCATATGATACTGGGGCAACAGACATCGAACTGGCTGCAGTTGGTGCTCGCGACACCTGTTGTCCTTTGGTCCGGATCGCCCTTCTTCGAACGCGGCTGGAAATCCTTGGTGACGCGCCGCCTGAACATGTTCACCCTGATATCGATGGGAACGGGTGCTGCCTGGATATACAGCGTTGTCGCGACCGTTGCGCCTGGACTGTTTCCGGTCACGTTCCGCGCAGAGGGAGGTTCGGTCGCCGTCTATTTCGAGGCTGCTGCCGTCATCACGGTCCTGGTCCTGCTTGGTCAGGTTCTGGAGCTGAGGGCGCGCGAACAGACGGGCGGTGCCATCCGCGCGCTTCTCGATCTGGCACCGAAGACCGCACGGCGCGTGCGCGCCGATGGTATAGATGAGGATGTCGGTCTCGACGCCGTGGCTGTTGGCGACCGCCTGCGCGTTCGACCGGGAGAGAAGGTGCCAGTTGATGGCTTGCTTCTGGAGGGCCGAAGCTCCGTTGACGAATCCATGATTACGGGCGAATCGATGCCCATCACCAAGGATGTCGGGTCGAAGCTGATCGGCGGGACCATGAACCAGACCGGTGGTTTCGTCATGGAGGCTGGCAAGGTCGGCAGCGACACCATGCTCTCACAGATCGTCCGCATGGTCGCAGAGGCCCAACGCTCTCGGGCACCCATCCAACGTCTCGCCGATGAAGTCTCGGGCTGGTTCGTTCCGGTCGTCATTGGGGTGGCACTCGTCGCGTTCGCTGCCTGGATGACCTATGGGCCGGAGCCTCGTTTCGCCCATGCCTTAGTGGCGGCAGTTGCCGTTCTTATCATCGCCTGCCCCTGTGCCCTCGGGCTTGCAACGCCCATGTCGATCATGGTCGGCGTCGGTCGCGGGGCGAGCCTCGGCGTGCTGATCAAAAACGCCGAGGCCCTGGAGCGCTTCGAGAAGGTCGATACGCTGGTCGTCGACAAGACAGGCACTTTGACGGAGGGGCGACCCGAGGTGACAGCGATCGCCGCGGTCGCAGGCATATCAGAATCCGAATTGCTGCGGCTCGCGGCCACAGTCGAGCGTTCAAGCGAACATCCGCTGGCACTGGCAATCGTCAATGCGGCCAACAACCGTGGCATCGCTCTGGGAGATGCTACCGACTTTGACAGTCCTGTGGGCAAAGGCGCGACAGGCGTGGTCGAAGGCAAGCGGCTGATCCTCGGCAGCCACCGCATCATGGAGGAAGAAGGTGTCGACGTTACCGCGATGACTGCAAAGGCAGAAGAGCTTCGTAACGAGGGCGCAACGGTCATTTTCATCGCTATTGACGGCCACTTGGCAGGTCTCTTTGCCATTGCCGATCCCATTAAGGCGACGACACCGGATGCGGTGAAGGCGCTCATCGAAGACGGTATTCGCGTCGTCATGCTGACGGGCGACAACAAGACAACCGCTCTTGCCGTAGCACGCCGCCTCGGGATCTCGGAGGTGGAAGCGGAAGTCCTGCCTGAGGACAAGAGCAAGATCGTCTCGCGGCTGCGCAGTGAAGGCAGGATCGTTGCCATGGCGGGCGACGGTGTGAATGATGCTCCTGCACTGGCCGCAGCAGATGTAGGTGTTGCCATGGGAACCGGAACCGACGTTGCCATCGAGAGTGCCGGTGTCACCCTTCTGAAGGGAGACCTTCAGGGCATCGTCCGGGCAAGGCAGATGAGCCGCGCGACGATGCGCAACATCCGGCAGAACCTCTTCTTCGCCTTCATTTACAATGCGGCAGGCGTGCCGGTCGCGGCGGGCGTCCTTTATCCCGTCTTTGGTCTGTTGCTCTCACCGATCATCGCGGCGGCGGCGATGGCACTGTCTTCGGTCAGTGTGATCGCCAACTCTCTCAGGTTGAGGAGCATGAAGATATGACGGCCAACCGCACGCTCCTGCTGATGGGCGCATCTCTGGCCCTGATCCTGGTGTTCTACATCCTTCGTGAGCACTGGGGGCACGTGCTTGGTTATTTGCCCTATCTGATCTTGTTGGCCTGCCCGCTCATGCACCTGTTTCATCGACATGGCGGTCACGACCATAGGGATCACCGACATTGAATAGCGAGCGACCGGCATCCGGCACGATGAACTTGTCGACGATTGCCGAAAGGTTATTTCCTGCTGGAATCTGGCTGCGCGCAGCGCCCCGAGAGGCGGCCTTCAGCCTTTCCCCGCAAAAGCCAGACTCTCGCTGTCAGTTAAAGCCGTCTTCCCGATCTTAGGGCTTCTGCTGTTGAAACAATCTGTTACCTTCGGGACACAAATTGCTGCGCGTCGCTCTGCTAATTCCGGAGCCTGCAAAGTAGGTGAAGCTGCGGAGAGAACAGCCTTGGATGCCTCAGCCGAAATCCTGATCGTGGATGACGACGGCCAGATCCTGATTCTGGTCGCCAAGTTCCTGCGGGCGAACGGCTTTCGCGTTCACACGGCGCGCAACGGGGTCGAGATGGCTGAGACCCTGAAACGCACTTCGGTCGATCTCATCGTGCTCGATCTCATGCTCCCGGGGAAGAACGGGCTGGAGATCTGTCGCGAACTGCGACGCACTTCCTCCGTCCCGATCATCATGCTGACGGCCAAAGGCGACGAGACCGATCGCATCATCGGTCTTGAGGTTGGGGCTGACGACTATCTCCCGAAACCCTTCAATCCTCGCGAATTGCTGGCACGCATCGGTGCGGTGCTGCGCCGTACCCGAGCTTCTGGTAACCCGGCGACGGACCGTACCGGTCGGAGCTTCAGCTTTGCTGGATGGTCGCTCGACGCGATGAAGCGAGAACTGACCGCACCGAGCGGCGTGGTCGTGGATCTGTCGACGGGTGAATACGACCTGTTGCTGGCTTTCCTTGAGGCGCCGCAGCGCGTGCTGACCCGCGAGTTCCTGCTGGACGCGGCCCGCAATCGTGCGATCGAAGGCTATGATCGCTCGATCGATGTTCAGGTCAGTCGTCTCCGTCGCAAGCTCGATGGGCGCGAAGACCTCATCAAGACAGTTCGAGGCGCGGGTTATCTGTTTGCGACGGATGTCGTCCGTGCCTGATTGTCGTCACGAAACACGAATGCAGCGTTGGTGGCGGTCGATGGACAGCCTGAGACTGCGAACGGCGCTCGTTGTGCTGTTTGGCATCTCTCTTGTGCATTTTGGCAGCCTGTTCACCTACCACCAGAGTCTTGAGCAGGAACTGGATCTTGCGAATGAAGTGCGGCTCGCTGACCAGCTTCTGACCATCAAGCGATCCGTCATGCGTGCCCCCATTGAGGAGCGCGAGCAGGTAGCTCACGACTTCTCCGGCGGTTCGATCGACGCTCACTGGGGAGCAACGCCCTATGCCGTTGCGGGCGCGACCGGAGCAGAAAATTGGGAGCCGCTCCGCCGCAATCTGAGAGAGCTTGCCCCTGAAATCGCCGAGGATGGTCTTATCATCGGGTCGGATAACCAGGCGGATGACGATCCGCATCTGGCAGTCGTTTCGATCAAGCTCCCCGATGCGTCATGGATTAATGTCCATCTTGTTTCCTGGGACCGCAAGGTGCCGCCGCCGGGAGGAATGCTGGTTTCGACGACGCTGATGGCTCTCGGGGCAATCATCGTCTCAATGCTTCTGGTGCGTTGGTTTACTCGTCCGCTGACAGCGGTGGCTACTGCGGCCAAGGATTTCTACCGGGGCAAGACTGTCGTTCCCGTTCCGGAAACCGGGCCGCGAGAGGTGGTTGAACTCGCTGCCGCCTTCAATGATATGCAACGGCGCATCGAGCGATTGATCGAAGACCGCACCCAAGCGCTCGCAGCCGTTTCGCATGATCTGAAGACTCCGATCACACGACTGCGGTTCAGAGCCGAGGATCTGGCAGATGGTGTCGCGCGCGATGCAATGGCCGAGGATTTGACGGAGATGGAGCGGATGCTCGATCAGACGCTATCCTTCCTGCGCGGAGATCGCAGCGACGAGGAACTGAAGCCGATCGACATCGTCGCGATCCTCGGAACGCTGGTCGACGATGCGGCCGATCGGGGCGCATCCATCGACCTGTCCGGGGCCGCCCATGCGATCGTCACGGGTCGTAGGCTGGCGCTGAAGCGCGCCTTCTCCAATCTTATCGACAACGCACTCAAATATGGCGAGCGGGCGCGGGTCGAGGTCATCGATCGGCAGTCCGACGTCCTCGTTGCAATCAGTGACGATGGCCCCGGTATAGCGGCTCAGGACGTCGAGCGGGCCCTTTCGCCCTTCGTTCGGCTTGAGCCATCGAGAAATCTCGAGACAGGCGGCTTCGGCCTCGGATTGCCAATTGCGCAGGCGATCATTGACGGGCATTCCGGTACGCTACGCCTGGAGAACCGCCAAACAGGAGGTCTGGTTGTAAGTGTCATCCTCCCGAAGGACGTGGCAAAACCAAGCTGAAACATTCCGTAACAATCGGGACATCGACGGACAAAGAGGCGCAGCTACACCGGAGCAAATCAACTTTTGCTCAGGGTTACGATGGTCGACCGATTCGCCTCTGTTCTCGCTGGAATCTGCCTTTCTGTCATAGGACTTGCTGCATCCTCTGCAGCGGCCCATGAGGGCCATGATCACGGCGCGCCGCCCCCGCCTGTCTCTACCACGATCGCACCGCGCGCCGACGCTTCGACGGTCGATCTCGAGCTGGTTGCTGTAGCGCGCGGAGAGCGTCTGGAAATCTTTCTCGACAGCTTCAAGGGCAATGAACCGGTCGACGGTGCGGTACTCGAAATCGACAGCCCTGCGGGAACGCTGACGGCCGAAGCTTCGGGCGAGGGAACTTACGTGGCGACGGCACCATGGCTGACAAAGCCCGGTTCATATGATCTTGCCCTCACCGTGATGGCCGGTGACCTCTTCGACGTCCTGACAGTTACAATGGTAATCCCCGAGATGACGGCCAGCCCTGTTCCGGTGGCTGCCGCGAATGGTTTCCTCATCAGTTCGGCTTTTGCGCAGGAGGTTGGCGCCCGACTGCAGCGACAGGACATGACACTCTGGGTGGTTGGCGGTGGTGGCATCGTGGTCGGCTTGCTGCTTGCACTGCTTTTCCGCAGCCGCAAGACTGGAAGCTCGACCGCTGCATTAGCCGCAGTCCTCTTACTTGCCGGGGCACCGCAGTCGGAGGCCGCCGGCCCTGCAGCACCCAAAGCGCAGGCCGCCGAGCGGGATGTCGCCCAGCGGTTTGCCGATGGGTCGATCTTCGTCCCCAAGACAACCCAGCGTATCCTCGCCATCAGGACCATCTTCACCGAGCAGGCAGCCCACGCCGGGACTGTTGAACTTCCGGCCCGCATCATCCCAGACCCCACGACATCAGGCTATGTCCAGGCCTCTGTGTCGGGAAGGCTTCTGCCGCCACCCGGCGGCTTCCCGCAGCTTGGTGCGCGGGTGTCCGCCGGGGATGTCTTGGCCCTCGTGCAGCCCTCTGTCGGTGCCGCTGATCTGACAAGCCAGCAGCAGCAGGCCCGTGAGCTCGATCAGGAAATCATGCTGGTCGAACGCAAGCTGCAGCGCTTCGAGCGGCTTCAATCGGTGGTGGCGCGCGCCGAAATCGAGGATGCAACACTTGAGCTCCAGGGCCTCAAGGCGCGGCGCGCCAATCTGGAGCAGGCGCCGACGGCGGCTGAGAAACTGACCGCACCTGTATCAGGCGTTATCGCTGCGGCCCAGGCCGTTGCCGGACAGATTGCCGAGCCCAATACCGTGATCTTCCAGATCATCGATCCAAGCCGTTACTGGGTAGAAGCACTGAGCTTTGACGCCCATTCCGTGACTGGAGCCGCGCGCGGCAAGTTCATGGATGGCAGAACCGCCTCTCTCTCCTATCGGGGAAGCGGGCTTGCCGATCGCAATCAGGCGATCCCGATCCATTTCAGCGTCGAGGGCCAGGCAGACGGTATCCGTGCTGGGCAGTTGCTGACCGTTCTGTCATCGACCACTGACGAGCGCACGGGCATTGCCGTGCCACGCACCAGTGTTCTGCGTGCTTCCAACGGGCAGTCACTCGTCTATGAACACACCAATGCGGAACGTTTCGTGCCGAGGGAAGTCCGTACCGAGCCGCTGGATGGTGACCGTCTTCTGATTGTCTCCGGGATCGAAGCCGGAAAGCGCATCGTCACACAGGGTGCCGAACTCCTGAACCAGATCCGCTGAGGCTCCGATGTTCAATTTTCTCGTCACCCAGTCGCTGCGGAACCGCCTGTTCGTCCTGGCGATTGCCGCAGTCCTCATGATCTACGGGGCGTTTACGGTCACGAGGCTACCCGTTGACGTCTTCCCCGATCTCAACCGGCCGACCGTCACCATCATGACGGAAGCCGAAGGACTGGCACCTGAAGAGGTCGAGCAGCTCGTCACCTATCCGCTCGAATACCAGATGAACGGCCTTCCCGGTGTGAGCCGCGTTCGCTCCACCTCCGGCGTGGGACTTTCGATCATCTATGTCGAGTTCGACTGGGACACGGACATCTATCGCAACCGCCAGCAGATCGCCGAGAGGCTGTCGCTTGTACAGCCGCAACTGCCGGCGAATGTCGTGCCGCAGATGGGCCCGATCAACTCGATCATGGGTCAGGTCATGCTCATTGCCGTGACCGGACCGGACAATGTCTCGGCCATGGAGTTGCGCGAGCTCGCTGACTTCACCGTCCGACCGCGAATTCTGAGCATCCCCGGTGTCGCCCAGGTCATTCCGATCGGGGGCGAGGTGCGCCAGTATCGCGTATCTCCGAACTCCGCCGCCATGCGGGCACTCGGCGTGTCCTTCGAACAGATTGAACAGGCTCTCGCGCAGTTCGGCTCGAACACCGGTGGCGGCTTCACCGACCAATACAGCCGCGAGTTCCTGATCCGCAATGTCGGCCGCACTCAAAATATCGAGGATCTGGCGCGCGTAGTGGTTGCCAGTGTCGATGGGCAACCGGTTCTCCTGCGGCAGGTCGCGGAAGTCGGATTTGCACCACGCCTGAAGCGCGGGGATGCCGGTTACCAGGGTCAGTCTGCCGTCATCGTCTCGGTAGAAAAGCAACCTGATATCGACACTGTCAAATTGACCCGCGAAGTCGAGGCAGCCCTTGGCGAAATCAGCGCCACATTGCCCGCGGGCGTGAAAGCCGATCAGGTCCTGTTCCGGCAGGCCAATTTCATCGAAACCTCGATCGGCAACGTGCAGAAGGTGTTAGCCGAGGCAATTGTCGTCGTTGCGATCATCCTGTTCGTCTTCCTCCTGAATACCCGAACGACGGCGATCTCGCTGACGGCTATTCCTGTCTCCATTCTGGTGACCGCTATCGTCTTTCATCTGCTCGGGTTGTCGATCAATACGATGACGCTTGGCGGGTTGGCGATCGCCATCGGCGAATTGGTCGATGATGCCGTCGTTGACGTCGAGAATATTTTCCGGCGGCTGCGGGAAAACCGGGAAAAGGGCAATCCGCGCTCGGTCTTCGATGTCGTCGTATCGGCCAGTCAGGAAGTTCGCTCCGGCATCGTTTACGCAACGATGATCATTGTTCTGGTCTTCGTGCCGCTGTTTGCCCTCTCAGGTATTGAGGGACGGCTCTTCGCGCCGCTCGGCCAAGCCTACATCATCTCAATCCTCGCTTCGCTTGTGGTCTCGATCACGCTGACGCCCGTCATGGCCTATTACATGCTGCCGGGCCTGAAACGCCTCGACGAGCATGAGGGCGTGGTCGTGCGGGTTCTTAAACGCGCCAATCGTCGGCTGCTCGACTGGTCCTTTGGCCATCCGAAGATCCTGATGACCACCGTGCTCGCCGGTGTCGTGGCAGCAGTTTTGTTTGCTACCCAATTGCCGCGATCGTTTCTGCCGCCCTTTAATGAAGGGACACTGACGATCAACATGTTGTTCAACCCGGGCATCTCGCTTGCTGAGAGCCATCGTGTCGGACTGATTGCTGAGCGGTTGATTATGGAGGTACCCGAGGTGGAGCAGATCGGTCGCCGCACCGGACGCGCCGAGCTCGACGAACATGCAGAGGGTGTCCACTCTTCAGAAATAGAAGTGGCGCTTGCCGCTGAAGGTCGGTCCAAGGACGACATTATCGCGGATATTCGTTCACGACTGTCGGTTCTGCCTGTCGCCACCAATGTCGGCCAGCCGATCTCGCACCGTCTTGACCACATGCTCTCAGGTGTGCGCGCCCAGATCGCGCTGAAGATCTTCGGCGAGGATCTCGACAGCATCCGCGGCTTCGCCGAGGAGTTTCGCGGCAAGTTGGCTGAGATCCCGGGGATCGTTGACCTTCAGGTGGAAAAGCAGGTGCGCATCCCGCATCTCGAGGTCATCGTCGATTACCGCCGGGCGGCCCTTTACGGCATCCAGCCGGCGGCCGTCACCGAACAGCTCGAACGACTGTCGAACGGGACGATCGTGTCCCGCATCGTCGACGGCAACAAGCGGTTCGACGTCGTGCTGCGTCTCGAGGACGAGACCCGCAGCACCAAGGGGCTATCGGATCTCCTCATTGAAACGCCTGCGGGCTGGATCCCGGTCAGCCAGATAGCAGAAGTCCGCGAGACGGATGGTCCAAACCAGATCCTTCGTGAAAACGGCAAGCGTCGTGTGGTCGTTCTCGCCAATACGGATGGCGAAGCCGACATGACAACGGTCATTGCCCAGATCCGCGAAGTGATCGCGAGCTCTTCTCTTCCGCCCGGCTTCTTCGTCAGCCTGGAAGGCACCTTTCAGGCGCAGGAAGAATCGATGAGGACTATCGGTCTTCTCTCCATCATCTCGCTGGCGATGGTGTTTGCGATCCTTTATTCCCGCTATCGCTCGGTGCTCTTCGTCTCGATCATCATGGCGAGCGTGCCGCTCGCACTGATCGGCTCGGTGACTGCGCTCTGGATTGCCGGCCAGCCGCTCTCCGTCGCCTCGATGATCGGCTTTATCACGCTGACGGGCATTTCGACGCGCAACGGCATTCTGAAGATCAGCCATTACATTAACCTGGCGATCCAGGAAGATCTGCCGTTCGGCAAGGAACTTGTCGTGCGGGGCTCACTGGAACGTCTGACCCCAGTCCTGATGACGGCTCTGTCGGCTGGTGTTGCGCTTGTTCCGCTGATGATCGATGCGACCGCACCGGGCAAGGAAATCCTCCACCCGGTCGCGATCACGATCTTCGGTGGTCTCGTGACGTCGACCGTACTCGATACGCTTCTCACTCCTACCCTGTTTCTGCGCTACGGTCGGAAGCCTCTGGAGCGTCTCGTGGAGCAGGCTCGTACTCAGGTGAGTGGTACGAAGCAGTCAGCCGGAACGCCCAATCAAACCATCGAAGCCTTTTAAGTCCTACCAGGAGAACTCCATGCGCCGCAGTCTGCTCACCCTTTCCCTCGTCTTCGCCATGACAGCTTTGCCCGCTTATGCACACGCGCCCCGTCCTGGACCGAACGGCGGGCTGAAGGTTGACGCAGGCGCAAACCACCATGTCGAACTCGTGACGACAGGAACGACTGAAGTGACGATCTATTTGTTTGACGCAGCCGACCAGCCCGTCTCTGCGGCCGGACACACAGGCAATGCCATCCTTTTGATCGACGGCGCTGTTCGTCGGTTTGCGCTGTCTGCTGCTGATGGCAATCGCCTCACGGGAACTTCGCCCGTTCCGGTCAATCCGGGTGTTAAGGGTGCGATCCAGGTGATCACCCCGGACGGGACCACCGCGCAGGGGAAGTTCTAATCTTGGAAGCGCGAAAGGCGAGTGGCAGGATCGTTGACTTGCGGCAAAGATGTCACGCCATCGCCGTGCCAAGATCAGGTCATCAACTGTCGGGAGCCATGCCGGGCATCTCCTTCCAGTTTTGAGTGGCTTACCGAAGTTCGCAGGAGAGAGTATGAGACGCAGAGAATTTCTGGCTGTGGCCGCCACGATGGCTCTGACACCCGCCACGGGCTTTGCCGCAGTGCCATCGGTCATCCTGCACAAGGATCCCACTTGTAGCTGTTGCTCGTCATGGGGCGATGCTTTCAGCACGGTGGGCTTCTCGGTTCGCACCGTCGAGGAACCGGACATGGATCAGGTCAAGCGACGCCTCAATGTGCCGCCGTCCGTTCGGGCCTGCCACACAGCGGAAGTAGAAGGTTACTTCCTTGAGGGCCACGTGCCGATCGATGCCGTGAGAAGGCTGCTCGATGAACGGCCGCCACTGGCAGGGCTCGCAGTCGCAGGAATGCCTATGGGTTCGCTCGGCATGGGTGGTTCGCCGGAACCATACGACGTCATCGCAATTCCGCGCGATGGCGGTGAGATGTATGTCTATCAGTCATTCAAGCCGGACTGACCGGAACTGCTGCTTTTGCAGGCTACAGTCCAAACGAATGGAGGATAGGGCAGGGGCCGCGTTTGCCTGAAGAGCATTCCGAAACCAGGCGTTTTAGCGCATCGCGGGTCCGATTGAGTTCGGCGATCCGCGTCTCCAGCGCGATCAGTCGCGCCTTTGCGGCCTCGCGTGCCCGCTCCCTGTCGTCTCCCGCATCGAGTTCGAGCAGCTCCCGTATCTCCTCCAGCGTAAATCCAGCCGTCTGAGCCTGGCGGATAAACTTCAGCCGCCTCTGATCCTCAGTTCCATAGCGCCTGCCACCCTCAAGGCGCTTAGGGGTCTTCAACAGACCCTTGCGTTGGTAGAACCTGATTGTTTCGACACCTACTCCGCCAGACGCCGCAAATTTTCCGATTGTCATATCCATGGGGCTTGACTCCGTACCACGGTACGGAACGTATGGTCTTGCCAACTGTTTCACAAGGCAAAGGAGACGTGAAATGTTGGATAGAGTGAACCCCTCGACTGCAGTGAAAAAAGCCGTCCTCTACCGGATGGTCACTGCAGAGCATACCTGCCCTTATGGCCTCAAAGCCAAGGATCTGCTGAGGCGGTCGGGATATGAGGTGGATGACCGCCACCTGACAACCCGCGCGCAAACGGATGCGTTCAAGGTAGAGCACGGTGTGAAGACGACACCGCAGGTGTTCATCGACGGTGCCCGTGTCGGCGGCTATGACGATCTGCGGCGCTACTTTGGAAAGCCTGTGGCCGATCCGAAGGCAACCACCTATCGCCCCGTTATCGTGCTGTTTGCGATGACTGCACTGATGGCAATGGGTGTCAGCTACGCTGTCTTCGGCACGCCCTTCACCGTCCGGGCCTTGGAGTGGTTCATCGCTTTCTCGATGGTGGTCCTGGCCATGCTCAAGCTTCAAAATGTCGAAACCTTCGCGACGATGTTCCTGAATTATGATCTGCTCGCGAAGCGGTGGGTGCCATACAGCTACATCTACCCCTACGCCGAAGGACTTGCAGGCGTTCTGATGGTGGCAGGCGTTGCGAACTGGCTGTCCGTTCCCGTGGCTCTGTTCATTGGTGGCATTGGCGCAGTTTCGGTCTTCAAGGCCGTTTATATTGACAAGCGTGAGCTGAAATGCGCCTGTGTCGGTGGATCGAGCAACGTACCGCTCGGGTTCATCTCACTCACCGAGAACTTGATGATGATCGCGATGGCTGTCTGGATGGCCCTGGCATCATCAGGATTGATGCTCGGTCATCAGATGTAAACTGCACCACAACACCGTTCAGTTAGGGAGCCGGTAAAAAGTCGCCGGCATCCGACCCGTCACATTTATACCGGAATTCCTGCCGTCCGTTGATGTTCAAAATCGTATGTCAGTTTCCAACATAGATCGGACAGGAACGGACAGTCGGCTTCCGGCCCCGTATCAGCCATTCCCGAGCGCAAGTAGTTGCCCCGTAGGGAAATGCAGCGCGAACTTATCGGCCAAATAACGGGTCGGCGGTTCGAGTCCTTTCAAGAGCTTGGATGCGTTGGTCTCCTACTCCACCCCGGAGATTCCTGGCAAACTCCTTGGCTTTCAGCATTTAAGGGCTTCACGAGAAGTTGTATAAGACCTATCATCCCATAGGGTGCCGCTTAACTGATAGGCAACCTGACTTTTTTCTAGGCAGGCGCAGGTCAGCACTCCAGTCCGCCTAAACTTAAAGAAGGCAGATCAATGGGCCAGTTGACGTCGAGTGAACGCAGTTTGGGCGCGGCCATTCTTATCATCATGGCCATCGTAGGCATTGCCATGGCCGCAGCCGGTCGGGCTGATACGCTCGGTGTGCACGGAGCAATGGTCCTTTTCTACAGCTTGGGACTTCTGGTCCTGCTGATGTCTGGAAGCTTTGCTCCAGAGCCTGACCCGGCCAGATTTAAGCGCTACTACGATGATCCCATCAAGGTCGGGGTCGGCCTAACTCTCGCCTGGGCGATCTTCGGAATGTTCATCGGCGTTTGGGCCGCCTCCCAGCTTGCCTGGCCAGGCTTGAATTTTGATACATCCTGGGCAAGCTTTGGACGAATCCGCCCCGCTCATACTACCGGTGTCATATTTGGGTTCGGCGGCAATGCACTGATCACGACGTCCTACCATGTGGTTCAGCGAACCTCGCGCGCCCGTCTTGCAGGGCAGCTCTCGCCCTGGTTTGTGCTGTTCGGTTTCAACCTCTTCTGTTTGATTGCCGTGTCTGGCTATTTTCTAGGGGTGACGCAATCTAAGGAGTATGCTGAGGCAGAGTGGTATGCCGACATCTGGCTCGTGATCGTCTGGGTGACCTACCTTGTCCTCTATGTCCGCACGCTGGCGCAACGCAAAGAGCCGCATATCTACGTGGCCAACTGGTATTATCTGGCCTTCATCCTCGTGGTTGCCATCCTGCACATCGTGAACAATCTCGCGGTGCCGATCTCCCTTGCTCATTCCAAGAGCTATACGATCTGGGCGGGTGTCCAGGATTCCATGGTTCAATGGTGGTACGGGCACAATGCCGTTGCCTTCTTTCTCACGGCCGGCTTCCTAGGCATGCTCTACTACTACCTGCCAAAGCGTGCGGATCGGCCGATTTTCTCCTATCGCCTGTCGATCCTGAGTTTCTGGGGTATCACCTTCTTCTACATGTGGGCCGGATCCCACCACCTCCATTATACGGCCCTGCCACATTGGGTACAGAATCTTGGCATGACCTTTTCGGTCATGCTGCTGGTGCCATCCTGGGCCTCGGCCGGCAATGCGCTGCTGACGCTCAACGGCGCCTGGCACAAGGTGCGCGATGACGCGACGCTGCGTTTCATCATGATGGCGGCGTTCTTCTATGGGCTATCAACTTTTGAAGGCTCGTTTCTCGCGATCCGCCCGGTCAACTCGCTGTCCCACTACACCGACTGGACTGTCGGCCATGTGCATTCGGGCGCTTTGGGTTGGGTGGCGATGATCACCTTCGGTTCGCTCTACACGCTGGTTCCAGCCATCTGGAAGCGGGAGCGGATGTATTCGGACACCCTTGTCGAGGTCCATTTCTGGCTCGCGCTGATCGGCACGCTGATCTACGTCTTTGCCATGTGGAATTCCGGAATTATCCAGGGCCTGATGTGGCGGACCTATTCCCCGGACAACACGCTGGTCTACTCGTTCGTCGACAGTCTGGTCGAAATGTATCCCTATTATATCGCCCGCGCCTTCGGTGGCCTGCTCTTCCTGCTCGGCGCCATTATTGCGTCCTACAATGTCTGGATGACGGTGAGGATGCCTCGGGTGATGTTGGATGAGTCCCGTGAAGACCTGCCGCTCGGGGCGGATCAGTCCGACCATACCGCCCCATCGGCTGCGGAGTAAACCATGTCAGACATGCACGGAAAGCTCGAACGATCGGCAATCGGTTTCATGCTGGCCATCATTGCGGCCGCCAGTGTGGGGGGCATCGTTGAGATAGCCCCGCTGTTTACCATCGACGAAACAGTCGAAGATGTAGCTGACATGCGCCTCTACACACCCTTGGAACTCTCAGGTCGCGATATCTATGTCCGCGAGGGTTGTTATGCGTGTCATAGTCAGATGATCCGTACCCTCCGTGACGAAGTGGAGCGCTATGGTCCCTATTCACTTGCGGTGGAGTCGCAATATGACCATCCCATGTTGTGGGGGTCAAAGCGGACAGGACCCGATCTTGCTCGGATCGGCGGCAAGTATTCCGATCTCTGGCATGTCACGCATCTAAACAATCCGCGCGACGTCGTGCCGGAATCCAACATGCCCTCCTATCGGTGGCTTGGCACGACACCGCTCAGGGTCGATGAGTTGTCGCTCAAGCTTCGAGCCCAGCAAGCCGTCGGCGTTCCCTATACGGATGAGATGATCATCAACGCCACAGCCGATGCCTATGGCCAGGCGATGCCAGACACGGATCAGGCCACTGGCGTTGCTGAGCGCTATGGCGAGGCCACCCAGATCTCTGCCTTCGATGGTGTGGCGACCAACCTTACCGAGATGGACGCCTTGGTCGCCTACCTGCAGGTCCTCGGCCAACTGACAAGGGTAGCCTACGAAAACACCGCCGCCTCCGAACAGATGCCCGAACCGACGAATTGAGGACGCAATGGACATCAATCACGATACTCTGGTCGCAACCGCCAAAACGTGGGGCCTGTTCTATCTGATCGGGTTTTCGATCTGCGTGATGATCTACACGTTTCTGCCGTCGAATAAGCAGCGCTTCAGGAATGCCGAGCAGCAAGTCTTTGACAAGGAGGATCGGCCGTGGAGTTGAAAGACGTTGATCCAGTCACCGGTCGGAAGACAACCGGGCATGTGTGGAACGGCATCCGCGAGTTGGACACGCCAATCCCCAAAGGGGTGTTGCTGTTCCTGATCGCTACTCATTTGTTCGCGGTGCTCTGGTGGTTTCTCATGCCGTCATGGCCGTTGGGCGCGACATACACCAAGGGCATTTTGGGTAAGGATCAGAGAACGACGGTCGAGAAAAGTCTGCTGGAGGGCGAAGCCGCCAAAGTTCCATGGGTCAGCAGGATCGAGACCATGTCCTTTGACGAAATTCGGGCAGACGAAGCGCTGATGGCGAAGGTACGCTCCAATGGTCACCAGTTGTTTGGAGACAATTGTGCCGCCTGTCACGGCCGAGACGGCAAAGGCGGCGCAAATTATCCCAATCTGACCGATGGCGACTGGATATGGGGCGGGAGTGCCGAGCAGATAGCCCAGACCTTGATTGTCGGGGTCAATTCGCGGCATCCCGATACGCGTGTCGGGCAGATGCCGGCTTTTGGCCGCGACGAGATCCTTGATCGTCAGCAAATCAGGGATGTCTCGCTTTATGTCAGGACGCTCAGTGAGCCTGATGCCTCAATGCCCGAGAACGTAGAGCGGGTGGATGCAGGGCTTGAGGTGTTTCAGACGAATTGTGCTGCCTGCCATGGAGACGATGGCAAGGGCAATATGGAACTCGGGGCGCCGAACCTCACGGATCAGACGTGGATCTATGGCGGCACCCTGCAGACGCTTATCGACACCATTCACGGTGGTCGACAGGGCCATATGCCGAACTGGGACGAACGGTTGTCGCCAATCGAGATCAAGGTTCTGGCGCTTTACGTGCATGCGCTCGGACAGAGGGAGCCATGAGTGAAAAAATCGGGCGACCAAAGCGGTGACACGGTTTCCAACGAAATGGCTTCTGGCCACGGTGATCGCCGTGGTGCTGATCGCAGCCAATGCCCATCTGGCTTACGTCGCCATTTCGAGCCAGCCGGACTGCGTTGCGCATCTGAAGGATAAGGGCGGACAGCCGGGCCAGTTTCGTGCGGCCAAACCGGCATGTTGAAAAGGATAGAATGATGAGCGGCAAAGACCAGGCGTCCGTCCTGATTTCCGAGGTTTCGGATATCGAGGAAACCCGCAACATCCAATGGAAGCGCAACCTGGCCGCCGGTGCTCCTTTGCGATGGCTATCGCTCGGCTGGAAGGATTTGTGGATCAAACCCATCCCCAGTCTTCTCTATGGTCTGCTCGTCTGCGTCGCGTCCATCGCTTTCATCGGTTACATGTTCAGCACCGGCCGCGACTATTTCCTGTTTCCGGCGCTATCGGGCTTCTTGATCGTCGGACCGATTATCGCATCCGGTCTGTATCTGAAGAGCCGCAACCTCGAATTGGGCGAGCCTTTCTCGTTTAGCACGATGGTGTCGGTTCGGCCAAAGGCTGGCGCCCAGGTGTTCTTTACCGGAATGCTGCTTGTCATGCTTATCCTGCTTTGGATGCGGGCCGCGGTACTGGTCTACGCTTTGTTCTTTGGCCTTCAGCCATTTCCAGGCCTTGACCAGATTGCCACCATGCTTTTCACCACGCCCACAGGATGGGCGATGCTTTTCGTCGGCGGTTTTGTAGGCTCGCTCTTTGCCGGCTTCGCCTTTGCCATCAGCGTCTTTTCGATCCCTATGTTGCTGGATCGTCAGATCGATGCCTTCACCGCCATGGGCATCAGCACGACGATGGTGTGGAACAACCTTCGCGTGACTATAACATGGGGCGCCATCGTCCTTGCCCTGTTCTTGGCCTGCCTCGCCACCGGGCTTCTCGGGCTGATCGTCATCTTCCCCTGGCTCGGCCATGCGACCTGGCACGCCTATCGGGAGATGCGTTGATGGTTTTGTACGGTCTGAGAAGAATATCTGCTGCCAACGCAGTTCACGGAGATCCATCATGGCAATGATGATGCTTGTTATCGTCTCCGTCGCCATGGGTACTGTGGGGTTGCTCGCCTTTCTGTGGTCGGTCAGCGCGAAGCAGTACGATGATCTGGACGGTGCAGCTGTTCGCGTTTTGCTTGATGACAATGATGAAATCGGGTGAGCGGCTGATTGGACGGCCGGGGGCCGCGGGAGACGAGCATGCAAAGTGAGAAGACGACAAATGGAGATGGGCTTGCCATGACGCCTGGCGCACCCGATCAGCGTGTTATCGTCATCGATCCGTCCGATGCGGTAACCGGAATGGGGTTCGTGTTCGGCGTTGTCGGTGCACTCGTTGGTATTGCCGCAGCCGTCTACCTAACGCCCAGCTTCAGTCTGGCGCTCGTTGGCTATTGTCTCGTGGCGGCCTTTGCGGGTGGGTCTGCCGGCATGGTCACGGGAGGCCTGGTCGGAGCCGTATTTGCTGTCATGCGCGGCGTCATTACGCCGCCTACCGGGCGGAGTTGACGATACAGCAAAGAGTGGAAATCCTGATCTGCGTGTTGGGTAGTGAGCAGAGCCGACCAAAGTCCCTGGCGACATCCAAGCTCGCTGCGCCGTAGTAACGCTATAATGATCTCGGGGTTGCCCACGTCGTTCACCGATAAGGGATCACCGACGTTTCCAACGAGTGCCCGCTAGTCGCTCGTCCGTGAAACGGTTGCGCTTCATTCTCTGGTACTCTCGATCGGCCAGAGCTTACTTCAAAATGGATTAGCTTAACGGGGCAAGGTCAATCTTAATTGTAATCCTGTAATACTTGCAGTGTAACCGGTGTTCTGTCCCCACATTGGCAGCCGCTGCCTGATCTGTGATCGACATTCCATGGATGAGCGACAAGGAGTTTCTCCATGGAGTCTACGTTGGAGGTTTTCACAACGCGACGGAGCAGGCGCGAGGCGCATCGCCAATGGCCTGACGAGGTCAAGGCACGGATCGTTTCAGAGAGCTTGCGACCAGGCGCGAAGGTGAATGAAGTGGCCGAGCGCCACGGGCTGAAGGCCAACCATCTGTCTTCCTGGCGGACGCTGGCGCGGCAAGGTAAACTTGTGTTGCCTGAGCCCGAAGACGCGGTCGAGTTCGCGGCAATGGTTGTCGAGCCGCCGTCGCCTGAGCTGCCGATGGTCAAGGCTGCCACGCGCCCCGAGATTGTCGTCGGTTCCGTCACGATCCGCCTGGAGGAAGGTGCGTCAGCGTCCCGGATTGCGGCTATCGCTCGCGCCCTGGCGGCGACGACATGATCCTTCCGTCGAACCGCGTGCGGATCATGGTGGCGACAAAACCTGTCGACTTCCGCAAGGGTCATGACGGCCTGGCGTCGCTGGTGAAGAACGAGCTTCACAAGGACCCGTTCACTGGAACGGTCTTCGTGTTCCGGTCGCGCAAGGCCGACCGATTGAAGCTGATCTACTGGGACGGCTCCGGGATCGTCTTGGCCTACAAACGGTTGGAAGAGCAGATGTTCATTTGGCCAGGCATCAAGGATGGTCTGATGACGCTCACCCACGCCCAGTTCGAAGCCCTGTTCGCAGGCCTTGACTGGCGGCGGGTTCATGCCGTCCAGACAAGAACCCCGGAGGCCATCGAATAGCTGCGGCACGATGACTCAGCTCCGCAGATTCCGAGGGCAAATCGGCTCGGGATTTGGTAGCTTCCGGTCATGCTTGATGCCGCCGACCTTCCCGATGATGTTGCCGCCCTGAAGGCGATGCTGATCGCGGCGCGGCTAAGCGAGGCAGCCAAGGACGTCGCGATAGCGAGCAAGGACGAGCATATCGCCCGCAAAGATGAGCGGATCGAGCGGCTTGAGAAGCTGGTCGCAGCATTCAAGCAGGCAGCCTTCGGACGCAAATCCGAGAAGACCGATCCTGACCAATTCGACCTGGCGCTCGAAGACCTGGAGACGGCCATGGCCGTGATCCATGCCGAGGATGAGGCGGACATTCCTGCAGGAAACAGGATTGCCAAGCCACGCGCGATCAATCGCGGCTCCCTTCCAAAGCATCTTCCGCGTATCGAAGAGGTGATTGAGCCAGAAAGCCTGATCTGCGGCTGTGGCGGTTGCCTCCATTGCATTGGCGAGGATGTCTCCGAGCGGCGGGACGTGATCCCGGCACAGTTCCGCGTGATCGTCACTCGTCGCCCCAAATATGCTTGCCGCGCCTGTACAGACGGTATCGTCCAGGCCGCAGCTCCAGCACGGTTGATCCCGGCAGGGCTGCCGACGGAAGCGACCGTCGCGCATGTTCTGGTCTCCAAGTATGCCGATCACCTTCCGCTCTATCGGCAGGCGCAGATCATGAGCCGCCAAGGGATCGATCTCGACCGATCAACGCTGGCCGATTGGGTCGGTCGGGCAGCCTATGAACTGCGGCCCGTCTTCGATGCGTTGATCGCCGACCTGAAGCGCTCGACCAAGCTGTTCATGGACGAGACCCGCGCTCCGGTTCTCGATCCCGGCTCCCGCAAAACCAAGACCGGATACTTCTGGGCACTGGCGCGGGATGATCGTTCTTGGAATGGCGGTGCTCCGCCGGGCGTGGCCTTCACCTACGCTCCCGGCCGGGGAGGCATTCATGCCGAACGGATATTGCAGGGCTTCTCCGGCATCCTGCAGGTGGATGGATATGCCGGATACAACAGGCTGATCGGGCCAGACCGGATTGGCCCGGACATTCGGCTTGCGTATTGTTGGGCACATGCCCGGCGAAAGCTGGTGGAGATTACCCGCAATGGCACAGCACCCATTGCCGAGGACGGCGTCAAGCGGATCGGCGAGCTGTATCGTATCGAAGCAGAACTGCGCGGTCTTGATCCTGAAGCTCGTCTCGCTGGACGGCAAGAGCGGTCAGCGCCGCGTGTGGCAGAACTGCAGACCTGGCTTATCCACCACCGCGCCCGCGTCGCAACGAAGTCGCCGCTCGGCGAGGCATTGGCCTACATCGCCAAATACTGGGATGGTCTGAAGCTCTTCTTGACCGATGGACGCATCGAGATCGACAACAACAGTATCGAGCGGACCATCCGACCGATAGCGCTCAATCGTAAGAACGCACTGTTCGCAGGGCACGACGCTGGGGCAGAGAACTGGGCGATCATCGCCTCGCTGATCGAGACGTGTAAGCTCAACGCCGTCGATCCGCTAGCCTACTTGACCGCCACGCTCACTGCCATCGTCAGCGGCCATAAGCAGTATCGCATCGATGAGCTGCTGCCTTGGAACCACTCGGGACGAACGGTCTAACAAGTCACGTGTGCCTTGCTGCCATTTACTCTGAATCACCGCTCTGGCTATTCTGCTCTATCGACGTACGAAGCCGGTATGAGCTGCCCGGAAAACTCCTCCAAACGCAAAGCCGAGGATAAAGCCGATGAGCGGCCAAGCCCAACCAACCCCCGGCCCGCTAAAATAGCTGTCGATCAGGTCGGCTGCGGTCAAGAGGGCTGTTGAGCCAGCAGCCCCAGCGAGTGCATACGTGACGACGTTGCGATGATGGGGTCCCCAAGTATGGTATATCGCTGTTGAAATGGCGCTCGCCGCGAATACGATAATCAGAAGAAGATAGGACACTACGTTGTCAGCGAACGGCTCAAACCCGTGACCCGACACCGCTCTCTTTACGTTGAAAAATACCAGCAAAGGAAATGGTGAAAGCACCACGAGGGACAATGTCCGTCGTCGAATGATTTGAGACGTTTTGGGCTTTGGAAGC
>NZ_STGV01000001.1 GCF_004912165.1 Peteryoungia ipomoeae | reverse complement strand
TGTGCTTTCGCGCCTATGTCGAGCAGCAGTTGGTGCCAGTGCTCAAACCGGGCGACATCGTCATCATGGATAATCTCGGCAGCCACAAGTCGGCGACAATCCGTCAGGCGATCAAAGCCGCCGGTGCGCGCCTCTGGTTCCTGCCGCCATACTCACCCGACCTCAATCCGATCGAACAGGCCTTCTCGAAGATAAAACACTGGATGCGCGATGCACAGAAGCGGACCATCGATGACACCTGGCGCCACATCGGCAGTCTGGTTGACACCATCCAGCCCGCCGAATGTGCCAACTATCTCAGAAATGCAGGATATGGTTCCGTCAAAAGGTGAAACGCTCTAGCCCTCAATCGGGCTAAGCCCTCGATTTTGTAACCTCTCCCACAAGGGGGAGAGGGCGCGCGGCTGAGCAACAGCAACAACAATGCAACAACAGGAGGCGGGCATGGGTGTGCAGCGGGGCAGGGATCTGCTTTTGAAGGTGGAGGATGGCGCGGGGTTTTCGACGGTGGCGGGGCTTCGGGCGCGCAGGCTGTCGTTCAATGCCCAGACGGTGGATGTGACCGACAGCGAGAGCGCCGGGCGCTGGCGCGAGCTTCTGGAGGGGGCGGGCGTGCGCCGGGCGGCCTTGTCCGGCTCCGGCCTGTTTCGCGACCAGGCATCGGACGAGACGCTGAGGGCTGCCTTCTTTTCCGGGGCGATCCTCACCTATCAGGTGGTGATCCCGGATTTCGGCACGGTGACGGCGCCGTTTCAGGTGACGGCGCTGGATTATGCCGGCAATCACGACGGCGAGGTGACCTTCGAGATCGCGCTGGAATCGGCCGGTGCCGTTTCCTTTGCGGGTCTGTGAGGCGGCCATGCGGGGCTATGAACGGGAAACGGCAATGCCGGTGACGATCAACCGCGCCAACCGCCATCGCGGCGAGGTGGAGGCCGTCATCGACGGCGAACGGCGAATCCTGTGCCTGACGCTTGGCGCGCTGGCCGAACTGGAAACGGCCTTCGGTGCGGACAGCCTCAGCGATCTTGCCGCGCGTTTTGCCGGTGGGCGGCTGAAAAGTCTCGATCTCATCCGCATCATCGCCTGCGGGCTTCGCGGCGGCGGCAACCGGCTGTCCGACGAGGACGTGGCGCAGATGGCTGTGGAGGGCGGCGTGGCAGGGGCCGCGGCCGTGGTGGGCGCGCTGCTGACGGTGACCTTTCAACCTGACGGCGCGGACAACGCGGCAGAGACGCGCGCGCCGATGACGGCGGGCACCAGCGCCAAGGGAGGCGAGGAGGCGCGCCCTTTTGCCTGAGCGCATCCGCTGAGGCCGCCCGACCCTTTCCCTGGGAGGAGGCGATGGCGCTGGGGCTTTCTCATCTGCGGCTTTCGCCCGAGGTGTTCTGGGCGCTGACTTTGCCGGAACTGGCCGCGATGGCGGGGGGGAAGCCTGGGGGAATGACGCGCGCGGGGCTGGAGGGCTTGATGCGGCGGTTTCCGGATTGAGGGGGGCTACAGGCCTCCAGCTACTTTGCCGATCTGCCCCGATAATAACCGACGGCGAAGATGACACTCGCTAAAAGAAAGAGCAGACTTCCACTCAGAAAAACCGCGCCTATTGCGACGAAGGCAAGCGGATGCTCTGACGCGGTGATTACCGAATGCCTCAGTTCGAATTCGCCTCGCAGAATGGACAGAACTATCTTGGCCACGAATATTGGGCCAAGCGAAGTCATACCGATGATTGCGGCCCAGATACGGATCCTGTCCAAAGCCGTAGTCCTAGGCTTTTCGTCGTCGCTGAGCATCAATCTGTCCCGTTGTGCGTAATTCGGGCATAGCATCGCCTTCAAGAGTTCATTGCGCAACCTATGGCCGTTAATTACGGCCTTCGCAATGTGTGGTGGCTCAAATGTCATGGTGGCATAACCAGGTTCTGAAATGACTTGATTACCCTGCCAGAATTGGCCGCCATGGCGGGAGGGCCGCGTGGGGGGATGACGCGCGCGGGGCTGGAAGGGCTGATGCGGCGGTATCCGGATTGAGGTGGGGGCGTTTCGATGATCGGAGCGTGACATGGCGACCTTGTAAAATCCTCGAAAACAAGCACAACTAAGAGTGGATTTTTTCAGGGGCGCCTCATGAAGATTGTCATTGCCTTATCTGTTGGATTTTATGTCTTTTCACTCGCTGGCTTTAGCAATGCTATGGTCCAGCCTGCGCTTGAGAACGGATTGGAAATCTCCCCTCTCGAAGCTCGTTTTATTGAAACATACATTGAGCGCGTGATGGCGCCATTCAGGGGGGCGGCGGGAGACGATCAGATCCTGACGCGAGAAGACGTCGAAACATCAGTTCGGCGGAGTGAGGCACAGCAGCGCAGCCGGTATATGATCATGTACTTCAGTGCCGATCTGAACGGTGACCTCAAGGTTACGCGTAGGGAATGGGAACTCGCCTACCGGAAGGGTGACGGCGTCGGCGGGAAGTCTTTCGAAAGATGGGATGCAGACCATGATGGCGAGGTGATCATCAACGAGATTTATAGTTTCGCAACATCTCAAGCGGCAGCAGTCGTGTCATCGGCGAGCCCCGGTCTCGCGAAATTCATGGACTTGGCGGCGGCGCAAGACGGACAGCTGACGGCCCAAGAGCTTGAGACGGCTGCGCGCGTGACATTCCAGAAATATGACACCAACAACAATGGTCAGCTGGAACCCGTTGAGACAAAAGTGCTATTGGACGCTCGTCGAAAATCGGCGGCATCGCAAATGCAAGATGGAACTATTGCTGCCTGCAACGTGCCGAAAGCGGGACCAGAAGAACAGGTCTTGGTGGTGTCTGCGTACGAGGCCGCCGCACTGTCGACAGTAACGGTTGCGGGCCAAGACGAAGTAACCCATACGGCGGAACTGAACATTGAGGCCGGAGAGGCTCCCCTCTTTATTGCCGCCATATCCTACCAGCCGATGATTTGGCGGCTGACGGGTGCGACGGAGCGCGTCTCAAACTTTATTGCAGCAAAAACCGACGGAGTTGTCGGCTTGGCCAAGGACCGCGTGACATTCGTCGATGGACGAAAATGCCTTCGCGCATGGGTCGACCCGGATAAGAAAAACAACGACAAGATCGACTATTTGAAGAGAATGGTTGGCAGTTCTCAGATAGGTCTGGCAGCATCTTACACGATATCGACGGTTCGCCTTCCGTCGGATGCATCGGCTGAGCCGGACTTTAAGCGGCTCCCATCCTCCACTGTCACATTCTCCTGGGGACCATTACGTTCTTCGGACAACACAGCGATCCGATCATTGAAGCAATACCATCGTGGCGGGGTGGTATCGATAGACCCGAAGAGTGTCGTTTCTAGCAGCCCTGCACAGCCATATGACGTGCTTCCTCAGGAGGCTGGTCTGGCTCAGCTACTGGAAGCCGGCAGTCTCGAACAAAGGCCGAAACTTGGGTATGTCATTCGAAGCTCGATGAAGCGGTTTCCGGCTGGACTTCACGGCGCCCATGGTGTGCGGTTCGTCTTAGACCAAGGCGTTGCAATGCCGGACGGAAGCCCCGGGCATTCGAGAGTTCTGACGATGCATCAGGTTCAGAGCATTCGGGATAGGACACTGCGCTCCGTTCCGACGCCATGAGGTCTGTGCAACAAGTCACCTCGAGAGACGGGCAGCCTACCGTGATCTTCCGTGCAAACATGCCGTCCGCATGTTAGAGACCCTCCATGGCGCTGATTACTCTTGCCGTCTCCGGCTATCGCTCGCTTCGCAGTCTCGTGCTCCCGCTTGGACGCCTAACTGTGGTGACGGGTGCGAACGGCAGCGGCAAGTCGAGCCTTTATCGCTCGTTGCGTCTGCTTGCCGATGTCGCTCAGGGGCAGGCGATTGCCTCGCTTGCCGCCGAGGGAGGCCTGCGCTCCACCATGTGGGCGGGAGGCTCGGGCTATTCGACCGCGATGCGCTCCGGGCGTTCGCCGATGCAGGGTAATATCGGCGGCGGTCCCGTTTCGCTCCGCCTCGGCTTCGCGTCTGAGGATTACGGCTACGCGATCGATTTGGGTCTTCCGATTCCCGGTCCGGGCGCCAGTCGGGAGGAAGGGTCGCTGTTCGGGGATGATCCGGTGGTGAAGGCGGAAGCCGTCTGGGTCGGCGAGCGGCTGTCGCGGCACAACGCCATTGCCAAACGGGGCAACACGTCGGTTCTGGTGCAGGACGGGAATGGCCGCCTGCAACCTGTCGTGACCGATCTTGCGCCTTTCGAAAGCATGATGATGCGTGCGGCCGACCCGACCAACGCGGTCGAACTGCTTGTGCTTCGCGAACGCATGCGGGCCTGGCGCTTCTACGACCACTTCCGGATCGATCGTGACGCGCCGGCGCGCATTCCCCGGATCGGCACGCGCACGGTGGCACTCGCATCCGATGGTTCGGATCTGGCGCCCGCCGTCCAGACCATCCGGGAAATCGGCAATGGGCCCGCTTTCGACAAGGCGATCGAGGATGCCTTTCCCGGCACATCGATCGAGATCGATGCAACACATGGATTGTTTCGTCTATCGATGCGCCAGGAGGGGCTTCAACGCCCGCTCGACGCATCCGAACTTTCGGACGGAACCTTGCGATATATCGCACTCGCCGCGGCGCTTCACACACCGCGCCCGCCAGAGCTGATGGTGCTGAACGAACCGGAAGGCAGCCTCCATCCAAGCCTGCTGGAACCGCTCGCACGCATGATCGCTGCGGCGAGCGCGCGCAGTCAGGTCCTCGTCGTCAGCCATGCCGGACCGCTCGTCGATGCGCTCTTTGACCATGGCGCGCAGAGGCTGGCCCTGGAGAAGGACAGCGGCGAAACAGTTGTTGCGGACGTCGATCCTCCCGCATGGGTGTGGCCGGAACGCTGATCCGCATTGAAGGGCGCCTTCCACTCCATCTTTCCGGTTTTGCCGCATTGTCCGACGCGGAAGCAATCACGCCTCGGCTGGAAATGCTCCAGGGCGGCTGACGCACCCAGCTCAGGATCGACCTCTGATGCCTCGCCGCGGCGAGCTTCTGCAAACAACTGCGATTGTTGAAGGGTGTCCGCTTGCCGGGGGTGCATCCTCGGACCGAGCGTTCACCGGCATCTGCCGAACTAGTTCCCCCAAACTCCCCATCCCAAGGAGCCTCCCCATGGCCGACACCGACGATCTTACGCTTGAGGTCGATCTTGACGCGAGCGCCGCGCTTGCCGTGCTCGATGATCTCGAACAGCGGTCGGAGGGGTTTGGCCGGGCGCTGGGGGCTGCCTTGCGGTCGGCGACGACGGGGGGCAAGGGGCTGGAGGATGTGTTGCGCGGGGTTGCGGGGCGGATGACGGATATTGCCTTGTCTGCCGGGTTGAAGCCGCTTGAGAGTTTTGTCGGGGCGCTGGGCAAGGGGCTTTTCGGCACTCTTGCTTCGGGCTTCGGCTCGCTTTCCGGCGCATCCTTCGGGGCGGGCGTGCAGGCCTTCAGCCATGGCGGCGTGCCGGGACGGGTGATGCCCTTTGCCGAGGGCGGCGTGGTGCGGGCGCCGACCTATTTTCCAATGGCGGGCGGCACCGGGCTGATGGGGGAAGCGGGCGCAGAAGCGATCCTGCCTTTGCAGCGCGGGGCAGATGGCGCGCTTGGGGTTGCGGCATCGGGCGGCGGGGCGATAACCGTCAATTTTCAGGTGACGGCGACGGATGCGCAGAGTTTTCAGCGCTCGGAAGCGCAGGTGACGGCGATGCTGGCGCGGTCCGTGGCGCGGGGGCGGCGCGGGCTTTGAGAGGTGTTTGCAAGGGGGTGCGGCCGTCTGTGCGAAAAGGGCGGGCGGTTATCCGGTCTCATGGGAATGCCACTCTTGGGGCTGTTGCATCCGGGGCACCCCCCTCTGGCCTGCCGGCCATCTCCCCCACAAGGGGGGAGAACGGCTGGGTGCCGGTCGCGGTTGCCGACTCCCTCTTCTCCCCGGCGGGGAGACGTGCCGAGCGGATGCGAGGCGATGAGGGGGGGCTATCCGGCGCAGCTTCAGAGGGTTTCCGCATTGTCCGGCGCCGAAGCGATTTCGCTTCGGCTGGAAATGCTTTGGCGCTTCGCGCCCCCTCATCCCCCTGCCGGGACCTTCTCCCCGCTGGGGAGAAGAGCGATCCCGCTTCGGGCTCCACTCAAAATCCATATGCGATAGCCCTGCCGCCGGGGGGAGACGGCTGGACGCCGGTCGCGGTTTTGACTCCCTCTTCTCCCCGGCGGGGAGACGTGCCGAGCGGATGCGAGGCGATGAGGGGGCTATCCGGCACAGCTTCAGAGGGTTTCCGCATTGTCCGGCGCCGAAGCGATTTCGCTTCGGCTGGAAATGCCTCTGGCGCTTCGCGCCCCCCTCATCCCCCTGCCGGGACCTTCTCCCCGCTGGGGAGAAGAGCGACCCCGCTTCGTGCGGCGCTCAAACTCCATATGCGATAGCCCTGGCGCCTAAGGGGAGAGCGGCGGAGCGGCTGGTCCATTGTGAGTTTCCAAGAGATCATTTTCAAAAACATCATCAGGAGGCGGAGATGGCTTTTCATGAGATCAGCTTTCCGTTGCGGCTGTCGCTGACGACGCGGGGTGGGCCGGAGCGGTTGACGGATGTCGTTTCGCTGACCAACGGGCGGGAGGCGCGCAACAGGCGGTTTCGTCATGCGCGACGGCGTTATGATGTGGGATCGGCGCTGCGGTCGGTTGCCGATCTCTATGCGGTTCTCGACTTCTTCGAGGCGCGTGCCGGGCGGCTGCATGGGTTTCGCTTTCGCGATCCCGTCGATTTTTCCTCCGCACCCTGGGGCTTGAACATTTCGCCGCTCGACCAGCGCTTGGGCATTGGCGATGGGGAGACGGCGTCTTTCCGGCTGGTCAAGGTCTATGGTGATCCGGCGGCGGTGGAAGAGCGGCCGATATCCAAGCCCGTGACGGGCAGCGTCAGGGTCGCGCTTGACGGCGTGGAGCAGATGGCCGGGTTTTCCGTCGATGCGGCATCGGGCGTGGTGACGTTTCTTGCCGGGCATGTGCCGAGCGAAGGCGTCGAGATCCGCGCGGGCTTTCAGTTCGATGTGCCGGTGCGATTCGATACCGAGCGCATCGAGATCGATCTCGATGCCTTCAGAGCAGGCCGCATTCCCTCCATTCCGTTGATCGAGGTGATCCCATGAAGACGATTGCGGCCGCCTTTGCCAACCATCTCCTGAGCGGGGAAACGACGCTTTGCCGCGCCTGGCGGGTGACTCTGATTGATGGCGCGGTGATGGGCTTCACCGAGCATGATGCGCCGCTTGCCTTTCAGGGCACGGCCTTCGAGCCGGCAAGCGGTTTTGCCGCAACGGCGGCCGAAACGGCAAGCGGGCTTGCCGCAACGGGTGCGGAACTCAGAGGCGGCTTTTCGAGCGAGGCGATCCGCGAGGCGGATCTGGCGGCCGGGCGCTTCGACGGGGCGCGGGTCGAGCTTTTCCTCGTCAACTGGCAGGCAGCCGACGAACAGCACCTGCTGTTGACGGTGCAGGAGATCGGCGATGTGAGCCGGGCGGGGGCGGGGTTTTCAGCCGAGCTCAGAAGCATAGCGCATCGCCTGGCCCAGCCGGAGGGCAGGATCTACAACCGGCGCTGCGATGCCGAGCTCGGGGACAACCGATGCCGGGTGGACATGACGCTGGCGAACCGGCGTCTGACCGGCACGGTGGCAGAGGTTGCAAACGCCGACCGGCTGGTGATTGCCGGCCTGCCGGTGCTGGATGTGGGGCATTTCCGGCTTGGCGCCTGCCGGTTTCTCGGGGGGGCTCTTGCGGGCCAGCGGCTGGCGATCGAGGAGAGCGCGGCGACAGAGACGGGCTCTGACGGCAACCGGCTGACGCTTGCGCTGTGGCTTCCGATGGATGCGAGCCCTGAAACGGGGGATCAGGTGATGCTGACCGTCGGCTGCGACAAGAGTTTTACCACCTGTCGAACACACTTCTCCAACGCCTTGAATTTTCGTGGGTTTCCGCAGATGCCCGGCAGCGATTTCGCCTATTCCTATGTGGGCGGCGACACCACCCATGATGGACGTGTGCTCTACGACTAGGATGTTGCCGCATTGTCCGACGCCGAAGCGGCCCCGCTTCGGCTGGACATGCCTTAGGCGGGCTGCAGCTCGGGCTTCTGTTGGCTGCGTCCGAAAACCTTTTCGCCATGGGCAAGCTCGGCCTCGCGCAGGATGACGAGGCGGCGCAGATGGCTTTCGACCTCGACGATGAGCGCGAAGAAGCCGCAGACGACGGCGGCGGCGACCACGCCGGCACCGAGGCCGGCAATGCCGAGCAAGATGTTGGGAGCGTCCGTCGAGCGGCCGAACAGGCCGTAGGCGGTGGCACCGCAGATGATCACGAGTGCTGCCAATGTATTGATGACGTCGAATGCGCCGATGAGCGTGCGGTTCATGGTATCCCCCTTGGCTGCCCCTTGATCGCCGTTGCAACCAGTGAACCAGTTGCCGTGCTCCCTGTAAAGACGGGGGATTTTGGGCATTGGCAAAGGCTTTTTTCTGAGATTGCGGCGATTCGGATCGCAACGCTGGATGGAAGAGAAGCTGGAGGGAGGACGCGATGGCGATCCAGGCTGAGGTTCTGCAGATTGCGACCGCGTGGATCGGCACGCCGTATCGGCATCAGGCATCGACGCTGGGGATCGGCTGCGATTGCCTCGGCCTCGTTCGCGGGATCTGGCGCGGGCTTTATGGGACCGAGCCTGAAGCCGTGCCGGCCTATCAGCCCGACTGGGCCGAGCGTTCCGGCGAGGAGCGGCTGATGGCGGCGGCCGCCCGGCATTTTCTCACTTTGTCCGGCTTTGCCGAGGCGATACCCGGCGATCTCGTGCTCTTTCGTTTCAGGCCGGGGCTTGCGGCCAAACATGCGGGCATCCTCACGCGGCGCAGTGCGGCGCAAGGACCGCCGGATGCCTTCATCCACGCCTATGAGCAGGGGGCGGTCACGTGTTCGGCGCTGGTGCCGGCATGGCGGGCAAGGATTGCAGGGCTCTATCGATTTCCCGAAAGGATCTGAGAATGGCGACCATTCTTCTGCAGGCAGCGGGGGCAGCGCTCGGTTCGGTGTTCGGGCCGGTGGGCAGCATGCTGGGGCGGGCGGCGGGAGCCCTGGCCGGCAGCATGATCGACCGCAGCCTGATTGGTGGCGGCGCGGTTTCAGGCGCCAGGCTCTCCTCGGCGCGGCTGCCGGGTGCAAGCGAAGGCACCGCGATCCCGCGACTTTACGGCACCGCACGGCTGGGCGGCACGCTGATCTGGGCGACGCGGTTCGAGGAGGAGACGGTGAGCGAACGCGCCGGCGGCAAATCGACCGGCGGCACGCGCACCACGACCTATCGGTATTTTGCCAATCTGGCGCTTGGCGTATGCGAGGGCGAGATTGCCGGCATTGGCCGGGTCTGGGCGGATGGGCGCGAACTCGATCTGACCGAAATCGACATGCGGGTCTATCGCGGCACAGAGGACCAGATGCCCGATCCGCTGATCGAGGCCAAGCAGGGCGAGGGCCGCGCGCCGGCCTATCGCGGACTTGCCTATGTGGTGTTCGAGCGGCTGCCGCTCGATGATTTCGGCAACCGCATCCCGCTCTTGCAATTCGAGGTCCTGCGGCCTGTGGGGCGGCTGGAGCGGGAGATCCGGGCAATCACCGTGATCCCGGGGGCGACCGAACATGGCTATGCAACGACACCGGTGTCGGATCAGCCCGCAATCGGCGAGAAGCGCTGGCTCAACCGCAATACGCTGGTAGCCGGGACCGACTGGCAGGCTTCGCTCGATCAGTTGCAGGCGCTTTGTCCCAAGCTTGATCGCGTGGCGCTCGTTGTGACCTGGTTCGGCACGGATCTGCGGGCGGGCGCATGTCGGATCGTGCCCGGCGTCGAGGTGGCATCGCGCACCGAGGAAAGCCGGCCCTGGATGGTTGCCGGTTTGGACCGGGGAGCGGCCCATCTCGTCTCGCGCCACAATGGCGGGCCGGCCTATGGCGGCACCCCGAGCGATGAGAGCGTCATGGAGGCGATCGCGGACCTGAAAGCCCGCGGGCTGAAGGTGATGCTCTATCCCTTCGTGATGATGGATATCCCTCATGGCAATGGCCTTGACGATCCTGACGGCGGCGCCGAACAGCCGGCCTATCCCTGGCGGGGGCGGATTTCGGTCCATCCGAAAAGCGCTGACGGGACGGCGGCTGCGGGGCATCAGATAACAGACTTCGTCGAGCGTGTTGACGGCTACCGCCGCTTTGTCCGCCACTATGTCGATCTGGCACTGGCAGCCGGCGGCGTCGACGGGTTTCTGATCGGCTCGGAACTGCGGGGGCTGACGACGGTGCGCAATGGGGCAACCGGATTTCCGTTCGTCGATGCACTGGTGCAGCTGGCCGAGGAGGTGCGGGCAAGGCTCGGACCCCAGACCGGAGTTACCTATGGTGCCGACTGGAGCGAGTATTTCGGCTTCCACCCAAACGACGGCAGCGGCGATCATTTCTTCCATCTCGATCCGCTCTGGGCGAGCCCGGCGATCTCGGCCGTCGGCATCGACAACTACATGCCGCTTTCCGACTGGCGCGACGCGGATCTCGAGGCTGACAACCCGGATGGTTTTGTCTGCGCTGACGACGCGCAAGGTTTCGAGCGGATGATCGACGGCGGCGAGGGGTTTGACTGGTACTATGCCAGCGCTGGCGACCGCGCGGCGCGGCACCGCTTGCCGATCACCGATGGCGCCTACGGAAAACCCTGGGTGTTTCGCACCAAGGACATCGAGAACTGGTGGAGCAACCTGCATTTCGACCGGATTGCCGGGATTGAGCAAGGCAACCCGACCGGCTGGCGACCGGGGATGAAGCCGGTGTGGTTTGCCGAGCTTGGCTGCCCGGCGGTCGACCGTGGCGCCAACCAGCCGAACGTCTTTCCCGACGGCAAATCCGCCGAGAGTGCCAAGCCGCATTTTTCAAGCGGGGCTCGGGCCGACAGCCAGCAGCGGCGCTTCATCGAGGCGCATCTGAGACACTGGTCGTCCGCCGCGGCAAGGACCGGCATGGTTGACCCCGATCACCTCTATCTCTGGTGCTGGGATGCCCGGCCAAGCCCGGCCTTTCCGCAAAACACGGGGCTGTTTGCCGATGGCAGCAACTGGCGGACCGGTCACTGGCTGAACGGGCGGCTGGGGCAGGCGACACTGGCCGATACGATTGCGGCGATCCTTGCCGAGCATGGTTTTGCCGATTTCGACGTGAGCGGTGTTTGCGGCGATCTGGGCGGATATGTCAAAGCGGATCTCAACGCCGCGCGCGATCTGATCGAGCCGCTGATCGATCTCTTCCAGATCGATGTGGCAGAGGATGGCGGAAAGCTCAGGTTTCGCAGCCGAACAGCGGCAAGCCTTGCCGCCCGCACGATCGAAACCCTGGCAGCCATCGAGGGCGAGCCGCTGTGGCGGGAGACCCGCAGCCACGACAGCGACTTCGCCTCCGAAGCGCTTTTGACCTTCTACGATCCGGCCGCAGACTACGGCGAGGCGAGCGTGCGCTCGCGCAAGGTGGAGGCGGCAACGCATCGGCAGCTCGCGCGCGATCTGCCGGCAGTCATGGCGGAAGAGGTGGCGATCTCGGCCGTCGAGGGCTGGCTGCGCGACAACCGGCTTTCGCGGCGCAGGCTGGAGCTTGCGCTTTCGCCGCAGGAAGTGGCGGTGGAACCGGGCGACGTCTTGCAGTTTGCCGAAGGGCCGAAGGGGCGTTTTCTCGTCACCGATATCGCCGACGGACTGGAGCGCAGGATCACACTGCGCGGCTTTGCCGGAAAGGTTTCCGCGCCCGCTGCCGCACACGATCCGGGGCGATTGCCGCCGCAGGATCCCGGTGCAGGCTTTGCACCGCAACTGGTCTTTCTCGATTTGCCTTTGCTCGAGGGCGGCGGCGGTGACGCCTCCATCGCCGGCTTTGCCCGCCCCTGGCGGCGGGTCGCGGTGTCGCGTTCGCTGGAAAGCGAAGGCTACCGGCTGCGCCTCGCGCTTGATCGTCCCGCGGTGATGGGCCGGCTTGCGGCTCCGCTTGGTGCGGGGCCGGTCGGGCGTTTCGACAGGGCTCAAACCGTGGTGATCGATGTGGTTGGCGGGGCCTTGTCTTCGGCAAGCCGCATGGCCGTGCTTGCGGGCGAAAACAGGCTGGCGGTGAGGGCTGCCAATGGACAGTTCGAGGTGATCGGTTTTCTGGAGGCCGAGGAGGTCGCGTCCCGGCGCTTCCGGTTGAGCGGACTCTTGCGGGCGCTGGGCGGCACCGAAGCGGCGATGCGGGCGGGTGCCTCTGTCGGCGCGGATGTCGTTTTGCTCGATGGCGCGGTGCGGCCGCTGGCGCTGGAGGCCGGCGAACGCGGCCTTGCGGCCAACTGGCTGTTTGAGCCGGTGGGTCAGGTGAGTGCACGCGCAGGGCCGATTTCCTTTGCGGGTGGGATGATGGCGGTGACGCCGCTTTCGCCGGTTCATGCGCGCGTGCGGCGCCTGACGGACGGCGATCTGGACATCAGCTGGATCAGGCGCGGACGGATGGATGCCGATGGCTGGGAGCCACGCGATATCACGCTCGACGAGCCCGAGGAGCGCTACCGTCTGGAGATCCTGAACGGCGAAGGGCAGCCCTTGCGCAGGCTCGAGCTCACCGAGCCGCGCTATCGCTACGCCGCGACCGCGGAAGTTTTCGATTTCGGCAGCCGGCAGGGGGCGCTTGGCCTCAGTATCCGCCAGATCGGGCGTCAGGCGATCGGGCCGCCGCTTACGGTTCTGACGCCGGTTCATTGACCGATCCATTCATCGACAACCGCGAGAAAGAAGGAAGGGAACGCACATGTTGGAAACGAAACACTGGTACCAGTCGAAAACCGTCTGGGGCGCGCTGATTGCCATGGCGGCTCCGCTTGCCCGCTATGTCGGGCTTGATCTGCCGCTCGCCGAGCAGGCTGAACTTGCCGATCTCCTGACCGTGCTTGCCGGCACCTTTGGGGCACTGCTTGCGCTTTACGGCCGGCTGACGGCCACCAAAGGCGTGAGCGGCTGAGTTTGCCCTGTGACCTCTGACTGTTGACAGGCTCGACTGTTCTTCACGCATTCATTTGCCATTCAGGCGCTCTCCGTTACATAGTCTGCAACAAAGGATCTCCTTGCAGAAGTGAGCGCAATGGCATCATTCATGAGATATACCGGGCTGGCCTTGGCTATCGCCCTCGGCAGTTCGGCTGTCTCGGGCGATTCCGCCCAGGCCGCCGGCGACTGCCGGGAGGCAGCCATGCGCGTTGCTGCGGAAGAAGGCGGACAATTGCTTTCCGTGCGCGAATCGGGCGGAGAATGCGTGATTGTCGTTCTCGTCCAGGGCAGCGGCAACGAGCGTCCCCGCAAGGTGACGCGTCGGGCTTCGCTGTAAGGGCGGGCTCGCCAGGGCTCAATTCGTGGCAGTTGTGCTGGCTGAAGATTAGCGCGACCGGCCGTCATCCAAAACGTTACGGCGGCTGTCAGGGGTTCGGTCAGGAACGCTTGCCGCTGTAAGGGGGAAACAGAATGCGCATTCTCGTCGTCGAGGACGATATCAACCTCAATCGCCAGCTTGTCGAAGCCCTGCAGGAAGCGGGTTATGTGGTCGATAAGGCCTTTGATGGCGAGGAAGGCCACTTTCTCGGCGATACCGAACCCTACGATGCCGTTATCCTCGATATCGGCCTGCCGGAGATGGACGGCATCACGGTTCTGGAAAAATGGCGTGCGGCAAGCCGGGTGATGCCTGTCCTGATCCTGACAGCCCGCGATCGCTGGTCGGACAAGGTGGCTGGCATCGACGCCGGCGCCGACGACTATGTCACGAAGCCTTTCCATGTCGAGGAAGTGCTCGCCCGCATCCGGGCGCTGATCCGCCGTGCGGCAGGCCATGCCTCCTCGGAAATCGTTTGCGGCCCGGTGAGGCTCGACACCAAGAGTTCAAAGGCAAGCGTCAATGGCATGACGCTGAAACTGACCTCGCATGAATACCGGCTTCTGTCCTATCTGATGCACCACATGGGCGAGGTCGTCTCGCGCACGGAACTGGTGGAGCACCTTTACGACCAGGACTTCGACCGCGACAGCAATACGATCGAGGTGTTTGTCGGCCGGCTGCGCAAGAAGCTCGGCGTCGACATGATCGAGACCGTGCGCGGCCTTGGCTATCGCATTCAAGCGCCCGCTGCATGAAGATCCGCTCGCTCACCGCGCGCGTCCTGATCCTGGCGACCCTCTGGTCAGCGCTGGCGCTGGTGACGATTGCGGTGGCGATTTCCGCCCTTTACCGGCAGGGCGTCGAGCGCGGCTTCAACAACCTTTTGCGCGCCCAGCTTTACAACGTCGTCAATTCCGTTTCGGTGGGGGAAGGCGAAAGCCTGACCGGCTCGCCGGCGCTTGGCGATCTGCGCTTCTCGCAGCCCGAGACCGGCTGGTACTGGCTGGTGGAGCCGCTCGGCAGCTATCAGGCAGCACCGCTCGCCTCGGCCTCGCTCGGCGTTTCCAACCTGCCGACGCCCGATGTTTCGGTGACGCCGTTCGACATCAATTACGAGCGCTTCTACGAAATGGCCGACGAGGCGGGCAACCGCATCCGCGTGGTCGAGACCGAGGTGGTGCTTGACGATCAGGGCCGGGCGGCGCGCTTTCGTGTGACCGGCAATATCGAGGTGGTGGAGGAGGAGATCGCCTTCTTCTCCAGCCGCCTCAACATGGCGCTCGGCGTCGTCGGGATCGGCAGTCTTCTTCTGAACGGCGGCGCGATCGTTTACGGCTTGCGCCCGGTCGACCGCGCAAGGCGTGCGCTGGAGCGCATCAGGCGTGGCGAGGCGGAGCGGCTGGAAGGCGAATTCCCGAGCGAAATCATGCCGCTCGCCACTGAGATTAATGCTCTGATCGACAGCAATCGCCGCATCGTCGAGCGTGCTCGCATGCAGGTCGGAAATCTTGCCCATTCGCTGAAGACACCGATTGCGGTGTTGTTGAACGAGGCGCGCACGCTCGATACGGCACATGCTGGCGTTGTGACGAGCCAGGCCGAATCCATGCAGGCGCAGGTGACCACCTATCTGAACCGCGCCCGGATCGCCGCCCAGCGCGACAGTGTGCTTGCCCGCACCGAAGCGCAGCCGGTAATCGAGCGGCTGGTGCGCGTGATGCGCAAACTGAATGGCGAGGTCAATTTCGAGCTGGAAATCGCGCCGGATCTGACCTTCGCCATGGAGCAGCAGGATGTCGAGGAAGTGGTCGGCAACCTGCTCGAAAACGCCTCCCGTTTTGCCAAATCCACGATCGCCACCCGGGTGAAGGCGGTAAACCGCGAAGATGACGCGGGCGATGGCCGGCGTCGTTGGGTTGAAATCGTAATCGAGGACGACGGTCCGGGGTTGGCACCGGAGCAGATCGGCGAGGCGCTGAAGCGCGGTCGGCGGCTCGACGAGAGCAAGCCGGGCACGGGGCTTGGCCTGTCCATCGTCAAGGAAATCTCGGGTGAATATCAGGGGTCATTCGGGCTTTCCCGCAGTGCGCTGGGGGGGCTTCGCGCGCATTTGATCTTGCCGGCTGTGAGCAAGGAGACTGCGTGATTGATTTTTTTGTGAAATTCCATAGTTCTATGCGAACGGTGCCGAAGCACCCTGTCCTTGCCGCAAATGACATGCGGCGGTGACCTCTGTGTACGACATGTCGACTGAAATTGGATTGATATGATGGGTGCTTTGCGCTTTGGAGCTGTCGCCGTGGCACTGGGTGCCGCAGTTGGTCTTTCGGCCTGCACCACAACGCAGGGCAGCGTGCCCGCGGGCTCGGCACTGTACATCTCCGCCCTTCAAGGCGGCATTGTTTCGCGCACCGGCGTCAAGCTGTCGAAAAGCGAGACACAGCGCGCCCTTGAAGCTGAATATCGGGCATTGGAGGCAGCGCCAGGTGGACAGCCCGTGACCTGGGCCGGCAGCTCGGTGCGCGGCCAGGTCGTCGCTGCCGCACCGTATCAGGTCGGCCAGCAGAACTGCCGCCAGTTTACCCACAAGGTGATTGAAGGCACGCGCGAACTCCAGGCTCGCGGTGCGGCCTGCCGCAACTCCGACGGCACGTGGACGCCGCTGAGCTGACACTCTCCTCTTGGTCGCCCCCGATCATCGTCCCTCTCATCCAGGGCGCCTAAAGACGCCTTGATCTGATTGCGTCAGCAATAGGGCTTGCAGTGCCTGTATGCTGTAGCGTACATTGTCGTCATGATCCGGTATGAGATCGAAGTCTATCAGACCGAAGAAGGCGATTTGCCGTTTCAGGCCTGGCTTGATGCGATCCAGGCTCCTGAGATCAAGGCGCAGCTGGTGGCTCGCATCCGCCGGGCCTCATTGGGCAATTTCGGCGATTTTAAGAAACTGACGGACGCCAAAGGTATTTGCGAAATGCGTGTCCACGCCGGGCAAGGTTTCCGCATCTTCTACGCGGTGATTGGGCAGACCGTCGTTCTGTTGCTGGCCGGATCGACGAAGAAGGACCAGGCTCGGACTTTGGCCAAGGCCAAGGTTTACCTTGAGGATTATCGTAAGAGGGTGAAGTCTTGACCGCAGCAAGCCGACCATTTGACTTTGAGAAATATGACGAGCTGCTGCGTGATCCTGACACGGCAGCCGTCTATCTCGCGGAGTTCCTTGAAAGTGGCGACATGGAGTTGTTTCAGGAAGCCGTGCGTCATGTTGCAAAGGCGCAAGCGGGTGGTTTGTCTGGTGTCGCCGAGCAGGCCGCCCTGAACAGGGGCAGTCTTTACAAATCCCTTTCGCGAAACGGTAAGCCGCAATTTGAGACAATGGCACGGATCCTTGGTGCCATGGGCTTGCAGTTTGTGGTTGTGCCGAAGTCGCAATAGACAGGGAACTCGCTCAGTACTTGACTTGCATCAAGGATGAGACGGTGATGCTGGCCTAGGGAAGCTTGCGGCCAATCGCCTCAATTTTTTGTCATGGGCGGTTTGCCGATTGGAAAGCGTCATGCCTTGCCGTAATCGGATATCATGTTGTTCTGGATCATCGCTGCTCTCCTGACGGTTCTCGTCGCCCTGTTCCTTTTGTCGCCGCTTTTGCGCGCGCGCGCCCAGGCCTCTGGTTATGAAGAGGGGGAGGCGGCGGTCTATCGCGATCAGTTGCGCGAATTGGAGCGCGATCGGACGGCTGGACTTATCGCCGCCGAAGATGCCGACTATGCCCGTGCCGAGATCGCGCGCCGCCTGCTATCGACCGATGCCGGGGCAAAGGGGGCGTCTTTCGCGGAGAAGGGCAGCACCGGCAAGCGCCTGATGGCGCAGGCCTTCATCCTCATCTGTCTGCCCACAATCGGCCTTGCCGGCTATCTCGCCTCGGGCAATCCCGGCATGCCGGATGCGCCGCTTGCTGCCCGGCTCGAGAATCCCGGCGACAATGTTGAGCTGCTGGTGTCGCAGGTCGAGCGTCATCTCGCCGCCAATCCCGAAGACGGCAATGGCTGGAACGTCGTGGCGCCTGTCTATTTTCGCATGGGCCGGCTCGAAGATGCCGAGCTTGCCTATCGCAACGCAATCCGCATTCTCGGACCTGACGCGGACCGGATGACCGGATTTGGCGAAACGCTTGTCACCCGCAATGACGGCATTGTCGTTGAGGATGCCAGGCGCGCCTTCGAGGCGGCGTTGAAGATCGAGCCGAACAATCCGCGGGCCGACTACTATCTGGCGCTTTCGCTTGAACAGTCCGGCCGCCGGACTGAGGCACTTGCAGCCTTCGAGGCGATTGCCAAGGCTTCCCCGCCGAATGCGCCCTGGATGGATCTGATCAATCGTCATATTGCGACGAACAGCGCCGGTCTGCCGCTGGCGGGCGGGCAGGCCGCAGAGGCGGTTCCAGGTTCCAGCGCAGCGCCGCTCGGCAACCCGACGGCAGACGATGTCGCCAATGCGCAGGCCATGTCGGCGGGTGACCGAAACGAGATGATCCGCGGCATGGTGGCGAGCCTCGACGCCAAGCTGAAGGAAGACCCCAACAATTTTGAAGGCTGGATGCGGCTTGTGCGCTCCTATGCCATGCTCAAGGAAGAAGACCGCGCCGAAGGCGCGCTGAAGGACGGGCTGAAGGCCTTTCCGGCCGAAACCGCCGAGGGCCGGCAGTTGATCGCCATGGCCGCGGAACTCGGTCTTGAAGTCGAGGAGACGACGCCATGACCCGCAAACAGAAACGATTGGCCGTCATTGCCGGCGGCATGAGCTTCATCCTGGCGGCCGTGCTTCTGGTGATGTTCGCCTTTTCCCAGACGATTGCCTATTTCTACGTGCCGGGTGACCTCAAATCGGTCGAACTTGATGCCGGGACACGCATACGGCTCGGCGGGCTTGTCGAGGACGGTTCAGTCAAGCGCGGCGAGGGCTCGACGATCACCTTTACGGTGACCGACACGCTGGCGACGGTGCCGGTGACCTATACGGGCATCCTGCCTGACCTCTTCCGCGAGGGGCAGGGCGTGGTGGCCGAGGGCAGCTTCCGCGAGGGCGACCGGGTCTTCGTTGCCGATACCGTGCTTGCCAAGCATGACGAGACCTATATGCCGAAGGACGTGGCGGACCGTCTGGAGGCGCAGGGCGTGCAACTCAGCGGCAAGGAAAAGATCCAATGATCGTCGAACTCGGCCATTATGCGCTTGTTCTGTCGCTGGCGGTAGCCCTTGTCGTCTCCGTGCTGCCGGTGATCGGCGCACGCCGCGGCGATGTGGCAATGATGACGGTGGCAACGACCGGAACCTATGCTCTGTTCCTGATGGTGGCGCTCTCCTTTATCGTGCTCACCTATGCCTATGTGGTCTCCGACTTCTCGGTGCAGAATGTCTACGAGAACTCGCATTCGCTCAAACCCATGATCTACAAGATCTCCGGCGTCTGGGGCAATCACGAGGGATCGATGATGCTCTGGGTGCTGATCCTGAGCCTGTTCAGCGCCATGGTTGCCTGGTTTGGCGGCAACCTGCCGGATCGGCTGAAGGCGAATGTGCTTGCCGTCCAGGCCTGGATCACGGCGGCGTTCACGCTCTTCATCCTGATGACGTCGAACCCGTTCAACCGCCTCTCGCCGATCCCGGCCGAGGGACAGGACCTGAACCCGGTTCTGCAGGACATCGGCCTCGCCATCCATCCGCCGCTGCTCTATCTCGGCTATGTCGGCTTTTCCGTCTGCTTTTCCTTTGCCATTGCAGCCTTGATGGACGGTCGCATCGACGCGGCCTGGGCACGCTGGGTCAGGCCCTGGACGCTTGCTGCCTGGGTGTTTCTGACCGCCGGCATTTCGATGGGCTCCTACTGGGCCTATTACGAACTCGGCTGGGGCGGCTGGTGGTTCTGGGATCCGGTCGAAAACGCCTCCTTCATGCCCTGGCTTGCGGGCACCGCGCTTCTGCATTCGGCGCTCGTGATGGAAAAGCGCGATGCCTTGAAGATCTGGACGGTTCTGCTTGCGATCATTGCCTTTTCGCTGTCGCTGCTCGGCACCTTCCTCGTCCGCTCCGGCGTGCTGACCTCGGTGCATGCCTTTGCGACAGACCCGACGCGCGGCGTCTTCATCCTCGGTATCCTGGTGATCTTCATCGGCGGTGCCTTGTCGCTCTTTGCCTTCCGCGCGCCGATGCTGAAGGCGGGCGGCCTGTTTCAGCCGATCTCGCGTGAAGGGGCGCTTGTCCTCAACAACCTGATCCTGACCGTCTCGACGGCCACCGTCCTGATCGGCACGCTTTATCCGCTGCTTCTGGAAACGCTGACCGGCGAGAAGATTTCCGTCGGTCCGCCTTTCTTCAACATCACCTTCGGGCTGCTGATGATCCCGCTTTTGCTGGCGGTGCCCTTCGGGCCTTTCCTTGCCTGGAAGCGAGGCGATGTGCTGGGGGCCTTGCAGCGGCTTTATCTGGCAGCCGGGATCGCACTGGTTCTCGGGCTGGCGCTCTACTACGTGCAAAATGGCGGACCGGTCATGGCCGTTGGCGGCCTGGCGCTCGGCTTTTTCGTGATGGCAGGGGCCGTCGCCGACCTCTGGTATCGCGCCGGTTTCGGCAAACAGAGCCTTTCCGTGGCGCTCAGCCGCCTGAAGGGGCTGCCACGCTCGGCTTTCGGCACCGCGCTTGCGCATTTCGGCCTGGGCGTGACGGTGATCGGGATTGTTGCCGTCACCACCTTCGAGACCGAAACTGTGGTCGAGATGAAGCCCGGTCTGACGGCGGAAGCCGGCGGCTATGTGCTGACCTTCGACGGCATGCGCGCGGCGAACGGCCCGAATTATACCGAGGATCAGGGCCACTTCACCATCCGCCAGGGCGGTGTCGAAGTGGCCGATGTCTGGTCCTCGAAGCGGCTTTACACCGCACGCCGCATGCCGACGACGGAGGCCGGCATCGTGACATTCGGTTTCAGCCAGCTCTACGTTTCGCTCGGGGACCCCATGGCCGATGGCGGCATCGTGGTGCGGATCTGGTGGAAGCCGTGGATCCTTTGCATCTGGTACGGCACCATCGTGATGATGGCGGGTGGCATTGTTTCGCTGTCTGATCGACGCCTGCGTGTCGGCGCGCCGAAGCGGGCCAAGGTTGCGGCAAAGCCGGCGTTGGAGGCGGGCGAATGACTGCATGGGTTCAAGCAAGTGCCCCTCACCTTAGCCCTCTCCCCGCAGGAGGGGAGAGGGAATTTCTGGCGTTTGCGGGTTCCGCCTTTACCCCGCTCGCGGGGAGAAGGTGCCGGCAGGCGGATGAGGGGCTAACGCGTCGGACGGCCCAGCGGCTGTTCGTCCTGCTCGCCCTGCTGCTCGCCCCCCTTCCAGCATTCGCCGTCAATCCCGACGAGGTGCTCTCCGATCCCGTGCTCGAACAGCGGGCGCGGGCGATATCGGCGGAACTGCGCTGCATGGTCTGCCAGAACCAGTCGATCGACGATTCCAATGCCGAACTCGCCCGCGACCTGCGCGTGGTGGTGCGTGAGCGGCTGGTGGATGGCGATACGAACGACGAGGTGATAGACTATGTGGTGTCGCGCTACGGCGAGTTTGTGCTTCTGAAGCCAAGGCTGAGCGCCCATACGCTGGCGCTCTGGGGAGCACCGGCAGTGCTGGTGCTGATTGGTCTCATCGTTGCTTTCGTCAGCGCGCGCAGACGCGTGGCAAGGCCGACCTCGAAACTGACACCGGACGAAGAGGCAAGGCTGGGACGATTGCTCGACGGGGAGTGATCAGGGCATTTCGAAGTCGGCATCATCATCCAGCGGTAATCCCGGCGGTCGTTCGCGACCGTGATGGATCGTGAGGATGTGAATAGCTTCAGGCCCAACCTCATAATGGATGTGATAGTCGCCCAGAACGAACCGTCTTGCGGTTCTAAAGGGCAGATCTGCGGCTTCCTGGCCCATGGAAGGGAATTGGCTGAGAGCCCTCACGAACTGATGAATGTCATGTCGAAACCGCTCTCCCGCTGCGCGATTGCGTTCTCGGAGATAGGCTGCTTCTCGCGCGACATACGCTCTGGCACCGGGCGAGAAGGTGACTTTCACGCCGCAGCGCCCTTTATGATGGCGTCTAGTTCTGCAAGAACATCCTCGGCATCAATGCCGTCGCCTGCGGCGATTGCTTTTTGCGCAGCCTTGATCTCCAGGACTTCGCGTCCTTCCTGAGCCATGTAACTCTTGAGCGCGCGCACGATTATCCAGCTGCGGCTTCGATCGCATGCGCCGGCAACCGCTTCGATCTCGGCGAGAATGTCGAGGGGCAGTCGAAGCGTGATGGGGTCGGATAGCTTCTGTTTTGACATCATTTTTAATTCCGTTTGTAATACGGATGGTGGGCGTGATCTGCCGTTCCGTCAAGTCATGTGAAGCATTTCCTAAACATTACGAAGATTTCATCCGCCGTACAGATCGCTGTAAGGTGACGCTCCCTATATCTCTCCTCATCCACCGCTTCCCACCGCCGGATCGTCCGGCGGCTCCAGTCAGAAGAACAGATGAAGGTAGAACACATGTCTGAGATCAAAGGTCGCTCTTTGAAGTCGATCCTCAAAGCGTCCACCGCCGCTGGCCTTGCTGCCGTGATGCTGGCGACAGCGGCGCCGATGGCTGTCACGCCGGCTCTGGCGGAACCCGTTGCGGTCAATGCACCGCAGGTCCCGAGCTTTGGCGATGTCGTTGAAGCCGTGCTGCCGGCCGTGGTGTCTGTTCGCGTTCAGTCCAACAAGCGTGAAGTGACGTCCGACGAAAGCAACTTCTCCTTCAATTTCGGCGGTCGCGGTTTTGAGGACTTGCCGGATGACCACCCGCTCAAGCGCTTTTTCCGTGAATTCGGCGGCCCCGGCATGGAAGGTCCGCGCGGCGAACGCGGCCCGCGTGCCGAGCGCGGCCCCGGTCGCCTGCGTCCGACCGCGCAAGGCTCCGGCTTCTTCATTTCCGAAGACGGCTATGTGGTGACCAACAACCACGTGATCGACGACGGCCAGGCCTTTACCGTGGTTCTCAACGACGGCAAGGAATATGATGCCAAGCTCGTCGGCAAGGACAGCCGCACCGATCTCGCACTGCTGAAGGTTGACCAGAAGGATGTGAAATTCACCTATGTGAAGTTCGCTGACGACAGCAAGGTTCGCGTTGGCGACTGGGTCGTGGCTGTCGGCAATCCCTTTGGTCTCGGCGGTACCGTGACCGCGGGCATCATCTCGGCGCGTGGCCGCAATATCGGCTCCGGCCCCTATGACGACTATCTGCAGATCGATGCTGCCGTAAACCGCGGCAATTCCGGCGGTCCCGGCTTCAACCTCAACGGTGAAGTCGTCGGCATCAACACGGCTATCTTCTCGCCGTCTGGCGGCAATGTCGGTATCGCCTTTGCAATCCCCGCTTCGGTTGCGACCGACGTGATTGCCAAGCTGAAGGAAACCGGATCGGTTTCGCGTGGCTGGCTTGGCGTGCAGATCCAGCCGGTCACGGATGATATCGCCGAAAGCGTCGGCCTCTCGGAAGCCAAGGGTGCGCTGGTCGTGGCCCCGCAGGAAGGTTCGCCAGGTGCGGCCGCCGGCATCAAGGAAGGTGACGTCGTGACTGCCGTGAACGGCGAGCCGGTGGAAGACCCCCGCGATCTTGCCCGCCGCATCGCAGCCTTTGCACCGGACTCGACGGTTGACGTATCGCTGTGGCGTGACGGCAAGGCTGTCGAGGTCGAGGTCAAGCTCGGTGAACTGCCGGCTGATCAGACCGCGTCTGCCGACAGCGAGACGGATGCAATGCCATCGCCGGGGGCCGAGGAAGAACTCGCCAATCTCGGCCTGAGCGTTCGCCCGGCTGACGGCGGCAAGGGTCTTGCCATCGTGGACATCGACCCGGACAGCGATGCTGCCGACAAGGGCCTGAAGGCGGGTGAGACCATCACCTCCGTCAACAATCAGGCTGTCTCTTCGGTCGCCGACGTCAAGCGCGTGATCGACCAGGCGAAGAAGGACGGTCGCACCCGTGCGCTGTTTCAGGTCGAATCCGACAGCGGTAGCCGCTTCGTCGCCCTGCCGATCAACCAGGGCTGATCCTGATCCATGAGCAGGGCGCCGGCGGTCGCGGACCGGCGGCGCCCTTTTTCTATTCTCCGATGGCGTGCCGACGGTTTGGCCGGCAAGACGCATGAAAGGATATCCGATGGGGATCGCAGAGACAGGGCAGCCTGGGATGGGCGAAACCGGCTATACGGACCCGAATGCCGACGCTAATGTCGCCCGCATGAAAATACTGGTTATCGAAGACGATCTGGAAGCTGCAGCCTATATGACCAAGGCCTTTCGCGAGGCGGGCATCGTGGCTGATCACGCCAGCGACGGCGAAAGCGGCCTCTATATGGGGTCGGAGAACAGCTACGACGTGATGGTCGTGGACCGCATGCTGCCGCGGCGCGACGGTCTCTCGGTGATCAGCGAATTGCGTCGGCGCGGTGTTGAAACGCCGGTTCTCATTCTCTCGGCCCTTGGCCAGGTGGACGATCGCGTCACCGGCCTGCGCGCCGGCGGCGACGATTATCTGCCGAAGCCCTATGCCTTTTCCGAATTGCTGGCCCGCGTCGAGGTTCTCGGCCGGCGCAAGGGCAAGCCGGAGCAGGACATGGTTTATCGGGTGGGCGATCTCGAGCTTGACCGGCTGGCACACGAGGTGCGCCGGGCGGGCAAGGACATCCTGCTGCAGCCGCGTGAATACCGTCTTCTCGAATATCTGATGAAGAATGCCGGCCAGGTCGTGACCCGCACCATGCTGCTTGAAAATGTCTGGGATTATCATTTCGATCCGCAGACGAATGTCATCGACGTGCATGTCTCGCGGTTGCGCTCCAAGATCGAAAAGGACTTCGACCGCCCGCTTTTGAAGACCGTGCGCGGTGCTGGCTACATGATCAAGGACGAAGGCTGAGATCATGGCTGTTTCGTCCCGGCTGGACGTTGTATTCAAGTCGACGGCTGTCAGGCTCTCGGCCGTCTACATCGTGCTCTTCGCGCTTTGCGCCGCTTTTCTTGTCTTCTACGTCACCGGGCTTTCCGAGCGGATCCTCAACAACCAGACGCGCGACGCGCTGCGTCAGGAGGTGCAGGAGATCCAGGGCGCGTTTGATCGCGGCGGCATCAATCAGCTTTTGCGGACGCTGGAACGCCGGGCGCGCCAGCCGGGCGCCAATCTCTATGTGATCGCCAGCCCTAACGGCGAAATCCTGGCGGGCAATGTCGCATCCGTGCAGCCTGGCGTTTTCGATCGCGAGGGCTGGACCGAGTTTCCCTTCCGTTATCAGCGCTATACCGACAATGGCGGCGTGAAGCGCCATCTTGCCACCGCCAATGTGCTGGTGCTCGACAACGGCCTGCGCGTTCTGATCGGGCGTGACCTTGGCGAGCCTGGCAAGCTGCGCCAGTTGGTGCGCCAGGCGCTGATGGTGGCGCTGCTGATCATGGGTGTCGGTGCCGTCGTCATCTGGTTTGCGATCGGCCGCAATGCGCTGAAGCGCATCGACCGGGTCTCGGCGGCGAGCCAGAAGATTGCCGCCGGTGATCTGTCCCAACGGTTGCCGATCTCCGGTTCGGGCGATGAATTCGATCGGCTGTCCCAGGCGCTGAACGGCATGCTGGCGCGGATCGAGCATCTGAACGAGGGCCTGCGGCAGGTCTCCGACAACATTGCCCATGATCTGAAGACGCCGCTCACGCGCCTGCGCAACAAGGCAGCCGACGCGCTGGACGAAGATGACGAAACACATCGCAAGGCGGCGCTGGAAACCATCATTGCCGAGTCCGACCAGTTGATCCGGACCTTCAATGCGCTGTTGATGATTAGCCGTGTGGAAGCAGGTTCGATTGCGGCCGAACTGACCGACATCGACGTTTCGGCAATCGCTGCCGACAGTGCCGAACTCTACGAGCCGGTGGCGGAGGAGGAGGGCCAGACCATGGTCTGCGCCATTTCGCCCGGACTTTCGGTGCGCGGCAATCGCGAACTGGTTGGCCAGGCCATTGCCAACCTGATCGACAATGCCATCAAATACGGCGGGCAGGGCGAAGACGGCTCCGAGATCAGCATTCGCGTATCGCGCGGCACCGATGGTGTAGAAGTGCGCGTCTCCGACGAGGGGCCGGGAATTCCTGCCGACAAGCGCGAAGACGTTGTGAAGCGGTTCGTGCGGCTCGACAAGAGCCGCTCGAAGCCCGGCACCGGTCTTGGGCTTTCGCTGGTCGAGGCGATCATGGCGCTGCATGGCGGGCGCCTTGTCTTGAGCGACACGCGGGTGCATCCCGAATTTCCCGGACTGACGGCGACAATCATCTTTCCAGGTGCCAAAGCCTAGAACTGCTTAAGGGGCACGTCCGCCAACATGCGTTGTGTGGAGTGCCGGGCGTTCTGCAAACCTTGACCGATCTTGCGATATTTGTTCAGGTCGCGCCGGCAGGGAGAGGAGAACGGCATGGCGCTTGACGGCAATACGCGGTTGGCCGAGGTGACAGAACAGGTCATCAGGCCGCTCAATCAGACAGAGCTGAAGGCGGCAACCGCGCTGGTCAAGGATCTGATCAAGCAGGAGCCGGAACTTCTGGAGCCCCTGGGTGCCGACGGCCCCCTGCGGAACTTCGTTCTCGCGGCGCTGACACTCTCTCCCTATCTGCGCGAAATCGCCGAGGTCAGGCCTTCGCTTCTGCTTCAGGCCGTCACGCAACCCGTAGAACCCATGCTCGCAGAGGCGGTTGCCGACGCGCGCAATGCCTGGCGCGCCGACGGCTCGGGTGCCGCGCCAAGCGAGGCGGTGGTCATGACGCGGCTGCGGCTTGCCAAGCGCAAGCTTGCCTTTGTCACGGCGCTGGCCGATCTCGCCCGCATCTTTTCGGCGCGCGACACCACCCGTTGGCTGACGGCGCTTGCCGATGCAAGCGTGGCTGCGGCCATCGACCACCTGCTTGTCTCCGGCCAAGAGGCCGGCAAACTGGTGCTCAAGGATATTGCCGAGCCATCCCGTGGCAGTGGGCTGATCGTGCTCGGCATGGGCAAACACGGCGCCTCAGAACTCAACTATTCCTCCGACATCGATCTTGTCGTGTTTTACGACGCGGAGGCCGGCATTCTGCGAGATCCCGAGGATGCGATGGAGACCTATGGCCGGATGATGCGCCGGCTGGTGCGGATGCTGCAGGAGCGGACGGCGGACGGTTATGTGTTTCGCACCGATCTCAGGCTCCGGCCCGATCCGGGATCGACGCCGCTTGCCGTTCCCGTCGAGGCGGCGCTGATCTATTATGAGGGGCGCGGACAGAACTGGGAGCGGGCGGCCTTCATCAAGGCGCGTCCGGTGGCGGGCGATCTGAAAGCCGGCGAGGGCTTCCTGCGTGAACTCGTGCCTTTTGTCTTCCGCAAGTACCTGGACTACGCGGCGATTGCCGATATCCACTCGATCAAGCGGCAGATCCATGCGCACAAGGGGCATGGCGCCATTGCCGTGAAGGGCCATAACGTCAAGCTCGGCCGCGGCGGCATTCGCGAAATCGAGTTCTTTGTACAGACCCAGCAGCTGATTGCCGGCGGGCGCATGCCGGACCTGCGCATTCGTGGCACCGAAGAGGCGCTGGCCGCGCTGGCGCGGGCGCAGTGGATCGACACGGCGACCGCAGAAGAACTGACCGAATGCTACTGGTTCCTGCGTGATATCGAACACCGCATCCAGATGGTGCGCGATGAACAGACCCACATCCTGCCGGAGACGGAGGCGGAGCTGAAGCGCATTGCCTTCATGCTGGGCTTCATCGACACGAGTGCCTTTTCCAAGGCCCTCGACGAGGTGCTGCGCACGGTGGAGAAGCGCTACGCGCGGCTGTTCGAAAAGGAAGAGGGGCTTTCGAGTGCTGCCGGCAATCTTGTCTTTACCGGCCAGCAGGACGATCCGGACACATTGAAGACCCTGGCCGGCATGGGGTTCGAGCGGCCAGAGGCGATCTCCAGTGTCATCCGAACCTGGCACTACGGCCGCTACCGGGCGACGCAATCGGTGGAGGCACGCGAACGGCTGACCGAGCTGACGCCGAACCTTTTGAAGGCCTTTGGCGAAAGTCGCCGGGCCGACGAGGCGCTGTTGCGCTTTGATGAGTTCCTGTCCGGTCTGCCGGCGGGCATTCAGCTGTTTTCGCTGCTCGGCAACAATCCGACCCTTCTCGATCTGATCGTCCGGATCATGGCGGCGGCACCGCGGCTGGCGCAGATCATCTCCGAGCGTCCACATGTGTTTGACGGTATGCTCGATCCTGCTCTTCTCGTCGAATTGCCGACCCGGGACTATCTTGAGCGCCGTTTGAGAAGTTTCCTGTCGGGCGCGCGGCATTATGAGGATGTGCTGGACCGGCTGCGGATCTTTGCCGCCGAGCAACGCTTCCTGATCGGCATCCGCCTGCTGACCGGATCGATCGGCGGCGCCCAGGCGGGGCGTGGCTTTACCGAACTCGCAGGACTTGTGATCGGGGAGGCGCTGACGGCGGTGATTGCCGAAATGGAAGCGGCGCACGGCAAGATCGCAGGTGGACGGGTGGCGCTGGCCGGAATGGGGAAGCTCGGCTCCTACGAACTGACGGCAGGGTCGGATGTCGATATCATTCTACTCTACGAGCACGACGATGACGCGGGCGACTCCGACGGGCCAAAGCCGCTTGATCCGGTGCGCTATTTCACCCGGCTGACCCAGCGTCTGATAGCGGCGGTCTCGGCGCCGACGGCAGAGGGCGTGCTTTACGAGGTCGACATGCGGCTTCGGCCCTCCGGCAACAAGGGGCCGGTTGCAACGCGGCTGCGCGCCTTTACCAAGTATCAGCGCGAAGAGGCGTGGACCTGGGAGCATATGGCGCTGTCGCGGGCGCGGATGATTGCCGGCGATGCAAGCCTGATGACGGAAGCGGATGCCATCATTGCCGAAATCCTCAAGACGACACGGGACGAGGCCGTGGTGACCAAAGATGTCGCCGAGATGCGCAAGCTGATCGAAAAGGAAAAGCCGGCAGGCAGCATCTGGAATTTGAAGCTCATTCCGGGCGGGCTGATCGATATCGAGTTTATCGCGCAGTATCTGGCGCTGGTGGCGCCAGCGCGGGGGCGGGTGGTTGTCACCAACGGGCTGTCGACGGCGGATGCCTTGGTTGCGTTCGGTGATCTGTTGGATGCCAATGATCGCGACACCTGCCTTTCGGCACTGAAGCTCTATACCGATATCGCCCAGGTGACGCGGCTTTGCATCGACGGCGGATTTGAACCGCAGGGGGCACCAGCAGGGCTTGTCGACCTTGTGGCCCGGGCGGCGGAGTGCCCTGATCTGAAAACCACCGAGGCCGAAGTGAAGCGGCTCTCGAAGGCGGTACGGAAGGTGTTTGGGAGGGTGGTCGCCTGAGGGCTGCCGACGGATCGCTGATCTGCCAGCAGGACTCGCACTACCGCCATCCGCTCCTCAGTCGGACGCGGCGACGCGCCGACGACAGAAACCAGCGGCTGAGCTTTTCACGGACGCGGTAGAGCTGACGCCGGACGAAGAGTGCGCGCGGCAAAGGCGCTTCCTCAAACCGATCATAACCAATCGTCGAAGTGCCAACCTTCTCGAAGGCGGGCTGAGGGAAGATTGCAAGGTTGGGCAACCCGTGATGCCAGTCGCGGTCGATTTCATCGTCGACAGGACGGTAGACATCCTGCAGGCGCTCTACCAGTTGAGCGGCGCCTTCTTGGGTTACGGCATAGGCAACCATGCCATGCGCATAGCCTGAAAATCGGATCAGGCACTTGCCCAGGAACATCTCGTCGAGGATGCGGAATTTGACCGGACGGTTGTTGTAGAGCTTGAGGTAATGCAGCCCTTCCTCGGCGAGATTGCAGGCGAAAAGCCGTTTCACCAAGCCCCAGTCCACAATGGCATCATCTTCGACGATCAGGGCCTGTGGGATGTTTTCATCCGCGATCTTCTTCCAGACGGAATAATGGCTCGAATAGCAGGCGAGTTCTCGCGGATGCATGGTCCGGCCATTTCGGATCAAGGCATCCGTCTCGTTGTATCGCAGATCAGGCGACAGGCTTTCGCAAGCGTCGAAGAATTCCCATGGCAGGTCGCCGTCCGGCGCAGTTTGACTGAAGGTCTCGCGGCGCTCGGTGGCGCGGGCGAGACTGATGACAAAAACGCGTCCCTGAACTGGGCCGGCAACAGCTGTGCCGGTCACGTTGTAATAGGGGCTTGGTGTGGCGGATGCCGCGTCATGCTTATCCATATTGGCGTCCTTCAGTCATGGTTAGGCAGCGCGAGAGCGGCGAGCAAGTTTGAACAAAATTGACGTCAACATGCCAAAGCCGTCCGGATCCTGCCATCGGTAAAGCAAAAGGACGACAGGCCAGAGACCGGCAGTCAGCACGACCATCAAGATCCAGTGATGTCCGGCCAGCAGCTGGATCGCGGTGACGGCAACGAGCAGAGAGGCTATCGGCGCAAGCCGGGACAGGCAGCGCGCAAGGATGCCCGAAAGCCACATCTGCCCTCCAAGGTCGAGCGAGGCTCGAAAGACGGAAGCAATGGCGGCTCCGATCAGGCCATAACTCGGCGTCAGAAGATAAAGGGCCAGGACGAAAGGCGGCAGCTGGGCAAAATGCAGTTTGGCAATCAGATCGGGGCGCTGGCGGCTGTGCAGCAGCCAGTAGGGGGCAAAGGTGATCGAGCCTATCCAGATCGAATTGACCAGGATGACAGCGGCTGTACTGGACTTGGCGGAAAAAGCCGCGCCAAGCCAGATCGTCAGCAGCGGATCCATGAGAAGGATGCCGCATGCGCAAATGCCGCCGTAAAGAATGCCGGTGGAGACAAGCGCGCGGGAGGCGAGTTCCGTCGCTTCCTGCGGTTCAGAGCTCGAGAGCCGTGGGAAAAGGGCGCGCGAAATCGCGCCCGTCAGGATCTGCGTCCGACTGATGACACTGAACGGGACCGAATAATAGGGAACAGCCGCGACACCGAGCATTCGCCCGACGGCCAGCTGGTCAAGTGTGTTGAGCAGAGGCGTGACAAGGGTCGATACGGTAACCCAGCCACCGTAGCCGAGTAGCTGCCGGGCGCGCGCCATCTGGAAGTCAGACAGGCGGATCGGGCCTTCGATGCGGTAGACGACCACCAGGCTGATGGCGAGGGAGATCAGCCGGGCAATGGCGGCTGTCGGAATGATAGCGGACAGTTCGTTGGACACGAAAACGGCGCAGATGACCGGGGTGACCTGACCGAATATCGTGCTGCCGACCTGCAGGACGTTGGCAAGTAGAAAGTTTTCCCGTGCTTCGATGACACCGATTGTCGCGTTGGACAGCAGGACCAGGGGTAGAAGCGTGGCAATCCAGGGCATGGCCGCGCGCACCTCGCCCTCAAGCTCGACGGGCACGTTCTTGCCAGACGCAAGCAGCAACAATCCGATACTGTAGATGGCAATCCCGCCGATCAGGGCCATCAGGATATTGATGGAGAAGGCGGAAATCAGCACCTGGGCGCGTTCGCGGCGATCATCCAGCTTCAGTCGGGCCATTGCGTTGATCGTGGCCGGAGCAAGACCAAGATCGAGAAAGGCGAGATAGCCGATCATGATCCAGATCAGGGACAGGACACCGTAGCGGGCATCCCCCATATGGTGGATGTAGACCGGTACGGTAAGAATGAAGATAGGGATGGGCGCGACCGCGCCGATCAGATTGACCGCGAAGTTGACGTGCAAGCCCCTTCGAGGTTTCGGTTCATCAGATTTCATCGCTATCTCTGCTCCTGCGTTACAGTCTAACGCGAGGCCCATGTGCACGCTTTATGCGCAAGAAAGCATAAAGCTTTCGACGTCTGACAATCTGTAGTCTGAGAAGGTTAGCAGCGAGTGAAGCAACACGCTTTGTTGTGCCGTGGGAGGGGGGCGCGTTCTTGCGCCCCTCTTGATGTGGATCAGGCTCGTTTTTTTGCCTGTGCGGAAACGACCGCATCCGGGATGAGGATGGAAACGACGGTCCCCTGACCTTCGCAGGAGCGGATCTTCAGCGAGCCGCCATGCAGGGAGACCAGCGAGCGGGAGATGGCAAGACCGAGGCCGGAGCCGCCTTTCGACTTGGCATACTGGTTCTGCACCTGCTCGAAGGGGTTGCCGATCTTGCCAAGTGCGGTCTTCGGAATACCGATGCCGGTATCGGCAATCGTCAGGCGCACGCCGTTGCCGACCTTATGAGCGCGAACCGCAATGCGCCCCCCCTCATTGGTGAACTTGACGGCATTCGACAGGAGATTGAGCATGATCTGCTTGATCGCGCGGCGGTCGGCGGCGAGTTGCAGACCTGCGGAAATGCGCTGTTCGACCGTGATCTGCTTTTCTGCCGCGGGGATGGCCGTGAGGCGCATGCTTTCCTCGATGAGCGGGCAGAGATCGATGGTCTCGCAGCGGATCTTCATCTGGCCCGCTTCGATCTTCGACATGTCGAGAATGTCGTTGATGACGTTGAGAAGATGCTTGCCGCTTTCGTGAATGTCCTTGGCATATTCCTCGTATTTCGGCGAGCCGACAGGGCCGAACATGCCGGTGAGCAGGATTTCGGAAAAACCGAGGATCGCATTGAGCGGCGTTCTGAGTTCGTGGCTCATATTGGCGAGGAATTCGGACTTCGCCTTGTTGGCGGCCTCGGCGCGCTGCTTTTCGGCCAGATATTTTTCGTTGGCCTCGGACAGTTCCGTTTTCTGACGTTCAAGGATCTTCTGCGAGGAAGAGAGATCGCCGATGGTAGCCATCAGGCGGCGTTCCTGATCGCGCAGGCGCTCCTGGTGCCGTTTGAGGACCGTGATGTCGGTGCCGACCGAGACGAGACCGCCATCGCGGGTCCGGCGCTCGTTGATCTGCAGCCAGCGCTCGTCGGCAAGCTGGACTTCAGAGGTGCGGGAATTCGTGCCGTCATCGGGATCGGCGATGCGCCGGCTGATGATCGGCTTGGCGGCGGAGGCGAGAACCACGGAGCGTTCGGTGCCAGGCACGAGCACGTCATCGGGCAAGCGATAGACCTTCTGGAAATGACCGTTCCAGGTGACGAGCTTGTCGTTCTTGTCCCAGAGCACGAAGGCTTCGGAGGTGCAATCGATGGCATCGGCCAGACGCTGATCGGCTTCGGCATAACGCTGGGCAAGACGGTGCTGCTCGGTGACGTCCATGGCGATGCCGATGACATGCATGCCGCCGGTGTGACTGGCAAGGATCTGCGCGCGTGCCCGCATCCAGACATAGTGGCCCTGGGCATGGCGCATGCGGAAGAGCTGGTCGATATGGCGTGAGCGACCGCGATTAAGCGCGCGTGCGAGTGAAAACAGGTTGCCATCATCCGGATGCATCAGCGCGGCGGCCTGGGCAAAGGTGAGGGGGGTCGAGGAAGGGTTGAGACCGAGCATCTCATACATCGACCGCGACCAGACCAGTTGACGCGAACTCAGATCGAAATCCCAAAGCCCGCAGCGGCCGCGTGCCAGCGCTGTCTCCACACGCAGGTTCGACTCCACGAAGCTGTCATCAGCCTCGCGCGCCCGCCGTACCTGATGGAAATAGGCATAGAGAATGACCAGCAGAATCAGCGAGACACCGGCAAACAGGGTGACGTTGAGCGAGATCTCGCGCCGCCAGAATTCCTCAACGGCTTGCAGGCTGTGGGCGACCAGGATCAGCGCGCCATCCTCACCAACGCTGGTGACGACGGCATAATGCGGGATGCCGTCAAACTCCGCCTCGACCGCGGCCTTGGCGCCGTCATTCGGGATGGAGAGCATCTGCGGCATGATGGCCGAGAGGATCAGACCGACTTCGTCTTCTGCGCCCTCGGACGTTGCAAAGACCCGACCGCTGGGATCAACCAGAAGCACGAAGATGCCGGCCTGAACGGCCTCTGCGGGGAAATAGGCGGACAACGCCTTTTGAGCGGCGGCACGATCACGCGTTGCGAAGATTTCCGGTTGGCTCGACAGGGCCGCATCGGCGGTGGCGGCGATCAGGGCTGTTTGCACGCGCACAGCGGTTTCCATGCGCTCGTGCTCTGTCATGATGCCGGCGGTGCGCGCCAGGGCCACGACGCACAGGAAGGCGAGAATGAGAACAGGGATCAACCGGCGCAGCAAGGTTTCCAGCGCGCTGACGGGGCGACGCGCGCCATTGTTGCCGTCGCGCTCCCGCCCGGAGCTTGGCGGCGGCCCGGAGAAGGCGCGCCGCAACGAGTCAAAGACTGTTTCGCTTTCCCAGAAATTTATGCGCAACCGATCATCGGCTGCGGTGACCCGCCGCGCGTTCAACATACCATCCGCCTCTTGTCCTCGTGCGATTCGACGCGCCGCTCGCGCGAATCTGACCCCAAAGAATCATGGTGGATTCTGCTTGTCCAGACGCATAGGGTAAAGAAACTCTTAACCCCTTAATTGGAATCCGTTTTTTTTAAGGCGCGGGAGGATGAGGGGTGAAAACCGAGGAAAATCAGCTCGATAAAAACGGGAGTTGTTCACGCGTCACACGCAAAAGGCGCCACAATCGCGGCGCCTTTGCAACCAAATCAGGTCGACGCGTGGTTGCGCGTCAGGCCTTGAGGATACGGTCGACGATATCGCGGACATCGGTCGAGAGGTTGGGGCCACGCTCGATGGTCACAAGTGCCTGGCGTGCCTTGTCCGCGCGCGAGGATTCCAGCATCCGCCAGGACCGCAACGCCGTCAGCAGACGCGCGGCAAGCTGCGGGTTGCGCGGATCGATATCGAGGATCTGATCGGCGAAGAAGGAATAGGCCGCGCCGTCCTTGCGGTGGAAGCCGGTCGGATTGCTGAAGGCGAGGCTGCCGATGAGGGAGCGCACACGGTTCGGATTGCCGGCCGCATAGTGCGGGCTCGCCATCAGACTGCGTACATGCTCCAACGTTTGGGCGCCCGGGATCGTCGCCTGGATGGCAAACCACTTGTCGAGCACGAGGGGATTGTCGGCAAAGCGTGCTTCAAAGGCCTGCAGGGTGGCGGCGGTTTCTTTCGCCTCCGGGAAGCGATGGGCCAGCACGCTCAGCGCCTGCGAAAGATCCGTCATGTTGTTGGCTGCGGCATAGGCCTCTGCCGCCCGTTTCGGATCGCCCTCGGCAATCGACAGGAAAGTCAGTGCCGCATTGCGCAAAGCCCGGCGTCCGGCACTGGCAGCGTCCGGCGAGAAGGCACCGGTTACGGCGTGACGGTCGTAGAGAGCGGCAAACACGGAAGCACCAGCCTTGGCGAGCGCGACAAGGACGGCCTCGCGTCCGACATGGATGGCATCCGGGTCGTTGTCTCCGCCCAGTTCCCGCGCGATGTCGGATTCGCTGGGCAGGGCAAGCGCCTGGGCGCGGAAGGCCGGCTCGAGCTCTTCGTCGGCGGCGACCGTGAGAAGGATATCGACAAGCGAGGCGCTGACTGCGACAGGTTCGCCGGCCTGCGCGGCGCGCGCGGCCTTGGTGAGAACCGGCAATGCGCTGTCGGTAATGGCCTGCCAGCGGGCAAAATGGTCGCTGTCGTGGCGCGCGATATGGGCGAGATCCGCTTCGCTCTGCTCGAAATGCAGGGTGATGGGGGCGGAGAAGCCCCGGTTGAGCGAGACGACAGGGCGGCTGGAAATGCCGCTGAAGACAAAAGTCTGCGAACGCTCCGTCAGATGCAAAACGTCGGCTGTGACCTTGCCACCCGTGACGATGCTGGCGTCGAGTTCGGCGCCATTGTCGCCGATCAGCGCGAAGCGCAGCGGGATGTGCATCGGCTCCTTGTTCGGCTGTCCGGGTGTTGCCGGCAACATCTGCTCCAAGGAAAGCGAGAGTGTCGATGCGGCGGCATCATAGACGCTGGAGACGGTAACCTGCGGCGTGCCGGCCTGATGATACCAGAGTGCGAACTGGTTGAGGTCGGCGCCTGTTGCATCTTCAAAGCACTTGACGAAATCCTCGACGGTCGAGGCATCGCCGTCATGGCGTTCGAAGTAGAGATCCATGCCCTTCTTGAAGCCGTCGCGACCGAGAATGGTCGCGATCATGCGTGTGACTTCGGAGCCCTTCTCGTAGACCGTGGTCGTGTAGAAATTGTTGATCTCACGATACTTCGTCGGCCGGACCGGATGCGCGAGCGGGCCGGAATCTTCCGGGAACTGCTCCGAGCGCAGGTGGCGCACTTCGGCAATGCGCTTGACCGGGCGGGAGCGCATGTCGGCCGAGAATTCGTGGTCGCGATAGACCGTCAGGCCTTCCTTGAGGCAGAGCTGGAACCAGTCGCGGCAGGTGATGCGGTTGCCGGTCCAGTTGTGGAAATATTCATGCGCGATGATCGCTTCGATATTCGCGTAGTCCTGATCTGTCGCGGTCTCCGGGTCGGCAAGGACATATTTGTCGTTGAAGATGTTGAGACCCTTGTTCTCCATCGCGCCCATGTTGAAGTTGGACACGGCGACGATCATGAAGATATCGAGATCGTATTCGCGTCCGAAAACCTCTTCGTCCCACTTCATCGAGCGCTTGAGGGCATCCATGGCGTAGGCCGCGCGCGGCTCCTTGCCATGCTCGACATAGATCTTCAGCGCGACCTCGCGGCCAGTCATGGTGGTGAAGGTGTCTTCGACGACGCCGAGATCGCCGGCGACCAGCGCAAAGAGGTAGGATGGCTTCGGATGCGGGTCGAACCACGCGGCGAAATGCTTGTCGGGGCCGAAGCCGGCGCCACCGAGGAAATTGCCGTTGGACAGCAGAAGCGGATTGGCCGCCTTGTCGGCGATGATGTTGATCGTATAGACCGCGAGCACATCCGGCCGGTCGGGGAAATAGGTGATGCGGCGGAAGCCTTCGGCCTCGCACTGGGTGCAATAGATGCCGTTCGACCGGTAGAGGCCCATCAACTGCGTGTTGGCCTCCGGATTGATCATCGTGACGACGGTGATCTCGAACGGTGTCGATTCCGGCAGGTCGCGGATCTCGAGACTCTCGGGCAGGGCGGTGTAGCGCGCCGGATCCATCTCGATCTGATCGAAGAGAAGACTGGTCATGGTGAGATCGTCACCATCCAGAACGAGGGGGGCTGCGGGATCGACACCTTCGCGCCGGTGGAAGATCAGACGCGCTTCCACCTTGGTTTCGGTCGGATCAAGTTCGAAGGTCAGATCAACTCGTTCCAGAACAAAATCGGTGGGGCGGTAGTCTGCCAGATGAACGATCCGGCCCGTATCTGTGCGCATAGTATGTCCTGGTCGCTTCTCAATGTGGGCCCGGTTGCCAGCGTCCTGTTGTCAGCATCGCATGTCTGAGCCAAATCCAGTCGATCATTACAGCAAATTCTGAACGATTGTTAAAACTCTAGCGAATTTATGGGTCTGCTTATCTGCCGCAAAGGCAGAAAAGCGCGCGTTATGGCGTCATAATGGAACATTGCCCAAGAATAGTTCACCGCTGATCTTGCCCGGCCCTTTCAAATTTCGGTGACTGAAGAGGGCAGTTCGGGATTATTTTGAATGCATGCACGATGGATCGTCGAGGCCGGAGAAACGCCGGTTCGCGTCAGGAGTCCGGCCGGACTGCCTATGCCCGAAAGATCGAGGGAAGGTCGATTGCTGCCTTGTCTGATCACCGGGAAGCTGCAAGGGTTCGCGCCGCATGAGCGACCCGGAGGGTGAGTCTGGGGCGCAGAAGACCCGGTTGTGAGACCGATAGACAGACAGGCAGCACAGCTACGATGGCATACGCCGACCCAAGCCCCTTACGCGGGATCCTACTCAAGGTTTGTTCGGTTGGTGTGTTTGTTGCCATGGCGACCTGCATCAAGCTTGCGGGTGCCGGAATTCCGCCCGGACAGATCACGTTCATGCGGTCGGCCTTTGCCGTTTTGCCGGTTGTGGCCTACCTCGCATGGCGGGGTGAATTGCGTCGGGCGATGCGGACCGATCATCCCTTCGGCCATGTCAAACGTGGATTGATTGGCGTCTTCGCCATGGGCTTCGGTTTTTATGGCCTCGTCTTGCTGCCGCTGCCGGACGCGATTGCCATCGGTTATGCCATGCCACTGCTGGCCGTCGTCTTTGCTGCGGTTTTCCTCAAGGAGACGGTGCGGCTCTATCGCTGGTCGGCCGTCGCCATCGGTCTTGTGGGCGTGCTGATCATATCGTTGCCCAAGCTGTCGCTTTTCAGTGAGGCGGGCCTGGGAGGGCAGGCGGCGATTGGCGCCATCGCCGTTCTGTGTTCGGCAGCGCTCGGTGCGGCTGCCATGCTTCAGGTTCGCCAACTGGTCGAAGTGGAAAACACCTCGACCATCGTCCTCTTTTTTTCCGTCATGGCAGCGCTTCTCTCCGCAATCACCTGGATCTTCGGCTGGGCAAGTCTCACGGCGGAGGCCACGCTTCTCTTGATCCTGGCCGGCATCTTCGGCGGCATCGGGCAGATCCTGCTGACGGAAAGCTATCGCTATGCCGATGTCTCGACGATTGCACCCTTTGAATATTGCTCGATCATTCTGGGATCGGCTGTCGCCTATGTGCTTTTTTCGGAAATCCCGACCGGCACCACGGTCATCGGCGCGCTGATTGTTGTCGGGGCGGGGATTTTCATCATCTTTCGCGAGCACCAACTCGGCCTGGAGCGGCGACGGGCACGAAAGGCCTCGACGCCTGCAAACTAGCTCGTTTCTGCTGCGGGGTCATGCAGCGGCGAGGGCGCGTCGGTGCCCTGCATGCTGGGCATAAGCGCCTGGAAATCGGTCTTGTCATCTGCGGTGACATCGGCCGGGCGGCGGGTCATGCGCCAGGCGGCGTAACCGGCATAGAGCGCGAAGGCGACACCGAGGAACCAGATCAGCGCATTGGGGCCAAAGGCCTGCATCAGCGAACCCGCCATGATCGGACCGGTGACGGTCCCGAGGCCGTAGAGGATCATGATGGCGCTCGACAGCGTCACATATTCATGCGGCTCGGCGAGATCGTTGGCATGCGCGACATTGAGCGAGTAGACCGGATAGAGAACGGCGCCGACAAGGAAGCCGGAGAGGTAGACGGCGAGAGGCTGTTCGCTGCCGAAGGCCATCATGAGAAGGCATGCGCCGACGCCGAACAGGCCCGCGCCAATCATGACCTTGCGTCGATCGATGCGGTCGGAGAGCCGCCCGATCGGCACCTGGGCCAAAGCTCCACCAGCCAGGAAGGCGGCAAGAAGGGTTGCGCCCTGCGCCGTGTTGAGGCCGATATTCTGCGAGTAGACGCCGCCCAGACTGCCCCAGGTTCCCGACAGCGCACCGGATAGAAGCGAGCCGAAAAAGGCAATCGGCGACCGATTGAGCAGGCGCTTGAGGTCAAAGCTCGCTTCCGCGATGGGCGAGGGCGATTGCGCGGTCGACAGCGCTACGGGAAACAGGGCGGCTGAAAAGATCAGGGCGCAGATCATGAAGAGCTGCGGGCCATTCACATCACCAAGCGGGACGAGATACTGGCCGCCGATCGAGCCGACCAGGCAGGTCACCATATAGACGGAAAACAGGGCGCCGCGGTTGTCGTTGTTGACGCGCTCGTTGAGCCAGCTTTCGATCAAGAGATAGGCGCCTGCGATTGCAAAACCGGAGAGGCCGCGGAAAATCATCCAGGCCCACCACTCGACGACGAGAGCGCAGAGCAGGATGGAGATGGTCAGGAGCGTGACAAGTGCGCCGAAAACCCGGACATGTCCCACCCGCCGGACAAAGATCGGCGTGACGATGCAGGACAACGTGAAGCCGAACGTGTAGCCGGTCGCGATCACCGAAATGATCAGTGTCGACCAGCCCTCGGCCAGGGAGCGGATGGGCAGCATGTAGCTCATCAGCCCGAAGCCCGCCATCATCATCAGGGTCGAGAGCATCAGCGTGGCGATAGAGGCGAGGCTTGACAGCATGCGGCGGGTTCCTTGCAAGATTTTGCGATCTTGACCGGAAATAACAATCCTTCAAGATGAAGTTGCGACCCGCCGGGGTGAAATCACGCCTTCGGTGGCGATGACAATCATTGATAATAATAATGAATTGAAATGGTGAGGCAATTTCGTTTAGGTTGTTAAGTGTCACAGGACGGCGGCTGCACGTTGGCGGTCGCTGACGAAAGGTTTTCATGCTGTTTCGGCAAAGTGCAAAGGACCGATGGAAAGCTGGCGAACCACAGGACCGTCAGGGGACTGATCCGTTCATTTTGGCCGTCACTCTGTCCTTGAGGAGGCAACATGCCGTTCTCGGTCGATGAGATTGCCGAACATCCGCATTTTCTTGGGGCCCTGCGCGATTACTCAAGCAGTCTGCGTCAGCAGTTCGATGGTGCGCCCAGGCTGTCGCGGATGATGGCATCGCATCAGCGCTGGCTCTTGAGCCAGGCGGCGCTTGCACTCGATCTGGAGTATGATCCAAGCCAGCCGAGCAGTGGGCTGACGACGACAAACCTGCGCGAGATCGTCACGACCACGTCCGCTGCAAGCCGCAACACCGTGCTGAATTTTCTCGACCAGCTGCTGAGCTACAAGTTTGTCCGAATTGCCGGTGATCCCTACCGTCGGCCCAAACGCTACGAGGCAACCGATATCAGTCTTGCGGCCATGTTCCAGTGGCTGGTGACGAACCTCAGGCTTCTCGACAGCCTGGATGGGGGCGGGCGTGTGTCGCAGCTTCTCGCCAAGCCCGAGCTGTTTCGCCTGATCCAGCCACAGATCGCTCATCGAACGTGCCATTGCCCCGCCTGGCGCGAGCCGCCGAACCGTGTCGCGCATTTCCTCTGGACGGAGGCCGGCGGTCTGGTGATGGATGAGATGGTCCGGCGCGCGACGGATCTGAATTCGGAGTTGGACGGCTACCCGATCGGTCGGGTGGATGCGCGCAGTCTGTCCGAGCAGTTCATGATCTCGCGCACGCATTTGCAGCGTCTGCTGCGCAAGGCGGTGGATCTCGGTTGCCTAGCCTATGTGGACGATGCAAAGTCCGGCTTTGTGTTGAAGCGGGCGTTCCTTGAGGAATACTGCCATTGGCAGGCCATCAAGTTTGCAGTCGTTGATTTTGCCTTCGAGGCAATCTGCGGCCCTGTGCGCCTTAGTCTGCGCGAGCCGCAGCGCAACACGCTTCGCGAGGCGTGAGCAAGACTTTGTCGTCGGGCTGACTGAGAGGGTCAGATATCGAAGGCGCAAGCGCGAGCTGTTTCGCCGCGTTCGAGAGCGGCCCGACGGCGACGCGCCGCATCCGACAGGGCGGCGGAAACACTGATGGCCTGCTCGATGTCATTCATGACCTGGCGAAGACTGCGGACAGAGCTGAGGCGAAGGGACATGACGTTCTCCTTGACGAGAGTGGTGGTCTTGCAGCCCTTAATCTGTTCACGATTGAACGATTGATGCAATGCACAAATGGGAGAGGCAGATATGCGCTTCGCGCAGAGCCGCCCGTTCGGCATGCGGAGGTTTGGAGAACTGTCCGGAGTTACATCGGCGCCGAGGCGTTTGCGCAGGGTCGCGCAGGGGAACGCAGAGCTGTTTGCTGGGGCTTTTCGGTGACCCGTGGCAACAAAAGTTCGGCGACGCTTCGAGCGTCGGTTCAAGCCAGGTTAGAGGCTGTGCTCGACAACGCTTGTGAGCGGGCGTGCGATGCGGCCGACATGGGAGGTGCAGCGGGCCGTCAACTGCTCTGTGGCTGCAAGACCACCGCGATGGTATGGCGCATTGACGCGCCCAATGTCGCCGGCCAGACGGAGCGTCTCGAATTTGCAGTGGATTGGGCGAGTGCGCAGGGTCACGGGGTTATTCCTTGTGAGTCGATCCTCCCTCACAGGTGCCGAATATCGCAGTGCAGCATTTTTTCGGCAAGGCGAACAAATGCGATGCTGCCATGCGCAATTCGCATGGCGTTTGTCATATCTCCGTTGAAATGCCTTAAACCTGGGCAGGTGCCTGCTGAAGGCGCTCGGAAAAAGCCAGAAGGTCGAGCCAGGCCAGAGCCTTGCTGCCGGGAGCAGACAGAAGCTCCTGCGGATGCAGGGTGGCAAGCGCCGGAACGATATGGCCGGAGCCGCCAATCTCGCGCCATTTTCCGCGCAAAGCATGGATCGTGCCGGTTTCTCCGAAGAAGAAACGGGCGGCAAAATTGCCGAGAACCAGAACCTGTCGCGGTTCGCAGAGCGCGATCTGCCGCTCGATGAAGGGGCGGCAGATGGCGATTTCGGGTTGCGAAGGCATGCGATCTCCCGGCGGGCGCCAGGGAATGATGGTCGTTACGTAAACCGCCTCCCGCGGTTGGCCGATTGCCGCCAGCATCCGGTCCAGCAGAAGCCCGGCGCGCCCGGAAAAGGCTGTACCTTCCCGGTCGTCGTCAGCGCTCGGCATTGGCCCGATGACCATGATGCCGGATTGGCCGGAGCCCGTGACGGACACTGTCGAACGGGCGGAGGCCTTGAGATTGCAGCTGGCAAATCCCTCGATGGCCGTTTTCAGTTCGGCCAGTGATCGGGCACTTTCTGCGGCAAAACGCGCCTCGGCAACGGCGTTTTCGTCCGGAATGGCGGGCAGGGTGGAGCCGAGGGCGGCCTGCGATCGCGCGGGTTTCTGGTCTTGCGGCGGTGCCGGAATGCCGCGCGCTGCTGCGGCTTGCATCGGTGCGGGTTGCGGTTGCGCCCTCTGCACGTGCCGCGCCGCCCGTTCGCCTGCAAAGGCTGCAATGCGATCCACCGGCTCGTCTTCAACCAGCCACTCGACGCCCGCATCGGCATGGAATGCCAGAAGGGCGGCGAGTTCTGCGGGCGTCATGTCGCGGGCTTGGATCATGCGTCCGTTCTAGTGCCAATCGCCGTGGCAAGGCAAATCAAAAGCAAGCGGTCTCTCGCTTTCACGCGGTCCATTGGCCGATGTCGTCGCGATCGCCGATCAGCGCCAGACCATGGGCAATCGAGACCATTTCGCCGCCTGTTTCGATCCGGTCGGCGTCAAAACGACGGTTGAAGATATCGCGGACGGCCGGAACGAAGGAGGTGCCTCCGGTCAGGAACACCTTGTCGATTGCGGCGGCGTTCGTGTTGCTCTGTTCAAGAACCTGGTCGAGCGCTTCTTCCATGCGGACAATGTCGTCCGCGATCCAGCTTTCGAAGTCCGTTCGCTTGACCTGCTTATGTCCAGCCTTGCCGAGGGGTGCGAAACGGAATTCGGCTTCCTCTTGCGAGGACAGCGCCATTTTCGCCGCAGAGACCGCCTGGTAGAGCGGATAGCCCTCGTCATGATCAATCAGGTCGATGAAGATTTCGAGCTTTTCCGGCTCCTCGGCCTGGCGGACAAGGGACTTCAGATCAGCAAATTCCTTCATTGTTTTGAAGATAGATAGCTGGTTCCAGCGCGAGAAGGCGAGGAAATAGTTGCTCGGCACGTCGAGCAGCTTGCCGAAGCTTTTGAACTGCGTGCCCTTGCCGATCTCGGGAGCGACGAGATGGTCGATGATGCGGGCATCGAACTGGTCGCCGGCGATACCGACACCGGAATGGCCGATCGGGGTTGCACTCAGGCGCCCGGCATTGCTTTCAAACCGGATCAGCGAAAAGTCTGTTGTACCGCCGCCAAAGTCGGCAACGAGAACGGTCGCGTCCTGTTTCAGTGTCCGGGCGAAATAGAAGGCGGCGGCCACGGGTTCGTAGACATAGTGGATTTCCGGAAATCCGAGGCGCGTCAAAGCTTCCTGATAGCGGGTGGTGGCAAGGGCCGGATCGGGGCTTGCCCCGGCAAAATGCACGGGGCGGCCGACGACAAGCCGTTTGGTATCCACCGGCCAGCCGCTGCCGGCATAGGCTTCCAGACGCTTGAGGAACACTTCCATCAGGTCTTCGAACTGGAAGCGCCGGGCATGAACCAGGGTACCCTGGAACAGAGGGGAGGCGGCAAAGGTCTTGATCGACTGCAGGAAGCGACATTCTCCCGGATTGTCGATGAAGGTGCGAATGGCAGCCTGGCCGGCTTCCACCTTTAGCGCGCCGGCGCCCAGTTGCGGATCCTTCATGAAGGAGAGCGCCGTGCGCATGCTGTCGGTTTCACCTGCAGACGAGGTGAAGGAGACGGAGCGGGTGTGATCACCAGCATCGGCCACTGCCATCACGGTGTTGGTGGTGCCGAAATCCAAGCCGAGCGCCTGTGCCATGGCCATCGCTTTCTGTCCTGTGACGATTGGGAGGGTGCCGCAAAAAGGCCCGGACGAAACCGGGCCTGGGAAAGAGGGCGCCTGATGCCATAGCGGCTGATCGGAGGCAAGGTGGCGGGACGAAAAACTATTCCTTGCTCGCATCCCTGATGGAACAGGGCGGCAATGCGGGATCGACTTTCGGGTGATGTCTTCAGAACAGCTTCAGCCTAATGCTCGGCGCTGAGGCGTGGATCGTTAGGTCATAAATCTGTGCCCGATCTCAGGGGTGACCCAAGTACTCGGTTTGACACCGCGTTTGGTGTCACATCTCGTCGTAAGCCACGGAATGGACGGATCGTCTGTGTTTGGGCCCTGAACCCTCTTCGCTCGTCGCAATCAGAGGCAATATGTGACCGATGATCTTGCCCTGAGCGAAAATGCGTGAGCGGGGACCCAAAAGTGCAACGGCACGCGACGGCTCATCCGTTTCGTCCGAGGGATCAGGTTGTTGCACGTCAAATGGTGGCGTCAACCGGTCTTCATGTCCGGCGGGGAGCATTTTTGTAGACTTTCTTGGCAAGGATGATGGGACAGGAATACCCCAACTGCCTTGCCAAGATGTTCAGATCGCCATTAAGATTTTAGCGAGCGCTAATGAAATAGCGTCAGGCCACCTCGTCTACAGTTCGACGTCTCAGTTGGACTTTGCCGCGCCACCATCGACGCGCAGCATAGTGCCCGTCACATAGCTTGCTGGCACCGAGCACAGGAAGGCCGCGGCCGCAGCAAATTCCTCGACCTTGCCAAGCCGTCCGGCCGGGATGGCCTTGATCGAGTTTTCGCGTACCGCATCCAGCGACGTTCCCTGGCGTTTTGCGTTGGCGCCATCGAGTTCATCAATTCGGTCGGTATGGATGCGACCAGGCAGGATCATGTTGGCCGTCACGCCATAGGAGGCGACTTCGGTCGCCAGCGTCTTGTTCCAGCCAACAAGTGCGCCGCGCAAGGTATTAGAAAGGGCGAGGTTGGGGATGGGTTCAAAAACACCGGAAGAGGCCACAGTCAGAACGCGACCGAACCCTTGTGTCTTCATCAGTGGCATCAGCGCGTTGGTGAGCGTGATCACGCGCACCACCATGGACTGGAAGAAGTTGTAGAGCTTCTCGGCATCCATGTCCTCGACCGTGCCCGGGGTTGGGCCACCCGTATTGTTGACGAGGATGTCGATGCCGCCGAGCGTGTGATGCACGGCATGCAGCATCTGGTCGACGAAATGGCTGTCGGCGAGATCGGCGACCACATAGTCAGCCTTGCCGCCCGAGGCACGGATGCGTTCGACATTGGCTTTCAGGCGTTCTTCCGTCCGCCCGCAGATGAGGACATGGACGCCTTCAGCTGCAAGCGCGTTGGCAATGCCAAGCCCCAGTCCGCGTGATGCAGCGAGAACCAGTGCGCGTTTTCCTGTGATGCCGAGATCCATGAGTGCAATCCTTCCGTGATGCGATGCTTTTACCGGACCCTAGCAAGGGGTGAGGCGAGCGGGAAGGGGCATTTGCACAAGGCTCGGCCCAAGGCTTAGGAGGCCACCTGTTCAAGCACGGCTGCGGGACGCTGCTGGCCGCGGATCGGCTCGGGGCGACCATGCAGATAACCCTGGAAACGGACCGCGCCGGCAATACGCGAGCAGGTCTGCTGCTCTTCGGTTTCGATGCCTTCGGCCACGACGATCATGTCCAGTTCCTTGGCGATTTCGCCGATTGCGGTCACGAAGATCTGGGTGATCTTGTCGGTTTCCAGTCGCTGCGTGTAGCTCTTGTCGATCTTGATATAGTCGACCGGCAGATCGCGGAGCAGGGCGAACGAGTTATTTCCGGTGCCGAAATCGTCGAGCGCGATGGTGAAGCCCATTTCGCGCAGCTCCTTCAGCGCCCGCTGCACGGAGGGGGTGGCGCTCAGCACCACGGTTTCCGTGATCTCCAGCGTGAACTGGCTGGCCTCGCAGCCGCTTTCACGCAGCACCCGGCGGAACATGTCGACCATACCGTCATTGCGGAACTGGGCGCCGGAGACGTTGACGGAGAAGCGCGGGTATCCGCTCGATTTCAGATCACGGCAGGCGCGCTTGAACACCCATTCTCCAAGACGATGGATCATCTCGGACTTTTCGGCGACGCGGACGAATTTGTCCGGCGGCACATAGCCACGGCCGCGATTGCGCCAGCGCAGAAGCGCTTCGGCTGCACACACCGTGCCGTCCGCCTCGATGATCGGCTGGTAATGCAGTTCGAGCTGGTCGAGCAGGAGGGCCGCATGGAGATCATGGGCGATCTGGCGCTCTTCGGCTTCCTCGTGCTCCATGTCGCGATGATAGAAGGTAATCTTGCCGCGGCCATTGCGTTTGCCGGCGTAAAGCGCGACGTCGGCCTTGTGCATCAGATCCTGCGAGCGCGAGGCATCCTGGGGGGCGCTGGCAACGCCCACGGAAATGCCCTGGAAGCCACGGGCTTTTTCGTTGTTACGCAGCAGCGACGCCAGCTTGTCGGCGAAGTTGCGCGCCTCAGGGCCGATCAGGCGAGGATCGCTGCCGGCGACCAAAATGGCGAACTCATCGCCGCCGAGGCGACCGACCGTCCAGGATTGATTTTCCCGAGCGCACTGGCCGAGCATGCGCAGCACTTCGTCGCCATTCGCGTGACCGAAGGTGTCGTTGATCATCTTGAAATGGTCGACGTCGAGGAGAAGCATGGTGATCTCCTCATAGGCGCGACCGGCATCCTTGGCGTCTTCGATTTCGGCGAGTTTGTCGTTCAGGATTTCCATGAAGCGGCGGCGGTTCCAGCAGCCGGTCATTTCATCGACATTGGCGCGACGCTCGACCCGTTTGGTCCTGGCACTCAGCGCCCGCCAGACGGCCGAGACAGGACCCAGATGCAAGATGAGGGCAATACTGGCGGCGCCGGAGCCGACGGCTGTCGCCATCATCAATTGCCTGACAAACTCCTCGGATGCAGGCGTCATGATCAATGCCACGACGGCAAGCAAGGCGGCCATCCCTGACGAGCCGACGGCGGTCAAGAACGCCACCCTGACGGTTCGGAGAAGGTTAAGTATTTCGCGCAAGAGCCTGACCCGATCTCGTTCGTGGCCCTCCCATCCGACGCTCGTCGGACTGGACCGATTGCTGTTCAAGATAGCGCAATCATACGCTGTGCCAGTTGAAGACAGGTTAATGCGTAACGTGCCATTTTATGCTCAAACAACGGAAAATGCACGTTTTTCGCTCGCAATTTGACGTTGAGCAGGATGATTCCCGCGAGAATGTCTTGGTTCATATTGGGCTGATTGCGATTATACTCATGTCGTCTCGCCGAGATGCTTTCGTGGAACCCCTAAAAAGGAAGGGGACTTGCGGTTCTGTTTGTGACGGAACGCACATCAGCGGTGCTTGAGCTGGGACGTATCCGGATCGGCTGTGCATTGACGTTTACGTGTACGTAAGATATTCTTCCCTCTCACACCGCCCTGCCGGAATTTGCGTCGCCCGGCGTCGCGCTTCGGCTCGACAATCGGGTCGGGTTTTGTCAAGGAGGAGGGCGGACGGGACCGCCTGATGAGGAAATGACCATGAGCACCGAAATGGAACTGCCGGAACGCGAGAGCATGGAATTCGACGTGGTAATCGTCGGTGCGGGGCCTGCGGGCCTGTCTGCTGCAATCCGGTTGAAGCAGGTCAATCCGGACCTGACGGTGGTCGTGCTCGAAAAGGGTGCCGAGGTGGGGGCGCATATACTCTCTGGCGCTGTGGTTGATCCTGTTGGCATCGACAAGCTGCTGCCGGATTGGCGCGAAGAGACCGATCACCCATTCAAGACCGAAGTGAAGGACGACCAGTTCCTTTTCCTTGGGCCTGCCGGTTCAATTCGTCTGCCGAATTTTCTCATGCCGCCGCTGATGAGCAATCACGGCAATTATATCGTCTCGCTCGGCAATGTCTGTCGTTGGCTGGGCGCCCATGCCGAAGCGCTTGGTGTCGAGATCTATCCGGGCTTTGCCGCAACGGAAGTGCTCTACAATGACCAGGGAGCCGTGATCGGTGTCGCGACCGGCGACATGGGCATCGAAAAGAACGGTGAGCCTGGACCGAGCTATACCCGCGGCATGGAACTGCTCGGCAAATATGTGCTGATCGGCGAGGGCGTGCGTGGTTCCTTGGCCAAGCAGTTGATCGCCAAGTACCAGCTGTCGAAGGACAGCGACGTGCAGAAATTCGGCATCGGCATCAAGGAACTGTGGCAGGTCAAGCCTGAGCATCACCGCCAAGGCCTGGTGCAACACTCTTTCGGCTGGCCGCTTGGCATGAAGACCGGCGGCGGTTCGTTCCTCTATCATCTTGAAGACAACATGGTGGCAGTGGGCTTCGTGGTTCACCTGAACTATAAGAACCCCTATCTCTATCCTTTCGAGGAGTTCCAGCGTTTCAAGACGCACCCGGCAATCCGCGATACCTTTGAGGGCGCAAAGCGTTTGTCCTATGGCGCACGTGCCATCACCGAGGGCGGTTATCAGTCCGTGCCGAAGGTGACCTTCCCCGGCGGCGCGCTGATCGGCTGTTCGGCCGGTCTGGTCAACGTGCCCCGCATCAAGGGCTCCCACAATGCCGTGCTTTCCGGCATGCTGGCGGCCGAAAAGATTGCCGATGCGATTGCCGCCGGTCGCGCCAATGACGAGGCGATCGAGATCGAGAACGAATGGCGCTCCACGGATATCGGCAAGGACCTGAAGCGGGTGCGCAACGTCAAACCGCTCTGGTCGAAGTTCGGCACGGCGCTGGGCGTTGCACTTGGCGGACTGGATATGTGGATAAACCAGATCTTCGGGACTTCGCCCTTTACGTTGAAGCACGGCAAGACGGATGCACAATCGCTGGAGCCGGCGGCAAAACACCAGCCGATCGCCTATCCCAAGCCGGACGGCGTGTTGACCTTCGACCGCCTGTCCTCCGTGTTCCTGTCGAACACCAATCATGAGGAAGATCAGCCTGTCCACCTGAAGGTCAAGGACATGGACCTGCAGAAGCGGTCGGAACTCGGCGTGTATGCCGGTCCCTCGACGCGCTACTGTCCGGCGGGTGTCTATGAATGGGTGGAGAAGGATGGCGAGGAAACCTTCGTCATCAACGCGCAGAACTGCGTCCACTGCAAGACCTGTGACATCAAGGACCCCAATCAGAACATTACCTGGGTGCCACCGCAGGGCGGCGAAGGGCCGGTCTATCCGAACATGTAGTTCGTCGTGGGCCCGGCAGGCCGCCGTGGACGTTGGCTGGCAATGGTCCGGTCGACTGGTAAGCGCAAGCGTCAAGGGTGGTCGAGAGGCCGCCTTTCCTGTTTCGCCACCGGCTGGAGAGTTGGCGATCCTACAAGTCGGACCGGCAGGGTCGGTGTTTCGGCCGCATCGCGATTTTGCCATGAAGCTTAACCAGCGGATGCTGACTTAACCCGCCGTTAACCATAAATTCCTAGGCTCCTCGGCAACGAATCTTGCTCTGAGGAACTCCGACCCATGACAATTTCCCGCCGCGGCCTTCTGCTTGGCCTGCCGCTCTTCCTGGCCGGTTGCCAGGCCGGTACCAACCAGCAGGCGCTTTATGGCGATGTGACGACTGAGCCCTATCCGCTGAAAAAGGTGCCGCTTGAAAAGATCAAGCCGGAGCTTCGTCGCCAGGAGGTGGCTTATGAGACGACCCATCCTGCGGGCACTGTCGTTGTCGATACGCCCGCGCGCCGGCTCTATTATGTGATGGGTGGTGGTCGAGCCATGCGCTATGGCATCGGTGTCGGACGCGAGGGGCTGGCTATCGCCGGCAATGCCTATGTCGGCCGCAAGGCTGAATGGCCGACCTGGACCCCGACCCCCAACATGATCCGGCGCGATCCCGAAAAGAACCTGAAATATGCCGGCGGTCTGCCGGGTGGCCCCAACAATCCGCTCGGCGCTCGCGCCATGTATCTTTATCGCGGTGGCAACGACACGATGTTCCGCATCCATGGTACAAACCAGCCATGGTCGATCGGACAGGCGATGTCGTCCGGCTGTGTCCGCATGATGAACCACGATGTCATCGATCTCGCCGCGCGGGTTCCCGTTGGAACCAAGGTGATCGTCAAACAGGCGTGAGCTCTGCCGGATCTGCATGCGGGCAGGGCTGTGAAACCCCGCCCACGCCTGACTGGATCAGCGTTTGCGCAGAACGCCAGTCGAAAGCAGCACCCCGATGCCCGTGATCAGGGCTGCGATCAATGTTGGCAAGCCGAGAGGTTCGCTGAGCACGACAGCACCCCCAAGTGCGGCCGCAACCGGCGTGATTGCGGTGTAGGCTGCAGCCTGCGTGCCGCCAAGCGCGCGTACGGCGGTGCCATAAAGCAGCGTGGAGACCAATCCCGACAGTAACCCCTGGGTCAGGGATTGCAGGGCGATTTCGCTGACGGGGGCAGTGAGGAACCGGGTGCCGACAAAGGGCAGGGCGGCTAGATTGAGAATGGTCGACCAGACGCAGATGAGGGCAGCGCCTTCGAAGGCCGTCAGGCCGCTACGGCGGAAGGCGTGGGTGTAAACCGCCCACAAGACAGCACCGAACGGCAGGATGGCAAAGCTGATCCAACTTAGCCCATCATCGCCGAGATTGCCGAAGAGCAGCAGGGCGCCACCGGCAAAGATCGCCGCCATGCCCAGTTTCCGCCAGATATCCGGGCGTTCCCCGAGGAAAATCATGCCGATCAACGCAACGGCAAGCGGCATCAGGCCTGGCAGGAGCACACCCGCCGCCGAGGCCGGGGTGTGGCGCATCCCAAAAAACACGAGCTGAAAGAAGGGGGCGCCTGAGCCCAGGATCATCAGCACAAGCGCGCTGTTCGCCCCCTTGGGAAACAGCCCGGTGCGCCACCAGACGGGCGTAAGCACCAGCGCGGGAATGCCATACCGCAGTAGACTGAGATCAAGCGGTCCAAGACCTGCGCCGACCCCATGCCGTGTCGATACAAGCCAGGTCGCCCAGATGAGGACGACGGAAAGGGCGGAGATGGCCCCAAGCACCGAACGGCGATTGTCGAGCGGGGCAGGGTTAGCGGACATGGGCTCTCCGGAGGATCGGGAATCAGCAGGCGCCAGTCTAGGCTGGCATTGATGCGGGTCGCAAATCGGTGCTCACGCCAGTCGACCAATGGTCGCGCGGTGAACCAGGCGTTGCTGCCATCGGCGCGGTCTCTAAATGGCGGTCGCGAGGCCATTTTGCGACCGCACTTGAAATCTTTCATGGGCGGCTCGATTTGTGCTTCGACCGGAAACTTTTCCCACCGCGGCACGTTTGAAACGACGGCTCTCCCCCTGAGCCGTGAAAGGACCCTATGAAGATCAAAGCGGTACTCAATCGCGACGGCGGCACCTTCAAGACCACCGATATGGAGGCCTATTGCGAGAGCGCCACCCGCGCCTTCACCGCAAAGGGGCACGAACTCGATTGCGCCGTGGTCGGCGGTGACGAGATCGTCGACGCGCTCCAGCGCGTGGCGGATGACGGCGGAATCGATGCTGTGGTTGCCGGTGGTGGCGACGGAACGATCTCGACCGCTGCCGGAATTGCTTGGAAAGCTGGCCTGCCGCTGGGGATCGTTCCGGCCGGCACGATGAACCTGTTTGCCCGCTCGCTCAAGCTGCCGCTCGATATCTGGAAGGTTCTCGATGTGCTGGCCGACGCAAGGGTTGCCGATGTCGATATTGCTACGGCCAATGGACGGCCATTCGTGCACCAGTTTTCGGCCGGACTGCATGCCCGAATGGTGCGGATGCGCAACCAGATGAATTTTGCGTCGCGGCTCGGCAAAATCCGCGCGAGCACAAGTGCTGCCTTTGGCGTGATGCTGGATCCGCCCCGCTTTGAGGTGATGTTCGATATCGATGGCGACGGTCGCAGCGATGAGCGTCCCGTCTCTGCGATTTCAGTGTCGAACAACCCGCTGGGCAACAATTCGCTGTTTTTCGCCGATGCCGTCAATACTGGCCGTCTCGGCGTTTATCTCGCCGATCCTCTTGAGCCGACAGGCGTCGGGGCACTGGCTTTTGACATCCTGCGCGGTCGCTTCAAGGAGAATGACGCGGTGACGGCCTCAACGGCCAATCACGTGCATCTGCATTTTCCCAAGCACCGCAAAGGGGCCGCCTGTGTGCTTGACGGCGAATTGTTGCGCATGCCGGCGGATGTCGAAATCAAGATGCATGCGGGGGAACTCAAGGTGCTGGTCCCGAGTGCGACTTGAGGAGCCATCGCGGTTTCAGCCAAGTTCCAGTGTGGTGATGGCATAGACGCCCGCGAGAGCGATCGCAGGCACAGGGCCGCGATACATGCGCGCTGTCGTGAAGCCGGGTTCAAAACCCAGGCGCCGGAGTGTTTCGCTCAGACGAATCTGATGATCCGGCACGTCGATCTGGATGCCATCACCCATGGCGCTGTCCAGGCTGGTATGCAGCAAGAGCTCGGCTGTCTCGTCATCGACTGCAAAGAGTGGGCCGATCTTTCGACCTTGCCGGCAGCGGCGAAGGACGGCATAGCCCAGGATGGTTCCATCATTCGTCGTCGCGACACATGCGTCACGCGCACCCTCCGCTGTCCATAGGGGGAGAAAGCCGTGACGAGGGGCAGGGAAGTGACGCCTGTCGAAGGCGGAGAGGGCCGGCAGATCCCTCGCTGTGATGGCGCGGACCGATGCTGTCCCCAGGCTCGCTATCGGTAGCCCCTTGCCTGCGATCCCATTCCACCGGACAGTCTCGTAGAGACGGGCAAAGCCCCGGCTGGCATAATAGGCCTGTTGCTCGGGTACGCCATCGAGCCCGATGCTGCGGCTGCCGAGATACTCCATGCCCGCATCCCAGACCTTTCGGCCATAACCCTTTCCGCGGAAACGGGGATGGCATATATAAAGCCCGATGAAACCGAACTGCGCGTCATAAGCGACGGCGGAGATGCCGGCGGCCAGCTCACCTCCGACAAAACATCCCAGGAAACCCGCGGGATCAGCGGCATGGAACGCAGCGGCATCGGCCAGTCCAGGGTTCCAGCCTTCGTCCGCTGCCCAATCGAGCAGTCTATCGAGCTCTTCTCGTGTTAGGGCGCGAACGGCTGTTGATGTCATCTCAGCCAGCTCCCAGCCGTGATGGGGAGAAGGCCTCAAGCATGCCGGTGAATTGCTTCTCGACCGGGGCTGCATAGGCGCGGGATTTCCCTGTGGTCAGGCCGAGTGTGACCAACCCCTCCGCCTGTTTGACGGCGGCTGCCACGCCATCGACCACCGGCACACCAAACTCTTGGGTAAGGTCGAGCGCCAGGTCCGCCATGCCGGCACAGCCGAGCACGATGGCCTCGGCCCTGTCTTCACGAAGGGCCGAGGCGATCTCCTGACACAGCTTTTCCCGGGCAAACGAATGGGGATCTTCAAGCGACAGCACGGGAATGTCCGCGGCCCGCACTTTGACACTCCCGGCCTTGCCGTAGCGATGCACGAGATGTTCGATGGGCAGTCGCGAGCGTTCCATGGTGGTGACAACGGTGATGCGCTGCGCAATGAAGCTCGCCATCGAGAGGGCGGCTTCGCAAATGCCGAGCACGGGAATTCGGACAAGGGCGCGGGACGCGTCGAGGCCGGTATCGTCGAAGCAGGCAATGATTGCGGCGGCTGCGCCCTCCTGTTCGGCCCTGGCGATTTCGAGGAGCAGCCCCGGCAAGGCCAGTGCCTCGTCATAGTAGCCCTCGATCGAGGCCGGTCCCATGCTGGAGGTGACGGCGTGGATGGTGGTGTCAGGGTGCGCCACCCGCCTCGCGGCATCCGCAATGGTCGCGGTCATGCTGGCCGTCGTGTTTGGATTGATGATGGCAATCTTCATTGACGCTCAGCCCCTGCCATGGCGGCGGTTGAGGCCGATGATCAGAGCAAGCGTGCCCCCGATCACGAGAAGGGAGAACACAGTGGTGACCGTGCCGAGTGCGTAGAGAACCGGCGTGGTGACATTGGTTGTCATGCCGTAGATCTCGAGCGGCAAGGTGTTGTAGGTGCCCGACGTCATCAGGCTGCGGGCGAATTCGTCGTAAGAGAGTGTGAAGCCGAAGAGACCGACGCCGATCAGGCTCGGCAGGATGATGGGCAGCACGACATGGCGAAAGCTCTGCCAGGAGGAGGCGCCGAGATCGCGGGCGGCTTCCTCATAGGCCGGCGAGAAGCGGTTGAACACGGCAAACATGATCAGCACGCCGAACGGCAGCGTCCAGGTGAGATGCGCGCCGAAGCCGGACGTGTACCAGGCCGGTTGCAGGCCGAGCTGCGAGAAGAGCACGCCGATACCGAGCGAGACGATGATCGAGGGGACGACGAGGCTTGCAACCGCGAGATAGAAGAGCGGCGTTGCTCCCCAGAACCTGCGGCGGAAGGCAAGCCCTGCCAGAAGCGAGACGACGACGGTGACCGCCATGACCATCAGCCCGAGCAGGAAAGAGCGCCGGAAAGAGCCGCCGAAGTCCCCCACCGCCTGCTGTTCGAAGAGATTGAAAAACCAGTGCAGCGACACACCGTTCAGCGGAAAGGTGAGGCCGCCATTCGGTCCCTGAAAGGACAAGATGACGATCGCCGAAAGCGGTCCGTAGAGAAACAGCACGAACAGCAGGAAGAAGAATGCGAGTGCGTAAAATCCGCGCGAGCGTTTTTCGGTATTCATCTTACAACTCCTTGCGGATGTCGACGACGCGCAGGATCGCGGCGACCATCACGAGAACAAGGGCAAGCAGCACCACCGCATTGGCGGCCGCTGCCGGATATTGCAGGAGCGACATCTGGTTCTTCATCATCAGGGCGACGGAGGCGCTCTGTCCGCCGGACATCACCTGGACGGTCGAGAAATCCGCCATGACGAGCGTGACGACGAAGATCGTACCGATCGCCATGCCGGGTTTGGCCAGAGGGATAATGACATTGGCGAGGATCTGCACGCCACTTGCGCCGGCATCGCGCGCGGCCTCGATCAGCGACCGGTCGATGCGCATCATGGTGTTGAAGATCGGCGTCACCATGAACAGCGTGTAGAGATGCACCATGGCGAGCACCACGGCGAAATCGGAATAGAGCAGCCACTCGACGGGCTGGCTGACCAGGCCGGAGTTGACCAGTGTGGTGTTGACGAGCCCATTGCGACCGAGCACCGGAATCCAAGAAATCATGCGGATGATGTTCGACGTCAGGAACGGCACGGTGCAGACCAGAAACAGCACGCTCTGCATGGCGGCGGTCCGGACGTGGAAGGCGAGGAAATAGGCAACCCAGAAGCCGATGACGAGCGTGATCGCCCAGACCATCAGCGCGTATTTGAAGGTATTGAGATAGGTTTTCCAGGTGACCCAGGAACCGAGCGTCTCGCTGTAGTTGAAGGTGACGAAATCGGGATACATCTGGGCGAAATCATAGTCCCAGAAGCTCACGACGCCGATCAGCAGGATGGGCAGGAGCAGGAAAAAACCGAGGATCAGCGTCAGCGGCAGCGCCTGCAGATAGGACGCGAGCCATGCTGGCACCCGGATCTCGCGTTTCGGCTTGTCCTCGCCGACGCCCAGAAATCGCACTGTGGTCATGTCTTTCCGTCTCCTGTCGCTGCGGTCATGCCTGCTGGGAAGTTTGCCCCTCATCCCCCTGCCGGGACCTTCTCCCCGCAAACGGGGGAAGAGGCAGAGCGGCGGCCCTATCGACCTTCGCCCGCTTGCAGGGAGAAGGTGGCGGCAGCACAGGCGCAACACGTTGCGCCGGGGATGAGGGGCAAACAGCCTGGGTCTGGCCATCAAGCCGCGATGAACTCGTTCCAGCGACGGACCATGTAGCGGTCCTCGTCCATGACGGAGTTCCAGCAGGCCACCTTGCCCATGCGCTCCTCGAAGGAGCCGCCATCGCGCACAGCGCCTGCCTTTTCCATGACCTTGCCTTCGGGGGACATAATGTCGCCTGCCGCGGCCTTGCCCTCGATCCAGTAGCCCCATTCGTCGGCCGACATGTGCTCCTTGGCGGTTTCCATGCAGGCGGAGTAATAGCCCTGGCGATTGAGATAGCCACCGACCCAGCCGGACGTGTACCAGTTGATGTATTCATAGGCCGCGTCGAGCTGAGCGCCGGTCAGATGCGCCGCCAGGCCAAGGCCGCCGCCCCAGGAGCGGTAGCCTTCCTTGAGCGGCTGGTATTTGCAGGCGATGCCCTTGGAGCGGACGGCGGCAACGGCTGGCGACCACATCGACTGGATGACGACCTCACCGGAGGCCATGAGGTTGACCGACTCGTCAAACGACTTCCAGAAGGCGCGGAACTGGCCGTCCTGCTTGGCCTTGATCAGGAAGTCGATCGTTGCGTCGATCTCTTCCTTCGTCATATTGCCCTTGTCGGCATACTTGATGTTGCCGAGCGCCTCCATGATCATCGCCGCATCCATGATGCCGATCGACGGGATGTTGAGGATGGAGGCCTTGCCCTTGAAGGCCGGGTCCATGATGTCCGCCCAGGAGGTGATCTCGCGACCGACGAGGTCTGGCCGGATGCCGAGCGTGTCGGCATTGTAGATCGTCGGCATCATGGTGAAGAGCTCGGTCTCGCTCGACGCGAAGGTCTTGGCGTCCTTGCTTTCGACATATCCGACGGTATGCGGCGCGGTTCCCTGGGCAATCACGCTGTCGGGCAGGAGCTTGCCGGTTTTGAACAGCGGCACGACCTTGTCGTAGTATTTGAGCTTCGCCGTTTCCATCGGCTGGATGACGCCGGTCGGATAGACCTTCTTCAGGATCCAGTATTCGATATCGGCGATATCGTAGGAATTCGGCTGAGTGACCGCGCGCTGGGCGGCGGCGTCGGAATCCGTCGCCGTCATCTCAAGGGTGATGCCCAGGTCTTCCTTGCACTTCTGCGCGATAGCGTTGATGTTCGAGACGCCCGTGCCGAACTGGCGAAGCGTGATCGGGTTCTGCGCCCAGATGGTCGGGAAGCCGGTGATCACGCCGGAGCCGGCCGCAAGGCCCGCTGCGGCCGAGGCTGTCTTCAGAAGGTTCCGGCGCGTCAGGCCTTTCTTCTCGGAGGTGGTCTTCACAGTCATGCTCATTCTCCTCTGGATTTTTATGGTTGGTCAGGTCTTGCGTCAGGCATCGGCCTTGCCGAGCGTGATCACGTCACGTGCACTCCAGGAGAGCGGCACGGCATCGCCCGGTTTCACGGGCATGGCGAAATAGGCGGCATCGCTGGTGACGATGGTGAACTCGTCGATCCCGGCTCCGGCGACCGCGATCTTCACCGTGGCGCCGAGATATTCCACGCCGGACACCACGCCGTTGAAGCCGAGCAGCGGTTCGATCTCGCCGCCGATCACGACGCGATCCGTCCGCAGGGCGAGATCAAGCATCTGGCCGACAGGCGCTGCGGAGGCGGGCGCCTGGAAGCGGATGCCGGCAGTGGTCTCGATGACTGTGTGGTCCTCGCCGCTTTCGACGACGCGGCCCGAGATGACGTTGTGATCGCCCATGAAGCGGGCAACGAAGGCGGTGGCCGGCTGCTCGAACACCTGGCGCGGCGTAGCCGCCTGCTCAATGCGTCCGGCATTCATCACGACGATGAGATCCGCGAGCGCCATGGCCTCTTCCTGGCTGTGCGTCACATGAATGAAGCTGATGCCAAGTGAAGTCTGCAGCTTCTTGAGTTCCGCCCGCATCCGGATCTTGAGAAATGGATCGAGCGCCGAGAGGGGTTCGTCGAGAAGCAGCGCTTCCGGCTTGGTGATCAGGGCGCGGGCGAGCGCGACGCGCTGTTGCTGCCCGCCGGAAAGCTGGGCCGGCCGGCGGTTTGCATACGGCTCAAGTTGCATCAGGGCCAGCATTTCAAGCGCTTCGCGACGGCGCGCCTCCTTGTCGACGCCCTTCATCTTCAGGCTGAAAGCGACGTTGTCGACGAGATCGAGATGCGGGAAGAGCGCGTAGGACTGGAACATCATCGCCGTGCCACGCGATGCCGGCGGCAGATCCGTGACATTGGCATTGCCCAGCAGCACATCGCCTGATGTGACGCTCTCGTGCCCAGCGATCATGCGCAGCGTCGATGTCTTGCCGCAACCGGAGGGACCGAGCAGGCAGCAATAGGTCGCGGCCGGGATCTTCAAGCTGACGGGATGGACGGCAATGGTTTGCCCGTAGGCTTTCGAGACGGCGGCAAGTTCGATATCGGCACTTTTTGTCATGATGCGATCCCTCTATGCCAGGAGAGATGCAGGTGGCGTGCCAGTTTGCTGCGGCGCACTCTAAGTGTCTGAAGCCATTCAACTCGTGCTCGCAACCCCGACCTTGGCTCTCAGATCGGTCAGCTCTGTATGCACAGAATTTCAACATTGCATACAATAATGCGTCTTCTTTGATCGCATTTCAGGTGTGGTGTTGCGCGCAACAAATTTGCAACCTGCTTCTGAGAGCGGTAAAAGACCGATATGGAACGTTTGACGAAGCCGATTGCCAAAGCCGTGACTGTGCCGGAGAGCCAGCAAGAGGACCGCGCCCGCGCGATCCGTGACAGCTTGCGGGATGCGATTGTCGACCGCCGCCTGGCGCCGGGGACAAAACTGTCGGAGGCAGAGGTCGGGACACTGTTCGACGTCAGCCGGACGGTTGTGCGGGATGCGCTGCAGATGCTGGCTTTTGAGGGCCTGGTGAAGACCGAGCGCAACCGCGGCGCCTTCGTGTCCAATCCTTCGCCTGAAGAGGCGCGACAGATCTTCGACAGCCGACGCGTGATCGAAGCGGCAATTGTTGCCGCCGCAGCGCCGCGCCTGACGCCCGAGGACATCGATACTTTCCGCGCCCATATCGAGGAAGAAACCCGCCACAAGGGTGAGCGCGGACCAAGCGCCCGGCGTGCGGAGATCAAGGCGTCCGGTGATTTCCATCTGCTGCTGGCCAGGCTGTCGGGCAATGCCATTCTCGAGAAGTTCATGCACGAACTTGTGGCGCGCTCGTCGCTGGTGATCGCGCTCTATGGCCGAACCGGTGTCTCGAGCTGCGGGCACGACGATCACGGCGATATTCTGGAAGCGCTGGAGCGGGGCGATGTAGAGGGCGCAACCACCGCCATGCTGCATCATATCGGCCATATCGAAGCGGATCTCGATCTGCGCGAAATCGAGGCCATGACCCTCAAGGATGCGCTGCTGGTCTGAGCGCCCCATTGCATAGCCGCACAAGAAATGAGGCCCCGCTGGTGTTGCGGGGCCTCTGGTCTTGTCAGTGGCTGAACGCTGCGGCGATCAGCGCCTTGGTATAATCCTGCGTCGGATGCTCGAAGATATCCTCCGTCGCTCCCTGTTCGACGATCTTGCCGTTCTTCATGACCACGACATGGTCCGACATCGCCTTGATGACGGAAAGGTCGTGGCTGATGAAGACGTAGGAGAGACCGTGCTTGTCCTGCAGGTCGCGCAGGAGTTCGATCACCTGGCGCTGGACCGAGCGGTCGAGCGCTGACGTCGGCTCGTCGAGAATGACGACCTTCGGCTTCAGGATCATCGAGCGGGCAATGGCGATGCGCTGACGCTGGCCGCCCGAGAACTCGTGCGGGTAGCGGTTGCGCGCCGCAGGATCGAGGCCGACCTCCTTCAGTGCGGCGATTGCCCTCTGGTCGCGCTGGGCGCGCGACAGCTGCGGTTCGTGCACGTAGAGGCCTTCGGTGATGATCTCTCCGACGGTCTGACGCGGTGACAGCGAGCCATAGGGATCCTGGAACACCAGCTGCAGCTCTTTGCGGAACGGACGCATGCCGCCACGATCCAGACCCGACAGATCGTTCGTCTCGAAGCGGAAGGCACCGTCGGCAGCGAGCAGCTTCAAAAGCGCCCGCCCAAGCGTCGACTTGCCCGAACCGGATTCGCCGACAATGCCGATCGTCTGGCCCTGTTGGAGGCGGATGCTGACATCGTCGACCGCGCGGAACGTCCGCGACGGGCCGAAGAGACCGCTGCGGCCGATGTCGAAGTCGACGATTACATTGCGGCCTTCGAGCATCACCGGGGCATCCGCCGGCGGCGGCGGCTTCGTTCCCGTCGGTTCGGCAGCGAGCAGCATCTTGGTATAGTCGTGTTGCGGATCGCCGAAAATCGCGTCGCGGCTGCCCGTTTCGACGATCTCGCCCTTGCGCATCACGGCAACCCGATCGGCAACGTGCTTCACCACGCCGAGATCATGGGTGATCAGCACGATCGCCATGCCGAACCGCTTCTGCAGGTCGGCGAGGAGATCGAGGATCTGCGCCTGGATCGTTACGTCAAGCGCCGTCGTCGGCTCGTCGGCGATCAAAAGGTCCGGCTCGTTGGCGAGCGCCATGGCGATCATCACGCGCTGGCGCTGGCCGCCGGACATTTCGTAAGGATAGCTGTCGATGCGGCGCTCGGGGTCTGGAATGCCGACAAGCTTCAGGAGCTCCAGCACACGCGCGCGGGCCTCCGCCTTGCTCATTCCACGATGGTGGATCAGCGGTTCGGCGATCTGTTTGCCGATCCGGTAGAGCGGATCGAGCGAGGTCATCGGTTCCTGGAAGATCATCGTGATCTTGGCGCCACGGACCTTGTTGAGTTCGCCGAGCGGCAGGCCAACCAGGTTCTTGCCGCCGTAAAGCGCCTTGCCGGTCACGTCGCCGTTTTTGGCGAGCAGCCCCATGATGCCCATCATGGTCTGGCTCTTGCCGGAACCCGACTCGCCGACGATGGCGAGCGTTTCGCCCTTCTTCACCGAAAAGCTGATGCCTTTGACCGCGTCGACCGTTCCGTCTGGTGTCGCAAATGTCACCTTCAGATCGGAAACGTCGAGCACGGTGTCATTGTTCGTCTTGTCGTCCATGCTCATCGGTCCTTCGGATCCAGTGCATCACGCAGGCCATCGCCCACGAAATTCAGCGAAAACAGTGTCGCCACGAAGAAGATTGCCGGGAAGATCAGCAGCCAGGGCGCATTCTGCATGCTGGCGGCACCTTCCGAGATCAACGTGCCCCAGCTTGCAAGCGGCGCCTGGACGCCGAGGCCGAGGAAGGACAGGAAGCTTTCAAGCAGGATGACTTTGGGAACGACAACCGTGACGAAGACGATGACAGGACCGATCGTGTTCGGGATGATGTGACGGCGGATGATCTGCCCGTCGGTCAGGCCCAATGCCTCGGCCGCGCCAACGAATTCGCGGCGCTTCAGCGACAGGGTCTGACCGCGCACGATGCGGGCCATTTCCAGCCACTCGACCGCCCCGATCACCAGGAAGATCAGGATCACCGATCGACCGAAGAAGACGACCAGCACGACGACGAGAAACACGAAGGGCAGGGAGTAGAGGATTTCAACCAGGCGCATCATGACGTTGTCGACACGTCCGCCGAGATAACCCGATGTGGCGCCGTAGATGACGCCGATACCAAGCGAAACCAGGCTTGCGGCAAAGCCGACGGCAAGCGAGATCTGGCCGCCGAGCATGACGCGTACCAGGAGGTCACGGCCATTCGAGTCGGTCCCAAAAGGGAAATAGACCTGGTCGACTTCGCCCGACACGGTCATCGACCGGTTGTCGGCACCCGTCTCGACGACCTGCGTGTTGCGGAACTCGTTGTTGCGGTCGAAATAGCGGATGGTGCGCGGATCGATCTCCGAGGCGGAGCTGATCTTTGCCGTGAAGGTTCCGTTTTCGACCTCGAAACTGTCGAGCGTCACGCGCGCACGGGATGCGACGCTTTCAGCGACCTCTTGCAAACTCTGCGGATCGGGGCGTGGCGACAGGCTCGGCGGCACGTTGACGTAGGACGAGAAGACCTGGTCGTAGGTGTGCGGTACGAAGAACGGTCCGGCAAACGAGAACAGAGCGATCAGGACCAGCATGAAGCAGCCGGAGATTGCCGCTTTGTTGCGCTTGAAACGGATCATGGCGAGCTGCGCCAGGCTGCGGCCGGCGATCTCGGTTTCTGGAATCGAGGTGGTATCAGTCATTGCGAACCCTCGGATCGAGCAGGCCGTAGGCGATGTCGACCAACAGGTTGAAGACGATCACGAACACGGCGACGAGGATCACGGTGCCCATGACAAGAGGATAATCGCGGTTGAGCGCGCCAAGGACGAAGTAGCGTCCGACGCCCGGGATGGTGAAGATCGTCTCGACGACCGCCGAACCGGTGAGGAGCGCCGCGGCACATGGGGCAAGATAGGAGACGATCGGCAGCATCGCGCCGCGCATGGCATGCGTGACGACCACGACACGAGACGGCAGGCCATAGGCCTTTGCGGTGCGGATATGGTCGGTGTGCAGCGCTTCGATCATCGCGCCGCGTGTCAGTCGGGCAAAGACGGCGAGCTGCGGCAAGGCAAGGGCCGTAACCGGAAGCACCATGTAGCGCAGCGAGCCATCGCCCCAGCTGCCAGCGGGCAGCCAGTTGAGAATGACCGCGAAGAGCAGCGTCAAAACCGGGCCAACGACAAAGTTCGGAATGGTGACGCCGACGGTCGCAAAGGACATGACGGCGAAATCGATGGCGCTATTTTGCCGGAGGGCAGCAATCGTCCCGAGGAGAACGCCACCGATCAGTGCGACCAGGATGGCGATGCTGCCGAGCTGGATCGAATAGGGCAGGGCCTTGCCGATCAATTCGGAGACGGTGTTGTCCTTGTAGATGAAGCTCGGGCCGAGATCGCCGGTTGCGGCATTGCCGATATAGCTCAGATACTGGCTGAACAGCGGCTGGTCGAGCTTGTAGGTGGCCATGATGTTGGCCATCGTCTGGGGCGGTAGCGGGCGCTCAAGGTTGAAGGGGCCGCCGGGCGCAAACCGCATCAGGAAGAATGAAATGGTGACGACGATAAAGATCGTCGGGACGGCGCTCATGAGCCGTCGCAGTACGAAGGATGTCATGTCCTGCTCCTGAACAGACGACGCGCGGCTTTCACCGTGCGTCGCCCTGTCATGCTTGTCTAACGAGAATTATTCGGCAACGCTCAGGAAGCGGCTGAGGTGCTCGTTGGCGGCATTGTCTTCCCAGCCGCTGACGCGGTCGGAAACAAGCCACAGGTTCGCCGTGCTCATGAGCGGAGCGATCGGCTGATCGCGCATCAGGATCACTTCAGCGTCGTGCAGGATCTTCTTGCGAGCCTCTGCATCACCCTCGGCGTAGGACTTCGCCATCAGCGCATCGAATTCCTCGCTCTTGTACTTGCCGTAGTTGAACGAGGTATTGGTCGAGACGTTGAGCGCCAGGAAGTTTTCGGCATCCGCATAGTCGGCGACCCAGCCGGCGCGCGCGACGTTGAAGGCGCCGCCTTCCTGGAGGTAGGCGTAGTGCGAGGCCACGTCGAGGTTGGTCATCGTGACAGTGGCGCCGAATGTGTTCTTCCACATGTCGGCGACAGCCGTTGCAACACGCTCGTGGTTCGGGTTGGTGTTGTAGCGGATCTCGATGGCGAGCGGCTTGCCGTCTTCACCGTAGCCAGCGTCCTTCATCAAGGCGATTGCCTTGTCCTCGCGGTCGAGCTGCGACATTTCCGCAAAGTCAGCCTTGGCTGCCGAGTAGCCGCCGAGACCGTCCGGAACCAGCGAGTAGGTTGGAAGCTGGGCGCCCGAATAGATTTCGGTGGCGAGGAAGTCGCGGTCAACAGCCATCGACAGGGCCTGACGGACGCGGACGTCGTTGAAGGGTTCCTGGCGGTTGTCGAAGACGTAGTAATAGGTCGAGGCTGACGGCGACACGCGGACCTGCTCGCCATAGCTTTCCTTCAGGCGATTGATCTGGTCAGCCGAGAAATTGTAGACGAGGTCCATTTCCTTGGCTTCGAAGCGACGAACCGAAGCGGCCTGGTCGTCGATCGGGTAGAAGATGACCTTGTCGATCTTGGTATTGGCTGCGTCCCAGTGGTTTTCGTTCTTTTCAACGACCAGATTGTCGTTTGGAACATGGCTGACGAGCTTGTAGGCGCCGTTCGAGACCATCGTGCCCGGCTTGACGAAGTCCTTGCCGTTCTTCTCGACGCTTGCCTTGGAAACAGGCAGGGCCGTCTGGTGGGCCAGCAGTTCGAGGAAGAAGGGGGTCGCGCGCTCAAGCGTGATTTCCAGGGTCTTGGCGTCGACGGCCTTTACACCGATTTCTTCCAGCTTCGCTTCGCCCTTGTTTGCCTTTTCGGCATTTTTGATCGGGTAAAGGATGTTGGCGTATTTCGCTGCGGTTTCCGGGTTCTGCACGCGCTGGATGGAGAAGACGAAATCTTCTGCCGTCACCGGCGAACCGTCCGACCACTTGGCGTTTTCGCGGATCTTGAAGGTGTAAACAGTGCCGTCGTCGGAAATCGTCCAGCTTTCGGCAGCGCCAGCCACGATTTCGCCCTTGGGATTGTAGATCGTCAGGCCTTCGTAGAGATCCTTCAGAATGAAGGCTTCGATGTCGATCGAGGTATTGGCCTGGTCGAGCGTCTGCGGCTCGCCGGAGTTGCCGCGATGCAGCACGGTTTCGGCCAGCGCCTGGCTTGCGCCGAGGAAAAGCGAGCCGAGCAGGAGAGAGGTGCCGAGAATACGGCGCGTCTGGATTGTCATCTTTTTGGAACTCCCAGTTCTTCGTTGACGAACAAGGGACATGAGGACATTCCCCCAAAAGGGGCAAGAGAATTTATGAACCATACCCTAATTTTCGGGAGGTATTTTCTCCAATTTGTTCCAAAATCGACAAAAAATTGCGCAGCGCGTCTGTACGGGGCAATTTTATGACGGTTTCAAGACAACTTAGATCCGCGGCAGGTAGGTCTGGTAGTCAAAGCTCGAGACGGTTCTGAGATAGGCCATGGCTTCCTTGCGTTTGGTGTCGCCATAGATGCGCTGATATTCGGCGCCAAAGATGTCCGCGATGAAGGCCGAAGCGCGGAAACGTTCGACTGCTGTCAGGAAGTCGTAAGTCAGCATGTCGGGGTTCTCCGGCGCGCTCTCCGGTGTCGTCACCGGACCCGGGTCGAGGTCCTCTTCGAGGCCAAGGAGTATCCCGCCGAGGATGGCAGCCAGTAACAGATGCGGATTGGCATCTGCACCGGCCACCCGGTGCTCGATGCGGGCCGCCGGGCCTTCACTGTCGGGAATGCGGATCGCTGTGCCGCGGTTGCCGAACCCCCAGTCGATCTTGTCGGGCGCGAACGAACCCGGCTGGAAGCGCCTGTAGGAATTGGCAAAGGGCGCGAAGATCAGCTGCGCATCCTGCATCGATTGCAGCATGCCCGCCGTGATCGACTTCAGCTTCACCGGATCGCCGCCCTTGGCGTCGAGGATGTTGCGGCCGTCCCGGTCGATGATCGAGGCATGCACATGGAGACCGGAGCCGGCATGGTCGCCATAGGGCTTGGCCATGCAGGTGGCTTTGAGGCCATGGCGGCGGGCGGCGAAATCAACGACGCGTTTCAGGTAGATGCAGTCGTCGGCAGCCGCTATCGCATCCGGCTTGTGCAAGAGGTTGACCTCGAACTGGCCGGGGCCGAATTCGGCGGTCGTGGCATCGGCCGGTAGGCCCATATGGTCGCAATAAGACCGCACCGTCCCAAGGAAGTCTTCCATCGTCGCGGTCGCGCGCATGTCATAGAGTTGGTAGCCCTCGACCTCGCCATTCATGACGAGCGCCTTCGGCGGCATGGGCCGGCCGGTCTGGCGGAAATCCGGCTCGATGACGTAGAATTCGAGTTCGGTCGCAACGACCGGCGTCAGACCCTTCTCCTCGAAGCGCTTCAGCACCCTGGCGAGGATCGCGCGTGGGCAGACATAATGCGGCTCGCCATCCAGCGTGTGCATCGTCGCCAGCACCTGCTTCGACCCTTTGGGTCCCCAGGGCAGCGTGGTCAGCGAGGTTTTGTCCGGCATGCAGATGCCATCTGGATCGCCCAGGGTGAGTGAAATTTTCGTGATGTCATCATTGTCGTCGCCCCAGATGTCGAGCGACTGGGTCGATGCCGGAAGGCGCACGGTGTTCTTCCAGATCTTGTCCTCTGCCTTGAGCGGGATCATCTTGCCGCGCAGGTCACCATTCATGCCGACAAGAAGGACCTCGACACGGGCGGAGGGATCATCTGCTGGTTGCTGGGCGGCCTCAAACGATGCGGTCATGCGCGAAAACTCTTTCTGGCTGGTGCGATTTCGGCCAGAGGAACACGGCGCTCGCTGCCTTGCCAAATGCGCATCGGAAGGTCATGTTCGTAGCCGATAAAGTTCCACCTTTCAATGCGGTGGCAGGTGCCGGGCCGGACCTTGTTTGGCCATGATTTGCGGCGCCGTGCTGCCCTGAGGACATGTCATATGAACAAGCCGTTTTCCGCCGTCTCCAATCTCGGTGCCATTGATGCAGCGCATCATCTGCATCCGTTCTCGGACATGAAGAAGCTGAACGCGTCCGGCACCAAGATCATCAGCCGTGCGGAAGGCGTGCATATCTGGGATTCCAACGGCAAGCAGTATCTCGACGCCTTTGCAGGCCTCTGGTGCGTCAATGTCGGCTATGGCCGCAAGTCGATCGCCGATGTCGTGCACGCCCAGATGCTGGAACTGCCCTATTACAACACTTTCTTCGGCACGACGACGCCGCCGACCACGCTGCTCGCCCAGAAGATCGCCGAAAAGACCGGCCCGAAGCTCAACCGCGTCTTCTTCACCAATTCCGGCTCGGAAGCCTCCGACACCTGGTTCCGCATGGCCCGCGTCTACTGGAAGGCGCTCGGCCACGAGACAAAGACCCAGGTGATCGCCCGCAAGAACGCCTATCACGGCTCGACCGTGGCCGGTGCCTCGCTCGGCGGCATGAAGTGGATGCATGAGCAGGGCAACCTGCCGATCGACGGCATCCACCACATCAACCAGCCCTATTGGTATGCCGAGGGCGGCGATCTCTCGCCCGAGGATTTCGGCCTGAAGGTCGCGCGCGAGCTGGAGGAAAAGATCCTCGAACTCGGCGAGGAGAATGTCGCAGCCTTCGTCGCCGAGCCGATCCAGGGGGCCGGCGGCGTGATCGTTCCGCCATCCACCTACTGGCCCGAAATCAAGCGCATCTGCGCCAGGTACAAGATCCTGCTGGTCGCCGACGAAGTCATCTCCGGCTTCGGCCGCCTCGGTACGTGGTTTGGCCATCAGTATTATGATTTCGAACCGGATCTCGCCCCGATCGCCAAGGGCCTGTCTTCCGGTTATCTGCCGATCGGCGGTGTGCTGGTGTCGGACCGCGTGGCCGAAGTCATGGTCAACGAGCTCGGCGATTTCTACCACGGTTACACCTATTCCGGCCATCCGGTGGCCGCTGCCGCAGCGCTTGAAAACATCCGCATCATCGAGGAGGAGGGACTGGTCGAGCGCGTACATGACGACACGGGTCCCTATCTTGCCGCCGCTCTCGCCTCGCTCGCGGATCACGAGCTCGTCGGCGAAGCCGTCAGCGTCGGCCTGATGGGGGCGGTGCAGATCACAGCCGACAAGGCAACGCGCCGCCGCTTCAAGAAGCCGGATGACACGGGCACCGCCGTGCGCAACCAGTGCGTCGATGCCGGCGTTGTGCTGCGCGCCACCGGCGACCGCATGCTCTTTTCGCCACCGCTGATCATCACGCGCGCCGAGATCGATCAGGCCGTCGATACCTTGCGCAACGGTCTGGACTGGCTGAAGGACAATCGCGGCGAGGGTTGAACGCGCTCGCCGAGGTGTGGGGCATCGGGGTTTCCGGCGCCTTGCCACTCACGGCATGAACTGCCCGCCGTTGATATCGATCGTCTGCCCCGTGATATAGCCTGACAGGCTCTCGGACGCGAGGAAGAGATAGGCCCCGACGCAGTCCTGCGGCGTTCCGGTGCGCTTGAGCGGCACATTGCCTGCGACTTGATCGAGTTGGCCGGGCAGCGCATATTTGTCTTGAAATGGTGTCGTGATGACGCCGGGCGCGACCGCGTTGACGCGGATATTGTATTTGCCAAATTCCAGCGCCATGCCCTTGGTGACCGCGCCGACGAAGGCCTTGGACGAGCCGTAGACGCCCGAGCCCGCCGTTCCGCCGGTGCGGGCCGCAACCGATGTCGTGTTGATGACAAATCCGCCCTGGCGTTTGAGGTGCGGCACGGCGGCCTGGGTCGTGGCGATCACCGAGCGGGCATTGACGTCCATTACCTTGTCGTAATGCTCATCCGTCATCTCTTCATAGAGCACGCGCGCAATCATGCTACCGGCATTGTTGATCACACCGTCAAGGCGGCCGAAGGTTGCCGCGGCATGCGCCACCGCCTCGGCCATCGCCTCCGAAGATGCGGCCTCTGCCTTGACCAGCACAACGCTGCCCCCGGCGGCTTCGATGTCACGCGCGATGGCGTGCGCTGCTTCCGCATTGGAATTGTAGTGCAGGCCCACGAGCGCCCCTTGTGCAGCAAAAGCCCGGGCCAGGGCCTCTCCGATGCCGCTCGATGCGCCGGTAATCAGCACGGCCTTGCCGGCGAGGTCGGGGATGGTGAGTACGGTCATGGGCTTGTCCTCCTGTTGTCGGACAAGTTAGAGCGGCCTCGACACTATTTGGCAAGACGCTCCCGTCCTGAGGTGGACAAGCTTACGCAACTTTCCAATCGAAGGGCAGAGGCGCCTCGCGGAAGGCAAAGCGGTCTAGATGGCTGGCCACGACGCCTTTGTAGGTCTCCAGTCCAGCCTCGTCGCTGCTATCGATGAACACCTTGAGGCTCGATGCATCGGCCTGCATGGTGGCAACCGCGTGGTCGAACGTCACGACGCCGCGCTGTGCCTCCTCATCAAGGTCGACCTGCAGTTTGTGGGCCCAGTGCTTGCAGAGCTGCTGAATATATTTCCAACCGTTTTCGGTCGCGATCACCGCGGTGGTTCTGGCCATGTCGAGCACTCCAGCAAGAATTTGTTGAGTCGAATTATCAGGTATGTAGATAATTTGACGCCAGAAGATTGACAAGCCTTGGATTGAGGAAACTTGCTCTCTATTCTGCCCTTACGGCAAAGCGAGGAGAGTGTGTTGAGCGAGAAGCGGCACGACTACAAGGTCCAGATAATCTGGACGGGCAATGCGGGCACCGGCACATCGGCCTATCGTGACTATGGTCGCGATCATCTGATTTCAGCTGAAGGCCGCCCAACCATCCTTGCCTCTGCCGATCCGGCCTTCCGCGGTGATCCCACGCGTTGGAACCCGGAGGATCTCTTTCTCGCTTCCGTCGCGGCCTGTCACAAGCTCTGGTATCTGCATTTCTGCGCTGTTTCCGGCGTGATTGTGACCGCCTACGAGGATAACGCCGAAGGGGTAATGGAGATGGATGCGAGCGGCGGCGGCCGTTTTACCGAAATCGTGCTTCGCCCGCGCGTAACCATCAAGCGCGGAACGTTCCCGAAGGTCGCTGAGGAACTCCACGCAGATTCCCATGAAAAATGCTTCATCGCCAATTCGCTGAATTTTCCCGTGCGGTGCGAACCGATCATCGTCGAGGCTTAGCTCACGGTGAAGGAGGGTATACCCAAGCATAGCCGAGCGCGGCCGTTTCATCGTTGAAACTGTGCTGGTAGGGGCGTTCGATGGAGCGCGGGCCGCTGAGGCGGTGCACGGGGGCTGCCCGCTCGAGCCACGCTGAGATGGAGGGTGGAATGGTATCGCCTTCACTGCGAAGCCATATCAACAGCATGGGGTTTTCATCGGACCAGGCATAGGGCAACTGCAAGGCCTCAAGTGAGGTTGCCATGACGGGAATGTCCGGGGTCTGCAGATGGCTGTTGCCAGCGACCATCCAGTTCGTGGTCTGGATCAAACCGGGCTTGCGCCCTTCTTCGGCAAGGATGTGCTCCATCAGATCGCCATACGGCATGTTATAGGCCTGATAGGATCCGAAAAGCTGTGGTGCATTGGTACGCAAGGTCAGCGCAAGCGGCACGAGCAGCATGACCGTCAGCGGAAAGACCAGGAACCGCCCCAAAAAGTCATGCGACTGCACCTTGAGCGCTTCGAGTTTCAGGCAGAGAAAGAGTGGGACAAGTGCCACGAATGGCATGAGCCAGCGATCGCGAAGGGCCGTCATTCCGATCGTCACGATGAGAATGAGCACAGTCAGGATGATCGTGACAAAGATCCAACCGAACAACCGCGTCCAGTCCGTCGAGGCCCTGAGGCTTCGGAGAAGATTGCTGCGGAATACCAGGAGATAGACGAGGGCGAGAGGCGCAAGGATGATGACCGTTATTCTGAAAAATCGAATTGGTCCCTGGACGAATTTCAGCAGCGCCTCGTCTGGTGCATCCTGGCCCATGATGGTCAGCGTCTTGTTGGACGCGACGCCGAAGTTGTCGAGCAACCAAAGCCCGTGTGGCAGAACGACGAGAAGGCCGATCAGGCAAGACAGGAGAATGCGCGGATCATAGAGCCGGACCCGCCATTGCGGATTCGCCAGAACCGCGACGAAGGTTCCCAAGAAGATCAGGGCGAAATTATATTTTGAGATCATTCCGAGCCCGGCGATGAGACCAAGGCTGGCATAGAGCAATGTCGTTGGCGCCTTCAGCGTGCGGATGACGACAAGCAGGAAGAGGTTGATGCAGATGACAAGCGCGACGGAGTGGGTGAGATCTCTCTGGGCCTCCCAGAAAATTTGCGGGATCGTCATCAGCGACAATGTGGCGATGACAGCGAAGAGCCTCTCCGTCAGCACTTCGCGCGCGAGACGGTAGTAGCTCGCATAGGCAGCAAACAGAGCGACGGCCTTCACGAAGGCAAGAGATGTGATTGACAGTCCGAAGACGGCTACAAATGCGGCCTGGACCCAGTTGTAGAGTGGGGGCTGCGAATCATATCCCGCAACGATCCATTGCGAAAAGAATGCCTGCTGCGCTTCGTCATATCGCAAACCATCGGGAATGATGTGCCTGATGCCGAACATCACAGCGAAATAGGCAGCAAGAAGCACCAGCACGGTGTCTGGCCTCTTCATCAAAATTCTCTGCATCTCACGGGTTTCCGAAGATTTGCCTGACAATATAATTGGGCTGCGCATCGTCACGGTAATAGGTGCGTGCAATCATTTCAGCGAGAATGCCTGTCGTAATCAACTGGACCGATGACAGGAAGAGCATGAAGCCGAGGATCAGAAGCGGGCGCCCGCCGATATCCGCGCCGAAGGCGACCTTCTCGATGAAAAGCCATGTCAGAATGACCGCGCTGAGAAACCCTGTGCCGAGACCGAGCGAGCCAAAGAAGTGACCCGGCCGTGCCTTGTAACGCATGAAGAACATGACCGAGAGCAGATCCAGGATCACACGGAAGGTGCGGGAAATACCATATTTCGAGGTGCCATGCTGTCGGGCATGGTGCGTCACCTCCATTTCGCCGATCCGCGAACTCGGCACGACGCCCGCCACCCATGCCGGAATGAAACGGTGCATCTCACCCATCAGCTTGACCTGCTTGATGACTGTGGAGCGATAGATCTTCAGACTGCAGCCGTAGTCGTGCAATTTTACCCCGGTGATCTTGCCGATGAGATAGTTTGCACACCAGGACGGAATTTTGCGAAGGACAAGGCCGTCCTTGCGGTTTTTCCGCCAGCCGACAAGGAGGTCGAGTTCACGCTCTTCAAGCGCCGACACCATGCCGGGAATGTCGTTGGGATCATTCTGCAGGTCGCCGTCGAGCGTTGCAATCAAGCGTCCGATGGCCGTGTCTATGCCGGCCTGCATTGCGGCTGTCTGCCCGAAATTCCGTTGGAGCTCGACGATCTTCAGGTTGAGGCCGGGACGATCAAGGTAGGATCGGGCGTTCGGCAGGGTGCGGTCCGCGCTGCCATCGTCCACCAGCACAAGCTCCCAGGTCTCCGGATATGCCGCCATTGCCTCCACGATCCGCTCGATGAGGGGCCCTACGCTTTCTTCTTCGTTGAAGATCGGCACCACGATGGAGAGCTCTGTAGCCGGCGCCACTGTTGCGATAGGCTCACGGCTCGTTTCGATCATCGCATTCACGCATAAACTCCATGTCGCGCCGGTGGCATGGCGCTGCTCGCCCATGCTAAGGGCGGGCGCTCTAATTTTTTGACCGTAGGGATATATGAAGTACAGCAAGGACGCCAGCAAACAAAGGTGGGTGCGACGCAATAGGATGTGGCTTGTCACAACAGCGACGCTCGGCGCCTATGCCGGATTTCTGCAGCTCTCATTTGGTATCGGCGAACTGTTGGAAGTGTTTGCGGATATTGGATTTTTACCGATTTTCAGTGCTCTTTTCCTGCTGGTGTCGACATACTTTGTGCGCACATGGCGGGTTGCCGATTACTTTCCGCAGGAAACCCGAGGTCAGTTTCGCCGCCTGCTTCGATTGACGCTGGTGCACAATCTCCTCAACGTCATGCTGCCCTTTCGTGCCGGCGAAGCAAGCTTTCCGCTGCTTATGCGTTCGGAATTCGCAATGCCGCTCGGCCGGGCCACGGCCGCACTTCTGGTCATGCGGCTTCTCGATCTGCATGCCTTGATGGCCGCAGCCGGTATCGGGCTAGTCCTTGCCGCTGAAGGGGCGGCACTCGCCGTCATGCTCTGGCTGGCGTTCCTGCTTGCGCCGCTCCCGCTGTTCGCGCTGAAAATGCCCATCCTGACCTTGGCTGACCGTTTGCCCAGACGTCTGCAATCCGTAATCGCGGACATCGAAAGCGGATTGCCTGACGGGTATCGGGCCTTCCTGCGTGCCTGGGGTGCCACCTTGGTCAATTGGGGCGTGAAGGTGGTGGTGCTCGCCTGGGTGCTCAGGCTGATGGATATCGTGCCTTTCGCCGCAAGCTTCGGTGGTGCGTTGGGGGGAGAATTGTCATCGGTGCTGCCGGTTCATGCTCCGGGCGGGGTCGGCACCTATCCGGCGGGTATCATCGCCGGAGCGCTCGCCTTTGGCTCTGGGGCCTCGTCTGCAGCCTTGGCCCAGATCGGAAAGGCGGCGGTCAACGCACACCTTCTTGTTCTGATGTCAGCCTTCGTCGGGACGGCAGTTGCCGTTCTGCTGTCACCATCAAGACACAAGTCCTGAGAGGAGCAGGGCGGCGCAAGGGCCGCCCGCCTGCTTGGTCACTGGAATGCCGTCTCGAAGAAACTTCTGAGCTTGCGGGAATGCAGCTTTTCCGTCGGCATGGCACCGAGCTTTTCCAGCGCCCTGATGCCGATCTGCAAATGCTGGCTGACCTGTGTCTTGTAAAAAGCCGTTGCCATGCCCGGCAGCTTCAGTTCGCCATGCAGCGGCTTGTCGGAGACACAGAGCAGGGTGCCGTAGGGCACGCGAAAGCGGAAGCCATTGGCGGCGATCGTGGCCGATTCCATATCGAGTGCGATCGCACGCGCTTGCGAGAGGCGCTTCACCGGGCCGCGCTGGTCGCGCAGTTCCCAGTTGCGGTTGTCGATCGTGGCGACCGTGCCCGTGCGCATGATGCGCTTCAGCTCGAAGCCTTCATAGCCGGTGATCTCTTCGACCGCGTCTTCGAGCGCAAGCTGAACCTCCGAGAGCGCCGGGATCGGCACCCAGACCGGCAGGTCGTCGTCGAGGACGTGATCCTCGCGCATATAGGCATGCGCCAGCACGTAGTCGCCAAGCCGCTGGCTGTTGCGCAGGCCCGCGCAGTGGCCGAGCATCAGCCAGGCATGCGGGCGCAGAACCGCGACATGGTCGGTGATCGTCTTGGCATTCGAAGGGCCGACGCCGATATTGATCAGGGTAATGCCGGCATGGCCCTTTTTCTTCAGGTGATAGGCCGGCATCTGCGGCAGTCGCCCAAGCGCCACGCCTTCCGTCGGGTCCGCATGGCCAGCCGGCGTGATGATGTTGCCGGGTTCCACGAAAGCGGAATACCCCTCGCCGCCATCGGCCATCAGTTTCCGGGCATAGGCGCAGAACTCATCGACATAGAACTGATAGTTGGTGAACAGTACGAAATTCTGGAAATGCGCTGCACCCGTGGCCGTGTAGTGGGAAAGGCGGGCCAGCGAATAGTCGATGCGCTGCGCCGTGAATGGCGCAAGCGGCTGAGGCTCGCCCGGCGGCGGCTCATATTCGCCATTGGCGATTTCGTCGTCAGTGACCGTCAGATCGGGCGTATCGAAGATGTCGCGCAAGGTCATGTCGGCAAGTCCGCCGGCGGAAGCCTCGACATGCGCGCCTTCGCCAAAGGCAAAATGCAGCGGGATCGGCGTGCTGGACTGTGAAACGGTGATGGGCACCTGGTGGTTTCGCATCAGGAGCGCCAACTGCTCCTTGAGGTAGTGGCGAAACAGGTGCGGCCGAGTGATCGTTGTCGTGTAGATGCCCGGGGCCGTCACATGGCCATAGGAGATGCGACTGTCGATATGGCCAAAGCTGGTCGTCTCGATGCTCACCTGCGGGTAGAAGGCACGGTAGCGTCCGGCCACCGGCTGGCCGTTGGCAAGCGCCGAAAACGCCTCCATCAGAAAGCCGGTATTGCGCTCATAAAGCGCCGTCAACGCATCGACGGCAGCCGCAGCGTCGGAAAATACCTGCGGCGTGTAGGGCTCGGGGCTGATGAAACTGACGGGCGATTGAGTAAAGATTCGTGTGCTCATACGTCATTATAAGAGGCCAAGCTTGACAAGCAAACGACGACTGTGGCGCCCGCACAGTTTTCGATGCTTTCACAGAGGTTGCATCTGACCCGATCAGAAGGTCAAGCGGCATGTGTTGAGACCGGTTGGTTCGCAACTGGCGACAAGACTGCCAGGCAAGTTCCGCTTGGTCGGTGCGGTGTTGATCACAAGCTGGCTGAAAGCCAGGGCGAAGACCGCCATGGTCAGCGTAATCAGTGTCATGCGCCTTGCTAGATCTGTCATGTCCCGAACTCCCTGTTACCCTGGTGAAAGGTTTAACGGCAGGGGGCTGAATAGAGGCTGAGATGACAGTTCATCTGGTGTTCACAAGCGTTAAAGCTCGGGCGCGACAAAGACAGCAAAACAAAACGGCGCCGGATACCCGACGCCGCGAAGAGATCCTGAAGGGTATTTGCTTAGAGGCGGGTCCAGGTCTGCGTCTTGCAAAGCACTGCCATGACGCACCCCTTCATCTTCAGCGAATTGCCTGACACGGAGCCTGAACCGGAATAGGTCTTGTCCGCCTCCGGATCGGTAATGGTGCCTTTGTAGCTGTCGCCCGAGCCGGCCATCTTGCCGATTTGCTTGCCGCTGTGCTTGCCGCTTTTCAAGGTAACGCAAAAGCCGCCGCCGCAAGGTGCGATTTGTGCAGTGGCCCCCGATGCCGTCTTCCAGTTGCCTTCGATGGGCTCGGCAGCCTGTGCGGTCATGGCAGAAAGCGCAAGCGCAGCCGCGATGATGATGAAACGCATGTCTTAATCTCCTCCCGAGATGATGATGACTGCCGCCTTGCTGGCCGGATCGGCTTGCGGCGCATGGGCGGCTAAAACATCTTACGCACACGTAAAGGTAAAACGCAATCCGCCGCTTTCCGTGGTTTTTTGGGAGGCGGATTTCGTCCGCCGCCAAGTATTGATCGAGCATTCCAGAAAATCGCTTCGGATTCTGTGGTGAATGAACCGTTTCTTTCGGGTCGCGGTGTTTTCGACAATTTTTCGCCGAATTGCCGGAAATACAGGCGATCCGATACTTAACGAAAACCGAAGTTTACAAAGAATTTGTACTTTGTTTTCAGCAAATTAAGGATGCATTTTAAGCGACTTTCAAAAGCCTTGCTGCATATTGGTCTCATCAAACGAGCAGGGGAAAACCCGCCGAAACTCAGTCGAAACGAGAATGCACGGACAAAGAGCCGGCACCGTTTCGGAGGAGCCCGAAAGGGAAAACAGGGACATTTGAACAATAGGCAGAACAGGGACAAAACCGATGGCACGCTTTGAAATGCACAATTCCGAAACCGCCACCATGGGTGGCGAAACCCGAGCCGACATCTACAGAGACATGGGCTTGATGTACGCAACCGGTCGGGGCTGCCCGATCGATCTGGTCGCGGCGCACAAGTGGCTGAACATCGCGGCGATCAAGGGCTGCGACCGCGCCGCCGAGTTGCGTGCCGATCTTGCCCACACAATGTCGAAATCCGAACTCGCCGAGGCGCTGCGCGCTGCCCGCGAATGGATGACAATGCACTGAGACACGGGCTGCAAAATCGCCTGACAGACAAAAGCGATAACCCGATTGGGGAACGTGGCGGGGACCTTTGGACGGGGCCAGGCCAACACTTTAAGAACCGCGACCGGCAGGAACAAGGCCGGCGCGGTTTTTTCTCTTGTTAGCGAAATCGTCGCAACACGTCCGGTAGAGCCTGCTCGAAAAGGTCGAGGTCCGCTGCAACGCCGGTCGATACCCGGATGCAGCGGTTGAGAGGTGAAACCCCGGGCATCCGGATAAAGACGCCATGTTCCATCAACCCGTCCACGATTGCACGGGCGAAGACACCGTCGCGACCCGTATCGACTGCAACGAAGTTGGTGGCTGAGGGAAGAGCAAGCAGCCCATTTTGAGCGGCAATCGCCGCGATCCGCTCGCGCGCGGTCTTTATCCGCAACACCACGTCTTCTAGGTAGGCCTGGTCCTGCAAGGCGGCAAGTGCGGCTTCCGTCGACAATCGCGGCATCCCGAAGTGATTGCGGATCTTGTCGAAGGCCTGAACCGTGCCGGCCGTTCCAATGCCATAGCCGACCCGCGCCCCCGCAAGTCCATAGGCCTTTGAGAACGTGCGTGTGCGTATGACATTGGGCCGGTCAATGAGGGCGCCGATCGGTGGAATTGATCCCGCAGGCGCGGTCTCGCTATAGGCCTCGTCAAGAATGAGCAGCGTCGTTTCCGGCAGAGCGCGCGCAAACGTGATGATCGCCTCTGCATCCCACCAGCTGCCCATAGGATTGTCGGGATTGGCGAAATAGACAAGCGGCGCATCTTCACGCCGCGTGGCAGCAAGAAGTGCATCCAGATCCTCGCGGTCATCGCGATAGGGGACTGTCACGAGCCGCCCGCCAAAGCCCGAGACATGAAAGTTGAAGGTCGGATAGGCGCCGAGCGATGTGACGACCGGCATGCCTGGCTCGATCACGAGGCGCACGATGAGGCCCAGCAGGTCGTCAATGCCTTCGCCGATCACGAGATTGTCTGATCGGATGCCCAGGTGGCTGGCTAGAGCCGTCTTCAGCGCATGATTTTCCGGATCATTGTATTTCCAGATTTCCGGCGCGGCTTCCGTGATCCTGGCAAGGACGGAAGGGGCAGGGCCAAATCCGCTCTCATTGGCACCGATGCGAGCTTGGACTTTTAAACCTCGTTGCCGCTCAATGGCTTCGGGGCCGACAAAGGGTACCGTGGCAGGCAGACTCTGGGCAAGCGGTGTGAAACGGGAAAAGGCGGTCATGCTGGGAGGCATCCTGATCGTGTGAACACCGCACCATAGAAAACGACCGTTCAAAGACAAGGGCGTGATGCGATCTTTCGGTACTACGGCGACGATCTGGCAAGACAGGCGTCAGCGCAAGCGAGCCGCCGAAAGAGGTGAAGTTACCTGTGCTTTCTCGCCAAGCAGGAAATCGGCCCGAACAATTTGGTGCAGCAGTGCTTCCGAGATTGGTGCGATGAATTTCACGCCGATACGGCTTGCGTTGCGATACACCTCCGCGGCGCCGATGCGCTCACCCAAGCCGACGATCTGGATATAGTAATGGGAACTCAAGCCGGTTGTGCTGGTGACTTCCAGTGCAGCGCCGCCGCGCGATATGTCGACAACCTGACAGCTTCGGGTCGTGGTGCCACTCAAGCATGGCTTCACGCTGATAAGTCTTGCCGGACGCTTGACGTAGAAGCGCTCCCATTTGCGTTCGTACATTTCGGACGTGATCGTCGACAGGTGGGTAGACGTTTCCCTCTGCATCGTGGCGCGTTTCTCCCTTAATCCGGAAAACCTTAGAGGGCGATTGACTGCAAGAGCTTGAACGAAACTCTTCGTATTTTAGGCGCGCCTTAAAATGACACCTACATCGCAGGCTCAGTGGCTCAGCTCGAAGTTCAGTCGGACGACATGATGAAGGAATTCGGCATCGATCAGCATGTTGAAGCCGACGGTCAAGTTCTCCGCTTCGCGGCGGATGGTCGTGCAGCCGATATGGTCGTGGATGCCCAGGATCTCCAGGAAGAAGTTGTTGGGAACCGCGACATGCGGGGAGACATCGAGCTCGGCACCGTAAAGGGAAATGGTGCGGATCACGCAGCGCAGGGTCTGTTTCATGCTGAGGTGGTGACCGACAAAGATGATCTTGCCCGGACGGTCGATCTTGTATTTCTCAAAGATCTGGTCCCGCGGGAGGGCTTCTTTTGCGTCGGGAATGCGCTGTAGCGGCATGTCACGGTCCTCTGGCAAGTTGCCGACAATCACGATAGTGCAACTTTCTATATTCATACTGCAATTGATTGATAAAATTCGAATGAACAGATTTTCGATCTGGGAGATGCCCAGCTCGTTTGGGCGTTGACCACACATGGTGAGCCGGGTACCCGTGATGCGATACAAGGTCGGTCCAACACACCGGCCAGGCAAGCTTGTATGATGCAGGAGTAGGGCCGGCGTGGCAGACAATCTGGTAATCATTGGTGCAGGACAGGCAGGGTTTGCGCTTGCCGCAAAACTGCGCTCCCTCGGCGATACGCGTCCCATCACAATGCTCGGCTCCGAACCCGTAGCCCCTTATCAGCGTCCACCACTCTCGAAGAAATACCTTCTGGGTGAGATGACATTCGAGCGGCTGCTGTTCAGACCCGCAGAATGGTATTCGGAAAACAATGTGGACTTGCGCCTGTCGACACCGGTCGAAGAGATTGATCGGCAGGCACAGGCCGTGCGGCTATTCGATGGAACGACGATTGACTACGGTCATCTGGTGTTTGCAACGGGTGCAACGCCGCGCCGGCTCCCTTCGGCGATCGGCGGCGATCTTGCGAGTGTTTACACTGTCAGGGACAAGGCCGATGCCGATGCTCTCTCCGCCGAGATGAAGGCGGGGCGGCGGCTTCTGATTGTTGGTGGCGGCTATATCGGCCTGGAAGCCGCGGCAGTTGCGCGCAAACTTGGCCTGGATGTTGTCCTGATCGAAATGGCCGACCGGATACTCGCCCGCGTGGCGGCCAAGGAAACCGCAGACAGTATCCGAGCCATCCACCAGGCCGAAGGCGTCGATATCAGGGAAAAGACCGGGCTGGTCCGGCTGATCGGCAATGACGGTCAGGTGGTCGCTGCCGAACTCTCCGATGGTAGCACCGTCGACGCCGATCTGGTTGTTGTCGGAATCGGCGTGCAGGCAAATGATCTACTGGCAGCCAAGGCAGGCCTTGAAACGATGAACGGCATCGTCGTCGACGACTTTGCGCGCACGGGCGACCCGCTCATTTTTGCCGCTGGCGATTGTGCCGTTCAGGTTTGGAAGGGTGAGCGTGTGCGGTTGGAATCGGTCCAGAACGCCGTGGACCAGGCGGAAGCGATTGCCGCGCTGCTGGTTGGCGGAACCGAGCCCTACCGACCAAAACCGTGGTTCTGGTCAGACCAATATGACGTCAAGCTTCAGATCGCGGGCTTCAACCTGGGCTATGACGAGACCATTGTCCGCGCTGGCAGCCGTGCTGGAAGCTCATCGGTCTGGTATTTCCGAGAGGGCATTTTTGTGGCGGTCGATGCGATCAACGATGCCAAGGCCTATGTGACGGGCAAGAAGCTTTTGGAAACTGGCGCCGCGGTCGATCGTGCCCTGCTTAGAGATCAGAACGCAGATGTGAAGCAGCTCCTGGCCTGAGTAAGCGCTGCCTCGTGGAAATGACAAAGGGTCCGGCTTGCGCCGGGCCCTTTACTTTTTCCATATAATCGTTATTTATGACAGCGAAAGCATAATGATTTCAAAGTGATGGTAGCGCTGTCATATCACTGTTAAAAAAATGAACCGTCAGCATGCGGCAGCCCGCTCCAGGACGGGGACGCACATGTCGAGGTCATGCGACGCCAGGTGCGCATAGCGCATGGTCATCGTCAGCGTCTGGTGGCCAAGCCACATCTGCACGCGCCGGATATCGATGCCGCCCTGGACAAGACGCGATGCGCAGGTGTGGCGAAGCACGTGCGGCACGACATCCTTGTCATCGGCAAAGCCAACCGCATCCTTGGCATTGTGCCATGCGATGCGGAAACGCTGCTGGTCGATTTCGGCAAAGGGTCCGGCATGACGCCGATCCGATGCAGCAATCGCGTCTATGGCCCGCTGGGTGAGGGGGACAGAACGGGAGCGGCCCGATTTGGTGACCCAGAACGTGACCCGGTTTCCATGGATGTCACCCCAGCGCAGATCAAGGCCCTCGCTCAGGCGCGCGCCCGTATCGACCAGAAAGAGGCAGAAGCGGTAGTAAAGTTCGGAATGCGCGCGAAGTTCGGAGAACAGCAGGTCCTCTTCATCGCGATCGAGGAAACGAATTCGCCCGGCCTTTTCCTTTTGCCGTTTGAACTCAGGCAGACTGTGAACGTCGCCCATCTTATACGCCTTTCGCAGTAGCTTGCTGAGGGCCGCCATCTTTCTGTTGATGGTGGCGTTGCTATTACCGCGTTTGCGCAATTTGCCAATGAGTTGGTCGAGCATCGCCTGGGAGAAGGTCGAAAATCTCGGAACATCCAGGAGGTCGTGAAGCTCTCCGATAAAATTTGTCACGTTGTATTTGTGGCTGCCGTTCATCCAGAGCAAGTCACCATATTGGGCAAACAGGTCGCGCAGGCTCGTTTCCCGCACCTCGTGCAGAATATTGCCTTGGCTGTACTGGTAATGGACCGAATAGTTCGGCACTTCGACAAAGGTGTCGAAATCCTCTCCGGCCGACAGTTCAACGTGCATAGGTCCCCACTCTCGTTCACCAGGGCAAACGAACCCAACGCCCGTTTCCCCGCGGGCGGCATAATTATTATATTTCATAAAAAGTATACGGCAAAACTGCACAAACTTTTGCGAGCGGCTCGATTCAAGCCTTCAAGATGCGTCCGATCTGACCTCCAAAATTCAGGATCACCAGCCCGCGAGGGGAGGGGAACCTATTGTTCCAGCGAGAGATTTGCGTGAATGAATGAAGCAGTGAAGGGTCCGGCATCTGTCGACGCCGGACCCTCAACTTTTTTCGCTAATCCGCTGTGGATTAGAACGAACGGGTCAGGCGAACGAAGCCTTCGAAGTTGTCGTCACCGTCGTCGATGTCGGTGTACTGAACATCAGCAGAAGCCTTGAGGCCCTGTGCCAGCTTGTACTCGACGAGCAGGTCTGCGCCCCAGGCGTCAGACGAGCTGAAGCCGTAGTCACCCCAGTAAACAGCCTGAGCCGTTACAGCGAGCTTCTCGGTAGCGTTGAAGGTGTAAGCTGCACCAACAGTCCACTCGGAAGCGAAGTCGTAAGCAGCAGACTGACCGGTTGCGTAGGCACCAGCGATGCCGAGCGTGCCCGGGCCGAGGTCAGCGGTGAGAACGCCGCCGATTGCGCCTTCTTCGACTGCGAAGTCGTAAACGCCGTTTACTGCGAGCGAAGCCGGGCCGAAAGCAGCGGTTACAACACCCTGAACGCCAACTTCGTTGTCGTCGGTGATAAACGCGTAGTCGTCAGAGAGGTCATCAACGCCGAGACCGACGGTGAAGGCATCAGACGTGTAGGTGTAGGAAACGGTGTTGAAGCGAGCCTCACCGAAGAAGTCGTCGGATTCGCCAGCCAGACCCCAATCGTCAGCCCAGGTCAGAACGCGACCGACCTTGAAACCGCCAACGGTGATGTAAGCCTGCTCAACGCCAAACGCGGTGTTGATGTCAGAGAGCGCGCCCTGGTTGGCTTCGAGACGGATGTAGGAACCGATCGTGCCGATTTCCGAGTCGTTCTTGGCTTCGAAGGAAATGCGAGCACGAACAGTCGAGTTGAAGCTCTGGTCTTCATCCAGGCCAAGGTCCTCTGCGTCGTTGAAGCCGAGGGTCGCACGAACTTCGCCGCCGATCTTGAGGCAGGTCTCGGTGCCGGGGATGTAGAAGTAGCCGGTGCCGAATGCGTCGCAAACGCGAACGTATTCCATAGGCTCAGGCTCGGCAGCAACGATAGCGTCGGCAGCCTGTGCGCCAGAAACTACAGCGAGAGCTGCAGCGGAGCCGATGAGAAGGCTCTTGATGTTCATTATTGACCTCCAGTCAATTATAGAGGTCGGCAAGGGGGATTGGAGAAACTAGCTATTATATTTCAATTATTTAGTTTAATTTCAGATTTTGCGAATATTCATTGTGACGGCAAAAATCCGACTGAAGGAAGTCAAGAAACGTCCGTGCAAGGCACAATGCAGTGCCTGAAACGGCACGGAGAATCGCAGCGCCGGGCGCAAGATCTGATGTCATGAAAGGGGAGTTTTGCCATCCAGGCAGTGGCGGAGAGGAAGGGATTCGAACCCTCGATACGCTTTTGACGTATACTCCCTTAGCAGGGGAGCGCCTTCGACCACTCGGCCACCTCTCCGGTCGGGCCTGATTATTGCGTTGAATCACTGAATGCAAGGGATTTTCTCTCTCGCACACATTATTCCGCATCGTGGTTTAAAACGCCCAGCTCAGAAGGTGCGCAGCAGCTGCAGTAAGGAGAATCGCAGACTGCACTCCCGCGATTCTCCGGGAAACGCAGCGATTCTTCTGAATGGAGGCCGGAAATTGGCCTGCGGACGGACCGGCAAGCGCGTCACGCAAGGTCCGAGCAGCCTCTCAGCTGATGAATGAAACCGCAAAGACTCACGGATTCGCCCTGGGAATCCTGAATTCACGGGTTCGATCCACACCTCACCGATCCCCTCTATATATAGGGAGCGCTTCCTTAAGTGCCCGTTTCCACACGCGTTTCTTAACGAAAGGTAAAGTTTGAGCGATCCTGGGGGCTCGTTTTGTGGCGTTTCAGCAACAGCCCGACCGGAAGGGCCGGATTCAATCCCCCATTCCTCTCTTTGCGGATTGCATGACCCGAGATGTTTTGTATTTTCAACATCGGAAGCGAGGCGGTGGATCGTCCGTCTTCTGAAACCGACGGGGATGGGCAGGGAACGCTGTCTTTCAGCCGTATAACCCAGACCCATACGAAACTTGACTGGAGGTCAATAATGAACATCAAGAGCCTTCTCATCGGCTCCGCTGCAGCTCTCGCTGTAGTTTCTGGCGCACAGGCTGCCGACGCTATCGTTGCTGCCGAGCCTGAGCCTATGGAATACGTTCGCGTTTGCGACGCATTCGGCACCGGCTACTTCTACATCCCCGGCACCGAGACCTGCCTCAAGATCGGCGGCGAAATCCGCGTTTCTTACGACTGGAACAAGGATGATGGCGCAGACTTCGGCGGTGACTTCACCACCCGCGCTCGCGTCACCTTCGAAGCCCGCAACGACTCGGAAGTTGGCACCATCGGTTCCTACATCCGCATCGAAGGCAACAGCGACAGCGCTACCCAGGGTAACGACGTTCAGCTCGACCAGGCTTACATTACGGTTGGCGGCTTCAAGGCTGGTTACTTCCTGACCTGGCTCGACGACGTTGGCACGGCTTCTGAAGGCGACGCCTTCATCGATGGCGCCAAGTTTGACTCCGTTTCGTACACCTATGCTTCTGACGCCTTCACCGTCGGTCTCGGCGTTGACGAACTGGACACCACCGCTGGCTTCGACGACCTCGGCGTACAGGGCTTCGCTTCGGCTTCGCTCGGCGCAGCGACCGTTTCGGCTTGGGGCGCATACGACTTCGACGCTGAAGAAGGTCTCGTTGTTGGTGAAGTCTCTGCCGACCTCGGTCCGGGCACCTTCGAACTCTACGCTGGTTACGCTTCTGGCTTCTCGACCTACGCTCAAACCGCTGAGTGGACCGTTGGCGCTGCTTACGGCTTCAAGGCCACTGAAAAGCTGACCATCACCCCGTCTGCCAACTACTGGGGCGATGTCGACTTCCTCGATGGCAACGACGCTTGGGGCGCTGGCCTTCTGGCTGAATACCAGATCGCAACCGGCTTGAAGGCTTCGGCAACGGTTGACTACTACGACGAAGATCTGGCTGGCGACAGCTGGTCTGGTTTCGTTCGCCTGACCCGTTCGTTCTAATTCGATCCCAGATCGGATAAGGGAAAGCCCGGCTTCTAGCCGGGCTTTTTCTGTTTGGGCGCTTGGGTCGATGAAATCAGATGCCTGTAGCCGGCGCTTATCTCAGGAGAAACTGTGCGATCTCTTTCGGTAGGTCGTCCAGATGAAGCAGTGGCGCGTGGCCCTGACCTTGCGCTTCGACGATTGCCATTTTTGGCTGGCGGCGAGCCATCTCTTTTACGGTCTCGCGAGACAGCAGTCTCGAGTGCTCGCCGCGGATCACCATCAAGGGTCGGGTGGCAAGGGCGTCGAATGCCTCCCAGAGCGCGGGCAGGGGTGTGTCGAGATCCATGTCGCGGAACTGGTCGCCAATCGCGGTATCATAGGCGGAAACGAGCAGACCTTCCTGCTCAAGAAACAGTGCCTCGGCCATCTCAGCCCAGTCCCCCTGCGCAAGGCGGGGGAATTCTGTGCCATAGGCGTGCCGCAAGGCTTTGGCGGCGGTGCCAAGATCTTTCTGCGCGTTCCGTTTTTTCAACGCCTCTTGAATTTGCTTGAGGCCATCGACCTCCAGAGCCGGGCCGATATCGTTGAGAACGGCGCGATCGATGCGCTCCGGCGCTGTCAGTGCCAGCACATGCAGAATCAAGCCGCCCCGCGAGGTGCCAATGAAGGCGGCTTTTTCGATGCGGAGCGCCTGCATGACGCCGAGCACATCGGCGGCCTCGTTCGCAACCGTGTAGCGGCTGGGATCCGGATCATGATCCGACAATCCGCGTCCGCGTGAGGACAGACTGACAACATGAAAAGAATGAGGCGGCGATGCAAGCAGCCGCGCCAGGCGGTCGAAATCCAGAACATTGCGCGTGAGGCCGGGCAGGCATATGACAGGCACCGCGTCCGTGGGCTCACCATAGAGCCGGACATGCAGCTGCAAGCCATCCGCATTGGGGATGAACCGATCCTCGATTGCAACCATTGCAGCACTCCCTCGTTGCGAAGGATGCATCTTTCATCGCTTCGACCCGGGAGGCAAGCGATACCAGCTCCAGCGATGACCGAACACGCCGCCCGGACTGCGCGGACGGCGCCTTGCTCTCGGGCATGGTCATGATTGCGAAGGGGGGGGGCGGCGTCAGCGCCCGAAGCGCAGGTCCCGCTCGATATCGGATTTTTGCCCGAGCCGTGTCTTGTAGACCTGATAGTTCTCCATGACACGCTGCACATAGCTGCGTGTCTCGGGGTAGGGGATGTTCTCGATCCAGTCGACGACATCGTCGATTGGCCTGCCGCGCGGATCGCCATAACGCTTGATCCAGTCGGGCACGCGCCGCGGTCCGGCATTATAGGCAACGAAGGTCAGAATGTAGGACCCGTCGAAGGCGTCGATCTGTTCGCCGAGATAGTGCGCCCCAAGCGTTGCGTTGAAGCCGGCATCGCGTGTCAGCTTGTCCGGCGCATAGGCAATGCCGTGCCGCTGGGCGACGCTTTTTGCCGTGCCCGGCATCAGTTGCAGGAGCCCGCGGGCATTGGCGGGCGAAACCGCGCCGGGGTTAAACGAGCTTTCCTGCCGGGCAATGGCATAGGCGAGCGCCCGGCCGGAGCCGCCGATATCGGCTGTGTCGGGGATGACGCCGACGGGGAAGGCGAGCGCCGGCACATCAATACCCCGGCCATAGGCGGTCTTGCCGATATGCAGCGCCAGCTGATGGCCGCCCTCGGATTTTTCCGCCTTGGCGGCAAGGAGTGCAAGCTCGCCGGGGCTTTCCAGCTGATCGGCCAGCATGCGGTAGAGGCTCTGTGCCCGGCGTCCATGGCCGGCAGCCTCATAGCGCTCGATCGCTTGAACCGCCTCGCGCCCGGCAAAACGCTCGCGATCGGCGTCGGCAGGCGCCGGATAAGGGATCAGCAGGCCGGAAAGCCCTGATTTGGCAAAGGCCAGCTGACCGTAAAACGTGCTCGAATGGCGTGCCGCAAGCTCATATTGCCGCCGCGCGCCCTCTTCGTCCTTGGCAGCCTGCGCCGTGCGGCCGAGCCAGTAATGTGCCCGCGAGACCGAGAGCGGCCGGTTGGACGTGGCGAGCAGGCTGTGGAAGTGTTTCTTCGCGGCCTCCAGGTTGTTCAAACGGCGCAGTGCATACCAGCCGGCGTGGAATTCGGCGTCGGCCACATCCGTCGGGTCCTCGGCCACATGGGCTGCAACGATCTTGAACGCCTCCTCGTTCTTGCCGAGGTCGGCAAGTCCGCGGGCGATGATCCGCTGTTCGTTCCACCAGGCACCGCGATCGATCAGGGCCTGCTTGTCAGCCGGCACTTGCGCCAGAAGCTTTGCCGCCTCCTCGTATTTTTCCTGTTTGCGCAGCGATTTGACCCGCAGATAAAGAAGCTCCGGTGTTTTCGCCAGCTTGGGGTCTACCCTCGCAATCAGGCCGTCGACCTTGTCATTGCCGGAGATCGAGGCGGCCCAGGCTTCATAGAGAGAAGGGGCCGCCGCAAGGCCGGCAAAGCGCCGCGCCTGGGTCATGCGGTCCTTGTAAAGCAGAAACGCCATGCGCTTGTAGTGATCGTCTGTCTTTAGCACGCCCTCGAAATCGGCAAGGATGCGATCCTCCCAGATATCCTCCATCGGGTCTGTATGCCAAAGCGTGCGTACCATCTGCTCCGCTTCGGGCCTCTTGCCGGTTTCCGCCTTGGCGCGCGCAAACAGGATCTTGCCCTCAATGGTTTCCGGCGGTTTGGCCGAGAAGAAGGCAATCACGTCGCTGGCCGGTGGCTTGGCGCGAAATAGCGCACGCTCGGAATTGGAGCGGAAGGTCTTCTCGCCCGGCCAGTTGTCGAGCTCCTTGGCCGCGGCGGCGATATCCTCTGCCGTGATGGCAGGCAGACCCGACATCGCGATCGACCAGGTCAGCATATGCCGGTCAAGGCCGGCTGCCATGCGGTTGCGGATCTCGAGCGCCTTGGCGCCATCGCGGTCGGACAGGGCATCGAGGCCCGTCTTGAGATCGGGATTGACCTTGATCATGTCTGCCGTGCGGGGAATGGTGCCCGTCACGTCGCCGGCGGGCCGCAGGAAAAGAGGGGCGGCAACCTTGCTCGGCGCAAAGCCGAGCGGCTTGTTGTCCGGCACCGGCGCTTTGGCCGGCAAGTCGACCTCCGACAAGGCTCGCGCCACGTCCATAGGAACAGCGCTCAACACGCCACAGCCAAGAAGAGAAGCGAGCAAGACGGATTTCTTCATCCAAACATCCCAGAAAGGGCGAGCGTCCGGCATAATCAACGCTCGCCATGTTGCCATAAGATCGCGGGTTTCGGACCTGCCGTAGAAAGCCACGGGAATCTGTCACAAAACCGTTGAGCATGCGCTTGTCGCACCAGAAGGTGCGAAGTAATGTGCAGCCGATTTAATTCAGGAATGAGGCCGAAGCGTGAAGTCGGCCGTGGGAGTTCATTGCATGTTCCAGGGATCCATTCCCGCGCTCGTTACGCCTCTGACCGAAGCAGGCGCCGTCGACGAAAAGGCCTTTGTCGCCCATGTCGAATGGCAGATTGCGGAAGGATCGTCCGGTCTCGTTCCCGTCGGCACCACCGGCGAATCTCCGACGCTGTCGCATGCCGAACACAAGCGGGTCATCGAGCTTTGTGTCCAGGCTGCGGCAAAGCGCGTGCCGGTCATTGCCGGTGCCGGCTCCAACAACACGGTGGAGGCCATCGAGCTTGCCCTGCATGCAGAGGCCGTCGGCGCCGATGCGCTGCTCGTCGTTACACCTTATTATAACAAGCCGACGCAAAAGGGCCTGATCGCCCATTACAAGGCGATTGCCGAGGCAACGACCCTCCCGATCATCATCTACAATATCCCCGGCCGCTCGGTGATCGACATGACGCCGGAAACCATGGGTGCGCTTGCCAAGGCGCACAAGAACATTGTCGGCGTGAAGGATGCGACCGGCAAGATCGAGCGCGTCTCCGAGCAGCGCATCACCTGCGGCACAGATTTCGTCCAGCTCTCGGGCGAGGATGCAACGGCGCTCGGCTTCAACGCCCATGGCGGCGTCGGCTGCATTTCGGTGACCGCCAATGTCGCCCCGCGCCTCTGTGCAGACTTCCAGGCCGCGACCCGGACAGGAGACTACGCCAAGGCGCTCGACCTGCATGACCGCCTGATGCCGCTGCACAAGGCGATCTTCATCGAGCCCGGCCTCTGCGGCGCAAAGTATGCCCTCCACCGCCTCGGCCGCATGAATCGCAACGTCCGCCTGCCGCTGATGGGCACGCTGGAGGCCTCGACGGAAGCCGCGATCGATGCGGCGATGGTCCATGCGGGGCTGATGAATTGAGGGGACGACGAAGGGCCGGCGGAAACGCCGGCTTTTTTGGTTATATGGAGAGGGACTAGTTTGGGGCCCGAAGCAGTCATCTGCGCGACAATAACTTGGACGTAGAGTGCATAGCATTTCGAACTGGGCGAGGCGGTATGGCCATCAGGAACTATCTCATCGAAGGCGTGTCCGGTGCAGGAAAGACATCTGTCGCCACGGAATTGCAGCGCCAGGGCTATCACGTTCTGCACGGTGATCGTGAGCTTGCTTACAAGGGCGATCCCATTACTGGAGAGCCGATTGACCTATCGTTGCTCGATCAAGATAGCCTCGATTCGACCTTTAAGCATCGGCATCACGTCTGGGATGTCGGAAAAGTGGATAAGGCGATAGAGGACAAGAGCCATGCGATGGCTTTCTTTTGTGGCGGATCGCGGAACTTCCCCAGCTTCATTCACCTGTTCAGTGCAGTGTTTGTCCTTGACGTTGACGCAGAAACGCTGAGGAAGCGGCTTAGCGTGCGACCGGAGGGCGAATTTGGCAGCAAGCCTACTGAACAGGAATTCGTTCTGCAGCTCCTCGCGACGAAAGAAGATATCCCTGTCGATGCTATCGTCATTGATGCCACTGCACCGTTGCCGGCTGTGGTCGATACCATCCTTTCGCTATGCCGGACGTCTGCTTAGCGGCGATGTCCGGTGTGGAGCCGCAAAGCGGTCATCGATCTCCCTCCATCCCACCCCCACCTTTATTTCCCCCCCATCCTCCATTACATATCCATGACAACCGCCACGCCCCGCCCGGGCGCAGGCGACATACGACAAAATCCCGGGCGAAACGGAAGAATTGACCATGGCCCCGAAAGGCTCACAGCGTGTCGTCAACAAGATCGTTGCGGAAAACCGCAAGGCGCGGTTCAACTATGAGATCGTCGACACCTACGAGGCCGGTCTGGTTTTGACCGGTACGGAGGTCAAGTCGCTGCGCGAGGGCAAGGCCAATATTGCCGAATCCTATGCCTCGGACGAGGGCGAGGAGATCTGGCTGATCAATTCGCATCTGCCGGAGTATCTGCAGGCAAACCGCTTCAACCACGAGCCGCGCCGTCGTCGCAAGCTCTTGTTGTCCAAGCGCGAGATCAACCGTCTGCGCGCCTCGACCAACCGCGAGGGCATGACGCTGGTGCCGCTCAAGATCTATTTCAACGAGAAGGGCAGGGCGAAACTGGAGCTGGCGCTCGCCAAGGGCAAGAAACTGCATGACAAGCGCGAGACCGAGAAGGAACGCGACTGGAACCGGCAGAAATCCCGCCTCTTGAAGACGGGTTGATCATGGCGCTCTCGCATCTGAAGGTCACCGTCGGAGACTTTGTCTTCGAGGCCCGTTTCGAGCGCGAAAAGGCGCCCGAGACCTGTCGGATTTTCGAGAGTTTTCTGCCATTCAGAAACCAGACGATCCATTCGCGCTGGTCGGGCGAGGCGATCTGGGTGCCGCTTGGCGATTTCCAGTTCGGCGCCGGGTTCGAAAACCACACGGCGCATCCCTCGCGCGGCGATATCCTGCTTTATCCCGGCGGCTTCAGCGAAACGGAACTTCTGTTCGCCTACGGCTCCTCGCAGTTCGCCTCGAAGATGGGCGTGCTTGCGGGCAATCATGTCCTGACGGTTACGAAGGGTATGGAGCAGCTGGAGGCCATGGGGAAAATGGTTCTTTGGCAGGGCGCGCAGCCAATCGCATTCGAGGCGATGTAATTCTCTGGAAGGCTTAATCGGCAGGGGTGTCGGCAAATACCCCCCTCTGCCCTGCCGGGCATCTCCCCCACAAGGGGGGGAGGGCGGCTGAGCCGCGACTGTAGCCACACTCATCGATCGCTTCAGAGTGAGGATGGCAAGGCGACAGCGTCCCCACTCTCCCCCCTTGTGGGGGAGATGTCACGAAGTGACAGAGGGGGGTACCCTGCAGCGAACCGATAAGTCGCGGGGAGGACGCCTCAAACCCTCACTGTTCGGCTTCGCTTGCCGTTGCAGGTTCGGCCACGCGCGGCGCACCGCGTTCGCTCGGGTCGCGGCCGATTTCGGCCTTCAGCGTCATCAGGTCGATGAAGTGGTCCGACTGGCGGCGCAGGTCGTCTGCAATCATCGGTGGTTGCGTCGACATGGTGGATACCACCGAAACCTTGCGGCCCTTGCGCTGCAGGGCTTCCACCAGCGTGGTGAAATCGCCGTCGCCGGAGAAGAGCACCAGGTGATCCACCGTTTCGGACTGCTCCATGGCATCGATGGCAAGCTCGATATCCATATTGCCTTTCACCTTGCGGCGGCCCATGGAGTCGGTGAATTCCTTGGCCGGCTTCGTCACGACTTTGTAGCCGTTATAGTCCAGCCAGTCGATCAGCGGACGGATCGAGGAATATTCCTGATCCTCGATCAGCGCCGTATAATAATAGGCGCGCAGAAGATAGCCGCGCTTCTGAAAGGCTTTCAGAAGCTTGCGATAGTCAATGTCGAAACCGAGGCTTTTTGAGGCGGCGTAAAGATTGGCGCCATCGATGAACAAGGCGATTTTTTCGCGTGGATCGAACATCCCGATATCCTCAAATCCAAATCAAAAAAAGTGAAAGGCAATGAAAATGTGCCGCTGCACCTTCACAAATGACCACTCCTTTAAATTATGAAGTGATCATATACATGTTGTTTAAAGTGCCCGCGAAAACATTCCAAGCAACCTAGGATTGAAATTGGTTGCGATTGACCTCTTTTCCACCGGGTGAACGCGGCCATTTTAGGTCCGGAACGAAAAACTTGAATTTCTTGTCCATTGATTGTATCGCAACCGTCAATTCCTGACAGTCATGAACGCGAAAGGACAGCCAATGGCCCGCGTCACCGTTGAAGATTGCATCGACAAAGTCGAAAACCGCTTCGAGCTCGTGCTGCTCGCCAGCCACCGTGCGCGCCAGATTTCGCAAGGCGCGCCGATCACCGTCGATCGCGACAAGGACAAGAACCCGGTTGTCGCCCTGCGCGAAATCGCCGACGAGACGCTGTCGCCTGACGATCTCAAGGAAGATCTGATCCATTCGCTGCAGAAGCATGTGGAAGTGGATGAGCCTGAGCAGGAGCCGAGCTCGATGCTCTCCAATACCGGCACTGCCGGCAAGGGCGACGAAGAGAACGAACTGCCGGAAACGCTCACCTTCGACCAGATGTCGGAAGAAGAGCTGCTTGCCGGTATCGAAGGACTTGTTCCGCCGGAAAAGAGCGACGATTACTAATCGTCAACTGTCGCGCTATAAGTCTACGACCCTAGTTGGATTGTGTGCGCCAGCCGTGACGGCTGGCGCGCTTTTTTCGTTTCGGGAGATGCCTGGATGATGCGGCAATACGAGCTCGTGGAGCGGGTGCAGAAATACAAGCCCGACGCCAACGAAGCTCTGCTCAACAAGGCCTATGTCTATGCCATGCAGAAGCACGGCAAGCAGACGCGCGCCAGCGGAGACCCCTATATCTCCCACCCGCTTGAGGTTGCCGCCATCCTCACCGACATGCATCTCGATGAGCCGACGATTGCGGTCGCCCTTCTGCATGACACGATCGAGGACACGTCGGCGACACGCGCCGAAATCGATGAGCTCTTCGGCGAAGACATTGGTCGGCTGGTCGAGGGTCTGACCAAGATCAAGAAGCTCGACCTCGTCACCAAGAAGGCCAAGCAGGCGGAAAACCTGCGCAAGCTGCTGCTCGCCATCTCAGACGATGTGCGCGTGCTTCTCGTCAAGCTCGCCGACCGCCTGCACAACATGCGCACGCTCGAACATATGCGCGATGACAAGCGCGCCCGCATTTCCGAAGAGACGATGGAAATCTATGCGCCGCTTGCCGGCCGCATGGGTATGCAGGACATGCGCGACGAGTTGGAGGATCTCTCCTTCCGCTACATGAACCCGGAAGCCTACGAGACGGTCACCAATCGCCTTGCAGAGCTTTCGACCCGCAATGAAGGCCTCATCACTAAGATCGAGGATGAGTTGCGCGAGCTTCTGGTGGCGAACGGCCTTCTCAACGCCTCGGTCAAGGGTCGGCAGAAGAAGCCGTACTCCGTTTTCCGCAAGATGCAGTCGAAGTCGCTCTCCTTCGAGCAGCTTTCCGATGTCTATGGTTTCCGCATCCTGGTCGATGACATCCCGGGCTGCTACCGCGCGCTCGGCATCGTCCACACCCGCTGGCGCGTGGTGCCGGGCCGCTTCAAGGATTATATCTCGACGCCCAAGCAGAACGATTACCGCTCGATCCACACCACCATTGTCGGTCCGTCACGCCAGCGTATCGAGCTGCAGATCCGCACCCGGCGCATGCATGACATCGCCGAATACGGGATCGCGGCCCACAGCCTCTACAAGGATGGCGAGGGTGGCGAACAGGGCGAATTGCTTTCGCGCGAGAGCAATGCCTATTCCTGGCTGCGCCACACCATCGAGGCGCTGGCAGAAGGGGACAATCCGGAAGAGTTCCTCGAGCACACCAAGCTCGAACTGTTCCAGGACCAGGTGTTCTGCTTCACCCCGAAGGGCAAGCTGATCGCACTGCCGCGTGGTGCAACGCCTATCGATTTTGCCTATGCCGTGCACACCAATGTCGGCGACACCTGCGTTGGCGCCAAGATCAACGGCTCCATCATGCCGCTTGTCACCCGCCTGTCGAATGGTGACGAAGTCGAGATCATCCGCTCCGGCGTCCAGGTGCCGCCGGCGGCCTGGGAAGAAATCGTGGTGACGGGCAAGGCCCGCGCTGCCATTCGCCGCGCCACCCGCATGGCGATCCGCAAGCAATATGCGGGCCTTGGTCAGCGCATTCTCGAGCGCACCTTCGAGCGCGCCGGGAAGATCTTCTCCAAGGATGTGCTGAAACCGGTGCTGCATCGCCTCGGCCAGCGCGAAGTGGAAGACGCCATCGCCTCCGTCGGTCGCGGCGAAACCTCCTCGCTCGACGTCCTGCGCGCCGTCTATCCAGACTATCAGGACGAGCGCGTGACGGTGAAGCCGGCCTCGGACGAGGGCTGGTTTGCCGTCAACAGCGCCAGCGGCATGGTCTTCAAGATTCCGGGTGCTGCAAACCCCAAGGATGGCACGGCAGCACAGGCCGGGGACGGTACTCTTCCAATTCGCGGGCTGTCCGGTATTGCGCAGGTGCAGTTCTCGCCGGCCGGTGCCGTGCCGGGAGACCGGATTGTCGGTATCATGCAGGATGGCAATGCGATTACCATCTACCCGATCCAGGCATCCGCCTTGCAGAAGTTTGAAAGCGAGCCGGAGCGCTGGATCGATGTCCGTTGGGATCTCGATGAAGCCAACAAGACGCGCTTTGTTGCCCGTATCCTGATCAACGCCCTGAACGAGCCGGGCACGCTGGCCACGGTTGCGCAGTGCGTCGCACGTCTGGACATCAATATCCGCGTCTTGAACATGATCAGGATCGCCACCGATTTCACCGAGATGGGGCTCGACCTGGAAGTCTGGGACCTTCGCCAGCTCAATCAGCTGATCGGTGAGCTCAAGGCGCTGGACTGCATTTCAACCGTCAAACGGCTCTATGACTGAAGGCCCATCAAACCGGAATGCTGCGCTGCAGGATTCCGGTTGGGCTGATGAGATTCTCCTCAAGATGCCCGGAAATAGGGCAGAGGATTGCCCAAATCGTAAACGTTGATTGTCCCGACATGCGCAGGGCGCATGGCTGCTGCGGAGTATTGGCGCTGGTTGTCTGTGCGCTGCAGCATTATGGTCTTCTCATCAAAGCAAGGAACGAAGAGAAAAGGACTGATCCATGTTTACGCCGATCCGCAAGTTTGCCCGTGCCCTCCGCGTGCCGAGCGTTGCAGAGCGCGAAATGACCTACCTCAACGGCGCCCGCGATCTCGTTGACCTTGAATACCGCCAGCGCGAAATCGATCGCGGCCTCTTCCGTCGCGGATGATTAAAGGTCTCTTGACCCAAACGTGATTGACTCGACGCCGGCAAAACGCCGGCGTTTTGCATTTTCCTGCAATGCTGGTTTCCAGGCCTTGCAGGACAATGAACCGATCAATTACATGGACGTCATGCTGTTTCGTCGCCGCAATCCGCTCCCATTCTCCGTCAAGCTGCGAGAGTTTCTTTGGCCGCGTAAGGGCTTTGCCCGTCCGTTTCGCTACGTGGGTAAGCGCATTCTGAGGCTGACGGCCACCCCGCATGCCATCGCCGCTGGTGTGGTTGCCGGTGTTATCGCTTCCTGGACACCCTTTATCGGACTGCATTTCCTTCTTGCCTTTGCGATCGCCTATCTTCTCGCTGGCAATATGGTGGCCGCGGCCCTCGGCACCGCCTTCGGAAATCCTTTGACCTTCCCCTTCATCTGGGCTGTGACCTGGGAAGTCGGACATCGCATTCTGGGGCATGGTGACCCGGGCAACCGCCAGATCAACCTTGAGCATTTGTTCTCCACGAGCGGGCTTGCCAATCTCTGGCAGCCGTTTCTGAAGCCCATGCTTGTCGGCGCAGTCCCGCTTGCCGCGATCTCAGGTATCGTCCTCTATATCGTGATCTACAAGGCGGTCGCAGCATTCCAGGGGCGTCGCCGTCACCGGTTGGCGGAGCGTGCGCGCGCGCGTCTCTCGGACGCCTTCGAAGGGGCGAGTGTCTGAAATGATCATCGGTATCGGCAGTGATTTGATTGACATCAGAAGGGTGGAGAAATCCATCGAACGGTTTGGCGAGCGCTTTACGGCGCGCTGCTTCACCGCCCATGAGCAGGAGCGGGCAGAGGGACGCAAGGACAAGGCAGCCTCTTATGCCAAGCGTTTTGCCGCGAAAGAGGCCATGGCCAAGGCGCTCGGCACCGGGATTGCCCGCGGCGTCTTCTGGAACGAGATGGGCGTGGTCAACGAACCCTCGGGTCGCCCGACCATGGAGGTAACGGGCCGCGCCGCGGAGCTTCTTGCCACGCTCTTGCCGCAAGATCATGTGCCTGTCGTCCACCTGACGATAACCGACGAGTTTCCCTACGCTCAGGCCTTCGTCATCATAGAAGCACGTCCTGCAACACTCGTCTGACAACGCTTTTCGGATTTCCAGGCTTCGCGGTTGCCGCGACCTTCCGAACGGACTAGAGAGAGCAGGATTTTCGCAAGAAGGAAGAGATCCGCGTGAGCGAAGAAAAGCACCAGAGCGCCCTTTGGGAAAACATCAAGGTCATCATCCAGGCCCTTCTGCTGGCCGTGGTTATACGGACGGTGTTTTTCCAGCCTTTCACCATCCCTTCCGGATCGATGATGCCGACATTGCTCGTCGGCGACTATATCTTCGTCAATAAGTTTTCCTATGGCTATTCAAAGTATTCGCTGCCGTTCTCGCCTGACCTTTTCGAGGGCCGGATTTTCGCCAGCGAACCGGAGCGCGGTGATATCGCCGTCTTCCGTTTCCCGCCGAATCCAAGCATCGACTACATCAAGCGCGTCGTCGGTCTGCCCGGTGACCGGATCCAGGTCATCGATGGCGTGCTGAACGTCAACGGTAAGCCGGTTCCGAAGGTCCAGGACGGCCAGTTCACCTCCGACTATCGCATGGATCCGGGCACTGACGTGCCGGTCTTCCGCGAAACCCTGGAAAACGGCGTGAGCTATGATACGCTTGATCAGGCCCAGAACACCCGTGGAGACAACACACGTGAGTTCGTGGTGCCGGCAGGTCACTATTTCATGATGGGCGACAATCGCGACAACTCGCTCGACAGCCGTTTCGACGTCGGTTTCGTTCCGGCGGAAAACCTCGTCGGCAAGGCATCGCTGATCTTCTTCTCGCTCGGCAATGACACCTCCTTCCGGGAAGTCTGGAAGTGGCCGTCCAACATGCGTTGGGATCGTCTGTTCAAGGTTGTCGAATGAACCGGAAAAAGGGCCTCAGCGAAGAGCAGTGGCGTCAGATGGAGGACGCGGTCGGCCACAAGTTTGCCGATCGCGATCGTCTGGCCCGAGCGCTGACCCATTCAAGTGCCCAGCCCTCCAAGAGTGGAGGAGACTACGAACGGCTGGAATTTCTCGGTGACCGCATCCTCGGACTGTGTGTCGCCGAACTTCTGTTCACCACCTTTCGTACAGCAACGGAAGGTGAGCTGTCCGTTCGCTTCAACCAGTTGGTTAGCGCGGAGACTTGCGCCTCCGTCGCTGACGAAATGCAGTTGCATCGCTTCATCCGCACGGGTGCCGACGTGAAGGCGATTACCGCCAAAAACATGCTCAATGTCCGTGCTGATGTCGTCGAAAGTTTGATTGCCGCGATCTACCTTGATGCCGGCCTCGAAGCGGCGCGCAGCTTTATTCTTCGATACTGGACAGAGCGGGCCAAGCGTGCCGAAGGGGCTCGGCGCGATGCAAAGACGGAACTGCAGGAGTGGACGCATGCCAAGTTTGGCCGTCCGCCCACATATAAGGTTGCCGATCGCTCCGGACCGGATCATGATCCCCGCTTCACGGTGATCGTGGAAATTCCTGGCATTCCATCGGAAGTCGGGATCGATCGCTCCAAGCGTGCTGCCGAACAGGTTGCCGCCACAAAGATTCTTGAACGCGAAGGCGTCTGGGCAAAGGCCTCTGACGCGGACTGATTGGACACCATGACCGACACTGAACTTGAAGCCGGCGGCGAAATGTCTGCCGACACCCCGACCCGATCCGGCTTTGTTGCTCTGATCGGCCCCACCAATGCCGGCAAATCGACGCTGGTCAACCGCTTCGTCGGTGCCAAGGTCTCAATCGTCAGCCACAAGGTGCAGACGACGCGCGCCGTGATGCGAGGCATTGCCATCCACAAGAACGCCCAGATCGTCTTCATGGATACGCCCGGCATCTTCAAGCCACGCCGGAAGCTGGACCGTGCCATGGTCACATCCGCCTGGGGCGGCGCGAAGGACGCCGATCTGATCCTGCTTCTCATCGACAGCGAGCGCGGCCTGCGCGGCGATGCCGAGGCAATTCTCGAAGCCCTCAAGGACGTGCCGCAGCCGAAGATCCTGGTTCTGAACAAGATCGATCGGGTCGAGCGGGAAACGCTGCTGAAGCTTGCGACCACCGCAAACGAGACGGTAAAATTCGACCGCACCTTCATGATCTCCGCCACGACCGGTTCCGGCTGCGAGGACGTCATGGATTACCTGGCAGACTCCTTCCCGGAAGGCCCCTGGTACTATCCGGAGGACCAGATCTCCGACCTTCCGATGCGCCAGCTGGCGGCGGAAATCACCCGCGAAAAGCTTTTCCTGCGTCTGCATCAGGAACTGCCCTATGCCTCGCATGTCGAGACGGAGAAGTGGGAAGAGCGCAAGGATGGCTCGGTGCGCATCGAGCAGGTGATCTATGTCGAGCGTGACAGCCAGAAGAAGATCGTGCTTGGCAAGAATGGCGATGCGATCAAGGCGATCTCCACGGCCTCCCGCAAGGAGCTGTCCGAGATCCTCGAGCAGCCGGTCCACCTCTTCCTCTTCGTCAAGGTGCGTGAAAACTGGGGCAATGACCCCGAGCGCTTCCGCGAGATGGGACTGGAATTCCCGCGCGACTGATGATCGTCAGCCGCGCTGGTCCTTGGGCTTGACGCGGCTGGCCATGAAGTTTGCGATCTGCGGCCCGATCAGGATGACGACGATCAGCCGCATGGTTTGCAGGGCCATGATGAACGACATGTCGACATCGGTATTGGCCGCGATAATGGCGATCGAATCAAGGCCGCCCGGGCTTGTCGCGAGATAGGCGGTGAGTGGGTCGATGCCCATGAAGGCCCAGAGCAGGGCCGCAAGGCAGCCACACAACGACATCAGTGCCAGCACAGAGCCGACGATCTGGGGCAGGGCGCTTGTCGCATGGCGCAGGATGCGGCGGGTGAAGGTGAGCCCGATGCGCCAGCCGATGACGCCATAGGCGAGCGCCAGAAGCCACGGCGGAAGATTGAGGCTGATATAGCCCATCATATGCAAGGCTGTGGTTGCAGCCAGCGGCAGGAGCATCGTGCCTGCCGGGATCTTCAGACGCGCGCCAATGCTTGCTGCCGTCACCGCGACGATCAGGGTCAGGCCAAGATCGCGCCAGTCTAGCGTTGGAAACCAGACGGTTGCAGGCCGCGCACCGCTTTCGACATCGAACAGGAAGGCAGCCATCATCGCCGCACCCGTCGCGACGAAGACAACCCGCAGATATTGCATGAAGGCGACGAGCCGCGCGTCGGCGCCATGGGACTCTGCCATCACCACCATAGCGGAGGCAGCCCCTGCGGATGTACCCCAGATGGCCGTCGTGCCGGGCAGAATGCCGGCCCTTGCGATCAGATACCCCATGAAGCTGCTCATGGAGATGACGGCAACCACAATCGCCAGAAAGATCGGCCAGTCGAGCGCGACTGCCTTCAGCGTTTCGACATCGAGAGACCGTGCAATGATGCAGCCAAGCAGCGAATGGGCGAAAATATAAGGGTAGCGATGAACCGACAGCCGGACACCATTGGTCGCCAGCAAGATCGCGGACGCCATAGGGCCGATGAGCAAGGCGCCGGGAAGCATGGCAAAATGCAGCGCCGCCGAAACCGCAAGCGATACGCTAAGAAGGATCGTCCAACGGAGCGGCGTGGGCAGGGGAGTGAGCAAGCCGGGCGGTGGACCCGCATCAGTCGGGCTGGCAGGAGTGGCGACGATCTGCGGCTCTTGGGCCATGCGATTGGTCTTTCGTCTGACGTCGCCGCGCGGAAAAAGACTGGACGGCGACCGGATATGGTCGAATAAATGAAGTGACCCTCACAAAACGAGTTTTATGAGAATGACCTCGCATAAGTCAAGTGTGCAGACAGCGGCTGAAGGCCCCGTATCGGCAAAGGAGCCCAAGCGTAAACGCGGCATCGCGCGCGTGGCCAAGCTTCTGGATGCGGCCGCGACAGTTTTTGCCGAGCAGGGCTACAAGGCCGCGACCATGACCGAGATCGCTGCGAAAGCGGGTGCTCCGATCGGTTCGCTGTATCAGTTCTTTCCCAACAAGGATGTGTTGGCCGATGCGCTGGTCGCGCAATACGGCGAGCATGTCCAGCAGGCGCTGATGAGGATCCGTGAGCAGGCCGCAGAACTGGAGGCTGCCGCCTTGGCGGATCGGCTGCTCGATGTGTTTGCGACCCATGCCGCGGAGCGCAGTCTGGTGCTGAGCCTGCTCGATGCCCGTTGGGAGCAGCCGGGCGTGCGACCCGGCGTCTTGCGGTCGCGGCTGCGCCAGGAGATTGTCCTTGTTCTGCAATCCTGGTGCCCGAGCCTTGCCGAAGAGAAGGCGCAGGTCGCCGCCGTCGTTCTGCTGCAGGCCATGAAGTCGCTTGCGCAACTCATTGAAGAGAAAAGATATCCCGGAAAACCGGAGGCGCTGGAAGAGTGGCGGATCTGGGTCCGGGCCTATCTGTCCGATCTCGCAAGAAACCATTGAAACCGCTGTCGCCGACGCGGTTCTTCGGTTAAGGTCAAGCCATGCAATGGACCGATGAGGCAATTCTGCTTGGAGTGCGTCGGCATGGCGAATCCAGCGTCATCGCGGAAGTCATGACGCGAACGCGCGGTCGCTATCTCGGCATGGTGAGAGGTGGTCGTTCACGCAGTATGCAGCCTGTCCTCCAACCCGGCAATCGACTGGAAATTACCTGGCGCGCCCGGCTGGACGAGCATCTGGGCGAATACCGTGTTGAACCGCTACTCCTTCGGGCAGGTCGACTGATGGAAAGTGCTACCGCCGTTTATGGCGTGCAGGCCTTGGCTGCCTTGCTGCGCCTCTTGCCGGAGCGCGACCCGCATCCGCACCTGTTCGAAGCGCTCGATGTCATTCTGGATCATCTCGATGAGCCGGCCATGGCCGGCGAATTGTTCGTGCGCTTTGAACTCGCTTTGCTCAATGATCTCGGTTTCGGCCTGGATCTCGATCAATGCGCGGCAACGGGTCTGCGGGATCAACTCGCCTATGTGTCGCCCAAGTCGGGGCGGGCGGTCAGTCGCGATGCCGGCGCGCCCTGGGCCGACAAGATGCTGGCACTGCCGGACTTCCTCGCACCGGGGTCTCGGCGGATGCCCGATGCCGACAGTCTGGTGCAGGCCTTCAGTCTGACGGCATATTTTCTGGAGCGACATGTCTACGCGCCGCGCGGCATCGAGGCCGGCGCAGCGCGAGAGGGCTTTTGTCAGGCTGCGCTGAAAACGTTGCGGCTCGCCGGTGAGGCTTCGCCATTGGCCGCATCCAGAAACGCTGGCTGACCATCGCCCGCCTGGGCAGCCATATGCGCGTGAATGGCTGAGTGCAGATCGCGTAACGTGTCGTAACTGGCGCCATCGAGATCGATGACGGGATACTTCACGGCGATGAACTTGATCCGGTTTCCGTCCGGTATGCTGATCCCGACCGGGACGCCAGCATATTCGATAACTTGCTTCTTCATGACATTATCCCCGCCCGGTGCTCGCTGGCACGGCGCTTTTGAATTGTAAAATGTAGATGTCAGAGCGTCTCTGGCGTCACATTCGACAGGAGTGGGGGGGGCGGCAGTCAAGCATCACCACGCGCGGGGCAGACCTCGAAGTTCGGGTGGTTTTCTGAAACACAGCCTGCATTTCTCTGACCTCCTTCATTGGTCTTGGTCTCTTCTTGGAGCGTTGCGCATCCCAGGGTTTAGTGCCGTATTGCGAACCGGCAGCCATAAGGTAGGGAAGTCATGCGAATCCGTCAACGGGAACGGAGCTCGGAAATAAAATAATTTTCTGTGACGCCCTTTTTGCGCTGCATCATGCGGAAAAAATGATCAGCCATTCCAGGTGTCCCGGAAAAAATCACGCGTGTGACTTAATTATGCCGGACTTGGCACAGGGCGTGTGACCGCCTGTTCGCGAATAGGCCAATGCACCACTGCCGCGAAAATGCCAAGAGCGACGCCAAGCCACCACACTTCGTCATAGGTACCGAATCGATCATAGAGATAACCACCCATCCAGACGCCGAGGAAAGAACCGATCTGATGGGAGAGAAACACCAGGCCGCCGAGCAGGCCGAGGTGGCGTGTCCCGAACATGATTGCCACTAGCCCGTTCGTTGGCGGCACTGTCGACAGCCACAAAAGACCCATGACCGAGGCAAAGACGACAACAGAAAGCGGCGTCTGCGGCAGGAGCAGGAAGAGTGTCACGGTGATTGAGCGCCCGATATAGATCCAGGCAAGGAAATAGGGCTTGGAATAGCGCTGCCCGATATAACCTGCCGCAAGCGACCCAATGATGTTGAAGAAGCCGATCAGCGCCATGGCAATCACGGCATAGCGTGCATCGATCCCGATATCGCCGAGATAGGCCGGGAAATGTGCTGTGATGAACGCCACCTGGAAGCCACAGACAAAAAAGCCCGTGGTCAGAAGCAGGTAGGAGCGATGCGAAAGCGCCTCTCGCAGGGCTTCGGCAACTGTCTGCTGATACTGACTGCCTGCCTGCGAACCGGATTGCGCATTGCCGCGCAAGGGGAATGCGAGGAGTGGTATGACCAGCATCATCACGGCAATGATGACGAGACTGTCGGACCAGCCAAAGGCAGAGATGAAGCCCTGGCTCAGGGGTGCAAAGAGGAACATGCCTGCCGATCCCGCAGCGGTTCCGATGCCAAACGCCATCGAGCGCTGTTGCGGTGTCACGTGTCGGGCAAAGGCCGAGAGGATGACGCTGAAAGAGCCGGCACCAATTGCCGTGCCGACGAGCACCCCGCCGCCGATATGCAGCCAGATCGGCGCTGTCGCATTGGCCATCAGCACAAGGCCGGCGGCATAGAGCACGCCCGCGCTGACCAGAACGCGGCCCGTGCCGTATTTGTCGGCGAGCGCACCGAAAAAGGGTTGGCTCAGGCCCCAGAACAGATTCTGAAACGCCATGGCAAGCCCGAAGGTCGACCTGTCCCAACCGCGATCGGCCAGCATCGGCAACTGGAAGAAACCCATGGCCGAGCGAGGTCCAAAGGTCATCACCGCGATCAGCGAGCCGGCAAGTATGATCAGCCAGGGCATACGGTTTGACTGCGCGTTGTCGCTCATGTGATCTCTCCTCGGATTGTCGTGATCATAGGCAATCCCACCGATGACGGAAAACGCCTTTTGATGAAGAGGCCATCAACGAATTTGATACTGATCAGATTTGCGATCAGAAGCTTCAGCGTTGCTTGATGGCCCAGGCCTCTCGCTCTCCGAGAATAGTCACTGTGTCACCCACGGAAATCAGGCCATCACCGCGCGGCACGGCATTCCAGCCGAACAGCGGGCCCGGAACCCGCCTGTCGGCGGACATGCGGATGCGCCCCATGGCCGGCATCGGATTGGGACCTTCACGAGACCCGGTGATCTGGTCCTGGGTGGTCATGATGCAGCGCGGGCAGGGCTTGACGAAATCTAGTTGAATGTCGCCGATCTTCAGTCCCGTCCAACGATCCTCTGCAAAGGGTTCGTCGCATTCGAGCACGATATTCGGGCGGAAGCGATCCATCCCCACGGAGCCTTCGCCATGGCGCTCCATATCCGCATTGAGAGCGGCAAGCGATCCTGTCGTCGTGATGAGGATCTGATAGCCATCGGCAAAGCCCATCGGCGTGCCGTCGCCGGCCCATTCGGCACTAGCTTCCCGCCGGCTTTCGCCATCGATGAAGGCAAGTTTGACCGGTCGCCCGAGCCAGTCGGACAGCTTTGCATTAACGCTGTCGTCGGCAATGGCGGCATTGACGATAGAGCGCCAGATCGCGACGTCCTGGCGATTGTCGGGTTGCGCTGGCGCCACCATCATCTCGCGCCCGTCATCGAAGACCAGCGTCAGGTAGGCAGCGCCGGGGATGGCCGTCAAACGCGCGATGTCCGGCAATTCACGCTGGGTGATGAAATGGCCATCGGGATCGATCAGCATGATGCGCCGATCGCCGGCAAGTCCCATGCCCTCGACGCGTGCCTTTGGTAAGCCGATGCCGCGGGCACTTTTTAGCGGATAGACAAAAAGCTGGGTGATCTGCATCGGTGTCCTCAAATCTCGTCGTTCATTTCGGCCAGGAAGCGCAGGAGCCTTTCGTGCCGCTCGCTTGCCAACATGCGCCCCGTCTCTGTCTGAAACCCCTGCGACAGCTTGAGAAGCTTTGCCGGAAAATGGTCGATTGCGTATTGCCGGTCGTCAAGTGCCCGGTGCTCCGCCTTCGGATCGGTCGGATCGTAGAGCTTCGATCCCATCCGCCCTGCCACGTAAAAACAGCGCGCAACGCCGATCATGCCGATGGCGTCCAGCCTGTCGGCGTCCTGCAGAATCTTTGCTTCGAGCGTCTTCGGCGCAAGATTGGCGGAAAAGCTGTGGGTGAGGATGGCGTGGGCAATCGCATGGATGTCATCGGTCGACCAGCCAAGCCCTGAAAGAATGCCGGAGGCCTTATCCGCCGCAAGCCGAGAGGCTTCCGCCCTTTGCGGCGAGTTTTTCTCCACGGCCACGCAGTCATGCAGCAGGACGGCTGCGGCAAGCACATTCGCATTGCCGCCCTCCTGCGACTGGATCCGCATCGCATTGCGGAACACGCGATGGATGTGCACGAGATCATGCGATCCATCATTGGTGTCCGCTGCATGCGGCAAAAGCAGTCGGGCAAGATCTTCATGTGGCGCAAAGGCGGTTGGCGTCAGCCCAGTATCCATGGTCGGCTCCCTGGCCGGATCGCGAGTCGCCCAGCCTTCAGGGCCTGAAGGTTTAAGACACAAATTGCGCCCGTCCACCGCAAACTTGCGTCCGATCCCTGACGTGTTTTGTTGAGGGCCGTCGTCAGTTTGCAGCTTGCGGCGGTTCGTCGATTGGCTCTGGCTTCCTGGGCTGGACCGTAGAGGTCAGAATTTTCTGATAGAACAACCCGATGCCGATCAGCACGAAGCCGAGGCCAATGAAGGACAGCGCGCGCAACACGCCCTCGAGATTGCTCATGTCGATCAGGAAGGCCTTGCCCACGGAGATCATCACCACAACGGCGGAGGCGATGCGCAGACTGCGGGCACCGAACCTCGATCCGAGGATCAGCAGCATGACGCCGATCGCAAGCCAGGCGACGGAGTAGCTATAGGTCTCGGCCTGGCCGAACCCCTTCCATTCGGCAATGTAGGATCCATGCCAGAAGCGGCGAACGCTCAAAGTCACCCAGGCAAAGCCGAGGATGGCGCCCGAGAGAGCCAGAAGCGTGACATACGGCGCCGGTCGTCTGCTGCGGGCATAATAGGCCAGTCCCGCATAACCGAGGCCCGGGATCAGATAGCCGATGAGAAGCAGATTGATAAGGGGCCAGTTGCCGGTGCTCTCGCCGGAGAAATAGGGGTTGAGCGCGCCGAGATGCAGGCTCAGCACCTGCAGTATCGAAAGCCCCCCGGCGATCATCGATCCATAGCGGAAGGCGAGGCTCGGCGCGCGCAGGTCAAGCGTCATCAGGATGCCCGACAGGCCGATGACGAGCAGCGTATAGATCGACTGTTCACCCAGTGTCGGCGTGCTGGAATCGAGAACGCCACCATTCATCGCATGGCGCACGAGGATGGCCACAGCCAGCAGGCCAAAGAGAGCCGCAAGCGCCTGCAGCGCATTGCGCAACCTGACCGAGGGCCAGTCGCGCATCTGCCATGCGCCGGCAATCGCCAGCAGGGCAGGGAGGCCGTAGCCGATGAGGAGCTGGTTGAAGACGGGCGTGCGGCTGAGCGCCTCCGCTCCGACCAGGGTCGGCTCCCATGCGATGCGCGCAAGCACACCGGCAAGCGCCAGAACCATCATCCAGGGGAGCGAGCGCCAGGTGCGCAGACGGGTTGCCAGGAGATAGGCGAAACCGGAGACAGCAAGCGCCAGCGTCGTGACAAGCCCATCCGTCAGGGCGTGCAGGCTCAAGACCAGCGCGGCAAAGCTGCCGATGACCAAGATGTCGCGGGCGACCTCGGCACTAGAGTCAGTTGCATCGCCCTGGGTAAACTCGGCCGTGCCAAGAAGTGCAGCGGAAAGCGCCAGCGCGAAGAGGCCGTGGGTCAGATCGAATCCATAGGTCCCATAGAAGGCAAAGCTGATCGCCGCGAGGATGAGCGGCACCGTTGCCGCAATCGTCGCCCAGACCGCGCAGAGGAGAGGTGCCCTGTCGCCGCGATTGCGGTTGAGAAATGCGATGGCAAGAGCCAGAAATACACTGCCCATCACCAGTTGCGTGCCGATCAGCGGGTTCGTCAGGCCGTTGAGCTCGATGGCAACGCCACCGCCATCCAGCGCCATGTCGATGAGTTGCAGGAGGACGCCTGCGTCCAGGACCGCGCCGAGCAGGGCGCCAAGTGCTGCAATGCAGCTTGGCCAGATCGCGCCGCGTCCGAAGCTTCCTGCGGCGCTGAGTGTAGCGATCAAGGCGGCGAATACGTAAGGCGCGAAGAGATCGGCCTTTAGCACGAGATTGATGATGGCGAGTGCGGGCAGGAGTACGCCAAGCGCCATCGACAGATCGAGCCAGAGCGGACCGCTGCCGAGCTGTCGACAGAGGCCGTCCAGATTGACGGTTGCGATGGCGGGACGATCCGCCCGACGACCGGGCCAGAGCAACATCCAGGTGGCGATCATGGCAATCAGCGCCAGACTGACCGGCGTCAGCTCGGCATAGTCCGATGCCGCAACGTAAAGCACGGCCCAGAGACCCAGACCCAACTGGGCAAGCCCCGGCACTACATGCCAGTTGCGCAGACGTGCAGCGGCAGAAGTCGCCACCTGCGACACCGCGAGAAAGCCGAAAAGCGCCCAGGGTTTCGGTGAAGTGCTGGCGATCAGCACCGGCGTCAGCATCGAGCCTGCCAGCCCGAGCCCTGCCAGCGCCTGCCCATGCAGAAGCGAAAGCCCGAGCACGGAAAAGGCGGTAAGGGCCAGAAGCATGAAGGCAAGCGTTGGGCCGAAAAAGCCATAGATGCCATGGGCGGCATAGATGGCGCCGAACATCGATACCGAACCTGCGGCCGTCAGGATGCCGGGGATCATCGCGTTTTCGTGCAGGGCCGCCATCTGCGGCAGCGCCTTGCGCCGCAGGAGTTCACCGGCTCCGATCAGAAAGAGGCCGAAGAGACCGGCAAGCGACAGGCGAACGCCAGGGCCGAGCAGCCCGCTTTCGATGGAGTATCGAATAAGGAACAGTCCGCCGAGCGCCAGCGCAAGGCCACCAGCCCAGACCGCCCAGCGTGCACCGAGCAGGTTCTCTAAGCTTTCCGGCTGCCGCGCCGGTTCCGACGGCGCATTCGGCGCAGCCTTTGTTGCGGGGACTGTCATGATCTCGTGACCGGCATCATCGGTCGACGTCGTGATGATTTCGTCCGGCTCATGCGGCTCGGCCGTCTCCTGCAACACCGTTTCGGCGCTTGCCACCGACGGCGGAGCGTCAGGCGCACCCCCTTCTTCTGCCGCAACGTCCTCTGGAGCGCCGGCCATTGCGGGTGCCGGGCGCTTCTGCCCCTGATCGAGTTCGACCAACCGTTCGCGCAAGGCGCCGACTTCCTGCTCCAGCTGCGTGATCCGTTTTCCGGTGCCGCGCAAGACGGTCATCAGAATGATGAACTGGACGATCAACAGCGTTAGAGACATCGCGACCCACTTTTGCCTATTTTCTTTTAGTCTTATACGCTTTGAAGAGGGATGAAAGCGCGCAACGTCACGAAACAGCACGGCAATTCGCGCTTTAGATTGATCTTGCAAACCGTCACAAAACTTTCTAAATCATGTCCACCGGCAGACGCCGGTTTTCTTTGGATCTTGTTATGCTCAAAATGAGCATAAATTGGAGGGCAAGCCATGGAGGCGCAAAACGCAACCCGCGCACACTCTGAGCGCAACAGCGCGGCCATAAGGCATGGCGTCTGGGAGCGGCCGGATCTGCGCTATACCCCCGCTGTCGCCAAGGAGACCGAGCACCTCTACGACAAGGTTCGGGATTTCATTCCGGCCATCGAGTGGCCCGTCTTTGCGCCCTACATCCACGCGATCAATCGCATCAAGAAGGAACGCGGCGCGGTCATCCTGGCGCATAATTACCAGACGCCGGAGATCTTTCACTGCGTTGCCGACATCAAGGGCGATTCGTTGCAGTTGGCCCGCGATGCGGTCAGCGTCGATGCCGATATCATCGTCCAGTGCGGCGTGCATTTCATGGCCGAGACCTCCAAGCTGCTCAATCCGCAGAAAACCGTTCTCATTCCGGATGGTCTTGCCGGATGCTCCCTGTCGGAATCAATCACCGGTGCCGATGTACGGCTCCTTCGCCAGCGTTATCCGGGCGTGCCGGTCGTCACCTACGTTAACACCTCCGCCGAGGTGAAGGCCGAAACGGACATCTGCTGCACCTCGGCCAATGCCGTCGACGTGGTCAACAGCTTCGACAGCGACACTGTCCTTTGCATACCTGACGAGTATCTGGCGATGAACGTCGCCAATCAGACACACAAGAAGATCCTCACCTGGAAGGGCCATTGCGAGGTGCATGAGCGCTTCACCGCAGAGGAACTGCTCGAATACAAGAAGGCAGATCCGCGGATCGAGATTGTTGCCCACCCGGAATGCCATCCAAGCGTGCTGGAAGTCTCCGACTTTGCCGGCTCGACCAAGGGCATGATCGACTACGTCAGAAACCGCCGCCCGCAGCGGGTACTGCTCGTCACCGAATGCTCGATGGCGTCGAATATCCAGGCTGAACTGCGCGACGTCGATTTCGTCAAACCCTGCAATCTCTGTCCGCATATGAAGCGGATCACGTTGCCGAAGATCCTCGACAGTCTTCTGACGATGACCGAGGAGGTGACCGTTGATACCGAAATCGCAGACCGTGCGCGGCTTGCCGTCGAACGTATGATCAATCTGAAAAGCTGAACCACAGGACGGCGGACGAAGGGGGGAGACGGGGATGGCAATGAAGCTGGAGGCGATGCGGCCGCAATCCTGGCAGGGCATCGATGACATCGTCATCGTTGGCGGCGGGCTGGCGGGGCTGTTTTGTGCCCTGAAGCTCGCGCCAAGGCCGGTGACCATCCTGGCGGCAGCACCCATCGGGCAGGGGGCATCCTCCGCCTGGGCGCAAGGCGGTATCGCCGCGGCGATGAGCCCGGGTGACAGCTTCGACAAGCATCTCGCCGACACCGTGGTGGCCGGTGCCGGACTGGTCGAGGAAAAGGTCGCCCGCCTGATGATCTCGGAAGGGCCGGATCGGATCCATGATCTGCTGGCCTATGGGGTGCCCTTCGACCGGGACCTCGAAGGAAAGCTGATCCTGTCGCGAGAGGCTGCCCATTCCGAACGCCGCATTGTGCGGGTAGCCGGCGACAAGGCGGGCGGCGCGATCATGGAGGCGCTGGTGGCCGCGGTTCGCAAGACGCCGTCGATAAGGGTGATGGAAGGCTATGTCGTCGAGGAACTGATCGCGGAAGGGCGTTTCGTCTCAGGCGTCATCGCCCGCCCGGATGCCGGACAGTCGACAACCCGCGTTGCCTTTCCCGCCAGAGCCGTGGTGCTTTGCTCCGGTGGCATCGGGCATCTCTATCAGGTGACGACCAATCCGGCGGAAGCCCGGGGGACAGGTCTCGGCATGGCGGCCAAGGCCGGTGCCGTGATTGCAGATGCGGAATTCGTGCAGTTTCATCCAACCGCCATCGATGTTGGTCTCGATCCGGCACCGCTGGCAACCGAGGCCCTGCGCGGCGATGGCGCTATTCTCATCAACAAGGCCGGGCATCGCTTCATGACGGATCTGCATCCGGATGCAGAGCTTGCGCCGCGCGATATCGTGGCGCGTGGCGTCTTTGCAGAGGTGGCTGCCGGACGCGGAGCCTTTCTCGATGCCACAAAGGCTGTCGGATCGCACTTCCCCAGCCAGTTTCCGACGGTCTACGCGTCCTGCATGGCGGCTGGCATAGATCCCGTCACCCAACCCGTTCCCGTTATCCCGGCGGTGCATTATCACATGGGCGGTGTCGCCGTGGATGTCGATGGCAGAACGTCGCTCGACGGCCTCTGGGCCGCCGGAGAGGTCACGTCCAGTGGCGTGCATGGCGCAAACCGCCTTGCCTCGAATTCGCTTCTGGAGGCCGTCGTCTTTGCCAGCCGGATTGCCGACAGCATCAAGGGCATCCTGCCCGAATCGCGGCTTTTTGAGTGGCCGCAGTCTGCCGGCGAAAACGATGATCTCGTCACCCTCGAGGACAGCGCCGATCTCAGGCGTCTGCGCCAGTTGATGAGCCTTCATGCCGGCGTCCTGCGCGATGCCGACGGTTTGAAAACCCTGATCAGCGAACTCGCCGCCCTGGAGCGTGGACGGCCTCGGGTGCGATTTGGCAATATCTGCGCGGCGGCAAAGCTGATTGCGGTCGGGGCGTACCTGCGCACAGAAAGCCGTGGCGCCCAGATGCGCTCAGACTATCCCGAGCAGGACGCCGCCCAACAGCATCGCACCTACCTCACCCTCAAAGCCGCCGAGGCGGTCGTCGCCGAGATTGCCGGATGAAAGAGGCTCCCATGTCAAGCACACACTTGCCGCAGCTCTCGCCGATCCTGGTGGAGGATCTCGTCCGCATGGCACTCGCCGAGGATCTCGGAAGAGCCGGCGACATCACCACCTATGCAACGATCGGGCCTGAGATGACGGCGACAGCTGCCATGAACAGCCGCGAGCACGGCGTTGTCGCCGGCTTGCCCTTGGCGGTCGCCGCCTTTCGCGCGATCGATCCCAGGGTAAAAGTCGAGCTTCTGGCGGAAGACGGTGACCGCGTTGCGCCGGGCCAGGCGCTTGCGCGCATCAGCGGCCCCGCGCGGTCCGTCTTGTCGGCAGAGCGTGTCGCCTTGAACTTCCTCATGCATCTCTCCGGTGTTGCAAGTTATACCGCGCGGTTTGCCGACGAGATTGCCGATACGCCTGCGCGTGTCACCTGCACGCGCAAGACGCTGCCGGGCCTGAGGGCCGTTGAGAAATATGCCGTGCGCCTCGGTGGCGGCTCGAACCACCGCTATGGTCTCGACGATGCGGTTCTGATCAAGGACAACCACATCGCGGTTGCAGGCGGTGTGAGCAAGGCCATTGATGCGGCGCGCGCATATGCCGGCCATCTGGTGAAGGTCGAAGTCGAGGTGGATAGCCTCGACCAGATGCGCGAAGCGCTCACCGCCGCACCCGATGTGATCCTCCTCGACAACATGGACCCGGCTACGCTCACCGAAGCGGTCGAGTTCAACCGGCGCTTCCATCAGCTCTCTGGTGCAGACTACGCGAAGGCCCGCGCTCGCGTGCTGCTGGAAGCCTCCGGCAATGTCCGGCTCGACACAATCAGAGCGATCGCCGAGACCGCCGTCGATTTTATCTCGACCTCGAAGATCACCATGGCTGCCCCGACCCTCGATATCGGACTGGATATCGAGATTGGGTAACGCCTCAGGCCTTGCGCGGCGCCTCCGGAGCCGGCTCTCCGGTCGGCGCTGCGCCGTGGTACGTCACCTGTGGGAAGGGAATTGAAATGCCGTTCTCGTCGAAGGAGAGTTTGACCTTCTTGATCATCTCGCGCGAGGTCGGCCAGAAGTCGGTAGCCTTTGTCCAGTACCACATCGTAATGATGACAGCGCTGTCGCCCAACTGATCCACATGGGTCGAGAGAGCAGGTTCTTTGAGGACGCGCGGATCGGCTTCAGCGTGCTCGCGCATGATCTTTTCGGCAAGATCGATATCGTCCTCGTAGCCGATTCCGACCTTGAGTTCGAAACGCCGCGTCGGCAGGCGGCTGAAATTGGTGATCGGCACGTTCCACAGCGTGGAATTGGGCGCCAGCCGATAAAGTCCATCCGGCGTTTTTAGCTCCGTGGCAAAAAGTCCGATCTCGACAATCGTCCCCGATATCGAGCCGGTATCGATATATTCGCCAACCCTGAAGGGCCGCAGCACAAGAAGCATGATGCCGGCTGCGATGTTCTGCAACGTGCCTTGCAGCGCCAGGCCGATGGCCAGGCCCGCGGCGCCCAGGGCGGCGATGATTGAAGCCGTCTGAACCCCGAATTGGCCAAGGACCGTCACGAAGACCAGAATGAGTGCGCCGTAGCGCACGACATTGGCAAAGAAGCGGGCAAGCGTTTCATCGATGCCGCGGACCTGCAAAAGTCCGGCATGCGTCCATCGGCTCAAGAGTGAGGAAAGCCACCAGCCGATGAACAGCAGCAGCAAGGCGCCGACAATTGAGAACGAGTATTCCACCGCAAGGCGGCTCGCCTGAGCGAGAGCGCTTTGTGTCGCCACCAGCGCCTCGTTGGCATTGAGTTCCATATGGGATGCTCCTTTTTCTGCGCCTCAGAAACGGGGATGAGGCATAGCGATCAAGAGCCTAGATGGAACAGCAGGCCGGGAGGTCAACCGGGCGACGGGGCGGTTACCCGTCCGCCGAGGCGCAAACCGGGCGCTGGGCGCTCCTCGAGAATCTGGCGACGGAAACGAAAAAGGGCAGCAGGCCTGCCGCCTGTGGCAGCCTGCGTGTCGCCGGTCGGTTCCACCAGTTCGGCTCCTTCCACAAGACGCCGAAAATTTTGCTTGTGCAGGTGCCGCCCGGCAATTGCCTCGACAGTCGCCTGCAATTCCGTCAGCGTGAATGCTGGCGGCATCAGCTCGAAAATCACCGGTCGATACTTGATCTTGCCGCGAAGCCGCGCCAGCGCCGTTGCTGCAATCCGCCGATGGTCGTGCGGCATCGGGCGCCCGAGCGCCACATTGCACCGGACCTGCGCAACACGGCCGTCGCGCACCGCTTCCTCGATCAGTCCGGCCTCGTAGAGAAGTTCATAGCGCTCCAGAACGCGCTCGTCGTCGAAGGGGAACTCATCCTGTCCGAAGGCGAGTTTCAGGCGGGCGAGGCGGGACGATGCGGAGCTGGCAGAGCCCGGCTCGGCCGCCTCCTGCGCCCAGTCGTTCAAGGCTGGGAGAATCTCACTGTCGATCATCGGAGGGCGCCCGCTTCGCCAGTCCTCCCAGGGCAAAAAGCCGTACCAGTCGCGCCAGACAGCGCCGGCCGCCTTGAAGCGGGCCGTATCCTCGGCATCGGTTCGGGTCAGTGCCAGATAGCCCACGGAGACCACGTGCCTGCCTTCGGTCACCGCCTTTTCGTAACGGCCGCGGTCACCGAAGGTGTAAAGCTGTTCGATATAGCCAAGCTCCAGCGCCGTCTGCGCCTCCACCGTGGCGCGCAGCGACATTTCCATCGTGCGATGTCGGTTGGGATCAAAGGGACCAAAGGGCAGGGCATGCGGGCTGGACCGTTCTTCCTCGACCACCAGCAGTTTGGGCGCGCGATCGATCATTGCGACAATCGCCGCATTGAGGCCGATCTCGATTTGCCCGCCGTCCTGCATGGCTAGACCCCGTTTGTGCCGGGAAGCGGTAGAACGAACGGCTGATTGCCATCGGTATCGGCGCCGCGCCCGATGCCTTTGACCGCCGCAATCAGGCGACCTTCCCGTCCAAGCAGGCGGTCACCGATCTCGATCAACCGGCTGTTGGGCGTCGCGTAGGGGGAGGATTCCCGCAACCGTTGCGCCAGCGCCTCGTCCTCGTCGTCAGACGCGATGGCGAGGCTTGCGATCATGGCAGCCGCCGGCGAGCGCGAAACCCCCATCCAGCAGTGCACAAGCAGCGGCTGCGACCGGTCCCAGGCCTGTGCAAAGGCGATGATCTCCGAGACATGCGCCTCCTGCGGCGCAATCAGATCGCCGGTGCCAGCGAAGGTGATGTCGTTCATGCCCAGTTTCAGGTGACGGCCCGCGTCGATGACGGCAGGTCGGTGAAAATCCTGGTTGGCGGCCAGCAGGCTGATCATCTCGCGAGCCTTGTGGCGCACCGCCATCTCGGCGATGCGGGCAAGCGGTGCAACGACGATGGCGCTCATGCCTTGGCCCTTTCGCCATGCGATCGCTGCTGTTCAATGGTCTCGAACCGATCGAGGAAAGCCTGCTGGGCTTGGGCAGCAGGCAGCGGCTCGATCATCAGCGTGTCGCGCGTAAATCCCTTGGGCTGGCCAAAGAATTTGCGGGCCTCGAGCTCGGAAAAGCCGGCAAGCACCGTGGCCTCGAAATAGGCGGAGATCATGTCGGCTTTCTTGATCGCGCTTTTCAGCGCGGCGTTCGGATGGGCCGGCAGGCCGAAGCGCAGATGCACGGCAGCTTCCAATCGCTTTTCCACCACCTTGTAACCGCCGCCGACAATTGCCTTGAACGGCGAGATCATATCACCAATCACATATTCAGGCGCATCATGCAGGAGGGCCATCAGGAGGTCATCGAGGCTTGCCTTGGGGTTCGAGCGGCGGAAGATGTCTTCAACAAGAAGGCTGTGCTGGGCAACCGAGAGGGCATGATCGCCCGAGGTCTGACCGTTCCACCGCGCGACACGAGCAAGCCCATGAGCAATGTCGTTGATTTCCACGTCGAGAGGCGAGGGATCGAGAAGGTCGAGCCTGCGACCGGACAGCATACGCTGCCAGGCACGGGCTGACGGTGGGGCTGAGGGAGGCATGGTCAGCTCTCCTCGGCACTGGTCGGAAAGGTAATGCCACTCCATTCGGGCAGGGCAAGGGTGACGATGACGTTCTCTGCCATGATCGGAAGACCTGATGCCATGGCTTCGCCAGCCTTGTCGATCCGGGCAATCGCCAGTCCCTGCTTTCCACACACGGTGCCCAGCGTTCCGATGCTCTTTCCCTCGATTGTCACTGCGGTCCCGCTTGCTGGCAGCGGTTGATCCGCCGTCACCAGCACCACGCGCCGACGCGCCGTCGAGCGGTGCTGCATACGCGACACCACTTCCTGACCAACGTAGCACCCCTTGCGGAAGGAAACGCCGCCCATGCGATCGAACAGGACATCATGCGGAAAGGCATCCTGAAGGGCGTAGTCTGTGCCCGATTCGGCAATGCCGGCTCCGGTCCGCAGCGCGTGGTAAGCGTCTACGTCACCTGCCTCGCTGCGTGTGCCCGGAAACCGGCGCACGGTCGTACCGGCAACCTGGAAGCGGTGGTCGACAAGGCCCTCGGCGGTCGCCTCGTCCCAGGAGACGGTGACGCCCGCAACCGGCAGAGCCTCAAGCGAGACTGCAGCGCGCAGCTTGTACATTGTCAGTCGCTTCGTGAGCCCGTCCAGTTGCTCGACTGTCGTCTCCAGCAGAAACCCATCACCGTCGCGCGATACGAGGAAATCGAACAGGATCTTGCCCTGTGGCGTCAGCAGCGCTCCCGGCCAGGCCTCGCCCTGCGGTACCTGTGCGAGGTCGGTCGTGATGAGGTTCTGCAGAAAATGTTCTGCATCGGCACCGGCGATCCGCAGCAAAGCGCGGTCGGGGAGAGTGGCAATGGGCATGGCGAGTCACCGAATGTTGCTTTCCGCAGGACAGTTAGGCGCTTGCACTCTAGCGGACAAGTCTCAAGCGAGACAGGCGCAGGGCTCAGTCGCCCGTCAGGAAAAACTTCCAGCGTCCATCCGCCGTGATGCCGACACGGAAGAAATTGTAGTTGCCCAGTTCCTGCATGCCGGCCACATCACCGGCGGTCACGATGCGCAGCAGTTCCACCTTTTCGACGGGTGTCAGGCTGTTGATCGCCTTGCCGACGAAATAGGGCCACACATAGGCCTCTTCCGGCGTGCCTTCGTCCTGGATGATGTAACCGGTCGACAGGAGGTCCATCAGGATGGCGAGCACTTCGACCCCGTCCTCATCACCCGACACTGCCTTCAGGGCGAGAATCGGATCATCCGTATCGTCGGCCGATGATACCAGCGTGGCATTTGCCCCGCGTTCAAAAAGCGGCCGCAGATTTTCAATGTCGCCTGTTTTCGCGGCCTCGAGGATCAGACGGTGAATCCGCTGGACGGGTTCAGGTGCCTTATCAATCTCGTAATAGACGGTTACCGGGTCGATCTGCGAAAGATCGCCGTTTGCTGGCGGTGTTTCCGTCTGGATCAAAGGGCCGGGATCGGGAATGCCGTCCTCAACGACCGGCATTTCTTCGTCTGCCTTCGGCGGGTTTAAGCCATCCTCCAGCGGTGCGTCTTCAGGTGCAAGATCCTTGATGTCGGAGAGGGCATGCACCGTGGCCACGGGCAGTGTCGCGGCGAGCAAGGCTGCGGAAAAAACAAGGACGCCCGCCAGCCGAGCAATCCGGTCTCGCGAAGGCATGGGCATCTGGGACCTCAAACGAGTTATTGCAGCTTGCGCCCTGGCGAAAACTCACCCGCCAGAAGCCGCGCCTTCAGGGCGTCGAGAATGGCCTCGGCCCCGTGCTCGCCATGGATGCGGATCGTTTCGCGCAGTGCAAGAGCAATCGCCGCATCAGCGATGATTTCCGGCTCGATCCCGTCAGCCATGCCATCCGCCCAGGCCTCGTTTTGATACTCGAGAGCCGCCTGCATCTTTTCATGCACGATCATGTCATCGATTTCGTTGCGGCGCGGGTCCATGGGCATTCCTCGAAGCACTCTTACTCAGTCCTTAATGACCCTAACAGTGTTTTATCAAAACGACACGGGGCAAGACGAGAAGAGGTGAATTATTCGTTAATTTCCGTAGCGTGCGGTAATTTCTGCCGCCAGTGTTGCCCCTTCGTTACGGTAATTCTCCTCTGCACGAACAGCCGCTGCTGTGCAAGTGGTGTAAACGGAGGCAAAAGACCTGTAGCCGCGGTTGTAGGCTGCCGTCAGCCGCGCCCGGCGTTTGGGTTCGGCACTGGTTTCGCGATCAAGAAGCTCGGAGAGCGATTTCCGCCATTCCGGTTCCCCTTGCGCATTGCACAGGTTGCGCAGGTAGTGGATTGCGCCGATCAGCTCGGACAGCCGCCCGAGCCGGTCGTCATAAGGGGCCGGTTTCTCGGTCTCTGACGCTGGCGGCGCAATGGTCTGCACCTGGGCTACAACGTGCGACGACATCGTCACGGCGCAAAACGCGATTGCCGCAGAAAGGCGCAGGCAACGGGCGTGACGGTTACTCATCGTGCAGTCTCCAGGCTATCCGGGGCAAGGCGCAAGACGCAGGCGCGCACGCTTTCCGGAACGGGCAGTCTCAGAATCTCTTGCGGCAGATACCATGCGGCATCACGCGCGTCACTCGCCGCTTCAACGGGTTCGCAACCCGTCTCCTCAACGAGAAAGACTGAAAGATGAAAGCGGCTGTCTGCAAGCCCAGGCTCCGGCAGGATCTCGAAAGTATCGAACAAGGCGGCACTGGTTCCCGTCAGGCCGGTTTCTTCCTGCAGTTCGCGCAAGGCGGTCTGCTCAGGCGTTTCGCCGGGTTCTGCCCGACCGCCCGGAAATGCGTAGAGATCCGCAGCCGGGGGATTGGCACGCCGAATCAGGAGATAGCGTCCGGCGCGTTCGACAATCGCTGAGGAGGCGAGGCGAGGTTCGGTCATTGAGAGGCGGCTCCGGTTGGCGTCGGCATTGAGCCAGCAAAGACGCAAGTATTGCGGCGAAATAGAGCCGTCGCAAGTTTTGCCCTTGCTTGACCACTGAGCGGAGCGCTGGCAAGGATGCAGCATGTGTGGACGCTTTGCCTTGACCGCGAGCCCAGAAGAGGTTCGCGAATTGCTGGGTCTCTTGGAGCTAGAGCCTTTCCCGGCCCGCTACAACATTGCGCCGACTCAGCCGATCCTCATTGCCGTTGCCGCACCACCAAGAGAACCGGGCTCCAATCGCCCCGACAAGATTGCCGTTCTGGCGCGCTGGGGCCTCATTCCCTCCTGGGTCAAGGATCCCGGTGATTTCACCCTGATCATCAATGCGCGCTCCGAAACCGCCAACGAAAAGGCGTCGTTCCGTGCGGCCATGCGCCACCGCCGAATCCTTGTTCCTGCCTCCGGCTTTTATGAATGGCACCGTCCGCCAAAAGGCAGCGACGAAAAGCTGCAAGCCTATTGGATCCGCCCGAAATCAGGCGGCATCGTCTGCTTCGGCGGATTGATGGAAACCTACATGTCGAAGGACGGTTCGGAGATCGATACCGGCTGCATCCTGACGACAGCCGCCAACCGGACGATCGGTACGATTCACGATCGCATGCCGGTGGTCATTCCATCGGAAGATTTCAGCCGCTGGCTGGATTGCCGGGCAGGGGAGCCACGCGATGTCGCTGACCTCCTGGTGCCTGCACAGGAAGACCTGTTTGAAATGATTCCCGTTTCCGACCTTGTCAACAAGGTCGCAAATGTTGGCCCCGAGCTTCAAACGAGGGTGGAACGGGCGCCCCGGCCTGTCACTCAGGCCAAGCCGGAAAGCGATGATCAGATGAGCTTGTTCTGAAGGGCTCGTTGTTGGCCGATCAGGCGACCTTCTTGACCGACTTGGACTTTACCATCATCGCTGCTGCGATCACGGCCTTGAGGCCGATCGGTCGATAATGTGCCGCCAGGCTCACAATTGCCTGATCCTGCGTCTCGACCTGGTTTTCCGTGGTCATCGTCTTGTTCCTCTATGAAACCCTGCCCGCCATTGGGTGGCGGCTCTCTCCGTGCAGATCATGACAAAACCGTGACGGAAACTTTGCTGCAGATCAAATATCGGAAGCTTCGCATAAAAAAGGTGTGGCCGTTGCCGGACACACCCTGTTTTTGGTCGCTCAAGCAGGCCTCAAACGCCGTGGTCAATCTCCGACATGCCATGCTCGCCTGATTCTTCGACGATCGTCAGGGTGCCGTAGCGTCTGTGCCAGTTTCGTGCGCCAAGCGGCAGGGAGAAAAGATAAAGCACGACGGTAACGATGAGCACCTGCCAGGTGAAGCTCATCAACAGGGCGACGTAGAGAACCACGACAAGGATCATCGGAAAAACCAGATCGCGGCGGATGCGCGACGTTTCCGACTTGCCCGACCAGACCGGCAGACGGCTGACCAGAAGGGCGCCGATGATTACCGTGTAGATGGCGCTGCCATAGGCGAAAAATGGACCCGACTCGACGCCGACAAAGCCGATATAAACTGGCAGAAGCACCAATGCCGCACCGGCCGGCGCCGGCACGCCGACAAAAAACTCCGATTGCCACGGTGCCTTGATCGCGCGCTCGTCCATCACATTGAAACGCGCGAGTCTGAGGCCCGCCGAAATCACGTATATCAGTGCTGCGATCCAGCCAAAGGCCTGCGCCTGATCGAGCACATAGACGTAGAGAACGAGGGCAGGTGCGACGCCGAAGTTGATGATGTCAGCCAGCGAATCCATCTGCGCGCCAAACTTCGATGTCGCCTTCATCATCCGCGCGACACGACCATCGATGCCGTCGAGAAAGGCAGCCGCCAGAACCATGGCAACCGCCAGCTCATGGCGCCCCTCAAAGGCAAGACGGATGCCCGTCAGGCCAGCGCAGATGGCGAGCACCGTGATAAGATTGGGAACCATCAGCCTGAGCGGAATCTCGCGCAGGCGAGGGCCACGTGCATTGGTTTCAGGCGACGTAGATACGCGGGTTTCGTTGCTCTCGCTGCTCCGTTCCATGGCTCTTCTCGTCCTTAGCTGCGGCGGCTGACGATCGGTCCCTTGGCTGAACCGAACTCGGCAATCACGGTCTCGCCGGCAATGGCGGTCTGGCCAAGCGAAACGCGCGGTTCAGCACCGGCCGGCAGGAAGACGTCGAGTCGCGAGCCGAAGCGAATGAGGCCGAAACGTTCACCGGCGTCGAGCGGTTCATTCGGATTGGTCCAGCAGATGATTCGGCGGGCAACAAGGCCTGCAATCTGCACCACGCCGACCATGCCATGGCGGCTTTCGATCACCAGGCCGTTGCGTTCGTTGTCGGTGCTCGCCTTGTCGAGTTCTGCATTCAGGAACTGACCTTCCTTGTAGGCGATCGTCGTGACGCGGCCTCGCACCGGTGCACGGTTCACATGGCAGTTGAACACGTTCATGAACACGGTGATGCGCAGCATCGGCTCCGAGCCGAGGTTCAGCTCTTCCGGCGGCACGACCATCTGAACGGACGAAACGCGTCCGTCCGCCGGGCTGATGACGAGATCGTCATCCTGTGGCGTGACCCGCTCGGGATCGCGGAAGAAATAGGCGCACCACAGTGTCAGCACCATGCCGACCCAGAACAGCGGATCCCAGATCCAGCCGAGGATCAGCGAGGCGACAAAGAAGGCCGCGACAAAGGGATAGCCCTCCTTGTGGATGGGGACGATTGTCTTGCGGATTGTTTCCAACAGGTCCATCGGTACCTCTGCTTGAAGTCGTTGTAGGGCACGTGACTACCCCGAAAGCGGCATGGGGGCAATGCCGCAGCGCACGCGCCCTGCATTGCCCCGCCATTTGGCCTCAGACGGCAGGCGGTCGCCGGACCACGACGCCGAGGTCGTCGCTCTCGCGCACCTGACGCAGCTTTTCCTCGGCCTGGGTCGCTTCCCGCTGACGATTCCACATGGACGCGTAAAGTCCATCCTGGGCGATCAGATCGGAATGGCTGCCGCGTTCGGCAATCTCGCCCCCCTTGAGCACGATAATCTCGTCGGCATTGACCACGGTCGATAGCCGGTGGGCAATGACGAGCGTCGTCCGGTTCTTCGACACGACGTCGAGCGCCGACTGGATCTCGTGCTCGGTGGTGGTGTCGAGAGCCGAGGTTGCTTCGTCGAGGATCAGGATCGGCGGCGCCTTGAGCACGGTCCGGGCAATCGCCACACGCTGCTTTTCGCCACCGGAGAGCTTCAATCCCCGTTCACCAACCTTCGTCTCAAAGCCTTCCGGCAAGTCTTTGATAAAATGACTGATCTGTGCAATTTCCGCAGCCTGCACGATATCGGCGTCAGCGGCCTGTGGGCGACCATACCGGATATTGTAGGCGATGGTATCGTTGAACAGTACGGTGTCCTGCGGAACCATGCCGATGGCGGCGCGCAGCGATTTCTGGGTGACGTTGCGCACGTCCTGTCCGTCAATGGTGATCGAGCCCTGCTGCACGTCATAGAAGCGGTAGAGCAGACGTGAGATGGTCGATTTGCCGGCACCCGACGGGCCGACAACGGCGACGGTCTTTCCGGCTGGCACTTCAAACGAGACGCCTTTGAGGATTGGCCGGTCGGCATCATAGTGGAAATGCACGTCCTTGAAGGCAATCGCACCCTGGCCGATGGCGAGCGGCTGCGCCCCGGGACAGTCGACAACCTCGGCCTGGACCTCCAGGAGATCGAACATCTGTTCGATATCGGTCAGGCCCTGACGGATTTCCCGGTAGACGAAGCCGATAAAGTTGAGCGGGATCGAAAGCTGCATCAGCATCGCATTGACGAAGACGAAGTCGCCGATGGTCTGCTCGCCGCGCTGTACCGCAAGGGCCGACATCACCATGATGATCGCCGTGCCGATGCCAAAGATGAGGCCCTGACCGAAGTTCAGCCAGCCGAGCGAAGTCCAGACCTGTGTGGCGGACTTTTCGTATTTGGCCATCGAGGCATCGAAGCGCTTTGCTTCCATCTCCTCATTGCCGAAATATTTCACGGTTTCGAAGTTCAGAAGCGAATCGATCGCCTTGGTATTGGCGTCCGTATCACTGTCATTCATCGCCCGGCGGATGCCGATGCGCCAGTCGGAGGCGCGGATGGTGAACCAGATATAGGCCCAGACCGTGAAGGCCGTGACGCCAAGGTAGGAGAAGCCGTAGGTCCACCAGAAGACCGCGGCGGTCAGCAGGAATTCGATCAGCGTCGGGATGGAGTTGAGGATCGTGAAGCGCACGATCGTCTCGATGCCCTTGGTGCCGCGCTCGATGATGCGCGACAAGCCGCCGGTCTTGCGCTCCAGGTGGAAGCGCAGCGACAACTGGTGCATGTGCACGAAGGTCTTGTAGGCAAGCTGGCGCACGGCATGCTGCCCGACACTGGCAAACAACGCGTCGCGCAGCTGGTTGAGGCCGACCTGCAGGATGCGGGTGAGATTGTAGAAGACGACAAGCGCGACGGCGCCGAGCAGGAAGCTTGGCAGGAGGCCCGCCATGTCGAGCTTTCCATCCAGTGCATCGGTTGCCCATTTGAAGAAATAGGGGACGAGGAGGAGGACGAATTTCGAGATCAGAAGGAAAACCGTGGCCCATACCACGCGCATCTTCAGATCGAAGCGATCCGCCGGCCACATGTAAGGCCAGAGATTGACGAGGGTCTGCATGGGATTGCCGTCGTCTGCGGATATCGTTTTTCTCTTGCCGCTTGCCATGTCGTCCCCGCTTCCTAAACAATAAAAGGCGGCGGTCCCCCGGACCGCCGCCTCTCCTCAATTAGGTTCTGTACTTGGCGAATACAATGACCAATGCGTGAATGCTCAGTTCACCGCTTCGCCGCGCAGACGTTTGCGATGGATCTCCTCCGCATTCGGCAGGGCGTCCTGCGGCACGGTGAAGATCTGGCCAGGCGCGATCATATCCGGATTGCGAATGGCGTTGGCATTGGCCAGATAGATCGTGGTGTAGCGCACACCCTGACCATACACGCGGCGCGAAATCTGCCAGAGCGTGTCGCCCCGACGGATGATGACACTCTCATTGCTCTGCGAAAGCGGTGCCTGCTGAATGGTACGCGGCTCCGAAGCTGCGGATTGAACGGCCTGGGCCTCCGGCTTGGCCTCGGCCATTTGCGGCGGGGCAAGCTGTGTCAGGTCTGACAGCAAGGCCAAGAGCCGCGGCAGAGCGCTGCCCATGGCGTCGACATCGCCTCTGGGGATGCCCTGGAGGAGGGCAAGCGCTTCCTTGGCCTTGGTCGATTGCGTAGCAACCTTCAGAACCAGCTGATCGGGTGCATCTGCCGGCGGCCTGAACTCGAGGATCGACTGAAGGCCGATCTCGACCGAGGAGCGGGCAGCTGCCACCTGGTCCACGGCGGGAGCCTGGTCTCCGGTGTAGAGGTTCTGCAGAATTGTCAGCGATTTGGTCAGGGCAATCCGCAGGCGCTCATACGCGATTTCGTCTTGAGTGGCGGTCGTGTTGGCATCCGGCGAAGCGGTCTGGGCGACCACGGACACCTGTTCACCTGCCGGTCGGTTGAATGGCACGGCCGCGCGCACCACGACATTGCCCTTGTCGTCCAGAAGCTCGACCTCGATGAGATGATTGCCAACCGAGAGGTCGGCATTGCCCTCGATGACGAAGTTGCCCTTGGTATCGGAAATCGTCTCGCCAATTCTGGCCTTGTCCGCGAAACCGCGCACCGTGCGGTCCGGTTGCGACTGGCCCGCGACAAAGATCTTGTTGCCTTCGATCTCGACAGCGCTGACGAGAATTTCGGCCGCAGGCTGCGTCTCGCTTGTCTTTTGGCCTGCTGTATCCGTTGTCAGTGCTGCCGTATCGCGCGTCTGCGCCTCGTTCATGGTCGGAGGCTGGGAGGCAAGAGAACCAGCGCCTGCCGGCAGATCGGGGAAGCCGTTCTGCGAGCCCGTGTTGCCGGCAACCGGCTCATCTGCTGATGTCTCGGACTTTACATCGCCCTGGCCGGGCAGGGTGATCATCCGGCTTGCCTCGCCGGGCTTGGAGACCATGGCGAGCAGCTCGCCCTTCGTATCTGCCGGGACGGAGATGGTGGCAACCTCCTGCGACGTCGTTTCCTTGCCGTCGGTTTCGGTCGAGCGAATGGTCAGAGCATGGTCTCCGGGCGGCAGCGGATTGTCCAGCACGGCGGCAAAGTCGCCGGAACCATCCACCGTCTGCGAGGACAGGACCTTGTCGCCGCTGACGATTTCCACCGTAGCGCCCGCCGGGGCATTGCCGGCAATCACGGTGGAGCCATCAGGCTCGACACGCAACACGTCGAAACGCGGTGCGATTGGTTGCTCGATTGTTGCAGCCGTTTCAACCGGCTCGCCAAGCAGGGCGCTCTTGACGCCGGCGATGGCGACAGCGGCGCGCGCCGGATCTGCCGGCAGCTGCTGAATAAGTGCCAGCGCCTTTGCCGCATCGGCGCGGACCTTGCTCATGGCCTCGGACAGATTTTTGTCGAGATCGGCCGGGATGTCGAGCGAGGCAAGCGCAGTCACGGCACCGATTGCCAGCGTTCGGGCCGCTGAATAGGCCTCCATGCCTGGCGTCCGGCCTTCGGCAAACAGCGAATTCAGCCGCTCCACCGCAGTCACGGCCTCAGCCTTCAGGCGATCCATTTTCTGGCTTGCCGTCTCGCTGGCCGGGACGTCCTGTGCAGGCTGCGCAGGCGATTCAGCCGTCAGCTGCCCCGCGTCGCCGTCGGTCAAGTTCAGGCGCGGCATGATCACGAACACCATCAGCAGACTGACGATGGCAAGTACAAACAGGACCACCCAAAGGGCACGGTTCTTCATGTCTCAAGTCTCCCGGCAGGCAATCTGCCAATTTCTCTTGGAATTGCTAGCGCCTCACCCTTTCCTCGACAAGCGTCGCATCACACATCGGCAAAGAGAGGCGGTTTTTTCTGTCAATTTTGTTGACCGGGCATCGGAGAGGCTGTTTTTTGGCTTCCCATGAGTGAGCAAAAATCCCCGATTCGATCCGTCTGTGTCTATTGTGGTTCCCAGCCTGGCCGCGATCCGGCTTTCATGGAAGCCGGTCGCCAGTTTGGCCATGCGCTGGCGCAAAACGGTCTGCGCCTCGTTTATGGCGGCGGCACAAAGGGCATCATGGGGGCCGTTGCCGCGGGTGTGCTGTCCGCCGGTGGTCATGTCACCGGCATCATACCTGAATTCCTTGTCGACATGGAAGCGACCCGCCACTCGCTCGGCCAGTTGAACGAGCTGATCGTGACGAAGGACATGCACGAGCGCAAGCATGCGATGTTCGAGCGCTCCGACGCTTTTGTGACCTTGCCCGGCGGTATTGGCACGCTGGAGGAGATCGTCGAGATCATGACCTGGGGCCAGCTTGGCCGTCATGAAAAGCCGATGGTCTTCGCCAATGTCAACGATTTCTGGAAGCCCATGCTGGAACTCGTGGACCACATGGCCGCATCCGGCTTCATTCACACGGCCCATCGGGTGCGCCCGCTCGTCATAGACCGGATCGAGGACATCGTTCCGGCAATCCAAGGCCGCTGGGCCGAAACCGTGTCACCCGACGGCGACCCGGAGACGATCGCCAAGCTTTGAGCTTGCGTGGCGCGCTCAGCGCCGCTTGAGCATCGGCAGCGTATAGATCACCAGGGCGGCCCAGATCAGCGGGAAGGCAATCGCCTTGGCCATGCTGAACGGTTCATGAAACACGAAGACCGCGGTGATGAAGATCATTGACGGCGCGATGTACTGCATGATGCCGATCGTCGAGAGACGCAGCAGTTTTGCCCCATTGGCATAAAGGATCAGCGGGACGGCCGTGACAAGGCCGGCAGACGCGAGCAGGAGCGTGTCGGCAAGGCTGCCTGCCATGAAGTGACCGCCACCGTCGAGGTTGAGATAGATCAGATAGGCTGCCGCAAAAGGCGTCAGGATCAGCACTTCAAGCAGAAAACCCTGGTTCGGACCGATTGGCAGGGTCTTGCGGAAGAAGGCGTAGAAACCCCAGGAGAAGGTCAGCGCCAGCGCCACGAAGGGAAGGCGGCCGGCTTCGACGGTGAGGATGACAACGGCCAGTACCACAAGGGCAAGGGCTGCAATCTGCGTCTTCTTCAGCTTTTCCTTGAGCAGGACGGCACCCAGCAGGATCGAGAAAAGCGGATTGATGAAATAGCCAAGGGCGGTATCCAGCGCATGACCGGCACCGATCGCCCAGACATAGATGCCCCAGTTGACGCTGATGAGCACAGCGGTCACGACGGCCATGCCCAGCATCTTCGGGTTGCGAATGGCCTTCTTCAGATCCTCGGTGCGCTTGAGAATGATCAACAGCAGCCCCGCGACCGGCACGGACCACAGGATGCGATGCGCAATCACTTCCGCCGGCGAAATATGCGCCAGCGCCTTCATGTAAAGCGGCAGGAAGCCCCAGAGCAGATAGGCAGAGAGCGCGAAGAGGAAGCCGTTCAGGCTGTCTTTGTTCTCGGCGGGTGCTGAGACATCGGCCATCGTGTTTCCTCACATTTGTTATGCTTGGAAACGGCATTACGCCTGCTAGGTTTTCGTTGCCAATTCATTTCTGTGAAGGATCGTTCAGCCATAGCGATACTTGGAGGTGCCGAGCTGGATCAGCCTTTGTCTCGCTGTATCGAATGTTCAAGTCTGTTGCCAAGTAGGTAAAGTGCCGGTGCGAGAGTAGAGGCTGAAACTTGCATATCGACTGTTGGAATAGCTATCGTCTCCGTTTTGCACAATGGCAACCTCATAAGGTCGAACCGCAATCCGATTGTACGAGCTCGAAGCGAAACGGACGTATTTTTTCTCATGATAAGTTTTGTCCCGAGAACTCCGCCGCGTCCGAACATGATTTGAGCGAATTCAACCTGATCCCACCTGACAAATTGACTGCTGATCCGCCTATCGAGGAATCCTTTCTCATCGAAGATCAGTATTGGCTGGTCTCGATTACCAAGTGCCACCAGTGTCTGAGACTCTTCAAGAATTAAATCGATGAATAAAATCAACCCGGAAATCAGCAAAAAAACAAGTACGCCGTAAAGGCTCAAAAGAGATAATGATGATATGAAAATTTGTCGCAAACATATCAGTAGTGAAAAGAAAAATATTGCTCCGATGACGAAAAAAACGGTTATTCGCCAATAAATTTTCTTGCGCAGCCCGTTCTCCGCGAAAACGGTACACGGAACTGAGATTCTTAACGGAGGGAAAATACATACGCCAAGCAGCGGCCGATCGACCCTAATCGGACCTGACGTAAGAGTTTGCGCGCTTCGTGTCAGATCAGACATTGATTTTCCGAGGACGGTGAAAGGTTACAAGGTTGCCTAGCATGGTACGGGATCTAGTTTCAGGCTGTATTTCAATCCGTTTTTTGCGGGTGCCCTGTTCGATCACTCCGCCGCGATCTTGCCTGCCAGTTTGCGGTTCTTCATCAGCTTGTAGACGACACTGTCCATCAGCGCCTGGAAGGAAGCATCGATGATGTTTTCCGAAACGCCGACCGTCCACCAGCGGGCGCCGGAGGCATCGGTCGACTCGATCAGCACGCGGGTGATCGCCTCGGTGCCGCCGTTCAGGATGCGCACCTTGTAGTCCGCAAGCTCAAGGTCGAGGATTTCCGACTGGTACTTGCCGAGATCCTTGCGCAGCGCAATGTCGAGCGCATTGACCGGACCGTCGCCTTCGGCAACCGACATCATCATCTCGCCATCGACGAGAACCTTGACCACTGCCTCCGAGACCGTCTTCAGCTTGCCATGGCTGTCGAAGCGGCGCTCGACCATGACGCGGAAGCTTTCGACCGCAAAAAAGTCGGGCACGCTTCCGAGCGTCTTCAGGGCCAGCAGTTCGAAACTGGCATCGGCGCCTTCATAGGCATAGCCCGAGGCCTCGCGCTCCTTGACCACGTAGATCAGCGTATCGAGCTTCGGATCGTCCTTGGCGACCGCGATGCCGCGGCGCTTCAGCTCGTTCAGAAAGTTCGCCTTGCCACCCTGATCCGACACCATGACCTTGCGGAAATTGCCGACCGATTCCGGTTCGACATGTTCATAGGTCTTCGGATCCTTCAAAAGCGCCGAGGCATGGATGCCGGCCTTGGTGGCGAAAGCCGAGCCGCCGACATAAGGGCTCTGGTGATTGGGCGAGCGGTTCAGCAATTCATCGAAGGCGCGCGAAAGGCGGGTGAGGCCAACCAGCTTTTCCCGGTCGATGGACGTCTCGAAACGCGACGCATACGTCTCCTTCAGACAGAGCGTCGGGATGATCGTGACGAGATCGGCATTGCCGCAGCGCTCGCCGATGCCGTTCAGAGTGCCCTGGATCTGGCGCACACCGGCCTCGACAGCGGCGAGCGAATTGGCAACCGCCTGACCGGTGTCGTTATGCGCATGAATGCCGAGCGAGGACCCGGGAATGCCGGCGGCGATCAGTGCCTGGACGATCAGGCGGATCTCCGGCGGCTGCGTGCCGCCATTCGTGTCGCAGAGCACCACCCAGCGCGCACCGGCATCATAAGCCGTTTTCGCGCAGGCGATCGCGTAAGTTGGATTGGCCTTGTAGCCGTCGAAGAAATGTTCGCAATCGACCATGGCGAGCTTGCCGTTCTCGACGACAGCCTTCACGCTATCACGGATGCTTTCGAGGTTCTCCTCGTTCGTACAGCCGAGCGCCACCTTCACGTGATAGTCCCAGCTCTTGGCAACGAGGCAGACGGCATCGGCCTTGGCCTGCAGCAGTTGCGTCAGGCCGGGATCGTTGGAGGCGGAAACGCCGGCGCGCTTGGTCATGCCGAAGGCGACGAAGCCAGCTTGTCTGGTGCGCTTGCGGGAAAAGAAGGTCGTATCCGTCGGGTTCGCACCGGGATAGCCGCCCTCGACATAATCGATGCCGAACTCGTCCAGCATGGTCGCGATCGCGATCTTGTCCTCGACGGAAAAATCGATACCCGGCGTCTGCTGGCCATCGCGCAGTGTCGTGTCGAACAGGGTGATCTTTTCGCGTGTCATGCTGGTGTCCTTACGAAAACGTTCGCTGTGGGGTTTTCACCCCCTCTGTCACTGCGTGACATCTCCCCCACAAGGGGGGAGAGTGGTGGCCGCCGCCGTCCCTCGCGGCAACAGCCGTCCTTGTAACTCCCAGCGAGTTTGAAGCGGCCAAGAGAGGGTAGGACGATGCCCAATCCGCTCTCCCCCCTTGTGGGGGAGATGCCCGGCAGGGCAGAGAGGGGTGGCAACGACCGAAAACATTGCTTCAATTCTTCCCCGCAAACCGATCCGTTGCCCGGATCAGCTGGTCGAGGATGCCAGGCTCGAGATAGGCGTGTCCCGCACCTTCGATCAGGTGGAAATCTGCCTTCGGCCAGGCCTTGTGAAGCTGCCAGGCATATTTTGCCGGGCAGGGCATGTCGTAGCGGCCGTGAATGATCACGCCGGGGATATCCTTGAGCTTGTGCGCATCGCGCAGCAGCTGTCCCTCTTCCAGCCAGCCGGCATGGACGAAGAAATGGTTCTCGATGCGGGCAAAGGCCAGCGCGAATTCCGGATCGTAGAAATGATCCGAATAGTCGGGGTTCGGCAGAAGCGTGATCGTCTCGCCTTCCCAGGTGCTCCAGGCAACCGCGCAGCGCAGCTGCTCCTCGCGGTCGGTGCCGGTCAGCCGTCGGCGATAGGCCGCCATCATCTCGTGGCGCTCGTTTTCCGAAATCGGCGCCAGAAAGCGCTCCCACTTGTCCGGGAACATTTCCGACACGCCGAACTGATAATACCAGTCGAGCTCGGCCTTGGTCAGGGTGTAGATGCCACGCAGAACGAGTTCCGACACGCGCTCGGGATGGGTTTCCGCATAGGCGAGCGCCAGCGTCGAGCCCCAGGAACCGCCGAAAACCAGCCACTGTTCAACGCCGATCATCTCGCGCAGGCGCTCGATATCGGCGACGAGGTGCCAGGTGGTATTGGCCTCGATCGAGGCGTGCGGTGTCGACTTGCCGCAGCCGCGCTGGTCGAACAGGATCACGTCATAGAGGGTCGGATCGAAGAGCCGGCGTTGCCCCGGGCTGGTCGCGCCACCGGGACCGCCATGCAGGAAGACGGCCGGCTTGCCGCCTTTGGTGCCGACACGTTCCCAATAGACGCTGTGCCCGTCGCCAACATCGAGCATGCCGGTCTCGAAGGGTTCGATTTCCGGGTAATAGCTGCGCAAGTCGTTCGTCATCATCATCTATCCTTTGAAACGGGCCAGAGCACTGTGTCATGGTCCGGGTGCTGGCGGCTGGTGGCCGCGATGCCCGCGGCTCCTTCCGGCAGGTCGGATCGGTCGGTCACATTCTCCGGCAGGGAAAACAGGGCGTTGAAATAGGGCAGGCGGCTTTCGACGCCGTCCTGGGAAACGGGAACCACCGCCTCCGGCTGATCGAGGCTGCCGATGGTCACGCTGATATAGGGGGAACCCTTGGTGCGGAAGAAGAGCGGTGTGCCGCAATCCTTGCAAAAGCCGCGCCCGCACGGATCGGACGACTGGAACCAGCTTGGCTCACCGCGCATCAGGAGGAAATCTTCCTGCCGGGAGCCGGCCAGCGCCATGAACAGGTTGCCGCTTGCCTTCTGGCACATGCGGCAGTGACAGAGATGCGGATAGCCGGGTTCACCGGCAATCTTGTAGCGGATCGCACCGCACTGGCAGCCGCCGGAATGAACCTGTTTCGTCATGCGTCGTCCTCCGGCGGCCAGACGGCCGTGTCATGGTCGGGGTGCTGGAAGCTCTCGATCGAGGCGAAGAAGGCCTCCATTTTGGGGCTGGTATGGGCAGGCTTGTCGAACAGTTGGTCGATCCAAGGCAGGCGCTGGTGGTGGTTCACCTGGACCTGCGGCTCGAAACGCTCCGGATGATCGAAGGCGCCAATCGCAAGCTCGACGCCGCCCGGGTGCTGATAGGTGAGCGGCGTGCCGCATCTGCCGCAAAATCCGCGCTTCACCTTGGCCGACGAGCGGTAGAGCATCGGCTGCCCGCGCGTCCAGGTCAGATGCGCCTGATCGGCCGTGACGAAGGCGCCGAAGAAGGAACCGAACTGCTTCTGGCACATGCGGCAATGGCAAATCGACGGCCGGCCAAGCTTTGAAGCCTGAAACCTCACCGCGCCGCACTGGCACCCGCCGCTTTCGATCTCGCTCATCTCGCGCCCCTCATCGCAATGTCATGTAGACGGTGACGCCAATGATCACCACGGCAATCAGCGCGCCCTTGGCAATCAGCCCATAGAGCAGCCATTTCGGCATTTTTGTATTGGGGTTGGGTGGAGTCATGGCTATGCCTCCACCCAGTTCTCGATTTTGAGACCCGGAACCCGTGCAAATTCCCGAACATTCGCCGTCACCAGTGTGAGATCAAGCGAACGTGCATGGGCTGCGATGAACAGGTCTGTGGTGCCGATTGGCTTCCCGCCCCGCTCGAGATCAAGGCGAATATCGGCGAAATGAGACGCCTCTTTGTCCTCATAGGGCAGGATTTCGATCCGATCGAGGATCGTTTCGACAAGGTAGGCCAGTCGCTCGGACCCACGCTTCAAAATTCCGAAGCGCAGTTCGGAGGCAACGATGGAACTGATCGAGATCCGATCATCGCCGACACGCTCCACCTTGGCGGCGGCTGCGCCATAGGGGTTGCGAATGACGTCGGAAACGATGTTGGTGTCCAGCATGTAGAGCGGTGCGATCACAGGTTCACGTCCCGCGCCGGAGCTTCCTGCAGATCGAAATCGAATTCCTCCTCGACCGGTGGCTGGCTGCGCAGCCATTCGATGAGGCTTTCCTTCCTCGTCCTGACCGGCTCCAGGGTGATCTTGTCGCCTTCCTTGCGCATGATCACTTCGTCTCCGGGGAAGTCGAATTCAACGGGAATGCGAACGGCGCGATTGCGGCCGTTCTTGAAGACCCGGACATGTCTTTCCAGTTCCATGCGCACTCCCCCTGATTGGCATAGGTCAAAGCATATGCCGACTGTTCTGTTGAGGCAACTACCGCTTGACCTCCCATGTCGTCACCCGTTCGCCGCTCTCCTTGTCCTTGCCGTCCTTGAGTTGGATGCCCTTGGCCGCCAGATCGTCGCGGATCTTGTCGGCTTCGGCGAAGTTCTTCGCCTTCAGCATTTCGAGCCGCATGTCGACAAGCGCCTGCACGGCGGCGGAAAGGTCGTCGCTGACTTCGGCCTTCTTCGGAGCCACGCCGAGAAGGGCGGCGGAGGCTGCAAACAGGGAGAGCTTCGACGGATCGGCATTGGCGGCTTGCGCAAGGGCATGCACCGCCTGAACGGCCGCAACAGTGTTGAGGTCGTCGGAGAGCGCCTCAAGCACCGAAGCATCCGGTGCCATATCGCCGGCATCGCCCGCTGGCCATTTCGCCAGCAGGCGTTCAGCCTCTTCCAGGCGCTTCACCGAAAAGTCGATCGGCTCGCGGTAATGCGTCATCAGCATCGCAAGGCGCAGCACTTCGCCCGGCCACTGCCGCCCGCCGAATTTTTCCGTCGCCAGCAACTCGTTGATCGTGACGAAATTGCCTTCCGACTTCGACATCTTGCGGCCCTCGACCTGCAGGAAGCCGTTATGCATCCAGACTGACGCCATGAGGTCGTTGTCGAAGGCGCAGCAGGACTGGGCGATCTCGTTTTCGTGGTGCGGGAAGATCAGGTCGAGGCCGCCGCCATGGATGTCGAACTGGTGCGGCTTCGCTTTCGCTGCGGGCGATAGCCTGTCCTTGATCTCTTCCCAGAGATAGCGATCGGACATGGCCGAGCACTCGATATGCCAGCCGGGACGGCCATAGATCGCGTGCGACTTGCCCTCGAAGCGGTAATTTGCCGGCCAGCCGGGTTCGGTGTCTTCCGACTGCTTCCACAGCACGAAATCGGCCGGGTTCATCTTGTGGCTTTCGACCGCTACACGGGCGCCCGCCTGCTGCTCATCGAGCTTGCGCTTCGAAAGCATGCCGTAATCGGCCATGGATGCGGTGGAGAACAGAACCTCATGCCCCTCCGAACCGGTCGCGACATAGGCGTGGCCCATGTCGAGCAGCCGCTGGATGATCGTGATCATCTGGGGAATGTTGTCGGTCGCGCGCGGCTCGACCGTCGGCTTCAGGCAGCCGAGCGATGCCACGTCCTCGTGGAACTGGCTCTCCGTCTTGCCGGTGACGGCGCGGATCGCGTCATTCAGGCTCATCGAGCCATCGGCAATCTGGCTGCCGAAGTCGCGCAGTGCGCGCGCGTTGATCTTGTCGTCGACGTCGGTGATGTTGCGGACATAGGTGACCTTGTCCGCGCCATAGACATGGCGAAGCAGCCGAAAGAGCACATCGAAGACGATGACGGGGCGGGCATTGCCGATATGGGCAAAGTCGTAGACGGTCGGACCGCAGACATACAGGCGCACATTGTCGGGGTCGATCGGCTCGAAGTCGACCTTCTCGCGTGTGAGCGTGTTGTAAAGCTTGAGGCCGACGGCCATGTGAAACTCCCAGAATGATTTACCCGGCTGGACCGGGTCGTTTGTCATCTGGGGCTATGCAGGAGACGAAAACGGCCAGGCCAGCGCAAACGCTAGCGAATAATGATCCCGCAAATGATGCAGAGGCTCGTTTTCATGGGCGCTGTTATGGCGTGGGCCGCAAACTTGGTCAAGGGGGACTTGGCGGAGACCGGCTCAGCTGGCCAGTCTTGGCAGCTTGACCAGGCCAAGCACCAGTGCGCAACCGATGATGATCACGCCGCCGCCCATGATCTGCAGGGCCGAGAGTGGTTCGTTGAGAACGAATGCCCCCACCAGGACGGCAACGACGGTGACGGCGAATTCCACGCTGATGGCAGCCGTCGCACCAATGCTTTTCACCAGGCCGAAATAGAGCACATAGGTGAGGGCGCTCATCAGGGCTGCGAGGGCGAGCAGGTAGAGGTAATCGATGCCCTGCGGTGTTCCAGGCACCGGCACAAACCAGAGAAGAGGCAAGGTTAGGATACCGCCGGCAATGAAGGAGCCGATGGTCACTTCCCATGGACCGGTGCCGGCGAGGTAACGGCTTGCATAATTGCTGCCAAAGGCTGCCGAGAAGGTCGAGCCGATCATCGCCAGACAGCCAATCAGAAAGACACTGGTCACGGGAACAGCGGGAAAGCCGACGAGCATCACGATGCCGATCGCGCCAAGAATAAGGCCGAGCACTCTCGACGGCGTGATGCGTTCAAGACCCCAGACCCGGGCAATGACCATGGAAAACAGGGGAATCGCCGCAACGAAGATTGCCGCCATCGCCGTGCCGATCAGCGGGGTGGCATAAGATAGGCCAATCAACTGTCCGGCAACGGTGGTTGCACCGACGACGGCAAAGGGCAGGGTGCCCGCGCTGAAATCGAGCCGACGCCGCATCAATCGGGCAATGGCCAACAGGAGGAGGCCTGCAATCAGCGAGCGGAATGTGACTGCACCGATCCAGCCGAATGCATCAACCACATGCAGCAGCAATAGGAAGGAGAGCCCCCATGCGAGCGAGAGATAGGCGTAGGCGGCAAAGTCTCTGGACTGCATGGGAGATCCGGTGAGTGGGAGCCGGCGGATGCCGGCCCCTGCGGGAGAAAGCCAGCCGGCCTATACCGGCATGCGATAATCGACGATCTTGCCCTCTCGCACGACAAAGAGCTTGCCGGTTTCCGTCTGGTCCGGGCCGACAAGCGGCAGAAGCTTGGCGGCGATCTCGGCGGGTTGCGGCAGGGTGGCCGGATCTTCGCCCGGCACGGCCTGCGCCCGCATGGCCGTACGGGTCGCGCCCGGATCAACCGAGAGGATGCGCAGCGGCAGGCGCTGGGTTTCCGCAGCCCAGGTGCGGGCAAGCGCTTCCACGGCAGCCTTTGACGCAGAATAGGGACCCCAGAATGGGCGGCATTTGTGCGCAGCGCCCGAGGAGAGGATCAGCGCGCGGCCCTGATCGGACTTGGTCAGCAGCGGATCGAGCGAACGGATCATGCGCCAGGTGGCCGTGACATTGATCGTCATGACCTTGTCGAAAACCTTGGCCTCGACATGACCGATCGGCGAGATGACACCGAGAATGCCGGCGTTGAGGACGGCGATATCGAGCTTGCCCCAGCGCTCGTAGATATGGCCGCCAAGCTGGTCGATCATCGCCATGTCGGTGAGGTCGAAGGGAACAAGCGTGGCCGTGCCGCCGACAGCCTTGATCGCGTCATCGAGATCTTCAAGGCCGCCCACCGTGCGGGCGCAGGCAATCACATGCGCGCCAGCCTTGGCCAGTTCGAGGGCCGTCGCATAGCCGATGCCGCGCGAGGCACCGGTGACCAGCGCAAGCCGGCCTTTGAGGTCGATGGTCATTGTCAGTCCTGTCTTCTGCACTCAGCCATTGGCGGCAAGCATGGAGTCCTTGCGGCCCGGCTTCTCGCTTTCCTTGTCGAGCAGGCGGGTCGGATAATCGCCGGTGAAATAGTGATCGGTGAATTCCGGATTGGCCGGATCGCGTGGCTTGCCACCCACGGCCTTGTAGAGGCCGTCGATCGACAGGAAGCCGAGACTGTCCACACCGATCACCTTCGCCATCGCGATTTCATCGGCATACTGGTTGGCGAGCAGCTTGTCGCGGTCCGGCGTGTCGATGCCGTAAAAGTCCGGATGGAAGATCATCGGGCTTGCGACACGCAGATGCACTTCCAGCGCGCCGGCGTCGCGGATCATCTGCACGATCTTGAGAGACGTCGTGCCGCGCACGACCGAATCGTCGACCAGAATCACCCGCTTGCCTTCGATCATGGCGCGGTTGGCAGAGTGCTTGAGCTTGACGCCGAAAGCGCGGATCTGCTGTGTCGGCTCGATGAAGGTGCGACCGACATAATGGTTACGGATAATGCCGTATTCGAACGGGATGCCGCTCTGCTGGGCATAACCAAGCGCTGCCGGCGTACCGCCATCGGGAACCGGAACCACCACATCGCCCTCGACGGGCTTCTCAATGGCAAGGTTCATGCCGGCATTCTTGCGCGTCGTGTAGACATTGCGTCCGGCGACCACCGAATCGGGCCGGGCGAAATAGACATATTCGAACATGCAGACGCGCTCGGGCTGCGGGCGGGCCGGCATGCGGGACTCGATCTTGATGGTGCCGTCCGGCTGCGTCTCGCAGATCACCACTTCACCATTCTTCACATCCCGCACGAACTTGGCGCCGATGATGTCGAGCGCGCAGGTTTCGGATGCGAAGATCGGCTTGCCGTCCAGTTCACCCATGACCAGCGGACGGATGCCGATCGGGTCGCGGGCGGCAATGAGCTTGGTGCGGGTGAGCGCGATCATCGCATAGCCGCCTTCCATCTGCCGGATGGCGTCGATGAAGCGGTCGGTCGTGGAGGCGTGGCGCGAGCGGGCGATCAGATGCAGCACCACTTCGGTGTCCGACGTCGACTGACAGATGGCGCCGGTTGCGATGATCTGGCGCCGCAGCGTCAGGCCGTTGGTGAAATTACCGTTATGGGCAATTGCGATGCCGCCTTCTTCAAGCTCGGCGAACAGCGGCTGCACGTTGCGCAGCGCCACTTCGCCCGTCGTCGAGTAGCGGGTGTGGCCAATCGCCTGGGTGCCCGGCAGCTTCGCGATGGTCACCGGATTGGTATAGTGGTCGCCAACGAGGCCCATGTGCTTTTCGGTGTAGAACTGCCGACCGTCGAAGGAAACGATACCAGCTGCTTCCTGTCCGCGATGCTGGAGCGCATGCAGGCCAAGCGCCGTCAGCGTCGAGGCGTCAGAGTGCCCAAGGATCCCGAAGACCCCACATTCCTCGTGGAATTTGTCGTCATGATCACCGTAGACGACATAGGGAGTGCTGAATTGCTTCATGGCGATTTGCCTTTGCTCCGGGGACAGATGCGGGAATTTGAGGCTTTTAACACGGAAGCCGCCGATCTGTCCTGATCCGGCGGCATCCAGTCTTTTATGGTTCACGAGCCTTGAAGCGCGTTAATTGCTTTCTGCCGGGGCCTGCTCGGCGGGCGCTGCTTCCTCGCCGTCACGGCCGAGGATTCGGGCACGGATCTGCGGTTCGATATCCTGCGGCAACACCGCCTCAAGCTTCAGAACCAGGCCGTCGAGGAACGGCTTCGTCTTGGCTTCGTTGACCCAGTCCGGGCGCTGGCGAACGTCGATCAGCCAGTTCCAGAAGGCGACGGCGACGACGAGAAGCAGGATACCGCGGGCGGCACCGAAGAGAAAGCCGAGTGTCCGGTCCAGCGCGCCAATGCGACTGTCGATGATGAAATCGGCGATGCGCGAGGTGATAAACGAGATCAGGATCAGCGACACGAAGAAGATGACACCGGCAGAGCCTGCAATCGCGATGCGATCATCCTCGGTGTAGTTTTTCGCCAGAGGCAAAAGCAGGGGATACAGATAATAGGCGGCAGCGACAGAGCCGGCCCAGCTGGCGATGGACAAGACCTCGCGCGAAAAGCCGCGCACCATGGCCAGCACCGCCGAGAAAAGAACGACGCCGATGACAATACCGTCGAAAATCGTGATGGGCATCTAATACCAACTCCAAGACTGTCGGACCGATGCCGACATGATTTTGTCACCGCGCCAGCGCATCCCGCGATGCGTTGGAAAAGATCAGAATTCCTCCTGATCTGCCGGTGCCTTCAGCCGAGAACCGGCAATGCGGGCAACCAGATCCGGAAGGCTCTCAACCTCCCGCCATTTGCCAGCCGATCCCTTCGGAAGATCCGCGGATCCAGCGGGCAGGACTGCGGACGAAAAGCCAAGCTTTTCCGCCTCTTTCAGTCGCTGGCCCGTATGGGCAACGGGCCTTACCGCGCCTGACAGACTGACTTCGCCGAAATAGACGCAATCGGCAGGAAGGGCAAGACCGGCCAGCGACGAAACCAGCGCCGAGGCGATTGCCATGTCCGCTGCCGGTTCGCTGATCCGGTAACCACCGGCAACATTGAGGTAAACATCATGTTGCCCGAGGCGCACGCCGCAATGCGCCTCCAAAACCGCCAAAATCATGGCAAGCCGCGAGGAATCCCAGCCAACCACTGCGCGGCGCGGGGTGCCCAGTGACGTCTGCGCAACAAGGGCCTGGACTTCGACGAGAACGGGTCGTGTTCCCTCGATGCCGGCAAACACCGCCGCACCCGGCGCCTTTTCATTGCGTTCGCCGAGAAACAGCTCGGACGGGTTCGAGACTTCGCGCAGTCCGCGGTCGGACATTTCGAAGACGCCGATCTCGTCCGTCGGCCCGAAACGGTTCTTCACCGTGCGCAAAATGCGGTAGTGGTGACCGCGATCCCCCTCGAAATAGAGGACGGCATCGACCATGTGCTCGACGACGCGGGGGCCAGCGATCTGTCCTTCCTTCGTGACGTGGCCGACCAGCACCATGGTGGCGCCCGTCTGCTTGGCAAACCGGATCATGGCCTGCACGCCCGTGCGCACCTGGGTGACCGTGCCGGGTGCGGAATCCGCCGTGTCGCTCCACAGCGTCTGGATGGAATCGATGATGACGAGGTCGGGACGCTTGCCCTCGGAAATCGTCGCCAGAATGTCTTCGACATTGGTTTCTGCTGCGAGCAGGACATCGGTCTCTGCTGCCCCCAGTCGCTGCGCGCGCAAACGCACCTGGGCCACCGCCTCTTCGCCCGAGACATAGATGACGCGGTGACCTTTTCGTGACAGGGCGGCAGCGGCCTGCATCAGAAGGGTCGACTTGCCGATTCCGGGATCGCCGCCGATCAACACGGCTGAGCCACGCACGAAGCCGCCGCCGGTTGCGCGGTCGAGTTCCGCCATGCCGGTCGGAATGCGCGGCGCCTCTTCGATCTCGCCGGAGAGCGAGGTCAGCGTGACCGGGCGGCCCTTTTTCGGCATCTTTCCGGGGCCGCTGCCAATGCCGCCCATCGGATCTTCCTCAACGATGGTGTTCCATTCGCCGCAGCCCTCGCATTTTCCCGCCCAGCGGGTGTGCACGGTGCCGCAGTTCTGGCAGACGAATTGGGTCTTGGCTTTGGCCATGCGAAATCCCGTCGGTCATGCTCACGATCAGTGAGAACAAATAGTGAATATCAGTTCTCACATAGGGTATTGCCACGCCCTCGCGCAAGAGCGATCGGATGTTTTCAGAGGTCTGCGTCGAGATAGATTCTCTCGTGGCGCAGCCCAAGACCCGTCAGCATCTCGTAGCCGATCGTGCCGGCTGCGCGGGCCAGTTCGTCAACGAGCATGGCCGGGCCGAAGAGCTCGAGATAGTCGCCACTGCGCACCAGAGCGGATGGAACATCGGTGATATCAAAGATCGTCAGGTCCATCGTCACGCGTCCGACCACCGGCACTCGGTGGCCTGCAATGACCGCTTCGGCGCCCGGCAGTCCCGCATCCCTGAGCGCCGTGCCTGAACCGGAAAGATTGCGCAGATAGCCGTCCGCGTAGCCGACGCTTGCAATCGCCAGTCGGCTGTCACGTGTCAGACGGTGCGAAGCGCCGTAGCTGACGCTCTCGCCGGCCTTGGCCTCGCGGATCTGGAGGATGCGCGCTTCCGCCTTCACCACCGGCTGCATGGGATTCTGCGCGCCAGAAAGGGCTTCTCCGCCATAGAGCGCGATCCCCGGACGGGTGAGATCGAATTGGTATTCGGGACCGAGAAAGATGCCGGCGGAGGCAGAAAGGCTGGATTCGATGCCTGAGAAAGCCTCGGCAACCTGCTGAAAAGCCTGAAGTTGTGCCCTGTTCATTGGTGACTTCGCGTCATCACCACAGGCGAGGTGGCTCATCATCAGAACGGGTTCGAGGCTTTGCGGCCGCGACACGTCGTCGGCCAGCGCCAGCGCGTCATCAAGCGAAAGGCCGAGCCGGTTGAAGCCGGTATCGACCTGCAGGGCGCAAGGATAGGGGCCGCGATCGGACAGGAGACTCATCCAGAAGGCGAGCTGCTCCTCGGAGGCAATCACCGGCACGAGGTCGTGATCGAAGAAGATCTCCTCCTGGCCTGGCCATATGCCGGACAGGACAAAGATGCGAGCCTCGGGTGCATAGGGGCGAAGCGTCGCCCCCTCGGCCGGCACTGCCACGAAGAAATCGCGTGCGCCAGCATGGTAGAGGGTCTGGCCGACATCCTCGATCCCAAGGCCGTACGCATCCGCCTTGACCACCGCCGCACAGCGCGCCTTGCCCGACCGGCGCGCCATTGTGCGCCAGTTGTCGGCGATGGCGCCGAGATCGATCGTTAGGCGAAGGGGAGCAGCGAGGAACTCCTCGGGCGCGTCGGAAATGGTAAATCGGTCTGTCATCATGGCCATCGGCTATCGGAAGGATGGCAAACCCTAGCAGTTTTGCCGGGAGGGGTAAGTGCGGCGCGAAAGATTTCGCCGCTGTGCACAAGGTATCGCTCGGCGGCAGCTTGTCGGAAAACAGAATGGCCGGCGCAGGGCCGGCCATTGCTTGAGAAGGGACCGAAGTCTTACGGCTCTTCGTATTGAATGAAGCTCGGCTCGGCCAAATCCGCAAAGCGCGTGAATTCCGACTGGAAGGCGAGCTTGACCGTGCCGGTCGGTCCGTGACGCTGCTTGGCGATGATGACGTCGGCCGTGCCCTTGACCTTCTCCATGTGCTGTTCCCATTCCGGATATTTCGGATCGGACAGGTCGCGGGGCTCCATGTTCTTGACGTAGTATTCCTCACGGAACACGAAGAGTACCACGTCGGCGTCCTGCTCGATCGAGCCGGATTCACGAAGGTCGGAGAGCTGCGGGCGCTTGTCTTCGCGGCTTTCGACGCCACGGGAGAGCTGCGAAAGGGCAACGATCGGAACGTTCAGCTCCTTGCCGAGCGCCTTCAGGCCCGTGGTGATCGCGGTGATTTCCTGGACGCGGTTTTCTCCCGACTTGCCCGAGCCGGTCATCAGCTGGATATAGTCGACCACGAGGAAATCGAGGCCGCGCTGACGCTTCAGACGGCGGGCGCGGGCCGAAAGCTGGGCAATCGAGATACCACCGGTCTGGTCGATGAAGAGCGGCGTCTTCTGCATCGTCTGGCTGAAGCCGACCAGCTTTTCGAATTCGTGCTCGGTAATGTCGCCGCGGCGGATTTTTGACGAGGAGACTTCCGTCTGCTCGGACATGATACGGGTGGCCAGCTGCTCGGCGGACATTTCAAGCGAGTAGAAGCCGACAACGCCGCCGTTCTTTGCCTTGAACGACCCATCCGGCATGACTTCCGGCTCATAGGCCGCCGCGATGTTCCAGGCGATGTTGGTGGCAAGCGAGGTCTTGCCCATGCCCGGACGTCCGGCGAGAACGATCAAGTCGGAGCGCTGCAGGCCACCCATCTTGGCGTCGAGCGACAGGATGCCCGTCGAGATGCCCGAAAGATTGCCGTCGCGCTCGAAGGCGGCACCCGCCATGTCGACGGCCTGGGCGACGGCATCGGAGAAGGACTGAAAACCACCGTCGTTGCGGCCGTTTTCGGCAAGCGCAAACAGGCGTCGCTCCGTATCCTCGATCTGCGCCTGCGGCGGCATGTCGAGCGGCGCGTCATAGGCGATGTTGACGACATCCTCGCCGATCTGGATCAGCGAGCGGCGCAAGGCCAGATCGTAGATAGCCCGGCCATAGTCCTCGGCATTGATGATCGTCACGGCCTCGGAGGCAAGGCGGGCGAGATATTGCGCAACCGTCAGGTCGCCGACGCGCTGGTCGGAGGGGAGGAAGGTCTTGATCGTCACCGGGTTGGCGGTCTTGCCCATGCGGATGATCTCGGAGGCGACCTCGAAGATCTTGCGATGCAGCGGCTCGTACAGGTGGTCCGGCTTCAGGAAGTCCGACACGCGGTAATAGGCGTCGTTGTTGACGAGGATCGCGCCGAGCAACGCCTGTTCCGCCTCGATATTGTTCGGGGCTTCCCGGTAGAGCGGCTCAGCCGGCTCGACGGAACTCAATTTGCGCGCAGCTTCGTTCATGCAATCATGTCCAATTCATCTGTCGGTAGAGGTCGCACCATAGCCATTACGAGGGCCAGCGATACGGCTTCGACATCAACCCACATTGATTCACAGGCTGTCATGCCGTGCCGAAATTAAAACAGTAACAAACCGACATTTTCGGTTGACTGTGATCTCTCGCGAATCGCTTCGGGCATGCCCGAACTTAGCAGAGGCTGGCGGGAATTTGGCGCCAAAAAAGCTCGGTCCGGCGCCGCACCCGCGTGGAACCATGGAACAATTCAGCCGTTCTCAAGGGCACGAGACCACCATGCTCTCCCTGCATGGCTGCCATCCCGCATCCGAACTTGATTTCCGCAAGCAACCAATTAATTAGGCATAATATAGATAGCAACCTAATTATATGGCTGATCACTATGAGTCGCGGATCCAAGAACGAGCAACTGTTTGACGAGATGTCGGCCTTTAACCGGAAGCTGCGGGCCTTTTTCGACGCAGCCGTCCGCGAGGAGGGGCTGACGCTCGCTCGTGCGAGAGCACTCTTTGCCATCGCCCGCCGCGGTCCGCTCACCCAGAAGGAGTTGGCGGAAGAGCTGGAGATCGAGACGCCAACCCTCGTCCGGGTGCTTGACGGCCTGGAGAAGCAGAACCTCATCCTGCGCACCGAGGATGCGACCGACCGGCGTGCCAAGCGTATTGCGATGACCGCGGCAGGCGAGGCGGCCTTCGACAGGATGCGCGTCATGGCGACCGGCCTCCGTGCCGCCATCACCGAAACGATCACCGAGGACGAGATCGATGTCGCGCTTGCGGTCGTCAGGCGACTGGCGGGCAATCTGCAGAGCTTGAACCCCAAGGAGGCACGGAAATGAGCACCGTCGAAGCTTCGCCCGCTCAGCCGGCGGCGCCTGAAGCGCCGCCGCCGAAGCCACTTTGGCTTGCCGTCATCTATGTTGCGTCCGGTCTGCTGCTCTTCATCACGCAGGGGCTCGGCATGAACATCGTCAACGCCAATCTCTATCAGTTGCAGGGCGAGTTCTCGGCAACGGTGGTCGAGGCGGCCTGGCTGTCGGCAGCCTATATGGCGCCCTATGCCACGCTGTCGATCGCGCTCTTCAAGGTGCGGACGCAATATGGCCTGCGGCCCTTTGCCGAGTGGAGCATTTTGATCTTCGTGCTCGCCTCCTCACTCAACCTCTTCGTCGACGATCTGCACTCCGCTCTGGTCGTTCGCTTCATCAGCGGCTGTGCGGCTGCGCCGATTTCGTCCCTCGGCTTTCTCTACGTGCTTGAAGCCTTTCCGCTGCATCGCAAGCTCAATCAGGGCCTGAATGTGGCGCTTCTCGGCACCCTCCTGTCCGCCCCGATCGCGCGGATGATCTCGCCGACGCTTCTCGACATTGACGGCTGGCACGCTCTCTACACATTGGAGGTCGGTCTGGCGCTGATCTCCATGGCCGTGATTTTCGCCTTGCCCGTCACGCCTCCGCCGCGCGCGAAAGTCATCGAGCGGATGGACATCCTCTCCTATCTGCTGATGGCCACGGGCATCGGCTGTCTCGCGGTGTTCCTGACGCTTGGACGTCTCTACTGGTGGTTCGAGACCTGGTGGCTCGGGGTGCTGCTGGCCGCATCGATCCTTTTCCTCGCACTGACGGCGATCATTGAATCGCGGCGTGAAAATCCAATGCTCGACTTTGGCTGGATTTTCTCTCGTCCCAACCTGCACATGGCCGCAGTCCTTCTTGTCTTCCGCGCGGTGTCGTCGGAGCAGTCCTCGACGGCCGTCAGTTTCTTTCAGCAGCTTGGCCTGCTCAACGACCAGCAATTCACGCTCTGGTTCCTCGTCATATTGGCGTCCGTCGGCGGCGCCATGTTCTGCATGGTGCTGATGTCCTCGCGATACGTCGAAACCGCCCATGTCATCGCGCTTGGCCTGATTGCCATCGGGGCCTATCTCGATAGCCAGGCAACCAACCTGACGCGGCCCGAGCAGATGTATCTGAGCCAGGGCATGATCGCCTTCGGCGCGGCGATGTTCCTGCCGCCGGTCATGGCGAAGGGCTTCATGGGCGCGCTCCAGAAGGGGCCGACCTATATCGTCAACTTCATCGTGATCTTCCTGTTCACCCAGATCACCGGTGCCCTGTTGACGACGGCAGCCCTCGGCAGCTTCGTCACGATCAGGGAGAAGTTCCACTCCAACGTGCTGGTGGAGAACATCCTCCTGACGCGGCCCGAGGTCGCGCAGCGTGTCGGCCAGCTGTCGGCCGCCTACCGCAAGGTGATCACCGACCCCGCCATTCTCAATGCCGAGGGCCTGACGCTCCTGGCGCAACAGGTGACGCGCGAAGCCTATGTGCTCGCCTACGCCGACACCTTCCTCCTGATATCCGTCGTCACGACCATGGCGCTTGTCGTTCTGCTCGTGCATCTCGCCTGGAACCGGATCCGCGCTGTGCGTGCCGTTCCAGCCGAGCCCATGACCCAATCCTGACGTCTCGAAAGAACCACGACCATGCTGAAGAAGATATTCACACCCGTTACCCTGCTCGTCATCCTCGGAGCCTTGATCGGCACCTCGCTGGTGCTCTACGCTTGGCGGCTGCCGCCTTTCACCAGTTCCGTCGAAATGACCGACAACGCCTATGTCCGCGGCTATGTCACGACACTGAGCCCGCAGGTCAGCGGCTATGTCGTCGAGATCCCCGTTCAGGATTACCAGAAGGTCGAGAAGGGCCAGTTGCTCGCCCGCATCGATGACCGCATCTATCGCCAGAAGCTGGCTCAGGCGGAGGCGGCCCTTGCCACACAGAAGGCAGCGCTCAACAATTCCCATCAACAGGAAGTGGCTGCACAGGCGGGCATCGCCTCGAGCGAGGCTTCCGTTGATGCCGCCGCTGCCGATCTGCAGCAGGCGCAGAGCCAGTCGGATCGACAAAACAGCCTGACGCGCAGCGGCGTTGTGGCAACCAGCGCGCAGGAGCAGGCCCAAGCCTCCCTTGATCGGGCCCGTGCAGGCATGGCCCAGGCTAAAGCAGGTGTCGAAGTCGCCCGTCAGGATCTGCAGACTATCATCGTCAACAGGGGGTCGCTGGAGGCCGCCGTTGCCAATGCCGAGGCGCAGGTGGAACTCGCCAGGATCGACCTTTCCAACACCGAAATCCGCGCCCCGCGGGATGGCAAGCTTGGTGAAGTCGGCGCCCGCGTCGGTCAGTTCGTCTCCGCCGGAACCCAGCTGATGGCAGTGGTACCCTCGGATGTCTGGGTCATCGCCAATTTCAAGGAAACCCAGCTTGCCGGTATGCAGGTCGGTCAACCGGTCGATATCCGTGTCGATGCGCTCGATCGTCGTATTCTGAAAGGCAAGGTGGAGCGCTTCTCACCCGCGGCCGGTTCGGAATTTTCGGTGATCAAACCCGACAATGCCAGCGGCAACTTCGTCAAGATCGCCCAGCGGATGGGCGTCCGCATCTCGATCGATCCCGAGCAGGATGTAAGTGACCTTCTGTCACCCGGCATGTCCGTCGTCGTCGAGATCGACAAGGCCGTCGACCCGGCCTGACGGAGCAATAATCCACGAAAAAGCCCGGCCTTGCTATTGCAGGGCCGGGCTTTTTTCTTGGCGCGTCAGGTGACGAGCCGGAAACGATTACTCGTCTTCGCCGTCCATGTCGGCTTCCGGATCGAAGAAATCTTCCGGACGCAGGGCATCTTCGTCAACGCCGTAGATGGCGTCGGCCGAGGTCAGGCTTTCGCCCTTGGCCTGGCGCTCTGCTTCTTCAGCCGAACGGGCAACGTTGAGTTCAACGGTGAGCTCGACTTCCGAATGCAGGTGCAGCGTTACCTGATGCAGGCCGATGGCCTTGATCGGGGTGTTCAGCTCGACCTGGTTGCGGCCGACGTTGAAGCCTTCTGCGGCCAGGATCTCGACGACGTCGCGGGCGGCAACCGAACCGTAGAGCTGGCCGGTTTCGCCAGCCGAACGGACGACGATGAAGGACTTGCCGGCAAGCGCGTCAGCAACCTGCTGGGCTTCCGACTTGCGCTCGAGGTTGCGGGCTTCGAGCGTTGCGCGCTCGGCTTCAAAGCGCTTCTTGTTGGCTTCGTTGGCGCGCAGCGCCTTGCCCTGCGGCAGCAGGTAGTTACGGGCGAAGCCGTCGCGAACCTTAACGGTCTCGCCCATCTGGCCGAGCTTGGCGATGCGTTCCAGGAGAATGACTTGCATGATTCTCTTCCTTTCTGTGGTCAATCGTTTGTGTCTGTTGAAGGGGTATCGGCCTTGCGGGCCGGCGTCAGGGCAACGGTTCGCCTGGTGTCGGCAAGACCGATGATCAGTGGGATCACGAGCGGCAGCAGCATGATCGATGAGAGATAGGCAAGCACAAGGGCCGGCACGCGCCAGTCCTTGCCGCGCGTCCTTTCGTGCAGCGAGGCAAAGCCCGCCACGAGGAAGCCGGCCCCGAAGGCGCCGCAAACGGTGGCGCCGATCATCGCCGGAACGCCGCCGGCAAAGGCCGCCAGCATGCCGCCAAGGAAAACGAAAGGTGCAACCCGCCCCATACGAAGCGTCGAGGGGAAATCGTCGCGCGGACGACGACCACGACCCGAAGCGGTGACGACGCGCATGGCGATGTAATACATGGCCAGGAGCAGCATGACCCAGCTGCCGGACTGGATGATTGGCAGGAGCAGCACCATGGTACGCTTCAACTGCTCAACTGCGCCGGCATCCGGCATCATGGCAGGGTCGCTGTCGTTCATCGCCTGCATCATGGCGTCGATCAGCTGGCCGGTGAATTCCGGACCGAAGCCGATGATGATGCCGAGCAGGATAACGGCGGCGGTGACAAAGCCGCAGAGCTGCAGGAGAATGTCGGAGAGCGGAAACCAGGCAATCAGGTTTTCGGGGCCGCCGATTTCCGATGCCGGCCGCGCAAGGCTTGCCAGATGCGCAATCCATGCGGCCGGAGCCAGCGTGAAAAGCGCCATGCCGAAGGCGAACATCGGCGAAACGCTGATCGTGCCGAGCAGGGCAGCCGTCAGAACGGCGGTGATCGAGGCAGTATTACCCCAGCCGAGGCCGACGATGAGAACGGGAAGCGCGGACGCCGCGTAAAGGATCGATGCAAAGGCAGGCTGTGCCGCAGCACCCAGCACGAGCAGGGCGGCGGTAATGCCGGCGAGAAAGCCGGTCCTCAGCAATTTTGCATCCAGTTTTTTCAACGTCGCTGTCCTGCTGGTTCTAGCAGTTAGGGGAGGGCCAAATGCGCTGTCGCAAAAGCATCCCCAACATGGGTTTTCACCTTAAGCCGCTGATATCGCGCCTTGAGGCATTCGGTTCCGATCCGCGCCCAACGCGGAAGGGATAACGACCCGCTGACTCTTAATCAGCGGGTCGTCAGCTCAATTATGCTACAACGTAAGGCAGCAGGCCGAGGAAACGGGCGCGCTTGATGGCCTGGGCCAGTTCGCGCTGCTTCTTCTGGGAAACTGCAGTGATACGCGAAGGAACGATCTTGCCGCGCTCGGAAATGTAGCGCTGCAGGAGGCGAACGTCCTTGTAGTCGATCTTCGGTGCATTCGCGCCCGAGAAGGGGCAGGTCTTGCGACGACGATGGAACGGGCGGCGGGCCTGAGAAGAGGATGCATCAGCCATTGTAATTTCTCCTGTTCTACAGATTACGCGCGGTCTTCGCGCGGACGACGCTCAAAGCCGCCTTCACGCGGACCACGGTCCGGGCGCGGGCCACGGTCGCCGAAATCGCGGCGCGGGCCACGATCGTCGCCATCACGACGCGGACGGTCGTCGCGGTCGCGCTTCTGCATCATGGCAGACGGGCCTTCTTCGTGGGCTTCGACCGCGATGGTCATGTAACGAAGAACGTCTTCGTTGATGCGCATCTGGCGCTCCATTTCATGGACGGCGGCTGCCGGAGCATCGATGTCCATGAGGGCGTAGTGAGCCTTGCGGTTCTTCTTGATGCGGTAGGTCAGGGACTTGAGGCCCCAGTTTTCTACGCGCCCGACCTTGCCGCCGTTAGCTTCGAGGACACCCTTGTACTGTTCGACGAGGGCATCAACCTGCTGAGCGGACATATCCTGCCGGGCAAGGAATACGTGTTCGTAAAGAGCCATGTAAGCTTTGCCTTTTCTTGCGGTTGTCGTCACCCGGATCCGGCGCTAAGCCTCACAGACTGCTCCTGAGCGGCAAGCCGCGGCAAGAAAAGTAGTGTGTTCGAGACGGTCGAGAGCGGAGACACGGGAGGCCGGAAACCCTTAATAGTTCCTGCTGCAAGCCAAGCGACCTGCCAGCCCTCCGTTCAGCCACCAGCCGGGAGACCGGGTGTTGTGAACGGCGCGCTTATACGCGCTTTGGCTGGGAATGCAAGTGCGGTTGCCGTTTTCACGCGCACTGGGCCTCACGTTCCCGTTAACGCTTTCCTTACTGAAGGGTCAGGTAACGCTTCGGTGACGGGCAAGCAGCATGTAAGATCTTCCTGAAGAAAGCCGCGATATCGTGGCGATCTTACACCTGATCCGGGTATCTGCCGATGACGACGATCAACAGCTTCTATCGCAATCCCAATGCGGCGAGTTACATGATGCAGTTGTTCACTGCGTCGCCGTCGCAAGCTCCGGTGCGTGAAGCAATCCGATCTGTGCAATCTCAAAGCGTGCCATCGGAAACGGCAGGGCAGCGGGCGCTCTCCCGGATCATCGAAATTCTTGCACTGCGCGATGCCCCGCTTGCCCAGGAGCCTGCGGTTGACGGGTCGCTTGGCCACATTACGGCGGCCAGCGGCAGTGACGGCGATGACAAGATGACCTTCAGCAGCCGTAGCGTCTTTGGCGTCGAGACCGGTGCTGGTGCAGATCTTGTCACCGCCAAGGCTGCCTATCTCGCTTCGGTGTCGCTGGGCGAGGGCGCAGACACGCTTCGTGCCTCCGGTTCTTTCATCGACGCGATCGAGCTCGACGTGGGGGATGACGTTGCCGAGCTTTCGGCCCGCCTGATCATGAATGTCAGCGGTGGCGACGGGGATGATCAGATCACTGCGGCCGGCTATGCGCTGATTGGCATTGATGGGGGAGACGGCGCCGACAAGCTGACGCTGGAAGGAACACGAATCTTTGCCTCCGGTGGCCGCGGCGACGATACAGTCGTCTTCAAGCGGACCGATACCTCCGCTGACAATGCGATCGCCGAATATGCCTTCGCCCGTGGTGATGGTCGCGACAAGATTGCATCGAACGGCGCGCTGACAATCCGCTTCGATGGATATTCCGAGCGCGATGTCCAGATTGTGGTTCAAGGCGAGACGCTGACGGCAAGCTTTGCCGGCAGTCAGGATGCGCTGAGCGTTACGCTCGACAAGGGCGCACTGAAGGGTGGCGCGCTGCCATATTCCTTCGGTCTGCAAGATGGTCAAACGATCCTGAGGATCGGTTGACCAATCTCTTCAGGTGCTGTGTTCAGATCTGCACGAGTGCGAAGGTGTAAACGCCGTAGGCTGCGAGCATGGCGCCTGCGACAAGTCTGCGGACGCCCACATGGGTGAGCAGCAGGGCCGCAAAGCCGATCGTGACGGCGAGCATCACCGGGACATCGAAGCTGCCGAAGCGCGGAGCAACCGCAATCGGCTGAATGAGCGATGTCACGCCGAGGATGAACAGGATGTTGAAGATGTTCGATCCGACGATGTTACCGATCATGATATCGGAGTGCTTGCGCAAGGCCGACATGACGCCGGTTGCAAGTTCCGGCAGCGACGTGCCCACCGCAACAACGGTCAGCCCGATCACGGCTTCGGAAATGCCGAAGTCGCGTGCAATGCTGGTCGCCCCGCGGACAAGCAGTTCTGCTCCGACAAACAGCGTCGCAAGGCCGCCGATGATCAGAAGCGCCATGAAGCCGCCGCCAAGCGTTTCGTGCTTGACCTCTTCACTGTCCAGCGCGTCCACTGCGCCTTTGCCCTTGACATAGGCGTAGCCGACATAGGCCAGCAAGGCCAAAGTCATCAGCAGTCCGGCCAGACGTCCGATGGCGTCAAACTGCACGAGGCCGAGCAGCAGAACCGCACCGCCGATCATCACATAGCTGTCCCGTTTGACGCCCTTGTCCCAGTGCGTAATGGGAAAGATGAGTGCGCAAATGCCTATGATCAGCAGAATGTTGGCCGCGTTTGAGCCGACAACATTGCCGAGCGCAATATCCGAGGAGCCCGCCAGCGCCGCGCGAACGGAGACCAGCAATTCCGGCATGGATGTACCAAAGCCGACGATGACGAGTGAGACGATCAGTGTCGGTATGCCCAGTTTCTGGGCCAGGGCTATGGCGCCTCTCAGCAGCCATTCTGCACCGTAGTAAAGTCCGACAAGGCCACCAATAACGAGAAGATAGTCCAAAGTTTCCCCCATGATTTGAGCGGATCGCGCTCGGTTGATCCCGCGGCAGGTGGCGATGGCTCAGCTATATGTACAGGTCAACTGACTTCACATTTTTGTCAGCAGCCGTTTGACGTCGTCGTCCGGCTGTTGAGATCACACAGAGCAGCTCGGCGATCAGGGATCGCCGCAATTGCTCTGTGTGTTTGTCTTTGTCATGTTTTCCGGCGCCGAAGCGACCGCGTTTCGGGTGGCATGCTCTCTAGATCGGCATGGGGAAATCCCGATGGATGGCGGCAATGTCGTCGATCAACTCCGCTGAAAGCTTCAGCTCGCCTGCGGACATGTTGATCTTGAGCTGTTCCATCGTCGTGGCGCCGATGATGACCGAGGCCATGAAGGGTCGTGTCAGGCAGAAGGCGATGGCCATGGCTGACGGGTCCATGCCATGTTTGCGGGCAAGCTCTACATAAAGCCGCGTCGGGGCTTGCTGCTGCGGCACCAGTCGCCCGCCGATATTGCCATTGATTGCGCCGCGCGATCCCGCCGGCTTGCTGCCATCAAGATATTTGCCGGACAGAATGCCGCCAGCGAGCGGCGAGTAGGCGAGAAGGCCGACATCCTCGTGATGGGAGAGTTCGGCGAGATCCAGATCGTGATGCCGATAGAGGAGATTGTATTCGTTCTGGATTGTCGCGACTCGCGGCAGGCCCTTCTCTTCGGCAGTCGTCAGGAATTTCTGTGTGCCCCAGGTGGTCTCGTTGGAAAGGCCGATCGCCCGGATCTTGCCGGCGTGGACGCAGAGATTGAGGGCTTCAAGCTTTTCCAGGATTTCGTCGGCAGTGCGTGCCTTGTCCTGTCCCGAAGGATCGTAAGTCCAGGAGCCACGGAAATGGAAATGACCCCGGTTCGGCCAGTGGATCTGGTAGAGGTCGATATAATCTGTCTTCAGACGTTCGAGGCTTGCATCCACGGCGTCCAGAATGGATTGCGCCGTGATCGGCGCGCCGCCGCGGATATAGTCACGACCGGCACCCGCCACCTTGGTTGCGAGGACAACCTTGTCGCGCTTGCCCGAAGTCGCAAACCAGTTGCCGATCAGGCGCTCGGTGAGCGCGTAGGTCTCTGGCGATAGCGGCGTCGTCGGATAGAGTTCGGCGGTATCGAAGAAGTTGACGCCCTGGTCGAGCGCATAATCCATCTGTTCGAAGGCCTCTGCCTCGCTGTTCTGCGAGCCCCATGTCATGGTGCCCAGGCAGATTTCGGAGACTTGGATATCGGTGCGACCGAGCCGGTTCATTTTCATTGGGTAGCCTCTATTGGGGAAGTCGGCCAGTTGAAAGGCCGCAAAGTCGTGGCAAAGATAATCAGGAATTGCCATCTCGCAACCGCGCAATGATGGACTCCAGTTTTCTGCGGATTGAAAGCCGCGCAAAGCGGGTGGTCGCGCTTGGAGTGCACCTTGGCGCTGTAATGGAGCATTCATCCTTGCTCGATAACTAGGCATAAAGAGTGCAAAATGCCGGAGGGACAGAGTGAAATACGAGAAGCGGGCAAAGCTGGCGTCGCACGCTTTTGCGCTAGTCTTATCCACGATTTTGATAGGTCTCGTATTGCCCGTACATATCCAAAACAAACGTATCGCGGAGCAGCAGCTCGAGCATTGGACTGCAGCTATCGCCGAGGTGCAAAACGTTGAAATCAAACATCGTAGAGGCAGGCGCTCCTGCACCTATCAAATCCTGTACACTTTTGTGGCCGAGGATGGTCAAGTGATGCGCCAACGATCGCATTTTCCTTGCCAGAAGACAGGGTGGTTCGAGCGTGAGGCCGTGCCCATGGCCAAGAGGATAGATGTCCTCTACGACACAGCAGATCCGACCCGCTCGCGACCGCTTGTCTTGATCAAAAAAGACCAGGCATTTCAGTTTCACTACCTCGCGCTCGTGGGTATCGTACTGTGGACCGCCCTCTATGTGATTGGTAGGAAGATCATCAGGTTTGCCATCAAGCTTCCCTGACTGCTACGGGAACAAAGCTCTGGCGCGCATTGCGGATCAGGGGATGCAGCTTCCGACACTTGACTCCCACGGCAAAGATGTGAATGGAGGGCAAAAACCCAGGGAGAAAGACCCATGACAGTCGCATTCACCTTTCCGGGCCAGGGCAGCCAGGCCGTCGGGATGGGCAAGGATCTTGCCGACAATTTTGCCGAAGCCCGTGCCGTTTTTGAAGAAGTGGACGAAGCGCTCGGCCAGAAGCTTTCCGACATCATGTGGAATGGCCCCGAGGAAACCTTGACGCTGACTGCCAATGCGCAGCCGGCCCTGATGGCCGTTTCGATGGCCGTGATCCGCGTGCTGGAAGCCAAGGGCCTCGACCTCACGTCGAAGGTCGCCTTTGTCGCCGGCCATTCGCTCGGTGAATATTCAGCGCTCTGTGCAGCCGGCACCTTCTCGATCGCCGATACTGCCCGTCTCCTGCGCATCCGCGGCAATGCCATGCAGGCAGCAGTGCCAGTGGGTGAGGGCGCAATGGCCGCCATTATCGGCCTCGAGCACGGCGATGTGCAGGTGATCTGCGAAGAGGCCGCGGCCGAGGGCCCGTGCCAGATCGCCAATGACAATGGCGGCGGTCAGCTGGTCATTTCGGGTGGCAAGGTCGCCGTTGAGAAGGCAGCGGCACTGGCGAGCGAAAAGGGCGCCAAGCGCGCCATCATGCTGCCGGTCTCCGCACCCTTCCATTCCGCGCTTATGGGCCCGGCTGCCGACGCCATGCGCGAGGCGCTGGCAAAGGTCGATAAGAAGGATCCGGTCGTGCCGCTGATCGCCAATGTGCGCGCGGCCCCGGTTACCTCTGCCGCCGAAATTTCTGACCTGCTCGTCGAACAGGTCACCGGTCAGGTGCGCTGGCGCGAGACCGTCGAATGGTTTGGCGCGAATGGCGTAACAACTCTCTACGAGATCGGCTCCGGCAAGGTGCTGACCGGTCTTGCCCGCCGCATTGACAAGAACATCTCCGGCGTCGCCGTCAATGGCCCTGCCGATATCGAGGCGGCGATTGCCGCATTGAACGGCTGACGCCGAAACGATCAACAAGGAAGACCATCATGTTTGACCTGACCGGCCGCAAGGCCCTCGTGACCGGTGCGACCGGTGGCCTCGGCGAAGAAATCGCCCGCATGCTGCACGCACAGGGTGCCATCGTCGGCCTGCACGGCACCCGCGTCGAGAAGCTGGAAGCGCTGGCCGCCGAACTCGGCGATCGCGTCCACATCTTCCCGGCCAACCTTTCCGATCGCGCCGAAGTCAAGGCGCTCGGCGAAAAGGCCGAGGAAGTGCTCGGCGGTGTCGACATCCTCGTCAACAATGCCGGCATCACCAAGGACGGCCTCTTCGTGCGCATGTCTGACGAGGACTGGGATGCGGTTCTGGAAGTGAACCTCACCTCCGTTTTCCGCCTGACCCGCGAACTGACCCATCCGATGATGCGTCGCCGTCATGGCCGCATCATCAACATCACCTCGATCGTCGGTGTCACCGGCAATCCGGGTCAGGCCAACTACTGCGCCTCCAAGGCCGGCATGATCGGCTTTTCCAAGTCGCTGGCCCAGGAAATCGCGACCCGCAACGTCACCGTCAATTGCGTCGCGCCGGGCTTCATTGAAAGCGCCATGACCGGCAAGCTCAATGAGAAGCAGAAAGATGCGATCATGGGCGCGATCCCGATGAAGCGCATGGGGGCAGGCTCTGACATTGCAGCTGCCGTGCTCTACCTCGCTTCCAACGAAGCGGGCTATGTCACCGGCCAGACATTGCACGTCAATGGCGGCATGGCGATGATCTGAGAAGATTGCTGGAAAGACACCCGTCACATTAGGATGTTGACCAATGGGATGGGGTGAATTTCTGGCTTTGCGGCGCGCTGAAACCGTGTTAAGCGGGCCATGACTGTGAGCAGTCGCTCCATCGTTTGAGCCGAAGTTTATGCTTTTGTTTGCATAAACCGCTCTGGATTGAGCCGAACAGGTTTGCTGGTGGAAACTTTCAGGATCCATCGGCGGGATGCAGGGTAGGGCAGCCATTAGGGCTCCCTCTGAGATTAGAAGGTCGAGGTACCGACATGAGCGATATCGCAGAACGCGTGAAGAAAATTGTAGTTGATCATCTCGGCGTTGACGCTGAAAAGGTTGTCGAAGGCGCGAGCTTCATCGACGATCTGGGCGCAGACTCGCTCGACACCGTCGAACTGGTCATGGCCTTCGAAGAAGAATTCGGCGTTGAAATCCCGGATGACGCTGCTGACTCGATCCTGACCGTCGGCGACGCCGTGAAGTTCATCGAGAAGGCTCAGGCCTAATCGATCAACAGATTGCGGAAGGCGGGCCTTCGCCCGTCCTGTCTGCTAGGGCCCGCATTTTGCGGGCCTTCTTGTATAGTGAGCAAACACCGGCCGTTCCTGGCCGATAACTGCAGGGTGGGCCACGAACGATGAGACGTGTCGTTATCACCGGTACCGGCATGGTATCTCCTCTGGGATGTGGGACGGAACTGACCTGGCAGCGCTTGATCGCTGGTCAGAGCGGTGCGCGTCTCGTTACAGAGTTCGAAGTCGAAGATCTGCCTGCAAAGATCGCCTGCCGTATCCCGACAGAGGGTGAGGGTGCCTACAATCCAGACGACTGGATGGAGCCCAAGGAGCAGCGCAAGGTCGACCCTTTCATCATCTACGCCATCGCCGCTGCCGATATGGCGCTGAAGGATGCCGGCTGGGAGCCGAAAACCGACGACGAGCAGTGCGCCACGGGCGTTCTGATCGGGTCTGGTATCGGCGGCCTCGAAGGCATCGTTGAAGCCGGCCACATCCTTCGCGACAAAGGTCCGCGCCGCCTGTCGCCTTTCTTCATTCCGGGGCGTCTGATCAATCTCGCTTCCGGCCAGGTCTCGATCCGCCACAAGCTGCGCGGTCCGAACCACTCGGTCGTTACCGCTTGCTCGACCGGTGCGCACGCGATTGGCGATGCGGCCCGCCTGGTGGCACTCGGTGATGCCGATGTCATGGTTGCAGGCGGCACGGAATCGCCAATCAGCCGCATCTCGCTTGCCGGCTTTGCCGCCTGCCGTGCGCTGTCGACCGCCCGCAACGACGATCCGACGGCAGCCTCGCGTCCTTACGACAAGGATCGCGACGGTTTCGTCATGGGCGAGGGCGCCGGTATCGTCATTCTCGAAGAACTTGAGCACGCCAAAGCGCGTCGCGCGAAGATCTATGCGGAAGTCGTCGGCTACGGCCTCTCGGGCGATGCGTTCCACATCACCGCGCCTTCCGAAGATGGTGACGGCGCATTCCGCTGCATGACCATGGCGCTGAAGCGCGCCGGCTTGCAGCCGTCCGACATCGACTACATCAATGCGCATGGCACCTCGACCATGGCCGACACGATCGAGCTTGGCGCCGTCGAGCGTCTGCTCGGTGATCACGCTGCCAATGTCTCGATGTCGTCGACCAAGTCGGCGATCGGCCACCTTCTCGGCGCCGCAGGCGCTGTCGAAGCGATCTTCTCGACGCTCGCCATCCGCGACGGCGTGGCGCCGCCGACACTCAACCTCGACAATCCCGATGTCGAGACCAAGATCGATCTCGTGCCGCATACGGCGCGTAAGCGTGATATTCGCGTCGCCCTGTCGAACTCCTTCGGCTTTGGCGGCACCAATGCCTCTCTGGTCTTGAAGCGCTACGAAGATTGATCATGCCGGGCCGGAAGCATCCTTCCGGCCTTCTCTTGGGAAAGGTGACAAGGAGACTTGTCGCCGCCCCGTCGACGCGGCTAAAAACGAATGCCCGATCAGCGTCTTTTGGGTGGCATTGGCCCGGATTTTCGCCGCATTGCTGACCGAAACAGCCGCGACAGACCCATCAAGCAGGATTGCCGGTGACCGACACTATTTCGAATGGCAGCAGCCAGAACAACGGTGCCCCCTTTGGCCGCGACGCCGAGGCCGCCAAAGGTCCATTGATTCCGAAGTCGCCGGCGGAAGCCCTGCGGCCCGAGCGCCTGCCAGAGCCGCCGCGGCGCTCCCGCAAGGCGCATAGTCAGCTGGTGATCTTCCTGAACTTCCTGATGACTGTGGTTGTTTTCGTCTGCGTGGCGGCCGTCGGCATCTTCTTTTATGCGATGGACAGCTATCATTCGCCGGGGCCGCTTGTCGCCAATAGCAGCTTTGTCGTGCGCAATGGCGCAGGCTTGGCGGAGATTGCCAACAACCTGGAACGCAATGGCATCATTTCAGACGCCCGTGTCTATCGCTATGTGACCTCCACCTATCTCAAGGATGGCCAGACGCTGAAGGCCGGCGAATATGAAATCAAGGCCGGCGTCTCGATGAAGGAAATCACCGAGTTGCTGGAATCCGGCAAGTCGATCCTTTACTCCGTTTCCCTGCCGGAAGGTTTGACGGTCAAGCAGATTTTCCAGCGTCTGGCGTCTGATCCGATCCTGGAAGGGGACCTTCCTGCCACACTGCCTGTCGAAGGCAGCCTGCGTCCCGATACGTACAAGTTCAGCCGCGGCACCAAGCGCGCCGAGATCGTCGCGCAGATGCAGGCGGCCCAGACCCGCCTGATCGACCAGATCTGGGAAAAGCGCGATCCAGATCTTCCGGTCCAGACAAAGGAAGAGTTTGTCACGCTGGCCTCGATCGTCGAGAAAGAAACCGGCAAGGACGATGAGCGCGCCCATGTCGCCTCGGTCTTCATCAATCGCCTGAACAAGAAGATGCGTCTGCAGTCCGATCCAACCATCATCTACGGTCTCTTCGGTGGCGATGGAAAGCCAGCGGATCGTCCGATCTTTCAGTCTGATATCCGCAAGGAAACGCCTTACAACACCTATGTGATCCGCGGCCTGCCGCCAGGCCCGATCGCCAATCCGGGACGGGCAGCGCTCGAAGCGGTTGCGCATCCGTGGAAGACCGACGACCTCTATTTTGTCGCGGATGGTACTGGCGGGCACGCTTTTGCATCGACACTGGACGAGCACAATGCCAATGTCCGTCGCTGGCGCAAGCTGGAAGCAGAACGGGCACAGACGCCACCGGCGACGCTTGATGTCGAACCTGAGGCCGATCCCGGCACAAGCAACTGAAGGTCCAAGGGCAACGGAAGTCCGCGGGGAAGGGACGGGGGATGACACTGCAATCCATGACGGGCTTTGCCCGTGTCGAAGGCACGTGCGGTCGTTACCGTTGGGCCTGGGAGCTTCGCTCGGTCAATGGCAAGGGGTTGGATATCCGATCCCGCCTGCCGCAAGGCTATGAGGCCATGGAGGCCGATGTCCGCCGTCTGGTTGGAACTTCTGTGGCCAGGGGCAATCTCCAGGTCGCGCTCAACGTCATGGTTGCCGAGAACAAGGTCGAGGCAGTGTTGAACCGAGAGGCGCTCGATGCCGTGCTGGCACTGCGCGACACCCTTGGCCCCACGCTGGTTGATCCAGCGCCGATGCGCCTTGATGCTCTTCTTTCCATTCGTGGCCTTGTCGATTTCAGGGAAGCCGCCGACGACGCAGAAGCGATTGCAGCCCGCGACAGCAATATTCTTGATGGGCTTGGCAAAGCAGTGAAGGCCATGGTCGTCATGCGCGGCAGCGAAGGCGATGCGCTTGGCCGTATCCTTTCAGATCATATCAATCGTATCGAACATTTGGCGCGGCAGATCGAAGCCGATCCCGCCCGGCAGCCCGAGGAAATCGGAAAGCGCCTAGAAGGTCAGCTGGCGGCCCTGATGGACGGCGCCTCGAGCCTCGACCGCGACCGGCTGCATCAGGAAATGGCGCTTCTCGCCACCAAGGCGGATCTGCGCGAGGAAATTGACCGGCTGAACGCCCATGTGGTTGCCGCCCGCGACCTACTTTCCAGCGGTGGGCCTATCGGGCGCAAGCTTGATTTCTTGGCACAGGAATTTAACCGCGAAGCAAATACCATCTGTTCCAAATCCAGCTCCGTCGCGGTAACTGCCGCCGGCATCGAGCTGAAGGTCGTCATAGACCAGTTCCGCGAACAGGTTCAGAATTTGGAGTAATCATGGTCTCTTCGACGCCCCCCTCAGTCTCCATCGCCAGGCGCGGCCTGATGCTCGTCATTTCCTCTCCATCCGGCGCCGGGAAATCGACCATCGCGCGCACCCTGATGGACCGCGATCCCCAGATCAGCCTGTCGGTGAGCGTGACCACGCGTCAGCGTCGCCAGAGCGAGATCGAGGGCGTGCACTACCACTTCGTCTCGCAGCGTGAGTTCGAGCGCCTGCGTGACAGCGACAGCCTGCTGGAATGGGCTGAGGTGCACGGCAATTTTTACGGCACGCCGCGCGAAGCCGTTGAAACAGCGATGGGCGAGGGGCGCGACATGCTGTTCGACATCGACTGGCAGGGCGCCCAGCAGCTGCAAGAGAAGATGGCCGCCGATGTGGTGTCGATCTTCATCCTGCCGCCGACCATGGCAGAGCTCCAATCGCGGCTGCATCGCCGTGCGGAAGATACCGAAGAGGTCATCCAGACACGCCTCAACAATTCCCGTGCCGAGATCGAGCATTGGCGCGAATACGACTATGTTATCGTGAATGACGATCTGAACTCCGCCTTCGATGCGGTACAGTCGATCGTCAAGGCGGAACGTCTGCGTCGGGATCGGCGTCACGGGCTCTTTGATTTCGTCGGCGAGCTTGTCAAATAAACAAAGTTGTTGCGCGCATCTGCCGCAGCCTGAGGCTGACTTAGGTTTAGCTAAAATTAAAAGATCGCTTGTAGCCTCGCCTTCGTAAAATCACAGATTGCGATTGCGGGGCTTACCATGCGCTTTACCGACATTTCCGTGAAATGGCGTCTTATCGGGGCTCTGCTCGCCCCGCTGATCGCCGTTTCAGTGTTCGCCACGATGCAGATGCAGGCTGTCTGGGAGCGCTACGAGGTGTCCACTCGGCTCGTGTCCGTGTCCGAGGAAATGACCATAATCGGTGCGGCAATTCACACCCTGCAAGTTGAGCGCGGTCTGACAGCCGGTTTCCTGGGGGCCAAGGGGTCAACAGGTGGGGATGCGCTGAAGGCAGCGCGAGGCAAGGCCGATGAGGCCGTCTCGCAACTGGCCACGGTGCTCTCAGTCGTCCGTGGCGAAGGCAATAGCCTCGATGGCACATTGTCACAGAAGATCGAGGAGACGCTGGGCAAGCAGCAGGCTTTGCGCGGTGGCATTGACGCGTTGCAAGTGCAGCCAGCGGAATCCTTCGGTTACTTCACAGCCCTGATTGCAGATCTGATTGATCTCTCCCGCCAGCGGTCTCTGGCCAGCGCCACCTCCGACAATGCCGGCAATCTGGTCGCCTACAATCTTGTCCTCAACGCCAAGGAATTGGCTGGCCAGGAGCGCGGCACGGGCAACGGCTTTATCAGCGCCGGGGTCAGCGATCCCAAACGCTTCCTTGCATTTTCCGGGATGCACGGCGCGCAGGCCGCGTTGATCACCCAGACGTTAAAGCTGCTGCCGCCGGATCGTCAGTCCGAAATGCAGGCCAAGCTGACGATCGACGAGCAGGCAATCGTCGATGCTCAGCGCGGTCGATTGATCTCTGCGGGCGCAGGTGCAGACCTGACCGACATGAAGGCGCCTGAGTGGTTTGCAGCGACCACCAAACGGATTGATGCCTTGAAGGGTGTTGAAGACTGGCTGCTTGCCGCGCTTGTCGACGCAGCCACCGTCTCTGCGGATCAGTCAAAGCAAGAGTTGTTCTACGTATCGGCCGCGATCGCGACGGTACTGCTAGCGGTCGCGTTGATTGCGATCTCGATGTCGGTCACGATCGCAGTTCCTCTCGGTCGCTTGACCGGGCTTGTGGAGAGACTGGCTGCCAGGGATATGACCGTGCAGCTGGATCAGAAGGGCGGCAAGGACGAAATTGGGCGGATGGGACGTGCCATCCACACCTGCATCGTCAATATCAAGGAGCAGGCCGAACTGGAACGCCAGCAGGAGCTGAAGAAGCAGGCCGAGCTCCGCGCGCTGGAAGAGGACACGGAACGCAATCGGCAAGCGCGGGCCCAAGAGATTGCAGTGGCCGTGCAGGCGTTGGGAGAAGGGCTGTCGGCCCTCTCGCACGGCGACACAAATTACCGGATTACCGCTGCGTTTGCGGGTGACCTGGACAGGCTGCGCATCGATTTCAACGAGTCCATGACGAAGCTGCATCAGGTCATGCTGACGATCAGCACAAGTTCGGAGGCGATCAATGGCGGCTCATCGGAGCTTGCGCATGCGACGGACGAACTTGCCCAGCGCACGGAGCGGCAGGCAGCTGCATTGGAACAGGCCTCGGCCGCATTGAGCGGTGTCGCCGATACGCTGTCGGATGCCGTGCGACGCGCGGAGAATGTCAACGGTCTGGTGGACACCGCGATGTCGGATGCCAAGCGCTCCGAAGTCGTTGTTACGGATACGGTTGCGGCCATCACGCAGATTGAGCAATCCTCTGATCAGGTCGGACAGATCATCGGCGTGATCGACGATATTGCCTTCCAGACCAATCTGCTCGCGCTCAATGCCGGGGTTGAAGCGGCCCGTGCGGGCGAGGCGGGCAAGGGCTTTGCCGTGGTTGCTCAGGAAGTGCGCGAACTCGCACAGCGCTCTGCCACGGCCGCACGCGAGATCAAGGCGCTGATCGAACGGTCTGCGCGGGAGGTTCGCGTGGGCGTCGGTCTCGTTGGCGAGACGGGAAAGGTTATTCAGTCGATCGGCGCGAATGTCGAAGCGATCAAGCAGCAGGTCGGCGCGATTGTCCTTTCATCTCGCGAGCAGTCCATCTCGATCGGTGAAATCAACTCGGCCATCAATCAGATGGATCAGATGACGCAGCAGAATGCCGCCATGGTCGAGGAAGCAAACGCCGCAACCCATTCGCTCAGTGTCGAAGTAGGTCGCTTGAACAGCCAGGTTGACATGTTCAGGAGCTCGACATCGAGCCAGCGTCGGGCTGCATAGCCGGGGCCTCTTTGCGAAACGAAGTCGCCCGCGGGTGCCAGCCCGCGGGCGATGCGTTTGGAGAAGCGATTTACTCCCCGCGGGGGAACCGCTGATTTTCCTCAAGGACGTTGAGATCCATGTGGTTGCGCATATAGCGCTCGGATGCTCTTTGCAGCGGCTGATAATCCCAGGGGAAATAGGCGCCGTTTCGCAGGGCGGCATAGACCACATGCCGGCGCGCCTGGCTTTCACGCACAGCAGCGTCGAACTGCGCCAGATCCCAGCGCTCTTCAGCCAGAGCTGTCAGTCGTGCAAAAACCCCGGCATGCTCGGGGTCATCCGCGAGATTGTCGAGCTCGTAAGGGTCTGCCTCAAGATCGACAAGCATTGGCGGGTCGGCCTTGCAGAGCGTCAGCTTGTAACGCGGATCCCTGAGGCCGACCATCGGGCTAACAGTGCCTTCGGCGGCATATTCCATCGGCACGATGCCGCGTTTTCCCGTGCCTTTCACAAGCGGCATCAAATCTTCGCCGTCCGTCCAAGGGGCAAGCGTGGTCATGTCGATGCCGGCCAGTCCAGCGATTGTGGGCGTCACGTCGAGCGTCGAGACCGGCGTCGTGATCAACTGGCCGTCCACACCCGGCACGGCAATCGTCAGCGGCACGCGGGCCGACCCCTCAAAGAAGTTCATCTTGAACCACAGGCCACGCTCGCCGAGCATATCGCCATGGTCTGAGACGAAGAGGATGACGGTGTTGTCGTCCATCCGCGTGCGCTTGAGCACGTCAAGGATCTCGCCGATCTTGTCGTCGACATAGGAGATATTGGCAAAATATCCCTGCCGCGCCCGACGGATGTTCTCATCCGTTACATCGAAGGCCCGATGATCGCAGGCGTCCATTAGACGCTGCGAATGCGGATCCTGGGCTTCATAGGCCACGGCCGGCACAGCCGGGTCGAGTGCGGGGCAATCCTCATAGAGGTCCCAGTATTTCCGCCTTGCGACATAGGGATCATGCGGGTGGGTGAAACTCACCGTCATCAACCAGGGGCGGTCGTCATGGCCTCGTGACAAGTCGTAGAGCCGCCTTGTGGCATTGTAGGCGACTTCGTCGTCATACTCCATCTGGTTGGTGATTTCGGCAATGCCGGCGCCGGTGACCGAGCCGAGATTGTGATACCACCAGTCAATCCGCTCGCCGGGCTTGCGATAATCCGGTGTCCAGCCAAAGTCGGCCGGGTAGATGTCGGTCGTCAGCCGCTCCTCGAAGCCGTGCAACTGGTCGGGGCCGACGAAGTGCATCTTGCCGGAAAGGCTGGTCTGGTAGCCTGCTGCTCGCAGATGATGGGCAAAGGTTGGAATGTCGGAGGCAAACTCCGCGGCGTTGTCATAGACGCGCGTCCGGCTCGGCAACTGGCCGGACATGAAGGAGGCGCGCGCCGGTGCACAGAGCGGGCTTGCAGTATAGGTATTGGCAAAGCGCGCGGAGCGCTTTGCCAGGGCCTTCAGGTGTGGCGCATGCAGGAAGTCTGCAGGACCGTCCGGAAAGAAGGTACCATTGAACTGATCCACCATCAGGATCAGGATATTCGGACGTTTCGTCATACGCTCTGTCTCACAGGCCGAGCGAAGACTTGACGGCAGCATCACCCGGTTCGCCACTCATCGTCTGAACACCGGCGAGCCAGGCGTCCAGCACCTGAGGGTTGGTCTTCAGCCAAGCCTTGGCCGCGTCCTTGCTGTCGGTGCCGCCAAGGATCTCGCCCATCAGCACGTTCTCCATGCTGACATCGAACGTCAGTTGCTTGAAGAGCTTGGCCGCGTTCGGGCAGTCGGCGGTCCAGCCAGTGCGGGCCAGGGTATAGACTTCAGCCCCGCCATAATTGGCACCGAAATAGGCGTCACCGCCAGAGAGATAGGTGAGGTCGAAGCGCTCGTTCATCGGGTGGGGCGCCCATGCCAGGAAGACAACGCCCTTGCCGTCCTTCGTGGCGCGCTCGACCTGCGCCAGCATCGCCTGCTCGCCGGATTCGACCAGTTCCCAGCCCTTGAGACCGAATTCGCCCGCGTCGATCATTTTCTGGATATTCGCATTGGCCGGTGCGCCGGGTTCGATGCCGTAGATCTTACTCTCGAATTCGTCTGCATGCTTGCCGAGATCGGCAAAATCCTTGATGCCCTTCTCGGCGGTTGCGGTCGGAACCGCGAGCGTGAATTTTGCGCCGACAAGGTTCTTGTTGACGACCTCGATGGCCTTGGCCGCATTCAGATCATCGATGAATGCCTGCTGTGCCGGCATCCAATTGCCGAGGAACACATCAATCTCGCCATTCTTCATCGACTGATAGCCGATCGGAACCGAGAGGGTCTTCACGTCTGCTTCGTAACCCAAGGCATCAAGCACGACAGATGCCACGGCATTGGTTGCGGTGATGTCGGTCCAGCCGGGGTCAGACAGCCGGATCGTCTTGCAGCTATCGCCGTCCTGCGCCATCGCGGTGCCGCTGAACGCCATGAGTGTGATCGTCGCAATGCCGGCGAGCCAGGATGCGGATGCCTTCTTAAGAGTGCTCATGCTGTTTCCCTCTTTGCTGCTATTGGTTATCGTTATTGAAAATCGGCAAGTCTCTGCTGTGAAGCAGGAGAGTTTTGATGTTTGACATAAGGCAGTTTTATGTCTGATCCAATGCAGGATCTCGGTTGGATGCGACTTCTCGTGGAAATCGAGCGCCGCGGCTCGCTGTCTGCGGCCGCGATAGCGCTTCGGCTCAGCCAACCCGCCGTCAGCTATCAGGTCCGCAATCTCGAGCAGCGTTTCGGCGTGGCACTCTTGCAGCGTCTGCACCGTGGGGTACGGTTTACCGAGGAAGGCCGACGCCTTCTGCAGATCGCGATCCGCGCTGTCGAGGATATCGATGCGCTCGAGCGCAGCCTAGCGGCTGCGCGGCGGCGGCCGACGGTCCGCCTGACCACGGACTATGCCTTCTCGGGTTTGTGGCTTCTTCCGCGAATGCAGGCGTTCAGGGCCGATAATCCGACCCTCGATCTCCAGATCGTCGCGTCGCAGAGGCTGGGTCCGCACTGGCGCGACTCAGCGGATGTCGCGGTTGCCTTTGGCGCACGACCCGATTTTGACGGCGATGCCATTCTGTTGATGTCGGAACGGGTCGTTCCTGTCTGCTCGCCCGCCTTCGCCGAACGGCTGGGGACCCGAGAAAGCGCATTGTCGGGCCTTGCCACCCGCATCCACCTCGATGCCGAGGCAACCTCTCCCTGGCTCGACTGGCAGTCTTATCTTCGGGAATGCGGCGTAACGCTGCCCAATGAGCATGGTCCCGGCGATCTGCGTTTCAACACCTATTCCATGGTCATTCAGGCTGCACTGGGCGGCGCAGGCCTGGCGCTTGGGTGGCGCGGAATAGTCGACCAGCTCCTGGATGCGGGGCTTCTGACTGCGGCTGGCCCCGAAGTGGAGATCGCCGACCGAGGCTACTGGCTTGTCACAGGGCATAAGAGCGAACCTGCGCTTCATCTTGCATCATGGCTGGAAAGCCAGGTGAAGGACCGCGCTGGTTGAGGAGAGGCAGCAGAGCCTACAGCAGGTTGGCTAGGCGTACGAACTCTTCGACTTCGAGCGTCTCGGCACGGCGCTGAGGATCGATTCCTGCCCTTTCGAGCAAGGCTTCACCGCCAAGCGGCTTCAGGCTCTGGCGCAGCATCTTGCGACGCTGGCCGAAGGCAGCATGCGTCACGCGCTCGAGTTTCTGGATATCGCAATCAAGCGGCGCCGGGCGTGGTTCGAGATGCACCACGGTCGAGGTGACCTTCGGCGGCGGCGTGAAAGCCTGTGGCGGAATATCAAAGGCCATATGCGCGGTAGTCCGCCAACCGCAAAGAACCCCCAGGCGTCCGTAGTGATTGTCATCCGCTTCGGCGACAATGCGCTGGCCCACCTCTTTCTGGAACATCAGTGTAAGCGATTGCCAGAAGGGAGGCCATTGGCGGGGCGTCAACCAGTTGACCAGCAATTGCGTGCCGACATTGTAGGGCAGATTGGCGATGATCTTCACCGGGCGGCCGTTCGCCATCGCCTCGAAATCGGTCTTTAGCGCGTCGCCCTCGATGACCTCGAGCCGGCCGGGGTAGTGGGCTCCGATCTCAGCCAGTGCCGGCAGACAGCGCGGATCACGTTCAACCGCGATTACCTTTTCGGCACCAAGCGCCAGAATTGCACGCGTCAGACCGCCAGGTCCGGGCCCAACCTCGAACACCGTGCATCCATCCAGCGGACCCGCTGTCCGCGCCACCTTCTGGGTCAGGTTGAGGTCGAGCAGAAAGTTCTGTCCGAGCGACTTTTTTGCATCCAGGCCATGCCGCGCGATGACATCGCGAAGCGGCGGCAAGCCATCAAGTGCTGCCATCAGCTGTCGTGCCTCCGTGTCATTTCATCGGCCATACGCAGCGCCGCCACTAGGCTGTCCTCCTTGGCGAGCCCTGATCCGGCAATGCCAAAGGCGGTGCCATGATCCGGCGAGGTGCGCACGAAGGGCAGGCCAAGTGTTACGTTGACGCTGTCGTCGAACCCGAGCGCCTTGGCCGGAATGAGCGCCTGATCGTGATACATGCAGATCGCAACGTCGTAGCGGCTGCGCGCCTCGTCGTGAAACATCGTATCGGCAGGCAGGGGACCGAATGCATCGATGCCTTCCTCGCGCAGTCTGCGCACGGCCGGGTGGATGATTGCATCATCCTCACGCCCAATCGCACCGCCTTCGCCGGCATGCGGATTGAGGCCGGCAACGGCGAGCCGCGCATTCTGCAGGCCATAGCGCGTTTCCAAGTCACGCGCCACAATGCGGCAGGTATCCACAATGAGATCGGTGGTCAGTGCCCTTGGCACCTCGCTGATCGGTATGTGAATGGTCACTGGCACAGCCTTCAGCTTGGGGCCTGCCAGCATCATTACCGGCCGCACGATTTCGCCCGTGCGCCGTGCTGCGAGATCTGCCAGAAACTCGGTATGCCCGGGAAAGCCGAACCCTGCCTCGTAGAGAACGGATTTGGCTATCGGATTGGTGACGACTGCCCGAACCGAGCCGACGAAACAGGCCGCCACTGCTGACTCGATCGCCGAAATCGTTGAGCGCGCATAGGCAATATGCGGCTTGCCGGCGAGAACGGTCACGCCGGTTGCAATCGGAACCACGGGCAGGGCATGCGCAAAGATGTCTGCTGCCGTGTCCAGCGTGGCTTCCTTGACCGGCACCACCAGATCCAGCATGCGGGCACGCACACGATAGACTTCAGGATCGCCCATGACGACAAAGGGCGACAATGCCAGGTCATGACGACGCTGCCATGCGCGCAGGGTGATGTCCGGACCAATGCCGGCAGGGTCGCCTTGGGTGAGGGCGAGCGGAGCGATCAGATCCATCCGGACGTCACATCCGGCTCACTGCATGACGATCTGGGCTTTCGAGCGCAGTTCCTCAAGATACTTGGCCGCATTGGGGTTTTCGCCCTGGTCCGCCTTGTCGAGATCTTCAGCCCGGAAGACGATCTCAGCAGCGACGTCGTCAGACACCTGACGAGAGTTGCAGATCGCCAGATACTCCACGCCACGGTCGGTGACGCGCGTTCCTGTTGTGCCGCCCTTGGCCTTTTCGATCAACGGCTTCCAATCCGGTGGCAGTTCGGGCGCCATGACACGGCCGAGATTGCGAATGGAAACGTCGCGGTAGTTCTTGGCGAATTCCATCGCCTGGTCGCATCCGGGGAAGGATGCACGCGACTTTTCAGCCTCGGCCTTGCGCTTGGCTGTAATTCCCTTCTTGGAGGCGGGAACGACGAACACCACCTGTTTGAGGAAATACTCGGTGGTGACGGGCTTTTCCTTGTTTTCCAGAAGGCGAGTGACGAGATCCTGGTTCGACAGGCGACCCCGCGACCCCGCGCCATACCGTGCATTCACGAGTCGTGGCCAGCTCATTGAAATGGCGATATACGCCTTGAAATGCGCAGCGCCAACGCCCGCCTGATCCAGGACGCCATTCAGTTGCTTGGCAGACAGCTTGTTGGATTGTGCAAACCGCTCAAAGGCCTGATCGACCTCGGCGGTCGATACCGACATGCCGATGCGCGCGATTTCCTCGCGCTTCAGCGCTTCCTCGACAAGTTGCTCCTTGGCGAGCTTCTGCAGGTTGCCCTGACGGCGCTGCAGTTTGAGGAATGCAACGCGGCGCGACACGTCACCGGTGGTGATGGCTGCCTTGTTCACCACAGCGACCACGGAGGTTGCAGCGATTGCGGGAGCCGGCAGTGCGACCGGCGTGGAAAGCATTGCCAGTGCGACCATTCCGGCCAGTGCCGAACGTGTGCCTTTCGATGCCGCCACCATGTGTCATCCTTTCTTCATCCGGCTGAGCCGGTGAATGTCTTCGTGTGGACATATTAAAACTGCCGCACGGATTGCACAATCCGTGCGGCAAAACAATGGCCCGTCCTGGCGATCCAGCGTTCTCAGAACGTAGTATCGCTCAGGTTGATTTCTCCCAGCGTCCGGAAGACCAGCTTTCCGCCAATCGTCCAGTCATTTGCCGTTTCGGAGTTGGGGTCGTACTTGTCGGAATAGGCAAGCGAGAAGGTGGTGCACTCATCCCCGTAGGAAATGCCGACGCTGCGACGATTGAAGCTGTTCGCATCGATGTCGTAGTTCACCGAGCCGAAAACAGACCAGGATTCGTTCAGCTTGACCGTCGAGCTGCTGCTGATCGTCTGATTGTCCTCATCAAAGCCGTATTCCGGACGTGCCGCCACCTGCGTGAAAGTCACGCTTGTGGTGAAGCGATCGCGCGAATAGGACGCGCCGAGATCGGTGCGCTGAACTTCAAGTGTCTTCTCGTCCAGACGAACGCTGGCATTAGCCGATATGCCGATGGGCAGATCGATGCCGGCCATCGCGACGAAGTCCGAGACGTCGGTCTCAAGTCCCGAATAGGCTCCGACCGAAACGAGATCTTCACTGGCATAGGAGTTGAGCCCGGCCAGGTGGTAGGACTGACCGAAGAGGCCACGCAGGCCAATGCCGTTATCGAACGTACCGGTATAGCGTACGCCGACATTGGCGCGCGTACCACCCTCGACGCGGTCAAAACCGGAGAACTTGTCGCGGTCGAACAGGTTCGTCGCGTCAAACACCAGGCTCTGCGCATCTTCGTTTGGCAGTCCGCCGGCAAAACTTTCGTCATTGCGAGCGTAGATCTGCGCAATCGGCTCGATGATATGCGAGCTGTTGCCGGTTGTGATCAGCCAGGGATAGCGTGCTTCGATGCCCGCCGTCAGCATGTGCCGGGTCGGCGCATCGCTGGAGGTGAAGTCACCGCCATAGGCTGCACCCGGATCGTCCATGGCGAGGCCATAGGCGTCTCCGCGAGCAGCGAGGATTGGCGTGATCTGCAGGCCGCCCGGCGCATCATAGGTCCGCTGCCATTCCAACTCACCTGTCAGGCGGTTCATGTTGCCCTTCAGGCCCGTCAAGCCATCCGAGGAGAAGCGCGACAGGGAGGTGAAGTTCATCGTGCCGGACAACTGCCCACCGGCCACAAGCTCCGGTGCGTAGTAGCTATAGTCAATCACAGGCAGGACGGTAGCCTGCTTCTTCTCCGCGGTGCTATCGAGATCGGCGTCCTGGACATCGAAATAATAGCCGCGCATGTCGAAGAAATTGCGGTCGCCCAAACCGGTCAGGTACGCAACGTTCGTGTTGGTCGAATTGTTGTACCCGTCAATGCCGTAGGTGCGGGCGAAGTTGTTGTCCGACTGGAACATCGCATCCCAGCCAAACGCCCAGCGTGAATTGATCTTGAAGTCACCCTTCGTCGCGACCATCCCGCGAAAATCGCGGCGCGCATCGCTGGTGCCCGCATCAAACCCTTCCGTATCCATCTGATTGATGGCGGCAACCCGCAATGTGGCGTTGCCCTTTTCGAAGCGTTGGCGGTACTCACCTTCGATCAGCGCGCCCTGGCTTGTATAACCGGTGGTCGTGATCGTCGCGTCGCGATCAGGCGCAATGGCAATGTAGTAGGGAACGGCAATGCCGAAGCCGAGCTTTTCAGCCGTTCGAAATTCCGGGAACAGGAAGCCGGATTTGCGCTTTACCGTGTTGTCCGGAACCTCGATGAACGGAAGCGTCGCAATCGAATGCCCGAACAGCTCGAATCGCGCCTTTTCCAGTCGCACGGTCTTCTTCTTGCCGTCCTGAACGACGCGCTCTGCCTTGACCTGCCAGATCGGCGGGCGAGACGGATTTTCCGCGCAGGGTAGGCAGGCCGTGTAGACGCCCTTGTGCAGGATCATCTGGGTGCCACCAACGCGCTCGGCGCTCTCTGCGACAAGCCGCGTATTGTCGGTGGTTTCGACGCGCAGTGCGCGCAGGAAACCGTCCGAGAAGTTGTCCGTTACATCGAGCGAATCCGCATAGACGCGGTTGCCCGTCGGCTCGACCAACTCGATATTGCCGGCAGCGGTAACCCTGCCGGTTTTCTGATCATAAACCACCTGGCGCGCCACCATCTGGTAGCCGCCATAATTGATCTGAACGGCGCCATTGGCGACCACGCGCTCAGCATCGCGGTCGTAGACGAGTTCGTTCGCTGCCAGAAGCAGCTTTGCATCTTCGGATACATCAGCACTTACAGGGGACTGTTGCGCGCTCTGGGCAAACGCAGCCGGAGCCGATGGCGACAAGGCGCACACCGCAACGCTGGTCAGCAGGACTACCGAGAGCCGCCTGATATTTCCGCGGTCACTTACCGCCACTAACCGTCCTCCTTGTGAAGCAGAATCGTTGCCCCCAATGCCATGGCTACGACAACCGGTACCCATGCTGCAATAGAGGGTGGCATGATACCGCTGCTTCCGAATGCCCTGACCAGCACCGTGACCACATAAAGCACGAAGCCTGACAAGATTCCACCGAGAATCACCGACCGGGATTGGTTGATCCGGCTGAATTTCAGTGAGACGGTTGCAGCGATAAGCGTCATTGCCACCATGAGAAATGGCAGTGACAGAAGCGAGTGGAACTGGGTCTCCAGCGCGTGAGTTGCCACGCCATAAGACTGCGCGACTTCGATCTTGTTAAAAAGATCATAAAAAGCAACGCTTTCGGCTTTAACGAGCCTTTGCTGGACATATTCCGCATTGAGATTGGTCGGGACCCTCACAGCGGCGTGCCGCTGCTGGATTTCGCCGGGCCTTGTCTCCAGGACGCCGGTAAGGTTCCAGTAACCATCTTCCAATTTCGCCGAGCGCGCGTCCTGCCTGAGAGCAATGCGTCCGTCCCCGTCAAAGTGCAGAAGGACCACATCGATAAGCTCGGTGCCGCCGCCAAGCACGGTCCGCGCACCCATGGCAAGATCGGTGCCCTGGCTGGTCTGGCGAAGCCAAGGCGTCGAGGGCTGGCCCGCTGTTGGGGATGTGCCGCGCCATTCGGCTTCGATTTCGCTGCCAACTCTCTCGCCCCAGGCCGCGAGCGGATTGACGATCAGTGTCGTGGCGATGCCAATCAGGGCCGCGCCAATCAGGAAGGGCGCCATGAACTGCCAGACGGAAATCCCTGCCGCGCGCGCGACAACCAGCTCCGACTTCCGATTGAAGCTGATCAGCGTGGCCATGCCGACGAAAAGGCCGATGAACGGCACTGTTTGCTGCAAGATCATCGGAAGCCTCAGCCCCGTCAGAAACAGGACGGCGCCAATCGAATAGCCGGGAAGCTCAGCATAGCGGGACGAGGTTTCGGTAAAGTCGATCAGGTAGACAATGCTCACCACGCCAATAAAGAACCAAGCCATGGTCAGCATGTAGCGGCGGAAAAAGTAGAGCCCAAGTGTGCGGATCATGCCGGTCTCCCCGCGAAGCGCGACAGGAGGCGTCGTACGGTGACTGAAAGGCGATCCAGTCCATCCCGGACGAAGCGCGGCAGCTGCGGTCGCTTGTTGAGCTTCAGGGAGACGAGTGCCATCATGCCTGCTAAGAGCGGTATCGCATAAAGCAGCGGGATCAGCGCGCCGTTATCTTCCGCCATCGACGTCGCATAATTGGTCAGCCAGAAGATCGTCAGCGACAGCACAAGGGCAGAGGCCATTGGATGCAGCCGTGCTTCGCGATGCGAGCGCGCATCGCCGCAGATCATCAAAGACACGGCGACAAAAACAAGAGGAAAGAGGCTGACGGAGAAGCGCCGATGCAACTCGGCGTGATAGTCGCCCGGTTTTTTCCGATATTCCTCATCCAGCGGGTCGGGGTCGAGCAAGAAGAAGAGGTCGCGATCCTTGGCGCGGAAACGCGCCTGGCCGCGCTCTTCCGAAAGCTCCGACAGATCGAAAGCGTAGGAATCGAAACGGATTACGGTGACCTCGCCGTCCGGCGCCTTGCGCTGCACTTCGCCGTCCTGCATCACAAGCGCCTTGCCGTCTTCCTCCACCGCACCTTCGCGCGCGTAATAGATGAGTTCGGTCTGGGGATCGCGGGAATCGGCGATCAGGAGTCCTTTCAATCCACGGCTGGCTTGACGCTCCGTAATCTGCACGTAGAGGCCGGGCTCGATCTGGCGGAAGGTCCTTTCCTCAATCACCGACGACAGAAGGTCTGCATAGGCCGTTGCAATCATCTGGCGAACATTGACCCGCATCGAGGGCTCCACGAAGCCAACCATGACGAAGGTAAAGATGCTCAGGCCGACTCCCAGCGAGAGCAGCGGCTTGTTGACGATGCTGCGCGGCGCGCCCGACGCATCGATGACCGCAAGCTCGGAATCATTGTTCATCGTGGTCAGTGTCTGCGTCACGCCGATAACCAGCGCGAACGGCAACACCGTTGACACAAGGGTCGGCAGAATCATCGTCGCCAACAGCATGAACGAGCCAGCTGACTGGCCGCTATCCGTGACGAGGTTGATCCTCTGCAGAACCTGCGTCGTCCAGATGATGGCCAGCACCGGCAGAAGCGCGGTGAGGAACATCAAGAGGACACGCTTCACGATGTATTTTTCGAGTATCTTCATAAAGTTTCCCGGGTGGCCCGCCGCAAATCGACAGGTCGCGAGGTCGGTCCTTCTCTACGATGGTTGCGGCGATTTGGCGACCAAGGAGACGAAATTTACCCTATCGGCAGCCTTAAGTTTTTCGTCGTGCGCGGTAAATCGGACACGCCCTTATTCGATGTCGTGAAAGTGTCAACTTTGCGTGCCCTGTGCCGACAGGTGGCCAAACCTTCGGTGGAAAAGCACGCGCCAACTTGCTATCGCAGTCGAAACGCCGATGATCGCGCGACATCGACGCGCCCGTCCCATTCAGAACTGGAGATTTCATGTCCGCCAAGCTTGCCCTGACCTTCGCCAAATCCCACACTGTGACCGGCGGTTTCGCGATCCTGCTCAAGGCATCAGGCAATCATCAGCCGGCGGGCCTTGCCGAGGCGGATCCAGCAGGGATTTATCCGCGGGCGGCGGAGATCGGCAAGTTCAAGGGCAAATCCCTTGCGACACTCGATATTCTTGCACCGCACGGCTCGCAGGCTGACAGGTTGCTGGTTATCGGTCTCGGCAAGGCAGAGGACATGTCCGGTCACGACTGGCTGAAAGCCGGTGGTGTGGCAGCCGGTCAGCTGAAGAGGGCCGAGACTGTCACGGTGTTCATGGATGCGCCGGGTGTTGAGATCACACCGAACGCGGTCGCAGACTTTGCCCTTGGCATGCAGCTTCGGTCCTACAAGTTCGACCGTTACAAGACCGACAAGAAGCCCGATGAGGACGATGCGAAAGAAGCAAAATCGATCAAGGTGACGATTGTGACTGCTGATGCGTCAGCCGCCAAGAAGGCCTTTGCCGATGCCCAGGCCGTTGCCGAAGGCGTCATTTTGGCGCGCGACCTCGTCAACGAGCCGGCCAATGTTCTGGGGCCCTTAGAATTTGCCGAAAAGGCCGCAGAGCTGGAAAAGCTCGGCGTCGATATCGAGATCCTCGGCGAAAAGGAAATGGCAAAACTGGGCATGCGTGCCTTGCTCGGCGTGTCGCAGGGTTCGGTGCGTCCCCCCAGACTGGTTATCATGAGCTGGAAGGGCGGCAAACAGAAGGACAAGCCGGTGGCCTTTATCGGCAAGGGCGTTGTCTTCGACACTGGCGGCATTTCGATCAAGCCGGCTGGCGGCATGGAAGAGATGAAGGGTGATATGGGTGGCGCGGCTGCCGTGACCGGCCTCATGCACACTTTGGCGGCGCGCAAGGCCAAAGTGAACGCCATCGGCATCATCGGCCTCGTTGAGAACATGCCCGATGGCAATGCCCAGCGTCCGGGCGATATCGTGACCTCGATGTCGGGGCAGACCATCGAGGTCATCAACACCGATGCGGAAGGCCGCCTCGTGCTCTGCGATGCCCTCTGGTACTGCAACGAGCGCTTCCAGCCGGCGCTGATGATCGACCTTGCAACGCTGACTGGCGCAATCCTCGTCGCGCTCGGCAATCTGCATGCCGGTCTCTTCTCGAATGACGACACGCTGGCTGACCAGCTGCTGGCCGCCGGCCTTGCCACGAACGAGCGCCTGTGGCGCATGCCGCTCGGCAAGGATTACGACAAGATGATCGACAGCAAGTTCGCCGATATGAAGAACACCGGTGGACGCCACGCGGGGTCGATCACCGCGGCGCAATTCCTCAAGCGCTTCGTCAAGGATACGCCCTGGGCGCATCTCGATGTCGCCGGCACGGCCATGGGGTCGCCGAACGACGAGATCAACCAGTCCTGGGGGTCGGGCTACGGCGTACGCCTTCTCGACCAGTTCGTTCGGGCAAATTACGAAGCCTGATCGAGGCGGAGAAGCGGCATGGCGGAAGTCCTGTTCTACCACCTGACGGAATCGAAGCTGGAAGACGCGCTCCCGCCGCTGCTTGAGAAAAGTGTCGAGCGCGGCTGGCGCGTCGCGGTCCAAACGCGCCAGCCGGAGCGACGCGACGCCCTCGACGCTCATCTCTGGACCTATCGGGATGAAAGCTTTCTGCCGCATGGCACGGAGGAGGGCGCCGCGCCGGAACGCCAGCCTGTGTTGCTGACGACAGGCCAGGACAATATCAACGACGCGACCGTACGCTTCCTTGTCGATGGCGCCGAGCCGCCGGCAGATCTCACCTACGATCGAATCGTCTTTGTGTTCGATGGCTACGACACCGAGCAGCTCGAAGGCGCGCGAAGCCAGTGGAAGAAGCTGAAGGGCGAAGGCCACACGCTGACCTATTGGCAGCAAACGCCGGAAGGCCGCTGGGAAAAGAAGGCCTGACCGGGCAGGGCGGGGGCTCCGGTCCTGTCGTCAGGCGAGATCCGTTTGCCGAAAATCCTCGCCGACATAGAGCAGATCTGCTCCGGATGCCTTGGCACCCGCATAGGAGAAGCAGTCGCCGAAATTGAGCCGGGCCGGATGTCTGCCCTTGCCATAGCGCGAAAAGGCATCGAGCGCAGCAAGCGCCGTCTCGCGCGTCGCAGGCAGGATTTCGGCGTTCAATTCGGCAAGGAACTCCTCGACGAAATCGAATGTGGCCTCGACCGTCTTGTTCGTTCTGGAAAAGATGACAACCGTCGTTTCATAGATCACTGTCGGCGACGTTGAAAACGGAGTGGGCGAAACGGCTATCCGGTCGAGAAGCTCTTGCCGCAACGGCGCATCTGTCAGAATTTCCACCAGCGCCGAACTATCGATGAACACCGTCGTCGCCCCACATTTCATCAAGGAAAGCCTTCTGATCGAACGGGTCGAGCGCCTCATAGGCAGGCATAGCGTAACGCGCACGCAACGCCTCCAACCGCTCGGCAAGCGGCGGGCGCTGTTCTTCCTCTTTCAGCACGCGTTCAAGAGCCTGGCGGATGGCATCCGTCTTGGTCAGAGCCTTCAAGACTTTCTGCGCCTTCTCGGCGAGCAGGTTCACGCGTTCATCGCGCACATAAAGCGGCATGATCTCACCTCGTGAATATACGCCATAAACCTAGCGCATATTCCAGTGCTCAACAAGGATCGGCCGCCTAACCTGCCATGCCCTCTTCGTACTCGGCCGAGAGTTCCAGCCACTGCTCTTCGGCCGCTGAAAGCTTGGCTGCCGCTTCGCCGCGCTGCTTTGCCTTTTCAGCCGCCTTGGCGGGTGCCTTCTCGTAGAGGGCGGGATCGGCAAGCTCCTTGTCGAGGCCTTGAATCAATGTCTCCAGTTTCTTGGTCAAGGCTTCGACTTCGTTGATCTTTTTCTTCAATGGCGCGAGGCTTGCGCGCTTGTCGGCAGCGGCCTTGCGCTGGTCGGCCTTGTTCACCGTCTCCGCGCTGCCATCTGCCTTGTCCTTCTCCGCCGGCTTCTTGCCCGAAGCGACGATCAGGGCGCGATACTCCTCCATGTCGCCGTCGAAGCTGGTGACCGTGCCGTTGTTGACAAGCCACAAGCGATCGACGGTCGCCTCGATCAGATGGCGATCGTGCGAGATCAGGATGACCGCGCCCTCGTAATCGTTCAGCGCCTCGATCAGCGCCTTGCGGCTGTCGATGTCGAGGTGGTTGGTCGGTTCGTCGAGAATGAGAAGGTTCGGTGCATGGAAGGCGGCAAGCCCCATCAGCAGACGGGCCTTCTCGCCGCCGGAAAGATCCTTGGCGGCGGTGTCCATCTTCTCCGTTGCAAGCCCCATCTGGGCGACCCGCGCGCGGACTTTCGCTTCCGGCTCCTGTGGCATGAGACGGCGGACGTGGTCGACGGGGCTCTCGTTTGGAATGAGGTCGTCGAGCTGGTGCTGCGCGAAGAAGCCGACATTCAGGCTCGGTGCTGTCTTCAGCTGTCCCGCCTGCGGGTCAAGCCGCCCGGAGATGAACTTGGCAAAGGTCGACTTGCCGTTGCCGTTCGAGCCGAGAAGCGCGATGCGGTCATCGTTGTCGATGCGCAGATTGAGGTTCTTCAGTATCGCCTTGCCCGGCTCGTAGCCGACGACGCCGCCTGCAATGGCAACGATCGGCGAGGCAGGCTGTTTCTCCGGTTTCGGGAAATGGATCGGATGGACGTGATCCTCGATGACGGCGGCAACCGTGCCCATGCGCTCCAGCGCCTTGATGCGGCTCTGGGCCTGCTTGGCCTTGGTTGCCTTGGCGCGGAAGCGGTCGATGAAGCTCTGCAGATGCTTGCGGGCGGCGTCGTTCTTCGCCTTGGCCTTCATATGCAATTCGTCGTTTTCAGCCTTCTGCCGCTCGAAGCTGTCATAGCCGCCGCGATAGAAGGTAAGCTTCTTCTGGTCGAGATGGACAATCGAGTTGACCGCGGTGTTGAGAAGGTCGCGGTCGTGGCTGATGATGATGACGGTGTGCGGATAGCGCCGGATATAGTCCTCGAGCCATAGCGTGCCTTCGAGATCGAGATAGTTGGTCGGCTCGTCGAGCAGCAGCAGGTCCGGCTCGGCAAACAGGACGGAGGCAAGCGCCACGCGCATGCGCCAGCCACCGGAAAAGGAGGAGGCCGGGCGAAGCTGTGCCTCGTGATCGAAGCCAAGCCCGGACAGAATGGTGGCCGCGCGCGCTTCCGCCGAATGCGCGCCGATATCGGCAAGCCGTGTCTGGATCTCAGCGATCCGATGCGGATCCGTCGCCGTTTCGGCCTCGGCAAGCAGCGCGGCGCGCTCCTTGTCGGCGGCTAGCACGATCGAGATCAGGCTCTCCTCGGTGCCGGGCGCTTCCTGCGCGACCTGGCCGATGCGGGCATTGCGCGGGATCGACACGCTGCCGCTCTCGGATGCGAGATCACCGGTGATGATGCGAAACAGGGTCGACTTGCCGGCACCGTTCTTGCCGACGAGACCGGCTTTGGTCCCCGATGGCAGCGAAACGCTGGCGTGGTCGATGAGCAGGCGCCCGGCAATGCGGGCGGAGATGTCGGTGATCGTAATCATGCTCTGGCTTTTGGCCGAAAGCTGCGCCCCTTTCAAGAGGCGCTCGCGGTCCTCTCATGCCAGGCCGTGTTTGACGATCACGCGGCGGGGCGGGCCGCGGCCTGCGCCTTGTCCTGCTGCTCGGCCTTGTAGCCGGCAATCGGCTGGCGGCTGTTGCCATGCGCAACTGCAAGGGCTGCCTCCGCGCAGGCGATCATCTGCATGGCGTAGTCGGCATCGTCGCTCATCGCAAAACCGATTGAAAGTTCAAGCGATCCCTGAATGCCCTTGTGTTCCGCGGCGAAGACGAGGTTGTCCTCGACGGCTGCGTGCAGGCGTTCCGCGATGGCATAGGTGTCCTTGGCCGTCACGTCGCTGAACAGGAAGGCGAACTCGTCACCGCCGGAGCGCGCGACGAAATCGTGTTTCTTGATCGTCTTGCGGAAGATCGCTGCGAGCCGCTTCAGAATGCGGTTCCCCGCATCCTCGCCATATTGCTGGTTGATCTGGCGGAAATCGTTGATGTCGACCAGGACCAGCGCGGTCGAAACGCCGGCGACGCCGGAGTCGAACAGTTGCTCCAGCCGGTTGACCAGCGACAGACGGTTCGGAAGGCCGGTCAGCCGGTCGCGCATGGTCATGCTGCGCGCGGCTTCCACCGTGCGGTTGTTGGTGTTCAGCTCTTCGATGGCGCTGCGCAGAACCTGCTCGATTTCGGTTTCCGTCGTCAGCAGATCGCGTGTGGCGACTTCCAGGAATTCCAGTTCGTCCATCAGTTCGGTCACGCCGCGGGCGCTGTCATCCCGGACGGATTGCTGGATCGTTTCCAGGCCGCGGGAGTAGGCCATCTTCTGCATGATGCCCAGCGAAACCTTTTCCTCGATCCGGCGGAGCGTGGCAATCGCCTGCGAATGCAGTTTCTTCTCGGCCAGCCCGCAATGGCTGACGAGATGGTGTTTCAAGCCGATCTGATCGAGGGCCACCTGGGTAAGATTGCCGCCCAGCGCCGCCAGTTCACGCGCCAGCGGCGGATTGCGACCGTAAAGTGCTTCATAGATCAGTTCGAAATTGCGAGGCAGTCCCTCGATCTGGTGTTTGGCCATGAAGCCTGCAACGCGATGGAGTTTGTCGGTTGCACCCGATCGGGACCCGGAGACCGGAGATGAGGCAGCGTCCTGCGCCATTTTGGAATATCCCTTTGCTAATATACTGGCGAGCATGGGATATTTTGATTTTTCGATGGTTAAGACTGGGGCCTGGCAGGCCGAAATCATCAACCAGGGTTAATGGAAGTGTAGCAAGCCAGGGCCGGCCTGCGGATCCGACAACTTAATCATAAATTAGGAGAAGGTAACTTAAAGTCGCGTTGGAAGACACGAGGAGCGCGACGGCATGGCGAGTGGTGAAATGGAGCAGTCCCAGGTGGACCTGCGTCTCATCCTCGGCTTCTTGCTCCTATTCTTCGGCTTGGTTGCTGCGGTTTACGCGCGCCCGAGCGGTGCTTTCGTCTTGGTTGTCACGCAGCCGGGGGGCGGGGCCATGCTCAACATGGAAACCATCGGCCGGGCCGAGGGGCGCTTTGTCTGGGCGGGGCGCTTTCCCTGGATGTCGGTAGCGTATTCGCCGGATTCATCATTTCCTAAGCGTCTTCGGGCTCACGGAGCAATATTGGTCTTCAATCACAGGCTCGCGTTTGGATGCGCGAAGGAGATTTAAAATGCAGGCACTGTCAAGGCTGCGCACGCTAGCCGGTACGGGTATCGTGGCGCTGCTATGGGTGAACTTGGTCTTGATTGCTGCGCGCCTTTGGCTGCGGGACGAAGGTGCGGATATGGTCGCACTTCTGGCCGCCGCTCTCGTCGCTGGTTTGGCGACCCTCTTGTGGGTGAAGGACAAGACCGGGCCGACAACCCGCATCGTCACCTCGATTGCCCAGGCCGCGATGGTGGCAATACTGGTGTTTTCGTTTGAGGGATCGTCGCTTCAGATCGATGCGCATATGTATTTCTTCGCAACCCTAGCAATCTGCGCTGCCTGGATCGACTGGCGTGCGATCGTGGGGTATGCCGCCTTTGTCGCCATCCATCACACTGCGTTCTACTTTGCCATGCCACTGGCGGTGTTTCCGGGCGAATCGCATTTCGATCGTGTTGTTCTTCATGCGGTTGTGCTGGTGCTCCAAAGTGCGGCGCTGATTGCGCTTGCGCATTCCGTCGTCACCGCCTTCATCGCCTCAGAGCAGGCCGTCAATCAGGCCGTTGCCGCGGAACGTGAGACCCGGGACATGGCCGAGCAGGTGCACGCAGCCGATATTGCCGCGGCCCAGGAACGGGACAAGCGTGCAGAGGAAAAAGCGCGCGCTGCCGAAGCGAGCCAGATGGTGATCGAACAGCTGGACGCCGCCCTCTCGCGCCTTGCAGCCGGCGATCTATCCTGCCGCATTGAGGCTGTCTTTCCGGGCGTCATGGATGCGCTGCGCGTGTCGTTTAATGCGTCCATCGAAAATCTGGAGCGTGTCTTCGGCCAGGTTCGCGGTGCTGTCCATGTCGTCAGTAACGGATCATCCCAGATCACGGCTGCAAACCAGGATCTGTCCACCCGCACAGAGCGGCAGGCCGCTTCCGTTGAGGAAACCGCAAGCGCGCTTTCCACCATCATGCAGACTGTCCGGGATACGGCGTCGATTGCCGAGAAGGTCGGCAAGCTGGTGGATCACGCGCGCCAGGGTGCAGAACGCTCCGGTGGCATTGTCACCGATGCGGTCGAAGCGATGAGCCGGATCGAGGCATCGTCTCAGGAGATCAACCAGATCATTTCGGTGATCGACGAGATTGCCTTCCAGACCAACCTGCTGGCGCTCAATGCCGGTGTCGAGGCTGCCCGCGCAGGCGAGGCCGGCAAGGGATTTGCCGTCGTCGCCCAGGAAGTGCGCGAACTTGCCCAGCGCTCCGCGCAGGCGGCCAAAGAGATAAAGCATCTGATCAACTCGTCCGCTGCTCAGGTGCAGCATGGCGTTGCTCTCGTTGACCAGGCGGGCGATGCGCTTCGCACAATTGCCGATGAGGTGAATTCCATCAGCAGCGAAGTCAGCAAGATCGTCGCCGGCGCACGTGAACAGTCGACCGGCCTGTCTGAGATCGACGCGGCCCTCGGCACGATCGATCGCTCCACCCAGCAGAATGCGGCCATGGTCGAGGAATCAAGTGCCGCAGCAACCCAGCTCTCCGGCGAGGCTCAGAGGCTCGATGACCTGATGGCCAAGTTCAATTTCTCTGCAAGCCGGCAGGTCCTTGCCAGGGTCGCCTGATAGGGGAACTCGGTAACATTTTCACACGCACAGCCGAACGGCCGGGTTTAGCGCTCGGCCGTTTCTGTTTTTGTGGAAAGCCGAGGAACGAGGGGCTGTACGGCCAGATAAGCCCAAGTGGACATTCCTGAATTGATCCTCTCGCGCAAGTCGGCCATCATCGCATTTCCCTCGTGTTCGGAGAGTCTCATGGCCATCACACTCTATTCGCTTTGCGGCGCCAATGAAGCGCGCCCGTTTTCCCCGCATTGCTGGAAAGTGGTCATGGCGCTTCGCCACAAGGGCTTGGATTTCGAGGAGCGACCGCTTGCCTTTACGGCGATCCCGTCCGTCGAAAACGGCTTCTCGAAAACCGTTCCGATTTTGCGGGATGGCGTTCATCTCGTCGCAGACAGCTTCGATATCGCAACCTATCTGGATGAGGCCTACCCGGATCATCCGACGCTGCTTGGCGGTGAGGCTGGCAGGGCGCTCACGCGTTTCGTCGAAAGCTTTTCGCAGGCAGTCATTCATCCGGCCGTTACGCGCATTGCCATTTGTGACATCCACGACATGTTAGCCCCCATCGACCAGGCCTATTTCCGGCAAAGCCGTCGTGAGCGACTGGGGCGTGAGATCGAGGAGGTGGCTGCCGGTCGCGACGCCGAGATCGCGGCCTTCCCGGCAAAGCTCTTGGCCCTTCGCCACATGTTGGGTCATCAGCCTTTCATCGGCGGCGAAAGGCCGCTGTTTGCCGACTACATCGTTTTCGGCGCCTTGCAGTGGTTGAGAATTTCCACAGGCTCAGTTCATCTGCCGGCAGACGACAAGGTGTCCGTGTGGTTCGAGCGTTTGCTTGATCTTTACGAGGGACATGCCCGCAAGGTGGCGTAGGCATTTTTGTCCGATCTCGCATTCGCAGCGAACCATGACGCTCGTGTGAAATTGCGCGTGCCCTCTTGTGTTCGTGATTCGGTGCGGCTAGATACCGCCCACTTTCCCCATGACACAAACAAGGATGAGACAGATGGCGATTGAACGCACCTTCTCGATGATCAAGCCGGACGCAACCAAGCGCAACCTGACGGGCGCCATCACCAAGATGCTCGAAGATGCCGGCCTGCGCGTCGTCGCTTCCAAGCGCGTCTGGATGTCGACCCGCGAAGCCGAAGGCTTTTACGCCGTTCACAAGGATCGCCCCTTCTTCGGCGAACTGGTTGAAGGCATGACCTCGGGCCCGACCGTCGTTCAGGTTCTCGAAGGCGAAAACGCCATCCTGAATAACCGCGAAATCATGGGCGCCACCAACCCGGCCAACGCCGACGAAGGCACGATCCGCAAGACCCACGCTCTCTCCATCGGCGAGAACTCGGTTCACGGTTCGGACGCTCCGGAAACCGCTGCCCAGGAAATCAAGTACTGGTTCTCCGACACCGAAATCGTCGGCTGAATGATGGCTTGAGGCTTGAGCCTCACGCGACTGTTCCAACAAGAAACCGGGCTCGCAAGGGCCCGGTTTTTTATGGGAAAATGAGGTGGCGGATGTCGGCAGCCGAACATCCGCTGGCGGTCTAGAGCATTTCCGTTGAACACGGGTTCACCGGAAATGCTCTATCTTTTTGTTCTTGCCGCATTATCCGACGCCGAAGCGATCTCGCTTCGGCTGGAAATGCTCTAGGAACCGTTCCACCGATCCCGCGCGCTGTCATCGGCATCCTTGGCCTCGACCCAGCCGCCGCTGGTGCCGTCGCGACCATGCTCCTTCTTCCAGAACGGAGCTGAGGTTTTCAGGAAATCCATGACGAAATTGGCGCCGTCGAAGGCGGCTTGCCGATGGGATGCTGCTGCGATGACCAGCACAATCTGTTCACCCGCCTCAATCCGGCCATGGCGGTGAATGGCGGTAAGCCCAATCAACGAAAAGCGGGACATGGCAAGGTCCGCGATCCGCATCATCTCCGCCTCGGCCATGCCGGGATAATGCTCGAGTTCAAGAGCGGAGAGGGCACCGGCCTCATCACGGCAGAGGCCGACGAAGGAAACGACAGCACCGATATCGTGCCGCCCAGCCGTCAGAAGTCGGCTTTCGTGGCCGGGATCGAAATCCTCGCGCTGAACGCGGATCACGGGTCTTTGCATCTCACACCTTCTTAGGGACTGCAGTGCAGGCTGTGCCCTCAGCCGCCGGTCATCGGCGGAAACAGCCCGATCTCCCGCGCACCCAAAATCACCTCATCGTGCTCGATATGCTCCTGATTGACCGCCACGCGAATGGCGCGCGGCACCCGAAGGGCGTCGGCATATTCGTCACCCAGCGTCGAAAGATAGGCAATCAGTTCGCCCGCCGTCGTGACATGATCCGGCAGTTCCAACTCTTCCTCACCCTTGCCGATGCGTTCGCGAACCCAGGCGAAATAGACGAGCTTGACCATCTCAATCGACCATGTGCTTCAGGCCGGCGCGGAAATAGTCGTAGCCGGTGTAGATGGTCAGGATGGCAGCGACCCAGAGGAGGCCCATTCCGATTTCGGTCGTATACGGCAGCACCTTGTCACCGGCAGGGCCGGCAAGCAGGAAGGCAAGAGCAAACATCTGGGCTGCCGTCTTCCACTTGGCGATACGGGTGACCGGCACGCTGACCTTCAGCGCGGCCAGATACTCACGCAGGCCCGAGACCAGGATCTCGCGGCAGAGAATGGTGATGGCTGCCCAGAGCGACCAACCGGCAATCGTGCCATCCGCCGCCATCAACAGAAGAATGGAGGCAATCAGCAGCTTGTCCGCGATAGGGTCGAGCATCTTGCCGATATTGGAGGTCTGGTTCCAGATCCGCGCCAGATAGCCGTCGAGATAGTCGGTGATCGAAGCGAGGACAAAAATCACCAGACCGGCCCAGCGGGCAAAATCGGAGGACTGCAGTCGGCCTTCGACAAAAAAGCACAGGACAATCAGCGGCACGGCGACGATGCGGGCGTAGGTCAGCAGATTGGGAATATTGTATGCGCGCGATGCCATGGGAACCTGTCTTTGTAAATTGCGTGCCTTTTAGATGAGAGCCTTAGCTCCCTTCGTCAACACAAGTCTTGCCGATAACGTCTTTTCACGGTGATTGCGTGTCTTCTGCGCATTTATGTCGAGCCGTTCTCGTGGAAGTGGTTGTAGACCAGTTTCGCCACCGCCTCCGAGATGCCTTCGACAGCCATGAGGTCACCGATCGCGGCACGCGAAACGGCTTTTGCCGTGCCGAAATGCTGGAGCAGGGCGCGCTTGCGCGTCGGGCCGATTCCGGTAATTTCATCAAGCGGGTTCTTCACCATCTCCTTCTTGCGCCGGGCCCGGTGCGAGCCGATCGCAAAGCGGTGTGCCTCGTCGCGCATCCTCTGGATGAAGTAGAGAACAGGATCGCGTGGCGGAAGCGTGAAATCTGGTTTGCCGGCGACAAAAAAACGTTCGCGTCCTGCGTCGCGGTCAACGCCCTTGGCAACGCCGATGGCGATCACGCTGTCGGTAATGTCAAGCTCGTCGAGGATCTTGCGAACCGCCGACATCTGCCCCTGGCCGCCATCGATCAGGATCACGTCCGGCCAGGCGGGGAAGGGAGCGTCGGCGCTGTCCTCGGGGGTAGCCTGTCGGTTTGGCTTGCCCTCTTCCTTCAGCAATCGCGAGAAACGTCGCGTCATGACTTCCCGCATCATGCCGAAGTCGTCGCCCGGGGTGATGTCGGTCGATTTGATGTTGAACTTGCGATACTGGCCTTTCACAAATCCTTCCGGTCCGGCAACGACCATGCCGCCGACGGCATTGGTGCCCATGATGTGCGAGTTATCGTAGATCTCGATGCGCCGCGGTACGTAAGGCAGTTGGAAAGTCTCCGCGAGGCCGGCCAGAAGGCGCGCCTGCGAGGAGGTCTCGGCCAGCTTGCGACCATGCGCTTCGCGCGCATTGGCACTGACATGGTCCAGAAGGTCTTTTTTCTCGCCCCTTTGCGGAATCGATAGGGCGACCTTGTGCCCGGCCTTTTCGGTGAGCGCCGTTGCCAAGAGATCCTGCTCCTCGATTTCCTCCGACAGAAGAATGAGGCGTGGCACAGGCTTGTCGTCATAGAACTGCGCGAGGAAAGAATTCAGCACTTCCGCGGCACTTAACTGCGGATCGGCCTTGGGGAAGTAGGCCTGGTTGCCCCAGTTCTGACCGGCGCGGAAGAAGAAGACCTGGATGCAGGACAGGCCGCCCTCATGATGGATGGCAAAGACATCCGCCTCCTCGACCCCGGCCGGATTGATGCCCTGGTGGCTCTGCACATGGGACAAGCCCGCGAGGCGATCGCGGAATACGGCGGCACGCTCAAAATCCAGCTCTTCCGCCGCTTCGTTCATGGTGCGGGCCATGGCTTCCTTGACGTTCTGGCTCTTGCCGGACAGGAAGTCCTTCGCTTCGCGCACGAGGCCTGCATAGTCCTGATCGCTGATCTCGTGCGTGCAGGGCCCCGAACACCGTTTGATTTGATAGAGCAGGCAGGGCCGCGTGCGGCTTTCGAAGACGCTGTCGGTGCAGGTCCGTAGTAGGAAGGCGCGCTGCAGCGAGTTGATCGTCCGTCCGACGGCGCTCGCCGAGGCAAAAGGGCCGAAATAGTCGCCCTTGCGGGCGCGGGCGCCGCGATGCTTGTAGATTGCCGGTGCCCGGCTGTCGCCGGTGATCAGGATATAGGGAAAGCTCTTGTCATCGCGCAAAAGCACGTTGAAGCGCGGGCGCAGGCGCTTGATCAGATTGGCTTCGAGCAGCAGTGCCTCGACCTCGGTGCGGGTCGTGACGAACTCCATATGCACGGTATCGCGCACCATGCGCGACAGCCGGTTGGAATGGACCCGGCCCTGGGCATAGTTGCTGACGCGCTTTTTAAGGCTGCGCGCCTTGCCCACATACATGACCTCACTGTCCTTGTTCAGCATCCGGTAGACGCCGGGCGCATTCGGCAGGCGCTTGACGAATTCGGCAATCAGCTCGGCACCCGTCAGGCCGGTCTCGTGAAGACCGTCCTCGTGCCAGTTGATTTCGATCCCGGCCCGCGCAGGTTCGACTTCGACGACGATGTCCTCGTCGTCGTCTTCCGTCCCGTCATAGAGAATACCGCCGTCCGGCAGCTTTCCTCCATTCATTCCTTGATCTCCTGACCATGCCAAATCAGATGTTGCCCGCCATCCAAGGCGATCATTTGGCCGGTGATCGATGGGGTGTCAAAAAGAAAGCGGATCGCGCGACCGAATTCGTCGAGCGAAGGCCCCCTCTTCAAGGGCAGGCTCTCCACCTGGGCCTGAAAATCTTCCGGCCGCTGCCGCTCGGAAATCAGCGTGGGACCGGGGGCCAAGGCGTTGACCCGAACGCGTGGGGCATAGGCCTGTGCCAGCGTCTGGGTCGCGGTCCAGAGTGTCGCCTTCGACAGCGTGTAGGAAAAGAAGGTCGGCTTCAGCGCCAGCACGCGTTGATCGATGATGTTGACAATCAGCCCCGAACCATCCTTCCCCGTCTGACGCATGAAGGCTGCGGAAAGTGCTGCCGGTGCCCGCACATGCAAGGCAAAATGCCGATCGAACCGTTCCGCATCGAATGTGAAGGCGTCGTCCTCCTCGAAGACGGAGGCATTGTTCACAAGGATGCCGAGCGGCCCCAATTGCGTCACGGCGGACGCGACCAGGTCTTCGATCGCGGAAATGTGAGTGATGTCTGCCTGAAGCGCGATGGCGCGATGGCCGTCGTTGCGAAGTGCAGCCGCAACCTCTTCGGCATGGCGGAAGGACCCGTTTGCGTGCAATGCAACAGAAAAACCGGCCTTCGCCAAGTCTTCGGCGATGGCGCGCCCAAGACGTTTTGCCGCCCCGGTGACCAGAGCCGTCTTTGGTGGTGGTGTCTGCATGTCGCTAACCTTCAGATCTGCTGCGTTCCGCTTTGCATATATGGGCAGATCGGGGAGGGGAGCAAGCATTCGCATGCGTAAGACATGCCGAGGATTTGCGGGATGGGTGGCGAGAATTAAGTATTTCGATGCGGGTGGCAAAGTATATAAAGTAATATTCTGTTAAGGTTAACAAATCCTTTTCATATATCTGACAACATCTTCAATTTAAACTCAATTTGCCACAATGTTTTCACAATTGTCCTGTTTTTAGACCCCAGTTCGAGTTCAGATCTACAGTCCCTACGGACCGGATTATACATCAACGTTCAGGCCGCGCTTGGTTCGCATTAAGCGGCTGGGAACTGGTAAGGAGAGTAAAATGCGCACCTTCAAGATCATGCTTCTGGCATCGGTAACCACTTTTGCTGGCTTCCAGGCAGCTCAGGCCGCTGACGCCATCTACCAGGCACCGGAAGCCCCGCCGGCTGCTGAATACTCCGCTCCGGCCGGCGACTGGTCGGGTGCCTATGTCGGTGGCGCTGCAACTTACGAATTCGGCAAGTTCACCGGCTCGACCGATGGTCGCGATGCCAAGGGCCTCGGCGGCTCCATCTACGGCGGTTACAACATGCAGAGCGGCTCCATCGTTTACGGTGGTGAAGCTGACATCAGCTACGCTGGCGAAGACGGTTCGGCTGGTTCGGCTGTTGGCGTCGGCGACATGAAGGGCACCCAGGGCGTTAACGGCTCGGTCCGCGCTCGCGTCGGTTACGATCTGAACCCGGTTCTCGTTTACGGTACGGCGGGCGTGGCTGTTGCCAACCACGAGCTGGAAGGCGGCGGCACCAATGATGAGCGCCTTGCTGCCGGTTACACGGTCGGCGCCGGTGTCGAAACCTTCGTCACCGACAACATCACCGCTCGCGTCGAATACCGCTACAGCGACTACCAGAAGCGCGACTTCAACCTCGGCGGCACCACTGTCTCCAAGGGTTTCGACGATCACTCCGTCAAGGTCGGTATGGGCGTCAAGTTCTGATCCATTTTGCCCTCCAGGCAAAAAAGAAGCCGGGCGAAAGTCCGGCTTCTTTGATTCTAGATCCCTGCTTTGCGGTTCAGGCCTTGGGACGCAGCGCAGGATAGGCTTCAAAGCGCTTGGCGAAGTCTGCCGGCCAGGCGGCAAGGGCAGCGCGGCCGTTTTCCCATTCGCCCGGAAAGCGGAGCATGAGATATCCAAGCATGGCCGCTACCGCAAAATGGCCGCCATGCAGCTTTTTGCCGAGCTTCGGCAGATGGCGATCGAGGTGATCGAGGCCACGATTGATCTTTGCCCATTGCCGATCAATTGCATCCTGGCTGACGAGTTCCGGCGGGCGGAAACGCTTCTCGTAGACGATGGCAAGCAGGCTGTCGCAGATGCCGTCGGCCAAGGCTTCAAGGACATCGGCTTCCGTCTGCTTCTCGTCCTTCTTCGGATAGAGCCGGGTCTTTCCCATGCGATGAAGGTAGCGCATGATGGCGCGGCTATCGAAAATCGCGATGCCGTCGTCCGTGAGAAGGGTAGGAATTTTTCCAAGCGGGTTGTTATCAACGAGTTCGGCAGGGTTTTCGGCAGTGTTCACCCGGATTTCCTCAAGCTCGATGCCCACATGGCGCGCTGCCATGCGGACCTTGGAGGAATAGGGTGAGGCAGGCGCGAACAATAGTTTCATTGGGTTTCCTCGGGCTCAATACGGGTTAACGCGCAGGCGGAATGGCGATTTCAGTTCGGCGGCAGGATCGGCTATCCACCTCGGGACAGGCGCGAAATCCCAGTCCGGTGTCGAGACAGATGCGGATTTCATCGATTTTCTCGCGTTCGCAGGTCACGGCAATGCCGGACCGCGCCAGCCCCGGATTGGCGCGGATGAAGGATTGCTCAATGGCTGCCGGAGAAACTCGTAAGAGCGTGTCAGGCTCCAGGTATTCTGGGGGAATCTGTATCTTATCAGAGGCTTGCCTGACGAGATTGAAGTAATCTCTCTTGCCAAGCCCCGAGCATGAACCATGCTTGCGCCACTGGTGCCCGATCAGCCCCATGCTCGGCATGATGTCCAGTAGGTCGCGGCCAATTGCGTGAGGAACCCGGCCACCCTCCGGTGTCGCGCAGTTCTCGGGCCAGCCTTTTTCATTCTGAGGCCACAAGCCATGCACGATCCAGCCGAAGCTTTTGCCATCGCCGCACTGGTCCTGATTGCGAGCGGCAGCTTCGCTTTCGCAGAAGGTCGGCGACCAGGAGAGCGCCAGGACATAGAAGTCGAACCCCTTTCCCCTGGGCGGGTCCGCTGGCTTAGCCGTCGGGGAAGGGGCTCTGGCCATCGGGCCCGGTGTCGCTTGGCTGGTGTCCGTCGGACTTGGCCGGTCCATGGGTGCATCCGCCGGCAGCAAGCCGTAGACCGCAGCCGCCGCGAGAAAAAGGCCGAAGGCGAAGAGGCCGGTATAGCGTCCCATGCGCCCTCCGCTCAGTCTTCGCCGCGCAGCCAGAAACAGCGATGCGAGGCATAGCGATCCTGCGCCATCAACCGCTTGAGCTCCGGTAGCACCAGATGCATCTCGTCCTTCAGGGTGAAGGGCGGATTGACGATGATGAGACCGGTGCCGGACAGGCCGGTCTGATCGCGGTCGCTTTTTACATGCAGTTCCGCGCAGAGCATTTTCGGGATTTCCAGGGCCTGCAGCGCCTCGTGGAATTCCTTGATCGGTGCGCCCTTCTTGATCGGATACCACAGGCAATAGACGCCATTGCCGAAGCGGCGATGCGCCTTGGCAAGGCCATCCACCAGCCGCTCGTATTCGCCTTCCTTTTCGAAGGGCGGATCGACCAGCACGATGCCGCGCTTTTCCTTCGGCGGCAGATGCGCATTCAGCGTCAGCCAGCCATCGAGTTCCGTCACGCGGACCTGGAAATCGCCCTCGAAGAGCCGCGCCAGAGCCCGCGAGTCGTCCGGATGCAGCTCCATCGCGGAGAGGCGGTCCTGCGGCCGGAAGAGATCGCGGGCAAGCTTGGGGGATCCGGGGTAGAGCGTGATGGGGCCGCCGGCTTCGCGACCCGGATTGAGCGCCTCCACCGCATCGAGATAGGGCGTCATGATTTGAGCCACCTTCTCCGGCAGTTCGGCATCGATGACCTTGCCGATGCCTTCAAGCCATTCGCCGGTCTTCTGCGCCTCCTCGGAGGAGAGGTCGTAAAGCCCGATGCCGGCATGGGTATCGAGCACGCGAAACGCCTTGTCCTTCTGCTGCAGGTAGACAACCAGCCGCGAGAGAACGAGATGCTTCAGGACATCGGCAAAATTGCCCGCGTGATAGATGTGGCGATAATTCATGGACGGTTCCGATGGCATGGATGATTTGTTCGAATGGGGCTTTTGAGCGTTCAGGCCTTGGCCTATAACCGGCACATGAACATTCAGAGCCCCATCCGAAACCGGTCGCTTGGTCATACGGCCTGTCCGCATGACTGTCCATCCACCTGCGCGCTTGACGTCGATCTGACGGAGGATGGCCGCATCGGCCGCGTGCGCGGGGCCGCCGAAAACAGCTACACCGCCGGCGTCATCTGCGCCAAGGTCGCGCGGTATGCGGAGCGGCTTTACCATCCGGATCGCCTGATGAAGCCGGTGCGACGCGCCGGGGCCAAGGGCGGCGGCCAATGGCAGGACGTGACCTGGGAAGCCGCGCTCGACGAGATCGCTGACGCCTTCGTCAAGGCGGAGCAGCGGCATGGCTCGGAAGCGGTCTGGCCGTATTTCTACGCTGGTACCATGGGCCTCGTGCAGCGCGACTCGATCGAGCGCCTGCGTCATGCGAAGAAATATTCCGGCTTCTTTGGCTCGATCTGCACCAATCTTGCCTGGACCGGCTATGTCATGGGCACCGGCACGCTGCGTGGTCCCGATCCGCGCGAAATGGCCGTCTCCGATTGCGTCGTCATCTGGGGCACCAATGCGGTCGCCACCCAGGTCAATGTGATGACCCATGCGATCAAGGCCCGCAAGGATCGCGCGGCCAAGATCGTGGTCATCGACATCTATGACAATCCGACGATGAAACAGGCCGACATGGCCTTGATCCTGAAGCCCGGCACGGATGCGGCGCTTGCCTGTGCCGTCATGCATGTAGCATTCCGCGACGGCTATGCCGACCGGGCCTATATGGCGAAATTCGCCGATGATCCGGAAGGTCTCGAAGCGCATCTGCAGGCGAAGACCCCGCAATGGGCCTCCGAGATCACCGGCCTCTCGGTCGAGGAGATCGAGGCTTTCGCCCGTCTCGTCGGGCAGACGAAGAAGAGCTATTTCCGCCTCGGTTATGGCTTCACCCGCAGCCGCAATGGCGCGGTCTCGATGCATGCAGCCCTGTCGCTCGCAACCGTCCTTGGCTCCTGGCAATACGAGGGCGGCGGCGCCTTTCATTCGAACAGCGATATCTTCCAGCTGAACAAGGCCGAGCTCATGGGCACGGCCATGGTCGATCCCGAGATCCGCATGCTGGACCAGTCGCAAATCGGCCGCGTGCTGACCGGCGACGCCGAGGCGCTACGCCATCGCGGGCCGGTGACCGCCATGATCATCCAGAACACCAATCCGGTGAATGTCGCGCCGGAACAGCGGCTGGTGAGGGAGGGCTTCCTGCGCGACGACCTCTTCGTCGCCGTGCATGAGCAGTTCATGACCGAGACGGCTGAATTGGCGGACATCGTTCTGCCGGCCACCATGTTCGTCGAGCATGACGACATCTATCGCGGCGGCGGCCAGAGCCATATCCTGCTCGGACCGAAGCTCGTGGATGCGCCGCCGCTGGTGCGCACCAATCTCTTCGTCATCGAAGAGCTGGCCAAACGCCTTGGCGTTGCGGATCGCCCCGGCTTCGGCAAGACCGAGCGCGAGCATATCGAGCACATGCTGGCCGTCAGCGGAAAGCCGGATTTCGATACGCTCGCCGAAGACAAGTGGCTCGACTGCCAGCCGGCCTTCGAGGATGCGCATTACCTCAAGGGCTTTGCCCATCCCGACGGCAAGTTCCGCTTTGGGCCGGACTGGGAGGGCACGCCCGCTCCGAACAAGCCACCGGCAAAGCTCGGCTCGTTCGGTCCGGTCAAGCAACTGCCGGCATACCCCGACCAGGTGGACCTGATCGAGGTGGCCGATGCCGAGCATCCCTTCCGGCTGGCGACCTCGCCGGCGCGCAATTTCCTCAACTCCACCTTTGCCGAGACCAAGACCTCGCGCGACAAGGAAGGCCGGCCGGAGGTCATGATCAACCCGGCCGATGCGGCAAGTCTGGGTCTCGCCGATGGCGACATCGTCCAGCTTGGCAACCGGAGAGGCGCACTCCGCATCCATGCAAAGATCACCGACGCGGTGAAGCCGGGCGTGCTGGTGGCCGAAGGGCTCTGGCCCAACAAGGCCCATCTCGACGGTTGGGGCATCAATGTCCTGACCGGCGCCGATGCGCCGGCGCCGCATGGCGGGGCCGCCTTCCACGACAACAAGGTCTGGCTGAGAAAAGACTGAGCATGAGCATTTTCGACAAGGCCCGGATTGCGATCCTGGAAGACAAGACGCTGTTCAAGGGCTGGAGCCACCTGCGCGGCATTACCTTCGATTTGTTCCGCGAGGGCAGGGCGCCGCACCGCTTGTCTTGGGAGGTCTTTGACCGCCGCGAGGCCGCCGCCATCCTCCTGCACAATGTCGAGCGCGATACCGTCACGCTCGTGCGCCAGCTGCGCATTCCCGCCTATCTGATGGGCGATCATCCCTATCTGCTGGAAACACCCGCCGGCTTCATCGATGAGGGTGAGACGGCCATGCAGGCCGTCATCCGCGAGGCGATGGAGGAGACCGGCTACAAGATTGCCAAGGCGACCCCAGCATTTGCCGCCTATATGTCGCCAGGCTCCGTCACCGAAAAGCTCCACGGCTTCTACGCCAAGATCACCGATGCTGACCGCGTGGAGGCAGGCGGCGGACTGGAAGAGGAAAAGGAAGACCTCGAAGTTGTCGAGATCGCCTTCTCAGAAGCGCTGGAAATGGTCGAGACGGGCAAGATCGTCGACGCGAAAACCATCATGCTCCTGCAATGGGCGGCCCTGCGCCGCGCACGCGACGACACCCGTCAGCCATCCGTCGAGGCGATGTAGCCGCCGGTCTGCAGTGCCCACAGGCGGCTGTAGAGCCCGTCGGACTGCAAGAGGTCGTCCGGTCGTCCCTGCTCGACGATTCGTCCTTTGTCCAGCACAACGATCCGGTCCATTCTTGCGATGGTGGACAGACGGTGGGCAATGGCGATCACGGTCTTGCCCTCCATCAGCATGTCGAGTTTCTCCTGGATCGTCGCCTCCGCATCGCTGTCGAGCGCCGAAGTCGCTTCATCGAGTACCAGGATCGGCGCATCTTTCAACAGGACACGGGCGATGGCCACGCGCTGGCGCTGACCGCCGGAGAGCCGCACGCCGCGGTCGCCGACAAATGCCTCAAGTCCCGTCCGCCCCTCGCCATCCTTGAGGTCGGCGATGAAATCGGCGGCGCTGGCACCCTGGATGGCGGCGGTGACCTCGGCCTGTCTGGCGTCGGGTCGGCCATAGAGAATGTTGTCCCCGATCGACCGATGCAGGAGCGAGACGTCTTGCGTGATATAGCCGACCTTCTGCCGCAGGCTGGCCTGCGTGACTTTGGCGATATCCTGCCCGTCGATCAGGATCCGCCCGCTCTTGAGGTCGAACAACCTCAGCAAGAGGCTGACCAGCGTGGTCTTGCCCGCGCCCGAAAGGCCGACAAGCCCGACCTTTTCGCCCGGGCGGACATGCAGCGAAAGGCGCTGGTAGATCGGCGTTTCCTCGCGATAGCCGAAGGCCACTTCCTCGAAGCGAATGTCTCCCTGGGTGACGGCGAGGGGAGCCGCGTGGTCGACGTCGACCACCTTCGGTGCGTTGGTCATGACCGGCATTGCGTCGCGGATCGTGCCCACCGCTTCGAAGATCTGCTGGCCCATACTCAGAAAGCCGCGTGAATTGGCGGACAGCCGCTGGGTGAGCGTGATGGCCGCCACGAACTCGCCGATCGAGACGAAGCCTGCGACCATGCCCCAGACACTGATGGCGAAGATCGACAGGAAGAGCAGGACGTTGAGGATGATGACAGCCATGTCCGACAGGATGCCGACACGACGCTCGATGAATTGCGCCTGCATCGATCTGTCGATCGCTTTGCGCAGAGTGCCGGCTTCGCTGTCCTCGGCGGCGAAGAGTTTGACGGTCTGGATGTTGCTGTAAAGGTCGGTCATCGCCCCGACTAGACGGCTGCGCGCCTTGGCGGACTTGCGCGCCGTGTCCGAGAAATGCGGAATTGCGCGATAGGCGACGACCGCATTGCCGGCAATCCAAACCACGACTGGAATGGCAAGCGGCCAAGATAGCGCCACCATCAAGGCCAGCGACCCGACCATCTGCACGATGAAGTTCGGCAGGATCCAGATCCCGACTGCGAGTTGCTGCTTCACTGAAGAGGCCACCTGCGCGATGCGGGTCGACACCTGACCCGCGAATAGATCATGGAAGAAGGCCAGGTCCTGCCGCTCCACCGCCTTGTGCCCATGCCACTGGATCAGCGAGGGCAGGGCGACGCTCAGCACATGCGAGCCGAGTGCGTTGCACAGGAAGCTCATGAGTGGCGTTAGGGGAAAGAATAACAGCAGGAAGAAGACGAGCGCGATCTGATGCTCGCGCAGATACGAAGCCGCGCCATCCGCCGACACCCCATCGACCAGATGCGAGACCCCCCAGATGACGGCGAGATTGGCGAGTTCGATCGCCGCACTCAGCACGAGAATGGTGACAAGCGGCCATGGCGCGTAGCGAGCGAAATGATAAAGCAGTCGGAACGGGCCGCCGTCGGGCAAGGGCTGGAAGGGGATCTCCAGAGGCCGCAACAAGCCTTCGAACGGTCGAAACAGGCGATTGGAAAATGACATCTGAAACACTGCGCTGCGAGGACAAAGAGCCAGAAGCAAAGGCAACCCGCAACCAATAGACCATGAGTCTGTGGCATCAGAAAGTTGTCGCGTCGCAGGCATCGCAATCGGCGGCGGGTTGTCCGCCGCCGCAGGGGCAGGGAGCGGAACTAGAAACTGCCCTTCACGCCGACGGACAAGGCGATCGATTGGAAGTCGCCCTTGCCGGCATCATCGAATTCGGCGGTCGCGCCTGTATTGGTGTCGCGTACAGTCGAATCGCCGCGAGCCGTGAAAACCTTCTGGAAGTCGCCGGAAACATAAAGCGATGTATTGGCCAGCAATTGGTAGTCGGCCGTCACCGTCGCGCCGACCATCGGGGCAAACAGAATATCGTCGGTGAAGCGCAAATCGCGCATCCAGTGGTCGTCTATGCCCTTGAAACCGACACTGGCGCCCCCGCGCGCCGTGCCCGACAGGGTGAAGCGACCCAGGCTCTGCTCGGCATTGGCCGAAAGGAAGAGGGTCGGGATGCGCTGTTCGTAGGAGATGCCTTTTTCGCCATCGGCAAAATTGCCGACCGTGTCGTGAAGGCTGAAGGTGGAGTAGATATAGCTGCCGCCACGCGCGGTCCATTTCACATCGGTGAAACCAATGCCGCCACCCAGCGCCACACGCGAGCTGCCTGTATTGATGAGGGAACGGTCCGCCTCGATCAGGAGGTTGATGTAGCGATCGAGACCGGTATCCGGATGGATCGATTGATGTGTCCAGTCGTCGATGCTCGGGAGAAGCCAGTCGCGGTCGACCATATGGCCATTGCCGCCAAGGCCAACGTCAAGCCGGCCCTTCAGGCGCCACTTGTAGCCAAGCTCGAGTTCAGCGCCGATCGTGCCCGTCTTGACGCCTTTGCTCTCCCAGTCGAGCTGGCTGACCTTGTAGTCGCCTTGATAGACATATTCACCGGCCTTGATATTGGCCAATCCGACACCGGCAAAGAAACGGACAGGCGATGCCTCCGCCTGATTTTGCCCGTAGAATGCGTCCTGAGCCGATGTCGGTGGGGCAATAAGCAAAGCAACCCAAAGGCTGCCGGGAAGAGAATTTCTGATGAAAGACATGAGCGTAACCGTTTGTGGCAATGAGCCTTACGGTTGCATGCTTATGGTTAAGAGATTGCTAGCGCAGTGGGGATTGAGGTGACCGTCGTGGAGCGTGTCAGCCGCTGATGAGAGTCGCTGCGGCATCCGTTTCGGAAGCGCGGCGCACGATTGCGCCATCTGCACCCATGTATACCAGGCCTGAGGCCGCCAGTTTCAGCGCCAGGATATAGGTCTTGTGCTCGACCGTGAGGACGCGTGCCGCGAGGGTCTCTGCGGTGTCATCGATCAGGATCGGCACCACGGATTGCGCGATGACGGGGCCTTCATCCATGCCTTCGGTCACGAAATGCACGGTGCAGCCGGCAACCTTCATCCCGGCCTCGATCGCGCGCTGATGGGTGTGAAGACCCGGAAACAGCGGCAGGAGTGACGGGTGGATGTTGAGGATGCGACCTTCATAGGGACGGATGAAATCTGCCGAGAGCAGGCGCATATAGCCGGCGAGACAGATCAGGTCGGGGCCGATCTCGGCAAGCGCCGCGAGAATTGCCGCTTCGTGCTCGGCTTTTGATCCATAGGCCTTGCGCTCGAAGACATGCGTCGGAATGCCGAGCGCCTCCGCCTTGGCCAGCCCGCCGGCTTCCGGCTTGTCGGAGAAGACGGCGACGATTTCTGCCGGGTAGTCGGCCGCTTCACAGGCCTTGGCGAGCGCCAGCATATTGGAGCCGCCGCCGGAGATGAAGGCGACGACGCGTTTGCGGCTCACGCTCATAGGGCGAGCGTGCCCTTGTAGGTCACGCCTTGGGCGCCGTCTTCACGGGCAATCATGCGGCCGAGACGCGCAACGGTTTCACCCTCGGCTTCCAGCGCCTTGGTGACTTCGTCAACCTTGTCGGCGGAAACAACGACGATCATGCCGATGCCGCAATTGAACGTGCGCAACATTTCGTTCTGGGCCACGCCGCCGGTCTTGGCCAGCCACGAAAACACGGCCGGAACCTTGAAGGAGGAGAGATCGATTTCGGCGGCGAGATGCTTCGGCAGCACGCGCGGAATGTTTTCCGGGAAGCCACCGCCGGTGATGTGGGCGAGCGCCTTGAGCGACTTGGTTTCCTTGATCGCCTTCAAAAGCGGCTTCACATAGATACGGGTAGGCGTCAGCAGGGCGGCACCCAGCGACTGGCCTTCGGCGAAGGGGGCGGGCGCATCCCAGGCGAGGCCGGAGATCTCGACAATCTTGCGCACCAGCGAGAAACCGTTGGAATGTACGCCCGACGAGGAAAGCCCGAGGATCACGTCGCCTTCAGCGATGTCACCGGCCGGAAGCAGTTCGCCGCGTTCGGCAGCCCCCACGGCAAAGCCGGCGAGGTCGTAGTCACCCTTGGAATACATGCCCGGCATTTCGGCGGTCTCGCCGCCGATCAGCGCGCAGCCCGCCTCGCGGCAGCCGGCGGCAATGCCCTGCACGATCGCCGCGCCCTGATCCGGATCCAGCTTTCCAGTGGCAAAGTAGTCGAGGAAGAGCAGGGGTTCGGCACCCTGAACGACCAGATCGTTGACGCACATGGCGACGAGATCGATGCCGACGGTGTCATGGATATTGGCGTCGATGGCGATCTTCAGCTTTGTGCCGACGCCGTCATTGGCGGCAACCAGGATCGGGTCCTTGAAGCCGGCGGCCTTCAAGTCGAAGAGCCCGCCGAAGCCGCCGATTTCGCCGTCAGCACCCGGACGGCGCGTCGACTTCACGGCCGGCTTGATCTTCTCGACCATCAGGTTGCCGGCATCGATGTCCACGCCCGCATCGCTATAGGTCAACCCGTTCTTGCCAGCCTGGCTCATGCCTGCCTCCGATCTTATGAGAGTTTGGGCTGGCCATTGCATGAAGAGGCCGGATATGCAAGCGGCGAGCCATGTTCCCCACGCTATTTCGCGGCCTCGCAGCAAAGGGATCTGTCGAATATGCGCTTCCTTGAACCGAATTCTTGACCTTTGCTTCGCGCCTATCCTATCTCCTAGGAGAAAAGTGCTGCGCTGCAACGCAAGTGACGGGATCGCAGCTGTAAACAACGGAGACGGACATGGCCCGCTACATCAGTGCAATCGGTCTTCGGCGGCAGGCGCTGTTCTGGGTCGGCTTTCTCGCGCTGTTCGTTCTGTTCCTGATGGTGTTCAGTTCTGTTCTCTTACCCTTCATCGCCGGCATGGCGCTCGCCTATTTCCTCGATCCTGTTGCAGATCGGCTGGAGCGGTTGGGTTTGAGCCGGCTGATGGCAACGATCGTCATCCTCGTGTCCTTTGTCATCGTCTTTGTCTTGTCGCTGATGATCATCATTCCGCTGCTCGCCAGCCAGCTGAATGATTTCATCGCCAAGGTGCCGGAATATGTGACGCAGTTGCAGACCTTCATCTCCACCTCGAATGCCTCCTGGCTGCCGGATTGGGTCGATGGCCAGATGGAGACGATCCGGCAGAATTTTTCGCGTTATCTGAGCGAGGGTGTTGGCTTCATCGGCACCCTGCTCGGACAGATCTGGAATTCGGGCAAGGCGCTTCTGGATATCGTCTCGCTCTTGGTGGTGACGCCTGTCGTTGCCTTCTACCTGCTTCTCGACTGGGACCGCATGATCGCCAAGGTCGACAGCTGGGTGCCGCGCGGCCAGCTCGGCACGGTCCGGCGTCTTGCCGGAGAACTCGACAGCACGATCGCGGGCTTCGTGCGCGGCCAGGGATCGCTGTGCCTCATCCTCGGTATCTTCTACGCCGTCGGCCTTTCCCTTGCGGGCCTGAACTTCGGCCTGCTGATCGGCTTCTTCACCGGCATGATCAGCTTCATCCCCTATGTCGGCTCGACGGTTGGTCTGCTTCTTTCGCTTGGCGTGGCACTGGTGCAATTCTGGCCGGATTTCGTCTGGATCGGCGTCATTGCCGGCATCTTCTTCCTCGGCCAGTTCATCGAAGGCAACATCCTGCAGCCGAAGCTGGTCGGAAAGAGCGTCGGCCTGCATCCCGTCTGGCTGATGTTCGCCCTCTTTGCCTTCGGCGCGCTCTTCGGGTTTGTCGGCGTTCTGGTGGCGGTGCCGGCTGCGGCGGCAATCGGCGTGCTTGTGCGCTTCGCCCTGTCACGGTATCTTGAAAGCGATCTCTATTACGGCGCAGCACTGGATGTCGCCTTGACGGAAACCCCGCTTGCGGGGGAGATCGCATCTCAACCCAACGAGAGATAGATGTCAGAGATCAAGAGCTTTGCCGGGCGGCACAAAGCCGCCGAACAAATTCCGCTCGAATTTGACCATGGCGCGGCGCGTGGACGAGATGACCTTCTGGAATCCGAGCGCCTTGCCTCCGCCGTCTCGCTTGTGGATGCATGGCCATGCTGGCCCTCGCCAGTTGTCATCCTCACGGGGCCGCCCGGGTCAGGAAAATCGCATCTGGCGCAGATCTACCGCGACCATGCGGGCGCGCAGGATATTGTCCCCCAGCCTGGCAAGGGGGCTTCCGAACGTGCTGCTTTAGGTCCGGTGCTGATTGAAGATGCGGATCGGGCAGGCTTTGATGAGGTCGAACTCTTTCACGTCATCAATGCCGTTCGCCAGCACGGAACGACGCTGCTGATCACGTCCCGAACATTTCCACCATCGTGGAAGGTGACGCTTCCTGATCTCGCCTCGCGCTTGAAGGCTGCGACAGTCGTCGAGATCGGTGCGCCTGACGAAGTGCTCCTGGGTCAGTTGATCACGAAACTCTTTGCCGACCGACAGCTTTACATCGATGACAAAATCGTCAGCTATATCGTTCAGCGCATGGAGCGCTCCTTTGCTGCAGCACAGGCAGTCGTTGATCGCTTGGACAAGCTTGCACTGTCGCGCCGTATGAAAATCAGCCGCAGTCTGGCTGCGGAAGTGCTGGAAGCGATGGAAGCCGCTCCAGTCGGGGACTGAGTGTCACAGATCTGTCGTGGATCTGTTATATTCGGCGCAGACAGTGAAGGGCGGGGAGAAACATGGACGGTATATCGACGACGGCGGACAATGCGGTGGCGGCACAGGCAACGCCCGCTGAAGACATGCTTGCGAGCCCCAGCCGGTTCATCAACCGCGAATTCTCCTGGCTGCAATTCAATCGCCGAGTCCTCGAGGAAACGCTGAACACGGCACATCCGCTCCTCGAGCGTGTTCGTTTCCTGTCGATCTCCGCTGCCAATCTCGACGAATTCTTCATGGTCCGTGTGGCCGGCCTCGAAGGTCAGGTGCGGCAGGGAATCGTGATCAAGAGCCCGGATGGCAAGACACCGGCCGAACAGCTGGATGACATCCTGAAGGAAATCGACAACCTGCAGATGGAGCAGCAGGCATCCCTCGCCGTCCTGCAGCAGTACCTGGCCCAGGAAGAGATCCTCATCGTTCGCCCGGCGGCTTTGTCCGGTGAAGATCGCGACTGGCTGGAAACGACCTTCGAGGAATCGATCTTTCCGGTCCTCACTCCGCTTTCGATCGATCCGGCGCATCCCTTTCCCTTTATCCCCAACCTTGGCTTCTCGATGGGCCTGCAGCTCTCCTCGAGCCGGACCGGCGAGCCGATGACGGCGCTGCTGCGCCTGCCAACGACGCTCGATCGCTTCATCCGCCTTCCCGACGATGCGCAGACGATCCGCTACATTACGCTTGAAGATATGGTCGGCCTGTTCATCAACCGGCTCTATCCCGGCTATCAGGTCAAGGGTTTCGGCACGTTCCGCATCATTCGCGACAGCGATATCGAGGTCGAGGAAGAGGCTGAAGATCTGGTACGCTTCTTCGAAACGGCGCTGAAACGCCGCAGACGAGGTTCGGTGATCCGCATCGAGGTCGACAGCGAAATGCCGCTGCCGCTGCGCCAGTTCGTCGTGCATGAACTGGGCGTGCCCGACAATCGCGTCGCGGTGCTGCCGGGCCTTCTGGCGCTCAACACGATCTCCGAGATCTGCAAGGCGCCGCGCGACGATCTCCGTTTCGAGCAGTATAATGCCCGCTTTCCCGAGCGGGTGCGCGAGCATGCCGGCGATTGCCTGGCGGCCATCCGCGAAAAGGACATGGTGGTCCATCACCCCTACGAGAGCTTTGACGTCGTCGTGCAGTTCCTGTTGCAAGCAGCGCGCGATCCCGACGTTCTCGCCATCAAGCAGACGCTGTATCGCACATCGAACGATAGCCCTATCGTGCGCGCCCTGATCGATGCGGCTGAGGCCGGCAAGTCGGTGACGGCACTCGTCGAGCTGAAAGCCCGCTTCGACGAGGAAGCCAATATTCGCTGGGCGCGCGACCTCGAACGCGCCGGTGTGCAGGTCGTCTTCGGCTTCATCGAACTCAAGACGCACGCCAAGATGTCCATGGTGGTGCGCCGCGAAGACGGCAAGCTTCGGACCTATTGCCACCTCGGGACCGGCAACTATCACCCGGTGACGGCGAAGATCTACACGGACCTTTCCTTCTTCACCTGCAATCCGAAGATCGCCCATGACATGGCCAATGTCTTCAACTTCATCACCGGCTATGGCGAGCCGGAGGAGAGCATGAAGCTGGCTGTTTCGCCGTATACGCTGCGCCCGCGTATCCTCAAGCATATCCGCGAAGAGATCGAACACGCAAAGGCAGGCCGCCCGGCCAACATCTGGATGAAGATGAATTCGCTCGTCGATCCCGAGATCATCGACGCGCTTTATGAAGCGAGCGGCGCAGGCGTCGAAATCGACCTCGTCGTCCGCGGCATCTGCTGCCTGCGGCCGCGCGTACCGGGTCTCTCGGACAATATCCGGGTGAAATCCATCATCGGTCGCTTTCTCGAGCACAGCCGCATTTTCTGCTTTGGCAACGGCCATCGGCTGCCCTCGGAAAAGGCACTCGTCTATATCGGATCTGCCGACATGATGCCGCGCAATCTCGACCGCCGTGTCGAGACCCTTGTGCCCTTGATCAACCCGACGGTGCACGAACAGGTTCTCTCACAGATCATGCTGGGCAACTTGATTGACAATCAGCAGAGCTACGAGATATTGGCCGACGGCACCTCTCGCCGCATGGAAGTGCGGCCTGGAGAGGAACCTTTCAACGCGCAGCACTATTTCATGACCAACCCAAGTCTGTCCGGTCGTGGGGAAGCTTTGAAGTCCAGTGCACCGAAGCTTATTGCCGGCCTGATATCCGGAAGAAACAGATAACTGGTACCTGATGACAAGATCCGAAGCCCAGGGGCGCCTGCCAGGCCTGGCCCCTGTTGCCGTTGTCGATATCGGCTCGAACTCCATCCGCCTCGTGATCTACGAGGGGTTGTCCCGCGCCCCCGCCGTTCTCTTCAATGAAAAGGTTCTCTGCGGCCTTGGAAAGGGCGTGGCAACGACGGGTCGCATGAATGAGGAGGGGGTGGAGCGCGCCCTTGCTTCTCTCCGGCGCTTCCGGGCCCTGTCTGATCAGGCTCAAGCCAACCGCATGTATGTGCTGGCGACAGCCGCCGCCCGCGAGGCCTCAAACGGACCCGATTTCGTCGCTCGTGCCGAGCAGATCCTCGGTCACGAGATCCTCGTGCTCACCGGCGAGGAAGAGGCACGCTACTCGGCCCTCGGCATCATCAGCGGTTTTCATAACCCCGACGGCATCGCCGGCGATCTGGGTGGCGGCTCGCTCGAGCTCATCGACATCAAGGGCAAGGACTACGGCAAAGGCATCACCATGCCATTGGGCGGAATCCGTCTTTCAGAAAGCGCCGAGGGCGCCTTGCCGAAGGCCATGGCGCTGGCAAAGAGGCTGGTCGGTAGCGCCGAGCTTCTGGCTGACGGCCGGGGCCGGACCTTCTACGCCGTGGGCGGTACCTGGCGAAACATCGCCAAGCTGCACATGGAAATGCGCAAGTACCCGCTGCACATGATGCAGGGTTACGAACTCCCCTATGACGAGATCGCCTTCTTCCTCGACGAGATCATCTCAGGGGCCAATGCCCGTGATCCGGCCTGGTCGTCCATTTCGAAGAACCGCCGCGCGCTCATCCCCTACGGCGCAATCGCGCTGCGCGAGGTGATCGAGGCCATGCAGCCGAAAAGCGTCTGCTTCTCGGCCCAGGGCGTACGCGAAGGCTATCTCTATTCTCTCCTGCTCGAAGAAGAGCAAGCCTTGGATCCGCTTCTGGAAACCGCCGATGAGCTGGCCATCCTGCGTGCCCGCTCGCCGGAACATGCCCGCGAATTGGCCTCCTGGACCGGCCGGATGATACCCTTCTTCGACATTGTCGAGACGGAGGAAGAGAGCAGATACCGACAGGCTGCCTGCCTTCTGGCCGATATCAGCTGGCGCGCTCACCCCGATTATCGCGGTCTGCAGGCCTTGAACCTGATCGCCCATTCCTCGCTGGTCGGTATCACCCATCCCGGCCGCGCATTCATCGCGCTGACCAACTACTACCGCTTTGAGGGCTTGCACGACGATGGCCAGACCGGGCCGCTGGCGACCATCGCCACCGAGCGCCTGCTCGACCGCGCCAAGCTCGTCGGTGGTCTCTTGCGGGTGGTCTATCTCTTTTCGGCGTCTATGCCGGGCATCGTCAACAACCTGACATTCCGGCGTTCCGACGCTCCAGACCTCGACCTCGAATTCGTCGTCCCGCACGACTACGCCGATTTCGCCGGCGAGCGGCTGGATGGTCGCCTGACACAGTTGGCAAAACTCACCGGCAAGCGGCTGGCATTTGTGTTTGAATAAGTCGGCACGGTCCAAAGAGGAAAGAGAGCGGGTCTAGCCCGCTCTCGCCTTGTTCGAGGAAGATCACTTCGCAGCGAGGAAATCGCCCACTTCGAGCAGCACGAACTCGTTGTCATCTGCCTTGTCCAGCGCGCGGCCGGCTGAGAAGGGCAGGTTGTTGTCGTTGCCGACAACGATGTGCGTGGCGTCGACCACATCGACATTCTCGATGGTGACGAAAGGCATGTCGTAGAATCCTTCGTCGCCGCCCTGGCGCTTCTTGTTGTCGGGATCTTCGATCTTCATGAGGTCGATATAGCCGATCTTGCGGACGGCCTTGCCGGCCATTTCATCCGTCATCTCGATCTTGTAGATGCGCTTGTGCTTGGCCGGAACGGCAAAGCAGTCGGCTGCCGGGGCCTTCGGGTCGGCGCAGGCCTTGTCCGCCACACCCGCACCATTGTCACGCTCGATGACCAGCGCAGTCGTCTCGTCGATCATGTTGAAATCGCCGATCGCCTCGCCACCTTCCGAGAGCGGATAGAGCCAGGTCTTTCCCGTCCAGGACTTGGAGGCTGTGTCGAGCTCGATGATGCGAAGCGCAGTCAGCGTCTCCGCCTTCTCAACGGAACCGTCTTCGAGATAGAGCGGGCCTTCCAGCAGGGCGTAAAGCTTGGAGCCATCCTTCGACATGGCCAGACCCTCATAGCCGCCGGAGCGCTTGAGGTTGAAGGCCGGCATCTTGGCGGTGGGATTGGCCGGCACCACGAGCGTCGGATTGTCGGGCGACTTGACGTCGACTTCGCCGGACTTGGTGGCGATCACGTCGGTGAGCTTGCCCTCCTTTGTGAACTTCAACAGGTAGGGGCCAAACTCTTCGCCAACCCAGAAGCCATCGGCAACCGGCTGGATCGACTCAACGTCGAAGTCCGCGCCCGTCAGATAGCGCTGCTCGGACCCTTCCATGACAATCGGGAAGGGCGCCTTCTTGTCCGGATCGGAGAGGAATACGGTCTCGATTGGCTCAACCTTGCCGCCGTCCCAATCAAACTTGATGTGGTGCAGCATCAGCATCGAGTCCGAAGAGTTGCTCTTCGAGCCGAAGCCATTGTCCGACAGGCTCCAATATGTGCCGTCGCCCATGGCCTTGATGCCGGAAAAGCCCTGCATTGCCTGGCCGTCGAACGGCATCGAAAGACCGGTCTCGCGCAGACCGTCCTTGCCGGGAACCACCTTAAGACCTTCGGCGCGCTTGCGATCGGCTGTGGTGAACTTGCCTGAGGTTTTCAGATGCTGAGGCGCATCCGCAGGGGCGGCAATGATGGTGTTGGCCGGCAGGATGGCGTGCGAGACGAGCTTTGCGGCAAACTGCTTGTCGTCGGCGAGCGCAGCACCGGTGGAAAGGAGAGAAAGAATGAGGGAGGAGGAAATCAAACGCATCATCGGGTTTACCCTGTCTATGGGAGGAACCCGCTGGCGTTTAAGCACGCTTCATGTCGGAGCGATTGCCGTTTGGTGAAGTTTCGGTAACAGCAACAGGTTTAGACCTGTGCGCTCAGTCGGTCGTCAATCGGTCGCCCCAGTCGGCACGCCGCAGCGCTTTGAAGGCAGCGCCATCCCGTTTGCTGAGCACGATCTCGGTAGCTGATCCATCCTCCCGGCAAAGCTTGACGCGTCCGACACCGCCATTCACGCGGGGCGGTGCCAGAACGCGCTCTCCGGTGACATCAACGGGGAAGCGTGACGCGGCGATGAAGATGTATTTCTCATCCTCCCACGGCACCTCTGCCCCTTTCGCCATGCGGTGCACCCTCGACCGCGCAACGCGTCTTGAGAAATGACACCAGTCCGGTGCCGCGATGGGACAGTCCCTTGAATGCATGCAGGGTGCCACGAGATGCGCGCCAAGCGTACGCAGCGTTTCCCGCACAGCAAGAATACGCTGCCAGCCGGCCGGCGTTCCCGGCTCGATGATGACAAGCACGCCTTTGGTCAGGCTCCATAGTTTTTCCGTGACAGCGCCAATCGTTGCCGGCGGCAACTCGTCCAGCACATAGGCAAGCGTGACGAGATCGGCAGGGGCAAGGGAAGGTATCTTGGCCGTGACATCGCCGGCCTGCCAATGGCTCTTCACCTGACCGGCGGCGGCGAGCTTTTCGCCGACACTGCGGATCGCACCACTCGCTTCCACCATCTCGGCAGATGTCAGGCTGCCCCAGGTGTCAGACGCCGCCCAGAGTGCCGTACCCGGTCCGCAGCCAAGATCAATCAGGCTCTGTGGTTGAAACGCCGGGACCATGTCCTCGACCATGGTAAGTGCTGCTCGGGCCGCCGCGAAGGTCGCGGGCAGGCGGGTCGCGAGATAGGCCTTGGCGGCGAGCGCATCGTCGATGTGAAAACGACCGTCCCGCACTTCGCGGCGATAGCGATCGGAAAGGATGGCGCTTGCCTTGGACAGTCTCTCAAGCGGTTCGCCGGCGAGCATCTGATCGACGGCGGTCCGGAGCGGGGCTGGAAGTTCCATCGTGATCCTCAGGCGCGCCGCGCCGCCCATTCGGGGCGCAGGATGGAAAGATTGATAAGGTTGAAGCGCGTTCCATCGGCGCGCACGCCCGCTTGCCGATCCACGCCCTCGTGCTGAAAGCCGAACTTGGCATAGAGCCTCGCCGCTGCCTCATTGCCTTCGACATGATGAAGCCACAGGCGATGGGTCGAGGTTTGCACAAAGACATGATCCAACACCTGCGGCAGCAGGGCGCTTCCATGTCCGATCGATGGTTCCGTCACCATGAAACGGCGCAGGCAAAGATTGCCGTCGCGGTTGCCCAGCCCGCAGAGGAGCGCAAGGCCCATGCCTTCATGCAGAAGGTAGAGCCAATCCGGGTTACCAAGGTGGGCACGATGTTCGGCATCCTCGAACTGCCCCACTGTCTTTCGATAGCCCGGCTTGCGCTCGGTCGCCATGATGAACGGGATATCGGCCTCCGTGGCGCGGCGCAGGGCAAGCGCCGACACGGATCAGAACTCCACCGCTTCGACGCGCTTGTCGATGAAACGCAGGCCGACGCCGCCGGAGATCAGCTTCAGCGCGAGATCGCCGAACAGTTCCTTGCGCCAGCCCTGAAGGGCCGCCACCTGGGCCGCTTCGCCTTCGGCCGCGATCTTTTCCAGGTCTTCGCTGTTGGCGATCACCTTTGCGGCAACGCCATGCTTTTCCGAGGTGAGGCGCAGCAGGACTTTCAGAAGCTCGACTGCCGACTGCGTGCCCTCGGGCGCGTGGGTGTGGCGCTGCAGATGCGGCATTTCCGACTTCGGCAGTGCCAGGGCGGTGTTGACCTGTTCGACGATCGCGGCTCCCGAAGAGGAGCGCTCCCAGCCCTTCGGCACGGTGCGCAGGCGGCCAAGCGCCTCGGTATCCTTCGGCTGCTGCTGGGCGATCTCGTAGATCGCATCGTCTTTCAGAACGCGCGAGCGCGGCACGTTGCGGGAGCGGGCCTCGCGCTCGCGCCAGGCGGCGACATGCTGCATGACGGCAAGCTCGGTCGGCTTGCGCAGCCGCATCTTCAAGCGCTGCCAGGCCTGATCGGGATGCAGATCATAGGTGTCGCGCGATTCGAGAACCGCCATCTCCTCGGTCAGCCATTCCGCGCGGCCTTCGGCCTCGAGCTGGCCCTTCAGCTTCAGATAAACATCGCGCAGATGGGTGACGTCCGCCAGAGCGTAGTCGAGCTGCTTTTCAGACAAGGGACGACGGCTCCAGTCGGTGAAGCGCGAGGTTTTGTCGATATGCACGTTCTTCACCTTCTGCACGAGCTGGTCATAGGAGACCGAGTCGCCAAAGCCGCAAACCATCGCCGCAACCTGTGTGTCGAAGATCGGATGCGGGATCAGATTGCCGAGATGGAAGATGATTTCGATGTCCTGACGGGCAGCGTGGAAGACCTTCGTCACTGCCGAATTCGCCATCAACTCGAAGAAGGGCGCCAAGTCGATTCCCTTGGCCATGGGGTCGACAATGTATTCGTGCTCCGGGCTCGCCATCTGAATCAGACAGAGTTCCGGCCAGAAGGTCGTTTCGCGGAGAAATTCCGTGTCGATCGTGATGAAGTCGGATTGGGCGAGAAGACGGCAGGCCTCCTCAAGCGCGGCGGTGGTATCGATCATTTCTACTCAGTCATCGAAAAACTACGATCAACCTTAGTTTCCCTTCTCGACATCGATGTCAATATGAACGGTAGCATTGTAGGCGGTCGGAAGGACTTAACATCAGGCAATTCCCTTATTCGTCGGGTTCGGCGCCCCGAAGCACGGCAATATTCTGGCGGTGTACCGCCTCATAGGGCGTAAAATAGGTGATCGCGCCCGAGGCAAGGTCGGCGGCAACGAATTGCTTGAGGCTTTCCGCATCAAGTGTGGGATCATCGAGGCGGGAAAGAAGGCGGCTCAGATAATCGCGCGTGGCGTCAATCAGCGACGGACCGTAACCGCCCGCCGCGATCACCGTCTCGGCGCCGTGATTGGGAAGGATGCGCTGAATGGGCAGGGACGCCAAACGCCGGAGTTCGGCGATGTGGTTTGCGGTGCCGGCAGGCTCGGAAATGAAGGTGACAGTATCCTCCACCGTATCGCCGGCCAAAAGCACGCCGAGCTCTGGCAGGAAAAGCACGGTCGCGTCGGCACTGTGAATGTCAAACTGCATCAGGTGCACTTCGATCTCCCCGACCGTCAGGCGCATCTCGCCCTCGAACACCTCCGTCGGCATGACCACGGGGTTGATCGGCGGATCCTTGGCGCAAAGCACGGCCCGCTTCTGGATCAGCGTGTCGCGGGTCAGGCGGTTGGAAAGGATAGGGCAGTCCATGAAACCGATATTGCCGGCCACGTGATCGGTGTGCCAGTGGCTGAGCACGACACGAATGCTGCTGACGCCGAGGCGCGAGAGGTGCGCACGGATCGCGCGGGCGTGGTCGAAGGAAATATGCGTGTCGTAAACCAGCGCGTCGGTGCCGGAGACGATGGCAAAGCTTGCAATGCCGAGCTCGTAGGCACCGTCGTCGAGCCAGTTGGGCTTGTCGGAATGCAGGCGCTTCCCCTCGATCCTCCCGTCATAATAGGCAAACACGCCGGGATACGGCTCATGGATGCGCAGGGTGTCCGCAAGGCACATCTCAGCTCACCCGGAAATAGCCGGTCATGCCGGTCTTCTGGTGTTCGATGACGTGGCAATGGAAAACCCAGTCACCCGGATTGTCGGCCACCAGGGCGAGTTGAACCTTTTCATCCGGCAGGACGAGATAGGTGTCGGATACCAGCGGCTGGACCGCGCGCTTGTTCGAGGCGATCGCCTTGAAATTCATGCCGTGCAGGTGGATCGGATGGGCATGCGGCGTGACGTTTTCGAGATTGAGGAGATAGGTCTTGCCAAGTTTCAGCTCCGCGATCGGTGCGGTCGGGTCCGGCGTGTCACCGGGATAAGGGATCTTGTTGATCGCCCAGAAAGAATAGCCGATCGAGCCGCAGATCGAATCGCGCGCTGCATTCTCGGCCGTTGCGCTGAGCAGCAGCGGAATTTCGGTGGCGCTTGAGAGGTCGGCCTCGACACCGGCGTTTTCGGCCAATGGTCCGAGATCGCCAAGACTGCGCTTGAGCGAGGAGCCGACGGCGCGGAGCCGTGCGACGACTTTCGGCGTCGAAGGCCTGATGTCCTCCAGCACCATCTCCATCCCTTCGGCATCCGCAACGCGAACCGCAAGATCGAGCCGTTGGCCGGGCGCCACGACCGCCATGTCGAGCGCCATGCGCTGCGGCACCGGATGTCCGTCGAAGGCGATGATCTCAGCCTGCGCGCCAGAAAGACGCAAATTGTAGAGCCGCGTCACATCGGCCGCCAGGATGCGCAGGCGAACCAGCCCACCGGCCGGCACGTCGTAGCGCGGCTCGCGCTGCCAGTTGGCGGTGCGCAGCGTGCCGAAGGTGCCGGTCTTGGCTGCATCGCGTGGCTTGAACTGCTCAATGAACTGCCCGTCGCCGCCAAGACGGAAATCGCGCAGATTGAGCACCACCTCGCCGTCGAACGTCGGATCGCGCGCGTCTTCCACCACCAGAACGCCGGCGAGACCTTGGCCCATCTGCGTCAGCGTGTTGCAATGCGGGTGATACCAGAAGGTCCCGGCATCCGGCGGCGCGAAGGCATAGTCGTAAGTGTCGCCTGGATAGACATAGGGCTGCGTCACGAAGGGCACGCCGTCCTGGCTGTTTGGCAGGCGGATGCCATGCCAGTGCAAGGTGGTTGGCTCGTCGAGGCGGTTAAGGAGCCGCGCTGCGAAGGGCTCTCCACGCCGCGCCCTGAGCACTGGCGGCTGCGGATCACCTGATGCCTGCCCGGAAAACGCATATCGCATCACGCCGCGGGTCTGCTGTTTGCCGTCGAGCATAACAGCGTCCGTGAAGGCGTTAATCTCGATTGGTTCTGGTGCAGCACGCGCTTGGTTGAGCCGCGGCATCACCGCAAGGCCGGCGCCGTAGGCCCCAACCACGGCGGCGGACTTCAACATTGTGCGTCTTGTGAAAAGGGTCACGATCGAAAACTCTCGCTGGTCACCCTGTTCTTAAAGTTGAGATTGCCGATCAGCAATAGCCCGGTTCTGTACTTCCGGCATCATTCCTGACAAACCGCATTTCAGCCGCCATCTTTTTCGCTCGGAGGAGTCGCGAGCTTGCTGAAGAAGGTCGAGGTGCGCAGCAGGCTGCGAAACCGCATGCGTCTGCTCTCCGCCGGCACGGCGTCGCGCAGGAAGATGCGGGCAATGGTGTAGGCAGCGAAAAAGACGAAGACGACGACGACATAGGAGAAAAGCGCGTGCGGCCCGAAGGCGTCCATCAGGAAGGAGGCAATCAATGGGCCGATAACGGCACCGACGGACCAGAAGAACAGGGTGCCTGCGGACACCAGGGCATGCTGGCCGGGTGCTGCGTGATCATTGGCATGGGCCGAGCATAGGGAATAGAGCGGTAAGGCGAAGGCGCCGAAGAGGAAAATGCCGATGAAATTGGCGAGCTGGCTATCGCCTGCGAAGAAGGCGAGAAAGCCTGCGGCGACCGTGGCGCCAAGCGTGGCAAACAGCATCACGAAGCGCCGGTCGAGCTTGTCGGAGTAGTGACCGAGTGGATATTGCAGCACGATGCCGGCGAAGATGCCGATGCTCATGAAGGTGGCGATCGAGGTCACGGACATGCCGATCCCATCCGAATAGATGGGGCCGAGCGAGCGGAAGCTGGAATTGCTGAGCCCGATGACGATGCATCCGACCGTCGCGAGCGGCGAGACGGACCAGAGCACCCGGATATCGAATTTGACCTCCTTGGGCGGCTCGGGGCTTGTCTTGTCGGCAAAGGAGATCGGCACCAGCGAAAGCGACAGCGCCATGGCGATGATGGCAAACAGGTCAAAGCCGCTCACGCCGAATAGCGGGATCATGTACTGCGCCGCCGTCACCGAGCCGAGATCGACGAAGCGGTAGACGGAAAGCGTGCGCGCCCGCGTGGCGTTGGTGACCCGGGCGTTGAGCCAGCTTTCGACAACAGCGAACAGACCGGCGAAGCAGATCCCCTGCACGAGCCGCATCAGGAACCAGGAGAGAGGATCGATCAACAGCACCATCATGATCGAAGCTGCCGATGCGATGGCCGCAAGCGCCGAGAAGGTCCGGATATGGCCGATCGCCCGCATGATCTTGGTCACGTAGACGCAGCCGATGACGAAGCCGATGAAATAGCCGGTGCCGACAAGCCCGATGACGGAGGTGCTGAAGCCTTCCTCGATGCCGCGCAGCGAGATGAAGGTTCCCTGAAGGCCATTGCCGCCAATCAGGATGCCGGCGGTCAGCAGAAGAGGAATGAGCGGGCGGATAGTGTGCATCGGGGTTGCTTCTGGCAAAAGGCGGTCGCAGGCTGTTGGTCACGACCCGTCGTCAGCGGACATTAGGTTGGTTGCCCGGTAGACAACAGTGAAAGCATTGAATGGGCGCATCACGGGAAATGATGGGCAAAGACCGGCGAGGGCGCACTGATGCGACCGCACCGTCCACGATTTCGCCTTCAGCCTTGACAAATCAGGCGGGCCATGCGCTTTTCCGCCCGATTTTCTATGGCCGTCCGCTGCTCCTAGAAGCGCCTTTCCGGCTGTCATTTATCGGGATACCTGACCATGCATCGTTACCGCAGCCACACCTGTGCCGCTCTTCGCAAGTCCGACGTCGGATCGACCGTCCGCCTGTCCGGCTGGGTCCATCGCGTCCGTGACCATGGCGGCGTTCTGTTCATCGACCTTCGCGACCATTACGGCATCACCCAGGTCGTGGCCGATCCGGACAGCCCGGCCTTCAAGCTGGCCGAAACCGTGCGCGGCGAATGGGTCATCCGCATCGATGGCCTCGTCAAGGCGCGTACGGAAGACACCGTCAACAAGACGATGGCAACCGGCGAAATCGAACTCTACGCGCAGGAGATCGAAGTTCTTGGCGCTGCCAAGGAACTGCCGCTGCCGGTCTTCGGCGAGCCGGACTATCCGGAAGACGTGCGCCTGAAGTATCGCTTCCTCGACCTGCGTCGCGAAACCCTGCACAAGAACATCGTCAAGCGCACGCAGATCGTCTCGGCCATGCGCAAGGGCATGGGCGATGCCGGCTTTGCCGAATACACCACGCCGATCCTGACCGCTTCCTCGCCGGAAGGCGCTCGCGACTTCCTGGTTCCCTCGCGTATCCATGAAGGCCAGTTCTTCGCGCTGCCCCAGGCGCCGCAGCAGTACAAGCAGCTGTTGATGGTTGCCGGTTTCGACCGCTACTTCCAGATCGCGCCGTGCTTCCGTGACGAAGACCCGCGCGCCGACCGCCTGCCGGGCGAATTCTACCAGCTCGACGTCGAGATGAGCTTCGTCACCCAGGAAGACGTCTGGCAGACAATGGAACCGATGATGACGTCGGTTTTCGAGCAGTTCGCCGAAGGCAAGCCGGTCACCAAGGTCTGGCCGCGCATTCCCTATGATGAAGCGATCCGCAAATATGGCTCCGACAAGCCGGACCTGCGCAACCCGATCGTCATGGAAGGTGTCACCGACCACTTCCGCGATTCGGGCTTCAAGGTCTTCGCCGGCATGATCGCCTCCAACCCGAAGGTCGAGATCTGGGCGATCCCGGCCAAGACGGGTGGCTCCCGCGCATTCTGCGACCGCATGAATGCCTGGGCGCAAGGGCAGGGCCAGCCGGGTCTCGGCTACATCTTCTGGAAGGAAGAGGACGGCAAGATCGCCGGTTCCGGTCCGCTCGCCAAGAACATCGGCGAAGAGCGCACGGAAGCGATCCGCCAGCAGCTCGGCCTCGAAGCCGGCGATGCCTGCTTCTTCGTGGCAGGCGAGCCGTCGAAGTTCTACAAGTTTGCCGGCGAAGCCCGCACCCGCGCCGGCGAGGAACTGAACCTCGTCGACCGCGACCGCTTCGAAATGTGCTGGATCGTCGACTTCCCGTTCTACGAATGGAGCGAGGAAGAAAAGAAGATCGATTTCGCCCACAACCCCTTCTCGATGCCGCAGGGCGGCATGGAAGCGCTTGAGAGCCAGGATCCGCTGACGCTGAAGGCCTACCAGTATGACGCGGTCTGTAACGGCTTCGAAATCGCTTCGGGCTCGATCCGTAACCAGTCGCCGGAACTGATGGTCAAGGCCTTCGAAAAGGTGGGCTTGAGCCAGCAGGACGTGGAAGAGCGCTTCGGCGGTCTCTACCGTGCCTTCCAGTATGGTGCGCCCCCGCACGGCGGTTGCGCCTTCGGCGTCGACCGCGTCGTCATGCTGCTCGTCGGTGCGAAGAACCTGCGCGAAATCTCGATCTTCCCGATGAACCAGCAGGCCCAGGATTTGCTGATGGGCGCGCCTTCGCCGGCTACGCCGACCCAGTTGCGCGAGCTTGCGCTGCGCGTCGTGCCGCAGCCCAAGAAGGACTGATTGCGTTTCCCACCATCAGGGTGAACAAATTCCAGGCGCCGCGGTTTCCGCGGCGCTTTTTTGTTCCGCGACAGCGAGCGATCTGTGAATACTGAGGGTGGGTGGCGCTTACCGCGCTGATTTCATCGTAGTGTCATATAACATTTATCATCCATTAAGAGCCGGACAGCATCACGGAGCCATTGCTAGTTCACCGAGGCTCCCATGTTGTTTTTCCCCCACCTCGATATCGCCAGACGGCTTCTCATCCTCGGCATGCTGTCGCTTGCCGGCATGGCCACGATTGCGATCATTTATGTTGCGCAGGCCCGATCCGAGGCTGCCTTCGGACTGACGGAGGGGCGTTATCAGGCTCTGATCGATCATGTGTCTGACGTGCGCACGCAACTCCGGCAGGCCGATCTGGCCGCGGAGCGTTTCAATGCCAGCCCCTCGGAAGCATCGGCCGCGCCCTTCACGGCGGCGACCGCAGCAGCCGAGGAGAAGTTTAGCGCCATCATGCCCGACCTTGCCGGACTGGAAGGTCACGATTCCGCTTCCGGCGCAGCGCTGGCTGCCAGTATCGTCGACTATTCGGCAGCTTTTGCCGCGCTGTTATCCGCCAGTCAGGAAATTGGCTTTTCGCCGGATCAGGGGCTCCAGGGAGCCATGCAAAGCGCCGTCGACAAGGTACAAACCCTGACGCATGCGGCTCAGAATAGCGACCTTCGCGCCAGCATGCTGACGCTGAGAGGGCATGAGAAAGACTTCATGCTGTGGGGCAATGCCTCGACGCTTGACCGGTTCCACGCCGAAATTCCGTCCTTCAAGGATCATCTGAAGGCGACCTATCCGCCGGGCGCGCAACGCATGAAGGTAGCTCAGGCACTCGACATGTATGTCGTCGCCTTCAAGCTTTATGCGCAAGCCGGATTGAAGCGTGCGGCTGCGCGTCAGGCCCTCAGCCTGGCAGGCACAAAGGCAGAGGAGGGGTTGGCAGCCGAGGCCGAGGCAATCAATACGTCCCTGGCGAAGGCCCAGTCCGACATTGCCGTCAGCCGCGCCGAAAGCGAGCAGCTGGCGATTGGCGTGGTCGCCGCCGTCGTGGTGCTGATCCTGTTGGCCGTATGGTTGATCGGCCGCTCGATCAGCCGCCCACTCTCCGCGATCACGCAGGCAATGCGTCGCCTCGCGGAAGGCGATACGCAGAACGCGGTCGCACATCTCGATCAGCCCAACGAGTTCGGCCAGATGGTCCGCGCCATCGAGATCTTCCGCCAATCCGCAATCGAGCGAAAGCGACTGGAAATGGAAGCAGAGGCTTTGCGCGAGGCTTCGCTTGCCGAGCGGGAAGCGGTGCAGCAGAGGGCAGAGGCAGAGGCGCGCCAGCGTCTAGAGCAGGCCACGGCAGGCCTGGCTGCGGGCTTGCAGGGGCTGGCCGCCGGTGATCTGACAATTTCGCTCGGCACCGCTTTCTCCGAGGAGTTCGAAGGGCTGCGCCATGATCTCAACCAGACCGTGGCCCGCCTGAGCGAGCTTCTCGGTGCGATCGACGGTGCCAGCCGTGCAATTGACGAAGGCAGCCGCGACATCAGCGCGGAGGCAGGCGATCTGTCCGAGCGCACGATGCGACAGGCTTCGGCGCTGGAAGAAACGGCAGCCGCCCTTGGTCAGATTGCCGACAATGTCCGTCATTCGGCGTCCCTCAGCCATGAGGCCCGCACGGCGGTGCGAACCGTCAATGCCAGCATTCAGGATACGGGCACGCTGGTAACCAGTGCCGTGGATGCCATGCAGCGCATCGAGCAATCTTCGCGCAGCATTTCAAGCATCATCGGGGTCATCGACGAGATCGCTTTCCAGACCAACCTGCTTGCGCTGAATGCTGGCGTCGAGGCAGCACGGGCGGGCGAAGCCGGCAAGGGGTTCGCGGTCGTGGCCCACGAAGTCCGCGAGCTTGCGCAGCGTTCCGCCAGTGCTGCAAAGGATATCAAGCAGCTCATCCAGCATTCGGCCGAAGAGGTTACGGGTGGCGCCCGCTACGTACGCGATACCGGTCGAGCGCTCGGCGAGATCGAGCGCGAAATCCTCGGCATCCAGCAGCACATGGAGCAGATTGCATCGGGCGCCCAGGAACAGAGCGCAGCCATTGCCAATGTCAACGAGGCGGTGTCGGGGCTGGATCAGGTCACCCAGCAGAATGCGGCGCTCGTCGAGCGCAATCAGTTGGCGGCCTCGGGGCTCGAGGACCAGGCAGCAAGCCTGCGCCAGCTTGTCGGCACGTTCCGCCTCACCCATCAGAGTGGAAGGCGCGATCGTGATGTCCGGAGAGAACGCGTAGCCTAAGACATTGAGACTTCTTCAGGCAAAGGAATGGCCCGCTGTTCGGCGGGCCATTCTGTTTTCAGCAATCAGTCGTTTGCGGTGACCTTGAGGCCGATCAGCGTCGGGATCGTGTCCGGCGCACCCATGGCGGCACCAACGATCATCGGGAAGGCAACCGGGTTTGCCGGTGCTGCGGCGATGGTCAGCGCCTTCGGATCATCGATATAGGCATTGACGGCGGCGGTGATGTCGTTCTGCAGGGCGCCGAGCTTGGCCTGAGCGAGAAGCAGCGGCAGCATGCCCTTGACCATCTGCGCCATCTGCGCGCCATCGGTACCTTGCGTCTTGCCGGCATAGTCGAAGCCGCGCTTGGTGATACCGGCATCGTCAAAGCGGATCTGGGCGCTGTTGAGCGTCAGCTGCTGCACGAGGCCGAGCATGGCAAGGCCGGCAGCCTGCTGGGTCTGTTCGTTTTCCGGCTGGGCCTGCATCTGGCGTGCCTGTTCCTGCATCTGCTTGATCAGATCAAGTGTGTAGCCGGACAAGCTGAACGCCATGCTCAGCTTGCCAACGTTTGCAACGTCGAAGGAATAGTCGTCGATGTCGATCGTGCCGTCTTCAATTTCCCAGCTGCCCGACATGTTGATCTCGCCCGCGAGGTTTGTCAGCTGCAAGGCCTCGATGGTCTGCTTGGCCTGCGGGTCCTCGACGCTCGACAGATCGGCCTTGAAGCCCGTCGCCGAGCCTTCAAAGGTCATTGTCGATTCGTCTTCGGAAAGGGCGATTGTGGCAATCGCTTCTTCCATGCTGAAGACGCTCTTGCCATCAATGCTGACGTCGACCGGGCCGCTATGTGCCTCTTCGTAGAACATCATCGAGTCCAGTCCCTCGGCATCCGGGTTGCCCGGAACATAGACGCCTGAGAGGTAGAGGTCGGTCACGGAGATGGAGGACTTTTCTTCCTTCACATTGACTTCCGGGAACGAGACCTTCTCGATCTGGTAGCTGCCGCCTTCCTCTTCGGTCACGCCTTCGAAGGTGAGGTCGCCGATGGCCAGGGGCGTTTCGCCGGCCTCGCCAACGGAGAACTTGACGTTCTTCATGACGATGTCGGAGCCAGAAACTTCAATGGATTCCGCCGCGATCGTTCCGCCGCCTGCTGCGTATGAAGTGTTGATCTTGTTCAGGAGGTCCTGCCCATCCAGAGCGAGAGCCTGGCCGGCAAAGCCGAAAACGGCTGCGCTTGCGAGAAGCGACTTGAAGGAGTGGTGTAAGGTCATCGGATATTCCTCTGATGGCTGGTTCCCAGCTTGGGTCAGCATGGCGGTCACGCAGCAGTTCTTATAAAAGGGATTGGAAAAACGTCCACAGATTTCGCCATAGAGCGGATTGCGGCCTGTGGCGGTGACAGAGGTCACAATCCCTTAATCCACAGGGAGAATCCTGCCTTTCCTTGCCGTTTTCACATCTCTCGTCTAGGCAAGTGACATGGGCAAAAATCAGCTTCCGCCAGAAGATGGCGGCGATCACATTCAGCCGGTCGATCTGCGCGCGGCGCTCGAAGAGCGTTACCTCGCCTATGCACTCTCGACCATCATGCACCGTGCGCTGCCAGACGTTCGCGATGGCTTGAAGCCGGTGCACCGGCGCATCATCCATGCGATGAGCGAAATGGGCATCCGGCCCAATTCCGCCTTCAAGAAATGCGCCCGTATCGTCGGTGACGTCATCGGTAAGTTCCACCCGCATGGCGACCAGTCGGTCTACGATGCTCTGGTTCGTCTCGCGCAGGATTTTTCCCAGCGTTATCCCGTCGTTGACGGGCAGGGAAACTTCGGCAATATCGACGGCGACGCGGCTGCTGCCTATCGTTATACCGAAGCCCGTATGACCGACGTCGCGGCCCTTCTGCTCGAAGGGATCGATCAGGACGCTGTCGATTTTCGCCCGACCTACAACGAGGAAGATGACGAACCGACTGTTCTGCCCGGCGCGTTTCCGAATCTCCTGGCAAACGGGGCATCCGGTATTGCCGTTGGCATGGCAACATCGATCCCGCCGCACAATGTGCATGAGATATGCGATGCGGCCCTTTATCTGATCAAGAATCCCGAGGCCTCGGTCGAAGAACTGCTCGCAGATCCCGCGCATCCGGAACGGGGCGGCATCGAGGGACCCGATCTTCCAACCGGCGGCATTGTGATCGAGAGCCGAGCCTCGATGCTCGAAACCTACCGCACGGGTCGCGGCGGCTTCCGCGTCCGCGCCAAGTGGGAGACGGAGGATCTAAACCGTGGCGGCTATCAGATCATCGTCACCCAGATCCCGTTCCAGGTGCAGAAATCCCGCCTGATCGAGAAGATCGCCGAACTTTTGATCGCCCGCCGCCTGCCGCTTCTCGAGGATATCCGGGACGAGAGCGCCGAGGATATTCGTATCGTGCTCGTGCCGAAGAGCCGCACCGTCGATGCGACGCTTCTGATGGAATCGCTGTTCAAGCTCACAGAGCTTGAAAGCCGTATCCCGCTCAACATGAACGTGTTGTCGCAAGGCAAGGTGCCCAAGGTCATGGGCCTGCGCGACGTGCTGGTCGAATGGCTCGACCACCGCAAAGACGTGCTCATCCGTCGTTCGAAATTCCGCCTTGCGGCGATCGACCGCCGCCTTGAAATCCTTGGCGGCTTGCTGATTGCCTACCTCAATCTCGATGAGGTTATCCGGATCATCCGAGAAGAGGACGAGCCGAAGGATGTGATGATCGCCCGCTGGGATCTCACCGACATCCAGGCGGAAGCCATCCTCAACATGCGTCTGCGCAATTTGCGCAAGCTTGAGGAGTTCGAGATCCGCAAGGAGCATGACGAACTCTCAGCCGAGAAGGCCGAGATCGAGACCTTGCTCGCTTCACCGGAAAAGCAGTGGCAGACGGTTTCCTGGGAAATCGGCGAGGTGAAGAAGAAATACGCCAAGGCAACCGAGCTTGGCCGTCGGCGTACGGTCTTTGCCGATGCGCCGGAAGCCAATGTCGAAGCCATCCAGCAGGCCATGATCGAAAAGGAACCGATCACGGTCGTCATCTCGGAAAAGGGTTGGATCCGTGCCCTGAAGGGGCACATTGCCGACACCTCCTCGCTGACCTTCAAGGAAGGCGACGGGCTGAAGGTTGCCTTCGCGGCCCAAACGACCGACAAGATCCTGATCGTCACGACAGGTGGCAAGGTCTATACGCTGGGCGGCGACAAGCTGCCGGGTGGCCGTGGCCATGGTGAGCCGCTTCGTATCATTATCGATATGGAGAACGATCAGGATGTTCTCACCGCCTTCGTTCATGACCCCAGCCGCAAGCTTTTGCTCGCATCGACCGCCGGCAATGGCTTCGTCGTCGCGGAAAGCGAACTGGTTGCCAATACCCGCAAGGGCAAGCAGATCATGAATGTCGGCATGCCGGATGAAGCGCGTCTTGTCGTGCCGGTGAGCGGCGATCACGTTGCCGTGGTCGGTGAGAACCGCAAGCTCCTGGTCTTCCCGCTTGTGCAGATCCCAGAAATGACGCGCGGCAAGGGCGTTCGCCTGCAGCGCTACAAGGATGGCGGCGTCTCCGACGTCAAATGCTTCGCGATGGCAGATGGTCTGACATGGGCAGACAGTGCCGGTCGAGCCTTCAGCAAGTCGAAGGACGAACTGCTTGAATGGATGGGCGACAGGGCGTCAGCCGGTCGTACCGTGCCGAAGGGCTTCCCGCGCAGCGGCAAATTCTCAGGCTGAGTAGTCCTGGCGGATCGCAGGACGTCGGTTCCGCGATCCGACGCCGCGTTCGATCAGGGGCGTGCTACGCGCGCCTTCCGTACCGTTTGAACCCGCACCAGGTCGGCGACCGGGCCTGGACGCCCGAGAAAATAGCCCTGTCCAAGTTCGATGCCGAGTTCTTCCATCAACTCGGTATGGTCTTTGGTTTCCACCCCTTCGATCAGGATCTTCAGGCCGCGATTGCGGATCAGGCGAATGATGTCTTCGAGCATTGCCCGCCCGGCCGGGCCGCGTGTATCCGACAGGAAGGAGCGGTCGATCTTGACTGTATCGAAGGGGAACAGACGCAGCCATGAGAGGCCGGCAAATCCCGTGCCGAAATCATCGAGCCATATGCGGATGCCATGCGCCTTCAGCGCGGTGATGCAGCGGATGACATCGGATTGCCCGGCCATGTCGATGCCTTCCGTGATTTCGAAGGCCAGTTGCTCGCCACTCACTCCAGTTTCATCAAGGATCGTGGAGACTGCCAAGGCAAACCCGCGCGACATCAACTGAGTGGCCGACACGTTTACAGTGGCAAGAGGAGCATGGCCGGGAACCAGAACATCTTCACAGACCCTGCGGATCGCCCAAAGGCCCAGCTCGATGATGGCACCTGTGCGCTCGGCGACGGGGATGAACTGGCTCGGCATGAGAGGCGTGCCATCGGCCATCTTCAGCCGCATCAGCGCTTCGACACCCTCAAGCTGCTTCGTGCGCATGTTGATAATTGGCTGATAAGCCATTGAAACCAAGTCGTTCTTGACGGCGATGCGCAAGGTGGCAGCAATGTTTTCATTCTCGTCGCTTGTCAGCGGATCTGCAGGGTCGAAGACACGCACGCAATTGCGGCCATTCTGCTTTGCGGAATAAAGCGCCCTGTCGGCCTCATCGATCAAGCGTTCGAGCTTGAAGACCGAATGGGGCCGCGTAAATGAGGCGCCGACACTGACGGTCACGTTCTCCTGGCCGTCGCGCCGATTGCTGTGAACAAGCGTCAACGCTTCGATCGTCTTGCGGATTTCTTCGGCGAGGGCCGCAGTCTGTTCCCGCCCGGTAACGTGAGCGACGACGATGAACTCTTCACCGCCGAAGCGTCCGACCGTCGCTTTCAGCGGTTCGAGTGACGTTTGCAGCGCCTTGGCAACCAGGATGAGGCAACGATCGCCGGCCTGATGTCCGTAAAAATCATTGTAGCGCTTGAAAAAATCAACATCGACGAGAATGGCGCAGAATACCTGCCCATCCTTCTGCCAGTCGTTCCACTTCTCCCGCAGTCGCCGTTCGATGGCCCGCCGGTTCTCAACGCCGGTCAGATAGTCGGTGTTTGACAGCTCCTCCAATGCAGAACCACGCAGCTCGGATTGTTTGTGCTGATGTGCTGCTTCCATGGCATTCAGGAAAACGTTGTAGCGTTCTTCGTTGAGCTTCCAGTTCACGTAGGAGGTGAATATCAGGCAGGAAACGTAAAATAATCCAAAAACGAAGATGTAGGTTTGGTCTGCTGGATAAAGATAGAAAATCGTCGCAAAGAATATCAGGAGGACGGCAACCGATGTTGCAACCGAAAGCATAATAAAAAAGCTGAAAAATAGGTTGGCACCCATCATAAAAATGCTGCCAAACACCATGTAAAGCTTAAAGTCTTCAGCGTGTACGGTTTGTGAGGCGGGGACTAACCAGAAGAGATAGCCGAAAACGAGCGCCAATGCGCACGTCACCTCTAGAAATCGCGCGCGCGCTTTTGCCTTCGACAACAACTCGATGACTGCCAGAAAGCTCAGGCCGACAATAAAGCGAGCCTTGATCGTTGCGCCGGCAACATCTGCGATCAGGATGTAATCCGGGATAGAAAAGAGAAGGTATACGCACACTGCAAGCCACAGGCCGGTGCGCGCGGCATTGGCCCTGGAAGCGTCGGTGTGGTCCCGGTAGTATTGACGCAGTGCCTCCGACTGCATTTCAGCAGGGCTGAGCGACCCATCGAGATTACGGGTTCTCGCAGCAAATTGCGACATGGCAATCTCCTTTGAACCCAGAAATGGAGGCCGCTTCAAGTCGGCAGGGCTTTAGCGGTATCTTCATCCGACGGTTGAGCCAAATCAAGTGCAAGGGTTCGCCCTTATTTCCTGTCGGTCGACCCTTGCACAGTTCGCGCAAGAACTCCGATTTCACCAAAAACTCAGCGTCTATAGGGGCTCTGCGAAGAGATCCCGACCGTTAACCAAACGCGCGAATAGTTACCAAATTGAGTCGCGGTCGACCAATGTTCCATTTATGGTGACTGAAGAGTTAACATTCTTACAATTTTTACGATGGTTATAATATGCGACAAAACACAGTTCTTGACGGCAAAAGTCTGATTACCCCTCAGGCCATATCGGCGCATTTTTTGGCATCGGACACACGCACAAAATTGCAAAACGGGGAGCAGGCCAGGGCGGAGCTGGCACTGGTTCTTCAGATTGCATTGCAACAGTTCGATAGTGAGGTGGACCCGGCGAAGATTATTCATCGCGCCGCGGGGGCACTGCACGGAATTCGCAAGCTGTATGCCGCAGAAATTTGGCAGCAGCTGATTCCAATTGCGCAAAAGCATCCAGTCGCGCAGTATTTTCTGCAGGACCCCTTTACCCGATGGTCTTTTGACAAGCCTCGCGGTTACTCGGGCGATGCACAGCTCCTGGATTTCATCTATGGGCACCCGAGCGTGAGTGCCCATGTCGATGGCGCATCGGCTCTCGGGAAAGCCCTTTACGCATATACTCGCGAGGCTTCGTCTTCCGTTGCGGTTCGGGAGCGTCGGGATATCTTGGCGGACTTTGTCGACGAATGTGCCAATCGTTGCGAGGGCTCAGCGGAAGTGCTGACGATCGCGGCCGGCCACTTGCGAGAGGCGCGAATTTCCAAGGCATTTGAATTGGGCAAGATCAAGCGCTGGCTGGCACTGGATCAGGATCCGATCAGCATTGGTTCGATACATCAGGAGTACGCGGGCACGGTCGTGGATCCGGTGGATGGCTCGGTGCTTTCGCTGCTCAAGAATGAGCACGCCCTCGGCAAGTTCGACTGCGTCTATGCTGCCGGCCTCTACGATTATCTCAACGACAAGGTCGCAATCAAGCTGACGGAGAAATGCCTGGATATGCTCAAACCAGGTGGATCTTTTCTGTTTGCCAATTTTGCCACGGAGATCCAGGTCGACGGGTACATGGAAACCTTCATGAACTGGGCGCTTCTGTTGCGCTCCGAAGAAGACATGTGGCGGATTGTTCGCGGTGCGACCGAGGGCATGAATGTCGATTGCAGTCTGCGCTACGGCGAAAATCGCAACATCGTCTATGCCGTCATCCGCAAGCTGGACTGATCCACATCGGCATGAATATAAGGCGACGGCGCCATCGGTGCCGTCGCTTACTCTTCTGCCGGCTCATCTGGATTAAATCGTGTCCAGCCTTGCGACATCAGGTGTTCCTGTGGCTGGAAGCGGGTTTTGTAACCCATCTTGCGCGAACCCCTGACCCAGTAGCCAAGATAGACATGTGGTAGACCAAGCGCCTTGGCGCGCCTGACATGGTCAAGAACCATCATGGTGCCGAGCGAGCGAGGTTCCATATCCGGCGCGTAGAACGAATAGACCATCGACAGACCGTCGGACATCAGGTCGGAAAGAGCGACCGCAATCAGTTCGCCTTTTGGGCGCGCGCTTATTCCGTCTCCCGGTGCTCGCAGGCGATACTCGATCACGCGTGTCTTCACATGGCTGTCTTCCACCATGATCGCGTAGTCGAGCGCTGACATATCGGACATGCCGCCCATCTGGTGACGGGCGTCGAGGTAGCGGCGGAACAGGGAAAACTGTTCGGTTGACGGATGCGCATCGAAAACGCTCGCGACAACATCGCTATTGGTGTTTTCGACGCGACGAAACGAGCGACCATACTGGAACTCGTCCACGAGAATGCGGACGGATACGCAAGCCCGACAGCTTTCGCAGGCCGGCCGATAGGCGATGTTCTGCGAGCGGCGAAATCCGCCCTGGGTGAGAAGGTCATTCATCTCGGTGGCGCGTGGGCCGACGAGATGGGTGAAGACTTTCCGCTCGGCTTCTCCGGCGAGATAGGGACACGGCGCCGGCGCCGTCAGGTAAAATTGCGGGGAGGGGGAAGTCTGGGTGTTCATGTCCCGTTTTCAGAATCCTCTGGCCATCCTTGCGCTAGGATGGCGCAACTTGGCGAAAGGTCAACAGAGACCGAAACTTTCCCGGCCGGGGAAGCTGCGGACGATCAGTATGTTCTGACCGCCGCAGTGCCAAGCAGGAGATCATGGACCAGGCGGGAGCGTTCAATGAACAGACCGGCCAGCAGGATCAGCGGTGTCAAGACGGAATTCAGGATCCAGAACAGCGCCAAATGGGCAATTGCCGTCACGAAGTCGATCTTGCCCCCGTCGAGACGGACCATGGCAATCCCCATCATGCGCATCCCAGGTGTCGCCTGCGATGTGCCGGCAAGGGACATGCCGAAATAAAGGCCCGCAACGATGAAGAACAGGATCGGATAGAGCAAGAAACCGAGTCCAAGCGTCAGCACGCCGAGGAAGAAGACGACAATCGCTGCCGGGATCCACAGGAGGCCGATGAAGAGGTAGTCGACGAGAAACGCGAAGACGCGCCGCGACAGCACACCACTGTAGGCGCGCCAGTCTTCGGGAGCGGAGTAGGAGGGCGAGTTGCTATCGAGGCTCATGGCAGTCTCCGTGGTTGTCCCTCCTGATATGGGAGGGACCCACCCGAAATACAACAGATCGTCGTCCTGTCAGTTTCGCTTGGCCAGCATCTGTGCGACCTCAACGGCAAAATAGGTCAGAATGCCATCGCAACCGGCGCGTTTGAAGCACATCAGCGTCTCCAGCATGGCCCGCTCACCATCAATCCAGCCATTGGCGGCGGCCGCCTTGATCTGGCTGTATTCGCCCGAAACCTGATAGGCAAAAACCGGCAGGCCAAAACTCTCCTTCAGGCGCCAACAGATGTCGAGATAGGGAAGGCCCGGCTTCACCATCAGCATATCGGCGCCTTCTTCCACATCCAGAGCCGCGTCCCGGACAGCCTGCGTGCCGTTGGCCGGATCAATGTAATAGGTTTTTTTGTCGCCTTTCAGGAGGCCGCTGGTCGAAATCGCCTCGCGATAGGGGCCATAGTGGCAAGAGGCAAACTTCGTGGCGTAGGACATGATGCCCACCGACTGATGCCCGGCGGCATCGAGCCCGCGGCGGATCGCACCGATCCGCCCATCCATCATGTCCGACGGCGCGATGATATCGGAGCCAGCATCGGCCTGGGCGACGGCAGCGCGAACCAGCTGGTCCACGGTCTCGTCGTTGACGATCTCGCCGTCGCGCAGGATCCCGTCATGGCCATGGCTGGTGAAAGGATCGAGCGCCACATCCGTGATGACGCCGATGTTCGGCACCGCTTTCTTGATGGCCGTCGTCACCTGATTGAGAAGGTTGTTGCTCTTCAAGACTTCCGAGCCCGTCTGGTCCCGCAGTTCCATTTCCACATTGGGGAAGGTGGCAAGAGCAGGGATGCCGAGGTCGGCGGCGCGTTTTGCGGCTTCGACGGCCTTGTCGACGCTCATGCGGTTGACGCCCGGCATGGCGGTGATCGGCTCCAGGATGTTGGTGCCGGGCACGACAAAGATCGGCCAGATGAGATCATCGACGGTCAGGTAATTTTCTTGGACCATCCGGCGCTGCCAGTCTGCCTTGCGCAGCCGGCGCATGCGGCGATGACCGGTGACCTCGTCGACGCGGTGTGTCTTGTCCATGATCCAAACCTTTCCTGTTTCGCACGCATGGCTGATACCACGCTGATCGCCGCTGCAAAACAGTCTGCACCTGCGGCGAACCGTCTTGTGCCCTTCAACGCTGGCGATGCAGCCAAAGGCGTCCTATCCTTTCACCATGGCACTCGATTCGACACAAAACCCGCGGCGCAGCCTGACAGAGCTCGCCTTCATGATTTTCCTGCGCATTGTCGCCGTGTCCTGCCTATGGTTCGGGCTGCAATACTGGGCCATGCTGGTCGGCTACAGCCATGGGGGGCTCGGGCGGTTCGATCTCTTGTCGCTGCCGTGGCGGGTTGCGGCGTCAAGCCTTGCGGTCATCTTTCCGGTGGCGGCCCTTGGGCTCTGGCTGGCGGGCTCCTGGGGTCCCGTCATCTGGATGCTCGCGGCAGGCGGGCAGGTGTTGATGTTTGGTATCTGGCCGCAGGTCTATGGCCACAATCCGCTTGCCATCGTCATGCATACGATCGTGGCCCTCGTGTTTATCGCTTTTCGAGTGGCGCTGTGGACCGAAAGCAGACACATGCGAGAAGCCATAACGGTTGATTCACCCTGATTGCGGTTCGCGTTATGGTAAGCCTCTGTTAAGCCTGCGTTTTAAATAGAATTTTATGTGCATTGGATACTGTCCTCACCAAGGCGGGAGAAAAAACCAACACCGCCAAACAAAACAGTGAGGCAGACAACATGAACACCAAGCTCAAGCCGCAGTCGGCGCCGCTCGATCCGCAGGAAGAAACAATCCGCTCCCTCTACCTAGAGTCCCTGCATCTGGTGGAGCGTCTCCATCGCCGCCTTCTCGACGTCGTCAAGGACGAGTTCGACCGCAAGGGTCGCTCCGACATCAACGCTGTCCAGGCCCTTCTTCTCTTCAACATCGGCAATTCGGAACTGACGGCAGGCGAACTTCGCTCGCGTGGCTACTATCTCGGCTCCAACGTGTCCTACAACGTCAAGAAGCTGGTCGATCTCGGCTTCATCAACCACCAGCGCTCGCGGGTCGACCGTCGCTCCGTTCGCATCAGCCTGACCGAGCAGGGCCAGGAAATCGCCGAGATCGTTGCCAAACTCTACGAGCGTCACATCGGCTCGATCCAGAAGGTCGGCGGCATCGGCGCGGATGACTTCACCCAGATGAACAAGCTTCTGCAGCGTCTGGACCGCTTCTGGAACGACCAGATCCTCTACCGCCTTTGATCCACGAGGCGACGCGATCACGCATCTCCTCCAGTCGTGCGGTGATCCGATGAGGCGCCAGGGCGCAGCGCAAGGCTGCCCCGCGGCGCCCGTCCTCGTTCATGCCTAGGAGGCTTCCGATATCGATGCCTTCTGAAGTGCCGCTGCATGCCTTTGCAGTCGCGCAATATGGGGGCGAAGGAATGCGAGCGGATGCACCCGATAACCCCGATCGGTGAGGAACTGTCGCACTCTCAGACGATGCTTGAGCTTCAACGGCGTATTGGCGCGCCCGGCCACTTCATCGATCGTCGATCCGTCAAAGAGAATGCTGGCATGCGAGCGGCCTCGTCCGTCACGCAGCGAATAGATCGTGCAGGGGCCGGAAAAGAACTGACCGGCACAATTCCCCATCTGCTCTCCCTCGCGAAGATAGTCGAAACGGCTGACAAGCTCGGCGATATGCCAGCCATCCGGGAAGACATAGATCGGAATGCTGTCATCGACTGGGATCACGCTATGCCTCGTGGCCGTTTCGATTCGCGATTTCAGCAAGCGATCATGTCTGAATTCCGGCTTGTGGCGATGAGGCTGAAACATTTCTGAAGCGGCGCCCGGCGGATTACACAGTCATGTGAGGGGCGTGTGGGGTGACACGAATTGGCCATATTGCTATGGGACCGCGACGGTAGCGAAGAGGGCGCATGACGGCCCCTGATTGTTCGCCTGGGGTCTACGGGGTCCCGTTAAGGCATCGCTTTGTTAACCATAGCGCGCTATGCGTATTGATCTGGTTCAGGAATGAAACGGTAGGAATTTTATGTCCAGGAAGCTTGGAATTGTCGATCTTTCGCGTCGTTCACTGTTACGCGGCGCGGCTGCCGCCGGGGTGGCTGCACTTGCCGGTCAGGCGGCAGCGCAGACTGCGGTGGATGAACTGATCAATGCTAAGCGCCGCGGTAACTGGGATGATCAGTTCGATGCCCAGGCTTCTCGCGCGGCGACGGCGATCGTCACCAACACGCCGATCCTGAGCCAGGCCACGCTGATGAACATGCAGCAGGCGATCAGCCAGTATCAGATGATCGTCGCCAATGGCGGCTGGCCGCAGGTGTTGCCGACCGTGGCCCTTCGCCTCGGCGCCACCGATGCGTCCGTACAGGCGCTGCGTCAGCGACTGATGATTGCCGGTGACCTGCCGCAGGATGCTGGCATGTCCAACTCCTACGATTCCTACGTTGAAGGCGCGGTCAAGCGCTTTCAGGCCCGTCACGGCCTGCCGGAAGACGGCGTGCTCGGCGAGTTCACTATCAAGGCGCTCAACATCTCGGCTGATACCCGCCTCAATCAATTGAACATCAACATGGCGCGCCTGCAGGACCAGCTGACAAAGCCGCTCGAACAGCGCTACCTCCTGGTCAACATTCCAGCAGCTGCTCTTGAAGTGGTTGAGAACGACCAGATCGCCCTGCGCAACACAGCGATTGTCGGCAGCATCAGCCGCAAGTCGCCGCTGGTGAGCTCCAAGGTTTCGGATATCATCCTCAATCCGTATTGGACCGCGCCCCGCTCGATCGTCGAGAAGGATATCGTGCCGCTGATGCGGAAGGATCCGACCTATCTCACGCGCAATGCCATCCGCCTGATCGATGGCAATGGCAATGAAGTTGCACCGGAGAGCATCGACTGGTTTGCCCCGAAGGCGCCGAACCTGACGTTCCGCCAGGACCCCGGCAAGATCAATGCGATGTCGTCGACGAAGATCAACTTCCCGAGCCCAGATGCCGTCTACATGCACGACACGCCGACGCAAGGCTTGTTCAACAAGCTGATGCGCTTCGAATCCTCTGGCTGCGTGCGTATCCAGAACGTCCGCGACGTCGTGGTCTGGGTCTTGAAAAACACGCCCGGCTGGAGCCGTCAGGAAATCGAGCGCGTGATTGCCAGCCGCGTCAACACGCCCATCAGCGTGGCAGACGAGATCGGCGTGCACTGGGTCTACATCACCGCTTGGTCTCCGATGGGCGGCGTCGTTCAGTTCCGCGATGATATCTACGAGCAGGATGGTGACGCGCAGTTGGCGCTGCAGACCAATATCGGCCAGGAGCAGGTCGCTGGTTCCGTGGACGAAGACTTCTTGCCGCAATGAGCTCGGCTGCAAAAATTTGACATGGTCTGATGCCGCGTCGCAAGGCGCGGCATTTGCATTTGCCGGGATGCGTCGCGGTGAAGATCAAGGCGATCGGAAACGTCGCGTCAATTGATCTGCAAATGTCGCTCTCCGTATTGCTCTGGAGACTGCACAAGTTTAAGACCCCACAGCATCAAACGCTTTTGAGGAGCCAGCGATCATGTCGAACAACGATGCCTTCTTTTCTCGTTCCCTTGCCGATACCGACCCTGAAATCTTCGGTGCGATCGAGAAGGAGCTTGGTCGTCAGCGCCACGAGATCGAGCTGATCGCTTCCGAAAACATCGTCTCCCGCGCCGTGCTCGAAGCCCAGGGCTCGATCATGACGAACAAGTATGCCGAGGGGTATCCGGGCAAGCGTTACTATGGCGGCTGCCAGTTCGTTGATATTGCGGAAGAACTTGCGATCGAGCGCGCCAAGAAGCTGTTTGGCGTCAACTTCGCCAACGTTCAGCCGAACTCCGGTAGCCAGATGAACCAGGCCGTGTTTCTCGCTCTCCTGCAGCCGGGCGACACCTTCATGGGTCTCGACCTGAACTCGGGCGGTCACCTGACCCACGGTTCTCCGGTCAACATGTCCGGCAAGTGGTTCAACGTCGTTTCCTACGGCGTGCGGGAAGACGACCATCAACTCGACATGGACGACGTGGCTGAGAAGGCGCGCACCCACAAGCCGAAGCTGATCATCGCCGGCGGTACCGCTTACTCCCGGATCTGGGACTGGAAGCGCTTCCGCGAGATTGCCGATGAAGTCGGCGCTTACCTGATGGTGGACATGGCCCACATCGCCGGTCTCGTTGCCGGCGGACAGCATCCTTCGCCGTTCCCGCACTGCCATGTCGCGACCTCGACGACCCATAAGTCGCTCCGTGGTCCGCGCGGCGGCATGATCCTCACCAACGACGAGGATCTGGCCAAGAAGTTCAACTCGGCCGTTTTCCCGGGTCTCCAGGGCGGCCCGCTGATGCATGTCATCGCCGCCAAGGCCGTTGCCTTCGGCGAAGCGCTGCAGCCGGAATTCAAGGACTATGCGGCCCAGGTGGTGAAGAACGCCAAGGCTCTGGCCGAAACGCTGATCAAGCAGAACCTCGACATCGTTTCCGGCGGTACCGACAACCATCTGATGCTGGTCGACCTGCGCAAGAAGAACGCCACCGGCAAGCGGGCGGAAGCCGGCCTTGGCCGCGCCTACATCACCTGCAACAAGAACGGCATCCCCTTTGACCCGGAGAAGCCCTTCGTCACTTCCGGTATTCGTCTCGGCACGCCGGCTGGTACGACCCGCGGCTTCAAGGAAGCGGAATTCACCGAAATCGGCAATCTGATCGTCGAAGTGCTCGATGGTCTGAAGGTCGCGAATTCCGACGAGGGTAATGCCACTGTAGAGGCTGCTGTGCGTGACAAGGTCGTGGCCCTGACGGACCGCTTCCCGATGTACCCTTACATGTAAGGCTTAAAGCTGATGCGCTGCCCGTTTTGCGGATCTGAGGACACGCAGGTCAAGGATTCACGTCCGGCCGAGGACAATACCTCGATCCGCAGGCGGCGCATCTGCCCGGATTGCGGCGGACGCTTCACGACGTTTGAGCGCGTCCAGCTGCGCGAGCTGATGGTGATCAAGCGGGGCAACCGAAAGGCTCCGTTTGATCGCAACAAGCTGGTGCGCTCGTTCCAGATAGCACTTCGGAAGCGGCCCGTTGACGAAGACCGTATAGAGCGTGCGGTATCCGGCATCGTGCGCCGGCTGGAAAGCTCGGGCGAGGCGGAGATCTCTTCGGAAGCCATCGGCCTGCAGGTGCTCGAAGCGCTGAAGACGCTCGATGACGTCGCCTTCGTCCGCTATGCCTCGGTCTACCGCGAATTCTCGCATGCGGAAGATTTTGAGAACGTGATCGCCGAGATCAACGCCAAGATCTCCCGCGATACGATCGCTGACTGATCCCGTGTCGTCCTCTCTGCAAGACGAAATCTTCATGCGCGAGGCGATCGCGTTGTCCCTGACGCATCTCGGTCGCACGGGCGCCAATCCCTCGGTCGGATGCGTGATCGTTAAGCATGGGGAAATCGTCGGGCGCGGGGTTACCGCCGAGGGCGGTCGTCCGCATGCCGAGCCGCAGGCGCTGGCCGAAGCCGGCACCCAGTCTCAAGGGGCAACCGCCTACGTCACGCTTGAACCCTGTTCCCACCATGGAAAAACGCCCCCTTGTGCGGATGCGATGATCCGCGCCGGTGTTTCGCGCGTCGTGGTGGCGGTCGCGGATCCCGATCCGCGGGTCTCGGGGCAGGGGCTGAAGATGCTGGCAGATGCCGGCATCGAGGTCACGATCGGCATTCTGCAGAAAGAGGCGCGGTTTGCGCTGTCCGGTTATCTCATGCGCCAGACCAGGGGGCGACCGCAGGTCACTCTGAAACTTGCCGTATCACGCGATGGCATGCTCGGCCTCCGCGGTGCTGGACAAGTTCGCATCACCGGCGACGCCGCACGGGAGGATGTACACCGGCTGCGGGCAGAGAGCGACGCCATCCTCGTGGGGGTCGGAACCGCGATCGCGGATGATCCGGAACTGACCGTTCGTCTCCCGGGGCTTGTGCATACATCGCCATTGCGTATCGTTCTGGACCGGACATACCGCTTGCCGCTGAACTCGAAACTGGTCCGGCAGGCGCAAGTTGTCCCCACCATCGTGGTTGGAAGAGCGGTGCCGGCAGCAGCGGGCGAGGGGGCGGCCATTTCTGCGCGGCGCACGGCCTTGCACGACGCTGGTGTCGAATGCCTGGACCTGTCGAGCCTTAGCGATCTCCTGACGGATCTCGCACATCGCGGCATATCCAACCTGATGGTTGAAGGAGGCGCCGAAGTGGCGCGCGCGTTTCTGGCGGCGGGACTGGTTGACCGGCTCTGGCTGTATCAGGGAAACGTCACCCTCGGAGCGGATGGGATAGCCTCGCCCGTTGTGCCGGACCAGGCTCCGCTCGGGTTCGAAGTGGCCGAACAACGAGCGCTTGGCGACGACAGTCTGACGATCTTTCGCCGTCAGACGATTGCCAGATACGAGTAAGGCCCGACTGGGAAGCCGGGCCTTTCAGGATGCGGGCGGTGGTGTGGCCGTTAGCCAACGATCATCAGATCTTCTTCCTCATCCCGCTGACGGCCGCCAAAGGCAGCAGCAACAGCCGAGATGAAGGCGCCGATCATCAGCGCGGCAGCGGACACAAGGGCTCCGGTCGTTGCAGCCTTCTTGGCGGCATCGGCAGCGGCCTGCGCTTCGTTGCGCGCGGTTTCAATGGCGGCAAGCGTCTGGTCGAGGCGAGCGCTTGCATCGGCTTCGCTGAGACCTGTCCGCGAGGCGATGACCTGCTCGATATAATCGCGATCACCTTCCGGCAGATCACCAGCCATTGCGCCATTTACCAGGATCCGCGAGACTTCAGCCGTTACGCGTTCGTCGCCTTGGGCAGACGGCGGCGTTGCAGGGTTGGCCGGCCGTAGCAGCGAGTCTGTGAAGTAATCGAGCGAGAAGTCCGAGGAACCATCGCTGGAGGCGGCAGCTGTTCCTGCACCGGCAGCAATCGCGGTCCCCGCGGCAGCGCCGGTGATCTGGGTGCCGGTGTTGACGATCGATCCGACGACCGAGCTCAACAGACCCGCCACGATCAGTGTCGACAAGGCCCAGCCCAGGAAACCATGGGCGGTGTCGCGGAAGAAAACCTCATCCGTGCGTACGCCGACCCACTTCGTCCGCAAGCGGCCGGTGAGATAGCCGCCGACGCCAGCCGAGACCCACTGAGCGACGAGAAGCCAGATCACGGCGGCAACACCAATGGTGCTGAGGCTGCTGTTTTCGGACGGGTAAGGTGAGATCATGCCAAGGCCGAGGCCGGTGCCGATCAGGGTAAAGACAAGGGTCACGGCAGATGCGGCCAGCGCGCCAGCAATGACACTTTTGAATGAGACAGCCGATGCGGCGGACTCGATGGGCATCAAGCCTGCAGGCTCAGATGAAATTGTCATTGACTGTCCTCAGCGCCAGAAAAGCATGATGAGGATGATGAGCGGGAGAGGAACCCCCAGAAGCCAAAGCAGAATACCGCGACCCATTGTAGCTCTCCTATGTCGTTTTCAAATCTGGTAACAGTTGCGTGTCTGATCGACCGCTGCCTGCTAAAGCGCTTGGTCGCCCGCTTTGTTCCGCGTCATATCGAGCCTTCGATGTAATCGGGTGAATTGGCTTGGTTCGGGTGGCGGGCTTGTCCGTCTTTTGGAGAAATGACTTGCCTAAACCGACAGGTCATGGTTTGACCGCGCTCTGTTGGGCCGAGACGGCCACAAATCACATTCAGATCGGATCGGACCATGGGAAAGAACAATGCTGCCCCGCATTTGCTGATCGTTGAAGCACGCTTCTATGACGATATGTCGGATGCACTTCTCGATGGCGCAAAGCATGCGCTCGACGAAGCCGGCGCTACCTATGACATCGTGACCGTTCCAGGGGCGCTGGAAATTCCGCCGGCGATTGCCATGGCACTCGATGGTGCCGACAATGATGGAACACTCTATGACGGCTATGTTGCGCTCGGCATGGTGATCCGCGGCGAGACCTATCACTTCGATATCGTCTCGAACGAATCCTCGCGTGCGCTTATGGATCTCGCCGTCTCGGAATCGCTTGCCATCGGCAACGGCATCATGACGGTTGAAAACGAAGCGCAGGCCTGGGCACGGGTCAAGCGCAGCGACAAGGACAAGGGCGGCTTTGCCGCGCGGGCGGCATTGAGCATGATCGCCCTGAAGGCGAAGCTGGGTGGTTGAGTGATGACGACAGAAGAAGGCAAGCAGCCGGTCAAGACGGCAAACCAGCGCGGCGCAGCACGTCTCGCCGCCGTGCAGGCGCTGTACCAGATGGATATCGCCGGCTCCGGCGTTCTTGAAGTTGTCGCTGAATACGAAGCGCATCGTCTGGGCCAGGAAGTGGATGGCGATACCTATCTCAAGGCCGACGCCTCGTGGTTCCGCTCCATCGTTGCGGGCGTCGTCCGCGACCAGACGAAGATCGACCCGCTGATCCGTCAGGCCCTGCAGGATGACTGGGCGCTGTCGCGCATCGACAGCACGATTCGTGCCATCCTGCGCGCCGGTACGTTTGAATTGATCGAACGCAAGGACGTTCCGATCGCCGTCATCGTGACGGAATATGTCGAGATTGCCCAGGCATTCTTCCAGGACGACGAGCCGAAGCTGGTCAACGCCGTGCTCGACCGCATTGCAAAGCAGGTACGCGCCACCGCGCAGAAATAGGACGGAATGCCATGGATGCGACCGCACCGACGGGACTTGATCACCAGTTGAAGGGGGCCAAGCGCAATGTCGGTCTCCTGGCGGTCGCGCAAGCCATTCTCGGATCCGGCCCGCCGCTCGCGTTTTCGGTCGGCGGCCTCGCCGGCTTCCAGATGCTGGGGGCGGACAAGTCGCTTGCGACGGCGCCGCTGACCGGCTTCAACGTCGGCGTCGCCGTTGGTGCTGTGGTCGTTGCCATTGCCTCGCGTTATCTCGGGCGCCGCGAAAGCCTCATGCTGGGGGCGCTCACCGGCGCCTTGGGTTCGGCACTGGCGGCATTTGCCCTGATGAAAGCCGACTTCTGGCTCTTCGCCTTTTCTTTGATGCTGATGGGCCTCTCCGGCGGCTTCACGCAGAAGATCCGCTTTGCCGCGGCCGACGCGTCGCCCACATTCTACAAAGGCAAGGCGATCTCGTGGATCCTCGCTGCCGGCATCGTCTCGGCGATCCTTGGTCCGCAATTGGCGATCTGGTTGAAGGACGCACTGGCGCCCGTCACGTTTGCCGGTGCCTTTCTCGGACTGATGCCGCTGCTGCTCTGCGCCATCGGCGTCCTGTTCTTCCTGAAGCTGCCGACTGCCAACCAGATAAAGAGTGGTGACCAGCCGGTAAGGCCTCTGCGCGAGATCGTGCTGACCCAGCGCTTCCTGACCGGCATGATATGCGGCATCAGCTCCTATGCGCTCATGACGTTCATGATGACAGGCGCGCCGCTTGCCATGGTCATCGGCTGCGGTTTCTCCACCGATCTGGCAACGCTCGGCATCCAGTGGCACGTGATCGCGATGTTCGCGCCGAGCTTCTTCACCGGCATGCTGATCGGCCGCTTCGGGGCGGAAAAGGTGGTGGCTGCCGGCCTGTTGATCCTGATGAGCTGCGCGGTGATTGCCCATATGGGTATCGCGCTCTGGAATTTCTGGGGTGCCCTGGTTCTCCTTGGCATCGGCTGGAACTTCGGCTTCATCGGCGCAACTGCGATCGTGGCATCGAGCTACCGTCCGGCAGAGGCCGACAAGGTGCAGGGTTTCCACGACATCATTCTCTTTTCGACCGTCGCGCTGTCATCCTTTTCCTCCGGCAAGGTGTTCACGGCCTATGGCTGGTCGGTGATGAACCTCCTGATCTGGCCCGTCACGATTGTATGCCTGATCCTGGTCCTCTTGCAATTGCGCGCCGCTGCTAGGAAAGTCGCCTGATCAGCGGCGCCGCACTGCCGAAGATCAACCCTTGACGTTGGGTTAACCGCAACGCAATCTCGCCTCGCGTGGACAGGCTCCGGTTGGAGGGGGCCGTTGAGTCCGTGTTGGATCGCCCGCGGTGAGTGAGGCGCGGGCAATACGGGAGGGTATTGCGAATGACGGTACTTCTAGGCGTAATTTTGTGCGGATTTCTGTCTGTGGTCTATGCGGTCTGGGCGACACGCTCGGTGCTGGCGGCGGACCAGGGCAATCTGCGCATGCAGGAAATTGCAGGCTATATTCGCGAGGGTGCGCAGGCCTACCTCACTCGGCAATATGTCACCATCGCGATCGTCGGTGCCGTCGTTTTTGTGGCCACCTGGTGGCTTCTCTCCGTAACCGCTGCAATCGGCTTCCTGATCGGTGCCGTCCTGTCGGGGGCGGCCGGTTTCATCGGCATGCATGTCTCGGTGCGTGCGAATGTCCGCACCGCACAGGCGGCGTCACACAGTCTGGCGGCTGGCCTCGACATCGCCTTCAAGTCCGGCGCGATCACCGGCATGCTGGTGGCGGGTCTCGCGCTCCTTGGCGTTTCCATCTATTTCTATATTCTGACCGCGATGCTTGGTCACGGAAGCGGCTCGCGTGAGGTGATCGATGCGCTCGTGGCGCTCGGCTTCGGCGCGTCTCTGATCTCGATCTTTGCTCGCCTTGGCGGCGGTATCTTCACCAAGGGCGCGGATGTCGGTGGCGACCTCGTCGGCAAGGTGGAAGCCGGAATTCCCGAAGACGATCCGCGCAATCCGGCAACCATTGCCGATAACGTCGGCGACAATGTCGGCGACTGCGCCGGCATGGCTGCGGACCTCTTTGAGACCTATGCGGTGTCGGTCGTTGCCACCATGGTTCTGGCGGCCATTTTCTTTGCCGGCTCTGCCGTGCTCGACATCGCGATGATCTATCCGCTCGCGATCTGCGGCGCCTGCATCATCACCTCGATTGTCGGCACATTCTTCGTCAAGCTTGGCACCAGCGGCTCCATCATGGGCGCCCTTTACAAGGGCCTCATCGTGACCGGCGCTCTGTCGGTTCTCGGACTCGGTGCCGCGACATCGCTGACCATCGGCTGGGGATCGATCGGCACGGTTGCCGGTATTGAAATCACCGGCACGAACCTTTTCCTTTGCGGGATTCTCGGCCTTGTCGTGACAGCCCTGATCGTGGTGATTACCGAATACTACACTGGCACCAACAAGCGCCCGGTCAATTCGATTGCCCAGGCATCGGTCACCGGTCATGGTACCAACGTCATCCAGGGGTTGGCGGTCTCGCTCGAATCGACCGCGCTGCCGGCCATCGTCATCGTCGGCGGCATCATTGCCACCTATCAACTCGCAGGCCTTTTCGGCACGGCCATCGCCGTCACCACAATGCTGGGGCTTGCCGGTATGATCGTCGCGCTCGATGCTTTCGGTCCGGTGACGGACAATGCCGGTGGCATTGCGGAAATGTCGCATCTGCCGCCGGAGGTCAGAAAATCGACCGACGCGCTCGACGCGGTGGGCAATACCACCAAGGCCGTGACGAAGGGCTATGCCATCGGATCGGCTGGTCTTGGCGCCCTTGTGCTGTTTGCCGCTTATTCGAATGACCTGGCCTATTTTGCCGCCAACAGTGCGACCTATCCCTATTTCGCCGATATGGGCGCGATCTCCTTTGATCTTTCCAACCCCTATGTTGTCGCAGGCCTCATTTTCGGTGGTCTCATCCCCTATCTTTTCGGCGGCATTGCCATGACAGCCGTTGGTCGCGCGGCAGGCTCCATCGTTGAGGAGGTGCGTCGTCAGTTCCGCGAAAAGCCGGGTATCATGCAGGCGACCGAAAAGCCGGATTACGGCCGGGCTGTCGACATTCTGACCCGTGCGGCGATCCGCGAGATGATCATCCCCTCGCTGCTGCCGGTTCTGGCACCGCTTGTGGTCTATTTCGGCGTGCTGATGATTTCCGGCTCCAAGGCCTCGGCCTTTGCAGCACTTGGTGCGTCGCTTCTCGGCGTCATCGTCAACGGCCTGTTCGTTGCGATTTCGATGACCTCGGGTGGAGGCGCCTGGGACAATGCCAAGAAGAGCTTCGAAGATGGCTTTATCGACAAGGATGGGGTCAAGCATCTGAAAGGGTCCGACGCGCACAAGGCCTCGGTAACCGGCGACACCGTCGGCGATCCATACAAGGATACGGCAGGTCCCGCTGTGAACCCGGCGATCAAGATCACCAATATCGTCGCGCTTCTGCTGTTGGCCGTGCTGGCCGGCTGAGACAGACGACGGCAAACAAAAAACCGCGGAAGGCAACTTCCGCGGTTTTCGTTTGTCTGAAAGTCTGTGTCGGCTCCCAGAGGGCAGGGCGGCTTACTGGCCGCCCAAGATGTTCTTGACGCTGTTGGCCGCACCGCCGCCGCCAGCCAAAAGCTGCTGCAGGAAGGTGAGGTCGCGACCGCCTGTTGGCGTCGTGCGCGAAATCGTGTCGAACACCTTGCCGTCCTGCATGGTGTAGTTGGCCCGTTGGCTGACGACGCCATCCTTGTCGAAGTAGATCGCCAGGATCTGCTGTTCGACCAGCTTCTGCTTCATGAAGGCGACGGAGCGCGTGCGCTTCTGCGAGATATAGTAAAAGACCTCGCCATCGAAAGTCGCGGTCGTGGACGGAGTGCCAAGCGACAGAAGAACCTGTTCGCGGCTGGAGCCGACGGGCACAAGATCGAGCGCGGCCTGATCCACGACATAGCCATTGTGGAAGACTTCGCCAGTCTGGCAACCGGAAAGACCGCCAAGGGTGACGGCAAGCGCAAGCACGGTCGTGCTTAGAAACTTCCGGTCCGATCTGATAATCCGCATGTCCACGCAAACGTCTCCCATTGATGCAGAAGGCGCCGGAGCGCCGGGTCGCTACTGCGCACAGCATTGTGGCCATTCCGGGGAGAGGCCAGCAAACATGCTGCCGCCGACTTGGTTTTGCCGTCTGACCCACAGATGCAGGTAGCCAGAACAACTTTATCGGCATTGCAATTCACGTCTGCTTCGGTAAACCAGCTTTCGTAATCATGCAACATGAGTAGCCGGTGAGACACAATGCTTACGGCTCTTTTTGGTGGAACAGAATGGTATTCGGGTTCTTCCGTCAGAAGCGGAACAACAGAACAATCGTCGAGCGGCAGTATCAGCTACTGACGGCCGCCGCCCGGACGCCGGCATTCTATCGTGACATGCATGTGCCGGACACCGTGCTCGGCCGTTTTGAAATGCTGTCGATCATTCTGATCCTGTATTTCCGTCGCACGGCACAGTCCGCGCGCAGCGGTCAAGAAATTGCCCAGAACATCATCGATGCGTTTTTCGAAGATGTCGATCATTCGATCCGGGAACTTGGAGTGGGTGATCCCGGTGTGCCCAAACGCATGAAGAAGCTGGCCAGCATGTATTACGGCCGCCTCGAATCCTACGCCAAGGCGCTCGATGCCAAGGACGCTGAAGGCCTTGAGGCCGCACTGGTACGAAACCTTCATCCGGAGGAGGGCGCAGAAGCTCCCCCGATGAAGACGCTGGCGAACTGGATGTTTGACGCAGAGCGCAAGCTTGCCGAGATGCCGGAGACGGCGATCGAAACGGGAATGGCGACCATCGAGACGCCGCAGGGCTGAAACCGCGCATGTCGGCCATATTCGCCGTCGAGCAGGCGGCTCCGGCGAAAATGGCGCGTGTCGCCCGATAGAGAAAGATGAAGGACAATGTCGAAGAGCCTCAATGAAGGGCAGGAGTTTAGCTACCTCGTCAAGGTGGGGCATGTTTCTCATAATCCCGTCCAGGTGCATGTCGAAGCCGACGAGCGCGAGCGTCTGGGGCTTGCTGAAATCTGGCACGTCGAGGCGGTGAACCGCCTCGCTGCCGATCTGCAGATCGCTCGATGGAAGAAGGATGGCGTCCGCATCAAGGGGCAGGTGTCAGGGGAAATCGTGCAGTCCTGTGTTGTCACGCTCGATCCTGTCGTCTCTCGGATAGACCAGGAGATCGACCAGATTTTCGTGCCGGAAGGCTCCAAGCTTGCGCGCATCGTGCTCGATGGTGCAGGCGAGATGGTGCTCGATCCGGACGGGCCGGATCTTCCCGAAACCTTCGTCGGAGACACCATCGATGCCGGAGCGCTGATTGCGGAACTGGCAGCGCTCGATATCGATCCCTATCCGAAAAAAGAGGGCGTGCGCTTCTCCGGCCACATCGAAAGCGAGCCGGAAGAGGATGCCAAACCGTCGCCATTTGCGGCGCTCAAGGACTGGAAAAAGGATTGATCTTCCCCCATCTGCGAAGTGGGGTGGGTTGTGTGTGGACCGAAAACCGGTATTTTGACCGAAAATTCGCTGGCCAGCGATCAAGAAGGGTCAGGCAAGAGTGATCAGAATTTCTCTCGATGTGATGGGTGGCGATTTTGGCCCGGAAGTCGTCATTCCCGGTGCCGCCAAGGCGTTGGAGCGGCATCCCGACGTAACGTTTCTCCTGTTTGGACAGCAAGAGCGTTGCGATACGATTCTTGATCGCTTTCCCAAGCTGAAAGAAAGATCCGTCTTCCATCATTGTGATGTCTCCGTCGGCATGGACGAAAAGCCCAGCCAGGCGCTGCGCCGCGGTCGCTACGTCTCCAGCATGTGGCGATCGATCGAAGCCGTGAAGTCAGGCGAGGCCGATGTTGTGGTGTCGGCTGGCAATACCGGCGCGCTGATGGCCATGGCGAAGTTTTGCCTGCGCACGATGGCGACCATTGAGCGTCCGGCGATTGCGGCCATCTGGCCAACGCTTTCGGGCGAAAGCATCGTGCTGGATGTCGGTGCCGGCATCGGGGCCGACAGCCAGCAATTGCTCGATTTCGCAGTCATGGGCGGCGCCATGGCACGCGCGCTGTTTGACATAGAAAAGCCGCTGGTCGGTCTTCTGAATGTCGGCGTGGAAGAGATCAAGGGCCAGGAAGATGTGAAGGAAGCCGGGCGCCTGATCCGCGAAGCGGGTCTCGATTCGATCGATTACTACGGCTTTGTCGAGGGCGATGATCTCGGCAAAGGCACGGTCGATGTGGTCGTGACCGAAGGCTTTACGGGCAATATCGCGCTGAAGACGGCAGAAGGGACGGCAAAGCAGATCGCGGAATATCTCCGCGCCGCCATGACGCGCACCTGGATGGCAAAGCTCGGTTACCTCCTTGCCAAGGGAGCATTCGACCGGCTGCGCGAGAAGATGGATCCGCGCAAGGTCAACGGTGGCGTCTTCCTCGGCTTGAACGGCGTTGTGATCAAAAGCCATGGCGGCACGGATGCCGAAGGCTTTGCTGCAGCCATCGATGTCGGTCACGACATGGTGCGCAACGGTCTCACCCAGAAGATCGAAAATGACTTGAAGAAGTATCACGCACGCCACCCGTCCCCCGCGGGGCCGGAAGCGGCCTGAAGTGAGTTAGGAAAATTTACCGATGATTCGTTCTGTCGTGCGTGGCTTTGGAGCAGCGCTTCCAAAGCGTGTAATGACCAATCGTGACCTGGAGAGCCTGGTCGAAACCTCGGACGAGTGGATCGTGCAACGCACGGGCATTCGCCAGCGTTATATCGCAGGCGAGGGGGAGACGACGGCCTCCCTGGGTGCTGCGGCCGCCCAAGAGGCGCTGGACCGCGCTGGCCTGACAGCGCAGGACATCGATCTCATCATCTGTGCAACATCGACACCGGACAACACCTTCCCGGCGACCGCCGTGAACATCCAGAACCGGTTGGGCATGCATCACGGCTTTGCCTTCGACGTTCAGGCGGTCTGCTCAGGCTTCGTCTATGCCATGGCGACTGCCGATCTCTACATCCGCGGCGGTATGGCGCGTCGTGTTCTGGTGATCGGTGCGGAAACATTCTCGCGCATTCTCGATTGGAACGATCGCACAACCTGCGTGCTTTTCGGGGACGGCGCCGGAGCACTTGTGCTGGAAGCCCAGGAAGGCGAAGGCACGATTGCAGACCGGGGCGTCCTGACGTCCAACCTCCGCTCAGACGGTGTTCATCGCGAAAAGCTTTACGTCGACGGAGGTCCTTCGACGACAGGCACCGTTGGGCATTTGAGAATGGAAGGTCGCGAGGTCTTCAAACATGCCGTCGGAATGATCACCGATGTTATCGAGGCCGCGTTTGCGGCAACCGGCACGACGGCTGACGACATCGACTGGCTTGTGCCGCACCAGGCCAACAAGCGCATCATCGATGGATCCGCCAAGAAACTCGGCATTCCCGATGAGAAGGTCGTGATCACTGTCGATAAGCACGGCAATACCTCGGCCGCATCCATTCCGCTTGCTCTGGCCACGGCTGCGGGCGATGGACGGATCAAGTCGGGCGATCTCGTGATGCTCGAAGCCATGGGTGGCGGCTTTACCTGGGGTGCGATCCTCCTGCGTTGGTGATGGTCAAGCGTTGAATTGCGTTTCAACAAGCGCTTGACCATGGCCGTCAAGGGCAATAGTCTTTGCGTATTCAACAAGTTCATTGGTTTAGGCGGACGATCGACATGGCCGGGAAGACAGTGACGCGAGCAGACTTGGCCGAATCGGTATTCCGCAAAGTCGGCTTGTCACGGACTGAATCTGCAGAACTCGTCGAAACTGTCATCGACGAGATCTGCAACGCGATCGTTCGTGGTGAATCGGTCAAGCTCTCCTCCTTCGCGACCTTCCAGGTCCGCAGCAAGAACGAGCGCATCGGGCGCAATCCGAAGACTGGTGAGGAAGTGCCGATTTCCCCGCGTCGGGTCATGACATTCAAGGCCTCCAATGTGCTGAAGCAGCGCATCCTGCGGGCGCATATCGCCCGTAAGTCCAAGCAGAAGCCGGCCAATCCGGCGGCTTGAGGTCAAAAAATGGGGAGCAGATGGAAATCATCGCCCCAAGCAGTTGAATAAGTCCTCTCAAATCGTTGAAATAGTGACGAATCGCGCCATAGACGGTCGAGCGAGGATTTTCGCATGCAATTGGATAAGAGCCCTGACGCCTTTCGCACGATCAGCGAGGTCGCCGACGATCTCGATCTGCCTCAGCACGTCCTGCGGTTTTGGGAGACACGCTTCCCCCAGGTGAAGCCGCTGAAGCGCGGCGGCGGCCGGCGCTACTATCGCCCTGACGACATCGAGTTGCTGAAGGGCATCCGGCACCTGCTCTATGATCAGGGCTACACCATCAAGGGCGTGCAGAAGCTCCTGAAAACCAACGGGAACAAGTTCGTCATGGCGGTCGCCTCGGGTGATGTCGCCACCATGGAGGCGCTTGTCGCTGCAAGCTCGTCCAAGAGCGAGGAACCGAAAGTCTCGCTTGACGATGATCAGGTGCTGGGACGGCCCAAGATCAAGGCCAGCGGTCGTTTCTTCGGCTTCGGCGGCGGGGACGACGATGCTCCGGAGATCAGCGTTGGCAAGACCAGTGTCGGCAAGGAGGATCGCGCCCTGTTGCAGGAAGCGCTGTTTGACCTTCTCGAGTGCAAACGCCTGCTGGATCAGGTCCGCTGACCACCGGCTCCCCGGTTTGCAGTCTATCGGGGAACCTCGATCGATCGATTTGCGTTGGAGGATGAGACGCAAATCAAAGGTTCCGATCCATGAAACAACTTTTCGCCGCAACCGTCCTTGTCCTCTGCGCTGGCGCCGCGAATGCGCAGACCGCCACCACTGCCACTGCGCCTGAAGGGGCAGACGAAGTGCGCGATGCCTGCATCTTCGTCGCCAAGAACTTGCTCATGGTTCCCGATATCAAGGTCGGCATCGTGCAGGCGTTTCCGGAGCTTGAGCCGCCGGGTGCCCGATTGACCTATTCCACCCGCATGGATGTTGAGGAAAGCGACATCTCGGACGAGATGGAATGCGCGTTCACCCGTCAGGAAGGCAAGCTTGTCCTTCTGCGTTTCTGCGCCGACAGCACCTGCTATGCGTCGGATTCGGAAGACACGGACAATCGCCGCCGCTTTGCCGAGATGCAGGCACTGTTCGAGCGTTCGCGCTGATCACTGGAATTTTCTGCACAGGTGGAGTTTCCACTTGCGCGCAACTACCTGACTGTCTAAAGGAACCTTGCTCGCCGGATGGTATTTTCTGGCGGCGAGCCCTGACGGAATGTAGCGCAGCCAGGTAGCGCACTTGACTGGGGGTCAAGGGGTCGTGGGTTCGAATCCCGCCATTCCGACCAAGTTTCAGGATGTGGCTCTTGCCAATCCTTGTCTTTGCCTAAAAGGCTGCCCGATGTCCTCGGGCGGCCTTTTTGCTGTCTCCAGGCGCGTTTTATACGATCCGCTGCCCTAGGAATGCTGCGATGCAGCATTACATGCACTCGCTGACAACCGGAGAGGCTGTGATGCGATACAAGATTTCCAAGCCCCTGAAAGCGTGGATGAACGGCCAGAGACAGATCAGGAAAACGCTGAAGGCCGTCTTACCTTTGGTCACGCCTGATTTCGTCCGCCCGGCGCCGAAGCGGGCAGCGCGCCCGGTTCTGCGTGAAATCGTTGACTTCGGCAGCAATCCCGGTCGCCTGCGGATGCTTGAATATGTGCCGAAGACGCAGGCAAATCCGAGGACGCTGGTGGTCGTCCTCCATGGCTGCCTGCAGACGGCCATGCAATATCACCTTGGCAGCGGCTGGGCGCGGCTGGCGCGCGAAAAGGGGATCGTGCTGCTTTATCCGGAGCAGAGACGCCAGAACAATTCCAATCTCTGTTTCAACTGGTTTCGTCCAAGCGCGGTTGCCAGAGATCGCGGTGAGGTCGGGTCCATTCGCCAAATGATCGACAGCGCCGTCAGGCGCCACAGAGTGCCCAAGGATCGGATCTTTGTGCATGGCCTGTCGGCCGGGGCAGCCATTGCGTCCGCCCTGCTCGTGGCCTATCCAGACCTCTTCCGCGCCGGTCAGCTCGTGGCCGGTATGCCCTATGGCGGGGCTCGCGATGGAATGACGGCGCTGCGCGTCATGAAGTCAGGGGTCGAGATTTCGCCGCCGCAACTGGGCGACCTGGTGCGCCTGGTGCGGGATGGCGATCTGTCCAAGCATCCGGCGATTTCGATCTGGCAAGGGCAGGCCGATCGGATCGTCAATCCGGCCAACGGCATTGCCAGTCTGCGCCAATGGCTAGATGTCCTCGGCTTGGCGGAAGAGGACGGACGAGTTCGCACGTCCAGACATGCAACGACCACGACTTGGGTCGATAAAAACGGCCAGATCCTGCTCGACTATCATGCCGTTGACGGACTGGATCATGGGCTGCCGATCAGGGGGACTACCGCCAGCCGGCAGAAGAGCTACCCCTACATGCTTGAGGGCGCCATCAGCGCCCCCCACAAATTCTACAGTGATTTCATTCGGTTCTCTTGACCGGCTCATAGTCGGCCCGAAAGCGCGGTCAGTTTTCCTCGATGGAGACGCCGCCTTCGCCGATGCGCAGCTCAACGCCGTCAGGCTTGGACTCCTCCTGATAGACATAGATACCAAGACCGATCACCGCGACGACGAGAGCGCCTATGATCAGATAAAGGCTGTTATTCCGCTGCATACAATGTTCTCCTGACTGATTTGTCAGGCGAATAAGGCGCGAACCGTCTTATTGTTCCATTGAAATATGGTGAAAACTTAATCGTCGTTCGCGGCCGTCAGCTCTTCGGGCCTCAAGCCCTGTTCAGCATGGGGAGCGACCATGCGCAAACCGGCGCCGCCGCCACCTTGTTCGCCATTGGCAAGGAACGTTATGCCACGTCGCTCGAGGGCCGTTTTCAGCAAATCGAAGTCGCCCGACATGGCGTCTCGGCCTTCTTCAGCCTCGATCTGCAGGATGACAAGCGGTGCAAGGCCGCTCTCGCTGGCAAGCTCTTCAATCGTAATGTCCAGCATGGCGCGTGCGGCGCGGATTTGAGCGGGTGTTATCATGCAACTGATATGTGTCACGGCCAGCGAGAATCAAGGGACGCGGGGCAACCCGGTCTGCGTCCGCAATCGGCTGTTGTGCCGCATTTCCAGTGCCGCGCAGCCCCAGACGATCCCAAGCAGCAAATAGAAATGCCGCCAGTGGTCGATATCGATGACGGTACCGACGAGGATATGGCCAAGAAGCGTGACCCAGCCGATCATGAGATATGGCTGCCAGGGACGATCCCGCAGGAGAAGCCGGAAACCGATGGCGATCGTGGATGCGATCAGGGCAATGAAGGAGACGAAGCCGATCCAGCCATAGGTCATCAGCGATTTCAGCCAGATATTGTGTTCATCCTCGGGGAAGATGCGACCGAACATCATCGGCCCTATCCCAAGCGGTCGTTCCATCGCAAGCACGAAGCCGGCGCGGTGGCGCTCGAAGCGGCCCATATGGCCGCCATCATAGTCCTGGACGAGCTGGGCGCGGGTCTCGAACAGGCTTCGCACCTTCTCCGTCTGCAGTGCGCCGACCAGAGCGACAACCATGGTGGCAACGGCTGCGATTGAGAGCAGCAGAATTTTCAGGCGAAAGGCGTTGGTGCGCTCCTTGAGTAGCATCACGAAGACGAGCGCCATCGCGGCAAAAAGAAAGAGCCCCCAGGCGGCGCGCGAAAAGGAGAGGAAGACGGCGAGCACGAGGATCAGCAGCCCCAAACCTCTCAAGGGAGCGCCAACCAAGCCGCCTTTCAGCAGGCCGTGGAGCAGATAAAGCGCAGGCGCCACGAGAAAAGGACCAAAGACGTTCGGATCCTGGAAGGCGCCCATGGCCCGGTCATATCGCGTGAACATCTCCGCACCGGGAAAGGCATGAAAATAGCCGAGAATACCGAGCATTCCCGTAATGAGCGCGGCCGCGACCCATGCCTGGAAGATCATGGAGAGGCGCTGATGCCGATCCTCGATGATCGCAGCGTAGAAGACGGCGGTCAGCGCCAGAAACACCGACACGGCAACATAGAGCGCCTGCTCGGTCAGAATGTCCTGCAGCATGGTGACGGCCAGCATGCCGCCGATATTGAAGGCCATGAGCAGGACCAGCAGCGGCGCAACGGCACGCGAGATGCGCAAGCCGAACAGAAACCACAGCGCCACTTGCGCAACCATCAGCAATTCGTAAGGCGCCGGTTCCGAGATGACGAAGCCTGAAAGAAACACGCCAAGCCCGAGCAGAAGCGACCCCAGATGGCCGATGGCCGCGCGGTTCGGCATCGGAGGCGCGCGGCGGTCATCCGCCATGCCTGAGGTGGTGGCTTCAAAGGTCAATACGCATTGTCCGTGTTCAGCAGACGGATGGGTGTGAGAAGCAGGATTTTCAGATCGAACAGCAGCGACCAGTTTTCGATGTAATAGAGGTCGTAGGCGGTTCTGAACTTGATCTTGTCATCCGTGTCGATTTCGCCGCGCCAGCCATTGATCTGCGCCCAGCCGGTGACGCCGGGCTTGACCCGGTGCCGGGCAAAATACCCCTCGACGATTTCGGAAAAGGTCTTGTCGCGGGTCTGGCCGGCGACTGCATGGGGGCGGGGGCCCACCAGAGAGAGATCGCCACGCAGGACATTGAATATCTGTGGCAGCTCGTCGATCGACGTCTTGCGGATGAAGCGACCGACTGGCGTGACCCGAGGGTCGTTCTTGGTCACGGCATTGCGGGCAGAGGGATCGCTCATTTCCGTATACATCGAACGGAATTTAAGAACGTTGATCACTTCATTGTTGAAGCCGTGACGCTTTTGCACAAAGAGGATCGGCCCCTTCGAGGTGGTCTTGACGGCAATCGCGGTCGCAATGAAGACCGGCCAGAGGAGGAGGAGGGCCAGCACGCTGAAGAAGATATCGAATGCGCGTTTGGCCACAGAGTCCCAGTCGCGAATGGGTTTGTCGAGGATGTCCAGAAGCGGCACCGCCCCGACATGCGAATAGGAGCGTGGCCGGAAGCGCAGATTGTTGGAATGTGCCGCAAGACGGATGTCGACGGGGAGAACCCAAAGCATTTTCAATAGCTGCATGATCCGCGCTTCGGCGCTGAGCGGAAGCGATATGATCAGCATGTCGATATGAGCAAGCCTCGCAAACTCAACGAGTTCGGCAACCGTGCCGAGCTTCGGATAGCCCGCCACGACATCCGGCGAACGTTCGGAATTTCGGTCGTCGAAGATGCCGCAGATGCGGATATCGTTTTCCGGTTGCTGTTCGAGCGCCCGTGCCAGGTCTCTTGCGGGCTTGCCGCCGCCAATGATGACGGCGCGCCGTTCCATGACGCCATTGCGGCCCCATCGACGAATGGCAAAGCCGATCAGATTCCGTTCGATGAGCAGATAGGCAGCGCCAACCACAAACCAGGCGGTCAGCAGGCTGGGGAATTGCACATTCTGCGCCCCTAGGAAGAGCGCCAGAAGCGTGATGGTCGCAGCGGAAACTGTCCAGCTCCCCAGCACCCGGCCCATGGAGCGCATCGGTTCGCGCAGGACAGAGACGTGATAGCAATCGGTGATTTGCATCAGGATGAGCGCAAGAATACTGCCGCCGGATGCTGCTGCCAGACCCTCATAGACATGACCAAGCGGCGCATCCGCGATGGTAAAATTGACAGCAAGCGCCAAGGCGAAGAGCGCAATCACCTCAAGGAAGCGAAGCTGACCAACGACGATCGCAGGGGAGTAATTCGCTTCTGAATATTGGCGGGCAATCTGGCGGGCCAGTTCGCTGACTTCCACGGGTGCACGAGATGATTCCGTATCGTTGACGCCGTCAGGATCGGCCCGACGCAAGGCGTCGAGATCGAAGGCTCCGGGGGTCTCCAGCTTGCTCATAGCGCCACTCGCAGGTGTTTGCCGGCAAGCTTATGTCAAAGATCCTAAGAAACGCTTAGGCATTGCTCTTTCAAGCCCAGTGAGTGTCCCGGTTCGGGCCAGATCCTCAGGTGAGGGTGGCGAGACGTGCGCGGTAGAACTGTTCCATCTCGCGTGCCATTACGACTGCCGAAAACCGCGAGCGGAATGCCTCCGGCTTCGGCATGGTCACGGTCTTCCAGTCCGGCTGCGTCAAGGCGGTCGCCATGGCGTTTGCCAGTTCCTGAACGTTTCCGGGAGAGACGAGGGCGGGGCTATCTGCGCCCAGAATCTCTGGAATGCCGCCGACCCGAGAGGCGATCAGGCACTTTTCCGCCGCGAGCGCTTCGAGCACGATATAGGGCATCGCCTCAGCACGCGATGGAACGACAAGTATATCCGATTTGGCGAAGGCCTCGCGCGCTGGCATGGCGGGCAGCATGGCAATTCGCCGCCCAAGGCCCTTCATCTCGATCTGCTTGCGGTACTTTTCCTCGTCCGGGCCGTCGCCGACCACGAGACCCCTCAACGGGCGTCCGACGAGGCGTTCCGCTTCGGCAAAGGCATCAATGAAAAGATCCGGACCCTTCAGGTCCCGAAGCATGCCGACATAAAGAAGGTCAACGGCATCGTTTTCCGGCGTGACTTTGCCGAAATCTCGGTCGCTGATGCCGTTATAGATGCGGGTGGCAACGCAATGCGGCTTACCGACCTTATGCTCGTAGGTCTCGCGCTCGTAGTCGCAAACGAAGGACATGCCATCGGTCATGCGTTCAAGAATGCGCTCGGCCATGAAGACGGCCTGGCCAGCCGGTGACGCCTTCGCGAAATGAAGGCTGCCACCATGCGGAGAATAGAAGCGAGCTACGCGATACTTTTTTGCCCGCAGGAGTGAGCCGATGACGCGGGCGACGACGCCGCCTTTCGCGCCGTGTCCGTGAAGGACATCCGGCTGCAATGCTTTGATTTGTTTGTAACTCGTGACAACGGCAGAAAGATCCGATGGGGCGACTGAACGCTGGATCGGAAGCCGGGTGAGACCGAGCGAGAGATAGGGCATGATCTGCTCAAACAGTCTGTCTTCATGCGCGCTGCCGGTGGTGCTGTCGCAGAGGATGCCGACCTGATGGCCAGCCTTGCTGTGCTGTTCGGCCAGATCCCGGACGTGGCGGAAAATGCCGCCGACCGGAGAGCGAAAGCAGTGAACGATGCGCAACGGAGCTTGGCTCGTCATCGATCAGAACAGACGTTCGCGGACATAGACGGTGTCGCCCGCCAGAATAGGATCGGTGATCGGCACGCGGCCGGTGATGATCTGTCCATTGATCTTGCGCGTGACATCGACGTCGCGCTGGTTCGCTCGGCCGTTGAAGCCGCCGGATACGGCGATGGCGTTGAGGATTGTCATGCCGGGTACATAGGCATACTGCCCGGGTTGTCCAACCTGACCCATCACGAAGATGGAGCGATAGCGATCAATCTCGATGGTGACGTCGGGATCGCGCAGGAAGCCCTGTTTCAGCTTCTGGGCGAGGGCGCCTTCAAGCTGGGTAATTGTGGCGCCGCGGGCAGCGACCTGACCAACCAGCGGGAAGGCAATGTAGCCCGCCTGATCCACCGCATAGGTGTTCGACAAGTTGGGCTGATCGAAGACCGTCACGCGCAAGCGGTCGCCACTGTCGAGGCGATAGGGCTGGATCGTTGCCTCGTGAAAGACCTTCGGCGCGGGCTGGTAGGTGGCGCAGCCGCTGACCGCCAGCGACAGCATTGCTGTCGCGACGATGGTAATCGCTTTTTTGCCCACCACTGACATGCGCTCATGCGCTCCTGATCTTCAAAACCTGATCAAACTTATTGATCAGCTATGGTTAACGCGGCGTAAATGCGTGAGCGGTTCCAGGTTTTCCGGCATCAAGCAGGCAAGGCTAAAGATTAACCCTTGAGTTACCATAAGCCTTTACCCTTGCGCGTGCACACACATGGAGTAGGCGATGCCAAGCTTGGACCGCGACCAGAATGATGCCGACATCGACTTGGCACAGCTTTTCCGCGCCATCTGGCAGCGGAAAGGTCTGGTGTTGGGCGCAACCCTTCTAGCCGGTGGTGCCGCCTTTCTGGGCGCAAGCGCCATTGCCCCAAGTTACAGAAGTGACGCCAAGCTTCTCATCGAGCCCAGGCAGCCACAGTTTTCGGCCTCGGGCGCGGCCTCCGTCGCAACAGAGCCGTTGCCGGATGAGCTGACGATTGCCAGCCAGGTGCAGCTGCTGCAATCGACTGACCTGATGAAGCAGGTTGCGCGCGACCTGAAGCTTTACGACAGCCCCGAGTTTGATCCGGATTCGCGCCCCTCCGCGCTCAATGACTTCCTCGTCCTCTTCGGTTTGCGCGGCAGCCCTCTCGATCTTGTCCCCGAAGAACGGGTATTGAAATCATTCCGCGAAAATCTTGCCGTCTATCAGCTCGACAAGTCGCGCGTCATTGCCGTCGAATTCACCTCGAAAGATCCCAAGCTTGCGGCCGCCGTGCCGAACGCGATGATCGATGTCTATCGTCAGCTGCAAAGCGGCGCCAAGCTCGACAGCAACAGCGAAGCGGTTCGCTGGCTCGACACAGAGATTGCCAATCTGCGCGAAAAGGTTCGTGCTGCCGAACAAAAAGTGGCCGAATACCGATCTTCTGCCGGCCTTTTGCCGCTGGGCACGGATGCATCCTTCAGCAGCAAGCAGCTTGCCGATATCTCGACCGAACTTGCCCGCGTGCGGGGCGAACGAGCCAATGCCGAAGCGCGTGCAGAAAACCTGAATGAGACGATCAAGGCGGGCCGCCCAACAGATACGCTCGACGCCATCGCCGGATCCGAATCGATCCGCCGTCTGGATGCAGCCGAATCGCAGATCCGCGGCCAGATCGCCGATGCCTCAACCCGCCTCCTGGATGGGCATCCGCAGATGAAGGCGCTGAAATCGCAGCTCGCAGGTATTCGCCAGCAGATGCAGGCGGAACTCAAGAAGGTCGCGGCCGGCCTCGAAAACCTGGCGGCCGTGGCGCGGGAGCGGGAAGCCCAACTTGTTGCGCAATTGAATACAATCAAGGCCGACACGGCGAGGGCCGGGGAGGATGAGGTTGAGCTCAAATCGCTGGAGCGCGAAGCCGCCGCACAGCGGCAACTGCTCGAGACCTATCTCGCCCGCTACCGCGAAGCATCAAGCCGTCTTGATGTGGGATCAAGCCCCGCGGATGCGCGGCTGATTTCAAGCGCCATGGAGCCGGCCGAGCCGAGCTTTCCCAAAGTTGTTCCGATTACCATCGTGACGGCTTTGTCGGTCTTCATTCTGATGGCGATTATCGTGATGCTGATCGAATTGTTCAGCGGTCGAGCGCTGAGAATCCCCGGCCATGCTGCCATGCGGACCGGACCGGGATCCGAGGAGATCAAAACCAGCCCCGTTCCGTCGTCGACAAAGCGAGCTGAGGCCGACATTGCGTCGGACCCGGCACAGCCGAAGGTGGGCGTCACGGAGTTTCTCGATGCGGAGCTTGCAACGCAGGACCTCCTCGATATCCCGATGATGGGACGGGCTCCGGCCGAGCCGGCAACCGAAAAAATGGCAGATATGCCTTCCGACCTCGTGGAGGAAGACAGTCAGTTTTCCGCTCAGTCGGTCGCACGCTACCTGATCGACCAATCGGCCTCGGTGGCCTTCGCCATTTCGCCCTCGGGCGACAAGGGATCGGAAGGTACGGTGGCGCTGCTTCGCGAACTCGCAGGCCGCGGTCGGCGGGTCGTTCTCGTGGATATGACCGGTTCAGGCCGCCCGACCCGGCTGATGTCGGGAGAAGCTGAGCTTCCCGGGATCACGGATCTTCTGATGGGCGACGCAGCCTTTGCCGATTGCATTCATCCGGATCGCCATTCGACTGCAGATATCGTGCCGCAGGGCAGAGCCGATATCCGCAAGGCCATGAAGGGGGCTGACCGGCTGACGATTATCGTCGATGCGCTCGCGGACGCCTATGACCTGGTGATTGTCGAATGCGGGCCGGCCCAGCCGGAAGGGGTAGCGCGCCTCAGCCAGAACGGTCGGCATGAAATCATTCTTTCTGCACCCAACCCGCAGGCGCAGGAGCTGGAAGCGATCATGGAGGCCTTCGAGAAGGTCGGCTACAGCGATCTGGTCCTGATGTCGGCCTCCCTCCCAGAAGGGCAAACAGGACGAAGTGCTGCCTGATCGAAGCCTCGCGATAGCAGCAGATTGCCGGGACATAGACAGGTGTTACGCAAGCGGTAAGCGTCAGCCCGCTGCCGACCGCAGTCTTTGGAGTATGCCATAGAGTTGTGGATGGTTCTTCACCCAACGTTTGAAGCGGCTCGTCAAACGGGAACCGAATGCCGCGATCTGGCCGATGGTGTTGATCGGATAGAGGATATCGAAATGCGGCGTCTCGGTGCGGCACCAGCGCCGCTTGTAGTCCTGGTCGCCAATCCCGAAGTCGAAGATTTTTGCGCCGCTGACGGCGCTTTCCTCGATCGTGAGCCAGAAGAGCAGTTCGCCGGGGCTCGCTTCCGGGGCGAGGCGGTCGTCGATAGAGCCGAACTGGCAAATGACGTGATCGCCCTTGCGTGACACGCCGAGGATGGCGGCAATCTTCCCGGCGTGAAGACCTTTCATCCGGATGGCATGCAATTCGAGTGGAACGTCTTTCCCGCCATTGTCCGCATCCAGAAGCAGGCGGAAAAAAGCCTGCGTCTCCGGCGCCTTGAAGACGTCGGGAAGCCCAGCGGTCTCGAAACGTTCGGCCTTCTGGCGAAAGAAGCTGTCCAGGACGATCTGCTTGTCGCCGCGACTGCGGGCGCGCACGTGTTCAAACCCGCCGGCCTCGTCCATGCGCTTCAGTTGTACGCGGTGCTTCTTTCGCCGGCTCTTCGCATTGAGCACTGCGATTGTTGCTTCCATATCCGGCCCCAGCGTCAGCTGGAAGGCGCTATTGGGGTTCGGGTCTGCTCGAAGTCCGCCGAGCGGATGGCGCTCATCCCGCCATGCCAGCGGCATGTTCGTGAGACAAACGAGATCGGCTTTGCCCGCAAGCGCGGTGCGCAACACCTGGTGCCAGAGCGACGGGCCAAATTGCTGCTGTCTGAGGGCGGCGGTGAAGAGGCCGCTATTGTAATTGCTGTAACTGGAGGCAATGAAGCGCGCGATCCGCACACCCGCCTTGCGCTCGATTTCCAGTGGCAGAATGAAAGCCGTCTCGCCACCAATCGAGGCTTCAATGACGACCACGGGGTAGTCGTGTGTCTTGACCCAGGCATCACACCAGTCGAAGGCCTGGTGCAGCGAGTTCCACGGATCCCGCTCAAGGCGCCGCCAGATCGCCTCGGGCGGCTTCAAGCGATCATGCACACGCACAACGAATGGTCCCACGGATAGACCAGGCGACGATGCGAAGGTTGCCGATGATGTCATGTCTGGCTGCCCATCCTCAACTGCAATGTCAGTCAGTTTGCGTGCGATAGACATGCCAAAAAGTGCCTCTGGTCCAAAAGTGGAACCACCGCAGCCTAGTGCCCTGCGACCAACAAACCGTTAGCAAGGGTAGGAATTGCTAATACAGTCGAAAATTAGGGTAAGCAGACCCTTAACGCCTCTCGCTACGGTCCTTGCGTGGGCCGGCCATCCATTTGATGATCAGCATCGCAGGGACCACCCACAGGAGGCCGGTCAGCAGGAAATACAGAAGATGCGCCCACCAGGGCGCGGTGGCGAGCGTGGCCGTCGCGATGGTCGTCGCCAAAAGAGCGTAGAGCGAAACGATCACGATAATCAGGATCGTGCCGATAAAGGAGCGCAGGGAAGGGCGCATACAGGCTGTGCCTCTTGAATGTCGATGGGGCGGTCGGGATGGTGACGCGACCGCTTGCCGCAAAGGGGTGCACTTGTTTTGCACGTCCGGCTGATGCAAATCAACGGGCGACAAGAGGATTGATAAATGACAGCTGTTCTAACCGCGCCCGAACACGAAATTCGCTCTGCCGTTGCCAAGGTCGAAGCCGACCGTCGGGCGATCCGCATTTGGCTTGGGATCGTGGTGCTGACGCTCTTCTGTCTGGTTGTTGTCGGTGGCGCCACACGTCTGACCGACTCCGGTCTGTCGATCACCGAGTGGAAGCCGATCCATGGTGTGATCCCCCCGTTGACGGCTGCCGAATGGGAGGAGGAACTCGAACTCTATCGTCAGATCCCGGAATATCAGCAGATCAACAAAGGCATGTCGGTCGACGAGTTCAAAACCATCTTCTGGTGGGAATGGGGGCATCGGCTTCTGGCACGCGCAGTGGGCCTGATTTTCGGGCTGCCGCTCGCCTATTTCTGGCTGCGCGGGCGAATTGAATCCAGTCTTAAGGCGCCCCTGTTTGGCTTGCTCTGTCTCGGTGGCCTGCAGGGTTTTATCGGCTGGTGGATGGTGTCATCCGGCTTGAGCGAGCGCGTCGACGTGAGCCAATACCGGCTGGCGGTTCATCTGATGATGGCCTGCTTCATCTTTGCCTCCTGCGTCTGGATCATGCGCAGCCTGGCGCCGCACAGTGTTTCAGCCCCGCCGGCAAGGGCGACAAAGCGGGTGGCAACTATTCTCCTGGTCCTGACATTCTTGCAGATCTATCTCGGCGCACTCGTTGCCGGTCTCGATGCCGGCTTCAGCTACAATACCTGGCCACTGATGGATGGAGCGCTGGTGCCGGGTGGGCTCTTCGTCCAGGAGCCGGGCTGGATCAACCTCTTCGAAAACCCGAAGACGGTGCAGTTCATCCACCGTCTGGGCGCCTATCTCCTCTGGGCCGTGGCACTTTTCCATATGATCCAGGCGCTGAGAAACGAGGCTGGCTCGCCGCATGCGGCCCGGACTGTCGTGCTGTTCGCGCTCGTCACGCTGCAGGCGGGTGTCGGCATCCTGACGCTGGTCACCCAGGTGCCGCTCCATGCGGGGCTGACGCACCAGGCCATGGCGCTCGTATTGCTCGCCTTCGCCGTCGCCCACCTGCGCGGCTTCACCGGCGAGCGGCCGCGGTCGGTCAGCCTCGAAATTCGCGACTGATCTGGTGAACCTGACCTTCGCAGGCGGAAACAAAAAAGCGGCCCAGGAAGTCTGGACCGCTTTTTTCATGTGCCTTGAGGGATTTACGCCGAAAGCATCAGATCCATGTTTTGAACCGCAGCTCCCGACGCACCTTTGCCGAGATTGTCGAGGAGTGCCACGAGGTTCACATGCGCGCCACCCGGCGTGCCGAAGACGAAGAGCTTCATCGTGTCCTGGCCGGCGAGTTCTTCGGCATCAACGCGCGGAACGGCGCGGCTCTCCTCAAGCGGCACGACGGTGACGATGTCCTGCCCGGCATAGTGCGCGACGAGCGCTGCGTGGATGCTGTCGATCGAGGCGCCCGTGGCGAGATCCTCGAGAAACAGGGGGACCTGAACGATCATGCCCTGCGGGAAGCGACCGACCGACGGCGAGAACAGCGGCGCGCGGTCGAGCAGGCCGTGCATCTTCATTTCGGGCAAGTGCTTGTGCTTCAGCGTCAGGCCATACAGGAAATTGTTGGACGCAAGATGCTCCGGATGGCTGGGATCTTCCATCTGGGCGATCATCTGCTTGCCGCCGCCGGTATAGCCGGAAATTGCGTTGACGGAGACGGGATAGCCGTCCGGCAGAATGCCGGCAGCCCGGAGCGGCCGGATGAGGCCGATCGCGCCCGTCGGATAGCAGCCGGGGTTGGAGACGTGGCGCGCGGTTCGGATCTTCTCCGCCTGCGCCTTGTCCATTTCTGCAAAGCCATAGGCCCAGTCCGGATGCACGCGAAACGCGGTAGAGGCATCCAGCAGCCGCACATTGTTGTTGGCCGCCGTCATCTCGTAGGCCTGGATGGAGGCGTCGTCCGGCAGGCAAAGAATGGCAATGTCGGCGCTGTTGAGAAGGTCTTCGCGCATCTGCGCATTGCGACGCTCGGCTTCCGGAATGGACAGGAGTTCGATGTCGCGGCGCTCGGCGAGGCGCGTGCGGATCTGCAGCCCCGTGGTTCCGTGTTCGCCGTCGATGAAGATCTTCGATGCCATGTCTATGTCCTGTGCGTTGCCTGTCGGCGCGCGTTACGTCTTGCCTGGATGCTTCAGTCTTGCCGGTGGTCCGATGTGGCCAGTCGCTCGGCGCGCAGGCCGAGCATATACATCGCAACCGTCGCACCGGCAATTGCAGTGATATCGGCATGATCATAGGCCGGCGCAACCTCAACGATGTCGGAACCTCGGATGTCGAGGGCGCCAAGCTTGCGCAAGACCGAGAGCATCTTCGCCGAGGAGGGGCCTCCGGCAACCGGCGTGCCGGTCCCCGGTGCAAAGGCCGGGTCGAGGCAATCGATGTCGAAGGTCAGATAAACGGGCGCGTCTTCGACATGCGAAAGGATCGCATCCGCGATCGCCTGCGCGCCCATGTCCTCAACCTCGTAGCCATGCAGGATCCGGATGCCGAAATCCTCCGGCGCATGGGTGCGGATGCCGATCTGGATGGAGCGGGTGGGAGCGATCACGCCTTCGCGCACGGCGCGGCAGACGAAGGAGCCATGGTCGATGCGCGAGCCATCGTCATCCCAAGTGTCCTGATGCGCGTCGAAATGGACGAGCGCCAGTGGTCCATGGTGTGCCGCATGGGCCTTGAGCAGCGGCCAGGTGACGAAATGATCACCACCGAGGCCGAGCAGATACGCACCGGATTGCAGGATGTCGCGCGCGGCCGCCTCGATGCGGCCGGGCGTTTCCTGGTGATTGCCATAGTCGAGAAGCACGTCACCATGGTCGACGACGCTCATGTTCTCAAAAAGGTCGCGCGAGAAGGGATATTGCGGATCGTTGTCGAAGATTGCCGAGGCGCGGCGGATCGCCTGCGGTCCGAAGCGTGCGCCCGGCCGGTTGGAGACGGCAGCGTCGAAGGGGATGCCGAGGACCACGGCGTCGGCGCCGGTGATGTCCTTGCTGTAGCGGCGGCGCATGAAGGAGAGAGCGCCGGCATAGGTGGGATCGGTTGCAGCGCTCCTGAGATCCGTGCTGGTAAAGGCATGGTCGATCGACTTGCTGGCCATTCAATGCTCCCGTGGGTCTTGCTGCCCGCCACCCTAGCCAAGCGCTTGAGGGGCTGCAATCGCGGTCGACCGTGCAAACAGCAACAAAAAAAGGCGGAACCGAAGCTCCGCCTTTCCAAAGTCTCGAACCGGAAGCGATTAACGCTTCGAGAACTGGAAGGAACGACGGGCCTTGGCCTTGCCGTACTTCTTACGCTCGACGACGCGGCTGTCGCGGGTTAGGAAGCCACCCTTCTTCAGGACCGGACGCAGGCCCGGCTCGAAGTAGGTGAGGGCCTTCGAGAGACCGTGACGAACGGCACCAGCCTGGCCGGAAAGGCCGCCGCCGGTAACGGTCGCGATGATGTCGAACTGGCCGTCACGGGCAGCTGCGACGATCGGCTGCTGCAGGATCATCTGCAGGACCGGACGGGCGAAGTAGGTGCGGAATTCGCGGCCGTTGATCGTGATCTTGCCGGAGCCCGGCTTGACCCAGACGCGGGCAACGGCGTTCTTGCGCTTGCCGGTGGCATAGGAGCGACCCAGGGAGTCGACCTTGCGGACGTGAGCCGGAGCTGCGTCCTGTGCCGGGGCAAGGTCCTTCAGGGAAGAAAGATCGGCCATTATCAGGCGCTCCTTGTGTTCTTGCTGTTCAGCTTGGCAACGTCGAGAGCGACGGGCTGCTGGGCTTCATGCGGATGGTTCGTGCCGGCGTAAACGCGCAGGTTCTTCATCTGGCGACGACCGAGCGGACCGCGCGGGATCATGCGCTCGACTGCCTTCTCGAGAACGCGCTCCGGGAAGCGGCCTTCGATGATCTGGCGAGCCGTACGCTCCTTGATGCCACCCGGATAACCGGTGTGCCAGTAGTACTTCTTGTCGGCATACTTCTTGCCGGTGAAGACGACCTTTTCGGCGTTGATGACGATGACGTTGTCGCCGTCGTCAACATGGGGGGTGTAGGTGGCCTTGTGCTTGCCACGCAGGTGCATGGCGATGATGGTGGCGAGGCGGCCGACAACGAGCCCTTCGGCGTCGATGATCACCCACTTCTTCTCCACCTCTGCAGGCTTCTGAACGAAGGTAGACATTGAGGTCTCTTTCCGTGTGATCCTGAGAGCATCCCGTTGGATGTCCCGGGCGTTTCTTGTTGCTTGTTTCGCGCCGTTTCGACGCAAAAAAGAAAACGGGCCGTGACGGTCCGCTTTCAGGCTGTGCATCTACCCGGCTCCCGGAAAAAGGTCAAGATCGCTGATCTGGAAGGGGCTGAGAAAAGTCCTGTAAAAACAACAGGTTAGTTATGTGGTATTATTTTACCGCATGTGTTGGCCGGATTTCGGGACTTCTTGAAGGAAACGTGACGGGCAACACAGCCGGATTGCGCACTGACATGCCACTTTGGCACAGCTGAATCGCAAGCAACGACCTGACCTCTTGTCGCCCACGGGATAGGCTAAGCCGTTGCTGAAGAATGAAAATTGTCAGTTTTGCAAACAAAGAATTGCGTCCAATGGGACGATGCGCATTTTGGGTTGCTAATATGTGTATGAACATAATGCAAACATAAACCGAACGTAACGGCAGGCCCAGGAATACGGAGAATGAAATGTCGCTGGAACGTCGTCTATCAATCGTCACGCTCGCGGTTTCGGACCTTGACGTTAGTACCGAATTTTACCGGCGTCTCGGCTGGTCACGCTCCGCAGCATCCAACAGCAGCATCACATTCATCAGACTGAAGGGCACCGTGCTTGCGCTTTACGGTCGCGAGGCTTTGGCGGAAGACGCAGGTGTTGACGACGCCAAGCCTGGCTTTTCGGGCGTGACGCTCGCCTATAATGTCTCGAGTGAAATCGGCGTCGATGCGGTGGTCAAATTTGCGGTCTCCTGTGGCGCACGGCTGGCGAAGGCGGCTGAAAAGGTCGCCTGGGGCGGGTACTCCGCCTATGTCGCCGATCCGGATGGGCACCTCTGGGAAATCGCCTACAATCCCTTCTTTCCGCAGGATGAACAGGGACACCTTGTTCTGCCGGAGTGATCAAAGGCAATTTAGCGATTACTCAAGGAACTCGTTAATTGTGCGGCGCTAATATGGTCAATGTGACACAGACGATCCGAAAAGCCCTGTGGGGCAGGGAGAGACGTCCATGCAACATGACCGTTACGACAACAGTTACCTGGCCGGCATCTTAGGTGCCGCACGCACGATTGCGGTGGTGGGGGCTTCGACGAACGATCGCCGGCCGAGCCACTGGATTGCAGGCTTCCTCTTGGGGAAGGGCTACCACGTCTACCCCGTCAATCCGTTGCATGCGGGAGATACCATTCTTGGGCAACGGGTTTATGCTTCGCTTGCCGACATTCCCGAACAGATCGATCTCGTTGATGTCTTTCGTCGCGCGGAATACCTGCCGGCAATCGTTGATGAGGTTCTGGCGCTTTCGCCGCGGCCCGCTGCAATCTGGACGCAGCTGGGGATCCGCGATGACGCAGCCGCGGCCCGGGCAGAGGCCGCTGGGATCAAGGTCGTCATGAACCGCGCATTGGTCTCCGAATACCCGCTTGTGTATGAAGCGACGCATCGTCCGCATGATCACGGGCCAGCGCATGCGGCCTGAGGGCCTCAGAAGCGGATGTTCGGTTTACCAAAACGGCCAGGACGTGGGTCATAGTCCTGGCAATTCAGCACAGGGCAGCGGTCGGTGTCGCGTGTCGGAACATAGGCGCGCTCTGCATATTCGTGCTGGGCGCATTCGGCGTTGCGCGTGACATAGCGATCATAAAGCGTCATGCCTCTTACCCGTGTCGACGGATAACGCAGGATGACCGCCCGCTCGTTCAAGACACGCTCCCGAACTGCATCACAGGTCAATTGCGTAGAGTTATAGCGCGAAATCGCCTGTGCCTGGGTGCTGGCGGCGAGTATGAAAGCAAGGGCAATGATAGAGACTTTGCTCATGGGTCCGCTCCGGCGGTCTTAAAAATGACAGGGTACAACTCACCTCGTAAGAGGTAGGGCATCTGCCCTTGTTGTCGAATGCCTTCTACCCCATTTCAGTTCCTGGCTCAGTATCAAGCGAGGAGCATTTATGTCCCATCACGATCATTATTCGGCGGAAGAGATCGCAGCTGCTCTTGGTCAGGTGCGGACCATTGCACTTGTCGGAGCGTCTCCAAAGCCTGATCGGCCCAGCTACGGCGTAATGCGTTTCCTGTTGTCGCGCGGCTTCCGTGTCTTTCCCGTCAATCCCGGTCAGGTTGGGAAGGAGATCCTCGGCCAGCGCGTTTATGGTCAGCTCGCCGATATCCCCGATCCCATCGACATGGTCGATGTTTTTCGTGCGCCCGAGTTTCTGTCGGACGTCGTGGACGAGGCCTTGAGCCTTCCCAAGCACCCCAAACTTATCTGGGGGCAGCTCTCTGTGCGGGATGATGCCGCGGCCGCGAAAGCCGAACGCGAAGGCGTGACCGTGATCATGGACCGCTGCCCTGCGATTGAAATCCCCCGCCTCGGTCTTTGATCGCAACCGTCAGCCGGCCGAAAGAAATCGGGGGTCGGCGCGCAACTGATTCATCTCCTCGGCATTGCCGCAATAGCTGGCAAAATTGACTTGCGCATGGCCTGCGGCGAGGTCCCGCCGACATTGATCCTTGGCGCCGCAATTGGCGCAGGTGATCTGCATGGCGCGAAAATGTTTGTGCATCTGGAATTCGACTTCGCTCGCGTCGATGTTCAGCGCCTGCATCAGTCTGGGCATTTCGTCAGCCGCATGAGGCCCTGCCTTTGCTAGGGCCAGAAGCTCGTGCGGCGACAATCCGCAATCCTCTGCGAGCTGCCTGATCTGCTCTCCGTCCAGTGCGGCCAGCATATCCGCTTCGGTTGCGGCCTCGAAGCTCGCGCCCATCCAGGATAGAAGATGCTGAAAACCTTGGCGAATGCCATCTGCGGGGGAAAGGGTCATGGAAGCGCTCCGTGTTGATGCGCTCATCATGCCTCAGACCGCGTGCCGCTCCTTGATGTCGATCAAGCCGTTGCCGCATCGTGAGTGCCAGAGATTGAAAACTTGTGGCGGACAGGTGAAAGGTGGTCTCTAAGATGCATGATCAACACAAATGGGAGGAGACGACATGCCAGACAATCAACCGGGTTTCGCCACGCTTGCCATTCACGCGGGCGCGCAACCGGATCCGTCGACGGGCGCCCGCATCACGCCGATCTACCAAACAACGGCTTACGTCTTCAACGATTCGGACCATGCCGCAAATCTCTTTGCGTTGAAGGAATTCGGCAATATCTACACCCGCATCATGAACCCGACCCAGGCTGTGCTGGAAGAGCGCGTCGCAGCGCTTGAGGGCGGCACGGCAGCGCTGGCAGTCGCTTCCGGTCACGCGGCCCAGCTTCTGATCTTCCATACGCTGATGCAGCCAGGCGACAATTTCGTTGCAGCAAAGAAGCTCTATGGCGGCTCGATCAACCAGTTCGGCCACGCCTTCAAGAATTTTGGCTGGCAGGTGCGCTGGGCCGATCCTTCCGACCCTGAGAGCTTCGCTGCTCAGATCGATGACAAGACCAAAGCGATCTATATCGAGAGCCTTGCCAATCCCGGCGGCACTTTCGTCGACATTGAGGCCATCGCCGAAGTTGCCCACCGAGCCGGCCTGCCGCTGATCGTCGACAACACCATGGCGAGCCCCTATCTCGTGCGGCCCCTGGAGCATGGCGCCGATATCATCGTCCATTCGGTCACGAAATTTCTGGGCGGTCACGGCAATTCTATGGGGGGCGTGATTGTCGATGGCGGGACCTTCGATTGGTCTGCGAAGCCAGGGCAATATCCGATGCTCTCGGAGCCGCGCCCGGAGTACAATGGGGTTGTCCTGCATCAGACCTTCGGCAACTTCGCCTTCGCCATCGCCTGCCGTGTCCTCGGCCTCAGAGATCTTGGACCGGCGATTGCGCCGATGAACGCTTTCCTGCTCCTCACCGGCATCGAGACGCTGCCGCTGCGCATGCAGCGCCACTGCGACAATGCGATGAAGGTGGCAACCTGGCTGAAGAGCCATCCGAAGGTCGCCTGGGTGAACTATGCCGGCCTTGCTGACGATCCGAACAATGCTTTGCAGAAGCGCTATTCGCCGAAGGGCGCAGGGTCCGTCTTCACCTTCGGCATCAAGGGCGGGCTGGAAGCCGGCAAGGCGCTGGTTGGTGGCTTGAAGCTCTTCTCGCATCTTGCCAATATCGGCGACACCCGCTCGCTTATCATCCATCCGGCCTCGACGACCCATGCCCAGCTGTCCGAAGCACAGCAGATCGCAGCCGGTGCCGGGCCTGATGTGGTGCGCCTCTCCATCGGCATCGAAGATCCCGAGGATATCATCGCCGACCTCGAACAGGCGCTGGCCGCCGCGTGACACGAGAGAGGCGGCGCTTCAGGAAGAGCGCCGTCTCACTTTTTGGAGAATCTCATGATCCTTGCCCTGCCGTTCAATCCTGAAACCGTCACGCCGGAAGAAGGCGCGCCGGCGCCCGACCGCCTGATCTCTGGCGATCCGCGCTTCACCACCTGGAACATCGAGGAAGCCGAAGGCGGCATCTATGCCGGTATCTGGCAGTCGACGCCGGGCAAATGGAGGATCCACTACGAGGAGTGGGAATATTTCCACATGCTCGAAGGCCACTCTGTTGTGACCGAGGATGGCGGCGAGCCCATTCACTTGAATGCCGGTGACCGCCTCATCCTCAGACCCGGCTTCAAGGGAACCTGGGAAGTCCTTGAAACGACTCGCAAGGACTATGTGATCCGACTTTAAGCGTTCGCCTTTAGCTGCGCTGCTGCGGCTTCATGCTCCGCGACCATCTTGGCATCCTCTGCCGAGACCTTTTGCAGGCTCTCCCGGTTGCCGATCCGCTCCATATAGGCCTGGAAGGCGGGGCGCGCTTCCACAAGCCCGAACATGGTGGTCCAGCGCAGTGCGATCCCCCACAGCAGATCGGCAGCGGTGAACCTGTCGCCGAGCAGATAGGGACCCTTTTTCAGTGTGTCCTCCAGCAAGTCGATCAGCGAATCATAGCTTGCATAGGGCGTCTCGTTCATCGAGCTTGGTTCGCGCTTCATGTAGCGATCCACCACGGCCGGTTCGAAGCAGCTGCCATAGATGAACAGCCAGCGCAGATAGGCCCCGCGGTCGGAATCGGTGAGGGCAGGTGCAAGTCTTGCTTCCGGAAAGAGGTCGGCGAGATAGAGATAAATGGCTCCCTGCTCGGTCACCAGCGTGTCGCCAACATGGATTGCGGGGACCTTGCCGAGCGGGTTGATCGAGAGATAGGTCGGCTGGCGCTGTTCGCCCGTCTTCATGTTCAGGACATGAAGAGTGTAGGGCACCTTCAACTCCTCAAGCAGCACACGTGCGCCGGTCGCGCGGGTCTGGGGTGAGTAATAGAGGGTTATCGGCAGGGTGTTGCTCATTGAAATCTCCTTTTCGAATGCATCGCGCCGTAAGGCGATGCGTGGAGAATGCGCCGGCATACCTGTCAGATTCTGTCAGGTTGGTTTAGCATGATCGCCGAAAAGAGGATTTTGTTATGCGCGCGAGCCGGCTCATCAACATTCTGACCACCCTTCAGGCCAAGGGTCTGGTGACCGCCGAAGCGCTCGCCGAGGAAAATGCGGTCTCCGTGCGCACCATCTATCGCGACATTGACGCACTGTCCCTGTCAGGCATCCCCGTTTACAGCGAGCGGGGATCTGATGGCGGTTACAGGCTTCTCGACGGCTATCGTGTGCGCCTGAACGGGCTCTCTCTGGGCGAGGCCGAGGCCATGTTTCTCTCCGGCATCCCCGGTGCCGCTGCCGATCTCGGCCTCGGCTCGCTGATGGCGGCGGCGCAAAGGAAACTGACGGCGGCCCTTCCTGAGGATTTGAGGGACAGCGCCCGCAAGATGCAGGCGAAGTTTCACCTGGATGCGCCAACCTGGCTTTCGGCGGGTGAGCAGCCGGGCTATCTGCAGGCCGTTGCCGACGCGGTGTGGAATTCCAAGCGTATCCGCATGCGCTACCGTTCCTGGAAAGCGGAAAGGACACGGATCGCCGAGCCCCTGGGCATCGTAATGAAAGGGGGGGCCTGGTATCTCGTAGCCCAAGTCGAGGACACTGCACGCACCTACCGGATTTCCCGCATCCTTGATCTGCTGGTTACCGAAGAACGATTCGACTGGCCACGGGATTTCGATCTTGCCGAATACTGGCGAGAAAACACGCAGCGTCTTGAGAGAGAACTCTATCCGCACTGGGCAACGATCCGCCTTTCGGCGCGCGCGGTGAAGGAACTGCAACACACGGCCGCCCCCTTCGTGCTTAAGCACCTCGAGGTCAAGGGCGAGCCGGATGCGCAGGGTTGGCTGACGGCACGCATGCCGGTCGCGCATCCTCGGATGGCCGTTTCGGAATTGCTGCGACTGGGCGGTGACGTTGAGGTGCTGGAGCCGCAGGATCTGCGGCTCGCTTTGCTGGAGACGGTAAAGGGTCTACTGTCCCTCTATGCGAGAAATGACCTGCAAGCTGTTGAAAATATGAAAAAAATCTGAAGCTCTGCCGAGCCAAGGGGTGTGGTCGCGATCCGCTGTATGGTCATGTTGCCCAGCGAAGATCGAGCCGTTCAAGGCCATGGAAATGATAGACATCCTTGACCTTGGGGGTGGCCGCCAGGGCGAGGCCCGGCAGGCGTTTGAAAAGCAGAGGCAGAGCCACGTTCAGCTCCAGCCGGGCAAGCGGCGCGCCGATGCAGAAGTGAATGCCGGCGCCGAAGGACAGGTTGGCGCCTTCGTCGCGATCCGGCTTGAACTGTAGCGGCTCCGGGAATTTGCGAGGATCGAGATTGGCTGCGGCCAGGATCAGGCCCACCTTGTCGCCCCGCTTGAAGGAAAGGCCGTCGATTTCGGCCGGTTCAATGCACCAGCGCTCGAAGATGTGCACGGGCGCACAAATCCGCAGCGTTTCCTCGACAGTCCGTTCGGTTGTCTTTTCATCGGCAAACATTCTGGACGGATCGAGGCCGCTTTCGAGAATGACCCTGACGGAGTTGCCGATCTGGTGAACGGTTGCCTCATGGCCGGCATTGAGCAGCACGATTGTCGTCGAGATCAGCTCGTCCTCGGTCAGGAACTGACCCTTGTGCTCGGTATGGATCATATGGCTCAAGAGGTCGTCGCGCGGCTCTGCTCGCCGTTCGGCGATCACGCTGCGAACGTAGTCGGCAAATTCCTTGGCGGAGCGGTCCGCGGCTTCTTCATCGGCGCGTGTCCGCTTGAACATATACATGCCGACATAGTCGTGGCTCCATTTCAGAAGCTGCGGTCCCATCTCTTCCGGGATGCCGATCATCCGGGCAATCATCGTTACGGGAATGATATCGGCAAAGCGGGCCAAGAGCTCCACCGAGCCATCCGCCTCAAACTGATCGATCAGCTGGTTGGCCAGCACCTCGATCTCGCCCTTCATCTTCTCGACGTGCCGCGAAACAAATGCGCGGTTTATCAGCGTGCGCAGTCGCGTGTGTTCCGGCGGCTCGATTTCGAGCAGCGAATGCTCCTCCGCCTTGTCGAAATGACGCGTATGGGCGGCAGGCTCCGCCATTCCAAGTTCGTCCCGGCTGGCAACATGCAGGATCTGCCGGCCGAAACGCCGGTCGCGCAGCAAAGCGTTGACATGGTCGTAGCCGGTGAAAAACCACTGCTTCTGCTGGGTCCAGTAGAAGGTCGGGCACGCCGCATGAAGGGCGGCATAGGTCCGGTTCGGGTCGGCATAGAAGTCCGGCGCGCGGGCATCGAGCGAGACTTCCCGTGTGGCGGGATCGACATGGAGAAATGGAAGCTGGGTCATGTTGACTGTTTAGCGCAAGCCTGCCGTTGTGCAAGGGTGCTCAAGGTTCAGTCCAGGGTAGCGCCGGTCGCGGCAATCCGGCGCAAAATCGCAACCTGACGGTCGGCCTGCGCATCAATGCCGCGCGGTGCTTCGCCCGGAATGGTGACAAGCTTCTCGCCTGTCTTGATCGATGTGCGATTGCCGCCGCGGGCTATCGCTGCCGCCAGGGCTTCCGAGGCGGCTATCATCAGGGGCTCGAATTGGGCGGTTGCCGGTTCGGCAGTGGCTATGCCCACGCTGACGGTTGCTTTCTGGGTCGTGCCGCTCTGTGAGGTCCGGCTCTCCAGCGCAAGCCTGATTGCCTCGGCCAGAAGCACGGCCTGTCGCGCCCCCTCGACGCCAAGCGCCACGCTGAATTCCGCACTGCCGGTCCGGCCAAGCACCGCCTGTTCAGGCAGATGCGCCCCACACAGATAGGCAAACTCGACGAGAAGGGCATCACCGGCGCCGGGGCCAGATGCGGCATTGATTGCCCGGAAACCGTCCACCTTGAAGACAAGCAGGGCAATGACCGGCTTCTTCGATCCGGTTGAGGCCTTGAAGGCAGCAATGAAGCTTTGCCGATTGAGCGTTCCGGTCAGGCGATCCATCCGCCCCTGAAGCGCGTGATTCTGTTGGCTATGATCCAGGTGGATCCAGGCCATCAGGACGAGCGACACAATCATGCCAATCTGAAAAAGGATGACGGCGATGGACGGTGTCGGAATATCGGCTGCTTTGTCCGGTGCGACGATCACGACCGTGAGCGCCAGCGAGAGTGCGAAGCATGCCTGGAGGATCCAGCTCGCCGACAGCGAAACGCGCTGCCTGCTTCTTCCTCTGACTATCTGAAGGGCCGCGACAGCCAGCACCAGATGGCCGACGGAAAGTGCAAGCAGATAGACTGTAAGGCGATGCGCGAAACTATCCTGCAATGGCAACACCAGGCTGGCGGCAAACCAGATGAGAGCAGGGATCAACGCGGCTGCCGGCATATGCGCGCGCCGCGAATCGGCAAGGGCGACCGTCAAGGGCACAAAGGCAAAGAGAGAAAGGGGATAGCCGACCGCATCTGCCACACCTGGCGGCAATGGCGTCCACCCGCCGATCATCGTCAGGCCGAGAGAAGCGAACAGGAGGCCAAGCCCAAGAATGGCCAGGCGGACTTCACGGCGAGCGCCGAGCCACGCGCCCAGCAGCAGCACGGCCAGCGTGCCGGTCTGGATCACATGGAGAGCGAGGGCAATCTGCAGGTCTGGCACGTTGGATCGTCCCGATAAAGTTTGGGCCGTCACCATGAATGGCGAGGGCCTCCGTCTCGACAATGACCGTTATGTGGGGCGGCATCAATCCACGGCGAGAGTCCCTCCCGAGGAAAAAAATTACCGGAACTTCACCATGTTAGAAGGTACTTGTGGAGGTGGGGCCGTCGGCAGCCGAAGCGTTGGCGATTTGCCGTGAAACCGGCTAGAGGGTCGGCGTCTGGCACGCCGGACCATTAAGGATATCATTTCCTGCCGTCTTGAATGTCTGGGTGCGGACACTCTATGTAGGGATTGACAAGAGTTACGTGATTCCCGCCGCCGATGGGTCGGGGAGAGGCTGATAAAGGACCGACATGAAAAACCCCGTTGATACCGCCCTGGCTTTGGTGCCGATGGTCGTGGAGCAGACCAACCGTGGCGAACGTTCCTATGACATCTTCTCCCGCCTCCTGAAGGAGCGCATCATCTTTTTGACGGGACCGGTCGAAGACACCATGGCTTCGCTGGTCTGCGCCCAGTTGCTGTTCCTTGAGGCGGAAAATCCGAAGAAGGAAATCGCCATCTACATCAATTCGCCGGGCGGCGTTGTGACGTCTGGCATGGCGATTTACGACACGATGCAGTTCATTCGTCCGGCGGTGTCGACGCTCTGCATCGGCCAGGCTGCTTCCATGGGCTCGCTGCTGCTGGCAGCCGGCGAGAAGGGCATGCGCTTTGCCACCCCGAATGCCCGCATCATGGTGCATCAGCCTTCGGGCGGCTTCCAGGGCCAGGCGTCGGACATCGAGCGCCACGCACGCGACATCATCAAGATGAAGCGTCGCCTGAACGAGGTCTATGTGAAGCACACGGGCCGCACTTATGACGAAGTGGAAAACACGCTCGATCGCGACCACTTCATGGAGTCGAGCGAAGCCAAGGACTGGGGTCTGATCGACCGTATCCTGACCTCGCGCGCCGAAATCGAAGGCGCGGCACCTTCGGCCTCCTGAGGTCCGAATTGGCATTTTCGGCGGCTGCGCCGAAGCTTGTGAATGCGCCGGGGGTTTAAACTCTCCCGGAAAGCGCTAATACTAGGATTAAGGCTATGTTGAATCTTTGTGACATAGTCTGCCGTGATGGGAGTTTTCGTTGCCGCCGTTCCGAATATGCGGACCGGCTAGTGGCTCCAGATCGGAAGAAGGGTCGACCAACGGCGGCGGTCGACACCCAACAGTGAGAGTGACCGCCCGGCCGCGATTTGCGGTAGCGCGGCGTGCTGGAAGGATAAAGACATGAGCAAAGTCAGCGGAAGCAACGGCGGTGACTCCAAGAATACCCTTTATTGTTCCTTCTGCGGCAAGAGCCAGCACGAGGTCCGCAAGCTAATTGCCGGACCGACGGTGTTCATCTGTGATGAATGCGTCGAACTCTGCATGGATATCATCCGCGAAGAGAACAAGTCTTCGATGGTCAAGTCCCGTGACGGCGTTCCCACGCCGCAGGACATCATCAAGATCCTCGACGAATACGTCATCGGCCAGAAGCAGGCGAAGAAGATCCTGTCTGTCGCCGTGCACAACCACTACAAGCGCCTGTCGCATGCCTCCAAGGGCGGTGACGTGGAGCTGGCGAAGTCGAACATCCTGCTCGTCGGTCCGACTGGCTGCGGCAAGACCTATCTTGCCCAGACGCTGGCGCGCATCATCGACGTTCCCTTCACCATGGCCGATGCCACGACGCTGACTGAAGCCGGTTACGTTGGTGAAGACGTCGAAAACATCATCCTGAAGCTGCTGCAGGCTGCGGATTACAATGTCGAGCGCGCCCAGCGCGGCATCGTGTACATCGACGAAGTCGACAAGATCTCCCGCAAGTCGGACAATCCTTCGATCACCCGCGACGTGTCGGGCGAGGGCGTCCAGCAGGCGCTGCTGAAAATCATGGAAGGCACGGTCGCTTCGGTTCCGCCGCAGGGTGGCCGCAAGCATCCGCAGCAGGAATTCCTGCAGGTCGACACGACGAACATCCTGTTCATCTGCGGCGGCGCATTCGCCGGCCTCGACAAGATCATCTCGGCACGCGGCGAAAAGACATCCATCGGCTTCGGCGCAATGGTGTCCTCGCCGGAAGATCGCCGCGTCGGCGAAGTGCTGCGTGATCTCGAGCCGGAAGATCTGGTCAAGTTCGGTCTCATCCCGGAATTCATCGGTCGTCTGCCGGTTCTGGCAACGCTCGAAGATCTCGATGAGGATGCACTGATCCAGATCCTGTCGGAGCCGAAGAACGCCCTCGTCAAGCAGTATCAGCGCCTGTTCGAGATGGAAGACGTCGAGCTGACCTTCCACGAAGATGCCCTGCGCGAGATCGCCCGCAAGGCGATCGTGCGCAAGACGGGTGCCCGCGGTCTGCGCTCGATCATGGAAAAGATCCTGCTCGACACGATGTTCGAGCTGCCGGAGCTGGAAGGTGTCCGCGAAGTGGTCATTTCCGACGATGTCGTCAACGGCTCGTCGCGTCCGCTCTACATCTATGCGGATCGCCAGGAAGAGAAGGCCAACGCTTCGGCCTGACCGCTTCGGAGCTTAAATTGAAAAGAATGGGTCCGCCGCTGGCGGGCCCATTTTCGTTTGGGGGAAGGTCGCGATTAACCGTTTCTCCTGTTGCCTGTTTCGAGCTTTGGGCTAGAACGAAGAGAACGGCGCCGGTTTGTACTGTTGTCGACGCCTCGACCCCGACACAAAGTATGACGAGTATGTGTCAGTGCGAATCCGATCCTGTGCGTGCACATGGTTCGGTACAGCTTGCGTTGATAGCGTTCGATAAACGCCGTCCGCAAGGATCGGTGCCGATGAGGTGTCAGATCAGTCTGCAGGGTTGAATATCGCGGTTCCAAACGCCACTTGTTGGTGGAGCAAGAATATGCCGGTGCCTTTGGGCCGGCATCCAGTCCCGGTGCTCCGGGACCTTCGAAAGGAAGTGAAATGTCGAATACGTCTGCAGCAAATGAGGTTGCCACCTATCCGGTGCTGCCCCTGCGCGACATCGTTGTGTTCCCGCACATGATCGTCCCCTTGTTTGTCGGTCGTGAAAAATCCATCCGCGCTCTTGAAGAGGTGATGGGGTCCGACAAACAGATCATGCTGGCCACGCAAATCAATGCCAGCGACGATGATCCTGCGCCCAATGCCATTTACGAAGTTGGCACCATCGCCAATGTTCTGCAGCTGCTGAAGCTGCCTGACGGCACCGTGAAGGTGTTGATTGAAGGCCGTGCCCGCGCGAAAGTCGAAAACTATACCGACCGCGAGGACTACTACGAAGCCTCCGCGCGCGTTCTTGCCGAGCCGGCGGAAGATGCCGTCGAGATCGAAGCCCTGTCCCGCTCCGTCGTTTCGGAGTTTGAAAACTACGTCAAGCTCAACAAGAAGATCTCTCCCGAGGTCGTCGGCGCCGCAAGCCAGATCGAAGATTATTCGAAGCTTGCCGATACGGTTGCCTCGCACCTGTCCATCAAGATCACCGAAAAGCAGGAAATGCTGGAGACGGTCTCCGTCAAGACGCGCCTGGAAAAGGCGCTTGGCTTCATGGAAGGCGAGATCTCGGTTCTGCAGGTCGAAAAGCGCATCCGCTCGCGCGTCAAGCGCCAGATGGAGAAGACCCAGCGCGAATACTATCTCAACGAACAGATGAAGGCGATCCAGAAGGAACTCGGCGACGGCGAAGACGGCCGTGACGAGATGGCCGAGCTGGAAGAGCGCATTGCCAAGACCAAGCTTTCCAAGGAAGCCAAGGAAAAGGCCGATGCCGAGCTGAAGAAGCTGCGCCACATGAGCCCGATGTCGGCGGAAGCCACCGTCGTGCGCAACTATCTCGACTGGCTGCTCGGTCTGCCCTGGGGTAAGAAGTCCAAGGTCAAGATTGATCTTAACGCCGCGGAAAAGACCCTGGATGAGGATCATTTCGGCCTCGACAAGGTCAAGGAACGGATCGTCGAATATCTGGCCGTTCAGGCGCGTGCGACAAAGCTGAAAGGCCCGATCCTTTGCCTCGTCGGCCCTCCGGGCGTCGGCAAGACCTCGCTCGCCAAGTCGATCGCCAAGGCGACCGGCCGCGAATACGTGCGCATGGCGCTGGGTGGCGTGCGGGACGAGGCGGAAATCCGCGGTCACCGCCGGACCTATATCGGATCGATGCCCGGCAAGATCGTCCAGTCGATGAAGAAGGCGAAGAAGTCCAACCCGCTCTTCCTGCTCGACGAGATCGACAAGCTGGGCCAGGACTATCGCGGCGATCCGTCCTCCGCACTGCTGGAGGTGCTGGATCCAGAACAGAATGCAACCTTCATGGACCACTACTTGGAGGTCGAATACGATCTGTCCAACGTAATGTTCGTGACGACCGCCAACACGCTGAACATCCCGGGTCCGCTGATGGACCGCATGGAGATCATTCGCATCGCCGGTTACACGGAAGATGAGAAGCTGGAGATCGCCAAGCGCCATCTGCTGCCGAAGGCGATCAAGGAGCATGCCCTGCGTCCGGAGGAATTCTCCGTCGCGGACTCGGCGATCCTTGCCATCGTTCAGCAGTACACCCGCGAGGCCGGCGTTCGTTCCTTCGAACGCGAATTGATGAAGCTCGCCCGCAAGGCGGTCACCGAGATCATCAAGGGCAAGGTCAAGTCGGTTGCCGTCACCGGTGAGAACATCAGCGACTATCTCGGCGTTCCGCGCTATCGCCACGGCGAAGCAGAGGGCGAGGACCAGGTGGGCGTCGTCACGGGTCTCGCATGGACGGAAGTCGGTGGTGAACTGCTGACGATCGAAGGCGTGATGATGCCGGGCAAGGGTCGGATGACAGTGACCGGCAACCTCAAGGACGTCATGAAGGAATCGATTTCGGCGGCGGCATCCTATGTCCGTTCGCGCGCTGTCGATTTCGGCGTCGAGCCGCCGCGCTTCGATAAGTCGGACATCCACGTGCACGTGCCGGAAGGGGCAACCCCGAAGGACGGTCCGTCTGCAGGTATCGCGATGGCAACCGCCATCGTCTCGATCATGACCGGTATCCCGGTATCGAAGGATATCGCCATGACGGGTGAGGTGACCCTGCGCGGACGGGTGCTGCCGATCGGTGGCCTGAAGGAAAAGCTCCTTGCGGCACTTCGTGGTGGCATCAAGAAGGTTCTTATCCCGGAAGAGAATGCCAAGGATCTGGCGGACATTCCTGATAACGTGAAGAACAATCTTGAGATCGTCCCGGTCTCCCGCATGGGTGAGGTTATCCGTCACGCGCTGGTGCGGGTGCCGGAGCCCATCGAGTGGGACGGAACCGTTGAAACGCCGGCGATCGGTGCGGTTGAAACCACCGACGAGAATGGCGCCACCATCGCCCATTGATGCTTTTTGGCACCTATCTCGGCCACTTGGTTAAAAAAATGAAGGAAGACCGGCATTTTTGCCGGTCTTTTTTTGTGAACAGACGCTGAAAGCGCTTGTTTTCCGGGCCTTTCGAGTGCTTTTGAGTTGCGAAGGGCAGAAGCATTCGTATTCTCCGCCCGACTTGAGCACTTTGAGTCGTTTCATACCAATCAGAAAGGGTGGAAACATGAACAAGAACGAACTCGTATCCGCGGTCGCCGAAAAGGCTGGCCTGACCAAGGCCGACGCGGCGTCTGCCGTCGACGCCGTTTTTGAAACCGTCCAGGCCGAACTGAAGAACGGCGGCGACGTACGCCTCGCCGGCTTCGGCGCCTTCACGGTTGGTCGCCGCGAAGCTTCCAAGGGTCGCAACCCTTCCACCGGCGCTGAAGTTGATATCCCGGCGCGCAACGTGCCGAAGTTCACGGCCGGCAAGGGCCTGAAGGACGCTGTCAACAGCTGATCGGCCGCGACCGTCGCCACCCACGGTGCGATGGTCAGCTGACGACATTTTAAGCCCGGCTTCTGCCGGGCTTTTCTTTTGCCTCTCTTGCGCTGCCTTGAAAGGCTCCTTATGTGTCGAGCGCCGGTTTGCCGGCATTCGTTCTCAGGGCGGGGTGCAATTCCCCACCGGCGGTATGGGGTGTCCCCGAGCCCGCGAGCGCCTCCATTGCTGTGCAATGGAGGGTCAGCAGATCCGGTGCGATGCCGGAGCCGACGGTTACAGTCCGGATGAAAGAGAATGAGGTGGAGCCTGGATCCATGCCCGCAAGGGAATGGATCTGCTTGGCGTTTTGCCCGTTAAGAAATGGGCAGCCCCTCATCTGTCCTGATTTGTGTTGGTCCTTTGAAAAGGTAACAGGACATGAATCAGTTTTCCCCCACGCTCCTGCGGTCACGTGCCGTCATCGGCGCGGGCTTCATGGTTTTGGCAGGTATTGCCTTCGCAGCCTTGAACGTCGTGACGCAATGGCTGGCCATGACCTTGCAGTTCCCGCCGGCATCCACCGCCTTCTGGCAATATGGCTTTGCCCTCGTGCTTTCCCTGCCTTTGCTCTATCGGTTGGGACTTCGGGCGATGAAGACCGCCTATCCGGTTCGCCACGTCTTGCGTGTGCTTCTCGCAGCCTTCGGTGTGCAGGCCTGGGTTACGGGTCTCGTGACGGTTCCAATCTGGCAGGCCATCGCTCTGGTGATGACGTCGCCATTTTTCATCATCATCGGTGCGCGGCTGTTTCTGGGAGAAACGGTCGGTCGAGACCGCTGGCTTGCTACCCTGACCGGCTTTGTCGGGGCGATGATCATCCTTCAACCGTGGCCTGATGCCTTCACCCTGTCTGCGCTGCTCCCGGTCCTCTCTGCTTTGCTGTGGGGTGGCTCCTCGCTCATCATGAAGAACCTCACGCAATATGAGGCACCCGAGACGGTCACGGTCTGGCTGCTTGTGCTTCTGACGCCGATCAATGCGGGTCTGGCGCTTGGCAGCGGATTTGCCGTGCCGGAGGGCCTTGCCCTGTGGCTCTTGCTGGCTGCGGGCCTTCTGACGGCGATCGGCCAGTATCTGCTGACGCTTGCCTATAATGCCGCCGATGCTGCCTATGTCCAGCCGTTCGATGATCTGAAGCTGCCATTGAATGTGCTCGCCGGCTGGCTCGTGTTCGGATACGCGCCCTCAGGCTACCTGTGGATTGGCGCGCTGCTCATATTGGGAGCGTCGCTTTTCCTGATGTTGCGCGAAGCCGGCAAGGAAGGACGGGGTGAATAATCACCGCTTTGACATCCGAGTGGTCGGGCATGTCATCTGACTGTCACGCGCTTGCGCCAAAGACCTCCTGTTCCATTTCTGGATACAGGAGGTTTCCCGATGACCCATGGTCTCACGCGCGTCGCCTTGACGGCCGCACTTCTCGCATCTGTCGCCTTTCCGGCCTCTGCCGAACAGGTCTTCAACCGCATCGCCACCTTCCCGGTCGCGGCAAACCTGCCGGCTGACAAGGACAAGCTCTCCACCACATCCGCCGAGATCATCACGGCCTCGGAAGACGGCAACACGCTGATCTATTCCGATAGTCCGCTGGGCGGCATCGGCTTCATCGACATCACCGACGCCAAGGCCCCAAAGGCCGCCGGCGCGCTGATGATGGACGGAGAGCCAACCTCGGTCGTCGTCGCCGGTGGAAAGGTCCTCGTCGGCGTCAACACATCGGAGAACTTTACCAGCCCCTCGGGCAAGCTCGCAGTCGTTGACATCGCCTCCAAGGCCATCGACGCGACCTGTGACATCGGTGGTCAGCCGGATTCGGTTGCTGTCGCCAAGGATGGTTCCTTTGTCGCGATTGCCATCGAAAACGAGCGTGATGAGGAGGTCAATGATGGCGCTCTGCCGCAGATGCCGGCGGGTAACCTCGTGATCCTGTCCCTGAAGGACGGTGTTGCCGACTGCGCCTCGGTAAAGCGCGTGGCGCTTACCGGTCTGGCTGAAATCGCGCCGGAAGATCCGGAGCCGGAATTCGTTGCCATTAACAGCCTGGGCGAAATCGCGGTCACGCTGCAGGAGAACAATCATATCGCCATCATCGACGGCAAGACCGGTGAAGTGAAGGCACATTTCTCCGCCGGCACGGTCGACCTTGATGGTATCGACACGAAGTCTGACGGTGCACTGAAGTTTACCGGCACCAAGGAAGGCGTGCCGCGTGAACCGGATGCCGTCAAGTGGCTCGGCGACGACCGTCTCGTGGTCGCCAACGAAGGTGATTGGAACGGTGGCTCGCGCAGCTTCACCATTTTCGACAAGACCGGCAAGGTGGCCTACGAATCGGGTGCGTCGCTGGAGCATGAAATCGCCCGGATCGGCCATTTTCCGGACAAGCGCGCCAAGTCCAAGGGCATCGAGCCGGAAGGTCTGGAAGCCGCGACCTTTGGCGATCAGGACTATTTCTTCGTTCTCTCCGAGCGCTCTTCGATCGTCGGCGTCTACAAGGACACCGGTGCCGAGCCCGAGTTGACCCAGCTGCTGCCGTCCGGCGTCTCGCCGGAAGGAGCTGTTGCCATTCCCGCGCGCAACCTGATCGTCACAGCCAATGAGGTCGACCTTGGCGAAGACGGCGGCCCACGCTCGCATGTCATGCTCTACGAACTGGGCGAGGGGGTCGCTGCCTATCCTATGATCCAGTCCGCCATGATCGATGGTGCCCCCATCGGCTGGGGCGCGCTTTCCGGTCTCGTCGGCGATGCCGAAAAGGCAGGTCAGCTCTATGCCGTGAATGACAGCTTCTACGCCATGCAGCCATCGATCTTCACGATCGACGCGTCTCAGAAGCCTGCCGTGATCACGGCGGCCCTGCCGATCACCCGCGGCGGTGCTGCGGCCCAGAAGCTTGATATCGAGGGCATCACGCTGGATGGCAAGGGCGGTTTCTGGCTGGCCTCTGAGGGCGATGCCGCAAAGCTCGCCGGGCATGGCCTCTACAACGTCGATGCCAAGGGTGAGATCAAGGCAGAGATCGGCTTGCCGACAGAACTTCTCGCCGGCCAGACCCGATTCGGCCTCGAAGGCATTACGAGCGTCGGCACCGGCGACGACATGACCCTTTGGATGGCTGTTCAGCGCGAATGGGCTGACGATGAGAAGGGCTCGGTCAAGCTCCTCTCCTACAATCCCAAGTCCAAGGAATGGGGCGCCGTCCGCTACCCGCTCGAAACCGCGGATGCCGGCTGGGTTGGTCTCTCCGAAATTTCGGCCCATGGCGACTACGTCTACATCGTCGAGCGCGACAATCAGGTCGGTGACAACGCCAAACTCAAGAAGCTCTACCGCGTCGCGATTGCGGATCTGAAGCCGGCCAAGATCGGTGAAGAGCTTCCGACCGTCGTCAAGGAAGAAGTGCATGATTTCATCCCGGACCTGAAGGCGGCCACGAACGGCTACGTCGTCGACAAACTGGAAGGCTTTGCCTTCGACATCTCCGGCAAGGCCTTTGCCGTCACCGACAACGACGGCGTGGATGATAGTTCCGGTGAGACCCTGTTCTGGGAGGTGAACCTGCAGGGCACCAACTGATCGAAAGATCGAAATCCCGAAACGGCAGAGGCCGGGTGATCGCTCACCCGGCCTCTTTGGTTTGACGATCCCGACCGCTTACCAGCAGTGATGCACATGCTGTGCAATCAGCCGCTCATAGACCTCGCGCGAAGCCGCCATGACGTCTGCGGACAAGGGGGCAAGGCTTGCCGCCGCCGCGTTCGCCCGAGCCTGATCGCCATTGCGGGCGCCGGGGATCACCACCGTGACGGCCTCGTGCATGAGGATCCAGCGCAGGGCAAATTGTGCCATCGAGGCGCCCGCCGGAACCAGCTTGCGAACCTCTTCCACCGCCGCAAGGCCTGTCTCGAACGGCACGCCGGCAAAGGTCTCACCGACATCGAAAGCTTCGCCGTTGCGGTTGAAGTTGCGGTGATCCTCGGCGGCAAACTGGGTGCTCGCGTTGATCTTGCCCGAGAGGAGGCCACTTGCCAGCGGCACGCGGGCGATAACGGCGACGTTCCGACGCTTGGCTTCCTGGAAAAACAGGCCCGCCGGGCGCTGACGGAACATGTTGAAGATGATCTGGACGGAGACGACGCCCGGATACTCGATTGCCTTCAGCGCTTCCTCGACCTTTTCGACCGAGACACCATAGTGCTTGATCTTGCCGGCCTTGCGGATGTCTTCCAGTCCCGCGAACATCTCGGGCTGGTAGTAGACTTCGGTCGGTGGGCAGTGCAGTTGAACGAGATCAAGGCAGTCGATCTCAAGATTTTGCAGCGAGCGGTCTATGAAGGCTTCGATATTGGCCTTTGTGTAACCCGCAGCCACATGCGGGTTCAGTCGACGTCCTGCTTTGGAGGCCACCATCGGCCGTTCGCCACCGCGCTCCTTCAACACCTCGGCGATGATGCGTTCCGAACGACCGTCGCCATAGACATCCGCCGTATCGATGAAGGTGACGCCTGAATCGAGGGCGGCGTTCAGGGCCGCGCGCCCGTCGGCTTCTGATACCTCGCCCCAGGATCCGCCGATTTGCCAGGCGCCGAAGCCGATAGGGCTGACGGAAAATTCGGTTCTGCCGAAGGGGTTCTGTTCCATGGTCATGTCTCTCCCGTGATTGATGAGAGGACCTAGCAAGGGGAGGGGCGTTAAACAAGCGCAGGTCCGGGTGATCCGACATCAGCACGGGTGCGAAGAAGCGGTATGGCCCTGACCAGGAACTGCCGATGACCAAAATGACCAAGAAGAGCAATCTGCCGACGAAGCTCTGTCTTTGCTGCGCCAAGCCATTCGCCTGGCGCAAGAAGTGGCAAAGGGATTGGGAGACCGTCAGGTACTGCTCCGAGCGCTGTCGCCGAGCGGCGAAAACCGACGATCGCTCCAAGCCGTAGTGTAACCAAGCGACGGCACGTCGAAGTGGAGATATCATGGACCGACAAACCAATGGCAATGCGCGTTTTGCCCTTTACGCGCTGCCCGCCATTCCACTGGCTGCCATTGCGCTCCCGTTCTACATCGTCGTTCCAACCTTCTATGCGGAGAACTTCGGCATCTCGCTAACCGCAATCGGTGCCGTCCTTCTTGCAATCCGGTTTCTCGATGCGGTCACTGATCCGCTGTTCGGCTGGCTGTCGGATCGCGTGAGATCGCGCTTCGGTCGCCGCAGGTTCTTCTTCGTTATTTCCACGCCTTTGACGGCGCTATCTGCCTTTATGCTGTTTTGGCCTCCGACCGGCGCCGGGATCGGCTATCTTGCTGTATGGGGTGTGGCACTCTCGATTGGCGCCACCTGGTCGCTTCTTCCCTATACCGCATGGGGTGCCGAGCTTGCGACCGGTTACCAGGACCGCGCCCGCCTGTCGGGATGGCGGGAAGCGGCCACGCTGGTTGGCTCTTTGATAGCCATCACCATCCCTTTTGTTGGCGGGCTTGATGCAAGCCAAGCCTTTCATGGGCTTGCATGGCTTGCCGTCATGATCGCGGTTCTTCTGCCGAGCCTTGCTCTTGCCGCTGCGTGGCGGGTGCCCGAGCCCAAGGATTTCTCTAGGCGCCAGCTGGCCTTGCGGGAGGGCTTGAAGCACCTAATGCGCAACGGTCCTTTCCTCCGACTCGTGGCGGCTTTTCTTCTGAACAGCTTCGCCAATGCAATTCCGGCCTCCCTGTTCATCTATTTCGTCGGCGAGCGGCTAGGGCGACCGGATCTGCAGGGGCCGCTGCTGTTTGTCTATTTTCTCTGCGCTATTGCCGGTGTGCCGCTGGCGGTCCGTATGGCCAGACGCTTTGGCAAACATCGCACCTGGTGCGTTGCCATGCTGGCCGCCTGCCTGATTTTTTCGGTTGCCGGCCTTCTGTCGGAGGGCGATGTCGTCGCTTTCGCCATTGTCTGCATCCTGACCGGCTTGTTGCTCGGCTTCGACCTGACGCTGCCGGCGGCCATCCAGGCCGATGTGATCGATGAAGATACGGCGGTGTCTGGGGAGCAAAGAACGGGGCTCTATTTTGCTGCCTGGAGCTTTACCACGAAGCTGTCTGTCGCCCTGTCGGCCGGCCTTGTCTTTCCGCTCCTCGATGTCGCCGGTTTTGTTGCCAGCGCTTCCGGCCCGCAAACGCCAGAGGCCCTATCGATGCTGTCTGCCCTGTATGCCTGGCTGCCAATCCCGGCAAAGCTGGCAGCGATCGTGATCATGTGGCGCTTTTCCCTGGATGAGGATGCGCATCGCAAGCTTCGGGTGCGGCTGGAAGAAAGCTTGGTAAACAGCCGATGAAATGAGCGGTTACCGCTCTTGCACCGGGTCCTCGATCCGCTTTTGCTCAAGAAAATCTGTTGCCAAGCCGGCGATTATTCATTTTGTCATGCCAGTGTCGTCGTCACAGGTTCACGGATGGCTTTAAAGGCCGCCGATGGCACGTCAATGGATATGGGTGTTGCATGCGCGTTGTAATGATTGGTTCGGGATATGTCGGTCTTGTTTCGGGCGCCTGCCTTGCCGACTTTGGACATCGGGTGATCTGCGTCGACAAATCGCCGGATAAGATCGATGCGCTGGAGCGCGGCGAAGTGCCAATCTTCGAACCCGGTCTCGAGCAGATCATTGCGCAGAACACGACGGCCGGGCGTCTCGGCTTCTCGCTTGATCTGCCGCGTGCCGTTGCCGATGCCGACGTGGTCTTCATTGCGGTTGGCACGCCTTCACGCCGTGGCGATGGTCATGCTGACCTCTCTTATGTCTATGCCGCAGCCCGCGAGATCGCCGCCGCCGTGACCGGCTTTACCGTGGTCGTGACAAAATCGACGGTTCCCGTGGGGACCGGCGACGAGATCGAACGCATCTTTCGCGACGAGTTTCCAGAGAAGGATATCGTTGTGGTGTCAAATCCGGAATTCCTGCGCGAAGGTGCGGCAATCACGGATTTCAAGCGTCCCGATCGCATCGTCATCGGCACCGATGACGAGCGTGCCATCGACATCATGCGCGAGGTCTATCGCCCCCTCTACCTCAACGAGGCGCCGCTCTATTTCTGCGAGCGTCGTACCTCTGAGCTCATCAAATATGCGGCCAATGCCTTCCTCGCCATGAAGATCACCTTCATCAACGAGATCGCCGATCTCTGCGAGCAACTCGGTGCCGACGTGCAGAAGGTTGCCAAGGGCATCGGCATGGACAAGCGTATCGGCGACAAGTTTCTGCATGCGGGGCCCGGCTATGGCGGATCCTGCTTCCCGAAGGATACGCTGGCGCTGGTCAAGACCGCCCAGGACCACAACAGCCCGCTTCGACTGATCGAGACGACGGTGGCGATCAACGACAATCGCAAGCGTGCCATGGGCCGCAAGGTCATTGCTGCTTGCGGCGGTGCCGTTCGCGGCAAGAAGGTTGCCCTTCTGGGCCTGACTTTCAAGCCGAACACCGACGACATGCGCGACGCCCCCTCCATCACCATCGTCCAGGCATTGCTGGACGCCGGGGCCGATGTTCATGTTTTCGACCCCGAGGGCATGGAAGCGGCGAAATCCGTGCTCGGCCCCGTGACCTATGGTGACAGCCCTTACGCGATCGTGGATGGTGCAGAAGCCGTGGTGGTGGTGACGGAATGGGAAGAATTCCGTGCACTTGACTTCCGCGAGTTAAAGGCGCGGATGGCCAAGCCGGTGATTGTGGATCTGCGCAACATCTACAAGCCGGAAGAAATGGTGAAATACGGTTTCTCGCATTTCCCCATCGGCAAGCGGATAACAAAGGCCTGAGCATGCGTTATTTCATCACGGGGACGGCGGGTTTCATCGGGTTTCACCTTGCCCGCCGACTGCTGGCGGAGGGCCATGAGGTCGTCGGCTTCGACGGCCTGACGCCTTATTACAATGTCAAGCTCAAGGAAATGCGCCACGCGGCGCTGACACAGTATCCAGCCTTTCGACCCGTCATCGCCATGCTCGAGGACCGCGCCTCGCTTGAGGCCGCTCTTGGCGAATGCAAGCCCGATGTGCTGATCCACCTCGCGGCGCAGGCGGGGGTTCGATACAGTCTTGAAAACCCCGGCTCCTACCTGTCCTCCAATATTGCGGGCTCCTGGAACATTATCGAGCTTGCCGAGCGCTTCAAGGTGAAGCACCTGATGATCGCCTCGACCTCGTCTGTCTATGGCGCAAATGAGAGCATCCCGTTCCGCGAGACCGACAAGGCCGATGAGCCACTGACGATCTATGCGGCGACGAAGAAGTCGATGGAGCTGATCGCGCATTGTCATGCGCATCTGCACAAGCTGCCGACAACGGCGTTCCGCTTTTTCACCGTCTATGGCCCATGGGGCCGGCCTGATATGGCCTACTTCAAGTTCGCCGACCGCATTCTTGATGGCCAACCCATCGAGATCTATGGGGAAGGGCAGATGAGTCGCGATTTTACCTATATCGACGACCTCGTCGAATCGATCATCCGCCTCTCGGCCGTCATTCCGGGTGAGGCCAACAGGGTCGCAGACCCTTCGGTCGAGACGCTGTCGCACCAGGCGCCCTTCCGGGTGGTCAATATTGGTGGCGGACAGCCGGAAAGTCTGATGGATTTCGTCGAGACTGTCGAAAAGGCGCTGGGACGTCGCGCCATCCGTCAGTTGCTGCCGATGCAGAAAGGCGACGTGCCGCGCACCTATGCAGCCCCCGACCTTCTGCGCGCCTTGACGGGGTATGTGCCCCAGACGCGATTGGCGGAGGGCGTTCAGGCCTTTGTCGACTGGTATCGCGAAGCGCGAAGCGAAATCCGGGGCGGTTGATCTCATTCCCGCCATAGGCCTCTTCCGTCTGCACTTGACATTGCCTGGCGAAATTCGCTGTCTGGCGGGAGACAGGCGCATGGGCGCGAAGCATCGGGATTGAGACCATGGCTGCTGCCGACAAGGCAAAATCGGATCTGGCAGACGGCAGCGAGCCCGCAAGCGCTGAAGGCGCACGTCCGCGCGGCTCCAGCGCTGAAACCATCTATCAGTCCCTGCGACAGGATATCCTGGCCATGCTGCGGGCGCCGGGGAGCCCCCTGGATGAAACCCGGCTGTCCGAGCAGTTCGGCATGTCGCGCACGCCGGTCCGAGAAGCCTTGCTGCGGCTGACGGCGGAAGGGCTGGTGACCACCCTGCCGAATCGCAACACGATTGTTTCGGTCATCGATTTTTCGGCCCTGCCGACCTATTTCGAGGCCTTGTGCCTGATGTACCGCGTGACTACACGAGGTGCGGCGGCGAAATCTGGCGATGCCTTCATGGCGACGATTGTTGACCGGCAACGCAGCTTTGCCGAAGCCGTGGAGGCGCAGGATGCCTTTGCCATGATCGAAGCGAACCGCGAGTTCCACGTCGCCATCGCCGAGCGGGCCGGCAATGCCTATTACACGACTTTTTTCGCCCGCCTGCTTGATGACGGCCGCCGCATCCTCAGGCTCTACTATCAGACCTTCGACGACCGATTGCCGCGCCGCTATGTCGAGGAGCATGAGGCGATGATTGCTGCGATCAGGGCAGGGGATGTGGAAGAGGCCGACCGGCTCGCTGTCGTCCATGGCCAGCAGATCGTCCGGCAAATCCAGGATTACGTGGCGCGCAACAGCGCCGCTGCCGCAGCATTCCCGATCGCCTGAACAACGCAGCTGGTCATCCGTTCGCGGGGTGAGAGACGCGGCAAACCGCAGGCATCAGTCGGGATTGCGCTTGTCGACAAACTGTATATCATGTCTTGCATCATGCAAAGGAGCGTTCCATGACAACTGGCTGGCACGGCGTTTTCCCCGCCGCAACGACACAATTCAACGAAGATCTGTCGATCGATTTCGACGCAACGCAGCGCGTGCTCGATGCGCTCGTCAATGATGGCGTCAATGGTCTGATCGTCATGGGTACCTGCGGCGAGAACAACTCGCTCGACCCGGACGAAAAGCGCAAGGTGCTGAAGGCCGCTGTCGAAGTGGTCAATGGCCGTGTTCCGGTTGTCACCGGCGTGTCGGAATTCGATACCCGCCGCGCGTCAGCCTATGCCAGCGATGCGGAAAAGATCGGCGCCGATGGCCTGATGCTGCTGCCGGCCATGGTCTATGTGCCGAAGCCGCATGAGCTGGTTGCGCATTTCAAGACGGTGGCTGAGGCGACCGGCCTGCCGATCATGCTCTACAACAACCCGCCAGCCTACCGCGTCAACATCGGCGCGGAAGTGCTCGAAGCGCTGGATGGCGTGAAGAACATCAAGGCCGTCAAGGAAAGCGCGCCCGATCCGCGCCGCTTCACCGACCTGATCAACGCCTTCGGTGACCGCTACGACATCTTTGCCGGTCTCGACGATGTGGCGCTCGAAGGCCTGATGCTCGGCGCCAAGGGCTGGGTCTCCGGCCTCACCAGCGCCTTCCCGGCCGAATCGGTGGCACTCGTTGCTGCGGCCGATCGGGGCGACTGGATGGAAGCCCGCCGAATCTACCGCTGGTTCATGCCGCTGTTGCATCTCGATGCCGAACACGACCTGGTGCAATCGATCAAGCTCGCCGAACAGATCATGGGCCGCGGCTCCGAACGCGTCCGCATGCCCCGCATGCCGCTTGAAGGCGCACGCCGCGCCGAGGTGACCGCCATGGTCGAGAAGGCGGCGGCGACAAGGCCGGTGGGCGGGAAGTAAGCGTGAAAGATCCGTGAGATGCATGAGGCCCGTCGGAGCGATCCGACGGGCCTTCGTGCGCTGGTGGGGACGGTCACTCTTTGTCAAAGAAGCGATAGTAGGTTGTAAATCGAAAACTGGACCATTTGGGCCGGTATGCAACCCTCGAAGATTAGGCAGGCGACATGGCAGTCAATCATCGTCCTCCACGGCTTGCTGTGCTGATTGATGCAGACAATACGTCAAGCAAGATCATGGATGGCTTGTTCGAAGAAGTGGCTCGACTGGGCGAGGCCAGCGTCAGACGGATTTACGGCGACTTTTCCAGCCCGCACACCAAGGGTTGGAGCGAGATACTGATGCGCCACGCGATCGCTCCACACCAGCAGTTTGCCTATACGGTGGGTAAAAATTCCACAGATATCGCTCTGGTCATAGACGCCATGGATTTGCTCTGGAGCGGTCGCTTCGACGGCTTCTGTCTTGTGAGCTCTGACGGCGACTTTGCCCGACTCGCGACGCGACTCCGCGAACAGGGAGTGGATGTGTTCGGCTTCGGCAGAGAAAAATCATCCGAAGCCTTCCGTCAGGCCTGCCGGAAATTTATTTTTACCGAGAGCCTTGTCCGCGAAGCGGCTGCAACGTCGAAACCGAGGGCGTGTTCGCCACCAGTTAAGACCGTCGCGCCACCACCTGCTGCGACCGACGCAATTCCGGTTCTGGAGAAGATGCTGTCTTGCATGAAGAGCGATGGTGGTTGGGTTTCGCTTGCGGAACTCGGAACGCAGCTGTCGCAAGCCCAACCAAAGTTCGATCCTCGCGCCTATGGTTCCAGCAAGCTAAGTGGTCTCGTGAAAAAGACGGGCGCGTTCGACATCAAGCAGGCAGGACAAGCCGTGCATGTCAAAAGCAAGAAAATCTAACGCCAGAAGGAAAGGAATGGTGGGCGATGAGAGACTCGAACTCCCGACATCTTCGGTGTAAACGAAGCGCTCTACCAACTGAGCTAATCGCCCGTACGCTTGCCGGATCATGTCCGCCGCGTCGGTGGCTGTGATCTATGCGGATCGCGGAAATTCCGCAAGAGCGTTTGTGCAGATTTTTTCGTTTTTTTGTCATGCGCGTTTTTCGCGGTGTGGAAAACTTCTGATCGCGCCGAGCGTAAGGCCCTGCGGCGTGGTGTCGCGAAGGCAGGGGAGGCGAGGGATGGGAAATCGGGCCTGTGGGAAAAAATCTCATGGTCACGGTTTTGTCTCAGATGCTGCTTGACACCTCGAAACGAACCCCGTAGAGACCCGCTCATCGAACGGGCAAGCCCGGTCGGCGGGGTCGCCCTGACCCCTCAAATGGAAATGCGCGGGTGTAGCTCAGTTGGTTAGAGTGCCGGCCTGTCACGCCGGAGGTCGCGGGTTCGAGCCCCGTCACTCGCGCCATTCCACTGAAAATCAAGGCAAGTCGCTTAAAGGCGGCAAATGTGAACCTGGTTCACGAAAATGCGCGGGTGTAGCTCAGTCGGTTAGAGTGCCGGCCTGTCACGCCGGAGGTCGCGGGTTCGAGCCCCGTCACTCGCGCCATTCTCTCTAACCTCCACCCTTTGCGATCCTTCTGAAGACATCGCGCCCAAGCTTTCCTAACGACAGGCATTTTACCTCGTGGTAAGGTAAACTCGGTATCGGGTGAAAAGGTTTTACTTGGTCTTGCACTGGCTCACTGGCTGCGCTAACCACGGCTCGTTGCAACTCTCTTTCGGCTTGTCGGCTCCGCCCTATATGCCATTCGGCATGTGAGACAAGCAGGGTGATATGATGACTGATCTGCTCAGTTCCTACCTTCCGATCGCCATCTTCATCGGTATTTCCCTCGTGATCGGCATCGCGCTTCTCGTGGCGCCTTTTGCCGTGGCCTACAAAGCTCCCGATTCGGAGAAGCTTTCGGCTTACGAGTGCGGATTCAATGCCTTTGACGATGCGCGCATGAAGTTCGACATCCGCTTTTATCTGGTGTCGATCCTCTTCATCATTTTCGACCTCGAAGTGGCCTTCCTGTTCCCGTGGGCGGTCTCCTTCTCCGAGATCGGCTGGTTCGGTTTCTGGTCCATGATGGTGTTCCTCGGTGTGCTCACCGTCGGCTTTATTTATGAATGGAAGAAGGGGGCGCTCGAATGGGAGTGATCCAATCCGACGCCACGCTGGTGGCACCTCAGGCCAAGGGCATCATTGATCCGAATACCGGCAAGCCCATCGGCAGCGACGACAAGTTCTTCGGCGAGATCAACAATGAGCTCGCCGACAAGGGTTTTCTCGTCACTTCGACGGATGAGCTGATCAACTGGGCCCGTACCGGCTCGCTGATGTGGATGACCTTCGGTCTTGCCTGCTGTGCGGTCGAGATGATGCAGCTTTCCATGCCGCGTTACGACGCCGAGCGTTTCGGTTTTGCGCCGCGCGCCAGCCCGCGTCAGTCCGACGTCATGATCGTTGCCGGCACACTGACCAACAAAATGGCGCCTGCGCTTCGCAAGGTCTATGACCAGATGCCGGAGCCGCGTTACGTCATTTCGATGGGTTCCTGCGCCAATGGCGGCGGTTACTATCATTATTCCTATTCCGTCGTGCGTGGTTGTGACCGCGTCGTGCCGGTCGATATCTACGTGCCGGGCTGTCCCCCCACGGCAGAAGCATTGCTCTATGGCGTGATGCTCCTGCAGAAGAAGATCCGGCGCACCGGCACGATCGAGCGGTAAGGGAAGGGACGAGACAAATGAGTGAAGCCCTGAACGAGCTTGCCTCCTATCTGACGGAAACGCGCGGCGCGCTGATCGCGGCAAGCGAGATCGCCTATGGCGAGCTGACGCTGACGGCGAAGTCGGAAAACATCATTCCGCTTCTGACCTTCCTGCGTGATGACGTGCAGTGCGGTTTCGTCAACCTGATCGATATCTGCGGCGTCGACTATCCGACCCGAGAAGACCGGTTCGACGTCGTCTATCACTTGCTGTCGCCGCGTCAGAATCTGCGTATCCGCATCAAGGTATCGACGGGCGAATTCAAGCCGGTGCCATCTGCCTGCCCGGTCTTTCCGGGTGCCGACTGGTTCGAGCGCGAAGCCTGGGACATGTACGGCATCCTGTTCACCGATCACCCGGATCTGCGCCGCATCCTGACCGACTACGGTTTTGAAGGTCACCCGCTGCGCAAGGACTTCCCCACGACAGGCTTTGTCGAAGTGCGCTATGACGACCAGGCCAAGCGCGTTGTGTACGAGCCGGTCGAACTGAAGCAGGAATTCCGCAATTTCGACTTCCTCTCGCCTTGGGAAGGCACTGATTACGTGCTGCCCGGCGATGAAAAAGCGGCCAAGTGAGCGGAAGGGCAGGGACCATGACCGAGCATAATGTTCGCAACTTCAATATCAACTTCGGCCCGCAGCATCCGGCGGCGCACGGCGTTCTTCGCCTCGTTCTCGAGCTCGACGGCGAAATCGTCGAGCGCGTCGATCCGCATATCGGCCTTCTGCACCGCGGCACCGAAAAGCTGATCGAGACCAAGACCTATCTGCAGGCGCTGCCCTATTTCGATCGCCTCGACTATGTCGCGCCGATGAACCAGGAACATGCCTATTCGCTCGCGGTCGAGAAGCTGCTCGGTCTCGAGATCCCGATCCGCGGCCAGCTGATCCGCGTGCTCTATTCGGAAATCGGCCGTATCCTGTCGCACCTCCTGAACGTCACGACGCAGGCCATGGACGTCGGCGCACTGACGCCGCCGCTCTGGGGCTTCGAGGAGCGCGAGAAGCTGATGGTCTTTTATGAGCGTGCCTCGGGCGCGCGCATGCACTCGGCCTACTTCCGTCCCGGCGGCGTCCACCAGGATCTGCCGCATCAGCTCGTCGAGGATATCGGCAAGTGGTGCGACCAGTTCCCGGAAAAGCTTGACGACATCGACGACCTGCTGACCGGCAATCGTATCTTCAAGCAGCGCAACGTCGACATCGGCGTGGTTAGCCTCGACGACTGCTGGGCCTGGGGTTTCTCCGGCGTCATGGTCCGTGGTTCGGGTGCGGCCTGGGACCTGCGCAAGTCGCAGCCCTACGAGTGCTATGCCGACATGGATTTCGACATCATGGTCGGCAAGAACGGCGACTGCTACGATCGTTATCTGATCCGCATGTTCGAAATGCGCGAATCGGTGAAGATCATGAAGCAGTGCGTCAATCGTCTGCTCGGCGATGCGAAGACCGGCCCGGTCTCGTCGCTCGACGGCAAGGTCGTCCCGCCGAAGCGTGGCGAGATGAAGCGCTCGATGGAAGGCCTGATCCACCACTTCAAGCTTTACACCGAAGGCTATCACGTTCCAGCCGGCGAGGTGTATGCCGCCGTTGAAGCGCCCAAGGGAGAGTTCGGCGTGTTCCTCGTCTCCGACGGCACCAACAAGCCGTATCGCTGCAAGATCCGCGCGCCGGGTTATGCCCATCTCCAGGCCATGGACTTCCTGTGCCGTGGCCACCAGCTTGCCGACGTCTCGGCGGTTCTCGGATCGCTCGACATCGTGTTCGGAGAGGTTGACCGCTGATGCTGAAGGCTCTCGCCGCAATGATGCTCTGTCTTGCAGCCACCCAGGCGGTGGCGCAGGATCGGACTGCGTTGACGTCGAGATCGTCGGCTTCGATGGCCAAGCTCATCCAGGATGGATACGAGATCAAGAGTTCGACCTGGACCGGCTCGAAGATGTTCGTGTTCCTGCAGAAAGACCAATCGGCCTACGCCTGCGAGTTCGTCAACGTGACGACGACGCGGTGCGGTGCCATAAACTGACAAGGCGTGAGGAAGTATGTCCGTTCGTCGACTAGCCGAAGAGCAATTCCAGCCCGCAGCTTTTTCCTTCAATGCGGAAAACATCGCCTGGGCTGAGGCCACCATCCGCAAATATCCGGCGGGCCGCCAGCAGTCGGCCGTCATTCCGCTATTGATGCGGGCGCAGGAGCAGGATGGCTGGGTGACCAAGGCCGCGATCGAGCATGTCGCAGAAATGCTCGACATGCCGTATATCCGCGTGCTTGAGGTCGCGACCTTCTACACGCAGTTCCAGCTGAAGCCGATCGGCACGCGCGCGCATATCCAGGTGTGCGGCACGACCCCTTGCATGCTGCGCGGAGCGGAAGACCTGATCCACGTCTGCAAGTCCAAGATCCACCCGGAGCCCTTCGAGCGCAATGCCGAAGGCACGCTGTCGTGGGAAGAGGTCGAGTGTCAGGGCGCCTGCGTCAACGCGCCGATGGTGATGATCTTCAAGGATGCCTACGAAGACCTGACGCCGACGCAGCTTGAGCACATCATCGACCGCTTTGCGGCCGGCAAGGGCGACGACATCAAGCCGGGCCCGCAGGTCGATCGCATCCATTCGGCCCCGGTCGGCGGCCCGACGGCGCTCACCGATCCGATCCAGCCGATCCGTTTCTCGGACAATCCGGAATCGGCACCCGCCGCTGCTGCCTCTGTTCCGCCGGCAAATGCCGCCAAGCCGGATACGAGCGCTCCGGAAACCGATCCGAAGCTGAAGACGCCGGCAACGGCGAAGAAGGCTGCGGCTGAGAACGTCAAGGTCGAAGGCGAAAACGCCGACACCGCGCGTCCGGTGGAAAAGGCGGCAGCGGCTGCCCCTTCGCCGGAAAAGAACCGACCAGTCGGCATCGATCGGCCCGAAACGCCTGATGACCTGAAGATGATTTCCGGCGTCGGTCCCAAGATCGAGGCAACGCTGAATGGTCTCGGCATCTACACGTTCGAGCAGATCGCCAAATGGAAGAAGGCGGAACGCGAGTGGGTCGACACCTATCTCAAGTTCTCCGGTCGCATCGAGCGCGACGACTGGGCCAAGCAGGCCAAGGTGCTCGCCAAGGGTGGCGAAGCCGAGTACATCAAAGTCTTCGGCAAGAAGCCGCGCTGAGAGGTAAAGAGACATGTTGAAGGATCAGGATCGCATCTTTACCAACATCTATGGCCTCAAGGACAAGTCCCTGAAGGGCGCCATGGCGCGTGGCCACTGGGATGGCACCAAGCAAATCCTTGAAAAAGGCCGGGACTGGATCATCAACGAGGTGAAGAACTCCGGTCTGCGCGGCCGTGGCGGCGCGGGCTTCCCCACGGGTCTGAAGTGGTCCTTCATGCCGAAGGAATCGGACGGCCGTCCGCATTACCTCGTCGTCAATGCCGACGAATCCGAGCCCGGCACCTGCAAGGACCGCGACATCCTGCGCCATGATCCGCATACGCTGATCGAAGGCTGCGTCATCGCCTCCTTCGCCATGGGCGCGCATGCGGCCTACATCTATGTCCGCGGCGAGTTCATGCGCGAGCGTGAGGCGCTGCAGGCAGCGATCGACGAGTGCTACGATGCTGGCCTCCTCGGCAAGAACAACAAGCTCGGCTACGACATCGACATTTATGTCCACCACGGCGCCGGCGCCTATATCTGCGGCGAAGAAACCGCGCTGCTCGAAAGCCTCGAAGGCAAGAAGGGCCAGCCGCGCCTGAAGCCGCCGTTCCCGGCGAACATGGGTCTCTATGGCTGCCCGACCACGGTCAACAACGTCGAGTCGATCGCGGTGACCCCGACCATCCTGCGCCGTGGCGCCGGCTGGTTCTCGTCCTTCGGGCGCCCGAACAATGTCGGCACGAAGCTGTTCATGATCTCCGGCCACGTCAACCGTCCCTGCACGGTTGAGGAAAGCATGGGCATCACCTTCCGCGAAATGATCGAAAAGCATGCCGGTGGCATCCGCGGCGGCTGGGACAATCTGCTCGCGGTCATTCCTGGCGGCGCGTCCTGCCCGGTCGTCAAGGCCGAGGATATGATGGATGTCGTGCTTGATTTCGACGGTCTGCGCGAAGTGAAGTCTTCCTTCGGCACCGGCGGCATGATCGTCATGGACAAGTCCACCGACATCATCAAGGCGATCTGGCGCATCTCGGCCTTCTTCAAGCATGAGAGCTGCGGCCAGTGCACGCCGTGCCGCGAAGGCACCGGCTGGATGATGCGCGTCATGGAACGCATGGTGAAGGGCAACGCGCAGAAGCGCGAGATCGACATGCTGTTCCAGGTGACCAAGCAGGTTGAAGGTCACACCATCTGTGCGCTCGGTGATGCGGCGGCCTGGCCGATCCAGGGCCTGATCCGCAACTTCCGTCCTGAGATTGAAGCGCGCATCGATCAATACACCCGCAACGCGATGGCGCATGGTGTCGTCATGGAAGCGGCCGAATAAGGAGACGAGGCGATGACAGGCTCTTCGGACAAGAGCGGTGACGGAAAGTCGGGCAAGCCGACTGATGAAACCAGCGCTTCCGAAGATCTCGATAACCTCCTGAACGATCCGGCGGCCGTCATGGCCGCCGCAACGGCCTTCGGACTTTCCGTGGCGACGCAGATGAGCCGCTTCTGGCTTGGGTCTCTGCAGGGCGCGATGGAAGTGACCGGGCAACTGGCACGCCAGCTGGAAGAGGAGCGCAAAGCCAATGCGGCAGTGCGCGGCTCCGCAGAAGAGGCGGCAAAGCCGGTTTCTGAGCCGAAACCGCAGGCTGCGCCTACCGAGACGCCGGCGAGGTCAGAGCAGACTGGACCCGCTAAGTCCAAGGCGAAGGTCAAGGCGCCTGCAGCGCAGCCGAAGGCGGCTCCAAAGCGGTCTGTGACCAGGCCGGTGGCCGAGCCGGTTGCGACGAAGAAGGAGGCGACTGCCAAACGGGCTGTCGCGTCCAGGATGAAAAAGGGAAGTGGCCAGGCTGACGATTTGAAAAAGATCGAAGGCATCGGCCCGAAGCTCGAACAGGTGCTGCGGGGCAGGGGGATCTCCCGCTTTGTCGACCTGATGGACTTGGACGATGCCGCGCTTGCGGCACTCGATACGGAATTGGGTCTTGACGGACGCTCGCTTCGGGACGACTGGAAAGGCCAGGCAGCCCGACTCGTCAAGCCGGGCAGAAAGCCGCGCTAGTTGCGATCGGCAAACAGGAATTCGGACTAGGCTTCGGGCTGATGCCTGTGGCTCTGACCAAGGGATACAACAGGTCGATTGCGTTTCTTTTAGGGTGGCAATCGACCAACCGGAGCGAAAGGCTTCGGGTTCAGACGCGGAAGCGTGAGGCAGGAAGGCGAATATGGCAAAGCTGAAGGTCGACGGTAAAGAGATCGAAGTCCCGGATCATTTCACTCTCTTGCAGGCGTGCGAGGAAGCCGGCGCCGAGGTTCCGCGCTTTTGTTTCCATGAACGGCTGTCGGTTGCCGGCAATTGCCGCATGTGCCTCGTCGAGGTGAAGGGCGGCCCGCCGAAGCCGGCTGCCTCCTGCGCCATGGGCGTGCGCGATATCCGCGGCGGCCCGAATGGCGAACTTCCGGAAGTCTTCACCAACACGCCGATGGTCAAAAAGGCCCGCGAAGGCGTGATGGAATTCCTGCTGATCAACCATCCGCTCGATTGCCCGATCTGCGACCAGGGCGGCGAATGCGACCTGCAGGACCAGGCCATGGCCTTCGGCATCGATAGCTCGCGCTACACCGAAAACAAGCGCGCTGTCGAAGACAAGTACATCGGACCGCTGGTCAAGACCGTGATGAACCGCTGCATTCACTGCACGCGTTGCGTCCGCTTCACCACCGAAGTCGCCGGCATTGCCGAACTTGGCCTGATCGGCCGCGGCGAGGATGCCGAGATCACCACCTATCTTGAGCAGGCGATGACGTCGGAGCTGCAGGGCAATGTCGTCGACCTCTGCCCGGTCGGCGCACTGACCTCCAAGCCCTTCGCCTTCACCGCCCGTCCGTGGGAGCTGAACAAGACCGAATCGATCGATGTGATGGATGCGCTGGGTTCGGCAATCCGCGTCGATACCCGCGGTCGCGAAGTCATGCGCATCATGCCGCGCATCAATGAAGAGATCAACGAAGAGTGGATCTCCGACAAGACGCGCTTCATCTGGGATGGCCTGAAGACCCAGCGTCTCGACCGCCCTTACGTCAAGAAGGATGGCCGACTGCAGGCAGCGAGCTGGGCGGAAGCCTTCGCCGCGATCAAGGCAGCCGTTGCCTCGACGTCCGCCGACAAGATTGGTGCCGTCGCAGGCGACCTCGCATCGGTCGAAGAAATGTTCGCGCTGAAGGCGCTTCTGAACGGCCTTGGATCGGAAAACACCGACTGTCGCCAGGATGGCACGGCGCTGCACTCTGACCTTGGTCGCTCGACCTATCTCTTCAACGCCGGCATCGAAGGCATTGAATCTGCTGATGCAATCCTGATCGTCGGTGCCAACCCGCGCTTTGAGGCCGCCGTGCTCAACGCCCGCATTCGCAAGCGCTGGCGCCATGGCGGCATGCCAATCGGCGTGATCGGCGAAGGCGGCGAGCTGCGCTACCCTTACGACTATCTCGGCGCAGGCGCCGAGACGCTGGCCGACCTCGTTTCCGGCAAGAACAACTTTGCCGAAACGCTGAAGGCCGCCAAGAACCCGCTTATTATCGTCGGCCAGGGCGCGATCTCCGGTCCGGACGGCAAGGCGGTGCTCGCCAATGCCGCCAAGCTCGCTCTCGACGTTGGCGCCGTTAGCGAGGCATGGAACGGCTTCTGCGTGCTGCACACCGCAGCCTCGCGCGTCGGCGGCCTCGATCTGGGCTTCGTGCCGGGTGCAAATGGCGTTGCAGCCCGCGACATGCTGTCGTCGCTCGACGTCGTCTTCCTGCTCGGCGCCGATGAACTCGATTTCTCGACCAAGACGGCAAAATGCGTCGTCTATATCGGCAGCCATGGCGATAACGGCGCGCATCATGCCGATATCATCCTGCCAGGCGCGACCTATACCGAGAAGTCCGGCACCTGGGTGAACACCGAAGGCCGCGTCCAGATGGGCAACCGGGCCGGCTTTGCGCCGGGCGAAGCCCGCGAAGACTGGGCGATCCTGCGCGCACTCTCCGACGTGCTCGGCAACAAGCTGCCCTTCGATTCGCTGTCGCAGCTGCGCGCAACGCTCTATGCGAGCCAGCCGCACTTCGCCGCGCTTGACCAGATTGCACCGGGCGTTGCCGCCGATATTGCTGCGCTGGCGAAAAAACCGGGTAAGATCGGCAAGTCTCTGTTTGCGTCGCCGGTCAAAGACTTCTATTTGACGAACCCGATCGCACGTGCTTCGGCCGTCATGGCCGAGTGCTCGTCATTGGCCCGCAACAATTTCAAGGCTGCGGCAGAGTAAGGGCAGGGGACTATGGATAATTTCGTTTCCACCTATGTGTGGCCGGCGGCCATCATGATCGGGCAGTCGCTTCTGCTGCTGGTCTGCCTACTCGTGTTCATCGCTTACATCCTGCTCGCAGACCGCAAGATCTGGGCAGCGGTTCAGCTGCGTCGCGGCCCGAACGTCGTTGGTCCCTGGGGTCTGTTCCAGTCCTTCGCCGACCTTCTGAAGTTCGTCTTCAAGGAGCCGGTCATTCCGGCTGGCGCCAACAAGGGCGTCTTCCTTCTCGCTCCGCTCGTTGCAGTCACGCTGGCGCTCGCCACCTGGGCCGTCATTCCGGTGAATTCCGGCTGGGTGATTGCCAACATCAATGTCGGCATTCTCTTCGTCTTTGCGGTCTCATCGCTCGAAGTCTACGGCATCATCATGGGTGGCTGGGCTTCAAACTCGAAGTACCCGTTCCTCGGTGCGCTCCGTTCGGCAGCCCAGATGGTGTCCTATGAAGTCTCGATGGGCTTCGTTATCGTCACCGTTCTTCTCTGCGTTGGCTCGTTGAACCTGACCGACATCGTGGTCGCGCAGAACAACGGCCTCGGCACGATGATGGGCCTGCCAGCTTCCTTCCTCGACTGGCACTGGCTGGCGCTGTTTCCGATGTTCGTGATCTTCTTCATCTCGGCATTGGCAGAAACCAACCGTCCGCCCTTCGATCTGCCGGAAGCCGAATCCGAACTCGTTGCCGGCTTCATGGTCGAATACGGTTCGACCCCATACATGATGTTCATGCTCGGCGAATATGCGGCCATCGTCCTGATGTGCTCGCTGACGACGATCCTTTTCCTCGGAGGCTGGCTGCCGCCGGTTGATATCGCGATCCTCAACTGGGTCCCGGGCATCATCTGGTTCGTGCTGAAGGCCACGCTTGTCTTCTTCATGTTCGCCATGGTGAAGGCCTTCGTCCCGCGCTACCGTTACGACCAGTTGATGCGTCTCGGCTGGAAGGTCTTCCTTCCGATCTCGCTCGCCATGGTCATCATTACCGCATTCGTGCTGAAGCTGATGGGCTGGGCTTGATGCCCGCCCGGATGCTTGGCTGATTTGGAGAATAAGATGGCGATTGCACAGGCTATCAGTTCGCTCTTCCTGAAAGAGTTCGTCGGCGCATTCTTCCTGTCGATGCGCTACTTTTTCAAGCAGAAGGCGACCATCAACTATCCGTTCGAAAAGGGCCCGGTTTCGCCGCGCTTCCGGGGCGAACACGCATTGCGCCGCTATCCGAACGGCGAAGAGCGTTGCATCGCCTGCAAGCTGTGCGAGGCGATCTGTCCCGCCCAGGCCATCACCATCGAGGCCGGCCCGCGCCGCAATGACGGCACCCGCCGCACGGTGCGTTACGACATCGACATGGTGAAGTGCATCTATTGCGGTTTCTGTCAGGAAGCCTGCCCGGTCGACGCGATTGTCGAGGGTCCGAACTTTGAGTTCGCCACCGAAACGCGCGAAGAGCTCTACTTCGACAAGGCACGCCTGCTCGACAACGGCGACCGCTGGGAACGTGAAATCGCGCGCAACATTGCGATGGACGCGCCATACCGCTGAGCCCTTCCGGGCCGACGCCGCCAGCGAGGTGCAAGGCTTCGCCGGGGCATATGTTTAAATTGCAACGGGCATGTCGGTGGGGATACCGGTCATGCCTTATCGGGCGGCGGGGCAGGGCCCTCGTCCGGGGGAAGATGAAAAGGCACCAACATGGGTCTTCAGGCTCTCTTTTTCTATCTCTTCGCCTTTGTCGCGGTGGCTTCGGCTTTCATGGTGATATCGGCTCGGAACCCGGTCCATTCGGTCCTGTTCCTCATTCTGACCTTCATCAACGCAGCGGGCCTTCTGCTCCTCACCGGAGCTGAATTCCTGGCGATGATCCTGCTGGTCGTCTATGTCGGCGCGGTTGCGGTTCTCTTCCTCTTCGTCGTGATGATGCTCGACATCGACTTCACCGAATTGAGAGCAGGGGCCGCGAAATACGCGCCCATCGGTGCTCTGATCGGCCTGATCGTTGCCGTCGAACTCGTCGTCGTCATCGGCGGCAGCGTCATCAGTCCTGAGGCACAGCAGGCAATCACCCAGCCGATCCCGGCTGTGGCGGAACGCCAGAACACGCAGGCACTCGGCGATGTCCTCTACACGGACTACGTCTTCTTCTTCCAGATTGCGGGTCTCGTGCTCTTTGTCGCCATGATCGGTGCGATCGTGCTGACGCTGCGCCACCGCACAAACATCAAGCGCCAGGATATCTCCGCCCAGGTCGCCCGCACGCCCGAGACCGCCGTCAAGGTGGTCAAGGTCAAGCCGGGCCAGGGCGTCTGAGCCGAGCAAGAGGTCAAGGAACAGAAATATGGAAATCGGTCTTTCCCACTACCTCACGGTCAGTGCCATCCTCTTCACGCTCGGGGTCTTCGGCATCTTCCTGAACCGCAAGAACGTCATCGTCATCCTGATGTCGGTCGAACTGATCCTGCTGGCCGTCAACATCAACATGGTGGCCTTCTCGACCTTCCTCGGCGATCTCGTCGGCCAGGTCTTCGCGCTGTTTATCCTCACGGTCGCGGCCGCCGAAGCGGCCATCGGTCTCGCGATCCTGGTGGTGTTCTACCGTAATCGCGGCTCCATCGCCGTCGAAGACGTCAACATGATGAAGGGCTGATCGGGTCATGATCTACAAGGCTATCGTCTTTCTCCCCCTGATCGGCTTTCTGATCGCCGGCCTGTTCGGCCGTCAGATCGGCGCCAAGGCTTCGGAATACGTCACCACCGGTCTGATGATGATCGTCGCGGTCCTTTCCTGGATCGTGTTCTTCAACGTCGCCATGGGCCACGAGGCGCATGAGGTCATCAAGGTGCCCGTGCTGCGCTGGATCCAGTCCGGCGGCATCGACGTCGAATGGGCATTCCGGGTCGACACGCTGACTGCCGTCATGTTCGTCGTGGTCAACTCGGTGTCGTGCCTCGTGCACCTCTACTCGATCGGCTACATGCATCACGATCCGCATCGGCCGCGCTTCTTCGCCTATCTGTCGCTGTTCACCTTCGCGATGCTCATGCTCATCACGTCGGACAACCTCTTGCAGATGTTCTTCGGCTGGGAAGGCGTTGGTCTTGCGTCGTATCTCCTGATCGGTTTCTGGTTCAAGAAGCCATCGGCGTCGGCTGCCGCCATGAAAGCCTTCATCGTAAACCGCGTCGGCGACTTCGGCTTCATCCTCGGCATCTCCGCTCTTTTCGTGATGTTCGGTTCGATCAACCTCGAAACCGTCTTCGCCTCCGCGCAGTCGTATCTGCCGGCAGAAGGTGCGGGTTCGCCAGAGGTCGTGCTCAACCTCTTCGGCATGCAGCTCGACCGCAGCCACGCACTGACCGGCGCCTGCCTGCTGCTGTTCATGGGTGCCATGGGCAAGTCGGCGCAATTCCTGCTGCACACCTGGCTGCCGGACGCGATGGAAGGCCCGACCCCGGTTTCGGCCCTCATTCACGCGGCAACCATGGTCACCGCCGGCGTCTTCCTCGTCGCCCGCATGTCGCCGATCTTCGAACTCTCGCCGGATGCCCTGACCTTCGTCACCATCATCGGCGCGATCACCGCCTTCTTCGCGGCGACCGTCGGCCTCGTGCAGAACGACATCAAGCGCGTCATCGCCTATTCGACCTGCTCGCAGCTCGGTTACATGTTCGTCGCGCTCGGCGTCGGAGCCTATGGTGCAGCGGTCTTCCACCTTTTCACGCACGCCTTCTTTAAGGCTCTGCTGTTCTTGGGTGCGGGCTCCGTCATCCATGCCGTCGATGGCGAACAGGACATGCGTTACATGGGTGGTCTGCGCAAGCACATCCCTTACACCTTCTGGGCCATGACCATCGGCACGCTTGCGCTGACCGGCGTCGGCATTCCCGGCACGATCATCGGCTTTGCGGGCTTCTTCTCCAAGGACGCGATCATCGAATCGGCCTTTGCCTCGCACTCGGCCGTCGGCGGCTTCGCCTTCACGCTTCTGGTCATCGCGGCCCTGTTCACGAGCTTCTATTCGTGGCGCCTGGCCTTCATGACCTTCTTCGGCAAGCCGCGCGCGTCTGCCGATGTGATGCATCACGTGCATGAATCTCCCATGGTGATGCTGCTGCCGCTGCTTCTGCTCGGCATTGGCGCGATCTTTGCCGGTGTCGCGTTCCACGACTACTTCTTCGGCCATCACTATGCCGATTTCTGGAAGGGTGCTCTCTTCACGTTGCCGGAAAACGAGATCCTCGAGGAATTCCACCATGTGCCGCTTTGGGTAAAGTGGAGCCCGTTCTTCGCCATGGCCCTCGGCTTCGTCACCGCCTGGTACATGTATATCAAGAACCCGGCAGCGCCGAAGAAACTGGCAGAACAGCAGTGGATGCTCTACCAGTTCCTGCTCAACAAGTGGTACTTCGACGAACTCTACGACTTCCTTTTCGTCCGCTCTTCAAAGGCGCTCGGCCGCTTCCTCTGGAAGAAGTCAGACGTTGCGGTCATCGACCGCTACGGACCGAACGGTGTTGCCTCCGCAGTGAGCGGTCTGACTGACAAGGTCGTCCGTCTGCAGTCGGGTTACCTTTACCACTATGCCTTCGCGATGCTGATCGGCATTGCGGCCCTTGTTACCTGGATGATGCTCGGGAGCTCCCTCTGATGACCGATTGGCCCATTCTTTCAACGGTCACCTTCCTTCCCCTGGTCGGCGTGGCCCTGCTGCTTCTGACCCGTGGAGACACCTCGCTCGGCCGTCGCAACATCCTCAACGTCTCGCTGCTGACGACGGTTTTCACCTTCGTCGTCTCGCTCTTCATCTGGATCAACTTCGACAATTCGAATACCGGCTTCCAGATGGTGGAGAAGCATGCCTGGCTCGGGACCGGCATCTCCTATCACCTCGGTGTCGACGGCATTTCCATGCTGTTCGTCATCCTGACGACACTGCTCATGCCCTTCTGCATTCTTGCGAGCTGGACCTCGGTCGAGAAGCGCCTGAAGGAATACATGATCGCATTCCTGATCTTGGAAACATTGATGATCGGCGTCTTCGTCTCGCTCGACATCGTGCTCTTCTACGTGTTCTTTGAAGCCGGCCTCATTCCGATGTTCATCATCATCGGCGTGTGGGGCGGTAAGGATCGCGTCTACGCATCCTACAAATTTTTCCTCTACACGCTGCTCGGCTCGGTTCTGATGCTGCTCGCTATCATGGCGATGTACTGGCAGGCCGGCACGACGGATATCGCAGCCCTCCTTGAGCATGATTTTCCTGCATACATGCAAACCTGGCTATGGCTTGCCTTCTTTGCCTCTTTTGCGGTGAAAATGCCGATGTGGCCGGTCCACACCTGGCTTCCGGATGCGCACGTTCAGGCACCGACGGCAGGCTCGGTCATCCTGGCGGGTATCCTCTTGAAGCTTGGCGGCTACGGCTTCCTGCGCTTCTCGCTGCCGATGTTCCCACTGGCGTCGGATTTCTTCGCGCCGATGGTCTTCGCCCTCTCGGTGATCGCCATCGTCTACACCTCGCTGGTCGCGATGATGCAGGAAGACATCAAGAAGCTGATCGCATACTCCTCCGTCGCCCACATGGGCTACGTGACCATGGGTATCTTCGCGGCCAACCAGCAGGGCGTGCAGGGTGCGATCTTCCAGATGATCAGCCACGGTTTCGTTTCGGGCGCGCTCTTCCTCTGCGTCGGCGTGATCTATGACCGTCTGCACACCCGCGAAATCGCGGCGTATGGCGGCCTGGTCAACAACATGCCGAAATACGCCGTCGCCTTCATGGTCTTCACCATGGCGAATGTCGGCCTGCCGGGCACCTCGGGCTTCGTCGGCGAATTCCTGACCCTGATCGGCGTCTTCCGCGTCAATACCTGGGTTGCCCTGATTGCCGCCACCGGCGTCATTCTCTCGGCAGCCTACGCGCTCTGGCTCTATCGCCGGGTGGTCTTCGGTCCGCTCGAGAAGGACAGCCTCAAGGCGATGCTCGATCTTTCGGCGCGCGAGAAGCTCGTGCTCTATCCGCTGGTCGTCCTCACCATCTTCTTCGGTGTCTACCCGGCGCCGATCCTGGATGCGACTGCCGCCTCCGTCGACCATCTGGTCAACAATTACTCCGCAGCCTTGCAGGCAGCCCAGTCTCTGGCGCTGACAGCGAACTGACGACAGGATCCTTTGGACATGACCGCTGAAACTCTCATCACAAGCCTGCATCTGGTCACGCCGGAACTGATCCTGGCCGTTGGCGCCATGGTGCTGCTCATGATCGGCGTCTTTTCCGGCAATCGGTCGACCAATGTCGTCACCGGTCTCGCCGTGGCCCTCCTGATCTTCGCCGGCGTCTGGCTGGTCGTCGCCGGTGGCGAGGGCCAGGCCTTCAACGGCGCCTATGTAGCCGATGGCTATGCGCGCTTCATGAAGATCCTTGCCCTGATCGGTTCGGTCACGGCGATGATCATGGCGGTGGGCCATGCCCGCTTCGACCATCTCGACAAGTTCGAGTTCCCGGTCCTGCTCGTGCTTGCAACGCTCGGCGTCATGCTGATGATCTCGGCCAACAACCTGATCACGCTCTACATGTCGCTCGAACTGCAGTCTCTGGCGCTCTACGTTGTGGCCGCCATCAACCGCGACAGCCTGCGCTCCACGGAAGCCGGCCTCAAGTACTTCGTCCTCGGCGCCCTGTCGTCCGGCATGCTGCTCTATGGCATGTCGCTGGTCTACGGCTTCACCGGCAATGTCGGCTTTGAGCAGATTGCAGCCGTGCTGTCGCAGGGCGAGCCGTCGCTGGGGCTGATCTTCGGTCTGGTCTTCGTGCTGGCCGGTCTGGCCTTCAAGATCTCGGCCGTGCCGTTCCACATGTGGACGCCCGACGTTTACGAAGGCGCACCGACACCGGTCACGGCATTCCTGGCCGCCGCCCCGAAGGTCGGCGCCATGGCGATCACGGTCCGCATCGTCATCGAAGCCTTCATGCCGATCTTTGCCGAATGGCAGCAGATCATCGTCTTCATCTCGATCGCCTCCATGGTTCTGGGTTCGGTTGCCGCAATCGGTCAGCGCAACATCAAGCGCCTGATGGCCTATTCCTCGATCGGCCACATGGGCTATGCGCTGGTCGGTCTTGCCGCCGGCAGCGAGACCGGCGTATCGGGCGTGCTGCTCTACATGATGATCTATCTCATCATGACGCTCGGCACCTTCGCCTGCATCATGGCGATGCGCGTCAAGGAAGGCGGCAATGTCGAGAACATCGACGATCTCGCCGGTCTCTCGACCACCCGTCCGTTCATGGCGATCGTGCTGACGGCGCTGATGTTCTCGCTTGCCGGCATTCCGCCGCTGGCCGGCTTCTTCGCCAAGTACTTCGTCTTCGTCGCGGCCATCGAGGCGAAGCTCTACGCACTGGCCATCATCGGCGTGCTCGCATCCGTCATCGGCGCCTACTACTATCTGCGCCTGATCAAGGTCATGTGGTTCGACGAGGCCAAGGGCGAGTTTGTGCGGACGGCTGTCGAACTGCGGCTGGTCTTCGGCCTGTCCGGTCTCTTCGTGCTGGGCTACGTGCTGGTCGGTGGCCCGCTCGGAACGGCTGCCGAGGCTGCTGCGAAGTCCCTGTTTCATTGAGCGGGATCCCCATGTCGCGCCGGATGTCGATTGACGATTTCCGGCACGAGGCCCTCGATGAGGTTTCGTCGACCAACACCATCGCCATCGCCCGCGCTCGCGCGGGCGATCCTGGTTTGTTGTGGATCACGGCGAACCGCCAGTCCGACGGCCGGGGTCGGCGCGGTCGCCCCTGGGTCTCCGAGCCAGGAAATCTTTATTCATCCCTCCTGCTGATCGACCCCGCGCCCCAGCAGGCGATCGGGACCTTGCCGTTGGTCGTCTCGCTTGCCGTCCATGCCGCCATCTCGCGGGTGCTTCCACCGGGCGCGCCGCCTGCGGAAGTGAAGTGGCCGAACGACGTGATGATCGAGCGCCGCAAGACGTCGGGCATCCTGCTCGAGGCCGAACGCGTCGGCGACCGGCTGGCGCTGGCCATCGGCATCGGCATCAACATCCGGCATCGGCCCGAACTGTCGCAGTATCCGGTGACGAGCCTTGCCGAGAACGGTGCGGACATCGGGCCGCAGCAGTTCTTTGCGCATCTCTTCGCCGCCATGGCCGAGTATCTGGCGATTTGGGACGAGGGCCGGGCGGTTGCCGAGATTGTCGATCGCTGGCGCGCGGTGGCCTGTGGGCTCGGCGAGAAAATCACAGTCAATCTTCCTGATCGTTCGATTTCGGGTATCTTTTCCGGAATCGATGATAAGGGACTGTTGTTGCTCGACCGCGGCGCCGAAGGAATTCAGGCGATAGCCGCCGGAGACGTGTTTTTCGGGTAAGACTGGAACGGATAAGAAGAATGGCCAAGAACGACGAACTGGTTTTCCTGCCGCTGGGCGGCGTGGGTGAAATCGGCATGAACCTCGCACTCTACGGCTACGGGCCTCCGTCGAACCGTCAGTGGATCATGGTCGATTGCGGCGTCACCTTTGCTGGACCCGATCTTCCGGGTGTCGACCTCGTTCTGCCCGATATCGGCTTCATCAAGGCGCAGAAGAAGAACCTCAAGGGCATCATCATCACCCATGCGCATGAGGACCATTACGGTGCGCTGAACGACCTCTGGCCGGGTCTCAACGTGCCGGTCTATGCCTCCGGCTTCACCGCCGGCATGTTGGAGGCCAAGCGCGACTACGAAGGCTCGCGTGCGCAAATTCCGATCACGCCGTTCAAGCAGGGCGACCGGATCAATGTCGGCCCCTTCGAGATCGAGGCCATCGGCGTCAATCACTCGATCCCCGAGCCGATGTCGCTGGTCATCCGCACGCCGCTCGGCAATGTCGTACATACCGGCGACTGGAAGATCGACCACAACCCCTCGCTCGGCCCACTGACCGATGAAGCCCGCTTCCGTGCCGTTGGCGATGAAGGTGTGCTGGCTCTGCTCTGCGACAGCACCAATGCCGTGCGCGATGGTGTTTCGCCCTCCGAGGAGGAAGTCTCCGAGGGGCTGCGCAAGATCATCGAAGCGGCAGAGGGCAGGGTGGCGATCACGACCTTTTCGTCCAACGTCGGCCGTATCCGCTCCATCGCGCTCGCAGCCGAGGCAGCAGGTCGCGAAGTGCTGCTGCTTGGCAGTTCGCTGAAGCGCGTGACGGCAGTGGCCGATGACATCGGCATCATGCAGGGCATCAAGCCTTTCATCGCCGAAGACGAATATGGCTACATCCCGCGCGACAAGGTCGTCGTTATCCTGACGGGCAGCCAGGGTGAGCCGCGGGCGGCTCTCGCCAAGCTCTCGCGTGATGAGATGCGCAATGTGGCGCTGGCCGCCGGTGATACCGTGGTCTTCTCCTCGCGTGCCATTCCCGGCAACGAAAAGGCGATTCTTGACATCAAGAACGGCCTGATCGAGCAGGGTGTGCATATCGTGACGGATAGCGACGCACTGGTGCATGTCTCAGGACATCCACGCCGCAACGAGCTGCTCAAGATGTATGAGTGGACAAAGCCGCAGATCCTGGTTCCTGTTCACGGCGAAGCCGCGCATCTGGTGGCCCAGCGCGATCTCGCACTTCAGGCCGGTATCGGCCAGGTGCCGCGGGTGCGCAACGGCGATGTGCTGCGCTTGGCGCCCGGTCCCGCAGAAGTCATCGATGAAGCACCGTTCGGGCGTGTCTACAAGGACGGCCGCCTGGTGGGGTCGCTGGATGAGATGGGTATCTCAGACCGCAAGAAGCTCGCCTATGTCGGCCATGTCGCCGTGAATGTGATCCTGGACAGCCGCTTCGACTTTGTCGGTGATCCCGACGTGGAGGCTTTCGGCTTGCCGGAACTGGATCACGAGGGCGAGTTGATGGAAGACACGCTTTATGACGCCGTACTGGGTGCTGTCGAAAGCATTCCGCGAAGCCGGCGCAAGGAACTGGACACAGTCCGCGAAGCAGTGCGCCGCGCTGTTCGGTCTGCGGCCAACGAAGCCTGGGGTAAGAAACCGATCGTCACGGTGTTTTTGACCAAAGTCTGAGGGACGCGGGGCATGGGGCGATCTTAGTATCGCCCCGCCATCTCGAGGAGGACAGCATGCTCGGTCGCGTCAACCACATTGCCATAGCCGTACCGGATCTGAAGGCCGCTGTTGCTTCCTATCGGGATAGGCTTGGCGCCCGTGTTTCTCCCGCCGAATCTCTGCCTGAGCATGGCGTCACAGTGGTGTTCGTCGAGCTACCGAATACCAAGGTCGAGCTTCTCGAGCCCTTGGGCGAAACGTCACCCATCGCCGCGTTTCTGCAAAAGAACCCGGCAGGCGGCATGCACCATATCTGCTATGAAGTGGCCGACATCCTGCAAGCGCGCGACCAGCTTCTGGCGGCCGGGGCGCGTGTTCTCGGCACCGGTGAGCCCAAGATTGGCGCGCATGGCAAGCCGGTTCTCTTCCTGCATCCGAAAGACTTCTTCGGCACCCTGATCGAATTGGAACAGGTCTGACACCAAAGCTGCACAGAAGCGGATCCTCCGCGGTGCGACGCTTTGGACTTTGTGCTATTCTCCGCTCTCGACTATAGAAGCAAAAACTGGGCGATGCCGGGGGCTGTTTTAACCCGGCGAGCGAAAGGGAATGCGTGTGGCGCTGCTGTCTGTCTTTGCCGTTTATTTCGTCATCTGGTGGTTGACGCTGTTTGTCGTCCTGCCGATCGGGATGCGCACGCAGGCTGAAGACAACGAAGTGTTGCCGGGCACGGTCGCAAGCGCGCCGACACGGTTCAAGGCGTTTCGCATATTCGCAACGACGACCGTCATCTCCGCGCTGATTTATGGGGCCTGGTATCTTGCGGGCAATTATTTTGCCTTGAGCTTCCGGGATTTGCCGGTGTTCGGCCCGGGCCTTGAAGGCCGCTGAGCGGGGCCGGTTGTATTGGCCTTGCAGGTGTGGGGCTGCCGACAAGCCAAAAAAAAACAAGGTCCTGAGACCTTGTTTGAATATTCGCGTGATCCTTAACCATTTAAGGGGCTGCGGCAAAGCGCGCCAAAGATCTGATCCTCCCAAGACTTGACCGCGAGTGTGGCAGGAATTCGTTCTTCCTGCCTCTTTTATGAGCCGAAGCTAGCCCAAACAATTACCGTTGTCACTACCTAACTTGCAGATTTGTAACACTCGGAGGAAAAAAATGTCCGGGACGCATTTGTCGCACCGCTGTCATGCAGGATCCGAATTGCGCCTCGGAAAAGGGCGACTTCCAACACGGTGACGTCAAGAAGTGGCTTGCTTCTGTGGGCGACCGCTTAGCGAGCGCGTTGCGGGTTTTCTTCTAGAGGCCGAAGGGTTATGAACGCTGTCTGATATCCCGTTTCAATCGTTGATTCCGTGCTTCTCACGAAATCCTCCAACCATCTGGAAGTCTTTATGCGTCTGTCGCGCTACTTCATGCCAATCCTGAAGGAAACCCCCAAGGAAGCTGAAATCGTTTCTCACCGCCTGATGCTTCGCACCGGCATGATCCGCCAGCAGAGCCAGGGCATCTATTCGTGGCTGCCGCTCGGGAAGCGCGTTCTGGACAAGGTGAACGCCGTCATTCGCGAGGAGCAGAATCGTGCCGGCGCCATCGAGCTGTCGATGCCGACGCTGCAGTCGGCCGATCTCTGGCAGGAAAGCGGTCGTTACGAAGACTACGGCAAGGAAATGCTGCGCATTCGCGATCGCCAGGACCGCCCCATGCTGTACGGTCCGACGAACGAGGAAATGGTGACCGATATCTTCCGGTCCTATGTGAAGTCCTACAAGAGTCTTCCGCTCAACCTTTACCACATCCAGCTGAAGTTCCGTGACGAGATCCGTCCGCGCTTCGGCACAATGCGCTCGCGCGAGTTCCTGATGAAGGACGCCTATTCCTTCGACCTGACGCAGGCCGAAGCGATCCATTCCTACAACAAGATGTTCGTCGCTTACCTGCGCACCTTCGATCGTCTCGGTCTGCGCGCCATTCCGATGCGTGCCGACACCGGACCGATCGGCGGCAACCACAGCCACGAATTCATCATTCTCGCCGATACCGGCGAATCCGAAGTTTTCTGCCACAAGAGCTTCGTCGATTTCGACATCCCGCCTGTCGATACCGATTTCGACAATGTCGAAGGCCTGCAGACGATCTTTGACAAGTGGACCTCGGTCTACGCCGCAACCTCCGAAATGCACGACGAGGCCGCATTTGCCGCCATAGGCGAAGGCGACCGCCTGTCTGCCCGCGGCATTGAAGTCGGCCATATCTTCTATTTCGGCACGAAGTATTCCGAGCCGATGGGCGCCAAGGTTCAGGGGCCCGACGGCAAGGAGCACCCTGTCCATATGGGGTCTTATGGCATCGGTCCGACCCGTCTTGTGCCGGCGATCATCGAGGCATCGCACGACGAGAACGGCATCATCTGGCCGGAGTCGATCGCGCCCTTCAACGCGGTCGTCATCAACATGAAGCCGGGCGATGAGGCCTGCGACAGCACCTGCGAGCGGCTTTACGCAGCCCTGCAGAATGCCGGCAAGGATGTACTCTACGACGATACCGACGATCGTGCCGGCACGAAGTTTGCCACCGCTGACCTGATCGGTGTTCCGGTCCAGGTGATCGCGGGACCGCGTGCGGTTGCGGCCGGTGAGGTTGAGTTGAAGGATCGCAAGACGGGTGCCCGCGAAACGCTGACGATCGAAGCTGCGATCAACAAGCTGACCGCTTGATCGAAAACGATCAGACGCACACGAGCGCGAAATAACGGCAAGGAGTGACCATGGCCAACCCAGCCGCTGGTAACGAGACCTCAAACGCCGGAGAGGCCGCAACTGCGCGGCCCTTCTCCGGCTTCGAGCGAATGGTGGCTTGGCGCTACCTTCGCGCTCGCCGCAAGGAGGCCTTCATTTCGGTGATCGCGGGTTTCTCCTTCATCGGCATCATGCTGGGCGTTGCGACGTTGATCATCGTCATGGCGGTCATGAACGGTTTCCGTACCGAGCTCGTGTCGCGCATTCTCGGCATCAACGGCCACATGATTGTCCAGGCGGTCGATCAGCCGCTCTCGGACTACGCAGCGCTTGCCGACCGGATCGCTGGCGTTGAGGGTGTGGCGATGGCCCTGCCGCTGGTGGAAGGCCAAACACTTGCCTCAGGACGAGAGGGCGCCGGCACCGGCGCGCTGGTGCGCGGCATCCGGCCTGATGATCTGACCAAGCTTGCCACCGTCTCCGGCAATATCCGGCAGGGCGATATGGTCGGCTTTGCTGCGGGGCAGGGCGTTCTCGTCGGTTCCAGGATGGCCGCTCAGCTCGGTCTTTCGGCTGGCGATATCATCACGCTGGTGTCTCCGGAGGGGGATATCACGCCGCTCGGTGTCAATCCGCGCGTCAAGTCCTACCCTGTCTCGGGTATCTTCGAGATCGGCATGTCGGAATACGACGCCTCGATCATCTACATGCCGCTGGAAGAGTCGCAGCTCTATTTCAATGCCGAAGGCATCGTGCAGTCAATCGAGCTTTTCATCAACAATCCCGATGATGTCGATCGCCTTCGCCCGCTGATCGAGCAGGCCGCGGGGCGTCAGATCTTCATCACGGACTGGCGCCAGCGGAATCAGACCTTCTTCTCGGCCCTTCAGGTCGAGCGGAACGTCATGTTCATGATCCTGACGCTGATTGTGCTTGTGGCGGCGCTCAACATCATCTCCGGGCTGATCATGCTGGTGAAGGACAAGTCGAGTGATATCGCGATCCTTCGCACCATGGGCGCAAGCTCCAATGCCGTCATGCGGATCTTCTTCATGACAGGGGCGGCGATTGGCACGGCAGGAACTTTCGCCGGCGTGCTGCTGGGTGTGATTGTCTGCCTCAACATCGAGTCGATCCGACAGTTCTTTTCCTGGATTTCCGGAACCGTGATGTTCGATCCGGAACTCTATTTCCTGAGCCAGCTGCCGGCGGACATGAATGTCAGCGAGACGCTGTCTGTCGTCATCATGGCACTCAGCCTGTCTTTCCTCGCGACGATCTTTCCCGCATGGCGAGCCTCCAAGCTCGATCCCGTGCAGGCCCTGCGATACGAATAAGGATGCCGATACCGATGGCCAATGACATCGTACTCCACCTTTCCGGCATCGACCGCCACTATGGGCAGGGCGAAACGGTTCTCTCAATCCTGAAGGGCGCCGATTTCACCCTGCGGACAGGCGAGACCGTGGCCCTGGTTGCGCCGTCGGGAACGGGCAAGTCGACATTGCTGCATGTTGCCGGCCTGCTGGAGCATCCTGATGCCGGTGATGTGATCGTGGGCGGCGTTGCGTGCCAGGGGCTCGGCGATGACGCGCGAACGGCAATCCGCCGCCGCTCGATTGGGTTTGTCTACCAGTTTCACCATCTTTTGCCGGAGTTCTCGGCACTTGAAAATGTGATGATGCCGCAGCTCATTGCAGGCCTCGGCAAGGCTGACGCCGCCGAACGGGCGCAGCAGTTGCTCGACTACATGCGGGTAGGGCATCGCGCCCAGCATCGCCCGGCCGAACTTTCAGGTGGCGAGCAGCAGCGCGTGGCAATTGCGCGCGCTGTCGCAAATGCTCCGCTGGTCCTCCTGGCCGACGAACCGACCGGCAATCTGGATCCCGAAACGGCTGCCTATGTCTTTTCGGCGCTGGAAGCCCTTGTCCGTCAGTCTGGCCTGTCTGCCATGATTGCAACGCACAATCACGAAATTGCCCGCCGTATGGATCGTTGCGTAACGCTTATCGACGGCAAGGTTGTCGAGATCGACATCTAGGTTTCGCGTCATCGCCGCTTAAACGAAACGCGTTGCCTCTCTTCGGGGAGGCGACGCGAGGCGTCTGTTTGTGCCGCGATCAAATTTTCTCTCGGGCATTTCTGCGACGTCAAATGTGGCGACGGCAGCCACGACGTCGTCATCATTTTGACGGCGCCCGAAATCGCATTCGATTTCCCTGTGCTTTTTTAGGTTGACAAGGGAACAGAGGAAGAACAAAATAAAAACATAAAGAGATGGGAGCCAAACATGACGGATCTACTTCGTGACGTTGCCGCATTCGCCTCAATGGCAGTCTTTGTCGGCAGCATGGCCATTCTGATGATGGCCTTGTAATTTGCAGTGGTGAAACGTGGTTCGCGCCGCTTTGCAATCGACGCTTCCGTCGGTTTTCGGTATTCCCCTTGTGCTGAGACGGTTGTCGATTCAGGAAGTGCGGGGGCAAGACCATGGGCGAGGCGATCGGCGAAAAAGCCACTGACACGAATGCAGCCGGTCCTGGCTTCGTCCACCTTCGGGTTCATTCCGCCTTTTCGTTGCTGGAAGGCGCTTTGCCGCTGAAGAAGATCTTGGGCAAGGCCGTGTCTGACGGCCAGCCCGCGATTGCGATCACCGATACCAACAATCTTTTCGTTGCATTGGAGTTCTCGCAAAAGGCTTTGGGTGACGGCATTCAGCCGATCATCGGTTGCCAGCTCTCCGTCGATTTGGAGGATGGCTTCGGCGAAAAGCGTGGCGGTAACGGACACCTGCCGGAACTGCCGGCAATCGTCTTGCTTGCGGCCGATGAGGCTGGTCATGAGCGTCTCGTTGATCTCGTCTCTCGTGCCTATCTCGGTGGCGACAATGGGCAGCCGATCCATGTCAAAAAGAGCTGGCTCGAAGAAATCGGAACGGAAGGGCTGATCGCGCTCACCGGTGCGGCTGGCGGGCCAGTGGATCGCCTGCTGCGCGATGGCAACAAGGCGGGCGCCGAAGCCCGTCTTCTGGCGCTCAAAACTCTTTTTGGTGACCGGCTCTATGTCGAGTTGCAGCGCCATGGACGCTATGATCGCGCGCATGAGAGCCGTATCGTGCGGCTGGCCTATGATCACGATCTGCCGCTTGTCGCGACCAACGAGGCCTTCTTTCCCTCGCGCAACGACTATGATGCCCATGATGCCCTGATGGCGGTGGCGCACAATGCCATCGTCTCGAATGACGACCGCTTCCGCCTGACCCCGGATCATTATCTGAAAAGCCGCGAGGAAATGCAGGCGGTCTTCGCCGATCTGCCGGAAGCGCTTGAGAATACGATCGAGATTGCCCGTCGCTGTTCTTTTGTTCTCGATACGCGCAAGCCCATCCTCCCACGGTTTACCGGCGGCAGTGACGATCCGGAAGAGGCCGAGCGGGAAGAGGCCCTTGAGCTTCGCCGTCAGGCGGAAGAGGGGCTCGACCAGCGCCTCGCGGCACTTGGCATGGCGCCGGGTTATGAAGAAAAGGACTATCGCGAACGGCTGGAATTCGAGCTCTCGGTCATCGAGCGGATGAAGTTCCCTGGCTACTTCCTGATCGTTTCGGACTTTATCAAATGGGCCAAGCAACATGATATTCCGGTGGGCCCTGGACGTGGTTCAGGTGCAGGTTCTCTGGTTGCCTATGCGCTCACCATTACCGATGTCGATCCGTTGCGGTTCTCGTTGCTGTTTGAGCGCTTCCTTAATCCGGAACGCGTCTCGATGCCTGACTTCGATATCGACTTCTGCCAAGAGCGGCGCGAAGAGGTGATCCGATACGTGCAGCGCAAATACGGGCGCGAGCAGGTGGGGCAGATCATCACCTTCGGTTCGCTGCAGGCCCGCGCGGCGTTGCGCGACGTCGGTCGCGTGCTCGAAATGTCCTATGGCCAGGTCGATAAGATCTGCAAGCTGGTTCCCAACAATCCGGCAAACCCCACGCCGCTCTCCAAGGCGATTGAGGAGGAGCCCAAGCTGCAGGAGGCCGCCGCCGAGGAGCCGGTAGTGGCGCGTCTGCTCGAGATCGCCCAGAAGATCGAAGGGCTTTACCGCCACGCCTCGACCCACGCTGCGGGCATCGTCATCGGCGACCGCCCGCTGTCGAAGCTGGTGCCAATGTATCGCGATCCGCGTTCCGACATGCCGGTCACCCAGTTCAACATGAAATGGGTGGAACAGGCAGGCTTGGTGAAGTTCGACTTCCTCGGCCTGAAAACCCTGACCGTGCTGAAAACAGCTGTCGACTTCGTAAGGGAACAGCGCGGTGTCAGCGTTGATCTGGCTGCCATCCCGCTCGATGACAAACTGACCTACGAAATGCTGTCGCGCGGTGAAACCGTCGGCGTGTTCCAGGTGGAAAGTGCCGGCATGCGCAAGGCGCTCATCGGCATGCGCCCGGACTGCATCGAAGATATCATCGCGCTTGTGGCGCTTTACCGACCGGGTCCGATGGAAAACATCCCGGTCTACAATGCCCGCAAGCACGGGGAAGAAGAGATCGAGTCGATCCATCCGACCATCGACTACCTCCTGAAAGAGACGCAGGGCGTTATCGTCTACCAGGAACAGGTCATGCAGATCGCGCAGGTGCTCTCGGGCTATTCGCTCGGTGAGGCGGATCTGCTGCGCCGCGCCATGGGTAAGAAGATCAAGGAGGAGATGGACAAGCAGCGTGCCCGTTTCGTTGACGGTGCGGTGAAGAACGGCGTCTCCAAGCCCCAGGCCGACAACATCTTCGACCTCCTGGCCAAGTTCGCCAACTATGGCTTCAACAAGTCGCACGCGGCGGCCTATGCCATCGTCTCCTATCAGACCGCCTATATGAAGGCGCATTATCCGGTCGAATTCCTTGCCGCGTCGATGACCCTCGATATGGCGAACACCGAAAAGCTGGTGGATTTTCGCCAGGATGCCGGTCGTCTCGGGATCGAGATCGTTCCGCCGTCGGTCCAGACCTCCTTCCGTCATTTCCAGACCGGTCCAAAGCGGATCTATTATGCGCTGGCTGCGCTGAAAGGCGTCGGCGAGGCTGCCGTCGAGCATATCGTATCGGTGCGCGGCGACACGCCGTTCGAGAGCCTTGAGGATTTCTGCCTGCGGATCGACCCCAAACAGGTCAACCGCCGCGTCTTCGAAAGCCTGATTGCTGCCGGCGCTTTCGATTGTTTCGGACGCGATCGCGCCGAGCTCATCGGCAGCCTGGATCGCATCATGGGCTATGCCCAGCGTGCCCAGGAAAATGCCGTCAGCGGCCAGTCTGACATGTTCGGCTCGGGCGGTGCAACCGGCCCGGAAAAGATTGCCTTTGCGCCTTATGCACCCTGGCTGCCGTCGGAGAAGCTGATGCGGGAGTTCCAGGTGCTTGGCTTCTATCTCTCCGCCCATCCGCTCGATTCCTACCGCGATCTCCTGGACAAGCTGCGCGTGCAGAATTTTGCAGATTTTTCCGGTGCTGTGCGGCAGGGGGCGACGGCAGGACGGCTCGCAGGAACGGTGATTTCCCGTCAGGAGCGCAAGACGCGCACCGGCAACAAGATGGGCATCGTCACGTTCTCGGATGCCTCTGGCCAATATGAGGCAGTTCTCTTTTCAGAAGGCCTCAACCAGTACCGCGATCTCCTGGAAGCTGGAAAATCGCTCGTCATCACCGTCCAGGCCGAGGAGCGACCGGAAGGGATCGGTCTGCGCATCCAGACCGCGCAATCCCTTGAGGAGCAGTCGATCCGCATGCAGAAGGCCTTGCGTGTCTATGTGCGGGATTCTGGCCCGCTGCGCGCGGTCGCTGCCCACTTGAACACCCGAGGCGATGGACTGGTCTCCTTCATCGTGATCAAGGAGGAGGGGCAGCGCGAAATCGAGGTCGAACTCACCGAACGTTTCCGCATCTCCCCCGAAATCGCCGCCGCCATGCGATCGACGCCGGGCGTGCTGGATGTGGAGTTGGTGTGAGTTCTAATCCCGCACCAGGGTGATGAAGTCGGTGCCCTTTCCGGTCTCGGCGCTATAATAGTCATCCGTCACCGTCAGCGACGATCCGTCGCCCAGCATGGCCTCGATCGTCTCGCGCACAGACTTGGGGATCTCCATCCGGGAGAGTGCTTCTTCCGCTGTAATGGAAGAGGCCTCGTCGGGGGATGTTATGCCGAGGCGGCCTGCCTGGCGTTTCGTCAATGCGTTCGGAAGAGAAACCGCCTGCCAGTCGACAGCTGCATCCGCGCGGCCCGTGGCGGCTGCAAGAAACAGGTGGGTGCCGAGCGGCCGCTCAGGCTGCTTGATGGCAATATCAGCCGTCAGGATCTCCTTGTGGTCTTCCCTCAGGACGAGCTTTCCGGAAGGCGGCGCGCTCTTGCCGGATATGTGATAGAGGGATTCGAGCAGGGCCTCTGACAGGGGTTCGGATGCCTTCGGCACCAGATGGGCATCCCGGTAACTTTCCAATGCAGCCTTTGTCTTCGGCCCGAGAACGCCGTCCGCTTCACCGGTGTCAAAGCCGAGTTCTGTCAGCATCTCCTGAACATCCTTGATCTGATCCTGCTTCGATCGCCGGGTGATCAGCATGCGAAGCGTCGTGACTGGGTTTGAAGCCTTTTCTGCCGATGAAGCATTCATCGCAACTTCGACCGGACCTTTCGACGTCGCAAGCTGGGGCAGGGACCCGGCATCGGAGAGAAGTTCCGGTGCTGGAACAGGCGCGGCGGGCAGTGGGGCACGCGTAAACAAGGTGGCGTGGGTGATCGATCTCGGCGCGATCGAACCCTCGCTGATCACGACATGGACCCCGCCGCGCGTCATGCCGAACAGTTGCCGGGCGAAGCCCTTTGGCAGGCGCACGCAGCCGTGCGAGGCTGGATAATCCGGAACCCGTCCCTCGTGCAGGGCAATCCCGGACCAGGTGAGTCGCTGCATGAAGGGCATCGGCGCATCGGAATAGATGTTCGATTCGTGGTACTTGCGCTTCTGCAAGATCGAGAAGATGCCGGATGGCGTTTCGTGCCCGGGTTTGCCGGTCGAAACCTTGCTCGACGCAATCAGGGTGCTGCCATCATAGACGGTCATTGTCTGCTCGGCCTTTGATACGAAAATGCGCAGCCCGTCGGCGGCCTTGGCGTATTGGGGTGAGATGAAGAGGCAGACTGCGGAGGCAAGGAGGAGACGCTTGAACATGAAAACCACCAGATGCAAGAACGACGGCGCGCGCGCTATTCCGCAAGGAGCGAGAATTGTCATCGCAGGCCGTGATAGGGGCAGCAAATGCGCCATTGATGGCCAATGCGCTTTGCAGCTAAAACTCTAATGTTTTAAGTTTAAGAAAACTTCTCCCGCAGCACAGTGTCGGGGCGCACTGTGTCGGATCATTGCGATCTTGTTCGCCGAAATGGGGCCAGCGGATGTGTCCAGCGTCACCGCTTCGGCGTGAACGTGTAGCCCGTCTGGACGGTGCTCTTGCCGAATTTGTGCCGCAACGAGTCCATCGCCGCCTCGGCCGCCGCCCGCCGTGCCGCCTGCGGATCAACAAGGTCACCGGGGTCTGCGGTCGAGGGATCCTTGAGGTCGGTAACGCCGATGCCGATCAGGCGATAGTGTGTGCCATCGGCTTCCTTTTCCAGCAGGGAGAGGCCGACACGAAAGATGCGGTCTGCGAGCTGGGTCGGGTCATCCAGTCGCTTGTTGCGCGTTCTCGTCTTGAAATCCTTGGTCTTCAGCTTCAACACCACGGTCTGTCCGGCAATGCCATGTCGCTTCAGGCGCCAGGCGACCTTTTCGGACAGGGCGCGCAGGTGCGAAGTCAGTTCCGAGATAGCGCTGATATCGTCGAAAAAGGTGTTTTCCGCAGACACGCTTTTCGCGGCTTCGTTGAGGTGCACGCTGCGCTCATCAATGCCGCGGGACAGCCGCGACAGGCGCTGGCCCATGCTGCCATAGCGGCGCATCAGTTCGGTTTCCTCAATCGCCTGCAGCTGCCCGATTGTCCTTAGACCATCGGCTGCGAGCGTCGCCTCAAATGCCTTGCCCACGCCCCAGATCATGCTGACAGGTTTGTCCGACAGGAAGTGCTGCGCCTCAGCCTCACCAATCACTGAATAGCCGCGCGGCTTGTTCAGATCGGATGCGACCTTGGCGAGAAATTTGCAATAGCTCAGACCGACGGAAACGGTAATGCCGATTTCTGTTTCCACGCGCTTGGCAAATCGGGCGAGAACGCGAGACGGCGGATCGTGGTGCAAGAGTTCCGTTCCCTTCAGCTCAAGAAACGCCTCATCAATCGAGATTGGCTGCACCAGAGGCGTGAGCTCTTCCATCAGTGTCCTGATCTCTCGCCCGACCCGCACGTATTTTTCCATGTCCGGCCGAATGACGACCGCGTGCGGACAGGCCTCCAGCGCCTTGAACATCGGCATGGCAGAGCGCACGCCGTGGATGCGGGCGACATAGCAAGCGGTGGAAACCACACCCCGTTTTCCGCCGCCGATGATGACCGGTTTGTCGATGAGATCAGGATTGTCGCGCTTCTCGACAGAGGCGTAGAAGGCGTCGCAATCGATATGCGCAAGCGTCAGCTGGTGGAGTTCCGGATGGTAGATCAGGCGCGGGCTTCCGCAAGCACGGCAACGCCGCTGCCCCTCCGGTTGACCGGCAAGGCAATCGCGACAGAAGCCCGGATGGTCGTGGTGAACGCTGGACATCGGCGGAACAAAGGTTGAACATTTGCACCATAGGGTGCACGGAAAGGCTTGGCAAGTGCCGCACGGACATTCGCTGCCTGTCCCGGAAGATGTCAGAATTGGCCGGAGTCGAGGCCAGGTCGCACATAGTGGTAATAGGCAGCCGCAACGGCTTCCGGCTGGGTTTCTGTTGCCGAACAGAACGCCATGAGGGTCGGTTCATGTTGCAGGATAAAATCCAGCATGGCGCCGAGAAAGCCGGGATCGCTGGCGGCCGAGCGCATTTCCGAAGGTTGCACGCCGGTCAGTGCCAGGAATCGCGCCAGCATTTCCGGCTCCTGCGCCAGCCATCCCAGCACCGCGATTGCGTTTGATTCGGGATCCGCTTGAATTGGTGGGTTTTTCATAAAGTCTTTCCGCTGGATCTACCACATTTCCGATTTCGAAACCAAATAGCATTAGCCTATGGCGCGACGGAAGACGTAACTCGTGCAATGGTGGGCCATCAGGATGATTGTCCGGCACGGGATCAAGGATCGGGTGCATGCCGAAAAAGGTAATGATTGTCGAAGACAACGAGCTGAACATGAAGCTCTTCCGCGATCTTATCGAGGCGTCCGGCTATGAAACGGTGCAGACCCGCAATGGAATGGAGGCGCTTGATCTGGCGCGCCGGCATCAACCTGATCTGATCCTCATGGATATTCAGTTGCCGGAAGTCTCTGGTCTTGAGGTCACCAAGTGGTTGAAGGACGACCCGGATCTGCATGTGATTCCGGTGATCGCGGTTACGGCCTTCGCGATGAAGGGCGATGAAGAGCGAATTCGCCAGGGCGGATGCGAAGCCTATGTGTCAAAGCCCATTTCAGTGCCGAAATTCATCGAGACCATCAAGACCTATCTCGGCGATGCGTGAGGACGAGAGGCCATGACAGCGCGCATTCTCGTCGTCGATGACATACCCGCCAACGTCAAGCTGCTCGAAGCCCGGCTGATCGCCGAGTATTTCGAAGTGCTGACGGCGGCCAATGGTCATGACGCGCTTGATATTTGCGACCAGACCCAGGTGGATGTCGTTCTCCTCGATATCATGATGCCTGGCATGGATGGTTTCGAGGTCTGCGAGAGGCTGAAATCCAATCCGCGCACCGCCCATATACCCGTTGTCATGGTCACCGCGCTCGATCAGCCATCGGATCGCGTCCGCGGTTTGAAGGTTGGCGCGGACGACTTTCTGACAAAACCCGTGAATGACCTGCAGCTGGTGTCCAGGGTAAAAAGCCTGGTCCGGCTGAAGACGCTCAGCGATGAGCTGCGTATCCGCTCCCAGCCCGGCCTAGTCGCGGAACTGCAGGATCCCTTAAGGCTTCAGGAGGGCCGTATCGAAGACCAGGCGCAAGTGCTGCTGGTCGACGGCAGGGCCACGTCCCAGGAGCGCATCATCAAGACGCTGAAGCCGATTGCCGATGTCAAGGCGACGTCCGACCCGCAGGCCGCCGTGTTTGATGCTGCCGAGAACGCCTTCGATCTGGTCATCGTCAACGGCAATCTGGAAGATTACGATCCCTTGCGTCTCTGCTCGCAATTGCGCTCGCTGGAGCGGACGCGCATGCTGCCTGTGCTGTTGGTGACGGAGCAGGGCGACGAGGCCATGATCATCCGGGCGCTCGATCTCGGTGTCAATGATTACATCGTTCGCCCGGTGGACCCGAATGAGCTGGTGGCGCGAACGCTGACGCAGATCCGCCGCAAGCGCTACAACGACCGCCTGCGCAACAGCGTTCGCCAGACGATCGAACTGGCGGTGACGGATGGACTGACCGGCCTCCATAACCGCCGTTATCTCGATACGCATCTTCAAACGCTGTTTGCCCGAGCCATGGCCCGTGGCAAGCCCTTGACGATCTGCATCACGGATATCGACCGCTTCAAGCAGGTGAACGACCGCTACGGCCACGATGCCGGTGATGAGGTGCTGAAAGAGTTTTCCGGCCGAATTCGCAGCACGGTGCGTGGCGCAGATTTGGCGTGCCGCTACGGTGGCGAGGAATTTGTCGTCGTGATGCCCGATACCACGGCGGCGGTTGCGCAGGCCGTCGCTGAACGCCTGCGCGGCATGATCGAGGCTCGCCCCTTCCAGTTGCGTGCGGGCGAGTCACCGCTGATGTTGACGGCGTCGATCGGGATTGCGACGCTCGGGCCCGGGATCGTCACGCCAGAGCAGTTGCTCAAGCAGGCTGACCTTGCGCTGTATGAAGCCAAGAATCAGGGACGCAATCGCGTCGTGGCCTCGGCGGCCTGATCTTGCCTCCCCATATTCGGTGAGTTGTATTTTCCCCGCAGGCTCGCATTATCCGAGTAATCCACAGCCAAAAACGCAATGGCCGCTTCCTTATGTTGGAACAATTGCAGCTAATGCAATTTGAGCCAAGCTGGCTCACGTCCTCCAACTCTCTCAAAAAAACACAAGATATACGAGCATCCTGTCCAGGCGGCGTGACGTTTACGTGCAGTATTGTCCATACTCACCAATCAACCCATAAAGGTGATCGTGATCCGTATTCTGGTGGAGGGCTGTGACCTCTGCTGTTTAATTGACAGACCTGAGCGGTCGCTTGATGCAGTACTATCCTCGTCGAAAATATATTGAATTGGCAGCCGAAGGCTAAACTCCCGCTCTGCTGGTGCGATGGGCTGGGGACTGCAGAATTTAACCATATCGGAACGTCGAAGGCCCGGCCGGTTAATAAAGTGTTGATTTTTGTCTCGGTTTGAGAGACCTTCTCGTCATCACAGAACGCCTCGCGTGGAGGCAGTGCATACCCCATGATGCTCAGGTCCGCCGCATCTCCTGGGTCGTGGGGTCGGTCGGTTGGTGTTTGGCGATTAGCGGTTCCTCGTGCCGTGTCTTGCACCGACCGACCCCCTATTTGAACCGGCTCCCTTCGGGGAGCCGGTTTTTTTGTGCCTTCATGACGGAGAGGGGTGGCGCACGCGAGGGCAATAAAAAACGCGCCCGGAAGGCGCGCTCTTTATTCATCCAAGTCGGAATGAAGATCTTACTTGATCTTCGTTTCCTTGAACTCGACGTGCTTGCGAGCAACCGGGTCATACTTGGTCTTCGTCATCTTTTCCGTCATCGTACGGCTGTTCTTCGTGGTTACGTAGAAGAAACCCGTGTCGGCCGTCGACAGAAGCTTGATTTTAATGGTTGTAGCCTTGGCCATGGTCGTCCTGCCTCTAATAAACGAAGCCGTGGACGACCGAACGAGGCCCACGGCAAATCTGGCGCGAAACTACAAATCGCGCCCGAAAAGTCAAGTGCGTTTCGGGTTAAAAAGCAGCCGCGCCAGGGAAAGAACTACATAGAGCGCGAAGAATCCCGCAATAGCCCAGGCAAATCCATCATTGCCGGTAATATCGATGGCCGCACCAATGGCTTGGGGACCCGCGACCGTGCCCACGGCGTAGCAGAAGATGAAGGCCGCATTGGCGGCTGCGAGGTCCGCACCGGTGAGTCGCGAGCCGAGATGGCTGAGACCGACCGTGTAGAGACCGGAGACGCTTCCGCCCCAGAACAACAGCACCACCGCCATCAGCACCCAGTTTTCGGAAAGCCAGGGCAAAAGCACCGAGCCAGTGAGGCCGATGATCGACAGAATGGATAGAAGCAGCCGCCGGTCCCGCATTTTGTCGGAGAGAAGTCCGAGCGGGATCTGGAACACCATGTTGCCGATGCCCATGACGGTCAGCAGGAGCGCCGCCTGGCTTTCCGTGAAGCCGCTGCGGGTGGCGTAGATCGGAAACAGCGACAGGCCGCCGGCCTCGACCGCGCCGAACACGAAGACCGCAACCGTCGCTGTCGGGACGAGGAAGATGTAGCGCAAAAAATGCTGTTCCGGCTTCTCATCGAGAACGGGGCTCTCCTTGCGTGCTATGTAGATCGGAATGGCCGCTGCGAGGATGGCGATGGCGCCAACGGCAAAGGGCAGCAGTCCCTCGCTGCCAAGCGCGGAGAAGAGCAGGGGGCCGCAGGCAAAGCCGACAGCAAGGACCGTCGCATAGATGCCCATCACAAGCCCGCGTCGCCGGGACGGGGCTGCCGCATTGATCCAGAACTCGGAGAGCACAAAGAGTGTGGTTGTCGCCCCGTGGAACACGATCCGGAGCGGAAACCACATCCAGAACTGCGTGGCGTAGTAAAAGCCGACACCACTCAAGGCGGACAGGAGCACGGCCCAGAGCATGGTGTTTGCGACACCGAAGCGATGTGCGATCTTCGTGGTCAAAGGGGCCGCGACCATCGCCGCGATGCCGGCCATCGCCGAGTTCAATCCGATCAGCGTCGACGAAATCCCGCGCTTCTCAAGAATGATGCTGAGCAGGGGGAGCCCGAGACCAATTGCGATGCCGACAGCGGAAATGGCGGAAATGGCGGCGATCAGCGAATACCAGTGGATATCCTCGCGATCGCCGTTCGGCCTGCATTGCACCTCAGACATTGCACATCCCGTCGCAATCTGCGCTCCAGGACGTGTTCCAATCGCGTAGGCTAGGGACGATCAACATCTGATATGGCATTCTGCGTATTAGCTCCTGATGCTGCCTTGGGCCGGAATGTTCACACTGCAAGTCGACCGGTTGTCAATGCGCCAGGCGACTGACCGTCGATGATTTGTGGCGTCAAAGGCCGATGATATCAGCAAAAGTGTCAGAAGGGCGTGACGGGCGATTCACCTTCCGTCAGGCTCACACAACCTCTGGGTCGTCGCTCCCGCCGCCGAAGCCATGCATGCGCAAGGCCCATTGCAGGCCGACCACGCCGCCCTTGATCGGTTGCAGGCACAGGAGCGATGCCACAACGCCAATCGGCGCCCAGATGGCAAAATGAACCCAGGCGGGCAGCGGAAAGGCCATATCCGTCATCATGTAGCCGCCCACCAGCACGTGGCCAAGAATGAGGATGACGAGATAGGCCGGCAGATCATCGGCGCGGTGGTGATGGAGATCTTCACCACAGGCTTCGCAGCGATCGGCCACCTTGAGATAGGCACGAAACAGCTTGCCCTCACCGCAGGCCGGGCAGCGGCAAACAAGCCCGCGCTTGATCGAGTGCCCAAGCAGTCGCTCGGTTTGATCGGCTGCGATTTCGCCTGGTCGGCTTGAAGAGTGAATGGTCATGTCAGTGGCTCCTGAAACAGGCTGTGTCAGCGGCGTCCGCGAGGTGGGCGAGTGCCGGGAAGTTTCTTGCCACGACGGCCCGCCTTGTGGAAGGAGCGGCTGCCAGCGGGCATTTTGCGCCCCTCGCTCAACATTTCAAAACGCAAGGCACCCGCCAGAGGCACGGCTTCGACCAATCTGACCTCAACCGTGTCACCCAGCTGATAGCCCAGTCCCGACTTCTCGCCGGTCAGGGCCTGATGCGCTTCATCGTAGATATAGTAATCCCGTCCCAGCGTTGAAACCGGTATAAAGCCATCTGCGCCAAATTGCGGCAGGCTGATGAAAAGCCCGGCCTTGGTGACGCCCGCAACCTGGCCGTCGAATTCATCGCCGATACGGCCTGCGAGATGGTGTGCAATCAGGCGATTGATGGTGTCGCGTTCGGCGGCCATGGCCCGGCGTTCAAAGGTCGAAATTTCGGCTGCGATATCGTCGAGGCTTGCTTCCTCCTCGCGGGTTATCGCGCCCTCGCCAAGGCCGAGCGAGCCGACAAGCGCGCGATGCACGATGAGGTCGGCATAGCGGCGGATCGGCGAGGTGAAATGCGCGTATTTCATCAGATTGAGGCCAAAATGCCCGATGTTTTCAGGGCTGTAGACCGCCTGGCTCTGGCTGCGCAAGACCATCTCGTTGACCATCGTCTGATGCGGCGTGTCGACGGCCTTGGCGAGGATGCCGTTGAACGAGTTGGACCTCAGGTTGCCGCCCTTGACCAGCGAGAAGCCGATCGTGGCGAGGAATTCGCGCAGGACCTCCTGCTTGGCAAGTGTCGGGGCGTCATGCACCCGGTAAACCAGCGGCTGGCGCTTCTTCTCCAGCGTTTCGGCGGCCGAAACATTGGCCTGGATCATCATCTCTTCGATGAGCTTGTGGGCGTCGAGACGCTCCGGCACGTGCACGCGGTCGACTGTGCCATCCTCCTTGAGGATGATCTTGCGCTCGGGCATGTCCAGTTCGAGTGGCTGGCGGCGGTCTCGCCCGCGCTTCATCACCGCATAGGCATGCCACAGCGGCTTCAGGATCGGTTCCAGCAACGGTCCGGTCTTGTCATCCGGCTTGCCGTCGATTGCCGCCTGAGCCTGTTGATAGGAGAGTTTCGCCGCACTCTTCATCATGATGCGATGGAAGGTGTGGCTGGCCTTGCGGCCCTCAGTGGAAAACACCATGCGGACTGCAAGGGCAGGGCGGTCGACGCCTTCGCGAAGCGAGCAGAGATCGTTGGAAATGCGCTCCGGTAACATGGGAACGACGCGGTCCGGGAAATAGACGGAATTGCCTCGCTTCAGCGCCTCGCGGTCGAGCGCGGATTTCGTCCGGACATAGTAGGAGACGTCGGCGATCGCCACCGTGACGATCACACCGCCCGGATTGTCTTCCGATGGATCCGGCTCGGCGAAGACTGCGTCATCGTGGTCCTTGGCGTCGGCCGGATCGATGGTGATCAGCGGCAGATCGCGCCAGTCCTCACGATGCGCCATGGTTGCCGCTTCCGCGGCCTCGGCTTCGGAAATCACCGATTGCGGGAAAATATAGGGAATACCGTGGGCGTGGATGGCAATCATCGAGATCGCCTTTTCCGAGGCGACCGATCCAACGACGCTCAGCACCTTCGCACGGGCAAGTCCGAAACGGGCGGAGCGCGCTCCGACTTCCACTTCGACGAGATCGCCATCCTTGGCCTCGCCGAGCGCGTCTGCATCGATCTGCATTTCCTCGCCGCGGCGTTCGATTGGCATCAGCCGTGCGCCACCGTCGGGCAGCATCCTGATCACGCCGAGCATCGCGCCAACGCGACGGTCGAGGATCTTGATCACCCGCGCCGTGTAGGCAGGCCCCGAGCGATCCTTGTTGACGAAGATCTTGGCAAGAACGCGGTCACCAAGGCCGCCGACCGGCGCCTTGCCCTTGGAGCGGTCGGAACTCGATTGGCGCACGAGCACGGCCGGTGCCACACCTACTTCCTCCGGCCATTCCGCCGGGCGGCCGATCAACTCGCCATCCTTGTCGCGCGTGGTTATGTCGAGGACGGTCACGGACGGCAGTGCCCCCGGGCGGCTCAGCGCCTTGCGGCTCTTCTGCACCATGCCGTCGTTTTCAAGATCCTTCAGCGCCTGCTTCAGTTCCACGCGCTGCTCGCCCTTGAGCCCGAAGGCCTTCGCGATCTCGCGTTTCGAGGCCCGCTCGGGATTGTCGGTGATGAACTGCAAAAGCACGTCGCGCGGCGGCACCTCGCCATGGATCAAGGCCGAGGGATTTCCGGCCTTGGCCCGGGCCGCACCTTCCGCCCGACGGCTCTTGCGGTTGCCGGAGCCGGTCTCTTGGGCGGTGTCGCGGGTCGGTTTTTTCAAGTCGTACTCTTCTTCGTGGCTTTAGGCTTTGCGGCCGCCTTTGCTTTCGGCTTGGCTGCAGCCTTCTTCGGTTTGGCGTCTGTGCCGGCCTCATCCTTGGCGGCTTTCGCCTTGGTGGTCTTGGCGGCCTTTGCCGGGGCCTTCTTGGTCTTGCCGCCATCCTTGGCGGCACGCTCCGCGATCAGCACAAGCGCTTCGTCGACGCTCACATCCTGCGGATCCTTGCCCTTCGGCAGGGTGGCATTGACCTTGCCCCAGTTCACGTAGGGGCCATAGCGTCCGTCGCGAACGGTAATGGCGCCGCCGTCCGGGTGCTCGCCCAGTTCCTTGAGTGCCACAGCCGCGGCCCGACCACGTCCGCCGGGACCCTTGCTCTGCTTTTCGGCGAGCACGGTCACCGCGCGGTTGAGCCCGATGGACAAGACGTCCTCGATGCTTTCCAGGTTGGCATAGGTGCCGTCATGCAGCACGAAGGGTCCGTAGCGGCCAAGGCCGGCGGAAATCATCTTACCGGTTTCCGGATGGGCGCCGACTTCGCGCGGCAGCGACAGCAGGGAAAGCGCCTTCTCGAAGTCGATGTCGGCAGGCGACCAGCCCTTTGGCAGCGAGGAGCGTTTGGCTTCCTTGCCATCACCACGCTGGACGTAAGGCCCAAACCGGCCGGAACGCAGTGTGATGTCCTCGTCGGTCTGCGGGTCCTTGCCAAGCGCCCGCGGCTCGTTGCTGCCGCTGGCATCGGCTTCTGCGCCGCCATCGGAGGTCAGCTGCCGTGTATAATTGCATTCCGGATAGTTAGAGCAGCCGACAAAGGCGCCGTATTTGCCGAGCTTCAGCGACAGGTTGCCGGTGCCGCAGACCTGGCAGATGCGTGGATCAGAGCCGTCCTCGCGCTTCGGGAAAACAAGCGGTGCCAGCGCTTCGTTGAGCGCATCGAGAACATTGGTAACCCTGAGTTCCTTGGTGTCCTCGATCTGGGAGAAGAAGTCCTGCCAGAAATCCCGAAGAACGTCCTTCCAGTTGAGTTCGCCGGCCGAGATCTTGTCGAGCTTTTCCTCGAGATCGGCGGTGAAATCGTATTCGACATACTTCGTGAAGAAGTTTTCGAGGAAGGCCGTGACAAGACGTCCCTTGGAATGCGGGATCAGCTTGCGCTTTTCGGTGACGATATATTCGCGGTCGGACAGCGTCTTCAGCGTCGCGGCATAGGTGGAAGGACGGCCAATGCCGAGCTCTTCCATCTTCTTGATCAGCGAGGCTTCCGAATAGCGCGGTGGCGGCTCGGTGAAATGCTGGCTGGCGTTGATCTTCTGCTTGGCGAGGCTTTCGCGGGCATTGATCTCGGGCAGGCGGCCGTCCTCGTCGTCACCGTCCTCTGCCGGCTCACCTTCCTCGCGCTGGTCGGTATAGGCCGCGATGAAGCCATCGAACCGGATCACGGAGCCGACCGCGCGCAGGCCTGCCTTGGCGCCGTTGTTGTCCGCCAGGATCTCGACGGTCGTCCGCTCGATTTCGGCAGAGGCCATCTGACTGGCGATACCGCGCTTCCAGATCAGATCGTAAAGTCTGAGCTGATCGGCATCGAGGAATTTGCGCACCTTGTCCGGTGACCGGTTGAAGTCCGTCGGGCGGATGGCTTCGTGGGCTTCCTGGGCGTTCTTCGCCTTGGTGGAATAGATGCGCGGCTTTTCCGGCACGTATCGGGGGCCGAACTGCTCGGCAACCGCCGAGCGTGCCGCGTCGATCGCTTCGGGTGCCATCTGCACGCCATCGGTACGCATATAGGTAATGAGACCGACGGTCTCGCCGCCGATATCGATGCCTTCATAGAGCTTCTGCGCAACCTGCATGGTGCGCGAGGCCGAGAAGCCGAGCTTGGAGGATGCGGCCTGCTGCAGGGTCGAGGTGGTGAAAGGCGGACCTGGATTGCGCTTGACGGGTTTGGCCTCAACGCTCTCCACGGCAAAGGCCGCACCTTCGAGCAGCGTCTTGATGCTGGTGGCCTGATCCCCATTGGTCACGGAGTTGCGCTGCATGCGCTTGCCGTCATGCGATACGAGTTTCGCCTCGAACTCATCGCCACGCGGCGTCTTCAGCAAAGCGGAGATGTTCCAGTATTCTTCCGCAACGAACCGTTCGATCTCGGTTTCGCGGTCGCAGACCAGCCGCAGTGCAACCGACTGGACGCGTCCCGCAGACCGGGCACCCGGCAGTTTGCGCCACAGAACCGGTGAGAGATTGAAGCCGACGAGATAGTCAAGCGCGCGGCGCGCCAGATAGGCGTCGACCAGTGGCGTGTCGATATCACGCGGATTGGCCATGGCATCGAGCACGGCCTTCTTGGTAATGGCGTTGAAGACGACGCGCTTCACCGGCTTGTCGCCGATCACGCGTTTCTTCTTCAAGAGATCGAGCACGTGCCACGAAATGGCTTCCCCTTCGCGATCCGGGTCGGTCGCGAGAAACACCCTGTCGGAAGATTTCACTGCGTCGGCAATGTCCTTCATCCGCTTTTGCGAGGCGCTGTCGACCTCCCAGAACATCTCGAAGTCCTGGTCGGGGAGCACTGAACCGTCTTTCGCCGGAAGATCGCGCACGTGACCGAATGAAGCGAGCACCTTGTATCCGGAACCCAGATACTTGTTGATCGTCTTGGCTTTGGCCGGGGATTCTACGACTACGACGTTCATCGATACACTGCACCTTCATGTTTCCGATCGGCCGCACCACGCAGTCGTTCCCGGAACACGGAGTTCCGACATGGAGGGCGAAACGCCTGCGGTCAAGAGGGAGGGCCGATTTTCCCTCTCAGGCAGAAGTACAACCTATAGAGGTGTATCTATTGATTGCAATCATAGATAAATTAGGTATTGTGGTTGCAACGGGAGCGTTTGATGGCTTTTACAGCTCTTCGACTGCGAGCAATGAGATGGCGAACGATAACTTCGAGGCCGACCTGTACATGAGCAGATCCTTAGAAAATATTGCCTATATCCGCCAGATGCTGGGCGAGCTCCACGTCGTTGCAGAACGGGAGGGCGCGGAGATGCTGTGCTACCTGATCGGCATGGCCTATGTCGAGGCCGGCGACTTGCAGTCCGGGCGGCGATCTCTGTCAGTTGAAACTGGTCAGAGACACAAATCCCCCAGGGTGCCGTTCTAACCGACCTGCAATGTCGAGTTCCAGCAGCACTAGGTAGACTGCCGACGGAGAAAGGCCGGTATGGCGGATGACGTCATCGACCTCGACAGGCGTCGGGCCGAGCGCCTCGACGATCCGGCTCCGGTCGTCGTCGCTGGGGGGAGGGGCCATTGCGCGACCATCAGAATGCGGTTCCTCGACATCCGGCGAGGAGAACAGGTCCAGTTGAGAAATCGGTGCAAGCGCCTCCAGAACGTCCTGCGGTCCGGTGGTGACGGTCGCGCCCTCCTTCAGCAGCCGATTCGTGCCTTCGCAGCGCGGATCAAGCGGCGAGCCGGGCACGGCAAAGACCAGCCGCCCGAATTCGCCCGCAAGACGCGCGGTAATCAGTGAACCCGAGCGGGCGGCGGCCTCAATCACCACGACACCGAGCGCCATGCCGGCAATCAGCCGATTGCGACGGGGGAAATCGCGGGCCCTCGGTTCCCATCCAAACGGCATTTCGGAAATTGCCAAGCCCCGACCGCTGGTCATCTCGTCGAGAAGGCCAAGGTTCTCGGGCGGGTAGGGTTGGTCGAGACCGCCGGCTAGCGCCGCAATCGTGCCGGTCTCAAGCGATGCACGGTGGGCCGCCGTGTCGATGCCACGCGCGAGTCCGGAGACGATGCCGTATCCCGCCCGGCCGACATCACGGGCGATCATGGCGGCGAACTTCGTGCCGCTGATCGAGGCATTGCGGGCGCCGACCACGCCAACGGCAGGAAGGCTTGCCACCGAGAGGTCCCCTTTGACCGCAATCAGTGGCGGTGCGGCATCGATCTGGCGCAGCGCCGGTGGATAGTCAGGCTCGCCGATCCCGACAAACCTTGCCCCGAATTTGTGCGCATATTCGATTTCGCGCTCAGCCTCGGCAATGGAGGCGATCTTCAGCGTCCGGGCCGCTCCACCGCGGCGCGAAAGATCCGGCAGCGCCTCAAGGGCCGCATCTGCCGATCCGAAGTGATTGATGAGTTCGCGAAAGGTGGCAGGGCCGATGTTGTCGCTGCGAATAATGCGGAGCCAGGCAAGTCTTTGCCGGTCCGTCAGCGCAATTCCGTTTCGTCTTGCGCTGCCAGCCACCCTCAACCTTTCTCTAGCCCTTGGCGCCGATCTTGCTCTCGGTGCCCGCAATCAAACGTTGGATATTCTGCTTGTGCCGCCAGTAGGTGATGACGGTCATCGCCGCGGTCACGAGTGCCGCTTCCTCAACCCTTAGTATCCATAATGCAACCGGAATGACAAGTGTGGCGATCAAAGCCGACAACGAGGAGTAGCGCGTGATGAAGGCGACCGACAGCCAGACGGCGGCGAAGACGAGGACCATCAACGGCGCGACGCCAAGAAGCGTCCCGATATAGGTGGCGACGCCCTTGCCGCCCTTGAAGCCAAGCCAGACAGGGAAGAGATGGCCGATAAAGGCGGCAAAGCCGGCAAGCAGGCCTGCATTGTGGCCAAACACCGCCTGGGCAATCAGCGCGGCCGCGGTTGCTTTCAGCGCATCGAGGAGAAGTGTTGCGGCTGCGAGCTTCTTGTTGCCGGTGCGCAGCACGTTGGTTGCGCCGATATTGCCCGAGCCGATCGAGCGCAGATCGCCAAGGCCTGCAAACCGCGTCAGAACAAGGCCGAAGGGGATTGATCCCAGGAGGTAGCCGAGCACAAGAACGACGGCAACATTGAAGGGACCGAGCAGGCTGTAGTCGATGGTCGGCATGGTCATCTCCAGGAGCTTAGAGCGAGTGGATCAGGCGACCGCCGACATAGGTCGCGACCGCACGTCCCGAAAAGCGGGCATCCTCAAACGGCGTGTTCTTCGAGCGGCCAAGAAGGCTGTCGCGCGATACAAGCCAGGGCTCGTCGAGATCGACCAGCGCGATGTCGGCTGCGGCTCCGGGCTTCAGCGTCCCGCCCGGCAGGCCGAAGATCTCGGCCGGCCGCGTCGACATGGCCTCAATCAGGCGCATTAGCGGCACATGCCCGGCATGATGGAGCCTGAGGGCTGCCGACAGCATTGTCTCAAGACCGCTCGCACCATCGGCCGCCTCGGCAAAGGGCAAGCGCTTGGTGTCGACATCCTGCGGATCATGCGAGGAGACGATGATGTCGATGCGACCCTCGGCGAGTGCCTGGACCATCGCCATGCGGTCGTCTTCCGAGCGCAGCGGCGGGTAGAGCTTGAAGAAGCTGCGATACTCGCCGATGTCGTTTTCGTTGAGGCTGAGGTGATTGATCGAAATGGCGCAGGTCACGTTTGCGCCGCGCTTGCGGGCAAGCTCGATCGCCTCGACCGATTCCGGCACGGAGATCTGGGCGGCATGATAAAGTCCGCGGGTCAGCGCCGCAATCCTCAGATCGCGTTCGAGCGGAATGAGTTCTGCTTCCTTGGGGATACCCGAAAGGCCGAGCCAGCTTGCGAGCAGTCCTTCGTTCATTACGCCGTTGGCACCGAGATAGGGGTCCCGGGTTTCGAGCGCGATGACGGCGTTGAATTCGCGCGCATAGGTCATGGCGCGACGCAGGACCTGGCTGTCTTTCAGCCCATGGCGCCCATTGGTAAAGGCAACGGCCCCGGACTGCTGCAAAAGACCCATCTCGGTCATCTCGCTCGTCGTCATGCCCTTGGTCAGCGCCGCTGCCGGATAGACGTTGACGACGGCGGTGTCGCGGGCGGTCTTCTTGACGAATTCAACCAGCGCCACGTCATCAATGACCGGATCCGTCTCCGGCATCATGATGAAGGATGTAATGCCGCCGGCCGCCGCAGCACGGCTTGCCGACGCGATGGTCTCGCGATGCTCGGCGCCGGGTTCGCCGACGAACACACGTGCATCGACGAGGCCGGGAATGGCTGTAAGACCGCTGCAGTCGCGGATTTCAGCCCCTTCCGGAACGCCCTGGTTCCGCGCGTCGGCGCCGGCGGCGATGATCTTGCCATCCGCGCCGACGATGATGGTGCCCGTTTCGTCGAGCTTGCGCGATGGATCGATGATGCGGGCGTTCTTGAAGACGATCGGCTTGATCATGCGTCCATTCCTTCGCTGCGCGAGGCCTGGCCTTCGCTGCGCGGTCCATGGTTCTGCGACAGGAGAAGCGTTTCCATCACCGCCATGCGCACAGCGACCCCCATTTCCACCTGCTGCTCGATGACACTCTGCGGACCATCGGCGACCTCGGAGGCAATCTCAACGCCGCGGTTCATCGGGCCGGGATGCATCACGAGCGCGTCCTCCTTTGCCGCCTTCAGCTTTTCCGCGTCGAGGCCGTAGAAGTGGAAGTACTCGCGCACCGACGGCACGAAGGAGCCCGACATGCGCTCGCGCTGCAGCCGGAGCATCATCACGACGTCGGCATCCTTCAGGCCTTCCTTCATGTCGTGGAAGACTTCGCAGCCCATATCGGCAATGCCGGCGGGCAGCAGCGTGGCAGGCGCAACGACGCGAACGCGCGCGCCCATCGCGTTGAGCAGCAGGATGTTGGAGCGTGCCACGCGCGAATGCAGCACGTCGCCACAAATGGCGACGATGATGCGCGACAGCTTGCCCTTGGCGCGTCGAATGGTCAGCGCGTCGAGAAGCGCCTGGGTCGGATGTTCATGCTGGCCATCGCCGGCATTGACGACGGAGCAGGCGACCTTCTGGGCGAGAAGTGCTGCGGCCCCCGCCGAGGAATGGCGCACAACCAGAACATCCGGGCGCATCGCATTCAGCGTCATCGCCGTATCGATCAGCGTCTCGCCCTTTTTAACCGAGGAGTTGCCGACCGACATGTTCATGACGTCGGCGCCGAGGCGCTTGCCCGCCAGTTCGAACGAGGATTGCGTTCGTGTCGAGGCTTCGAAGAAGAGATTGATCTGGGTCAGGCCGCGCAGCGTGGACGTCTTCTTTTCGCGCTGCCGGCTGATCTTGACGGCCTCGTCGGCCTTGTCCAGCAATAGCGTGATGTCCTGCTCGGTGAGCCCCTTGATGCCGATGAGATGGCGATGCGGAAAGAAGACCATGGGTGCCCCTTGCTATGTTACGCGGTCTATAAAGATTGACGTCCTCAGGGGCAAGGTGGCGCGACCGTCTTCACAATATGGTCCCCATCTTCCATATGACTGTCTGCCTGGGTGCCGCAAATGGTGTTTTCGCTCACGCGACGCGCAGTTCAAATCGAGAAAATCAGGGCTTGGCCGTTGGCATAGCGACCGCAGTCTGATTATGAGATCAGCATGAGCACTTTGAATCGTTCCGAAGAAAAACTGGCCGCCCTGAACCAGCCCAAACCATGGTCCGGTGTCAATGCCTATCGGGCCGATCCACTGCTGGTCGATCTGACGAACCAGATGCCGCGGCAGTTGAAGGACGAATTCGATGCGATCGGCAAATATGTGACCTCTCCGGAAGCGCAGGAACTGGCGCGCATGGCGAATGTCAGCGCACCGACGCTGCGCACCCATGGTCCGCGCGGCGAGCGGCTTGATGTGGTTGAATTTCATCCCGCCTGGCATGCCCTGATGCGCCGCTCCATGTCGTCAGGCCTGCATTCCTCGGTCTGGGAAAACCTGCCGGAAGCCCGCGGTCGCGAGCACAAGGCGCGCGCCGTCCGCTTTTTCCTGACCTCGCAACTGGAAGCCGGTCATCTCTGCCCGTTGACGATGACAAGCGCCTCCGTGGCAGCGCTTGTGGCATCGCCCGCGGTGCAGAAGGAATGGACGCCGAAGATCCTCGCGCGCAAATACGATTCGTCCAATCGTCCGCCGATGCAGAAGAGTTCTGTTACCATCGGCATGGGCATGACGGAAAAGCAGGGCGGCACCGATGTCCGCGCCAATGTCACGCAAGGCGAGCGGGTCGGCGAGGGCATCTACCGCCTGTCCGGCCACAAATGGTTTCTCTCAGCGCCAATGTCGGATGCCTTCGTCATGCTCGCGCAAACGAAGGACGGCATGGGCTGCTTCCTCGTTCCGCGCCTCCTCGAGGACGGCTCTGCCAACGGCCTGGAATTCCAGCGCCTGAAGGACAAGCTTGGCAACCGCTCCAATGCGTCCGCCGAGGTCGAATTCGACGAGGCCTTCGGTTTCCTCCTGGGAACGCCGGGCGATGGCGTGCGCACCATTCTCGATATGGTCACGCTGACCCGCCTCGATTGCGCGCTCGCCTCCGCCGGCATGATGCGTGCATCGATGGCGGAAGCCGTGCACCACGTGCGTGGCCGCTCTGTCTTCGGCAAGAAGCTGATCGACCAGCCGATGATGACGCGGGTTCTCGCCGATATGGCGCTCGATGTCGCAGCCGCCACGGCTCTTGCCTTCCGCGTGGCCGACAGCTTTGACCGCGCCCGTGAAAACTCGGTGGATGCGGCCTATGCCCGCGTCATGACGCCGGTTGCCAAATACTGGGTCTGCAAGATTGCGCCTGCGCTGATCTATGAGGCGATGGAGTGCATCGGCGGCAATGGCTATGTCGAGGAGCGTGCGATCGCCCGCCACTACCGCGAAGCGCCGGTCAATGCGATCTGGGAAGGCTCGGGCAATGTCATGGCGCTCGATGTGCTCAGGGTCTTGAGCCGCGGCAAGGATCTCTTTGAAACCCTGTTTGCCGGACTGGAGCGCGATCTCGGACCCTCCGGGCGCAAGACCGTCGAAGTGCTGCGCGCTGCAACCGCCTTGGCAGACCAGGATGAGGCCGCAGGCCGCCTGCTGATCGAGCAACTGGCGCTTGCGGCAGGTGCTGCCGAGCTTTATCGCCTCGGGGCCTCCAAGATCGCCGATGCCTTCCTCGAAAGCCGCCTCGCCGGTGGCTGGCGTCACAGCTACGGCGTGATTGACGCCCGCTTTGACGCCCGCTTCGTGCTCGATCTTCTTTATCCGCCAGGTGCCTAAGCCAAAAGGGCAAGCACGATCGGCACGGTGACGAAGGCAAGCATCGTCTGCACCGTGGCCGCTGCCGCATAGAGGTCCGCGTCGCCGCCCATCTGCTTGGCCAGAAGATAGCCGTTCATGGCAGTCGGAACGGCAGCAGCCAGGGTGACCATCGCAAGCGTTTCGCCGGTCAGGCCAAACAGCAGGCTGAGCCCGACAGACACCAGTGGAAACAGAATGAGCTTCAGACCGGCGCTCAGGAAAACGCTGGGCGCTGGGCGCAAGGCATCGGCAATCTTCAGGCCGGCGCCGACGGTGAGCAGGCCGAGGGGCAGGGAGGTGCGCGCCACGAGCTCCACTGTCACCATGAAGGGATCGTAGATCGGTACCCCCGCGAGGTTCACCGCAACACCGAGCACCGCACCCAGGATGATTGGATTGCTGATGATGCGCTTGACGAAGGTCTTCATGTCGCGGCCTTGCCCGGAAAACCAGATCATGACGCCGACATTCATCAGGTTGATCGGGATGATGATGGTCGCCATGACAACCGCAATCACCGAAAGCCCGATCGACCCCGTCAGTTTTTCCGCCATGGCCAGCGCCATGAAACCGTTCCAGCGGGTCGCCGTCTGAAAGACGGAGGTGAAGGCCGGCCCCTGCATGCCGGCTGCTTTCAGCACCGGCCACAAACCAAGCGTCACAGCGGAAATGACGAGCACGGCAAGCAGCGAGACCAGGCTGACACCGGCGCCCTGGATCTGGGAAAAATCGGTCGTCGCCAGGGTCTCAAAGAGGAGGGCTGGAAACAGGACGTAATAGCCGAAGATTTCGAGGCCAGACCAGAAGCTTTCGGGAATCAGCGGGCTGCGTTTCAGTCCGACGCCGAGCAAGACCAGCAGGAAGATCGGCAGAATACTTTCAAGGATGATGAGCATGGCGGGTCCGCAATTGAAGGTCGCACCGATAGACCCTGGGCAAGGGTAAGGCAACGCCCGGCTTTTCACCTTTGATCGCGCTCAAGAGGGCGGTGCGGGCCGTGTTATCCCCAGGCCCCGTTAACCTTAACAAAAGGTTTACGTTGCGCAGCGCTGCTGCTCGGGACACCTTCGCCCTCTGTAAACGTTAATGGGTGCAATGGTGACGACCGAGCTTGGAGCACGCGCATTGCTGATTGCGATGACTTCGGCCTTCTTCTCGGGGCTGGCGCTCGATATCGCGGTGCCCGCCGTCGTCATGACAACGATGGCGCTCCTGCGGTGGGCGTTTGAAACTTGGACCCTGGCGAATGATACGCCAAGATTTGAAGAGGCAAGGGCGCTATGAAGGCACTATTGATCTTTTGGGCAGCACCCATCGCATTGCTCGCTGCTTGGTACGGCTTGTCCTATCACGACATGAGCTTCGGCTTCTTCATGCTGACGCGGCAGACGCATGATCTGGTCTTCCAGATCTATGGCAATGTTCTCGGCATTCCGCCGGAAACGATCCCGCCGCTTGTCATGCGTGCGATCGTTGTCGACAGCCTCATCCTGTTTGCCATCATCGGTTTTCGTCGTCGCAAGAAGATTGCGGCCTGGTGGGCGCAGCGTCAGGTGAAGTCTGCAGAAGTGTCGGAGGCGCGGGCAAGACCCGAGAGCCTGTCCAGCGCGCCCTGAAGGATGAAGCTTGCCGCCGCCGAATCAATGCGTTCGCTGCGCTTGGCGCGGGAGACATCCATTTCAAGCAGTGCCCTCTCGGCGGCCACGGTCGAGAGCCTTTCGTCCCAGAAGACAAAAGGAATATCGGTTTTATCCGACATCGAGCGCACGAAGGCGCGGGTTGCCTGCACCCTCGGGCCGTTTGATCCGTCCATGTTGACGGGAAGACCAATGATAAAGGCGGCGATCTTTTCTTTCGCCGCAAATGCGAGCAGAACCTCGGCGTCCTGAGTGAACTTGACCCGCTTGATGACGGGGCGGGGGGTGGCAAAGCGTCGACCGAGATCGGAGGCCGAAAGCCCGATGGTTTTCGTGCCTAGATCAAGCCCTGCAATCGCCTGGTTCGGCTCAAGCCTGGTCGCAAGTTCCTCGATCGTCAGCGTTGCCATTGTCGTCCTTTCCCGCAGTGATCAGCGTTTGCGCACGAATTCTGTGCGCAGCACCAGGCCCTTGATGGCATCATGCTTGCAATCGATATGCTCTGGATCGTCCGTCAGGCGGATCGAGCGGATCACGGTTCCCTGCTTCAAGGTCTGACCGGCGCCCTTGACCTTGAGATCCTTGATCAGGACGACCGAATCGCCGTCGGCAAGCTCGGTGCCGGAGGCGTCGCGCGCCACGGGCTTCTGCGCCGCTGCCGCTGCAATCTCCGATGCCGGGCGCCATTCGCCGGTGGCCTCGTCATACACATAGTCGTCATCGGCCATTATCGTTCCTTCCGGTCTTTATTACTTTATGGCTGTCATGCTGGTCGCATAATCAGGGCAGGGTAGCAAGCAAGTCGGCCTGCCGATGTTGCCCGTCGTCACGCAGACCATATATTGCCACTCGGACCTACACTCGGAGATATCGGATGAAAATCACCTGGCTCGGCCATGCCGCCTTTCGCCTCGACACAGCCAAGGCTTCGATCCTGATCGATCCCTTCCTGACGCATAATCCTGGCTTTGCGGGGCTTGATCGCAAGGACATGACCAAGGGCATCACCCATATTCTGCTCACCCATGGTCACGGCGACCATGTCGGCGATACGGTGAGCCTCGCCAAGGAAACCGGTGCCACCGTGCTTGCCAATGCCGATCTTGCGGCCTGGCTTGCCACAAAGGGCGTCGAGAAGATTGAAATGGGCAATACCGGCGGCACCATTCACTTTGAAGGCTTTTCGGCAACCTTCACCAATGCCCTGCATTCGTCCGCCCAGATCACCGAAGACGGCGTGTCGCATGCACTCGGCAATGCCAATGGGCTGATGCTGCATGTCGAGGATGATGCATCGCTGCTGCATATGGGCGATACCGACATCTTCTCCGACATGAAGCTCATCAATGAACTGCACCAACCCGATATCGGCCTTGTTCCGATCGGTGATCGCTTTACCATGGGCGGGGCTGTTGCGGCACTTGCCTGCCAGCGCTTCTTCGACTTCAAGACCGCGATCCCCTGCCACTACGGCTCCTTCCCGATCATCGACCAGACCCCGGAAAAGTTCGTGGCTGGAATGGAGGGAACCCGCACCCGTGTTCTGACACCTGCAGCCGGAACGGCTGTCTCGGTCTGACAAACCCCGTTGCACCAGCGCTTGACGGCCTTTATAGCGAAGACAACAGCCCATCTGGAGAATGCCATGTCTGTCGATATTGCCACCGTCAAGCGCGTAGCCCGTCTTGCCCGCATCGCTGTCAGCGACGAGGAGGCAGGCGGCATGACCGCGAAACTCAACGGCATTCTCGGCTTTGTCGAGCAGCTTGACGAAGTGGACGTGACAGGTGTCGAGCCGATGACCTCGGTCACGCCGATTGCCATGAAGAAGCGCGAAGACAAGGTGACTGACGGCCAGAAGGCCGACGAGATCGTCGCCAATGCGCCGGCGACGGATCGCAATTTCTTCCAGGTGCCGAAGGTTGTCGAATAAGGGCGGATCTGCCTGTCGTTCGAGCCACCCTAAGTTTTTCCGCCCAATCGGGCGCAGACCATTGAAGTGAACCTGCCATGAGCGAACTGACCAGCCTCACCATCGCCGAAGCCCGCGCGAAACTCGCCGCCAAGGAGATCAAGGCCGTCGAACTGACGGATGCCTATCTCTCGGCGATCGATCAGGCCAATGGCGCGCTGAATGCCTATGTCGCGGTCACCGCCGACATTGCCCGCGACATGGCCAAGGCCTCTGACGCCCGCATCGCGGAAGGCAAGGCCGGCGTGCTCGAAGGCATTCCGCTTGGCGTCAAGGATCTTTTCGCCACCAAGGATGTGCATACCCAGGCTTGCAGCCACATCCTCGACGGCTTCAAGCCGAAATACGAATCGACTGTCACCCAGAATCTCTGGGACGCCGGTGCCGTCATGCTGGGCAAGCTCAACATGGACGAATTCGCCATGGGGTCGTCGAACGAAAGCTCCTACTACGGCCCGGTCGTAAACCCCTGGAAGGCTTCGGGGTCGGACGAAAAGCTGGTGCCCGGCGGTTCGTCCGGCGGTTCGGCCGCAGCCGTGGCCGCCCATCTCTGTGCCGGTGCGACTGCAACCGATACCGGTGGCTCGATCCGTCAGCCGGCAGCCTTTACCGGCACCGTTGGAATCAAGCCCACTTACGGCCGCTGCTCGCGCTTCGGCATCGTCGCCTACGCCTCCTCGCTCGATCAGGCCGGCCCGATTGCCCGTGACGTGCGCGATGCCGCCATCCTCCTGAAGTCCATGGCAAGCGTCGATCCGAAGGACACGACCTCTGTCGACCTGCCGGTGCCGGATTACGAGAAGGCTCTCGGCGGTTCGGTGAAGGGCATGAAGATCGGTATCCCCAAGGAATACCGCGTCGAAGGCATGTCCGAGGAAATCGAAGCGCTCTGGAGCCAAGGCATCGCCTGGCTCAAGGAGGCCGGTGCCGAAATCGTCGACATTTCGCTGCCGCATACAAAATACGCGCTGCCGGCCTATTACATCGTCGCACCCGCGGAAGCCTCCTCCAACCTCGCCCGCTATGACGGCGTCCGCTACGGCCTGAGGGTCGATGGCAAGGACATCGCGGACATGTACGAGAAGACCCGCGCTGCCGGATTCGGCAAGGAAGTGCAGCGCCGCATCATGGTCGGCACTTATGTGCTGTCAGCCGGTTATTACGATGCCTATTACCTGAAGGCGCAGAAGGTCCGCACCCTGATCAAGCGCGATTTCGAACGCGCCTTCGAAGCGGGCGTCGATGCGATCCTCGCGCCAATCACGCCGTCTTCGGCCTTTGCCATCGGCGACAAGGACCTCGCAGCCGATCCGGTCAAGATGTACATGCAGGACGTCTTCACCATCACGCTGAACATGGCAGGTCTTCCGGGCATTTCGGTGCCGGCCGGTCTCGACAGCAAGGGGCTGCCGCTCGGCCTGCAGGTGATCGGCAAGCCCTTCGAAGAAGAAACCCTCTTCAAGACCGCCCATGTCATCGAACAGGCAGCCGGCAAGTTCGCGCCGGCCAAGTGGTGGTAAAGGACTTCGTCATACGCGAGATGACCCAGTCCGATGCGGAGAGCGTCGGCCGGGTGGGATTTGCGGCCTGGGCCGCCAATCCGGTACTGAATGCCTTTGGGCCTGATATGGTGGTCCGGATCCGCGAGAGCTTCCAGAGTTTTGCGCAAGAGCATTTTCGTCTGGTCACACTGGGCGAGCTCGGGGGTGAGGTCGTCGGCTGGACGGCACGCGAAGGCAGGCGTGACTATATCTCAGATCTCTGGGTTGACCCCGCCCATCAGGGTCTCGGCATTGGGTTCGCCCTCGTCTCCGCCACGCTGCGCGATATGCGCTCCGAGGGCTTGAAACTTGCCCGGATCGAAACCCATGCCGCCAATCAAGGGGCCATCCGGCTCTACGAGAGCCTTGGCTTCACAATTATCTGGCGTGGAATGCAGCATTCGCCTTCGATGAAAATGGCGGTTGAGAAGGTCCGCATGCAGCAGTCGTTGGCATGAGACCTCAGTTGAGGCTCTGGCCTGACTGCCAGCCGCGCGCCGGAGGACGAGCCGTCGGCAACGGTCGAATCGCTCTTGCGACTGACGCCGCTCACGCAAGGGTAGGAGCCTCAGGAAACGCCGATAAGCGACGGATACCATTTGCATTGTCTGAAGCCATTCTCAATCTCTGGTCAAGACGCAGCGTCGGTGCTTTACTGACCGCCACAGGGTGAGGCATTGATGATAACGATCCGCAAGGCACAGCAGGACGACTGGCAGGTGTTGGCGGAGATCGGGCTGCGCGCATGGCACAAGGCCATGATGCCGGTCGGTGAAACGGCTGCGATGATCGACAACGCCCGCAGCGCCTTTAGCCGCTTCACCCAGAATGGCTGGATCACCATCATCATCGTGGAAAGCGGCGGAACGCCGGTTGGATGGGCAGCTCGGGAAGATCTGGATGAAATGATCACGGATTTCTGGATCGATCCTGATCATCAACGTCAGGGTATGGGATCGGCGCTGCTGGCGGCCGTTGAAGAGGATATGAGGCGGATGGGGCAGAGCGAGGCACGTCTGGAAACCCATGCCCGCAACCACGAGGCAGTCGCCTTCTTCCGGAGCCATGGCTACGCAATCCAGTGGCTTTCGGTCGTCTACAATCCCAAGCTCGACCGCGATCTGGAGACGGTCGCTATGGTCAAGACGCTGGAAAGCGAGGAAGCGCTGACCTACGGACCGATGGGCTGATCATGCCCACAGGCCTGCAAAGTCTTGCACCGTCAGGCCATTTGCTCTAACCGGATAGGCAAATATCATTCGCATGGAAGAGCATGTCATGACCCTCGTCGACACCCGTACGCCCGACCCCAAACGCCTGATTCCCGGCGCCACCGGCGACTGGGAAATCGTTATCGGCATGGAGGTCCATGCGCAGGTCCTGTCGAATTCAAAGCTGTTTTCCGGCGCCTCGACGACCTTCGGCAATGCGCCGAATTCCAACGTTTCGCTCGTCGATGCCGCCATGCCCGGCATGCTGCCCGTGATCAACGAGGAATGCGTGGCCCAGGCCGTGCGCACCGGTCTGGGTCTGAAGGCTCAGATCAACAAGCGCTCGATCTTCGACCGCAAGAACTATTTCTATCCCGACCTGCCGCAGGGCTACCAGATCTCGCAGTTCAAGGATCCGATCGTCGGCGAGGGCAAGATCATCATCTCGCTCGGTCCCGACCGTCAGGGCAATTTCGAGGATATCGAGATCGGCATCGAGCGCCTGCATCTGGAACAGGATGCCGGCAAGTCGATGCATGATCAGCATCCGACCATGTCCTATGTGGATCTCAACCGTTCGGGCGTGGCTCTGATGGAGATCGTGTCCAAGCCCGACATGCGCTCCTCCGACGAAGCCAAGGCCTATATGACCAAGCTGCGCTCGATCGTGCGTTACCTCGGCACCTGCGACGGCAATATGGACGAAGGCTCGATGCGCGCCGACGTCAACGTTTCCGTGCGCAAGCCGGGCGGCGAATTCGGCACGCGCTGCGAAATCAAGAACGTCAACTCGATCCGTTTCATCGGTCAGGCCATCGAATACGAAGCCCGGCGACAGATCGCGATCCTGGAAGACGGCGGCGCGATCGATCAGGAAACCCGCCTGTTTGACCCGAACAAGGGCGAGACCCGCTCCATGCGCTCCAAGGAAGATGCGCATGACTATCGCTACTTCCCCGATCCGGACCTGCTGCCGCTCGAATTCGACGATGCCTATGTCGAGGCCCTGAAAAAGGACCTGCCGGAACTGCCCGACGACAAGAAGGCACGCTTTGTGTCGGAACTCGGCCTCTCCGTCTATGACGCCTCCGTGCTCGTCTCGGAGAAGGCGATCGCCGATTATTTTGAAGCCGTGGCCGAAGGGCGCGATGGCAAGACGGCTGCCAACTGGGTCATCAACGACTTGCTTGGCGCCTTGAACAAAGCCGGAAAAGCCATTGAAGAGACTCCGGTTTCTCCTGCTCAGCTTGGTGGCATTATCGATCTCATCAAGTCGGAAGTCATCTCCGGCAAGATCGCCAAGGACCTCTTTGAAATCGTCTGGACCGAAGGCGGCGACCCGGCTGAAATCGTCGAAGCGCGCGGCATGAAGCAGGTGACCGACACAGGCGCCATCGAAAAGGCCGTCGACGAGATCATCGCCGCCAACCCTGATCAGGTGGCCAAGGTACTCGCCAAGCCCACGCTTGCCGGCTGGTTCGTCGGCCAGGTCATGAAGGCGACCGGCGGCAAGGCCAACCCGCAGGCGGTTCAGGCGCTGGTCAAGGCCAAGCTCGGCCTCCCGGAGGAGTAAGCCCTTGTTCTTCGTCCGCACGGCCAATGATCGCGATATCGAACCGCTGCGGGCGCTGCTGACGCAGAGCTTCCACGCGACTTATGACCGGTTCTACGGGCCGGCCAAGGTCGAGGAGCTGATTTCCGCCTGGCACAATCAGGCGGAAATCAAAAGGCGCATCCATCTGAAGGGTGGCGAATATCTCGTCGCAGACGACGGCAAGCGGATCGGCGGCATGGCCTTTGCGGCCATGTCGGACAAGCTCACGAAGACGGCCATCCTGCACCAGCTCTATGTTCATCCGGATCAGCAGCGCCAGGGTATCGGCCGCGATCTCTTCGCCGAGATCGAGACCTGCTTTCCAGACGCCGAGATTTTGCGGCTCGAAGTCGAACCGCAAAACGAAGGCGCCATTGCCTTTTACACAGCCCACGACTTCGCCGAGGTTGACCGGACCCGAAATTGCGGCGGACCTGATAGCGGCATCGAAGCGCTGATCATGGAGAAATCGCTGCGATAAAGCGCGCGTCTGTAATCTCCTTGTCTCATCCTCTTTCTAGGGCGTGCGTCACGAACAGGAGAGCGCGATGGTGACGACAGCAGAACTGGTGATCAGGCAGGCGACGGAAGAGGATATCGATGCGATTATCGCGCTCTTTGCCGATGATCTGCTCGGTGGCCATGGCGACACGACCGATCCCGCCCTTCGCCACCACTACCTTGCTGCATTCGAGAAGATCGCCGCATCGCCCAACGAAGCGCTTTATGTCGCGGTCCTCGGCGGTGCAATCGTCGGAACCTTCCAGACGCTGGTGACCACCAGTTTTCCGGGACGCGGCTCATCCGCAATGATCGTCGAGGCCGTACAGACACGCAGTGACATGCGGGGTAGGGGCATCGGCAAGGCCATGCTCGAATTCGCGGTCAACGAAGCGCGTCAGGGTGGCATGGCGAAGGTGCAGCTGACGTCGAATGTCGTGCGCACGGATGCTCATCGATTCTATCAGCGCCTTGGCTTCGAAGCCTCGCATATCGGCTTCAAACGCAAGCTGAAATGACGAGATGGCGGCGGGGAATCACTGGACAAGCCGGGGTCAAGGCGGCATAAGCGAGAAATGATCGTCTGGGCCGGTTGCGGCCCGCGAACCAAGCCCAAGGACATGACATGAAGCAGCTTCTCTTGCAGATCTTCACCTGGTGGAACGGTCAGACCATGGGAACCCGTTTCTTCACCTGGCGGCACGGCAAGCGCGTTGGCGAAGACGAGTTCGGCAATGTCTATTACGAAGGCCCGATGACGAGCTGGGGACAGCCGAAGCGCTGGGTAATCTACAATGGTTACGCCGATGCCTCGAAGATCGCCTCGGGCTGGCATGGCTGGATGCATTATCGCACGGATACGCCGCCTTCCAAGGAAGACTACAAGGCGCGCGAATGGGAAAAGGCGCATCGCCCCAACATGACGGGCACGGCTGCCGCCTATCGCCCGCAGGGCTCCATTGCCGTTCATGGCGAGCGCCCGCGCGTGACGGGCGACTACGATGCCTGGACACCCGGCAGCTGATTACCCGATTTGGCCATAATCCGGCATTAGGGCCTCTCGCATGAGGCCCTTGTCATATCTGGTCTCGGTCGATTGCCGACAGTCGATCACGGTCAGGAAATGAGAGCCTTGGGAGTCGGCCAGTGGATGCAGGAAGAGTGAGCGGAACATGAAACTGACCCTCGGGAAACTGGCCCTTCCGGCCCTGGCATCCGTGGTTGTCGCACCGCTCACCCTGCCGGTGCCGGCTCAGGCCGAACGTCTCGCCAACCCCGTTGCCGAGTTCTCCGGCATCGACAAGATCACCGGCCGCATCACCACCTTCGATGTCTATGTCAACGAAACCGTACAGTTCGGCGCGCTGCAGGTAACGCCGAAGGTCTGTTATTCGCGCGACGAGACGGAAGCCCAGAAGATCGACAGTTTCGTCGAAGTCGACGAGATCACGCTTGATCGCAAGATCCGCCGCATTTTTTCCGGCTGGATGTTTGCCGATAGCCCGGCTCTGAACGCCGTCGAGCATCCGATCTATGACGTCTGGCTGACGGGCTGCAAGGCGACGTCCGATGTGCCGGCGCCCGAAGGTGTGAAGGCCACCCATCCCGCACCTGAGCCCGCCAAGGCGCAGACGGCTCAGGGGGCGACAACCCCGCCACCACAGCCGGCGACCGGTGCACCCGTCGCCCCGGCGACCCCGGAAATGGTGGCGCCGATCGAGGGCGAGACCGGTGCAGCACCTTTGGAGGCGCCGCAGCAGGTTCCCATGACGGATGGCCAGCAGCCAGCAGCCCCGGGGACCGTGCCGCCGCTCGACGCACCGACCGAGGTTCCCCCGCTGGATGCGCCCCAGGAGGTCCCGAGCGACATTCCAGGCGCGGCGCCATCCGATCTGCCCTATGGGACGGGGGAGCAGATCCCCGGTGACCCTGTGCCGCCTGCCGATGTGCTGAATGATGGCGGTCAGATCTACCCCGTTGACCCGCTGGCACCCGGCCAGCCGGGCACGACACCGCCGCCGGCCGCACCGCCGGGCGGTGTGGGTCTCTACTAAGATCAGGTTCCGCTGATTCACGTCGCGACGTGTCGATCCAAAGGGCGCCCCCGCAAGGGCGGTCATCGCTATTGACATTGTCCGCCATGAGAACAATATGGGAACAAATTGGAGTCTCGGCCATGGCGCTTTCCGAAAAATTCATCGTGCTACCCTTCAAGAAGAACCGGGGCGCCGTCGTTCCTGGCGAAATGCGTCAGGCTTCCAGTGCCGCTGCCGCTGAGAAGATTGCGACTGCGATGGCCCCTCGCCACATTGGCGTTGCTGCATATTCCGTACAGGTCGATGAGGAGAGCGGTGATATGACAAGCCCGAAGCTCATCATTGGCTTTGGAGAGGTGGCGGACCTCAACGCCGCCTGAGTGACCTCTTGTCGCTTCGCGCCATCACGATAGATACGGCGTTGAAACGAGGTGAAGGGTGCCGGGGGGCTGTGCGGCGAGCCTTAGCAGTGCGGCTGACGCGCCGAAAGCTGTAAAATTGCGACACGACATCTCTGGGAGGAAACGTCATGGCAGTGCCGAAGAACACGATATGCATCTGGTATGACCGCGATGCCGAAGAAGCCGCGCGTTTCTACGCAGACCTGTTTCCCGACTCCGAGGTCAAGAGCGTCGACCGCGCACCGTCGGATTTTCCCTCGGGCAAGGCCGGCGACGTCCTGACCGTCAACTTTACGGTCGCCGGCATTCCCTGCCTGGGTTTGAATGGTGGCCCGGCGTTTAAGCACTCCGAGGCCTTTTCCTTCCAGATCGCCACCGACGACCAGGAAGAAACCGACCGATACTGGAATGCAATTGTTGGAAATGGTGGCAGCGAGAGTGCCTGCGGCTGGTGCAAGGACAAATGGGGTATCAACTGGCAGATCACGCCGCGCGCGCTGACCGACGGCCTTGCCGCGGGCGGGGTTGAGGCCAAGCGCGTGTTCGAGGCGATGATGCAGATGGGCAAGATCGACATTGCGAAAATCAACGCCGCGAGACAGGGCTGACTGGACGTGGGGCGATGGTTGCGCTAGCCGAGTGGGGCAGCCCCGTGTCTGGAGTAAATGATAGTGCTACCCACGATCTTCTCGCCTTCCGAAAACTGCTGGCGAACAGAAGCGGCGGATGATTTCTCGATCCTGATCGATGCAAACGACTATTTCACCTCGATACGTGCTTCCATGATGGCGGCAAAGCGGGTGATCTTTTTTGTCGGCTGGGATTTTGACGCCTCCATTACGCTGGGTCACCCGGAGGTCGACGATGGAGCGCCACGCCGGGTCGGTGATTTCCTGCTCTGGCTTGCCCGTCGCACTCCGGGACTTGAAATCAGGATCGTGTTGTGGAGCCCGGCACCACTCGCAAGCTGGGCAAGGCCATCCAATCTTCCCTATCTCCTGCGCTGGAAGTGGAACCGGCAGATCACCGTTCGGCTCGATGGCAAGCACCCGATGGGCAGCTCCCATCATCAGAAGATGCTGGTGATCGATGATACGGTCGCCTATTGCGGCGGAATTGACGTGACCCTGGATCGTTGGGATACGCGTGAGCATCTTGACGATGACCAGAATCGGAAGCGTCCCAACGGCACGCCTTACGGCCCCTGGCACGATATCTCCACCCGCTTCACGGGCCCCGCGGCACGCGCGCTTGCAGAACTCTGCCGCTACCGTTGGACCCGCGCAGGGGGCGAGGATGTGCCGCTTCTGGCGCCTGTGCCGCCGCCGGTGGAGAGCGCCTCGAGCTTCTCGTTCGGAAAGGTTGAGCTGGCGATCGCCCGCACAAGTCCGGCCTATCAGGGTGAGGCGGCAGTCACCGAGATCGAACGGCTCTATATCGACATGATCAAGGCTGCCCGGCATGTCGTTTATGCCGAAAGCCAATATTTTGCATCGCGCGCGATTGCGCAGGCCATTGCAAAGCGGCTCGCGGAACCCGATGGACCGGAATTTGTGCTGATCAATCCAACCACTTCGGACAACTGGCTTGGTCAGATAGCCATGGATACGGCGCGCGCGCGTCTTGCAGAAGCGCTGCGCCGCCACGATCCCTATGATCGTTTCAGGATCTATCACCTCGTCACGGCAAAGGGGCAGCCGATCTACGTGCATGCCAAGCTGATGATCGTCGATGACGACTATCTCCGCGTCGGATCGTCCAACTTGAACAACAGATCCCTGCGCTTCGACCAGGAATGCGATGTTGCATTGGAAGCAGGCGACGACGGGCAGATGTCGTCCACGATAGCCCGTTTCAGAAATGACCTGTTGGCCGAGCATCTGGGGGCAGAGCCAGAGACTGTCGAGGCGGCAATCAAGGCAAACGGCTCCCTCATTGCCGCGATCGAAGTCTTGCGCGTGCGAAGCGCAGAAAACGGATTTGCCACGCTGAAACCCTATGAAACACCCGCGATATCAGAGATCGAAAAGTGGCTTGCGGACAACGAAATCCTCGATCCCGAGGGGCCGGAAGAGGTGTTTGAACCGATCGAAAAACGCGGTCTCTTCCGGGGCAGATTGAAACGTCCTCGCTAGGGCGTTTCGGATGGCGCATGGTCGGGATTGCCAGCCGCATCCGTCACTTCTTGAGATGATGAAAATGGTGCGCGAGTTCGCCGGTCGCTTTATTCAGCGACTCGATCGCAGCCACGATTTCGTTGAACGTCTCGATTTCCCCTGCTGTGGTGGGAAACTTGGGCGCGCTTTGCAGGTCTGCTTCCGATGAGCCGTCGGGAACGGGATCGCGGACAGGCGAGTTGTCAGCGGTGTTGTAGGCAAAGTCGAAGAGTTGCAGAAGTGCGGCTTCGACCGAGCGGCCAGTGTCCCAGTCGATTGTATTGAAGACGACGCCGATGCCACCGGCAGGCTTGATACGCGGATTGGTATAGGCCTCATAGATCGCCCCGCTGGCGCAATGTTCACTCAGACGGGTCCGAAAATTTCGACCGGTATATCCGAGATAGATCGGAATGAAACTGTTCAGATTGGGGGTCGTCGCAGCCCAGATGCTGTAGACGCCGCATTGATTGCCGGGGAGGGACTTCACACCCTCCGCTGCCCCCTCCAGTCCGCCTCCGAATACGTTGGCGTTGCCGTTGACTTTCATCAGGCTGAAATAGATCGCTTCGCTCTGCTGTTCCGCATAATTGGGCATTGTTGCTCTCCAGATGTAATCGCCTGCGCGTGCCGGTTTCTGGGGCCGGCCGGTTGGCGATGTTGTCATGGGGAGAGGTTTAGTCCTCGAGTGCGGGGTGCGTCTGTAACTGTTGCTACGCAGATGGTGGCAAGCAATCTCGATCATCGCTCGAAGGGGATGGTCCGCCAGCCCAAGTTCTGGCGGCCTAGAAGCGCAGCGTCTCGCTTTCCATCGCGCGGTCCAGCAAGACCCCATACTCCGCTTTCGGAATATCGATGGCCCCGAACGTCACCAAGTGCTCGGTGGTGAACTGCGTGTCGAGAAGCGTAAAGCCGCGTTCCCGCAAACGCTCCACGAGGTGGACAAGACAGATCTTCGAGGCATTCGTGCGTCGCGAAAACATGCTTTCGCCGAAATAGGCGGAGCCCAGGGTCACGCCATAGAGGCCACCGACAAGTGCGTCGCCTTCCCATGCTTCAACACTGTGAGCATGGCCCAGACGATGCAGCGCGCCGTAGAGGTCCTTGATCTGCGCGTTGATCCAGGTGCTTGGTCGATTTTCGACAGACTCGGCGCATTTTTCCACGACCTGATCAAAGGCGGTGTCAAAGCGGATGTCGAAGGGGTGTTTGCGCATTGCCTTGGCGAGGCTTTTCGAAACGTGGAAGTCATCAAGCGGGATGATCCCGCGAAGATCGGGTTCGACCCAGAAGAGTTCCGGATCATCGGCCGATTCCGACATCGGGAACATCCCGATGGAATAGGCGCGCAGCAGGAGTTCCGGCGTAATGCTTTGATCCCTGCTGCGGCGCCCAGCCATGTGTGTTACTTGGCCGAGGTTTCGGCCAGGTATTTCTCCAGCCAGTGGATATCGTAGTCGCCATTGGCGATATCCTGATTGGCCACGAGGTCCTGGAACAGCGGCAGCGTCGTCTTGATGCCGTCGACGACGAATTCGTCGAGCACGCGGCGCAGACGCATCATGCATTCGACGCGGGTGCGTCCATGCACAATGAGCTTGCCGATCAGGCTGTCATAATAAGGCGGGATCTTGTAGCCGGCATAGGCGCCACTGTCGACGCGAACGCCAAGGCCGCCCGGTGCATGGAAATGCGTGATCGTACCGGGAGACGGCACGAAGGTGCGCGGATCCTCGGCATTGATGCGGCATTCGATGGCATGACCGGAGAACACGATCTCGTCCTGCGTGACGGAGAGGCCGGCGCCGGAGGCGACGCGGATCTGCTCATGCACGAGGTCGATGCCGGTAATCGCTTCGGTGATCGGATGCTCTACCTGCAGACGGGTGTTCATTTCGATGAAATAGAACTCACCGTTTTCATAGAGGAACTCGATCGTGCCGGCACCCCGGTACTTCATCTTCTTCATCGCATCGGCGCAGATCTGGCCGATCTTCATCCGCTGCTCGACATTGAGGGCAGGGGAGTTGGCTTCTTCCCAGACCTTCTGGTGTCGGCGCTGCAGCGAGCAGTCGCGTTCACCCAGATGGATGGCGTTGCCCGCGCCGTCACCGACAACCTGCACCTCGATATGGCGCGGCTTGCCGAGGTACTTTTCCATATAGACGGCGTCGTTGCCGAAGGCAGCGAGGGCTTCGGAGCGCGCGGTCGAGACAGCCTCCTCCAGCTCTTCCTCGGTTTTTGCCACCTTCATGCCGCGACCACCGCCGCCGGCCGTCGCCTTGATCAGGACCGGGAAGCCGATCTGACGGGCGATTTCCAGCGCGTTTTCCGGCTTCACTTCGCCGTCCGAGCCGGGAACGACGGGGATGCCGAGTTCGACAGCTGTCTTCTTCGCGGTGATCTTGTCGCCCATCAGGCGGATATGCTCAGCCGTCGGTCCGATGAAGGTAATGCCATGCGCATCGAGAATGTCGGCGAACTTGGCGTTTTCCGACAGGAAGCCGTATCCCGGGTGGACTGCGTCAGCACCGGTGATCTCGCAGGCAGCGACAATCTGATGAATATTGAGATAGCTGTCACGCGAGGGCGGCGGGCCGATGCACACGCTCTCGTCGGCCAGGCGCACATGCATGGCGTCGGCGTCGGCGGTCGAGTGAACGGCGACCGTCTGGATGCCGAGCTCCTTGCAGGCGCGCAGAACGCGCAGCGCGATTTCGCCTCTGTTGGCGATGAGGATCTTCGAGATACCGCTCATCGGCTTACTCGATGATCACGAGAGGCTCGCCGTATTCGACGGGGCTCGCGTCGTCGACGATGATTTCGACAACCTTGCCCGACTTCGGCGAAGGAATCTGGTTCATGGTCTTCATCGCTTCGATGATGAGCAGGGTCTGGCCTTCCTTGACGGTGGCACCGACTTCGATGAACGGACGCGCGCCGGGAGCAGAGGCGAGATAGACGGTGCCGACCATCGGTGCAGTGACAGCCTTGGACAGGTCGCGACCGGCAGGTGCCGCAGGTGCGGCCGCAGCCGCCGGGGCTGCAACGGGAGCCGCAGCGGCAGGCGCCTGGAAGTTGAAGGCCGGCATCTGCGGCATCATCATCGGCGTGTTGCCGTTGCGCGAGACGCGGATGCGCAGGTCGTCCTGCTCGATTTCGATCTCGGTCAGGTCGGTGTCCTTCAGGATGTTCGCGAGATCGCGGATCAGGGCCTGGTCGATACCCGTTTTATTGTCAGCCATGGGTGGATGTCCTGTATTCTTGTTATTGCGTGATGGTGTTCAGCGCCTGAAGCGCCAGGATGTAGCTTTGGGGCCCGAAACCGCAGATGACCCCCTTGCAGGCAGGCGCTATCAGCGATTTGTGGCGGAATTCTTCGCGAGCATGCACGTTGGAAATATGGACCTCGATCACCGGCAGCGGCGCGACGGCCTTGATCGCATCGTGCAAGGCAATGGAGGTATGGGTATAGGCGCCCGCATTGATGGCAACGCCTGCGGCCTTTTCCCCCGCCTCATGGATCCAGCCGATGAGGTCACCCTCGTGATTGGATTGACGGAAATCGATGCCGCAGCCCAGATCTTTCGCCCAGGCAATGCAATCGGCCTCGATATCGGCGATCGTTTTGCCGCCATAGATACCGGGTTCGCGCTTGCCGAGCATGTTCAGATTGGGACCGTTCAGAACGAAAAAGGTCTTGCTCATCTATCCTACCGTCGACGTTTCACGGGTTCCTATAGCCCGGCAGTCCCGTTAGGAAAAGCCCTTTGGCATTGCCAAGCCTCCGCGTCCCCCGGAAATGCACCGGGAGAGCACGTGGTGTGACTGAGGGCACAGACAATCAGCAGCTTGCCTGACCGCAGGAGCGGACGTTCTCAAGCTTGGCCGACAGCGTCTCGGCGCCGACTGCACCGGGCAACAACTCGTCGCCGATGACATAGGACGGCGTGCCGGTGATGCCGAGGCTCGCGGCGAGCTTATAGGTTTCCTCAACGGATGCTGCGTTCGGGCTTTCGCTCATCTTAGCGCGGATTGCCTCTTCCTTGATGCCGAGGCTAGCGGCAATCTCGATCGCGCTTTCTTCTGATGCCCGGCCTTCCGCGGTCATCATGGCGCGGAAGAAGTCGCCGTATTTTTCAGGGGCGATCTTCTTTACCGCATCCGAAACCTTGTGCGCGGCCTCGGAATCCGGTCCGAGGATCGGAAATTCCTTCAGCACGTAGCGAATATTCTTGTCCTGCTCGAGCACGGCTTCCATGTCGGCATGGGCGCGACGGCAATAGCCGCAGTTATAGTCGAAGAATTCGACCACGGTCACATCACCGTCGACATTGCCGATCGAAACATCATGGCTCGACTTGAAGATCGTTTCGGTATTGCCCGCAACCGCGGATTTGGCCTGCTCCAGCCGGGCCGTTTCCTGCCGCTCCTGCAAGGCCTGCTGCGCCTCGATCAGCACTTGCGGATTCTCCAGCAGATATTCGCGGATGAAGGCGCCAAGTTCCTTCTTTTGCGCTTCATCGAGCGCCTGCGCCGAGAGCGGCATCATCAGGGGAAGGAGCGCAACCGTGGTCGCGGCGATCCGGGTGAAGGTCTGGGCCATGTTCTACCTCGTTGAGTGCGGCGCAACTGCCTGCCGCCTTCCTAAAGCCATAAGGTCATTGCGTAAACGTTCGGTTCGATGGCAAAGCACAAATGCCCTGATATCGAACCTCTTTCCTTGTGATGTGCCGGACTTTACGGCAAATGTCAGGCGAATTTCTAGCCGCGGAGTCCGTTCCCTTGATTTCAATCTCAGATCGCAGTGCCGTTGAGCCATTTCATGCCATGGATATCCTGGCCGAGGCCACGCGCCGCCGGCAGGCCGGACGTCCCGTTATTTCGATGGCGGTCGGGCAGCCCGGTCATCCCGCTCCACAAGCGGCGCTGCAGGCGGCACGTCTGGCGCTGGAAACCGGTCGGATCGGGTATACGGATGCGCTTGGCCTGGTGGATCTGCGTAAGGCGCTGGCGGCTGAATACACGCGCCGGCACGCAGTGGAGCTCGACTGGAACCGCATTGCGGTGACAACGGGGTCTTCCGCCGCTTTCAACCTCTCCTTTCTTGCATTGTTCGATGCCGGCGATGCTGTCGCAATCGCGCGCCCCGGCTATCCCGCCTACCGTGCCATTCTCGCCGCGCTCGGCCTCAAAGTCATCGAAGTGCCGGTCGGACCTGACACCGGCTACACGCTCACCCCCGAAAGCCTGGATCGCGCCCAGTCGGAAGCCGGTCTGCGTCTCAAGGGCGTGCTGCTCGCAAGCCCCGCTAACCCCACCGGTACCGTGACCACGAAGGCGCAGCTGAAAGCGGTCTACGACTACTGTCAGGGGCAGGGCATCAGCCTGATTTCCGATGAGATCTATCACGGTCTGACCTATGGCGCCGAGGAGGCGACGGCCCTGGAGATCGGTGAGGAGGCAGTCGTCATCAACTCCTTCTCCAAATACTATTGCATGACCGGCTGGCGCATCGGCTGGATGGTGCTGCCCGAAAGCCTTGTGCGACCGGTCGAGTGCCTCGGCCAGAGCCTCTATATCTCCGCGCCTGAATTGTCCCAGATCGCTGCACGCGGCGCGCTCGATGCGACGGACGAACTTGAGGACTACAAGGCCGCCTGCCGCGCCAATCGCGATTATCTCGCCGAGCGCCTGCCACAGCTGGGGCTACCCCTGATCTCGCCGATGGATGGCGCCTTCTATGCCTATGTCGATGCCTCCCGCTACACCAATGACAGCATGGATCTGGCAAGGACGATCCTGAGCGAGACGGATGTGGCCGTGACGCCAGGCCGCGATTTCGATCCGGTGGATGGTCATCTGGCGCTGCGCCTCTCCTATGCCGGCACGATGCAGGATATGGTCGAGGCGACCGCGCGGCTGGAGACATGGCTCGCGCGTGGTCAGGTCTAGAGAGAGCGATCGGCGCGCGTGAGGTTTGCAAGGGAGGAAAGTCAGATGGCCTTAACCGTTCAATTTGCGCCTCAGCTGGTAACAGATCGGCTTTTGCTACGCGGCCACTGGCTTGACGACTTCGATGCCATGGTGACACTCTGGCAGCACGAGACGACATATCGTTTCATCAGCGGGCGTGCCTCAACCCCAATGGAAACATGGAGCCGGTTGCACCGCTATGTCGGGCACTGGCAACTCCTCGGTTTTGGCTATTGGGCCGTGGAAGATCGGCGAACGGGTGCCTATCTCGGAGAACTCGGCTTTGCCGACTTTCATCGCGATATCGATCCGCCATTCGGCAAGACGCCGGAAGCCGGCTGGGTCTTGGACCCTAAGGTGCATGGCCAAGGGCTTGCGACTGAGGCGCTTGCTGCTGCCCATGGCTGGCTGGACGCCCAGACCATCAGCGAGCGGACTGTCTGCATTCTCCACCCCGATCACGCCATCTCTCGCCGTGTTGCGGAAAAGCAGGGATACGCCTTCGTTCGTACGGCCCGCTACATGGATGGTCCGACGACAGTGATGGAGCGCATCAAGCCGCCTGTCGCTTGATGCCTCTCGTCTTGGGGGCAGCAACGTCCACCCGATAGCCGCCCAAGAGAAAGGCCTCGACGATGATGTCGAGGCCTTCACAATCTTTATCCAATCGCTCTAGGCGGCCTCACTCAAAAGAAACCGCGCTTCTGCCACCAGCCGCCCTTCTTGGGCTTCGGCTCGTCGCCGCCATCCTCTGTGGCGCGCGTCGAGGTCACCAGCGGTTCGCTCGGAGCGGTATTTTCGCTGCGGGCAGGGCGCTGAACCACGGTCTCGGCCGCAGCCTCGTCCTTCACCTCGGCAGGAGCTTCCGGAGCAGCGGCGGCTGGAGCAGGTGTGGGTTCCGCTTGCGGCGCAACCTCTGGCGCAACAGCGTCAACGATCACCTCGGTCAGGACCGGGGCTTCCGCCGCAGCTTCAGCAACCACAACAACCTCTTCCGCAGCCGAGGTCTTCGCCTTGCGGCTCCGACGTGGCTTCGGCGTATCGGTCACATCGTCTGCAACCGCCTCATCCTCAGCCTTTACGGATTCGGCCTCTTCGGCGGCATCCGCGTCATAGGCATCGCTTGCGTCTTCGTCGCTGGCCTCGCCGTCAGCCGTCAGGCCGCCGTTCTCCTCGTCGGAACGGTTGCGGCGACCACCGCGCTTGCCGCGGCGGCGGCGCTTGCGCTTCTGGCTGTCCTCATCACCATTCTGGGCGGCTTCAGCGCCTGCAGCGCCGTCTGCCGTCGTCTCGGTGTCGTCGCCGTCTTCGTCTTCATCGTCACTAGCGTCTGCCGATGCGTCATCATTCACCGCATGGCCGTTGCCGTTCTGGCCGTTCTTGCCGCGACGACGACGACGGCGCTTGCGCTTGCGACCCTGCTGGTCGTCGCCATTGCCGCAATTGTTTTCGCGGTTTGCAGCCGGCTGTGCCGAGCCCTCGTCCGAGGTAACGATGATCTCTTCATCGTCTTCCTCTTCCGGCTCTGCCACGTAATCGTCTTCTTCCTCGATCTCCGGCAGAAGCGACATCAGGCTTTCGATCTTCACCGGATTGGCAACAGCTTCGCCGCGCTCGATGGTGAAGTGCTGTGCGCCGCCGTGCTGGGCCGGCATGCCGCCATCGATGACGATAGAGACGCCGAAGCGGCCCTCGTAGTCGACAATCGTGTCGCGCTTCTGGTTGAGCAGGTAGAGCGCGGTTTCCGGCGTCGTGTGAACGATAATGTCGTGCGTCGTGCTCTTGAGCAGAAACTCCTCGATACCGCGCAGCACATGCAGTGCAACGGAAGACTGCGAGCGGATCAGGCCGATGCCCTGGCAATGCGGGCAGACCTGCGTGGTCGATTCGAGCACCGAAGCGCGGATGCGCTGGCGCGACATTTCCAGAAGGCCGAAATGCGAGATCCGACCGACCTGGATGCGGGCGCGGTCATGCTTCAGGCAATCCTTCAGCTTCTTTTCGACAGCGCGGTTGTTGCGCTTTTCTTCCATGTCGATGAAGTCGATGACGATCAGGCCGGCGAGGTCGCGCAGCCGCAGCTGGCGTGCCACTTCTTCTGCGGCTTCGAGGTTCGTCTGAAGGGCCGTGTCTTCAATCGAGTATTCGCGGGTCGAGCGGCCGGAGTTGACGTCGATCGACACCAGCGCCTCGGTCTGGTTGATGATGATGTAACCGCCCGATTTCAGCGTTACCTGCGGCTGCATCATCTTGTCGAGCTGGCCTTCAATGCCGGAGCGCGAGAAGATCGGGTGCAGGTCGCGATAGGGCTGAACCACCTTGGCGTGGCTCGGCATCAGCATCTTCATGAAGTCTTTCGCTTCGCGATAGCCTTCTTCGCCCGAGACGATGATCTCGGAAATATCCTTGTTGTAGAGGTCGCGGATCGAGCGCTTGATCAGCGAGCCTTCCTCGTAGACGAGGCAGGGAGCCGTCGACGCAAGTGTCAGCGTGCGGACATTCTCCCAAAGGCGCATCAGATATTCGAAGTCGCGCTTGATCTCGACCTTGGTGCGGTTGGCACCGGCCGTGCGCAGGATCACACCCATGCCCTGCGGCACTTCGAGACCGCGGGCGATTTCCTTCAGGCGCTTGCGGTCGGTCGGCTGGGTGATCTTGCGGGAAATGCCGCCGCCACGCGCCGTGTTCGGCATCAGGACCGAATAGCGACCGGCAAGCGAAAGATAGGTGGTGAGAGCCGCGCCCTTGTTGCCGCGCTCTTCCTTGGCAACCTGCACCAGCAGGATCTGCCGACGCTTGATCACTTCCTGGATGCGATACTGCTTGCGCGGCTTGCGAACCACGCGATCCGGAACCTCTTCCATGGCGTCTTCGGCGCCGACGGATTCGATTTCTTCCTTCTCCTCGATATGGCCGTCGTCATCGTCGTCGCCATCATCGTCGTCGTCGCGGCCACGACCACGGCGCCCGCCGGCGTCTTCGGAGATTTCGTCCATGTCGACCATGGCGGCGATCGTGCCGCCGCTGGCATCGTCTTCGCCGTCTGCCGAAGATTCGGTCGCAGTCTCGTCCGTTGCGGCAGTCTTCTTGGCCCGGGGTTTGCGAACCCGCTTCGGCTTTGCCTTTTCGACAGGCTCTGCTTCCTCGGCCTTGGCCTCTGCCACGACGTCTTCGGAAGCTTCAGTCTCGACAGGGGCCTCGGCAGTTTCTGCGGCTGTATCGCTCACAGCGGCGGCCACCACCTCTGCCGGCGTGACCGGCTCGATGTCTGGCTGGTCCTGCAAAGCCGGGTCGCTGCTGACGAGATCGTCGTGATCGTTGTCGTCATCCTTGCGATGCTCTTCGGCTTCGGCGCGGAGAAGCGCCTGACGGTCGGCAAGCGGGATCTGGTAATAGTCGGGATGGATTTCCGCAAAGGCGAGGAAGCCGTGACGATTGCCGCCGTAATCGACAAAGGCGGCCTGGAGGGACGGTTCGACCCTGGTAACCTTGGCGAGATAGATATTCCCGCGGATCTGTTTCTTGTGCTGCGATTCGAAATCGAATTCTTCGATGCGGTTACCGCGAACGACAACGACGCGTGTCTCTTCCTCGTGAGACGCGTCGATTAGCATTTTGTCTGCCATGTAAGATGTGCTCCTCGGCGAACTCGCTCGCTGAGCCCGCCGCGCGCTGAACTTGGAAGCGGCAGGTTAGGGGGAGACGATGCGCCGGATACTTAAGGAAACGTGCGGGGGAGTGGATTTGCGGCGACCGCACGAGACACGGGAGATCGAAAGATCCCTGTCCATTCGTGACTATGTCAACTTGCCGCAACAACATCGAAAACCGCACGTCTACGACTATGATATGGATCCGCTTGGGATCCGATGAATGCTCAAAAAGAGCCGTTGGTGGAAACCCACCGTTGGTGGCCGGTCATGCCGGCGTGTTGAACCAGTTTCAGGTAAGTCTGCCACGACGGCAGATGAACATCCCGCTTGAAGGCGCCAAATCCATTGTCTGAGGTTGGCAGCCGTGGCGGAAACTCTATCCCGTTTGCACACTTATCCCTCGTTTGCGTTGTATGTATTATCCGTCACAATAGCAAGAGCAAACGGATTTACGCCATAAAGGCAGTCGATTAGACGAAGTGGCGGATTGCGCGCGATTCGCTTTTTGATTGTCCGTAAGTGCAGTAATTTTGCGCGGGATTTCGGTCTGCGAGAAACGCCGTTTCGGCTAAGGGGCGAAATTGGTGTCATTGTTCGCGTGTGACGGCCGTCACCGCGACGAAATGCGGATGGCATGGGAACGGGGCTTGGTTGTGGGCAAACGGGAATACGCGGCTCGACTTTCGTCAAAACCAGTGCGATTCGCCGCAGCGCTTGTTGTGATGCTTGCAGCGCTTCACCCTGCATCGAGGCTCATGGCGACAGAAGTCGAGACGACTTCGCCCGCATCGAAGGTTTCGCAGGCAGCAGAGAGCAAGTCGCTGCTGGTTGCCTATGCTGCCCGCATCGCCGGTGATGATGCTCGCACTCGAATCGTGATCGATTTCGATGGCGCGCCGGAGATTGCACTGCGCTACATCGCCAATCCCGATCGTATCGTGCTCGATTTGCCGGCCACCGCCTTTGCCTTCAACGACAAGAGCCTGCTGGCGACCGGTCTGTTCAGCGATATCCGCTACGGCTCGGTGGATAGCCGCTCGGCGCGCATCGTGTTTACAGCCGCTCGGCCGGCGCGTTTCGTCAAGCACGAGGTGCGCGAGAACGAGGCAGGAGACGGGTATCGACTGATCCTTGATGCAGAGCTTGTCACGGAGCAGGAATTTGCCGACCTCGTGCGGACGCAGGCCTGGGCCTCCCCGCCGGAAGCCAGCGTTACGGATGCCGTGGTGGTCGAGCCCTCGCACGATTTCGTGATCGCGATTGATGCGGGGCACGGCGGAATCGACGCTGGCGCGACAGGCGCACGCACCCGCACACCGGAAAAGCAGATCACACTCGCTTTTGCGCTCGAACTCCATGAACGTTTGAGCAAGGAGCCGGGCATCAAGCCGGTGCTGACACGCAAGGACGATACGTTTCTTTCGCTGTCGGAGCGCGTCCTGATCGCAAGGCGCAATGGGGCAGAGCTTTTGATTTCGCTGCATGCCGATAACCTGCGGCAACAGGATATTCGTGGCGCAACCGTCTACACGATCTCCGACAAGGCCTCCGACCACATGGCGGCGCAGCTTGCCGAGCGGGAAAACCTATCGGACGTCGTCGGCGGTGTTGAAATGCCGGCCGAAGCCCCCGAAGTGAATGATATCCTTCTGGATCTGACGCGCCGGGAAACCCAGGCCTTCTCGATTTCCCTGGCCCAGACCGTGGTCAAGTCTTTCGAGGGGCAGATTTCGCTGATCAACAATCCGCATCGCCATGCCGGCTTTCGCGTCCTGCAGGCACCGGACGTTCCCTCTATCCTTCTCGAGCTCGGCTTCTTGTCGAACAAGGAGGATGAAGCCCTGCTTCTCGACAAGGCCTGGCGTGCCAAGGTGGCAGACCATCTGGTGAAGGCGATCCGCAGTTATCGGAAGCCGCTTGCGGTGAATGGCGGCTGACGGCTTGGGTGGCGAAAAAGGGTAGGGCGAAACGTCTGTGGAGATGCCCTATTTTCCTCACATTATAACCGCAGGCCCGAAGCATAAACCCTGGCGGCGGTGATCGTCGAATCGTGAGCCTTCGCGGAACGGCGATAGGCTTGTCTTCCTTGGCGCGACGTGCAAAACGCCACAGAATGTGCGAAGCTTGCATCAGCGCGCTGTACTTGAGGTCGGACCCGGTAGCGGAAACATGATCAGACTGATTGGATATCTCTTCGGATTGGCATCCGTCCTTGCGCTTGGTGTTGCGGCGGTGGTTGCAATCTATCTGCATGGCGTGACGCGGGACCTGCCGGATTTCGAGGTCCTGGCGAGCTATGAGCCGCCGGTCACAACCCGCATCCACGCAGGCAACGGCGCGCTTATGGCCGAATATGCGCGTCAACGCCGTCTGTTTCTGCCGATCCAGGCAATCCCGGACCGCGTCAAGGCCGCTTTCCTGTCGGCGGAAGACAAGAATTTCTATAACCATCCCGGCGTCGATATCACCGGTCTCGGTCGCGCCATCGTCGTCAACCTGCAGAATCTCGGCTCCGGTCGCCGTCCCGTCGGGGCATCGACGATCACCCAGCAGGTTGCGAAGAACTTCCTTCTCAGCGCCGACCAGACCATGGACCGCAAGGTCAAGGAAGCGATCCTCTCCTTCCGCATCGAGCAGGCCTATTCGAAGGACAAGATCCTTGAGCTCTATCTCAACGAGATCTTCTTCGGCCTGAATTCCTACGGTATTGCCAGCGCCGCACTGACCTATTTCGACAAATCGGTCACCGAGCTGACGATTGCCGAGACGGCTTATCTGGCATCGCTGCCAAAGGGCCCGGCCAACTACCATCCTTATCGTCGGGAAGCCGCGGCCCTCGAGCGCCGCAACTGGGTCATCGACCGCATGGTCGAAAACGGCTTTGTCGAGCGCAGCGAAGCCGAGGAGGCCAAGAAGGAGCCGCTCGGTGTCAATCTTCGCCGCACCGGTTCTTATCTGTTCGCGTCCGATTACTTCTCCGAAGAAGTGCGCCGCCAGCTGATCGAGCGCTATGGCGACAAGTCTCTCTATGAGGGTGGTCTGTCCGTTCGCACCTCGCTTGATCCCGAGATGCAGATTGCCGCCCGCACCGTTCTGCAGGACGCGCTTCTGACTTACGATCAGCGCCGTGGTTACCGTTCGCCGATCAAGCAGATCCCGATGGATGGCGACTGGGGCGTGCCGCTGGCCGAGGTTCCCGCGCTGTCCGACGTGCCCGAATGGCAGGTGGCCGTTGTCCTGGACTCCTCCGATGACGGCGTGGATATCGGCCTGCAACCGGCCAAGGAAGCCGGCGGCAAGGTCGCTGCCGACCGCGTTCGCGCCCGCATTGAACCCAAAGACATGGAATGGGCCTATCGCTCGGCGGATCCGGACCGCAAGTCCGCCAAGTCGCCGGAAGGCGTGCTGTCGGCCGGCGATGTCATCTATGTCGAAAAGGTCGATGAAGATGGCAAGCGTTACCGCCTGCGTCAGCTGCCCCGCGTTCAGGGCGGGATCGTTGCGATGGATCCGCATACCGGTCGTGTTCTGGCGGTCGCCGGCGGCTTCTCCTATGCACAGTCGGAGTTCAACCGCGCCACCCAGGCGATGCGCCAGCCGGGCTCCTCTTTCAAGCCCTTTGTCTATGCAGCCGCTCTCGACACCGGCTACACGCCTGCCTCCGTTATTCTCGATGCGCCGGTTGAATTCGTCGCCGGTGGCGAAGTCTGGCGCCCGCAGAACTATGGCGGCGGCTCGGCCGGTCCGCAAACCCTGCGCATGGGCATCGAGAAGTCGCGAAACCTGATGACGGTTCGTCTTGCCAACGACATGGGCATGAACCTCGTTGCCGAATATGCCGAGCGCTTCGGCATCTACGACAAGATGAAGCCGGTGCTCTCCATGTCGCTCGGCTCAGGCGAGACCACGGTTCTGCGCATGGTCTCGGCCTATGCGGTCTTCGCCAACGGCGGCAAGCAGATCAAGCCGACACTGATCGACCGTATTCAGGACCGCCACGGCAAGACCATTTTCCGGCATGAAGACCAGATCTGCCAGACCTGCAACACCGACAAATATGCCGGTCAGGAAGAACCCGTCGTCGTCGACAATCGTCAGCAGGTTCTCGACCCGATGACCGCCTACCAGATCACCTCGATGATGGAGGGCGTCGTTTCGCGCGGGACGGCTGCCGGCAAGATCAAGCTCGATCGTCCGGTCGCCGGCAAGACGGGCACCTCGAACGACGAAAAGGATGCCTGGTTCGTTGGCTATACCCCGGACCTCGTCGCCGGTGTCTATATCGGCTTCGATACGCCAGCGCCGCTTGGCCGCGGTTCGACCGGCGGCTCGCTTGCTGCGCCGATCTTCGGCGAGTTCATGAAGCTCGCAACCAAGGGCAAGCCCGCCGGAAAATTCTTCGTGCCGGAGGGCATGAGCTTCATTCCGGTCAACCGCACCACCGGCATGTTTGCGCTCGAAGGCGAGCCGGACACGATCATCGAGGCCTTCAAGCCCGGCACCGGTCCCGCTGATTCCCTCTCGGTCATCGGCATGGACGGCTATGCGCCGCCAGAGGAAATCCTGAGGGAATCGCCTCAGGCCAACCAGGCGGTCACCTCGGGGTCCGGCGGCCTCTTCTGATCCATCACCGGCTTTCCGCATGCGCCCTGGCCTTTACATGAAGGGCCGGCGCAACTATTCGAGGGCCAGTTTTTCACCGATTGCCACGAGGTTGAGACCGAACGCATGCGCAATGAAATCGAGAATGTAGTCGACGAAATCAAGCAGGCCATAAGCCTGCTGAGGAGGCATCTTTGACTGGGACCAGGCGATAAGACGACTGGACTGGTTGAACAACAAGGCCGAGGATCCGAACCTCTGGAACGACGCCCAGGAAGCCCAGAAGCTGATGCGCGAGCGCCAGCAGCTGGATGACAATATCGCGGGCGTCAAACGTCTCGAACAGGCGATGAAGGACAACATCGAACTGATCGAGATGGGCGAGGAAGAGGGCGACGAGTCGGTCGTCAAGGATGCCGAGGATCAGCTGAAGGCGCTCAAGACCGAGGCTGCACGCCGGCAGGTCGAGGCCATGCTGTCTGGCGAAGCCGATGGCAACGACACCTATGTCGAAGTTCATTCCGGCGCCGGTGGCACGGAAAGCCAGGACTGGGCCAACATGCTTCTGCGCATGTACACCCGCTGGGCCGAACGTTCGGGCTTCAAGGTCGAAGTGCTGGAAGTGCATGACGGCGAAGAAGCCGGCATCAAGTCCGCGACCATTCTGGTCAAGGGCCACAATGCCTATGGCTGGATGAAGACCGAATCGGGCGTGCATCGCCTGGTGCGCATCTCGCCTTACGATTCGAATGCCCGTCGCCACACGTCCTTCTCGTCGATCTGGGTCTATCCCGTCGTTGACGACTCGATCCAGATCGAGATCAACGAAAGCGATTGCCGCATCGATACCTACCGCTCGTCGGGCGCGGGTGGTCAGCACGTCAACACGACGGACTCGGCCGTGCGTATCACGCATATCCCGACCGGCATCGCGGTTGCCTGCCAGCAGGAACGCTCGCAGCACAAGAACCGCGCCAAGGCCTGGGACATGCTGCGCGCACGCCTTTACGAAGTCGAGTTGAAGAAGCGCGAAGAGGCAGCCAATGCCGAAGCCGCTTCGAAGACGGATATCGGCTGGGGCCACCAGATCCGCTCTTACGTCTTGCAGCCCTACCAGCTGGTCAAGGATCTGCGCACAGGCGTCGAGAGCACCGATCCGGATAGCGTCCTGAACGGTGAACTCAACGAGTTCATGGAAGCCGCCCTTGCTCACCGCATCAGCGGCAAGGCCTCGGAAGTTTCCGACATCGATTGATCGGCGATTTCAGGTAGAAATTTAAATGGCGGTCCACCCGGGCCGCCATTTTTTGATGCTCTGTCGCAGTCATCAATCGAGTGCGGGAAGAAGGGGCGAGCCGGCGTCCAACGGCCAGCATCGTAACCATCACGCTCGGCTCGGGTTACGGTTGCGGCCGCGTGATGGAGGTGGGGTCAATTGCTCGCCCGCTCCACCCTGATGTCGCCGAGATCATCAATCAGCACGCTCCATTCTTCGGCGCGCTCGCTTGCGGGGTCCGTCTTCAGATAGACGGTGGCGAAAAAGCCGGGTGTGGCGCGAACGCCGTCCATGCCCTCCGGCTGAATGCCGGTCACATAGGGCTTGATGGCGGTAAACTCTTCCAGTTCCACGCTCTGGATAATCTCCGGGCCAGCGTCGCCCGATCTCACCGTCTGCAGAAAGACCTTCGAGCTTCGATCCGCCTGCCGGATGGAGATGAGCTTGTAGTAGCCTTTGCCCGACATCTTGGCGTCGGAGCCCGGAAGCGGCAGCCCGTCAGCGCCCGCATCCCAGAAGCCGCCGCTGATCACGAAGGTGGCGCTTGCCGGCACCTGGCCAATCTCGTCTGCCAGCAGGGGCAAGGGGGCAAAGAGCAGCAGGGCGGAGATCAGCAACGGGCGCATGGTCGAGGCCTCAATCGGAAAATTGTTCGGCAATGATCCGGTCGGACCAGGACCGACCGGGGTCTGAAAGAATGCGTGCGGTGGTATCCTCCGATTGCGCGATTTCCACGCGGAGAACGGATTTGACCTCGTTGTGGTCGGCCACCGCGTTGACCGGTCGCTTGTCGGATTCCAGCACCTCGACCACCACGGTCACCTTATCCGGCAGAAGCGCGCCACGCCAGCGGCGCGGTCGAAAGGCGCTGACAGGGGTCAATGCCAGGAGCGGTGCTTCAAGCGGCAGGATCGGGCCGTGGGCCGAAAGATTATAGGCCGTCGAGCCGACTGGCGTTGCCACCATCAACCCGTCGCAGATCAATTCCTCAAGGCGCACGCGGCCATCGACGATGACGCGCAGCTTCGAGGCCTGGTAGGATTGCCGGAACACAGAGACTTCGTTGATGGCCAGCGCAAAGGAGGTGGAGCCATCGGCATTTTGCGTCGTCATGCGCAAGGGATGGAACTCGTTTTCGACAGCGGCCTCGATCCGCTGCGGCAAACCTTCGACGGAAAAGTCGTTCATCAGAAAGCCGACCGAACCGCGGTTCATGCCATAGATCAGCTTTCCGCTGTTCATCGTGTCATGCAGCGTCTGCAACATGAAGCCATCGCCGCCCAGGGCGACGATCACATCCGCGCTCGTCGGCTCCGTATTGCCATAAATGCGAATCAGGGCATCGCGCGAGGCCTGGGCCTCAACGGTGTTTGACGCAACGAAAGACAGCGACCGGAACGTGCGAGACATGGCGAGCCCTGATGACAGTTGCGTCAGTCGTACATGACAAAGTACAGCAGCGACAAGCCGTTAGCCGTCAAAACGGTTCGCCGGTCGAACTATGCGAGCAATCTCTCCAACCCACAAAGATTTACCATCTGCGCTAACCGATTTCCGATTTTCCGCTTTACCAACTGCCAATTTTTGCCTAAAGACGCCGCACTGCCCTTGTAGCTCAGTTGGTAGAGCACCTGATTTGTAATCAGGGGGTCGCGGGTTCGAACCCTGCCGGGGGCACCATTCCTAATTTCTGCCGATATCGCAAACAGCATCACCGCCATCCGCAGATGGCGTGTGCCGGCATCCTCTGTCATCTTTCAAGGTATACGGGGAGGGGCCAATGCAGAAATTCAGGCTGATCGCAGTCCTATCCATCGCTCTGGCGCCGATGACGGCCGTGGCCGATGAGGCTGATGGCGAGGTACTCTACGGTTGCGATGACGGCAACAATCTGCGGGTTCGCTTCGACAGCAAAGAGGCGGTCGTCGTTCTGCCTCAGGGCGAAGCAGTCACGCTGCCGCAGCGGCCGTCCGGATCGGGATTCTGGTACTCGAACGGCCGCCATGAAATGCGGGGCAAGGGTGATGAGATGCAGTTCGCTGTTGGCCGCAGGGTACCGGTTTCCTGCCACCGCAAGAGCTGACCACCGGGACCAGTGCCACCGGTCTTGATCAGACGTAGCCGATCGCGCCGGTCTGCACCTTGCGGTCCGCGCCGTAGTCACGCGTGTGGTCGGTGAAGCGGCGATCCTTCCGGCGCTGGCCATGAAGCTCGAGCGTTGTTGCGGAAAATGCGCCATCGGCAAAAGTCCCGGTATCCGGCGTTTCGATTGTCGGCTCGCGAAGCGTGTTGATGAGTGCAAACATGAGTGTCCTCCAGATCTCGTGGAAATGGCCATGTGGCGCGAATGTTCCAAGGCTAACGGGGAAGATGTTGACCACTGGTTAACCATACCGAGAAAAGCGGCGAGGCTTGGGCAGGGCGGACCTCTCCCAGCCGTCCAGATTTTCCGGCGCGTGCATTGCAAAAAATGACAATTTACAAGTGTTGCGGATCGGCGCTTACTGTGGAGGCGGCAATCCTGGACGGAGTTTCATCATGATCTTCGCAATGACGCCTTTCACCCTGTTTCATGTCCTGCTCAGCCTTATCGGCATTGTCGCCGGTGTGGTCGCGCTGGCCGGCTGGCTTCGATCTGATCTCAGGTCGCGTTGGACGGCAGTTTTTCTCGGCGCAACGGTCGCGACCGTGGTGACCGGGTTTCTCTTCCCCTTTACTGTCGTCACGCCAGCGATAAGCGTCGGCATTCTGACCAGCGTCCTGCTGGCGCTGGCGCTCTTTGCTCTCTATGCCCGCCATCTGGCCGGGCATTGGCGTGATGTCTTCATGGCCTGTTCGATCGCCTCGCTCTACCTGAATGTTTTTGTGCTGGTGGCGCAGGCTTTCCTGAAGGTTCCGGCGTTGAATGACCTTGCGCCAACGGGCTCCGAACCCCCTTTCCTGGTGGCGCAGGTGCTCGTGCTCGCAGGCTTTCTCTGGCTGGGCTATCTGGCAATCCGGCGGTTCAGGCCGATCTCGATCTAGAGCACTTCCAGTGAAATCAAGCTTGGATTTCACGTCCGGACGGTGCGTAAAAGCAAGAAGCGAGGGCATTTCCGGTGAACGATGTTTGTCGGAGGTGTTCTAGCCTGTGGCTGCAGGCGTGTCCTCGGCATCCAGCCGCACCGCCTGCTGCATGTCGCGCAGAAGATCGGGCAGGGCGCTCTGCACGCGGCTCCAGCTTGGCATGAAGGGGGTCGCATTCGGGTTTTCGAGATAGACATTGCCGGCATCGATCAGGTTGGCGGCAAAGAGTTCGACGGCCTGCTCCTCACGGTGGCGGTCGGTCGTCAGGCCGTTCATGCGTGCGTCGTGATGGTAGATCTCCACCAGATCGAGCGCCGTGCGATAATAGGTCGCCTTCAAAGTCCGGAATGTGTCCTGACTGAACACCACACCATCGGTCGCCAGCTTGCGGTAGAGCGCCTTCGTAATGTCGATCGACATGCGTGACAGGCCTTTTGCCGCATCCTCAGGTGAAAGCGGCTGGTGCTTGTGATCATAGGAATCGGCAATATCGACCTGACAGACCTTGCGGCTCGACTGGTTGCGCCAGAGTTCAGACAGGACGCCGATCTCAAGCCCCCAATCGGAGGGTATGCGAATATCCGAGAGGATCTGCCCCTGCATGGCAAACTCGCCGGCCAGCGGGTAGCGGAAGGCTTTCAGATAATCGATATAGGCATGGTTGCCGATCACCTTTTCGAGACTGAGAAGAAGCGGCGTCACCAGGAGCCGGGTCACGCGACCATTGAGGGATCGCTCGGCAATGCGCGGATAATAGCCCTTGGAAAAGACATAGGGAAAGCGCGGATTTGCAACGGGATAGACAAGCCGGGCCAGCATGTCGCGCGAATAGGTCACGATATCGCAGTCGTGCAGGGCAACGACTCCCTGTCTGCCTGAACCGAGGACATAGCCCATGCAGAACCAGACATTGCGCCCTTTGCCCGGCTGATCCGGTGACAGGTCTTCCGCCTTCAGCTTGTCGTCGATGCCGCGCATCCGCGGCCCATCATGCCAGATTATCGTGTGCTTTTGGGGCAGGCGCGAGAAGTAGTGTTTCGCATGCTGAAATTGCCGCTCGTCGGCCTGGTCAAGGCCAATGACAATTTCGGCCAGATACGGCACCTGCGACAGTTCCTGGACAATATGATCGAGCGCCGGGGCCTCGAGCTCGGAATAGAGTGAGGGCAGGATCAGTGTGATCGGTTTTTCCTGCGAGAAGACGGCCAGTTCCTTTTCCATCCGGTCCAGCGAGCGTTCCCTTAGATTGTGCAGGGTTGCGACGACGCCATTCTGATGAAAATCGGCCATTCAAAATTCCTTCTAGCAAGTGCAGCCGTTGGTTCCCGGCTCAGAAATCTCCCGCCTGAACGAGGCTATGGATCATCTGGTTCCAGCCCACAGGGCCAATCTCCGTGCTGCGCAGAATGAACCCGTCGCGCTCCCGTTTTGTGACGGGCAGCGGGGCGTGCGAGGGATTGGCGATGATGATGCCGCAATCGGCCGCCTGAAGCATGTCGAGATCATTCATGCCATCGCCAAGCGCCACGGTGCGTACGCTCTCACCTGAAGATGCAGCTAAGCTCGCCGCGACCTCGGCCATACGCGCTGCCTTGGAGGTCTTCGGCATCAAGGTGAAAAACCGGCCGCCCTGAACGGCCGAAAAGCCTGAGGCGTCCAGCAGCCGAACAAACTCTGCTTTTTGCGCCTCCGTGCCGGAAAAGCGTCCGGGTTCGGAAAAGCGTCGCGTCTTGGCTCTGGCGGCTGCCTCGGCGGAAAGGCCGGTCTCTGCCACGACGCGGGTGAGATCCCAGTCGGAAAACCCCTCAAAGCACCCCTGGAGGTGTTTTGGTAATTGCCGAACTGCCTTCGTGAGGGCTGCGTGGACGTGGTTGCCCTGCTCTGATGGGGTGTTGACCGATGTGTCGGCAATGCCGGCGCCATTCTCAACGATCATGGGGCCTTGAAGCCCCATGGCCTCGGCAATCGGTCGCATCTCCGCTTCCGTCTTGCTGCTCGCCAGCACCAAAGGGATTTTGCGGTTCTTCAACAGGGCAAGGGCCGGCTTCGCCGCCTCAAAAGAATAGCTATCGTGATCGAGCAGCGTTCCATCGAGGTCGGAAAAGACGACAATCATCAGGCCCGGGCCAGATGCTGGCGGGTGGCGTAAAGAGCGATGGCCGCAGCATTCGAGACGTTGAGCGACTTGATTTCGCCCGGCATGTCGAGCCTTGCAAGGGCCGATACCGTTTCGCGCGTCTTCTGCCTGAGGCCCTTGCCCTCGGAGCCCAGCACCAGCGCAATCCGCTTGCCGCTTAAGGTCTCTTCCATCGGCGCGGGTCCTTCCGAATCAAGGCCGACTGTGAAGAAGCCGAGATTGTGCAGCTCACCCAGAGCGTCGGCGAGATTGCCAACCTGGATATAGGGAATCATTTCCAATGCCCCGGAGGCTGATTTCGCCAGAACGCCTGATTCGGTCGGGCTGTGTCTCTGGGTGGTGATGACAGCACCGGCACCGAAGGCGACCGCCGAGCGCATGATGGCGCCTACGTTGTGCGGATCTGTCACCTGGTCGAGCACCAGAAGCAGCGGGCTTTCCTTCAGCGCTTCCAGCCGGCGCACGGGGAGTGGCCGCGTTTCGAGCAACACGCCCTGGTGAATCGCTTCCGGTCCGAGAATCTTGTCGAGATCCTGCGGCGTCACCGTTTCGAAGGGAATGCCGAGGTTTTCCACAGATGCGATCTCGAGCCGGACCAGGGCGTTCTGGGTGGCCGAAAGCTTGATCAGCTTGCGCTCGGGATTGTCGAGGGCCGCTCGCACGGTGTGCAGTCCATAGAGCAGAACCTGGTCTGGCGCGATCGGCGGCGGCGTCCAGTCCGCATTGCTCTTGCGGCGCTTTTGCGGTGCCGGCGTTGGAATTTCTCCCCGTTCACGCTTGGCATCGCGCACCTGGCGGCGCAGTGTTGCATAGTGGGTGTCGCGGGCGGATTTATCGGTTTTGGGATCTTTGGCCATATCCCGTTATAGCCACCGGCGCTCCCGCGGCATAGACCCGCTGCAAAAATCCCGCAGCTGTCGGGCCTCTGAAATTTTTCGGAATTTTCCTCAAACTTCGTGTTGACAGGAGCCGGTTGGACCGTCATATACCCGCCGCAGACCGAGGGGCGACGCTCTCCGGTTCAGACTGAAAAGCTTGGTCGAACGATCCGGACGAAAGAATGGAGAGATGCCCGAGTGGTTAAAGGGGACGGACTGTAAATCCGTTGGCTCAGCCTACGTTGGTTCAAATCCAACTCTCTCCACCATTCGTCCTCGGATCGCAGAACGCGGGTATAGCTCAATGGTAGAGCAGCAGCCTTCCAAGCTGAATACACGGGTTCGATTCCCGTTACCCGCTCCAAAGCAGTCCCCAACAATTCGTTCTGTGATTTAGTCCGGTTGCACGCATAATCCTTGCGTCGGCGCTGTGTGACGCGCGTCATCCTCCGGCTCCGTTGAAGCCTTTCCTGCACATTTTGACCAAGATTCCCGCCATGAGTGAGTTTGCCCGCTTGGCCGGCGGGCTTAGCTGTCATGCAGTCAGGAGCTTGGCCCATGAAGATGTCGCTCACCATGCCGCAAATCCGTTCGGTTCTCCTTGTCGCAACGGCGGCCGGTCTGGGCACGACACCTTCATGGGCTGAGCCTCGGGCTGACGTGACCCGGGATGTCCAGGGCATTGCGGTCGCCACCTGTCTCACCCGCCAGTCGGATCCGGTCTTGAAAGAGCAGGGCGAGGGGTGGTTGCAGATGCTCTCAGAACGCGCGAAGGCCCAACCGGAAGACTGGAAAGACCTGTCCGATACCATCGACGCAGCGCTGGCTGAAGCCATGGTGCCGGTGGTCATGGGAGATAAGCCCGGCGAAGAGCGTCCCATGCCTTTGATCCTTTGCGCTGAACTCACCGACGATCCGATCGTCGCGCGCCAGGTCGATCTCCTGATCGAAAGGCTGCGTCCGGCCTATCAGGCTCGATGATGGCCTTTAGGCCCACCCCGATGCTTTCGATTTAAGGCTTGCGCATTGGATGCGAAAGCCTTAAACGGCCAGACCAAACCGGCCAGCCCGGGGTAACCTCTTTTCGTTCATAGGAAGCATTCAAATGGCAAAGAGTAAGTTTGAGCGTACCAAGCCGCATGTGAACATCGGCACGATTGGCCACGTCGACCACGGCAAGACGTCTCTGACGGCAGCGATCACCAAGTATTTCGGTGAATTCAAGGCCTATGACCAGATCGACGCAGCCCCGGAAGAAAAGGCACGCGGCATCACCATCTCGACGGCACACGTCGAGTATGAGACGGCCAACCGTCACTATGCCCACGTTGACTGCCCCGGCCACGCCGACTACGTCAAGAACATGATCACCGGTGCAGCGCAGATGGACGGCGCGATCCTGGTTTGCTCGGCAGCCGACGGCCCGATGCCGCAGACCCGCGAGCACATCCTGCTTGCTCGTCAGGTTGGCGTTCCGGCGATCGTCGTCTTCCTCAACAAGGTCGACCAGGTTGACGACGCCGAACTGCTCGAGCTCGTTGAACTGGAAGTTCGCGAACTTCTGTCGTCCTACGACTTCCCGGGCGACGACATCCCGGTCGTCAAGGGTTCGGCTCTTGCTGCCCTGAACGACAGCAACAAGACGATCGGCGAAGACGCTGTTCGCGAGCTGATGGCCCAGGTTGACGCCTACATTCCGACGCCTGAGCGTCCGATCGACCAGCCGTTCCTGATGCCGATCGAAGACGTGTTCTCGATCTCCGGCCGTGGTACGGTTGTGACGGGTCGCGTTGAGCGCGGTATCGTCAAGGTTGGCGAAGAAGTCGAATTCGTTGGTATCCGCGATACCAAGAAGACGACGGTTACCGGCGTTGAAATGTTCCGCAAGCTGCTCGACCAGGGCCAGGCTGGCGACAACATCGGTGCACTGGTTCGTGGTATCCAGCGTGACGACGTCGAGCGTGGTCAGGTTCTGTGCAAGCCGGGTTCGGTCAAGCCGCACAAGAAGTTCATGGCAGAAGCCTACATCCTGACGAAGGAAGAAGGCGGCCGTCATACGCCGTTCTTCACGAACTACCGTCCGCAGTTCTACTTCCGCACGACGGACGTGACCGGTATCGTGTCGCTTCCGGAAGGCACGGAAATGGTTATGCCTGGCGACAACGTCACCGTTGCCGTTGAGCTGATCGTTCCGATCGCGATGGAAGAAAAGCTGCGCTTCGCGATCCGCGAAGGCGGCCGTACCGTCGGCGCCGGCATCGTCGCTTCGATCGTCGAGTAATCGACGATCGACGGCGGGGCCGAAAGCTGCCGACGCCGCTCTGAAATATTTGGATGGCGCGCAAGCGCGATCCAAAAGCGGCGCCGGCATCGTCGCTTCCGATCGTCGAGTGATATTTATCCCGCAAGGGAACGAGAAAGCCCCGCTGGCAACAGCGGGGCTTCTTGCGTTAAGATGATAGATGGATTGCGAGCATATGGCCTGGAGGGGGCGGCATCGCGTCGAATGCCTCATTCAGGCAGGAATAGCTATGATGTACTCAGGCGCTCGCCTGCAGCTCGGCTGCTTCTGCCAATCGCAGCAGCTCCGTCACCAGATGGCCGTTGATCGTCATGCCGGTCAGATCGCATTCGGCAATCGACACATCGGCAAGGCTCGCGAAGCGGATGGTGCAGCCGTTCATGTCGACATGCGTCAGGCTAGCCCCATCCATGGCCACGTTTTCCAGGATGGCCCCCGACATGCCGATATTGCGCAGGGCCATCTGATCGGCGTCGGAATCGGTGATCAGGCCGCGCACGAGGTTGACGTTGCTGAACACGGCCTGCCGAAGCGCCGCATTGCTGAACTGCGCCTCTGAGAGGTCGCTGTCGTGGAATTCAGAGCCGGGCAGGGTGGCATTGCTGATTCTGAGCATGGCGGGTCCTTCGGGAGGGACGGCATGCAAAACTATCCGGCAAAGACAGCCGTCTGGCAAGTGAGCCCCGGGTCAGCACCTTCTTTGCCAGGCTTGGAGACGCCCGACTGCCGAGCGCGCGAGCGCTAAGTGTCTTTTATGTTTCCCTAATTTTGTGAGCGTTTGGGCGGGGTCCTGCGCAGCGTCGGCTGGCTAATCCGGAGTGAGAGCGCGATGTCAGCCGGCGAATCGGCGAGCTTCAGCGCCAGCATGGCGTCTGCCATCTCGCTGATTCGTTGCAAATGAAGCGGCGAGGGGTTTCGGCTCGCCACGTGATGCGGCATTAAGACGGCAAGGTGCCGGTCGTCGTGAGGAATGGGGCGGGCGGGTAGCTTCGGGATTATCCGTGACATAGCGACAAAAGGAGAAAATAGGCACTTGCCATTCCTGTTCTGTCGTCTTAAAGGGAGCGCCATGCTTCGAACGAAACGGATTTTTGTTCGAAGGGCAGGCTTAGGGGTATAGCTCAGTTGGTAGAGCGGCGGTCTCCAAAACCGCAGGTCGTCGGTTCAAGCCCGGCTGCCCCTGCCATTTCCGTTCGGCGCGCATGCGTGCGGCGACGAGCTTAGAGATCTGGTACAGCCTGGAAGTTGCGAAAGAACATTTCCCTCTTGTGAAAGTGGGAAACGGTCTTTATGTAGGGTTCAAACAGACACGCGGTGCGTGGGGCTGACCAAGGTCGGCTTTACGCGCCGTAAAAGCGTGGGCATTAAATGGCATCCAAGTCTAATCCATTTGCGTTTCTGCAGCAGGTTCGCTCCGAGACGTCCAAGGTGACGTGGCCCTCGCGTCGCGAGACCACGATCTCGACCCTCATGTGTCTGGCGATGGTGTTTTTCGCTGCGCTGTTTTTCTTCGGCGCAGACCAGCTCATCAGCTGGGTCCTCGGCTTCGTGCTGAGCGTTGGTAACTGATTGGGCGGAGACGAACATGGCGGCACGTTGGTACATCGTCCACGCATATTCTAATTTTGAGAAGAAGGTCGCGGAAGACATCGAGAACAAGGCTCGCCAGAAGGGGCTTGAGCATTTGTTCGAAAAGATCCTCGTGCCGACTGAAAAGGTTGTCGAGGTTCGTCGCGGTCGCAAGGTCGACAGCGAGCGCAAGTTCTTCCCCGGCTACGTGCTGGTGCGCGCGAACCTGACGGATGAGGCCTATCACCTCATCAAGAATACCCCGAAGGTCACGGGCTTCCTCGGTTCCGACAACAAGCCGGTTCCGATCCCTGATTTCGAGGCAGAGCGCATCCTGGGCCAGGTCCAGGAAGGTGTCGAGCGTCCGAAGTCTTCCGTCTCCTTCGAGATCGGCGAGCAGGTCCGCGTTTCCGACGGTCCGTTCGCCTCCTTCAACGGTGTCGTTCAGGATGTCGATGAAGAGCGCTCGCGCCTTAAGGTCGAGGTCTCGATCTTCGGTCGCGCAACGCCGGTCGAACTCGAATACGGTCAGGTCGAAAAGGTCTGATCGAAAAGGGGAGGGAACTCCCCGATCCGCGTGGGAGAATGGCAGTCACTTAAGCCGGGCTGTTCATACGCACCACGCAACCGCAGCCGCCGGATAGTTCCGGCATCAGTGGATCGGGAAACCGGTCTGAGTAGAAAGGCAGAGAGTAATGGCTAAGAAAGTTGCAGGCCAGCTCAAGCTCCAGGTCAAGGCAGGATCGGCAAACCCGTCCCCGCCGATCGGCCCGGCCCTTGGTCAGCGCGGCATCAACATCATGGAATTCTGCAAGGCGTTCAACGCCGCCACGCAGGAAATGGAAAAGGGTATGCCGATCCCGGTCGTCATCACCTATTACCAGGACAAGTCCTTCACCTTCGCAATGAAGCAGCCGCCGGTTACCTACTGGCTGAAGAAGGAAGCGAAGATCACCTCCGGTTCCAAGACGCCTGGTAAGGGCGGCAAGGCTGGCACCATCACCAAGGCTCAGGTCCGTGCGATCGCCGAAGGTAAGATGAAGGATCTCAACGCTGCCGACATCGAAGGCGCAATGCTGATGGTTGAGGGCTCTGCCCGATCCATGGGCCTGGAAGTGGTGGCTTGATCATGGCAAAGCTTGCAAAGCGTCTTCAGAAGATCCGCGAAGGCATCGATCCGACCAAGCTGGTCGCCCTGCCGGAAGCAATCGCCCTCGTCAAGGAACGCGCTACCGCGAAGTTCGACGAAACCATCGAAATCTCGATGAACCTCGGCGTTGACCCCCGTCACGCGGACCAGATGGTCCGTGGCGTTGTCAACCTGCCGAACGGCACGGGCCGCGACGTCAAGGTTGCCGTCTTCGCCCGTGGCGCCAAGGCTGACGAAGCCAAGGCTGCCGGTGCAGACATCGTCGGCGCCGAAGACCTGCTGGAAATCGTCCAGGGCGGCAAGATCGACTTCGATCGTTGCATCGCCACCCCGGACATGATGCCGCTCGTCGGTCGCCTCGGTAAGGTTCTCGGCCCGCGTGGCATGATGCCGAACCCGAAGGTCGGCACCGTGACCATGGACGTCGCAGGCGCCGTCAAGGCTTCCAAGGGCGGTGCAGTCGAGTTCCGCGTCGAGAAGGCTGGTATCGTCCATGCCGGCATCGGCAAGGCTTCCTTCGACGCCAAGGCTCTTGAAGAAAACATCAAGGCTTTTGCTGACGCCGTCATCAAGGCCAAGCCGACCGGTGCGAAGGGCAACTACGTCAAGCGCGTAGCGATCTCCTCGACCATGGGCGTCGGCGTCAAGGTCGAGCCTGGCTCGGTCAACGCCTGATTTATGAATTGACCTGGGCCCCGTGCCCAGGTCCGCACTGTTTCCGGCCTTTCGGGGCCGGAAATGTCTGATCGCAAGATCAGGCACTCCTGTCCGAGATTGTGGGTGGCCTAAAGGCCTTAATGATCGCCCTCATGAGACGGGTAAGATCCGGTATTTAAACGTCTGATGACGTCTTGAAGTTCGGTTCGAGCCTTATTCGCCTTAGCATCGAAGCGAGCTTTGATGCGAGGGGACAGGATCCTCAAGCGTCGCTCGGGGTCCGACATGTTTGGATCCCTTGAGGCAAAGGCAAACCCGGTGGGGCCTGCAGGATTGCGGTCTCATCAACTGGAGACAGACAGTGGAAAGAGCGGAAAAGCGCGAATTTGTCACGGAGCTGAACGAAGTCTTCAAGGCTTCCGGTTCGGTTGTCGTGGCCCACTATGCTGGTGTCACAGTTGCGCAGATGAACGACTTTCGTTCGAAGATGCGCGCTGCTGGCGGCACCGTCAAAGTCGCGAAGAACCGTCTGGCCAAGATCGCTCTTCAGGGCACGGAAGCCGAAGGGATGACAGATCTCTTCAAGGGTCAGACGCTGATTGCATACAGCACCGACCCGATTACGGCTCCCAAGGTCGTCGTCGATTTCGCCAAGACCAACGACAAGATCGTTGTTCTCGGTGGCGCAATGGGCACGACCACGCTGAACGCTGAAGCAGTCAAGTCGCTTGCGACCCTGCCTTCGCTGGACGAACTGCGTGCAAAGCTGCTGGGTATGATTCAGACCCCGGCGACCCGCATCGCAGGCGTTGTACAGGCACCGGCTTCGCAGCTGGCGCGCGTTTTTGCGGCCTACGCAAAGAAGGACGAAGCCGCGTAAGGCGGTTTTTCGCTGTTCAATAAACAAACCAGTTCGAACCGAACTATCAAAGGACTAATAAAATGGCTGATCTCGCTAAGATCGTAGAAGACCTCTCTGCTCTGACCGTTCTGGAAGCTGCTGAGCTTTCCAAGATGCTCGAAGAAAAGTGGGGCGTTTCGGCTGCTGCTCCTGTAGCTGTTGCCGCTGCTGGCGGTGGCGCTGCTCCGGCTGCTGCTGAAGAGGAAAAGACCGAATTCGACGTTATCCTGACGGACGCTGGCGCCAACAAGATCAACGTCATCAAGGAAGTTCGCGGCATCACCGGCCTCGGCCTCAAGGAAGCCAAGGACCTGGTCGAAGGCGCTCCGAAGCCGGTCAAGGAAGGCGTTTCCAAGGCTGAAGCCGCTGACCTCAAGAAGAAGCTTGAAGACGCCGGCGCTAAGGTCGACGTTAAGTAATATCGGAATGCGGCGGGGGAGAGTTTCTCTCTCCCGTCCATTTCTCCGGAACGTATTACCCAGGATCCGTGTCAAAACGGCTCCTGGGTAATGGGTTCTTCAAGAGGATGGTTGCGAATCGCTGCAAGAAGGCAATCCGGCCTGAGCGACGATTTCAGCAACGAGATTGATTGATCCATGATCGACGGCACCGCCTGGCCAGCGTGTTCCGTCCGTTGCAGGCCCGGTTGCAAATTGACAAGGAGCGACGATGGCTCAGACCCTTTCGTATAATGGTCGCAGGCGCGTACGCAAGTTTTTCGGAAAAATCCCAGAAGTCGCTGAAATGCCGAACCTCATCGAGGTTCAGAAGGCGTCTTACGACCAATTCCTCATGGTCGACGAGCCCGAGGGCGGTCGTCCCGATGAGGGCCTTCAGACCGTTTTCAAGTCGGTCTTCCCGATCACGGACTTCTCCGGCGCTTCGATGCTGGAATTCGTGTCCTACGAATTCGAGCCGCCGAAGTTCGACGTCGACGAATGCCGTCAGCGCGACCTGACCTATGCCGCACCATTGAAGGTGACGCTGCGCCTCATCGTGTTCGATATTGATGAGGATACAGGCGCGCGTTCGATCAAGGACATCAAGGAACAGTCCGTCTACATGGGCGACATGCCGCTCATGACGAACAACGGTACGTTCATCGTCAACGGCACCGAGCGCGTTATCGTGTCTCAGATGCACCGTTCGCCGGGCGTGTTCTTCGACCACGACAAGGGCAAGAGCCATTCGTCGGGCAAGCTTCTGTTTGCTGCCCGCGTGATCCCTTATCGCGGTTCCTGGCTCGACATCGAGTTCGACGCCAAGGACATCGTCCACGCGCGTATCGACCGTCGCCGCAAGATCCCCGTGACCTCGCTGCTGATGGCGCTTGGCATGGACGGCGAAGAAATTCTGTCGACCTTCTACTCGAAGTCCGTCTACGAGCGGGATGGCAAGGGTTGGCGGTTCCCGTTCAATCCGGAAACGCTGAAGGGCGCAAAGACGCTGTCCGACCTCGTCGACGCCGATACCGGCGAAGTCGTTGTCGAAGGTGGCAAGAAGCTCACCCCGCGTCTGCTTCGTCAGCTTTCGGAAAAGGGCCTGAAGTTCCTCAAGGCGTCCGACGAAGATCTCTACGGCAACTACCTTGCAGAAGACCTGGTCAACATGTCGACCGGTGAAATCTACATGGAAGCCGGCGACGAGATCGACGAAAAGACCCTGCCGCAGATCCTCGACACCGGCTTTACTGAAATCCCGGTTCTCGGCATCGACCACATCAATGTCGGCGCCTACATCCGCAACACGCTGGCCGCGGACAAGAACGAGAACCGTCAGGACGCTCTGTTCGACATCTATCGCGTCATGCGTCCGGGTGAGCCGCCGACCATGGACTCGGCGGAAGCCATGTTCCAGTCGCTGTTCTTCGACGCCGAGCGCTACGACCTGTCGGCCGTTGGTCGCGTCAAGATGAACATGCGTCTCGATCTCGACTGCCCGGATACCGTCCGCGTTCTGCGCAAGGACGACATCCTGGCCGTGGTCAAGATGCTGGTCGAGCTGCGTGACGGCAAGGGAGAGATCGACGATATCGACAACCTTGGCAACCGTCGTGTTCGCTCCGTCGGCGAGCTCATGGAAAACCAGTACCGTCTCGGTCTGCTCCGCATGGAGCGCGCGATCAAGGAACGCATGTCGTCGATCGAAATCGACACCGTCATGCCGCAGGACCTGATCAACGCCAAGCCGGCTGCTGCCGCGGTTCGCGAATTCTTCGGCTCCTCGCAGCTGTCGCAGTTCATGGACCAGGTGAACCCGCTGTCGGAAATCACCCACAAGCGCCGTCTGTCGGCTCTTGGACCGGGTGGTCTGACGCGCGAACGCGCAGGCTTCGAAGTCCGCGACGTTCACCCGACCCACTACGGCCGTATCTGCCCGATTGAGACGCCGGAAGGCCCGAACATCGGTCTGATCAACTCGCTTGCCACCTTTGCCCGCGTCAACAAGTACGGCTTCATCGAAAGCCCGTACCGCAAGATCGTGGACGGCAAGGTGACGAAGGACGTCGTCTATCTCTCCGCCATGGAAGAAGCGAAGTACTACGTCGCCCAGGCTAACTCTGAACTGACGGCCGATGGCCAGTTCGTCGAAGAGTTCGTCGTCTGCCGTCATGCTGGCGAAGTTATGCTGTCGCCGCGCGACACCATCAACCTGATGGACGTCTCGCCGAAGCAGCTGGTGTCGGTCGCAGCCGCTCTCATTCCGTTCCTCGAAAACGACGACGCCAACCGCGCTCTCATGGGCTCGAACATGCAGCGTCAGGCCGTGCCGCTTCTGCGTGCCGAAGCCCCGTTCGTCGGAACCGGCATGGAGCCGGTGGTTGCCCGTGACTCCGGCGCTGCCATCGGTGCCCGTCGCGGCGGCGTGGTCGACCAGGTCGATGCAACGCGTATCGTTATCCGCGCCACGGAAGACCTCGATCCGTCGAAGTCTGGCGTCGATATCTATCGCCTGCAGAAGTTCCAGCGTTCGAACCAGAACACCTGCGTCAACCAGCGTCCGCTGGTCACCGTGGGTGACGTGGTCAACAAGGGCGACATCATCGCGGACGGTCCGTCGACCGACCTCGGCGATCTGGCTCTCGGCCGCAACGCGCTCGTCGCGTTCATGCCGTGGAACGGCTACAACTACGAAGACTCGATCCTGATGTCGGAGCGCATTGTTGCCGAAGACGTCTTCACCTCGATCCATATCGAGGAGTTCGAAGTCATGGCCCGCGACACCAAGCTTGGTCCGGAAGAAATCACGCGCGACATTCCGAACGTCTCGGAAGAAGCGCTGAAGAACCTCGACGAAGCCGGTATCGTCTATATCGGTGCGGAAGTTGCGCCTGGCGACATCCTCGTCGGCAAGATCACGCCGAAGGGCGAAAGCCCGATGACGCCGGAAGAAAAGCTTCTGCGCGCCATCTTCGGTGAAAAGGCTTCCGACGTCCGCGATACGTCCATGCGCATGCCTCCGGGCACCTTCGGCACCATCGTCGAAGTTCGCGTCTTCAACCGCCACGGCGTTGAAAAGGACGAACGTGCGATGGCGATCGAGCGCGAGGAAATCGAACGCCTCGCCAAGGACCGTGACGACGAACAGGCGATCCTCGACCGTAACGTCTACGGCCGTCTGCTCGACATGCTCCGCGGCCAGGTGTCGATCGCCGGTCCGAAGGGCTTCAAGAAGGGCGTCGAACTGTCCAACGCCGTCGTGTCTGAATATCCCCGCTCGCAGTGGTGGATGTTCGCAGTGGAAGACGAGAAGGCCCAGGCCGAACTCGAAGCCCTGCGTGCTCAGTACGACGAATCCAAGTCGCGCCTTGAACAGCGCTTCATGGACAAGGTTGAGAAGGTCCAGCGCGGCGATGAAATGCCTCCGGGCGTCATGAAGATGGTCAAGGTCTTCGTCGCTGTGAAGCGCAAGATCCAGCCAGGCGACAAGATGGCCGGCCGTCACGGCAACAAGGGTGTTGTGTCGCGCATCGTACCGGTCGAGGACATGCCGTTCCTCGAAGACGGCACGCATGTCGACATCGTCCTGAACCCGCTCGGCGTTCCCTCGCGCATGAACGTCGGCCAGATCCTCGAAACCCACCTTGCCTGGGCTTGCGCCGGCATGGGTAGGAAGATCGGCCAGATGCTCGAGGACTACCGCAAGCATCTCGACATCACCGACCTGAAGAAGGAATTGACCGAAATCTACGCCTCTGAGGCGCATGACGAGGTCAAGACGTTCGACGACGAGTCGCTGGTGCGTCTTGCGGAAGAAGCCAAGCGCGGCGTTTCCATCGCGACCCCGGTCTTTGACGGTGCGCATGAAAGCGACGTTTCCTCGATGCTCAAGCGCGCGGGTCTCAACCCGTCTGGTCAGTCGACCTTGTATGATGGTCGTACCGGCGAAGCCTTCGACCGTCAGGTCACGGTTGGCTACATGTACATGATCAAGCTGAACCACCTGGTCGACGACAAGATCCACGCGCGTTCGATCGGTCCTTACTCGCTCGTCACCCAGCAGCCGCTCGGTGGTAAGGCGCAGTTCGGCGGTCAGCGCTTCGGGGAAATGGAAGTCTGGGCGCTCGAGGCTTACGGTGCTGCATACACCCTGCAGGAAATGCTGACCGTGAAGTCGGACGACGTGGCTGGCCGTACCAAGGTTTACGAAGCGATCGTCCGTGGCGACGATACTTTCGAGGCCGGTATTCCGGAAAGCTTCAACGTTCTCGTCAAGGAAATGCGCTCTCTGGGCCTTTCCGTGGAACTCGAGAACTCGAAGCTTCTGCCGGAAGAAGAGGGTCAGCTGCCGGACGCAGCCGAGTAAACTGTCTGACAAGGCATGCGTGGCATCTGCTGCGCATGCCATTCCCTGACCGGCCGACGGCCAAGACCGGACGGTGAGGGGAGTTTCGCCGCAATCTGCGGTTATTGTCATTTGAAGGGTCAGATGCGGCATCCCGGGAATCCGCCGCCATCACCGACCCAATCGAGGGCTTAAAGCCCACAAGGAGACAGGCATGAACCAAGAGGTCATGAACCTTTTCAACCCGCAAGTGCCGGCGCAGCACTTCGACTCCATCCGGATCTCGATCGCGAGCCCGGAAAAGATCCTTTCGTGGTCCTACGGCGAGATCAAGAAGCCGGAGACCATCAACTACCGTACGTTCAAGCCTGAGCGTGACGGTCTGTTCTGCGCGCGTATCTTCGGACCGATCAAGGACTACGAGTGCCTGTGCGGCAAGTACAAGCGCATGAAGTACAAGGGCATCATCTGCGAAAAGTGCGGCGTCGAAGTCACGCTGTCGCGCGTTCGCCGTGAGCGCATGGGCCACATCGAGCTCGCAGCACCGGTTGCCCATATCTGGTTCCTGAAGTCGCTGCCTTCGCGTATCTCGACCCTGCTCGACATGACGCTGAAGGATGTCGAGCGCGTTCTCTATTTCGAGAACTACATCGTGACCGAGCCGGGCCTGACCTCGCTCAAGGAAAACCAGCTGCTCTCGGAAGAAGAGTACATGATGGCCGTCGACGAGTTCGGCGAAGACCAGTTCACCGCCATGATCGGCGCTGAAGCCATCTATGACATGCTTGCCTCGATGAACCTCGAGAAGATCGCTGGCGATCTGCGCTCCGATCTGGCTGAGACCACCTCGGATCTCAAGCAGAAGAAGCTTATGAAGCGCCTGAAGATCGTCGAGAACTTCATGGAATCCGGCAACCGTCCGGAATGGATGATCATGAAGGTCGTTCCGGTCATCCCGCCGGATCTGCGCCCGCTGGTGCCTCTGGACGGTGGTCGTTTCGCGACCTCTGACCTGAACGATCTCTATCGTCGCGTCATCAACCGTAACAACCGTCTGAAGCGCCTGATCGAATTGCGCGCACCGGGCATCATCATCCGCAACGAAAAGCGCATGCTGCAGGAATCTGTGGACGCGCTCTTCGACAACGGCCGTCGTGGCCGCGTCATCACCGGCGCCAACAAGCGTCCGCTGAAGTCGCTGTCCGACATGCTCAAGGGCAAGCAGGGCCGCTTCCGCCAGAACCTTCTCGGCAAGCGCGTCGACTATTCCGGCCGTTCGGTCATCGTGACCGGTCCGGAACTGAAGCTGCACCAGTGCGGCCTGCCGAAGAAGATGGCGCTCGAGCTGTTCAAGCCGTTCATCTATGCCCGCCTCGACGCCAAGGGTTACTCCTCGACCGTCAAGCAGGCCAAGAAGCTGGTTGAAAAGGAAAAGCCCGAAGTCTGGGATATCCTCGACGAGGTCATCCGCGAGCATCCGGTTCTTCTGAACCGCGCACCGACGCTGCACCGCCTGGGCATCCAGGCCTTCGAACCGATCCTGGTCGAAGGCAAGGCGATCCAGCTGCATCCGCTCGTCTGCACGGCCTTCAACGCCGACTTCGACGGCGACCAGATGGCCGTTCACGTGCCGCTGTCGCTTGAAGCCCAGCTTGAAGCCCGCGTGCTGATGATGTCGACGAACAACATCCTGCACCCGGCCAACGGTGCACCGATCATCGTTCCGTCGCAGGACATGGTTCTCGGCCTCTACTATCTGTCGATCCAGAACCAGAACGAGCCGGGCGAAGGCATGGCCTTCTCCGACATGGGCGAACTGCACCATGCGCTGGAGAACAAGGTCGTCACGCTGCATGCCAAGATCCGTGGTCGCTTCAAGACCGTCGACGCCGAGGGCAACCCGGTTTCGAAGATCTATGAAACCACCCCTGGCCGCATGATCATCGGCGAACTTCTGCCGAAGAACGTCAATGTGCCCTTCGACATCTGCAACCAGGAAATGACCAAGAAGAACATCTCCAAGATGATCGACACGGTCTACCGTCACTGCGGCCAGAAGGACACGGTCATCTTCTGTGACCGCATCATGCAGCTTGGCTTCACCCATGCCTGCCGCGCCGGCATTTCGTTCGGCAAGGACGACATGATCATTCCGGAAACCAAGGCGAAGATCGTTGGCGACACCGAAACCCTGGTCAAGGAATACGAGCAGCAGTACAACGACGGCCTGATCACTCAGGGCGAGAAGTACAACAAGGTCGTTGATGCCTGGGGCAAGGCCACCGAAAAGGTTGCCGAAGACATGATGGCCCGCATTAAGGCCGTCGAGTTCGACCCGGAAACCAACCGCCAGAAGCCGATGAACGCCATCTACATGATGTCGCACTCGGGTGCTCGTGGTTCACCGAACCAGATGCGTCAGCTGGGCGGCATGCGTGGCCTCATGGCCAAGCCGTCGGGCGAAATCATCGAGACGCCGATCATCTCGAACTTCAAGGAAGGTCTGACCGTTAACGAGTACTTCAACTCGACCCACGGTGCCCGTAAGGGTCTCGCAGACACCGCTCTGAAGACCGCGAACTCCGGTTACCTGACCCGTCGTCTCGTCGACGTCGCGCAGGATTGCATCGTCAACCTCGTGGATTGCGGCACCGACAAGGGCCTCACCATGACGGCGATCGTCGATGCCGGTCAGGTGGTTGCCTCCATCGGCGCCCGCGTTCTCGGTCGTACAGCACTTGACGACATCGATCATCCGGTCACCGGTGAGCGCATCGTCGATGCCGGCCAGATGATCCTTGAGCCGCATGTCGTCGAAATCGAGAAGGCTGGTATCCAGTCGATCCGCATCCGCTCGGCCCTGACCTGCGAAGTTCAGACCGGCGTCTGCTCGATCTGCTACGGTCGTGACCTTGCTCGCGGTACGCCTGTCAACATGGGCGAGGCCGTCGGCGTCATCGCCGCACAGTCGATCGGTGAACCGGGTACCCAGCTCACCATGCGTACCTTCCACTTGGGTGGTACGGCGACCGTGGTTGACCAGTCGTTCTTGGAAGCCTCGTATGAAGGTACGGTGCAGATCAAGAACCGCAACATGCTGCGCAATTCCGATGGCACGCTGATCGCCATGGGCCGCAGCATGGCCATCACGATCCTCGACGAACGCGGTGTTGAGCGTTCTTCGCAGCGTGTGGCCTACGGTTCGAAGGTCTTCGTCGACGATGGCGACAAGGTGAAGCGCGGCCAGCGTCTGGCCGAGTGGGATCCGTACACCCGTCCGATCATGACCGAAGTCGAGGGTATCGTACACTTCGAGGACGTTGTGGACGGTCTGTCCGTCTCCGAAGCGACCGACGAGTCGACTGGTATCACCAAGCGTCAGGTTATCGACTGGCGTTCGACCCCGCGCGGTTCGGACCTCAAGCCGGCGATCGTGATCAAGGACACGAATGGCAATGTATTGAAGGTTGCTCGTGGCGGCGAAGCCCGCTTCCAGCTTTCCGTCGATGCAATCCTCTCGGTCGAGCCTGGTCAGCGCGTGTCTCAGGGTGACGTTCTCGCACGTTCGCCGCTGGAAAGCGCCAAGACCAAGGACATCACCGGTGGTCTGCCGCGCGTTGCCGAACTGTTCGAAGCTCGTCGTCCGAAGGACCACGCCATCATCGCTGAGATCGATGGTACGGTTCGCCTCGGCCGCGACTACAAGAACAAGCGTCGTGTCATCATCGAGCCGGCGGAAGACGGTGTCGAGCCGGTCGAATACCTGATCCCGAAGGGCAAGCCCTTCCACCTTCAGGAAGGCGACTATATCGAAAAGGGTGACTACATCCTCGACGGTAACCCGGCTCCGCACGACATCCTGGCGATCAAGGGCGTCGAGGCACTTGCCTCGTACCTGGTCAACGAAATCCAGGAAGTCTACCGACTGCAGGGCGTTGTGATCAACGACAAGCACATCGAGGTGATCGTTCGCCAGATGCTGCAGAAGGTCGAGATCACCGATTCGGGCGACAGCCAGTACATCGTGGGCGACAATGTCGACCGCATCGAACTGGACGACATGAACGAGCGTCTGATGGAAGAAGGCAAGAAGCCTGCATACGGCGATCCGGTCCTTCTCGGCATCACCAAGGCCTCGCTGCAGACGCCGTCCTTCATCTCGGCTGCATCCTTCCAGGAAACCACCAAGGTTCTCACGGAAGCTGCGATTGCCGGCAAGATGGACACGCTGCAGGGCCTGAAGGAAAACGTCATCGTCGGTCGCCTGATCCCGGCCGGTACCGGTGGTACCATGACGCAGATCCGCCGCATCGCCACCTCGCGCGACGACCTCATCCTCGAGGAGCGCAAGAAGGGCACCGGTGCGGATATCGCGACACCGATGCTGCAGAACCTTGCAGGCGAAGCAGCACCGGCGGGCGAATAAGCGCACGCTGTGTTGAGAAAATCAGACCGCCCGGAGCAATCCGGGCGGTTTTCCTGTCTTTGGCGGTTGAACTCCTCGTCGTTTCAAAATTTCCTCGCCAGACATGACGTCTGTCATGTGCCCATCCTCAGGGGTTGATCTGGCGCAACAGGGCTGCTTGGAACGCTTCTAAATTGTCTTCGTATTCCACGGAGGTAAGCATGAAGATCCTAGTGAAGACCCTGGTCGCAGCTCTTCTGGCCACGACAGCTTTTGCAGCTGTTCCCGCAGCAGCAGAGTTACGGGGAACCGCGCTTGAAGTGTTCAAGCCGCTGCCATCAACGACACCCGCAGTTGCGGACAATCCGATCACGCCGGACAAGATCGCACTCGGCAAGGCGCTGTTTTTCGATCCGCGCATGTCGGCGTCAGGCGTATTTTCCTGCAATTCCTGCCACAATCTGGCGACGGGCGGTGACGATAACCTCGAGACTTCGATCGGCCATGGCTGGCAGAAAGGCCCGCGCAACGCGCCGACGGTCTTGAACGCCGTTTTCAACGTCGCGCAGTTCTGGGATGGTCGCGCCGAGGATTTGAAGGCGCAGGCCAAGGGGCCGGTCCAGGCGGGTGTCGAGATGGCGAACACGCCGGACCAGGTCGTGACGACATTGAAATCCATGCCGGACTACATTGCCTGGTTCACGGCGGCATTCCCCGGCGAGGAGGATCCCGTTACCTTCGACAACTTCGCAAAGGCGATCGAAGCCTATGAGGCAACCCTGATCACGCCGGCACCCTTCGACGCTTGGCTGAACGGTGATGATGCCGCCATGACGGAAGATCAGCAGCAGGGCTTGGCGCTGTTCATCGACAAGGGTTGCGCCTCGTGTCACGCCGGGGTGAATGTCGGCGGTGAAGATTATTATCCTTTCGGCCTGATCGAGAAGCCCGGTGCAGAAGTCCTGCCGGAAGGGGACAAGGGGCGTTTCGCCGTGACCAATACGGCGGATGATTCTTATGTCTTCCGCGCAGCGCCGCTGAGAAACATCGCGCTGACCGCGCCCTATTTCCATTCCGGCAAGGTCTGGAGCCTGGAAGAGGCCGTGTCCGTCATGGGAACATCGCAGCTCGGCGAGGCGCTGGAACCGGGGGATGTCGGCAAGATTGTCGGCTTCCTCAAAGCGCTCACCGGTCGGATGCCGGAAGTCACCTATCCGGTTCTGCCGGCGGAGACGAAGGAAACACCGCGACCGAGTGGTGCGATCGTTCAGTAGTTTTTGCGACCCGCAAGCGGGGCAGGGCAGGCCGGAGATATTTTCGGCCTGCCGTTTCGCGTTATGCCCAGCCGATCAGTTGAAGCGGATGATCGCCACTTCGCCTTCGAGCGCGCCCTGATAGGCAGAGGCATGCGGTTCCTCGTCCGGAGCGCCGGTGATCATGCCGATCTGATCGAGATCGGCCTCGAGGAAGCCTTCTTCCGACAGGGCGTTCAGCGTCGCGCGCACGGCCGTGTCGTCGTCGGGGGCTGAGACGAGCACGTGCAGATCAACCGGCTCGCCGCCTTCCGTCTCGTAGGCTTTGGCAATCACGATGAACACCATCGGCTCGTCGCGGGCATTGTCGTTGTCTGGGTCGCTGATCATGGCTCTGGTCTTCTCGTTGGAAGCGATTCCGCTGAATGGTCGATTCGACCAGACGGGCAGGGGTGCTTGATTGTCTTTCTGCTCCTATTTAGAAGGTTTGGGGCGCAAACCAAGACAAATTCCTTGGCCATCGCGACTTTCCGGCCTCAGGGCGGTCCAAAGGCCGCTGCGACAGGGCGGCTCGCCCATTAATTGTCGATCGAGACTTGACGGAAAGAGGGGAAAACAGTAGTACCCCGCGCATCGGGACCCATGTGAGGCCGGGTTTTTCAGGGCGACGCGCCCCGAAGTTCGCCTCAAACAGGGGACCAAACGCACGTTGACGACATGTATGCTGCACTAAGACGCGCGCAATCGCGTCCTTTGTTTCTTGTGGTCCATCCGCCCAAAAGCGGGTAGGGCCACATTTTGTGCATGAAGAGATCTGTGCGACCGCCGCCGGAAACGGCAAACCAGGGCTCAAAAGGCCTTAGAGACTAGTTTTACAAGGGATGGGTATATGCCTACCGTAAACCAGCTGATCCGTAAGCCGCGTCAGGCACAGGTAAAGCGCAATAAGGTTCCTGCCCTGCAGGAAAATCCGCAGAAGCGTGGCGTTTGCACCCGCGTTTACACCACGACCCCGAAGAAGCCGAACTCGGCTCTGCGTAAGGTTGCCAAGATCCGTCTGACCAATGGCTTTGAAGTCATCGGCTACATCCCGGGTGAAGGCCACAACCTGCAGGAACACTCTGTCGTCATGATCCGTGGCGGCCGCGTAAAGGACTTGCCGGGCGTTCGTTACCACATCATCCGCGGCGTTCTCGATACCCAGGGTGTCAAGAACCGTAAGCAGCGCCGTTCGAAGTACGGTGCGAAGCGTCCGAAGTAAGATTCGGTCCTTCCTAATTCTGATTCCGGCGCTGCGCGAGGTTCTCCGCGTGATAAAGCGTCCTAACCGTTGAGAGACAAGTAGTATGTCCCGTCGCCATAGTGCAGAAAAGCGTGAGATCAATCCGGACCCGAAGTTCGGCGATCTCGTCGTCACCAAGTTCATGAACGCCATCATGCTCCACGGCAAGAAGTCCGTGGCCGAAAGCATCGTCTACGGTGCCTTCGATGTCGTTCAGGCCAAGGCCAAGGCCGAGCCGATCGCGATCTTCCATCAGGCGCTCGACAATGTCGCGCCGCATGTTGAAGTTCGTTCGCGTCGCGTTGGTGGTGCAACCTACCAGGTTCCCGTCGATGTTCGTCCTGAGCGCCGCCAGGCTCTGGCCATTCGCTGGCTGATCACCGCTGCTCGCAAGCGCAACGAGACAACCATGGTCGACCGTCTGTCGGGCGAACTGATGGACGCTGCAAACAACCGCGGTAGCGCCGTCAAGAAGCGCGAAGACACCCATAAGATGGCCGATGCAAACCGCGCCTTCTCGCATTACCGCTGGTAATCCACCGATCGAATATTGAAAGGCAGTCCGTTATGGCTCGCGAATATAAAATCGAAGACTACCGCAACTTCGGTATCATGGCGCACATCGACGCCGGCAAGACCACCACGACCGAACGCATCCTTTACTACACCGGTAAGTCGCATAAGATCGGCGAAGTCCATGACGGCGCTGCTACCATGGACTGGATGGAGCAGGAGCAGGAACGCGGCATCACCATCACGTCTGCTGCGACCACGACCTTCTGGAAGGGTCGCGACGGCAAGATGCGCCGCTTCAACATCATCGACACCCCCGGCCACGTTGACTTCACCATTGAAGTCGAGCGTTCGCTGCGCGTGCTCGACGGTGCGGTTGCCCTTCTCGATGCCAACGCAGGCGTTGAGCCGCAGACGGAAACCGTCTGGCGTCAGGCTGAGAAGTACAACGTTCCGCGCATGATCTTCTGCAACAAGATGGACAAGACCGGTGCGGACTTCTACCGCTCGGTCGAGATGATCAAGACCCGTCTTGGCGCCACTGCCGTCGTCATGCAGCTGCCGATCGGCGCTGAAAGCGACTTCAAGGGCGTTGTCGACCTGATCGAGATGAACGCTCTGGTCTGGCGCGATGAGTCCCTCGGCGCTGCCTGGGACGTTGTCGAGATCCCGGAAGACCTGAAGGAAAAGGCTGAAGAATATCGCGAAAAGCTGATCGAGACGGTTGTCGAGATCGACGAAGAAGCGATGGAAGCCTACCTGAACGGCGAGATGCCGGACAACGACAAGATCCGTGCGCTCGTGCGTCGCGGCACCATCGACGTCAAGTTCCACCCGATGTTCTGCGGCACCGCCTTCAAGAACAAGGGCGTTCAGCCGCTGCTCGACGCGGTTGTCGACTACCTGCCGTCGCCGGTTGACATCCCGGCCATCAAGGGCATCGACTTCAAGACCGAAGCCGAAATCGAACGTCATGCAGATGACGCCGAGCCGCTCTCGATGCTGGCGTTCAAGATCATGAACGACCCCTTCGTCGGTTCGCTGACCTTCGCCCGCATCTACTCGGGCAAGCTCGAAAAGGGTTCCTCTGTCATCAACACGGTCAAGGACAAGCGCGAGCGCGTCGGCCGTATGCTGCAGATGCACTCGAACTCCCGTGAAGACATCGAAGAAGCCTTCGCAGGCGACATCGTTGCTCTCGCCGGCCTCAAGGAAACCACCACTGGCGATACGCTCTGCGATCCGCTGAAGCCGGTTATCCTCGAGCGCATGGAATTCCCCGAGCCGGTCATCCAGATCGCGATCGAGCCGAAGTCCAAGGGCGACCAGGAAAAGATGGGCCTCGCGCTCAATCGCCTCGCTGCCGAAGACCCGTCTTTCCGCGTCAAGACCGACCAGGAATCCGGCCAGACCATCATCGCCGGCATGGGCGAGCTTCACCTCGACATTCTCGTCGACCGCATGCGTCGCGAGTTCAAGGTTGAAGCCAACGTCGGTGCTCCGCAGGTTGCTTACCGTGAAACGATCACGCGTCAGCACGAAGAAGACTACACGCACAAGAAGCAGTCCGGCGGTACCGGTCAGTTCGCGCGCGTCAAGATCGTCTTCGAACCGAACCCGGAAGGCGAAGACTTCAAGTTCGAGTCCAAGATCGTCGGCGGTGCTGTTCCCAAGGAATACATCCCGGGCGTTCAGAAGGGCATCGAAAGCGTTCTGTCTTCGGGTCCGCTTGCTGGCTTCCCGATGCTGGGCGTCAAGGCGACCCTCATCGACGGCGCGTTCCACGATGTTGACTCGTCGGTTCTCGCCTTCGAAATCGCATCGCGTGCCTGCTTCCGTGAAGCTGCCAAGAAGGCCGGCGCACAGTTGCTCGAGCCAATGATGAAGGTTGAAGTCGTCACGCCGGAAGACTACGTCGGTGACGTTATCGGTGACCTGAACTCGCGTCGTGGCCAGATCCAGGGCCAGGAACAGCGCGGTATTGCGATCGTGATCAATGCTCACGTCCCGCTTGCCAACATGTTCAAGTACGTCGACAACCTGCGCTCGATGTCTCAGGGCCGTGCACAGTACTCGATGACCTTCGATCACTACGCACCGGTTCCGTCGAACGTAGCCGCTGAAATCCAGGCAAAGTACTCCGGTCAGAAGTGACCGGGGTAACCCGCCAATTGAATTGAATGAAGTTTTCCCCCTTGATGGGGGCCAGAAAATGGAGAGCCGGAAATGGCAAAGAGTAAGTTTGAGCGTACCAAGCCGCATGTGAACATCGGCACGATTGGCCACGTCGACCACGGCAAGACGTCTCTGACGGCAGCGATCACCAAGTATTTCGGTGAATTCAAGGCCTATGACCAGATCGACGCAGCCCCGGAAGAAAAGGCACGCGGCATCACCATCTCGACGGCACACGTCGAGTATGAGACGGCCAACCGTCACTATGCCCACGTTGACTGCCCCGGCCACGCCGACTACGTCAAGAACATGATCACCGGTGCAGCGCAGATGGACGGCGCGATCCTGGTTTGCTCGGCAGCCGACGGCCCGATGCCGCAGACCCGCGAGCACATCCTGCTTGCTCGTCAGGTTGGCGTTCCGGCGATCGTCGTCTTCCTCAACAAGGTCGACCAGGTTGACGACGCCGAACTGCTCGAGCTCGTTGAACTGGAAGTTCGCGAACTTCTGTCGTCCTACGACTTCCCGGGCGACGACATCCCGGTCGTCAAGGGTTCGGCTCTTGCTGCCCTGAACGACAGCAACAAGACGATCGGCGAAGACGCTGTTCGCGAGCTGATGGCCCAGGTTGACGCCTACATTCCGACGCCTGAGCGTCCGATCGACCAGCCGTTCCTGATGCCGATCGAAGACGTGTTCTCGATCTCCGGCCGTGGTACGGTTGTGACGGGTCGCGTTGAGCGCGGTATCGTCAAGGTTGGCGAAGAAGTCGAATTCGTTGGTATCCGCGATACCAAGAAGACGACGGTTACCGGCGTTGAAATGTTCCGCAAGCTGCTCGACCAGGGCCAGGCTGGCGACAACATCGGTGCACTGGTTCGTGGTATCCAGCGTGACGACGTCGAGCGTGGTCAGGTTCTGTGCAAGCCGGGTTCGGTCAAGCCGCACAAGAAGTTCATGGCAGAAGCCTACATCCTGACGAAGGAAGAAGGCGGCCGTCATACGCCGTTCTTCACGAACTACCGTCCGCAGTTCTACTTCCGCACGACGGACGTGACCGGTATCGTGTCGCTTCCGGAAGGCACGGAAATGGTTATGCCTGGCGACAACGTCACCGTTGCCGTTGAGCTGATCGTTCCGATCGCGATGGAAGAAAAGCTGCGCTTCGCGATCCGCGAAGGCGGCCGTACCGTCGGCGCCGGCATCGTCGCTTCGATCGTCGAGTAATCTGAAATCTGTAGACGGCCGCCGGTTTCGACCGGCGGCCGTTTGCGTTTTCTGCATGGGACCTTTGCAGGTTCAATGCAGGGCGGCAGAATCCTCCGTGCTTTGACCGGGAATCGGTTGACGACAGCATGATGACGGTGTATGTCGCCCGCCATGATGAAGGCAGACGGTGATTTGCATCGGCTGCCTTTTGCACTGCGTTGAGTCGGCTCATTGAGAGCCGAGACCTGGCAGGCTCTCGACATGACAAGTGACAGCAGCGTTTCATCGCGATTGCTGTGATTTTTGATAATCCGGGGCCGACCAGCAATTGGTAATTCACTGTCTCTGCGTATGCGGGACGCAAGAAAACTAATAAGGACACGTCGAATGAACGGCCAGAATATCCGCATCCGCCTCAAGGCGTTTGACCACCGGGTTCTCGATGCCTCCACGCGCGAGATTGTTTCGACCGCTAAGCGCACCGGTGCAAGCGTACGCGGCCCGGTACCGCTCCCGACCCGTATTGAAAAGTTTACGGTCAACCGTTCGCCTCACGTCGACAAGAAGAGCCGCGAACAGTTCGAGATGCGCACGCATAAGCGCCTTCTCGACATCGTCGACCCGACCCCGCAGACCGTTGACGCGCTGATGAAGCTCGACCTGGCTGCCGGCGTCGACGTCGAGATCAAGCTCTAAAGAGAATTCCGGCGAGAGCCGAAATAACAAGGAAGGTACGTGGCAAGACCTGCCAACGACTTCTCGAAACGGGAAACCCGAAGGCTCGGAAGCGCCGGAGTGGAATCCTTAAACAAAGAGGAAAGGCCTGGATCACTTTTTCCCGGCCGCGACTCTCAAGAGGAATGAACCAATGCGTTCAGGTGTGATTGCACAGAAAGTGGGAATGACCCGCGTCTATAACGACGCCGGCGAACATATCCCGGTAACAGTTCTGCGTCTGGATAACGTACAGGTCGTCGCCCAGCGCACGGCTGACAAGAACGGCTATGTCGCGCTTCAGCTCGGTGCCGGTACGTCCAAGGTAAAGAACACGTCGAAGGGCCTTCGTGGTCACTTCGCAGCAGCAAGCGTTGAGCCGAAGGCCAAGCTCGTTGAATTCCGCGTTTCCGAAGAAAACCTCATCGATGTCGGCGCACAGCTGACCGCGAGCCATTTTGAAGCCGGCCAGCTGGTCGACGTCACGGGCACGACGATCGGTAAGGGTTTCGCCGGTGCCATGAAGCGCCACAACTTCGGTGGTCTTCGTGCGACGCACGGTGTGTCCGTTTCGCACCGCTCGCATGGTTCGACCGGTTCGAACCAGGATCCGGGCAAGGTCTGGAAGGGCAAGCGCATGGCTGGTCACATGGGCCAGACCCGCGTCACCACCCAGAACCTCGAAGTCGTTTCGACCGATGAAGATCGTGGTCTTATCCTTGTGAAGGGCGCTGTCCCCGGTTCCAAGGGTTCCTGGATCATCGTCCGCGACGCCGTCAAGTCGGCGAAGTAAGGGAGCCAAGAACATGGAATTGAACGTCAAGACCCTCGAGGGCAAGGACGCCGGCAAGGTTTCTCTGTCTGACGAAATCTTCGGTCTCGATCCCCGCGAAGACCTGATCGCCCGCATGATCCGCTACCAGCTCGCCAAGAAGCGTGCCGGCACGCACAAGATCAAGGGCCGCTCGGAAGTCTCGCGCACCGGCTCGAAGATGTACAAGCAGAAGGGCACCGGTCGTGCTCGTCACCATTCGGCCCGCGCTCCGCAGTTCCGCGGCGGTGGTAAGGCTCATGGCCCGGTTGTTCGCAGCCACGCCCATGACCTGCCGAAGAAGGTTCGTGCACTCGCTCTGCGTCACGCTCTTTCGGCCAAGGCCAAGGCAGACGAACTGATCATCGTCGACAACCTGGTTGCTGCTGAAGCAAAGACCAAGCTGATCGTCGGCAACTTCGCCTCGCTCGGCCTCACCAATGCTCTCGTGATCGGCGGCGCCGAACTCGACAGCAACTTCAAGCTCGCCGCCTCGAACATCCCGAACATCGATGTTCTCCCGGTTCAGGGCATCAACGTTTACGACATCCTGCGTCGTGGCAAGCTCGTGCTTTCCAAGGCTGCGGTTGAAGCTCTGGAGGAGCGGTTCAAATGACTGATCTTCGCCACTACGACGTGATCGTCTCTCCGTCGATCACCGAAAAGTCGACCCTGGTTTCCGAATTCAACCAGGTCGTCTTCAATGTCGCCAAGGGCGCCAGCAAGCCGGAAATCAAGGCTGCTGTCGAAGCTCTCTTCGGCGTCAAGGTTACGGCCGTCAACACGCTCGTCCGCAAGGGCAAGACCAAGCGTTTCCGCGGCTTCGCCGGCAAGCAGAAGGACGTCAAGAAGGCTGTCGTGACGCTCGCTGAAGGTCAGTCCATCGACGTGTCGACGGGCGTCTGAGGTAGGGAATAAGAACAATGGCATTGAAAAGCTACAATCCGACGACCCCGAGCCAGCGTCAGCTGGTCATCGTCGACCGCTCTGGCCTCTGGAAGGGCAAGCCGGTCAAGGCGCTGACGGAAGGTCTTTCGAAGAGCGGTGGTCGTAACAACTACGGTCGCATCACTGCACGCTTCATCGGTGGTGGTCACAAGCGTACCTACCGTCTCGTCGACTTCAAGCGTCGCAAGTTCGACGTTGAAGGCACGGTCGAGCGTCTGGAATACGACCCGAACCGCACCTCGTTCATCGCGCTCGTCACCTATGCCGACGGCGAACAGGCCTACATCCTCGCTCCGCAGCGTCTTGCTGCCGGCGACAAGGTCATCGCTTCGGAAAAGGCCGTTGACGTAAAGCCCGGCAACGCTATGCCGCTGCAGTACATCCCGGTTGGTTCGATCGTGCACAACGTCGAAATGAAGCCGGGCAAGGGCGGTCAGATCGCTCGCTCTGCCGGCACCTACGTCCAGCTCGTCGGCCGCGATGCCGGCATGGCCATCCTGCGCCTCAACTCGGGTGAGCAGCGTCTGGTTCCGGGCTCGTGCCTGGCCACCATCGGCGCCGTTTCCAACCCGGACCACGGCAACATCAACGACGGTAAGGCCGGTCGTACCCGCTGGCGCGGCAAGACCCCGCACAACCGCGGCGTCGTCATGAACCCGGTCGACCACCCGCACGGTGGTGGTGAAGGCCGCACATCCGGTGGTCGTCACCCGGTTTCCCCGTGGGGCAAGCCGACCAAGGGCAAGCGCACTCGCTCGAACAAGTCGACCGACAAGTTCATCATGCGCTCCCGCCACCTGAAGAAGAAGTAAGAGAGGTAGTCAGAAATGGCTCGTTCAGTATGGAAAGGCCCGTTCGTTGACGGCTATCTTCTCAAGAAGGCTGAGAAGGTTCGTGAAGGCGGCCGTAGCGAAGTGATCAAGATGTGGAGCCGTCGCTCCACCATCCTGCCGCAGTTCGTCGGTCTCACTTTCGGCGTCTACAACGGTTCAAAGCATGTGCCCGTCGCAGTCAACGAAGACATGGTCGGCCACAAGTTCGGTGAATTCGCTCCCACCCGGACCTACTACGGTCACGGTGCGGACAAGAAGGCGAAGAGGAAGTAAGTATGGGCAAGGCAAAAGCCGAACGTCGGCTGAAGGACAACGAGGCGCAGGCAGTCGCTCGCACCATCCGCGTCAGCCCGCAGAAGCTTAACCTGGTTGCCGCGATGATCCGCGGCAAGAAGGTCGAGCGCGCTCTCGCTGATCTGGAATTCTCCCGCAAGCGCATCGCCGGTACGGTCAAGAAGACCCTGGAATCGGCAATCGCAAACGCCGAGAACAACCACGACCTCGACGTCGACCAGCTGGTCGTCGCCGAAGCCTATGTCGGCAAGTCGATCACCATGAAGCGTTTCCACGCTCGTGGCCGCGGTCGCGCCTCTCGCATCGAGAAGGCGTTCTCGCACCTCACCATCGTGGTGCGCGAAGTCGAAGCTAAAGGGGAGGCCGCATAATGGGTCAGAAAATCAATCCAATCGGTTTCCGCCTCGGCATCAACCGTACCTGGGATAGCCGTTGGTTCGCCGACAATGCCGAATACGGCAAGCTGCTCCATGAGGACCTGAAGATCCGCAAGTATCTCATGTCCGAGCTGAAGCAGGCCGGTATCGCAAAGGTCGTCATCGAGCGTCCGCACAAGAAGTGCCGCGTTACGATCCACTCGGCTCGTCCGGGTCTGATCATCGGCAAGAAGGGTGCAGACATCGAGAAGCTTCGCAAGAAGATCTCGTCGATGACCAACTCGGAAACGCACCTGAACATCGTTGAAGTGCGCAAGCCGGAAATCGACGCCACGCTGGTTGCTCAGTCGATCACCCAGCAGCTCGAGCGCCGTATCGCGTTCCGTCGCGCCATGAAGCGCGCCGTTCAGTCGGCCATGCGTCTCGGTGCCGAAGGCATCAAGATCACCTGCGCCGGCCGTCTCGGTGGTGCCGAAATCGCCCGTACCGAATGGTATCGTGAAGGCCGCGTGCCGCTTCACACCCTGCGTGCAGACATCGACTACGGTACGGCCGAAGCCGAAACCGCATACGGTATCTGCGGCGTAAAGGTCTGGATCTTCAAGGGCGAAATCCTTGAGCACGATCCGATGGCCTCCGAGCGTCGTGCGCTCGAGGGCGATGCGCAGGGTCCGGCAAGCCGTGAACGCGGTGATCGTGGCGATCGTCGCCGCGAGAACGCTTGATTGAACGCTGGCGAAAGATAAGCTCGGAGAAGTAAGAAAATGTTGCAGCCAAAGCGTACAAAGTACCGCAAGCAGTTCAAGGGCCGCATCAAGGGCGTCGCCAAAGGCGGCTTTGATCTGGCATTCGGTGAATACGGCCTCAAGGCTCTGGAACCGAACCGTGTAAATGCTCGCGAAATCGAGGCAGCTCGTCGTGCCATCACGCGCTATATGAAGCGTGCTGGCCGCGTGTGGATCCGCGTATTCCCTGACGTTCCGGTCACGGCAAAGCCGACCGAAGTTCGTATGGGTAAGGGTAAGGGTTCGGTCGAATACTGGGCGTGCAAGGTCAAGCCTGGTCGAATCATGTTCGAGATCGACGGCGTATCGGAAGAGATCGCGCGCGAGGCTCTTCGCCTCGGTTCCGCCAAGCTCTCTGTCACGACGCGCTTCGTACAGCGCATTGCAGAGTGAGGATCAAGTCGATGAAAGCCGCAGACGTACGCGCCATGAGCGCCGACCAGCTGAACGACGAGCTTGCAAAGCTGAAGAAGGAGCAGTTCAACCTGCGCTTCCAGAAGGCCACCGGCCAGCTCGAGAAGTCTTCCCGTATTCAGGAAGTTCGTCGTGACATCGCACGCGTGAAAACCATTGCCCGCCAGAAGGCGGCAGAAGCCAAGGCCTAAGGACCAGAAGAATATGCCGAAACGCATTCTGCAGGGCGTAGTTGTCAGCGACAAGAACGACAAGACTGTCGTTGTTCGCGTTGAGCGTCGATTCGCCCACCCGCTGCTTCAGAAGACCGTTCGCCGGTCGAAGAAGTACAAGGCACACGACGAAAACAACCAGTTCAAGACCGGTGACGTAGTTTCCATCCAGGAATGCGCCCCGATCTCCAAGGACAAGTGCTGGACGGTTATCTCCGCCCAGGCTTAATTCGCAGAGTTTCTGCGCGAGGGCTTGCACCTCGCGCAGAAATCTGTATGAAGCAGACCACTGGCTGAGAACGCCCCGAACCGGGCGTTCTTTTGCTTTGAGCGCACGGAAGGTCCCATATGGGAAACCACCCTGTATTTTATCTTCCCGCGCACATCAGTAATTTTTCATAAGCCCGAATAGGGGGCCTAGGCCCAACCGTTCGGGTTGCAACAAGAAGGCGACCTGACATGATTCAGATGCAGACTAACCTCGACGTGGCGGATAATTCCGGCGCACGTCGTGTCATGTGCATCAAGGTGCTGGGCGGCTCCAAGCGCAAGTACGCTTCGATCGGCGACATCATTGTCGTTTCGATCAAGGAAGCGATCCCGCGCGGCCGCGTCAAGAAGGGTGACGTGATGAAGGCGGTTGTTGTTCGCACCGCCAAGGACATCCGTCGCGCCGACGGCAGCGTCATTCGATTCGATAACAACGCAGCCGTCCTCATCGACAACAAGAAAGAGCCCATCGGCACTCGTATCTTCGGACCGGTTCCGCGCGAATTGCGTGGTAAGAACCACATGAAGATCATCTCGCTGGCTCCGGAAGTACTGTAAGGAGCGACGAGCGATGAACAAGATCCGTAAGGGCGACACGGTCGTCATTCTCGCTGGCAAGGACAAGGGCCGTTCAGGCGAAGTCCTCCAGGTTATGCCTAAGGAAGACCGTGCGGTCGTCCGTGGCATCAATGTTGTCAAGCGCCACCAGCGCCAGACGCAGAACCAGGAAGCCGGTATCATCAGCAAGGAAGCTTCGATCCATCTGTCGAATCTCGCGATCGCAGACAAGGACGGCAAGCCGACCCGCGTTGGCTTCTCTGTCGTTGACGGCAAGAAGGTCCGTGTGGCCAAGCGTTCGGGAGAAGTGATCGATGGCTGAGTCCAAGTACGAGCCGCGGCTCAAGGCTGAATACGTAAACCGCATTCGCAAGGCTATGCAGGAGCAGTTCTCCTACACCAACGAGATGATGATCCCCAAGCTGGACAAGATCGTCATCAACATGGGTGTGGGCGAGGCGACTGCCGACTCCAAGAAGCCTTCCGTTGCTGCAGCTGACCTTGCTGCGATTGCCGGTCAGAAGCCGGTCATCACCAAGGCCCGCAACTCCATCGCTGGCTTCAAGGTCCGCGAAAACATGCCGATCGGCGCAAAGGTTACCCTGCGCGGCGCCCGGATGTACGAGTTCCTGGATCGCCTGGTCAACATCGCGCTGCCGCGCGTTCGCGACTTCCGCGGCCTGAACCCGAAGTCCTTTGACGGCCGTGGCAACTTCGCCATGGGCATCAAGGAGCACATTGTGTTCCCTGAGATCAACTACGACAAGGTTGATCAGATGTGGGGCATGGACATCATCGTTTGCACGACGGCGACCAACGACGACGAAGCTCGGGCTCTTCTGAAAGAGTTCAACTTCCCGTTCCGTCAGTAACCGTAACGACGAGCGTAGAAGAGGAACTTCCATATGGCGAAGACAAGCGCAGTTGAAAAGAACAAGCGCCGCCGCAAGATCGTCGCGAACCATGCTGCAAAGCGTGCTGCCCTCAAGGCGATCATCATGAACCAGTCCCTTTCGATTGAAGAGCGGTTCAAGGCAACCCTGAAGCTGGCAGAACTGCCGCGTGACGGCTCCAAGACCCGTATTCGCAACCGTTGCGAAGTCACTGGTCGCCCGCGCGCTTTCTACCGCAAGCTCGGTATGTCGCGTATCGCACTTCGTGAGCTTGGCAACACCGGCAAGGTGCCGGGCGTTGTGAAGTCCAGCTGGTAAGGAGACGGCAACATGACGATGACTGATCCGTTGGGCGATATGCTCACCCGTATCCGGAATGGTGCCGCTCGCCGCAAGAGCTCCGTTACCACTCCGGCCTCCAAGCTCCGTGCCCGCGTTCTCGACGTTCTGCAGGCCGAAGGCTACATCCGTGGCTACAGCCAGGTCGATTACGACAACGGCAAGTCCGAGATCACGATTGAACTGAAGTACTACGAAGGTGCTTCGGTCATCCGCGAAATCGGCCGTGTCTCCAAGCCGGGCCGCCGAGTTTATGTCTCGGTCAAGTCCATTCCGCAGGTCGCGAACGGCCTCGGCATCACCATCCTTTCGACTCCGAAGGGCGTGATGGCCGATCACCAGGCTCGCGAACAGAACGTTGGTGGCGAGGTTCTCTGCTCGGTCTTCTAAGATCGAACAGGGGAACTCCATAGCGAACAGACAGGATAAAAACTATGTCTCGTATCGGTAAGAAGCCCGTTCCGGTTCCGGCTGGCGTGACCGCCTCTGTCGAAGGCCAGAAGGTCTCGGCAAAGGGTCCGAAGGGTGAACTTTTCTTCGTCGCAAATGACGAAATCTCGGTAAAGCTGGAAGACAACGCTGTTGTTGTTCAGCCGACCAGCAACTCCAAGGATGCTCGTTCCAAGTGGGGCATGTCCCGCACCATGGTCGAGAACATCTTCAAGGGTGTGAAGGACGGCTACGAGCGCAAGCTCGAAATCAACGGCGTTGGTTACCGTGCGGCGCTGCAGGGCAAGAACCTGCAGCTCGCGCTCGGCTTCAGCCATGACGTTGTCTATGAGCCGCCGGTTGGCATTACCATTGCTGTTCCGAAGCCGACCGAAATCATCGTGTCCGGCATCAACAAGCAGCAGGTTGGCCAGGTGGCTGCTGAGATCCGCGAATATCGCGGCCCCGAGCCCTACAAGGGCAAGGGCGTCAAGTATGCCGAAGAGCGGATTGTCCGCAAAGAAGGCAAGAAGAAGTAAGGATCGCGCGAAATGGCAAGCAGAAAAGAAGCACTTGTTCGCCGTGCGAACCGCGTACGGCGTCAGATCAAGGCGGTGGCAAATGGCCGTCCGCGTCTGTCGGTACATCGCTCTTCGAAGAACATCTACGCCCAGGTCATCGACGACGTGGCTGGCAAGACCCTTGCCGCTGCTTCGACCCTCGATGGCGGCCTGAAGGCCGAACTCAAGACCGGCGCCGACATTGCAGCAGCTGCTGCTGTCGGCAAGCTGGTCGCCGAGCGCGCTGCCAAGGCTGGCGTCAAGGAAGTCGTCTTCGATCGTGGCGCTTACATCTATCACGGCCGCATCAAGGCACTCGCCGAAGCGGCTCGCGAAGGTGGTCTGACCTTCTAAGATAGAATTTCCACCCGGGCTTGCGTCCGGGTGGATTTCCGGCTTAAAGCCGGTCCCACCGGATTCCACCATGTTCGAGAGGGCAGGGTGGGACTTTCGTAATCTGCCGATTGCACCCGGAAAAGAAAAAGGAAAAGGACAATGGCACAAGAAAAGCGTGGTTCGCGGGATGACCGTCAGAACCGTGAAGAGCGCGATAGCGAGTTTGTCGACAAGCTGGTCGCCATCAACCGCGTCGCTAAGGTCGTCAAGGGCGGCCGTCGTTTCGGTTTTGCAGCCCTCGTCGTCGTTGGCGACCAGAAGGGCCGTGTTGGCTTCGGCCACGGCAAGGCACGTGAAGTGCCGGAAGCCATCCGCAAGGCAACCGAAGCTGCAAAGCGCGATTTGATTTTCGTTCCGCTGCGCGATGGTCGTACGCTGCACCACGACGTCAACGGTCGTCATGGCGCCGGCAAGGTTCTCCTTCGCTCGGCCAAGGCCGGTACCGGTATCATCGCCGGTGGCCCGATGCGCGCCGTGTTCGAGACCCTCGGCATGTCGGACGTCGTTGCTAAGTCGACCGGTTCGTCGAACCCATACAACATGGTTCGCGCTACCTTCGACGCCCTGAAGCACCAGGTTCATCCGAAGGACATCGCTGCTCAGCGTGGCCTGAAGTATGCTACCCTCCAGGCTCGCCGCGCTGCCTCTGGCAACGCTGCTGAAGAATAAGAGGAGTCTGATCCATGGCCAAGGCTACGAAGAAGACTGAAGCAAAGACGATCACGGTCGAGCAGATCGGTTCGCCTATTCGCCGTCCGGCTGTACAGCGCGCAACGCTTATCGGTCTGGGCCTCAACAAGATGCACCGGGTCCGCACCCTGGAAGATACGCCTTCCGTTCGTGGCATGATCCGTGCTGTCCAGCATCTCGTTCGCGTCGTCGACGAGAAGTGAGACGGGGGAAGTCATCATGAAACTGAATGAAATCAAAGACAACGAAGGCGCTTCCAAGGACCGTATCCGCGTAGGTCGCGGTATCGGTTCCGGCAAGGGCAAGACCGGTGGTCGCGGTGTGAAGGGTCAGAAGGCTCGTTCGGGCGTCGCCATCAACGGCTTCGAAGGCGGCCAGATGCCGATCTATCGTCGCCTGCCGAAGCGCGGCTTCAACAACATCTTCGCGTCTGAATACGTCACCGTTTCGCTCGGCCGTATCCAGACCGCGATCGATGCTGGCAAGCTCGACGTCACGAAGACGATCGATGCCGTAGCCCTCAAGGCTGCTGGCGTGATCCGTCGTCCGAAGGACGGCGTTCGCATCCTGTCGGGTGGCGAACTGAAGGCGAAGATCTCGGTTGAAGTCGCCGGCGCTTCCAAGGCTGCCGTCGAAAAGATCGAGAAGGCTGGCGGTTCCGCCAAGCTGCTCGAAGCAGCCGCAGAAGCCTCTGAATAAATGAAGATCAATCGCCCGGGGTGCTTCACACCGGGCGATTTTGCTCCCATATGTGAGCCTCACGATCCCAGGACGGAATTGACGTTGTTTCGTCTTCCGGGTCATCTGGAAAATAAGGGTGTGAGGCATGCGGTTGCCCCGCAATTCTCCCGCGCCCCGTTTTCTGAACCTACAGTTTGAACGAACAGCCTCCGGTTCGCCCTAGTGTGCGCCGGTATGGTTTGCGGAGATTTCTATGGCTTCTGCAGCGGAACAACTGGCCTCGAACCTCAACTTCTCGACTTTCGCCAAGGCGGAAGATCTGAAGAAGCGCCTGTGGTTCACTTTGGCCGCATTGCTGGTCTATCGCCTCGGCACGCATATTCCGCTGCCCGGCCTGAACCCCGAGGCCTATGCCGCGGCCTTCCAGGGCCAGTCGGGTGGTATTCTCGGTCTTTTCAACATGTTTGCCGGTGGCGCCGTCGAGCGCATGGCAATCTTTGCGCTCGGCATCATGCCGTATATCTCTGCTTCGATCATCGTGCAGCTGATGACCTCGGTCGTTCCAGCGCTCGAGCAGTTGAAGAAGGAAGGCGAGCAGGGCCGCAAGATCATCAACCAGTACACGCGCTACGGCACCGTGCTGCTCGGCACGCTTCAGGCCTATGGCATCGCCGTTGGCCTCGAAGGCGGTCAGGGCATCGTTGCGGATCCAGGTTGGTTCTTCCGTATTTCGACCGTGCTGACGCTGCTTGGCGGCACGATGTTCCTGATGTGGCTCGGCGAGCAGATCACCTCGCGCGGCATCGGTAACGGCATTTCGCTGATCATCTTCGCCGGTATCGCCGCCGGTCTGCCGACCGCTGTTGCCCAGACGCTGGACCTTGGTCGCAACCAGGCTGTGTCGACGGCGCTCATCCTGACCGTCATCGTCGTGGCCATCGGCGTTATTGCACTGATCGTGTTTGTGGAGCGTGCCCAGCGGCGTCTTCTGATCCAGTATCCGAAGCGTCAGGTTGGCAACCGGATGTTCCAGGGGGATACCTCGCACCTGCCGCTGAAGCTCAACACCGCGGGTGTTATCCCGGCGATCTTTGCTTCGTCGCTTCTCCTCCTGCCGGCAACGGCTGCGGGCTTCGCTGGCACGGCAGATCTGCCGCCATGGGCAACGACCATCATTGCGGCACTCAGCCACGGTCACCCGGTCTACATGCTGATGTATGGCCTGCTGATTGCCTTCTTCGCCTTCTTCTACACGGCGATCGTCTTCAATCCGAAGGACACGGCCGACAACCTGAAGAAGCACGGTGGCTTTATCCCCGGCATTCGTCCGGGCGAGCGGACGGCGGAATATATCGACTATGTTCTGACCCGCATCACCACCATCGGCGCCATCTATCTGGTTTTCGTCTGCATCCTGCCCGAAACACTCATTGCGCGGACCGGCATCCCATTAGCACTTGGTGGTACGTCGCTTTTGATTGTTGTCAGCGTCACCCTCGATACTGTAGCACAGATTCAGGGTCATTTGATCGCTCAGCAATATGAGGGTCTGATCAAGAAGTCGAAGCTGCGTGGAGGAAAGAGGGGACGATGAGAATCATATTTTTGGGGCCGCCGGGAGCGGGGAAGGGCACCCAGGCCAAGCGTCTGACGGACAAGTACGGCATTCCGCAGCTGTCGACAGGCGACATGTTGCGGGCCGCCGTCGCTGCCCAGACCGATATCGGCAAGCGCGCCAAGGCTGTGATGGATGCGGGTGGTCTCGTATCTGACGACATCGTCAACCAGATCGTGGCTGAACGCGTTCAGGAAGCCGATTGCGCCAAGGGTTTCATTCTCGATGGCTATCCGCGCACTGTTCCGCAGGCCAAGGCTCTGGCCGAGAACATGAAGGCCGGTGGCCTTGAGCTTGATGCGGTCATCGAACTCAAGGTTGATGAGGAAGCGCTGATTCGCCGAATCGAGCAGCGCGTCGCCGATACGATTGCTGCCGGTGGCACCGTTCGCTCCGACGACAACCCGGAAGCCTTCCGCAAGCGTCTGACCGAGTACCGCGAAAAGACGGCGCCCCTGTCGGAATACTATCAGGGCGAAGGTCAGCTCGTCGTTCTCGACGGCATGGCGGAGATGGACGCGGTGACCGCGGAGATCGCCAAGGTGCTGGAAAAGGCCTGATACAAGCGCGTCTGAAAAGGGCGCGTTTCCAAGAATCTTCGTGGGGCCGGTTGCTTTTGCTGACCGATTCCGCTAAAGACCGCGCCAACTCGCGACATGACTGCGATCGGCGCGTTCTTCCTAAGCGATGGAAGACCGGGTTCGATCGTTTTGGCTTGTTGAGAACCCGAATTGTAATTGCGGTCCCGTTGGGCCGTGTAACGAGACACCACTTGCCGGATGGCAACTGGAAGCAAGGAGAATAGGCGTGGCACGTATCGCTGGCGTCAACATCCCGACTGCGAAGCGCGTAATCATCGCGCTGACCTACATTCACGGGATCGGACCTAAGTTCGCACAGGAAATCATGGAAAAGGTCGGCCTGCCGGCTGACAAGCGCGTTCACCAGCTGACCGACGCTGAAATCCTGTCCATCCGCGAAACCATCGACCGCGATTACCAGGTTGAAGGCGACCTGCGTCGCGACACCGCGATGAACATCAAGCGTCTGATGGACCTCGGCTGCTACCGTGGCCTGCGCCACCGTCGTGGTCTGCCGGTTCGCGGTCAGCGCACGCACACCAACGCCCGCACCCGCAAGGGTCCGGCGAAGGCGATCGCTGGTAAGAAGAAGTAATTCAGCGAATAGCGATTGGCGAATAGCGAATAGGGGTGAGGCCTCTATTCGCTATTCGCTTTAGACTATTCGCTGCTGGTGTAGCCGCTGGAATTACGGCGGTGTTTAGATCAACTGAAAGGAAGACCATGGCCAAGGAAGCCGCACGCGTCCGCCGTCGCGAACGCAAGAATATCTCCACGGGCGTTGCCCACGTTAACTCGACCTTCAACAACACGATGATCACCATCACCGACGCACAGGGCAACGCGATTGCCTGGTCGTCTGCTGGTGCCAAGGGCTTCAAGGGTTCGCGCAAGTCGACCCCGTTCGCAGCCCAGATCGCTGCTGAAGACTGCGCCAAGAAGGCTCAGGAACACGGCATGAAGACGCTGGAAGTCGAAGTTTGCGGTCCGGGTTCGGGTCGTGAATCGGCTCTGCGCGCCCTGCAGGCTGCCGGTTTCATGATCACGTCGATCCGCGATGTGACCCCGATCCCGCACAATGGCTGCCGTCCGCGCAAGAAGCGTCGCGTCTAATCATTCTTCGTTTTGCCGGTTGGAGGTGGATGCCTCTTCCCGGTGCTTCTCACATTCGGCCGTCACGATTGAATGGTGACGGCGGGCGGAAGGTAAAATCATGATTCAGAAGAATTGGCAGGAACTGATCAAGCCGAACAAGGTGGAGTTTTCCTCCTCCGGCCGCACGAAGGCGACGCTCGTCGCCGAGCCGCTCGAGCGTGGCTTCGGCCTGACGCTCGGCAACGCTCTGCGTCGCGTCCTTCTGTCGTCGCTTCGTGGTGCAGCCGTTACGGCTGTCCAGATCGACGGCGTTCTGCACGAGTTCTCGTCGATCCCTGGCGTTCGCGAAGATGTCACCGACATCGTCCTGAACATCAAGGAAATCGCCATCAAGATGGACGGCGACGATGCCAAGCGCATGGTCGTCCGCAAGCAGGGTCCGGGCGTTGTTACCGCCGGTGACATCCAGACGGTTGGCGACATCGAGATCCTGAACCCCAACCACGTGATCTGCACGCTCGACGAGGGCGCCGAGATCCGCATGGAGTTCACGGTCAACAATGGCAAGGGTTACGTGCCTGCCGAGCGCAACCGCGCAGAAGATGCTCCGATCGGTCTCATCCCGGTCGACAGCCTCTACTCGCCGGTCAAGAAGGTGTCTTACAAGGTTGAGAACACCCGCGAAGGTCAGGTTCTTGACTACGACAAGCTGCTGATGACCATCGAAACCGATGGCTCCGTCACCGGTGAAGATGCAGTCGCATTCGCCGCTCGCATCCTGCAGGACCAGCTCGGCGTCTTCGTCAATTTCGACGAGCCGCAGAAGGAAGTCGAAGAAGAGTCGGTTACCGAACTCGCCTTCAACCCGGCCCTCCTGAAGAAGGTCGACGAACTCGAATTGTCTGTCCGCTCGGCAAACTGCCTGAAGAACGACAACATCGTGTACATCGGCGATCTGATCCAGAAGACCGAAGCAGAAATGCTGCGCACGCCGAACTTCGGTCGCAAGTCGCTGAACGAAATCAAGGAAGTTCTCGCTTCCATGGGCCTGCACCTCGGTATGGAAGTACCGGCATGGCCGCCTGAGAACATCGAAGATCTCGCGAAGCGTTACGAAGACCAGTATTAATAACAGTGAAGGCAGCGTCTTAAGCCTGCCTTTCCCCGTCAAACTGCGGGTGAATGCCCGTATGTGTCAGGAAACGGCAGCCTCTGGGACAGAGCCTGCACTTAAAGGAGAATAGCAATGCGCCACCAGAAAGCCGGCCGCAAGCTGAACCGTACCGCCAGCCACCGTAAGGCGATGTTCGCCAACATGGCGGCTTCCCTCATCCTGCATGAGCAGATCGTCACCACCCTGCCGAAGGCGAAGGAAATTCGCCCGATCGTTGAAAAGCTGGTCACGCTCGGCAAGCGCGGCGACCTGCATGCTCGCCGCCAGGCGATCTCGCAGATCCGTGACGTTGCCGTCGTCGCCAAGCTGTTCGACGCCATCGCAACGCGCTACGCCACCCGCAACGGCGGCTACCTGCGCATCATGAAGGCCGGTTACCGCCAGGGCGACAACGCTGCCATGGCTGTCATCGAATTCGTCGAGCGCGACGTCGATGCCAAGGGCGCAGCCGACAAGGCCCGCGTCGCCGCTGAAGTGGAAGCTGAAGCAGCGTAAGTTACCTCCCGTAAGGGAAGGATCAAAAAAGCCGGGTGAGCGATCACCCGGCTTTTTTGCGTTTTCGGCAGCCACTGATTGAGCTCAGGGAAGCGTCGGTCAATGGCGGCGGTCAGACCTCCAATGACAGGCTATCTCAGGGGAGTGATACGACCAATGATGTCGGCCCGCTGGCAGGTTCCAGTCGCCGGAACAATCGTGATCTGATCGCCGACCTTGAAACCGTCCAGTGGTGTGCCGATCTCAAACTGATGGCTGCAGGTTATGAGCTCCCCGCTTGGCGCAGTCCTTGAAAATGATAGCTGGTCCATGGTGATAATTGTCGTTCCGCGCCGGTTCACCTCTGTGTCCCAGACGGCGTCTATAGTCGCAACTGACCGCTCAAAATGCTGGAGCCGCCAATGATACAAACCAAGAATGGCCATGAGCAGGGCCAATCCGGCCAAGGGAAGCACGATCTGCATCGCTGCGAGTTCTCGCGACACTTGCACATCATATTTTTTTCGTAGCATCGCAACCCGCCCTTACGTGGCGCAACTATGGCGCGATGTGGTCAGCTGCGCAATGATTGAACAGAGAGGCCGCGCCGCTCACACGCCTTGAGACTGATGGCGCAGGCTAGCAACGTCGCCTTTCCAGTCGCGGCCCACGGAGCGGTAAGGAGCTGAGCATCTGTACCGAAGCGGTGGCTTCTTTCCAATCGGCCTTGTCAACGTTGGTGGCCAGGTTCGATAACACCAAGGTCAGCGTCGCACTCCGCAACACGCCCCATCAGAAACGCCCGTTCCATCGCATTCCCGCTGAACGCAGCCGCCCTCTCGAACGCCGCCCGCGCCTCTTCCATCCGTCCCAGCCGCATCAGGGAATCGCCCTTGGCCGCATGCAGCGGCCCATATCCTGCCAGCGATGGCTCCGCCTCGATCTCCGCCAGCAGCGTCAGTCCGACCTCAGGCCCAAACGCCATGGCATGGGCGACCGCCCGGTTCAGTGCCACCACGGGCGAGGGGATGCGTTCCAGCAGCCGGTCATACAGATCGGCACTTCGACCCCAGTCCGTATCCTCAAACGTCGCCGCGCGTGCATGCACGGCTGCAAGCGCCGCCTGGAGTGCGTAGATCCCGTTTTCGCCGCCAAGTCGCGTCACAGTCGCCAGACCTTCTAGCCCACGCTGGATCAGCAGCCGGTCCCAAAACCGGCGGTCCTGTGTCTCCAGTGTCAATGCGCGGCCATCGGCTGCCAGCCTTGCCTTGAAGCGCGAGGCCTGCAGCTCCATCAGCGCAAGCAGCGCATGCGCTTCCGGCTCTTCCGGCGCAAGGCCCACCAGAATGCGGCCGAGCCGCATGGCCTCCTCGCAAAGCGTGGTCCGGATCAGGTCTTCGCCACGGCTTGCCGCATAACCTTCGTTGAAGGTCAGGTAGATCACCTCCAGCACCGAGGCGAGGCGGGCGGCCCGCTCGTGTGCACGCGGCACCTCGAAGCTGACTTCGCCTTCGCGCAGGATCTTCTTCGCCCTGACGATGCGCTGCGCCACCGTCGATTCCTGGGTCAGAAATGCGCGGGCTATTTCCTCCGTCGTCAACCCGCCGATCACCTTCAGCGTCAGCGCCGTGCGCTGGTCGCGGGAGAGAAGGGGATGGCAGGCGGCGAAGATCAGCGACAGCCGCTCGTCGCCGATCTCGTCATCGAGGGCAGCCTCGACGCCTGCATGATCGTCGGCACGACCGGTCTCGATATCATGCGCCAGCGCGGCCTCGTGCCGTGCCATCATCTGACGCCGCCGCCAGAGATCGACGGCACGGCGTTTTGCCGTCGTCATCAGCCAGGCGCCGGGAGCGGGCGGAATGCCGCGGTGAGGCCAGACTGCGAGGGCTGAGACCAGCGCTTCCTGGGCAAGGTCTTCAGCGAGGCTGAGATCGCCTACATGACGGGCGAGCCCGGCAATCAGCCGGACCCGCTCGATGCGATAAATCGCTTCAATCTCTTGGGCCGCAGATGCCGCGCCAAGGTCTAGCCCTGACGCGGAAGGAGGGGCATCATGTTCCCGTGACATGAAGCGGAGTATGGACACACGGTCCGGACGGTCAACCGTTTCCACGCAGGCTCAGCCCTTCTCCAAAGCGCCGCCCAAGCGACTGACCTCGCATCAGGCCGCGCCGTTTTCCCGCCGTGCGAGCGCTTCTGCTGCGCGCTGATGGCTTGCGTGACCTTCCGGGGATTCAACCTCGGCGAAATCCTCCATCTCGTAATAGGGCCGGATCTCGATCTCACTGGGGCCCGGCATCGGGTTGGGGCAGCGCTTCACCCAGGCGAGCGCCTCGTCCATGTCCTTGACTTCCCAGATCCAGAAGCCTGCCACCAGTTCCCGGGTCTCCGCGAACGGCCCGTCGATCACCCGCCTGTCAGGGCCATCAAAGGCGACCCGCTTGCCGGCCTTGGACGGCTTCAAGCCCGTGCCCGACAGCATGATGCCGGCGGCAACCAGTTCCTCGTTGAATTTCCCCATGGCCTCCATCAACTCGGCAGAAGGCATGATGCCCTCTTCGCTGTCTTTCGTTGCCTTTACCAATACCGCTACACGCATTGCGTCTCTCCTCAGGGTTGCCGGATGAATTGTCCATCCTATGGCAACAACGAACAAGGGCATTCGGATTCGACACGCGGTTGGAAATTTTCTTCACCTGCCTGCAAGTTTTCGGTCGAGCAGGGCGGCAATGCCGATGCCGGCGAGATAGGCCACGATATTCCAGAGCGAAAAAATCCGACCAAACAACAGAGCACCGGCAAGGGTCAGCCGGAATTCATCCAGCCAGGGTGTGTGATAGAGACGGAAGAGTTCGGCCAGGATCGCGATGGTGGCGGCAACGGTAAGATGCAGGGGCAAGCGGCCTGGCAGGGCGGCTGCGATCAGCAGATAGACCATCGCCCCCCAGAGAGCCGAGCCGCCATATTTGACGAGCGCATAGGGAAGGCCCGCCTCATAGCCGGTCAGTCTGAGTGTCACGCCGGCCACGATCGCTACCAGCGCCCAGCCGAGTTTCCACAGCCGTTCTGAGCGGTTCTCCCATTTCATCGATTGCATACCGTCACTTGCCTTGATTGTACCCTTTGTCTCTCTGTATCTGCGAGGGACGATTTCGCAAAGTGATGGGGACCTTAGGGATGACTGCACTGCTCTCAGGGCCAATGCCGAGGAGCCTCGAAGAGATCGACAGGCTGCTCATCGATCCGCCTCCGGCACCGGCACTTGCCGGCTTTCGTCGCTTTGTCGTCGAGTTCCTGCTCTTCGGCATCAAGGAGGCCCGTGCCTGCCTGTTTGCCGGCCTGTTTTTCGTCTCGATCTTCGTCACTCCGCGCGACGGCCTGTTCGGTATCCCGCGTTACGATCTGTTGCTCGTCATTGCGCTGGGCATCCAGATCTTCATGGTCTGGTCGAAGCTTGAAACCATGGATGAGCTGAAGGCAATCTGCCTGTTCCATGTCGTCGGCTTTGCGCTGGAAGTCTTCAAGACCTCAGGCACCATCCAGTCCTGGTCCTATCCGGATTTCGCCTATACCAAGGTGCTTGGCGTTCCACTCTTTTCCGGCTTCATGTATGCCGCCGTCGGCAGCTACATCATTCAGGCCTGGCGGCTCCTGCATGTGCGGATCCGGCACCATCCGCCCTATTGGATGGCAATTCTGGTGGCGCTCGCGATCTATGGCAACTTCTTCACGCATCACTATATCGGTGATTATCGCTGGTATATCGCAGCGCTTGCGATTGGCCTCTATGCCCGTGCCACGGTGATCTTCCGCCCCTTCGATCGCGACCGCCGCATGCCGCTAATCCTGGCCTTCATTCTGATCGGCTTTTTCATCTGGCTGGCGGAAAACATCTCCACCTTCTTTGCCATTTGGCACTATCCAAACCAGATCGGTGCCTGGTCGACGGTGCATCTGGGCAAGTGGAGTTCCTGGACGCTGCTGGTGATCATGACCTTCACCATCGTTGCGTCACTGAAGCACATCAGGGAAAAGATCTACATCCCGCATTGAGGCGGGACTTGCGCCAGCCGGCATCCGGTGGGATGCGCGGCGCGTCATGGCGTTACAATCCGCCCATCAGCGAGATTTCGGAGAAGACCCGGTTCCGGCCATTGGCCTTGGCCATGTAAAGCAGCTGGTCTGCAGCGTGCAGCTGGTTGTCGACAGGCTCATTGGTCTGGATGTCGGCAAGTCCGATCGAGGTTGTCACGGAGATCACCGTGCCGTTGCGCAATTCGATCTTGACCTTCTCGATCGCCTTGCGGATCTGCTCGCAGAAGTCATGCGCGCTGTGTTCGTGCAGCCCGCGCAGATAGACTGCGAATTCCTCGCCACCAAGCCGCGCGGCCATATGTGGTGTGCGCGCCACCGTCTTTTGCAGACAAGCAGCAATGGCTCTCAGTGTGTCGTCACCGGCTTCGTGGCCGTAGGTATCGTTGACCTTCTTGAAGAAGTCGATATCGAGCAGCGCCACGGCACTCTGCATGCCCTGCGCCTGATCTTCCCGCATCAGGCGGGCGACCACTTCGAAGAAATATCGCCTGTTCGGCAAATTGGTCAGCTGATCACGCTCGGCATGATAGCGCAAACGCTTGATCTGCTTGATGGTGTCGACATTGCTGTCGATCCGGCACTGAAATTCCTCCGGCATCAGCGGCCGATACATGAAATCGTTGGCGCCAGCCTTCAGAAAAAGCGAGCTCAGGCGGCGATCGGCCGAGGCGGTCACGCCAATGATCCTGAGCTGCGTATAGGCAGAACTTGCACGGATCCGCTGGACGAGTTCATAGCCGTCCATATCCGGCATGTTGTAGTCGGTGATCAGCAGCTCGACATCTTTCTGAACCCCGAGCATCGTCAGGGCTTCGGCACCCGAGCGAGCTTCCAGGACATCGAAATTGTGCCGCGACAGCACGTCGACCAGGCTTTCGCGGGCGCTGCGCTGGTCATCGACGACAAGCACCTTGATGTCGGCATTGCCGAGCACACGCACAGCCGTCTGGATCAGTCTGTTCAAGGAGCCGGTTTCGTCCTTGACGCAATAGTCGAGAAGCTGCAGCTCGCCGTAGCGATGTTGCGCTTCGTCGTCATGCTTGGCGGTGTAAACGAGTGCGGCGATCTCCGCCTCATCAAGGGCTGCAAGGATTTCCTCGCCCTTACCGTCAGGGAGGTCGAGACCCGTAATCGCGAATGCGAAGTGCTCGGTGTTGAAAACGCGACGTGCATCCGCCAGGCTTGAGCAATGGATGACCTTGGCGGTGCAAACTTCCTGGAGCTTCGTGACAATAAGATTGGCCACCGCCATCGAGTCTTCGATCAGCAGGATATTGGTTGTCTTGATCTTAGGCGCATCCGGATCGACAACGGTTTTACGGGCAGCGCCACGCTTGGCGCTCCGTATAATCCGTTTCGGAATTTCGGCTGTGGCAATGTGGTTCATGGTTTCGGGCCGGTCTCCTCACGGTCACATGCAAACCTAGGGGAGGAGGTATTAATTCTCGTTGAATACCATCTTCATTGTTTGGTGGCAGCGCTGAGAGAATGGTCCATTTCCGCCCAAACCGATTGAAACTCGCGCCTATTTTCTGCGCAGGACCAAAAAATGCGAGCGAGCCTTGATGGGCGGCGCTGTTCCTTTCGAACGTGTGGCGAAATCTGTCAGGTGGAACGCGCTGGTCGCAATTGCGCACGCCGCCGCTTCTGCAGCGCCGGCCGGACCAGGCGATAGCCGAGGAGAAGGGTGCTGACCGCGATATAAAAGGCTGGCTCTGCCGTCACAACCTTGAGTGACAGGGCGTAGTGCAGCACGGCGACAATCAGGATCGGGTAGACCAGCATGTGCAGGCGTGACCAGCGCTGCCCCAGCCGGCGGATCGACCAGCTATTGGATGTCAGCGCAAGCGGGATGAGCATCACAAGGCCCGCCATGCCGAACATGATATAGGGGCGCTTCGCGATGTCTCCGAGGATGGAGGACAGGATCATGCCCCGGTCGAGCGTGAGATAGACGGTAAAATGCGCGAGAACATAGTAGAAGGCGAGCAGCCCAAGCGCCTGGCGATAGCGGATGAGGTTGATGCCTGAAAGGTCGCGCAGCGGTGTGATGGCAAGGCCAAGACAGAGGAAGCGCAGCGCCCAGAGCCCCAGAAGATGCTCGAAGGCACGCACCGGATCGGCGCCCAGCCCGCCGAATATGCCCAGATAGAATGCATAGATGCCTGGAAGCAGGCCGACGGCATAGAGCGCCCAGATCGACGCCGGACGCAAGCGGGCGGGGAGAGTAAGGGAGGCCATCAGTAGAATTTCGTCAGATCCATGCCGGCATAGAGGCCTGCGACCTCGTCGGCATAGCCGTTGAACGGCAGCGTATCCAGCCTTGCGCCGCCAAAAAGCCCCTCCGCTTCGCCGATCCGCCGTTCGGTCGCCTGGCTCCAGCGCGGATGGTCAACCGCAGGATTGACGTTGGCATAGAAGCCATATTCCGACGGCTGCAGCCTGTTCCAGGTCGATGGCGGCTCCTGCTCGGTGAGCGTGATCTTCACGATCGACTTGATGCCCTTGAAACCGTATTTCCACGGCACGACCAGCCTGATCGGCGCGCCATTCTGGTTTGGCAGCATCTCGCCATAGAGACCCGTCGCCAGGATCGCCAGCGGATTGCGGGCTTCGTCGAGCCGCAATCCCTCGACATACGGCCATTCCAGCGCCTGGAAAATGCCGGCCTGGCCCTGCATTTCCTCCGGGCGAACAAGGGTCTCAAACGCGACGTATTTGGCAGAACCGAGCGGCTCCACCTTGTCAAGCAGGGCTGAGAGGGGAAAGCCGATCCACGGAATGACCATCGACCAGGCCTCCACGCACCGCATCCGGTAGGTGCGTTCTCCCATGGTAAACTCGGACATGATCGTTTCGATATCGATGACCTGCGGCTTGGCCACGAGGCCGCCGACTTCGATCGTCCAGGGCCGTGTCTTGAGCGAGCCGGCATTGCGGGAAGGATCTTCTTTGCCCGTCCCGAACTCGTAGAAGTTGTTGTAGGTTGTCACCGCTTCCTTCAAGGTCGGCTTGTCATCGACGGTGTATTGGCTCGGCACGGCCTTCAAGGGGGCAGCCAAAGCCGGACGCCCAAGCGCCGTCAAGGCGATTGCACCCCCGGCCCCTGCGATCAGTTCGCGACGGCGCAGGTAAAGCGATTTGGGCGTGATCTCGCTCGAAGCAATCTTGGGGGGGCGATAGTAAGACATGGCGACCTCTTGAAGCTCCTGTTGCACTGTCAAATAGGAGACGGCGCAGAGGAAAACAGAGTTTCATCCTACAGAAAAGAAGCAGGTCGGGAACAATATCGTGTAGTCCCCGCGCTCAAGGATCTGTAAGAAACTGGCTTATCCTTCGACAGGCCGTGATCCGCACCAGTCGAGTTTGCGGCCTTCCCATTTGTGCGCAAGCCCGCGTCGCACCAAAATCTGACCGATTGACTGGTCCCCGCGCATGGCAACGCGCAGCTTGCGGTCGTAGCGATCGACGTCCCGCTTTTCGGCCTTGATAAGCCGCACGCCGCCTGCATTGAACTCCTTCAAAAGCGCGCTCTGCGCAGACTTGCCGAGCCGGCGTTCCTCTTCGCAAGCCGGTTGGCTGACTTCGGGCGTGTTGATGTCGGAGATCCGGTATTTCTCGCCCCGATACCAGAAGGTGTCGCCATCCACGATGCAGTTGATCCGCTTCTTGGCTCCGCAAATTGTGAACGTGCCGCTTATGGCAAGACCTTTTGCGTTTTGGCTGGCCGCATGGCTTGTCGTGCCGGTTGTCATCAGGGCAAGCAAAGCGAAGGCAAACATCCGCTGAACCGAGCTTAGCATTGTGCGGCGGCGGGCAGACTGCAGCACTGACGCCGTTTTGCCGGAGGCTAGGTGCATGCTTTCACGCGGTTTTCCGGGTTGCCCGAGGGCGTGTGCACTATCTATCATTATCATTCCTGTCTTGCGCCGTGACCAAACCACACCGGGTTTGAGCGGCAGTTAACCGCCCCCAGATTTCTACTGATTCTGAGTCAGGGTCAGGGCAAGGACGAGGCGAGGGCAGGGCAAGTTGCAGGAGGACGGGGCGTACCGTTTGGCGGGGTGCCGATAGTGACAGCGCCGGCCCCATGCCTTAAATCTGATGGAAAATGATCGAAGTTTTCGCCGCTTCCTGGCGGAAAGGCCGATAGCAAAACGACCCGAGGTGACACCCATGCCAGCCTATCGTTCCAGAACCACCACCCATGGCCGCAACATGGCCGGCGCTCGCGGCCTGTGGCGCGCCACCGGCATGAAGGATGGCGATTTCGGCAAGCCGATCATCGCGGTGGTCAACTCCTTCACCCAGTTCGTGCCCGGCCATGTCCACCTGAAGGATCTCGGCCAGCTCGTCGCCCGCGAAATCGAAGCAGCAGGCGGCGTGGCGAAGGAGTTCAACACGATCGCCGTCGATGACGGCATCGCCATGGGCCATGACGGCATGCTCTATTCGCTGCCGTCGCGCGAGATCATCTCCGACTCGGTCGAATACATGGTCAACGCCCACTGCGCCGACGCCATGGTCTGCATCTCGAACTGCGACAAGATCACGCCCGGCATGCTCTCGGCTGCCATGCGCCTCAACATCCCCGCCGTCTTCGTCTCCGGCGGCCCGATGGAAGCCGGCAAGGCGTTGCTGCAGGGCCGCAAGGTGGCGCTTGACCTCGTCGACGCCATGGTCGCTGCCGCCGACGACAAGATCTCCGATGCCGATGTCGACGAAATCGAAAAGAATGCCTGTCCGACCTGTGGCTCGTGCTCGGGCATGTTCACCGCCAACTCGATGAACTGCCTGACGGAAGCGCTTGGCCTTTCGCTGCCCGGCAACGGCTCGACGCTCGCAACCCATGCGGATCGCAAGCGCCTCTTCGTCGAGGCCGGCCACCTGATCGTCGACATCACCCGCCGTTACTACGAGCAGGACGACGAGAGCGTCCTGCCGCGCAATGTTGCCTCGAAGGCTGCCTTCGAGAATGCCATGGCGCTCGATATCGCCATGGGCGGCTCGACCAACACGGTTCTGCACATCCTCGCCGCCGCCCACGAAGGCGGGATCGATTTCACCATGGACGATATCGACCGCCTGTCGCGCAAGGTGCCGTGCCTCTCCAAGGTCGCGCCCGCCAAGCAGGACGTGCATATGGAAGATGTCCACCGCGCCGGCGGCATCATGCGCATCCTCGGCGAGCTCGACCGTGGCGGCCTGATCAACCGTGATTGCCCGACGGTGCATGCCGAAACCATCGGCCACGCCATCGACCGCTGGGACATCACCCGCACCAATTCCGAAACGGTCCGCGATTTCTTCAAGGCAGCCCCCGGTGGCGTTCGCACCACCCAGGCCTTCTCGCAGGCCTCGCGCTGGGACGAACTCGACACCGACGGCGAAACCGGCGTCATCCGCTCCGTCGAACATCCCTTCTCCAAGGATGGCGGTCTTGCCGTCTTGAAGGGCAATATCGCGCTCGACGGCTGCATCGTTAAGACGGCCGGCGTCGACGAGTCGATTCTGAAGTTCAAGGGTCCGGCCCGCGTCTTCGAAAGCCAGGACGCCGCCGTCAAGGCGATCCTGTCGAACCATATCGTCGCCGGTGACGTCGTCGTTATCCGCTATGAAGGCCCGAAGGGTGGTCCGGGCATGCAGGAAATGCTCTATCCGACGAGCTACCTGAAGTCGAAGGGCCTCGGCAAGGCCTGCGCGCTGGTCACCGACGGCCGCTTCTCCGGCGGCACCTCCGGCCTCTCCATCGGCCACGCCTCGCCGGAAGCCGCCCAGGGCGGCGCGATCGGCCTGGTGCGCGAAGGCGACCTGATCGACATCGACATTCCGAACCGCACGATCAATCTCGTCGTCGATCCCGCCGAACTGGAACGCCGCCGCGCTGAGCAGGATAAGCTGGGCTGGCAGCCTGCCGAAAAGCGCAAGCGTAACGTTACCACGGCGCTGAAGGCCTATGCCGCCTTCGCATCGTCAGCCGATAAGGGCGCCGTGCGTCAGCTGCCGGAATAAGCACACAATGACAGGAGGCGGCTTGCCGCCTCCTGCTTCTCCGCAAGGTTCTCGACTGCAGAGTTTTGAGGATTGCCAATCAATCCCCTGATCCGCCCGCCGTGCTGGAACTTCCCACCTTCAGGAGCTGCGATGACCGTCCCCTTCAGCCTTGTCGGTATCGATCACGTGGTTTTCCTCGTCGATGATATGCCGAAAGCCCTGCGCTTCTATCACGAGGTCCTGGGCTGCCGTCCGGGTTACAGCTATCCGGCCCTCGGCATGGAGCAGGTCTGGTGTGGCGCGGCGCTTCTGGTCTTGTGGGACGTCACCCATCCCGGTGGGAACAAGGCAAGGCCTCCGGTCTCCGGCGGCCGCAATGTCGATCACATCTGCATCGCGACCGGCCCCTTCGAACACGACGCCCTCCGGGCCCATCTTGCCCGCCACGGCGTCGCCATCGAAAGGGAAGCCCTGCACGGCGGTGCTCGCGGCATGGGCCATTCCTTCTATGTCCGCGATCCCTTTGGCAACACGATCGAGATCAAGGGACCGGCCGAATATCCTGACGGTCGCGGTTAGGCAGCGCTTACCGCTTGCGCCGAAACCATTCCTGTTTCTGGCTGTGCCGCAGCCGTGTCAGATCGAAGTCCGCGATCAAAAGGCATGGCTCCTCGGAAGCGGTCGCAACCACGCGGCCCAGTTCATCCACCGCGCAGGAATGTCCGTCGTCTTTAGGTGACGGGTAATTGGCAACGGCAAGGCAGGTCACGGTCTGATAGGCCGTTGCGCGGGTGCCAGCCAGCCTCACGTCTTCGACCTCGGGATCGCAAACAAGCCTGCAGCTGTTTGGCACGAGGATCACCTCGGCGCCAGCACGCATAAGGTCGGTTGCAACCTGGGGAAACTCTCTGTCCATGCAGATCATCAACCCGATAGCAACCGATCCTGCGGCGGTCTCCAGAATGGCCACCTCGGATCTGTCTCCCGCCGCACAGGCATCCTCCGGATTGTCGAAGAAGCAGATATGCCGCTTGCGTTGATGGAGAACGATATCGCCCTTGCGATCAATGAGAATGGCGGCGTTGAAGGGCTTTTCTGTACCCGTTTCCAATAGGGTCGCAACGATCGCAATGCCGTGTTTGATCGCGGCTTCGCGGAAACGCTCGACAAAGGCCCCGTCAAGCGGTTCTGCTGCAGCGATCCAGGCGGCCTTACCGTGGTCCCCGTCTTCGTAGCGGGAATAGCCGTTTGAAAACATTTCTGGAAAGACCAGCACGTCCGCGCCGCCTGCCGCTGACTGCGCCGCGAGTGCTGCTATGTCGGCATCCGGCATAACCTGCGCGAGTGCGACCCTTATACTGTCTCCCATCATGCAACGCCCTCCCAAGGCTCTCGTAACGTGAGTTTGGTAACGCCGCGAAATCCGTGAGGCAAGCATCGTCACCTTTGCTTGAGGTGAGGCCTGACACCCAAAATGTCGTTGCTGGTCGCGGCGATGGCCGCCGCAAGCCCTGCTGAAAGGGCATCTTCTCTTTCGTGGAAAGCATGGGCGCGGTTGATTCCCGCCTGGATCCGGGCAGCGGCAATCGGGGGGAGGAGCATGGCCCAGAAGACCGCCCAACCGGCGCTGACCCGACGCCTGTCGCCGCGCTCCTTCGCGCGGTCGCTGAGCAGGTCGGCAAGCATCATCATCAGGATCGGCAGGCCAAGCGGAACGCAGGTGCCGATGATGGCAGCCGCCAGCGGATGGATCAGCCGACGGGCCGGCTGCATGCCGGCAAGCTCGCCGTGGACGCGGTAGAGCCAGTGGGCCAGCGCAAAAAGCCCGAGCAGGAAGGAGAGGATGGCGGCGGCGGCAAGGGCCTCAACCGGATTGTCACGAAACGGCAGCACGATGAGCCGGCCAAGCGATGCGACAAGGACTGTCGCGGGCAGGAGGAGCGAAAAGAACACCAAAAGCACAGAGCGGCGGCGCGGCATCATCTGCCTTGGTCGGCGATACGGGACGGTGCCGAAAATGAGGCGTCCGCCGGTCAGAAGCAGGAGGAAGGCAAGCGACAGGCAGGCGACAAGGACCCAGGCCGGAAAATCCGGTGTCGGGACCCATTGGATGCCGAGGCTGACCACAGTCGGCGCAAGGCGCGCCGCGATGATGCTGGCGACGATGAGCGAGAAGGCGGCCGCGAAATCCCTGATCGGACTTTTCCCGTCATGAACAAGCACGGCGAACTGGATGAGAAGCCCCGTCTGCGCGGCAGATTGCGCAATGGCAAGCGGGACGAGCGTGACGATGGCAGGAACGGTCGGCGGCAGCGCGACACGGCAAATGGCCGCAACAAGGCTCAGGCCCACGAGCACCAGAGCGCCGCGACCGGCAAGCCGTCCGGCTGTCACCATCGCAAATGCGGCGCCTGGCAATATCCCGAGATAGCTTGCCGCATAATGGACGCCGACAAGCGAGACATCGCCTTGCTGCATCATCACAAGCGTCGGCAGGGTGACCGCAAAGGATTGGAAACCCGCATGCACCAGAACCGTACTGATCAGCAAAGACCAGAAGCGATAGCTCATGAGTATATCGGCAAGTAACCACCGTGTCGGCGGTTGCTGGCTCTTGGCGAGACTGGTCATCGGGCCCCCGTAGTCAGACTGTGATAGGTCCGAATTCCGCCTCACTATGTCTTTTCTTCGGTGTCAGGGCTCGAGGTCGCCAGCTTCATGTCGGGTCTGTGACATAAGCCAAGTTTATCCGTGACGGAAATACCGTATCAGTCTCATCTCTAATAAGGGCGAAGACATTTAGGTAAAATAAGAAATGCCGAAATGCCTAAGTCGAAGGGCTGATTCTGCTCGATGATCAGGGCAATTCCTGCTCCCGTTGCACGTCGCCCACGGCCTTTTTCAATTCCTGTATACGGCCTGCATAGGCGGTCGAAATACAGTCCGTATTCCCCTCGCAGGCCTTGCGCTCGGCAAGCCAGCTGATCTGCCTTTCTTCCATTGCCGTGCGACTGCCCATGGGCAGAAGTTCGCGCAAAAGCTCAAATGTGGTTACCATGCGCACATCCATATCATTGAGCGCCGGTGTTTCGCAGATCGCCTTCTCATCGGCGGCCAGATCCGCTTTCGAGCAGTCGAAGCTTGCAGCACCGGCAGGCGTCGGCAGCAGGGTAAGCCCGATAAGCGCGGAAAGGGTGAGCGCATTGGCGGGCGCAGAAAGGGCGTGTCGCAGTCGTTCGAACATGGGTCACCTCGTGATTTGCCTGATGCAACGGTCGATCCCCCGCGATCGTTCCGCCGGTCTTGATCATCGCGCGATGTCACGTTCGGGTGAAAAGCTTCAAGAGCGGCTTTTCATCCCCGCTCAGATCCCTATCTCCTGCGCCATGAAACGACGCAGCTTCCTCAGAGCCGCCGGCGCCATGGCCGGATTGCCCTTCGCCCCATCGCTGGTCTTTGCGCAGGAGGCCGGTGCCGCCGCGCCGGTAGCGGCAAACGCCGATATCCCGGTCCTCTCCGATGCCGCCCGCCTGCAGGTGGCGCGACTGCTTGAAGAGGCGAGAGCGCTCGACACGCTGGAAACCGTTATCGTGTCTCAAGCCGGCAAGACCGTTGCCGAACGTGCCTATGGCGATCACTCGCTGACCGGCTCGACCAACATCAAATCAGCCTCGAAATCGATCCTCTCGGCCCTCACGGGGATCGCCATCGACAAGGGGTTGCTGACAGGCGTCGACCAGCGCATCGAGACCGTGTTGCGCTCCGAGTTTCCGAGCAATCCCGATCCGCGCCTGTCCAAGGTTACCATCGGTCATCTTCTGTCGATGCAGGCGGGCCTTGATCGTATGTCCGGGGGCAATTACGGGCGATGGGTGTCGAGCCGAAACTGGGTGCGCTTTGCCCTTGCCGCCGATTTCGTTGATGAACCTGGCGGTGGGATGCTCTACTCGACCGCATCGACGCATCTCCTGTCGGTCATCCTCACCAAGGTCGGAGGCAAGCCGACCTTGAACCTGGCACGGGAATGGCTCGGCCCGCTTGACGGCTTCCGCATCGGTTCATGGGACCGCGACCCGCAGGGCTATTATCTCGGCGGCAACCAGATGGCCATGACGCCGGGTTCGCTGCATGCCTTTGGCGAACTTTACCGTCGCGGCGGCGTGACCGCGGACGGCACGCGGCTGATTTCGGAAAACTGGATTCGCGAAAGCTGGGTTCGCCGCACCAATTCCGTCTTCAACGGGGATGGATACGGCTATGGCTGGTTCCTGAAAGACCTCGGTGGCGCGGCCGTCAAATATGCCTGGGGCTATGGCGGCCAGATGCTTTATATCGCGCCCTCGCTCGGTCTCACCGTCACCATGACGTCGAATGCCAGTGCGCCCTCGGCCCGCACGGGCTACCGCGACGATCTGCATCGCCTGATGGCCGAAATTGTCTTGGTCGCTGGTACTTGAGGAGCGGCTCGTTTATTCCCATGTCCTGTCGGTTCTCCTTGGTTCTGCCTATTTGCCGACGCAGGGACCGGGTCCAAACCATTGCCGATAGTCCGAGAGGGAATTGCATGCCATTTCGCCGCCTAATCCTGCCGCTTTTCGCTGCCGCCACCCTGCTGGTGCCACTTGAGTCCATGTCCGCCCTGGCGCAGGACAAGACCGTCCCGCAAAGCCAGGTCGAGATGCAGCTGTCCTTTGCGCCGCTGGTCCGCCAAGCGCGGGGCGCGGTCGTCAATGTCTATGCCGAGCGCGTTGTCCAGCGCCGCGTCAATCCCTTTGCCGGTGATCCCTTCTTCGAGCGTTTCTTCGGCCAGCGCATGCCGAACCGCACCGAAAAGCAGTCCTCGCTCGGCTCCGGCGTGATCGTCGAGGCAGACGGCGTGGTCGTCACCAACAACCACGTCATCGATGGCGCCGACGACATCAAGGTGGCGCTGGCCGATGGTCGTGAATTCCCGGTCAAGGTTCTGCTGAAAGACGACCGGCTCGATCTCGCAGTGTTGAAATTCGAGACGAACGAAAAGATGCCGACGCTGCCGCTTGCCAATTCGGATGCGACGGAAGTCGGCGATCTCGTCCTTGCCATCGGCAATCCCTTCGGCGTCGGCCAGACGGTGACCTCGGGCATTGTCTCGGCGCTCGCCCGCAATCAGGTGACGGAAGGTGATTTCGGCTTCTTCATCCAGACCGATGCCGCCATCAACCCCGGCAATTCCGGCGGCGCGCTCGTCGACATGAAGGGCCAGCTGATCGGCATCAACACGGCGATCTTCTCCAAGGGCGGCGGCTCGAACGGCGTCGGCTTTGCCATCCCCGCCAATCTCGTGCGCGTCTTCCTCGATGCTGCCGATCGGGGGGAAGCGACTTTCGAGCGGCCCTATATCGGTGCAAGCTTCGAGCCTGTGACCTCCGACGTTGCCGAGGCGCTTGGTCTCAAAACCGTGCGCGGGGCGCTCGTTGTGCGCATTGCCGAAGACGGCCCGGCGGCGAAAGCCGGGTTGAAGGCAGGGCAGGTGGTGACCGCCGTCAATGGCATTCCGGTCGAGCACCCCGATGCGCTCGGTTACCGTCTGACCACCACCGGTCTTGGCAACACGGCCCAGCTGACCGTTGCGGAAAACGGCACGGAGCAGACGCTGGAACTGGCGCTTGCGGTCGCCCCGGAAACGACGCCGCGGGATGTTCAGCTGATCGAGGGGCGCAGCCCCTTTGCCGGCATGCGCGTCGCCAACCTCTCGCCGCGCCTGGCCTATGAACTGCGCATGCCGACCGAAGCGACCGGCGTCGTCGTCTCCGAGGTGGTGCGCGGCTCGCCGTCTGCCCGCCTCGGCTTTGCGCCGAAGGATATCGTCGTTTCCGTCAACGGCGTCGATATCAAGGCCGTCGACGATCTGGTGACGCTTGCCGAAAGCGATCCGGGCTTCTGGCGCGTCGAGGTCGAGCGCGACGGACAGCGCATCCGGCAGATCTTCCGATGAGCGATCTGTTCGCGCCGCAGGTTCCGAAGGAGGTTGCCGAGCGCCGCCCGCTCGCCGACCGCCTGCGGCCGAAAAATCTTGCCGAGGTCACCGGTCAGGAGCACTTGACCGGCGAGGATGGCGTGCTGGCCCGGATGATTGCCGCAGGCTCCCTCGGCTCGATGATCTTCTGGGGCCCGCCCGGCACAGGCAAGACCACCGTCGCCCGGCTTCTGTCGGGCGAGGCGGGACTGGCCTTCGAGCAGATCTCGGCGATCTTCTCTGGCGTCGCCGATCTGAAAAAGGTCTTCGAGGCCGCTCGGCTCCGCCGCATGGACGGCCGCCAGACGCTGCTTTTTGTCGACGAGATCCACCGCTTCAACCGCGCCCAGCAGGACAGTTTTCTGCCGGTCATGGAGGATGGCACCGTCATTCTTGTTGGTGCCACGACGGAAAATCCGAGCTTCGAACTCAATGCCGCGCTTCTCTCCCGCGCCCGGGTGCTGACCTTCAAGAGCCATGATGCCGAAAGTATCGAAACGCTGCTCAAACGCGCCGAGGACGCGGAAGGGAAGCCGCTGCCGCTCGACGCAGATGCGCGGGCAACCCTGATCCGCATGGCCGATGGCGACGGCCGCGCCTCGCTGACGCTGGCCGAAGAGATCTGGCGGGCAGCAAGGGCAGGGGAGGTGTTCGACACCGAGGGCCTGGGCCGCATCGTTCAGCGCCGCGCGCCTGTCTACGACAAGGGGCAGGACGGCCACTACAATCTGATCTCCGCGCTGCACAAGGCCGTGCGCGGCTCCGATCCGGATGCTGCCCTCTATTATCTCTGCCGCATGTTCGATGCCGGCGAGGATCCGCTCTATCTCGGCCGGCGGCTGGTGCGCATGGCGGTCGAGGATATCGGGCTTGCCGATCCGCAGGCGCTGGTGATCTGCAATGCCGCCAAGGACGCCTATGATTATCTCGGCTCGCCTGAGGGGGAACTGGCGCTGGCCGAGGCTTGCGTCTATCTCGCCACCGCACCGAAATCCAACGGCGTCTATGTCGCCTACAAGGCGGCGATGCGGGCCGCCAAGGAGCATGGCTCGCTTTTGCCGCCGAAGCATATCCTCAACGCCCCGACCAAGCTGATGAAGGCGGAAGGTTATAACGAGGGCTATCGTTACGATCACGATGAGCCGGATGCCTTTTCAGGCCAGAACTATTTTCCCGAAAAGGTGGGGCGTCAGCAGTTTTACGATCCGCCGGAACGCGGGTTCGAGCGGGAGATCAAGAAACGGCTCGACTGGTGGACGAAGCTCCGGCGCGAGCGCGGCGAGGGCTGACATTTCGTCGCGCGGGTTCGACTGCGGCTCAGGAGGCCTTCTGGCGCGGCTGCGTGGCCGGAGCCGCGATCATCTTCACCTTGGATTCGGCCAATCCGTGATGGCCCTCCATGTCGACGATCAGATGCCAGTGGCCGCTCTCGGGAATGACGATCTTGAGCGGCGATTTCTTCGCCACGCCGCCTAAAAACTTGTAATCCAGCGTCTCCTTGAAGCGCTGGAAATTCGTCGGCGTCATCAGCCGGACATTGTTGACCGCAGAGAGGCTCACCTCGATGATGGTGCCCGCCCGCTGCTCTTTCAGGTCGTAATGGGTGAAGCGGAAGGTCGGTTTGGACATTCTGCCTGGGTCTCCAGTGTGATTTTTCACTGAGTATTTTAGGGTAGGCCGGTTAAGGAAGCGTGTGGCGGAAACGCGCCCGACGCCCGGCCAACCGGGTATTTTTGGCACGCAGCGTTCACCGGACGGCAAGGCTTGGGCGCGGGGCGCGGCGGTTGTTCCTCTCCCCCTTGTGGGAGAGGTTACGAAACCGAGGGCTTGAGGGCGATCAGAGCTAAGCCTCCGATTTTGTTGGTGAGGGGATCGGTGATGCTGGTGCCAACTGAACGGACCCCCTCACTGGCGATTTCTGATGTTTAGGCGGCTTACGCTCGCCTAATTCATCGAAATCGCTTTCTCCCCCACCAAGGGGGAGAAGGGCTCCGCACTTGCGGCCCGCCCTCTCATCCCTGGAACTGAACTGTCAAAAAACCCAGGCTTCGCCGCCGGTCGGGATCTCTCCCTCCGGGTGTGCCTGAAACTTGTCTCGGACGGGGCGCCAGAAGCAGCCTGTCTAAGTAGTTTTATGTGGCTCCTTCCGGCGCCCCGTTCGGCGTTTTGTCCCGCTTGCATGCGTCTCTCTGGCAAGGCGGCGACGGTCTTTGGGTTGTCCCAAAGATTGACCGGGCGCGGGTCCGGCTTGGCATCATCTTGCGATGACGCTGTCAGCCTGGCCGGTGGCCCGGGAGGTTCCCGCCGGATGGTGCACCATTCCGACCGGGACCCTCGCCCGGGGGATGGGGGCTTTCACCATTGCTGGCTTCAGCCACCATCCCCGCCGTTTGTTTCGCCCCGCCGTCTGGAGTGTTCGCGACAGCGCGGGCGCCTTGTCTGTGTGCCTCTGAGGCACGCCCTTCCGATCAGGGTATCCAGGTTTTGGAGACATCCGACCCCATCACCCTCGTCCAGCCCTTCGTCAGGAGGGAGACCGTTGCAAGCAGGCCGGGGTTTTCTGCCTGCGACAGCACATCGCCCCGGCACCGATCCCGCCTCGCCTGACATCGCATCGTCAGGTGTATCCGAGGGCGGGACAGCGACGAGTATGGGGCAGTTGCGGAATACGGGGATGATTGAAAAGGTGGGGTGTTGATTTCGTTGGGGGAATTGAGCGGGGCGTCCCCGGTTTTTGGGTGCGGCACGTTGGCGTTGCCGGTTGACCTCGGAGGCCTTGCGTTTGGATCCTCGGGTCAAGCCCGAGGATGACGGAGTGTAGGGGCCCGTCTGTATCCTCCTCTACCATTTCGATGGCATGCGGCCTGAGGAGAATACCGACGGCGCCCCAATCGCCGTCATCCTCGGGCTTGACCCGAGGATCCAAAGCCAAGCACACTGCACGCATGGCGGGATTTGTCTACATCGTCACCAACCACAAGCGCGGCACGCTGTACATCGGCGTGACGTCCGATCTGTCGCAGCGCATTTACGAACATCGCGAGGGGCAGACGCCGGGTTTCGCCTCGAAGTATGGCTGCCGGCAACTGGTCTGGTACGAGGATCATGATCGGATCGGCACGGCGATCCAGCGGGAGAAGTCGCTGAAGCGCTGGTACCGGCAGTGGAAGATTGAGTTGATCGAGGGGTTCAATCCCGATTGGCGGGATTTGTATTGCGAGTTGATGTGAGGGGCCGGTCGCTGCCGTCGAAGGCCTTGCGTTTGGATCCTCGGGTCATCCTCGGGTTTAACCCGAGGACGAGGATGACGACTTTTGGGGGCAGGAGGGGGTTCTCCGCAGGCCTTGTGCGATGAAGACGTTAGGGAAGGATACCCAGCAGCCCCCCAATGCTCCGTGATGGCTGTTCGGATTTGGCATTACGAGTTGATGGTAGGGTTCCGGTGGCACTTGTGCCAGTCGCTGCCGCTGAAGTGCTTGTGCTTGGATCCTCGGGTCAAGCCCGAGGATGACGACCTTCTGGGCTGGGTAAGGGTATTCTCCTCAGGCCTCGTGCGATGAAGACGGTAGAGGAGGATACCCGCAGCCTTCCCACCCTCCGTCATCCTCGGGCTTGACCCGAGGATCCAGTCTCAAGCCCCAGACCTTCGCCGCTCAGCGCAAAACATCAGAAATCGCAAGTGAGGGGGTCCGTTATGTCGTGGCAACGGAACCGATCCCCTCACCAGCAAAATCTGAAGATTAGGCGGCTTGCGCGCGCCTAAGCCTTCGATTTTGCAACCTCTCCCACAAGGGGGGAGGTGGGGCACAAGCGGCAAGCGCGACGCTCACGCTCCCCGTCTTCTATGAACGTCGAAGTTACAGCGTGCCGCTACGGCTCATGTCTATTCCGCTGTGGTGCTGTTAGGCAAACAGGCTCAGTTGATTTCCCGTCGCTGGCTGTGAGGAGCGTTTGGCGATCAGCTCGCTCAGTACGGCCTTAGCGGCGCTCCGATCGTAGTCGGGACCGCCTAAGCGAATGTTATTTAGCCTTTTTAGGATAAATTCAGCTTGCTTTGGCGACATCTTATATCGAATGCAAAGGTCACTTGGTCTAGTGCGAGATGAAACCTGATTTGGGCTAATCAAAAGGACAATCGCGAATGTATCAGCTTGCCATTCTGCACTATGGTAGACTTCCATCCCTTTGATTTGTTTCTTGTATCCATTCAATGAGAAATGTTTCGTTTCATTTCCTCGTTTGTGGTGGAGGAGAACATGGCCGAATTCATGAGCGAGTATTTTTCGCGCGTAGTACAGTCCTCCGCAGGCGTCGTTGTAAACGGTTTCTGCGACAACAATTCCGTTTGAGTCTTCAGTGACGAAAGCTTTACTGCCATTCATTGCAGCGTCTGCTTCAATGAAAAGGTAGAAATCAGGGATGATTTTATTAATTTCCACCTCTAGAAAGCGAATTATATCAAAATCTTCTCGGTCGCCGATGTCGCATAATGAGCGAGTAGCACTGGCGAGCGCCGTTAGAGTGGATGCGGACAGACCGCGCCCAATATAAATATCACGAGGCATGTTATAGCCTCGCGATGGGGTGGCTTGTTGCCTCAGTGTCTTTTGTGATCTTGTCTGCTTCAATCGCAGCTTTGACCTCTGCGGTTGATAAGCCGAGTAGCCCAGTGATTGCACAGATATATCCTTCGGATGGGGAAAACTTTCCGCTCTCCACGTCCGAAACATATGTCGGTGACACTCCGAGTTTTCTAGCCATCTCGGGCCGTGTCATACCGAAAGGAGACCTACCGCGTTTGCACAACTGGCCAAACTCTGAGACTTCGTACACTCTTTGCATCTGCATTTCGTATGTCTCCTTTCGGTTGTTTAACTATCTACATTCAGCTGCACCCGCTGGTCGCCCCACACGTGTCGCACTTCTCACAAGTCCCATTCCGCACCATCGTGAAGTTCTGGCATTCCGAGCACATGTTGCCCGTATAGCCTTGCGCGATGGAGCGCATGCGGCGGGTGGCTTCGAGCTGTTTGGCGTCGGCCTTGGCCTTGGCGGCCTCGTCGGCGGCAGCGTCGGTGAAGACGCTTTCCTCGGCGATCTCCTCGGCGAATTCGACGGCCCGTTCCTCGTAGTCGCGTTTGAAGGACACGACTTCGTGGGTGGAGACGGCGGTGGCGACTTCGAGCTTGCGGGCGGTGGCGCCGGAGGCTGCAAACGCGGTGACGGTGGCGGATGCCTTGGCGGGGGCGGCGGTTGCGGCACCCTTCGGCTCAGCTGTCAGGGCTGCCGGGCCATGGCCGGAGACGAGCACCGGCTTGTAGCCGCGGGTAAGCCCCTTGGAGACCACGTCCGCCTTGCCTTCCTTGACGCCGCGACCAAGGGCGGTCGTGGAGAAGTCGGAGGTGTCGACATGGGCGAGATCGTTGCGACCGAGATAGGAGATCGCAAGCTCGCGGAAGACGTAGTCGAGGATCGACGTCGCATTCTTGATCGCGTCATTGCCGGTGACCATGCCGGCCGGCTCGAACTTGGTGAAGGTGAAGGCGTCGACATATTCCTCGAGCGGCACGCCATACTGCAGGCCGAGCGAGACGGAGATGGCGAAGTTGTTGATGAAGGCGCGAAGGGCAGAGCCTTCCTTGTTCATGTCAAGGAAGATTTCGCCAAGACGGCCGTCGTCATATTCGCCGGTGCGCAGGAAGATGGTGTGACCGCCGATCTTGGCCTTCTGGGTGTAACCCTTGCGGCGGGTCGGCAGCTTTTCCTGCTCGCGCACCACGCGCTCGACGATCCGCTCGACGATGCGCTCGGTGATGGTAACCGCCTGGGCTGCTGCCGGCTGCTGCAGAAGCTCCTCGACGCCGTCCTCGTCACCCTCGTCCTCGATCAGCGAGGCGTTGAGCGGCTGGGAAAGCTTCGAGCCGTCGCGGTAGAGCGCATTGGCCTTGAGCGCCAGCTTCCAGGAGAGCATGTAGGCCGCACCGCAATCTTCGACGGTCGCTTCGTTCGGCATGTTGATCGTCTTGGAGATCGCGCCCGAGATGAACGGCTGGGCTGCCGCCATCATGCGGATATGGCTCTCAACCGAGAGATACCGCTTGCCGATCTTGCCGCACGGATTGGCGCAATCGAAGACCGGCAGATGCTCGGCCTTGAGGAAGGGCGCGCCTTCCAGCGTCATCGCACCGCAGACATGGATGTTCGCAGCCTCGATGTCCTTCTTCGAAAAGCCCATGTGGTCGAGCAGGTTGAAGCTCATATCGGCGAGCTGTTCGTCGGAAACCTTGAGCGTCTCCTTGAGGAAGTCGGCGCCGAGCGTCCACTGGTTGAAGACGAACTTGATGTCGAAGGCCGACTTCAAGGCGCCGTTGACGGCTTCGATCTTCTCGTCGGTAAAGCCCTTGGCCTTGAGCGAGGACGGGTTGATGCCCGGTGCCTGGTTCAGGTTGCCATGGCCAACGGCATAGGCGTCGATCTCGGCGATCTGGCTTTCCGAATAGCCGAGGGTGCGCAGCGCCTCCGGAACGGCAGCGTTGATGATCTTGAAGTAGCCGCCACCGGCGAGCTTCTTGAACTTGACGAGCGCAAAATCGGGCTCGATGCCGGTCGTGTCGCAGTCCATGACGAGACCGATCGTGCCGGTCGGCGCGATGACCGAGACCTGGGCATTGCGGTAGCCGTGCTGTTCGCCAAGCTCCAGCGCCTTGTCCCAGGCAGCCGTCGCATGGTCGATCAGGGCAGGGTCAGTGCAGTCCGCATGGATCAGCGGAACCGGGTTGACCGACAGACCTTCGTAACCGAAGGCGAGACCCTGGGCGGCGCGGCGATGGTTGCGGATGACGCGCAGCATGTTGTCACGGTTCGGCGCAAAGCCCGGGAAGGGGCCGAGTTCCGAGGCCATTTCAGCCGATGTCGCGTAGGAAACACCGGTCATGATGGCGGTCAGCGCACCGGCAATGGCGCGGCCTTCATCTGAATCGTAGGGAATGCCGGACGACATCAAGAGGCCGCCAATGTTTGCATAGCCGAGGCCGAGCGTGCGGTATTCATAGGAGCGCTCAGCGATCTGGCGCGACGGGAACTGCGCCATCATCACGGAGACTTCGAGAACGACGGTCCAGAGGCGGACGGCATGTTCGTAATCGGCGATGTTGATCTTCTTGGTCGATGCGTCCTTGAAACGCAGAAGGTTCAGCGAAGCCAGGTTGCAGGCCGTGTCGTCGAGGAACATGTATTCCGAGCACGGGTTCGACGCGCGGATAGGACCGGCGGCCGGCGAGGTGTGCCAGTCGTTCATCGTCGTGTTGAAGTGCAGACCCGGATCGGCGGACGCCCAGGCGGCATAGGAGATCTTGTCCCAGAGGTCGCGGGCCTTCAGCGTCTTCATCACCTTGCCGTCCTTGCGGGCGGTGAGGTTCCAGTCGCCATCATTCTCGACAGCGCGCAGGAAGTCGTCCTTCAGCGAGACGGAGTTGTTGGAGTTCTGGCCCGAAACCGTCAGATACGCTTCCGAATCCCAGTCGGTGTCATAGGTCTTGAAGTCGAGATCCTTGTAGCCCTGCTGGGCGAACTGGATGACGCGCTTGATGTAGTTTTCCGGAACCTGGTCCTTCTTCGCGGCCTTAATTTCGCGCTTGAGGGCAGGGTTCTCGTTCGGGTCGAAGCAGGCGCCGTTGTCAGCCTCGCAATTGACACAGGCCTTCATGATCGCCTTCAGGTGCTTGGCGACGATCTTCGAGCCGGTAACGAGAGCGGCAACCTTCTGCTCTTCCTTCACCTTCCAGTCGATATAGGCTTCGATATCCGGATGGTCGATGTCAACAACGACCATCTTCGCAGCGCGACGGGTGGTGCCGCCCGACTTGATGGCGCCCGCAGCGCGGTCGCCGATCTTCAGGAACGACATGAGGCCCGACGAGCGACCGCCGCCCGACAGCTTTTCGCCTTCGCCGCGCAGATAGGAGAAGTTGGAGCCGGTGCCGGAGCCATACTTGAACAGGCGTGCCTCGCGGACCCACAGGTCCATGATGCCGCCTTCGTTGACCAGGTCGTCTTCGACGGACTGGATGAAGCAGGCATGCGGCTGCGGATGCTCGTAAGACGACTTGGACTTGACCAGCTTGCCGGTGAAGGGGTCGACATAGAAATGACCCTGGCCGGGGCCATCAATGCCATAGGCCCAGTGCAGGCCGGTGTTGAACCACTGTGGGCTATTCGGAGCGACGCGCTGGGTGGCGAGCATGTAGGCAAGCTCGTCCTTGAAGGCGGCGGCGTCTTCTTCAGAGGTGAAATACTTGCCCTTCCAGCCCCAGTAGGTCCAGGTGCCGGCCAGGCGATCGAAGACCTGGCGGGCATCGGTTTCCGAGCCGTAGCGTTCGTTTTCAGGAAGCGAGGCCATCGCCTTCTCATCGGCAACCGAGCGCCAGAGGAAGGAAGGAACGTCGTTTTCCTCAACCTTCTTCAGGACCTTGGGCACGCCGGCCTTGCGGAAATACTTCTGGGCGAGAATGTCGGCCGCCACCTGGCTGAACTGGGCAGGGACGTCGATGTCGGCAAGACGAAATACGATTGAGCCGTCGGGGTTCTTGATCTCGCTGATGGCCTTGCGGAACTCGATTTCCGCATAGGCGGACTGTCCCGGTTTGGTAAAGCGACGTTCAATGCGCATTTGCCTATTTCCCTCGATCTGGCGCGCCGCATTTGGGCACGCAAAGTTCCGCTCGGCGGCACGGGTCTACGTGCAGCCGTTAACTGGTCGTCCGTCAGGTGATTCATCCGGAGATGTTAACCCTGTATATTGGGGCGATTGTGGCTGCAAGCACTAAATATAGTATCAACAACAGAGTGAGACCAGCCCGCCAACCTCGTCACACGGCCAAAAATCGCAACAAAATCCTGTTGTGGGTGACGTCGTCAGAACGCCATTCCACATCTTGAAACCGTGCCACAATGTTTGATGAAGCCGGGCCTCGTTCATGCCCGGTCCAGTCGCCGCCGCAACAGGGTCCATTAACAACTTGCACCCTGATTCCGTCAAGGGGTGGTTTCGGTTGGAAGGATTAACGCTAGATCTTGTGTCTTGGTGTGTGGAAACAGGGGATAACTCGCGAAGTCCCGGGAATCACTGAATTTTCTCGAACTTGTTCCGTCAAGCCATGTCCTCTTCGAATATTGGAATGTCTTGATGCAGCCGGCATGAACGTGCGGAAATGGCACGAAAAATGGCGGAAAGACGGCGTTTTTCGGGCGCTAGCGATGATGGGTAAATCAGATCGATAAAATTGGGTATGAATTCGACCGGTTCGCGTTTTTTGACGCCACTGGCAGGCTTGCGTGATGCGAGACCGAAAAGGCGTCACCGTTCATGGGCGTGCCTGCGCCCTTCATGACTGCTGATCAACCAATTTGAAACCTGTGATCCTTAGATAGGAAAGGGAAGCGTATGGAATGAGGTCCATGCCTTGGCCAGAAGGCCGCCTGCCAGGATGGCGGGTTGTATGGAGACCTTCTATAATGTCTATCGCCAATCTATCCATTTTGAAGAAAGTCAGCCTGGTTGTCGTGCTGATGGGTGTTGCCGCGGCCGCCATCGCCGCCGTCGGTGCAAGCGGTCTTTCGTCGCTCGGTGCAGCCTTGAAGGATACCGGTGCGCGTGAGGAAGTGGCCCGCGAAGCCATGGATCTGCGCGTCGATATCATCGCGATCTCGCGCATGACCTATCAGTTGGCGCTGGCGCCTGAAAAGGCTGCCGATTTTGCCGCAGAAACCGACAAGCGCGCATCCGAAATGCTGGCTCGCCTGCCCAAGATCGCAACGACTGCGGATGCGACCGAGGCGGAGATCCTGGCGCGGACCAAGACGGCGCTCGACAGCTATTTCACGCAGATCCGCTCCATGGTCGCCGTTGCCGCCACGCCTGCAGGTCAGGACCTCGCGGTGATGAAGGCAGAGCTTGCCAAGGCGCTTGACGCCCAGAAGACGGTCACGGCCGTGGTCAAGGAATATTCGACCCAGTCGGCAACGTCGCTGACGGCATCGCGTGACAATGCGCTTGCAGCCTCCGGCTTCACCATGCTTGTGCAGATCCTTACGGCTGCCATCTGCATTGCCGTCGGTGTTGCCGTCAGCTTCGTCATTGCCCGCAAGGGGATCGTCAATCCGATCCGCAGCCTGACCCAGACCATGACCGGCATGGCTCAAGGGCGCCGTGCATCGTCCATTCCCGGCACCGCACGCGGTGACGAAATAGGCGAGATGGCACGTGCACTCGAAGTCTTCCGCGCCAATGAAGAACAGATGCGCGCCATGGAAGCCCAGGAGGCTGCTCTGACGGCCCAGAGCCGCGACCTGCAGTCCTCGATCAGTGGCATTGTCGCGGCGGCCGCGGCCGGCGACTTCTCGCAGCGCATCACCAAGGCCTATGACGACGCCGATCTTCAGCGCTTTGCAGGATCGGTCAACGAACTCTTGGAGAATGTCGATCGCGGCATCAACGAGGTTCGTCGTGTCATCGCAGCGCTGGCCGATGCCGATCTGACGCATGACATGGAAGGCCACTTCCAGGGGGCGTTTGCCGAGCTGCAGGGCAATGTCAACCAGACCATGGCCGTTCTGCGCCAGACCATGCAGGGCATCCTGATGGCCGCCGGCACCATTTCCGGCAATTCCGGCGAGCTGTCCTCGGCTGCCAATCAGCTTGCCCGTCGCACCGAACAGCAGGCTGCCGCGCTCGAGGAGACCGCAGCCGCTCTCGAAGAAATCACGACGACCGTGAAGACATCGACGGCACGCGCGACGGAAGCCTCGCACATGGTCAACGAGACGAAGAACAGCGCAGGCAAGTCCGGTGACATCGTTCGCAACGCGATCGATGCCATGGGCCGCATCGAGCAGTCTTCGCAGAAGATCAGCCAGATCATCTCGGTGATTGACGAGATTGCCTTCCAGACCAACCTTCTGGCGCTCAATGCCGGTGTTGAAGCCGCACGCGCCGGGGAAGCCGGTCGTGGCTTTGCGGTCGTTGCCCAGGAAGTTCGCGAACTGGCCCAGCGTTCCGCCAACGCCGCCAAGGAGATCAAGACCCTGATCAACACCTCGGCTGAAGAAGTGAAGGGCGGCGTATCGCTGGTTCTGTCGACCGGTGAAGCGCTGAAGGAGATCGAAGACCTCGTCAACCGCGTCAACGATCATGTCGTGACCATCGCGCGTGCCTCGCAGGAACAGTCGGCTGCCCTGGGTGAAATCAACACCTCGGTCAACCACATGGACCAGATGACCCAGCAGAATGCTGCCATGGTGGAAGAAACCACCGCGTCGAGCCAGGTTCTGGCCAACGAAGCCCGCCAGCTGCAGGCCGAGCTTGCCCGCTTCAAGCTGGCAGCGGCGACGCAGGCCAGCGCGTCTTATCGTTCGGCCGCATAAGCCAAACGGTCCAGAGGTTCCGAAACGAGAGGAGGCGCCGCGTGATTGCGGCGCCTTTTCCATGTTGTCTGCCGTACCTTAAGTCGGCAATTGCGCCTTCAGATCGGAGATCTGCGGCATGCGGATACGCCGGTATCGCGCCTCAACGAAATTGTAGAGGCCGAAAGCGCCAAGCCCGAGCGCAACGATGGTGTAGATCACCCCACCAAGGGGCAGCTGCCGCACCCAGGTGAGCGCTTCGGCGGTGCCGCCTGCCTGATCGGGATTAACGGTGAAGGCTGCATAGAGGAAGAAGCCGCCGACAATCGCAAAGACGACGCCGCGCGCAACGAGGCCGTAGATTGAGATCAGCACCGCAGGCGTGTTCCTGCTTGCATCGAGATCGAGGTATTTATCGAACTTGCGACGGATGCCTTTGGCCGCCGTGACAATGCCGCCGATGATGAAACCGACACCGACGATACCGGCAAGGTAACGTCCGAAAGGCTGTTGCATGATCCAGGCGGCGAGGCCCTGTTCGCCTCCAGAGCCAGACTGGCCGCCGGCCTGCAGTGCGAGCGTCAACGCCGATAGGGCCAGACCGGCATAGGTGATTGCGGAGCCGAAAAGCGCTGCCCTGATGAGGTAGCCTTTTGCATCCTCATCCTGCCCATCCGTATTGGCGATCGACTGGGCGAGACGCCAGACGACGAAGCCCGCGAGGCCGAGCCCGATCAGCGCGATCCAGATCTGGCCAAGCGGCTGTTGCAGGAGGGTTGTCAGCGCCGACTGCGAATCGGCTTTCCCGCCCGCCAAGCCGGAAAACAGGGCAAGGGCGGCGATGAGGAGGAAGACGATGCCACGGGCGGCGTAGCCGGCTCTGGCGATCATGTGGAAATTCTGAGGCGATGGCATGGGGCTCTCCGATTACTCGAAGGGCAAACGATGAAAACAGCCTTCGGTTCCCGGTCTCAATGGCCGTGGCGGCCTGGTCTCCGGAACCGCTTTGCAGATCGACCGTTTCTCTGAAGACAGGAGGCGCAGATGACCCCAATTGACGAGACCAATGACGGCGCGACCAAACATGAGACGGGCTATCGCGGACAGGAAATCCCGGGCTCCTGGGTCGGCACGGTCATCTCAGGCTGGTCGCTGCTCTGCGGCGCAGTTGCGCTCAGTGTTATCTTTGGTCTGGCCTGGGTGTTCATAGCCTGACGATACTCCGATAGATACTCAACTCAATGGTTGACTATTTCGTCTCGTGGCTTTATATTCAACCTCATGGTTGAGCAAATTTCGACATCTCTCGATAGGATATTTCACGCTCTCGGCGACGGCACGCGGCGACGTATGCTGGCCGATCTGGCGGGGGGTGAGCGAACGGTCAGCGCGCTGGCCGAACCTTTCACCATGTCGCTGGCCGCAGCCTCCAAGCATGTCAAGGTGCTGGAAGCGGCCGGTCTTGTCCGGCGGGAAATCCGCGGGCGAACCCATTTCTGCCGACTGGATCCGGGGCCCATGGCCAACGCGCACCAGTGGCTGAGCACCTATGAGCACTTCTGGACCGGCCGGCTGGATGTCCTCGAACGGCTTCTTCGAACCGAAGACGCCGCATTGTCCAACCCCCAACAAGGAGAATGACGATGACAGAGACGCTTGCCGTGAACCCCTATGGTCGGCTGACAGAGCCGGCCACCCTGACGATCGAACGCCTGCTGCCCGGGCCGGTCTCACGCATCTGGGCTTATCTCACCGATGCCGAAATGCGCCGCAAATGGCTGGCTGACGGGGAAATGGAGCAGAAGGCGGGCAGCACCTTCGAGCTCGTCTGGCGCAATGACGAGCTGAGTGATCGGCCTTCTGTCAGGCCGGATGGATTTGCCGAGGAAATGCGCATGACGAGCCGGGTGCTCGACGTGCAGGTGCAGAAGCGTCTGGTCTTCACCTGGGGTGAAAGCGGCGAGGTATCCTTCGATCTTACGCCGCAGGGGGAGGAGGTCCTGTTGACCGTGACCCATCGGCGGATCTCCGACCGCACCAATCTTTTGATGGTGGGGGCGGGATGGCACATGCATCTCGACATTCTCGCTGCCCGCTTGACCGGCGATCCCGTCGAGCCGTTCTGGGATGGCTGGCAGCGTCTGCGCGCGGCCTATGACCAGCGGCTGCCGGCCTGAGCGGTCGATCGTAAAACGGACGGCCCTCTCCTTGGCAGGAGAGGGCCGTCTCATGTCGCAGACGGGGTAGGCACTAACCGCAGGGCGTAGCCTGTCAGGGCTGGCTTGGCGCAGGGGCGTCCGGTGCATCCTCGACGGCAGCCGGTGGATCCGTTGCCGGCACATCGGTCTGCGGCGGTGAGGGTGGCGCTGCGGGAGGCTGCTCGCCATTCGGCTGCGCAGCCGGTGCCGGCGTGGTTGCAGGCGTTTCGCCGGCAGCCGGTGCCGGATCGGCCTGAGGCGGCGTGCCGGCATCTTCAGCCGGTGCCGTGGCGGCGGGACTGGCCGCCGCCGCGGCCGGCGAGCCTTCCGGCATCTGGTCGGTGCCAACAGGGTTCGGCAGGACGGTACCGTCGGCATTGGCGACACGCCAGACGGTGTTGCCGACGTCATCGGCGATCAGCAGCGCGCCGGTGCCATCAAAGCCGACGCCGACCGGGCGGCCGCGGGCCTGCTCGTCGGCGTTGAGGAAGCCGGTGACGACGTCGCGGGCCTCGCCTGCGGGAACACCATTTTCAAACGGTACGTAGAGGATCTTGTAGCCGTTGAAATGGGTGCGGTTCCAGCTGCCACGATTGCCGACGAAGGCGCCGTTGGCATAGTCCTCGGGCATTGCCATGCCGAGCGAAAAGGCAAGCCCGAGCGCGGCCACATGGCTCGACAGCGCATAATCCGGCTTGATCGCCTTTTCGACCATGTCGGGGCGCGGCGGATGCAGGCGCGGATCGACATGCTGGCCATAATAGCTCCAGGGCCAGCCATAGAAGGCGCCGTCCTTCACCGAGGTCATGTAGTCAGGAACGAGGTTCGGACCGAGCTCGTCGCGTTCGTTGACGACGGTCCAGAGTTCACCGCTTTCGGGATTGATGGTGAGGCCGTTCGGATTGCGCAGGCCAGAACCATAGATGCGCGAGGCGCCGGTTTCCCGGTCGACCTGCCAGACTGCCGCCCGGCCCTTTTCGGCTTCCAGCCCGCGTTCGCCGGCATTCGAATTGGAGCCGACGGAGGCATAGAGGAACCGGCCATCGGGGCTGAGCGCCAGATCCTTTGTCCAGTGGTGATTGATCGGGCCGCCGGGAAGCGGTGTCACGACACGCGGCTCGCCGGTGATCTCATTGGCGCCCAGCGCATAATCATAGGCGAGCACGGCATCGGCGGCAGCGACGTAAAGTGTGTCGTCGATCCAGGCAAGACCGAAGGGGGAGTTCAGGTCTTTCAGGAGGTCGAAACGCTCGTCGACGGTGCCATTGCGATCCGTATCACGCAGAAGCGTGATCAGGTTGGTCGGCTTCTGCTCGCTGCCGCCCGCCGCCATGCTCATGATGAAGCCGCGGATGAAATCCTTCGGTCGTTCGATCGGTTTGCCGGGCGGTGCCTTGGACTGGACCACCAGCACGTCGCCGTTCGGCAGCGTGTGGACGGTGCGCGGATTGGAGAGATCCTTGGCATAGGCGGTGATGGTGAAACCGTCGACGACGTCGGGCGTCTCGTTCTCGCCCCAGCCGACGACTTCGGCCACCTTCAGATCCGGCAAGAGATCCTGTTGCGGTTCCGGCAGATATGGGTCTGGACCGATCTGGCGGGTGATGTCGAAGCTGTCTTCGCTGTCGCTGCAGCCGGTGAGCGCCAGAACGATCAACGCCGTTGAAGCAAGGACTGCGCGGCCACGCTTGGATTGTCTCAAGGGATGGCAGGTCATGGCGTTCTCCAGGCGGTGGCGGCACGCTGGCCGGCGGTCAGGGCAAGGCAGACGATAATGGCGACGACGGTCACGGCCGAGCAGACAAGGCCGTAGGGCACGATGGCGGTCCAGCCATCGCCGGCATGGATGAAGCTGTTGAGGATGCCGAGGAGGAGGGCGACGACGTAAGCGACGACAGCCGGCAGGCGCGGCCGCAGGATTCGGGTCGCAGGACGGGCAAGGTCGATGAGGCCGGCAATGACCGACAGCGCGCCGCCGACCAGGCCGAAGAACAGCAGCCAGTCGGAGAAATTCGACCACATCAGATGCGAGGTCTGCCAGTAGAGGATGTCTGTGAGGAGGGTCAGCACGAAGCAGACGAAGGGAAAGGGCACGAACAGGGCCGACAAGGGATAGGCAGTTGTCGCGTCGGGCGGGGAGTGCAGGGAAGCCATGGCAATCTCGCGCTGGTCTGTGAGGAGAGGGATGGTGACGCAGGGCAGACGGTTTCAACCATGCTTTTGTTCCATCTTTTTCGCCGACAGTGCACATCAGGAGAGCGGAGCATGCCTTCCAAAACGACAAAACCCGCGCACTGCGCGGGTTCTGGACGAGATCAGGCACCCAACGGCCTCGGGATCGGGCAATCAGCCCTTGGAGCACTTGGCGATCGGCTCCTGATAGGTGAAGCCCATGTCCCAGGGGAAGTAGATCCAGGTGTCCTGGCTGACTTCGGTGACAAAGGTGTCGATGGTCGGCACGCCTTTCGGCTTGGCGTAGACGCAGGCAAAATGGGCCTTCGGCATCATCTCGCGCACTTCAAGTGCAGTCTTGCCGGTATCGGTCAGGTCGTCGACGACGAGGACGCCTTCGCCACCATTTTCCATCAGCGACGGCGTGATGCCCTTGAGGAGGTTCATTTCCCCCTGATTGACATAGTCATGGTAGGAGGCAACGCAGACCGTCTCGATCAGCCGGATATTCAGTTCGCGCGAGATGATCGCTGCCGGCACCAGACCGCCGCGGGTGATGCAGACGATGGCGCGGAATTCCTGGCCCATGCCGGCAAGACGCCAGGCAAGTGCCCGCGCATCGCGGTGGAACTGGTCCCAGGAAACGGGGAAGGCTTTATCGGGAAGGGACATCGTCATTGGCTCCGCTTGGCTGATCGGTCGTTGGCGCTTTGCGGCGCCGTGACGGAAGCGGGTGCCGGAGAGCCTGCCTATGCGGGCCACAAACGCGTTTCGCGCGGCATCGACCGCGCGAAATTCGCCCCGACGGGGCTGCCGTCCTTGGCTTCTGCTCATAACGGCAAAGACGCCGCCATGGCAAGGCCTTCAGACGGGCTGCACGCCGCTTGGCTCAGCGCGACAGAAGGGTAAGCGCAGTCATCGAATCGAGCAGCGTGCGGGTAACGCCGCCAAACAGCATTTCCCACCAGCGCTTGGTGCCAAAGGCGCCCATCACCAGGAGATCGATGGAACTGTCGGAGAGACGGTTCTCGATGGCGGCGGCCGGTGTGAGGCCGCTGTGTTCCTGGCTGGTGACCGTGACCTTGATCCCGTGCCGGGCGAGGGTGGCAGCAATCTCGGCGCCAGCCATGCCGGGCGTCTGGCTGGGTGTTTCGGGCGGGTCGACGCTGAAGATCTCGACGGTATCGGCAGCCTTCAGGAAGGGCAGCGCGTCGAAGGTGGCGCGGGCCGCCTCCCGCGAGCCGTTCCAGGCAATCAAAACGCGGCGGATCGGCTTCGGCTGCTTGAGAATATGGGGAATGAGGAGGACGGGACGGCCGCTTTCAAACAGGAAGCTTTCGAGCTCCGCCCTGTTGTCGTTGAGAAGGCCCGCTTCGCCCTGTGCTGCAACGACCAGATCGGCACTGCGGGCGCTATCGATCAGTGAGGCGGAGTTGAGCCCGGAGGCGGTGACGAAGCTGCGCCAGGCATGCGATGCGCCTTCGCGGGCCGCGATGTCGCGAAACAGCTTCTCGACGGTTTCCGATTCGCGGTGGGCTGCATCCTGGAGGGCCTGAACGGTTGCCGGATCCGGTATCTCCATCGGCGCCACCATGGGAATCATGGCGACGGATTCGGCATGGGCGCCGATGACATGCGCGTCATACTGCTTGGCAAGAGCGAGGCTGAAGTCCGTTACCTGACGGGCGTCCTTCGGCGTGTCGAGGATGGCGAGTAGCGTGCGATAGGTCATGACAGTCTCCCTTGGCGGTTCCGGCACAGGGCCGGTCTGAGACAACTATCGCGGGACGACGGCTGTTCCGCCTTGACCTTGGTCAAGTGCGCAAGGGTTGCTGTCGGATTTCTCGTCAGGCGACCTCGCCGGTGCCCAGATCGAGTCCAGATGCCGCATCCTTCTGCGCCCTGATCGCCTCGATCATCGCTTCGATCGCTGCCGCTGCCGCGTTGACGGCTGCCTCGTCGCGCGCTCGCACGATGAGTTCGGTGGAAAAGCGCAGTCCGTCGAAATGCGGATAGGAGCCGATCGATGTGTCGGGATGCGCCTTCTGGATGGCGGCAAGCGGCGTGCCGATATCGCCCTCGCCGAAGGGGCAGGCGATGGAACGGGACAGGACGCGTCGACCGGCGGGAAGCGTGGCAATCACATGCGCCATCATCGCCTGAAACACCTGCGGCACGCCTGCCATGACATGCACATTGCCGATGATGAAGCCCGGAGCCGTCGAGACCGGGTTCGGGATGTGGCTTGCCCCTTGCGGCATCCGCGCCATGCGCTGGCGGGCCTCGGTGAAGTCCAGGCCGCGCCCGGCATACATGTCGGCAAGCAGCTTCATTGCCGCCGCGTCATGCAGGCAGGGTACGCCAAAGGCCCTGGAGACGGCATCTGCGGTGATGTCGTCATGGGTCGGGCCGATACCGCCCGAGGTGAAGACATAGGTGTAGCGCGCGCGCAGGGCATTGAGCGCCTCGACGATGGCATCCTCCTCATCGGAGACGATGCGCACTTCCTTCAGATCAATGCCGGCGACGGTGAGGAGATCGGCGAGATGGCCGATGTTCTTGTCCTTGGTGCGACCGGACAGGAGTTCGTCGCCGATCGCCAGCATGGCGGCGGTTGAGATGGTGTCGCTCATCGAAAGGTCCTTTCGCAAGGGGGCAGGGCGTATCTAGTGGTTTGTAACGGACATGAGAAGCAAAAGTCGCATGGGAGTGAACACTGCGTTCTATTCGGCGGGGCTGGTCTCTCCAAAACTTTGCGCTAACTCTCGACGGGAACGGGCGGCGCCGCCTCCCGGCTGCATCTTCGAGAGGAATATACGACATGGCAAAGGTACTGGTTCTCTATTATTCGGCCTATGGTCACATCGAAACCATGGCTTACGCTGTTGCCGAAGGCGCAAAGTCGGCCGGCGCAGACGTTACCGTCAAGCGCGTGCCTGAACTTGTTCCGGAAGATGTTGCCAAGGCCTCCTACTACAAGATGGACCAGAAGGCGGAGATCGCCGATCCGAATGAACTCGACCAGTATGACGCGATCATTGTTGGTGCCGGAACGCGTTATGGCACCGTTGCCTCGCAGATGCGCAATTTCTGGGACCAGACCGGCGGCCTCTGGGCCCAGGGCAAGCTGACCGGCAAGCTCGGTTCGATGTTCACCTCGACCGCGACTCAGCACGGCGGCCAGGAAACCACGATCATGGGCTTCATCCCGACCTTCCTGCACCATGGCATGCTCTATGCCGGCCTGCCCTATGCCTTCCAGGGGCAGATGGGTGTGAGCGAAGTGATGGGTAACTCGCCCTACGGCGCTTCGACCATCACCGCCGGTGATGGCTCTCGCCAGCCGTCCGAAATCGAACTTGAGGGCGCGCGCTATCAGGGCGCCCATGTGGCAAAACTCGCGGCCAAGCTCGCCTGAGGCCGAGCTACTAATTTCGACATGGAGAAGGGCGGATTTTCCGCCCTTTTTCATGTCTGGGCACAAGAAAGAACGAATTTTCGTCACTGAGTTGGGAAAAGTTTTAACCCTTTGTGAGAGCATGTGACCCATGTCACATCAGTCGAAAGCGGAAATCCCGGGTCTGCCCGATCAGAGCGAGAGGCGTCGCGAGCCACGCCTGCGTGCGCTCAAGGCCGGTCGCGCCGTGATTGGAAACGGACACTCCACCTTCGACTGCACGATCCGCAATCTCTCCTCCCATGGGGCGAAGGTGATCTTCGAATCAACGGTGCCAATCCCGCAGCATTTCGAACTGCGCTTCGAAGACGGTCATCACCACGCCTGCGAAGTGCGCTGGCGCACGCCAAAGGAACTCGGCGTGCTCTTCACCGATGTGACCTGATCGCCTCAGTGCTCCGCTCTGGACGAGGTCTTTTCACCGAGATGGCCATAAAGCGAGATGGCAAGCAGGACTGACAGGAAGGCAACCTGAACGATCTGGGGCAGGGCCGGGATGTCCGACATGGCACCCTCTTGCACTGGCCAGAGACCGAGGTCCGACAGACGCGACATCAAGCTTCCAGGTGGAAAATCCAAGAGGAAGTAGACGGTAAGCGCAACGAACATCGCGATATCGCTCGATCTAAAAATGAATTTCGCCATTATAGTTTCCCCTCTTTTACCTGGCGAAGTGCTGCCGTTGGTTAATGCCTGTTAATATTTCGGCAGATCACGACGGAAACGGGGCAAGAAGGTGGCAAGAACAGTGCGGGCTTGTTGTGCTGTGTCCCGCATCACCAACAAGGGCCGAAAATGCTGTCGTTATACCTCCTCTATTTGGTGCCGCAGTTCGGCTAATCGCAAAGCTTGTACAGGGAAAGTCATGAGAGCGTCGAAACCGGCTTGCATTTTCACCGCGAACGCCCGAAAAAGCCGCGACGCGGACGTGGCGAAATTGGTAGACGCAAGGGACTTAAAATCCCTCACCTCAGGGTATACGGGTTCGACTCCCGTCGTCCGCACCAAATCGAATGCAGGCTTTGCCTTTTACTCCGTCAGGACCTGTGGCGGCGTGATGACGGTGGCAAAGCCCGCGAGAGCGGCAGTGCGCCCCGCGGGGTCATGCGCGAGCATCAGTTGCAAATCACACCTTGATCGTTGATGGCAAAGGCGGACGGATTGCCGGCGCCTGCGAGCGTCTGCTGACCGGTGATCGAATACTCAACATTGGTGACGGTTCGAAGCTTCGAGAAGGTCTTGCTGGACTGGCAGCGGAAGTTGCCATTGCCGAGATTGGCGCAGTTGACGTTGATGTGCTGGAAGGTCAGCGGGTCGTCCGTAAACATGTCGCCGGTCATCGTGGCGGAGTTGACCGTGTCCCCGACGGCGGAGGGTGCGACGACAACCGAGATGTCGGCGCGAAATGGTTCGCCGTCCCAGAGATCGCATGTGGCCGCCTGGATCTGGGCTGCGGACGCCCAGCCGGGCACGAGAACGACGACTGCGTGGAGAAGTGCGGTGAAATTGCGCATGAAGTACCTCCTATGGTTGAAATTGCGCAACTTGCAACTATAGGCAATCACTGGTTGAGTCAAGCCTTGATGGCGCTCGTGGATTGTGCCGTGCGCGGCTTGGTCGACCTAAGTCAGATGAATTCACTGCGCATTGCACAGGAATTGGTCATTCCTAAATTTGACCAAAGATTGAGCATTTTCCTCTTTGCCTGCCCCGGGAAACCTGCTTTGATGGCTCCATCAAAAACAAGGGGAACACGACCATGATCACGAGACGTCTTTTTTCCGGTGCAGCGCTTGCTGCCGCGGTTGCAGCCGGTGTGGGGCTTATGCCGGCTGTCGCCATGGCCGAGACCGCCATCAAGTTCACGCTGGACTGGAAGTTCGAAGGCCCGGCGGCCGGCTTCCTGCTGGCGCTGGACAAGGGCTACTTCAAGGCCGAAGGGCTCGACGTCACGATCGATAGCGGCAATGGTTCGGTCGAGGCGATCCCGAGGGTTGCGACCGGGGCCTACCAGATGGGCTTTGGCGACATCAACTCGGTGATCAAGTTCCTCGACGAGGACCCGACCCAGAAGGTCAAGGCGGTGATGATGGTGTATGAACGCCCCACCTTCGCCGTCGTCGGTCGCAAATCGCTTGGCGTTACCGAAGATCCGAAATCGCTTGAGGGAAAGAGGCTCGGCGCACCGCCGCCGGATGGCGCCTTTGCCCAGTGGGCTGCCTTCAAGCAAGCCGCCAAGATCGACGATAGCGGCATCAAAATCGAAAGCATCGGCTTTCCGGTTCGCGAGCCGGTGCTGGCCAAGGGTGATGTCGATGCCGTCTTCGGATTCGCTTTTTCCGTCATCCTGAACCTCAAGGCGCAAGGCATTGCCGACGAGGATATCGCCACCATCCTGATGGCCGAAAACGGACTGAACCTCTATGGCAACAGCGTACTTGTGAACTCCGATTTTGCCGCCGAAAACCCCGAGGCGGTCAAAGGCTTCCTGAAGGCGCTTGCCAAGGGCTTTGCCGATGCCGTCGCCAATCCGGAAGAGGGCGTGGCGGCCGTCTTGACGCGCAATGAAACGCTCAATGCCGATATCGAAAAGCAGCGGCTCGACATGGCCAATGCGATGAACATCAAGACGCCATATGTCGTGGAGAACGGTTTCGGCGGCGTCGATATGGCACGGTTGTCGGCATCGATCGAAACGCTGAAAATCTCAATGGGCCTGAAGGGCAACGTGAAGGCCGAACAGATCTTTGACGCAAGCTTCTTGCCGGCCAAGGAAGAGCGGATGCTGCCCTGATCGCGCACCTTCTGACGGAAGAAGCCGGTGCCACGATCGGGTGGGGGCGGCGCAACGACACGCACAAGTCTTGTGTTGTTGGCGCCCCCCCATTGCCTCGCAGGCGCTCGGTGCTTGTCCCCGCCGGGGAAAAGTGGAAGCGAAAAGGAGCAACCATGTCTCATCTTGTATCCATCGATGGCGTCGATATGCGCTATGGCGGCGCGGGCGGCACGCTCGCCGTCTCTGATCTGACGCTGCGCGTCGACAAGGGCGAATTTGCAGCCGTTGTCGGCCCATCCGGTTGCGGCAAGTCCACCTTGATGAAACTGGTGACGGGTCTCCACATTCCGCAAAAGGGCACCGTCATCGTGGCGGGCGAAGAGGTGACCAAACCGGTTTCCATTGTCGGCATGGCCTTTCAGAATCCGACGATGCTGCCCTGGCGCACCACGCTCGACAACATCCTTTTGCCGCTGGAGATTGTCGAAAAACATCGCCACCGTCTGCGAAAGCACCGCAAGGCCTATATCGAGAAGGCGGAAAGTCTGCTGGAAATGGTTGGCCTGAAAGGGGTGGGATCGAAATATCCCTGGCAGCTTTCCGGCGGCATGCAGCAGCGTGCCAATCTCTGCCGGGCGCTCATACACGAGCCTGACCTCTTGATGCTCGACGAGCCCTTCGGAGCGCTCGATGCCTTCACGCGTGAAGAGTTGTGGTGTGTCATTCGCGACCTTCACGCCGCGCAAGGTGTGACCGTGGTGCTGGTGACGCATGACCTGCGAGAGGCCGTGTTTCTGGCCGATCGGGTGTTTGTCATGAGCGCGCGGCCTGGAAGGGTGATCGCGGAGCACCGCGTGCCGTTCAATCGGCCCCGCGACCTCGATCTCATGTATGACCAGGCTTTCAACGACATGGTGCATGTGCTGCACGGCGAAATTGCCAAGGCGAGGGTGGCCGCATGACGACGATATCGACTGGAACCGCCTTGCATACAGCCAATCGCCCGCCGCTGCGGATCAACTGGGTGCGGCTTGCCCCCTGGCTCTACACCATCGGACTTTTTGCCGGCTGGGAGCTGCTTGTGCTGGCGCTCGACATGCCGCCGACCATTCTGCCGGCGCCGAGCCGGGTGTTTGAAGCCGTGCTGCAATACTGGTCGCCGATCTGGAAGAATTCGCTGCAGACGCTTTACACGACGACGCTCGGATTTCTCATTGCCGTGGTGGCGGGCTTGGCGCTTGGCCTGTTTGTCGGTTGGTCGAAAACCATCTATGCCGGGCTTTATCCGCTGATGATCGGCTTCAATGCGATCCCCAAGGTGGCGCTCGTTCCGATTCTGGTCATCTGGTTCGGCATCGGCACGGTGCCGGCCGTGCTCACCGCATTTCTGATTTCCTTCTTCCCGATCGTCGTCAATGTCGCGACGGGCCTGGCCACCATCGAGCCGGAAACGGAAGACGTGTTGCGGGCACTTGGTGCGAAGAAGATGGATATCATGCTGAAGGTCGGCATTCCGCGGTCGATGCCTTACTTCTTCGGATCGCTCAAAATTGCGGTGACGCTTGCCTTTGTCGGCTCAGTCGTTTCGGAAACGGTCGCTTCCAATTACGGTCTTGGCAATATGATGAGTTCGGCGCAGAGCCAGTTCAATGTGCCGCTGGTCTTTGCCGGCCTGCTGGCGCTGGCTGTCGAGGGCATTGCAATGTATGCGCTGATGGCCTGGGTGGAGCGGCGGATGACGGGCTGGGCGCATCGCTCCACGATGGCGCAGTGAATAGATAAGGTTCAGCTGTCGCCGGCGATGGAAAACGGCTGCTCGACCCGGACCGAGCGTTCCGAGACGAGATCGTTGAGGGTGTAGGACAACACATAGGAACCGGGGGCGGCGCCCGCGACATCGAGTGTCAGGTGGGTGAAGACCTCTTGCGCCATGCCCTGGCCGGCATAGCGGAAATCGCCGAAGCCTTGTTTCAGAGCCACGTCGCGCCCTGTCGCGTCGGTCAAGCGCATGTCGACGGTGAAATGCGCTTCCATCTCGCCGCTGCCGGTGTCCTTCCAGTCTAGCCCGACGATTTCGAGATAGGTGATCAGCGGCTCGCCACGGCGGAAGATCGGATCCGGTTTTTCGCGGTAGGAGCGATAGGCCGCAGGCTTCTCCGTCACGAACTTGGCGCGGGCGATGGTGAGCGGCAGGGCTTGCGAAAAAGCGGCCATGCCTGCCTGGATCGCATCGAGGGCAGCCACCGCATCGCCCGCGGCAGCGAGCCGTTCGGCTTTCATGGCGGCATCGAGAAGCGGGCCGGATGTGGCCGTTGCGGGCAGACCAAGGGCAAGAGAGAAGGCGGCAAGCAGCAGAGAGGCAGTCTTGGCGCAGCCCTCAGACCGTTCCGATGCTTTCGCTGATCCTGCTTTTCGCCGCATGCCGATTCTCCCGCCATTTCCTCTGAAACCAGAGTGCGGAGGTTGCAGGGCTTGCGTCAAGTCGGTGGCGAGCGGCTCCGACGGTGGTTACGACCGCCAGAACATCGGCACGAGCAGCACCAGAACCGTCAGGACCTCGAGACGGCCGAGCAGCATGGCAAGTGACAGGATGTAAAGCTCCGGATCATTCATCATGGCAAAGTTGCCAACCGGGCCGATCAGGGGGCCGATACCAGGGCCGACATTCGAAAGGGCCGTGATCACGGAGGAGGTGGCCGTTGCGAAATCGTAGCCGGCAAGCGCCATCCCCATCGAGCCGATGGCCCAGATAAAGATATAGGCGCTGATGAACAGGAAGACGGCACGTTGTGCATCGGCATCGACATTCTGGTTGCCGTAGCGCACCGAATAGACCGCGTTGGGATAGATGAGCTTCTTCAGGCCCGTGACGATGATGTTGAACAGGATGACGAAGCGATAGGCCTTGATGCCGCCGGCGGTGGAGCCGGAACATCCGCCCATGAAGGTGGCAAAAAAGGCTGCCGCGACCGCAAAAGGCCCCCACAGCGTGTAATCTTCGCTGGCATAGCCTGTGGTCGAGAGTATCGAAGCGAAGTTGAAGAAGGAGTGCGTCAGCGCGACTGGCAGTTCGATGCCATTGCGCACATGATTGTAGAGCCCGCCCAGGATGGCGAAGGTGCAGAGATAGGCCAGGAAGACGAAGATCTGCGGATCGCGCAGCGCATCCAGGCGGCCGCGCACCAGAAGCACGATCAGGATCGAGAAGGGCAGGCTGCAGACCGTCATGAAGAAGGTCGAGACCCAGAGCAGGGCATGGCTGTCGAAGGCCGCGAACGAGTTGTCGTAATTGCCGAAACCTGCCGTGGCGACCGTGGTAAAGCCATGCACAATGGCGTCGAAATGGCCCATGCCCGTCACGTCATAGGAAATGATGCAGGCAAGCGTGATGGCAACGTAGACGGCCATGAAGGCGCGCGTGAAGGTGGCGATGCGGGCAAAGGGCTTCTCGCCGGTATCGGAGGATTCCATCTTGAAGAAAGAGACGCCACCGACCCGCAGGAAGGGCAACACGAACAGGCCGAGCGCGACAATGCCGATACCGCCGAGCCAGGCAAGCAATGCACGCCACATCAGGATGCCGGGCGACACCTGATGCAGGTTTGAAATCACCGTGGAACCGGTTGTGGTGATGCCGGAAATCGCTTCGAAGAGGGACTGTGCAAAGGTCAGCTCGAGATCCGAGAAATAGAAGGGAATTGCCCCGACAAGCGAGAACACTGCCCAGAGCACGTTGACGAGCAGAAAGCCCATGCGCTTCGAAAAGGCCGGCGGCGGGCCGCGCGTGGCCATGGAGGCCATCAGCGAGATCGCACCGACCATGGCGGCGCAGATCGCAAACAGTGCCCAGTCGCGCTCGCCGTAATAGAGGTCGACCATCGCCGGGATCAGCATGGCCGTTGACAGGTAGAGGCCGCAGAGCGCGGCGATATAGACAACGGAGCGCAGCAGATTGGTGTTCAAGAAATGTCATCCGCGAGTTGGCGGACAAAGAGCCTTTGTCTCTGCCCCGCGTCTATGCCATAGCGGGGTGAGGTCGAAATTTCAACGGATGCGCGGAGTGAAGGTAATGGACGTCGAGAATGCAGTGGTTGCGATGCGGGAACTTTTCCCTGAAACGCCCTTGCAGCTCAACGATCACCTGAGCGCCCGCTTTGGCGCCAATGTCTATCTGAAGCGCGAGGATCTGACGCCGGTACGCTCCTACAAGATCCGTGGCGCCTTCAATTTCTTCCGCAAGATCGTCGCCGACAGCCCCGCCGACACCACCTTCGTCTGCGCCTCCGCCGGCAATCACGCCCAGGGCTTTGCCTATGTCTGCCGGCATTTCGGTGTCGAGGGCGTCGTTTTCATGCCGGTGACGACGCCGCAGCAGAAGATCGACAAGACCCGTACCTTCGGCGGAGACTTCATCACCATCCGATTGATCGGCGATATCTTCGACCAGTGCTATGCGGCAGCCCGCGAGCATGTGGAGACGATCGGCGGTCACATGGTGCCGCCCTTTGACGATCCCGATATCATCGAGGGACAGGCGACCGTTGCCGCCGAGATCATGCAGCAATTGCCGGAAGGCGTCGTGCCGGATCTGGTGATCATGCCGGTCGGCGGCGGCGGTCTGTCTTCGGGCATGACCGGCTATCTCAAGGACACGCTGCCGGATGAAGCCTTCGTCTTCTGCGAGCCGGCCGGCGCGCCGAGCCTGAAGACCAGTCTCGAACAGGGCAGGGTCGTGACCTTGCCGAAGGTCGACAATTTTGTCGACGGTGCGGCCGTCGCCCGAATCGGCGATCATAATTTTGCGGCCTTGAAGCGCTTTTCTCCAGAGCAGGTCGAGATCGTGCCGGAAAACGCGATCTGCGTGACGATGACCGAAATGCTCAACATCGAAGGTGTGGTGCTCGAGCCCGCAGGCGCGCTGTCGCTGGCGGCGCTTGCCCAGTTGCCGGAGGAGAAGCGCGCCGGAAAGACTGTTGTCGCGGTAGTCTCGGGCGGCAATTTCGACTTCGAGCGTCTGCCGGACGTGAAGGAGCGCGCGATGCGCTATGCCGGCCTGAAGAAGTATTTCATCCTCAGACTGCCGCAGCGTCCGGGAGCGCTGCGCGATTTCCTCAACCTGCTCGGACCGGAAGACGATATCGCGCGTTTTGAGTATCTGAAGAAGTCGGCGCGCAATTTCGGCTCCATCCTGATCGGCATCGAGACGGGCAAGCGGGAGAACTTCGCCGATCTGTTCGAGCGTTTCGATCAGGCCGGGCTGGGATTTGAGGATATCACCGAGAACGAGATCCTGGCCAATCTGATCATCTGATCCGCCATGCCCCGAATTTTCTGAGAGGAGCTATTCATGTCCCTGCTGTCGCGTATCGCATCGTTGTTCACCGGTGGTGCCGCTGCCGTACCCCAGGCGAAACCGGCGAGTGAACCGGAGATCTATCAGGACTGCCAGATCTTTGCCGAGCCGATCCGTGAGGGCAACCAGTATCGGCTGGCGGGCCGAATCGTCAAAACGGTTGATGGCGCGGTACTTGAGCGCAGCTTCATCCGCGCCGATGTCTTCACGAGCCTTGAGGATGCGCAAACAAGCGCCCTGCGCAAGGCGCAGCAGATCATCGATCAGAATGGTCCCGGCCTGTTTGCCGACGGTGAGGCGAAGCGCAGCGCCTGAGGTGCCGGCATAAAAAAGCCGCCGACAGCAGGGCTATCGGCGGCTTCTCGTCCGGGAGGCGGTGGATCAGGCGGCCCGGGCCAGTTCCTCGGCCTTGGCATGTGCTGCGGCAATCGCCTTTTCAGCAGCCTCAGGACCATAGGCCAGACCTTCGACATAGATGGTCTCGACCAGTTCGATGCCGAGGAAGCCAAGAACCGTCTTCAGATAGGGTTCGGCATGGTTCATCGAGACGGCAGGGCCAGAGGAGTAGACGCCGCCCGCTGCCAGAACCAGATAGGCCTTCTTGCCGCTGGCAAGACCGACCGGGCCGTTCTCCGTGTATTTGAAGGTCACGCCAGCGCGGGCGATATGGTCGATCCAGCTCTTCAGCGACGAATAGATGTTGAAGTTGATCAGGCCGGTGCCGATGACGATGGTGTCAGCGGCCATCAGCTCGGCCACGAGCTCGTCCGAAATCGCAGCCGCTGCCGCTTCGTCTGCCGAGCGCTCTTCCGCCGGCTTGCGGATGGCGGCGGTGAAGGTGCCATCGACATGGGCAAGCGGGCTGTCGGAGAGATTGCGATGCGTGATCGTACCGCCGGTCTGTGCCTTGATGTCCTCGGCAAACTTGGTGGCGACGGAATTGGACAGCGATTCTGCGCCGCGGGGGCTCGATGTGACGAGAAGAATGGATGACATGGTCTAAATCCTTGTATGCTCTCAGCGTGGGAGGACGCGAGCCAGGATTTAGTGGGATGGAGCCATCAGGAAAACGGTGATAATATAGATTGATTTCATCGAATAAATAGATGGCAAGGTGTTCGCCCATGGAAGCCAATCCAACGCTCGATCAATTGCAGGTCTTCCTCGCTGTTGCCGATGCCGGCAGCTTTTCAGCTGCCGCCCGCCAGCTCAACCGAGCCCAATCCGTCGTCAGCTACACCATTGCCAATCTCGAAGCCCAACTCGGTGTTTCACTTTTTGCCCGCAATGGGACGCGCCAATCCCAGTTGACCGAGGCGGGCAGGGCAATGCTCAGCGATGCCCGGCGGATCGTCTCGGATCTGCAGGTGATGCGGGCCAAGGCAAAAAGCATGGTGCAGGGTCTGGAGCCCGAGCTTTCCCTCGCCATCAGCGTCATGGTGCCGATGGGCGCAACACTGTCGGTGCTGCGCGAGTTTCAGCAGCGTTTTCCAGCGGTCTCGCTCAGGCTTGAGGTCGCCGAACTCGGGCGGATCATGGAATTGGTGATGACCGGTCGCGCATCGATCGGCATTGGCGGGGCCATTCTGGAGCAGGATGATGCGCTGACCATCGAGCGCATCGGCCACAACTATCTCTTGCCGGCCGTGGCGCGTGATCACCCACTGGCGAAGATCAGCCGGACGCTCTCGCTCGCCGATGTGCGCGAGGAGACGCAGATTGTCGTCAGCGATGCGTCCGATTTGACAGCTGGGCGCAATTTCAACGTCCTCTCCTACAAGACATGGCGGGTGAGCGACATGGCGACGAAACTCCAGCTGATCCGCGGAGGTCTCGGATGGGGTGGTCTGCCGGCCTCGATCATGCGGGAGGATCTGCGCAAGGGGCGCGTGGTGCACCTCGATCTGCCTGCCTACGAGCGGGGCGCCTACACGCTTTATGCCATTCGCAAGACGGAGCGGCCACCGGGCCCAGCCGGCGCCTGGCTGATCAGCGCCTTTGGCACCAGCCTGCAGAACTGCCCGGGATCGCATGAAAAAATTCCGGTAGAGTTTCAGAATGCAGGTGAACTTGTCGGTATAAGCGATTGATGGAACGTGAAGAACCCGCGATCGGATGTCGCGGGTTCTTCACGTGCAGGCCGCGTCAGAGCGAGATTCGGAATTTGGCGAAACCTTCCTGGCCTTCGCCAGCATCTTCCAGTTTGACCGAGGAGACGGCGCCCAGATAGTCGCGCGCCTTGGGACCGGTTTCAAAGGTCACGGAGGTGCCGGGCAGGGGCGCGAAGGACCAGTTGCCGTCGGCCGCGGGATTGATGGTTCCCTGCTCGACGATGAAGCGGACGATGATGTCGCGATTGGTGTCGGGGCCGACAAAGATCACCTTGTCCGAGGCAATTTCGGGGAACTTGCCACCGCCGCCGGCGCGATAATTGTTGGTCGCCACGACGAAGCGCTGCGCCGGATCGATCGGCTTGCCGTCGAAGGAGAGATCGACGATGCGGCTGGACTGCGGATTGACCGCCTGGCCGTCCTTGTCGAATTTCGCCGGTTTGGTCAGGTCGATCTTGTAGGTTACGCCATCGATGATGTCGAAATTATAGGATGGAAAATTCGGGTTGAGGAGCGGAGCATCCTGCCGTCCGGCTTCGATCTGGTTGAACATGCCCGCCGACATTTCCAGCCAGTTCTTCACCTGCTCGCCGGTGATGACAACAGCCTGGATCGTATTGGGGTAGAGATAGAGATCGGCGACATTCTTGATCGCGATGTCGCCTGCCGGCACATCGGTGAAGTAGTCGGGACCGCCGCGTCCGCCGGCCTTGAAGGGGGCGGCAGCCGAAAGCACCGGCAGATCCTTGTATTCGCCGTCTTTCAGCATCTCCTTGATATACCAGGTCTGCGCGTTCGAGACGATCTGCACGGACGGGTCATCGGCGACAAGGGCAAAGTATGAGTAGAGCGGCGCCGACGTCTTGCCCACAGGCGTGCGGACATAGGCGAGCGTCGCCTGATGGTCTTCAGCGATGGCCGTGACGACCTCCGGCTTGTCATCGACATCCGCAACGACCTTCCGATTGTCGTCGCGATGGTAGATCGGGCGCGCTTCGCAGGTGAAGTCGACAATCTTCCAGCTGTTGCCCTCCTTCTCCAGGAGAAGGTCGATCAACCCCATATGCGAGCCCCAGAACCCGGCCATGACCGCTGGTTTGCCAAGCAGCGTGCCCTTGACGGCATCCGCCCCCGGCACATCCTCGAAGTCCTTGCTCCCTGGAAAGACCAGATGCTGGTGGCCGGTGAAGACCGCATCGATGCCGTTTACCCCGGCAAGATAGAGGGAGGCATTTTCCATGCCTTCCTTTTCGCCCTGGCCGTCGATACCCGAATGGGAGAGTGCCACGACGATATCGGCACCCTCTTCCTTCATCTGCGGAACGAACGCACGGGCGGCCTGCAGAATGTCGCGTGTCAGAGCCTTGCCTTCGAGGTTTTTAGCATCCCACAGCATGATCTGCGGCGGCACGAAGCCGATAAAGCCGATTTTGATCGGGCTTTCCTGCCCGGAGCCATCCCGGATCATGCGCTCCAGAATGACGTAGGGCTTGAAGAAGAGCTCGTCGTCCTTGGGATCGGCGGCGAGCTTGCCCTTGGTGAGATTGGCGCAGACGAAGGGAAATTTCGCGCCGCCCAGCGTGTTGAACATGAAGTCCAGGCCGTAGTTGAATTCGTGGTTGCCGAGCGTGCCGCAATCATAGCCAAGCACATTCATCGCCTTGACGACCGGATGCACGTCGCCGGCCTTCATGCCCTTCTGATAGGCCATGTAGTCGCCCATCGGATTGCCCTGCAGGAAGTCGCCATTGTCGACGAGAAGGGAATTGCCGGCTTCGGCGCGCACCGCGTCGATCAGGCGCGCGGTCCGGGCAAGGCCCATCGTGTCGTTCGGTTTGTCGGCGTAATAGTCATAGGGCATCACATTGACATGGATGTCCGTGGTTTCCATCAGCCGCAGATGGGCCTGGTTGCCACTGGCGCGAGCCGCAAAGGGATGCAGGGTGACGAGGGCGGCGGAAGCGCCAAGGCCGCCGAGAAAGGCGCGACGGGACAAGGAGGGAAGATGAAGGAGGGATGCAACAAAAGCCATGGGAAACTCCCGAAGGGTTCAGTTTGAAACGAAGGCAGCTTAACCGCTCCGCCGAGAGTTGCATTGCAAAAAGACACAGCTGTGTCTCACACCTGAAAATTGTGCCGATTACTGGCCTTGCAGGTCCCCGAGGGCAAGAAGATGTTCGATGGCAGCGTTGATCTGGGCAAATTCAACCGTGATGAACCGTTCCGACACGCTCGCCACACGCGCTTCGATCTTGCCAAATTCGGCCGAGCTTACCACCAGGATCGCATCTTTCGGGATGGACAGGGGCGTGACGGGGTGGATGAGAAGCCGGCTGGACTCGATCTGCCCGATCCGCACACTGTAGTGCCGGCCCTGAAAATCGATCATGGCCCTGACATGACAGGCCATGCACCGGCGTGGTGCAGCATCAGGGGGCGCGGGCTTAGAGGTCATCCGAAATGCATTCCGTCGATTGAGGCGGCGTTCTGTGCCGGCCACATTCCCGGCTATCTCTTAAAGGCGACCTTCAATAATCGCTCAAATGCCATCTATCGCGGTAAGCAATTGTGAATCGATTGCAAAATCTGCCCGATCAACTCTCGGGTCAGGCAAGAAACGGGCGTGCCGTGCAGCCGCCGCAGGGTTTGCGGCGGCCGGGTCAAGACGCTGATTGCGCTGTCAGCGGGCCAAAACCGGACGGTATTCGCGATGGAAATTGCGGAAATAGGCATCCACCTTTGCAGCAGCATTGCTGTTGGGGCGGAACATGATGCCGAGGCGACCGCTGTAGTTCCAGCGGACGATGCCTTCCAGCAGGCCGATTTCATCGGTTTCGATGGCGACCGTGCTGCCAGCGCCGGCATTGAGACCGGTCGACAACTCAATCGCGAGACCTGTGCGCGAAATGTCGATAATGCGACCCGCGGCTTCCTGCTGAAAATAGCGTACCTTGCTCGCAATACGGCAACGGCTGCGGGGAGCCTTGCGTACTTCCATACCGAGATTCTTGGCCATGTTTATCGTCCTGAAATGTAGGTCTGTGACATAACAAGGCAGGTTGTATCACCAAGCTGTGAGGACGGATTAAATTCGATCGTTAGAATTGTCTGTTTTGCGTCAGAGGCCGACATTCGGCCGATCGATGATCTCGCGTAGCGCAAAGCTCGAATTGATCTTGACCACGTGCGGCAGGGCCGAGAGCCAGTCGCGGTGGATGCGTTCATAGTCAGAAAGATCCTTGGCCGCGACGCGCAGGATGTAATCGTATTCGCCCGACATCAGGTAACAGACGAGCACGTTCGGACAACGCTTCACGGCGGCCTCGAACTCGGTCAAGGTCTTGGCGAACTGCCCCGACAGCGAGATATGGACGATCACCATCATCTTGTAGTCGATGGCGTCATGGGCAAGACGCGCATGATAGCCGCTGATGACGCCCGATTTTTCCAGCATGTCGTGTCGACGCGAACAGGCGGAGGCGCTGAGCCCCACCTTTTCGGCAAGCTCGGCATTGGTCATGCGGCCGTTTTCCTGAAGCGCCTTCAGAATTGCACGATCAATCGAATCCAATTCTGCCATTCGCAGGAATCTCCAAAAATGCGTCGTATGGCGCAAGAACGTGCGAAGTTGATGCCGCGAGGCTCCTGACTTTGCAAGGACATTGTGCGGGATCGATGTTTGAATTTCGCCATCACAATCCACGCGGCGCAGACCGCGATAACATGAGAGGAACGCTTGATGCGTGTCGGTTGCCCGAAGGAAATCAAAAACCATGAATACCGTGTGGGTCTCACCCCCGGTGCTGTCAGAGAATATGTGGCGCATGGCCACGACGTGCTGGTCGAGACGGGGGCCGGTGCCGGCATCGGCGCAGACGACCACGCTTACATCGCCGCTGGCGCGAAGATCGCCGCCTCGGCCAGGGACGTGTTTGAAAAGTCCGACATGATCGTCAAGGTCAAGGAGCCGCAGCCGTCCGAATGGGTGCAGCTGCGCGAAGGCCAGATCCTCTACACCTATCTGCATCTCGCGCCGGACCCGGACCAGACCAAGGGTCTGATCGAGTCAGGCGTCACCGCTGTCGCCTATGAAACTGTCACCGATGATCGTGGTGGGCTGCCGCTGCTCGCGCCGATGTCGGAAGTCGCCGGACGCCTGGCGATCCAGGCGGGCGCAACCGCGCTGCAAAAGGCCCATGGCGGTCGCGGCATCCTGCTTGGCGGCGTTCCCGGGGTTCTTCCGGCCAAGGTCACCGTCATCGGTGGCGGCGTGGTCGGCCTGCATGCCGCGAAGATGGCGGTCGGCCTCGGCGCCGACGTTACCATCCTCGACCGGTCTCTGCCGCGCCTGCGCCAGCTCGACGACATCTTCCATGGCCGCGTGCATACCGTCTATTCGACCATCGATGCGCTGGAGCAGGAAGTGTTTTCCGCCGATCTCGTCATCGGTGCGGTTCTCATTCCCGGTGCTGCCGCGCCGAAGCTCGTCACCCGCGAAATGCTCTCCGGGATGAAGAAGGGGGCCGTCGTCGTCGACGTCGCGATCGATCAGGGCGGTTGTTTCGAGACATCGCATGCCACGACCCATTCCGATCCGACCTATGAGGTCGACGGCGTCGTGCATTATTGCGTGGCCAACATGCCGGGTGCCGTTCCGGTGACCTCGGCGCATGCGCTGAACAATGCAACGCTCGTCCATGGCCTGGCGCTCGCCGATCGCGGTCTGCGGGCGATCGCCGAGGACCGCCACCTGCGCAATGGCCTCAACGTCCACAAGGGCCGGGTGACCAATACGCCGGTGGCCGAGGCGCTGGGATATCCGGCGCATGCGCCGGAGGCCGTGCTCAGCGTGGCGTAACCGCCGCAAAGCGCCTCGGCGCGTTGGACGACCTGTCATGAGATAGGGAGGCGGCAGCCCCCCGAGTGTGGGGCTGCCGTCTCTCGTTTGCTATCCGGACCGCTGCCGATGTCGCCGGCGCGTCGAGGGATCGCGTGCCGTCATGGCAGGTCCGGGCGGCTTTTCGGCTCGTGCATAGGACAGCCGATGAGTTCGCTGCGGCGGGCTGCGGCGACCGGATAGACCTGGCGACGCGCCCGCATGACATTGCCGAGTGGACGGTGCAGCTCGATGCCGCGCCACGGGCGGAAGGTCAGCCCGTCATCCACCGCCCGCGATCGGCCCTCCGACCAGCCGGTCTGAGGCGCGACGCGGATCGTTGCGATGTCGAGATAGGGGCTCTCTTCCTCGGGCCAGACGACGGAGGCGTCCTCTATCGGCTGTGTCTCGATGTTGCGGCAGAGCTGGGCGCGCAGCGTCCATGCGCCACCTTCCGCTGCCATCACCTCGGCTACGGCTTGGCGCAGCACATCCGGACCTTCGGAGAGATCGATCCGGTCTTCGACAAGACGCTTGAAGCTTTCCGACTGCGGCACGATATCGAGCTTGGCAACGTGATCGCCGAAGCGGATCGGGACCTGCGTGTAGTAGTGTTCGCCGAGCGGATGGGTTTCCGGATAGCCGCCCATGGCCTTCAGCGCGCCGGCATCGGCCCCCATCGCCTCGAGCCCCTTGACGATCGGCCGCAGGATCCAGCTCAGCGCGCTCTTGGCCCATTCGACCCGATCCGTGGTGCGCGAGATGAGTTTCAGGTTCTTGGCAAAGCTGGCGGCATCCGGTGCCGCAAAGGCAGGCGCGGATGCGAACAGGAAATCCTGCGTCACGTCGCCTTCACTGCCGGGAAGTCGCGCACCTTCGACGTTGAAAAGCTTGATCGCGAATCCGCGGGGCAGGGAGACGCTGTCGCGCAGCGGGTCGCCGGGAATGGTCGAGATGCGGATGATCGCGGGATAGACGCGGGCCCCCTCGGCAAACACGCCTTGGGCGAGCTCTGGCGTCAGGCCGTCATGAACCGTGACCGTTGCTTCCAGCAGCGCGTGGCTCTTGGCGTGTACGCTGCGCTGCGCATGGCCCAGATCCTCATGCGTCTTGCCGATGATGTAGAGCATGCTGTCCTTGATGTCCTCGATCACGGCCTGCTCATCGGGGGAGGGCTTCTCGAGGTCGGCACTGTAGCGGATGGGAGGATTAAGCGGCATCAAGCGCTCCGTTGGTTCTGTTGCAACGGAGAGAACGCCCTTAAGCGGCGGGTGTTCCTGCGGCCGGCGCCGGGGCGGAGAAATGCCGAGGGCCCGAAACCGGGCCCTCGCGATCGACCTTCTCGATCAATCATCAGCGGACGAAATCGTCGATCCGTCGAAGCGTGACGCGGCGGTTGCGCCACTCGTCGCGCTCTGTCGGGATCAGCAGATAGTCTTCGCCGTAGCCGACGGTTTCGAGGATCCGCGAGGGAATGCCGAATTCACGCACCAGAACCTGTTTCAGCGATGCGGCGCGGCGCTCGGAGAGGATCTGGTTGGCATAGGCCGAACCGACAGCGTCGGTATGGCCCTCGATGAGAAAACGGATTGAGCGTCGACGGCGCAAGAGCCGCTCCATGGCGCGGGCGATCTGGCTCACCTTGCGGAATTCCGAGCGCGGAATTTCGGCCGAACCGGTGGCGAAGTTGATCGCCTGTATGTCGATGGATGGCGCTGCGCGGCGCAGTTCGGGCCGACGCTTGAACTCGTTGATGGTGACGCGGTTCTGCGGCGCCACCTGCCTTTGCGGCGCGGCATCGAGCCGGCGCATGATCATCTCCTCGCTCGGCGCTTCCTGGGCAAACGCCCCGGTTGGGACCAGCACGCCGGTCGGAACAAGTGCGGCCGCGCCGATTGCCATCAGAAAAGAACGTCTGTCCATGGAAGTCACCCTCACCCTTGCTGAAATCGATGCGCAAGGATCGCAGACCGGGCGTGAATTGCGACTGAACCTTTTGTTATCCTGCATTCATCCGGCAGAAGAGCGCAGTTTGCGGGTGCCGGTGTCATCAGGCCAAAAATGGCGTTTCCTGCTGGGCGACGACGGCGCTACAGTTCCGTTCCTCAACAAGCGCAAGGGGGCGCGGATGATGCGGATCGGATGTCATTTTGTGGCACTTCTTGCCCTGGTCGCGGTCTTGACGACCGGATGGCGGACGGATGTCCGTGCCGCCGAGCTTTCGCCCGAGCAGGTGGAGGAAGGGCAGAAGTTTGTCATCAACAATGCGATCTTCATCCTCTTCCACGAAGCCGGACACATGCTGGTATCTGAACTGGGGCTTCCGGTGCTCGGACGAGAAGAAGATGCAGTCGATGCGCTCTCCTCCGTACTGCTCCTCGGCGCGGAAGACGAAGAACTCTACACCACCATGCAGGACAGCGCCGATGGCTGGTTTCTCCTGGATGAGGCGAAAGAGGATGGGCCGCAGGAAGACGACTTCATGGGTACGCACGGGCTTGACCGCCAGCGTGCCTATTCGATCGTTTGCATGATGACCGGCGCCAATGCGGAATTCTTCAAGGAATTTGCCGATTCGCTCGATTTTCCGCAGGCGCGACGCGAGGAATGCGTTCACGAGTATCAGAGAACACGCGACAGCTGGATGAGCCTGCTTGGCGCCAATATGAAAGACGGCCAGAAGACCAAGTTTACCGTGACCTACGAGCCGGCCGGAAACGACGATCTGCAGGGGTTCGCCGAGCTTTTGAAAAGTGCCGGAGCGCTTGAAACCATCGCCACCGTCTTTGGCGAAGGTTATGACCTCGCGGACGGGATCAAGCTGACGGGCAAGACCTGCGGGACAGAGAATGCCTTCTGGAACCCCGCAGACCGCGAGATTACCTATTGCTACGAAATGGCCGCGTTTCACGCCGGACTGATCTCCACCTGGTTTGAGAAGCAGGACGAGGAGGCAGAGCAGGACGGAGATGCAGAGGCCGACGAGCCGCAGGCCGAGACCAGCGGCCTTGGCGCTGTGAAGCTCAAGAAGTGATCATGGTCTCAGCCTCTTGAGTCCTTCCAGCCGGGCCGGGATCGCTCCGGTGCAAAGTCAGAGGCTGCGGTTGAACAGGACCGGGCGCGCTTCGTCCTTCAGGCGGTAAACCTGTGGCGGGCGATGGCTTGCCGCCCGCTTCACGCCCTCAACCGGTTCGACAAAATCCGCTTCTGCCATGCGCTTGCGAAACGCGGATTTGTCGAGCGAGCGCCCGATCAGGTTCTCGTAGATCGCCTGCAGTTCCGGCAGGGTAAAATGCTCCGGCAAGAGATGCGCGGGAAGCGAACTATATTCGACCTTATCTCGAAGGCGGCGGATGGCGGCGCCGAGGATCCGATCATGATCGAAGGCAAGCGGCGCGGGCAGGGCCTCTTCGTCGACAGAATGCCAGATCAGATCGCCACCACGCGGCGTGATCTCTGCCACTTCAGTCTCCGGGCGTACCAATGCCATATAAGCAATGCTGACGGACCAGCCACGCGGGTCGCGGGTCGCATCGCCGAAGCTTGCGACCTGCTCGAGATAGGGCGTTGAAACCCCCGTCTTGTCGGTAAGCACCCGTCGTGCCGCATCTTCAAGTGTGGTGTCTTCCTGTCCGCGCACGAAGCCGCCGGGCAGGGACAGGGCACCGGAGAAGGGAGGTGTGTCGCGGTGGATCAAGGCCACATGGAGCGCACGGCCGATCAGCCGGAAGATCGCGACATCCACGGTGACTGCAAGTTGCGGATAGGGCATGGCGGCATCCTCCTCACACTCTGATAGCGCGCTTCAGCCTTAGTTGAAAGCGTAAACTAACTTAGTTGACAAAATCAACAAAGGTGAATTAGAGAGAAAGAAAGCATCGGTGTGACGGTGCGTTCAAGGAGACTGACATGTTCGGAGTGAGATATCTGAAGGCGATGCCGACCCAGTTCGTTATCCAGCACAAGGCAGGACAGATTGCCCGGCAGGGGCCAGGTCTCTCGTTCTGGTATTATGAGCCTTCAAGCTCGATCGCCATCCTGCCGACGGGCACGGCGCATGCGCCCTTCATGTTCGAAGAGACGACCTCGGACTTTCAGGAGGTGACAATCCAGGGGCAGACGACCTATCGCATCGTCGATCCCGAACGCACAGCCCAGATGCTGAACTTCACGGTCGACCGTCGCGGCGCCTATGTTTCCGACGACCCCGACAGCATCGAGGTGCTGCTCAGCGAGCAGGTGCAGGTGGCGATCCGCGCGGCCTTGCGCGGCCTGAACCTGCGCGCCGCACTGGCATCGGGGGATGTCCTCGTGGATGGGCTGCTTGCCAGCCTCAAGCAGAGTTCGGCAATCGTGTCGCTCGGCATCGACGTGCTCGGGCTTTCAATCCTCGCCATCCGTCCGACGCCCGAGACGGCACGGGCATTGGAAGCAGAAACCCGCGAGCAATTGCTGAAAGCCGCTGACGAGGCAATCTATGCCCGCCGCAATGCGGCCATCGAGCAGGAACGCGCCATCCGCGAGAACGAACTTGCGACCGAAGTCGCGGTCGAAAACAAGAAGCGACAGGTGCGTGAAGCGGCGATGGATGCCGAGCGCGCTGTCCTTGAACGGCGCATCGGCATCCAGCGGGCCGAAATGGCAGCCCAGATCGAGCGCGAGGCGCAGAACCGCGACCTCGTTGAATTGACCACCGCAAACCAGCGTGCCGAGGCCGATGCGAAGGCCTATGGTATCGACCAAATGATGAAGGCTTTCGAGGGGGCGGAGCCGAAGCTCCTGCAGGCGCTCGCCTCTGTGGGCATGAACCCGCAGCAGTTGATGGCGCTCGCCTTCCGCGATCTCGCCGATAACGCCGGCAAGATCGGCCAGCTCAACATGTCGCCCGACCTGCTGCGTGAGATGCTGCAGGCACCGGAGCGCCGAGGATGAGGGCGGCGGGGGGCGAGAGCGATCGCAAGGTCGTGCTGGTGGTACGCGAAACGCGGCTTGAGGAACTCACCCGCCGCTTCAACACGCGCCAGCAGGCCCGCTTCTACATCGAGCATCTCGGTGCCGACTACGGCGACTATCTGGCGGAACATCAGCGCTACACGGAGGCAGTAAGCGAGGTCGATACGGCCTTGCGCGGCCGCGTGCGCGTACAAAAGCTCGACCGTCGCTATCTGCCGAATTTCGTCTTCGGCGGCGATGATCTGGTGATTGTTCTCGGCCAGGACGGGCTTGTTGCCAACAGTCTGAAATATCTTGATGGCCAGCCGGTGATCGGCGTCAATCCCGATCCGGCGCGCTGGGACGGGGTGCTCTTGCCGTTTCAACCTTCTGACTTGAGCCGCGTGGTGCCCGAGGTGATCGCCGGTCGGCGCAATCGCGACAACGTGACCATGGCGGAAGCGAAGCTCAACACCGGCTCTTCGCTCTTGGCCGTCAACGACCTGTTTATCGGGCCGAAGAGCCATGTGTCCGCGCGTTATGTGCTGACGCTTGGCGAGCAGTCCGAGCGGCAGTCCTCGAGTGGTATCATCGTGTCGACGGGGCTTGGGTCGACCGGCTGGCTGCGCAGCATCTATGCCGGCATGGCCGCCGCCGTTACCAGCCTCTACGACAGGGACGCCCTGCTGCCGGACGGAAGCTTCCAGCGCAATGCGCAGGAGCTGCATTTTACCGTGCGCGAACCCTTCCCAAGCCGCACCACCCGCGCTTCCCTTGTGCTTGGCCGCTTCGGAGCGGAGACGCCCCTGGAGATCCTGTCGGAGATGCCGGAAAACGGCGTCATCTTCAGCGACGGCATCGAAAGCGATTTTCTCGAATTTAACAGCGGCACGCGCGCGACCATCGGGATCGCACGCCGTCAGGGCGTTCTCGTCACCTGAGCCGGCATGCCCCGTGCGCCTCAGATCCCGCCGCGCATCAGAAGGCGGGCAAGTTCCGCCTCGCTCATCGGATCGACCAGCGCATCATGGGTGGAGACCGGCGAGAAGCCGAACTGCTGGTAGAGCTGCAGCGCGCGCGGATGATCGAGCGAATTGGTGGTGACGGCGACCTTCTTCGGATTGCTCGACCAGGCCGCATAGAGACATTGCAGCAGGAACCACTTGCCGATGCCAAGGCCGAGCGCATGCTCGAACAGGCCGAAATAGGAAAGCTCCACCAGATCGTCGCTCTCCTGCGACAATTCAAAGAAGCCGGCAGGCGCACCGTTCACGTAGAGCACCGAGATCGAGACCTTCTGGTGATGGATGATCGCCTTCAGCTGCTCGTCGGGCATGCGCAGGCGTTCATACCAGTGCCAGCGGGCACCGACCTGGCGATGCAGGAAGCGATAGAAGGACAGCGGAATCTCATGCGTGCGCATGATCGCCGTCTGGATATTGACCGGCACCGGCAGGCTGGATTTCGGCGGTGCCGTCATTTCGAGCCGCGTGACATGGGCCTTCAACGGTCCGCTTGCCATGGGGGTGAGTGCATCTGCCGGGCCGGTGGCGATGGGCGTGTCCGTCTTTGAGCCCCATTCCGACCAGGAGCCGTCATAGAGAGAATTGTCGCTATGTCCCAGGCTCTCCAAAGCAAGGGTGACAACCGCTGCCGTAACACCCGAGCCGCAGCTCGTGACCACCGGATTGTTGAGGTCGATGCCGGCCTTGGTGAAGATCGAGCGCAGGGTGGCGAGATCCTTGAACTTGCCGTTTTCCGACAGCGATGACGCAGGCACGCTGCGCGCTGCCGGCATATGGCCCGAGCGCATGCCGGCCCGCGGTTCGGGCTCCTCGCCGGTGAAGCGCCCGGCGGGGCGGGCATCGGCGATCTGCTTGTCGCCATTGTCGGCAATCGCCGACATCTGATCGAAGGAGGTCAACTTGGCGCGATCGAACCGCGCCTCGAAGGTCACCGGTGCCGGTTCCGGCAGATCGGTTTCGATCGGTCGGCCTTCCGCCTTCCAGCCGTCAAAGCCGCCATCGAGCACATAGACGCGGCGCGCGCCCATGACGCGGAACATCCACCAGACGCGCGGCGCGGAAAAGAAGCCCGGACCGTCATAGACGACGATCGTATCTTCCGCCGAAATGCCGAGCTGACCGACGGCCTGCGCAAAGAAAGAGGGCGAGGGCAGCGAATGCGGCAGGCCGGTCGTGGTATCGGCGATCACGTCCTGATCGAAGAACACGGCCCCCGGGATGTGGCCGCTTGCATATTCGACGGCGCCGTTGCGGCCCTGTGCCGGCAGATACCAGGAGGCATCGACCAACTTGAATTCGGGAGCTCCGAGATTCTTCTCCACCCAATCCGCCGAAACGACGAAACGGCTCTTTTCTCCCGACATGCACGTCTCCCGTAATATCCTCAGGCGGAGACGTCCGGGGCTCCGAAGCGAATGCGGAACCGGCGGTTCTCCTTACCCTTCTTTTCGATCTTGGCGATATGAATCGCACCGACCTCCTGGGTCTCGGAAACATGTGTGCCCCCGCAGGGCTGGCTGTCAACGGCGGAGTTCTCGCCGATCGAGACAAGGCTAACGCGGCCTAACCCGACGGGCGGTCGGACATTCTTCGATTTGACGATGCCGGGATTGGCGGCAAGCTCTTCGTCGGTGATCCATTGCAGGTAAACAGGGTGGTTTTCGCTAACGAGTTTCATCAGGTCTGCCGTGACCTGATCCTTGTCGATCGTTTCGCCCATGTCGAAGTCCACCCGGCTCTCGTCCTCGCCAACGGCAGCCCCCGTGATCGGATAGGGGCAGACGACGGAGAGAAGGTGGCAGGCGGTGTGCATGCGCATCAGCTTGTAGCGGCGCGGCCAGTCGACATGCAGCACCAGCGTCTCGCCCGTTGCCGGCAGAGGCTGCCCTTCGACCGGGCGATGCAGGATGATGTCCTTCGTCGCGCCATGCCGGGTTTCGCCAAGCGCGATCCGGCTGCCGTCTTCCCGCTCCAGAAAGCCGGTATCGCCAGGCTGACCGCCGGAGGCTGCATAGAAGCAGGTCTGGGTAAGCTCGATTGCACCGTCTTCGTGAACCGCCGTCACCACCGCCTCCGCCGTCGCCAGGTAAAAATCGTCGCGGTAGAGGGCAAGGGTGGTCATTGGCATACTTTCACTGATATCAGGCAGTCTCGAAGGGCAGGTCGAAGGCCGGGCGCTTTTCGAGCCAGGTCGGGATCGGCAGGCCCTTGGACCGCAGGAAGTCCGGGTTGAAGAGCTTCGACTGGTAGCGATTTCCATAGTCGCAGAGGATCGTCACGATAGTATGGCCGGGACCGAGATCCTTGGCCAGGCGGATCGCGCCGGCGATATTGATGCCCGACGAACCGCCAAGGCAGAGACCCTCGTTTTCCACGAGATCGAAGACGATATCAAGCGCTTCCGAATCGGGGATCTGGTAGGCGTAATCAGGCGTGAAACCTTCGAGATTGGCGGTGATGCGGCCCTGGCCGATGCCCTCGGTGATCGAGGATCCCGAGGATTTGAGCTCGCCGTTCTTGTAGTATTCGTAAAGCGCTGCCCCCTCCGGATCGGCAATGCCGATCTTGACGTCTGGCTTTCTGTTGCGAAGGCCAATTCCGGTGCCGGCCAGCGTGCCGCCCGAGCCGACCGCACAAATGAAGCCGTCGACGGCGCCGCCGGTGTCCTCGAAGATTTCAAGGGCCGTCGTCTCGATATGGGCGTCGCGGTTGACGGTGTTGTCGAATTGGTTCGCCCAGATCGCACCGTTCGGCTCGGTCTTGGCAAGCTCGGCGGCAAGGCGACCGGAGATTTTCACGTAGTTGTTCGGGTTCTTGTAAGGCACGGCCGGCACTTCGACGAGTTCGGCGCCGAGCAGCCTCAACGCGTCCTTCTTTTCCTGGCTCTGGGTTTCCGGGATCACGATCACGGTGCGGTAGCCGAGCGCCTTCGCAACCAGCGTCAGCCCGATACCGGTATTGCCGGCCGTGCCCTCGACGATCACGCCGCCGGGACGCAGCAGGCCGCGCCGCTCGGCATCCCGGATAATGAAGAGGGCTGCGCGATCCTTCACCGACTGGCCGGGATTGAGGAATTCGGCCTTGCCGAGAATGGTGCAGCCGGTCGCCTGCGAGGCGCCCTTCAGCCGGATGAGGGGCGTGTTGCCAATGGCTTCGAGAACGGAAGGGTGGAATGCCATGTTGTCTGCCTTTTCGCCTGACGCGGACACTAGAACCATATGCGCGGGGAAGAAAACCACCAGGCCGCGAGATTTTCTCTGAACGGGCAAGAAATTCCGGGGGCGGGGCCGCGACGTGTGAACTGGTCTTTTCGGCGCGCGGACGAAAGAAGGCAAGGAATGGCATTTCGCCGGGAGCGAGAGAGCGGGAAAAACCATCTGCCTCTTCATCGGACCCGACGTCCACAAGGCCAGACGACGCGCTGCCAGGGACCAATTTAGGGAGCAATACCCAGCGAAGCAGGTCTGCCTGTTGAGGAGGTGCTTGGAGCGCTTGGAGCGGCGGCCATGACCCGCTAGGGTTGCCGCCAAGGCTTGAGGTCAATTCGGGGGTCACCATGCGTTTATATCTTTGGGCAGCGGCCGGCATCGCCATGGCCGCGCTTACATCCTGCAACTCCCTCTCGAAGGAAGAATGTGCCGCCGCCGACTGGTCGGTGATCGGCCAGGAGGATGGCGCGTCCGGTAAAGATCCCCAGGACCGCTTTGCGGCACATGTCAAATCCTGCGCCCGGATCAATGTCGTACCCGATCAGACCCGCTGGTATGAGGGCTATCAACTGGGGCTGCCCCGCTATTGCACCCCGCTCAACGGATTGAGCCGCGGCGAGGCGGGCGACGCCTATTACAATGTCTGCCCACCCGAGACGAGCGCCGGCTTCCTGCGTGGCTATGGTCTTGGCCAGCAGGCGTACCGCATCCGCTCGCGGATCAGTTCGCTAAGGAGCGATGTCTCGTTCAAGGACATGCAGGCCGACCGCAACTACGATGCCATCAAGAAGACGCAGGACAACAATCAGCGCCGGGCGCTGCGTGATGAGATCGACCGGCTCGACCGTGATATCCGGCGCGCCGAGCGCGAGATCGCCGATCTGGAATTCGACCTCTATGCCGTTGAACGGGATATCGAGGCATTCAGACGCAATCCGGGCGCACCGGTGTCGCCGGGGTATTGAGCTGCGGTCTGCTTGTTCGGAAGGATGCCGCGGTCGCTGAAGGGGCGGTGATTGGCTGGAATGTCGAGGCGGTTTCGACCGACATTCCCTTCTCCAGCAGAGTTTCTCACGGTGGCTTTTCAATAGATTGAGTCGGAGGGGCATTTTGAGCAGATGCAGAGAGTTTGGCGCGCAGAGCCCGCCGTCTCACTCCACCTTCAACCCCTGAAATGCCGCCATCGCGACATCCCGTGCCTTGCCGTGATCGACAATCGGCTTGGGATAGGTCTTTCCAAGGCTCACGCCCGCTTCTTTCAACACCAGCAGCGGTGCATCGAAGGGGCGGTGGATGAATTTGGCCGGCATGGCCTTCAGCTCCGGCACGAAGCGGCGGACATAAACGCCTTCCGGGTCGAATTTCTCGCCCTGGGTGATCGGGTTGAAGATGCGGAAGAAGGGCGAGGCATCCGCGCCGGAGCCGGCGACCCATTGCCAGCTCGCGGCATTGGACGCCGGGTCGGCATCGACGAGCGTGTCGCGGAACCAGCGCTCGCCTTCGCGCCAGTCGATCAACAGGTCCTTGATCAGGAAGGATGCGACGATCATGCGGACGCGGTTGTGCATGAAGCCGGTCTGCCAGAGCTGGCGCATGCCGGCATCGACGATCGGGTAGCCGGTCTGGCCCTTCTGCCATGCCTTCAGTTTCTCGGGCGCATGTTCCCACGGGAAGCCATCGAACTTCGCGTTCCAGTTTTTGCGTGCCAGTTCGGGGAAGTGAAAGAGCAGGTGATAGGAAAAATCGCGCCAGACGAGTTCCTTGCGGAAATGGATGTAGTCTTCAGTCGAATAGTCGTCGGGCAGGTCCCGCGTCGCGTCCCAGACGGCGGCGGGCGAGATTTCGCCGAGCGCCAGATGCGGCGAGAGCATGGACACATGGGCTTCCCCGGGGAAATCGCGACGGGTGCGATAGCCCTTGAGGCCGGTCTTGACGAAGGCTGCGAGCCGTTTATGGGCGCCCGCCTCGCCGGGCTGCCATTCGCTCTCAAATCCCTTCGCCCAGTTCGGTCTGGTGGGCAGCATCTGCCAGTCTGAGAGCGCTTCGGTCTCTGGCCAGGAATCGAGGGTGGGAAGCGCCTTAGGGGCAGGGATCGGTTCGGGCGGCTCGCCAGCGCCGTCCAGTGCCTTCCAGAAGGGGGTGTAGACGCGGAAATTGCCACCGGCATTCGTCATGAGTTTGCTGGGCTCATGCAGGATCTGACCGGCAAAGCTGCGGACTTCGATGCCGTCGTCGGAAAGCTTCGCCTTCAGCGCCTTGTCGATGGCGATTCCCGGCGGATCATATCGCCGGTTCCAGAAAACAGCCGATGCCTTCGTTTCAGCAATCAGATCATGAAGGACGGAGGCGGCGGAACCTGACCTCAGGGTCAGCCGAGTGCCTTTCTTCTCCAGGCTTTCAGCCAGTGCCTTCAGCGAGTGGTGCAGCCACCATGCCTGGGCAGCCCCTAGCGGCCCCGTCTCATCCTTGTCAGGCTCGCGTATGTAAAGCGGTATGATCTCGAAGCCCTCATCAAGGGCGGTTGCCAAGGCGGCGTTGTCGGCGAGGCGCAAGTCCTTGCGAAACCAGAGGATGGCGCGTTTAGGGGAGGGCTTCGAAGCGGACATGAATTTCAAACCTGCGGGGCAAGACAAAATGCGTTTCATCTTGCGGTACGCAGAGAGACGGCCTGAGGATCATCGCACTGCCAGTTTTGCGCAAAACCGCCACGCTTATCCTGGAATCACGCAGCCGTCCGGGTTCGACCGGCAAGACGGGCTTCCTCGGCGCGCATCATGGCCATGATCTGCTCGGCACTTTCCCGCACGAAGAGACGGTGCAGCTTTTCGGCAACCGGTGCCGTGGTCAAAAGGCAGGTATAGCCTTCGCGCTCATACCACCGAAAATCCACGACATTGTTCATGTTGACGAAAAAGGGAAAACCATCCCCATCGTGCAGCTGCAGCCACATCAGCCGATCTCCTTCTCCTGCGATCATCACAAGCTGACCTAACAGGCAAAGGTGAAGAGGGGGTTTCCTGAGGGGTGTTTATCACAACCGGATGCACCAAATCGGCACGGTTTCGGGTATGCGTCAGAAACGAAAAAGGCCCGCAGCTGAAAAGCGCGGGCCTTTTGGAATGAGATGGCTCCCCGGGCCGGATTCGAACCGGCGACCTGTCGATTAACAGTCGAATGCTCTACCGCTGAGCTACCAGGGAACAACCGCTTGCGGCGGTGTGAGCGGGGTAATACTGATGCTCGTTCCATTTGCCAAGCGGTTTTTCAAAAAAAATGCCGCGATCTTGTTTTATTTCGGTGGATCACCACCTCCCTCAGATGCGTTACCCCCGCAAAAGGGCTGGAATTCAGGAGATTTTGACCGGTGTCGAGTGCGTTCTATCGCTTGGATCATGTGCGTGGCCGATTGAAGCTCGGCGCGCTGGAAATCCCCGTGCCGAAATCGCGGGCAGGGCGCATTGTCGTCGGATCTGCCTTCATCGGCGGTGGTGCTTTGGGCTTCCTGCCGATTCTCGGTTTCTGGATGGTGCCGGTCGGCTTGCTCGTCCTCTCGCACGATCTGCCGGGTGTCAGGAAGCGGAGGCGACGCGCGACCGTCTGGTGGAGCCGGCGCAAGAACGGCACGCGACCCGAGCGGCAGACACCATCTGAGCCAGGGCAGAGCGAGAGGCCGGTCGATTAAAGTTCCATCGACGTGTCAAATGCAAATGCCAGCTTTTGCTGAAGCGGCTATGATTCGGGTGATCGGGGATTTGGCACTCTGCCAAGGGACGCGCCGATGATTGCGAGGGCCCATGACCGAAGATTATCACTCCATAGGAGCATTGATCCTTAGCCCGGCGGATCTGCGTGTCATCACAGATGCGCTCGACGGCATCTGCATCGCACAGCCGGAGCCGCGCGCCACGGAGGATCGTGAACGTGTCGGCAAAGCGGTGATCCGGCTTTATTCGGCCGGCATGACGGATATCGACCTTCTGACCGATGCGGCAAAGATCATGGCGGCCACACAGCGGCTTGGGCGCGACACGCCGTGCCAGGCTGTCGCCTGATCGAACCTCCGGCGGGCTGGGTTCACCTGGCCCGACGGCAACATTCGGGACAAATGCGCGGGATTTTGAAAAACCCTCTTGCGGTTTGTCTGGGATGGTTCTAAACGACCGCAACCACACGCACTTTACTTCTCGGATGGCCTCGTGGCGGAGTGGTGACGCAGAGGACTGCAAATCCTTGTACCCCGGTTCAATTCCGGGCGAGGCCTCCAAAATTCCCCGAATTTCACAGAACAGAGTGGCATGATCCGCCTGACGTCAGGTCGAGCGGCCATTTCTGTGCCGATCTTGGCCGATGGGGCGATGTGCCCGAATATGGCCGTTCGCGCTGCTTGCGCTGAAATCGGGTCGCGCTAGAGGCTATGCGGGTTCACATCCCGGAGCTTGGTCCATGCGCACGAAACTTTCGCTTTTTCTTCTGGCCTCTCTTGTGCCGGCTTTTCCCGCCGCCGCCGAAAGCCTCGATTTCACGCTGGAGAACGGCAGTGAAAACATGATTGTCCAGTTCTTCGTCTCGCCGGAAGGCGGCGGCAAGAGCGTCGATCTTCTGAAGAAGAAGGGGCTTTATGCCGGCAAGTCGCGGGCGCTGACGATCAATGACGGAACGGACAGCTGCGTCTATCGCATTCGCGCCGTGTTCGAGACGGACAGCTATTACGACATCCGCGACAAAGTCGATTTCTGCGAGGTCGGCACGTATACGATCGGCAATTGAGAGCCGGATCGTGACAGGCATGGCTTGTACCGTGCCTGTCACCGCACCCGGACCCTTGCAGTCTTCATACTCAATTGCCGGTGGCGCTCGAAGAGGGGCTGAGGATAAAATGCACCTCGGTGCTATCCGAGGGGGCGGCACCATTTTGCACGATGTCCACGCGGTATTGGCCGGCGTTCATCGGAATTCTGGCAGTATCTGCCATGGGGACGTTGCCAACATTGACGCCGCTGTTGCCCACGGTGATCAGGCGTATCGGAAGGCGCGGCGCCCCTTGCGGCGGCGATGGGCTCTCGTTGAGCGAAACCATGATGCGAATGTCCTTGTTGTTGGCCACTTGCACGACGACACCGCGGCCCCCAAACCAGGGGAGCGCATTCCCGGTCGGATAGGATGTCCGAAACTCTGCATCCCATAGCGCGACCTGTGCGTAGGACGCGCGATGTGTGCCCGCATAGACCTGCGTGCCCATAGAAAGATCCGTGTCTGTTTGACGATGCGTGCCCGCGGCGGCCAATGCCTGGCCGGTGCAAATCGCCGTGCCGTCGACAACGTCGAGATTGAGCGATTGGCTTTGAGGCGCATTGACTGCCGCAATCCAGTAAGGACTCTCATCCTCGATCCTGTTCAAAATGTAGAACCGGGACAATTGGCCGCCCTGGCTGATCGCTTCCGCGAGCGGCACGATCATGGCTCGGGGTTCTTCTTTCGCCTGCAGAGTGGAGCTTGGAAAGGGATACTGAACGCAGGCCATCGGATTGGCCGGATCAAGCGTGTTCAGCCGGTTGACACTCTCCTGTATCTTGGGGCTACAGATCGCGGCTTCATTTTGAAGGATCTCAGCCTTGTCCGTCGTCCGCGCCAGTTTTACCGGAGCTCCGTCCAGCTGCGCCACGGCGATGTTGTAGGATATGCAGGGCAAGTAGTTGCCGTCGAATGTCGAAGTCTGGGCTTCGGCTGGCGAGAAGGATGCGGCGAACAGAATGCCCGCGCTCAACAACCGGGCGAGGGGTGGCCTCGTGCCGATTGGTCCGCTTTGCAACTTTATGACTCGCATTGAAGCTCTCCAAGGAGTGTGGCGTTAGAACCGGCTGCGCCGGCAGCGGGGTGGATAATGGCTGCTTGCTTGGGAGTTTGTGGTGGTCGTTCCTGGTCGCGGCCTTTGATGTGTGTGGGCCAGCTTTGTGCGTTTGCCCTGTGGTCATGACGTGCCGAGCTGAGCTCCGGCAGCCCGTGACGGCTGCCGGAGCGCTGGTCTCAAAGAAGCGTCGCCACGGAGTGGCCAGGCCTCAGCCGACGGCCGTCACATCCCACCTGCCGTTTGGCTGCAGGGAAACGTCGATTGCCGAGACGCCGCCGGTGAAGTCGCAGAGGCCGGCATTGATGCTCGACTGGGTGAAGTTCATCACCGTGCCGCCCCGATAGCCGCCCGTCTGCACGTAGTATTTGATGATCGGCTGGCAATCGGTGAAGTTCAGCGGCTTGGCGGTGATAAAGTTCGACAGCACGATTCCGCCATTCCTGGTTTCGACGGCGCTGCCGATGTTGACGGCAGGCGGGAAGAATTCAGGCGTGACAATCCGGAACGATCCGGGTTGGGCGTTCGGATCCGACGTGGTGGCAAGCATGCCGATCGGATCGATCGAGGCTTCGGCACTGTTGTCCACGGCGCTGCCGGAGGCGGGCGTGAGATTGACCGCGCGCCAGGCCGATTCAAAGCCCGATGTCTGGCCGATTGCAGGTGGTGTGTTCGCCTGCTGAATGCCGGCATAGAACTGCAGGTTGACCTCGAAGGTCAGGATGGCCCCGTATTTGTCGTAGTTTCCGAGCTGCTCGGTATACAAGGAATTGCTGTATACCTTCGAGCCGCCCGAATAGATCGCAGGCTCCTGGAAAATATAGAAATCCTGCGTGACGTCCTGATAGTTTCTGACATTGATTGTGAGTGTTGTAGACATCGTCATATCCTCGCTGTCATCAGCCGATTGTTACTCTGATGAGGGCCCGGCTTCTTCCTCATGAGCTGTAGTGTGCCTGCCTGGTTGCATGGTCGCAACTCTGGATTGTTTACCTGAGGTTGATTGTTTTTTCTGAGTTGCGCTGCGCTTGAATGCTTGAAAGCTGCTCCGTCAGCGCGCCCACCACCGAGCGCTGGCTGTGGGGCAGCGCGCGATAGCGCAGGATCAGCCCAAGCTCTTCATCGGACAGTCTGTCCTCCCGGTGCCAATCGATGTGACCGCGGCCCATCAGCAGCCAGTCGAGTGAGATGTCGAGGTGTTGCGCGATGTCGCAGGCGCTTTGCAGCGAAACATGTCCGCCATTCTGCCAGCGGGAAATTGCCGCCACCGACACATTGAGTTCGGTGGCCAGCGCCAAGGTCTTGCTGAAATTCCGAGATTTCATTGCCTCGCGGAGCCGATGTCCGCGTGTGTGATCTTCTGTCATCAAACGCCTCGTCGTCAAGCGAAAGGGCGCGCAACATCGCCCTCCCTGGGTTGCCTAGACTATCTTTGTGTTGGGGTGGACGACGAGCAGCCGGGTGGGGGTGGGGTGGTGCTGCTCGCCGTCCTTATCCGCCGGCAGCTTTCCAGTTCTGAGGGGAAAGGCGCGGCGGAATCGCGGGCAGCCGCAGAGCCTGGGCATGTGCCAGTCTGTTACGGAATGCCTTCTTGTTAAGACGCGAGTAATTCTGTTTGAGATCTCGCAATGATTGTATTCGTCAACGTGCTACCCGTCTTTTGAAACAGTCACTGTCAGTTTTTGATTCCGCACCAATTCGCGATATTCGCGGGGCGAATGGCCATGATGAAGACGAAAGGCCGTCGAGAAATTCGCCGCATTGTCGAAGCCGACATCGAAGCCGATCTGTTGGATCGGTCGGTCTGTCTCGGTGAGAAGAGCGGCCGCATGGTTCAGGCGGGTTTCGCGGAACCACTCGTGAACGCCGGCCTCGAGCACCTGCCTGAAGGCCTTGGCGAGCGTGTTCCTGTTGGTGCCGACCTGCCGGGCAAGCTCATCGAGGTTGTGGTGGGCGGAAAGATCGAGCTGCAAAAACGTGCAGGTCGCAGCGACCAGGCTTTCGTAGCGTCCCAGGTGTTGGTGTGATGGAACGGCCGGCGAGGCGGGGCTTGGCGGGGTTGGTGCCACGTCACCTGATGAGCGTCTGGCCATCAGTCCGAGCAGGCGGGTGGCGACTTCTTCTCTCAGAAAGGGTCGGCAAATGTAGTCTTCAAACCCCAGTCTGAAGATATGGGCCCGTTGCAGCACAGGCTCCGATATCGCGGCGATGGAGGAGATTTTCTGTCGTCCGCACTCTTCCAGGATCCAGTTCCATTCCGAGGTGTGAGAGGTCGCCTCTGACTGGTCAATGATGACGCATGACGTTTTTTTTGAGCAGCAGATCCGACAGCTGCTCGGGCGTCAGGCAGCTCCATCGCGCGATCCTGAGCGGGTGGATGGCTTGCGCAAAGGCTGCCCGGGTAGCGCTGTCACGGGCGGTGAAGACGACACGAATCGGCATGGTTTCCAAGTTTATTCTCCCCATGGAAATACAACTCAACGGCCACTGATTTTCACAAATGCTGCTTATGCGCGCTTAACGTTACGTAAAGGTGCGTTATGGATTGCCGTAAGGAGAGGTCACGATGCGGTGAGAGCGGCCGCGCGCGGATCTGAGCGTTGACGCGGTCTTGTCGGAGCTTGGCCGCAATCTGCGGCGCATAAAGCGTTTTCCAACAATGCGGCGACTTGAAAGCCGGGCGCGCTGCAATTAAGACACGGGGTCAAATACGACCGGCCACATGGGGCGACAGGACATGATCGATTACGCAGCCGCACGCATCAAGATGGTGGAGAACCAGATCCGCACAACGGATGTGACCTCCCATTCCGTGCTCAACGCCTTCCTCTCGGTTCCGCGGGAGGCATTTGTCGCTCCCGAGTTGCGCCCGCTTGCCTATATCGACGAGGACCTGCTGGTCGCCCCGGCGACCGTTTCGAGCCCTGCTCGTTATGTCATGGAGCCGTCTCCGCTTGCCAAGCTGATGCAGCTGGCAGCAATCGATCGCGACGACGTCGTGCTCGAAGTGGGCTGTGGTTCCGGCTACGCGGCAGCGCTTCTGTCGCTGGTCGCAGGTTCGGTCGTGGCCCTGGAATGTGATGAGGCCCTGGCGGCCAAGGCAACCGAGACGCTGTCGAGCCTTGGCTATGACAATGTGGCGGTGGTGACGGGCGATCTGGAAGCCGGCTATCCCGGCGAAGCCCCCTATGATGTCATTTTCGTCAACGGTGCCGTGGAGCAGATGTCGCCGGCGCTGCTGGAGCAGTTGCGTGATGGCGGTCGTCTTGTCGCGGTTACCGGCTACGGCAATGCGGCCCGCGCGCGGCTGTATGTCAAGAATACGGGCGAGACGTCATACACAGACTATTTCAACGCGGCCGTCATGCCTTTGCCCGGATTCCGCAAAGCGGCTGAATTCGTTTTCTGATCCGATTTAGCGGCAATTGTCCCCAGTGAGGCCCGTCACAAGCGGGCCTCATGCATTTGTGATATACAAAACTGTGCATCTGTCGCGACTGTGGCCTTTGCGTGATTTTTTTCCTGAGCGGCGTATCCTACGGTGAAACGAATCGGTGCTGCCCGGTCGTGGGCCGGACACCTTGAAGACAGCGGGGACAAGTATGGCTCAGCCAAGCGTAGTGCGTGAACCGTCGATGGAAGAGATTCTGGCATCGATCCGTCGAATCATCGAGAGCAATGATCCGGCCACAGCGGCGGAACAGGCCGACGAGGTGGATGCGTTCACAGCCGAGTTCCAGAACGAGATGGAAGCGAGCATCGCGCGTGAGCAGCTTCTGTCGGCTGCAAACGATCCCGCCCCCAGCCCGAAAGTCGAGCGCAGCCTGGCCGCCGAGCGGCTTGTAGAGCCCGAGCGTGCGCCTGCAAGCCAGCCGATCCATCAGCCCCAGCATGTAGCGCCGGCTGTACCGGTCCAGCAGACGGTCAGGATCGAACTGCCTAGAGCAGAGGCGCCTCGGGTCGAGGCGCCGCGGATTGAGCCGCAGCAGGCCGAGCCGCAGAAAACCGTGTCGCTTGCAGATCTGGCCGCGCGCGTGCGCTCAGCCGCCGAGCGCGCCGTGCAGCAGGGCCCCGCTGCGACCTCTCGTGTTCCCCTGCGAGCCCCTCAGGCTCCGGTTCCTCAGGCACAGGCGCCAGTTGTTGAGGCGCCGCGCATGGCAAATTTCGGCAATGCCGAACTTCGGCCACACCTCGACCCCATGATGACGAAGGCTCCCGCTGCAGCTGAGCCGATCGCTCCAAGCCAGGAGGATCGCAGCTCGCCGCTCGGGCGGATGGCCTCCGTTGAAGTGAAACAAGAAAAGGGTGTGCCTTTGTCGCTTGATAACCCCGCCGCGAGCCTTTCCTCTCGCTCTGAGCCCTTGTCCTTCGAGGCATCTGCCCCGTGGGGTCTGTCGGCCGATGAGGACGGCAGCGCCGAAGAGGAGACCGGCGGTAATGCGCTGGTTTCCATGACGACTGTCGAGCAGGTCAACCGCTCCTTCTCGGATCTCGCCGCTGCCATCGATGGCCAGCAGCGTCGTTCGCTGGATGAAATGGCCGAGGAAATGCTGCGTCCGATGCTGAAGGAATGGCTCGACGACAACTTGCCGACGCTTGTGGAGCGCCTGGTGCGGGAGGAAATCGAACGCGTCGCCCGCGGCCCGCGGCGCTGATCCTCATCCCCATTTGCATCGAGGGCCGCTCGCGAGAGCGGCCTTTTTTATTGACTTGGTTTTGCCAGTCCTATTTACAAAACCACATCCAGAACTCGAAAATCCGGTCGGAAAATGCTCGAAAAGACCTATGATTCAGCCGCCGTCGAACCGAAGATCGCGAAAGCCTGGGAGGAGGCGGACGCCTTCCGCGCCGGCGCCAACGCGAAGCCGGGCGAGGACACCTTCACCATCGTGATCCCGCCGCCGAACGTGACCGGCTCGCTGCATATGGGTCATGCGCTGAACAACACGCTGCAGGACATCATGGTCCGCTTCGAGCGCATGCGCGGCAAGGACGTGCTGTGGCAGCCGGGCATGGACCATGCCGGCATTGCGACCCAGATGGTCGTCGAGCGCAAGCTTGCCGAAAACGGCCAGAACGTCACCCGCCGCGACATGGGCCGCGAGGCTTTCATCGATAAGGTCTGGGAGTGGAAGGAGGAATCGGGCGGCCTGATCTTCAACCAGTTGAAGCGCCTCGGTGCCTCCTGCGACTGGTCGCGCGAGCGCTTCACCATGGACGAGGGCCTGTCCAAGGCCGTGCTCGAAGTCTTCGTTTCGCTCTACAAGGAAGGCCTGATCTATCGCGGCAAGCGGCTGGTCAACTGGGATCCGAAGTTCGAAACGGCGATTTCCGACCTTGAAGTCGAGAATAAGGAAGTTGAAGGCCATATGTGGCACTTCAAATATCCGCTCGCGGGTGGGGAAACCTATACCTATGTCGAGAAGGATGAAGACGGCAATGTCACCTTCCAGGAAGAGCGAAACTACATCTCGATCGCAACCACGCGACCTGAGACCATGCTCGGCGACGGCGCAGTTGCTGTTCACCCCTCGGACGAGCGTTACACCGCAATCGTCGGAAAGCTCTGCGAAATCCCGGTTGGCCCGAAGGAGCATCGCCGCCTGATCCCGATCGTCACGGATGAATATCCGGATCCGAAGTTCGGCTCCGGCGCGGTCAAGATCACCGGCGCGCATGATTTCAACGACTATCAGGTTGCCCGCCGGAACAAGATTCCGCTCTATCGCCTGATGGATACGCAGGCGAAAATGCGCGACGACGGCGAGGACTACGCGGTCTATGCGGCCCGCGCGCTTGAGATCGTCAAGAGCGGTCATCTGCCGAACGAGGCCGAAGTCGACGAAATCAACCTCGTTCCCGACGAGTATCGCGGTCTCGACCGCTACGAAGCCCGCAAGCGCATCGTCGATGCAATCAATGCCGAAGGCCTCGCGGTCACGGTCAAGGATGGCGAGGGCAATGATGTGCCTTACGTCGAATCGAAGAAGATCATGCAGCCCTTCGGCGATCGCTCCGGCGTCGTCATCGAGCCGATGCTGACCGACCAGTGGTTCGCCGACGCCAAGACGCTGGCCGAACCGGCCATTGCCTCGGTTCGTGAAGGCCGCACCAACTTCGTCCCGAAGAACTGGGAAAAGACCTATTTCGAGTGGATGGAGAACATCGAGCCCTGGTGCATTTCGCGCCAGCTCTGGTGGGGCCATCAGATCCCCGCATGGTACGGCCCGGACGGCCAGGTTTTTGTCGAAAAGACCGAGGAAGAGGCGCTGCACGCCGCAATCCAGCACTACATCGCGCATGAAGGCCCGTGGAAAGCCTGGGTCGAGGAGAAGCTGGAGAATTTTGCACCCGGCGAAATTCTGACCCGCGACGAAGACGTGCTCGATACCTGGTTCTCGTCCGCGCTCTGGCCTTTCTCGACACTGGGCTGGCCGGACAACACACCGGAACTGGCGAAATACTACCAGACAGACGTTCTGGTTACCGGCTTTGACATCATCTTCTTCTGGGTCGCCCGCATGATGATGATGGGCCTGCACTTCATGAAGGACGAGGACGGCAACGCCGTCGAGCCCTTCCACACGGTTTATGTTCACGCGTTGGTTCGCGACAAGAACGGCCAGAAGATGTCGAAGTCCAAGGGCAACGTCATCGACCCGCTCGAGCTGATCGACGAATATGGTGCGGATGCGCTGCGCTTCACGCTGGCGATCATGGCAGCCCAGGGCCGCGACGTGAAGCTGGATCCAGCCCGTATTGCCGGCTACCGCAACTTCGGTACCAAGCTGTGGAACGCCACGCGTTTTGCCGAGATGAACGGCGTGAAGGCCGATCCGAAGTTCCTGCCGGAGACGGCATCGCTTGCGATCAACCGCTGGATCCTGACCGAACTCGCCCGCACAGAGCGGGACGTGACCGAGGCGATCGAAAGCTATCGCTTCAATGATGCCGCTGGCAGCCTCTACCGTTTTGTCTGGAATCAGGTCTGCGACTGGTATCTCGAACTCCTAAAGCCGGTCTTCATGGGCGAAGACGAAGCGGCAAAGGCCGAGGCACAGGCCTGTGCCGCTTATGTGCTGGAGCAGATCTACAAGCTCTTGCATCCCTTCATGCCCTTCATGACGGAAGAGCTTTGGGCACATACGGCCGGTGAGGGCGCATCGCGTGCTACGCTGCTCTGCCATGCCGACTGGCCGGCCCCGGAGTTCTCGGACGAAAATTCGGCGGCCGATATCAACTGGCTGATCGATCTCGTCACCGGGATCCGCTCTGCCCGCGCTGAAATGAACGTGCCGCCGGGGGCGACAGCGCCGCTGGTCGTTGTTGGCGCGAATGGCGTCACCCAGGAGCGCCTGCTTCGCCACGAGGCGGCAATCAAGCGGCTTGCCCGAGTGGAAACGATCACGGTCGCCGATGTGGCGCCGAAGGGCGCGGCCCAGATCGTCATCGGAGAGGCGACGGCCTGCCTGCCGCTGGGTGCGCTGATCGATATCGGCGCGGAGAAGGCCCGTCTGGAGAAGGCAATCGGCAAGGTGGACCAGGAAATGGCACGCATCGCCGGCAAGCTTGGCAACGAGAAATTTGTCGCCAATGCCAACCCGGATGTGGTGGCAGCCGAGCGTGAGCGGCATGAAGAATTGACCGTGCAGAAGGCCAGCCTGCAGACGGCTCTGCAGCGGGTTCTCGAAGCGGTTTAATTGTTCCCCTCAAAAGGAATGGATTTCTAAGCGCCGGGCAGGACATGTCCGGCGCTTTTTAGCGCGTCGGGCAGGGAGCCAGGCGCTTTTTGTTGCGTTGCACATCGATTCTGGCGCCCGGACGCCAGAAATGGCGGGTGCGCCTTACGTCACTGCCGATTTCAATGGGGCAATTCAGGTCGGATCACAGAAGCCGTCAGGTGTGGTTCGTTTGACACAGCTTTGAGCTGTAGAGGTAAAATCATCTACTGAGTGTGCGTATTTTGTCCATCACTGGAAAAATGTTGCGATGACGCTTCTCAAATCCTTGCGGGTAAAACAGGTTACGTAAATCAATGGGCTCAAACGCCGACTGGCCGCGAGCGGGCGCCGATTGTCAAACTGTCGCACTTGGTTACTATCCCAAATCACAGTTTTGCCGGAATTGGGGAGAGACATGGCGAATAACCTGAAAAAGACCACCGCGCTCGGTTTGATCGCAGCTTGTGCTTTCGTGGGAAGCGCGCAGGCCGGTGGCTGGAACCGCGGTGAGGCGGACACCGATATCCTGTTTGAAGACGGTACTGTTGCTGCTCGCGGCGGGGTCACCTTCGTCATGCCGCAGCGCGGCTACGACACGATCAACGGCGTGGCTGCTACCGACGACGACTTTACGCAGAATTATGCCATTCCGTCATTCGCTGCAAAGGTGAAGGTCACGGACAATTTCGCCTGTGCGTTTACCTACACGCAGCCTTTTGGCGCGGATGCGGATTATGGGCCGCAAGCGCAGGCAGCTGGCGCGTCCTCCCACAAGGACTTCATCACCAACGAATATGGTGCCACTTGCGCGGTAAACATGGATGCAGGCGCCGGTAAGGCCTATTTGTTAGGCGGCGTCTTTATGCAGGATTTCGATTACACTGCGGTTAGCGAAATTCTTAACACAGGCGCAAATGGTACACTGTCGCTCGAAGATACGTCGGCCTACGGGTATCGACTTGGGGCCGCGTATGCGATCCCTGAATACGCTATGCGTTTTCAGTTGATGTATCGTTCGAAGATCGATCACACAACAAATAAAGGCTCGTTCGACTGGACGGAACTAAACCCTGCTCTCGGCCTATCGGACGCCCGTGGCAGCGGAACCCTGCCGCAGTCGATCAAACTTAGTGCGCAAAGCGGTGTGGCGCCAGGCTGGCTTGTCTACGGCTCTATCAAGTGGACGGACTGGAGTGTGATGGACGCTCTTGAATATTCGATTGATGTTCCAATCGGTGTGCCAGTGCTTGGTGGTTCGGTCTTAGATCGTCGTGACGTCTATAATTGGAAAGACGGTTGGACGATCCAGGCGGGCGTAGGGCATTCCTTCAATGAGAAGATTTCCGGAACGGTCAATCTGACTTGGGACAAGGGTGTTGACTCAGGCGCAGATATTTACACGGATACGTGGACCTTGGGTGCCGGTGTGTCTGCCAAGCTTGGTCCAGGCGAGCTTCGTGCAGGTGGTGGCGTCAGCTACCTGACTGCCGGCAGCCAATCGGTTGGGGATGAAGCCCTTTATAACGCAACTGCCGATGCAGACTGGGCCTATGCTCTGACGGCCTCCTACAAGATCTCGTTCTGATCTTGAGCTATTGACACCCCGAAGCCCGGTTCATCCGGGCTTCTTTTTTGCCAAACCCACCCCTCTATTAGAATGGTCGAATGTGACGATTCTGCAACAATTCTCTTTTGCCTTTCGGGACAATGAATCCAGGCGTTGCATTTGTCCACTTTGCGCCACAAAGGAAGAGCACCGCTATGGCACGGGATGCGGGTTTCCGTTTCGAGTGTGTGCGGCGTATCGAAAAAGAAAAGAGCCTCAGGGCATGTTTAGGGTTTTGAATCCAGTGGTTGCGGTCGCTGTCGAGGGGCGGTTGCGGAAATCTTCGGTCGGGAAGACAACTTTGGCGACATCGGTCGAAGTCTTGCCGGAAATGCGGTCTACTGTTCCTCTTATGGATAGAACAGCGGAAGCTTGCAGCAAGTCTCATCTGAAAGGTGATAGCAAACAGGAGCGTCGGGTTCGCCCGGGGGGCACTCGGTTTGCATTGAGAGCGGCTGGTGCCGCGCGGACAGTTGGAATCGTCGCATGATGGTGGCGGTGATGACGAAGACCAGGGAAGTAAAACGGTTGAAAGACTGGAAGACATCAGCAGCGATCCTTTTGGCAGCAGCGATGTTGCTGCCTATGCCTTCGATTGCGCAGGCGTTTGACATCGATGCTGGCGTGAGCAGTGAGTCCGGCCCCTTCGATCTCTTCAAGTTCGGCTTCAATGCCTACAAGAACGGCCAGAAGGAAGACGCGGTCGAGGCCTATCGCTACGCTGCCGAAAAAGGCCATACCGGTTCGCGCTGGGCGCTTGCCAATATGTATGAAGCCGGCGACGGTGTGGTTGAAAACGACTTCGAAGCGTTCAAGATCTATGCCCAGATTGCCAACCAGGGGATCGAACCCGGTTCCGAAGACACGGGCTTTTTCGTCAATGCGCTGATGTCGCTGGCCCGCTATTATCGCAACGGTATCCCGAATACGCCGGTCAAGGCTGACCTCGCCCAGGCACGTCAGCTGTATTTCCAGGTGGCCTCCACCTTCGGCATTCCGGAAGCCCAGTTCCAGCTGGCGCGGATGATTCTCGCCGGTGAGGGCGGTGCCTCGAATGTGCAGCAGGCCAAGAAGTGGCTGAACATGGCGCGCAAGGGTGGCCATGCGGGTGCCATGTCGGTCTTCGGCAGTCTGCTGTTTGAAGAGGGGCAGACGGTGCGCGGGCTAGCCTTCCTGACGGCGGCTCTCAGCCATTGCCGCACCGCGGAATGCGAGTGGATGCAGCGGCTTCAGGAACAGGCCTTTGCTTCGGCCTCGGAAGAGGATCGCACTGTTGCCGTCTTGCTGGCACCGCAGGTCTATCGCGAAGGCAACTGATCGGTTTTCTGTCTGCAGACAATTGGAAAGGGAGGGCTGGACCCTCCCTTTTTGCATGCATTGATCTGGGTCGTTCGGGGCGGCTCAGAATTGGAAGTGGCCAATCACCGGGACGTGGTCGGAGGGTTTTTCCCAGGCGCGCACATGCTTCTCGATTGCGCTGGAGCGCAGCCGATCTGACGCTTCGGGCGAGAGCATCAGGTGATCGATGCGGATGCCGTTGTTCTTTGGCCAGGCGCCGGCCTGGTAATCCCAGAATGAGAACAGAGGGGTCTCGTCACTCGTGGCCCTGACCGCATCGACAAAACCGAGATTCTCAAGTCGACGAAAGGCCGCGCGCGTCTGCGGCAGGAAAAGCGCGTCGGTCAGCCACTGGCTGGCATCCTTCGCATCATGCGGCTCCGGGATGACGTTGTAGTCGCCGGCGAGGATCAGCGGCTCTTCGAGCGCCATGCGCTCACGCGCGAAGGCTTCCAGTCGCGCCATCCAGGCGAGCTTATAGGGATATTTGACGGGATCGTCGGCCGGATTGCCGTTCGGCAGATAGAGCGAGCAGACCCTGAGCACACCGCCGTCAGTCGAGAAAATGCCCTCGATGAAGCGTGCCTGCTCGTCGCTGTCGTCGCCCGGCAGGCCGCGATTGACCTCATCGGGTTTGAGCTTCGACAACAGGGCGACGCCGTTATAACCCTTCTGGCCATGCGTTTCCACGTGGTAGCCGAGTGCCTCGATCTCAAGCCGCGGAAAGCCTTCGTCGACGGACTTGATTTCCTGCAGGCAGACGATATCCGGATCGCTGTCCTTCAGCCACTGGCAAAGGTTCTCGATGCGCGCCTTGACGCCGTTGATGTTCCAGGTCGCAATTTTCATCGGCATGCTCATACGGAGAAGCTGGTGCCGCAGCCGCAGCTTGCCACCGCATTGGGGTTCTTGATCTGGAAGGACTGGCCGAGCAGATTATCGACAAAGTCGATTTCCGAGCCGGCCATGTAGACGATTGAAACGGGATCGATAAGGACGGTTGCGCCAGCGCGGGTGATGACGATGTCATCGGATTGCGGGCCACGATCGAGATCGAATTTGTAGGAAAAGCCGGAACAGCCGCCGCCTTCGACGGAGACGCGCAGGCTGGATTTCTCCGCGTCGGACGCGACGACGGCAGCGATTCGCTTCGCAGCGGCTTCAGAAAGTGTCACGGTGTCGGTGCTCATACTGCCTCCTGCCGGGGTCAAGGCCCGGTGAAAACCTGTCATTTAGGCGAATTTCATCGATTTGTCGTGCAAGTCACGGAATTTCGCTCATCTTCGCGGGTCACATTCGCATCGTGATCCGCTTCGCCTTGCGGCATCTTCCGCTATAGGTATGAAGGCAGGGGAATTGCGTCAATGGGGAGCGGACAGCACGCGCATGACGATTGATAAATCTGCATTGGGTTTCGGCGCCGGCGACCGGGCGATTTTCGCAACGGATCCGTGGAAGAGTCGCGGTCGGCTTTTCGTCGAGGGCGGCAGTCTGACGCGCTCGGATTTTCAGCGCGACCGTGACCGCATCGTCCACACGACGGCCTTTCGCCGCCTCAAGCACAAGACCCAGGTGTTCATCGGACCGGACGGCGATCACTATCGCACCCGGCTGACGCATACGATCGAAGTCGCCCAGATTGCCCGTGCGCTTGCCCGTGCGCTGCGGCTCGACGAGGATCTCGCTGAAGGTGTGGCGCTGGTGCATGATTTCGGCCACACGCCGTTCGGTCACACCGGCGAGGATGCCCTGCATGAGGTGCTCGCCCCCTATGGCGGGTTTGATCACAATGCCCAGTCGCTCCGGATCGTCACCAAGCTGGAGCGGCGTTATGCGGATTTCGACGGGCTGAACCTCACCTGGGAAGCGCTCGAAGGACTGGTCAAGCACAATGGGCCGTTGTTGACGAAGAACGGGCAGGGCACGCGTGGCCCCGTGCCACAGCCGATCCTGGACTATTGCGAAATCCATGACCTCGAGCTTTCGAGTTTCGCAGGGCTTGAGGCGCAGGTGGCGGCAATCGCCGACGACATCGCCTACAATACCCATGACATCGATGACGGATTGCGTTCCGGCTATCTGACATTCGAGATGCTGGAAGAGGTGCCCTTCCTGACCGGCTTGATGAAGGAGGTGCGTGATCGCTATCCGCATCTGGACGACGATCGTTTCACGCATGAAATCATGCGCCGCCAGATTACCCGCATGGTCGAGGACGTGATTGCCGTTGCGCAGGAGCGGTTGAAGACGATCAAGCCGCAGTCTGTCGAAGATGTTCGCGCCGCGCCGATGACCATTGCCACATTCTCCGAGGAGATGGCCGAGACGGACCGTCAGATCAAGAAGCTGTTGTTCAGCCGGATCTACCGTCATCCCGATATCATGCGGATCCGGGCTGCAGCCGCCCAGATCGTCACCGATCTGTTCAACGCCTACATGGCCGATCCTGCGCTGATGAAAAGCCACTACTGGGTCAATCATATCTCGGGACTCAATGATGGGCAGAAAGCCCGCCATGTCGGCGATTATCTCGCAGGGATGACGGACACCTATGCGGAGCGCACCCACCGTGCGCTGTTTGACCGGACTCCGGATTTGCGATAGGCAGCCGTCAAAATTTGAAGAGGCGCGGCTCTCGAGCGGCCGCGCGCAGGGACACGTCATGAACCTTTTTGCCGATTTCGAAACCCGGATCAAAGCCGCACTCGACGATATCGATGCCATCAGCGAAAAGCGCGACGCGCTGGACTTCAGCCGCATCGTGGTGGAGCCGCCGCGCGATCCGAGCCATGGCGACGCAGCGACCAATGCCGCCATGGTGCTTGCCAAGGGCATGGGCATGAACCCCCGCGCGCTGGCAGACGTGATCGGGGACCGGCTGAAGCAGGATCCGGATATTGCCGAGGTGAGCGTTGCCGGACCGGGTTTCATCAATATCCGCCTTTCTGTCGCCTATTGGCAGCAGTTGCTGGCAACGATGATCCGTCAGGGCGAAGCCTTCGGTCGCTCGACAGTCGGCGCCGGTCATAAGGTCAATGTCGAATATGTCTCGGCCAACCCGACGGGACCGATGCATGTCGGCCATTGCCGGGGCGCGGTCGTTGGTGATGCGCTTGCAAACCTTCTGGGTTTTGCCGGCTATGAGGTGACCAAAGAATATTACATCAACGATGCCGGCGCGCAGATCGAGGTGCTCGCCCGGTCAGCCTTCCTTCGTTACCGCGAGGCGCTCGGCGAAAGCATTGGTGAAATTCCGGCGGGACTCTATCCCGGCGATTATCTCTTGCCGGTTGGCAAGGCTCTGGCCGATGAATACGGCACCAAGCTGCTGACAATGCCCGAGGACGAGATGCTTGCCATTGTCAAGGACAAGGCCATCGACGCGATGATGGTGATGATCCGCGACGATCTCGCCACGCTGAATGTGCATCACGATGTGTTCTTCTCCGAGCGCACGCTGCATGCCGGCAATGCTGCCAAGATCCTCTCGGCGATCAATGACCTGACGTTCAAGGGGCATGTCTACAAGGGCAAGCTGCCGCCGCCGAAGGGGCAATTGCCGGAAGACTGGGAAGACCGTGAGCAGACGCTGTTTCGCTCGACGGAAGTCGGCGACGATATTGACCGTCCGCTGATGAAGTCAGACGGAGCCTTCACCTATTTCGCCGCCGACGTTGCTTACTTCAAGGACAAGTTCGATCGCGGTTTCTCCGAAATGATCTATGTGCTCGGCGCCGACCATGGCGGCTATGTCAAGCGACTGGAGGCGGTCAACCGGGCTGTGTCTGAAGGCAAGTCCAAGCTGACGGTGTTGCTCTGCCAGCTCGTCAAGCTTTACCGGGACGGCGAGCCGGTGAAGATGTCGAAGCGCTCCGGCGACTTCGTCACCCTGCGTGAGGTGGTCGAGGAAGTCGGTCGCGACAGCGTCCGCTTCATGATGCTCTATCGCAAGAGCTCCGAACCGCTCGACTTTGATTTTGCCAAGGTCACCGAGCAGTCCAAGGACAATCCGGTCTTCTACGTGCAGTACGCCCATGCCCGTTGCATGTCGATCCTGCGGCAAGCAAAGGAAGCCTTCCCGGATCTCGACTTGGCAAGCCTCGATCTTGCTTCGGCTGTTATGGGTAAAATTGCGGATCCGACCGAATTGCAACTTGTGGCTAAGCTTGCTGAATATCCAAGGTTGATTGAGGCGGCTGCGCAGTCACAAGAGCCACACCGACTCGCATTTTATTTGCATGATCTCGCGAGCTCGTTGCATTCTCATTGGAATAAGGGCAAGGATTCGCCGGAATTACGCTTTGTTAACGATAACGATAGAGAATTGACCATCGCCAGGCTTGGGCTGGTGCATGCTGTCGCCTCGGTGTTGAAGTCTGGACTGACAATCACGGGCACCGAAGCTCCACTCGAGATGCGATAGTCTGTCACCAATTCCCCACATTGCACTGGCAAGCGTAAAGTCGCGTGAGTAAGTGGGATTAGTAATGGTACACAAGCAGGCTGCTAACAGCATCGGCGCGCAGGGCGATGGTTTCTCTGATGACGATCCATTGGCGGAACTCGCCAGGATCGTCGGATTTGAGCAGGCCCCGCGCCGCGAGACGCTGCCCGGTCCAGCCGGCGATACGCCGCGCGACGAGCCCGTGTTTAGCTTGCATGACGAGTTGTTGGGTGAGTTCGACGGCTATGTCGAACCGCAGCAGGACCGCTATGTCCAGGCTGAAGTGACTTCGCACCGCAACGAGCCGGCATTCGAGCCCATGAACTGGAAGAGCGATGGCGGGTTTCGTGGCGCAGAAGAGCCGGTTTGGGCGGTTTCCGAGCCGAGCTTTGCTGCGCCCGAGCCGGCGCGCTTGGAGCGCGAAGCCTTCGTTCAGCCGGTGGAGCCGTCCTATGAGCCGCAAGACGTCTATGAGACCGTGCCCGAGCTTGCCACGAACGGATATGCAGCAGTTGCGGCCCAGCCTCAGCCGTCATTGAGCTGGCCCGATGTCGCGCCGGCTGCGTTGGAGGATGAGTGGACACCGGCACCGGCGCAGGATGAGCCTGCCAGCTTTGACCTTGCCGACGAACTGGAATTTTCCGTCAGCGAGCCCGTGATGCCTCCGGTGCAAACCGAGGTACCACGTCTACGCCTGCCGCTTGCCAATTTTCAGGTGCCAAGTCAGTCTGCCCGGCGGCCGGAACCGCAGTTCGAGCTGCCTCAGCCAGCATCCGAACCACGACTTGTCATGCCATACGACGCGGCGCCCTCCACAGAGGCGGTTGCAGGTCTTGATGCTGGCGTGTCCGAGCGTAAAGGTTTTGCGACGGCGCCGAGCCTTGAGGCCCAACAGCGGCCTGCGACTGTCGAACCGCTCCCTGTCTCATCAACCGAGCTTCGTGTGGAGCCCCCGGCATTCGATTGGTCACAGGTTCCCGTCGGGCCTGTCGAACCTGTTGCCCGCCGGGGAGGCAGCGTCGCTCATCATGAGCCTGAAGCTGAGCCGGTCTTCTCGCTTGATTTTGCCCAGGAGCTTGCCGAGTCGGAGGCCTTCGCCGACGTCGCTGCGGATGTGGAACATCATGCGCAGCCGGCACGAAACGTCGGGCAGGTGTCGGCTGCAAGCGACAGTGATTTCTTCTCCGATCAGGATTTTGAATTGCAGCTCGATGAGCTCGATATCGATCTTTCGGAACTCGAACCTGTTGCGCAGCAGCCGGTTCCGCCATCACCCGTAAGGGCGCAGCTTGCCGCCCCCGCACAGATGGCAATCCCCGCGGCAAGGCAGAGCTATGCTGCGCCCGAGTATCGCGTATCGGTTCAGAGCACGGCACCCGCCGCTATCGCGCCGCAGGCAGCCGCATGGGTGGATCAGCCGAAGACAGCGCCTGCCGCAGCGTTCGTCGCCTCGGCGACACCGGACAGCCTGGCATTCGACCCTGCCGAAATTGCGGAACAGGATGATTTCCTGGAAGCCATAGCCGTGATGGATGTGCCTGAGGTTCAGGTGGCGGAAACGCCGGCCCAGCCGCAGGTATCGAACGACTTCGATCTTGATCTCGATTCCGAACTTGCCAACCTGCTCAGCGAGCAGGTCGTCCAGTCGCAGCCGGTTGCCGCAGAGCCTCAGGTGACGGCTTCAGCGGCAGCGATCCAATCCAATGATGGTCCGGTCGACGAATTCGCAGCTTTCGAAAAGGCTTTGGAAGAAGACTTCAAGACGGCGCTGACGCCACCTGTTCCGGACCAGCGTATCAACCGGGGCCATATCAAGATCGTTGGCCACGGGCAGGGGGGCTATCGCCAACTGAAACCCTATCTGATGGCAGGCACGGCAGCCGTTGTGCTCCTGGCAGGCGCCGGTGGCATTTATGCCTGGATCGGCAGCGGCGCTGTGGGCAGCCTTGGCTCCGGTGATCCGGTGGTGATTGCTGCCGACACCAGCCCGACAAAAATAGTGCCGGAAGATCCGGGCGGCAAAACGGTGCCCAATCAGGACAAGGCCGTGTATGACCGCGTTGCGGGCAATGCCAGCGACGGGCCGACACAGCCAAGCCTGATCTCTTCCGAAGAAGAGCCTGTCGATGTCGTTCAGCGCACGCTCATTCCAGAGAACCCGCCTCTTGAAGGGGAAGGGGAATTCATGGGCACGCCAGTCGGCGAAACGGAAGATCCACGTCTCCTGCCGGAATCGCAGCAGGCTTCTGCAAGCCAGGAAGATCCGGCCACGGTGACGCCTCGACGCGTGCGCACGATGATCGTGCGTCCCGATGGCTCGCTGGTAACCCAGGAGGTGCCTGCTGCCACCGAAACGGCATCTGCGGCACCGGTCCTTGCGCCGCCGGCTGTCAGCAATGAAAACAGTGGCGAGGCGGTGAACACGGTTGCGGCCCGCGCGGTCACGCCTGACTCCGACAGTGCGCCGGCCGCACCGGCAACCACCGAAGTCGCGGCTGTCGCGCCCATGCCGGCTGCCGTTCCGGCGAACCGCCCCGCCGACCAGCCGGTCAACATCGTCGGCACGGTTACCGATCAGGGGAACTTGCGCCCGGCCCAGCCGGCGACACAGGAGAACGTCCCGACGCAGACGGCGGCCGTAACTGCCTCTCCGTCTGAGACCGGTGCGAGCAGCGGCTTCGCCATCCAGATCGCGTCGCTGCCAAGCCAGGCGGATGCCGAGCGCAGCTACAAATCGCTGATTGGCCGGTTCGGCAACATCCTCGGTGGCAAGCCGCATGAAATCCGCGAGGCAGCGATACCGGGCAAGGGAACCTATTACCGTGTCCGCATTCTCGCCCCGACGCGTGAAGAGGCCGTGGCGCTGTGCGAGCAATACCGCGATGCCGGTGGCTCCTGCCTGGTTGCGCGCTGAGACGGCGATTATTTGCTGATTTGAAAGAAAGGCGGGCTGAAAGGCTCGCCTTTTTCAGTTTTTCCCATCTTTTCTGTGTATGATTCGCCTGCGAGACTCGCTTGTCGCTTCGGCTTTTGCAGATCGCCTCGTAAGGTCCGGCCATGAGCACACATTCTTCGCCTTCCAAGGCCATGATCCTCGGTTGCCTCGGCCAGCGTCTCAGCGCTGACGAGAAGGCCTTTTATCGCGACCAACAGCCTTGGGGCTTCATCCTCTTTGGCCGGAACATCGGTGATGTCGAGCAGATCAAGGATCTGGTGGCGGAGATGCGCGAGACCGTTGGCGGGCGCAACGCCCCGGTGCTGATCGATCAGGAAGGTGGGCGCGTGCAGCGTATTCGCGAACCGATCGCGCCACGCTATCCCTCGGGGGCTGACATCGGTGCGGTCTATGCGCGGGACGCTGCCCTTGGCCTTCGCGCCGCCTGGCTTCTGTCGCGCCTTCATGCATTCGATCTTTATCGCCTCGGCATCAATGTCGACTGCCTGCCGGTGCTGGATGTGCCGGTCGCCGGTGCGAACAACGTCATCGGTGACCGTGCCTATGCAAATGATCCGCATGTTGTGGCGGCCATCGGTCAGGCGGCTGCCGATGGCCTGAAGGCGGGCGGCGTTTTGCCGGTAATGAAGCATATCCCGGGGCATGGGCGCGGCATGGCTGACAGCCATCACGATTTGCCGGTCGTTTCCACCCCGCGCAGCGAGTTGCAGGCGCATGATTTCGTACCTTTCAAGGCTCTTTCGAACGAGCTTATGGCAATGAGCTGCCACGTCGTGTTCAGCGACATCGATCCTGACAATCCAGCCTCGACATCCAGGATCGTGACCGAGAAGGTCATTCGCGGCGAAATCGGTTTTGATGGTCTGCTGATGTCGGATGACATCTCGATGAATGCGCTGAAAGGCACCATCGGCGAGCGGGCGCAGCGCATTGCCCCGGTGCTTGATGTCGTCCTGCATTGCCATGGCCACATGGATGAAATGACGGCTGTCGCTGCTGCCGTGTCCGAATTGACAGGCGCTGCGCGCCGCCGCGCCGATCGCGTCGAACAAGCCCTTGTGGCGCCGGAGCCGGCAGATGAACAGAGCCTGCGCGAAGAGTTTTCAGCGCTCATGGCGGTGTCGTGATGGGGCGGGCGCCACAGTCTCAAACCGGAAATTCGCGCCAGAGCACGGTCTCGGACCCGCGCCCGATGGATCCGCTGTGGCAGGATAATTCCGAAGAGCGGGCAGCCAGTGATCCTTCCCTGTTGATCGACGTGGCCGGCTTTGAAGGTCCGCTCGATCTTCTGCTTTATCTGGCGCGCAACCAGAAGGTCGACCTTGCCCGCATGTCGATCCTGGCGCTGGTCGAGCAATACCTCGCCTTCATCGAGAATGCCCGGCGGGTGCGCCTGGAGCTCGCTGCCGACTATCTCGTGATGGCCGCCTGGCTTGCCTATCTGAAGTCGCGGTTGTTGATCCCCCAGCAGCCCAAGGATGACGGTCCCTCCGGCGAGGAAATGGCCGCCACGCTGGCCTTCCGGCTGCGGCGGCTTGAAGCGATTCGTGAGGCCTCGACCCGGCTCGTCAACCGCAATCGTCTCGGTCGCGACGTTTTTGCCCGTGGGGCGCCGGAGCATGTGCCAGTACGCTCGCAAAGCGCCTATGAGGCGTCGCTCTATGATCTGCTCACTGCCTATGCTTCGCTTCGCCAGCGTCAGGCGGTGACGCAGGTGACGATCGAGCGACGCCGCGTCTGGTCGCTCGCCGACGCGCGCGGCATCCTGACCCGCATGATTGGCGAGATCGGCGACTGGACGGCGCTTGACCAATTCCTGTTGCGATACATGACCACGCCGGAAGAGCGCGTGACCGCGATCGCCAGTGCCTTTGCCGCCTCGCTGGAACTCGTGCGGGAAGGGCGGCTGGAAATCCGCCAGGAAAGCGCCTTCCAGACGATTTTCATGCGCAGTGGACCCAAGGCTGAAGCCTTGCGCGCTGTGGAATAAGGCAACTGATGATGCATGTTGAGGAAGCGCCCGCCGAGCGACAAGACGATCCGTACGACAAGGAGGCGCCTGTCACCGTCGAGCCAAGGCTTGTCGAAGAAGCCATGAGGATTGCAGAGGCTCTGGTCTTCGCCTCGGCGCAGCCCGTCTCCACAGGCTTCGTCGAAGATCGGCTGCCTCATGGTGTCGATGCCCGCACCGTGCTGTTGCGCCTGAAGCAGGACTACGCAGGCCGGGGGGTGAACCTCGTGCAGGTCGAAGACAGTTGGGCCTTCCGAACGGCAGCTGATCTTTCTTTCGTCATCCGGACTGACGAAAATGACGTCAAGAAACTGTCTCGCGCAGCACTCGAGGTGCTTGCCATCATCGCCTATCACCAACCGGTGACCCGTGCGGAGATCGAGGACATCCGTGGCGTGACGACCTCCAAGGGGACGCTCGATGTTCTGATGGAGGCGGGCTGGGTGCGGTTTCGCGGGCGGCGGCGGACACCGGGACGCCCGGTCACGCTTGGGACGACCCGGGATTTTCTCGATCATTTCGGCCTCGAAGACCTGCGCGACCTGCCGGGTCTCGAAGAGTTGAAGGGGGCAGGGCTCCTGTCCGGTCGGATCCCTTCCAACCTCAATATTCCGATACCGCAGGCGGAAGACGAACTCTCCGAGGATGAAGATCCGATCTCCCAGCTTGACCTTGAAGAGTTGGGCCTCTTGACTCCGGGCGGTGAAGCAGAGGAATAAGGTCAGCTTTTTGAAGCGCCGCCGGAACTATGCCCATGCCTGCCCATCGGGATGGCGTGTCAAGGCGGGCGCCAGAAATGATGACGGAATGGACAAGGCTTACAGCGTGCATCAGGATGCCCCCCGCACTGCCAGCGTGACGTTCGCAGCGCGGCTTGCCTTTGAGGATATCCGCCACGATTATCACGGCAAAGAGACCATTCGCGGTGTGAGCCTGACGGCTGAGCCCGGTGAAGTGCTCTGCCTCCTCGGTCCCTCTGGCTCGGGCAAGACGACGCTGCTGCGCATTGCCGCCGGTATCGAATCACAGACTTCCGGTCGGGTTCTGATCAATGATCGCGAGGTTTCGGGGCCGTCGGTTTTCGTGCCGCCAGAAAAGCGCGGCATCGGTTTGATGTTTCAGGACTTTGCGCTGTTTCCGCACCTGAGCGTTCTGGACAATGTTCGGTTCGGCCTGACGGCTCTTCCTGCCAAAGATGCGATAGCAGAAGCCATGGCATCGTTGCAGCGCGTTGGTTTGGCGCATTATGCGGACAAATATCCGCATGCACTGTCCGGTGGCGAGCAGCAGCGCGTGGCGCTTGCGCGGGCGCTGGCGCCGCGTCCCAGCGTGCTTTTGATGGACGAGCCGTTTTCGGGGCTCGATTCGCGCCTTAAGGATACCGTACGTGCCGATACGCTGGCGATCCTGCGCGAAACACGGGCAACTGCGGTGGTCGTTACGCATGACGCCGAAGAGGCGATGCGCATGGCCGACCGAATTGCCCTGCTGAAAGGGGGGAGCCTCGTGCAGCTCGGCACCTCGGAAGATCTCTATCGTCGACCGAAGAGCCTTTTTGCGGCTGGCTTCTTTTCGGAGATCAACCAGTTCTCGGCGGTTGTCGAAGACGGTGGCGTTGAGACGCCCTTGGGGCGGGTGGATTGTTCCGCGCTTTCGGATGGCACGCCGGTCGATGTCGCGGTCAGGCTCTCGGCGGTTGGGGTTCAAAACGAGGGTGGGGCCATACCCGCCCGTATCGTGTCGCGCCGATTTGCCGGTGTGGTGGATATTCTCGAGCTCGCGGTGCCGGGCACCGAACGGACGGTTCGAGCGCGTATTCGCTCAGACATCTTGTCGCAACATGACCGGAACGTGACGATATCCGTTGAGGCAAAAGACATTTTGGTGTTTGAAAAAGCCTAGAAAACCCCCTACATCGGGGCAGTGATTGTGCAAGGAGTTGCAGACATGGGTTCATTTAGCATTTGGCACTGGATCATCGTTTTGGCGATTGTTCTGCTTCTCTTCGGCCGTGGCAAGATCCCCGAGCTGATGGGCGACGTTGCCAAGGGCATCAAGAGCTTCAAGAAGGGGATGAGCGACGAGGACGACAACGAGTCGCAGACCGCCACGAATGCTCAGCCTACCGTGACAAAGACAGTCGACCACAAGGCCGACGAGGTAAAGTGATCGGCTTTTGCCGATGCTCGGGGCGGCTTTCAGGGCCGCCCGTTCGTCTTTGACCCCTTGCAAGACCGGCGCCTGTTTCAGGCGTCCAGGCGTGGCATCAGGAGCCCGTTTTTATGCTGGATATTGGCTGGACCGAGCTGCTGGTTGTGGCGGTCGTCCTGATCGTGGTTGTTGGTCCGAAAGATCTGCCGCCCATGATCCGGGCCTTCGGCAAGATGACCCGGCGTCTGCGTCAGACGGCAGGCGAATTTCGCTCGCAGTTCGACGAGGCCTTGCGCGAGGCAGAGCTCGATGAGCTGAAGTCCTCGGTCAACGACATTCGTTCTCTCAATCCGGCCAACACCATCAGGGACACGCTCAATCCCCTGCGGCAGATGGGGCAGGATATCCGCTCCGATCTCGAACGGTCGACGCGCTATGAGCCGAAGACCAGCGAGCCTGCCGATTTCGCTGCCGAGGATGAGGCAATAACAGAACCTTCGATTTTGCCGGACACGCCGTTGACCTTGAGGGATGCGCCGCAGGAACTGCGCGCGGCTTCCCCCGCGGCACCAGTCGCGGCGGCGCCCGCTGCCGTGGCTGCTGCAACATCTGCGCCGGCTGCCGGTCCGGTCGAGCCTGCGGCAAAGGCCGCCGAGACGCAATTGGCAGCACCGGCGAGCGCCAAGGAAGCGGCATCGCCATCGGCAAAAACGTCCAAGGCGCGCAAACCTGCCGCCGCCCAGCCGGCCAAAAAGTCAGCCAGCGGGCCCAAGACACCGGCAAAGCCTGCGAAACCCGCAGCGAGCAAGCCTGCAACGCGGACCCGCAAGCCGAAGAATGAGGATCTCGCATGACGGGTGACATCGAAGACAAGCCCCAGCCGCTGATCGAGCACCTGATCGAGTTGCGCACCCGGCTGATCTGGGCGTTGGGTGCCTTTTTCCTCGCGTTTCTCGTCTGCTTCTACTTCGCCAAGGCGTTGTTCAACATCCTTGTCATTCCCTACAAATGGGCAGTCAGCTGGGCAGGGCTCGATCTCAGCAAGGCCGAACTCATCTACACGGCGCCGCAGGAGTTCTTCTTTACCCAGGTCAAGGTCGCAGCCTTTGGCGCCATGGTCATCGCCTTTCCGGTGATTGCAGCCCAGATCTATAAATTCGTCGCGCCCGGCCTCTACAAGAACGAGCGCGCCGCCTTCCTGCCGTTTCTTGTCGCATCACCGCTGCTCTTTCTTCTCGGCGCGTCGCTGGTGTATTTCTTCTTCACGCCGATGGTGATGTGGTTCTTCCTGGCCATGCAGCAGGCGCCGGAAGAGGGCGGTGTGGCGATCTCGCTCCTGCCGAAGGTTTCTGAATATCTCAGCCTGATCATGACGCTGGTCTTCTCCTTCGGCCTCGTTTTCCAGCTGCCGGTGATCACCACGCTGCTGGCCCGCGTCGGCATCCTGGAAAGCCAGTGGCTGGCCGACAAGCGCAAGTACTTCATCGTCGTCGCCTTCGTTGTCGCAGCGGTGTTGACGCCGCCGGACCCGCTCTCCCAGATCGGCCTTGCGCTGCCGACAATCCTTCTCTACGAGGTGGCAATCTACGCCGCACGACTCGTGGAACGGAACCGCTCGGTTTCGGAAACGACCGAGGACGATGCGAGCGAGGTGGTGTAACGAACTCCCGTGACGCCGCCCAAGCCTTAACCCATGCCGACATGGGGCCGGACATGGCCGCCGGCCCGTTCCGATCCCGGTCGACGCTCAAGACCTGGAACGACCATGCTCGATATCAAGTGGATCCGCGACAATCCCGAGGCCCTCGACGCCGCTCTGGCCAAGCGTGGTGCAGAACCCTTGTCTGCCTCTCTGATCGCACTTGATCAGAAGCGCCGCGCCGTCGCCCAGTCGATGCAGGACATGCAGTCGCGCCGCAACAGCGCTTCCAAGGAAATCGGCGCCGCCATGGCGCAAAAGAACATGGAGCTTGCCGAGAAGCTGAAGGCCGAAGTCGCCTCGCTCAAGGACACGCTGCCGGCTGCGGAAGAGGAAGAGCGCCAGCTGACTGCCGAACTCAACGACGCCTTGTCGCGCATTCCGAATGTGCCGCACGAGGATGTTCCCGTCGGCAAGGACGAGCATGACAATGTGGTGGCCCGGGTCGTTGGCGAAAAGCCGACCTGGAACCACAAGCCATCAGAGCATTTCGAGATTGGCGAGCAGCTCGGCTATATGGACTTCGAGCGTGCGGCCAAGCTTTCCGGTGCACGTTTTACAGTGCTGACCAGCCAGCTTGCCAGGCTTGAGCGCGCGCTTGGGCAGTTCATGCTCGACCTGCACACCTCCGAGCACGGCTATACCGAAGTGTCTTCGCCGCTGATGGTGCGTGATGACGCCATGTATGGCACAGGCCAATTGCCGAAGTTTTCCGAGGATCTGTTCAAGACGACGGATGGTCGGTGGCTTATCCCGACAGCCGAGGTGACGCTGACCAACCTCGTGGCCGGCGAAATCCTTGACCAGGAAAAGCTGCCGCTGCGCTTTACCGCACTCACGCCGTCCTTCCGTTCGGAGGCAGGGTCGGCCGGTCGCGATACGCGTGGCATGCTGCGCCAGCACCAGTTCTGGAAATGCGAACTGGTCTCGATCACCGACGCGGACAGCGCGATGGATGAACATGAACGCATGACCGCCTGCGCCGAAGAGGTGCTCAAGCGTCTCGGGCTGCATTTCCGCACCATGACGCTCTGCACCGGCGATATGGGCTTCGGTGCGCGCAAGACCTACGATCTGGAAGTCTGGCTGCCGGGACAGAACACCTACCGCGAAATTTCGTCCTGCTCGGTCTGCGGTGATTTCCAGGGGCGCCGGATGAATGCACGCTATCGCAACAAGGATGGCAAGGGCACGACATTCGTGCACACGCTGAACGGTTCGGGCACGGCGGTTGGTCGTTGCCTGATCGCTGTCATGGAAAACTATCTGAACGAGGACGGCTCGATCACCGTGCCGGATGTTCTGCTGCCTTACATGGGCGGCATTACACGGATCGAAAAGGCGGCCTGAATTTAAGGAACAAGCAGCGATGCGGATTCTCTTGACCAATGACGACGGTATCAACGCGCCGGGTCTGGCCTCGCTGGAGCGCATCGCTCGCACGCTTTCCGATGATGTCTGGATCGTGGCGCCGGAGACAGACCAGAGCGGCCTCGCGCATTCCCTGACCCTGTCGGAGCCTCTGAGGCTGCGCGAAGTCGGTGAGAAGACGTTTGCCCTGCGCGGCACGCCGACCGATTGCGTCATCATGGCGATCCGCAAGGTGCTCGACCGCAAGCCCGATCTCGTTCTGTCCGGCGTCAATGCTGGCGGCAATATCGCCGATGACGTGACCTATTCCGGTACCGTTGCTGGCGCCATTGAAGGCACGGTGCATGGCGTGCGCTCGATCGCGCTGAGCCAGGCCTACAGCTACGTGGCAGGCACACCCATTCCTTTTCACACGGCAGAGGCACTCGGGCCGGAGCTCATTGCCAAGCTTTGCCGTCTGGATCTGCCGCCGGGCACATTTCTGAACGTCAATTTTCCCAACTGCGAACCGGCTGAGGTGCAGGGCATCGAGGTGACGGCGCAGGGCAAACTCGATTTCGGTCTGAGTGTCGAAGAGCGCGAAGACGGCCGTGGCGTGCCCTATTTCTGGCTGCGATTCGGCGACCGGAAAGGCAATTTCCGCGCTGGCACCGACATCTATGCCCTTCGCGGCCACAAGATATCGGTGACGCCGCTCAAGCTCGATATGACCGACTATGCCGTTCAGGACATGGTTGCTGCCGCATTGAGTGACGGAGACGGCGCGTGAAATCGCAGCTTCTCGAGCGCGAGGGCTTTGCGGCACTGGTTTTGCGCCTGAGGCGCGAGGGTGTGACCGATCTCGACCTTCTGACGGCGGTCGAGCAGACGCCGCGCTCCTCCTTCGTCTCCTCTGAATATTCGAGCAGCGCCTATTCGAGCCGAACGGTTCCGCTGGCCTGCGGCCAGTTCATCGAGGGTGCGGATCTTGCCGTGCGGCTGCTTTCGATCCTGCAGGTGAAACCCGGGCACCGCGTGCTTGAGATCGGGACGGGCAGTGGTTTCATGACCGCCGTGCTGGGGCGGCTGGCAGAGCGGGTGATATCCATCGATCGCTACCGGAGCCTGATCGGTGACGCCCAGAAGCGTCTGGAAGCCCTCGGGCTGCGCAATGTCATTCTGCGTCAGGCCGATGGTGCCAATGGCTTGCCGGGCGAGGGAACCTTCGACCGAATCATCGCGACGACAGCTTTTCCCGCCATGCCGCGCTTCTTTGCCGAGCAGTTGGTGTCAGGCGGCATGTTGCTCGCACCCCTGATGGTGGAAGAGGAGCGCTGTGTCATGGTGCGTCTGACCAAGACCGGCAGCCGATTCGAGCGTGAGGATCTGTTTGAGGTGCCATTTCTGCCGCTGCAGACCAAATTGGCGCTCTACCTCTGAGTGCTGACGCTGCCTTATTTTAGCGAAAATGGTGAATTCGTCTCCAAGGATTTCACGGGGTTAACCGCCCGGTAATACTAACACGGTTTAATGGACCCACTTCAAACTGTCTTCATGTGGGTCGAGTTATGCGTAAATCTGTGTCGCCGAAAACAGGTCCAACGGTTGCCCGTCTTCTGGGTGCCGTCCTTCTGGCAAGTACGGCTGCAGGCTGCAGTTCCGATGCGTCACGCTTCGGTTCGGTCTTCTCGACCGATACACTAACCACCGCTTCGATCGGTCGCGGTCAGCCCAAGACGCCCGTTCCGCAGCAGGATATTGGTGGTGGCGGCTATGCGCAGCAGCAGGCTCAGCCCATGGGTCAGCAGATGGCCTCGACGGGATATGAGCCGGTGTCTGCACGCGCCGCGACGATGCCGGTAACGGTGCAGCGCAATGAACTTGCAGCGCCTGCCGGAACAACCTCGTCGAATGGGCCGATCAGCTCTCGCGGTGAGGCGCTTGCGCAGCCCATGCCTTCAGCGCCTCCGGCTTCCGCTGGCACGGTGGCCGCTGCAAAGCCGATCTACACGCTGCAGGAGCCGACGACCACGGCCTCGACGCCGCGCGCTTCAAACGGTGCCGCGGGCCGGGTGACGCTGCGTCCAGGCGAATCGATCGCCACGCTTGCAGCGCGTCACGGTGTGTCGGAACAGGAAATTCTGAGAGCCAACGGTCTGACCATGTCGTCCGATGCAGCGGTTGGCCAGTTGGTCATCATTCCCGCCAGTGCGGCACGTGCTGCCGCCAGTGCCAACGGCTTGCCCTCCGGCGGTCGCGCCCCCAAGCAGCCTGATGGTCAGCCGCAGAACCTGGCCGTCCTGCCGAATGGCACGGGCAGCCGTGACAAGCAGGGCACGGCGTCATCGTCTGCCGGCGCCGGCTCCTACGAAGTCAAGCCGGGTGATTCGCTCGGTCGCATTGCCCAGGCACATGGGGTCAGCGTCGATGATCTGAAGCGTGCCAATGGCCTGTCGACCGGCAATATCCGGATTGGTCAGCGTTTGGCGATCCCGGCAGGTTCGAAGCCCGCAACCCAGGTCGCATCGGTAAAGCCTGTCGCGGAGCCGGCCACCACTGCATCCGTTCCTGCCAAGACTGCAGCTGAGCCGCAGGCAGCCCCTGCTGCAACCAAATCGGTAACCGAGGTCGCCTCCTTGAAGACCGAGAGCGCGGCACCGGAAGCGACCGGCATTGGCAAGTATCGCTGGCCAGCGCGCGGAGCCGTGATTGCAAATTACGGCGCCAATATCGACGGCAAGCGTTCCGATGGTATCGCGATCTCCGTGCCGCAGGGCACGCCGATCAAGGCTGCGGAGAACGGCGTCGTCATCTATGCCGGCAACGGCCTGAAGGAGCTCGGCAACACGGTTCTGATCCGCCACGATGATGGCAAGGTCACCGTCTATGGCCATGCCGACAGTCTGTCGGTCCAGCGCGGCCAGAAAGTCCAGCGTGGCCAGACAATCGGCGCCTCCGGCATGACCGGCAATGTGTCGCGCCCGATGCTGCATTTCGAGGTGCGCAAGGACGCGGCACCCGTCAACCCGATCACTTACCTGGAATAGGTATTGCATACCAGGTGATGAAAAAAGGCCCGAAACCTCCGCGGTTTCGGGCCTTTCTGTTTGTCGTTCAGCACATCAGCGAACGGTGGTGTCGATCCTTAGCCGTCCGGCCAGATCCTGAATATATTGCCAGGCCACGCGGCCGGATCGCCCGCCGCGCGTCGTTGCCCATTCCAGCGCCTGATGGTGGAGTTCGGCTCTTTCCAGCGGTAGCGCGAAATGCGCGGCATAGCCGTCGATCATGGCGAGGTAATCGTCCTGGCTGCATTTGTGAAATCCGAGCCAGAGGCCGAATCGATCCGAAAGAGACACCTTTTCCTCAACCGCTTCTGATGGGTTGATCGCGGTCGACTGCTCGTTTTCCAGCATGTGCCGCGGCAGGAGGTGGCGGCGATTGGAAGTCGCATAGAAGAGAACGTTATCGGGTCGGCCCTCGATGCCGCCATCGAGGGCAGCCTTCAAAGACTTGTAGGCGGTATCGTCATGATCGAAGGACAGGTCATCGCAGAAGACAACGGCCCGCATCGCGCTGTCCTTCAGAATGTCGAGGAGGGCAGGCAGGCTTGAAATATCCTCACGGTGCACCTCGATCAGTTTGAGGCCCGGACCCTGTGCCTTGACGATATCGGCATGAACGGCCTTCACCAGCGAGGATTTGCCCATGCCGCGCGCGCCCCAGAGCAGCACATTGTTGGCTGGGAAGCCCTCGGCGAAACGCAGGGTGTTGTCGTGGAGGATGTCGCGCACATGATCGACGCCGCGGATGAGCGACAGTTCGATACGGTTCGGCCGAACGACGGGCTGGAGGTGTCGGCGTGCCGGTACCCATACGAAGCAATCAGCACCCCCGAGGTCGTTTGCCGCAGGTGCAGGGCCGGCAAGCCTGTCGAGAGCATCGGCCAGGCGCTTGACCTCGTGTAGCAGGTCGCTCATGAGGTTTTCATTCATACCGGTGCCCTTTGCATCGAACTTGTTCGTCATCCGCGAAGTAACACGACGATTCAGCGCCAGAAAGAGCCGGGATATGGAAATCGGTACGCTTGGCTGCCGTTTCTGTTGCATTAACCCCGGTGGTTACTATATTCCGGCGACCTGAACGAGGGGGCCAAGGGCCCCGGTTTATTGGCCTCATAGGAGTTTTTCATGTTCGTCACCGAAGCATTCGCCCAGGCCGCCACTCCCGCCGCTCCGGGCGGTATGGGGTCAGGCTTCGAAATGCTGCTGCTTTTTGCGCCGCTGATGGTGGTCTGGTACTTCTTCCTGATCCGTCCGCAGCGCCAGCAGATGAAGAAGCGCGAGGAGACCCTGTCCTCCATCCGTCGCGGTGATCAGGTCGTCATGGGCGGCGGCATTGTTGCCAAGGTCACCAAGGTGATCGACGACAAGGAACTCGAAGTGGAAATCGCCGACGGCGTAAAGGTTCGCGCAATGCGCCAGTACGTGGCGGAAGTGCGCGTCAAGGGCGAACCGGTCAAGACCGAAACCGCCGCTTGAGGCCTCGAAAGGCCGGCTTTGCTGCCGGCCTTTTTCATATCAATTGCCTGAACAGAGAGTTCGATGCTGTATTTTTCACGCTGGAAGACATTGCTGATCTGGGGACTGGTTGTCCTCGCCGTATTCATGGCGTTGCCCAATGCCTTCAGTGATGAGCAGCTGGACTCCATGCCCTCGTGGGTTCCGCGGAACAAGGTGACCCTGGGCCTCGACCTTCAGGGCGGCTCGCATATCATGTTGAAGCTCGAGCGCCAGGACATCGTCAAGGAGCGGCTTGAAACGGTTGTGGGCGAGATCCGCCAGACGTTGCGCGATGCGGGCATCCGCTACACCGGCCTGTCCGGCGTTGGTCAGCAGGTTCAGGTTCGCATCACCGATCAGGAAAAACTGCAGGCGGCCGTCGAGGCCTTGAACCCGCTGATCGAGCCGGTCAGCGTCGGCGGTCTGACGGGTGGCACGGTCACCGAAGCCACGCTGGAGCAGCCCGGCGACGGTCTTCTGCGCCTGAGCCTCACGGATGCCGGCATCGACTATCGCGTTTCCTCCGCCGTATCGCAGTCCATGGAAGTTGTCCGTCGTCGTGTTGACGAACTTGGCACGACCGAGCCGCTGATCCAGCGCCAGGGCGAAGACCGCATCATCGTCCAGGTGCCCGGCCTCACAGATCCGCAGCGACTCAAGGATCTCTTGAACCAGACGGCAAAGCTGACCTTCCACATGGTCGATACCAGCATGCCGGCCAACGAAGCGCTGAACAATCGTCCGCCGCCGCAGTCGCAGATCCTGTATTCGACCGATGACCCGGCTGTTCCCTATCTGGTGGAACGCAATGCGCTGATCTCGGGGGAGAACCTGGTCGACGCGCAGGCCGTTTTCGACCAGCGCTCGAATGAGCCGGTTGTCTCGTTTCGTTTCGATAGCCGTGGTTCGCAGCGCTTTGCCCAGGCAACGCAGCAGAATGTCGGACGTCCCTTTGCCATCGTGCTTGATGATCAGGTGATTTCCGCCCCCGTCATCCGTGAGCCGATCATCGGTGGTTCTGGCCAGATCTCCGGAAACTTCACACTTGAAGGTGCAAACGACCTTGCTGTTCTCCTGCGCGCCGGCGCACTGCCGGCGACCTTGACCGTGGTTGAAGAACGCACGGTTGGCCCCGGTCTCGGTCAGGACTCGATCAATGCCGGCGTCACCGCCAGCATCATCGGTGCCATTGCGGTGGTCATCTTCATGCTGGTTTTCTACGGCACATTTGGTGTTCTGGCGAACATCGCGCTTGCCGCCAACATCGCCATGATCGTCGCCGGCCTGTCTTTGATTGGCTCGACGCTGACCTTGCCGGGTATCGCCGGTATCGTGTTGACCATGGGTATGGCGGTCGACTCCAACGTGCTGATCTATGAGCGTATCCGGGAAGAAGTGCGCGGTGGACGCAAGCTCGTCGAAGCCATCGATATCGGCTTCAAGAAAGCCTTTGCGACCATTTTCGACGCCAACCTGACGACGCTGATTGCAGCCGTTGTTCTGTTCTTCCTGGGCTCAGGGCCTGTTCGTGGTTTTGCGGTCACCCTGTCGATCGGTATCGTGACGACCCTCTTTACCGCCTACACGCTGACGTTTTGGCTGATGGCCTTCTGGTATCGCTGGAAGCGCCCGCAGGGCCTGCCGACGAGCATTCGTACCGGCTATTTCGACAATCGCAATATCCCGTTCATGGCGGTTCGCAAGCTGTCGTTCGGTGCGGCCATTGCCGTTTCCATTGCCGCGGTGGTGGGCTTCGCCACTGTTGGCATGAACCTTGGCATCGACTTCAAGGGCGGCTCGATCATCGAGGTCAAGGCACGTCAGGGTGCGGCAGATCTTTCCGATATCCGCGATCGTTTGAGCGGTCTGAACCTCGGTGAAGTCCAGGCCCAGGGCTTTGGCGACGAATCCAGTGCCTTGATCCGCCTGCAGGCGCAGGATGGTGGCGAAAATGCCGAACAGTCGGCCTTGAGCAAGGTGCGCGGCGAGCTGGAAGCCGATTACGACTTCCGTCGCGTCGAGGTGGTCGGTCCCGCTGTTTCCAACGATTTGACCTATTCCGCCACGCTGGGCGTCATCGCGGCGTTGGTCGGTATCCTGATCTATATCTGGTTCCGCTTTGAATGGCAGTTTGCGCTGGGTGCAATCATCGCCACGCTGCATGACGTCATCTTCACGCTTGGCCTCTTCGTGCTGACCGGCATCGAGTTCAACCTGACCAGTATTGCCGCGATCCTGACGATCATCGGTTACTCGCTCAATGACACCGTCGTTGTCTATGACCGCATGCGCGAAAACCTGCGGCGCTACAAGAAGATGCCGCTTGATGTGATGATCGATGCCTCGATCAACCAGACCCTGTCGCGTACGGTTCTGACGGCCGGCAGTACGATCCTGGCCCTCGGAGCGCTCTATCTGTTCGGCGGGGAGGTCATTGCGTCCTTCACCTTCGCCATGCTGGCGGGTGTCCTGATCGGTACCTTCTCATCGATCTATATCGCCGGACCGGTGCTGATTGCCTTCAATCTGCGCCCGGAGGCCTTCCAGGCGGAGGCCGAAAAGGTCCCGGCGACGACGGGAGCGTAAGACCATGGTGCTTGGCTTTGGCGACAAGGGTGTCGTGGTGCGTGACGCCCATTTTCCCGGCCAGGCGCCGATCGACAGCTATGGTAATGGCGGCTTTCGCTTTGCCGATATGTCGCATCGCGGATCGCTGCTTCTTCTGCCCTCAGGTATCTACAGATGGGATTTGAACGAGGGCGATGAGTTCACGCCACAGGCGTTTTCGCGCCTGCTTCATGAGAAAGGCGTCGAATTTCTGCTTGTGGGGACGGGTCAGCAGATTCGCCTTTTGCCGCCTGACGTGCGGACTGCGTTGAAGGCGCATGGCATGGCGGTGGACCAGATGTCGACCGGGGCAGCCGTTCGCACCTACAACATCATGTTGTCGGAGCAACGTCCTGTTGCTGCGGCGCTGATCGCGGTGTGATGTCGGCAATGGCATCGGGTGCACCAGAGGGACGAGCAAAGCCGTCTTCGAATGCAGATATCTGCCTTGAGACACTGCGTCTTACCGACAGTGATCGGTATCTCGCTTGTCTTTTGACACCGCCTGCGCATCGCGCCGAGCTTGCTGCGCTGTATGCTTACAATGCCGAGCTGAGCCGTGTCCGCGATGTGACGCGGGAAGCCATGACCGGCGAAGTGCGCCTGCAATATTGGCGCGATCTGCTTGAGGGGCAGGCGCACGGCGAAACCAATGCCAATCCGATCGCCGCCGAACTCCTGCGCACGGTTGCCGAACGGAAGTTGCCGGTCGACGCGCTTGTTCGCATGGCCGACGCGCGGATCTTCGATCTCTACGACGATCCGATGGAATCGACAGCGATGTTCGAAGGCTATGCTGGCGAAACTGCCTCTGGTCTGATCCAGTTGGCATCGCTCGCGCTCGACGCCGGAGCGGCGGCCGATGCAAGCGAGATTGCCGGCCATGCCGGCGTCGCGCAGCTGGTTGCCGGTTGCCTGCTGCTACTCCCCCTCCATATGCAGCGCGGGCAGGTTTATCTGCCGCAGGAAATCCTGACGGCGGTGGCGCTTGATCGGGACACGTTTCTGCAGCGCACTGATCCAGCCAGACTGTCGGCGGCGATCGAGGCGTTTGCGGGTTACGGGCTTGATCACCTGCAAAAGGCGCGACGCGCGGGCAGGATTCCGAAGTCCCTTGTTGCAGCTTATCTTCCACTTGCCTCCACCGAGCGCATCTTGACGCGTGCACGGCGGATTGGCGGCGACATGGCACAACGCGATGCCCGCCCAGCGCAGTGGCGCAGGCAAATGTCGATGCTGCGGCTGTTGGTCACCGGCCGGCTTTAGCCCCGAGGGCATGCCGCTGGCGTCACGCTCACGCAAGGCTTGCGCTCTAAGCGTCGCTCAACGATGATCGGATGCGAGCGGAAGCGAGGTATACCCAAATGCTGGCCTGGAGTTTCGTTTTGGTCCTGGTGGGCCTGCTTGCGTATTTTTCGACACGGATGACGCGCCGCGCCGATGAAAGCAGTCTCGGGGATACCGGGCTTGCAATCGTCGAGTTCGGGCGGGCCTTTCCGAATGAAGCGATCCGCAGCCTGCATGCGACGGAAGACGGCAAGGCCGTTTTCGTTCGTCTGCATGACAACAAGGCCGGCTTCATGCGCAATATGCGCAACCACTTTGCCTGCCACCTGATCACGCCGGGCAGGGTGCGGGTTCGTGGATCAAACGACGGCTATTCCCTGACCATCGATTTCCTCGATGCATCTTATCACAACGGGGATTACAGCTTCGCCAGCGCTGCCGAGGCCGCAGAGGTTTCGCTCTGGCTCCTCGGCAATTATGTCGCGCCTGTCGATCGTCAGGTGCCGGACGGGCTGCCCGGCATCTGAAGCCTCAAGCCGTTTGCAGCCATGCGCGGCAGTCGGCCAGCGCGCGCGCTGAGATCAACTGCCGCTTCATGATCGTCTTGTCCTTGCCGCGGAAGCGTTTGACGCCTTCCGGCTTGACGATCGATCCGGGCTCCAGGTCCGGAAACAGGCCGAAATTGATGTTCATTGGCTGGAAAGACCGCTTGCCGGGTTCCTCGTCGGAGACAATGTGGCCGCCGGTGATGTGGTTGAGGAGGGATCCCAGTGCCGTTGTCGCCGGCGGCAGGTCGATTGTCTCGCCCTTACGCTCAGCCGCGGCAAAGCGACCGGCTAGCAGGCCGATGGAGGCGCTTTCGACATAGCCTTCGCAGCCGGTGATCTGACCGGCAAAACGCAAGCCCGGACGCGCCTTCAGCTGCAGGCTCGGATCGAGCAGGGTCGGCGAGTGGATGTAGGTGTTGCGATGCAGGCCGCCGAGGCGGGCGAATTCCGCATTCTGCAGCCCCGGAATCATCCGGAAGATCTCAGCCTGCGCGCCATAGCGCAACTTCGTCTGGAAACCGACCATGTTGTAGAGCGTGCCGAGCGCATTGTCCTGACGCAGTTGCACGACGGCATAGGGCTTGACGGTCGGATTGTGGGCGTTGGTCAGCCCCATCGGCTTCATCGGGCCATGGCGCAAGGTTTCTCGGCCACGTTCGGCCATCACTTCGATGGGCAGACAGCCATCGAAATAGGGCGTACCTTCCCATTCCTTGAAGCCTACAGCGTCACCCGCGATCAGTGCATCGATGAAGGCATTGTACTGCGTCTCGTCGAGCGGGCAGTTGATATAATCCTTGCCCGTACCGCCGGGCCCGACCTTGTCGTAGCGTGACTGATACCAGCAGATATCCATGTCGATCGACTCGGTGTGTACGATCGGCGCGATGGCGTCGAAGAAAGCCAGCGCATCCTTGCCGGTCTTCTCGCGGATTGCTTCGGCAAGCGCCGGCGAGGTGAGGGGGCCTGTCGCGATGATGGCAAGATCCCAGTCCTCCGGCGGCAGGCCGGCGACTTCTTCACGAACCACGGTGATCAGCGGATGCTGGTGAATGGCAGCGGTGACGGCATCGGAGAAGCCGTCGCGGTCAACCGCAAGCGCGCCGCCGGCAGGAACCTGATGCTTGTCCGCGCAGGCCATGATGAGCGAGTTTGCCAGACGCATTTCCGCATGGATGACGCCGACGGCATTGGCCGTCGCATCGTCTGAGCGGAACGAGTTGGAGCAGACCAGTTCGGCAAGGCCGTCGGTCTTGTGCGCATCCGTGCCGCGCACGCCGCGCATCTCATGCAGGATGACGGGGACACCCGCCTGGGCCACTTGCCACGCGGCTTCCGAACCGGCAAGGCCGCCGCCGATGATGTGAATGGGGGAGAAGGAGCTGTTTGTCATGGGCGGCTCCATATCACGGCTCGATGCTCAAGGTCCATCGGGTGATCATGGGCGAGCGGCGCGGATCGTCGCCATGGCAGGGCCTGAAAACAAAAACGGCACCAAACGGTGCCGTTTCATACAAACTTCTGCATCGGTTCCGATTAACGGAAAGAGCGGGAAGCGATGTTGCGGATCTCGTAACGTGTGATGCCGATGTCGTTCAGGGTCTGCGAAGACAGGTTGCCCAGTTCGTTCATCGTGCGGCGGTAGCTGATCCAGTTCTTTGCAATGCGGATCGGGTTCATGGTCGTTTCCTCGTCGAATATTCGCCGATCTTGCGGTGTTTCCCGCATCGGCGATTGACCTTCTTATACGCCCGTAAAACAATATTGTGCAGTGCAAATAATGTGCGACTGCTATGCATTTGTGCATGAGGTTGCCGTCATAAGCGGCAATGGTGCGACGATGATGAAATACGCGCCAAGCGTTAATGCGCGTTTACCAATCGAAAAAAGCCCGCAATTGCGGGCTTTTCAACGTTAGCTGTACCTTATGTCCAAGCATCAGACTGGCTTGATCAGTATATGCTTCTTCTTGCCGAGCGAAAGCTTGATCACGCCTTCGGCGGTGACCTCTGCGCTGCCGACGGCCATGCGCTCATCCGAAACGCTTGCGTCATTGATCCTGACGGCGCCGCCTTGGACGTGGCGACGGGCTTCGCCGTTCGATGCGGCAAGGCCGGCCTTGACGATCAGCGCGAGCAGGCCGATCCCCGCGTCGAGTTCGCCGGTCGCGACTTCGACAGTCGGAAGCGTGTCGGCGAGCGCGCCTTCTTCAAAGGTTTTGCGCGCCGTCTCTGCGGCCTGTTCGGCGGCTTCCCGACCATGCAGAAGTGTCGTGACCTCGGTTGCGAGGACCTTCTTGGCTTCGTTGATCTCCGAACCGCCCAGGGCGGCAAGACGTGCGATCTCGTCCATCGGCAGGATGGTGAAAAGCTTGAGGAAGCGCACGACGTCGGCATCCTCGGTGTTGCGCCAGTACTGCCAGAAGTCATAGACCGGAAGCAGGTCCGCATTGAGCCAGACGGCGCCGGAGGCCGATTTGCCCATCTTCGCACCGGAAGAGGTGGTCAAGAGCGGCGCCGTCAGCGCGTAGAGCTGCGGCGTGCCCATGCGGTGGCCGAGGTCGATACCATTGATGATATTGCCCCACTGGTCGGAACCGCCCATCTGCAGGCGGCAGTCGTAGCGCTGGTTCAGTTCGACGAAGTCGTAGGCCTGCAGGATCATGTAGTTGAATTCGAGGAAGGACAGCGACTGCTCGCGATCAAGGCGCGTCTTCACGCTGTCGAAGGACAGCATGCGGTTGACCGAGAAGTGGCGGCCGACATCGCGCAGGAATTCGAGGTAGTTCAAGGGCCGCAGCCATTCGGCATTGTTGATCATCAGGGCGCCGTTCTTCGGGCCCTTGTCGTAGTCGAGATAGTTCGAGAAGCAGCGCTTGATCGAGGCGATGTTGTCCTCGATCATCTCGATGGTCATCAGCTTGCGCGCTTCCTCCTTGAAGGAGGGGTCGCCGACCATGCCCGTGCCGCCGCCCATCAGCGAGATCGGCTGATGGCCCGTCTGTTGGAACCAGCGCAGCATCATGATCTGCATCAGGTGGCCGACATGCAAGCTCGAAGCCGTCGGATCATAGCCGATATAGGCCGTCACGCTTTCCTTGGCGAGCAGGTCGTCGAGCCCCGTTTCATCGGACATCTGATGAATGAAGCCGCGCTCGGAGAGGATGCGGAGGAAATCGGACTTGAACTTCGTCATGACGCTGTTGCTTTCGGTTTCTCTGGTCTTTCGGTGGTAATCTTGGAAATACGCGCGGGCTTTAGCATTGTTTTTTGAATTGTGCACCCGTCTCGGTCATGAATGTCCAGCTGAACACAGGGCCGAATCGGGTGGCAAATGGCGGAAATCAAAACTGCAATCGGGCTGATGAGCGGAACGTCGATGGATGGCATTGACGTGGCCCTGCTGCGGACTGATGGGGAGGCGCTCGTCGAGCGTGGCGCATTCCTGTCGGTACCCTATGAGCCGCCATTCCGCGACCGGCTGAAGCAGGCGCTGGACGAGGTCAAGAGCGTCAAGCAACGGGAGGAGCGGCCTGGCGACCTTGCGCGTCTGGAAAAGGATCTAACATTACGCCATGCAGAAGCGGTGCGCCTGTTTCTGGAACGGCAAGGGCTTGCCGAGCGCGACATCGACCTTATCGGCTTCCACGGTCAGACGGTGTTGCACCGACCATATGAGGGCCTGACAGTCCAACTGGGTGACGGCGCCCTGCTTGCCGCGGAAACCGGCATCGATGTGGTCTATGACATGCGCGCCAACGATATGGTCCATGGCGGGCAGGGCGCACCATTGGTCCCGGTCTATCACCAGGCGCTCGCCCACAAGATTCCGGCAGAGGACTGGCCGGTCTGCTTCGTCAACATCGGCGGCATCTCGAACCTGACCTTTCTCGATCGCGATGACACGATCATCGGCTTTGACAGCGGACCGGGCAACACGCTGATCGACCAGTGGGTCGAGACCCATGCCGGGATCCCCTATGACGACGGTGGCCGCATTGCCTCTGAAGGCGCGGTTATCAAGACGCTGGCTGATCGCTATCTCGACAATCCGTTTTTCACGGCAAAGACCCGCCGCTCGCTCGACCGCAACGACTTTCGCCCGCCGGATGGACACGAGGCGGAGCTTTCGGACGGTGCCCGGACATTGGCCCATGTTTCGGCTGCGGCGATTCTGAAATCGGCCGGCCATCTTCCAGCCTTCCCGCGCTGCTTTGTCATCTGCGGCGGCGGGCGGTTGAACCGGACGATCATGGGGGATCTCGTTCGGCTTGCCGGAGAACGCGCGGCTGCGGTGTTGACAGCCGAACAGGCCGGTTTCGACGGCGATGCGATGGAGGCGGAAGCCTGGGCCTATCTGGCTGTGCGGTCCGCCCGCGGCCTCCCGCTGACCTATCCGGGTACGACCGGCGTCAGCCGGCCGGTCAGCGGCGGCGTGTTCGCTGCAACACCGCGCATGCACCCGGTTTGAGGGCTACTGGACTGGATCAGCGGAGAGACCCATTCGGGCAAAGGCGCGCCCGTCTCTCAGACCCACCTCATAGGCATGCCGGATGCCGGCGGCGTCACCGACAGCAAACTTGCTCACCGGAATGTCCTCACTCGGGCCGACAACGATGCGGTTTGGCGCCTGCGGTGGCGTGCGACCAAAGCGCGTGGAGAGAAGCAGGGTGCGCCAGCCCTTGCTCTCGACCTCCTTGAGTTTGATCAGTGGCGGATTGTCGACAAGTCCGCCATCAAGATAGGCACGACCACGCAGCCGGCCGACCGGCATGAAGGGCGGCACCGAAGAGGTCGCCATCAGGGCATCGACGAGCTCGCCAGGATAATTCAGATTGTGGGTCGAAATCCAGGTGGGCCGCAGGCGCAGGCGCAGGCCCGCCCTGGAATGGGTTCCGTCAGTCAGGAGCTTCTCGATCTGATAGGCACCGATCGAGCCGAGGGCGCCGAGCGCGCCCGGCATCCAGTCCGGCAGGCCGGACAACTGGATGAGCATCGGCGGCGCCGCCTTGAGAGCCACAAGTTCCGCTTCACCGAATTCGCTTGCGAGCAGCTGCCGGAACAGCGACCCGACGACGAGCGGCGATTCCCGCCGCCGCAATGCTTTCCAGTCGACGCCGCGATGGCCCTTTTCGGCGAAGGCGAAGGCCGATTCACGCACCCTGTCGCCGACGCCGGCTAGGAACATCGCGCCATGATAGGCACCGGCCGAGAGCGAGACATAGAAACGCGGGTTGAGCGGCTGATGCTCGCTGAAGGCTTTGAGAAACCCACTCTGCCAGTAGCAACGGTTTCCACCGCCCGCGAGGCCGACTGCGTCAAAGCTCATCTCTGAAGTCATGGTTGGAAGCACTCCATGATCGCGGCACAATCTGGTTCGGAAAACGTGTTGGCGAACCCTGAAAAGCAAATGGCGCGGATCATTCCGCGCCACTTGATTTTACTCTTCGACCTTACCGGATCCGCTTGGCGGCCGGTTCGGGAACGAGTTCGCCTTCAAGGCGACGGTCGAGGTAGTCCTCGCATTCGGCCATCAGCGTTTCCACCTGGCCGTTGAAGAAGTGGTTCGCGCCCGGTACCGTCTTGTGGGTGATCAGGATGCCCTTCTGCGTCTTCAGCTTGTCGACGAGGCCGATCACATCCTTCTCCGGGGCCACCTTGTCACTGTCACCATTGATGATCAGGCCCGAAGACGGGCAGGGGGCGAGGAAGGAGAAGTCGTAGATGTTCGGCTGCGGCGCAATCGACATGAAGCCTTCGATTTCCGGACGGCGCATTAGAAGCTGCATGCCGATCCAGGCGCCGAAGGAATAGCCGGCAACCCAGCAGCTCTTCGAATCCGGATGCAGGCTCTGAACCCAGTCGAGGGCAGAGGCCGCGTCCGACAACTCGCCTGCGCCATGGTCGAACTCGCCCTGGCTGCGGCCAATGCTGCGGAAGTTGAAACGCAGCGTCGTGAAGCCCCGCTTCTGGAACATGTAGAACAGCTGGTAGACGATCTGATTGTTCATCGTGCCGCCGAATTGCGGGTGCGGATGCAGGATGATGGCAATAGGGGCGCTTTTTTCCTTGGAGGGCTGATAACGGCCTTCGAGACGGCCGGCGGGGCCGTTGAAAATCACTTCGGGCATTAGGTTCCGGTCCCTGATATTTTTGCGGTTCGTCAACACCAAATTAGAAAGCTGACTTGACGAGGTCACTCAGCTTTTCTAGAACGAAGTTTAGAACCGTTCGAAATTGGATGGCGGCGCATCCGGGGTGAAGGTGTCTTAAGGCAAGCCCGACGGCAATTTCAAGAAAAATGCGCTGTCTTATGCATGGAGTGCTTAGCCCTGATGGCTGCAGAGCGCATATATCTGGACTGGAACGCCACTGCGCCCCTGATGGGCGTGGCGCGCGATGCCATGGTCGAGGCGCTGGCAATGCCGGGCAACCCCTCATCCGTTCACGCCGAAGGGCGTGCGGCGCGTGCTGCCATTGAGAAGGCGCGGCGTGATGTGGCAGCTCTTGTTATGGCCGACCCGGCGCATGTGACATTTACCGCAAGCGCGACCGAAGCCGCCAATCACGTGTTGTCGCCAGTCTATCGCATGGGCAAATCGCGCGTGACGCTCGGTCGGCTCTATGTCTCGGCGATCGAGCATCCGGCTGTGAGAGCAGGCGGGCGCTTTGCTGCCGATGCCGTGTCCGAAATTCCGGTCACGCGGACCGGTGTGATCGACCTCGACGCCCTGTCATCAACCCTGGCCGCGCACGATCTTTCCGCTGGCCTTCCACTCGTCGCGGTGATGCTGGTCAACAATGAAACCGGCATTATCCAGCCAATCCAGGAGATCTTCGCCGTCGTAAAGAAGTCAGGTGGGCTGCTGGTGGTGGATGCCGTGCAGGCGGTAGGGCGCATTCCTCTGTCGATCTCTGAACTCGGCGCGGATTTCCTGATCCTCTCGGCCCACAAGCTGGGTGGCCCCAAGGGTGTCGGTGCTCTGGTGTCGCGTGGCGAGACCTTGATGCCGGAACCTCTGGTGCGTGGTGGTGGCCAGGAGAAGGGGCATCGCGCCGGTACTGAAAATCTCGCGGCGATCGCCGGCTTCGGCGCTGCTGCGCGCGAAATGGCGGCGGGCCTGGTTGAGCGGAATGCGCATGTGGCGGCACTTCGCGATCGGGCTGAGCAAGCCATGCTGTCGGTGGCGCCGGACACGGTGATCTACGGACGAGGTGAAGCGCGGGTCGGCAATACGAGCTTTTTTCATCTGCCGGGGCTGAAGGCGGAAACCGGGCAGATCGCGTTTGATCTCGAAGGCGTGGCTTTGTCGGCCGGTGCCGCCTGCTCATCGGGCAAGGTGGGTGCAAGCCACGTGCTGACCGCCATGGGCGAGCATGCCGCAACCGGGGCGCTTCGCTTGTCTATCGGTACTGATACGACGGACAGCGACATCGATCGCTTTCTGGGCGCCTTTGCAAAGATTGCTGCCCGCCGCAAACCGGCGGGGCAGGCCGCCTGAGGCGGCGAAAATTCGGGCCGCACGTCGTTTTCCCTTGCCAAGAGGGGTGAAATGATGGCTCGGAAACCTTAAATATGGCGGGACACCGCCCAACGTTAACAAGCTGCCGGAATTTGGCCCGGCAAGATTGGAGAACGACCATGGCTGCTGTGCAGGAAACGATCGATCAGGTCCGCCAGATCGATGTGGATCAGTACAAGTATGGTTTTGAAACCACGATCGAAGTCGACAAGGCGCCCAAGGGCCTGTCCGAGGATATCGTCCGCTTCATCTCGGCAAAGAAGCAGGAGCCGGAATGGATGCTGGAATGGCGCCTCGACGCCTACCGGCGCTGGCTGACGATGGAAGAGCCGACCTGGGCTCGTGTCGACTATCCGAAGATCGACTTCAACGACATCTATTATTACGCCGCGCCGAAGACGGCTGCAGGCCCGAAGTCGCTGGACGAAGTCGATCCCGAACTTCTGAAGGTCTATGAAAAGCTCGGCATTCCGCTGAAAGAGCAGGAAATGCTGGCTGGCGTGCAGACGTCGAAGATCGCCGTCGATGCCGTCTTCGATTCGGTTTCGGTCGTGACCACCTTCAAGGAAGAGCTGAAGAAGGCCGGCGTGATCTTCATGTCGATCTCGGAAGCCGTGCGCGAGCATCCGGAACTGGTGAAGAAGTATCTCGGTACCGTCGTTCCGGTTACCGACAACTATTATGCGACGCTGAACTCGGCTGTTTTCACTGACGGTTCCTTCGTCTTCATCCCGAAGGGCGTTCGCTGCCCGATGGAACTCTCGACCTATTTCCGCATCAACGAGAAGAACACCGGCCAGTTCGAGCGCACCCTGATCGTTGCGGAGGAAGGCGCCTACGTCTCCTATCTCGAAGGCTGCACCGCACCCCAGCGCGATGAAAACCAGCTGCATGCAGCGGTCGTCGAACTCGTGGCGCTCGATGATGCCGAGATCAAATATTCGACCGTTCAGAACTGGTATCCGGGCGACAAGGACGGCAAGGGCGGCATCTACAACTTCGTCACCAAGCGTGGCGATTGCCGTGGTGCGCGTTCGAAGATCTCCTGGACGCAGGTCGAGACCGGCTCTGCGATCACCTGGAAATATCCGTCCTGCATTCTCCGCGGTGACGACAGCCAGGGCGAGTTCTACTCGATCGCCGTCTCGAACGGCCATCAGCAGGTCGACAGCGGCACCAAGATGATCCATCTCGGCAAGAACACCAAGAGCCGGATCATCTCGAAGGGCATCTCGGCCGGCGTGTCGCAGAATACCTATCGCGGCCAGGTCTCGATGCATCGCAAGGCGGAGAACGCGCGCAACTTCACCAATTGCGATTCGCTCCTGATCGGTGACACCTGCGGCGCGCATACTGTGCCTTACATCGAGGTGAAGAATTCGACGGCCAAGGTGGAGCACGAGGCGACGACCTCGAAGATCTCCGAGGACCAGAAGTTCTACGCCATGCAGCGCGGCATCCCGGAAGAAGAGGCGATCGCGCTCATCGTCAACGGCTTCGTCCGCGACGTCATCCAGCAGCTGCCGATGGAATTTGCGGTTGAAGCGCAGAAGCTGATCAACATCTCGCTTGAGGGTTCGGTCGGGTAATGAGGGGGCGCACACAGCCAGTTGCGGTCGTCATTCTCGGGCTTGTCCCGAGGATCTACTGCCGGCAAGGCTGATGCACGATGTCCGGCTTCGTTTACATGATGTCGGACAAGCCACGTGGTGTGATTTACACCGGTGTGACCAGCGACCTTGAGGGGCGCATATGGGAGCACCGGAATGAAGTGAGGAAAGGTTTTACGTCCAGATACCATGCAAAGCTCTTGGTGTGGTTCGAGCAGCATCCGAACATCGTCCTCGCGATCAGACGAGAGAAGTCTCTGAAGCGCTATCTGCGGGACTGGAAGATCAAGCTGATCGAAGGGTTAAACCCGACATGGCTCGATCTCTGCGACCGGATTTACGAGATCGAAAACATCTACTCACCGCACCCGAGCTCACCGCAATGGTCGGACTATAACTGATACGGCAGTAGATCCTCGGGACGAGCCTGAGGATGACGAAATGAAGAACAGGCGCCCAGCGGCGCAACAGGAAACGACAGGCGGCCCTTGAACCGCCCGATGGACAGGAAGACAGACATGCTTGAAATCAGAAACCTCCATGCCCGCATCGCCGAAGACGGCACCGAAATCATCCGCGGTCTGAACCTGACCGTTAAGGCCGGCGAAGTGGCTGCCATCATGGGTCCGAACGGATCGGGCAAGTCGACGCTCTCCTACATCTTGTCGGGCCGCGAAGACTACGAAGTCACCGAAGGCGACATCCTCTATAACGGCGAGAGCATTCTTGAACTCGACCCGGCCGAGCGCGCCGCCAAGGGCATCTTCCTCGCCTTCCAGTACCCGGTGGAAATCCCGGGCGTTGCCACCATGCAGTTCCTGAAGGTTGCGATGAATTCGCAGCGCAAGGCGCGTGGCGAGGACGAGCTGACGACGCCGGAGTTCATCCGCCGCGTCAAGGAAGCTGCCGGCGAGTTGAAGATCAACCCGGACATGCTGAAGCGTCCGCTGAATGTCGGCTTCTCCGGCGGTGAGAAGAAGCGCGCCGAAATCCTGCAGATGGCGCTGCTCGAGCCGAAGCTCTGCATCCTCGACGAAACTGATTCCGGCCTCGACATCGATGCGCTGAAGATTGTTGCTGACGGCGTCAACGCTCTGAAGCGCCCGGATCGTGCGACCGTCGTGATCACCCACTACCAGCGCCTGCTCGATTACATCGTGCCGGACAGTGTTCACGTCCTCTACAAGGGCCAGATCATCAAGTCGGGCGACAAGGAACTGGCGCTTGAACTCGAAGCCAATGGTTACGCCGACATCACCGGTCAGGCAGCCTAAGCGGTTTCAAGTTTTAAAGGAGTAGCAACGATGACATTGCAAGCGGCAAACCGGCTCACTGTGGCCGAGACCCAGCTCATCGACGCCTATACCCAACAGATCGGCAGCCTGCCCGGCGACGGCGCCGTGCTGCAGAAGCGTGACGGCCTGTTTGACGTGCTGAAGCGCCAGGGACTTCCGACGAGACGCGTCGAGACATTCCACTACACCGACCTCAAGGCCTTGCTGCGGGCGTTGCCGGCTGATGAGCCCCAGGCAATTGCCAGGGCGGCCGACGCATTGGTATCCGGTGCAACGGTCCTCAATGTCCTGCAGGGCGTGGCACAGACCCCGTCAGCGCTTCCCGACGGCTTGAGCGTAACGCTCTACCGCGATGCGCTGCTGAGCGGTACCGCCGCCGAGGGGCTGACGCCTTTCAACGGCGACGATACGATCGGACGCATCAACGGCGCATTTGTGCGCGACGGCCTGATTGTTGACGTCGCCGACGACGCCGAAATCGAGGCGCCGATCGAGCTTCAGTCCGTTCACGCCGCTGGCCAGTTGCACCTGCGCTTCCCGGCCAATTTCGGCAGGGGCTCCAAGGCAACCGTCATCGAGCGCCATATCGGCCAGAGCGGTTCGGCCGCACTCGCATCCGTCGTTGCGGACCTGAAGCTTGGCGACGGCGCGGAAATCACCTGGATCATCCTGCAGGGTGAGGGCGATGCCGACACCCATCTCGGTCAGATCCGTGTCGAACTGGGCGCCGATGCCAAGTTCCGTCTGTTCATCATCAATGCCGGTGGCAAGCTGGTGCGTCAGGAAGTACATGTGAAGACCGCGGGCGAAGGCTCCGACTTCATGTTGCGCGCCGTCAATCTGCTCGGTGGCGACACCCATACCGATGTGACGATGACGCTCGGCCACGATGTGCCGAACACGACCTCCACGGAGATCATCCGCAATGTCGTCTTCGATCGCGCCCGGGGCGTCTTCCAGGGCATGATCCGGGTGGCGCCCGATGCCCAGAAGACCGACGCCCGCATGGCCTGCAACACGCTGCTGATGTCCGATGAATGCGAGTTCTCGGTAAAGCCAGAGCTCGAGATCTTCGCCGACGACGTGCAGTGCGCCCATGGCGCGACGGTTGCCGACATCGAGAAGAGCCATCTCTACTACCTGATGTCGCGTGGCATTCCGGAAAAGAAGGCACGGGCGCTGCTGATCAACGGCTTTGTCGCCGAGATCGTCGAGGAGCTCGAAAATGAGCCGCTCGTCGAAGCGCTGGAGGAGATCATCACCGACTGGCTGGAGCACCATGGCTGACACGATCGCGGCACGGGCAGGATATGATGTCGAAGCTGTCAGGCGGGATTTCCCGATCCTGTCGCGCGAGGTCTATGGAAAAAAGCTGGTCTATCTCGACAATGCCGCTTCGGCCCAGAAGCCGAGCCAGGTGATCGATGCGATCGCGCATGCCTATTCCAGTGAATATGCCAATGTGCATCGCGGCCTGCATTTCCTGTCCAATGCCGCGACGGATGCCTACGAGGCTGCGCGCGAAAAGGTGCGCGGCTTCCTGAATGCCCCTTCGATTGACGAGGTGATCTTCACCAAGTCCTCGACGGAGGCGATCAACACGGTTGCCTATGGCTGGGGCATGAAGCACATCGGCGAGGGCGACGAGATCGTACTCTCGATCATGGAGCACCACTCCAACATCGTGCCTTGGCACTTCGTCAGGGAGCGCAAGGGAGCCAAGCTTGTCTGGGCACCGGTAACGGACGACGGCGCCTTCGATATGGAGGCTTTCGAGGCCTGCCTGACCGAACGTACCAAGCTGATCGCGATCACCCATATGTCGAACGCGCTCGGCACTGTTGTTCCGATCAAGGAGGTCTGCCGGATCGCCCGTGAGCGCGGCATCGCCGTCATGGTCGATGGCAGCCAAGGCGCGGTACACATGGCGGTCGATGTGCAGGATCTTGGCTGCGACTGGTATGCCGTGACCGGACACAAGCTTTACGGCCCCTCGGGCATCGGCGTGCTCTGGGGGAAAATGGATCGCCTGAAGGACATGGATCCCTTCATGGGCGGTGGCGAAATGATCGTCGAGGTCTCGGAGGATCGCGTCACCTACAACGAGCCGCCGCACCGTTTCGAGGCCGGCACGCCGCCCATCGTCCAGGCGATCGGACTGGGCTATGCGCTCGATTACATGGAAAGCCTTGGCCGAGACAATATTGCGGCGCATGAGGAGAGCCTTCGCGCCTATGCCCATGAGCGTCTGTCGGCGATCAATTCGCTGCGGATCATCGGCAATGCGCCGGGCAAGGGTGCGATCTTCTCCTTCGAGCTTGCCGGCATCCATGCCCACGACGTCTCGACGATGATCGACCGCCGCGGTGTGGCTGTGCGGGCGGGCACCCATTGCGCCCAGCCGCTGCTCGCTCGATTCGGGGTGACATCCACCTGCCGCGCGTCATTCGGGCTCTACAATACGCGGGAGGAAGTCGACGCATTGGCCGACGCTCTCGATTATGCGCGAAGCTTCTTCGCCTGAGGATAAAACCATGACCGACACTGAAAGCAAGCCTGACGTCCGCGAGGGCATCGTCAACACCGCGATCCCACCCGAAGAGGTGGCACGGTTGTCGGATGACATCATCGCGGCGCTGAAGACTGTCTATGATCCGGAAATCCCCGCAGACATCTTTGAACTCGGCCTGATCTACAAGATCGATATCGAGGACGACCGCATGGTCAAAATCGTCATGACGCTGACGGCTCCGGGCTGCCCGGTTGCCGGCGAAATGCCGGGCTGGGTGGAAAATGCCGTGGGCGCTGTTGAGGGCGTCGCCGGTGTGGAGGTTGAAATGAGCTTTGATCCACCATGGACCCCGGACCGCATGTCGGAAGAAGCGCAGGTCGCGGTCGGCTGGTATTGATAGAGGTCAAGTCGCTCTCTACATTCGAATGACGAAGCGCCGGGCCTTGAACCCGGTCAGCGAAGGAGATGACGAATGGCGTTTCAAGTCATGACGCTCAGCGATGCGGCTGCCGCGCGGGTAAAGTCGATCGTTGCCAATTCCGCGCCGGATGCCAAAGGCATCAGGGTGGGGATCAAGAAGGGTGGTTGCGCCGGGATGGAATACACCATCGATCTGGTCAGCGATCCCAATCCTCGCGACGATCGGATCGAGAAGGATGGCGCGACTGTTTGGATCGATCCGGCGGCGGTGCTTTATCTCCTCGGGACGGAGATGGGGTTCGAGACCACCACCTTGCGCTCGGGATTTACCTTCCACAACCCGAACCAGACCTCCGCCTGTGGATGCGGCGAGTCCGTTGAGCTGAAGGCTGCGGATCTGGCTGAGCTTGCACAGCGCCGGGAGGCCGAGCAGGCCTGACCAGGGTCAGCCCAGGCCCGTCTCAATACCCCTGGAATTCGCCAGTAATCGTGTGGGTTGCGGAAGCAGCTTGCATCGACACGCGTTTGCGTTCTAAATCGATTTAAACAGCGTGTGGCGGGGGCAACGATGCTGAAACGGCAGGCGACGGCGAACGCCATGTTCGACTTCATGAGTTTGTGCGGGCAGGCGACCTCGAAAGCCGAGGTTCTGGACGGACTTGAAGCCGCGGCCAAGGCCTTCGGAATGGACTGTTATGCCATTGCCGGGATCCCGCTGCCGAATGAACGCCTCGATCCCTATATGATGCTCAACGCCTGGCCGGACGAATGGTTCGAGCGGTATGTCCGCGAAAACTATGTGCATATTGACCCGGTCATTCATCGCACGCGGATGTCGGACGAGGCCTTTGTCTGGTCCGAAGCGCTGCGCGATGTGCCCCTGTCGCGGGCGTCACGCCGGGTGATGGACGAAGCGACGAATTTTGGAATGATGGACGGTTACAGTGTGCCGCTGCATTCCGTCGGCGGCTTTCAGGCCATCGTGACCTTTGGTGCGCGCAAGGTGGATTTGTCGGATGAGCAGCGTGGCGCGCTGCAAATGGTGGCAATCTTCGCCCATAACAGGCTGCGGGCTTTCCTGATGGAGCCCGATCTCTCCCGCATGGCGGCAGCCCTCAAGGTGACGCCGCGTGAGCGTGAAGTGATTCTGTGGTGTGCGGCTGGCAAGACCAATTGGGAAATCGGACAGATCCTCGGGATTTCGGAGAAGACCGTCCAGCATGAAGTGGCATCCGCCTGCCGCAGGTTGAACAGTGTCAACAGGGCACAACTCATTGCGGAGGCAATTCGAATCGGGATCATCAGATAAATAGGCCAATCAGCCTATAGGGGCTGCGGCGGGCTTGTTGCACTCTCCCTGAAACATCGAGAGGAGCAATAATGTTAGCGACCATCGTCGGCGCCGATTGCGCCCGCCATTCCGCGTTGATGGAAAAGATATGGCGCTTTCGCCATGAACAATTCGTCGAACGTCTTGGCTGGGAGGCCATTCGCCGTGCTGACGGGCGGGAGATCGACCAGTTCGATACCGATGACGCCATCCATCTGCCCCTGATCGTGGGCGATAAGGTGGTCGGCTACACGCGTCTGCTGCCCACGCTGGCACCGCATCTGTTGTCGGATGTGTACCCTCACCTGATGGACGGGCGGGACTGGCCGCGCGGTCCGAGGGTCTACGAATGGACCCGCTGCATCGCGGAAGCGAGCGATACCAAGATCGGTGGCGTGCCCATCTCGAACGCTCTCATGACGGCTGTTCTGGAATACGCATTGATCGCCGGTATCGAACAGTTGATCGTGCAGACTCACCCGAAGCTGGTCAATCTTTTGATCGGCACAGGCTGGACGGTGACACCGCTTGCCGCGCCCTCCGTTCTGGACGGGTCGCTGATCGTGCCGATTTGCGCTGTGCCTTCTGCACGCGCCTTGGTCAAACATCACGAATTATACAACATCACGGGCAGTCTGGTGGACCTGGAGAGGGCGCATGGCAACCCGTTTGGGCCGGAACGCCTGAAACGGTTGGCGCATGTCGGCGAGCTGCATGGTGTTGTCGAATATCAGAGACTTGCAGGAGAGTAACATGCAGAGCGGCAACTTCCCCTCATCGGACCTCTATGTCCGAGCCATCGTTGGCGAACAGGTTCGAAGCCTTCGCGAGATCATTCACAGCGTTGGTTTGAAGGAACCGCTGAGTGAAGAAACCCGGTTTCTTGATCACCTCTTGCAGATGGTATCGCTTGCGGCCAATGCTGCAACCGTGGAACAGCCGTCTGATCTGCGGCACGGCTGACGGGACGGGTCAGCTTGCCGTCGCTCTGACATAGGCCGGTTCATTCGCGCTGCTCAGACAGAGTTCGTCACGCAATGCTTCAATCGCGCCCAGAAGATGGGCGCGGGCGGCATCGGCTTCACTGTCATCCGCGAACAACCGATCCAGCGCCTCGTGCACGAGATCGACGCAATCGTCGACATAGTGGTTCCCGCGGGCCGCCTCGGTCGCGATCGTCAAGTGATGATGGAAAGCGCGTTCAAACAGCTGCCGCGAGCCTATCTGGAATGAACGAACGAGTTCGGAAATTGTATCGAGCGCAGAGTTAGCCATTGTCCTTGTTCCGCTTGCAACTGTTCTACAACTAAATGATGTGCCCTGTTGTTTGGGCAATTTTCAAGGCTAAAATCTGCATCCGCCTTGTTCGAGAGGGGGGGAGGGTCAGCTTTTTTTGGGCTGGGGCCTCACCCTATCTTTTTCACGCAGCAACATTGAGGCGGCGGGACCGTGACCACCGGGCCTTATAGCGTTGCACTCGCGGGCTGGGTCTAGTCACGCACGATGGTTTTCAGCACATCCCACATGTCCGCGCCGCTCTCCCAGGCACTGGCATTTGCCTTGAAAGCGAGCTCGGCTTGGATCAGCGACAGCATTTCGGATGCAATGTCGACATTCGAGCTTTCGGGAAGGGATGGCTGACCTGAGGGGAATGTGGAGGCAGAAACGCCGCCGCTTGCCGTGGTGTTGAACTGCGTTTCCAGACGATTATAACCGGGTGTGAGGGCGTTGGCGACGTTGCTGGCGGTTGCAGAAAGTTTTTGTGTCTGCGCCTGCATGCCGGACAAGGATATCGCCATCACGGAACCGATGCTCATCGTTCTTGAACCCGCTAAAAGTGTCATTGACCACAGGCTAGCGCATAAGATTTAGGGAAACCTCAATTATCAGGCTTTCTGAAAGATGAGGGCGCACGATGAAAATGTATCGATCTGCAACGCTTGGGGACCTTATTTCGGCGTGAGGCTAAAATCGGTGCGGACGGAAAGCGGTTGGCCCGGCAATGTGCCGGGCCTCGATCGCTGCTCGTGACGATTATTCGATAATCTCGACGATCTCTCGCGTTTGCGGGTCTACAATCACGCGTTGCTCGTTGATGACGGTGTAAGAGTAGTCGCTATAGCCATCGATCGGATAGAGTTCGACTGGATCTTCGATCACGCGACCGACGAGAACGTCGCCTTCGTAGGGGACCGAACGGACTTCACGTTCCATCACATAGGTCCGCGCAGGTGCGGGGATGACGACGGTGGAATGGGTAGCGACCGGGGCCTGCTGGATGATGACGGTTTCCTGCGCGTAGGCCGACGCCGACAGCGTCAGAACAGCCGCCGCACTGGCGAAAATAAGCGTATTGCGCATGTTCGATCTCCTGTTTTGAACGGTGGAAAAACGAAGACCATGGCAATCTGTTCCATCACGCTGTGCGCGTGGCCGTAACCACAAATGAAGAACGCCGCCATAACGGCGGCGTTCCTGTGTTCGAAGAGAGGCGTTACTCGGCCGCCTCGGCGTAAGCCTCCATCGGCGGGCATGTGCAAACGAGGTTGCGGTCGCCATAGACATTGTCGACGCGGTTGACCGAGGACCAGTACTTGTCCACCCGGAAGGCGCCCGGCGGGTAGCAGGCCTGCTCGCGGCTGTAGGGACGCGTCCACTCGCCGACCAGGTCTTCTACCGTGTGCGGCGCGTTTTTGAGCGGGTTGTCTGCCTTGTCCATCCGGCCTTCCTCGATGTCGCGGGCTTCCTCGCGGATAGCCAGCATGGCATCGCAGAAACGGTCGATCTCGGCCTTGGTCTCGGATTCCGTCGGCTCGATCATCAAAGTACCCGCAACCGGCCAGCTCATGGTCGGCGCATGGAAACCGCAGTCAATCAGGCGCTTCGCCACATCGTCGACGGTCACGCCGGCCGAGGCCTGCAACGGACGGGTATCGATGATGCATTCATGCGCCACGCGACCCGAGGCAGACGTATAGAGGACGTCATAGGCACCCTTTAGCCGTGCCGCGATGTAGTTGGCGTTGAGGATCGCCACCTTCGTCGCCTGGGTCAGACCTTCGCCGCCCATCATCAGGCAGTAGGACCAGCTGATCGGCAGGATCGACGGCGAACCGTAAGGACCCGCCGAAACCGCGCCCGGACGACCATCGGTGACGACGTGGCCGGGCAGGTAGGGTGCAAGATGCGCCTTGACGCCGATCGGCCCCATGCCCGGACCACCCCCGCCATGCGGAATGCAGAAGGTCTTGTGCAGGTTGAGGTGGGAAACGTCAGAACCGATGTCACCCGGACGGGCGACGCCGACCATGGCATTCATGTTGGCACCGTCGAGATAGACCTGGCCGCCATGCTGGTGGGTGATCTCGCAGATCTCGCGCACCGTCTCCTCGAACACGCCATGCGTCGAGGGATAGGTGATCATGCAGCAGGAGAGGTTGTCTGCATGCTGTTCCGCCTTGGCGCGGAAGTCGTCGAGGTCGACGTCGCCATTGTCCTTGGACTTGACCGGCACGACCGTCATGCCGACCATCTGGGCCGAGGCCGGATTGGTGCCATGCGCGGACGTCGGGATCAGGCAGACCGTGCGATGCGCGTCGCCGCGGGCAAGGTGATAGGCGCGGATCGTCAGAAGACCGGCATACTCTCCTTGTGCGCCCGAGTTTGGCTGCATGGAGATCGCATCGTAGCCGGTGACGGCACAAAGCTTTTCCGAGAGGTCGTCGATCATCTCCTTGTAACCCAGCGCCTGATCGGCCGGGACGAAGGGATGGATGTCGGAAAATTCCGGCCAGGTGATCGGCAGCATTTCCGCAGTCGCGTTCAGCTTCATCGTGCAGGAGCCGAGCGGGATCATGGCCCGGTCGAGGGCAAGATCGCGGTCCGAGAGCCGGCGGATATAGCGGGTCATCTCGCTTTCGGCGCGGTTCATGTGGAAGATCGGATGCGTCAGGTATTCGCTGGTTCGGAGCAGATCCTTCGGAAGACGATAATCTGAAGCGAAGTCGTCGACCTTGAAGTGACCGCCGAAGGCACGCCAGACTGCTTCGAGCGTGGCCGGGCGCGTGCGCTCGTCGAGCGCGATGCCGACCTTGGTCTCGCCGACCTTACGCAGGTTGACGCCCTCGGCAATCGCTGCCCGCATGACGAGGCCCTGCATATGGCCGACTTCGACGGTGATCGTGTCGAAGAAGCTTTTAGGCTCGATCGTATAGCCGAGCTTTTCCAGGCCCTTGGCGAGGATCACCGTCTTCTGGTGCACCTGCTGGGCAATCGCCTTCAGGCCCTTCGGACCGTGGAAGACGGCATACATCGAAGCCATGACGGCAAGCAGCACCTGCGCGGTGCAGATGTTCGAGGTCGCCTTTTCACGGCGGATATGCTGTTCGCGGGTCTGCAGCGACAAGCGATAGGCGCGGTTGCCGCGCGCATCGACGGAGACGCCGACGAGACGGCCGGGCATGGAACGCTTAATCGCGTCCTTGACCGCCATATAGGCCGCATGCGGACCGCCATACCCCATGGGCACGCCAAAGCGCTGGGTCGAGCCGATGGCGATGTCGGCCCCCATTTCACCAGGCGACTTGAGAAGCAGCAGCGCGAGAATGTCGGCGGCAACGGCAGCCAGTGCGCCGGTCTGATGCAGTCGGGCGATCAAGCCGGAGAAGTCATGCACATGGCCGTGCGTACCGGGATACTGGAAGATCGCGCCGAAGACTTCCGTCGGATCGAGATCGGTGAAGGGATCGCCGACGATAACGTTCCAGCCGAGCGGTTCGGCGCGGGTCTGGATGACGGCGATCGTCTGCGGATGGCAGTCCTTGTCAACGAAGAAGCCGGTCGCCTCGGTCTTGGCGCTGCGCTGGCAGAGCGCCATGGCTTCGGCAGCAGCGGTGGCTTCATCGAGCAGCGAGGCGTTCGCCACGTCGAGACCGGTGAGGTCGGTTACCATGGTCTGGAAGTTGAGGAGTGCCTCGAGGCGGCCTTGGCTGATTTCCGGCTGGTAGGGCGTATAGGCCGTGTACCAGGCCGGGTTTTCCAGAATATTGCGCTGGATGACCGGCGGCGTGATCGTGCCGTAATAGCCCTGACCGATCAGCGACGTCAGAACCTTGTTCTTGTTCGCCGTTTCCCGCAGCTTGTCGAGCGCCTCGCGCTCGGTCATCGCCGCACCCCAGGTGAGCGGCACCTTCTGGCGGATCGAGCCGGGGACCGTCGCGTCGATCAGCGCGTCGAGCGAGTGATAGCCGACAGTCTTCAGCATCTCGGTCATTTCGACCGGCGAGGGGCCGATATGGCGCCGGTTGGCGAAATCGTAAGGATCGTAATCCGTGAACTGGAATTCCGTCGTCATTACGCGATCAGCTCCTTGTAGGCGGCCTCGTCGAGAAGCGCATCGGCATCCGACGGGTTGGCGAGCTTCAGCTTGAAGAACCAAGCAGCGCCTTCCGGATCGGAATTGACCAGCGACGGATCGTCGACGATCGCCTGATTGATCTCGACGATTTCACCATCGAGCGGGCAGTAGACGTCAGACGCCGCCTTGACGCTTTCGACGGTCGCGGCACCGGCATCCTTCTTGAAGCTGGCGCCTTCCTCCGGCAGTTCAACGAAGACAAGATCGCCGAGCTGGCCGGCGGCGTGGGTGGTGATACCGACGGTGGCGACATCGCCCTCGATCTTCAGCCATTCGTGTTCAGCGGTAAATTTCAGCATGGTTCTCTCCGGAGATTTTTTCAGCGTTTATAGGTGGGGGCGATGAAGGGAAGGGCGGAGACGGTGAGCGGCATCAGCTTGCCACGCACCTCCGCGAAAACCTGGGTGCCAGGGGCGGCCATTGCGGTCGGCACGTAACCCATCGCGACAGGGCTCTCGACGCTCGGGCCGAAACCGCCTGACGAGACATGGCCGATCTCGGTCTTGCCTTCTGCATCTGCAAACAGTCTGGCCGGCGGGCGCACCGGGGCCTTGCCCTCGGGCTTCAACCCGACACGGCGGCGGGAGACGCCATTGTCAAGCTCAGCGAGAATTCGTTCGGCACCCGGAAAGCCGCCTTGGCGGGCGCCACCCGATCGTCGGACCTTCTGGATGCCCCATTCGATCGAGGCCTCAACCGGCGAGGTCGTGGTGTCGATGTCGTTGCCGTAAAGGCAGAGACCGGCTTCCAGACGCAGCGAATCGCGCGCACCGAGACCGATGGGCTGACAATCGGACTGCTCGAGCAGGGCCTTGGCAAGCGCGGCGGCATGATCGGCAGACACCGAGATCTCAAAGCCGTCCTCGCCGGAATAACCGGTGCGGGAGACGAGGGCAGGGATGTCGCCAAGCAAGAATTCGCTGACATCCATGAACTTCATCGATGCGACGGCCGGGCTGAGAGCGGCGAGGACGGCTTCGGCCTTTGGGCCTTGCAGCGCCAGAAGCGCACGATCGTCATGCACGAGGACCTTCACGCCCTCAGGCAGCTTTGCCCGCATATGAGCGATGTCGGCATCCTTGCAGCCGGCATTGACGACGACCAGCAGGCGTTCGCCGAGCCGGGAGATCATCAGGTCATCGAGAATGCCGCCGTTTTCGTCGGTGAAGAAGCCATAGCGCTGGCGTCCGTCCTTCAGGCCGAGAATATCGACGGGAACAAGCGTTTCCAGTGCCTGCGCCGCGTCAGCATAGGCGCCGGAAGCAGCTACCAGCTCGACCTGGCCCATATGGGAAACGTCAAAGAGACCGGCAGCGGCCCGGGTATGAAGGTGCTCTTTCAGGACGCCAGCCGGATACTGAACCGGCATGTCATAGCCGGCAAAGGGTACCATCTTGGCGCCAAGCGACACGTGAAAATCATAAAGGGGGGTGCGTTTCAGTTGGGTCTGATCGTCCAAGACGTCGCCTCCGGGTTTTGAGCGCACGCGCGCTCGCTCAAGCCTGGGCACGATTGTGCCGGTTCATGAGCCCCCTCTGTCCTTGTGCCTGAGATTGTTATCCCTTCGGCTTGGTCCGCTTTGGAAACGGGCCTCTCTCCAGAGTGCAGTCGACGCCTTGTGGTCCTTTTGCCTGAGAGTTTCCGGGGCGGTTGCTCCTTCGGCACCGGAGTAAACCGGTTTCTCCCAACAAGGTCTTGAGGCCATTATCCGGCAAGTGTCACTCTTGGCAAGGGGGCGCGTCGCTTGCGAGCAATTTATTGTCGTATGAGCGCCGTGTTTGCTGTGGCGCAAGCATCTGCAGAGATGTTCTCGGGCGCGTCATCTCGCCGCTTGGCAGGCAAGCAGCATCGCGTTAAAGCAAGGATCAGAAGGGGACGACGATGAAGCCGAAGGTCAAGACAGCTCAGATGATCCTGCGCCTATTCTGCGCCATGGTCTTCCTGTCGGTTGGCTTTGCCCATCGCACGCCTGCTGCCATCGCAAGCGAATCTCAGTCCTCCGCCTATGTCCTGCCTGACGGCACATTTGCCGGTCTGTGTGCAGCCCACCTCGATCACGAGCAGTCCAAGCCAGCCAATGATTGTCAAGCCTGCCGGCTGGCAGGGTCCGTCATCCTGCCGCCTCCGTCCGATGACAGCTGGCTGCTCCAGTCGCTGAACAGCCTCGGCCCCGTCGTTGCGGTCGAAGCCGGCATCCTCATCCAGCATCTCCTTGATCGCCCGCGTCTTCGGGGGCCGCCTCTTCTCCTCTGAATAGCCTCGCTTTTCGACAGAGATTGATGACCGCCGACGGCCGAGAAGGACCGCGGCAAGGAGAGACCCCATGAAGACGACCCTTATTCTCGCAACGGCCATTGCCACGCTTGCATCGACCACCGCCGCATTGGCGCATGCTACCTTCGCCAACCAGCCCGCGAAGATCGGCGGCTATGTTGCCGCCACGTTGCAGGTGCCGCATGGCTGCGACGGCAAGGCGACCAACGAAGTTCAGATCAAGCTTCCTGAAGGCTTCATTTCCGCCAAACCCATGCCGAAACCGGGCTGGGATGTGGAAGTCATCACCGGCGACTACAAAGCAAGCTATGACAATCACGGCAAGGCCGTGACCTCCGGCCCTGTCGAGATCCGCTACAAGAATGGCGAGCTGCCAGACAATTTCTACGACACGTTCGTGGTCTACGGAAAAATTGCGGCCGGTGACCCGGCAACGGGCCTGGCCTTCCCGACAGTTCAACTCTGCGGCGCTGATGCGAAGGTTGCCTGGGACCAGATTGCGGCTCCGGGGCAGGATCCGCATGACCTCGACGGTCCGGCACCGGTGCTCAAGCTTATTGCCGCCGAAGCCGATGGTCACGCCCATGGGGCGCATGCTGCCCATGGTGCGCATGCCCAGGCTGCCTCGGCCGAACAGGCCGGAGCCGGAGCGCATGCAGGTCATGGCGACCATGCAGCCCATGGCGATCATTCGGCCCACGACGCCCACATGGCCGGCGCCACCCCTGGTGACTTTGCCCCAATGACGGCGGGCGATCTTGAACTGACCGCGGCCTTCACCAAGGCCATGCTTCCTGGCCAGCCTGTGGGCGGCGGCTTTGTGACCATCGAAAACAAGGGCAGTGCCGACGACAAGCTTGTCGGTGCCTCATCAGACCAGGCTGGTGACGTCCAGCTGCATGAGATGACGATGGAAGGCAATGTCATGAAGATGCGCCAGCTCACGGACGGGATCCAAATTCCTGCCGGGGAAAAGGTCGAACTGGTGCCGGGTGGCCTTCACCTGATGTTCTACAAGGTGTCAGCGCCATTTGCCGTCGGCGAGACAGTCAAGGTCACCCTGAAATTCGAGAAGGCCGGGGATGTGGAGCTGGAGCTGCCGGTGGTGGCACGCTGAGGTCACGCGAAAACCTCTTGTCGCGGAGGCCGCGCAGTTGATTTGCCGGTGGGCGGGGACATGGTCTCCGCCCTTTTTTGGTCAGGCAACCGAGCTCTTGTAAGCGTCGATGGTATCTTTCAACGTTGCCTGCTCATATCGCTGCTGACTGGCCGTCAGAAAGTAGAGGGCAAGGGCCGGTGGTTGCACCACGTTGACCAGAGCCCGCAAACGAAGATCTTCGCCCTGAGACGCTTTATGGGCCAGCAGCTGCGTGTGCTCTTCGACATAGGACGTCCGCTGCGATCGCAGGGCGGGCTTGACCGGCTCCATTGCGTAAGCGGCGGTATGCGCTGAGACTGTCACTACCTGGGTCATCGTTCCATTCCGCATAAGACATAACGATATTAGCATAACATGCGGTTATATATGCATCTTTAAGCGTATTCGGTGGGTTTGACTAAAAACATTCCCTTCTTTTTCGGGTTGTTGAAGCAAGTTTTGATCCGTTCTTGTCCTGGATCAAATCAACTGCACAAAACACGGTGCAGACTTGCTTTCAGTGCAAGGTATAGGAGGAGACTATGATCATTCTGGTTGGATATACCTCGGTTGACGGGCAGACCCGGAGGATTGCCGGTGAGATCGCATCCCGAATTGAGGCTGGCGGCGACCGCGCCCTGCTTTTCGATATCGCCTCGCTGGACGAATACGGCGTCAGTCACCCCGAAGCTGCGATCTTGTGCGCGCCGATTCACGCAGGAAATTATCCCGGTGTTTTCACAGAATTCGTCACGCGCGAGAAAGCCTGGCTGAACAGCGTGCCATCTGCATTTGTCTCGGTCAGCCTGTTAATCATGAGCGATGTCGAGGACGAGCGCGAAGAGGCGCGAGGCTTTGCTGAGACGATGAAACATGAAACAGGCTGGGTCCCCAACCTGGTGCATCATGCCGCTGGCGCATTGCGTTTCACGGAATATGACTTCTTCAAGCGGTGGATGATGCATCGGATGGCAAAGCGCCGGGCAGGGGCGACTGATACGACGCAGGATTATGAATTTACCGATTGGCAGAGGCTCAACGCCTTTGTCGATGAGTTCCGCGCTGCCGCCGCATCTTGACGGGCCGTCCTGACGCGGGTTGAACGGTTCCGGTGTTCGTCATTACCGGAGTCGTCATGCTGCAAATACTGCTGGTCGCCATCGGCGGCGCCCTTGGCTCCGTGGGGCGCTATCTCGCAGGCGTTCATATCACCCGCCTGATGGGCGCAGGTTTCCCCTATGGTACGCTGACGGTGAACATCGTCGGCTCGTTTCTCATCGGCCTGCTCGTTGAACTGTTGGCGCGCAAATTGAATGGGTCGATGGATCTCCGGCTCTTTCTGGTTGTCGGCTTTCTTGGTGGCTTCACCACCTTCTCCTCCTTCTCGCTGGATGCGCTGGCCTTGTTCGAGCGCGGTGCGACCCTTGCGGCAGCGGCTTACATCCTCGCGAGCCTCATTCTGTCATTGGCGGCCGTTTTTGCCGGCTTGCTTTTGGGTCGAAGCCTGTTGTGACACGCTTCGTGTCATTTCGCTTTCCCTTTCGGGCCAAAATCTACTAAAGGCACGGTCTTGAAGGGCTAGGCCCATAAAAATGAGAGAAAACCGATGGCTGGCATCGAACATATCACCGTGGACGCCGATGAGGCGGGCATGCGGCTCGACCGCTGGTTCAAGATCCACTATCCGGGCCTCGGCTTTGGCGCCCTGCAGAAACTTTTGCGGTCCGGTCAGGTCCGCGTCGACGGCGGCCGTGTAAAGACGGACACCCGCGTGCAGCCCGGCCAGATCGTGCGCATCCCGCCGATGGACGTCGATGCGAAGAAGACCGGCCCGATCGCCCGCCACGATCTGAAGCACGGCGACGATCATGAACTTCTGTCGCGTATGCTGCTCCATGAGGACGAAAAGGTCTTCGTGCTCAACAAGCCGGCCGGCCTCGCGGTGCAGGGGGGCTCCGGCCTGACGCGCCATATCGACAAGATGCTGGAGGCCTGGACCAGCCGGAAGGGTGAGAAGCCGCGCCTCGTGCACCGCCTCGACCGCGACACCTCGGGCGTGCTCGTCGTTGCGCGCACGCGTGGCGCTGCCCAGAAGCTGACCGCCGCCTTCCGTGAGCGTGATACCAAGAAGACCTACTGGTCTCTGGTCAAGGGCGTGCCGCGCAAGCATGAAGACAAGATCTCGACCTGGCTGACCAAGGACCAGACCGACGAGGGCGATCGCATGCGGGTCTGCAAACATGGCGAGGAGGGCGCAGATCACGCGATTTCCTACTACCGTGTCATTGATACTGCGGCGCAGAACCTCGCCTGGCTGGAGATGGAGCCCTATACAGGCCGGACCCACCAGCTGCGCGTCCATGCCCTCCATATCGGCCATCCGATCATCGGGGACCCCAAGTATTTTATCGATGACCACAATTGGGATTTCCCCGGTGGTGTCCAGAAGCGCCTGCACCTCCACGCCCGCCACATCGATTTGCCGCATCCCTCCGGCGGTCGTCTGAAGGTGACGGCGCCTCTGCCGCCGCACATGGTACAGACGTGGAACCTGCTCGGTTTCGATCAGGCCGATGGTGACCGGGGCGACGAATGAAGCTTGTACTCTTCGACTGTGACGGGACGCTGGTGGACAGCGCTGCGCTGATTCATGCCGTGATGCGCGAGACCTTTGTCGCCTTCGGTCGTACCGAGCCGACGCTTGCCGAGACCAAGTCGATCATCGGCCTGACGCTGGATATCGCGATTGCGCGCATCTGCGGCAAGCCGCATGCCGACGAGGAGGCCGTGGCCATGGCCGAGCACTACAAGGCGATCTTCTCCGACGTCCGTCGCCGTGGCGGTTTCGGCGAGGGCATGTTCGATGGCATCCGGGAGGTCCTCGATGCTCTGATCGCGCGAGATGATGTCGTGCTCGGCGCCGTCACGGGCAAGTCGCGCCGCGGGCTGGATTTCATCCTTGAAGCGCATGGGCTGACGCCCCATTTCCTCTTCTGCCGGACCGCCGACGACTGCCCCTCAAAGCCGCATCCGGCCATGGTCTCCGAATGCTGCGACGAGGCCGGCATCGTGGCGCGCGAAACCATCGTGATAGGCGATGCCGTCTATGACATGCAGATGGCCAAGGCTGCCGGTGCAACGGCCATCGGGGTGAGCTGGGGTTACGCTGCGAAAGCGGCGCTATGGGACGCCGGTGCCGATGCGGTGGTGGATCGTCCGGCCGATCTGCTTGCCTATATCCACTAGGAGACAAGAATGCGCGACGAACTCAGCCAGGACATCTTCGGCACGTTCATCCCTCAGCCGAGCCATGAGGATCCGGTGCGCCGGGCCCAGATCCAGATGAAGCGTCCGCTGCCCAAGCGTTTTTACACGGACGTCTCCATCGCCACGGCAGATGACGGATACGCCATTCATCTGGATGGAAAGCCGGTCAAGACGCCTGCCAAGAACGCGCTGGTGCTGCCGAGCCGCGAAGCAGCAGAACTTGTCGCCGCTGAATGGGCAGCGCAGGCGGAAGTCATTGACCCAGCAAGCATGCCGATCACCAAGCTCTCCAACACGGCGATCGACGCTGTCAGCATCAGCGTGGATGCCGTTTTCGAAGAGATCGTCCGCTTTGCCGGCACCGACATGCTCTGCTACCGCGCCGACGGTCCGCAGGAATTGATCGAGCGCCAGGCCGGCCGCTGGGATCCTGTCTTGGAATGGGCAATGCGCACGCATGGCATACGGCTGGTTATGGTCGAAGGCGTCATGCACCAGGCCCAGCCTTCGGAGGCGATTGCTGCCTTTTCAACAGCCCTGAAGCCCTACCGAGGCGCCTTCGAGCTAAGCTGCCTCAATGTCGTCACGACGCTCACGGGATCCGCTGTTTTGGCGTTGGCCTTTGCCGAGGGGGCGTTGGATCTGGATGAGATTTGGGCGCTTGCCCATCTCGACGAGGACTGGACGATCGAGCATTGGGGCACGGATGCCGAGGCCGAGGCGCGCAGAGAAGCGCGGTACCGCGAGTTCGCCGCGGCAGCCTCGCTTTATCAGGCGGTGATGCGTCAGGATTAACCTCGTCCTAACCATAAAAGGCGGATGCTGCCGGCTGGGAATCAACAGCCGGAGCGCGGGATGCCGGGCCGTAGTGTCTATTGGATTGTTATCGCCTGTGCAGTCTTCAGCCTCACGGCCTGCGTTGCCTTTCCCGGTACCTGGAATGGGCGCCCGCTTGTCTACAATGTCAGGACGGCGACCATCCTTGCCAATGGTGACGTTCACCTCGATCTTCTAACCTCGCTCGACCGCCGCATCGCATCCGCGATCGCCACCACCCGGCCGCCGCCGGGAGCCGAGCGGGTTGTCCTCCTGATAAAGCTCGATCGACTGACCAAGGGCTTCAACGCCCGTCGGAATCTCGACCGGGCCCATGTGACGGTCACCGCAAGCTCTGTTGAAACAGGGGAGCCCGTCGCCGAGGCGAAGCTTGTCGTTGATGCCTCGACGGATGACCCGCGCTATGGCCGGGAGCAGCTCGCCGAGCAGATCGCCGCCCGCATCCGCTATGCCTTTTCGCTGACCACGCCGCGCTTGCGTGTCGTGAGGCATCCACCGAAGATTTCGACCATTCTGGCGACCGAGGCGCCTGTTGCCGCGCGGACGAGCGTGACGACTGTCCAGCCACAGGCCGCCAAACCGGTCCGCGCGCCACGCAGCGCGACGGTCGACGACGGCGCAAGCGGCGCGGTGCGCCTGGGAGCGGACTGCGATGCCGTCGGCAATGCAGACTGCCTGGTGCCCCAGCACTGACCGTGTGACAGCGACCTGCATTTCTGCCGCAAGCGAGGCGATTGACTCGGCTCCGGCCTCGGCCTAATCCTCGTTACGGATGGTTTTCGGATGTCAGAGATGGTGTCCGGAGAGCAAAAGGGAATGCGAAGGCGTGGACCCCAACCGGGCACGCGGAACGCAGCCGACCCCGCGACTGTATTGCAGCGAGGGTTTTCCATCCGCTCTGCCGGTTCCTTAAGGTGACGGGTCGCACGATGCGGCCGGCCTTTCTGAACGGCAGATCGGAAAAGCCACTGGGGTGGCGACACGATCAGCCGGGGCAGGACGCCTCTATGTCTACGAATCGTCCGCTCTTTCGTGTCGCGCGCTAACCCTGGGAAGGTGAGGAAAATCCGCTGGCCCCGAAGGCCACGACCTGCGAGCCAGGAGACCTGCCATCCACGGGCATGGTGCCCACACTGGGGAGGTCTCCCCGTTGCCAGCACGGAGGTTGTCGTGGCGACGCATTGCATCCGCGGGTCCAGATGGTCCCGCCGCTGCCGGACCGTATCGTCGGTTCGCGCATCGATCGAGACGTTGCAGGGGCGAAATGCCGGCGCTGCGGCTGTGTGCTGCGCCACCGGGCAGACGGGCGCGCAATGAGCATTTCTCGTCCTCATTCCATTCTCGTTCTCGGCGGTGCCCGGTCAGGAAAGTCGCGATTCGCCGAAGGGCTCGCGCGCGCTTCCGGCCATGAACGCCTGTATCTCGCCACCGGACGTCCCTGGGACGAGGAGATGGCGGCCCGCATCGCGACCCACAAGGCCGACCGCGCCAGCGACGGCTGGACGACGTATGAGGAGCCCATCGCTCTCAGAGATGCGCTTGCCAAGCTGGATCAGCCTGGACGCGTCATCCTGGTTGACTGCCTGACCCTCTGGGTCACCAATCTGATGATGGAGGAAGGCCGCGATGTCGACGCCGAGGGCGCGGCCCTTGCGGCAAAGCTCGGCGATCTCAAGGCCACCGTCATCCTTGTCTCCAATGAAGTCGGTCTTGGCATCGTGCCCGAGAACAAGATGGCGCGTGCCTTTCGCGACCATGCCGGCCGTCTTCACCAAGCCATCGCCGCCCAGGCGGCAGAGGTCTATTTCGTTGCGGCTGGACTGCCGCTGAAAATGAAGGGTTGAACCATGTTGCAGCAAAAGATCCCCGCCACCGTCATCACAGGTTTCCTCGGCGCGGGCAAAACCACCATCATCCGCAACATGCTGATGAATGCCGGCGGCAAGAAGATTGCGCTCATCATCAACGAGTTCGGCGATCTCGGCGTCGATGGCGACGTGCTGAAAGGCTGCGGCACCGATAACTGCACCGAGGACGACATCATCGAGCTCACCAATGGCTGCATCTGCTGCACCGTCGCCGACGATTTCGTGCCGACCATGCAGAAGCTGCTCGACCGCGACGTCAAGCCTGATCATATCGTTATCGAAACCTCAGGCCTGGCGCTGCCGCAGCCGCTGGTCGCCGCCTTCAACTGGCCGGACATCCGCACCCGTGTCACGGTCGACGGCGTCGTGACCGTAGTCGACAGCGCAGCGGTTGCCGCCGGCCGCTTTGCCGATGACCATGACGCGGTCGCTGCCCAGCGCGCCGAGGACGACAATCTCGATCATGAGAGCCCTATCGAGGAACTGTTCGAGGATCAGCTGACCTGCGCCGACCTGATCGTGCTCAACAAGACGGACTTGCTCGATGCCGAGCGTATTGCCGCTGTGCGTGCCGAGGTGACCGGCCGTACCAGCCGCAAACCGTCCTTGATCGAGGCGAAGAATGGCGAGGTGCCATCGATCGTCCTGCTCGGCATCGGCGCCAGCACCGAGGACGACATCGATAACCGCAAATCGCATCACGAGCTGGAGCACGAGGCGCTGCATGCCTCCGGCGAGGATCACGATCATCATCATGACCACGATGAGTTTGAGAGCTTCGTGCTGAAGCTGGGCGAGATCAAGGATCCCGCAGACTTTATCGATCGGCTGAAGCCGGTGATCGAGAAGCATGACATTCTGCGCTTGAAAGGCTTTATCGACGTGCCCGGCAAACCGATGCGGCTCGTCATCCAGGCTGTCGGCACCCGCGTCGAAAGCTATTTCGATCGCCCTTGGACCTCGGGCGACAAGCGCGAGACGCGGCTCGTGGTGATCGGCCTGCACGAATGGGATTTCGCCTCCGTCGTCGAGGACGTCCAGGCGGCGGCTGGCTGACCCATGCATCTGCTTCTTGCCCAGAAAGGATCGATCAGCGACGGCGACGAGGCGATCGATCTTGGTCAGACGCCGGGAGACATCCTGTTTCTCTCCGCGGCCGACACCGAACTTGCGGCCATTGCCGCAGCCGTTCAGGCAAGGAGCGATCACACACTGCGCTGGCGGCTGGCGAGCCTGATGGCGCTCAAACATCCGATGTCGGTCGATACCTATATCGAGCGCACGGCGCGTCATGCCCGGTTGATCGTGGTGAGGGCACTGGGCGGAGCGAGCTATTTTCACTACGCATTGGAGGCTCTGCATGCCTGCGCCCGCCGCAGCGGTGCCGCCATCGTCGTGCTGCCGGGGGACGACAAGCCGGACGAAGGGCTGTTGCCGTTCCAATCCGGCGCCGAAAACGACCGGCAGCCGCTCTGGAGCTATCTCACCGAGGGCGGGGCTGGCAATGCGGCCGCCTTCGTGGCTTACGCGGAGGCGATGCTGCGTGGTGACGAGCGCCCGGAGCCGGCCCGCCCACTCTTGAAGGCCGGAATCTGGTGGCCGGGCAGGGGCGTGATTGGGGTCGAGGAGTGGGAAAGGCTGGCGTTCCCGGCGCCCCCCTCTGACCTGTCGGCCATGTCTCCGATAAGGCGAGAGAGCGGTCTTGTGGCCGGCGGCGTGCCTCCCTCTCCCCGTTCACGGGGAGAAGGTGCCCGCAGGGCGGATGAGGGGCAGGCGACAGTTGAAGACGAGAACCTGACCCTGAGCCTCGCCCCGCATGCAGGGACTGGAAAGATCGCGCCGCTCTGCTTCTACCATGCCCTCGTCCAGAGTGGCGAAACGGCGCCCGTCGAAGCCATGATTTCGGCTTTGAAGGAGCAGGGCCTGATCCCGCTGCCCGTCTTCGTATCGAGCCTCAAGGATCAGGTCTCGGTCGATACGCTTCGCGCCATCTTCAAACGGTTTCCGCCGGCAGTAGTAGTCAATGCCACGGGTTTCGCCGTCTCGTCTCCGGGCGCGGAACATCCGTCGACGGTCCTTGACGAGACGGGCGCTGTCGTCCTGCAGGCGATCTTCTCGTCATCGCCCCGCGCCACCTGGGAGAATTCCACGCAAGGCCTCAGCGCTCGCGATCTTGCGATGAGCGTTGCCCTTCCGGAAGTCGACGGCCGCGTCTTGAGCCGCGCCGTTTCTTTCAAGTCGAAGGCGCGGTTCAACGAAGAGGTGGAGGTCAACCTCGTCAGCCACGAGCCTGATCCGGGCCGCATGCGTTTCGTCGCTGAACTCGCGGCGAATTGGGCAAGGCTCCGCGCCACCGAGCCCGCGGACCGCCGCGTCGCACTTGTGATGGCCAACTATCCGAACCGCGACGGACGTCTCGGCAACGGCGTGGGCCTGGATACGCCAGCCGGCACGATTGAGGTCATGCGCGCGATGCGCGATGCCGGCTACGATGTCGCAGATCTGCCGCCGGACGGCGACGCGCTGATCCAGGCGCTGATGGCGGGACCAACCAATGCCGCGCATGACGGAAGGGTCATCCGTGAGCGACTGTCTCTTAGCGATTACAATGCGTTCTTCGATAGTCTTCCAAAAGAGATTCAGGATCGTGAGACCGCTCGCTGGGGCATGCCCGACAGCGACCCTTTTCATGTCGAGGGCAGTTTCGCACTGCCGCTGATGCGCTTTGGCAAGCTCATGATCGGCATCCAACCGGCGCGCGGCTACAACATCGACCCCAAGGAAACCTATCATTCTCCGGACCTGGTGCCGCCGCACGGCTATCTTGCTTTCTACGCCTTCCTGCGTCGTGAATTTGGAGCGCAGGCGATCATCCACATGGGCAAGCACGGCAATCTGGAATGGCTGCCGGGCAAGGCGCTGGCCCTGTCCGAGAGCTGTTTTCCAGAAGCCGTCTTCGGACCGCTGCCGCATCTCTATCCCTTCATCGTCAACGATCCCGGTGAGGGCACGCAGGCCAAGCGCCGCAGCGCCGCCGTCATCATCGACCATCTCACGCCGCCACTGACCCGGGCCGAATCCTATGGCCCGCTGAAGGACCTCGAGGCGCTGGTCGACGAGTATTACGAAGCGGCCGGCGGCGATCCGCGCCGGCTGGTGCTTCTGAAGAAGCAGATCCTGGAGTTGATAGCCGATATCGGCCTTGATCAGGACGCCGGCATTGCCAAGGGCGACGCTGAAGAAACCGCTCTGGAGAAGCTCGACGCCTATCTCTGCGATCTGAAGGAAATGCAGATTCGTGACGGCTTGCACATCTTCGGGAAAGCGCCGGAAGGACGGCTGCTGACGGACCTGGTCGTGGCGCTGGCGCGGGTGCCGCGCGCGCTGGGCGAGGGCGGTGATGCGAGTTTGCAGCGGGCGATCGCGGCGGATGTATTGGGAGATAGCTCCTCATCCGGCCTGCCGGCCACATTCTCTCCGTTAAACGGGGAGAAGGATGAGACGGACGATGGCGTGCCCCCTTCTTCCCGCCTGGGGGGAGAAGGGGCCCGGAGGGCGGATGAGGGGCCGAGGTTCGATCCCCTCGACTGCGTGATGTCGGCCCCTTGGACCGAGGGAAAACCCGCAATCCTTGCCGATCTCACTGACGCCCCTTGGCGCACCCAGGGCGACACGGTGGAGCGCATCGAGCTGCTCGCTGCCAAACTCGTTTCCGGCGAGCTCGGTTGCCCGGATAACTGGCCGAGAACCCGCGCCGTGCTCGCCGAAATCGAAGCCAGACTGAAGCCCGCCGTTGTCAGATCCGGAGCCGCCGAAATCCAAGGCCTGCTGAGAGGCCTCTCCGGTCGTTTCGTGCCTCCCGGTCCCTCGGGCGCGCCGACCCGCGGCCGTCCCGACGTGCTGCCCACGGGACGCAATTTCTACTCCGTCGACAGCCGCGCCGTACCGACGCCGGCGGCCTACGAACTCGGCAAGAAGTCCGCAGAACTCCTGATCCAGCGTTACGTGCAGGATCATGGCGAATGGCCGAAATCTTTCGGTCTCACCGCCTGGGGCACGTCGAACATGCGCACCGGCGGCGATGACATCGCGCAGGCGCTGGCACTCATTGGCGTGAAGCCGCTCTGGGACATGGCATCGCGCCGCGTCACCGGTTTCGAGGTCATCCCGATGGCGATCCTGGGACGTCCGCGTGTTGACGTCACCCTGCGCATATCAGGCTTCTTCCGCGATGCGTTCCCCGAACAGATTGCCCTGTTCGACAAGGCGGTGCGGGCTATCGCAAGCCTTGATGAGGACGAGGACGACAATCCGATTGCGGCACGCATGCGGGCGGACATCGAAACACTGTTGTCCGAGGGGCTGGATGACAAGCAGGCCGCCCGCCGCGCCGGCTACCGTGTCTTCGGCTCCAAGCCCGGTGCCTATGGTGCTGGCCTGCAAGCGCTGATCGATGAGAAGGGCTGGTCTGAGCGGGCTGACCTGGCTGAAAGCTATCTCGTCTGGGGCGGCTATGCTTATGGCGCCGGCGAGGACGGCAAGGCGGAGCGTGGGCTTTTCGAGGAGCGGCTGCGCTCGGTTCAGGCCGTGGTGCAAAACCAGGACAATCGCGAGCATGACTTGCTCGACAGCGACGATTACTACCAGTTCGAGGGCGGCATGACGGCGGCAGTCGAGCATGTCGCGGGCGTGAGGCCGAAGGTCTATCACAACGACCACTCGCGGCCCGAAAAGCCTGTGATCCGCAGCCTTGAGGAGGAGATCGGCCGCGTGGTGCGCGCCCGTGTCGTCAATCCCAAGTGGATCGAGGGCGTCATGCGTCACGGTTACAAGGGTGCCTTCGAGATCACCGCGACCGTTGACTACATGTTCGCCTTTGCCGCGACGACGGGCGCCGTGCGCGACCACCATTTCGAGGCGGTCTATCAGGCCTTTATCCTGGATGAGCGGGTGCGCGACTTCATGGCCGACAAGAATGCCCCGGCACAGAAGGAATTGGCCGAACGGCTGGTCGAGGCCATCGAACGGGGCCTGTGGACGCCGAAGAGCAATTCGGCGAAGTTTACATTGGAGGAGCTGGCCTCTGCCGGCGCCAGGGATTTGAAGGAAGTGTTGAGATGAGCGACGACGACAACAACATCCAGAACCCCGAGGTCGATCTCGCCCGCCATGCGGAGAAGATGGCCAAGAAAAAGGCCGCGCGCGACAAGATCATGGCGACGAAGACAGGCGAAAAGGGCCTGATCATCGTCCATACCGGCAAGGGCAAAGGCAAATCCTCCGCCGCCTTCGGCATGATCTTCCGGCACATCGCCCATGGGAAGAAATGCGCCGTGGTGCAGTTCATCAAAGGGGCGATGTCGACCGGCGAGCGGGACCTGATCCTCGGTCACTTCTCGGATCTCTGCGAGTTCCACACCATGGGCGAGGGCTTCACCTGGGAAACGCAGGACAAGGCGCGCGACATCGCCATGGCCAAGGCCGCCTGGGAAAAAGCGAAGGACCTTATTCGCGATCCGACAAATTCCATGGTTCTGCTGGACGAGGTCAACATCGCGATCCGCTACGACTACATCGATCTCGCCGAAGTGCTGGAATTCCTCGCGACCGAAAAGCCCGACATGACCCATGTCGTGCTGACAGGCCGCAACGCCAAGGACGAACTGATCGAGCTTGCCGATCTCGTCACTGAAATGGAGCTTGTGAAACACCCGTTCCGCTCCGGCATCAAGGCGCAGATCGGCGTGGAGTACTGATCGATCAGACCCCGATCCAGATGCGGATCGGATTTGTCGGGTCGGCAAGTAGACGGATGGCGAGCGCGACGCAGGTGATCACGAGCAGTGGCTTGATCAGCCGCGCACCGTTTTTCATCGCAAGTTTCGAGCCGGTCTGGGCGCCGAGGAATTGGCCGATGCCCATCATCAGGCCAACCTTCCACAAGACAACGCCGCCGAGCACGAAGACCAGGAAAGCGCCGAGATTGGAGCCGAGGTTCAGGAGCTTCGTATGCGCCGTTGCCTTCAGCATGCCGAAGCCGGCGAGCGAAACGAAGGCGAGCATGAAGAAGGAGCCGGTGCCGGGCCCGAAGACGCCGTCATAGAAGCCGATCATCGGCACGAAGGTGAGGCCGAAGGCAAAGGGTGTCAGGCGCTGGTGGCTGTCGATGTCGGAAAGGTTTGGCTTGAGCGCAAAATAGAGCGCGATGGCGACGAGCAGGAAGGGCATGAAGGCGCGAAGCACGGCTGCGGGAACGAAGCTTGCGACGACGGCACCGAGCGCCCCGCCGATGACCGCCATCGCCGCCATGGGCAATTGCTTCTTCAGGTCCACATGGCCTTTGCGGGCATAAGCGAGGGTGGCAGACCCCGCGCCGAACATCGATTGCAGCTTGTTGGTGCCGAGCGTTTCCAGCGGCGGGATGCCCGCGATCAGCATGGCCGGGATGGTGATCAGCCCGCCGCCGCCCGCAATCGAATCGATGAAGCCGGCAATGAAGGCCGCGATAAAGAGAAGCAGCAGGGCTTGGAAGGCGAGATCGACCACGGGAAGGCTCACGTCGTTTGGAGAAGATGAAGGCAGGCGCCGGCCTTGTGGACCAATCGCCTCGATCGCGCAAGGCGGCAGGGTTCAGCTGTCGCCCAGCCGAGGGATTTCGGAGACTGGCGCAGGCACCACACAAAGCGCCGCAAACCGATTTGACCGTTCAGGCCGGCTTCGATAAAGCTCAGGACAATGTGCGACGGCGCCTGTTCGACAGGCTGGAAATAGTCCGGTGCGGCCGACCCAATCAGGGGGCCAATTCCGGAGCTGTCCCAAAGGCCAAGGACCGCGCCCCGTGAGGCGGCAAGGTTCGGCGCTTCGTACAGGCAAAGGAAACGAAGCAGGGAGGCCTTGTCTCATGGCGGAAAAACTCGGAATCATGGTCTGCGGCCACGGCAGCCGCAATCAGAACGCGGCCAAGGAATTCGCCGTGATCGCGGAGGCGCTCAGCGCCCGCAACCCCGACATGCCGGTTGAATACGGTTATCTCGAATTCTGCAATCCGGTGATCTCGGCCGGTCTCGACAGTCTGCGTGACCAGGGCGTGACCCGCGTCCTTGCCGTGCCGGGCATGCTGTTTGCCGCCGGCCACGCCAAGAATGACATCCCTTCCGTCTTGAACACCTACCAGGCCCAGAATCCTGGCATGGTGATCAATTACGGTCGCGAGCTCGGCATCGATCTTAAGATGATCCGTGCCGCCGGAGATCGCATTCAGGAAGCGGTTGATGAGGCGAACGCAAGGCTTGGCTTCGTCGACAAGCATGAGACGCTGTTGATGGTGGTCGGTCGCGGGTCGTCGGATCCCGATGCCAATTCCAACGCGACAAAGGTCATGCGTATGCTCTGGGAAGGCATGGGTTTCGGCTGGGGCGAGACCTGTTATTCCGGCGTTACCTTCCCGCTGGTCGAACCGGGCCTCACGCATGCCGCCAAGCTTGGCTACAAGCGGATAATCGTCTTCCCGTACTTCCTCTTCACCGGCGTGCTGGTAAAGCGCATCTACAGCTATACCGACGAGGTCGCGGCGCGCTTTCCTGACATTCAGTTCGTCAAGGCGAGCTACCTGAACGACCACCCGCTGGTGCTCGATGCCTTTCAGGATCGCGTGAGCGAGATCCTCGAGGGGGCGGCCGTCATGAACTGCCAGATGTGCAAGTATCGCGAGCAGGTGCTCGGCTTCGAAGCCGATGTCGGCCAGCCGCAGGAAAGCCATCACCATCATGTCGAAGGCATTGGCGGCGGCCTTGAAAACTGTCCCTGCAGGGGTGATTGCGATGCGTCCTGCCGCGATCCCGATTTCTGTCGTGAGCATGGTCTGCCCTGGACGCCGGTGCACAGCCATGCGGAACCGGCAAGCCTCGAGCCTGTGCCGGTCGACACCTCGTTCGATTATGCGGCTTCCTTCACCCTGGGTGGCAAATATGCTGCGCTCAAGGACAAGACCCCGGATGCCGAACTGCAGGCCGTGATGGACGCCCCGTCCTCGGGCAAGACAGCCCATCACGAGCATGGACCGAATTGTGGCTGCGGCCACCACGAGCATGATCATGGACACGATCACCACCATGGCCATGGGCATGATCACCATCACCACCACGATCACGGCCATCATCATCATCATCATCATCATCATCATGGTCACGGTCATAGCCACGATCACGGCCACGACCATTCGCATGGGCACGATCACCACCATGCGCCTTATCCCCATGCCGACCATCCGCTGGGGCCGAAGTCGATGCAGAAGAAAAAGTGATGCCGCTCTTCGATCGCATCCTGATCGTCGATTGGTCCGGCGCCGGGCAACCGGTGACGGGCAAAAACTCGCTCTGGGCGTGTCTTGCCCGCTGCGAGGGCGATCGCTGTGAAATCGATTGGGTCGAGAATTTTTCGACCAGACACGCCTTCATGCAGCGGCTGGAGGCTGTGGTCGGATCAGCGGTCATTGAAGGCAAACGCCTTCTCTGTGGGTTCGACTTCGCCTTTGGCTATCCGGCTGGCACCGCCGAGCGGTTGACGGGGCGGGCGGACTGGCGGGCCCTGTGGCGCAAGATTTCCGACGAGATCGAGGATTCACCCGACAATCGTAATAGCCGCTTCGACCTTGCCTCGCGCTGGAACGCCACGCATTTTGCCGGCGAGCCGCGCTTCTGGGGAAGGCCGCATCAGCATCTTTATGCCCATTTGTCCGACAAGAGGCCGCCGCTGCCGCAATCGGCTCCATTCGCGTTTCGCCGTTCGGAGCAGTTTGCTAAGGGTGCTAAATCGGTCTGGCAACTGACATATAACGGTTCGGTTGGCAGCCAGACCCTGCTTGGGATTGCCCGTCTTTCGCGTTTCCTCGACGAGAGTGGCCACGGCGACGATATTGCCGTCTGGCCGTTCGACACAGGCTTTACCTCGGACTTTGCCAAGCCCGTGGTCTTCGCCGAGATTTATCCATCCTTGTTCACGCTGACCGGGAGTTTTGATGTGAAGGATGCAGCGCAGGTCCGGACTGTGGCTGAAGCCTTCGGCAGTTTCGCGGCCGATGGACGCCTTGCAAGTCTGCTTGGCAGGCCGCCCATGCTGACCGATGACGAAGCGGCTGTCTCGGTTCAGGAAGAAGGCTGGGTGCTCGGCATCGGTCATCGGGAGCTGGTTGGTGCAAAGTCGGTTGGCATCCCGGATGGGCAAGGGCTTGAACAGATGGACTACATTCGCGACCCTGCCGAGATTTACCGCCAATCGTTCGAGACGATCCGCCGGGAAGCCGATCTGGGTCAGTTTCCCCCGGTCTTGCAGCCTCTGGTCATCCGTCTTATCCATGCCTGTGGCATGGTGGAACTCCTCGATGAGATTGCCTTTTCCGAAGGTGCCTTTGAAGCGGGTGCGGCCGCGCTGGAAAAGGGCGCGCCCATTCTCGTTGACGTTGAAATGGTTCGCCATGGCGTTATCCGTCGTCTGTTGCCAGCAGAGAATGACGTGATCTGCCTTCTTAACGACGAGCGTGTGCGGCCGAAGGCTGAAGAAATCGGCAACACACGCTCTGCAGCCCAGGTTGATCTCTGGGACGCCCATCTTGCCGGCGCTATTGTTGCGATCGGCAATGCTCCGACGGCTCTCTTTCGCCTTTTGGAACGCATTGATGCAGGTGCGCCGAAACCGGCGATCATCCTTGGTTTTCCCGTCGGCTTTGTCGGTGCAGCCGAAAGCAAGGCTGAACTGATCGCCAACAGTCGCGGCATTCCCTATATCGCCGTCCGTGGTCGAAAGGGCGGCTCGGCCATGGCCTCGGCCGCCATCAATGCTCTTGCCGGGGGACTTGGCACCAATGTCTGAGATCCTGCACGGTCCGTGGTTGACGATCGTCGGCATTGGCGACAACGGGCTGGAAAGCCTCACGCCCGAGGCCCAATCGATTGTCTGGCAGGCCGAGACGCTGGTGATCGGTGAGCGGCTCGATGCTGTGATCGATGGAAGCTCTCTGCCGAGCCTCAAGCGAATCCTCACCTGGGGGGCGGGGTTTCGCGAAACCCTTGCGGAAATCCTCAGGCTTCGCGGCACGCCGGTTACTGTCCTTGCGACCGGTGATCCCATGCACTTCGGCATCGGTGCCACGCTGCGGCGCTACGTTTCAGCCGAGGAAATGTTCGTTCTGCCGAGCCCATCTGCTTTTTCGCTGGCAGCTGCAAGACTGGGCTGGCCGCTGCAATCCGTGGCGCAGATCTCCCTTCATGGCCGACCCTTGAGCCATCTCAATCGGCACGTCCTGCCGCGTGCGCGCATACTGGCGCTCACCTCCGATGCCGAGACCGTTCAGGCGGCGGCGGTTCTGCTCGCCGAAAAGGGCTTTGGCGCTTCGATCCTGCATGTTCTCGAACATATGGGCGGTGCGCAGGAGCGAATTTTCCGAATGACGGCGATCGACATGGCCGAGGCGCCGCCTCTGCTGTCCGACTTCAATACACTGGCGATCGATTGCGCCCAGAACGGGCCGCTCCTCTCCCCCATCGCCGGCCTGCCCGACGAAGCCTTCCGCCATGACGGTCAACTGACCAAGCGCGAAGTGCGCGCAGCGACGCTTGCGCAATTGTCGCCGTTTCCCGATGCACTGTTGTGGGATGTGGGCGCTGGGTGCGGCTCGATTGCCATCGAGTGGATGCGGGCCGGGATGGGGACGCGGGCAATTGCCGTGGAAGGCAAGCCAGAGCGGGTGGCGATGATCCGCCACAATGCCACAGTCCTCGGCGTTCCCGATCTGGAGATCGTCGAGGGTGCAGCACCGCTGGCGCTTGATGGGTTGAAGCGGCCCGATGTCGTCTTTATCGGTGGCGGAATCACCGGCGAGGGCGTGTTTGAGGCCTGTTGGGATGCGCTTGGGGCCGGTGGATTGCTCGTCGCCAATGCTGTCACCCTTGAAGGCGAGGCGCGCCTTGTCGAACTGCGGAGCGTCTTTGGCGGTGACCTCACACGCATTCAGGTGGCGCGGGCAGCACCTGTCGGTCGCTATTGCGGCTGGAAGTCGCTGATGCCGGTCACAATGTGGACGGCGGTGAAGGGAGAGGACGCATGACCGGTAAACTTTATGGCCTCGGCCTCGGTCCCGGCGATCCGGAACTCCTGACGCTGAAGGCACACCGGATCCTGACGAACTGCCCTGTCGTGGCCTATCCGGCGCCGGATACCGGCCCGAGCTTCGCCCGCCAGATTGCGGCGCCCTATCTGACCGCGGCACAGCTTGAGGTTCCGATTGTCGTGCCGATGCGCGTCGAACGTTTTCCGGCTCAGGAGACCTATAGCCAGGCCGCCGAAACGCTTTCACGTCATCTCGAAGCCGGTGCGGACGTGGCGGTGCTGTGCGAGGGCGATCCCTTCTTCTACGGCTCCTTCATGTATCTCTTCGAACGGCTTGGCGATCGCTATCCGACCGAAGTCGTGCCGGGCGTTTCCTCGATGATGGCGGCTGCCGCCGGGCTCGGGCGGCCGCTTGCCGCGCGCAATGACGTGTTGACGGTTTTGCCCGGGCCGCTGCCGGACGAGGAACTTTCAGCCCGGATAGAAGCCTCGGGCGCCGTCGCCATCATCAAGCTCGGCCGTCATTTTCCGCGCATTCGCGCACTGATCGACAGCCTCGGCCTCACACGCCAGGCCGGTTATGCCGAGCGCGTCAGCCTTGGCGAGCAGAGGCTGTTGCCGCTGGCCGAGGTCGCCGAAGACACGGCTCCGTATTTCTCCATGATCCTGATCTACAAGGGGGAGGAACGCTGGCATCCGGCCCTTGCCAAGACGCTTGGAAGCGGGCTCTGATGGCGGCTGTCTCGACCGTTCCTGCGGACAAGCCCGCTATTCTCGTGCTGAACGAGGCGGCAATCCCGCTCGCCCGCCAGGTCGCGACTGCGATCTTCGGGGAGGTGCATGGTGCGTCTGCTAGGGTGAGCACGGCGGATGTGCACTTTTCCTCCGTGAAGGAACATGTCCAGACGCTCTTTGCCGCCGGGCGGCCGATCATCGCCGTGATGGCATCCGGCGCACTCATTCGCCTTCTTGCGCCTGTGCTTGCCGACAAGCATGCCGAGCCGCCGGTACTGGCAGTTGCCGAGGACGGCTCGTCGGTGGTGCCGTTGCTCGGCGGCCATCACGGGGCCAATGATCTTGCCCGTAAGATCGCCGCGGCGATCGGCGCGCATGCTGCGATCACGACCGCAGGCGACCTGAAACTGGGCGTTGCCCTCGACCAGCCGCCGCAAGGCCATGTGCTTGCCAATCCCACCGATGCCAAGACGGTGATGGCGGAGCTGGTGGCCGGCGAGGGGGCGAGGCTTGTCGTCGACAGCGGCGCTCTGTCTTCCCTTGCCACATGGCTCACCCAATCCAGACTTTCATTCCAACAAGAGGCCCGCGTGACGTTGACCGTGACCGACCAACAGAAGACCGCCGGCGAGCTTGAACTCGTCTATCACCCGAAGACGCTGGTGCTCGGCATGGGCTGTGAACGGCATGCCAAGCCGGATGAAGCGATTGCGCTCGCAGAAGAGGCGTTAGCCAAGGGTGGTCTTTCCCGGGCAAGCCTTGCAGCCGTCTGCTCGATCGATCTCAAGGCCGATGAGACGGCGATCCATGCCGTCGCGGCCCATTTCGGCGTGCCCGCGCGTTTCTTCACCGCAGCCACGCTTGAGGCCGAGGCCCCGCGGCTGAAGAACCCGTCCGATGTGGTCTTCGCCGAAGTTGGCTGCCATGGCGTGGCGGAAGGCGCCGCATTGGCTGCTGTCGGCGCTGCGGGCGAACTCGTCGTCGAAAAGATCAAGTCGAAGGTCGCAACCGCCGCAATCGCGCGTGCGTCCGACATCGTCGATCCCAATGACATTGGCCGCGCCCGGGGCAGGCTTTTCGTTGTCGGCATCGGCCCGGGCTCGGAGGGCTGGCGCTCGCCGGAAGTCTCCCGCATGGTGTCGAATTCGACTGATCTCGTTGGCTACTCGCTCTATCTCGACCTGCTGGGGCCGCTTGCAGACGGCAAGGTCCGCCACGATTTCGACCTCGGCAAGGAGGAGGCGCGCGTCGTGCATGCGATGGAACTGGCGGGCGAGGGCAAGACAGTTGCGCTTGTCTGCTCGGGCGATGCCGGTATCTACGCCATGGCGACCCTGGTCTTCGAACTCTTCGACAAGGGCGGCATTTCTGACGCCGCAAGCCGGATCGAGGTCCAGGTTTCGCCGGGCATCTCGGCGCTTCAGGCGGCCGCTGCCCGCATCGGGGCACCACTTGGCCATGACTTCTGCACCATTTCGCTGTCCGACCTTCTCACGCCATGGGAACACATCCAGCGCCGGGTAAAGGCCGCGGGCGAAGGTGATTTCGTCATCGCCTTCTACAATCCGGTCTCGATGAAGCGCCGCACCCAGCTTGCCTATGCGCGTGACGAATTGTTGAAGTACCGCCCGGCATCATCGCCGGTCATCCTCGCCACCAATCTCGGTCGCGAGGGTGAGGCAGTGCGCACCGTTCCGCTTGGCGCACTCAATGTTGATGATGTCGACATGCTGACCGTTGTCGTGGTTGGCTCGTCGGAAAGCCGGACCGTGACGACAGGTGACGGCAAGACCTGGGTCTACACGCCGCGCGGCTATTCGGGCAAGGCGGAGAGCGGGATGAAGGGCGTTTGACATCTCGGGGTTCGTGAAGCCCCTCATCCGGCTGCCGCCACCTTCTCCCCGCAGGCGGGGAGAAGGCCGGTGCGGTCGGCGTCTTGCCCCTTCTCCCCGTTTACGGGGAGAAGGTCCCGGAAGGGGGATGAGGGGCATCGCAATGCCCATTGAATTGAAAGGGAAATGAAGCATGACCGTCTATTTCATCGGAGCCGGCCCCGGAGCCCCCGATCTGATCACCGTACGGGGCCTGCGCCTGATCGAGCGCTGCCCGGTCTGCCTTTATGCAGGCTCGCTGGTGCCGGAGGAGATCGTCAAGGCTGCACCTGAGGGCGCCATCGTCAAGGATACCGCGCCGATGCATCTCGACGAGATCGTCTCGGACATGGTGGCCGCCCATGAACGGGGTGAGGATGTTGCCCGTGTTCACTCCGGCGACCCCTCGATCTACGGCGCGATTGCCGAACAGATGCGCCGCCTCGATGCGGCAGGCATTCCCTATGATGTCGTGCCGGGCGTACCGGCCTTTGCCGCGACGGCCGCGCGCCTGAAGACCGAGTTGACGCTGCCGGAAATCGCCCAGACGGTGATCATCACCCGCACCGAAATGAAGGCATCCTCGATGCCGGAATTCGAGACGCTGGAAATTCTTGGAAAATCGCGCGCGACGCTGGCCATTCACCTGTCGATCCGCAATCTCACGCATATCCGTGACACACTGACACCCTATTACGGTGAGGATTGCCCGGTTGTGGTTGCCTATCGCTCCACCTGGCCGGACGAATTGTTCATCCGCACGACGCTGAAGGACATGGCTGATGAAGTGCGCAAGGCCAAGATTACGCGCACGGCACTGATCATGGTCGGCAAGGTTTTCGGCCATGTCGAATTCCGTGACAGCGACCTGTACAATGCGGGCTTCTCGCATGTCCTGCGCAATGTCGGTAAGAAGAAGGCTGCCAAGGCGAAGGACTGAACGGGCAGATATCCAAGGGCAAAGGGAAGGATAATCCATGCAGGCGGTCAATGAAACGGATCAGGGCAGCTGCCGCTGCGGACAGGTAAGCCTGAAGGTCAGGGGGCGCCCCCTGATGACCATGGCCTGCCACTGCAAGGGCTGCCAGCGCATGACAGCCAGCGCCTTTTCGCTGAGCGCGCTCTTTCCGCAGGATTGCGTTGAAGTCAGTGGGCTGGAAACCGTGATCGGCGGGTTGCATGGCGATCTGCGGCATCATTTTTGCCCGCATTGCCTGAGTTGGGTGTTTACCAAAGCCGAGATGTTCGGTCCGCTGATGAACGTGCGCGCCAGCATGCTGGACCAGACCGCCGAGGCCGCACCCTTCATCGAAACCTGCGTCACGGAAAAGCTTGGATGGGTCACCGTGCCTGCCCGCCACAGCTATCCGCAGTTTCCGCCGATGGAAGACTTCCCGAAGCTGATGGCCGAGTTTTCCGAAACCGCAAACTGAGCGCTTTCTCCGCGCAAGCGATTGCGATAGAAGGCGCGTTTCCTCCAGACGGGCGACAGATTTCATGCATAAAGTCATCTTTGATACGGATCCCGGCGTCGATGACGCCATGGCGCTGCTTTTTCTCCACCATCATCCGGAGATCGATCTGCTCGGCATCACGACTGTCTTCGGCAATGCCGAGATCGATATCACCACGCGCAATGCTCTGTTCCTGAAGCGTGAGTGGAAGATCGACGCACCGGTCGTACGCGGTGCGGGCGAGACCTTCATTCCGCATCGTGTCACGCATGCGCCGCCGAAGTTCATCCATGGCGATGACGGGCTCGGCAATATCGGCGTTCCCGAAGTGACGGATGTGAATCCCGATCCGCGTCCCGCCCATCGTTTCATCGTCGAGACGGTGCGGGCCAATCCGGGGGAGGTGACGATCGTTGCCGTCGGCCGCATGACCAATCTGGCCAATGCGCTAAAGGAAGATCCCGAGATTGTCGGTCTGGTGAAGGAAATCGTCATCATGGGCGGCGCCTTCGACGTGAACGGCAATGTGACGCCGGCGGCGGAGGCCAATATCCATGGCGATCCGGAAGCGGCCGATGTCGTGATGACGGCCACCTGGCCCGTTGTCGTCGTCGGTCTCGACGTCACCATGCAGACCGTGATGACGCGTGGACAGCTTGCCGATATCCGCGATGCGGCCGGCACCAGCCGGGCCCGTCTTCTCTTCGACCTGTCGCAGTTCTACATCGATTTCTACGAAGGCCTGGTCGATGACGGCATGGTGGTGCATGACAGCTGCGCCTGCGTCTATGTCGTGGCACCCGAGCTGTTCAAGACCCGATCCGGCACGATCCGCGTCGTTTGCGGTGGCATCGCCGATGGCCAGACGATCCAGAAGCCGGATGGCCGCGGTTTTGGCCCCTCGGATTGGGATGGTGACCTGCCCAGCCAGAAGATCTGCGTCGGGATCGACGCACCCGCCGTACTCAAGCTGATTCACGACGTGATCGTTTCCGTCCGGGAAGACTGAGGGCGCTGGGCGGTGCAGAACAAAGAAAAACCCCGGATCGCATCGATCCGGGGTTTTTGCATGGATGGTCCCGATGCATCGGCGGCCTAACCGCCTTGCAATCAGCCGTGAACGGCCGAGCGGGCAACGCGACGGATATCTTCCCGGCCGATGCCGAGGTCACGGAGTTCGCGGTCCGACATGCGGCCGAGTTCCGTTACGGTCTGACGATACTTGCGCCAGTTGGTGAGCGAGCGAGTGATGTTCATGGGTTGGCCTCTTTGGGTTGGTTGGACCCCTTCATGGGCCCCTGCGAATTTGTTGATCCGAATATATGCTGCGATGCGAAACGATTGAAGAGCCAATGCCACAGAGCAACCATGCGTGTTGCGCATGGCTTAAGGGTTAACTATTCGTAAAATGATGAAAAAGTGAGCTTCTCAGTCAGCGTCTGATGCCGGATTGCGCATACAAAACTGTGGTTTGAACAAAAAATAACGCCCACCGGGGGAGGAGGTCCGGTGGGCGTCATTATGGAGGATCGACAACTGGGAGGAGGTAGTTGCCGATCAAATCGAGAAGCGTTGGGAGGAGGTAACGCCGCTCGAAACTCGTCTGAGGAAGAACATCCGCTCTTTCGTCTCAGTAATTTTCTTATACTGCGTGCTCGGCATTTTGTGCAGTGCAATATCAGCATGGAAGGCATGCGCGGCGTGCATATGCACGCTTGCTGCTCTGGTTGTGGCCAACAAGGTGTCTCGCCGTCACAAGTTTAGCGCGGCTTGCCAAGAGGGTCGCTTGGTGGAACAAAAGACAAGGACGGAGAGCGCTATGTATCGTGGTCGGTTGAAACGGGATCTGGAAAACTGGGCCGATCGCGGGTTTCTCGATCAGGCACAGGCGGCAAGGCTGCTGGCCGACTATGATTCGCGCGGTGGCAACTTCAGTCTCGGCGGCGTGCTTGGTCTGCTTGCGGCCGTTCTTCTTGCCGCAGCGCTGCTGATGTTGGTCGCCGCCAATTGGGAGTTGATCCCAAGGCCTGCTCGGGTAATCGGGATCTTTGTCTTGATCTGGGCCTGCAATGTTGCGGGCTGGCTGGCGCACAAGCGTGGCGCGACGCTTGTCTCTGCGGGCGCCCTCATTCTCGCAGCCGCCAGCTTTGGTGGCGGCATCGCCATGATCGGCCAGATGTATCACCTATCAGGAGATGCCTTTTCTGCCCTCTTCCTGTGGATGGCGGTTACGATGGGCTCGGCATGGCTGTTCGGTTCCGGCCCCTTGAGCGGCTTTGCTGGCCTGCTGGCCATCGCAGCTTTCTGGACAGGGCTTGAAGACCTGGGATGGTCCCCCGAACAACAAGGGCTTTGGGCATTCTGGTCGCCTGTCGCAGCACTCGCGATTGGGTGGCTCGCGACGGCGACGGGGGCAGGGCGGGCCAAGCATTTCGCTTGGTTCCTGGGCTTCCAGTGGATCTGGTGGTATTGGCTGATTGATGGCGACCCCGGGGTCGGGGCCGGTGTGGCCATCGCAAGTGCAGGCGTTTTTCTCGCAGTTGCGATGCCTTCGCGCGCGCAGGCGGTCTTCCAGTCGCAGCTTGGGCCGTCTGCAACTTTTTATCCTTTGTTGGTCGCTCTCAGTGCTCTTGGCTCGCTCCATGTAACAGCGTCAGGTCCGCTTGCGACCGCGATCGTCGCCGTCGCGATCCTGTCTCTTTGCATTGCCGCAATCGCCCTGGAGGGGCGTGGCAACGGCGCGGTTCGCTATCTTGCCTATGCGGCTTTTGCAGCAGAAATTCTCTATCTGTCCTATGAGACGATCGACAGCATGCTGGGTACTGCGGCTTTCTTCCTGCTGGCCGGTTTTATTGTGGCGGTGATCGCCTTTGTGGTCGTTCGACTGGAACGTCGCTTTTCGTCAGTTCCCGGGCAGGTGTCAGCATGAAGTTCTTGCTACAATCTCCCCGGCGCTTTCTCCTTGCTGCAATTCTTGTGAGCATGGCCCAGTGCGCCATCCTCGCCTCCATGATCGTCACGCGCGCTCAAGTCTTGCGCTTTGGCCAGGAGGTGCTGCTTCGGTCTGCGCCGGTTGACCCGCGTGACCTTTTGCGCGGCGATTATGTCGTGCTGACCTATGACATTTCGGCAATCGCGGTCGAGCGCCTGAAGGGCAGGCGGCCGGCGGACAATATATACGCGCCTGTTTACGTGCGGTTGAAGCCTGCCGAAGACGGTTACTGGGCGGTCGATGAAGCATCGTTTGATCCGATCGCCCATCAGGAGGGCAGTGCGGTTCTGGCTTCTGATCCGATCAGCGTTTCGAGCTGGCTCTGGTCGCCGGGAAACCAGATCCGATTAACGTATGGGATCGAGCGATATTACGTTCCCGAGGATGAGGGGCGGTCCATTGAAGATGCGCGCAACGATGGTCGGGTATCCGTGGCAATCCGGGTGGGTGAATCAGGGCGCGCGCAGATCCGGGCATTGATGCTGGATGGCAAGCCGCTTTATGAGGAGCCTCTCTATTGAGGGAGACATTCCCTCGTCGCTGCAAGGGGCCGGGAACAGGCCTGTTGATCCCCCCTTGCAACACTGTGATTTTTCCTTTGCGCTCGGGAAAACGGGTGTTATAGAGACGCGCGCTCCGGAGGGGCCATGCGCGAATGCGGCATGCGCTTTTGGACGCGGGTATGGTGAAATTGGTAGACACGCCAGATTTAGGTTCTGGTGCCGCAAGGCGTGGGAGTTCAAGTCTCTCTACCCGCACCAGCTAAGCCGCGCGGGATCGATGTGAGGGGCACCGAGGTGTAGCTTCCATCTTTCCGGCGCCGTTTTGCTTGGCATATTGTTGACGATTGCGACGCAGCCACGTCCGGGAACAAATGGATTCCGGCGTCGTGCTCAGAGAAAACCACCGGCTGTCCGAGCACGGCCGCCACGACATGAAGGTTTAGAACATGCAGGTTATCGAAACGCTCGCTGAAGGGCTGAAGCGCGAAATCAAGGTCGTCATTCCGGCCAAGGACATGGAACAGCGCATGAACGAGCGCCTCGCCGACGTGAAGGACAAGGTCCGGATCAACGGCTTCCGTCCGGGCAAGGTGCCAGTTTCGCATGTCAAGAAGATGTACGGCAAGTCCATCATGGCTGAACTCGTCAACGAGATCATCCGCGACAAGCCAAGCGCAATCCTCTCTGAGCGTGGCGAGAAGTCCGCGACCCAGCCCGAAATCGTCATGACCGAGGACGAGCAGGAAGCGGAAAAGATCCTGTCGGCTCAGGCTGACCTGGAATTCTCCATTTCCTACGAAGTCATCCCGGCCATCGAACTGAAGCCGGTCGACGGCATCAAGGTCGAGCGCGAAGTCGTCGAGATCCCGGAATCGGAAGTCGACGAGCAGATCCTCAAGATCGCTGAAAACGCCCGTTCCTTTGAAGCCAAGAAGGGCAAGGCTGCTGACGGCGACCGCGTCACCATGGACTACCTCGGCAAGGTCGACGGCGTTGCCTTCGACGGTGGCAAGGACGAAGACGCAGAACTGGTCATCGGCTCGAACCGCTTCATCCCGGGCTTCGAGGAGCAACTGGTCGGCCTGAAGGCTGGCGACGAGAAGGTCATCACCGTTACCTTCCCGGCTGATTATCCGGCAGCAAACCTCGCCGGCAAGGAAGCCACCTTCGACATCACCGTCAAGGAAGTCGCAAGCCCGGCCGCAATCGAGATCAACGACGAGCTGGCCACCAAGCTGGGCGTCGAATCGGTTGAGAAGCTGAAGGAAATCGTCCGCGGCCAGATCGAAGGCCAGTTCGGCTCGATCACCCGCCAGAAGGTCAAGCGTCAGATCCTCGACCAGCTAGACAGCATGTACCAGTTCGAAGCCCCTTCGAAGCTGGTTGACGCCGAGTTTGAAAACATCTGGCGCCAGATCAACACCGATCTCGCGCAGTCCGGCAAGACCTTTGCTGACGAAGACACCACCGAAGAAGAAGCCCGTGACGAATACCGCAAGCTCGCTGAGCGCCGCGTTCGCCTCGGCCTCGTTCTCTCCGAAATCGGTGAGAAGGGTGGCGTCGACGTAACCGAGGAAGAAATGCAGCGCGCGCTTTACGCCCAGTTGCAGCAGTTCCCGGGCCAGCAGAAGGAAATCCTCGAATTCTTCCGCAAGACCCCGGGTGCGGCCGCTTCGCTGCGCGCGCCGATCTTCGAAGAAAAGGTCATCGACAAGCTGCTTTCCGAAATCTCCGTCACCGACAAGACCGTCAGCAAGGAAGAGCTGATGGCCGACGACTCTGAGGAAGCGGAAAAGCCGGCAAAGAAGGCTGCGTCGAAGAAGAAGGCTGCCAAGGCTGAAGACGCAGCCGAAGGCGAGGACGCTGCTCCGAAGAAGAAGGCTGCTTCGAAGAAGAAGGCTGATGAAGCCGACGCCGAATAAGCGTCGTCCACTCCATTTCCGGCAAGGCCGTCCCTCTGGGGCGGCCTTTTTTGTTGCGCGTATTCCGTGCGTAACGGGAAGATTGCCACTTTACAATTCTGCAATCTGATTGCAGCCTGCAATCGGAAATGTTGCGGGTTGAGGGGTCTTTCTTAGGCAATCTCATGGCGGCATTGGCTTTTGGATAGTCCTGGTCGGTTGGAGAGGCATCGTGAGCAGCAGACATTATGGATGGGTCGTTGTCGCCGCTGGTGCGGTCATTACCTGTGTTGCCATGGGGGCGATGTTCTCGCTGCCTGTCTACCTTGCGCCGATCGCCGACGACACCGGCTGGTCGCGGGCGGGAATATCTCTGGCCATGACCATCGGCTTCGTCAGCATGGGCGTCGCAGGCTTTGCCTGGGGTACGCTCAGCGACAGGATCGGTGCGCGGCCCATCGTTATGGCCGCTGCGCTGATCATGGCTGTGGGCCTTGTGCTGGCGAGCCAGGCAACGAGCCTCTTCGTTTTCCAGTTTGCTTATGGTGGACTGGTCGGTGCGGCTGGAGGTGCCTTCTTCGCACCGATCATGGCGGCAACGGTCGGATGGTTCGACAAGCATCGCAGCCTGGCGGTATCACTGGTCTCGGTGGGCAGCGGCGTGGCGCCCATGGTGGTCACACCCTTTGCGACGCAGATGATCACATGGTTGGGCTGGCGTATGGCAATGCTGAGCATCGCCCTGGGTGCGGTGGCAATCATACTGCTCGCTTCGCTCTTCATCCGACAGGCGCCTGATGTCGAGGCGCAATCGGCTGGCGCCTCTGCGCCATCCACCGCGGAGCCTGCCGGGTCTGGCGCATCCTCGGCCCTGCGCTCGCCGCAATTCCTGGTCCTCGCGATGACCTTCTTTTTCTGCTGCGCCGCCCATTCCGGGCCGATTTTCCACACGGTGAGCTATGCCATGCTCTGCGGGGCGACACCGCTTGCGGCAGCGAGCATCTATAGTGTCGAAGGGGCGGCGGGCCTTCTCGGACGCGTGCTGTTCGGCGTGATGGGCGATCGCTTCGGCGCCCGCCGGGTGATTTTTGCTGGCCTTGCCCTGCAGGCAATCGGCATCTACGCCTATGTTCATGTCAGCGAACTCGCTGGTTTCTATATGCTGGCGAGCGTCCTGGGCTTGGTCTATGGCGGTGTGATGCCGCTTTATGCGGTGCTCGCGCGCGATTACTTCGGTGCGAAGGTCATGGGCACGGTCTTGGGCGCGGCGACCATGACCTCGGCAATCGGTATGGCCTTTGGCCCGGTCGGCGGCGGTTGGCTGTTCGATAATTACGGCAGCTACTATTGGCTCTATATTGCTTCGGCCGCTGTAGGCTTGGCGGCTGCGGCCATGGCCCTGGCTTTCCCGCCACCGTTGAAACAGAATGTGCAAGGGCGAGACGGCGAAGAAAGCCCGGCGGCCAACCCGGCCTGAGGCGAAACAAACGGGCCGCCATGCCGGTCCGTTCTGATTTGCAGGGGTGTCAGCGCCAGCCGAGACCGGGGGCGACATGCTTCAGGATCGATTCGATGACATGCGCATTGTAGGCAACGCCGAGCTGGTTGGGCACGGTGAGCAGCAGGGTATCGGCCTCAGCGATGGCCTCGTCCTGCCTCAACTCGTCGATCAGCCGGTCGGGTTCTGCGGCATAGGATCGACCGAAGATTGCCCGCGTATTCTCATCGATGTAGCCGACCGAATCCTGGTCCTTGCTCTGCCCGAAATAGGCGCGGTCCATGTCGTTGACGATGGCAAAGATCGACCGGCTCACAGACACGCGCGGGGTCCGCGTGTGGCCCGCTTCCTGCCAGGCTTCGCGGTAAGCGCGGATCTGCTTGGCTTGCTGGATGTGGAAGGCTTCGCCGGTCTCGTCATCCTTCAGCGTTGAGCTCTGCAGGTTCATACCGAGCTTGGCGGCCCAGACGGCGGTCGCATTCGAACCGGCACCCCACCAGATGCGCTCACGCAATCCTTCGGAATGGGGTTCAAGCCGCAGGAGACCGGGCGGGTTTGGGAACATCGGGCGCGGATTGGGCGCAGCGAAGCCTTCGCCCTTCAATACGTCGAGAAAGACTTCGGCATGCCGGCGGCCCATGTCGGCATCGCTTTGGCCCTCTTCCGGCTGATAGCCGAAATAGCGCCAGCCTTCGATGACCTGCTCGGGCGACCCGCGCGAGATGCCAAGCTGCAGCCGACCGCGAGAAATCAGGTCGGCGGCACCCGCATCTTCGGCCATGTAAAGCGGGTTCTCGTAACGCATGTCGATGACACCCGTGCCAATCTCGATCTTAGACGTGCGCGCGCCGACCGCCGCCAGAAGCGGGAAGGGCGACGCCAGTTGCCGGGCAAAATGGTGCACCCGAAAATAGGCACCATCAGCGCCCAGTTCTTCGGCTGCGACCGCGAGGTCGATGGATTGGAGAAGGACGTCCGAGGCCGAGCGCGCACCGGATTGCGGCGATGGCGACCAATGGCCGAAGGAGAGGAAACCGATCTTTTTCATGCTGTCAGGTCCGTGAAATGAATATTGTCGCTTAGATGGCATCGACCTCGCCCCAATCGAAGGGGTTTTGGGGAGACAGTCTGTTTCCAAACGAGAGACCGTCAATCCACTACGAGGGTCTTGTCTCACTCTGTGAGCCCAAACGTCAACCGATCTCGTTGCCGAGCTGGCCCTCAGGTCGCCGCTCCGCCGACACGAGCAATGCGACACCGACGATGGAGAGACCGACGCCGAGCCAGACTGTGCCCGAATAGCTGAAGAAAGCCGACCCGATGGCGAAGGTTGCAGCACTCAGTGCATTGGCGAGAAAGGACACGATCGGGGTGAAGGCGGTTCCGAGACCTGGTCGTCCGGGAAAAAGCTCCTGGAAATAGGTAAGCGGCAGCGTTAGCAAGGCCGCTGCTGCGGCGGATCCGGGCAGGGTCAGGGCATAGATCTGCCAGGGTGAGGTGGCGATTCCGAGTGCGCCCATGTAAGCGGCATAGACGAGCGCGGCCACCGTGATGATGCGGTTCATACGATAGCGCTTGAGTGCAGCGGCCCAGAGCAGCATGAAGGGGATTTCGAGCAGTGCGGTGAGGCTGGCGATCATGCCGACGTCGCGGGTGCTGCCGCCGAGCTCGACTGTCAGGATGAGCGGCCAGACGGTACCGCTCAGTCTCAGCGTTGCGGTCATCGCGGCCATGGCGCCGATGCGGATGAGCATCGCCGGTGCCCCGAGTTGCCTAAGCGCGGTGAGAAAGCGCGTCGGCTCCGGATCACCGTCTCGTCGGGCTGGCTGGCGGCGAAGGATGAGCAGTGCTGCCAGGAAGATCGCCAGGGCAAAGAGGGAGGCAAGCCCCCAGGCTCCCAGCATGTTGCCCGTCGTTCCAAGCGTGAGGCCGAGTGCCGCCGGCGTGATGACCCAGGCCGCCGAGACGAAGGCCCGCAAACTGGCATTGACGCCCGCGGCATCGACAGGCGACAGGTGCACGGTTTCCACCCGTGCGCTTGAAAATAGCAGCGAACTCGTGGCGTAAAAGAATGGCACGATAAACGTGGACGCGACAACAAAGACCAGTGTCGTTGGAAAGAGGTAGATTGCGCCATAGCCCGCGACGCCGGCCAGTGCGAGCGCGATCACGATCTGTCGTCGGTCGCCCATCATGTCGGAGAGGATGCCGAGGGAAACGCTGATGGTCACTGCGGCAATTGAGCTGCCGAAGAGCAGGAGGGAATAGCCGAGATCGCTCATGCCCAGCGTGCCGATCGCGGTAACGGAGAAATAAGGTAGCGTTGAACCGTAGGCGGACCCTTGCGCAAACAGCATAAGGGCGAGGACAAGCAATTGCGGGCGGCCGGCAATATGGCCGAGGGATGTGAACATAAAACAGACTTTGCAAATGAAATCGCCGGGGACAGCTATCTTCGCGGGTGATTGCCCAATCTGGCATGATTTGCCGCGACGGTCAGCCCGTCTTGTCGCCGATCGGGGCGATTTGGATTGGCCCCTTCACTCTGCCGCCTTGCGCTCCTGCTTCTCCACCTTCAGCTCGCCCATGCGGTTCCAGGCATCAAGACCCGCAATCTTGTAGGCCTCCGCCAGTGTCGGGTAATTGAAGGTGTTTTCAACGAAGTATTCCACGGTGCCCTTCAGGTTCAGCACGGCCTGGCCAATATGGACGAGTTCCGTGGCGCCTTCGCCGACGATGTGGACGCCCAGAAGGCGGCGTGTCTTCAACGAGAAGATCATCTTCAGCATGCCGCTGTCGAGACCCATGATATGGCCGCGCGAGGTCTCGCGGAAATGCGCGATGCCAGTCTCATAGGGAATGCCGCGCTGGATGACCTCTTCTTCGGTGAGACCGCAAGTGGAGATCTCCGGCACGGCATAGATGCCATAGGGGAAATACTGCGGCGGATCCTGCGACGGCGCGCCGACTGCGTGACGGGCAGCAATCCGGCCTTGTTCCATCGAGGTCGAGGCCAGCGACGGAAAGCCGACCACATCGCCCGCGGCATAGATGTGCGGCACCGCCGTCTGAAAGGTTTCCGGATTGACCTTTAGACGGCCGCGATTGTCGGCCTCGAGGCCGATTGCTTGAAGATTGAGGCTGTCGACGGCGCCAACCCGGCCGGCTGCATAGAGGACCATCTCGGCGCTGATGACGCGACCGTTCTTCAAGGTCACGCGGCATTTGCCATCGACCTTCTCGACCGCTTCCACGGTCTGGCCAAAGACGAGCTTCATATTGCGGTCGCGCAACTGGTAGGTGAAATCCTCGACAATCTCCTTGTCGATGAAGTCGAGCATCGTGTCGCGCGGTTCGATCACTGTTACGGCGGTGTCGAGAGCCGAAAAGATCGTCGCGTATTCGATCCCGATGACGCCGGCACCGATCACGACCAGAGAACGCGGCAGATGCTTGATTTCAAGAATCTCGTCGCTGTCGATGATGCTTGAGCCATCAAAGGGGATATGCGAGGGGCGGAAGGGACGTGTGCCAACGGCAAGCAGTACGGCGGTAGCGCCGACATGCAGAACCTCACCATCCTCCTTGATCACTTCAATCGTATGCGCATCGATGAAATGCGCCTTGCCACGCAAGTGATGCACGCGATTGCGGGAGAACTGATGCTCAAGCACCTCGACCTCATGATCAAGGGTGATCAGCAGGCGACGGCGTAGGTCATCAGCGTTGATTTCCTGCTTCACCCGGTAGCTGCGGCCATAAAAACCGCGCTCGCGCCAGCCGGTGAGGTTCAGTGCTGTTTCGCGCAGGGTCTTGGAGGGAATGGTGCCGGTGTGGACGGAAACGCCACCCACGCGGGTCCCTTTTTCAATGACAAGAACCTTCTTGTCGAGCTTGGCCGCCTGGATGGCGGCGCGCCGTCCCGCGGGTCCACTGCCGATGACGACAAGATCATACATGTTCATGCAAGGCACCTCTGCAATTCTCACCCGCGCCGACGAATCGCCGGTTTCGTGGAGAGATTTTAGCAGAGCATTCTGACTGTTTCGTTATTGCGAGGAATTGCTTGCCTCGCAATCGTCGGGCTCATTCGCCGCCCTCAAATGAGCTTCAGGCCCCGCAGGCTCGCATGGCCTTCTTTGCCGATGATGATGTGGTCGTGAACGGTAATCCCCAGCGGTTTGGCCGTTTCCACAATTGTGCGTGTCATGTCGATATCAGCACGCGACGGCGTGGGATCGCCGCTGGGGTGGTTGTGGACCAGGATGATGGCTGTGGCCGAGAGTTCAAGCGCCCGCTTCACCACTTCACGCGGGTAGACAGGCGTATGGTCCACCGTACCGCGCCCCTGGACCTCGTCGGCAATCAAGGTGTTGCGCTTGTCGAGGAAGAGGATGCGGAACTGCTCTGTCGTCTCATAGGCCATGGCTGCGTGGCAGTAGTCGATCACCGACGACCAGGAGGACAGAACATGCTTTTCGCGCAGCTCGCTTTTCAGCATGCGCTGAGCAATATTGGCAACGAGCTTAAGGTCGAGTGCGACCGTTTCGCCAATGCCATTCACCTCCTGCAGCAGATTGGCGGGCGCGCCGAGGACGCCGGCCAGAGACCCGAAGCGTGCAAGCAGGGCCTTTGCCACTGGCTTGGTATCGCGCCGAGGAATGAGGCGGAAGAGCAGCAGCTCGAGGATCTCATAATCTGCAAGCGCGCTGTCACCGCTCTCCTTGAAGCGGGCCCGCAATCGGTCGCGGTGGCCGTGATAATGCGCCCCGGCTTGCGCGGCCGGTTTGGGGGACGGTTCGCCCTGTGACGCGCCGGAGGGGCGAGGGGTCTTTGTCGGTCTCTCGGCGAAGAACAGTCGTTCATCGGCTTCCGGCCCTTCCGGCGCTTGCAGATCGGCGCCGGAAAACAGTCCGCTATCGCCCACCCGATCCGGACCATTGAAGAGTGTCGGTTTCACCATGTGTCATCCCTGCCGGCCAATGCGGTTGCATCTGTGCTACAGGCGCTACCGAGGGCATAGTGCCACGCAATGGCATCAACGCAAGTTCAAGTTGCGGTGATTTTCCATCGTGGCCTATGGGAGGGTGTTGTCAGCGGGTAAGGCCCGGTGCGTCGAGGCCAGCGGGCGAAAGCGTGAAGATTTCGCAGCCCGTCGCCGTGACGCCGACTGTGTGTTCGTATTGCGCCGTGAGCGAACGATCGCGCGTGACCGCCGTCCAGCCGTCAGACAGGACCTTCACATGGGGCTTGCCCAGATTGATCATCGGCTCGATCGTGAAGATCATGCCCTCACGGATCTCCGGACCTTCAGTCGCTTTGCCGTAGTGGAGGATGTTCGGGCTGTCGTGGAAAAGCCGCCCAACGCCGTGGCCGCAGAAATCGCGGACGACCGAGCAACGCTCGGCTTCCGCGAAGGTCTGGATGGCTTCGCCGATCGCGCCGGTCCGGGCGCCCGGGCGCACCGCAGCAATGCCGCGCATCAGGCATTCATGCGTGACTTCCATCAGCCGCTCTGCCGCGCGTTTGATCTGGCCGACCGGATACATGCGGCTCGAATCGCCATGCCAGCCATCGAGCAGAAAGGTCACGTCTATATTGACGATATCGCCTTCGCGCAGCGGTTTGTCTTCCGGCATGCCGTGACAGACAACATGGTTGATCGACGTGCAGACGGAATATTTGTAGCCGCGATAGTTCAGTGTTGCCGGGAGAGCACCGTGATCCATTCCGTATTCGAAAACGAAGCGATCGATGGCTGCCGTGGTCACGCCGGGTTGGACGATCTCGACCAGAGCATCGAGACAGCGCGCCGTCAGCTGGCAGGCGCGGCGCATGCCTTCGAAATCCTCAGCACCATAGAGCCTGATCGCGCCGGTATTCTTCAAGGGTGCCGAAGCAGCATCGATATAGGTTACCATCGCATTTTTCCGTCAAAGGTATCGTCGCGCTGCTTCTAGTCCAGCAAGGGCAGGGTCGTCCACCGCAATGCGACGGATCGGGGTGATTTGATCGGCGGACACGCGGCAGGCCACCGCATAGGCCTCCATGCCGGCACGAACCGCAGCGGCGAAAGCGAAAGCATAACCGGGATCGAGATCGCCGCAAAGCCGCAGGCGGTTACAGTCGTCGCGCTGCACGACATAAAGCATGATCGCCCGTCGACCGGATGCGGCAATCTCGGCAAGCTCCTGCAAATGGCGAGCCCCGCGCGCCGTCACTGTGTCCGGGAACTCGGCCACACCCGATTGCCGGGTGAAATGCACGTTCTTCACCTCGACATAGGCGTCCGGCCGCTCAGGGTTTGAGAGCAGGAAATCGATCCGCGACTTGGCACCATAGCGCTGTTCGCGCCGCAAAACCGGATAGCTCGAGAGATCCTCGACCAGGCCGCCGACGATCGCTTCCTCGGCCAGGCGGTTGGCAAGGGCGGCATGAACGCCGACGACGGTGCCATCAACCTCGATCAGCTCGAAGGCATAGCGATATTTGCGCGCTGACCCCAAATGATCGGAGAGCCAGATGCGGGCGCCGGGTGTCGTGAGCCCCAGCATGGAGCCGGTATTGGGGCAAAAGCCGGTGATCTCGCTCCCATCGTCCAAAACCGCATCGAAGAGAAATCGCTTGTAACGGCGGACCAGAATTGCCGGCACAAGGGGAGGTGAGAACTGCAAATCGAATGCCTTCTCAGACCCTGGCCATGACGTAGGAGCCTGGTGCATCCGCAATTGCGTTCAAGGCGCCACCACCAGGTTTGCGGGCGGGAACTCGCCTGTCGTCAAGCGCCTCGATCCAGGCCTGCCAGTGCGGCCACCATGATCCCGCCGTTTCCTTTGCGTCGGAAAGCCAGTCCTCATAGCTGCCAACCGGCGCGCCATTGGTCCAGAATTGGTACTTCTTTTTGTCCGGCGGATTGACGACGCCGGCAATGTGGCCTGACCCCGACAGCACGTAGTCCACCGGGCCGCCAAACAGGCTGCTGCCGACAAAGACCGATTTGGCCGGTGCAATGTGATCCTCGCGCGTCGCGAGATTGTAGATCGGGATTGTCACGTCCTTTAGCGAGAGGGTCTTTCCCGCAAGCTGCATCTGCCCTTTGGCCAGCGTGTTGTTGAGGTAGCAATTACGCAGATAGAAAGAGTGGTTCGCTGCCGCCATGCGGGTCGAATCGGAATTCCAGAAGAGCAGATCGAAGGGCATGGGATCCTGGCCCTTCAGGTAATTGTTGACGAAATAGGGCCAGATCAGCTCGGAGGCTCGGAGCATGTTGAAGGCCGCCGCCATCTTGGAGCCGTCGAGGTAGCCGCTGTCTTTCATGCGGGCTTCAAGCGACGAGAGCTGTTCTTCATCGACAAACACTTTGAGGTCGCCGGCAAAGGTGAAGTCGACTTGCGTGGTGAAAAGGGTAGCGCTGGCGATTCGGGTTCGCTCTTCTTGTGCGTGCAGTGCGAGTGCTGCAGCAAGCAGGGTGCCGCCGACGCAATAGCCAATGGCGTTGACCTCTGTTTCGCCCGTCGCCTTTTCGATGGTGTCGAGAGCAAAGTCCACGCCCTCGCGAATATAGGCTTCCCAATCCTTGTCGGCATGCCGTTCGTCAGGGTTCACCCAGGAAATCACGAACACGGTGTGCCCCTGTTCGGTGCACCATTTTATGAAGCTTTTCTGCGGGTTGAGATCGAGAATGTAGAACTTGTTGATCCAGGGCGGACAAATCAGGAGCGGGCTCTTCAAAACCGTTTCGGTTGCTGCCTCATACTGAATGATCTCGCAGAGATCGCTCTGGGCAATCACCTTGCCCGGCGTGACGGCCATGTTTTCGCCAACGGCAAACTTGCTTGTGTCGGTCTGGCGAATGCGCAGGTCGCCGCCGCCGGCGGCGATATCCTCGGCGAGCATCTGCATACCCTTGACGAGATTGGCCCCGTTACTGGCCACCGTTTCCCGGTAGAGCTGGGGGTTGGTCGCGACGAAGTTGGCCGGCGAAAGCGCTGCTGTCAGCTGTCGCATGTAGAACGAGGCCTTGTGACGCGTGTGGTCGTCCAGACCGTCGGCTTCGTCGACCATTTTTTCCGCCCATTGCGACAGAACAACATATGTCTGGCGGAGAAAATCAAAGAAAGGGTTGCGCTGCCAATCCTCGTCGGAAAACCGCTTGTCGGTCGGCAAGCTGTCGGCAACTGCCTCGTCAGGAGATGCGAATCGCGCGAGTGATCTCGACCACACACCGAACACCCCGTTCAAGAGATGGGTCTGTGCCTCCAGCGTCCGCTTGGGGTCCGACATCCAGTACTCGGCAACCTTGCCCATGGTCCGCGTGAGTTCCGCCATGGGTTCGCTGACAGGATCGACAATCTCGCCGCTTTCTCGCGGTTTCAGCCAACCTGACGCTGCTTTGCCCAGATTTTCCAGAGCGCGTGCAGTGTTGACCGCGAGCGATTGAGGATCCTTGATGATATAGGGTTCGACCATCTTTGGATCGAAAGCCGTGCCGCTCCCGGTGGAATCGCGCGTGCTGTCCATGACCTCCCCCAGACGGTTCTCATTGTCTTTTATGTTTGCCTATCCTGCCCGAAAACGACTACAAGTTCCAGCGATTGGCGCCAGGAACTTTGACCAACCTTAGTCTCTGTGCGCATGATATGTGCCGCGACCCAGCGGATTGCCGAGGCTGACGTGAAAAGCATTTTGTTTCAATTGGACCGTAGCCGGTTCACCCTGATGGTCTTGACCGCAAGCGCTTTGACGCTCGCCGGTTGCCAGTCCGCGCCAACTGCCCCAAATCCCATGTCAACAGCACTCGAAGTGAGTGTCGAAGACGAGAGCCAGCCGGAAGCGCCAAAGGTGCAGCCGACCTCCCGGGATGGATATCCAAACTTCTCCGGCAACCTGTCGGCGGCGAGTGTCCAGATGGGCAATGAGGAAGCCGCCGCCCTGCAGCAGCAGTTGACGGCGTTATCGACCGCGCGCCAGTCTGGTGCCATCACGGAAGCGCAGTATCAGAGCCGGCTTGTCGAGCTCAGAAAGCTCGCAGCCCAGCATGGTGCCGACACACAGAAGGCGATTGCCAATTAACGCTTGCGCTTGGCGGGAAATTTTCGCAAAGCAGCGAGGCTGATGAGTGTCATTTCCTGTCGTCCTTTGTCTCTGCTGGCGGATTGAAGACAAGATTTGATCGCATTGTCTCATGAGGCATAAACTGGCGCTGCTTCGGTTCTGCGGTTCGTTGCGGAGCGCGTGATCACTGGTCAAAAACGAACCCGCCTGCGGCGAACAGTTTTCGTGCAGTTTCAGGGGTTGAAGATGGAAGAGTTTCACAAAGTTCGGCGGCTGCCGCCCTATGTTTTCGAACAGGTCAACCGTCTGAAAGCCAGCGCGCGAGCCGGTGGCGCCGACATTATCGATCTGGGCATGGGCAATCCCGATTTGCCGACCCCCCAGGCGATCGTCGACAAGCTCTGCGAAGTGGTCCAGGATCCGCGCACCCACCGCTATTCCTCGTCCAAGGGCATTCCCGGCCTGCGACGTGCTCAGGCCGCCTACTATGCGCGGCGGTTTAACGTAAAACTGAATCCGGATACGCAGGTTGTCGCGACACTTGGCTCCAAGGAGGGCTTTGCCAACATGGCACAGGCGATCACCGCGCCTGGCGACGTGATCCTTTGCCCGAATCCGACTTATCCGATCCACGCCTTCGGCTTCCTGATGACGGGTGGCGTGATCCGCTCGATCCCGATCGAGCCGGATGAGACATTCTTCCCACCGCTCGAGCGGGCCGTGCGTCATTCGATCCCCAAGCCGTTGGCGCTGATCATCAATTATCCGTCCAATCCGACGGCGCGGGTGGCGAGCCTCGACTTCTACAAGGACGTCATTGCCTTCGCAAAGAAGCACGACATCATCGTATTGTCGGATCTTGCCTATTCCGAAATCTATTTCGACGAGAAGAACCCGCCACCGTCCGTACTTGAGGTGCCGGGCGCCATGGATGTCGCCGTCGAGTTCACGTCGATGTCGAAGACATTCTCCATGCCGGGCTGGCGCATGGGCTTTGCCGTCGGCAATGAGCGCCTGATTGCCGCGCTGACCCGCGTCAAATCCTATCTCGACTACGGTGCCTTCACGCCGATCCAGGTTGCCGCGACGCATGCCTTGAATGGCGACGGTTCTGATATCGCCGAGGTGCGCAACGTCTACAAGCGCCGTCGCGATGTGATGGTTGAGAGCTTCGGCAAAGCCGGCTTTGACGTGCCGCCGCCGGATGCAACCATGTTCGCCTGGGCGAAAATTCCGGAAAAATTCCGCCATCTCGGATCGCTCGAATTCTCCAAGCTCCTGGTCGAAAAGGCCGACGTGGCCGTCGCACCGGGCATCGGATTTGGCGAGATGGGCGATGAATACGTTCGTCTGGCCCTGGTCGAGAACGAGCACCGCATCCGTCAGGCTGCACGCAACATCAAGAAGTTCCTGTCCTCTGCCGACGACACGCTTCACAACGTGATTTCCCTCAACGCCCATCGTTGAGGTAATCAGGGCGGCCCTGGTTCCGGGGCCGCTTCAAACTCCAGACAAACTTCAGGAATGCCTTATGGCTGATGCCCTTAAAATCGGCGTGGCGGGTCTTGGGACCGTCGGCGCTTCGCTTGTCCGTATCCTTGAGCAGCGCGCCAGCGCGCTGACCGTTGCCTGCGGGCGACCGATTACGGTTGCCGCGGTCTCCGCCCGCGACAAGACAAGAGATCGCGGCTTCGCCATGGAGGGGATCGCCTGGTTCGACGATCCGGTCGAGCTGGCTAACGAGGCCGATATCGATGTCTTTGTCGAGTTGGTTGGCGGCGCCGAAGGGGCAGCCGAGGCTTCCGTGCGCGCAGCGCTCAGCCGCGGCCTGCATGTGGTGACAGCCAACAAGGCGCTGCTTGCCCGTCATGGCGTCGAGCTCGCCAAGCTTGCCGAGGAAAAAAGCCGGCTTTTGAACTATGAAGCGGCGGTTGCCGGCGGCATCCCGGTCATCAAGACCCTGCGCGAGTCCCTGACCGGCAACAACTTCTCGCGCATCTATGGTATCATGAACGGCACCTGCAATTACATCCTGACGCGGATGGAGCGGGAAGGCCTATCCTTCAAGGATTGCCTCGCTGAAGCGCAGCGGCTGGGATATGCCGAAGCCGATCCGAGCTTTGATATCGAAGGCAATGACACGGCCCACAAGCTGTCGATCCTGACCACGCTTGCCTTCGGCTGCGAGATTGCGGCCGACCAGATCTATCTGGAGGGCATCACGAATATCTCGATCGAAGACATCAACGCTGCCGCCGATCTCGGCTATCGCATCAAGCTCCTGGGCGTTGCTCAGAAAACCGAAAGCGGCATAGAGCAGCGCGTTCACCCGACCATGGTGCCGCATGATTCCGTTATCGCGCAGGTGGACGGCGTGACCAATGCTGTGGCGCTGGAATCGGATATCCTCGGTGAACTGCTGATGGTCGGCCCTGGCGCCGGTGGCAACGCCACGGCATCGGCTGTTCTTGGCGATATCACGGATATTGCCAAGAGCCGCCCCGGTGCACAGAAGGTTCCGGTGCTCGGTCGCCCCGCCCATCTGCTTGAGCCCTATCGTCAGGCGGAGATGCAGAGCCACGAGGGTGGCTATTTCATCCGGCTGACCGTGCAGGATCGCACCGGCGTGTTTGCCAGCATCGCAACCCGGATGGCCGAGAACGCGATTTCACTCGAATCAATCGTTCAGCACGCCAAGGATGCCGCAGTTCCGGGCCAGCAGCAGACGATCATCCTGGTGACGCATGCGACGATGGAGAGTGCGGTGCGCAAGGCCGTGTCGGCGATCAAGGGCGAGGGGTATTTGATCGGAGAACCGCAGGTTATCCGCATCGAGAGACCAAAGAGCTGAGCCAACAGGTTTGCCTATCGTTTTCGACAGGGCGAACCTCGCCAAATGGCGAAACTCCGAGTAGTATTGCAGCATCATTTGGATTCTTGGGAGGGGGTCCGAAGTGATATGCACTGCGACACGGTTCACCTTTGCCCGCATGTCGGGCGAGCTGGATGGCCCGACCGACTCGCAATCGCCAGATTGTCTTTCCTCGGTCGCGGACGATATTGACGCCAGCGGTTCGACCAGCTGGCTCGGTTTGGGAACGGTCATCATGGTCATGGCTTTGCCGTTCGCACTGGTTGCCTGGCTATTCCGTTGAAATCCTGAAGATACCAAGAGGCCTCTGGCCATCTTCGCGTCGATCCGTATAGAAGAGGTTCTGGCGGTGGCTTGTACGCCGTCGACAAGTCGTGATCGATTGAGGACGGCTGCCGAAATCCGTCCGGAAGGTATCCATGCCAACCCAACCGGTAGACCCTGTAGACCGAGCATTCCTCGGCGTCGAACTTTCTGCGAGCGGTCAGCGCTGGGTGTCGCGCACTGACCAGGCCGGCGAAAACCGAGCGCTGGCGATGAGTCAGCTGCACGCGATCCCGGAGCTGGTGGCGCGCGTGCTGGCCGGCCGCGGTGTCGGTGTCGATGAAGCTTCCTCATTTCTCGATCCGACCATTCGTGGCTTGATGCCCGACCCTTCCAAGCTGACCGATTGTGATGCTGCAGCTCTTCGGATCGCAGAGGCCATTGAACGGAAGCAAAGGGTCGCGATTTTTGGCGACTACGATGTCGATGGCGCGGCCTCTTCCGCGCTGATGCATCGCTTCCTGGCGCATTTCGGACTTGAGGCGGAGATCTACATCCCGGACCGCATCTTTGAAGGGTATGGACCGAATGCGGCTGCGATCGACCAGTTGATCGAGCGCGGTGCCGAACTCCTGATCACGGTTGACTGTGGCTCGACCAGTATCGAGGCGCTGGGCGCTGCCGAGCGCCGTGGGACTGATGTCGTGATCATCGACCACCACCAGATGGGTCACGCGATGCCGACCTGCCATGCGCTGGTCAATCCGAATCGCGAGGACGATCTGTCGGGGCAGGGGCATTTGTGCGCCGCCGGCGTGGTGTTCATGGTGCTTGTCGCGACACTGCGTCTGCTGCGTGACAAGGGGCATCCATTTGCACGGTCTCTCGATCTGCTCGGTTGGCTTGATCTCGTCGCGCTGGCAACGGTTTGCGACGTGGTGCCGCTTAAGGGCCTCAATCGCGCATACGTAACGAAAGGTCTGATTGCCGCTCGCCACCAGAACAATGCCGGGCTTGCTGCACTTCTGCGCATCGCTGGAATTGGTGGGCCAGTCACACCGTATCATTTTGGCTTTCTGGTTGGGCCGAGAATCAATGCCGGTGGACGGATTGGCGATGCCGCCCTTGGGAGCCGTCTTTTGACGCTTGATGATACCGCTGAGGCCGACGCAATTGCCGCCAAGCTGGATGAGCTCAATCGCGAGCGCCAGGCTATGGAGGCCGTCATGCTGGCGGAAGCAGAAGCCGAAGCGATGGCGGAGTACGGGACCGGCGAAACTGCAGCTGTGATTGTGACGGCCAAGGAGCAGTGGCATCCGGGCATCGTCGGTCTTCTGGCTGCCCGGCTGAAGGAAAAATTCAAGCGGCCCGCCTTCGCAATTGCCTTCGATCCGTTGGGCAAGGGCACAGGCTCAGGCCGGTCGATCAACGGGTTCGATCTGGGGCGCATGGTCCGCGCGGCTGTTGACGAAGGGCTTCTCGTCAAGGGTGGTGGACATGCGATGGCGGCAGGCCTGACAGTGGATCGATCAAACCTGGGCCGGTTGCGTCACTTCTTCGACGAACAGGCCGCGTCGCAGGTGGCTGCGCTTGCGGCGAACCAGACGCTCAAGGTCGATGGTGCAATTGGCGCTTCGGGCGCAACACTGGCACTTGTGGACCAGCTGGAGGCAGCTGGGCCGTATGGGTCTGGTCATCCGCAGCCTGTGTTTGCCGTGCCGCTGCACCGTTTGCGCGATGTCCGCCCGGTTGGTACGACTCACATCAAGATTACGCTTGAAGGCATGGATGGCAGCAGGCTCGACGGCATCGCCTTCCGCGCCGCCGAAACCGATCTCGGCCGGTTCCTGGTGGCGAACAAAGGCAACCAGGTCCATGTGGCCGGCAATCTCAGCGCCGACCACTGGCAGGGCAATCGCCGGGTGCAGTTTCGCGTGCTCGATGCTGCGGGAACCAAGCTGATCGCATGATGATGTCAGGGAAAGATCGAAGTGGCACGCCCTAGGGGAGTCGAACCCCTCTTCCCAGAATGAAAATCTGGTGTCCTAACCGATAGACGAAGGGCGCGTGCGCTTCGGTGGCGCCCTTATGACCAAATCCCTGGAGTGATGCAAGCAGTTTCCACTGGATTTCGAAGGTTTTTCCACAGGGCGAAATGATTCCCACGACAGGGAAAAACAAGGAAATGCAGAGGCTTGCCTAAAGGCAGCCAACTCTTATCCACACTGTCTGGAGACATCCGAAGTGGCACGCCCTAGGGGAGTCGAACCCCTCTTCCCAGAATGAAAATCTGGTGTCCTAACCGATAGACGAAGGGCGCGTGCGCTTCGGTGACGCCCTTATGACCAAAAGCAGGGGGCGACGCAAGAGGGGTGCGCAGAAAATACGACAGTTTTTTCACAGTCGCGAGGAATTCGCAGTCTGCGAAAAAGGCAAGCAGCACCAAAGCCTTAGGCGATGACGGGTAAATTTTCATGACTGAGGAGAAAAGATCGAAGTGGCACGCCCTAGGGGAGTCGAACCCCTCTTCCCAGAATGAAAATCTGGTGTCCTAACCGATAGACGAAGGGCGCGTGCGCTTCGGTGGCGCCCTTATAGTCAGACTAAGCGGGGGCTGCAAGCGTGAATTTTCAATTTTTCCCGCAAAATGCGCTTTGCCAATCTGGTGCGGGTGAACACCGGTCATCCGCCTTGATATCAGGGGGATGCGGGCTGCGCAGCGCTCTTCTTGCCGCCGGATAGAAGCTTTGAGAGTGAAGGAAGCCAGGCCTTTTTTGTTGCTGGCGCTGGGCCCTGATCTGTCGGTCCGGCTATCTCACTCTCTGTTTCCGGGACTGCATCAAGAGCAACCAGCTGCGCCTCCGTTATCTCGACCGCTTCTGCTGGCGCCACAGGCGGCTCGCGAAGGGCTAAAATCTTGCGCTTCGGACGCGGATCCGACAGCTTGCGCAAGACCGGCGCTTCATCATCCACCGTTGGCGAAGCAATTGGTCGAGTCGCCGCTGGCGCCGGTGCAGGCTGCTCGTTCTGATTGGCCGCAACTGTCGGGCTGAACAGGCTTTTGCTGGTCGCCTGGACGCCGACCCTCGGCAATTCTGCGGGCAGAAGACTGGACCCGCTAACCGTGGTCTCCGAGGGAGGTGCGGTTGCGGCCCCCTGACCGGCGGCAAAAATGCTGTTTGACCCAGCGCGAACCCCTGTGGGCTGCATCGTGAGCTCACCAAGATCTGCGGCTATCGGTGCGGCTGCACCCAGCGTCTGCTGCGTGCCCTGCAGTTGCGCCAGAACCTCTGGCGGTGGCTCCGCGATTTCGGTGTGGGCGGCGGCCATGGGCCTGCTGTGGCCGGTGAGGCGAGGTGATGCTGATTCTCTCAACGGAAGCGCGCCGGACGGTTGTGCACCTGTCTTGCCCTGCACCGAGACCATAGGGTCGCGGTACGTCCCGTTTTGCAGCACCTCCGGGGAGGGTGTGGCAGGATCGGACGTTGCGTCCACCGTCAATAGGTCAACGGGATTCGTCTGGCAGCCGGAAAGAGCGAGGCAGGCAACCAAAACTGCGGCGAAGCCCGAGGGCAGGTCGTAAGGAGGGACAGTCGTCATGGCGGTCTCGCTCGGATTCCCGTTTGAGGGAGGAGGGCGAACTTCGCCCTCCCGTATCCATGCGAGATTAGCGGCGCAAACTTGCGCGAGGCGGATTACCAGGCGCCGGTATTCTGCATCGAAGCCCAGGGTTCCTGTGCTGCCAAGCTCTCCCCCTTTTGCAGGATCTCGATCGAGATTCCGTCGGGAGAGCGGACAAAAGCCATGTGCCCGTCGCGCGGCGGACGGTTGATGGTGACGCCGTTGTCCATCAGCTTCTGGCAAATGGCATAGATATCATCGACCTCATAGGCGAGATGGCCGAAATTGCGTCCGCCCGTATAATCCTCGGTGTCCCAATTGTAGGTGAGCTCCAGGCATGGCGCCATATCTCCCTTGGCTCGATCGGCGTCCTCGGCTGCAGCAAGGAAGACCAGCGTAAAGCGTCCCTTTTCATTCTCGATTCGGCGAATTTCCGTCAGTCCGAAAAGCTCGCAGTAGAAGTGCAGGGAGGCATCCAGGTCCTTCACGCGGACCATCGTATGTAAGTAGCGCATTGCAAGTTCTCCTATGGCGTGACGGATATGGGGCCGGCGACAGTTTCGAGCAAGGCTGTGCGGGCAAAAGCACCTGGTGAAATGTGAAACAAGGGCTTGCGCAACCGCATTAAGCAAATGTTAATCTGAATCTCAAGGAATCAGTTAACTAAGCAAATGTGACGCGTATTCGAGGGGCTTGGGGAATGGCGGACAGAATATCATCGAAGGGGCTCGGTGGATTCGAGGAAGTGTCCGGCGAAGCCGTTGACCTGCTGGAGATTACCGGTGTGGTCAAGTGGTTTGATGTCGCCAAGGGTTTTGGCTTCATCGTACCCGATAACGGTATGCAAGATGTCCTTCTCCATGTCACGTGCCTGCGCCGAGATGGCTATCAGACGATCCTCGAGGGCACGCGCATCGTCGCGCTGATCCAGAGACGCGATCGCGGATATCAGGCCTTTCGCATTCTTTCCATGGACCAGTCGACTGCGGTGCATCCTTCCCAGATGCCGCCGATGCGGACGCATGTTCAGGTAACCCCGACAAGCGGGCTTGAGCGGGTCTTGGTCAAATGGTTTAATCGCACCAAGGGCTTCGGCTTCCTGACGCGCGGCGAGGGCACTGAAGACATCTTCGTGCACATGGAAACTTTGCGCCGTTTTGGTCTGACGGAGTTGCGTCCGGGCCAGACCGTTCTGGTCCGCTTCGGACCCGGCGACAAAGGGCTGATGGCCGCCGAAATCCATCCGGACAATCCGGGTCCGGCACTTCGGGCGCACTAAGAGCATGGTGTTTTTGAAGACATTTAGAGGAAGCGCCCTGGTGGCGCTTTTTCTGTGTTTGGCTGCAGCCGCGTCCTGGCTTCTCCCAATGCGCTCGGCGGCCGATGTGGTGTTCGACAAGGGGCGCCTTCAGATGACGCTAACGACTGGCGAAATCGTCAGCCTCGACGTCGAATGGGCTTTGACTGCCGACCAGCGCGCCCGCGGGCTGATGGGTCGGGAGCGATTGGCCGATGATGAGGGAATGCTTTTCGATTTCGGCGTAACCCGCATGGTGACCATGTGGATGGAAAACACCATCCTGTCGCTCGACATGGTGTTTATCGATGAGGAGGGGCGCGTCGTGCGTGTTGCAGAGCGGACAGTTCCCTTCTCCCGCGACATCGTCGGTTCAGGCGTTCCTGTGCGCTATGTGCTGGAGATTCGTGCCGGGCGTGCTTCCGAGCTTGGCATTGCCGAAGGCGCGAGATTGGTCCTGCCCTTGGACTATGCGACAGACGCCAAACCCTGACTGCTGAATTATTCTGTGAAATCAACTGGAGAAAACACGGTTTTTGCTGTTGCAGGGCGAGAGGGAACCGTGTATCCCCACACTCATCGCTGGAGCGGAGTGTAGCGCAGTCTGGTAGCGCATCTGGTTTGGGACCAGAGGGTCGGGAGTTCGAATCTCTCCACTCCGACCAGCGATGAAAAACCTTGGCCCTTGGGGCAAAGGTGAGGAAGGGCGGCGGGCTGCCTCGCCGTCATTGGCTTCAAGACGGATGAGTGTCATGTCTGCAAAGATCTACCGCCCGGCAAAAACCGCCATGCAGTCCGGCAAAGCCAAGACCCATCTGTGGGTTCTCGAGTTCGACCAGGCCGTGCCACGGCGTATCGATCCGATGATGGGTTACACGACCTCCGCCGACACCCGCCAGCAGGTCAAGCTGCTGTTCGATACCTTGGAACAGGCCGAGGCTTACGCCAAGCGCGAGAACATCGACTACCGCGTGATCCTGCCGAAGGAAGCCAAGCGCCAGGTTGTGTCCTACACGGACAATTTCCGCTACAGCCGCCTGCAGCCCTGGACACACTAACGCTCTCTCGCCGGTTCCGGGCTCGGAACAGGCTGATCCGGTCCCTTAGCTCAGCTGGATAGAGCAAGTGCCTTCTAAGCACTAGGTCGTAGGTTCGAGCCCTACAGGGATCGCCATTCCCCATTTAAGTCCTTGTTTCTTTTGTAGGTGCGACCGACCGGGTCGGTTGCCTTGCGTTTGCGTGGCGTCTGTCATTGCGCTGAAAATCTCTGTGCGATGACGCGGGCATGCCAACCATTTGGAAACCCTTGGTCCTGATAATGGCGCTAACGAGAGGTTAACCATGTCATCTGCCGCATCCAGCCGTCGAGCTCCCAACAAGCGTCGCAAGTCGAGCCGATCTTCCGCGCGCGCAAGCGGGCAGGGCATGACGTCCTGGCTGGTTTTGCTCGGCCTCGTCGCAGGCGGGATCGGGCTCTACGAGAACAGGGATGCCGTGCTGCGAACGCTGAAGCCTTATGGCTTCGAGCAGCGGCGAGAAACACGGGACCAGGCGTCGGAGACTGCGCAATCGACGCGCAAACGCGATACCCAGCCCAAGGAAACCGGTGTGGCCCGCGCGCCTGTTCCGCCGAAACCCGTGCCGGGCACCTCCGCCGCCTTGGCCGCACCGAAGCCCAAGGCGACAGCAGAGTCCTCCGCGGGGACGGCGCTTGCCGGCGCCTCCGGACCCTTCTATTTCTGCGGGACATCCGGGCTCGATATGTGCGTCACCAGTGGAGACAGTTTCTGGTACAAGAAGAAACGCTATGTTCTCGCCGATGTCGTGGCGCCGCGTATTGATGATGCGGGCTGCGCCCAGGAGCGGCAAGTCGGGTTTGCCTCGAAGGTCAGACTGCGCGCCCTGCTCAACGCCGGCCGGTTTGATCTGGAGCCGCTCGGCGGAGCGGCCGCAGCCGGCAGTAGCGCCTTGCGGGTTGCGACGCGGAATGGGCGATCACTGGGGTCCATGCTTGTCTCAGAAGGTCTTGCAAAGCCGCGCGCGGTCAAAGCCGACATTTGGTGCCGCTAAGCCAGGCTTCGCTCTCTGATCACAAGCGTTTAGGGCCCATACAGAAAAGCCCGCCGGTCAAACGACCAGCGGGCTTTTCTGTGTGACAGTGCAATTTCAGTGCAGGATCTGGCTGAGGAACAGCTTGGTGCGCTCATGTTGCGGATTGTCGAAGAATTCCGCCGGGGCGTTCTGCTCAACAATCTGCCCCTGGTCCATGAAGATCACGCGGTCGGCAACCTGACGGGCGAAGCCCATTTCGTGCGTCACGCAAAGCATGGTCATGCCCTCTTCGGCAAGGCCAACCATGGTGTCCAGCACTTCCTTGACCATCTCCGGGTCGAGGGCCGATGTCGGCTCGTCGAAGAGCATGATCTTCGGCTTCATGCAGAGCGCGCGCGCAATCGCAACGCGCTGCTGCTGTCCGCCTGAAAGTTGTCCGGGGTATTTGTTGGCCTGTTCCGGAATCTTGACGCGTTCCAGGAAGTGCATGGCAATGGCCTCGGCTTCCTTCTTCGGCATCTTGCGCACCCAGATTGGCGCCAGCGTGCAGTTTTCCAGGATCGTCAGATGCGGAAAAAGGTTGAAGTGCTGGAAGACCATGCCGACTTCACGCCGGACTTCATCGATCTTCTTCAGATCGTTCGTCAGCTCGATATTGTCGACAATGATCCGGCCGGACTGATGTTCTTCCAGCCGGTTGATGCAGCGGATCATCGTAGACTTGCCCGAACCGGACGGACCGGCGATGACGATCCGCTCGCCTTTGTTGACGGTCAAGTCAATGTCGCGCAGCACGTGAAAATCGCCGTACCACTTGTTCATCTGGATAAGTTGAACCGCGGCATTGGCTGATGCGGCAGGGGTGATTGTGTTGGGCTGAGCCATGGGTTGCTCCCGTCGTTTATCGTGTGTGTCCGGTATCAAGATGGCGCTCCATGAATGCCGAATAACGCGACATTCCAAAACAGAAGATCCAGAAAATGACACCAGCGAAAATGAGGCCTGTCAGCGGTGTGACGGGCGTGATCCAGGTTGTATCGGTAAAGTTCAAGCGCACGATCCCGAGCAGATCGAACATGCCGATGATCGACACAAGAGACGTATCCTTGAAGAGGCCGATAAAGGTGTTGACGATACCCGGGATAACCAGCTTCAGCGCCTGCGGCATGATGATCAGTCTGATCTTCTGCCAGTAGCTGAGACCCAGTGAATCGGCACCTTCCGACTGTCCCTTTGGAATTGCCTGCAGGCCACCGCGCACGACTTCGGCCATGTAAGCAGAGGCAAACAGCGCGACGCCGACCAATGCACGCAGGAAATTGTCGATCGTCCAGCCCGTGGGCAGAAACAGCGGCAGCATCACGTTCGCCATGAAGAGAACGCTGATCAGTGGCACGCCGCGGATGATCTCGATGAAGCCGACGCAAAGCATGCGAATGACAGGCAGATGCGACCGGCGGCCAAGAGCAAGGAGAATACCGATCGGCAGCGAGACGGCGATGCCGACAAAGGAGAGGATCAGTGTGACCATCAGGCCGCCCCAGAGCGGTGTTTCGACGCGCTCGAGACCGAAGACGTCGCCGTGCAGCAGGAAGTATGCGGCGATCGGAAAGATCACGAAGAGTACCAGTGCATTGAGCCCTTTGGCAGGGGCCTTGGGAATCAGCATCGGCACCAACAGCGCCGCGAAGACCAGCATCACGAGCATAGGCCGCCAGCGTTCATCAAGCGGATAACGCCCGAACATGAATTGTTCGATGCGGTCTCCGACAAAGGCCCAGCACGCGCCAGACCAGCCGTCCGGTTGAATGCCCCCCTGCGCAACGGTGGCGCAGACGCTGCGATCGCTGCCAGTCCAGACGGCATTGATGAAAAGCCAGTCAATAATCCCAGGCAGCATCCAGAAAAGCAGAAGCACGCCAAGGATTGTAAGAAGGATGTCGCGTGGCGTCGCGAGTAGGTTTGCCTGCACCCAGCCAATTACGGAACTTGAGCTGGTGGGGGCTGGCTTCGGGTCCAGCATGGCTGAACGGACATAGGCAAGGTTGGTGGAAGTGGTGGTGTCATTCATGATCTTATCTCTCCACCAGGGCCATCTTGGCGTTGAACCAGTTCATGAACATCGAGGTGGCTATGCTGATAGCAAGATAGACCGACAGCATGATCGAGATCGCCTCGACCGCCTGTCCGGTCTGGTTCAGCGTCGTGCTCGTCGTCGAAAACAGTTCGGGAAAGCCAACGGCGACGCCCAGCGACGAGTTTTTCGTCAGGTTCAGGTACTGGCTTGTCAGCGGCGGAATGATGATGCGCATGGCCTGCGGCACGATCACGAGGCGTGTCGTGGTCGACGGCTGAAGGCCGAGTGCGGCGGATGCCTCAGACTGCCCTTTCGGCACGGCCTTGATGCCGGCACGGATCACTTCGGCAATGAAGGAGGCCGTGTAGATCGAAAGCGCGAGATAGATGGCAACAAATTCCGGCAGGACCGCCGCGCCACCACGGATGTTGAAGCGGCTGGCCTCGGGGATGTCGAAGCTCAAGGGTGATCCGGCCGCAAGGAAAGCGACGAGCGGAATGCCGACAATTAGCCCCAGGCCGGTCCAGCCGGTGCGAAATTGCTGCCCAGTCGCCATCTGCCTCTTCTTCGCCCAGCGCGCAACGATGACGGTCAGGATAACTGCTAGGAGAAGAGCGACAGGCACGACCCAGGCGGTTTCACCCCAGATGGGTTTTGGCATCGTGAGGCCGCGATTGTTGAGGAATATGCTGAAGGGCAGGGCAATGGAATCGCGCACCTGCGGAAGGGTGTCGATGACCGCCTTGTAGAAGAAAAAGATGATCAGCAGGACGGGAATGTTGCGGAACACTTCGACATAGATCGTGCAGATCTTCGCGATGAGCCAGTTGTGCGACAGCCGACCTATACCCACGGCAAAGCCGATGATGGTGGCAGTGAAGATGCCGAGCACCGCGATCAGGATTGTGTTGAGGAAGCCGACGAGGATTGCACGGCCGTAGGTCGAGTCATTGGTGTAGTAAATCAGCGACTGGCCAATGTCGAAGCCCGCACGCCCGTTGAGAAAGCCGTAGCCCGATGCTGTGCCGGAGCGCGCAAGGTTCTCGGTGGTGTTCTGGACGATCCAGAAACCGACAAGGACCACGATGATGAGCGTCAGGATCTGGAAAAAGATCCCGCGGACCTTGGGATCGTATACGAGTGATTGTATCGAAGCGCTGCCAGAAGGCGCGACAGCCGATTGATCTGCCATTCTAGTGTGTCCCCGCGGCCCCTCATGGGCCTGTTGTTTTGTTTTTTTTCAGTCAAGATGAACGAGGCGGCCGAAGCCGCCTCGCTGTCGTCTGTCAGCCGATCAACGAACCGGCGGAGCGTACTGCAGGCCGCCCTTGCTCCAGAGAGCGTTGAGGCCACGCGCGATCTTCAGCGGGCTGCCTTCGCCGATATTGCGCTCAAAGACTTCGCCATAGTTGCCGACGCCCTTGATGACGTTGTAGGCCCACTCATTGGTCAGACCGAGGTCGGTACCGATCTTGGTGTCGGCTTCGGTGCCGAGGAAGCGCTTCACGTCAGGGTTTTCGGAGCTGCCCTTGATCTCGTCGATGTTGGCCTGGGTGATGCCGAATTCTTCGGCCTGTACCAGCGCGTAGCCGGCCCAGGTAACGATGTCGAACCACTGGTCGTCACCCTGGCGAACGGCCGGACCGAGCGGCTCCTTCGAGATGATTTCCGGCAGAATGACGTGCTCGTCCGGGTTGGACAGAGCAAGACGGGTAGCATAGAGGCCGGACTGGTCGGTCGTGTAGACGTCGCAACGGCCCGCCTGGTAGGCGGCGTTCACTTCTTCGAGCTTTTCGAAGACGACCGGGTTGTATTCCAGCTTGTTGGACTTGAAATAATCCGCGAGGTTAAGTTCCGTCGTTGTGCCGGACTGTACGCAGACAGCAGCGCCGGAGAGCTCAAGAGCCGACTTTACGTTAAGGGACTTCGGGACCATGAAGCCCTGGCCGTCATAATAGTTTACGTAACGGAAGTTGAAGCCGAGCGACGTGTCGCGGCTGATGGTCCAGGTGGTGTTACGAGCCAAAAGGTCGACTTCACCCGACTGAAGGGCGGTAAAACGGTTCTGGGCGGTGGTCGGCGTGTACTTGACCTTGGTCGCATCGCCGAAAACGGCTGCCGCGACGGCCTTGCAGTAATCAACGTCGAAGCCGGTCCAGTTGCCGGCTGCATCAGGAGCTGCAAAGCCTGCAAGACCCGTGTTCACGCCGCACTGGACGAAACCCTTGGCCTTGACGTCGTCGAGCGTCGCAGCGCTCGCAGCCGATGCGCCAAATCCCAAAACGGCAGCGCCGATTGCGACTGACAGGAACTTGTTGTTCATTTTCTTCCCAACCTTTTTCTCTTGTTTTCCTGCGATGGGGTTCAGCCGCGCGGCGGCGCCAGCCATCGGCTCGGAGCCTCCCGGTCCGAGCGTTCCTATCACAGTCGTAAATGGGTGCATGGTCAAGTCTTTATGGAACAGGCTGCCCAGAAAATGGATATTTTCCTGACTACGCCCGCTAATTGGGCGAATTTGGCGGGAATAGGCAGTTTATTGCTGTTTTTTGCGGCTGTTGCCGGTCTCTGCCATGCCTCTGGCGCATGACTGCAACGGCCAAACCACTCCCCGACAGGCCTTGACCCAGGCCATCCGCTCGGTTGAATACTGCGTCAAAGATATTCAGAACGAAAGCGAATCCATGAGCAATAACAAGGATTGGCTGGCTTCGGCTGGCAGCAATACGCAACTGTGCCATACGGGCTATGATCCCACCGCCTATCATGGTTTCGTCAATCCGCCCGTGGTGCACGCGTCAACGGTGCTTTTTCCCAATGCACGTGCGATGGAAACCCGCTCACAGCCCTACACCTACGGGACGCGGGGCACGCCCACCACGGATGCCTTGTGCCGCGCGATTGACGCGCTGGAAGGATCGGCCGGTACGATCCTCGTCCCCTCTGGCCTTGCTGCGATCAGCGTGCCGTTCCTGGCCTTCCTGTCCGCCGGTGATCACGCCTTGATCGTCGATTCGGTCTATTCTCCCTGCCGCCATTTTTGCGACACCATGCTGACCCGGCTGGGCGTCGAGGTCGAATATTACGATCCCGATCTGGGCGAAGGCATTGAGCGCTTGATCCGACCGAACACGCGGCTGGTTCACACGGAAGCTCCTGGTTCGAACACGATGGAAATGCAGGATATCGGCGCCATCTCCGCTATTGCGCACCGCCACGGTTGCGTGGTCACCATGGACAATACCTGGGCAACGCCGCTCTATTTCAAGCCATTGCAGCATGGCGTTGATATCTCAATCCATGCGGCGACCAAATATCCGTCGGGCCACTCCGACATTCTGATGGGAACCGTATCGGCCAATGCGGAGCATTGGGGGCGGCTACATGAGGCGAACATCACGCTCGGAATTTGTGGCGCGCCGGATGACTCCTACCAGATTTTGCGCGGCTTGCGGACGATGGGGCTTCGGCTCGATCATCACAACCGCAGCGCCCTTGCGGTCGCCCGCTGGCTGGAAGCGCGTAGCGATGTGGCAGGCGTGCTTCACCCGGCTCTTGAGAGTTTTCCCGGTCACGCGCTGTGGAAGCGTGATTTCAAGGGAGCAAGCGGTGTCTTTTCATTCCTGCTTCCCGCCGCAGACGGCCCAGGCGCCCGTTCCAAGGCCCATGCCTTCCTGGATGCGCTTCAACTTTTCGGGCTCGGTTGGTCCTGGGGCGGCTATGAGAGCTTGGCGGTCCACGTCAATCTCAGTGATCGCACCATCCGCAAGGGACCAACAAATGCCGCCGTCATCCGCCTGCAGATTGGATTGGAGGATGTCGAGGATATCCTCGCCGATCTCGAACGCGGCTTTGAGGCTTCGGCTAAGGTCTGAGGAGGTCAGTGGCCGATCTGGTGGCCGTAGAGCCAATCCAGGTCGGCAGCCAGCCGCTCGGGTGAGCGGATCGACAAAACAATATTGCGCGCGAGCCGTATGGGGCCTCGCGCGTGATATGCCATGCGGTTGAAATCGCCGCGGGCCCGTACGCGGGTGGCGCGCGCCTTCCGTTCGGTTTCATAAGCTGCCAACGCGTCCTCTAGCGGTGCCTTCGTGACGTGGTACGAGAGCGAATACGCGTCCTCGATGGCCATCGCAGCACCTTGTGCCGAAAACGGCATCATCGCATGGGCAGCGTCGCCGATGAGGACGGTATCCTTGCCGTTTTGCCAGCGTCCGTCCGAAGCCTGATAGAGTGGCCAGAATGTCGGAACCCGGGCGCCCGCAAGGATCGTGCGCAGGTCTCGGTGCCAACCAGAAAATTGCTCCAGAAGCATCGCGCGCCGAGCCGAGTCGGCCGTGATCGCCCAGGCGTCGTCGGCCTTTGTCCCGGCGGCAATCGCCACAAGGTTGAAGCCGTCGATTTCCTTCAAGGGATAACAGACCAGATGCGCCCTGGGGCCAAGAAATGCCGTCACGCCATCGCGCGCCAGAAATCCGGGAGCCTCTGCATTTGGTATCGTGAACCGCCAGGCAATATTGCCGGAAAAGCTGACACTCGGTGCATTGTCAATTGCTTCGCGCGTGGTCGACCAGACTCCGTCCGCGCCGACAACCAGGTCCGTCGCATGCCCCGTGATCGATTGCAGGGCGGCACGGCCGACACCGTGAACGCGCTGGCCAAGATGCAGGCGGCAGAGCGGCTGGTTGAGCACGTGGCGGAAAAGCGCCTGCTGAAGCGTAGAGCGGTGCAGCACGCCATACGGGCTTCCCCAGCGCTCACGCGCAAATACCCCTGCGGGTACCGCCGTGATCTCCCGAAGATTGTGGCCATCGGAGAGCCGGATGACCTCTGGCTCGATCCAATGATCCCTAAGGTCGCTCAGAACCCCGAGGGATGCAAGCACCCGGGTGGCGTTTGGAGACAGTTGCAGTCCAGCCCCCACTTCACCCAGTTGTGGTGCCTGTTCAACAATGTCGCTGGGGATCCCTTGACGGGCGAAGGCGAGGGCTGCGGTCAGGCCTGCTATGCCTGCGCCGACAATGGTCACGCGCGATAGGGACATGGGGTTAAGCCCGCCGGTCAGAGTCGTCAGGCTGCCTTGACGTGGAAAACGCAGCCCGGAGGATTGGTCTGTTCTGCCTTCAGCGTCGGATTGTACCGATAGAGCGTGGAGCAATAGGAGCAGACTTTTTCACTCTCGTTGCCCATGTCGATGAAGATGTGCGGATGGTCGTATGGTGTGGACGCGCCCGTGCACATGAATTCCTTGACGCCGATTTCGATCATGCGGTGACCGCCGTCGTTCTGAAAATGCGGAATGGTGTGGCCGGCCATGAGAGACTCCAAGGATGCAATGAGAAATTTCGCCGGACATTAGCCTCGTCGCCACGAAAAGTGTAGAGCGAAACAGAAATCGACCCGACAGAAATCGAGCCTGCAGCAATTGATGTCAGAGTGCCCTGGACTTAGCTTGCCGCCGGAAGCCAAAAGGCCGGAACCCACAAGGAATATCTGATGAACCTCGATGCGCCTCCCTTCCAGCACTTTCAGAACGAGGGGCTGGATCTCGCCTATTTTGACGATGGCAATCCGGCAGGCGAGCCTGTCCTCCTCATTCATGGGTTTGCATCGTCGGCGAGCGTTAACTGGGTCTATCCCGGCTGGCTGCGCACGCTTGCGGATCACGGTTATCGCGTGATCGGGATCGACAATCGCGGTCATGGAGCAAGTGCAAAGCCGCATGACGCCGAATTCTACCATCCGACGGCAATGGCAGGGGACGCTGCAGCCTTGCTCACGCTTCTCGGCATCGGCGAGGCGCATGTCATGGGCTATTCGATGGGTGCGCGTATTTCTGCGTTTCTCGCCATCGAGCATCCGCACCGCGTGCGCTCGCTCGTCTTCGGTGGCCTTGGGATCGGCATGTGTGATGGCGTCGGTGACTGGGATCCGATTGCCGACGCCTTGCTGGCTCCAAACCTTGAGGTCGTCACCCATGAGCGCGGTCGGATGTTTCGTGCCTTTGCCGACCAGACGCGATCGGACCGCATGGCGCTTGCCGCCTGTATCGCGACCTCGCGCGACCTCGTGCGTCGTGAGGATATCGCCCGCGTTGCTGTCCCGACCCTGATAGGTGTCGGCACCAGGGATGACATCGCCGGTGACCCGCATGAACTGGCGGATCTGATGCCCAATGCGAGCGCGCTCGACATTCCCAATCGCGATCACATGCTGGCCGTGGGCGACCGGGTCTTCAAGAAGGCCGTTCTTGACTTCTTGAAGGCCCAGCAGGCTTGAGATCATCCTCCGGTAAACGTCGGCTTGCGCTTTTCGGCAAATGCCTGGCGGCCCTCGGCGTAGTCGGCACTCTCGAAAGTCTGTGCGCCAATCACCTCGGCATCCCGCATCCTGTCGGGATCGCCGGTTTCGACGGCCCGCAGGGCAAGCTTGGCGGCATGGATCGAACGCGGCGCATTGTTGGCAATCGTGCGCGCGAGCGCCTCTGCCTGACTGAGCAGCGTTTCCGGCTCCGTCAAGGTGTCGATGAAGCCTGAGGTGAGCAAGTCGCTTGCAGACAAGGCGCCGCCGGTAAAAAGCATGCGGCGTGCCAACTGAGGGCCGAGGCCCCGCATCAAATCCTCCACCGCGTCGGCTGGATAGGCGAGGCCGAGCCTGGCGGCAGGAATGGCGAATACGGCAGTCCTTGCCGCTAGCCGGAGATCGGCCGCCGCCGCAAGCCCAAGCCCCCCGCCATAACACACGCCACGGATGGCGGCGATAACAGGAACAGGCGCATCTCTGATGGCTGCAAAGGCGCGACTGTTGCTCTCTTCGTAGGTCCGTGCCGTTTCCCGATCACTGCGAACGGTTGTAAACTCCGAAATGTCGGCCCCTGCGCAGAAGTCGCCCGCTCCGCCGCCGCAAAGGAGAATGACGCGCGCGCCGCAATCGGCGTGCAACCAGTGGATCGCTCCGGGAAGCGCGCGCCACATGGCTGCAGTCACGGCATTCTTTCGTGAGGGATTGTCGATCGTCAGCCAGCCTATGCCATCCGCGCAGTCGGCTTTGATCTGGTTCTGGGCGTAAGCAGTCGAATGTTTCATGATGGCCTGTTTGAGTTCCCTGTGACTTCGACTATATAATGCGCATCCACGACGAATGGGGAGACCGGCCATGGTCGCACACAACGACGCCCTGAAGACCGAGACCGTCAAGTCCATGGATCCGATTTGGGACAGCCTGCGCCAAGAGGCGCGTGTGGCTGCCGATCGCGATCCAATGCTCGCCGCCTTCTTTCATTCAACGGTTCTGAGCCACAGATCGCTGGAAGACTGCGTCATCTACCGGATCTGCGAGCGGCTCGATCATTCGGATGTGCCGGCAATCGTCCTGCGCCAGGCCTTCGAAGCGATGATGGCTGATTGGCCGGAATGGACCAATATCCTGCGCGTCGATATCCAGGCCGTGTATGATCGCGACCCGGCCTGCACGCGATTCATGGAGCCGGTGCTCTATTTCAAGGGATTTCATGCAATCCAGACACACCGTCTGGCCCATTGGCTTTGGAACAATGGTCGCCGCGATTTTGCCCTTTACCTGCAAAGTCGCTCGTCGAACATGTTCCAGACCGACATCAATCCTGCTGCACGGATCGGCAAAGGCATCTTCCTTGATCATGCGACCGGCCTTGTCGTCGGAGAAACCGCTCGGATTGGCGACAACGTATCCATTCTGCACGGTGTGACCCTCGGTGGCACTGGCAAGGAAGGCGCAGACCGTCACCCAAAGATTGGCGACGGCGTGATGATCGGCGCGGGCGCCAAGGTGCTCGGCAACATTGTGGTCGGTAGCTGCTCTCGCATTGCAGCCGGTTCTGTCGTGCTTAAGCCCGTGCCGAAATGCACGACGGTTGCAGGCGTTCCCGCACGTGTTGTGGGCGAGGCGGGCTGTGCCGAACCTGCGCGCTCGATGGATCAGATGATCGCTTCGGAAGACTGAGCCGCGCCGCCGAAGGCGGGCCCGGCCACTCAGGTTTGACGGGGTAAAGTGTGCCTTGGCCCTTTACAGGGGGTAAACGCCCGTGCGACATGCGCGCCAACTTGAACAAGACATGGAGACGCAGCGTGAAGCCGGATGAAGTCAAAAAGCTCGACGCCTATTTCAAGCGCACCTTCAACCCAACGATGAGTGTCAAGGCGCGTCCGCGCAAGGATGACTCCGCCGAAGTTTATGTCGGTGATGAATTCCTTGGCGTTGTCTTCAAGGACGACGAAGACGGTGACCTGTCCTACAATTTCTCGATGGCGATCCTTGACGTCGATCTGTAATTGCGTCGCATAAAGCCTGAAGTTGCGGTGCAATAGAAATTGCCTCGCAGAAATAGGTGCCTGAGGGTCTCGCTTCGCCGAGGCCCTTTTTTATAAGACTGAAATACAACTAAAAGTATTGTTGCGATGCACAAATTCGCTTGACCCTCTCGGCGTTTTTGCTATTTTAGGAACAGGATCAACAACGCCTGATGGAGGAAGTCACATGTTGAATTTCGATGATGCCAACAAGAAGGGCCGTGAAGCCATGGACACCATGTTGAAGAACTATTCCGACATGGCAAAGGGCTTCCAGGCGATTGCCGCTGAGGCGACCGACTATTCCAAGAAGTCCTTTCAGGACATGACGTCGTTCATGGAAGCCATGACATCCGTCAAGAGCATGGAAGCGGCTTTTGAGCTGCAAACCTCGTTCATGAAGTCGTCCTATGAGAGCTTTGTGGCTGAGGCGACGAAGATGAGCGAAATGTATGCCGATCTCGCCAAGGCAGCTTACAAGCCCTACGAAGCCCAGATCAGCAAGATGCCGACGATGTCGTCAGTCGCTGCCTGATCAAGGCTTGTGTGAAACATTCAAGACCGGTCGCGCGATGCGCGGCCGGTCTTGTCATTTGTGCTTTCCGGTATAACCTGTTCCTCTCAAAATTGGGGCCTCGTCGCGCGACCGCACAAAATGTTATGCTGGCGACTCCGGGGGCTTAAAATCACCGGAATATGACCTACCTTACTGTGCTGAGTGTTCGTCCGCACCGATGTGCAAGTGGCAAACGGCCGGGCAACGGAGAATGAACTGAAATGACTGCAACGCCGGTCTTCATGCAAAGCCAGGGCAACGGGGAGAACGCAAATCGCGGCACCTCTGTGATCACCCGCACCAAGCCGAAGACAAAGAAGCCGAACCTGTATCGCGTCCTGCTTCTGAACGACGACTATACCCCGATGGAATTCGTGATCCATATTCTGGAGCGCTTCTTTCAGAAGGATAGGGAAGCCGCCACTCGGATCATGCTGCTGGTACACAATCACGGTGTGGGCGAGTGCGGCGTGTTTACCTACGAAGTCGCCGAAACAAAGGTCTCTCAGGTAATGGATTTCGCTCGTCAGCATGAACATCCGCTTCAATGCGTCATGGAAAAGAAGTGAGGATCAGACGTGCCAACATTTTCACCCAGCCTCGAAAAAGCGCTGCATCAGGCCCTGACCTACGCCAACGAACGTCATCATGAATATGCGACGCTTGAGCACTTGTTGCTGGCCTTGATCGATGATGCTGATGCGGCGGCCGTGATGGGCGCTTGCAATGTCAATCTCGAAGTCTTGCGCAAGAACGTGTCCGATTTCGTCGACAATGATCTGGCCAACCTCATCACCGGATATGATGAGGATTCCAAGCCGACATCAAGCTTTCAGCGCGTCATCCAGCGGGCCGTGATCCATGTCCAGTCCTCCGGTCGCGATGAAGTGACCGGCGCGAATGTTCTGGTCGCAATCTTTGCCGAACGTGAGAGCAACGCTGCCTATTTCCTGCAAGAGCAGGAGATGACCCGCTATGATGCTGTCAACTACATCTCGCACGGAATTGGCAAGCGGCCTGGATCTTCGCAGGTTCGTAGCCCTCGTGGAGCCGAGGAAGGCGAGACCGAGCCTAAGGCCGGTCGCGAGAGCGAGGACAATGCCGCAAAAGGCAAGCAGGAGGCGCTCAAAGCCTACTGCGTAAACTTGAATGAAAAGGCAAAGACCGGGCGCATTGATCCCCTGATCGGTCGCCACAGCGAGGTCAACCGGACCATTCAGGTGCTCTGCCGCCGTTCGAAGAACAATCCGCTCTATGTCGGTGACCCTGGCGTCGGCAAGACGGCAATTGCCGAAGGACTTGCGAAGCGCATCGTCGAGGGCAAGGTGCCGGAAGCTCTGGCCGATGCCACGATCTTCTCGCTCGATATGGGGACGTTGCTTGCCGGCACCCGCTATCGCGGTGACTTCGAGGAGCGCCTGAAGCAGGTGGTCAAGGAACTCGAAGACTACCCGGGCGCCGTGCTCTTCATCGACGAGATCCACACCGTGATCGGTGCGGGTGCGACGTCAGGCGGCGCGATGGATGCGTCAAACCTGCTGAAGCCGGCATTGTCTTCGGGTGCAATCCGCTGCATCGGTTCCACCACCTACAAGGAGTACCGCCAGTTTTTCGAAAAGGATCGGGCGCTGGTCCGCCGCTTCCAGAAGATCGACGTCAACGAGCCGTCGATCGATGATGCCATCGAGATCATGAAGGGCCTGAAGCCCTATTTCGAGGACTATCACAAACTGCGCTACACGAACGAGGCGATCAAGTCAGCGGTAGAGCTGTCGGCTCGCTATATCTCTGACCGCAAATTGCCCGACAAGGCGATTGACGTGATCGACGAAACGGGTGCGGCGCAGATGCTGCTTCCGGCTTCCAAGCGCCGCAAGTTGATCACCGAGAAGGAAATCGAGGCGACCATCGCGACGATGGCGCGGATCCCGGCCAAGACCGTGTCGAAAGACGACGAGATGGTGCTTGCCAATCTCGAAAAGGAACTGCGCTCGGTCGTCTACGGTCAGGACAAGGCGATCGAAGCCTTGTCGACTTCGATCAAGCTGGCGCGCGCGGGTCTGCGTGAGCCGAACAAGCCGATCGGCGCCTATGTGTTTTCCGGTCCGACTGGCGTCGGCAAGACCGAAGTCGCCAAGCAGCTCGCGTCGTCGCTCGGCGTCGAACTTCTGCGCTTCGATATGTCGGAATATATGGAGCGCCACACGGTATCCCGCCTGCTGGGAGCACCTCCAGGCTATGTCGGTTTCGATCAGGGCGGTCTTTTGACCGATGGCGTCGACCAGCACCCGCATTCTGTGGTGCTGCTCGATGAAATCGAGAAGGCGCATCCGGATATCTTCAACATCCTGCTGCAGGTTATGGATCATGGCCAGCTCACGGATCACAATGGCAAGAAGATCGATTTCCGCAATGTCATCCTGATCATGACGACGAATGCGGGCGCGTCCGAGATGCAGAAATCCGCCATCGGATTTGGCTCTTCCAAGCGCACGGGCGAAGACGAGGAAGCGTTGAATCGCCTGTTCACGCCTGAGTTCCGCAACCGGCTCGATGCGACGATCCCGTTCGCGCCGCTGCCGACGGAGGTCATCCATCAGGTGGTACAGAAGTTCGTCATGCAGCTGGAAGCCCAGTTGTCGGAGCGCAACGTCACCTTCGATCTCTCCGAACCGGCCATCGCCTGGCTCGCCACGCGGGGTTACGATGAGAAAATGGGGGCACGCCCGCTGTCGCGGATCATCCAGGAGCACATCAAGAAGCCACTGGCGAACGAGATCCTCTTTGGCAAGCTGAAGAAGGGTGGCGTGGTCAAGGTGGGCACCAAGACGGACGAAAGCGGCGAGGAGGTTCTGGACCTCAACGCCATTGCCGAAGCCTCTCCGGTCAAGCCGCAGCCGGAAGCCGAAGTTGTTTCCGCCAAGCCCGCCAAGGCCAAGCGCAAACCGGCGCCGAAGGCAGCAGTGGTTGAGGATCACGGTGATGTCGCGGTGATAGAAGCACCAAGCCAGCCAGCACGCCGCAGTGCCGTCCCGAAAGTGCCGAAAAAGAAGTAAGTTCTTGTCAAAAGGAAATGAGTGCCGGATGGGTCATCCGGCACTTTTCTTTTGGAGTACGGAATCGAGAATGGCATCCCCATCGAACTCAGCCCAGCGCGGCACCTGGTTCCTGAAGGGCATGCAAGGGCTCTTCAGCATCCCCGCCATCATACTGATGATCTCATTCGTCGGCTTTTCCGCCTTCGCTCTGGAATCCGGCATCAGTCGGACGGAAGCGATGGTGATGACCGCAACCGTCTGGGCGCTTCCGGCCAAGATGATCCTAATCGGCACGATGACGAGCGGCGCCAATCTGCTCGCCATCTTCCTCGCCGTGTCACTGTCCTCCATCCGCATGATGCCGATGGTTGCGTCCTTGATGCCGGAAATCCGCACCAGCCGCACGCCGACGTGGCTGCTTCTCATCTTGTCTCACTGTGTCGCGATCACCGCCTGGGTCTTTGCGATGGGCTCGCTCAAGAATGTCCCTCGCGATGCGCGCGTCGCCTATTTCGCGGGCTTTGGCATCACGCTGGTGACAGTCAACACGCTGCTGGTCGGTCTCTGCTATGGTTTGGTTGCAAGTTTTCCGCCGGCCGTGGCTGGATTGTTGTTCTTCCTGACGCCAGTCTATTTCATCGCCTCGATCTGGGCGACTGCACGCCAGTCCGTCGTCAAGGTGGCCTTTGTGGTCGGTGTGGTGGCGGGACCGGTGCTCGCTGTACTGACACCCGGCTTCGACATTTTGCTGGCAGGTCTTGGTGGCGGAACGCTCGCCTATGCCATTGATCGCTATGTCGTGCGCAGGGGCCAGGTCACGGCTGCCCCCGGAGAAGCAGTGCCGCAGGATGCCGTCGAGGAACTTGTATGATCGAGCAATACTGGTCCTATGTCGTCATTCTCGTTGCCGGCTGGCTGGCCACGGACATCTGGAGATGGCTTGGCGTTCTCGCCGGCAATCGGCTGCGGGAAGGTTCCGAAGCGTTGAACTGGGTCAAGGCCGTCGCGACCTCGCTGGTGATGGCGGTGACCGCCAAGCTCGTGGTCTTTCCGACCGGGAGCCTCGAGGCAACGCCGCTTTGGCTGCGAATGCTTGCTGCATGCGCCGGATTCGTCGCCTTCCTCGCCTTGGGGCAACGGGTCCTGGTCGGGGTTGTGGTGTCGCTATCCATCCTCGCCCTCGGACTCTTTGTGTTTCCGATGGGCTGAACGTGTGATGGCCTTTGACGGTTTGGCCGACCGGAGGCCAAACCGTGTCTGCAAATGAGTTCAAAGCGCGGCTTTGATCTTCTCGGCCTGGGCTTTCAGCATGTCGATGTCCGCCATGCTTCCAGAGTGTGGTTTGAGCGGCTGGCCTTCGTTGCGTGGAATGACGTGGAAGTGCAGATGGAAGACGGTTTGTCCTGCCGCTGGCTCGTTGAACTGCGCCACATAGACACCGTCCGCATCGAATGCTTCCTGGGCGGCAAGCGCGAGTTTCTGCACCACCTGGATGAGCTTGCCCAGAACTTCCGGATCGGCATCCAGAAGATTGCGTGAGGGTGCCTTGGGGATGACAAGCAGGTGGCCGGGCGCCTGCGGCATCACATCCATGAAGGCTATGGCGTCGTCGTCTTCATAGAGTTTGACGGCAGGGATTTCGCCCTTCAGAATTTTGGCGAAGATATTGTCTGGTTCATAAGCGGCGGTCATCAATCAGATCTCCTCGAAATAGTGATCATCGGAATGTCGGTAAGCTCCACGGCGAGGGCGAGAGCATTTCATCATTCATCGGCTTCCCCGCCTTGATCTTGTTGTGGGTCGGCCTTGCGGAATGGCGTATGGCCATCGAGATAGGCGCCGATCTCAGCCACTTCGCGGCGTTCCTCGTCCAGATAGGCTGAGACTGCGCGTCGGAGGCCGGGATGCGCAATGAAATGGGCTGAGTGCGTGGTCACGGGTTCGTAGCCCCTGGCAAGCTTGTGCTCCCCTTGAGCGCCGGCTTCCACGCGGCCCAGTCCATGGGCAAGTGCATAGTCGATGGCCTGATGGTAACAGACCTCGAAATGCAGAAACGGATGGTCCTCGACGCAACCCCAATGCCGCCCGTAAAGCGCGTCTGCACCGATAAAGTTGATGGCGCCGGCAATGCACCGGCCGGCGCGCTTGGCTATGACCAGCAGGATGTCTTCTGCCATGCGTTCGCCGATCAGGCTGTAGAACTGTCGCGTCAAATAGGGACGGCCCCATTTGCGGCTGCCGGTGTCCATGTAGAAGTGGAAAAACTGGTCCCAGATGTCCTCTGTCAGATCCTTGCCCGTCAACCAGTCAATGGTGACGGAGTTTTCAAGCGCCACGCGCCGTTCTTTGCGCAGGTTCTTGCGTTTGGCTGAAGACAGCTCCGACAGAAAGGCATCGTGGTTTGCGTAACCGCGATTGATGAAATGAAATTGCTGGTCGGTGCGATGCAGGAAGCCGTTTTGCTCCAGCGCCTGTACGTCAGTCTCGGGCGCGAACGTTACGTGGGCGGAGGAAAGGCCGAGTTCGGTCGTAACCTGACGCAGTCCTTGAGCCAAAAGACCCTGAACCCTCGATACATCCTCTCCGTTGCGCACCAGAAGGCGCGGCCCCGTGGCCGGAGTGAAGGGGATGGTGGCCTGGAGTTTCGGATAGTAGCGACCACCTGCACGCTGATAGGCATCGGCCCAGCTGTGATCGAAGACATACTCGCCCTGGCTATGGCTCTTCAGATAACAGGGGACAGCACCGATCATCCGGCCGCTTTCCTCAAGAACCAGATGGTGTGGCATCCAGCCCGTCTCCGCGCATGCGGAGCCGGAGTCTTCGAGCGATGACAGAAAGCCGAGCGACAGGAACGGGTTATAATCAGGCCCCGCGCGCGCGGTGCCCGATAGGCTCGCCCAATCGACCGAATCGATCTCAAGAAGTGAGCCGATGATGCGGATCGTTACGTCGTCAGCCATTATTCTGCGCCATCTGTCCCCCGAACGCTGCGCCTCAGGCGACAGCCGGCGCCTGGCGCGGGTCGAAGCCTTCAAACGTCATCTGATCTGCATATTTATAGGTCTGCGCCCGCATCATTTCATCCCTGACGGTCCAGGTAATCACCGGCTTGCCATCGTGACGCAGTTTTTCGACGAAGCTGTTCGGCAGGTGGGCGACGCAATAGGAGGTGAAGTCGAGGCCAAGCGCCATGGCCTCGCCATGATTGGCCAGGTCTTCCTGGCGAACGCCTTCCGCGGTCAACCCGACCGGGTAGGGGCAGTCTGCCGCCTTGAGCGCGCGCAACAGGTGGAAATCGAAGCTCATCAGCGCCACCTTGCCATCATAGCCCTCGAGGACCTCAAGGACGGCCTCGACATAGCCGTCATCCTGCTCCGCATCGATGCCCTTGAGTTCGATCACAAGCGGAACCTGACCCTTGACGAGGTCGAGCATCTTTCGAAGCGTCGGAATCCGATCCGCGGTGCCGCCAATCGACAGCATCCCAAGTTCGTTTGCCATGCGCTCGCGCACCTCGCCGGCGATGCCGCAAAGGCGCTGCAGATCGTGGTCATGAAAAACCATGGGCACGCTGTCTGCAGAGAGCTGAATATCGCATTCGATGGCAAAGCCAGCGTCGATTGCGCGCTTAAACGCCGACAGCGTGTTCTCCCAGACGCTTTTGTTCATGTCATGATAGCCGCGATGCGCGACCGGCAAATCCTTGATCCAGTCGACGGTGCTCACGCGCGGATCTCCATGATCGCATCGATTTCGACGGCGGCATTCAGGGGAAGGGCTGCCATGCCGACAGCGGCGCGCGCATGTTTGCCGGCATCGCCGAGAATTTCGGCGATCAGGTTGGAGGCACCGTTGATGACAAGGTGCTGTTCGACAAAGCCAGGCGCTGACGCAACGAAACCGTTGAGCTTGATCACGCGTGTGATGCGTCCCAGATCGCCACCGAGTGCTGCCTTTGCCTGGGCAAGGATGTTGACCGCACAGAGCTTTGCAGCGCGCTGGCCATCTTCAAGGGAAACATCCGTGCCAAGAAGGCCTGTGACGGCAATTTTGCCGCCCTCGATTGGCAGCTGTCCCGAGAGGTAGAGCAGGTTGCCGGATACGACGAAGGGGACGTAATTGGCGGCAGGCGCAGCTGCCTCTGGCAGGGTGATCCCGGCGGCGGAGAGGCGGGCTTCTATGATGTCTGACATGACGCATTCCCGGAAATGAAAAAAGTGGCGAGAAAGTTGCAAAGGCCAAAAGCATGTCTCGCTTTTGCCCGATGTGTTCTTATAACATCGTGCCGGACTACAACAGGAGAATGTCAATGTACCCTCTGCGTTTGGCGACTGGCGCCACCCTGGTTCTCCTGGGACTGCCACTTGCAGGTGTTGTTGAGGCGGCGCCCACCGGGCTCGTTCCACACCGGGCAGTGTACGATATTATCCTGAAACAAGCCTCGGATCGATCTGGCATCGAATCGATGCGTGGCCGCATGGTCTATGAGTTTGCAGGATCCACCTGCAAAGGGTTCAGCACGAATTTCCGCTTTGTAACCCGGATCGACATGGGAGATGGCGTGCGTGTCACCGACCAGCGGTCGACGACGTTTGAAGACGTCGCCGCCGGTCGCTTCCGCTTCGACAACAAATCCTACACCGACGACCAGCTGGACAAGGATGTCAGCGGCGACGCCGCTGATGCCGGGGGCAAGGTGAAGATCGAGCTAACCGGACCTGACCGCCGCGGCCTGGAACTTGCCGAAAGCCGTTTTCCGGCAGAGCACATGCTGGAAGTGATTGCCCGTGCCCGGAAGGGAGAGCGCATCTTCGAATCGCGGATCTTCGATGGGTCGGAGGATGGCGATCAGAGCTTTCTCACCACGACGATTGTCGGCAAGCTGCAGGAGCCTTCCAAAACCGATCCGGAGCTGGAAGTGGCCAAACAGCTTGTTGGCGCCGATTACTGGCCAGTTTCGATCGCATATTTCAACGATAAGGCTGTCGGCGATCAGGAGCCAATCTATAACCAGTCGTTCAAGCTCTACGAGAACGGTGTCACCCGTGATTTGACGCTTGATTACGGTGACTTTGTGCTCGCCGGAAAGCTGACAAAGCTTGAGGTTCTCGGCAACCCGGAGGCTGGTTGCCAACAGACCACCCCCCAATAAGGCTTGGTTGCCGCAGGTTTTGCGACTTGCGACTTGATTTTCTCGGGCCGTCCCTGTATGGCCCCCATCATTCCACACGCGAGACTTGGGATCGACAGGGAGAAATCCTGCCGTTTCCGCCCGGTGGCGGGCCCGAAAGGCCCGCTGTTTGTCTCGCGGGGGTTCAACCGGAAAAGGAGAAAAAGGCATGGCATTGCCTGATTTTAGCATGCGTCAGCTTCTGGAAGCTGGCGTTCACTTCGGTCACCAGACGCACCGCTGGAACCCGAAGATGAAGCCGTACATCTTCGGCGATCGTAACAACATCCACATCATCGACCTGGCACAGTCCGTTCCGATGCTGTCGAAGGCCCTTCAGGTTGTCTCCGACACCGTTGCCCGTGGCGGCCGCGTTCTGTTCGTTGGCACCAAGCGTCAGGCTTCGGAAATCATCGCTGACAGCGCCAAGCGTTCGGCCCAGTACTACGTCAACTCGCGCTGGCTCGGCGGCATGATGACGAACTGGAAGACCATTTCGAACTCGATCGCCCGTCTGCGCAAGCTCGACGAAATTCTCGCAACCGAAGGCTCGGGCTACTCCAAGAAGGAGCGTCTGAACCTTGAGCGCGAACGCGAAAAGCTGGAAAAGGCTCTTGGCGGTATCCGTGACATGGGCGGCACGCCGGACCTGATGTTCATCATCGACACCAACAAGGAAAAGATCGCGATCGACGAAGCCAAGCGCCTCGGCATCCCGGTTGTTGCTGTCATCGACTCGAACTGCGATCCGGACCTGATCGACTACCCGATCCCGGGCAATGACGACGCATCGCGCGCCATCGCTCTCTACTGCGACCTGATCTCGCGCGCTGCCATCGACGGCATCGCTCGCCAGCAGGGCGCATCGGGTCGTGACCTCGGCGCCTCTGCCGAAGCTCCGGTCGAGCCGGCTTTGAAAACCGAAGCCGACGCTTAATCGCGTTTCGGAGACGGTTAAGCCGTCTCCCCCTTTTCCAAGGGATTGGCCGCCCGCTGACTCGATTGAGCGACGGGCGGTCTGCGCACTTCCGGCGCAGGCACATTTGGTGCCGCGCGGAATGCGGTCGATTGTTTTCGTGGTGAGCATTTCATCACGCTGTCACACATCCGGGTACATTTCGTCCCAAAACAGCGGCAAACTCTCTGCCTTCATCCAGCAGACAGGCCGCCTGAACAGACAAGAGGCACACAATGGCTGAAATCACTGCAGCACTGGTTAAGGAACTGCGCGAAAAGTCCGGCGCAGGCATGATGGATTGCAAGAAGGCTCTGACCGAAAACAACGGTGACATCGAAGCCGCCATCGACTGGCTGCGCGCCAAGGGCATTGCCAAGGCCGACAAGAAGTCGGGCCGTACGGCTGCCGAAGGCCTCGTCGGCATCAATGGCGCCGGCACCTCGGCTGTTGTCGTCGAAGTCAACTCCGAAACCGACTTCGTTGCCCGTAACGATGCTTTCCAGGATCTGGTCCGCGGCGTCGCTGCCGTTGCAATCTCGACCGATGGTTCGGTTGAAGCTATCGGCGAAGCCGTCTACCCGGCCACCGGCAAGTCGGTCACCGACACCATCAAGGACGCAATCGCTCACATCGGCGAGAACATGACGCTGCGCCGCGCAGTCAAGCTCTCCGTCGAGGACGGCGTTGTTGCCACCTACATCCACAATGCTGCTGCTGACGGCCTCGGCAAGCTCGGCGTTCTCGTTGCGCTGAAGTCGACCGGCAACAAGGACGTTCTGGCCGCCATCGGTCGCCAGGTCGCCATGCACGTTGCTGCCACCAACCCGCTTGCGATCCGCGCTGATGAAGTTGACGCAGCCGTCGCAGAGCGCGAGCGCAACGTGTTCATCGAGCAGTCCCGCGCTTCCGGCAAGCCGGACGCCATCATCGAAAAGATGGTTGAAGGCCGCATGCGCAAGTTCTTCGAAGAAGTTGCACTTCTATCGCAGGCTTTCGTCATCAACCCGGAACTGACCGTCGGTGACGCCGTGAAGGCTGCCGAGAAGGAAGCCGGCGCACCGATCGAAGTGGTTGGTATGGCACGTCTCCTGCTCGGCGAAGGCGTCGAGAAGGAAGAGACCGACTTCGCTGCAGAAGTTGCTGCTGCCGCCAAGGGCTGATCAACCTGATTGCCTTAGGGCAGGGAAAACATCGGGCATCGCGTGACAACGCGATGCCCTTCGTGTATCCGGCACACATTCATATTCGGGAGACTTCATGACAGCCGAGCCAATGTTCAAGCGCGTCCTTCTCAAGGCTTCCGGCGAAGCCCTCATGGGCAGTCAGGGCTTCGGGATCGATGTTGCCGTTGCGGATCGCATCGCATCCGATATTGCCGATGCCCGCCGCATGGGTGTCGAAGTGGGCGTCGTCGTTGGCGGCGGCAATATTTTTCGTGGTGTTGCGGTGGCGTCCAAGGGTGGCGATCGCGTCACCGGCGACCACATGGGCATGCTGGCGACGGTCATCAACGCGCTGGCGCTGGCGACGTCGCTGCGCAAGCTCGGTATCGATACCGTCGTCCTGTCGGCGATCGCCATGCCGGAGATCTGCGAGAGCTTTTCGCAGCGGGCGGCCAGCCATCATCTGTCGCAGGGCAGGGTGGTGATTTTCGCTGGTGGCACGGGCAATCCGTTCTTCACGACGGATTCGGCAGCAGCCCTTCGCGCCGCCGAAATTGGCGCCCAGGCGATCTTCAAGGGCACGCAAGTTGACGGCATCTATTCCGCCGATCCAAAGAAGGTGCTGGATGCGACCCGCTTCGATCGTTTGACCCATGACGAAGTCTTGCAGAAGGGGTTGGCCGTTATGGACGTGGCCGCTGTTGCGCTTGCACGGGAAAACCACATCCCGATCGTCGTCTTCTCCATCCACGAGAAGGGCGGCTTCTGCGACATCCTCCAGGGCGGTGGCCGCATGACCATCGTGACCGACAATTAATCAAGTGACCGCAGCCTTGCGGCGCGGTCTGTTAAGAGCAATGGGAGCACCATGATGACCACAGGGGTTGATCTCAACGACATCAAGCGCCGCATGGACGGCGCAATCAATGCGTTCAAGAATGATATTGCATCGCTGCGTACCGGCCGCGCTTCGGCCAACGTCCTCGACCCTGTCGTGGTCGAGGCCTATGGTTCGCGCGTGCCGCTGAACCAGGTGGCAAACGTGACCGTGCCTGAGCCGCGTATGCTGGGTGTATCAATCTGGGACAAGTCGATGGTCGGTGCCGTCGATCGCGCCATCCGCGAAGCCAATCTCGGTCTCAACCCGATTGTCGACGGCCAGAACCTGCGCATCCCATTGCCGGAGCTCAACGAAGAGCGCCGCAAGTCGCTGGTCAAGGTTGCGCATGACTATGCCGAAAAGGCCAAGGTCGCCATCCGCCACGTTCGCCGTGACGGCATGGATGGCCTGAAGAAGGCTGAAAAGGATGGCACGATCGGTCAGGACGACAGTCGCAGCCAGTCTGAACGGGTGCAGAAGATGACCGATGAGACGATTGTCGAGGTCGACCGCTTGCTCGTAGAGAAAGAAAAGGAAATCATGCAGGTATAAATGCGTCATCGCCGCGCATCGCCTGTTTAGTCGCATGGACAAGAACCCTATGTCGAACCCTGCCGATCGCCCTGTCCCGCAACACGTTGCCATCATCATGGATGGCAATGGTCGCTGGGCGAACGCGCGCGGTCTGCCGCGCACGCTGGGCCACCGGAAGGGTGTCGAGGTGGTGCGCGACACAGTCAAGACGGCGCGTGAGGCCGGCATTGGTTATCTCACGCTCTTTGCCTTCTCCTCTGAAAACTGGCGTCGACCGCAGGCCGAGATTTCCGAGCTTTTCGGTCTGCTCAAAGCCTTCGTTCGTCGGGATCTTGCCGAGCTGCACGCCGCCAATGTTCGGATTCGTGTGATCGGCGATCGCGTCACCTTGCAGCCGGATATCCGAACACTTTTGCTGGAAGCCGAGGAGCGGACAGCGGCAAACAGTGGCATGACGCTGGTGATCGCCTTCAACTACGGTGCGCGGGATGAAATTGCCCGAGCCGCTGCGCGCTTGGCCCTTGACGTTAGGGAAGGTCGACTGGACCCGTCGGAGATCGACGCTGAAAAGCTCAATGGCAGCCTCGATACGGCAGGTATGCCGGATCCTGATCTCATCATTCGAACCAGCGGCGAGGAGCGCCTGTCGAATTTCCTCCTGTGGCAGGCAGCCTATTCCGAACTGATGTTCGTGCCCGACTTCTGGCCGGATTTCAGTGCGGAGCTGTTTTTGTCGGTGCTTGACCGATATGCATCGCGAGACAGGCGCTTTGGTGGTCTTTCGACGAAACCTATGGCTGCGGTTGGGTTATGATGGCGGTTATGTCGCAAGAACTGAGGCTGCGCATCTATTCGGCTGTTGTCATGATCGTTGTAGTCGTGGCCGCCACATGGCTTGGCGGCTATGCCTTCCGCTTCCTCGCCGCTGCGATGGGCCTGCTGATCTATTACGAATGGTCGACCATTACGCGTCTCGCCGAGAAGAGCCTGAGAGCGGATGCTTTCGGCTGGCTGAGCCTGGCGCTGATTGCGCTCAATTTGCTGTTCGGCTCGGATGATCTGACCGTTCCGCTGTTTGGAGGGCTGGTGGTCACGACACTCATTCCACCGCTCCTTCGCCGCGGAAGCTGGTGGCAGCCAGCCGGAGTCTTTTATGCCGGTCTGAGTGCGATCTCCCTGTCAGCGATCAGGGGCGAGGATTCGCTTGGCTTCATTGCGATGCTTTTCGTTTTCCTCGTGGTGTGGGCAACGGATATCCTTGCGTATTTCGTTGGTAGAGCGATCGGGGGCCCGAAGCTTGCCCCGCGCATTTCACCCGGCAAAACCTGGTCCGGTGCAATTGGCGGAACGCTCGCAGGTGTCGCTGCCGGTGTGCTGCTTGCCTCGGCGCATTTCCAGGATATCGGGCTTTGGGTGGTCATGATCGCCTTCATCCTGTCGGTCGCAGGGCAGATCGGTGATCTGTTCGAAAGCTTCATCAAGCGGCGATTTGGGGTGAAGGATTCCAGTCGCCTCATTCCTGGCCATGGCGGCGTCATGGACCGGGTGGATGGCCTTGTATTTGCCTGTTTTGCGGCTTTCTTTCTCGCTCTCGCGGTCTCTGCTGGCGGAGACCGTGTCGTCGTCTCGATGGGAGCCTTTCTCTTCGGACTCTGATGGCGCGCCCTGAGGACCGACTTTCAAGCGCATAAGCGGATTGGACGAAGACATGGAACAGATCACTGGCATCTTCGGTTTCCTAGGCGGTTATATTCTGCCCTACATCGTCATTCTTTCCCTGCTCGTGTTCATTCATGAGATGGGCCACTATCTCGCAGGCCGCTGGTCGGGCATTCGGGTGCTGGCATTTTCCGTCGGTTTTGGCCCGGAAATGATAGGCTTCACCGACCGTCACGGAACGCGGTGGAAAATCTCGGCAATCCCGCTCGGTGGTTATGTTCGCTTCTTTGGTGATGCCGATAGTGCGAGCCGACCGGACGGAGAGGCCGAATCACGGCTGACAGGTGCGGAAAAGGCCCAAACCCTGAATGGCGCCAAGCTGTGGAAAAGGGCGTTCACGGTTGCGGCGGGACCTCTGGCTAACTTTTTGCTTGCAATCGCGATCTTTGCTGTGATGTTCGGCACAGTCGGTAAACCGGTGTCCGATCCGGTTGTTTCAAGCATCAAGTCCGGTTCTGCGGCACAAGATGCTGGCATCCGTCCAGGTGACGTTCTGGTTGCATTGGATGGTCGCAAAATCGAGACTTTCGACGACGTCGTCCGCTATATCACCATGCGTCCTGAGGTGCCTGTCGTCGTAACGGTCAGCCGCAATGACGCCGCCCTGGACCTGACGCTGACGCCGCGACTTTCCGTGATCGAGGACCGCTTCGGAAACAAGATGGAAGTCGGCCAAATCGGGATAATTACGGACCAACAGGCTGGAAATTTCCGGATCGTCAAACTTGGTTTGGGCGAAGCGCTGTGGGAGGGTGTGCGCCAGACGGGCCACATCGTGACCGGCACCTTTGACTACATCGGCAACATGATTGCAGGCCGTATGAATGCCGATCAGCTTGGAGGCCCTGTTCGCGTTGTCCAGGCGTCGGGTGAAATGGCCACACTCGGCATCATTGCGCTGTTCAATTTGGCGGCAGTTCTGTCCGTTTCGCTTGGGCTTTTGAATTTGATGCCAGTTCCGGTCCTTGACGGCGGCCATCTCGTTCTCTACGCGATTGAAGGTCTTCGCGGAAAACCGCTCGGGCAGGGCGCGCAGGAAATCGCGTTCCGCATCGGCTTTGCGATGATCTTGTCGCTGATGGTATTTGCGACATGGAACGATATTAGCCGTTTGGTCGGGTGACTGTCCAAAAGGTAGATTAGAAGGGATTTGTTTACGCTGTTTCAAATTGATAGTGGCGATTGGGCCACGGCTTGAAACGAAGTAAACAGAAATTAACGTGCGGTCTTGCTTGTAGGGTGAAACCCGGTAAAACCTCACTGGGGCCGGAGTCGGGGTAGTGACTTGCGGGACAATGGAAGAAGGTAAAGTATACACATGAAGACTGGTTCAAGATTTTTGAACGCAGTGTCGGCGGTGGCGCTGTCTGCTGGTGTCGTGTCTTCGGGCGCAGGCGTGGTTGTGCTTGGTGCGGCATCCCCGGCTGAGGCCGCAGTGGTCCAGCGCATCGACGTGCGCGGAGCGCAGCGTGTGGGCGCGGAAGCTGTTCGTTCCAACCTGTCGATCAGGCCCGGTCAGAATTTCAACAATGCCGACATCGATGAATCGGTGAAGCGTCTTTACGCCACCGGGTTCTTCTCCGATGTCCGCATCTCCGTATCCGGCGGTTCGCTGGTCGTGACGGTTTCGGAAAACCAGCTGATCAATCAGGTTGTGTTCAACGGCAACCGGAAGATCAAGGACGACAAGCTTTCCGGCATTGTGCAGACCCAGCCCCAGGGTCCGTACAGCGAAAGCCTCATCACCGCTGACATTCAGCGTATTCGTGAGGCTTATGCCGCAATCGGTCGCAGCGACGTTGAAGTGACGACGCAGACTGCAGCTGTTTCCGAGGGTCGGGTCAATCTCGCTTTCGTGATCAACGAAGGTGATCGCACCAAGATCTCGTCGATCAATTTCGTCGGCAACAATGCCTATTCCGATGGACGTCTCGCCTCCGTGCTGCAGACGAAAGAATCGGGCGTTCTGTCGTTCCTGACGCGCAAGGATGTCTATAACGAAGACAAGCTGCGCGCCGACGAAGAGGCGCTGCGTCAGTTCTACTACAACCATGGTTACGCTGACTTCCGCGTCATCTCGTCCGAGGCTGTCCTCAACGAAACGGGCAACGAATACACGATCAACATCACCGTTGATGAGGGCCAGCGCTACAAGTTTGGCGACATCTCGGTCGAGTCGACCGTGGATGGCGTGAACGGCGATGAGCTGGAAGGACTGCTGGAGGTTCGCTCCGGCAATACTTACAGCGCCCGTGATATTCAAAAATCCATGGAAGCGATCTCCCGCCGCGTTTCGTCGGCAGGTTATCCCTTTGCCCGCGTCGTGCCGCGTGGCGACCGTAACTTTGAAACCAACACGATTGGCGTGACCTTCCTGGTCGATCAGGGCGAGCGCGCCTATGTCGAGCGTATCGAAGTTCGCGGCAACACCCGTACCCGGGACTACGTCATCCGTCGCGAATTCGACATTTCTGAAGGCGATGCCTTTAACCAGGAAACGATTTCGCGGGCGAAGCGTCGCCTGGAAGCGCTCGGCTTCTTCTCGGCCGTCAACATCTCGACCCAGCCTGGCAGTGCGCCGGACCGCGTGGTCGTGGTCGTTGACGTGCAGGATCAGCCGACGGGTTCGTTTGGTATCGGTGCCGGTTACTCCGTCGGTGACGGTGGTCTGGTTCTCGAAGCCTCTGTGGAAGAAAAGAACTTCCTCGGCCGTGGTCAGTTCATTCGCGTGGCTGCCGGTGGTGGCTTCGATGAAGCCCGCACCTACAACTTCTCCTTCACCGAGCCTTATTTCCTCGGCTATCGTCTTGCCGCCGGCTTCGACCTCTTCAAGAGCTCGACCAGCAGCAACACCTATTACGATTACGAGGAGCAGGGCGGTACCGTGCGCGTGACGGCGCCGATCACTGAAGATCTGGCAACCACACTGCGCTATACCTACAAGGAAATCGACTACATCAACGACGGTGCGACGATCGTAAACACGTCTCAGCCATATCTCGATGTGATCAACCAGGGTACTTGGAAGCAGTCGATCGTCGGTCATTCGCTCGTCTACAACACCGTCGACGACCGCCAGAACCCGCATGAGGGTATCTATGCGAGCTTCACGCATGAATATGCGGGCCTCGGCGGCGACTCGGAATACTACAAGGCCTATGCTAGGGCGCGTATGTTCTACACGCTGTCTGACGAGTTTGACGTGGTCGGCTCGCTGGCGGGTTCGGCAGGTCACGTGGTTGCTCTTGGCGACAACTTGAACGTCTTTGACCAGTTCAAGCTTGGCGGCAAGGAAATCCGTGGCTTCGACAACAGCGGTATTGGCCCTCGTCTGAACGGCGATGCGCTTGGTGGCACGACCTACTTCACTGCATCAGCTGAAGCGACGTTCCCGATGCCCTTCGTTCCGCAGGATCTGAACTTCCGCGGCGCCGTCTTCGCCGATGCTGGTACGCTTTACGGCGGCGAGTTGGCAAACGCAGGTGGTGCTCAGGGTACGGACATGTCTCTGCGTGCATCCGCCGGTGTCGGCGTGATCTGGAACTCGCCTTTCGGTGCTCTGCGCGTCGATTACGCTGTTCCGGTCGCGAAGGAAGACTTCGACGAAACGCAGGAATTCCGCTTCAGCATGGCAAACCAGTTCTAAGACTGGTCTTCCAGAACAGCTGACAGTTTGACGTTCTGGAGCGTTTGCTGATGATGCAGAATGAATTTTTTCCGCCCCATTCCGGGATTACGCTGGCCGAATTGGCCGCTAAAACCGGGGCGGAACTCTCCGATGCAAGCGCAGGCGGGCGGATCGTAAGGTCCGTCTCGCCGGTTGCGCGCGCAGGAGACGGGGATGTGTGCTACATCCTGTCGCGCCGCAATCGCGCCGACCTCGAGACTTGCAAAGCCACCGCGATCTACTGCGAAAAGGCGCTTGTCAGCCTCATTCCTCCGCACATTCCGGTTTTGATTGCAAAAAGCGCCCATACGGCTTTCGCGCTGGCAGGTGGCTTGCTGCATCCTGCAGGCTTGCGTCCCGCGTCGATGACGACGGCCTCGCAGAACATCTCATCCGCGACTTTTGTCGACCCGACCGCCCGGCTCGAAGAGGGCGTCGAAATTGAACCGATGGCCGTAATCGGTGCGGGAGCCGAAATTGGCAGCGGCACGCGGATTGGCCCGGGCGCGGTGATCGGTCCGAATGTCAAGATCGGACGGGATTGCACGATTGCAGCAGGTGCCACCGTGCAGGTGGCGCTGGTCGGCAACAATGTGATCATTCACAATGGCGCGCGCATTGGCCAGGATGGTTTCGGCTATGCACCAGGCCCGCGCGGCATGCTGAAGATCGTTCAGGTCGGACGCGTCATCATTCAAGATCACGTCGAGATCGGCGCAAACACGACGATCGACCGCGGCACCATGGATGACACCGTGGTGGGCGAGGGCACAAAGATCGACAATCTGGTTCAGATTGGTCACAATGTCCGCATTGGCCGACATTGTGGAATCGTCAGCCAGGTCGGCATTGCCGGCAGCACGGTGATTGGTGATGGGGTCATGATCGGCGGCGCCGCTGGCGTCAACGGCCACATCAAGATCGGCGATGGCGCCCAGATCGCGGCCATGAGCGGCGTACTGGCAGACGTGCCGCCCGGCGAAAAATTTGGTGGTGTGCCTGCGCGCCCGCTCAAGGATTATTTGCGGGAAGTGGCCGAAACGCTCAGCCGCTATGACAGCCGCACCAAGGACAAGGGAGCGAACAATGACTGAGGTCGCAAACGGGGAACTGGGTTCGGCAGACATTCTGGAGATCATGAAGCTCCTACCGCACCGCTACCCATTCCTGCTGGTGGATAAGATCATTGAGATCGATGGCGACAACTCGGCCATCGGCATCAAGAATGTTACGGCCAACGAGCCGCATTTTACCGGTCACTTTCCGGATGCGCCGATTATGCCCGGAGTTCTTCTGGTTGAGGGCATGGCCCAGACCGCGGGTGCAATCTGTGCCCGCAAGCAGGGTGAGGCTGGCAATCTCGTCTACTTCATGACGATCGACAATGCCCGTTTCCGCAAGCCTGTTGTTCCGGGTGATCGGGTTGAATTTCATGTCGTGAAGCAGAAGCAGCGTGGAAACATCTGGAAGTTCCATTGCGAAGCCAAAGTCGACGGCGCGCTTGCCGCAGAAGCAGACATCGGTGCGATGATCATGCGCAAGGACGCAAAATGAGCCAGATTGCCGCTTCCGCCGTCATCCATCCGATGGCAGTCGTCGAGGACGGGGCAATCATCGGCGAGAACGTTCGGATCGGAGCATTTTGCCGGGTTGGGCCTCGTGTCACTCTGAAGGACGGTGTCGAGCTGATTTCGAACGCGGTCGTGACGGGGTTCACCGAAGTCGGGCCCGGGACAACAATTCATCCGATGGCGGTGATTGGCGGGGTTTCGCAGAGCCTTCACGAAGCAGGCGAGAATTCGACGCTCGTGGTCGGCGCGAATTGCACCATTCGTGAAGGTGTGACGATGAACTGCGGCACGGTTGGTGGCGGCGGGATCACGCGCGTCGGCAACAATTGCCTGTTTCTTGCCAATTCGCATGTCGCGCATGACTGCATCCTTGGCGACAATATTATCCTGTCCAACAACGTGATGCTGGCAGGGCATGTTCGCGTTGATGATCATGTTATCTTAAGCGGCGGCTGCGCGGTTCACCAGTTCACCCGCATCGGACGCTATGCCTTTATCGGCGGTCTCTCTGCCGTAAGTTACGACGTTATTCCCTATGGCATGTTGAACGGCAATCCCGGGATTCTGGGCGGCCTCAACGTGGTTGGCATGACGCGCGCGGGCGTTGAACGATCCGTCATTCACCAGGTGCGGCGGGCGTTCAAGCAGATCTTCGAGGGCGAGGGCTCGGCCCGCGACAATGCGGCAGCCATCCGCGACGAATACCGCGATTGCGCGCAGGTCATTGAAATTCTGGATTTCATATCGGCAGAAAGTGATCGAGCCCTGTCTTCGCCCAACCGCGGCAAGTCCTGACGCCATGCGGCCCGGCGTAGCGACATCGGGTGCGCAGATCAAAGGGCGGCTCGCGATTGTCGCTGGCAGCGGCAAGCTGCCGCTCTATATCGCTGAGGCAGCACGCGAAGTCGGCGAAGATCCTTTCATCTTTCGGCTGAGGAACGAAGCCGACGATCCGTTTGATGGTTTTCAGTCCGATGTCATTGGTGTCGGCGATCTGAAGGGCCTTGCGGATACGATTGCGCGGGAAGGTATCAAGCGCGTCGTCATGTCAGGCGCTGTCAAGCGTCGGCCGCTGTTTTCTGACATTCGCGTCAATCTGCGCTCGATCCTGAAATTGCCTGTCGCCTTGAAGACTCTCTTGTCCGGCGGGGATGACGCGGTTTTGCGCATGGTCATCTCCCTGCTTGAAGCGCAAGGCTGCCAGGTTGTCGGGGCGCACCAGATTTTGCCTTCGCTGCTTGCAACCTTGGGACCGATCGGCGCAAGAGTTCCGACAGCAGAAGATGAACGGGATATTGCTCGGGCGAGCGCTGCGGCTGTCGCTTTGGGTCTCCTTGATGTCGGCCAGGGTGCGGTCGCCGTCGGCGGACGTATTGTCGCTCTGGAAGGTGTCGAGGGCACGGATGCGATGTTGCATCGCGTGGCGCAGTTGCGGGCAGATGGGCGCATCTCCCAACGTCGCAAAGGCGTTCTCGTCAAGCTGTGCAAGCCGCAGCAGGATGTCAGGGTGGACTTGCCGACCATCGGTGTTTCCACTGTCGAAAATGCTGTGAAAGCTGGCCTTGCGGGCATTGCGGTCGAGGCCGGTCGTGCACTTGTCGTCGAACGCGAAGCAATGATCCGCAAGGCAGACGAGGCCGGTATCTTCATCACGGGTATAGACAAGAGCGAAAGCGAAACCTGATGCATGACAGAGCCCTGAAGATTGCGGTTGTTGCCGGAGAAGTCTCAGGCGATCTCTTGGGTGCAGATCTGATTGCGGCTTTGAAGAAGCGTTATTCGGGGCAAGTGGATCTCGTCGGTGTGGGCGGCCCGGCTTTGCAGCAACAGGGTCTGCGCTCGTTCTTCGATTTTTCCGAACTGTCGATCATGGGCTTTACGGCCGTGCTTGCAAAATTGCCGCGGCTGATACGGCTGATTTCTCTGACTGCCGCGCAGATCGCTGACGCCAAACCGGATCTGGTGCTTTTGGTCGACAGTCCGGACTTCACCCACCGCGTGGCAAAGAAGCTGCGTCAACGGTTGCCCGATGTTCCCGTCATCAAATATGTCTGCCCAAGCGTCTGGGCCTGGAAGGAATACCGTGCCCAGGCCATGCTTGCCTATGTCGATGAGGTGCTGGCTGTCTTGCCATTTGAACCCGAGGTCATGCAGCGGCTGGGTGGCCCGAAGACCCATTTCATTGGCCACCGGCTTGCAAGCCATGCCGGCCTGCTTGCGGTCAGGGCACAGCGAATGGCTCGAAAAGGTGAGGGCGCTGGTGCGCCGGCGACGCTTCTGCTTTTACCAGGTTCGCGGTCGAGTGAGATCAACCATCTGTTGCCCGTGATGGGAGAGGCTGCGGAGATCTTTGCCAGCCGCAACGGAGATCCTCGTCTCCTCCTGCCGACCGTGCCGCATCAGGAAGAGCTCGTGAGGATGCTGACCAAGGACTGGCGCTTGAAGCCGGAGATTGTGGTGGGCGAAGATGGCAAGCTTCGAGCCTTTGCCGAGGCGGACATGGCATGGGCGGCATCGGGCACCGTTATTCTCGAACTCGCGCTGGCGTCCGTTCCCACTGTCTCTGTCTATAAGGCAGACTGGATTGTTCGCTTGATAAGCAGCCGCATCAAGGTATGGACCGGCGCCTTGCCGAACTTGATTGCCGACTACGTGGTCATTCCCGAATATTTCAATGAGGTCGTCAGGCCCGGCAGCCTTGTCCGCTGGGCGGAGCGCTTGCGCGCCGATACTGAGCAACGTGCGGCCATGCTGGCGGGTTTTGCAGACGTGCACGACAAGATGGCCACGCCCGAGCCGGCAGGCGATGCCGGGGCCGAAATCGTGCTTGATGTGTTGCGGCGAAAAGGTCGAATCTGACGACAGGTCCTCGCCGCAACGCTGTTTCTATAATCCTTGCTCGATCAATTGTGGGCCTTAGCCCATGCACTCCGCAGCAGATGTGGCAAGCTTGCGCATAAGATCGCTATAGAGAGCGGCACCTGGCTCGAAGGTCGCGCCTTCGGGATCGAGCGTGCCGATCTTCGCATTTGTGCCTGCCGTAACAACCTCGACGAGACGCGTATCGAATTGTGGTTCGGCAAACACGCAGGCGACATCAAGCTCTGCAATCTTTGCCTTGATTTCCGAAAGCCGTTCCGCTCCCGGCATCGTCTCCGGGCTCACGGTAATCGAGCCGGCGATACGCAGGCCGTAGTGCGTCTCAAAATACTGATAGGCGTCATGGAACACCACCGCGCGCTTGCCTGCAGTCGGGGCAAGCGTGTTGCGGATCTCGTCATCGAGAGCTGTGAGTTCAGCCTGGAGTGCTTTCAGATTCTCCGCATAAGTCGCAGCATTGTCCGGATCAGCTTCAGAAAGTGTTACTGCGATGGCCTTGGCCATCAAGCTGGCATTGTTGGGGTCGAGCCAAAGGTGCATGTCAGAGCCACCATGCGAATGTCCGTCGCCCTCATGATGCTCGTGCCCGCTGTCCTCGGCGTGAGCATCATGGCCGTGATCGTGCCCCGCATGGTCATGGTCATCATGCGATCCATGGGCGTGCTCACCCTCTCCGTGGTCATGCGCCTCGAAGGCGCCACCTTCCCGGAACGGCAGCTTGCGCAGCCCGTCAACGTCCTCAAGCTCAACGACTTTTGCATCCCCGGCGAGCGCCTCGAGTGGCTTGTCGAGAAACGCCTCCAATCCAGAACCGACCCAGAAAACGACATCCGCGCTCTCCAAAGCGCGCGCGTTCGATGGCTTCATCGAATAGGTATGTGGCGAGGCACCGCCTTCGACAATCAAAGCGGGTTCACCCACGCCCTTCATCACCGAGGCAACCAGCGAATGGATGGGTTTAACCGAGGCGACCACCTGCGGGGCCGCGAAGGCGACGCCTGGAAGAAGGCAGAGCGCGGCGACTGAAGCGGCGAGGGAGAATTGACGATGCATGACAGGCTTCCGTTCGTAATGTAATACAGTTACGTTTGTTGCGTTACGCTATAACGTGTGCCATATCACGGCGCAACAGCTATTTTCCGGGATCTTTCATGACGGGCAGCACTCCGATTTCAAGCTCGCATCTGGTCCGGCTCGAGGGGGCCGGTATCCAGCGCAATGGCCGATGGTTGGTGAGGGGTGTCGATCTGTCCGTTGCCCCAGGCGAGATCGTCACGTTGATCGGGCCGAACGGTTCGGGCAAATCGACGACTGCGAAGATGGCGATTGGCGTTCTCTCGGCCAACGAAGGAACGGTGAAGCGGAAGCCTGGACTGAAGGTCGGCTATGTGCCGCAAAAACTTTCGGTTGATTGGACCATGCCGTTGACCGTCCGGCGTCTGCTGTCGTTGACGCAGAGACTGAAGGCGAGCGAGATCGAGGCGGCCCTGGACGCCGTCGGCATTGCGCATCTGGCCGGTGCAGAAGTTCAGCATCTCTCCGGTGGCGAGTTCCAGCGTGCGCTGCTTGCGCGTGCCATTGCGCGTCAACCCGACATCCTCGTTCTCGACGAGCCGGTGCAGGGCGTGGATTTCTCAGGTGAGATTGCCCTCTACGAGCTGATCACCTCCATCCGTGACAAGAGCCAATGCGGCATCCTCCTGATCTCGCATGATCTTCATGTGGTGATGGCGGCAACCGATACGGTGATCTGCCTCAATGGGCATGTGTGTTGCCGTGGAACGCCGGCAGCCGTCAGTCGCAGCCCGGAATATATGCGTCTCTTCGGCGGCAAGGCGGCAGGCACGCTGGCGGTTTACAGCCACGATCACGATCATACCCATTTGCCGGACGGGCGTGTCCTCCATGCTGATGGAAGTGTTACCGATCATTGCCATCCCGACGACGGCCACCATCATGCCCATGATCATGACAATGACCATGGGGCTCATGCATCCCATCACGGTCATCGGCACGAGCATGAGCACGCACCATCTTCTTTGAAAACGTCGCCGGAAGGGACGCATCATCATGTTCGATGATTTTTTTGTCCGCGCTCTTCTTGCCGGAATAGGTCTGGCCGCGACGACAGGTCCGCTTGGATGCTTCGTCATATGGCGCAGAATGGCCTATTTTGGCGATACCATGGCCCATTCGGCATTGTTGGGCGTGGCTCTTTCCTTGTTGCTTTCACTCAATCTGATGATCAGCGTCTTTTGCGTGGCAGCGGGCATCTCTCTGGTATTGCTCGCGCTACAAAAGCGTCAGGGCCTGTCTGCGGATGCGCTTCTGGGGATACTCAGCCACGCGACGCTTGCCCTCGGTCTGGTCATGGTGGCCTTCATGTCGTGGGTACGGTTCGACCTCGTCAGCTTCCTCTTTGGCGACATTCTGGCAGTAACGATGGCCGACGTTGCGATCATTTGGGCAGGTGGAGCCCTCGTTGTTGGTGTCATTGCATTGTTATGGACGCCACTGCTGGCCGCCACAGTCAATGAGGAACTGGCTGAGGCAGAGGGGTTGCGCCCGGAGCGCGCCAAGATCATCTTCATGCTCCTCATGGCGCTGGTAATTGCGATCGCCATGAAGATCGTGGGGATCCTCCTGATCACCGCATTGTTGATCATCCCGGCCGCGACGGCCCGCCGGTTCGCGGGCACCCCGGAGGGTATGGCTCTTGTGGCCTCCTTGATCGGGATGCTGGCCGTCATCATCGGCCTCTTTGGTTCACTGACGCAGGACACCCCGTCCGGGCCGTCGATCGTCGTCGCGGCCCTCCTGCTGTTTCTGCTGAGCCTCCTCCCGCGGCGAGGCCGTCTCTCCTCTGAAACCCAAAACGGAGTTCGCTCATGACAACTGATCTGACCCGTAATCAATCACTTGTCTTCGGCGCGTTGCGGGATGCTCAGACCCCACTTTCGGCCTATACGCTTCTCGACAAGCTTCGGGGCGACGGGTTCCGCGCACCGCTTCAGGTTTACCGTGCACTTGAAAAGCTGGTGGACATGGGCCTGGTGCACAGGGTCGAAAGTATCAATGCCTTTGTGGCCTGTGCGCATCCGCATGACGGGTGTTCCGGCCACGGGACCGTTGCTTTCATGATTTGCGAGAAATGCGGCGTGGCGACCGAATTTCATGATCATGCCGTTGATCACAGGCTCGCCGACATCGCAAAGAAACTGGCGTTCAAACCAGGGAAGACGACGATCGAGATTCGCGGCTTATGCGAGAGCTGCGCCTGATCAGAGCACCGTCAGCCCAACCGCATATCTCTGCCAATTTGCAACATAATGGGCAGCGGAAAGCCTGAGGCGGGCAACGGCATTGTCGTCGAGGCTTCGGACCACGCGTGCGGGCGCACCCACGATAAGGCTATTGTCCGGAAATACCTTTCCCTCGGTCACGAGCGCTTTGGCGCCGACAATGCAATTTTTTCCGATGATTGCGCCATTCAAAATGGTTGCGCCCATGCCGACGAGCGTGTTGTCGCCAAGCGTGCAGCCATGCAGGATTGCGCGATGTCCTATGGTGCAGCCGGCCCCGACCAGTGTGGGAAAGCCTGGGTCGGAATGAACCACGGTGCCGTCCTGAACATTGCTGCCAGCACCAATCGTGATCGGATCATTGTCTCCGCGCAGCACCGCACCGAACCAGACACTGACATCGGTGCCCAATCTGACATCGCCGACCACGACTGCCGTCGGTGCAATCCAATATCGATCGCCCGGGGGTAAATGGGGGCGGCGGTCGCCCAGCGCGTACACGCTCATGCCGGCGATCGGTCACGCAGCCGCATGATGACCGGGAAGCGTCCGCTTTGAACGGGAACATGCAGGTGAATATGCGTCTGGGGCTGAGAATAACGCCAGGCGCGAGCGCCATGCGAAAGCAGCGCAGATATCAGTTCCTTGGTGCGTGAACGCTTTTGCCGTGCCCCGAGATCAGCAAGGCGAAAAGCCGCTTCATGCAAAGGGTGCAGACCGGAGAGCGGCGCGTACTCACCCTGGTTGTCCTGGGCCTGGTCGACTAGCATCGGGGTATCGTTGATACTCATAGAATTCCTCGTACGCACAACAATTCGAGGGACCAATCGTTATTGAGCGGCGGCCCAGCAGCCGATACCTTTCTTCTTCAGCGCCTTGCACGCGTTCACGGCGGCGTCCTGATCGGCGAAGCCGCCAAATCGGGCACGATAGACCTGCGCAGAGCCGGTGTTATAGGCAACAGTGAAGGGGGTGGCGGAACGCAATACCTTGCCGCCTTTATCTTGCGCTGCGCGCAGGAGATCCATCGCCGACGACTGTTCGGGCGACGTGCCGACCTGGACGATCCAACCCGTCGGCGTGGAGGTCGAGGCGGTGGTAACGCTATCGATATCAGGTGCGTTGGCAGCCGGGATCGAGCCGGTCGGCATGCGGTCGGTCACGGCGACGGGTGCAGGCGGAGCATAGGCCGGAGCGGCACTTGGCGCGACAGCCTGCATCGGGGCTGGAACGCTGTTGGTCACCGTCTCGGCATAGGCCGATGCCTGGACGCCGTTGAACCGCACATCCGGCACAGGTCCGGTCGTCGGCAGAGAAAAGGCGGATGCGGTGCCAATATCACCAGTTGCTGGAGACGCCTTCTTGGCGATCAGATTGCCCGAACCGCTCCGCGACGCTTGCGGCAGGTAACGCTCGACGAGATTGGTCATATGGGCATTTCGGCTGGCACCGGAACGCGCACCCAGCACGACGGCAACGATGGAGCGTCCGCCTGCCTGCGCAGATGTAGCCAGATTGTAGCCGGAGGCGCGGGTGTAGCCAGTCTTGATGCCGTCGACGCCGCGGACCGTGCCAAGGAGGCGATTGTGGTTCGAAATGGTCTGCTTGCCGAACTTGAAGCTGCGAGCGGAGAACACGCCATAATATTGCGGGAAATGCTGACGCAAGGCCATCGACAGGCGCGCCTGGTCGCGCGCGGTTGTCACCTGGCCGCTATTTGGCAGGCCATGAGCATTGCGGTAGGTCGTGCGGCTCATGCCAAGGCTGCGGGCTTTCGCCGTCATCTGCTGCGCAAAGCGGGTTTCAGAGCCGGCCAGCATTTCGCCAAGCGCCGTTGCGGCATCATTTGCGGAGCGGGTGACGAGCGCATAGATGGCCTGTTCGACCGTCACGCTACGGCCAGTGCCAACACCAAGCTTCGTCGGTGGTTCGGCCGCGGCGTTGGCAGAGAAAGTTACCTTGCTCTTCATGGTGATGCGACCCTGGTCGAGCGCTTCGAACACAAGATAAAGAGTCATCATTTTCGTCAGCGACGCCGGATAGCGCTGCGAGTCACCATCCTCGTTGTAGAGGACCTCACCGGTCTTCGCGTCAATGACAATACCGGCATATTTCGGATTGGCGAAGGCGCTGCGTTCCGCGCCGAAGATCATCAAGCCTGCCACCAAAGCCGTCACGCATACGCGAGCAAAGACAGACAGAACACGTCCCGGGATTTTATGCACAGTGATACTCTTTGAATTAAATCTGCGGTTTGCCGCACGGAGCGACGAGAGCTTTCCAAAGAGTAGGCAAGGAGCCTTACCAAGTCGTTTATAATGAAGGTTCCATTGAGAAAATTGCCCGGATTTTAGCAAGTCAACTGGATGTTGCCGGCGAGAGTCGAGATTGAATGTAAGTGCGAATTGCGCTTTCCAGATTTTCCCAGTCGTGCAGAATATTGCGTGGAAAACGGTAGAGAACACTCATGTCGCGACCCAGATGAATGTCGCGCTGGCAGTCGCTACTTGTCGGCGCGCTCCCTCTGGCAGGGTCCAGGCAGCGAACTGCATAGACGTGGCCAGCTTTGTCTGTGCCTGTGAGCAGGACCTCGCCCTCGTAGCCGGTACCTGGCAGGAAATGGCGCTCCTCAAGGCCGCCCGGACCTTGCGTTACGCCGGGTCCGAGAAGTTGCCTGTAGATCGGATCCAGCCTCCCTGACATATCGCGCGTCATGGTGCTTTGCGAAATCTGAAGGAATACGATGCCTGCGGGGTGAGTGCTGTTGAAGCGGCTCCGAAGTGCGTCTTCGTATCCTCTCATCTCGGGCCAGGACAGGTACAAATCCACTTGCTCGTGAGCCTTGCTCACTCTCTGTACTGCAAAGCGCAGAGTGTTTTCCGGCAATGTGAGAACATCTCGGCCGATGGCGACCTTGATGGGTGTCGTGCTGTCGGAATGATTGGCGAGCGCCAATTGGTGCCCATAGTGTTTGCCGGCAAAGCTGATGGCCAGAGACGACAGGGCGAGCACGGCAATGACCGCAGTTGCGACGGACAGGAAGCGATTGGACAGTAGCGGGCCGGGCGTACTGTGCGTCGTGTCGTGATCGGGCATGGTCTTTCCCTGGCTGACGGCATCTGCCGCGGCGATCGCAGCGACGGGAAAAGCTTTCCGCGATTGTGGTTAATGCGAGCTTAAAATTTGAGGGGCCGGTCCCGCGGGGTGCGGGACCGGCGCTTCTGCCGCGGTCGGGGGACGGGTGGCGGGGACGGACCGTGGCCGAAGTTGAGATAATCAGTTCGAGTTGACGCTGCCGACAAAGCTTGCGCGACCATCCTGGAGCTTGACCCAGCGGCCTGCATGGGTGGACGACTGGCGCTTGAGGTAGGTGTATTCAGTTTCGGACCAGAGCATCACCTTGTTGCGCATGTTGTCGAGCACGAAGTCGCCGCGGTCTGTGCGCACGGTTAGAACGGCATGACCTTCGCCATTGGGTTGAAGGACCACTGTCATCAGCAGATCCGATGGTGAGAAACCGCGATCAATCAGGAGTTTGCGCTTGAGCAGGGCGAAATCTTCACAGTCGCCAACGGAAATCGGATACGCCCAGCGCTCTTCGACACCGTAGATCTCCATGTCGGTGAGCGGCATGATTTTGGTGTTGATGTCATAGTTGACTTCAAGCAGCGCGCGCCAGGTCTGTTCGGTCAGCCGATGTGGCCCCGCATCGCGACCCGTTGCCTCGCATTCAGCGGTGTTGATCTGACAGAACTCATAGTGGCCAATCGGAGGGTTGGCCTTGCCGACCACTTTCATCGAGGCCTGACCGGCCGCCATCGCGGCGTTTGCTCCTGCCAGCGTGATGGTTGCCGAAATTAGCATTCCCAGGATTTTCTTTGTTGTCATTGCTTTTCTCCCTGTGATGGGATGTACAATGACACATAAGATTTGATCTCTCGCGAAGGTTCGCGGTTCAATTATAATAGAAACAAAAACAAATCCTATTTGTATTTATCGTTTATTTGAATCTATATTTCGGAAAATTGAAATCGAATTTTGTTAAAATGCAAGGCAATGACAGGCGCCGTCCCGCACCAGATGCGACGGCAACGAAAAAGGGCGCCTCGCTGCTTGCGGGCGCCCTTCGCACAGGTACGTTGATCTATCGATCAGAGAAATTCGGCGAGGCTGTCGCGTGTTTGCAAAGTCAAGAACTCGACGGCAACGCCTTCGGCGAAATGGCGGACAATGCGGCCGCGCATGTTCTGGCCGAGGATCACCGCGGTGCCGATTGGTGGCCTTACATCGATGTCCACTGCGGCGCCGGAGAGGGACAGGTCAATCAGACGGCAGGGCAGGCTCTGGCCGTCGTCAAGGGTGAGCTCGGTCCGGGTCTTGCGGGGAGCGAGGCGGTCGTGACGGCGGTCTTCCGGAAGGCCGAGTTCATGCTTGTTGGCGAGCCAGGTCAATTGCGCGGCGAGTTTTTCGCGCTTTCGTGCGGTGGCATTGATCGAAATGACAAATCCGTCGTCGAGAACTTTGACGACCGTGCCTTCGATTCGACCCAGGTGGTCGATATAGGCAACAATCCGTTCATTCACGCGTGGGCAGCCTGCACAGGCGAAGCGCACATCGCCTGGAGACATGTCCACAACCTTGCAGACATATTCCTCATAATTGGCCAGCATCAAGCGGCCCTGGAGGCTCACGGAAACACGCTGAAAAGCGCGTTGCACACCCGGTGGCGGGGCAAGTGTCGAGGGCTGGCTTGTCAGCGAGGATTGCATCTTCGACGGTCTGTCTTTTATTGCGGATACGAGCAGATTTATCGGTCAGCCGTTAATATAACGTTTGCTTTCGCGGCCAGATTCCGGTCCCGATAAACGTGTATTGCGAAAAAATCGTGCGAAAATCTGACGATGGATTTCGGATTCAGTAGATATATTGGGGTGTAAATGAGCAGTGAGCGCAACACGGTCGGCAATGGCGATGTCCCCTCAGACGACATTATGCCCACGCCTTCGACGGAGCCGCCAATCTTTAACATCCCGGCACCCGTCCTGGTGGCGCTCGGCGTCATCGTCGGGATGCATCTGCTGATGGTGTACGTCTTCCCGCTCGATATCGGCGCATGGCTTTCGGTAGAGCTTGGCTTTTCCCCCGTACGCTACGTGATTCCCTTTTCGGATCAGTCCCTTGCTTGGGTTTGGTCACCGATAACCTATTCGGTTTTACACGGCGGCTGGGAGCATCTCATATTCAACAGCCTTTGGTTGGTGGCCTTCGGCGCGCCCGTCGCCAAGCGTGTCGGAGCTGCCCGGTTTCTCGCGTTCTGGATCGCTTCTGCGGCGGCGGCTGCCGCGCTTCACCTTTTCGTGAATTGGGGTGCCAGTTCGCTGCTGGTCGGAGCTTCTGGCGTGATCGCTGCCTTGATGGGGGCCGCATGCAGATTTGCGTTTGGCGGACGGAGAGTGGGTCGGGGAGGGGGAGATGCCCGGCCGCCGCTCCTGTCAGTTGGGCAATCGCTTCACGAAAAGACCGTTCGGGTCTTTGTCCTGATCTGGTTCATCGGTAACTTCGCCATCGCATTCGGCCTGCCGGTCATGGGGGCCGGAGGTGCGAATATTGCTTGGGATGCCCATATTGGCGGCTTTATCTTTGGCTTCTTTTGCTTCCCGCTCTTTGATTTTCGCGGCACGAGAGGATTTTCCCCTTAATTTTAGAGATGTTGCATTGTGTGCTTCTTCGATGCACCATTCACTCCTCAATGGGAGGAGGAACGGCGTGCTAGGCGCGTCGCTCCAGAAGGAGGCAAGCATGGCAGCATCCGCAAAGAGCATCCTGGAACAGAAGGGGCGCAACGTCGTCACCGTCAATCCCAATGTTTCCCTCGCCGATGCGGCGCGCATCCTTGAAGAGCACAAGATTGGCGCCGTCGTTGTTGTCGGAATGGACAACCGGATCGTCGGCATATTTACCGAACGCGATGTGGTCCGTGCCATCGGGACGGCAGGTCGCGACGCCTTCGATCAGCCGGTCTCCGCCTATATGACCGCCGATGTTTTCCGCTGCAGAGAAGAAACAACGGTGAACGAGTTGATGGAGACGATGTCGACACGGCGTTTTCGCCACGTCCCCGTCGAGCGCGAGGGCCAGCTATCGGGAATCATTTCGATCGGTGACGTCGTGAAGTCCCGCATTCGGGAAATCGAGGCAGAAACGGAGCAGATCAAGGCGTATATCGCCGGCTAAGTCCGTTCGCGGGATTTCAGAGTTTCGCTTCACGTCAGCGTAGGATGGCATCCTGCATGCGGCGGATTTCTGATACCCGAACTTTCGCCTCTTGGTAGCCGCGGTCAATCGCCTCGCCAGCCCGGTGAAATTCGGAAAGGCCGATATCACTCAGCCGCGGATGAAGCGCAAGATCTGGCGGATCGCCGGCAAGGCGGGCCCGCGATATACGGTCCTGGATGATGTTGAAGGCCTGTACCATGACGCCGGTCAGGCCCATCCGCTTGGGGTCCGCCTGTGCGCTGCCATCGACAGGTTCGCGGCTTGCGAGATGTTTGACGACGGCTGAGCGGCCAAAGACGTCATAGTTGAGGTTGACGGCCATGACCAAAGGTTGCTCATGCGCCCGGCAGACCGAGACAGGCACCGGGTTGACCAGGGCGCCGTCAATCAGCGTGCGATTGTTGCAGCGAACTGGCTCGAAAATGCCTGGCAGGGCATAAGAGGCCCTGAGTGCCGTGATCAGGTCGCCACCGCCAATCCAGACTTCATGGCCGCTATGCAGTTCGGAGGCGACGGCGACAAAGGGTTTCGGCAGGTCTTCGATCGTCAGACCTTCCAGATGCTCCTGCATGCGTTTTGTGAGTCGCATCCCGCCCAGCAGGCCGCCACCGCCGATCGTCAAATCGAGCAGGGAGGCTATGCGCCGCATGGTCAGGGAGCGAGCGAATGCTTCCAATTCATCGAGCCGGCCCGCCAGATAGCACCCGCCAACCAGCGCGCCGATCGACGTTCCCGCAATCATGCTGACGGCGATTCCCTCTTCATCGAGCGCCCGCAAAACGCCGATATGCGCCCATCCGCGAGCGGCACCGCCCCCGAGTGCGAGCGCGACCGCGGGCTTGGCAGGCTGTATGGGCTGGGTTGGTGTCGCGACTGACGAAACGGGCGGGCCACTGGAGATCTCTGCCATCGGAGCACTCCCGCCTGCCATGAAATTCCAGTTCAGCATGTTAGTGTCCCGAAACGAACCATCAGAATTCGATTAGGCCACCTTCTGCTTACGAAATCGTTAGGGCATCGCGGTGGCGTCAGGTGGGCTTGGGATCCGAATAGACAGACTTCGGGTCGAAATGACGGTGATCATCCGCCAATTCGAGCTTTGCAGTTCCATCCACGACGACGGCCCGCCGGTAAAAGCAGGACCGGCGGCCCGTGTGGCAGGTTGCGTCATGCCCTGCGACCTCTACTTTCAGCCACAAAGCGTCCTGATCGCAATCCACCAGGATCTCGCGCACCGTCTGCAGATTTCCAGAGCTTTCGCCCTTCTTCCAGATCGCATTGCGTGATCGGCTGAAATAGTGGCCGATACCTGTCGAAAGCGTCAGGTTCAGTGCTTCAGCATTCATATGCGCAACCATCAGCAGGTGACCATCACGGGCATCGGTAACGATGGCTGTCACCAGATCCTTGTCATCGAATCGTGGTGAAAGGGCGAGGCCTTCTTCCAGCTCTTCCTTGTTGGCGGATGGGGCGGCAAACAATTGCGCGGTCATGCCATTCTCTTGCTGTGGATTGAAAATCTGGGTTCAGCCGCGAACCATGGTCATGAATCGCACCTGCTCGGCGGCGTTGCCGTCAAAAGCACCCTTGAAGGTGGTCGTCAGCGTGGTGGAACCACTTTTTTGAATGCCGCGCATTGCCATGCACATGTGCTCGGCTTCGACAAACACCGCAACGCCCTTTGGCCGGAGTGTTTCATCGATCGCCTGGGCGATCTGGGCCGTCATGTTTTCTTGCGTCTGCAGCCGTTTGGCGAAGACGTCGACGATCCGCGCAATTTTGGAAAGGCCGAGCACCCGACCATCGGGAAGGTAGCCGACATGCGCCTTGCCGATGACCGGCAGCATGTGATGCTCGCAGTGCGAATGGAAAGGAATGTCGCGGACGAGCACCATGTCCTTGTAGCCGCCGACTTCTTCGAAGGTTCTCCCGAGAACCTCTTCGATATCGGCATGGTAGCCGGCAAACAGTTCGCGGAATGACTTCGCGACGCGGGCAGGGGTGTCGATCAGGCCTTCGCGCTCCGGGTCATCGCCAGCCCAGAGCAGCAATGTGCGCACGGCGGCCTCGGCGTCCTCCTGCGAGGGACGCCGAGGCTCGGTCGTCAGCTTCTTAACGATGGCGTCCATGCTCTTGGTCTCCCGATCGCGATCCGGGGGGATCATTGTCTCGGCTTTGCCGGTATTGAGATGCGAAATGCGGCTCATAAAGCATATTCCGGGGTCTGGTCTAGGCCTTCCATCGCAGCACTATTGCCGGGCGCCTATGACATGACGTTTGTAGATATATAAATGCGAGGCGCTGCCTGTTAAAGATGGGAGCCGCGTCATCATGGGCGCGACATTGCTCGACATGCTCCCTATATACGTGGACTGACGGAGCACGGATTGACCATGGACGACATCTACAACACGAAAATACTGGAATACGCCGGAAACATCGACCGAATTGGTGTGATTCCGGATGCCCAGGCCAGTGCGGAAAAGCATTCCAAACTCTGCGGTTCCAAGGTGAAGGTCTATCTTTCGCTGCAAGAGGGTGTGGTCAGCAACTTCTCGCATGAGGTCAAGGCCTGTGCGCTGGGGCAAGCCTCCTCCGGCATCATGGCACGGCATGTGATCGGGGCAACCCCCACGGAACTGCGTCAGGCGAGAACCGACATGCTGGCCATGCTCAAGGAAGATGGCGAAGGGCCGACCGGCCGTTTCGAGGACATGCGCTTTCTGAAGCCTGTCAGAGACTACAAGGCACGCCATGCCTCGACGATGCTCACCTTCGATGCGGTCGTCGATTGTCTCGACCAGATTGAACATGCAGCAATGCCGGCAGAGGCAAGCTGACCATGTGTAACGGCCCCGATTGCGGTCACACATCGGTCGCCAACGTTCGAAAGGGCAGAAACTGGCAAGGACCCTTTCGCAAGACGCCGGGGCGTTTGCTCGGCATGGGTTTCATCCGCCTTTATCAGCTGACCTTTTCAAGCCTTGTCGGCAGTTCATGCCGCCATATGCCAACCTGTTCCGAATATGGTTATGAAGCCGTCGGTCGGCATGGCCTCTGGCAAGGCGGCTGGCTGACGCTGTTTCGCGTTGCGCGCTGCGGACCCGGTGGAACCTGGGGGTCTGATCCCGTGCCGCATGTCTTGGATGAGCGCTACCCCTGGTATGTACCTTGGAGGCTTTGGAGGTTTGGCCGCAAAGCCCGCGATTGACGGCTGGCGGCCTTCGCGAAATCCTTTACTCAGCAGCACTTTCGGCCTATCAAGCGCCGGTTCGTGCCGGAGTCTGCACTCCGGAATTTTCACCACCCGCATTCGTTGGCGGGACTGGATCAGGAGACTTTTATGTCCGCTTCCGTATCTCTCACTTTCCCCGATGGCTCCATCCGCGATTATGCCCCAGGTACCACGGGTGCCCAGGTTGCCGAATCGATTTCCAAGTCTCTTGCCAAGAAGGCCGTGGCCATTGCGCTTGACGGCACGCTCCGCGACCTTTCCGACCCGGTCGTCAATGGCAAGATCGAAATCGTCACCCGCACCGATCCGCGCGCGCTGGAACTCATTCGCCATGATGCAGCCCACGTCATGGCAGAGGCCGTGCAGGAATTGTGGCCCGGGACCCAGGTGACCATCGGCCCAGTGATCGAGAACGGCTTCTATTACGACTTCGCCAAGGATGAACCCTTCACGCCCGACGATCTGCCGAAGATCGAGAAGCGCATGAAGGAGATCATCCAGCGCAACAAGCCTTTCACCAAGGAAGTCTGGTCGCGCAATAAGGCCAAGGAGGTCTTCGAGGCCAAAGGCGAGAAGTACAAGGTCGAACTGGTCGACGCGATCCCGGAAGACCAGGATTTGAAGATCTACTATCAGGGCGACTGGTTCGATCTCTGCCGCGGCCCGCACATGGCTTCGACTGGCCAGATCGGCATGGCCTTTAAGCTGATGAAGGTGGCGGGCGCCTATTGGCGCGGCGACAGCAACAATCCGATGCTGACCCGCATCTACGGCACGGCCTTTGCCGAACAGGACGACCTCGATCGCTACCTCCATATCCTGGCAGAGGCGGAAAAGCGCGACCACCGGAAGCTCGGCCGCGAAATGGATCTCTTCCATTTCCAGGAAGAGGGCCCGGGCGTTGTTTTCTGGCATGGCAAGGGCTGGCGCATGTTCCAGACCCTGACCTCCTACATGCGCCGTCGTCTCGAAGGCACCTACCAGGAAGTCAATGCGCCGCAGATCCTCGACAAGTCGCTCTGGGAAACCTCGGGTCACTGGGGTTGGTATCAGGAGAACATGTTTGCCGTTAAATCGGCCCATGCCTTCATGAACCCCGATGATGAGGAAGCGGACCAGAAGGTCTTTGCACTGAAACCCATGAACTGCCCGGGTCACGTTCAGATCTTCAAACACGGGCTGAAGTCCTATCGAGAGCTGCCGGTGCGCCTCGCCGAATTCGGCAATGTTCATCGCTACGAGGCCTCGGGCGCTCTGCATGGTCTGATGCGCGTTCGTGGCTTTACCCAGGACGATGCCCATGTCTTCTGCACCGAAGACCAGATGGCCGCCGAATGCCTGCGCATCAACGACCTCATCCTCTCGGTCTATGAGGACTTCGGGTTCAGCGAAGTCGTCGTCAAGCTTTCGACCCGCCCGGAAAAGCGCGTCGGCACCGACGATCTCTGGGATCGCGCCGAGAGCGTGATGATGGAGGTGCTGAAGCAGATCGAAGAGCAGTCCGGTGGGCGCATCAAGACCGGCATCCTGCCGGGCGAGGGCGCCTTCTACGGTCCCAAGTTCGAATATACCCTGCGCGACGCCATAGGCCGTGAATGGCAGTGCGGCACGACGCAGGTCGATTTCAACCTGCCGGAACGTTTTGGCGCCTTCTACATCGACGACAAGTCGGAGAAGAAGCAGCCGGTCATGATCCACCGCGCCATCTGCGGCTCGATGGAGCGGTTCCTCGGCATCCTGATCGAGAACTTCGCTGGTCACATGCCGCTTTGGTTTGCACCGCTGCAGGTCGTGGTCGCCACGATCACCTCGGATGCCGATGACTACGGCCGTGAGGTCGCCGAGGCCCTGCGCGATGCGGGTCTGCAGGTCGAAACCGACTTCCGCAACGAGAAGATCAACTACAAGGTCCGTGAGCATTCGGTGACCAAGGTTCCGGTCATCATCGTCTGCGGCAAGCGCGAGGCAGAAGAAAAGACCGTCAACATCCGCCGCTTGGGCTCGCAGGACCAGGTGTCCATGCCACTTACAGAGGCGGTTGCCGTGTTGGCGGGCGAAGCGACTGCGCCGGACGTCAGGCGCAAGCTTGCGCGCAAGATGGCGTAATCCGCCTACGCGGAAGGTTCTGACAGGCCTGCAGCAGCGGGCCTGTCAGACAATTGTCACGAAAGCTGCCTATGACGGGTCTTTGAGAAACGCTCGAGCTGAGGTTGATCTGTGAAGTTCAAAGAACTGTCTTATGCCAACGAGCGCGATCCCAAGTTCAAGCGTTGGTTCATCCGGTCGATCGAGGGGCTCTCCGGGCGCGATCGCTTCACCCGGCTTTACGATATCTGGCGCAACGATATTGTCGGCAAGACGGATCGGGTTTTCGGCAAGATGCTGGACCTCATCGATGTCGATCTGAAGGTCGAAGGGCAGTGGCCACCGGCCGATCTGCCGGATGGGCCAGTTGTCATCATTGCAAACCACCCGTTCGGCATTGGCGACGGTATCGCCGTTCTGGCGCTCGCCGAGCAGTTGGATCGGCCCTTCCGAGTTCTGATCAATGATGAACTGCTGAAAGTGCCGGAAATGGCACCCTATTCGCTTCCGGTATCCTTCGAGGAAACCAAGGAAGCGCTGGCAATCAACATGAAGACCCGCCATGAGGCGCATCGGCTGCTGCAGGAAGGCGTCACCATTGTCGTTTTCCCGGCAGGTGGCGTTGCCACGGCGAAAGCGGGCTTCGGGCGCGCCGAAGACCTTCCTTGGAAGATCTTCCCGGCAAAGCTCGTGCAGGCTGCGAAAGCGAATGTGATTCCCGTTTATTTCGAGGGTCAGAACGGTCGTCTGTTCCACTTGGCCAGCAAGGTATCGCTGACGCTGCGAATATCGCTGCTCATTCGCGAGTTCAGACGATTGTCCGGGTCTTCGATGCGGGTGCGTGTTGGAACTGTCATGCCCTGGGGCGACCTAAACGCCTATTCCGATCGCAAGGATCTTCTGTTGAAGCTTTACGCAGCCGTGTTCGCCATGGCGCCCGTCAAGAAAACCCGTGGTTTTCGTGCTCGTTGGCAGAAAGCCGCCTGAGCGTCGGAATGCGGCAAAATAAGCCGCACCACTCTACTCAAGCAACAGTTCGACGTCCTGATTGACGCCGGCCACCACTTCGAAATCCTTCTGGTAGATTTCGTCCTTGTTGCGGGCGATCGCCGTATACTCGCCTTCTGAGAGTACGAGAACAGGGAAGGCGCTGACGCTTTCAGCAACGATATCACCGCCGGACGTAACAATTGACCAGGCTGTGTCGGCGATGGCCTCGCCGCCTTCTTCGGAAACGAGCTTGAACGTTGTCTGGGACGCACGGTGTTGGATAGTCGCCTCGGTCAATTCTCCAGCCGCGACCTTGATGTCGGCGCGAACAACCGCATTGATGGTGCCGTATTCCGAGACAACGTGATAGGTGCCCGAATTCAGCCGAACGATCGTGTTGGGTTTGACATCTGCAAGCACCATCTTGCGTTCGCCGTTCTCGCCGACTTCTGGGGCATAGATGTCAAAGCTTAGCTGCTTGTCCGAGATTTGCGTGTCAGCCCCGGATGTCGCGTTGAGGACGAGCCCGCCCGCGTCCAGCACCATGACCTGCGGCTCGACGTCCTTGTCGATGGGCACCGACAGCTTCTTCGTCGCGCCCGCGCGGCCGAACGAGACATTGATGAAATAATCACCTGGCGCCAGCCGGAAATCGGCAGATCCACCCTCGGCGCTTGCAAGCAGCGGCAGTTTTCCGTCAGCGCCGGGGATTGGGCTGAACACCCGCCATGAAAGGCCGGTATTCATGACGGCGCCGTTACCCGCCAACTTTGCTTCGAGTTTCACGCTCCGTGTTTGCGTCATGGCGGCCAAAGCGGCAGGATCAGGCGCTGTGAAGGCCTTCATCTTCGGCATTTTCGAAGAGCTGTTGAGCTGCTTGAATGTTTCGAAGGCCTCCTGCGCGCGTGCAGCATGGACAGGCGCGACAGACAGGGTCACGAAAGCAATGAAAGCGGCAAAGAGGGGACGTGGCATGCGGAACACGATAGGTTGACTTCCTTCCCAGTGCGGTCAAGTTCAAACCGAAGCCGATGGCATTTTCAAGACCGGACACTTCGGCAGCATATAAACTGGATAGTTATGAAATGAAAAACGATATCAAACTGATCGATTACCTCGCCAGCCGCCGTTCGGTGCCCGCTTTCCAGATGTGCGAACCCGGTCCCGACCGCGCCGAGCTCGAAGCGATTCTCACACTTGCGATTCGCGTGCCTGATCATGGCAAGCTCGCGCCCTGGCGTTTTGTTGTCTATCAAGGCGAAGAGCGCCGGATCATCGGGGAGGAGCTGCTGAGGCTCGCGCTCGAAAAGAACCCGGAACTTTCCGAGGAGATGATCGCTGTCGAGCGATCCCGGTTTACACGCGCTCCCGTTGTCGTCGGGGTCATCTCAAAGGCAGCCCCGCACACCAAGATTCCGGAATGGGAGCAGATCATGTCGGCCGGTGCCGTCTGCCTGAACCTTTTGATGGCCGCCAATGCCCATGGCTATGTGTCGAACTGGCTGTCGGAGTGGTTTGCGTTTGACGACCGTGCTCACGATCTCCTGGGTGTTGCCCCGGATGAGAAGGTGGCAGGCTTTATTCACATTGGTTCAACGACATTCCCGATCACTGAACGGCCGCGACCGAACCTTGATGATATCGTCAGCTGGCGCGGAGCGGAGAGCTGATGTTTTACGAGACGCAGTCAAACAGGCATGGGCTGGCGCATGATCCGTTCAAGGCGATCGTTGCGCCACGACCTATCGGCTGGATCGGCACGCGGTCGTCCCATGGCGTGAATAATCTCGCGCCATATTCCTTTTTCAATGCTGTTGGGGACAAGCCTAAACTCGTGATGTTCGCTTCCAGTGGGAGAAAGGACAGTCTTCGGAACATCGAGGAGACCGGTGTTTTCACAGTGAGCTTCGTGAGTCGCGCCTTGCTCAAGGCGATGAATTCATCTTCGGCTCCCGTCCCGCCCGAAGTGGATGAATTCACCTTGAGCGGCCTTGAGGCGGCAGAGGCGCAGCTTGTGAATGCGCCCTATGTTCAGGCTGCAGTCGCAGCCCTGGAATGCCGTGCGACAATGATCACGACACTTCAAGACATGGAGGGCAAGTCGACCGACAGCCACATGGTGGTCGGGCAGGTGGTGGGCATCCATATCGCCGAAAGGGTGATCCACAACGGCCGGTTCGATCTTGCCTTGGCAGATCCGATCATGCGGCTTGGCTACATGGATTACGCCGGTATCGATGGGCTGTTCGAATTGGAGCGACCACTTGTGGGGTCGTCACCCTAAGAGGTCGCTGATCGACCACACCTCAGCACTTGAGGCCTGCCTTGCAAACGGATCTGGACGTCAAAGCAGCCCTCGATGTGAGCGGGTCGGTAAGGTTAAGGCTTATGGTGAAGGTTTCTTAAACCCTTTGGCCGTAGGATCTACTCCATGGAAATACAGGGCTTTCCAGTAAAGAGTAGGTAGAACTGTGATTGTGGCAGCATTTCTTCGTTGGACTGAAACCGCAAGGACGCAAGATCGTGCCCGCGCGGCGGCAGCCTTGGCCAAGGCCTATATAGGCGGCCGGATGCGTCCAGAGGAAAAGCAGGCGGCCCAGATCGGCATGACCTACCTGCTCGACGATCCGGCGCCACAGGTTCGCTTGGCGCTGGCTGAAGCGCTCGCACGAGAGGCCTGCGCTCCACGCGCCATCATGATGTCGCTTGCCGAAGATCAGATGGAAATCGCTTGCCCGGTTATTTTGTTTTCCCCGGTGCTGACCGACGGCGATCTGGTTGATATTGCGGGAAGAGGAACGACGGAAACTCGCGCGCTTGTCGCTTCGCGCGGCAATGTGAGCGTGTCCGTGGCGGCGGCGCTGGCGGAGATCGGCGATGCAGCCGAAATCGAAGTTCTTCTGGAAAATCCCGCTGCGCGTTTCACCGCGCGGACGTTGAAACGAATTGCTGACCGCCATGGCCGGGATGAAGGCGTTCGTGCGCGTTTGCTGGACCGGGCCGATCTTTCGGCCGAAACGCGTCAGCTGCTGGTCCAGTACGTGGCGGAAGCTCTGATCGGTTCAGATCTTGTTCTGGGCGCCATCGGCGAACGGCGACTGGAACGCATCGCGAGAGAAGCAAGTGATGCGGCCAGCATCGCGTTGCTGTCCGATGTACATGGCGAGGAACTGAACCGCCTGATCGAGCACCTTCAGACTGCCGGACGGCTAACCCCGGCGTTTTTGATGCACAGCCTGTGTGCCGGTCGGACGGACTTCTTCTCCGCGGCGCTCAGCGCAATCTCGGGCATGGATGAGCGTCGGGTGCGCTCCATCTTGGCAACCGGTCGATTCCACGCGGTTCGCGCCCTGATCGAAGCGACTGGCATTGCACGGGACGTGAGCGCGATCTTTGTCGAAGCCATTGTACAGTGGCGCGAAATTTTCCAGGCCCCCGCCGACTATCATCTCGAAAACATTGCCCATCGAATTGTCGGCAAGTTCCGCATGTCGTCCGAGCTCTCCGATGCCGGCGCAGCGTTGCTCGATCTGGTCGAGCGTCTCGCCATTGCCGAAGAGCGACGCTTGGCAAGAGATTATGCTTCCGGAATAGCTCTGGCCGCCGCTTGAGCAGGGCTACTGCGTTATCTTCTTCGCCACCCAGGAATAGCTGTCCGATACGACGTGGATCGGCGTCTCAAAGATCATTTTGATGTCACTTGTGCCGGGGAGCACATGGCGGATACGCTCCGCAGCGCGCGCAGCCAAAGTCTTGTTCTTGTGCGAATCGGTTCCTTCGCCGGTCGCAGCGACGGGGCTCGACGGCTGAGACGGCTCGGGCTGCGCTTGGACTGTCACATCAGGCGCGGGCTCGGCTGCTGGCTCCTGGCAAACGGCCACCGCCGTCGGATAACCAATATCGCCATAGCGCTCGAGGATTTTTTCCGACGCCGCATCGCATAGCGCGATGGAGACGAAGCGCTCTGGCGGACTCGCGTGAAATTCGCACTGACTGACCTTATCATCGCATCCAAGAATGGTGATAAAGATCACGGCGGTTTTCATGTTGGCTCCTGCTCGTCTGGATCGATGCTGCACACCAAGCGGAGAATTGCAGCCAAAGCAAGACGATTTCGACGGATAGACATTGGCGACTGAGGGACTTCTAAGCCCGCTGGAAACGTCGGCCTGGCTGGTAGGTATTGCGTATTCCTCAGTCGTTGAAGGTGGCTCTGCCCGCTTTTCAACTGACGTTGCTTGCCATCAGCAAGTGAGCGTTTTCAGGGCAAAGAACGACGATCGCGACCTGGCGGAATGGCATGGTCGGCAGTCGGTGACGTGGCAGAGGGCTCCCCAGTCGAAAGCTCCACTTCGCGGATCCATTCGCGCCAGATGGAAACCAGCAACGCCATCAATACGGGGCCGATGAATAGTCCGAGAAAACCCATCGTCTTCACGCCACCCACCAGGCCGAAGAAGGTGGGCAGGAAGGGAAGCTTGATCGGGCCTCCGACCAATCGCGGCCGCACCGTCTTATCGACGATGAACAGCTCCACGGAGCCCCACACAAACAGCGCGATGCCTTCCACCAGCGAGCCGCTGGCCACGAGGTAGACGGATACAAGGGTGAACGACAGCGGTGCCCCGCCGGGAATGAGCGCCATGATGCCCGTGAGAACACCGAGCGTGACGGGGGAGGGCACACCGGCAAGCCAATAGGCAATGCCGAGGATGATTCCTTCGCCCACCGCAATCAATGTCATGCCTGTGACCGTCGAACTGATGGTCGCTGGCACAACACGGGAGATCCGCTCCCAGCGTGCGGGCAGGATGCGCTCGCCCAGAAGATCGATCTGACGGGAAAAGCTTGCGCCATCGCGATAGACGAAAAACAGTGCGATCAGCATGAAGACCAGGGAGAGCAACAGATGGAAGGCGCCGTCGCCGGCAGCGATGACTGCCCGGTAGATATTGCCGATATTGTTGCCGCTGACGAGCTGGATCAGTTCTCCTATCGCGCCGGGCTGGCCGATATGCTTGATCCACCTCTCGGAGAGCCACTCACCAACGCCGGGTAGGGCCACGATCCAGTCAGGCGCGGCAGAACCGGTGCGATTGACCTCGGCGGCCCATCCAATCCATTGGCGGATTTCATCCACGGCATAGCTGACGGCAATGCCGATGGGCACGACCAGAAATGTAATGATCGCGAGAAGGGCGAGTGTCGCCGCAATCGTGGTGCTGCCGCCAACATGCACAAGCAGTCGCCGGTAGAGTGGCCAGCTGGCAAAGGCGATGACAAGTGCCGCGAGCACTGGCACCAGAAATCCGTGAAAGAAGTAGATTGCTGCGGCGACCACCAGGACCAGCAGCCAACGGGCGGCTGAAAGAGGGGTAATCAGCGCGGCCTGCCCAGTCCTATTTGGTCCCAGCCAACGCGGCCCTCGTTGCAGGCTCTGTTCTTCAGAATTCATCACGTGATTTCCACCGCACTCTAGACACCGACATATGGGGCATAGTCGTGACAGACACAAGTCGTCCGAAGCGATGATTGGCCTGTGCTACAATCTGCCTCATGAAAGTAACGTTTTGCTGCGCCCGACCTTGAGACTATGAGCCATCCATTGTGGATCATACAAGACTTTGCGACTGCAGCCTGCCGTGAGCGCGTTTGGTCCGCTATCATCGACGCGCCGCTGCGCGTCTCATAGGCCGTGTCTGTCTCAGGCGGCGTGTTCAATTCCACCGCCGCCTGTTACTCAGATGTCTAGGTTTTCCGCAAATGCGGCTCGCTCCTGGATGAAACGGAAACGCGATTCCGGTTTGGTTCCCATCAGCGCATCGACGGCATCCCGGGTTCCCTCGAAATCCACTTCGTCAATGCCAACGCGCAGGAGCGTGCGCTTGGCCGGGTCCATCGTCGTTTCCTTCAGCTGCGCCGGCATCATTTCACCGAGGCCTTTGAACCGACCGATTTCGACCTTTTTGTTCTTGAACACGGTCTCCATCAATTCCGCGCGATGGGCGTCGTCGCGAGCGTATACCGTCTTTGCACCTTGGCGGATGACATAGAGGGGCGGGACCGCAAGATAGAGATGGTTGCCGCGGATCAGTTCCGGCATCTCCTGATAGAAGAAGGTGATCAGGAGCGACGCGATATGCGCGCCGTCGACATCGGCATCGGTCATGACGATGACGCGCTCATAGCGAAGATCTTCCTCGCGGTATTTTGTTCGCGTCCCGCAGCCGAGCGCCTGGATCAGATCGGCGATCTGCTGGTTTGCCATCAGCTTCTCGCGGCTCGCTGAACCGACATTGAGGATTTTGCCTCGAAGGGGCAAAATGGCTTGATTGGCGCGGTTGCGCGCCTGCTTGGCCGAGCCACCGGCCGAGTCACCCTCGACGATGAAAAGTTCGGCGCCTTCGGCGGTATTCTGTGCGCAGTCGGCAAGCTTGCCGGGAAGGCGAAGCTTGCGCACCGCCGTCTTGCGGTTGACTTCCTTTTCCTTGCGTCGACGCAGGCGCTCTTCCGCGCGCTCGATAACCCAGTCGAGAAGCTTTGCGGCCTCGTTCGGATTGTCCGCGAGATAGTGGTCGAAGGGATCGCGGAGTGCGTTTTCTACAAGCCGCTGCGCTTCACCGGTCGCCAGCTTGTCCTTGGTCTGGCCGACGAATTCTGGTTCCCGAATAAAGACAGAGAGCATGCCGACTGCGGAAATCATCACGTCATCGGTCGTGATGTCCTTGGCGCGCTTGTTTTGCGTCAGTTCAGCATAGTTCTTCAGGCCCTTGAGGAGCGCAATGCGCAGGCCCGCTTCGTGCGTGCCGCCTTCAGGTGTGGGGATGGTATTGCAGTAGGAGTGGATCGCCGGATCGCCGCCATACCAGGTGACGGCCCATTCAAGCGCGCCATGACCGCCGGTCTTTTCCGTCTTGCCGGCGAAAATCTCGCGCGTGACCGTGAATTCCTTGCCAAGCGTGGCTGACAGGTAATCCTTCAGGCCGCCTGGAAAGTGGAAGACGGCCTTCTCGGGAATGTCGCCGCCTTCCGGCACCATGCCCGGGTCGCAGCTCCAGCGAATTTCCACACCGCCGAACAGATAGGCCTTGGAGCGCGCCATGCGGAAGATACGGCCCGGATCGAACTTGGCGTGTTCACCGAAGATCTGCGGATCGGGATGGAAGCGCACTCGCGTGCCGCGACGATTATGGACTTCGCCCAGTTCTTCCAACCCGCCCTGCGGAACGCCGCGCGAAAAACGCTGCCGATAGAGCTTGCGATTGCGTGCGACTTCGACTTCGAGAACGTCAGAGAGCGCGTTGACGACGGACACGCCAACGCCGTGCAGACCGCCCGAGGTCTCATAGGCCTTGCCGTCGAACTTGCCGCCGGCATGCAGCTTGGTCATGATGACTTCGAGCGTGGACTTGCCAGGCACCTGCGGATGAAGCTCCACAGGAATGCCGCGTCCATTGTCGGTGACCGTCAGAAACCCTTCGGTATCGAGATGTACGTCGATGAAGTTTGCGTGGCCGGCAACCGCTTCGTCCATCGAGTTGTCGATGACTTCCGCAAACAGATGATGCAGCGCCTTTTCGTCCGTCCCGCCGATATACATGCCTGGACGCATGCGAACGGGCTCAAGCCCCTCAAGAACGCGGATCGAAGACGCGCCATATTCCTCACCGGCTGCGCCAACAGGCGGCGGCGTAGCCGGTGCCGCTGCCGGAACGACAGATGCAGGCTTTGCCGGAGCCTCGGCGAACCCGGCCTCCGGCTTCTGGGGCTGTGGCATCGAGGAAAAAAGATCGCTGTCATCCATGGCGTCGTTCGATACTTTACTGTTGCGGGCAGCCTTATGCGTCGCCTTCGCGACACCCGAATTCAGACATCGCGTTCGCGAATCGTCCGGTGTATGCCAGAAAGGCGAGGGGCGTGCGAAGTGCCAAAGGGCGCTCGCTCTAACAAATCAGGGCAGCTTTGCGTGGGCCTTCCGCCGAACGCAAGGCAACAGCTGAAAGGAATGCCGTCTTCCATGCAGATGTCCACAATCTATTTTCGCGCTGCAACGGTTTGCTGTGTTCTCTTTCCGTTTCTGTCTGGCGCCGCAGTCGGAGCCGATGTGCTGAAGCCGTTCAAGGATGACTTGTTCTCAAGCCAGCGGATTTTGGAAACGCGCGACAACGGCCGATTCTTGCGTGTCGATTACGACGAAATGCGCGACATCAATGGCCGCGACAGCATTCCGGAGCGCCGGGTGAAGGATCGCTACGTGTCACTGAAGGTCCGGCGGCAGCAGGAAAATCAGACACTCGATCTCTCCAGTGGACCTCTGGACGTGGCGCGGGTCGGACGCGACGACGGCCAGGCCTTTTCCGTTATCTTCATCCACGGCCGGGGCGGCGACCGGCGTCTCGGCATGAACGACATCACTTTTGGTGGCAATTTCAATCGTCTGAAGAATCTGGCGAGCGAGAATGGAGGTACCTACTATGCGCCCTCCATCGCAACGTTTGACGAAAACGGTGTCGCTGCGACCGCGGCCCTGATCGATCATGCATCGCAGCGCTCCGGTGGCCGGCCCGTCGTACTCGCCTGCGCATCGATGGGGAGCTTCATTTGCTGGGGTATCAGTCGCGACGCAGGCGCCGTTTCCAAGCTTGCCGGAATGGCAATTCTCGGCGGCGCGCCTGATCCTGAACTGCCCAAAAGTGCTGCAGCCAAAGCCGATTTGAAGATATGGTTCACCCATGGCAGCCGCGACAGCGTCTACAATGTTAGCGATGTCGAAGCAATTTATGACAAGATGCAAAAAGTCGGCCGGGATGTTCGCCTGACAGTCTACGAGACCGGATCGCATGGCACGCCCGTGCGGATGAGCGATTGGCGACAGGTGTTGAATTGGATCCTTGAAGGTTAATTCAACGCGGGAATGCCGGATAGGTCCGGTGTCAGGTCAAATCGATTGCGAAAACCTTCCCTTCCATCACTGGATTTGCTAGTTCCCTCTGATACTAGCAAGGGGTTTTGTACGAAATGACACCAGATGTGCGTCCGCTCGTTGCGGGAAATTGGAAGATGAACGGCACCCGCGCTTCGCTCGACCAAATCAAGGCGATCGCCGCGGGCGTGCAAGGAGATCTTGCCGACAAGGTCGACAGTCTGCTTTGCCCACCAGCAACCTTGCTCTATGTCGCGACAGCGCTTTCAACCGACAGCCCGCTCGAGATTGGCGCACAGGACTGCCATCAGAACGCCTCGGGCGCCCATACGGGTGATATTTCTGCCGAGATGATCGCAGATTGCTACGGCACCTATGTCATCGTTGGTCACTCCGAACGACGGACGGACCATGCCGAAACCGACCACCTTGTTCGCGCCAAGGCAGAAGCTGCAATTCAGGCAGATCTGACGGCTGTCGTCTGCATTGGCGAGACCGCCGATGAGCGCAAGTCTGGCCAGACCCTCGACATCTTGAAGCGCCAGCTTGCAGGCTCCGTTCCCGATGACGCCACACCTGAGCGGATCGTGATTGCCTACGAACCCGTCTGGGCAATTGGGACTGGCGTCACGCCGACGACGGCGGATGTGGCCGAAGCGCATGCCTTTCTGCGTGCCGAGCTGGTCAAGCGGTTTGGCGAAGGCGGCAAGCTCATGCGCATTCTCTATGGTGGATCGGTCAAGCCATCCAACGCAAAGGAACTGATGGGCGTTGCCAATGTGGATGGCGCGCTGGTCGGCGGTGCGAGCTTGAAGGCCGAGGATTTCCTCGCCATATACCGGGCATATGCCGACCTGACCGCCTGAACTGCGGCTGAAATGCGGGGAGGGGCTTTCTTTGCCCGCCCCTCTCATGTAAAGAGCCGCCAACCCTTACAGATTTTGCCCGTCGCGGGCAGGATGGACACTCAATGCAGACCGTATTGCTCGTAATTTATCTGATGGTCGTCGTCGCCCTGATCGGCGTCGTCCTCATTCAGCGCTCTGAAGGCGGTGGCCTTGGCGTGGGTGGTGGCTCCGGCTTCATGTCGGCGCGTGGAACGGCCAATGCGCTGACCCGCACCACGGCAATCCTCGCCACGCTGTTCTTCGTGATTTCTCTGGCGCTCGGCATACTTGCCCGCTACGAATCCCGGCCGACAGACATTCTCGACCGTATCCCGGCCGGCAATGGAACGACCCAGCAGGGCGGTAGCGTTCTTGACCAGCTTCCCGGCGCCGCGCCGTCGAGCCCGGCTCCTGCGACACCGGCTCCTGCTGACCCGACGGCTGTTCCGAACAACTGATCGGTACGCATTTCATCGCTCCGGCGGATCTCCTCGGTCCGCCGGTTTTCTTTTGTCGTGATTCCGCCGCCCGCATTATTTTGTTGGACAATGACAGTTAGGGCTGGCGCAATTGCATCTTAAACGGTATCCGGTGAAGCCCATGGCGCGATATGTATTCATCACTGGCGGCGTGGTTTCCTCTCTTGGCAAAGGAATTGCGGCCGCGGCACTCGGAGCATTGTTGCAGGCACGCGGTTACCGCGTACGTTTGCGCAAGCTGGACCCTTATCTCAACGTTGACCCGGGCACCATGAGCCCGACTCAACACGGCGAAGTCTTCGTCACCGACGACGGTGCCGAGACGGACCTCGACCTCGGTCATTATGAACGCTTCACGGGGCGGTCGGCCACCAAGACCGACAACATCACCACGGGTCGCATCTACAAGAACATCATCGACAAGGAACGCCGCGGCGACTACCTCGGCGCGACGGTTCAGGTCATCCCGCACGTCACGAACGAGATCAAGGATTTCGTCATCGAAGGCAATGACGACTACGATTTCGTCATCTGCGAGATCGGTGGCACCGTCGGCGACATCGAGGCAATGCCGTTCATGGAGGCAATCCGTCAGCTCGGCAATGACCTGCCGCGCGGCACGGCCGTCTATCTGCATCTGACCCTGATGCCCTATATCCCGGCAGCCGGCGAACTGAAGACCAAGCCGACGCAGCATTCCGTCAAGGAGCTTCAGGCACTCGGCATTCATCCGGACATTCTGCTGGTGCGTGCCGACCGAGAGATCCCGCAGGCCGAGCGCCGCAAGCTCTCGCTGTTCTGCAACGTCCGCGAAAGCGCGGTCATCCAGGCACTTGACGTTGCCAACATCTACGATGTGCCGATGGCCTACCACAAGGAAGGCCTCGACAACGAAGTTCTGGCGGCCTTCGGCATCGAGCCGGCCCCGAAGCCGCGTTTGGATGCCTGGGAAGATGTCTGCAATCGTATCCACACGCCGGAGGGCGAAGTCACGATCGCAATCGTCGGCAAGTATACCGGCCTCAAGGATGCTTACAAATCGCTGATCGAAGCGCTCTATCACGGTGGCATTGCCAACCGCGTGAAGGTCAAGCTGGAATGGATCGAGTCGGAGATTTTCGAAAAGGAAGATCCGGCCCCTTGGCTTGAGAAGGTCAACGGAATCCTCGTTCCCGGCGGCTTCGGCGAGCGTGGTTCTGAAGGCAAGATCCTGGCGGCGCAGTTCGCCCGTGAACGCAAGGTGCCGTATTTTGGCATTTGCTTCGGCATGCAGATGGCTGTCGTAGAAGCTGCGCGTCACCTTGCTGGCATTGAAAATGCCTCGTCGACCGAGTTCGGTCGCACTGACGAGCCTGTCGTTGGCCTGATGACCGAGTGGATGAAGGGCAACGAATTGGAAAAGCGCTCTTCGGCAGGGGATTTGGGAGGCACGATGCGCCTTGGTGCCTATAAGGCAGCCCTCAAGAAGGGCACAAAGATCGCGGAGATCTACGGTTCGACGGATATCTCCGAGCGCCATCGTCACCGCTATGAAGTCAACGTGGACTACAAGGATCGCCTTGAGAGCTGCGGCCTCGTATTTTCCGGCATGTCGCCGGATGGTCTACTGCCGGAAACGGTCGAGTATCCGGATCACCCATGGTTCATCGGTGTGCAGTATCACCCGGAACTGAAGTCCAGGCCTCTCGATCCGCACCCGCTGTTTGCAAGCTTCATCGGGGCTGCACTGGATCGCAGCCGCCTCGTCTGAGATCGTTCTTCGACAAGTCTCCAAAACCCGGCTTCGCGCCGGGTTTTGTCATTTCCAGCTACACGCAAGTTGAGGACAGCAATCTCCGGTAGAGAAAACGGAGATGATGATGCGAGTCGGCGACAACACGATCTATTCGGCGTTCTACAAAACACCCGTCCGGGTAAACCAGGAGGAACAGGCTGCCCGCAGTTCAGGGCCGGCAGCGGCAGGTGGATCTAGCAGCGTTGAAATGGACACATCGTCAAAGGCTCTTAACAGCAGCCTCTGGCTGCTGCAGACAGATGTCTATTACAGCAAGGATGCCGAGAAGGCTGCGCTTGCAAGGAATGACCTTGCTGCAGAATTCAACGATCTCGCGAACAAGTCCCTGGCCGAACGGCTGCGTGATGAGTATCTCGAGGCTCACGGTTTGACGGAGGAGGAGATTGCTGAACTTCCCGAGGAAGAACGCATGGCCGTTGAGCAGGACATCGAGAACTTCATCAAGCAGCGCTTGGGCTTTGAGGAAAGCGGTCCGTTGGAGGGCAAGATGGTTGCCGAATAGACTCTTTGTTGCGCCAGTCTGGATGATCAGCGCAGCAGCATGATCGGACAGATATCGCCAGCCGCAAGCGCTGGCCCGTGGGGTGGCCGCACGATCAGGCAGTCCGACTGCGCGAAGATTTTCATCATCGACGAATCCTGCTTGCCGAAGCTCTCGACCGTCCAGTCGGCATTTTCGGTTTTCGTCAGCCTGGCGCGCAGATAATCCTGGCGGCGATCGTTTGTCGCAAGCGGGCTGAGCAGCCTGGCACTTGTCATCCGGTTCGGTACCGGGAGGTGCCCGAGGGCGGCCAGAAGCGGTTCCAGAAACAGCAGCCCGCAGACCATGCTTGATACCGGGTTACCCGGCAGACCTAGCACATGCACGTCGCCGAGTTTTCCGACCATCAGCGGCTTTCCGGGACGCATGGCAATCTTCCAGAAATCAAGCACCATCCCGGCGGCAAGCAAAGACGACTGCACAAGGTCATGGTCGCCGACGGAGGCTCCGCCGAGGGTGACGATAACGTCCGCCTTGGCGGCTTCAGCCCCGGCAATCGCATCCGCGATCTGGGCGCTGCTATCACCGACGATGCCGATGTCGATAACGTCGGCGCCCAGGCTGCGGGCAAGTGCGGCAATGCCGAATGTGTTGGAGCCGATGATCTGGTGCGCACTGGGCTTTTGACCAGGAGACACAAGCTCGTCACCGGTGGCAATGATCGCGACACGCGGTTTACGGTAGACGGGCAGGGCCGCGTGGTTCATTGCCGCCGCCAGCGTGATCCGCGTGAAATCGAGGAGGGTGCCTGCGGTCAAGGCCACTTCGCCCTCGTGGAAATCCTGACCATGCGGCCGGATATGCCGACCAGGCGTCACCGGAAATGTCGTGCGGACCTTTCCTTCGTCGAGCCTTTCGGCATCTTCCTGCAGCAGCACCGAATCGGCACCGTCAGGAACCGGCGCGCCGGTGAAGATCCTGATCGCTTCGCCATGCTGCACACTGCCGTCAAATCCATGACCCGCAGACGATTCACCGATGACGCGTAAAATAGCGCCAGGCTCTGCCGCGTCAGCAGCCTTCAGAGCATATCCGTCCATGGCAGACGCATTGAAGGGCGGCTGTGTGAGGCGGGCTTGCAGATCGACAGCCAGCACGCGCATATCGCAGTCGTGGAGGGGCAGGGTCTCGGTTTCGCGAACCGGACGAATGCTGGACAGCAATCTTGCCTGCGCTTCCTCGACTGAAAGCAGCGACATCAACCGGCCTCCGGATGGCGGAACGGACCGGATTTGCCGCCGGTCTTTTCCAACACGCGAATGCCGCCGATCTCCATTGTTTTGTCGACAGCCTTTGCCATGTCATAGATTGTCAGACACGAAACGGAGACAGCCGTGAGCGCCTCCATTTCAACACCGGTCTTGCCGGTAAGCTTGACGGTTGCTTCCACACGAAGGCCGGGCAGGGTGTCGTCCTCGGTAATCTCGACGGACACCTTCGACAGCATCAGGGGGTGGCAAAGCGGAACAAGATTGGCCGTCTGCTTGGCGGCCATGATGCCGGCGATACGTGCCGTGCCAATCACGTCGCCCTTCTTGGCATTGCCAGCGCGGATGGTGTCCAAGGTGCTGGCTGCCATGCGCACATGGCCCTCAGCGACGGCAATGCGCACCGTTTCGGTCTTGTCGCCAACATCGACCATATGCGCTTCCCCGGAAGCGCCAAGATGGGTCAGTCCGCCAGCTGCGCCGGTCATTCGGCTGCCAGTGCGCTATCGCCACCGGTGAGCAGAAGCTTTGTGGCTGCCGCCACATCGTTCTGTCGCATCAGGCTTTCGCCAACGAGGAAGGTGCTGATGCCGCTTTTCTGCAAGCGCAGGCAATCGGCATGGGTGAAAATGCCGCTTTCGCCGACCAGTAGCCGATCGGCTGGAACCATGGCTGCCAGGTCTTCGCTGACGGAGAGGCTGACCTCGAAGGTGCGTAGATTGCGGTTGTTGATGCCGATCAGCGGGGAGGTGAGCTTCAAGGCCCGCGTCATTTCTTCCGCATCATGCACCTCGACCAGTACGTCCATCCCGAGCGAGAGCGCTACAGCTTCGAGTTCGGCAGCCTGGTCGTCGGAGAGCGATGCCATGATCAAAAGGATGCAGTCCGCCCCCCAAGCACGCGCCTCATGCACCTGGTAGCTGTCGAACATGAAATCCTTGCGCAGTGCCGGAAGGGCGCAGGCATTGCGTGCCGCGACCAGGAATTCGGGCGCGCCTTGAAAGCTCGGAGTGTCGGTCAAGACCGAGAGGCAAGCGGCACCACCGGCCTCATAGGCCCGGGCGAGTGACGGTGGGTCGAAATCCGGGCGGATCAGCCCCTTGGAAGGACTTGCCTTCTTTATCTCGGCGATCAGGCCAAATCGGCTTTCCGCCTGAGCAGCGCGCAGTGCGTTGTAGAAGCCGCGGGGAGCCGATTGGGCCTCAATGGCCGCCTTCAGGCTGTCGAGCGGCCGCGCCGACTTCGCTGCAGCGATTTCTTCGCGCTTGTAGATCTCGATCTGTTTCAGAATGTCGGTCATGGCCAAGCTTAGCTCGCAACAGCGGAATTGGAAATGGCGACGAGCTTGGCAAGCGCTGCAGCAGCCCCCCCGCCGTCCAGCGATTGGCTGGCGAGATGCATGCCCTCGCTGACGTCAGCCGCCTTGCCTGCAACGATCAGGGACGCAGCTGCATTACAGAGCGCCACGTCACGATAGGCGGTCTTGGCACCATCAAGGACGTCGCGCAAAGCTGCTGCATTGACTTCGCCATCTCCGCCCCTGATGGCATCGAGCGAGACGGTCGCCACACCGAAGTCGTCCGGTGTCAGCTCGAAGCTGCGGATCTCGCCATCTTTCAACTCGGCGACCATGCTCGGTCCCGTTGTCGTAATCTCGTCCAGCCCGCTGCCATGAACCACCCAGGCGTTGGTGAGCCCGAGATCGCGCAGTGCCTCGGCGCCTGGCAGGAGCCATTCCGGCGAATAGACACCGAACAGCTGTTTCTTGACCCTGGCCGGGCTCGAAAGCGGGCCGACAATGTTAAAAATCGTCCGGGCGCCCAATTCGACACGGGCAGAACCGACATGGCGCATTGCGGGGTGATGCAATTGCGCAAACATGAAGCCGATCCCAGCCTCCCTAATGCAGCGCGAAATCATCTCGGGATCGATGTCGAGTTTGACACCGAGTTGCGAAAGAGCGTCCGCCGTTCCCGACTTCGAGCTCAATGCGCGATTGCCGTGTTTGGCAACCGGCACGCCAGCGCCGGCAACGATCAAGGCAGCGAGTGTCGAGATGTTGTAAGTGTTGGTGCCGTCGCCACCCGTGCCGACAATGTCGATCGCATCTTCCGGTGCGTCCACCGTGATCATCTTGTCGCGCATGATGGAGACAGCGCCTGCAATCTCGTCCACGGTCTCGCCGCGCACGCGCAGGCCCATCAGGAAAGCCCCAACCTGTGCCATGCTCGCTTCGCCCGACATCAGGATTTCAAAGGCGGCGCTTGCTTCCTGCCGGGTCAGCGGCTGGCGTGTCGCAATCTTTGCGAGAAAGGGCTTCATACCGGACATGGACACACTCCCCAAATGACAATCAGCGGACGATGGCTTGTTGTGCCAAGGTCTGATTGATGCTGACGCCGTATTTCGACTGCAAGGCATTGACCATTTGATCGAGAATGTCATCGCCCGCGGCGTTCGCGAGGTTGGCCAACTGATCTTCTTCGCCGGGTTGGGCCATGCCCGTCGGTTCTGTCCGGACCGCTGCCACTTTCAGGAGGATCTGCGTTGCCGGATCGCCACCTGCTGCCGAAGACGCTGTGCCCACTGGACCGCTGAAGGCAGCAATGACAGCCGCCGACCCAAGAACGGGGTCCTCGGTCCGGCGGGTAACGCTCGCCTTGCGTTCAACAACAAGCCCGAGTTCGGAAGCCACCGTTTCGAGGGGTGTTCCATCCTGCACCCTTTGGCGGAGCGTTTCGGCAAATTTTCCAAGCGCCGCGCGCTGTTGTTCAGCTGTCCAGTCGGCAATCGCCCGCTCGCGCACCTCATCCAAGGTCCGATCCCGCTCCGCCTTGATGTCCGTGACTTCAAACCAGATATAGCCGGTCCGCCCGAGGCTGATTGCATTGGTTTCCAGCCCGATATCGCTGCGGAACACTTCGGCAACCAGGCTGGCGCTTTCCGGTAGCCCGGCGACTGCCTCGCCCTTTGCATCATTGCCCCGGCTGTCGATGTCGGCAACCGCCACGGAATTGAGTTTCAGCTGTTCGGCGGCCTCTTTCAGGCTCGAGCCGCCAGCGCGAAAATCTTCAAACTGGTCATGCACGGCATTGATGTCGGCGATCGCGGCCGTTTCTGCGAGCGATGCCCGCAATTCGTCTCTGACTTCTTCCAGAGGCTTGGTGCGGCCTTCCTTGATGTTGCTGACACGCACGATGACAGGCCCCAGAGCGCCCTCAATGACTGGCGTGGTTTCACCTTCTTTGGCAACGGCAAAGGCGGCATCGGCAATTGCGACGTCTGGCAGGGCATCACGGGCATAGTCGCCAAGCAGAACGTCACTTGCAGTCTTGCCCTGCTCAGCCACCAGTTGATCGAAGGTCGCGCCCTGTTTCAGCTTTTCGGCGGCGGCATCTGCGGCGGCTCGATCGGCAAAGCTCAACTGCTCGATGGTGCGCGTTCCCTTGATTTCGAACGTTGCCTTCAGCCGCTCATATTCGGCCGCGACCTGCTCGGCCCCGATTGTCTGTGGATCGGCGATATCGGACGGCTCCAGCTTCACATAGGAGAAGCTGCGATACTCCGGAGCACGATAGCGCGCCTTGGCCGCCTCGAACCACGTCTTGAGGACATCCTCAGTCGGGGGTGAAATCGGATCGATCTGACCGTTGGTGAGGACCAGGTAGTCGAGGTCGCGATTCTCGAAGCGATGATCTCGGATGGCATCGAGCAACACCTTTGGTGCGGCAAAGCCTTCCGAGGTCGCATCGACAATCTGGCTGCGAACAGCAACGCGTGAGCGCTCGTTGATATAGTCTTCTTCCCGAAGCCCCGCATTGCGCAGGCGGCTGACAAAGAGGGACTTGTCAAAATTGCCAGCGGCATTGATGAAAGCCGGGTCCTCGCCAATCAATTGGGCAAGGCGATCCTCGGACAGTCCAAGGTTCATGTCGACCGCAAGCTGATCGAGCGCAGCCCCTGCAGCAAGCTGGGCGTAAACCTGATTCTCGACGCCCAGGCTACGGGCTTGCTCCGTCGTCAACTGCGTCCCGAAGCGCTGGCTCATCTCCGACAAATTGCGCTGATAGGCGAATGCGAAATCGCTCATCGACACGGATTGATCGCCAACGGCAACCACGGTGTCGGACTGCGTGCTGAACAGGGACGCAGAAACGCCCCACACGCCGAACGAAACAACCAGCAACAGCAGGAGCAATTTTGCGAAAATGGTCTGGGAAGCTTTTCTCAAGAACACGAGCATCGGGACGCCTAAACTCCTTGCGGATCGTTACCTCTAACGAATTGGGTGGACTTCCTTAGAACAAACGCGCCGGGAAATGAAGGCGCGGAAAGCCGAAAACCGCAATCAAGGCCTAAAGCTGCCGGCATCTCACTTCACATCTTCGCGGAAGCTTGCGCCACAACGTAAAAAAGGCCGGACAAGCCGGCCTTTTTCCAAGTTTGATGCCAGTGTCAACGCTGGCCGAGGGGTTTGTAGTCCCGCTTGGGAGCGCCCGTATACAGCTGGCGAGGGCGACCGATGCGCTGCTGCGGATCCTCGATCATTTCATTCCACTGCGCGATCCAGCCGACCGTACGTGCAAGTGCGAAGAGAACGGTAAACATCGTGGTCGGGAAGCCAAGCGCCCGCAGTGTGATGCCGGAGTAGAAGTCGACGTTCGGGTAAAGCTTCTTCTCGATGAAGTAGGGATCGTTGAGCGCGATCTTCTCCAGTTCGAGTGCCACCTTCATCAGCGGATCGTCGCCGTGGCCGGTCGCTTCGAGCACCTCATACATCGTCTTCTGCATGATTTTGGCGCGCGGATCGTAGTTCTTGTAAACGCGGTGGCCGAAGCCCATCAGGCGGAACGGGTCGTTCTTGTCCTTGGCCTTGGCGATGTATTCCGGAATGCGGTCAACCGAGCCGATTTCCTGCAGCATGTTGAGCGCTGCTTCATTCGCGCCGCCATGGGCGGGACCCCAGAGGCAAGCAATGCCAGCAGCAATGCAGGCGAATGGGTTCGCACCCGAGGAGCCAGCCAGGCGTACCGTCGATGTCGAGGCGTTTTGCTCATGGTCGGCATGCAGGATGAAGATGCGGTCCATGGCGCGCGCCAGAACAGGATTGACCTGATATTCCTCGCAGGGGACAGCAAAGCACATGCGCAGGAAGTTCGACGCATAGTCGAGGTCGTTCTTCGGGTACACGAAGGGCTGGCCAACGTGATACTTGTACGCCATCGCGGCAATCGTCGGCATTTTCGCAATCATGCGCAGCGAGGCAACCATGCGCTGATGCGGATCCGTGATGTCGGTCGAGTCATGGTAGAATGCCGAGAGGGCGCCGACGGTGCCGACCATGACGGCCATGGGGTGTGCGTCGCGGCGATAGCCCGAGAAGAACTTCGACATCTGCTCATGCACCATCGTGTGATGCGTCACGCGGTAGTCAAAATCTGCTTTTTGCGCAGAAGTTGGCAGTTCGCCGTAGAGCAGCAGATAGCAGACTTCAAGGAAGTCGCCTTTTTCTGCAAGCTGTTCAATAGGATAGCCGCGATGCAGGAGAACGCCTTCATCACCGTCGATATAGGTGATCTTGGATTCGCAGGAGGCTGTCGACGTGAAGCCAGGGTCGTAGGTGAACGCTCCGGTGTGCTTGTAAAGGGAGCCGATGTCGATGACGTCAGGGCCGATCGTGCCGGCTTTGACGCTCAGGTCGACCGCCTTGTCACCGAGTTGCAAAGAAGCGCTTTTGTCCGTCATGCTGATCCTCCGAAAATGGCGGGATGGCGCCAAATGGAAGGCGCCGTCAGTTAAGCGTGATGATGTAGCTATATGATACGGAAGTTAATGCCAACCTAGCCAAAGGGCAAATTGTGCATCGCGAAAACGGTGCCAATCGAACCGAACGGTTCGAAGATGTAAAGGGGCCTAAGGTTGCCTTTTACGCCGACATTGCACGCGGAGCTTGTTTTTGCGATTGTGTGAGCACGATGGTTTGCGCTCGGGCACTGTCAAGGTGAGCTTCGTCGGATGCTGGATTGGGGCAGGGAACAAAATCGGGAATTGGACGACGATTCCGCACACGGGATCGGAGAACGTTTCAAAGCCCAAGCTGCTGATCTGATACCCAAAACTCTAGGCTATCTGCTGACTTCCAGCCGGCGTCAATCATGGCGCTCGCGCATTGCCGAAGCCTTCGACCGGGAATGTCGCTATGGACATGATGTTTTCTTTGTGCCGGTGTTCCTCGGTATGGGGGCGGCTCTGTGGTTTTCCTTGCGGACGCCCCCGCGGACAGACATCATTGCTGCTCTGGCTATCCTGGCCTTGATCGGCCGGTGGCTCGGCGGGGTTCGCGGAGACAAGAGGCGGCCTGGAGCTGTCGCAGCCCTCATTTTGTCCGGCATGCTTTGCGCCGCGTGGGAAACAGACCGCCAGTCGACCATCATTCTCGACCAGCCCGTCGTCACCGAGATTTCCGGTGTCGTCGAGCGTAGGGAGGCGGGCTCGTCAACGGAATGGCGTTACATCATCACGTTGCATGAGACCGCAAGGCCTACGATACGGCGTGCTCCGCAGCGGATTTCGCTGCTTGCCAGGGCCCGCCACGCGCCTGTGCCGATCGGTGCGACGATTGCCGGGCGCGCACGATTGTCGCCGCCGTCTGGACCGGCTCTGCCGGGCATGAATGATTTCGCCTTTCAAAGCTTTTACGCGCAGATTGGCGCTATCGGCTATTTCCTCGGGGCGCCCAAGTCCATCGCTGCAAAGGCCGAATCCGAAACATCCTGGGCGACGAGGGTTGAAGCCTGGCAGTATCAGCTGCGCGACCGTATTTCGAACCGCATTCGCGAGATCCTGCCCGGCGATACCGGGGGCTTTGCCGCATCCATCATCACCGGTGAACGCCGCTCGATGTCCAGGGAAGCAACGGAGGCTCTGCGATTATCCGGTCTTGCCCACATCACGGCGATTTCGGGTCTCAACATGGCTTTGGCCGCCGGGATATTTTTCGTCGGCGCTCGCCGGCTGCTCAGTCTTATCCCGTTTGTCGCCCAGGCCTTCCCCATCAAGAAACTCGCGGCATTGGGAGCCCTGTTCGCGATTACTGGTTATGTTATGATTTCGGGTTATCAGGTCTCTGCGGTGCGCGCCTATTTGATGACCGCAGTCATGTTGAGCGCGGTTTTGATCGACCGCCCGGCAATCAGCCTTCGCAATCTGTGTCTTGCGGCGACGATCATGATAGCATGTCAACCGTCGATCGTCCTCGGTCCGAGTTTCCAGATGTCGTTCGCCGCAACGGCTGCCCTTATTTCGGGCTATGCCCGGTGGACGGCGCGACCCCCGTCGTTTCTCCCCAAAGCGAAAGGCGCCCCTGCGCGCCTCGCCCTTAGTGTCGGAAAATTGTTTTCTGCTACGTTTCTGACGTCCGTTATTGGCGCACTGTCGACGGCCGTGTTTTCAATCTGGCATTTCCATCGCCTTTCAACACACGGCCTGGAAGCAAATCTTGCAGCTATGCCATTGATTTCCCTGCTCGTAATGCCGGCCGGCTTCCTTGCCATGCTGGCCATGCCGCTTGGCCTTGATGAACCATTCTTCCACGTCATGGGTTTTGGTCTGGATTTGGTGCTTGATGTTGCGCATACGACCGCAAGCTGGGGAGAGGGTATCGCGTTTGAACGAATGCCTCCCTGGTTCATTCTGGGGGCGATCGCTGGACTTCTGCTGCTCACCCTGCTTCGAACCTGGCTTCGGCTTGCAGGCGGCCTGATCTTTCTTCTTACCGCACTGGCCGCAGCAACAGTGCCAACAGCCACGCCCGCCGATCTCTTTGTCAGCGAGGATGCCCGACTTGTCGCTCTCTGGGCAGCGGACCAAAAGGGAGCCGCTGCCGTCAACCGGCTGCGACCGAGCGCATTTCTCTACGACCAGTGGCGACCGGTACTCGGAATCAGGCATACCGAATTCCCGATCCAGTTGGCCGAACTGAGACTTCCTCAAATGAGCCCGCGCGGAGAGCTTTTGACGGCGACAGCGCAAGAAGAGGCGAGGGTCGTTCTCGAGCGTCTGGTTCACGCCGCAGTCGCGAACCGTTTCACCTGCGTCAAAGGCGCGTGTTCGGTCTTGGTGTATGGCAACAAGATTCTTACGATGGATCGTCCAGATGTGGTGGGGCAGGCCTGTGATCTCGCCGACATCGTCGTACTCGCTGCCAGAAGTTCAGTTCAGTCTTGCAGGTCCGGCGCAATACTCCTGACCGAAAGCAGCCTGCGAAGCTCAGGAGCCCTGGAAATCTGGATCGATCCAGAAAGCCAACGTCAATTCACCATCCGCCCCTCGTTTGAAGGGAGGCCTTTCCCATGGACGAGCCACAGGCTCTATGACTGGCGAACCGCCACAAGCGCTGAAAACCACGGGATGATCCATCCAAAATCAGAGCGACCAGCGTCGATCAATGATAGCGACGGATGAGACCGACGAGCTTGCCCTGGATCTTCACGCGATCCGGTCCGAAGATCCGGGTCTCGTAGGCAGGATTGGCAGCCTCGAGCGCGATGGATGCGCCACGACGGCGGAAACGCTTCAAGGTGGCTTCCTCGTCGTCCACCAGCGCTACAACGATGTCGCCGGGATTGGCGTTAGATGCGTTGCGGATGATCACGGTGTCGCCATCGAGAATGCCGGCGTCGATCATCGAATCGCCCTTCACCTCAAGTGCGTAATGCTCGCCGTTTCCGATCATCTCGGCAGGGACTGTGATGTCATGCGTATTGTTCTGTATCGCCGAAATCGGCACGCCGGCCGCAATCCGTCCCATGACGGGCACGGAAACAGACGATGTGCGTTCCTCCGCTGCGGGTTTCGCGACGACAGGCGGCGTCTTGCCGAGGCTGCCTTCGATGACACTGGGTTCGAAACCTCGGCGTGGCTGAGGCTGAAGCCCCGGCGAATAGGCTTCCGGCAGCTTTATCACCTCAAGCGCGCGCGCCCTGTTCGGCAGCCGGCGAATGAAACCGCGCTCCTCCAGTGCGGTGATGAGCCGGTGAATGCCGGATTTGGATGCCAGATCCAGTGCGTCCTTCATCTCATCGAAAGAGGGCGGTACACCCGATTCCTTCATCCGTTCGTGGATGAAAAGAAGCAGTTCCTGTTGCTTGCGTGTCAGCATATGCAATGCCCCGTTTGTGAAACAAATCCAGAACGGACCCTATATGTTCCAGTTGTGTTCCGCAAGTGGATAAATTTCAGTGAAGATTGCAGGATAAAATGCGATAGCCAGAAAAACACTGGCGGCATGGCCGCCCGGCATCTGAATTGAGGCAATGTTCTGTTCGGAGGAATGCGATGCGGAAGGAAATCGAGCATATATTGCTCGGAAAGGCCGAGGCGGAACTCACCAGCGCCGAGAAAAGGGTGCTGGCACGGGCGCACAGACGCCAGGTCGTTTCCACCGATGCAGGGCTTGAATTTCAGGCCGATTCGAGTCCCGGTCAGAGGTTGGCAGATTCGATCGCTCGCATTGGCGGCTCCTGGAGTTTCATCCTCTGTTTCTTGTGTTTTCTCGCCGCCTGGACGATCGCAAACACGGTGGTGCTGGTGCGGAATGCGCCGGATCCTTACCCTTTCATATTCCTCAATCTCATTCTCTCCATGTTGGCGGCCGTCCAGGCGCCGATCATCATGATGAGTCAGAACCGCCAGGCAGAGCGAGATCGTTTCATGGCGACCAAGGATTACGAGATCAATCTGAAGGCGGAAATCGAAGTGCTTGCGTTGCATCACAAAATTGATGAGCAGGTGCTCCTCGAACTGCGACAGGCGCGCGAAGAGCTTGCTGCGCTGCGCAAGGATGTTGCCCTCTTGTCCAGCCAATCGTCCACGCCATAAGTTGAGCCCCGTTCAGCGAGATCATCCATGTCATATTCCGTTTCCGCGCCACGAGCGCTAGACCATCTTGTGTTGCCGGTCACAGACCTCGCAACCAGCCGCCGGCGTTATGAGCAGCTTGGCTTCTCGGTTGCCGCAGAGGCCCGACATCCCTTCGGAACAGCGAATGCCTGCATTTTCTTCTCCGATGATACCTACCTGGAGCCTCTTGCCGTCGCCAGCCGCGAAGACTGCTTGGAGGCTACACGCGCAGGCAACGTGTTTGCGGCGCGCGACCAGGCATTCCGCTTTCGCCATGGCGAGGGGCTGTCGGCACTGGTTGTGAAATCCGCAGAGGCGGCGGCAGATAATCTTCGCTACATCGAAGAGGGCCTGAGTGCCGGCCCGGTCCTCGAATTCTCGCGGGAATTCCACTTCCCGGATGGTCGGGCAGCGGAAGGCCGCTTCCGGCTTGCCTTCGCGGCTGATTTGCGGTCACCGGATTTCTTCGGTTTTGCCTGCGAGCGCGTCAATCCTATTCCGCAGGATCGAGGCGCTTTGCTCGTCCACGCCAACGGAGCGACCAGTCTTGCACGCACGGTGCTGGTTGAGGAGAACCCCAGCGACTTCCAGTATTTTCTGGAAATGGTGCTGGGTCAGCGCGAGATCGCAGCGCATTCGTTCGGCTTGACCATTGAAACCGCCAATGCAGCCGTTGATGTTCTGACACCGGAGGGCTTTGTCGCACATTACGGCCAGTCGCTGCCCGTCTCGGGCAGGGGGCTCCTGGGCGCGGCCATCGTCATCGCTGTCGCGGATCTCGGCGTGACACATCGCTGCCTCACTGCTAATGGCGTCGAGCATGAAAGAATGGGCGCACGTCTCGTCGTCGCGCCGGACAAGGGCCAAGGTGTCGCCTTCGCCTTCGAGGAGTTGAAATGAGCACTGTCACCAATTCGGAAGTCATAGTCGGCGAAGGTGCCGGCAAGGCTGTCTTCTCGCAAAAGGGCCGTTTCGCCCTGATCGCCGGCCCGTGCCAGATGGAGAGCCGCGACCATGCTTTCATGATCGCCGGCAAGCTGGTCGAACTCTGCCGCGAACTCGGCCTTGGCCTGGTCTACAAGTCGTCCTTCGACAAGGCGAACCGCACCTCGTTGTCTGCCGAGCGCGGCATCGGCCTCGAAAAGGCGATGGAAGTCTTTGCCGATATCAAGAAGGAATTCGGCGTTCCGGTCCTGACTGACATTCACACCGTAGAGCAGTGCGCCGCTGTCGCGCCGACGGTGGACGTGTTGCAGATCCCGGCCTTCCTGTGCCGCCAGACGGACCTCCTGATCGCCGCCGCGAAGACCGGCCGCGCGATCAATGTCAAGAAGGGCCAGTTCCTTGCGCCTTGGGACATGAAGAATGTTCTGAACAAGATCAACGCCAGCGGCAATCCGAACGTGCTACTTTGTGAGCGCGGCGCCTCTTTCGGCTACAACACGCTCGTTTCCGACATGCGATCATTGCCGATCATGGCAGCCATGGGCGCACCGGTCGTCTTCGATGCCACCCATTCCGTGCAGCAGCCGGGCGGGCAGGGCGGGTCGTCTGGCGGCCAGCGCGAATTCGTCGAAACGCTTGCTCGTGCGGCCGTCGCCGTCGGCGTGGGCGGCCTCTTCGTCGAAACGCATCAGGATCCGGACAATGCCCCGTCGGATGGCCCTAACATGGTCAAGATCACCGACATGCGCCGCCTGCTCGAAAAACTGATTGCGTTCGACGATATCGCCAAGGCGTCCTGAACCATTGGGCTCTGCTCTAAGCGGTTAAACGACCTCGATCGCTGCGGGTTGCGTTTAAATCGATTAGATTTCGACCGCCCCACGCACCATCCGTCATTGTATTTTCCGGTTCATGGGATAAGACAGGATGGACTCGAAAGGCCGGGCCCGCGTTTTCGACGCGCGCGAACGGCCTCGGAGCCATGTCCAATTGACCGTCCACAGGGAGCAAACATGACCGCCATCACCGATATCATCGGCCGCGAAATCCTCGACAGCCGCGGCAACCCGACCGTTGAGGTCGATGTTCACCTCGAAGACGGCAGCATGGGCCGAGCGGCCGTTCCGTCGGGCGCCTCCACGGGCGCGCATGAAGCGGTCGAGCTGCGCGATGGCGGCTCCCGCTATCTCGGCAAGGGCGTCGAGAAAGCCGTCGAAGCCGTGAACGGCGAGATCTACGATGCACTCGGCGGTCACGATGCCGAAAACCAGATCCTCATCGACAATCTGATGATCCAGCTCGATGGCACGGCGAACAAGTCGCGCCTCGGCGCCAATGCCATCCTCGGCGTTTCGCTTGCCGTTGCCAAGGCAGCCGCCCAGGCATCCGGCCTGCCGCTCTACCGCTATGTCGGTGGTCCGAACGCCCATGTCCTGCCGGTTCCGATGATGAACATCATCAATGGCGGCGCCCATGCCGACAATCCGATCGACTTCCAGGAATTCATGATCGTGCCCGTCGGCGCTGACAACATCCGTGATGCCGTGCGCATGGGTTCGGAAGTTTTCCACACGCTGAAGAAGCAGCTGGCAGCCGACGGTCACAATACCAATGTCGGCGATGAAGGCGGCTTTGCGCCTGGCCTCGCTTCGGCTCCGGCTGCCCTCGATTTCATCATGAAGTCGATCGAGAAGGCCGGCTACCGTCCGGGCGAAGACATGCATATCGCGCTCGACTGCGCATCGACCGAATTCTTCAAGGACGGCAAGTACGTGCTGGAAGGCGAAGGCCGTACGCTCGAGCCGGAAGCAATGGCCGACTATCTGGCGGAACTGGCTGCCAAGTACCCGATCTTCTCGATCGAGGACGGCATGGCCGAGGACGACTGGGACGGCTGGAAGGCCCTGACCGACAAGATCGGCAAAAAGGTTCAGCTCGTCGGCGACGATCTCTTCGTCACCAATTCCTCGCGCCTGCGCGACGGCATCAAGATGGGCGTTGCCAACTCCATCCTCGTCAAGGTCAACCAGATCGGTTCGCTGTCGGAAACGCTGGACGCCGTCTCCACAGCCAACCGCGCTGCCTACACGGCCGTCATGTCGCACCGTTCGGGTGAGACCGAGGACTCCACGATTGCCGATCTCGCAGTTGCCACCAACTGCGGCCAGATCAAGACCGGCTCGCTGGCCCGTTCCGACCGTACCGCCAAGTACAACCAGCTGATCCGCATCGAGGAAGAGCTTGGCCCGCAGGCGCGTTACGCAGGCTCGTCCATCCTGCGCGGCTAAGTCAATTACCGCTGCTTTCAGACATCGAGGCCCACGGCATTTCCCGCCGTGGGCTTTTTCGTTTTCAGTGTGTTAGGGTCAACGAAGGCTTAAGAGTTCCAGGATAATTTGGCGACAGTAACGCGTATCCAGGGCATTCGTTGGCATGTGGACCAGACATTACAAGAAGAAGATCTACGGTCGGCTCGTCCTTCCCGCTGTCGCGGTCGCTTTCCTTTCCTATTTCGGCTATCATTCGATCCACGGCGATTATGGCCTTCGCGCCGGACAAGCGCTGGAGAAAGTGCGGCTCGAGCGCGCTGCCGAGCTCGCCGAGTTGGTGCACCGTCGCACTGTGCTGGAGAAGGATGTGAGGCTTTTGAGCGATGGCTCGCTGGATGAGGATATCATCGATGAGAAGGCGCGCTATCAGCTGAATATGTCGCGCGCCGACGAGATTGTGATATTTAAATCATACTTCTGATTAACCGAAATCCAGTTAATCGCCTTTTCCTCCGTAATTACAGTTGCTTGCGTGGAATGTGAGCCATGCATTTCTGGCATTGCGGACGCCTGTTTTCTTCCCTATCCTATGGTCAACTTTGGACAATAATAAACCATGGGAGGGATGTATGGCGACGCGCAAATCCGCGAACGCTTCCAGCCGGAAGTCTACCGCGAAATCCGCCAGCACCGAGTTCACCGGCCAGAACATGCCGGGCTTTTCCAGAGAAGAAGAGCTGCACGCCTATCGCGAGATGCTGCTGATCCGCCGCTTTGAAGAGAAGGCTGGCCAGCTGTACGGGATGGGCTTCATCGGCGGTTTCTGTCACCTCTACATCGGCCAGGAAGCTGTCGTCGTCGGCATGCAGATGGCGCAGAACGAGGGTGATCAGGTCATCACTGCCTATCGCGACCACGGCCACATGCTGGCGCTCGGCATGAGCGCACGTGGCGTCATGGCTGAGCTCACCGGTCGCCGCAGCGGTCTTTCCAAGGGGAAGGGCGGCTCGATGCACATGTTCTCCAAGGAAAAGCATTTCTATGGCGGCCACGGCATCGTCGGTGCCCAGGTCTCGCTCGGAACCGGTCTGGCGTTCGCCAACAAGTATCGCGGCAATGATTCGGTTGCTGTTGCCTATTTCGGCGATGGTGCCGCGAACCAGGGTCAGGTCTATGAAAGCTTCAACATGGCAGCCCTCTGGAAGCTGCCGATTGTTTATATCGTCGAGAACAATCGTTATGCGATGGGCACCTCAACTGCCCGCGCCACGGCGCAGTCGGACTATTCCAAGCGCGGCGTGAGCTTCGGCATTCCCGGCGTTCAGGTCGATGGCATGGACGTCCGCGCCGTTAAGGCGGCTGCCGAGGATGCGCTCGAGCATTGCCGGTCCGGCAAGGGCCCGATCATCCTGGAAATGCTGACCTACCGATATCGCGGCCACTCCATGTCTGATCCGGCAAAGTATCGCTCCAAGGAAGAAGTGCAGAAGATGCGCTCCGAGCAGGATCCGATCGAACAGGTCAAGGCGCGCGTGCTCGCGCAGGGCTGGGCGTCCGAGGATGACCTCAAGGCCATCGACAAGGACGTTCGCGATATCGTTGCCGACAGCGCCGATTTTGCCCAGGCCGATCCGGAGCCGGATGTTTCCGAGCTCTACACCGACATCCTGTTGTAATCGGGGAGGGAACCCATGCCGATCGAAATTTTGATGCCCGCCCTCTCTCCGACCATGGAAGAAGGCACGCTGTCCAAGTGGATCAAGCAGGAAGGCGACACCGTTAAATCGGGTGACGTGATTGCTGAAATCGAAACCGACAAGGCAACGATGGAAGTCGAGGCCGTCGATGAAGGCGTGCTCGGCAAGCTGCTCGTATCTGCCGGCACCGAAAACGTGAAGGTGAACACGCCAATCGCCGTCCTGCTGCAGGACGGTGAAAGCGCCGATTCCATTGCTTCAGCAGCCAGCGCGCCGAAGGCCGAAGCCGCCCCGGCAGCTGACGACGCTGCAGCTGGTAAGGCACGCGAAGCCAAGGAAGAGGCTCCTTCCGACAAGGTTCCGGCAGCCCCCAAGGTCGATGTCGCGTCCGATCCGGATATTCCGGCAGGCACCGAGATGGTCACAATGACCGTGCGCGAAGCACTTCGGGAAGCCATGGCCGAGGAAATGCGCCGCGACGAGAATGTCTTCGTCATGGGTGAGGAAGTCGCCGAATACCAGGGCGCCTACAAGATCACCCAAGGGCTGCTGCAGGAATTCGGCGCCAAGCGCGTCGTCGATACGCCGATCACGGAACACGGCTTCGCCGGCGTCGGCGTCGGCGCTGCCATGGCCGGTCTGAAGCCAATCGTTGAGTTCATGACCTTCAACTTCGCCATGCAGGCGATCGACCAGATCATCAACTCCGCCGCCAAGACGCTCTATATGTCCGGTGGCCAGATGGGCGCACCGATGGTGTTCCGTGGTCCAAACGGTGCAGCCGCCCGCGTTGGCGCCCAGCACAGCCAGGACTATGCTGCCTGGTACAGCCAGATCCCGGGTCTCAAGGTCGTCATGCCCTATACGGCAGCTGACGCCAAAGGTCTGCTGAAGGCCGCGATCCGCGATCCCAACCCCGTCGTCTTCCTTGAAAACGAGATCCTTTACGGTCACTCTTTCGAGGTGCCGAAGATGGATGATTTCGTCCTGCCGATCGGCAAGGCGCGCATCCACAAGGCGGGCAAGGATGTCAGCGTCGTCTCCTTCGGCATCGGCATGACCTATGCAGTCAAGGCCGTGGAGGAACTGACGAAGGAAGGCATCGATGTCGAGCTCATCGATCTCAGGACCATCCGTCCGATGGACCTGCCGACCGTGATCGAATCGGTAAAGAAGACGGGTCGTCTGGTCACCGTCGAAGAAGGGTTCCCGCAGTCGTCGGTCGGTGATTTCATCGCCAACACGGTGCAGCGCGAAGCCTTCGACTATCTCGACGCACCTGTCGTGACGATTGCCGGCAAGGACGTGCCGATGCCTTACGCGGCAAACCTCGAAAAGCTCGCTCTGCCGAATGTCGGCGAAGTGGTCCAGGCCGTCAAAGCCGTCTGCTACAAATAAGGGGAGGCGAGGCTCATGCCTGTAAACATCACCATGCCAGCACTTTCTCCAACCATGGAAGAAGGCAATCTGGCCAAGTGGCTGGTCAAGGAAGGCGACACGGTCAAGGCCGGTGACGTCATCGCCGAGATCGAGACGGACAAGGCAACCATGGAAGTGGAAGCCGTTGATGAGGGCGTCATCGCCAAGCTGGTCGTTCCGGCCGGCACGGAGGCCGTCAAGGTCAACGCCCTGATCGCAATCCTCGCCGAAGAGGGCGAAGACGTGGCGGCCGCGGCCGCAGGCGGCGGGTCTGCCGCCGCCCCGAAGGCGGAAGCGGCAAAGACCGAGACACCTGCCGCGACGGCGCCTGCTGCCGCTTCGGCACCGGCGGCTTCATCGACGCCTGCAGGCAATGGTGGAGGCGTCGGCAACGGTGCTCCGGCAACCGCTGGCAAGTTCTCGTCGCCACTCGCTCGACGTCTGGCCAAGGAAGCCGGTCTCGACATCTCCGCCCTATCCGGCAGCGGCCCGAAGGGTCGCGTCGTGAAGAGCGACGTCGAAAAGGCCGTATCAAGTGGCGGTGCCAAGGCTCCGGCCGCAGCCCCATCGGCCGCCCCGGCACCGACCCTTGCCAAGGGTGCGTCGGACGAGGCCGTTCTCAAGAACTTCGCCGAAGGCTCCTATGAGCTCGTGCCGCATGACGGCATGCGCAAGACGATCGCCAAACGCCTGCAGGAATCGAAGCAGACCATTCCGCACTTTTATGTGTCGGTCGACTGCGAACTGGACGCACTTCTGGCGCTGCGTGCCCAACTCAACGCAGCCGCGCCTGAAAGGGATGGCAAACCGGCCTACAAGCTGTCGGTCAACGACATGGTGATCAAGGCCCTTGCTCTCGCGCTGCGCGACGTGCCGGATGCCAACGTGTCCTGGACCGATACCAACATGGTCAAGCACAAGCATGCCGATGTCGGCGTTGCAGTCTCGATCCCGGGTGGTCTGATCACCCCGATCATCCGCAAGGCCGAGGAAAAGAGCCTGTCCACCATCTCCAACGAGATGAAGGATCTCGGCAAGCGGGCCAAGGATCGCAAGCTGAAGCCCGAGGAATATCAGGGCGGCACGACTGCCGTGTCCAACATGGGCATGATGGGCGTGAAGAGCTTCTCGGCGGTCGTCAATCCGCCGCATGCAACGATCCTTGCGGTCGGTGCGGGCGAAGAGCGGGTCGTCGTGACGAAGGGCGAGATGACGGTAGCGAATGTCATGACCGTGACGCTCTCGACCGACCACCGCTGCGTCGATGGCGCGCTCGGGGCGGAACTGCTCGGCGCCTTCAAGCGCTACATCGAAAATCCGATGGGCATGCTGGTCTGATCCGGAGGCGGTGGCATGAAGACCGTTCTCGTCTATGGCGACAGCCTCACATGGGGATACGACCCGGTCAACCTGGGTCGGCATGCCTATGAGGACCGCTGGACAAGCGTCTTGCAAAAGTCGCTTGGTCATGGCGTCCGGGTGATTGCCGAAGGCCTGAATGGTCGCACAACCGCCTATGACGACCATCTGGGTGATTGTGATCGCAATGGTGCAAGGCTTCTGCCGAGCATCCTTGCCACCCACAAACCTATCGACCTTGTCATCCTGATGCTCGGGACGAATGACCTGAAACGCGGCATCCAGGGGACTGCGATTGGCGCCACCAGCGGTTTGAAACGCCTGGTGAAGTTGATCCAGCATCATGACTGGGGTTTCTCGTTCGAAGGACCTGAGATCCTGATCGTCTCACCCCCTGCCATTCGCGAGACGGCGGATGCGGCGTTCGGGGCGATGTTCAACCGATCGGTCGATGAAGGCGCCATGCTTGCCAGCATGTACAGCGATGCGGCGGATGAAACGGGTTGCGGCTTTTTCGACGCAGGATCTGTCGCCGAAACCACGCCGCTCGATGGCATTCATCTCGATGCGGAGAACACCCGTGCAATCGGTCGTGGCATAGAACCCGTCGTGCGAATGATGCTTGGGCTCTGACACACATCGCTGCCCGCCGGTTGAGGCGGGACGCGTTGATCAAAATCAAGGAGGTCTTGTGCGCTGAGGCTAACCTGAACCCATCAACCCCGAAAGAGGAGATGGGATCATGTCGAACACACCGCACGAACTGGCAGTGGAATTCCCTGAACACGTCGCGCTTATGCGTCATCTGAAGGAAACGGATGGTCATTTCGCGAGATTGTTCGAGAGCTATCACGAAGTGAACAGGGACATCCACCGCGCCGAAACCGATATCGAGCCTGCAGACGACTTCCACATTGTGGAGATGCGCAAGAAGCGGATGCAGCTCAAGGATGAAATCTACGGGATGCTGGTTCACCACGAACCGGAAGCCGAGACACCCGCAAGCTGAGGGTATCGCTTCCAATCCCGAAACGGGCTTCCGCGTCAGCGGAAGCTTTGAAGAAACCGAGGAGTGGAAGCGCCCATGTCCAATGCTTACGACGTCATCATCATCGGCTCCGGCCCCGGCGGTTACGTGACCGCAATCCGGTCGGCCCAGCTTGGCCTCAAGACCGCGATCGTCGAGCGCGAACACCTCGGCGGCATCTGCCTCAACTGGGGTTGCATCCCCACCAAGGCGCTTTTGCGCTCGGCGGAGATCCTCGACCACGCCAATCATGCCAAGTCTTACGGACTGACGCTGAACGGCACGATGACCGCCGACGTCAAGGACGTGGTTGCCCGCTCGCGCGGCGTATCGGCCCGCCTCAATGGCGGCGTCGCCTTCCTGATGAAGAAGAACAAGGTTGACGTGATCTGGGGCGAAGCCAAGCTTTCCAAGCCCGGCGAAGTGATCGTTGGCAAAATGACCAAGCCTGTCGTCGAGCCGCAAAACCCGGTTCCGAAGGGCGTCAAGGGCGAGGGCACCTACACCGCCAAGCATATTATCGTAGCGACCGGTGCACGGCCGCGCGCGCTGCCCGGCATCGAGCCGGATGGCAAGCTGATCTGGACCTATTTCGAGGCGATGAAGCCGGACTTCATGCCGAAATCGCTTGTCGTCATGGGCTCGGGCGCTATCGGCATCGAATTCGCCTCTTTCTACCGCTCGATGGGTGTCGATGTGACCGTTGTCGAGTTGATGGCGAACATCATGCCGGTGGAAGACGTCGAGATCTCCACATTGGCCCGCAAGCAGCTCGAAAAGCGTGGGCTCAAGATCATCACCGAGGCCAAGGTCTCCAAGGTCGAAAAGGGTGCAAACTCCATCACCGCCCATGTCGAGACCAAGGATGGCAAGGTGCAGCAGATCACCGCCGATCGCCTGATCTCGGCCGTTGGCGTGCAGGGCAATATCGAGAACCTCGGCCTTGAAACACTCGGCGTGAAGACCGATCGCGGCTGCATTGTCATCGATGGTTATGGCAAGACCAATGTGCCGGGCCTCTATGCGATCGGCGACGTTGCCGGCCCACCGATGCTTGCTCACAAGGCCGAGCATGAGGGCGTCATCTGCATCGAGAAGATCGCCGGCCTGCCGAACGTTCACCCGATGGACAAGGCAAAGATCCCTGGCTGCACCTACTGCAATCCGCAGGTCGCCTCGGTTGGCCTGACGGAAGCCAAGGCGAAGGAAGCCGGTCGCGACATTCGCGTTGGCCGCTATAACTTCAATGCCAACGGCAAGGCGATAGCGCTTGGCGAAGACCAGGGCATGATCAAGACAATCTTCGACAAGAAGACCGGCGAGCTGCTCGGCGCCCATATGGTGGGTGCGGAAGTGACCGAACTGATCCAGGGCTTCGTCGTCGCCATGAACCTGGAGACGACGGAAGAGGAATTGATGCACACGATTTTCCCGCATCCGACGCTGTCGGAAATGATGAAGGAAAGTGTGCTTGACGCCTATGGTCGCGTGCTGAACGCCTGATCGGGCGTTTCGGCGGGCACCCGTGAGTGCAGGGAAAGGAACGGGAATGGAAAGCGTCAGCTGGATCGGTGCGATCTTCTTTGGAGGGCTGGCGGGTTGGCTCGCTGGCAAATTCATGGACATGCGCTACGGCATCTTCATGAACATCGTGCTCGGAATTGTCGGCTCCGTTGTCGCTATTGCCGTACTCAGGGTCTTCGGCGTCCTCGTCGCAGACACTCGACTCGGTTACTTCGTCACGGCGTTTTTGGGTGCAAGCCTCTTGCTGTTCCTGGTCAAGCTGCTGCGCCGCTGAGCCTGTGTCGCGAGAGAGCGTTGTGCAATCGGTCACAGGCTACGGCATTCGCAATGGAAGCGGTCGCCGGATCGGGAACTTTCGCCACGGGGATACATTGTTCCATCATTGAAAACTGGATGGAGAATGACAATGGATCTCAATGGTGTAGGCCTGATTGGCGCAATCGTGATCGGTGGTCTGGCCGGCTGGCTCGCCGAGCGGTTCATGCGGAGCAACATGGGGCTCATCATGAACATCGTGCTCGGCATCGTGGGCGCGATCGCGCTCAATTTTATCCTGGCGCAGGTTTTCAACGTCGCCTATGCCGGGGCAATCGCATACCTGATCATCGGCTTCCTTGGCGCTTGCCTGCTGATTGCCGTTGGCAGAATGGTCCGACGATAACATCTGCTCCCCATGCAGAGATGTCTGGGCCGCCATGCATTTGGCGGCCTGACTTTTATCCTCGGAATGTATATGTAACGGCAAAGCCGACCGGCCTTGAGGGCTGTGGCAACCGACGAGGACTGCATGGTTACGATTCTGGACAGAACCGCCCCCGAAGACAAGCGCGTGCGCCATCCCGAAAAGGCGCACAAGCCCGATACGGAAGTGCTGCGCAAGCCGGAGTGGATCCGCGTCAAGGCCCCGACGTCCAAGGGGTACCACGAAACCCGTGACCTCGTCCGGTCGCACAAGCTTGTCACCGTCTGCGAAGAGGCCGGCTGCCCCAATATCGGCGAATGCTGGGACAAGAAGCACGCCACATTCATGATCATGGGTGAAATCTGTACCCGTGCCTGCGCCTTCTGCAATGTCGCAACAGGCAGGCCGAACCCACTTGATCTGGAAGAGCCCGCCAACGTTGCCAAGGCGGTCCGCCAGATGGGCCTCTCCCACGTCGTCATCACCTCGGTCGATCGTGACGATCTGGCCGACGGCGGTGCCGAGCATTTCGAGAAGGTGATTTGGGCGATCCGCGAAGCATCACCAGAGACGACGATCGAAATCCTGACGCCGGACTTCCTGAAAAAGCCGGGCGCTCTCGAACGCGTCGTTGCGGCCAAGCCCGACGTCTTCAACCACAACATGGAGACCGTGCCGGGCAACTATCTGACTGTTCGCCCGGGCGCCCGTTACTTCCACTCCGTGCGCCTGCTGCAGCGGGTCAAGGAACTGGATCCGACCATGTTCACCAAATCCGGAATCATGGTCGGTCTCGGCGAAGAGCGCAACGAGGTGCTGCAGTTGATGGATGACCTGCGCTCCGCGGATGTCGACTTCCTGACCATCGGCCAGTATCTCCAGCCAACGCGCAAGCATCACAAGGTCGAGCGCTTCGTAACGCCTGAAGAGTTCAAGTCCTATGAGGATATCGCCTATACCAAGGGCTTCCTGATGGTATCCTCGAGCCCTCTGACCCGCTCGTCGCACCATGCCGGCGACGATTTCACACGGTTGAGGGCAGCGCGCGAAAAGCTGCTCGCAAAGGTCTAACTGACTAAGAGCTTCCTCAACCTCGCAGGAGGCGTTAGGCCGCCTTCAACGAGGAGCGCAGGGACATGGTGTGTCACGTAGAGACGATTGAGGATGGGGCGGCGCACCTGCGGAATGCGCGGCGCGTCATGGTGATCGGTTGTTCCGGTGGCGGCAAATCGACTTTGTCCCGCAAAATCGCGAGCGGTCTTGATCTTCCCAATCATTCGATGGACCGCGAAGTGTTCTGGCTTCCCGATTGGGTCCAGCGCCCCCGGGCGGAGCAGAGGCAGATCATAACCGAGATTGTCAGAGGCGAGCGCTGGCTCATCGATGGAACCAATCCCTCGAGCTTTGACCTGCGCATGCCGCGTGCCGATCTGGTGATTTGGGTAAGGCTTTCTCGGTGGCGCTGCTTGCTCGGAGTCTACCGTCGCGCCAGTCGGCATGTCGGTCGCCATCGTCCTGAAATGGCCGTGGGCTGCATCGAAAAATGGCCCGACCGGGAATTCCTTTCCTATATCTGGACCTTCGAGCGCCGCTTTGCGCCGAGGATCGTTGAGGGAATCGACCGACACGGCCCAGATGTTCCGGTTGTTACACTCAAATCCCATGGCGAAATGGCGCACCTGCTTGATCTTGCGGGGCTTCCTCATTAAGTCCCTGACATGCCTCAGTTCGAAACTCGCCGCCTCGTCAAGCACTCGCCCTATCGGATGTACAGCCTTGTCGCCGATGTCGAGCGCTATCCGGAATTTCTGCCTCTCTGCGAGGCCTTGAACATTCGCTCGCGGCGCGAACGCGACGGCAAGGAACTGCTGCTGGCCGACATGACGGTTGGCTACAAGGCCATTCGCGAGACCTTTACAACACAAGTGCTTCTAACGCCCGCGGAGCGCGCCATCGACGTGAAATACATTGAAGGCCCGTTCAGATATCTCGACAATCGCTGGCGCTTTGAAGAAACAGCCGACGGCGGATGTGCGGTCCAGTTCTTCATCGACTACGAGTTCAAGAATCGCATCCTCGGCGCCCTCATGGGCTCGATGTTCGACCGCGCCTTCCGGATGTTCTCGGAAGCCTTCGAGGCGCGGGCCGACAAGATCTACGCCTGAGGGTGGGCGGCTGCTAACAGCATCTCGAGAGCTGTTCTGATCGTCTGCATCCGCACCATGCTTCGCCCGACATCGCCGTAGCGCATTTCGCGGTGGACGATGTCTCCGCTTCGCGTGGCGAGCGCCAGATGCACGAGGCCGACCGGCTTTTCCGCCGATCCGCCACCTGGGCCGGCAATGCCTGTCACCGCCACCGCAACCTCGGCATCCGACCGCATCAGCGCGCCCCGCGCCATCTGCAAAGCGGTCTCGCGTGACACAGCACCGAAGCGCTCGAGTGCAGCGGCGGAAACGCCGATCAGGTCCATCTTGGCCTGATTGCTATAGGTAACAAAGCCGCGGTCGATGACTGCCGAAGACCCGGCGATTTCAGTGAGTGCACCTGCAATCAATCCGCCAGTGCAGGATTCCGCCGTCGCGATCCGCCAGCCGCGTTTTGAATACAGGTCAATGACACCAGAGGCCTGGGCTTCGATGTCTGCGGGGAGGAGACCCATCAGTCGCGCCCCTGATAGACGACCGTGGCCGTCGCAATCGCCGCAATGCCCTCGCGGCGACCGACGAAGCCGATTGTCTCATTCGTCGTCGCCTTGACGGAGCATCGGTCGAGCGTGATGGACAGGATCTCCGAGAGTTGCTCGCGCATGGCCTGACGGTGCGGCCCGATCCGGGGGGCTTCTGCAATCAGCGAGATGTCCGCATTCATGATTGTGCCGCCGGCTTCGCGAACGAGGTTCGCCGCATGCTCAAGGAAGATCCGCGAGGGGGCTCCTTTCCAGCGCATGTCCGATGGCGGAAAATGATCGCCGATGTCACCGGCGCCGCAGGTCGCAAGCAGGGCATCGGTCAGCGCATGCAGCGCGACGTCGGCGTCGGAATGACCCTTCAGCCTCTGATCATGCGGAATGAAGATCCCACAAAGGGTCACTCCGTCTCCAGCTTCCAGCTGGTGAACGTCATAACCATTGCCTGTGCGAACATCCGGCAGCGTCCTGCGGCTGAGCTTCTCATCGGCCATGGCAATATCCCTCTGGATAGTCAGTTTCACGTTGTCTGGCGACCCGGCGACGATGTGAACCGGAATGCCGGCCCATTCTGCGATCGAGGCGTCGTCGGTAAATTCATTGGATCCGCCATCAGCTGCCCGTAGATGCGCGGCAAGGATAGGCTCGAACGTAAAGCTTTGCGGCGTCTGCGCGGCAAAGAGATCGGCGCGCGGCACCGTTTCCACAATGCTACGAGTCCGGTTCGCGCGTTTGATGGTATCCGCGACCGGCAGCGCCGGCAGGACGGCTGGTCGTCCGCGATCGAACTCATTGGCGATCGCATCGAGAAGGTCCGGCTCGATGAAAGGACGGACCGCGTCGTGGATCATCACATGCGAAACGCCGCGGTCTTCGAGTGCCAGCAGCCCGTTCAACACGGACACCTGCCGGCTCGCGCCACCATGAACCAGCGTCAGTCGCGATCCGAAGTCGAGATCGCCGGTTGCTGCGGCAAAGAGGCCTTCGTCATCCGGATGGATCACGGCAATGACAGGTCCGCCTCGGGGCCAGTCAAGCAGGCGCCGTAGTGTATGCCAGATGACCGGCTTGCCGCCGATCCGACGATACTGCTTGGGCCCCTCCACGGAAGCGCCTGCGCGTTCGCCCCGGCCGGCCGCCACCACCACGATACCGATTGCGCCGATCTGCTCTTGCTCCATCGCCCCACCTGGTCCATGACACATTGCCTTCAAACGCGTGCTCTATCGGCTTGAACGAAGCATTTCCAGCATAGCCATGATTTTTTGTTGCCGTGGGGAAATGCCCTCTTGGCTTTTGGCCACGCAATGGCTAAAAATCATGCAGCTAACACCAATGCTCGAAAGATAGTCATTTGCCATCGCATTCCCTGGATAGCGCCTTTCACATTGGATCCGTTCCAGTGCGAAATCGTGTCATCCTGGCCCCCATGTCGGGCGTGACGGATCTGCCCTTCCGTCAACTGGCATTTCGACACGGCGCGGGCCTCGTGGTGACCGAAATGGTCGCCAGCCGGGAGCTGGTGTTCAATGCGGCCGAAAGCTGGGCGCGACTGAAGGGGGCGGGCCTGACCCCGCACATGGTCCAACTGGCAGGTCGCGAAGCCCGCTGGCTCGCCGAGGCCGCCATCATCGCGGAAGCCAATGGCGCGGATATCATCGACATCAACATGGGGTGCCCCGCCAAGAAGGTCATAGGCGGCTATGCGGGCTCGGCCCTGATGCGCGAACCAGACCATGCTCTGTCGCTGATCGAGGCGACCGTGCGCGCCGTCAAGGTGCCGGTCACGGTGAAGATGCGCCTGGGTTGGGATCATGCCTCGATCAACGCACCCGAAATCGCCGCGCGCGCTGAGGCGGCGGGCGTTCAGATGGTGACGATCCATGGACGCACGCGCATGCAGTTCTACGAAGGTCGTGCGGACTGGGATGCGATCGCGGCCGTGCGCGACGCAGTGCGCATTCCACTTGTCGCCAATGGCGACGTCGAGACGAAGACGGATGCAGCCGAGATCCTTAGACGCTCCGGCGCCGATGCCGTGATGGTGGGACGATCAAGCTACGGGCGGCCCTGGCATGCGGGGTGGCTTGCCGGTGATGCTGGCCCGAACCCCGATGCGATACCGGCGCTTGCTGCAGAACATTATCGCATGATGCTCTCGCACTACGGTGCCGAAGTCGGTGTCCGGCATGCGCGCAAACATCTCGGTTGGTATCTCGATCGCCATGCCCCGTCAGCACCGCGCGATATCAAGACCGCGCTGATGACGTCGAAAGATGCAGCCTTTGTCGAGGCGAACTTGGTTGAAGCGCTCGCCCAGGGCCTTGTCGACCGGGCACAACAGGAGGCCGCATGATAGTGAGCGACAAGGGCAACGGCCTTGCAATGGCTGTCCTGAATGCCATTCAAAACCCCGTGGTCATGGTGGATGCGAACGGGCACATCGCCTTTGCCAACTGGGAGGCTGAAGCGTTCTTCGGCGCCAGCGCCACGCATCTCGCCCGTTATCGGATTTCCACGTTCATTCCCTTCGGCAGCCCGCTTCTGTCGCTCATCGAACAGGTTCGCGAGCGTCGTGCACCCGTCAATGAGTATCGCGTGGATTTGAGTTCGCCGCGGCTCGGTCAGGAAAAACTGGTGGACCTCTATGTTGCACCGGTACTGAGCCAGTCCGGCAACGTCGTTGTCGTCTTCCAGGAGAGATCCATGGCAGACAAAATTGATCGGCAGTTGACGCATCGCGCTGCGGCGCGATCGGTCACGGGCCTTGCCTCGATGCTTGCGCATGAGATCAAGAACCCGCTTTCAGGGATCCGTGGCGCCGCCCAGCTGCTGGAAACGGCCGTGACGGATGAAGACCGCGCACTGACCCGCCTGATCTGCGACGAGACGGACCGTATCGTTTCCCTCGTCGACCGTATGGAGGTATTTTCCGACGAGCGCCCGGTGGACCGGCAGTCGATCAACATCCATTCGGTCCTCGATCAGGTGAAGGCGGTTGCGAAAGCTGGTTTTGCCCGCAACATCCGCATCACCGAAAACTACGACCCCTCGCTGCCGCCGGTCTTTGCCAATCGTGACCAACTCGTCCAGGTCTTCCTCAATCTGGTGAAGAATGCATCGGAAGCCATCGGGGAGCGGTCGGACGGCGAAATCCAGCTGACCACGGCCTATCGGCCAGGCATCCGACTGTCCGTGGCCGGCTCACGGGAGAAAATATCGCTGCCGCTCGAATTTTGCGTACACGACAACGGCCCCGGCGTGCCTTCCGATCTGCTGCCGCACCTCTTCGATCCCTTCATCACGACGAAGACGAACGGATCCGGGCTTGGTCTGGCGCTGGTCGCAAAGATTATCGGCGCGCATGGCGGCATTGTCGAATGCGAAAGCCAGGCGAACCGCACCACATTTCGCGTCCTGATGCCCATGTCCAGGGAAAGCGCGCAGGACGATGCTCCACCCAGCACCATGACGGGAACACACGAATGACGGCGACGATCCTTGTTGCAGACGATGATGCGGCCATCCGTACGGTCCTCAATCAGGCTCTCAGCCGTGCCGGATATGATGTACGCATCACCTCGAACGCCGCCACACTGTGGCGCTGGGTCTCGGCTGGCGAAGGCGATCTCGTCGTCACCGACGTGGTCATGCCGGACGAAAACGCCTTCGATTTGCTGCCTCGCATCAAGAAGGCGCGTCCTGACCTGCCGGTTCTCGTGATGAGCGCGCAAAACACCTTCATGACCGCCATCAAGGCCTCGGAGAAGGGGGCGTATGACTATCTGCCGAAGCCCTTTGACCTGACGGAGCTGATCGCGATTATAGGACGGGCGCTGTCTGAGCCGAAGAAGCGTCCAGCCCGACTTGATGATGACACCCAGGACGGCATGCCGCTGGTCGGCCGCTCGGCGGCAATGCAGGAAATCTACCGGGTGTTGGCGCGTCTGATGCAGACCGATCTGACCCTGATGATTACGGGCGAGTCCGGCACCGGCAAGGAACTGGTCGCCAAGGCGCTGCACGACTATGGCAAGCGCCGCAACGGTCCCTTTGTTGCCATCAACATGGCCGCGATCCCCCGCGATCTCATCGAATCGGAGCTGTTCGGCCACGAAAAGGGGGCTTTTACCGGTGCGCAGACCCGCTCTACTGGGCGGTTTGAGCAGGCCGAGGGCGGCACGCTGTTTCTCGACGAGATCGGTGACATGCCAATGGACGCACAGACCCGCCTGCTGCGTGTGCTGCAGCAGGGCGAGTACACGACTGTCGGTGGTCGCACGCCCATTCGAACCGACGTGCGGATCGTCGCCGCCACGAATAAGGACCTGAAGCAGTCAATCAATCAGGGCTTCTTCCGCGAGGATTTGTACTACCGACTCAATGTCGTGCCTCTGCGCCTGCCGCCGCTCAGGGATCGCGCCGAGGACATTCCGGATCTGGTCCGCCATTTCATCCAGCAGGGTGAGAAGGAAGGACTGGACGTCAAGCGGTTCGACCAGGATGCGCTGGAGGCAATGAAAGCATATTCCTGGCCGGGAAATGTCCGCGAGCTCGAAAACGTCGTCCGCCGACTGATGGCGCTCTATCCGCAGGATGTCATCGGCCGTGAGATTGTCGAGCAGGAACTGCGTACCGATATTGCCGACAGTCCCGTTGTGAAGCTCGGCATGGCGGGTGGCAGCATGACCATTGGCCAGGCGGTCGAAGAGAATATGCGGACCTATTTTGCAAGCTTTGGCGACTCACTTCCGCCATCGGGTCTCTACGACCGCGTGTTGACCGAGATGGAATACCCCCTGATCCTGGCAGCCCTGACCGCAACGCGTGGAAATCAGATCAAGGCAGCGGATCTTCTCGGCCTTAATCGCAACACTCTGCGCAAGAAAATCCGCGAGTTGGGCGTCTCTGTGTATCGCAGCTCACGCTCGGCTTGACAGGTCGGGAACCTCCGTTGCAATTTCGCCACATTGCGTTGCTCAAAAGCCACGATGCCTGCGTCGAACGGCTTTTGATTTGCGCAGCATAGACTTTGCAATGACGTGTGACTGTGCGGGTACCGCACTGGGCGGACCCGGGGGAATCGAAAATGACAGGCGCGCCAGCGACCTCTGTGGCCGACATGGATGCGGCATTGGGCAGGGACCGGCGGGCCTCTTTTGCCTTGCCGGGCCTTTTGCTCGCCGGTGGCGCGCTGTTGAGCGCGAGCTTTACGCTGCCGATTCTTCTCGGACTGACGCCAATCGAGCCGACGACGCAGGTGCTGGCGGCGTCTGCGGTTATCAATTCCCTTTTCATCGTCGGCCTGATGGTTTTGATCGTCCGCGAGGTGCTTCGTCTGTTCAAGGCGCGCAACCGAGGACGCGCCGCTGCCAGGCTGCATGTTCGCATCGTTGCGCTGTTCTCGGTGATTGCGATTACGCCCGCGATCCTGGTCGCCATTTTTGCCTCGATCACCTTGAATGTCGGTCTGGACCGATGGTTCTCGCTGCGCACGCAATCCATCGTGTCCTCATCGCTCAATGTGGCGCAAGCCTATATGCTGGAAAATGCCAGCTATCTGCAGGGGCAGACGATCTCGATGGCCAATGACCTCGAGCGCAACAGGGCTCTGTTCTACCTTGATCGTACCGGCTTTGTGGAATTGATGACCCGTCAGGCCCGGGGGCGCGGCATGCTGGGCGCATTCCTCGTTCGCGAGGATGGCACCGCAATCACCCAGGCGGACATCGATACCGACAAGCCTTTGCCGGCGATCCCCAAGGATGCCTTGTCGAGCGCCGCAGCAGGTCAGCCGACGCTGATCCCGCCGGGGGTAACGAACCTGGTCGGAGCCATCATCAAGCTCGACTCACTGGCCGGAACCTACCTCTACACCATCAGGGCCGTCGACCCGAAGGTAATGCAGGCCATGCGCCTGATGGAAGAGAATACCGCCGAATACAAGGCGATGGAGGACGGCCGCACAACGCTGCAGATTGCTTTTGCGATCCTCTATCTGGGCTTTGCGCTCATCGTATTGCTCGCAGCCATCTGGACGGCGATTGCCGTGGCCGACCGCATTGTGAGGCCGATCCGGCTGCTGATCGGTGCGGCCGACAGCATTGCCTCGGGCAATTTGAATGTGATCGTTCCCGTCCGCGCCGCTGACGGTGACGTTGGCAGCCTGTCGCGCACCTTCAACAAGATGGTCTCGCAGATTCGCTCGCAACGCGATGAAATTCTCGAGGCAAAGGACGAAGTCGACGATCGGCGCCGCTTCATTGAGGCTGTGCTGTCAGGGGTAACCGCGGCGGTGATCGGCGTCGAGGACGATGGCATCATCACGATCGTCAACCCGTCAGCGGAATTCTTCCTGGCCCTGCCTGCGGATCAGCTAATTGGCCATAAACTGGCTTTGGTCGCACCGGAAGTGGACCGCGTGCTTTCAGAAGCCGCCGTCCGCCATCGCGGCGAGTATCGCGAACAGATCAACATGATCCGGACAGGCAAGGAGCGGACGCTCAATGTACAGGTGACGCGGGAGGAAACACGCGGGTCCGCCGATAGCTATGTCATCACGCTCGACGACATCACCGATCTGGTGGTCGCGCAGCGTTCGACGGCCTGGGCGGATGTCGCGCGCCGCATCGCGCATGAAATCAAGAATCCGCTCACCCCGATCCAGCTCTCTGCAGAGCGCCTGAAGCGTCGCTACGGCAAGCAGATTGCCGAGGATGACAAGGCCGTCTTTAACCAGTGCACAGACACCATCGTCCGGCAGGTCGAGGATATCGGGCGTATGGTCGACGAGTTCTCATCCTTCGCCCGCATGCCGAAACCCACCAAGCAGAGTGTCGACCTTCGCGACGTCCTGACCGATGCCGTTTTCCTACGCGAGATTGGCAGTGCGGACATAAAATTTGAGCGCGAATTCGGCGACGCGCCTTTGATGGGCAACTTCGATGCCCGAATGCTGGCGCAGGCGGTCGGCAACATCGTCAAGAACGCCGCCGAATCCATTGAGGCAGTTCCACCTGAAGATTTGCCGGAGGGCGGACGTATTCTGGTCCGGTCGCACTTCGATGACGCGAATGATTGTTTCACCGTAGACGTGATCGACAACGGACGCGGTTTGCCAAGCGAGAACCGGCACAGGATTCTCGAACCCTATATGACGATGCGCGAGAAGGGCACCGGTCTCGGCCTCGCTATCGTCAAGAAGATAATTGAAGAACACGGTGGGCAGCTGGAGCTGCACGATGCACCGGTAGATTTCGACAGGGGCAGGGGTGCGATGATCCGCATTATCCTGCCACGCGCGGAATTGCCGGTCGCGGACCCCGAACGCGATAAGGGAATGACGAATGGCCTCTGATATTCTGGTAGTGGACGACGAAGAGGACATCCGCGAGATCGTCTCCGGTATCTTAAGCGACGAGGGTCATGAAACCCGCACGGCACATGATGCCGACAGCGCGCTCGCCGCCATCTCGGATCGCGCGCCAAGATTGGTTTTTCTCGACATCTGGATGCAGGGAAGCCGGCTCGATGGTCTGTCGTTGCTCGATGAGATTAAGCAGCGGCATCCCGACCTACCGGTTGTCATGATCTCCGGCCACGGCAATATCGAGACAGCCGTCTCCGCCATCAAACGCGGCGCCTTTGATTTTATCGAGAAGCCGTTCAAGGCCGATCGATTGATCCTCATTGCAGAGCGAGCACTCGAAAACTCCAAGCTCAAGCGCGAGGTGTCTGAACTCAAGCGCCGCACCGGTGATGCGATGGAGCTCATCGGAACCTCGGTTGCTGTCTCACAACTGCGCCAGACGATCGAGAAGGTTGCACCGACCAACAGCCGGATCATGATCCTCGGACCCTCCGGTTCGGGCAAGGAACTGGTCGCGCGGATGATCCATAAGCGCTCCAGCCGTGCGACAGGCCCCTTTGTTTCGCTGAATGCAGCGGCCATCACGCCGGAGCGCATGGAAATGGCACTCTTCGGAACAGAAGGCACCCCCGGTCAGCCACGCAAAATCGGCGCCTTGGAAGAAGCGCATCGGGGTATCCTGTATCTTGATGAGATCGGTGAAATGCCGCGAGAAACGCAGAACAAGATTTTGCGGGTTCTGGTCGAGCAGCAGTTCGAGCGGGTGGGGGGCTCAAAGCGCGTCAAGGTCGATGTCCGCATCATCTCCTCCAGCGCCTATAACCTTGAAGGAATGATTGCCGAGGGCCGTTTCCGTGAGGACCTGTTCCATCGATTGGCTGTGGTTCCGATCAAGGTCCCGGCGCTGGCAGAGCGGCGCGAGGATATTCCGTTCCTTGTCGATCTCTTCATGCGCCAGATTTCCGAACAGGCCGGCATCCGCCAGCGCAAGATCGGTGATGACGCCATGGCCGTGCTTCAGGCAAATGAATGGCCGGGTAATATTCGTCAGTTGCGCAACAACATGGAACGTCTGATGATCCTGGTTCAGGCGGACAGCCCTGAAACCCCCATCAGTGCCGACATGCTGCCGCAGGACTTTTCGGATATGCTGCCCAAGGTCTCTGCGCGCAACGATACCCACATCATGACCCTGCCGCTCCGGGAAGCGCGTGAAATGTTTGAACGCGATTATTTGATCGCCCAGATCAACCGCTTCGGTGGCAATATTTCGCGTACCGCGGAATTTGTCGGCATGGAGCGTTCAGCCCTGCATCGCAAACTCAAATCGCTTGGCGTATAAGCGCTGAGACGAGTCTGGCTAGACCGTCAGCCGACATGGGAACTAGGGCATGAAAGTCATCATTTGCGGTGCGGGACAGGTTGGATTCGGTATCGCCGAGCGATTGTCACAGGAGGATAACGACGTATCGATCATCGATACCTCGGCCTCGTTGATCAACAACATCACCGAGACTCTTGATGTCCGCGGCTATGTCGGTCACGGCGCACACCCTGATGTTCTGGCGCGCGCCGGAGCCGATCAAGCCGAAATGCTGATCGCCGTGACACTCTATGACGAAATCAACATGACCGCCTGCCAGGTGGCCCATTCTCTTTTCAACGTTCCAACAAAGATTGCCCGCATCCGTTCGCAGAACTATCTGCTTCCGGAATATTCGGACCTGTTCAGCCGCGACAATCTTCCGATCGATGTGGCCATTTCGCCGGAAATCGAAGTCGGCAAAATGGTCTTGCGCCGGATTTCCTTTCCCGGCGCGACCGATATCGTTCGGTTTGCTGACGATGCCGTGGCGATGCTGGCCATCGAATGCATGGAGGATTGCCCGGTTGTCGATACGCCACTCAATCAGCTCAGCGAACTTTTCCCGGATCTGATGGCGACGGTTTGTGCAATCTATCGCAACGGCCGACTGACGGTGGCGCGTTCGCAGGACCAGTTGCATGTGGGCGATCTCGCCTATGTCATCTGCCAGAAGGATCACGCACGCCGCACGCTGGGCCTTTTCGGCCATGAAGAACAGGAAGCCGCCCGCATCGTCATCGCTGGCGGAGGCAATATCGGCTACTATGTTGCTCAGACCATCGAGCAGATGCAGCCGCGGATGCGGCTGAAGATAATCGAGAGCGATCGTGAGCGGGCCTTGATGGTGTCTGATCAGCTGCCGAACGCAATCGTGCTGCACGGCTCCGCACTTGATCAGTCAATTCTTCAGCAGGCGGACATCCAGGACGCCGACCTGATGGTGACCCTTACCAACAACGACCAGACAAATATCCTCGGTGCTGCCATGGCGAAGCGTCTTGGCTGCAAATCGGGGATGGCGCTGATCAACAACCCGTCCTTCCACGATATTGCCGGATCGATCGGAATCGATGCTGCGATAAACCCCCGCGCCGTGACCATTTCGCGCGTGCTGCAGCATGTCCGCAAGGGTCGCATCCGCGCGGTCTATGCCGTGCAAAAGGGCAAGGCGGAAGTGATCGAAGCGGAAGCCTTGGAAACCTCGCCTCTGGTCGGTCGCCCGTTCCGCGATCTTGAATTGCCGCCTGGCTTGCGAATTGGCGCGATCTATCGCGACAAGATGGTGATCAGGCCCAGTGGCGACACGAAGATCAAGGCGAAAGATCGTGTCGTGCTCTTTGCGGCGGCAGATGCGGTCCGCCATGTCGAACAGCTCTTCCGCGTATCCATCCAGTATTTCTGAGGCCATCCATGTCGAGAATTGCCTATGTCAACGGCCGCTACCTGCCGCATGCCGGTGCAGCTGTTCACATCGAAGACCGCGGGTTCCAATTCGCCGACGGTGTTTATGAAGTCTGCGAAGTCCGCCATGGTCTGATTGTTGATCTGACCCGTCACCTCGATCGTCTGGATCGATCGCTCCGCGAGTTGGCGATTGCGCAGCCGATGAGCAGAGCGGCTTTGACAGCTGTGATACGAGAGGTGGTTCGGCGGAATCGCGTGCGCAACGGCTTGTTCTATCTGCAGGTGACGCGCGGGGTCGCGCGGCGTGACCATGTCTATCCCAAGGCCGAGACACCCGTCTCTCTGGTCATCACGGCCAAGCAGACAGACCCTGCGATTATCGCTGCAAAGAATGCCAAGGGCCTGAAGGCAATCACCTTGCCGGACAACCGCTGGGATCGCGTGGATATCAAGACTGTCGGTCTTCTGCCCAATGCCATGGCACGCCAGGCTGCCAAGGAAGCCGGCGCCCAAGAGGCAATCTATGTCGACGCCGACGGCATGGTGACCGAAGGTGCCGCCACCAATGTCTGGATCGTCGACGGCGATGGCAGGCTGGTAACGCGCCCCGCCGATCACGGCATCCTGCGGGGCATCACCCGCACCGGAATTCAGGATGTGGCCGCAAAGCTTGGGATCGATATCGTTGAACGGCGCTTCTCGCGTGACGAGATGCTGGCCGCACGGGAAGTCTTCATAACGGCGGCAACGAGCATCTGCTTTCCCATCGTTGAAATCGATGGTCAGACCGTTGCCAATGGCCACCCTGGCGCAATGGCAGAGCGCATCCGCATGGCGTTTTTCGACGTTGCGGAGAAGACAGCGATTTGATACCACATTCGCCTGAGGCGGAGTGCGGGGGCATTTCCTGCGTCCTATCAGCACCTAAGAATAATCACACCGGCCGAAAACGACCGGCAATAAAGAAAGAAGCGGCGCCATGGCGGAACGTTCTCAAAACCTGCAGGATCTTTTCCTCAACACCGTTCGTAAGAAAAAGATTTCGCTGACGATCTTCCTGATCAACGGCGTGAAGCTGACCGGTGTCGTGACATCCTTTGACAATTTCTGCGTTCTCCTGCGCCGCGACGGTCATTCGCAGCTGGTCTACAAGCACGCAATCTCGACCATCATGCCTGGCCAGCCGATGGATATGTTCGAGAACGACGACGCCCCATCCGGACAGGATTGAGATCATCACCAGCCGCGATACAAAGAACGATTCGATCATCCCGGAGGACGAAAAATCCCGGGATGACATGCGGGCGCTTGTGCTTGTGCCGGTGTTGAAGCAGGCAAAGGTTCAGCCTCTGCCGGAAGGCGCGCCGCCGGCGCCAAGCCGTTCCAACGAAGCGCGCCTTGAAGAAGCAATCGGCCTTGCCCGCGCAATCGATCTGACGATTGTTCAGGGGCTGATTGTGGCGGTGAACCAGCCCCGTCCTGCGACCTTGCTCGGCACTGGCAAGATTGCGGAAATAAAGGCGCTGCTCGATGAATTGGACGCCGGCCTTGTCATCGTCGATCATCCGCTGACACCGGTGCAGCAACGCAATCTTGAGAAGGAATGGGGCGCAAAAGTCATCGACCGAACCGGCCTCATCCTTGAGATTTTCGGCCGCCGAGCCTCCACGAAGGAGGGCACGCTGCAGGTTGAACTTGCCCATCTGAACTATCAGAAGGGTCGGTTGGTTCGCTCCTGGACCCACCTTGAACGCCAGCGCGGTGGGGCGGGCTTCATGGGTGGTCCGGGTGAAACCCAGATCGAAGCCGACCGCCGTCAGCTGCAGGACAAGATCATCAAGCTCGAGCGCGAGCTGGAACAGGTCGTTCGTACCCGTCAGCTGCACCGCGCCAAACGTCGCAAGGTGCCGCATCCGATCGTGGCGCTGGTCGGCTATACCAACGCCGGCAAGTCGACGCTGTTCAACCGTATTACGGGTGCCGGCGTGCTTGCCGAAGACATGCTCTTTGCGACCCTCGATCCAACGCTGCGCCGCATGAAGCTGCCGCATGGCCGCACGGTCATCATGTCCGACACCGTCGGCTTCATCTCCGACCTGCCGACCCACCTCGTCGCCGCCTTCCGGGCCACGTTGGAAGAGGTGCTGGAAGCCGATCTCATTCTGCATGTCCGCGACATGTCGGACCCGGACAACCGTGCCCAATCGGCGGATGTGCTGCGCATTCTCGACGATCTCGGCATCGACGAGAAGGAACGTTCCGAGCGCATCTTGGAAGTCTGGAACAAGATCGACCGGCTCGATCCGGAAAATCACGATGGTCTCCTGCAAAAGGCTGCCAGCCGCGACAATGTCTTGCCGGTTTCCGCCATCAGCGGCGAGGGCGTCGAGACGCTGCTTGACGTAATTTCGCAACGGCTCTCCGGTGTCCTCACCGAGGCGACGATCACTATTCCCGCCGACAAACACGCCGTAATATCCTGGCTGTATGAGAACGCCGTTGTCAGCGAGCGCGAGGACCATGAAGACGGTTCCGTCAGCCTCGATGTGCGCTTGACCGATCGCCAGGCGAATGAGCTCGAACGGAAGCTCGGTGGATTGAAGCCAAAGCCTGAAGAAGATTGGGAGCGCTGAAGAGCGCTTTCCGCCGATTGATCCAGGTCAAGTGGTCCCGACCCCAAATGTGTCAACTTTTATTTACACATTTGGGGAGGTGGTCATGCGCATCGTCTTCATTCATCCGAACTATCACTCCGGCGGCGCCGAGATCGCCGGCAACTGGCCGCCCGCCTGGGTCGCCTATCTCGGCGGAGCACTGAGATCCGCGGGCTTCACCGACATCCATTTCCTCGATGCCATGACCAACGATATGTCCGAGGACCGTCTGCGCGGGGAACTACGCCGCCTGCAGCCTGACATCATCGGCTGTACCGCGATCACGCCGTCAATTTACATGGCAGAGCGTTGCCTCGAGTTGGCAAAGCAGGTCTGCCCAGAAGCCCTGCGTGTGCTCGGCGGTGTCCATGCCACCTTCATGTACCAGCAGGTCCTGACAGAAGCGCCCCAAGTCGATGTTATCGTTCGCGGTGAGGGCGAGGAGATCATTGTCGAGCTTGTCCGCGCTTTTGCAACCGGTGGCTGGAAGGAGGCGAGGGCAGGGATCAGGGGGCTCGCCTACACCACCGACGACGGTAAGATCGTCGCCACGCCCGCAGCGCCAACCGTCAAGAATTTCGACGCCGTCGAACCCGATTGGACGCTTCTCGAATGGGAGAAATACATCTACCTTCCTCTTGGTGTGCGGGTCGCCATTCCCAATATGGCGCGCGGCTGTCCCTTCACCTGTTCCTTCTGCTCGCAATGGAAGTTCTGGCGCGACTACCGCATTCGCGATCCGAAGAAGGTGGTCGACGAGATCGAAAAACTGGTCAAGGATCACCAGGTCGGGTTCTTCATCCTTGCGGACGAGGAGCCAACCATCAACCGCAAGAAGTTCATCGCCTTTTGCGAGGAGTTGATCGCGCGTGGCCTGCCGGACAAGGTCAAATGGGGCATCAACACCCGCGTCACCGACATCATCCGTGACGAGGACTATCTGGCGCTATACCGCAAGGCAGGCCTTGTGCATGTCTCGCTCGGTACGGAAGCCGCGGCCCAATTGAAACTCGATCGGTTCAACAAGGAAACCAAGGTCGAACAGAACAAGAAGGCGATCCGGCTCCTGCGCGAAGCGGACATCTTCACCGAAGCGCAGTTCATCGTCGGCCTTGAAAACGAGACGGCCGAGACGCTCGAGGAAACCTATCGCATGGCCCGCGACTGGAATCCGGATCTCGCCAACTGGGCCATGTATACGCCGTGGCCCTTCTCGCCGCTCTTCCAGGAACTGGGCGATAAAGTCGAGATTTTCGACTTCTCGAAGTACAATTTCGTTACCCCGATCATGAAGCCCGACGCCATGGACCGCGCCGAGCTGCTCGACCGCGTGATGAACAATTACCGTCGCTTCTACATGATCAAGGCGCTTTTCCATTACCCCTGGCGCGGAAAGGGTTTTCGGCGCCGCTATCTGCTGGGCTGCCTCAAGGCCTTCCTCAAGGCAGGCTTCGAGCGCAAGTTCTACGATCTCGGCAAGCATAATTACTGGGGCCCTCAATCGAAGGACAAGGTTGATTTCGGCTTTGACATGACCCGCCGCATCGCCCCGGCGCAGATGGCCGACTGGCAGGCGGCCTCCGACCGCGCAAGCCAAATGCGTGCCCGCAAGGCCGGCGAGGCGGATGGCATCCCCACACCGGTTATGGCTTGCGGCGGCGGGCCGGAGAGCCACGATGCCGTCCTCTGAATACGGCCTTGGCAGGCTCTTCGACGTTGAGGCAAAGGGGACAGATGCGGTTGAGCCTTCGCCCGCCCGCCTCGGCCCCAATGCCATCATCCAAGCAGGCGAGGTCCTGTCGTCGCGTTACGGCTTTGGCGCCGCCAGCCGGATCTACGAGGCAGCCGGATTGTCTCGTTACATCCAAACGCCACCGGAAGCCTTGATCGACGAACGGGAAGCCCAAGCACTCTTTGCCGCCATCCGCCAAGCCTTGCCGGCGGGCGAAGCCGACAAGGTACTGTCTGAAGCCGGGAGCCGGACAGCGCAGTACATTCTAAAGAACAGGATCCCGAAAACCGCGCGGCAGATCCTGCCGCTCTTGCCTTCGGCAATCGCCTCGCGCGCCCTCGTCTCCGCCATCTCCCGCCACGCCTGGACTTTTTCCGGCAGCGGCCGTTTCGCGGCGAGGGTGCGGGGCTGGCGGCACCCGGTCCCGACCCTGGTGATTGCCGGCAATCCGCTGGCAACACCGGGTTGCCCGTGGCACGGCGCAGTCTTCAAAGGACTGTTCGAGGCTCTGACGTCAGCGCACGTCGTCATCGCGCATGCCCGTTGCTGCGGGCGCGGCAATGCTCTCTGCGAGTGGGTGATCAAGGCCGAGAAACCAAATCGGTCGCGGTCGCCAAAGCTTCTTGAAGCCGCAGACGCGCGACAGGATCGAGCAGGTCACCCGTGACAAGCGCGGATACGATTGCCCGGATGCCGGGAAGCGTGGTGATCGGCGCGATAACATGGTCGCGCAGGACAGGCAGCAACCGGCTATCCGACTGGTAGAACGGCGTCAGCACCCGGCTGAGAAACTGGTAGCTTGAAACATGCAGTCGGCGCTGGCGCAGATGAACCCGGATGGCCGCATCAAGATCCGGGGCATGGACGAGAGCGGAGGTCAGCGACGCCGCGTCAAGCAGCGCCATGTTTGCCCCTTGGCCGAGTTGCGGGCTCGTCGCATGCCAGGCATCACCGATGCGGACCGCATGCCGGCCGATGACGGGTGGTCGGGTCAGATGGCGATAACGCGCATGCACCGGCTCGGCGATTTCGGCAAGCGGGACCGCCTCCGGCCAGAGCCGCTCGACCTGCGGCAGCCACGCCTTGCGACCGTCCTTAACCCAACCGGCGTAATCGGCTCCCCGCAGGCTCCAAAAGAACGTCGCCATGGCTGGGGCGTCTTCCGTGGCGGTACCGACCGGCAGGACACCCGCCATATAGGCAGCCCGCGCATATCGCTGTTCAAGCAGATTTTCCTGAAACGGCCCATCGGTTGGGAAGGGAACGTAGCCCAGAGCGCGCCGTATTGCAGCTCGCTGTCAGCACGATTGCCGAGTGGAGAGCTGGAGCCCATGCAATCAACGAGAAGTGTGGCGGATGCCGATTTCGTCCCATTGTTGAAAACGAGGCGGGGCTCAAGACCGGTATCGACATCGGCAACTTTTGCTGCTGCTTCAAATCGCGCGCCAGCGGACTTCGCCGCCTCGAACAGGGTGGAAAACAGTGCCGCCCGCTGCACGGCGATGCCGAATTCGCCTCGGCGGTAGCGCACGTCGAGCACCGGCGCGCCGTCGGTTTTCAAACGTCCAATCATCCGATCGATGCGCCGTCCGCGCGCGGCGACAGGCGTTAGCAGGCCCATGGCCTCCAGCACCTGCGCGCCAGTCGGCTGAAGCACGAAGCCGGAACCGACAGGGCGGGGTGCATCCATCTGGTCATAGACCGTGACGCAAGCGCCATGACGGGCAAGCATCGTGCCCAAAGCAAGTCCGCCGACACCAGCACCGGCAATGGCGACCTCAAACCGTTGAAGCTGCATGATCGATCAGCCGATCTGCCGCTCAAGGGCTTTGGCAGCCTGCCAGAGTTCTTCCATCCGATCGAGGCTCGCTGCCGAGATATCCTCACCTGAAGCATAAAGCGTCTTCTCTATGTAGCTGAAGCGACGCCGAAATTTTGTATTTGTTCCCCTCAAAGCCTGTTCCGGCTCGGCCCCCACGTGCCGTCCGATATTGACGAGCGCGAAGAACAGATCTCCCAGCTCATCCTTCACTTTTTCAGGCCGGTTTTCTGCCAACGCTTCCCGCAATTCGCCGATCTCTTCCTCGATCTTGTCGAGGATAGGTGCGGCCTCCGACCAGTCGAAACCGACCTTGGCAGCTCGCTCCTGCAGCTTCAAAGCCTCGGTCAGGGCTGGGAATGAGCGCTGCACAGACCCGAGGTAACCTGTATCGGGATCAGCTGCGGCGCCGCGTGCTGCCCGTCGTGCCTTGCGGTCAGCCTTTTCCTGCTGCTTGATCGCATCCCACTGTGCCTTCACCGCCTCCGGCGTGTCGGCGTCAGACCGGGCAAACACATGCGGGTGCCGCCGGATCATTTTGCGCGTGATTGCCTCAACGACGTCACCAAACGAAAACAGCCCCTCTTCCTCGGCAATGCGGGCGTGAAAGGCCACTTGCAACAAGAGATCGCCGAGCTCCTCGCAAAGATCGTCCGGATCCCGCCGCTCGATGGCATCGGCGACTTCGTAGGCCTCTTCGATCGTGTAGGGTTTGATGGTTTCGAAGGTCTGGACAATATCCCAAGGGCAGCCTGTTTCAGCGTGACGCAGGGCCGCCATGATCTCGATGAGGCGGTTGATGTCTTTGGAGGATTGCATGCGGATGCCTTTGGTTAGTCTGGTGCGCGATGACAGACGGCTTCGATACGACGACCATCGGGATCGATAACGAAGGCCGCATAGTAGTTCTGATGATATTGCGGTCGGAGCCCCGGCGGACCATCATCCGTGCCGCCATTCTCCAGCGCTGCCGCGTGAAAGGCGTCGACCGCCGCGCGTGACGGGGCAGAGAACGCATAGTGGGTCTTTGGATTATTTGAGATCGTCTCCGGAGCAACAAGGTTGACGTAGAAGTCATCGGATCCATCAATCGCCCAGCCGGCCGATACATCTGTCACAGCCACCTCGACTGCGCCGAGTGGCGCGAACGCTGCGGTGTAGAAACGGCGGGCCTTGCCGAGGTCGGCGGTAGCGAGCGAGATGTGGTCGATCATCGACATTCGGGGGCAATCCTGTGTGACAAGGCCGAGCGGCATCAGGCAAAGTCAGTTAAGCGGTATGTCATTGTCCTGCTTTGTCGACTGGTAAGCTCCCGAAAGCCGGTCATAGGCGGCCCTAATGCGGCTGACCTGCTCGAAAAGGGCAGGCCGCTCGCCGTCATCAGCCGACGCCACCATCTCGATCATCGCATGGCTGAGCCAGAAGGCATTCTGTCGCCGATAGCCGCCCGGTTCGAGGCCGAAGACTTCCTTCAGGATCTTCAAATCGTGCGGAATCGCAAACTCGTCGCGGCTGTCTTCATGGCTAAAGAAATAGTAGAAATTGTCGAAACCCGCCCAGGTGATCGCCGACATGCACATGGTGCAGGGTTCATGCGTCGAGAGCAAGATCAGGTCCTTGGTGTTCGGTCGCTCGCCCAGTTCGTAGAAACGTTTCAACGTATGCACTTCGCCGTGCCAGAGCGGATTTTCGAGCTCGTTGTTTGTTTCCGCGAGCACGAGCGAAAGATCGGACTTGCGCAGGATTGCAGCACCGAACACCTTGTTGCCAAGCGACACGCCACGTTCGGTGAGGGGAAGGATATCGTGTTCGATCACGTCGAGCAGTCGACGGGTCAGTTGGAAAGACGTCACTTGCACCTCCATTCGTGCGCAAAGCGATCCTATCCGCTAGAGCGCCGTCACTGGAAGAAAAATGATCTGCAGTCACCAAGTTTTCCGGTGCCGTCGGTCTGTTCAGCCAGGTTCAACACCGCGTTCCCGCGACACGGTCACTTTTGCTCGCAACTGTGCATCGGCTAGGAAAGAAATACCGGACCTGGAGAGAGAGGGGATTCATCTTTCTTCAAATTGGCTGATGTAACGGCGATAGTGCGACCGAATGCCATCGGATGATTCATGACGCAGCAGGACAAACAGCTTTCGGTCTTTCCGGCCTTCTTCAAGGTCGAAGGTGAGGTCGCCGCCGTTTTTGGGAACGGTGATGAGGCCTATGCGAAGGTGCGTCTGCTGAAGAACACCGAGGCCCGCATTGTCGCTTATGCCGATGCCCCGGAAGCGGACTACGCGGCCTACCTTGCCGCGAACGCGATCTTTCAGATCGCCGAGGCTTTTGACCCCGCGCAGGTGGAAGGTGCGCGCCTGGTCTTTGCGGCGACGGGTGAGGGCGCTCTCGACCGTAAGATCGTCGCGGCAGCCCGCGCGGCCCGCATCCCAGCCAACGCCGTGGATCAGCCAGACTATTGCGACTTTTACACACCTGCGCTCGTCAACCGCGCCCCGATCGCTGTCGCCATCGGCACCGAAGGGGTCGGCCCGGTTCTCGCCCAGATGATCCGCGCCGACATTGACCGACTGCTGCCCCGTTCGCTTGGCAAGCTCGGTCGCCTGGCCAACTCCTATCGCCGCGCCGTTGATCGTCTGGTGCCGCGTGGCGCCCCGCGCCGCCTCTTCTGGCGCGACTTCTTCAAGGGAACGGTCGCCGACCACGTCGAATCCGACGAGATCAGTCTCGCGCGCCGGGAAGCCACCCGCCTGCTGAAAGGCGTTGCCGCCGACCGTCTGGAAGGCCGGGTGTTTCTCGTCGGTGCAGGCCCGGGTGCCGAAGATCTTTTGACGCTGCGCGCCCATCGCTTGATGATGGAGTGCGACGCCATCGTCTATGATGCTTTGGTGCCGCGCGAAGTGGTCGACATGGGCCGCCGTGACGCCGAGCGCATCCCTGTCAGCAAACGCAAGGGCTGCCACTCCAAATCCCAGAGCGAGATCAACGCATTGCTCGTCGAACTCGGCCAGGCCGGCAAGCGTGTCGTGCGCTTGAAGTCTGGCGATCCCCTGATTTTCGGTCGGGCAGGCGAGGAAATGGCGGCGCTCCGCGACGCCGGCATCGCTTATGAGATCGTTCCCGGCGTCACCTCAGCGCTCGCCGCGGCCGCTGATTTTGAGCTGCCGCTGACGCTCCGCGGCGTGTCCTCGTCGCTCGTCTTCACGACCGGCCATGACTTGCAGGGCAATGTGCTGCCCGATTGGGCCACGCTTGCTTTGTCGGGTGCCACCGTCGCCGTCTATATGGGCCGCACGGTCGCAGCCTCCGTCGCCGAACGCCTGATGGCAGGCGGCCTCGCCGAAGACACGACTGTTGCGGTCGTCGAAAATGCCGGGCGCCGCGACAGCCGCCTGCTGCACGGGACGCTCAAGGAATTGCCAGGCCTGGAGGTTCGCACGGAGCTGACAGGTCCGGTCATGGTCATCATCGGCGACGCTGTCGCCGGCGCCGATTTCAGCCGCTCCGAGCCTTTGGGTGCGCGCGTGACGGCTGAACTGGAAACGCAGAGGATTTGACATGGTAGACAAGGTTCTGACAGCAAACCGACTGACCGACGGCATCGCCGTATGGCTGGACGCCAGCGGCCAGTGGACCGAGCGTCTGCAGGACGCCTTCGTCGCCCGCCACGCAGAAGCTGTCGAGGCGCTCGAAGCCGCCGGCAAACAGGCCTTCGCCAGCAATCTCGTCGTCGATGTGAACGTCATTGAGATCGAGGAAAAGGATGGCAAGTTGCGCCCGCTGCGCCTGCGCGAACGTATCCGGGCGGAAGGCCCGACCATTGCATATGCAGAAGGGCACGGCTATGCCGACCCGGCATTCATCGCGGCGTAAGGCCTGAGGTAAGACATGTATCGTTATGACGAATTCGACCACGCCTTCGTATCGGCGCGCGTAGAGCAGTTCCGAGATCAGGTTGCTCGCCGCCTGTCGGGTGAACTTGCCGAAGACGCGTTCAAGCCGCTGCGCCTGATGAACGGCGTCTATCTTCAGCTTCACGCCTATATGCTGCGCGTTGCCATTCCCTATGGCACGCTGAATTCGAAGCAGATGCGCATGCTGGCCCATATCGCCCGCAAGTATGACCGCGGCTATGGTCACTTCACCACCCGTCAGAACATCCAGTACAACTGGCCGAAGCTCTCCGACACGCCTGATATCCTGACCGATCTCGCAAGCGTCGAGATGCATGCGATCCAGACCTCTGGCAATTGCATTCGCAATGTGACGGCCGACCATTTCGCCGGCGCTGCCGCCGACGAAGTCGCCGACCCGCGGCCCTATGCCGAAATCCTCCGCCAGTGGTCTTCGCTGCATCCGGAATTCTCATTCCTGCCGCGCAAGTTCAAGATCGCCGTCACCGGCGCCGAAAAGGACCGCGCCGCGATCCAGGTGCATGACATCGGCCTGCATCTGAAGAAGAACGAGGCGGGCGAACTCGGCTTTGCCGTCTATGTCGGCGGTGGCCAGGGCCGCACGCCGCTCATTGCCAAGAAGATCAACGACTTCCTGCCGGAAGCCGATCTTCTGACCTACATCACAGCGATCGTGCGCGTGTACAATCTGCATGGTCGCCGCGACAACAAGTACAAGGCGCGCATCAAGATCCTGGTCCACGAAACTGGTGTCGAGGAACTGACCCGTCAGGTGGAAGCCGAATTTGCCGAGATCCGCGATGGCGAATTGAAGCTGCCGGAAGGCGATATCCGTGCCATCGAGACCTATTTCGCCCCGCCCGCGCTCACGGCCCGTCCAGAGGGCTGGGAGGCGCTTGCGCGCGCCCAGAAGGCGGATCCGGCCTTTGCCGCCTGGGTCAATCAGAACGTCCAGCCACATCGTCATCCCGATTACGGCATGGTGACGATCTCGCTGAAGCCGATCGGTGGCACACCGGGCGACGCGTCCGATGCGCAGATGGATCTCGTCGCCGACTTGGCCGAGCGCTATGCCTTCGACGAGATCCGCGTCAGCCACGAGCAGAATCTCATCCTGCCGCATGTTGCGAAGGGCGATCTCTATCCGCTCTACCAGGCGCTCGAAAAGGCCGGCCTCGCGACAGCCAATTCGAACCTCATCACCGACATGATCGCCTGTCCCGGGCTCGACTACTGCGCGCTGGCCAATGCACGGTCCATTCCGGTCGCACAGGAAATCTCGACCCGCTTCGGCTCGCTGGAGCGCCAGCAGGAAATCGGCGAACTGAAAATCAAGATCTCCGGCTGCATCAATGCCTGCGGCCACCACCATGTCGGCCATATCGGCCTGCTCGGTGTCGAGAAGAAGGGGGCCGAACTCTATCAGATCACGCTGGGTGGCTCCGGTGACGAGAATTCGTCGATTGGCGAAATCATCGGACGCGGCTTCGAGCCGGAAAAGGTAACGGACGCCGTCGAGACGATCGTCGATACCTATCTTGGCCTGCGCCGCGATCCGAAGGAAACCTTCCTCGAAGCCTATCGTCGGGTCGGCCCAAAGCCATTCAAGGACGCGCTTTACGGCAGTGCCTCTGTCGAAGCCGCATGAGACTGGAAACGTAATGACCAAGATCTGGAAAGAAACCGGTTTCGTCGAGGGCGACATCTGGGTGACGGAAACGGAAGAGCGCAAGGCGGGCGAGGGCGAAAAGGCCCTTTTGCCGCTCGACGCTTTCCTAGAAGCTGTGGGTGAGACCAACGACGTCGGCCTTGGCGTCCTGATCGCGCCGGCTGATGACGTGACGAAGCTTACGCCCCATCTCGACCGCATCGCGCTCATCGCCGTGGCCTTCCCCGCCTTCAACGATGGCCGCGGCTTCAGCCATGCCACGCTGCTGCGTGAGCGACTGAGTTATACCGGCGAACTGCGTGCGGTTGGTGACGTGTTGATCGACCAGGTGCCGCTGATGCTGCGCACCGGCTTCGACAGTTTCGCTGTCACCAATCCGGTCGCCCAGCGGCGGCTGGCGGAAAACTGTCTCACGGGCGTTGCCCAGCGTTACCAGCCGGCAGCCCGGGATTCTGAGGCTGTTGGTGGTTTCAGCTGGCGCCGCCTTGGCACCACTGGCGCCTGAGACATCGATAAATCGCTATGTGATGGCGGCGAGTTGACCTCGGTCAAGGTTGCCGCCTTTGCTTTCTTGAATATCTCAGCTGCGAAATAGCACGCCGGCTGAATTGTGGAATGGGACGGTCTGGATTATAGGCTCTTCCCAATCGACCGAACGATAGGACCGACAGCCTATGAATGCTCCCGTGAAGACCGACAATGCCCAACTGATCGTGCCCGAGGGCGTCTATGCCGAGACGGTGCTGAGCGTCACGCATTACACCGATCATCTCTTCCGTTTTCGCATGACCCGCCCCGCCGGTTTCCGTTTCCGCTCGGGCGAATTCGCGATGATCGGCCTGATGGTCGAGGGCAAGCCGATCTACCGCGCCTATTCGATTGCGAGCCCTTCCTGGGACGAGGAACTCGAATTCTTCTCGATCAAGGTGCCGAACGGCCCGCTGACCCAGCATCTGCAACGCATCCAGCCGGGTGACAGGGTGCTGATGCGCAAGAAGCCGACCGGCACGCTTGTGCTCGACGCGCTGACGCCGGGCAGGCGCCTTTACATGTTCTCGACCGGCACCGGCATCGCACCTTTCGCAAGTCTGATCCGCGATCCGGAAACCTATGAGAAGTTCGAGGAAGTCATCCTCACCCACACCTGCCGCGATGTTGCCGAACTGAAATACGGCTTCGATCTCGTGGACGAGATCAAGAACCACGAATTCCTCGCTGAGGTGGTCGGTGACAAGCTTAAGCACTATGCGACGGTGACCCGTGAAGACTATCCCTTCAAGGGACGCATCACGACTTTGATCGAGAATGGCAAGCTATTTACCGATCTCGGCGTGCCGCCACTCGATCCGGCGATCGATCGTGGCATGATCTGCGGCTCGACTGCGATGCTGAAAGACACAAAGGAACTCTTGGAAAAGGCGGGGCTTACCGAAGGCGCCAACAACAAGCCGGCCGAATTCGTCATCGAGCGCGCTTTCGTCGGCTGATCTACCCGCAAATCTACCCCTTGAACGCCCGGTGTCTGCCGGGCGTCTTTTGTTGGGCAAACCTATTCGTGTCTGAGAGCATCGATCGGGTTCATCTGCGCCGCCCGTCGCGCTGGAAAATAGCCAAAGACCATGCCGATGGCTGCAGAGAAGGCAAAGGCAAAGAGGACGATGGTCGGGCTGACGACAAACGGCACCTGCATCAGGCTGACTGCGCCATAGGCGATGGCAAGACCAAGTGCGATCCCGACAAGTCCGCCGAAAATTGACAGTGTTACCGCTTCGACCAGGAACTGCATCAGCACCTGGCCCTCAACGGCGCCAATTGCCAGACGGATGCCAATCTCGCGGGTGCGTTCTGTCACCGAGACCAGCATGATGTTCATGATGCCGATTCCGCCGACAAGCAGGGAAACGGCGGCCACGGCGCCGAGAAGACCAGTCATGAGTGTGGTCGTGCCGGTCAATGTTGCTGCCATCTGGGCCATGTCATTGACCGTAAAATCGTCATCGCGTCCCGCGACGATCTTGCGGCGCTCGCGCAAGAGCCGTTCGATATCGGCCTGAACTTTGGCAGTCGATACGCCATTTTCGGCTGATACCATCATGCTGGAAACATCGTTGGAGCCGCCGATCCGGCGTTGAAACACCTTCATCGGCATCATCACTACATCATCCTGGTCGCTGCCCATGCCGCTCTGGCCCTTGCGGGCCAGCACGCCGATCACCGTGCATGGGACGCTGCCAACGCGAATGCTTTGATCGAGCGGTGGTGTCGAGCCAAACAGCCGGCTGCGAACGGTTTCGCCAATCAGGCAGACCGACTGTCCGCCTCGCTCTTCCGACGGAAGAAAGTTGCGACCGCTTTGCAAAGGCCAGTCTTGAGCGACCAGATAATCTGCACCGCTGCCGATGATGCTGACTTGCCGGCTCTCGCCGCCGAACACCACGGTCTGGACAGACTGGTTGACGCCAGCCACGGCCCTCAGTCCGCCTATTTGCGCGCGAACAGCCTCGATATCGCGGATCGTAAACCGCTTCGCATCGGTGGACGCGCGTCCTGGTCCAAACTGGCCGGGGCGGACAAACAGGAGATTGGTTCCGAGCTTGGAGATCTCGGCCGTCACCTGCGCGGTTGTGCCATTGCCGATGGTCACCATGGCAATCACAGCCGCGACACCGATGACGACGCCAAGCACGGTCAGGAAAGAGCGCAGAAGATTGCGCCTGATTGCGCGCAGTGCGAGCTTGATGGTCTCAAGGAACATGCGCTGCAGCCTCCGCATCCCGGCTGTCAGACTGGATGCGCCCGTCAACAAAGCGCAGCGTCCGCTTTGCGTAAGCCGCGATATCATCCTCATGGGTTACCATGATGACGGTGATGCCGTTGTCGCGGTTCAGCGCTGTGATGAGCTCCATGATCTCCCGGCTTGTCTTCGTGTCCAGATTGCCTGTCGGTTCATCGGCAAGCAGTACGGCTGGACTTGTCACGATCGCCCGCGCGATGGCGACACGTTGCTGCTGCCCACCTGAAAGCTCCTGGGTCGTATGACCTTCGCGCCCGCCAAGCCCGACCTGGCCAAGCGCCCTCAAAGCTCTGATCCGCCTTTCGCGAGGATCCACCCCACGATAGATCAGCGGCAACTCGACATTTTCAACCGCCGATGTCCGCGCCAAGAGGTTGAAGCCTTGAAAGACGAAACCGAGCATATGGCGACGAAGCAGCGTGTATTGCGCCCGATCAAATCCATGCGTGTCTATGCCGTCGAAGAAATACTGACCGGATGTCGGCACGTCCAGGCAGCCGAGAATGTTCATGGCCGTCGATTTGCCGGATCCGGAGGGCCCCATGATCGCGACGAATTCCGAGGTGCCGATCGTGAGGTCGACACCATCAAGGGCACGAATGCGAGCCTCGCCCAATCCATAGACGCGGGACACCTGCCGGAACGCGATCAGTGGCTGACGGCTCATCGTCGCTCCCTTAGGTCTTTCGCAGGGTTGCATCGACGATTACGGCATCCCCCTCTTTGATATCACCGCCGACCACAGCTGTATTCTGGCCGTCGCTTGCGCCAATCTCGACCTTGACTGCCAAAGGTGCACCGTCTCTCAGAAGCCAGATCGTTCGCCCGGTCCCGGCGGGCTCCGGGGTACTTGCCGGCGAACGACGCGGCGGACGGAACATGCCGAACAATCCACCGCCACCTGAGGAGGTTTGCTCTGCACTCGCCGTGTCTGGCGGCGTGAAGCGAAGGGCAGCATTTGGAATGAGTAGCGATCCCCGCACGGCCTGCACAACGATGTCGGCGGTCGCCGTCATGCCCTGGCGCAGCAGCAGTTCGTCATTGCGGACGGACAGAATGCCCTTGTACGTCACGACATCGTTCACGGTTTCCGATGCGTAGCGGATAGACGTGATCGTCGCTGGAAAACGCTGATCGGGAAAGGCGTCCACCGTGAAGGTCGCGCTCTGGCCGACAGCAACCTGACCGACATCTGCTTCATCGATCGAAACCTGCACCTCCATTTGGCGCAGGTCACCGGCAATCGTGAAGAGTGTCGGCGCTTCGAGCGAGGCGGCGACCGTGGCTCCGCTATCGACGCTGCGCGTGAGAACGATGCCGTCGATGGGCGAGAGGATCGTCGCCTTGCTCAGCGACAACTTTGCCAGCTCGAGCGCTGCCTCGGCCGAGCTCACATCGGCCTGTGCACTCTCCCGGCCCGCTTGCGTCGCCAGATAGCTGAATTCAGCAGACTCGAGATCCTGCTTGCTAGACACCCGACTGCTGACCAATGCCCGCAGGCGTTCAAGGCTTGCCGAGGCCGACTTTTCGTCCGCTTCGGCCTTGGCGACATTGGCCCTGGCGGCAGACAATGCCGCTCCCTTGGCCTTCAGTTCGGCCGAAAGCTTGTCCGTATCGAGCCTCGCCAGAACGTCCCCCTTCTTGACCGTCGAATTGTGATCAACGAGCACGTCCCGAATGGTGCCCGACAGCTCGCTTGAGACGTCGACCTGGACCGTCGGCTCGACCGATCCTGTGGCCGTTACCAGGACGGACAGGTCGCCCTTTGTTACGGGTGCCGTGGTGTAGCTATAACTCTCAGTCCGGCCCAAAACGGTAAAAGCGAGATATCCGCCGCCAAGGATAAGCATGAGCGCCAGCAGACGCATCTTCCAGCGGGGACGTTTGCGACCAGCCTGAGCCAAAAGAGTGCGAAGCTCGTCCTCAGAGGATATGCCTTGCGGGCTGCTGCTGTCGCTATGCGTCACGTCTTGATCCACCGTGTCATGTTTCATCTGGTCGACAATTGCTTATCCGTGCCGAAAGCCCATTGACCAAGGTCAATTCACGTCCTGAGCCAGTGCACCTCCCGATCTATCTAGAGCCTCTAGCGAAAAACCCTAGTGAAACTTCGGTAATCCAGGCACCCGGCACGCGTCCAGCCGAGGCCTGGTAAAGGGCGTCAAGGGCGGGACGAGGTTTGCCGCAGCCGTGCCAGGAACCAAGCCAAGCCGACGCCCAGCACTGCCCCCACTGCCTTGATCGCGGCATCATCGATCCGTGGGTGGCGAGAGGGCTGGAGAAACTGCGTAGCTTCTATGGCAAAGGCGGCTGCGACCAGCACCAGTGCAACCAGCTTACTCTTCGAAGGGTAGGCGAGGGCGAAAAGAAAACCGAGGACGATAAAAGCCAAAATCCTGTCGGCATCAGGCGGTATCGCGACTTGAGGTCGAAAGCCGACAGGGACGATTGTGGCTGCCAGGCATAAAGCAAGCGCCAGCCACGCCGAAAACTTCAAGAACCATCGTGTCATCGCCGCGTCTTACTGCGTGCCTGCCTCAATGACAATGCGAAGTACCCACGTCTATGGGCTCGATCCTCTCTAAGCGAGGTGGCCGGCGGTCGGTCACGCCGCAGGCTCATCGCTGACAAGAACCAAGAACGGGACGGGAGAGGCTTCGGCAATGGCTTGAATGCTGTTGCCGACGAACCTAGACCGGCCGGACCAGAGGTCTCTATACCGTCTGTCAGCCAAGGGCGTCGGTAAGCTGATCTCGACATCGGAAAGCAGTTCTGGGAGGCCGACTATGGATTGCTGTCTGAGAGTGCGTCCCACTAGTCGTGGCCCGGCAATGATGACAGCCCGCGCGCCGTCGGTCCTCGCAAAGGCGATCACGGCGTCCGCTGCCGCTCCGGATGCAGCAAGGGGTGTGTAAGCTCCCGTCGCAAAAAGGCCTGGGTCGTCCCGGCGTAGGGTGAGAAGCCGGGCGACAAGCGCTTGCTTCAAGCGAGCCCAGGAGCCGGGATCAGACAGATCCAAGTTTGTGACTTCAGCGGTTGCAAGATTAGAGTCCAGTGAGGCGAAATCCGGCAGCCGGCGATTGTCGGGGTCGACCAGGCTCAGATCAAGCGCTTCGCTTCCCTGATAGACATCCGGCACCCCCGGCGCCATCAGCTTGATCACCGTCTGGCTGAGACTGTTGACAAATCCTGCGCGGGCCAACGGGACAATGGTCTCGGTGAAGTCCTCGAGAAAACGACGATTGTCCGGCGACAGTAGATGGCGGGCATAGGCGATAACCGACGCCTCATAGTCCTCGTCGGGTTCGAGCCAGCTGGTGCGCAACTTCGCCTCGCGCAACGCCTTTTCGACATAGGGGATAAACCGTTCTTCGAGCGCTTTCAGGGAGGCAGCATCGGCGACACCCGTCTCGACCGGCCAGACACCAGCCAAGGCCTGGTAGAGCATCCACTCGACATTCGGCTCAGGTGCTCGCGATTTTTCAGCGTTGGCCAGCGCGCCGCTGTTCATCGATTGCCAACGGTCAACCGCCTGCGCCCAGACATCGGGCATCTCAGTCAGCGCATAGAGCCGCGCACGCGCGTCTTCGCCACGCTTCGTATCATGCGTGCTGGTTGCCGAAAGCGCATGTGGCCAGTGGCGCGCCCGCATCCGCATCTTCTCGTGAAAGCGCTCAATTGAAAACTGTGCCTGCGCCGCTTCCGAGCCGACTTCGTTGAGCGCCAGCACAGCATTGTCGCGGAAGAAGACCGTGTCTTCGACGGACTTCGCCATCAAGGGGCCGGTCAATTGCTGGAAGCGTGTTCGGAAGGATGCCGCGACTGGACGCGCATCGACCGAAACGCTGCCCTTCAACAGGCGAAGCCCAACGTCGAGCGCCTGCGAGATCGGCGAGCCGTCTTCAACCTGGATGGTGCTCCTCGCCGTCTCCAGCAGGTCCGCATCCTCGGAAGTCAGTCCAGTTTCCGTTCCGTAGGTGCGATAGCGCGGAAAGGCGATGAGCAACTCCGTCACGGCTGCTCGCGCGGATCTTTCGAGCTCAGCCATATCGTAACGCTCGATCTCGGCTGCCTCGAGAACCAAGTCACCCAACCGCGTCAATTCTCCGACGAAATTCTTTTCAAGCAGAAGCCGTTTGGCCGCGTGGACATCGGCGCTGCCATCCACACTATGGCCGGTCAGGGCTTCGTAGCGCTGCCGCAGCCTGCCGACATTGTCACCATCGACCAGGGCGTCGCTGATGGCGGAGATGAACTCGTAGCCGGTGGTGCCGGATACCGGCCAGTCGGCAGGCAGTGTCTCGTCGTCGCCCAGGATCTTTTCGACCGTCAGGTAGCAGTCAGGTCCGACGGCCGCGCGCAGGCGATCAAGATAGGCTTTGGGATCGGTCAGCCCGTCGACATGATCAATCCTTAATCCTTGAACGGCGCCTGATCTCACGAGCTCCAGGATCAGCCGATGCGTGTCGTCAAACACCTGTCTGTCTTCAACCCGCACGCCGACAAGGCCGGCAATCTCGAAGAAGCGGCGATAGGAAAGGGCTCGAGGAACGTCGCGCCACGGAATGAGCTGATAAGCCTGTTCATCGTGCAAGGCCGCAATCGTCTCGCGATCGGCGGCCTTCATGATCTCTTCTGACCGGCCAGCATAGCTGTATGGGGCGAGCGGGAAAAAACTGCCTCGGTACGTCAGGCTCGGCTTCCCCGTTGAAGGATCGCGACCGACGCCAATCTCGTTGCCCTCTAGAGCGGCTTCAAATGACGTGTCGAGCACCGGGAGCGTCAACCGACGCGACCAATCTATGTCAAAATGTCCGGAATAGGCGCTGGCCGGGCCATTTTCGACCACGTCATACCACCAGCGGTTCTCCAGTGAGGCAGCCATGTGATTTGGTACGATGTCGAGAATGAGCCCAAGTCCTTCCGCCTTCAGCGCATCGACCATGCGGTCGAAGCCCGCCCGTCCGCCAATTGCAGGATCGATTTCATTCGCATCGGTGACATCATATCCGTGGCTGGATCCATCGGTCGCCGTGAAGATCGGGGATGCGTAGAGATGGCTGATCCCGAGCTGTTTCAGATAGGAAATATGCGTCGTCAGACGATCGAAGGTCATGCCGTTGCGAAACTGGACGCGATAGGTGGCGGTTGGAATGCACATGAGATGCCTTGTCGATTGGAGTGACGGCTGAATCGGCTGAGAGCAGGGTACGCGCGCTGACAGAGAACATAGCGCGACGAGCGCTATCGGTTCGGATCAGGCGACGAGGTAACCCGGAGACCATGCTTTGGTTCCGCAAGCTCCGGCGCACCCAAGAAGGGCGTCCCCAGCGACTGGAAAAATCACCAACGCGCGTCATGCCTGAGAATAGGAGTGGGATGGCAGGCCGAATGAAGCCTTCCATAAAATCTAGCAAAATCAACGTGTAAAAGGAATTTTGGCGGATGGGGTGGGATTCGAACCCACGGTACGGTCTCCCGCACGCCGGTTTTCAAGACCGGTTCCTTAAACCACTCGGACACCCATCCGGACAGACCGCGTTATGCGGAACTCGCACGCACTTGGCAAGAGGCTTTCTTGCGCCCGCAACGGGGGTGTGGCGACGCCATCCGTTAACCGACCGGAAACCATACGGGACGTTTGGCCCTTGCGAAGTTGTGGGTTTTCCCATTTTGGCCATTTTCCAAGGGTTTCGTTTCGCTCGCGTGCGGCTGCTCGCGTCGGGCTTGTGGGATGGCCTGAGCTGAGATGATCAAAAGTGGGACATATGCAATCTGATAGATTCGGCCGCGTGGCCACCGTTAGCAAATGGCTTGGCCTTGCGCTTGTCTGTTCATTCATGGCGTCCTGCTCCACAACGAAGCAGACCGCAGAAAAGCCGAAACGCTCGAAGGAATATTTTGCCGAATCCGTTTACGGCGTCAAAGCCAGCCCGCGGCTCGTTACAAGCGGTCAGGTGCCCAAAGGTGGCGGGCGCTACATCGTTGGCAAGCCCTATGTGGTGAAGGGCAAGACATTCGTGCCCAAGGACAATCCGAACTATGACAAGGTCGGCGTCGCATCCTGGTATGGTGACGCCTTCCATGGTCGCATGACGGCAAACGGCGAGCTCTACGATAAGACGCATCTCTCGGCTGCCCATCCAACCTTGCCGCTGCCAAGCTATGCCCGCGTGACGAATACCTCGAACGGCAGTTCAGTGATCGTGCGCATCAATGACCGCGGCCCGTTCCACAAGGGCCGCATCATCGATTTGTCGCGCAAGACGGCCGACATGCTGGATCTCGCCCACAGCGGAACCGGCGAAGTGCGCGTGCAATATGTCGGTCCCGCGCGGATGGACGGGCATGACATGCCGTATCTGATGGCATCGTACACACCCAAGGGTGGCAAGGGGCCGGTTGTCGATCCGGCTGGCCAGATCGCCACAGGCGTCATGGTGGCGTCGGCTGACCCGGTTGCCCCAAGCTTCCGGACGGCCCTTTCGGGCTCGACGCCGTCTGGCGGAACCAGCACGCAGACCTTGGATGCCCAGAGAGCCGCTGCAGAATTCATGACCGCCAGCGCCATGCCGGCCGATTTCGCGCTGTTGCCGGAAGAGGGGCCGCTGCCCAGCCTGCGTCCCAATACAATGGGCATCTATTCTGGCGTTTCGATGGTCTCGGCCTATGATGCGCCGCAGAGCAGTCACGCGTCACTTGCCTTCGACGCCGTACTTGTGGGCAATACAACGCTTGACGAAGCGTCGATTCTGGCGGCTGTTGCTTCAGGCGGCATACAACTGGGAAGCGGGCGCTGATTGCCAAGGGCAGGCGGTTGGTCGCCGCACCGGTCCGCCAAACAAGTCCGTTCTCGGTTGAAATAATTCATGCGCACATCGCTTATCGCTTTTGTCATTGCCAGCTTCACTTGCGCGCTCTTCATCGGGCAGGCGTCACCGGTGCATGCGCTTTCCGTCGAGTTGAAACAACCGATCGAAACTAAAGCCGCCAAGGCCTATCTCATCGAAGCTTCGACGGGCACAGTGCTTCTGGCGAAAAAGGACACTGAGACTTTCGCACCCGCTTCGCTTGCAAAGTTGATGACGCTCGAAGTCGTGTTCGACGCTGTCAGCCGCGGCGAAATCAGTCTCGAGACGGCCTATCCCGTGTCCGAATTTGCTTGGCGCACCGGTGGCGCCCCTTCGCGCACCGCAACCATGTTCGCGGCACTAAAATCTGAGGTGCCGGTTGCCGATTTGATCCGTGGAATTGCAGTGCAGACGGCCAATGACGGATGCCTCATCATCGCTGAGGGCATGTCCGGATCGGAAGCCAGGTTCGTCGAGCGGATGAACCGGCGCGCGACCGAACTTGGCCTCACCGGCAGCCAATTTGCCAATGCCACGGGGCTTCCGCATCCCGAAAATCGCTCGACGCCACGCGATCTGGTTACGCTTGCCAAGCATTTGCACAGCCGTTACCCGGACCTCTACGAGACTTTCCGGCAGCCGGAATTCGAATGGAACAAGATCCTCCAGCGCAATCGCAACCCTCTCTTGAGCATGGGGGCTGACGGTCTGGGCACCGGCTTCGCCGAAGGAGATGGCTATGCGCTTGTCGCCTCCATCGAGCGCAATGGCCGGCGACTCTTCCTCGCCATTTCCGGCCTTGCCACCGACAAGGAGCGCACCGAAGAGGCGATGAAACTGCTGAATTGGGGGCTGGATGGCTTCGAAATGCGCACGCTCTTCAAGAGCGGCGAGGTAATTGCGGATGCCAGCGTCTATGGCGGCGCGCAATCCACTGTTCCCCTGAAAGCCAATGCGCCTGTCGAAGTTTACGTGCCCATCAATAATCCGGACCGATTGCAGGCCAAGATTACCTATGCCTGGCCGCTGCGGCCCCCCGTCGCCGCCGAGCAGGCCATTGGCTCCCTGGCTGTTTTTTCTGGCGAACGACCGCTTTTGACAGTGCCTCTTTACGCCAATGCGCCGGTGGGGCAGGGGACCTTGCGGCAGAGAGCGCTTGACGCGGTTCTCGAAGCTTTGTTCTTCTGGCTCTGAGCCCCGCCAGTTGAATTTTCGGCAATCCGTGGAGTTGTCCGGTTTCAACCCTCGCTGTCTTGGTTTACAGCGCTATGTTCAGTGCTGATGGGAATCGGCAAGCTTCAAAGGCGGGGTTGAACGAGACGTGGCTACCGATCGGGGAATGTTCGTCACTTTCGAAGGCGGCGAGGGGGCGGGTAAATCGACCCAGATCCGCCTGCTCGCCGACGCGCTGCGAACCCGCGGCCATGATGTGATAATCACGCGCGAGCCCGGAGGGTCACCGGGTGCGGAGGCGCTGCGCCACGTCCTGCTTTCGGGAGCCGCCGAAGATTTCGGCGTTCGCATGGAGGCCATGCTCTTTGCCGCAGCGCGCGCCGATCACCTGGATTGCGTCATTCGTCCGGCTCTGATGGCAGGCCAGATCGTCTTGTGCGATCGTTTTGTGGATTCCTCCCGCGTTTATCAAGGTGTTACCGGCAATCTGGAACCGGCTCTCATGGCCGCCCTCGAACGGGTATCGATCGGTCCCAGCATGCCGGATCTCACCTTGATCCTCGATCTCCCCGCCGATGTGGGACTTGCGCGTGCCCGCCGCCGTGCGGGAGGTGCACCTGAAACCGAGGCGCCGGACCGCTTCGAAAAGGAAAACATCGATATCCATGAGAAGCGCCGCCAGGGATTTCTCGATATCGCCGCACGGGAACCCGGGCGTTGCCGCATTATCGATGCGTCGCTGGATGTCGACCGTATCGCCCGCGACATCCTGGCCGAAGTCCTGCTTGTCATGGCACAGCGTCTTGGGACAGGAGAGGCCCAAAGGGCCGACGGGCAGCCAAAGCTCACGCCGGGAGTGCCTTCATGAGTGAGGAAAGGGCCGGCGTCCTGGACGGGGCAATTGCACCGGTCTTGAATACACGTCTCTATGGCCATGAGGAGGCGGAAGCGTTCCTCGCTCGCAGCTATCGCTCGGGGAAGGGGCATCATGCCGTTCTCATCGAGGGACCGGAAGGTATCGGCAAGGCGACGCTTGCATTCCGCTTTGCCAACCACATCTTGCGCTATCCCGATCCCCTGACGGCTCCCGACAGGCTTGAAGATCCCGACCCGACCCATCCGATCAGCCGCCAACTTGCCGCGGGTGCAAGCCACAATCTCCTGCATTTGTCTCGGCCCGTCGACGAGAAGACGGGACGGGTAAAAAGTGCGATCACTGTCGATGAGGTGCGCAAGGCAGGGCATTTCTTCGCCCAGACGTCGGGCACCGGCAACTGGCGCATCGTGATCATCGATCCAGCTGATGATCTCAATCGCAATGCTGCGAACGCAATTTTGAAGATTCTTGAGGAGCCGCCCAAGCGTGCGATGTTTCTCGTGCTCAGCCATGCGCCCGGCAAGCTTTTGCCGACGATCCGCTCACGCTGCCTGCCACTCCGGCTGCAGGAACTCAATCCGCAAGCCATGGACCAGGCGCTCGCGCAGCTTGGCCTCGCACTACCAGGCGACAAACGGGAAAGCGTCCTGCGGCTTGCAAGGGGCAGCGTGGCGCGCGCGCTGAAACTCGTGAACTACGGTGGCGTCGATATCCTTGAGGCCTTCGAAGCCATGATGGCCGCTTCCGGTCCAAGCCAGCGCAAGATGATGTTCAAGATCGCCGACGCTCTGTCGGCAAAGGATGGCGAGGTTGTCCACGGCTTCTTCGTCGAGCATCTCACCGATTATCTCGGCGACACGGCACGCACCTTGGCGCTTCGCGGCGATCTGGATAATGCCGACCACTTCGCAAGACTGAGTTCGTCGATCAACGAACAACTGACCGTCGCTGCTGCCTACAATCTCGACAAGAAGCAGACCATGCTCGATGTCCTCTCAGCCGTGACCCGGTGAGGCACTGGCAAGTATAGTCCTTGATCGCCTATTGCGCGGCATCGCAGCAAAACCGTGTTCCTAAACCCTGAAGAATGCTTTAAGAGCGTTCAACCCCATAAGCATTCGCTGCCAATGGCGGGCCGGCCCGCGTCGCCGTGGTCTGGCTCCAAGACAGCAGCAAAACACAATCGCAACCGACGAAAAGACAACAAGAAGCCATGAGCGATCCCTTCTACATCACGACTGCCATTTCCTATCCGAACGGCAAGCCGCATATCGGCCATGCCTACGAGTTGATCGCGACCGACGCCATGGCGCGGTTCCAGCGGCTCGACGGTCGGGATGTCTTCTTCCTGACGGGGACCGACGAACACGGGCAGAAGATGCAGCAGACGGCGCGCGCCGAAGGCATTTCGCCGGAGGAGCTTGCCGAGCGGAACTCGAACGAATTCCGCGAGATGGGCAAGCTGCTCAATTCCTCGAACGACGATTTCATCCGCACGACCGAGAAGCGCCATCACGAGACGGTGCAGGAAGTCTGGCGCCGGATGGAGAAAAACGGCGACATCTACAAGGGTGGTTACGCGGGCTGGTATTCGGTCCGCGACGAAGCCTATTACCACGAAGAGGAAACCGAGTTGCGCGCCGATGGCGTGCGCTACGGGCCTCAGGGCACGCCGGTCGAATGGGTGGAGGAGGAAAGCTACTTCTTCAAGCTTTCGGCCTATGAAGACAAGCTCCTGAAGCTATACGAAGACCAGCCGGATTTCATCGGCCCGAACGAGCGCCGCAACGAGGTCATCTCCTTCGTCAAGTCGGGCCTGAAGGACTTGTCGATCTCGCGCACGACGTTTGACTGGGGTATCAAGGTTCCCGGCGACGACAAGCATGTCATGTATGTCTGGGTCGATGCGCTCACCAACTACATCACCGCGACCGGTTATGTCGAGGACGAGAAGGGTCCGCGAGCAAAATACTGGCCAGCCGACGTGCACATTATTGGCAAGGACATCATCCGCTTCCACGCCGTCTATTGGCCGGCTTTCCTGATGTCGGCGGGCCTACCGCTGCCCAAGCGCGTCTATGCGCACGGCTTCCTGCTCAACAAGGGCGAGAAGATGTCGAAGTCGCTTGGCAACGTTGTCGATCCGGTCAATCTGGTGAACCATTTCGGCCTCGATCAGGTGCGCTACTTCTTCCTGCGCGAAGTCTCCTTCGGCCAGGACGGCAGCTATTCTGAAGTGGGCATCGGCACACGCATCAATGCCGACCTCGCAAATGGCATCGGCAATCTTGCCTCGCGCTCGCTGTCGATGATCAACAAGAACTGCGAGGGCAGGGTGCCGGCACCCGGTCCGCTCACCGCAGAAGACGAGGCGATCCTGAAGATTGCCGACGAGGCGATCGAGATCTGCCGCGAGGAGATGGGCAAGCAGCAGATCCACAAGGCGGTCGCGGCCATCATCAACATCGTCAACGAGGCCGATCGCTATTTCGCGGCTCAGGCACCGTGGGTTTTGAAGAAGACCGACGAGGCGCGTATGGGCACGGTGCTTTATGTGGCCGCAGACGTTGTGCGCCAGATCGCGATCCTGTTCCAACCGATCATGCCGGCATCTTCGGCGCAGATCCTCGATCTCGTGGCCGTGGCAGAAGAAGACCGCGTGTTTGCGAAGCTTGGTTCCGCAGGACGTCTGCAACCGGGCACGGAGCTGCCGGCGCCGGCGCCGGTTTATCCGCGCTATGTTGCCCCGGAAGCGGCCAAGGCCTGAGACGATGCTGATTGATACCCATTGCCATCTGGACTTCGCCGACTTCGACAGCGAGCGTGACGAGCTTGTCATGCGCGCCCATCAGGCAGGCGTCAAACAGATGGTGACGATCTCGACGCGGGTGCGGAAGCTCGACACGCTTCTGGCACTAACGGAACGCTATCCGAGCGTCTTCTGCTCGGTCGGCACGCATCCGAACAATGCCGGCGACGAACTTGATGTGACCGCCGACGAACTGGTGCGGCTGACGGAAAGCCACGACAAGATCGTGGCGATCGGCGAGGCCGGCCTCGACTATTTCTACGACACGCAGAAACCCGAGGACCAGAAGACCGGACTCATCCGCCATATCGAGGCGGCCCGTCGCACGCAGCTTCCGCTTGTTATCCATAGCCGCAGCGCCGACGACGATATGGCGGCGATTTTGACCGAGGAAACAGGGAAGGGCGCCTTCCCCTTCATCCTGCATTGCTTCTCCTCCGGCCAGGCGCTGGCCGATACCGGTGTGGCGCTCGGTGGCTATGTCTCGTTTTCCGGCATCGTGACATTTCCGAAATCGGAGGAATTGCGCGAAATTGCCAAGAGCGTGCCAATGGACCGGTTGCTGGTCGAGACGGATGCGCCGTATCTGGCGCCAAAGCGCTGGCGTGGAAAACGCAATGAGCCATCCTATGTGGTGAACACGGCGGAGGTTCTGGCGGAGGTCAAGGGTGTGAGCTACCCGGAGATGGCGGACGTGACGACCGCGAATGCTTTTCGCTGTTTCTCTAAGATGCCCAGACTGAGCTGAGGAAGCCCCGATGCAGGTCACGCGCCGGTTCACGCTGCTCGGTTGTTCCTCGTCGCCAGGCGTTCCCCGGATCAATGGCGACTGGGGCAATTGCGACCCGAACAATCCGAAGAACCGACGGACGCGGGCTGCCTTCCTGATTGAACAGATCGGCCCTGACGGTGGCCAGACGACCGTCGTCATCGACACGGGACCGGATTTTCGCGAGCAGATGATCCGCTCGAAGGTCGAGCATATCGACGCCGTCATCTATACCCACGCCCATGCGGACCATCTGCACGGTATTGACGATCTGCGCGGCTACTTTCACAGCCAGCACCATCGGATTCCCATTCATGCCGAACCCTATACCATGAGCCGCATCGCGGAAGGCTTTGGCTACTGCCTGGAAACGCCGCCCGGCAGCAATTATCCGCCGATCGTCAAACCACAGATCATTGAAGATCTCGAGCAGCCGATTTTGATCGACGGCGCCGGCGGTCCGCTCTCGATTATGCCTTTGAAGCAGCAGCACGGCGACATCATCTCACTTGGCCTCAGGATCGGTGACGTCGCTTATTGTTGCGACGTCTCTGACTTTCCGCCGGAAACGGTCGAAAAACTCGCCGACCTCGACATGCTCTATATCGACGCTCTCCAATACCGGCCGCATCCGAGCCACCTGTCGCTTGAGCAGGCGCTGGCCTGGATCAGCCGACTCGCGCCGAAAAAAGCCGTGTTGACGCACATGCACACACCGCTCGACTACGAGACGGTGATGCGGGAAACGCCTGACAGTGTAGAGCCAGGCCACGATCAGATGATCGTTGAATTTCAGATGGATATCAAGCCTTACTAAACAGGCGCATGAATTCCTGACGTCGTGGACATTTGGCGCAAACGGCTGGAAATGGATAAACCGAGATATCAAGACGTTCCATAATCTATCTTATGCGATTTATATGTGTAGCGGGGCAGATGCCATTTCCAACGGGCCTCAGCGGCAGCACTTGTCTGCCTCTCCGCCCTAGAGATCTGCAACATGCAGGATCGTTTTGGCCGTAATCTCGGTTTCCGAGGGATAGCCAAAGGCATTGTTGATATAGGTGACGCCATCGATCACCTTGTTGCGGTTCAGGTGGCTGTGCCCGTAAAAATGCATGGATGAGCCGAGTTCGCGGATGCGCTCTTCAATTCGGGCTGAGCCTAGGACGGGAAACAATGCCTTGTGTTTCTCGGGATAGCGTACGGGCATCAAGTCAATCCGCGGAACGAAATGCGAGAAACTGTAGACCCTCTCAAAATCAAGGGTGTCCGGTATCAGGTTCATCTGGTCGAAACGCTCGGCGACATCTGCCGGTGCAAGACCCTCCCAGTTGCACTTGTAGAAGTCCATCCATCCGCGGCGAATGCGAGCATCCGGCTCACCGAAGGAATAATCGTACCAACCGAGGATCGGTACGATCAGCGTGCCTCCGAAGGCAACAGGCCGCGTCTCGATGCCATAGCCGCCACAGAGCGTTTGCAATAACTCGAACTTGTCGAACGATGGCCCTCGCCCGCTGCGCGCGGTCCAAAGGTCATGATTGCCAGGCAGGAAGAGCAGCTTTTTGTATCGCGGAACGAGTATGTCGAAACAACTCTGTATCAGATCGACGTCGTCAGATAGGTCGCCAGCCACGATCAGGACGTCGTCGGTAAAGTCCTGACGCGAAAGCTGTCCCAGCCAGTGCAGGTTCTGAGCGTAGTCGACATGAAAATCGGAGCCCAGGAAGAGACGCATCCTCAGGATCTCCGGAAATGTTCTGCGTGCATGGTTCTGCCATTGCAGGAATTAGCGCCGATCGCAAGGTTTGGGCGGCAAAGAGGACCCCGTGCAGTGCGCCCTGCCCACGCCAAACCATGAATTCCAGGTCACATCGGCTTGATAGCCGGCCACCATTTCATGGCCCCTCTTCCCAAGTCAAAGAATCGGCCTATCCTTTCATCAGGAATATCTGAAAAGCGAGGGGTAGCATGATGCGAATGTCCATTGCATTGGCCCTGGCCGGGCTTGTCGCGGCGATTTCGACGCCCGCATCCGCAGAGGAAAGTGATCTCGGCGTTCAGGCGCGCGCGGTCATCACGCAGCAGATCACTGCATTTCTCAATGACGACGCAAAGACCGCTTATTCCTTTGCGTCCCCGGAGATCAAATCGGTCTTTCCCAATGCCGAGCGGTTTTTCGACATGGTCAAGAGGACCTACGCACCTGTCTTTCGGCCGGGCAACTATGCCTTTGGCCGAAACAGGCTTTCAAAGGACGGGACGGTCGCTTTCCAGGAGGTGCTGATATCGGCGCCTGATGGTAAGGACTGGGCGGTTTATTATGAGCTCAAACGCCAGCGCGACGGCAATTTCACCATCAATGGCGTCCGCATGAAACGCGAGACATCAAGCCAGGGCATCTGACGCGCGGCTCCAGCAGAACGCATCCCCTTGCCTGCTCTGAGTTCAGACGATCAGACCGGGTCGATGTCTCCGCGCGCCCACATCTCGATGGTTTCAGCCTTGAAGTCCTCAAATCGATCTTCGGCGATCGCCTGGCGGATGCCCTGCATCAGCTCCTGATAATAGCTGAGATTGTTCCACGAGAGCAGCATGCCGCCCAGCGCTTCATTGGAGCGGACAAGATGATGCAGGTATGCACGGGAGTAATCGCGCGCCGCCGGGCACGAGGACTGTTCGTCCAGCGGACGCATATCCTCGGCATGGCGGGCGTTGCGGATGTTGACCTTGCCGCGGCGAGTAAAGGCCAGCCCGTGGCGGCCCGAACGGGTCGGCATCACGCAATCGAACATGTCGATGCCCTCGGCGACCGATTTCAGCATATCGTCAGGCGTGCCGACGCCCATCAGATAGCGCGGCTTTTCTGTCGGCAGAACGGGAAGCGTGATCCGCAACATGTCGAGCATGACGGCCTGCGGCTCGCCGACGGCGAGACCGCCGATCGAATATCCCTTCAGATCGAGTTGCTTGAGCCCTTCAGCAGAGCGGATGCGCAGCGCCGGCTGGTCGCCGCCCTGGACGATGCCGAACATGGCCTTGCCGGGCTGATTGCCGAAGGCGACTCGGCAACGCTCGGCCCAGCGCAGCGACAGTTCCATGGCGCGTTCAATCTCGCGCGGCTCATTGGGCAGCGAGACGCATTCGTCAAGCTGCATCTGAATGTCACTGTCGAGCAGCCCCTGGATCTCGATCGAGCGCTCCGGCGACATGTGGTGCAAGGAGCCGTCGATATGGCTCTTGAAGGTCACCCCCTGCTCGTCGAGCTTGCGCAGGCCCGACAGCGACATCACCTGGAAGCCGCCGCTGTCGGTCAGGATAGGCCCGGGCCAGCGGATCAGCTTATGCAGGCCGCCAAGGCGCGCGACGCGTTCCGGGCCGGGGCGCAGCATCAGGTGATAGGTATTGCCAAGGATGATGTCGGCCCCACCCTCTTTCACCTGGTCAAGATACATGGCCTTCACCGTGCCCACCGTGCCGACAGGCATGAAGGCCGGGGTGCGGACCGTGCCGCGCGGCATGGTGATCTCGCCAAGGCGTGCCTTGCCGCTGGTGGCCTTCAGATTGAACGTGAAATTCTCGGACATCGGTCAGTCGTCTTTCCGGAAAAGCAGGCTGGAATCGCCATAGGAGTAGAAGCGGTAGCCGGTTTCGATCGCATGGGCATAGGCCGCCCGCATCGTGTCGAGACCGGCAAAGGCGGAAACCAGCATGAAGAGTGTCGATTTGGGCAGGTGGAAATTGGTCATCAGCATATCCACCGCCTTGAAACGATAGCCGGGCGTGATGAAGATGTCCGTCGCACCCGACCAGGCGGGAATGTGGCCATCGTCTGCTGCAGCACTTTCGAGCAATCGCAGCGACGTAGTGCCGACGGCAACGATCCGGTTGCCTCGGGCCCTGACCGCGTTGAGAGCTGCGGCTGTTGAGGGCGAGATATAGCCGATTTCCTCATGCATCTTGTGCTCGGCGGTATCATCCGCCTTCACCGGCAGGAAGGTGCCGGCGCCAACATGCAGCGTAAGGAAATGACGTTCGATGCCGGCAGCATCCAACGCGGCGAAGAGGTCAGGGGTAAAATGCAGCCCGGCGGTCGGCGCCGCAACGGCGCCCTCCTCTCGCGCATAGATGGTCTGGTAGTCGACGCGGTCCTGACCATCCTCCGGCCTTTTGGCCGCGATGTAGGGCGGAAGCGGGATATGGCCGACATTGGCGATCACTTGGTCGAGATCGGGCCCTGAGAGGTCGAAGGCGAGTTCGATCTCGCCGGCCTCGCCTTTTTCCGCGACAGTCGCCACGAGCGAGCCCATAAGGCATGCCGCACCTTCGCCCTGCCCCATCGCAAAATCGATGCGATCTCCCTGCTTGATGCGCTTGCCGGGCTTGGCGAAGGCCTTCCATCTGGAAGCACCGACCCGCATGTGCAGCGTGCAGGAAACGGCGATTTCCTCGGCGCCCTCACGATGGCGGATGCCTTCGAGTTGCGCGGGGATCACCTTGGTGTCGTTGAACACCAGCGCATCCCCTGGCTTTAGAAAGGACGGCAGATCGTAGACATGATGGTCGCCGAGAATGGGATCGGCCTCCGGGCGAACGACAAGAAAGCGCGCGTGATCGCGCGGGCTTGCAGGCCTCAGCGCAATGTTTTCGTCCGGCAGGTCGAAATCGAAAAGATCTACACGCATCTCACTCTGTTCGCTTTGTCGATAATGTCAAAACGCGAAAGCCCGCCCAGGTGCGGCGCACCAAGGCGGGCTTTGCGTGCTTAAAGCCATCAGGCGTCGGCGGCAACCTTCATCGAGACAATCGAGTCAGGCTCGCGTACAGGCTCGCCGCGCTTGATCTGGTCGATGACATCCATACCTTCGATGACCTGGCCCCAGACGGAATACTGCTTGTTCAGCCAGGGCGCATCGGTAAAGCAGATGAAGAACTGCGAATTGGCAGAGTTAGGGTTCTGCGAACGCGCCATCGAGCAGGTGCCACGGGTATGCGGCGTCGCCGAGAACTCCGCCTTCAGGTCCGGCTTCGAGGAGCCGCCCATACCGGCGCGACCCGGGTTGAAGTCGGCACCGCCCTGCTTGCCATACTGCACGTCGCCGGTCTGGGCCATGAAGTCTTCAATGACGCGGTGGAAGACAACGCCGTCATAGGCACCTTCACGCGACAATTCCTTGATGCGGGCGACATGGCCAGGGGCCAGATCCGGGAAGAGCGCAATGACGACCTTGCCCTTGGTGGTTTCCATCAGGATGGTATTTTCCGGATCCTTGATCTCGGCCATGGTGTTTCTCCTTGGTTGGGGCCATAGGCCCGATAGGTATTAGTTGCGGCCAACGGTGACCTTGACCATGCGGTCTGGATCGCTCACTTCGCCATTGCCGCCTTCGCCGCGCTTGATCTTGTCGACGTTTTCCATACCGGCAACCACCTGACCGACAACGGTATACTGACTGTTCAGGAAGCTGCCATCACCGAACATGATGAAGAACTGCGAATTGGCGGAGTTCGGATCCTGGCTGCGGGCCATGCCGACAGTCCCGCGCACGAAAGGCTTGTCCGAAAACTCGGCAGGCAGGTCCGGCAGGTTCGAACCGCCGGTTCCGGCACGACCCGGCTCAAAGCCGTTTTCCATATCGCCGAACTGAACGTCACCCGTCTGGGCCATGAAACCTTCGATGACGCGGTGGAAGGCAACATTGTCATACTCGCCCTTGGCAGCGAGATCCTTGATCTGCGCCACATGCTTCGGCGCGACATCGGGCATCAGCTGCACGACGACCGGACCGTCTTTCAGCTGGATGGTCAGGAATTCTTCGGTTGACTGGGCCTTGGCCGGGCCGAAGGCAGCGATAGCGAGGACAAAGGCAGTGGCAATTTGGGCGAGCTTCATGTTCTCTCCGATAAAGATCAGGGCTTAGCGCCCATGTTTCAAATTCAAGGCAGCACGAACGGGGCCAGGTACGAAGGCCTGGACATCGCCACCCATTGCGGCGATCTGTCGGACCAATGTGGCCGTAATCGGTCGCGAAGCGGGCGACGCGGGCAGAAAGATGGTCTGGATGTCCGGCGCCATCGCGCCGTTCATCCCTGCAAGCTGCATCTCATAATCGAGATCAGTGCCATCGCGCAGGCCGCGCAGCATGATCGTTGCCTTGTTCTGCCGGGCAGCATCGACCGCAAGCCCGCTGAACGAAACGACGTCTATGTCCCCTGCCCGCGCCGGCACGACCTCTGCCATCGCGGCGCGCACAAGAGAGGCGCGTTCGTCGAAGGAAAACAGCGGTGTCTTCCCAGGATGAATTCCGATTGCGACAACGATCCTGTCAACGACGTTTAGACCCTGAACGAGAATGTCCAGATGTCCGTTAGTTAAGGGATCAAAGGAGCCGGGATAAAAGCCGATCGTCATGGTTGCCTGAGCGTTGTTTGGATCGCCTTTTGTCACGGACCGTGGCCGACCGCAAGCTTATTGCCGGGAAATGAGACGTCCACATTCCCGCCGCCGTCACATGAACGGCGGATGAATGCGTCGTTCAAGGCGACTTCACGGGACGCACTCTATCGTCACATCATCGACGTATCGAAGATCTGCAGAGGATAAAATGATGCTTGTTCTGCTTATTGCTACCGCCGTCGCCGCAGCCTTGCTCGTCGAGCTTGGATTGATGGTCGCCCGCGAAATCTCCGAAGCATCCCGTGATGGCTTTCAAGATGAACGGCAGATGAACGGCGCGTTCAAGCCGACGTCAGTGAACGCTTGATAGATTGATCTCGCACTATACCGGAACCTTTCCGGTACCTGTACATTTATCGGCTGTACTGCCGAAGTTCAAAGGACCAACGCAATGCATGACAAAGTTACAATGATCAACCTCGTGTGGGTGACGCTGATGACTGCCATGGTTGCAACTTCAGCAACTTTTTACGTCAAAGACAGCAATGATGCCAAGTTTTACGGTCCGCCAATGGCCGCACGTTACCATAGCTTCGGTCACTGAGTGACCTCAGGCGACGGTGTAGCTTCGGCTTTCGGCATCAACGCTGACAAGGAAAGGATAGACCATGGTACTGACACTCACGGTTCTGGCCGCTTTGATCAGCGGCATGTTCGTTGCCTCCGTCGCCTCCACGATTTCAGCGCTGAAGCGCGAAGATCAGGACTATCGTGCCCTGATGGAGCGCCAGCGAGCTTTCTGATGATATTGGACTGATCGGCAACGATAGACATCATCCCAGACAAAAGCCGTCCGGACTTGGTCCGAACGGCTTTTTTCGTGTGCCATTTCCAGGGCCGACGACAATTGCGGAGCGACGAGAGCCGGGTGTGCCATGCCCCGGCTCTTCTGCCCTTATTCGCTGGCGCCCTCGTCCTGAGCCGGGGTCTCGGTTGCGGCAACATCGCCGCCCTGATCTTCCCCGCCGACGACGTCTTCATCGCCTTCCGGCTCGCTGATGCGCTCGACGGACACGACCTTCTCATCCTTGGCCGTCGAGAAGATCGTCACGCCCTTGGTTGCGCGGCTTGCGATACGGATGCCGTTCACAGGGACGCGGATCAGCTGTCCACCATCGGACACCAGCATGAGCTGGTCGCTATCCTCGACCGGGAAGGCAGCAACCAGTTCGCCGATTTCCGCCGTCTTCGAGGTGTCGGTGGCGCGGATACCCTTGCCGCCGCGGCCCGAAGTGCGGAAGTCATACGACGAAGACCGCTTGCCATAGCCCTTCTCAGACACCGTCAGCACGAACTGTTCGCGCGCCTTGAGCTCCTGATAGCGTTCTTCAGACAACTCACCCTCGGTGCCGACTTCTTCGCCGACCAGGGCAATATCATCTTCGTCGACGCCCATGGCACGACGCTCGGCAGCAGAGCGCTTGAGATAGGCCGCACGCTGCCATGGCTCGGCATCGACATGCGCAAGGATCGTCATCGAGATCAGCCGGTCACCGTCCGCCATGGTCATGCCGCGCACGCCGATCGAATTGCGTCCCGCAAAGACACGGACTTCGTCGACCGGGAAGCGGATGGCCTGGCCGAGCGCGGTTGTGAGCAGCACGTCGTCGCGATCCGTACAGGTCTCGACGCCGAGAATCTGGTCGCCCTCTTCCTCGAGCTTCATCGCGATCTTGCCGTTGCGGTTGACCTGGATGAAGTCGGAGAGCTTGTTTCGACGCACGGTTCCACGAGTCGTGGAGAACATGACGTCGAGGTTTTCCCAGCTCTTCTCGTCCTCGGGCAGCGGCATGATCGACGTGATGCGCTCGCCGGGCTCCAGCGGGAACATATTGATCATCGCCTTGCCGCGCGAGGTCGGCGTGCCGATCGGCAGACGCCAGACCTTTTCCTTGTAGACGATGCCGCGTGAGGAGAAGAACAGCACCGGCGTATGTGTGTTGGCAACGAAGAGACGCGTCGCGAAATCCTCGTCCTTCATCGCCATGCCGGAGCGGCCCTTGCCGCCGCGACGCTGGGCGCGATAGGTGGTCAGCGGTACGCGCTTGATATAGCCGGCATGGGAAACGGTCACGACCATTTCCTCGCGGGCGATCAGGTCCTCGTCATCCATGTCGGGACCGCCATCGACGATCTGCGTACGGCGCGGCGTGCCGAATTCGTCACGGATTGCGGCGAACTCGTCCTTGACGATCGTCTGGATGCGGACACGCGACGAGAGAATGTCGAGATAATCCGAGATCTCGGCACCGATCTTGTTGAGCTCCTCGTCGATTTCGTCGCGACCGAGCGCCGTCAGGCGGGCAAGACGCAGTTCGAGGATGGCGCGCGCCTGCTCTTCCGAGAGATTGTACGTCAGGTCTTCATTGATGCGGTGACGAGGATCGTCGATCAGACGGATCAGCGACTCGACGTCATGGGCCGGCCAGCGGCGCGTCATCAACTGCTCACGTGCCGTCGCCGGATCCGGCGCTTTGCGGATGAGCGCGATGACCTCATCGATATTGGCAACCGCGATCGCAAGGCCCACCAAGACATGCGCACGCTCGCGCGCCTTGCGCAGCAGATACTTGGTGCGGCGGCTGACGACTTCCTCGCGGAACGAGACGAAAGCACGCAGCATGTCGAGCAACGTCAACTGTTCCGGCTTGCCGCCATTGAGCGCCACCATGTTGCAGCCGAACGAGGTCTGCAGCGGCGTATAGCGGTAAAGCTGGTTCAGGATGACATCGGCATTGGCATCGCGCTTCAATTCGATGACGACGCGGTAGCCATCGCGGTCGGATTCGTCGCGTAGGTCGGAGATTCCTTCGATGCGCTTCTCGCGCACCAGTTCGGCCATCTTCTCGATCATCGTCGCCTTGTTCACCTGATAGGGGATCTCGGTGATGATGATCTGCTCGCGGTCACCGCGCATCGGCTCGACGCGGGCAACGCCGCGCATGACGACGGAGCCCCTGCCCGTCTCATAGGCTGACTTGATGCCGGATCGGCCGAGGATCATGGCACCGGTCGGAAAGTCCGGCCCGGGAATGATCTGCATCAGTTCGGGAAGCTCGATCGCCGGATTGTCGATAAGCGCCGTGCAGCCTTCGAGAACCTCGACGAGATTGTGCGGCGGAATGTTGGTCGCCATGCCGACCGCGATGCCACCGGCGCCGTTGACAAGCAGGTTCGGGAACTTGGCGGGAACGACGACCGGCTCCGACATCGTGCCGTCGTAGTTGTCGCGGAAGTCGACGGTTTCCTTATCGAGGTCGTCGAGCAGCGAATGCGCGACCTTTTCGAGCTTGCACTCCGTGTAACGCTGTGCGGCCGGCGGGTCACCGTCGACGGAACCGAAGTTGCCCTGACCGTCGATCAACGGCATGCGCAGCGACCAGGGCTGCGCCATGCGCGCCAAAGCGTCATAGATCGCGGCATCGCCATGCGGGTGATATTTACCCATGACGTCACCGGTGACGCGCGCACTCTTGACGTATTTCTTGTTCCAGTCGAGGCCCAGCTCGTTCATGCCGTAAAGGATGCGGCGATGGACGGGCTTCAGGCCGTCGCGTACGTCGGGCAGCGCGCGGCTCACGATGACGCTCATGGCGTAATCGAGATACGAACGCTGCATTTCCTCCATGATGGAAATCGGCTCGATGTCGGACGGGAACTTGCCGCCGCCGGAAGTGCTTTGCTCAGTCAAATCAGGTCACGATCTCTGTTCGGAATCACTGGGGATTTTATAGCGGAACGGGCGTCAAGACGCCAATTTTGCCGCCGGTTATAAACAGGCTTTTCCCCCATGGCAAAGCGGCTGGGAACATAAAGCGCACCTGTCCCTTGCATGGGCGTCGCCACTTTGACTTTATGGGGCCAAATCACGTGGGAGAACATCGATGGCCACCAGCGAAGCGTTGATCAACGCATTTACAACCCTGTTGGTAACGGTGGACCCGCCAGGCCTTGCTCCGCTCTTTCTGGGGCTGACGCAGGGCATGACGAACGCGCAGCGTCGACAGGTGGCAATCCGCGGCCCGGTCATCGGGTTCCTGATCCTCACCGCCTTTGCTCTGTTCGGCGCGGCGATCCTGGGGGCGCTCGGGATCAACACCAGCGCGCTGCGCATCGCGGGTGGCTTGTTGCTGTTCACCATCGCATTCGAAATGATTTTCGAGAAACGCAACGAGCGGAAGGAAAAGACCACCGGAGATGCGATAACCAAGGATCACATCCACAATCTGGCGGCCTTTCCGCTGGCCATCCCGCTGATTGCAGGACCTGGCGCGATTTCAGCCACGGTTCTGATCTCGGGCACGATGCCGGGATGGATGGACAAGCTGCTCCTGATCGGTGTGATCGCCGTCGTTTCGGCATTGGTCTTTGCTTCGCTGTCCGTCGCGGAGCGTCTCAACCGCTTCCTGGGTGTTACCGGTCGGGCAGTGCTGACGCGTCTTCTCGGCGTGCTGCTGGCGGCACTCTCGGTGCAGTTCGTCATCGACGGCGCAAAATCGGCATTTGCCGGCTAAGGAAAGACCCTCTGATGGCTCACCCCCTGTCGACCCGCTGGACATTCCTGCTCAGGCAATTCACCCGCCGTCTGTGGGTTCGCGCTTCGGCCATCGGCGCGGTCGGCATTCTCGCCGCCATCCTCGCGGCTGTCGCTGAGCGGTTTCTACCCTTCGAGATCCCCGGCTCGATCAAAGCGGACTCCGTCGACACGATCCTCAACATCATTGCCTCCAGCATGCTGGCGGTGACGACATTCTCGTTAAGCGCCATGACTTCGGCCTATGGCTCCGCCACGAGCAATGTCACACCGCGCGCAACCAGGCTCCTCGTTGAAGACAGGTTGACGCAGAACGTCCTCTCAACCTTTGTCGGCTCGTTTCTCTATGGAATCGTTGGCATCGTGGTGCTGCAGACCGGCGCCTATGGGGACAAGGGCCGCGTCATTCTCTTCGTCGTCACCATTGGCGTGATCGTGCTGATCGTGTTCCAGTTGCTACGCTGGATTGACCATCTGACAAAACTCGGACGCGTGGGAGAGACCACCAGCCGCATTGAAGAAGCAGCCGCAGAGGCCATCGAGGTCAGACGCAACAACCCCTATCTCGGCGGCAGCCCGCTATCGCAGAGCGACCGGTCTCGTCTGGAGGACATGACGCCGGTTTGTGCCAAGGCCATCGGCTATATCCAGCACATCGACATGCACGCCCTGTCCGACTTCGCCGACAGCGTCGACGGCAACGTATATCTCGTCGTCAACCCCGGCGCCTTTGTGTATCGCAATCCCCCTATCGCCTATCTGGAGCGCGGAGACAGCGAGCACGAAGCCCAGGATGCACCTGAAGACACCGTCCGGCATGCGGTAACGATCGGCAGCGACCGGAGTTTTGACCAGGATCCACGCTTCGGTCTTGTGGTCCTTAGCGAGACCGCACAACGGGCGCTCTCCCCGGCCGTCAATGATCCCGGAACAGCCATCGACGTGCTGGGCAGAGCGACGCGTCTGTTGAGCGCATGGGCCGAGCCGGCGGAAGACAGGGAGCCTTCCTTTCCGAGGGTCTTCGTTCCCGCCCTGGAAGCGGACGACCTGTTCGAAGATGCCTTCATGACGATCGCGCGCGACGGTGCGCAACAAGTTGAGGTGCAGTTGCGCCTGCAAAAATGCCTCGCGGTCCTTGCCGAAACCGGCGATGCCGCATTTCGCGCGGCAGCGAGGCGTCAGTCGATGCTGGCACACCAGCGGGCCGCGAAAGCCCTACCGATCGAAGCTGATCTGCAACGCCTCAGGGACGATACGCGCATCTGAGGCCGGAAAAGCAACGCCCCGGATGACGGGGCGCCGCAACATGCAATTAGGCTTTTTCCGCGCCTCAGAACGGAATGTCGTCATCCAGATCGCGCGAGAAGCCGCCCGAAGGAGCGCTGCCGCCGCGGCTTGCGCCACCGGACGAGCCGCCGCGCGACGGGGCCGGCGAGCCGTATCCGCCATCATAGCCACCACCGCCGCCGTAATCGGCGCCCCCGAAGTCGTTGCCCCCACGCGAGGCGCCACCGCCATCGCCGCGACCGCCCAGCATGGTCAAGTTGCCATTGAAGCCCTGCAGCACGACTTCGGTCGAATAGCGATCCTGGCCGTTCTGGTCCTGCCACTTGCGTGTCTGCAACTGGCCCTCGACATAAACCGTCGACCCTTTTTTCAGATACTGCTCCGCGACCTTGCACAGACCTTCGTTGAAGATCACCACGCTATGCCACTCGGTCTTTTCCTTGCGCTCGCCGGAATTCTTGTCGCGCCAGCTTTCAGAGGTCGCGATGCGCAAATTGGCGATCGGGCGACCATCCTGGGTCCGGCGGATTTCGGGATCGGCGCCGAGATTGCCGATCAAAATGACCTTGTTGACGCTACCAGCCATGACACTCACCTAACTGCCGCACCGCCGCGGCTTTGAATTCAATCAAATTTCACCTTATCCAATCCGCTCCCGGATTGGCATGCCGACGGCCCGCCAAACAGTGAAATCCACAAGCTTGTCGGCTGAGAAAATATGTTCTTTATTTGTTCTAGTATTTCCGTATAGTCCTGTCAACGGAATCGAAAATCTGCCGCTGCCGCCGTTCCTGCCTCGACTCGACGGCGCGGTTGCCTACATAAGGACAGTTCTCCCGGACGCTGTTCCAATCCCTTTGCCGATCAGAGCCTGACATGAGCGAACTCAAGACAATTTCCATTCGCGGCGCCCGCGAACACAATCTCAAGGGTGTCGACCTCGACCTGCCGCGCAACAGCCTGATCGTGATGACCGGTCTTTCGGGGTCGGGCAAATCGTCGCTCGCCTTCGACACGATCTACGCGGAAGGCCAGCGGCGCTATGTCGAGAGCCTGTCGGCCTATGCCCGCCAGTTCCTCGAGATGATGCAAAAGCCGGATGTAGACCAAATCGAAGGCCTGTCGCCGGCGATCTCGATCGAGCAGAAGACCACGTCGCGCAATCCGCGCTCGACGGTCGGCACCGTGACCGAGATCTACGACTATATGCGTCTGCTGTTTGCCCGCGTCGGCATTCCTTACTCACCCGCAACGGGCCTGCCCATCGAGAGCCAGACGGTCAGCCAGATGGTCGACCGGATCCTGGCGCTGGACGAAGGCACGCGGCTTTACATCCTTGCGCCGATGATCCGTGGCCGCAAAGGCGAGTATAAGAAGGAACTCGCCGAACTGATGAAGAAGGGCTTCCAGCGCGTCAAGATCGACGGACAATTCTACGAGATCGCCGAGGCGCCTCCGCTCGACAAGAAGTACAAGCATGACATCGACGTCGTGGTCGACCGCGTGGTCGTGCGACCGGATATCGCCAGCCGCCTGGCGGACAGCCTGGAGACCTGCCTGCGGCTGGCCGACGGTCTGGCGGTCGCCGAATTTGCCGACAAGGCCTTGCCTCCAGAGGAAACAGCAGCCGGCGGCTCGGCCAACAAGTCGCTCAACGAGACGCATGAACGGGTGCTTTTTTCCGAAAAATTCGCCTGCCCGGTCTCCGGTTTTACCATTCCGGAAATCGAGCCGCGGCTTTTCTCCTTCAATAACCCTTTTGGTGCCTGCCCGACCTGCGATGGTCTCGGCTCGCAGCAGAAGATCGACGAAGCGCTGATCGTTCCTGAAACGCAGCGTCGGCTGAACGATGGTGCGATCGCGCCCTGGGCAAAATCCAGTTCTCCCTACTACAATCAGACGCTAGAGGCCCTGGGCAAGGCTTTCGGCTTCAAGCTGACGTCGAAATGGTCGGATTTGAGCGCCGAGGCGCATAAGGCCATTCTGCACGGCACAGAAGAAAAGATCGACTTTCACTACGCCGATGGTGCGCGCTCCTATACGACCACCAAGACCTTCGAGGGCATCGTGCCCAACCTGGAACGGCGTTGGAAGGAGACCGACAGCGCCTGGGCGCGCGAGGAAATCGAGCGCTTCATGTCAGCCGCCCCCTGCCCGGCCTGCAAGGGGTTTCGACTGAAGCCGGAGGCCCTCGCCGTCAAGATCAACGGGCTGCATATCGGTCAGGTCACCGAAATGGCGATCCGCAACGCAGGATCCTGGTTCGAGGATCTGCCGGCCAAGCTGACAGACAAGCAGAATGAAATCGCGACGCGTATCCTCAAGGAAATCCGCGAGCGGCTGCGCTTTCTCAATGATGTCGGTCTCGATTACCTCTCGATGTCGCGCAATTCGGGCACGCTCTCCGGCGGCGAAAGCCAGCGCATCCGGCTTGCTTCACAGATTGGCTCCGGCTTGACGGGCGTGCTGTATGTGCTGGACGAGCCATCGATCGGCCTCCACCAACGCGACAACGCCCGTCTTCTCGACACGCTGAAACATCTGCGCGACATCGGCAACACCGTCATCGTCGTCGAGCATGATGAGGATGCGATCCTGACGGCCGACTATGTTGTCGATATCGGCCCGGCCGCTGGCATTCATGGTGGCCAGGTGATTGCGCAAGGCTCGCCGCAGGACATCATGGCCAATCCGAAGTCGCTGACGGGCAAATATCTGACCGGGGAACTTGGCGTGAAGGTGCCGGCGCAGCGCCGCAAGCCGAAGAAGAGCCAGCAGATCAAGGTCGTCGGTGCCAAGGGCAACAACCTGAAGAATGTCACGGCCTCGATCCCGCTCGGCGTTTTCACGGCCGTCACAGGCGTTTCCGGCGGTGGCAAATCGACCTTCCTGATCGAGACGCTCTACAAGGCGGCGGCGCGTCGCGTCATGGGTGCCCGTGAAAATCCGGCCGAACACGAGCGCATCGATGGCTTTGAGTTCATCGACAAGGTGATCGATATCGATCAGTCGCCGATTGGCCGCACGCCGCGGTCCAATCCGGCCACCTATACCGGCGCCTTCACCCCCATCCGCGACTGGTTCGCCGGCCTGCCAGAGGCCAAGGCGCGCGGCTATCAGCCGGGCCGTTTCTCTTTCAACGTCAAGGGTGGCCGCTGCGAGGCCTGCCAGGGCGATGGCGTCATCAAGATCGAGATGCACTTCCTGCCCGACGTCTATGTCACTTGCGACGTCTGCCACGGCAAGCGTTACAATCGCGAGACACTGGACGTGCATTTCAAGGGCAAGTCGATCGCCGACGTGCTCGACATGACTGTCGAGGAAGGCGTCGAATTCTTCCAGGCCGTGCCGGCTGTGCGCGACAAGCTGCAGGCGCTCTTTGATGTCGGTCTCGGCTATATCAAGGTCGGCCAGCAGGCGAACACCCTGTCGGGTGGCGAGGCCCAGCGCGTCAAGCTCGCCAAGGAATTGTCGAAGCGCTCGACCGGTCGCACGCTCTACATTCTCGACGAGCCGACCACCGGCCTGCATTTCCACGATGTCGCCAAGCTTCTGGAAATGCTGCAGGAACTGGTCAACCAGGGCAACTCGGTCGTGGTCATCGAGCACAATCTCGAAGTCATCAAGACCGCAGACTACATCCTGGATTTTGGCCCCGAAGGCGGCGATGGCGGTGGCCAGATCGTGGCGCAGGGCACGCCGGAAGAGGTCGTTAAGATAGAGGCCTCCTATACCGGGCAGTTCCTGAAGGAACTTCTGGAGCGTCGCCCGGTGAAGAAGGTTGAGGCGGCGGAATAGCCGCCTCTCCTTGAGGTCGTTTCAGAGCTTCGGCGGGTCCTCGGCGGCATTGTCACGTCGCATCGATCGCCGGGCAGGTGTTTTTGCATGTTCGGGGGCATATGATGACGAATGCTGGCATTATTCGGACCGGAATTGGGGGCTGGACCTTCGACCCATGGGAAGGCTCTTTTTATCCGGAAAAGCTTGCCAAGAAGCGCCAGTTGGAATTTGCCAGCCGGGAACTCAAGGCAATCGAGGTCAACGGCACCTATTATTCCAGCCAGAAGCCTGCAACGTTTGCCAAATGGGCCTCCGAGGTGCCTGAGGATTTTGTCTTCTCGTTGAAGGCAAGCCGCTTCTGCACCAATCGCAAGGTCCTTGCAGAGGCCGGGGAGTCCATCGGCAAGTTTCTTGGACAAGGGATTGCCGAACTTGGACCGCATCTCGGTCCTATCCTCTGGCAGTTCATGGCAACGAAGAAGTTCGATCCTGTCGACTTTGAAGGGTTTTTGTCCCTTCTCCCGAAAACGCTCGATGGTTTGCCGTTGCGCCATGTCGTCGAGCCACGCCATGCCTCCTTCCAGGTCCCGGAATTTGTCGAGATGTTGCGCCGGCATGATGTGGCGGCAGTCTGCGCTGATCACCATGATTATCCGATGTTCGCCGACCCGACCGCAGATTTCATCTACGCGCGGCTACAGAAAGGCACCGACGAGACCCCCACCTGCTATCCGCCCGCGGAAGTGGAGGCTTGGGCCAAGCGCATCGACGTCTATGCCACCGGCGGCATTCCCTCTGACCTCCCCCTGGCCGCACCAGAGAGCGCTGCTCCATCCCGTCCGAGAGACGTATTTGCCTTCTTCATCACTGGCGGCAAGGTCAACGCTCCCAATGGCGCGCGCCTCTTGCAGAGCAAGGTCAGGGCTGCCTAGCAGCTCCGCATTGTCTGACGATTTGAGTAGCTGACGAAAGTGGATTAGCCTCAGTCGCAGAATCGTATGGTCCTGCAGGGTCCGGCTTTGTAAATCGGTATGCCGCCCGCTGTCGGGCCGAAGAAATGTCCGGGGCGTCCATGTCGGGAATTGTCGTTTTCATTCATCTGGCTGGCGCCGTCGCTTTGCTTTTGTGGGCGACGCGCATGGTGCGAACCGGCATTGAGCGCGCCTATGGCAAGTTTCTGAAAACCAGATTGCGCTCTGCTGTCAGCAATCGCGCGTCAGCCGCCGTGGCAGGTTTTTTCCTTGCAGTGGCGCTCCAAAGTGCCACAGCCGTGGCGCTGATCATTTCGTCTTTCTCTGCCGCGGGTTACGTGGTGCCGGCGATCGGGGTTGCAACCCTTCTGGGCGCGGATCTGGGGTCCGCCTTTGTCGTCCGCGTATTGCGCTACGATCTTTCCCTTCTCGTCCCCATACTGCTGCTTGCCGGTACGATCGCGTTTCGCACCGATGAAGCACGAGGCTTGCGCCAGATCGGGCGGATCTTGTTTGGCCTTGGGCTTCTTCTCCTGTCACTGCAGCTGATTGGCGAGGCTTCAGAGCCGCTGAGGTCCAGCAAGGTCCTGCCGATCCTGTTCGACTATCTTGCCACGGACTGGATCAGTGCCTTTGCCTTGGCGGCGCTTTTGGCCTGGAGTTTCCACTCCAGTGTCGCTGCCATTCTGCTGGTAGCATCCTTCGCAGACAAAAACCTTCTGCCGGACGCACTGATCATTCCCGTCGTGCTCGGCATCAACTTTGGTGCCGCGATTGTTGCCGCGATGCTGACCAAGAATGCGGAGCCGAATGCTCGCGTCGCGCCGCTCGCCAATGTGATGATCCGCGGCGCCCTGACGCTGGCCGCGCTGCTTGGGCAGTTCGCCGTCATGCTCGACCCTGCGGTCTTCTCGGCACAACCGGGCGAATCGGTCGTTCTTGTCCACCTCTCGATGAATCTTGCGGTCCTCTTGATCGGCCTTCCCTTCGCTGGTGCGATCGCCCGTCTGCTGGAGGGCGCCTTGTCGACCCCGGGCGAACAGTCCCCGCGGACTGAGCGGCTCTCTGCTCTCAACGGAAATGACCTGTCCAATCCGCAACAGGCTCTGTCCAATGCGACACGCGAGGTTTTGACCGTCTGCGACAAGACAGAGTTCATGCTGAACGGCATTTTCGAACTCTACGAGCATTGGGACCAGAAGAAGATGGAGCGCATACAGGCGCTCGATGACGAGATTGACAGGATACACAACGATATCAAGTTCTATCTGGCGCGCATATCAGAGGCGGCTCTCGACGAGGAGCGGGCCGCATTGTTCCAGAACATACTGGGCGCAACCATCAAGATCGAACAGGCGGCCGACATCATTTCCGAGAGCATGTTGACCCGCGCACGCAAGAAGAACGAGCGCAACATCGCCTTTTCACCCGAAGGCTGGACTGAGATCACCGCCATGCATGGCGAGGTGGTCCAAAACGCGCGTCTCGCCTTCAATCTCCTGCTGTCGCGTGACGTTGCCCAAGCCCGCCACCTTGTGGCGCGCAAGGAGGCAATCCGGCAATTGGTCAAATCCAGTGAGGAAAGCCATTTGCAGCGATTGCGGCGGGGCAATTCTGCAAGTTTCGAAACAAGCTCGCTTCACATCGATACGATGCGTGATCTGAAAGAAATAAACTCGCTGTTCGTCTCGATCGCGTATCCTTTGCTTGAAGGCGAAGGATTGCTGCACAGGAGCCGGCTGGTTCAAGTTGCCGATTTCTGAGCTCGGTAGAGCGTTCTCCTAGTCAAGAGCGTCCAAGGGCGGGATGTTCCGAACCAGATCCTCTGCCGTCATCGGCATCAGCGCTTTGAGGGCTGCTTGACTGTGGCGATGCACACCGGCACAGGCGGCCTCGAAGGCGGGAACGCCATTCGCCAGATGGGCACCGATGATGCCTGCCAGCACATCGCCAGATCCCGCAGTGGCAAGGCTCGGCGGCGCGGAGGTCTCCACCGCAACGCGCCCATCCGGCGCGGCAATAACGGTATCGGCCCCCTTGAAGACGACGACACCGCCGATCTGTGCCGCTGCCGCGCTCGCCATGTCCAGCTTTCCAGATCCGCTTCCGAAAAGCGCTGGGAACAGCCGGGCGAACTCGCCTTCATGCGGGGTGATCACCAGCGCGCCGTCCGTCGGCCCCTGCAGGCTGGCGCGCAGTTCCGGCGTTTCGGCAAAAGCTGTGAGGCCATCGGCATCGAGAACCAATTTGCGGCCAGAGCCCAGAATGGCACGCGCATAGCTTCGGGCAAGCGCCCTGTCGCCAAAGCCGGGGCCAAGCACGAAGGTGGAGCGACGATCGTCCTCAAGCCAGGCTGCGAGGTCGCCTGCTGTATCGATCCGTGTCAGCATCACCGCTGTTGTATGGGCCGCATTGATGGCAAGTGCTGCGCCGCCGCTTGCAAGTGCTACGACGCCGGCCCCCGCGCGCAACCCTGCTTCGGCCGAGAGACGGGCAGCGCCGGTCGCCAAAACAGGCCCTGAAAAGACAGTGAGATGCCCCCGCCGGTATTTGTGATCAGCCGCCGAAGCCTTGCGCAGATGCGGGCGCAAATGCCGAGGGGAATTCAGGCTGACAAGGCCACGATTGGCCTCGACGATACGCCGGGGAATGCCAATGTCGTAGACCTCGACCGGCCCGCAACTGTCTCTGCCGGGCAGCAGAACATGTCCGGGTTTCAAGCCAACGAAGCTCACGCTGCGCTTTGCAACAAAGGCAGCACCCCTCACCCTCCCCGTCAAGCCATCGATCCCCGAAGGCAGATCAACGGCAAGCACGGGAATACCAATTGCGGCCACCTCCTCAATGCATTGGGCCACGACATCAGGCACGTCGCGCGCCAGACCCGCTCCGAAAATGGCATCAATCACGAGATCACCGGCATATGGACGGTAGGCCTCAAGCGGTGCAGACGCGAGCGGGCATGATCGCCGCGCTTCGGCAGCATCCCCGTAAAGGCGATCCGGATCGCCCAGATGGAACAGCGCCACGTCCGCCCCTGCCCCCGCCAGTGCACGCGCCGCCACATAACCATCACCGCCATTGTTGCCAGGCCCGCAAAGCACGCAGAAGCGCAGGGTTTCTGGAAAGTGACGCAAGGCAGTGGCGGCGACAGCCTGTCCGGCGCGCTCCATCAAAGCCGAGCCAGGAATGCCGGAGCGGATCGCATCCGCATCGATTTTGGCCATCGTGGCCGGCGTAATCAGCCAGTTTGAAGGAGTGTCCTGCATGCCCAGATGGTAGGTTCTCCTGCGCGCCGTGCAAGTGGTGATTTAACGGGCGGGAACGACTGCCTAATAAATATGCATATGCCTATTGCGCAACCACTGCGACATTTAAAAACCACCACGAGAGCAATATGTTAGCCGTTGGTGATTGTCAGAAAAAATTGGAAGAAAAATCGGAATTTGCGCATTTCGGGCTGGCTTTTCCTGCAAATTTAACTGAGATTTGCTCCGACGACGGAGGAAGCGGGACGTTTTTCCCAGTTTGCCCATCAAACTGGCACGTTAACTGCATCCTTCCCGGCGAGTCGGAATCCTCCGACTCTCATGAAAGAGGCGGAGAGAAATTTTCTCATGAAAAAGATCGAAGCGATCATAAAGCCCTTCAAGTTGGACGAGGTGAAGGAAGCCCTTCAGGAAGTCGGTTTGCAGGGCATCACCGTAACGGAAGCCAAGGGTTTTGGACGCCAGAAGGGCCATACCGAGCTCTATAGAGGCGCCGAATATGTCGTGGACTTTCTGCCCAAGGTCAAAGTCGAGGTGGTCCTCGCCGATGAAAATGTGGAGGCTGTCATTGACGCAATCCGCAATGCTGCCCAAACCGGACGCATCGGCGACGGCAAGATTTTTGTCTCGAATGTTGAAGAAGTGGTCCGCATCCGCACAGGCGAGACCGGCATCGACGCCATCTAAACCGACAGGATGAAAGCCCTTTGGGTCTTCATCGCCAGCCCATACGAGGAACTCAAGATCATGACGACTGCCAACGACATTCTCAAGCAGATCAAGGACAACGACATCAAGTTCGTCGACCTGCGGTTTACCGACCCGAAGGGCAAGCTGCATCACGTCACCATGGACGTGGTCTGCGTCGATGAAGACATGTTTGCCGACGGCGTCATGTTCGACGGCTCGTCGATCGGCGGATGGAAGGCCATCAACGAATCCGACATGGTGCTGATGCCCGACCCCGAAACGGCCCATATGGACCCGTTCTTCGCACAATCGACGCTGGTCATCATGTGCGACATTCTCGATCCAGTATCGGGCGAAGCCTACAACCGCGATCCCCGCGGCACAGCCAAGAAGGCCGAAGCCTATCTGAAGGCATCCGGGATCGGCGATACCATCTTCGTTGGTCCGGAAGCAGAGTTCTTCATCTTCGACGACGTGAAGTACAAGGCAGATCCCTACAATACCGGCTTCAAGCTCGACTCCACCGAGTTGCCCTCGAATGACGATACCGATTACGAGACCGGCAACCTCGGTCACCGCCCGCGCGTCAAGGGTGGCTATTTCCCTGTTCCACCGATCGACAGCTGCCAGGACATGCGCTCCGAAATGCTGACTGTATTGTCGGAAATGGGCGTTGTCGTCGAGAAGCACCACCACGAAGTCGCCGCCGCGCAGCACGAACTCGGCATCAAATTTGATGCACTCGTGCGCAACGCCGACAAGATGCAGATCTACAAATACGTCGTCCACCAGGTCGCCAATGCCTATGGCAAGACGGCAACCTTCATGCCGAAGCCGATCTTCGGCGACAACGGTTCGGGCATGCACGTGCATATGTCGATCTGGAAAGACGGCAAGCCGACTTTTGCTGGCGATGAATATGCCGGCCTTTCGGAAAGCTGCCTCTTTTTCATCGGCGGCATCATCAAGCACGCCAAGGCAATCAACGCCTTCACCAACCCGTCGACCAACTCCTATAAGCGCCTTGTTCCGGGTTATGAGGCACCGGTTCTGCTCGCTTATTCTGCGCGCAACCGGTCGGCCTCCTGCCGCATTCCCTTCGGCTCCAACCCGAAGGCAAAGCGGGTCGAAATCCGCTTCCCGGATCCGACAGCCAACCCATACCTCGCTTTCGCCGCCATGCTGATGGCGGGCCTCGACGGCATCAAGAACAAGATCAATCCTGGCAAGGCCATGGACAAGGATCTCTACGATCTGCCGCCGAAGGAGTTGAAGAAGATCCCGACCGTCTGCGGCTCCCTGCGCGAAGCGCTGGAAAGCCTCGACAAGGATCGCAAGTTCCTGACCGCTGGCGGTGTCTTTGATGACGACCAGATCGACAGCTTCATCGAGCTGAAGATGCAGGAAGTGATGCGCTTCGAAATGACCCCGCATCCGGTCGAGTTCGACATGTACTATTCTGTCTGAGAAACCATGCTAGGATGCAGAAAGGGAGCGCTTGGCGCTCCCTTTTTTTGTCTCAGGCATCTTTGGCAAGGCAGAGACCCGGCTGAGAGATCGAAAAAAACCGGCAGGAGCTCGATCTGCCGGTTTTCATTATGGTGACAATGGCAAGCCAAAGGTCCAGCCGAAACGATCCCAGCTCGGCTGGAAAGGCGCAATGGGCGGCAACTATTGCTTCATGTGGGCGCGAAGGAGGTTGAGATAATCCTTGTTTGCGTCACTCTGCACATTCTCGACAGCGGACGGTTTGCACTCAACGGTATAGGCCGGATCAAGCCCCTTGCGAACGCAATCACCGATCGTCCACCCTTGCGGGATTTCGGTCAGGTCAATGTCTTTCCATTTCGGGTGACCGGTCCGCCGAAGCTCGTCGATGTTGTCGACCACAAGCCTGGTAAAGTCCGCAACCGCCTTGCAGGCCTTTTCGGAATAGGCATTCTTTTTGGCGCCATATTCATAGGTCATAAGAACAGTCTTAACCGCAACCGTTTGTACGGCTTCCGGTTGGAATGTGTAGAGACCCGCCTGCAGCGTGGTTTCCTTGTAAGTCGAGCGCAGTATTTCTTCAGTGATCGGAACCAGATGAAAGCGTTGGTCCAATCGTCCGTCGGCAAGTGCATCCACCGGAGCACCCGCGACGCGCACCAGCGCATCGAGCTTGCCGTCGCGCAGGAAATCGATCATCTCATCGTTGGACCCCTTGACCAGTTCGACGCCCTTCACTCCCAGAATGTCGAAAATCAACTGTCCGGTGAGATTGGCAGCGCTATCTTGCGGTCCAACGCCAACACGCAGACCCGAGAGGTCCGCCAGCGTTCTGATACCCGAGCGAGCGACAATCTGCACCTCCGCGTCGTAGAGGGGCAGCATGATACGCATGCCGCGCACCGCCGCCTGGACGTCGGCATTCTCGCTCTTGTAGGAATTCATGTAGTTCAGAACGTCAGCCGCGACGATGCCGAACTGGGTGTTCGGACGGTTGCGAACTCCGAAGAAATTCTCCAGCGACCCGCCGGACTCGACCAGGTTCAGGTCGAGTCCGCATCGCTTCCCGATACGGGCAATGTCCTCTGCGAATGGCCAATGCGTGCCGCCGGGCTTGCTGGCCATGATATTGTAATCCGCAGCAATTGCGGGAGCGGCCCCTGTGAAGCCGCCCGCTGCGGCCCACAACGTCAACGTCAATGCAGAAATTCTAGGCAGTCTCACAGGGTACTCCTCCCCTTCAAGGCGTTTAGGGTTTCAATCTCTGCTTCAAGAGATCGAGATATTGTTCGTTGTTGCTGGAAACCGGGGCAGCAACACACGTGGGCTTGTAGTCGGACTCCAGACCCTGCCGCACACAGGCGCCAACGCGCCAGCCAGGTGGAACGGCTGTCAGGTTCACCTGCTTCCACTTGGGATGGCCATCACCCTGGAGGCGCTCAAGGCCATCAAGGATAAGGCGGCTGAAGTCTGAGACGGATCGGCAGCTTTCGCGATGATAGGCGTTCTTGCCCGGCTCGTATTCGAACGTCATCAACACCGCTTTCACCGACACCAGTGAGACCGGCTCGTTTTGGAAACTGTAGGTGCCGGCTGGAATGGTCGTTGGCGTATAGGTCCGCATCAACGCTTCATCGCGGATCGGCAGCAAGTGGAAGCGTGACGCATCGATGTTGTTTTTGACAAAAAGCGAAGCGGGCGCACCTGCGACATAGAAGAATGCGTCGATCTCCCCCTGCTCGAGCAATGGCAAAGCCTGATCCTGGGTATATTCCAGGCGCTGCGCATCCTTGATCCCGAGAATGTCGAGCATCAGGCTGGCGGTGAGATAAGTGCCGCTATCCACCTTCCCGATCGCAACGCGTCGGCCGGCCAGATCCCTGATATCGGCAATGTCGCGACGTGCAAGAATATGGATCTCTTCATTGTAAAGCGGGAACATGATGCGGACGCCGCGGACAGCCTGCTGGATTTGGGCGTCATGCGCCTCGTAAGTCTTCAGATATTCCAGGACATCGCTTTGGACGATACCAAACTGCGTATTGCGCCGATTTCGCAAGGCGCTGAAGTTTTCCAGCGAGCCGGCGCTCTCGACGACATTGAGGTTGAGACCGCAGGTCTTTCCCAAGGCGGCAATATCGCGACCGAATTGAATGTAGGTTCCCGTTGGGCCCCCAGTCATGATGTTGCGCTCGAAAGAGTCGGCCATTGCGATATTGGCAGCGAAAAGACTGGCTGCGACGAGCGCTATCCTCTTCAAAATCTGATGAAACATAGTAATCCCCTTGCCCTTTTCTAAGTCTTTCGGGCTCCCGAGGTAGGGCTTTCCTCGGGAGGTTTGCACAGTCAAATCGTGAAGCATGAATAAAAAGAAAACACCGACCTTTTGGGGCCGGTGTTGTCATTCAATTCTTCAGATGAAGCTTGAGCAAATCCAGATAGTCCTGGTTGAAACTGTCGGCCTGCGCAGCCGGCGCCGCCTCACACTCGACCTTGAAATCGGGCTGCAGACCCATCTTGACGCAGTCGCCGATTTCCCAACCCGGCGGGATCTCCGTCAGATCGACATCCTTCCACTTCGGGTGACCGTTCTTCTTCAGATCATCCAGATTGTCGACGAGCACACGGGTCATCGTCGCGACGGCGTTGCAGGCCTCCTTGTAATAGGCATTCTTGCGGCTGCCGTATTCATAGGTCATCAAGACGGTCTTCTGCGAGACGATCGGCACATCGGTCTTTTGGAACGAGTAAGTTCCCGCCGGCATCACGATCGGCTTGTAGCTCGCCTTCAGCAGTTCATCCTCGATCGGGACAATGTGAAAACGATCGTCAAGCCGCCCGTCGGCAATTGCGGGGTTGGGCGCGCCAGCCACGTGCATGAAAGCATCGAGCTCGCCCTGCCGCAGCAATTCGATCATGTCGTCCAGCGACTGGTTCACCCGTTCTGCCGGGCGAATGCCAAGAATATCAAAGATCAGCTGCGACGTGAGGTTCGCCGCGCTTTCCTTGTTGCCAACGCCGATACGCCTGCCATTCAGATCCTGCAACGAGCGGATATCCTTGGACGCGATGACGTGGATTTCGGTATCGTACAGCGGCAGCATGATGCGCATGCCCTGAACGCTGGCCTGAACCTCTTTATCCTGAGACTGATAGCCTTTCAGGTAGTCCAAAAGGTCGGCGCTCACGAGACCATACTGTGTGTTGGTACGGTTACGCACGCCATAAAAATTTTCAAGAGATCCCTTCGATTCAACAACATTCAAAGGGACGCCACATTTGCGGCTTACGCCGAGGATGTCTTGAGCAATCGCAAAATGCGTCGTGCCCTTGTACATCGACATCAGGTTCTGCTCGAGCGATTGAGCCGGCCCAGCAGTCAACGCGGCCGTGCACAGCGCCGACATCAAAACGATAGCGCGACGGATGTTCAAGTCTATCTCCCTTATGGATCAGCAGTCGCTGTCTAGGTTGCGAATGAGGTCACGCAACGGAACGACAGGAACGTGGTTATTAAACGCGCTGGCAAGACTGCTTGAAACGCACTCCCCGCGCACCAGGCGGGCTTCCAGATCAGATCTCGACGTCTCGCTCAAACCGGAGAGACCAGGGGCCTTGCCAAGCACATCCGAGACCGCCAATGCAGAGCGAGGCGTCAGCGCGCGACCAGCCGAAGAAGCAAGCTCCGGCGGCGTTTCGGTGACAGCTGCCGTCATGCCCGAGAAGGAACTGTTCGGCTGCGGCTCAGAGACACTGGTGCCCGTCACGCCACCAGCCGAATTCGATTGCGCCTCAGTTTCAGCGACACTACCGGAAATCGACTCAAGCGCAGGCGTGCGAGTGGACTTGTCTTCAGCCAGCGCACTGACAGCGCTGCCACCAGATGGAGCAGCAGAAGCCGACGCCAGACGATCGGACATCTCGGTCGCAGCAGCAGTCATGGCGCGAGCAGCCTCGGCCTCCGCGGCAGCCTTACCTGCAAGAGCGGACGCCACCTTGCGGTCAGCCTCCTCCTTCTCGCGGGTCGCAACGATGATCTGCGACTGCAGCGTCTCGACCTGCTGCCTAAGCGAGGTCAGATCAGTCCGCGCAGCCTCAACTTCGACTGCACAGCGCTTCTGCTCATCAAGCGTCCACAAGAGACCGCTGGTGTCCGACGAACCCTGCCCGGCAGACGCAACCTCAGATTGGGCCGGCTTCTCCGGCTCCATGCTGATGTAGCTCGTGATGGCAGCTCCCGCGATGAAAGCAACCGGCACCGCCATGCCCAAAGCAAGCGGCAGTATAGAAAATTTACGATGATGGCCCTGTGCCACGACAGAGTCTTCTTCCCAACGAGTACGCAACTACTTTACCCCTTGTTAATTGCGGTGTTCTTAGCGAAGTACTCTGCGCTCCACAAGTTTGCATGTCTGAAATTAGCACGCGATTACTGATTTAGAGTTAACTCGCAGATCGCAACCCACAATGACACACCAGATTTTGGCGAATTTATGTGCACGACACTAACGCAACACCCCCGGAAGTTCTAGGAAAAACACGGTGTTGACCCCTTCCGCCTGTGATGCAGGACACAAAGTAGACTGTGAGTTTTCATCCTGAACAATATAAAGTCTAATTTATGCGGGCTTTATTAAATTACGATCTATTTATATTTACGTGTTTTAGCGCTTTATTTCCACCCAGAATAGCACGCGCTTGCGCTGATGGGGGTTCTCTCGGCTATCAAGCCATCGACTCATCGCAAATTGAGACATCGCCGCCCTCAGCCTCACGGCCCGAGCAGCGCACCACCCTTGAAATCAAGGGGGCACTTCACCACCTAACTTGGGAAAGGATGAAAGCCATGAAACACAGAAACGCTAAGTTCGGTATTGGTGACGTCGTCCGCCACAAGGCATTTCCGTTTCGCGGCGTCATTTTCGACGTCGATCCGGAATTCTCCAACACGGAAGAATGGTGGAACTCAATTCCTGCCGATATCCGGCCTCGCAAGGATCAGCCCTTCTACCACTTGCTCGCGGAGAACGAGGAAACGGAATACGTCGCTTATGTCTCCGAGCAAAATCTTGAAGCCGATACCAGCGGCATTCCATTGCGCAATCCGCATGTGCACCAGATCTTCGAGATTGAACCGCGCGGGCACTACAAGCCGAAAATGAACTTCGCCCATTGACCAGCACCTGGACAGCAAAAAGCCCGCGCCTTCCATCAGGCGCGGGCTTTTGTTCGTGTCAAAGACTGAGTTGGTTCAGTTGCTTGTCTTGGCAGCGTTCTGGGCGTCGTTGATTGCCTTGCTACGCTCTTCCATCTTCTGCTGCATGGCTTCCTGAAGCAGGCGCTGACGCTCTTCAGCCTGAGACTGTGTCATCGCTTCACCGTCAAATGCGCTGGTGAACCCTTCCAGCGGAATCTTGATCGGGTTGGGGGCACGACGGAAGTTGATCGACGTGAAGACGACTTCCTGACCCTTCTTCAGATTGGCGATGATGGCGTCGGTCAGCGGGATTTCTGCGGTGCAGCGATCCGGCAGGCAGACAGCGTAGTCAACCTTGGTGCCTTCCGCGCCGTCGATCTGCATCAGGATGCCCGGCGGGATCAGGCGAGCCGAAGGAACGGTCACCTGCAAGAGCTTGCGGTTCACCTTGCCCTCGACCGTGATCAGGCCGACGGCGGTGATGAGCTGGCCGTTGGCGGCAACGATCTGGTTCTGCACGACGCAGACGTCAGAGTCTTCCTGCTTCGAGCAGGTCTTGAACCACTTGGCTGGTGCTGCTTCCTGCGCCTGGACTGCAACCGGTGCGGAGGTTGCCGCGACGCCGAGAGCCAGTGCAGACAGTGCGGTCCGCGTTACATTCTTAAAATTGAACATCATTGGTATTCCGTCTCCTGAAAGCCCCTGTCGCGCGGCATTGTCCGCCGCGTCGTTGACCGATCCTGCATGCCGGTGACCTGTCGCCCAAATAAGGCAAATGCATGACCTGGCGATCGTCGCACCTGTTACATGCTGGCGGCAGGAATATCCAGCATTTCTTTGCTGCGGGATCGATTCACCGCGTCTAATTCTCACCGCGATGTGTTGGTTTTGTGGTCGCCATGCTAGCTTGCATGCAAATTAGGATTCCATACTGGAGGAGAACCCGGTGCGTCGCCTCGTCTATACGCTGATGTGTCTTTCACTTGCGACGTCTGTCGCAGCTCAACCGCGCCACGGCATTGCAATGCATGGCGAACCGGCCCTCTCCAGCGATTTTCAGCATTTCTCTTACGTGAACCCAGCAGTAAAGAAAGGTGGCACGATCAATTATGGTGTCGTTGGCACCTTCGACGCCGTCAATCCTTTCGTCTTGAAAGGCATGCGCACCAGCGCCCGCGGCATCTGGGACCCCGAATTCGGCAACCTCCTCTATGAGACGCTGATGACCCGATCGGCGGACGAGCCTTTCAGCCTCTACGGTCTCCTTGCCAAAACGGTCGAGTGGGACGAGGACCGGACCTATGTCCAGTTCAACCTGGATCCCGCCGCGCGTTGGAGCGATGGCAAGCCCGTGACCCCGGAGGATGTCATCTTCACCTACGAGCTATTGCGCGACAAAGGCCGCCCGCCCTTCAGCAGCCGCCTGGCTGGTGTCGACAAGATGGAAAAGATCGGCGAGCACGGGGTTAAGTTCACCTTCAACGACAAGGCCAACCGCGAAACGCCGCTGATCTTTGCGACCGCCACCCCCGTCCTGCCCAAACATGCCATCGATCCGGAGAAATTCGATCAGGGCGGTCTCGGCATTCCTGTCGGTTCCGGCCCTTACAAGATCAAGGAGCTGAAGCCCGGTGACAAGGTGACTTGGGAACGCGATCCGAATTATTGGGCCAAGGACATTCCGGCCAAGGTGGGTTTCGACAATTACGACCAGATTACCGTGACCTATTTCCTCCAGGAGGCGACACTGTTCGAAGCCTTCAAGAAGGGCGCCATCGACGTCTATCCCGACGGAGACGCGACCCATTGGGCACGCGCCTATGATTTCCCCGCGGCGCAGAATGGCGACGTGATCAAGGAGACGGTGAAACCTGGCTTGCCAACCGGCATGCTGGGATTTGTCTTCAACACCCGCCGTCCTGTCTTCGCCGATCCGAAAGTCCGCGAGGCTCTGTCGGTCGCCTTCGATTTCGAGTGGCTGAACAAAACCCTGTTCGGTAGCGCCTTTACCCGGACCCAAAGCTACTGGCAAAATTCCAGCCTCGGTGCCCATGGCAATGCCGCCGACGAGCGGGAACTCGCATTGCTCGGGCCTGCGAAAGACAGGCTTCCCCCCGAAATTCTCGCTGGCACCTACACGCAGTCCGCCACCGACGGCTCCGGCGGCGACCGGAAAGCATTGGGGAAAGCCGTCAAACTGCTGGGTGAAGCCGGCTACAAGATCTCCGGCGGCAAGATGCTGGACAAGGACGGTCGACCGCTGAGCTTCGAGGTCATGAGCAAAAACGAAGGCCAGGAGAAGATGGCGCTGGCCTTCCAGCGCAGCCTCAAGCTGATCGGGATCGACATGGCAATCCGAACGGTTGATGACGCCCAGTATCAGGCGCGCTCCAACAGCTTCGATTATGATATGGTCATCATGTCCTATACGTCCTCGCTGTCGCCGGGCGCCGAGCAACTCAATCGTTGGGGCTCTCAATCCCGCGACGCAAACGGCAGCTTCAACTATGCCGGCGTTGCCGATCCGGACATCGACCGGATGATCGAGGCCCTGCTCCAGGCCCGTAGCGCGGACGATTTCACAGCAGCCGTCAGGGCCTATGACCGTCTGCTTGTCGCAGGGCATTATGTTGTGCCGCTTTATCATATTGGAGAACAGTGGGTCGCCCGCTGGAAACATATTGGCAGGCCGGACAAACAGCCGCTTTACGGCTACCAGCGCCCCACATGGTTTGACGCGCGCGTCCAATAGCGGCTAAGGCGACCGCTGACGGTGTGAGCCGCGGTTCCGGGCACACGAGTCTGGAGAGACAGCAACGGTTTCGTTGCAGCAGAAGAGGAATACCCATGGACCGAATCACCATCGACCTCGTCTCCGACGTCGTTTGCCCCTGGTGCTATCTCGGCAAGGCCCGGCTTGATCTTGCCATTGCCGAAGTGCAGGACGAAATCGGCATCGACGTCAACTGGCGCCCCTACCAGCTCAATCCGGATTACCCGCCGGAAGGTGTCGAGCATCAGGTCGAGTTGGCAAAGAAGCTCGGCGGCAAGGAGCAGATGGATCGCGCCCACGCGCATCTGCGCCAGCTTGGCGCCGAAGTCGGCATCTATTTCGATTTCGACGCGATCAAAGTCGGGCCGAACACGCTTGATGCCCACCGCTTGATCCATTGGGCCGGCCAGGAAAGCCGCGAAGCACAGACCAAAGTCGTCGACCTTCTGTTCAAGGCCAATTTCGAGCAGGGCCGCAATATCGGCGACCAGACAGTTCTTCTCGATATCGCCGCCGAGGCCGGTCTGTCGCGGGCAGTCATCGAATCGCTGCTTTCAGGCGATGCGGATGTCGACCACGTGCTGGCGGAAGTCGAGGCCGCCAAGCAGATGGGCGTCAACGGCGTGCCCTTCTTCATCTTCGATCAGCAATACGCCGTCTCGGGCGCCCAGCCGCCGGAAGAACTCGCCAATGCGCTGCGTGAAATCGCCAAGGCCAAGCGCGAGGCAATGCGCAATCTGAATTGACCACCTTGGCGAACCAGCCTATCCCGGGGTGATAAATAGCCTCTCCCCGGGATCAAATACCTTGTCATCAGACACCACCTTCAAGGGCGTCATACTCGCCCTCATTTGTTTTGCTGCCTATGCCTTTAGCGACGCCGCCGTCAAACTGGTCGATGGGCGCGTCCCGGCCTTCGAGGCAGGGCTGATCGGCAGCCTCTTCGGCATCCTCGCCATCCCCTTTTTGATGAAGCGCGGCGATCGCTGGACGGACCTCGTGCGCAGCAGCAACTGGCCGCTTTGGTGGCTGCGCTTCGCCTGCGCGGCAATCGGCACCGTCACCAGCATCATCTCGTTCACAGAATTGCCGATGGCGGAAGCTTTCTGCCTGATTTTCCTGCTGCCGAGCTTCGCGACAATCCTTTCCGTCATCTTCCTCAAGGAGCAGGTCGGCATAAAGCGCTGGGCCGCCGTCATCATCGGCTTCCTCGGGGTACTCGTCGTGCTGCGTCCCGGTTTCCGCGAGCTCGAATTCGGTCATCTGACGGCCCTGATCTCCGGCTTTACCGGCGGCGTCTCCATCGTCATCTTCCGTGCCATGGGGCCGAAGGAAAAGAACATTTCGCTCTTCGGCGCGGGCCTCATTGGCAACATCGTGCTCTGCGCGCTGCTTTCGCTGCCCGATCTGCACATGCCGAGCGGTTACGATCTGACGCTGCTTGCGGCCTTCGGCATTCTCGCAGCCGTCGGCAATGTCTTCATGATGCTCGCCTCCTTCTACGCCCCTGCCCCGATTGTCGGACCGATCCAGTACAGCCAGATGCTCTGGGCCATTCTCTTCGGTTACGTCATCTTCGGCGACAAGGTCGACTGGCCCATGGGTGTCGGCATCGTGCTCATCGTCGGCTCCGGCCTGCTCACCCTGATCCGCGAGCGCAAGCGCGACACGCCGCTCCCGCCACCAGTTGCCGGCAAATCGGATGCGGCGCTGGCGATCAAGCCGCAAGAGGGCGACTGAGACATATCAATGAAACCGGATTCGTCTGACCAGAGACAGCTTTTCGTGCGATTGGCGGACCGAGCTGACCTACCTGGACTCCTGCCGCTTTACCGCGATCTGAACCCCGATGATGTCGAGTTATCAGTCGATGCAGCAGAAACGCATCTCGATGCTCTCGGACGCATTCCCGGCAGCGCGGTGCATGTCGGCGTTCTCGACCAGACCATTGTCAGTACCTGTACGTTGATTGTCCTCCCCAATCTAACTCGGGGCGGCCAGCCTTATGCCTTGATCGAGAATGTAGTCACCGGTTCTCAGCATCGTGGACGCGGTTACGGTCGCGCCACACTGCAACATGCCGTTTCAGCCGCCTGGGATCATGGCTGCTATAAGGTAATGCTGTTGACCGGCTCAACCAAGACCGAGACACTTGGCGTCTACCGGTCTGCGGGTTTCGAGCAGAACAAAACCGGCTTCCAGATCCGCCGCATCGCACCACGCATCGGCTAGGGCGCCCTCAGCCCTTCGCCAACTCCGCCAGGTGCGTCATCACGACCGCCGCGCCCGACAACCGCTTTTCCGGCGTCGGCAGGTCGCGCGTCAGGAACACGCTGTGATCGGGGCGGATCTTCGCCATTGTCCCCTGCTTGGCGATGAAGCCGACCAGCGCTGCCGGGTTGGGAAATTGCTTGCCGCGGAACTGCACGACGACGCCCTTCGGACCCGCCTCCAGTTTCTCGACATTGGCCGTGCGGCAGAGCGCCTTGATATAGACCACCTTCAAGAGATGCTGCACCTCGATCGGCAGTGGGCCGAAGCGGTCGATCAGTTCGGCGCCGAAACCGTCGATCTCGCGCAGATCGTCCAGTTCGCCGAGGCGGCGATAGAGCGCCATGCGCAGATGGAGATCGGGTACATAGGTCTCCGGAATCATCACCGAGGTCCCGACCTGGATCTGCGGCGACCAGCCGGTGTCGACGACTTCGTCGATACCCTTCACTTCGGCCACGGCCTCCTCGAGCATCTGCTGGTAAAGCTCGAAGCCGACTTCCTTGATGTGGCCGGACTGTTCCTCGCCAAGCAGGTTGCCCGCGCCCCGGATGTCCAAGTCATGGCTTGCCAACTGAAAGCCGGCGCCGAGTGTGTCGAGCGATTGCAATACCTTCAGCCGTCGTTCCGCACTCTGGGTCAGCACCTTGTTGACCGGCAGGGTCAAAAGCGCAAAGGCACGGACCTTGGAACGGCCGACGCGGCCGCGGATCTGGTAGAGCTGGGCCAGGCCGAACATGTCGGCGCGGTGAACGATCAGCGTATTGGCCGTCGGCACATCGAGCCCCGATTCGACAATGGTCGTCGACAGCAGCACATCGTAGCGGCCTTCGTAAAAGGCATTCATGATGTCTTCGAGCTCGCCCGCCGCCATCTGCCCATGCGCGAGCGCGACCTTCAGCTCCGGCACGTTTTCATCGAGGAAGGCCTTGATGTCGGCGAGATCGGCCAGACGTGGGCAGACATAGAAACTCTGGCCGCCGCGATAATGCTCGCGCATCAGCGTCTCTCGAATGACGAGCGGATCGAAGGGCGAGATGAAGGTGCGGACCGCCATCCGGTCGACGGGTGGCGTGGTAATCAAAGACAGCTCGCGGACACCGGTCATCGCCAGCTGCAGCGTGCGCGGAATGGGCGTCGCCGACAGCGTCAACACATGCACGTCGGATTTCAGCTCCTTCAGCCGCTCCTTGTGCTTGACGCCGAAGTGCTGCTCCTCATCGATGATCAGGAGGCCGAGATTGGCAAAGCTGATGCCAGAGCCGAGCAGCGCATGGGTCCCGACGACGATGTCGGTCTTGCCGTCGGCCACCTCCTTCTTGACGAGGTTGAGTTCCTTGGTGCCGACAAGGCGCGATGCCTGCTGCACGCGGATCGGCAGGCCCCGGAAGCGCTCCGAAAAAGTCTTGAAATGCTGGCGCGCAAGCAGCGTCGTCGGCACCACCACGGCGACCTGGATGCCGTTCATCGCGGCGATGAAGGCCGCGCGCAGCGCAACTTCCGTCTTGCCGAAGCCGACGTCGCCGCAAATCAAGCGGTCCATCGGTCGGCCCTGCCCCAGATCCGAGCGCACCGCTTCGATGGCGTTCTCCTGGTCTTCCGTCTCGTCATACGGGAAGCGAGCCGCGAATTCGTCGTAGAGCCCTTCCTGCGTCGTCAGCACAGGCGCCGAGCGGGTCATCCGTTCGGCGGCGATCTTGATCAGCGCACCGGCCATGTCGAGGAGCCGCTTCTTCAGCTTGGCCTTGCGCATCTGCCAGGCGCCACCGCCAAGCTTGTCGAGCTGTACCTCGGTTGCCTCGCCGCCATAGCGCGACAAGAGATCGATGTTCTCCACCGGCAGAAAGAGTTTAGCGTCATCGGCATATTGCAGTTCGAGGCAGGCACGCGGCGCGCCGGCAGCCTCGATCGTTCTCAGCCCGATGAAACGCCCGATCCCGTGCTCGGCATGTACGACGATTGAGCCTTCGTCGATGCTCGCGACTTCCGAGATGAAGTCTGACGCACGCTTGCGGCGCTTCGACCGCCGGACCATGCGGTCGCCGAGAATGTCCTGCTCACCGACGATGATCAGCTTACCCGCCTCGAAGCCGCCTTCGAGGCTGAGGACGGCGGTGCCCGCCTCGCCTATCTTCAGCTTGGCGACATCCTTCAAGGACCCAACCGGCACCAGCCGCTCCAGGCCATGCTCGTTTAGAACCTGCAACAGTCGGTCAAGCGAGCCTTCAGACCAGCCGGACAGGATCACCTTGGCACCCATCGCGCGCTTGTCGGCGACGTATTTGACCGCTTGCTCGAATACATTCACTCGACCGCTCTCGGCCTCGCCCGCTTCATTGGCGGTCTTCGCCCAGCGCGGCGTGGGTCGCGCATCGACCTCGATCACCAGGCGGCTTTCACCCCCGTGCTCGGCAAATGGCGTGATGCGGATCGGATCGAACGCATCCAGCGCGCGGCCGAATTCCGCCGCACCGAGATAGAGCCGTTCCGGCGGCACCGGCTTGTAGGGCGTGCCCTGGGCCAGGTGCCCCTTGCCGGGCGTCGCGCTGTTGAGACGTGCCTCGTAATAGTCACGGATCAGCTTGGCCCGTTCTTCGGCAGCCTCACGCACGGTATGATCGGTGACCATGCGGAACCCACGCAGATAGTCGAAGGTGGTCTCCAGCTGGTCATAGAACATCGGCAACCAATGCTCCATGCCCGCATAGCGGCGCCCCTCGGAGACGGCTGCGTAGAGTGCATCATCCCGCGTCGCAGCGCCGAACAGCGACAGATAGTTCTTGCGGAACCGAGCGATGCTTTCCGGCGTCAGCGTCACCTCGCTCATCGGGTTCAGGTCGAGGGACCGCACCTGGCCGATGGTGCGCTGGCTTGCCGGATCAAAAGACCGGATGCTTTCGAGCGTATCTCCGAAGAAGTCGAGGCGAACAGGCTCTTCCGATCCCGGCACGAAAACGTCGAGGATACCGCCGCGCACGGCAAACTCGCCGACCTCACGCACCGTTGCAACCCGGTCGAAGCCATTGCGCTCGAGCCTTGCCGCCACATCATCCATGCGCACCTGGTTGCCGGGTTTCGCCGAAAAGCCGAGACTGTCGATCACATCGGCCGGTGCCACCTTCTGCAGCATGGCATTGACTGTCACGAGCACGATCGCCGGATGCGGATTGAGATAAAGCGCAATCAGCCCTGACAGCGCCGCAAGGCGCCGCGCCGAGACATCGGCCGATGGCGACACACGGTCATAGGGCAGGCAATCCCAGGCGGGCAGTGTCAGGACAGGAATATCCGGTGCGGCAAAGCCCAGCGTCTGCTCGATGTTCTGCAGCCGTTGCCCATCCGAGACCACATAGGCAACCGGCTTGCCCTGCCGCGCGAGGTCCGCAAGGATAAAGGCGTCCATGCCATCCGGCACATGGGAAAGCGTCAGAGCCGATTGCGCATCGACAATCCGCTTCACATCGATCAGGGACATCAGGGCCTACTTCTCAATTTGCATCCGCAACGACAGGCGAGAAATGCGGACGAAGGGCCGCGATCCGCTCAAACAGCGGCGTCTGCAGATGTGCCGGCACGGGTTCGGCACCCGTAATGTAGCGAACGAGGTCATTGTCCTCTTCGGCCATGATCCGTTCCAGCTCGTCAAGATCGGCTTCGCTCAGATCGGCGATCTCGGCCTCGCAGAACTGTCCCAGCATCAGGTCCATCTCGCGGATCCCGCGATGCCAGCAGCGGAACAGGATGCGCCGCCGACGGGGATCGAGGTCGACACTGCTTCTCACCAGTCCAGTCATTTCGCCATCCTTCGTCTCGTTGCGCTTCTATAGAGCAGGCTTGTGAAATTGTCAGCTTGCCAAGCCGGCATTTTGCAAGGCATTTTGCCCGCGTCATGCGTCCAAACCATCTTGATCCCCTTTTCGCCTCCGTTTCGTCCCTGCCTGGTGTCGGCCCCAAGGTCGCACAGCTGCTGGCAACCCTTGTCGGTCGTGACGAAGGCGAGGATGCTCGGGTTCTCGATCTCTTGTGGCTCGCACCACACCGCCTGATCGACCGCCGTCATCAACCCGGCATCGCTTATGCAAACCAGGGCTCGCTGGTGACCATCACAGGCCGTGTCGACCGGCACCTGCCGCCGCCAAGCGGCAAGAGCAATCTGCCCTATCGCGTCATGCTGCACGACGAGACCGGTGAACTGGCGCTGACCTTCTTCAAGGTCAAGGGCAACTGGCTGGAAAAGGCCTTGCCGCTCGACGAGGTCTTCATGGTCTCCGGCAAAGTCGACTGGTTCAACGGCCGTGCCTCCATGGTCCATCCCGATTTCATGCTGAAAGCGAGCGAGGCCGAGAACCTGCCGCTGGTCGAGCCTGTCTATCCGCTGACTGCCGGTCTCTCTCCGAAGGTCCTGCGCAAGGCCATCGAAGCCTCTCTCGAAAAGACGCCCGATTTTACCGAATGGGCCGATGATGCGCTCGCGACCAGGCAAGGCTTCACAAGCGTCCGCGACAGTCTTGTCGCCCTGCACCATCCGCGCGACGAAAAGGACATCGACCCGCAGGCCCCGGCACGCCGAAGGCTCGCCTATGACGAATTCCTGGCGGGCCAGGTCTCGCTGGCACTCGTCCGGCAGAAGCTGCGACGCGTGCCGGGCATCCCCATCCGGCCAACCGGCGCACTCAGCGACAAGATTCGGACAGCCCTTCCCTTTACGCCGACCAACAGCCAGCTGGCCGCCATCGCCGACATTCTGAAGGACATGGCATCCGACCAACGCATGCTGCGTCTCGTTCAGGGCGATGTCGGCGCCGGCAAGACGCTGGTCGCCCTGTTTGCCATGGCCGCCGCGGTGGAAGCCGGTGGACAGGCCGTGCTGATGGCGCCGACAGAGATCCTCGCCCGCCAGCACCATGCCACACTCTCCCGCCTTAGCGCTGCCGCAGACCTCAAGATCGACGTCCTGACCGGCCGGACCAAGGGGAAGGAGCGAGACGCCATTCTCGAACGCATCGCTTCCGGCGAAACGCAGATCGTCATCGGCACCCATGCGCTGTTCCAGGATACAGTCACCTACCGCAACCTGACTTTGGCCGTCGTCGACGAACAGCATCGCTTCGGCGTGCATCAACGGTTGCGCCTCACTGCCAAGGGACTATCGCCGCACATGCTGGTGATGACGGCAACGCCGATCCCGCGAACCCTGGTGCTGGCGGCGTTTGGCGACATGGACGTCTCCAAGCTCACCGAAAAGCCCGCCGGCAGAAAACCGATCCAGACGGTAACGGTGCCGACCGAACGCGTGCCCGATGTCATCGAGCGTCTGCGGGCTGCCATTGCGGAAGGCAAGAAAGCCTATTGGATATGCCCGCTGGTGGAGGAAACGGAAGAAAGCGAGCTCATGTCCGCCGATGAACGGCGAGCCGTGCTGCAACAGTTCATTAAGGCGCCGATCGGACTGGTGCACGGACGCATGGCGGGTGCGGAAAAGGACGCCGCGATGCTCGCCTTCAAGAACGGCGAAACCCGCCTGCTGGTCGCCACCACCGTGGTCGAAGTCGGCGTCGACGTTCCCGATGCCACGATCATGGTGATCGAACACGCCGAGCGATTCGGCCTTGCGCAATTGCACCAGTTGCGTGGCCGCGTCGGACGTGGCGACGAAGCCTCAAGCTGCATCCTGCTCTACAAGGGCCCGCTCGGCGAAACGGGAAAGGCCCGCCTCTCCATCCTGCGCGATTCGGAGGACGGCTTCCTGATTGCCGAGGAAGACCTGAAATTGCGTGGCGAAGGCGAGCTTCTCGGCACCCGCCAATCCGGCACCCCGGGCTTCAAAATCGCAAGCCTCGAGCATCATGGCGATCTCCTGGAAATCGCGCGCAAGGATGCAGCTTATCTGCTTGACCGCGATCCGGAACTGACCAGTCAACGGGGTGAAGCGGTGCGCACGCTGCTCTATCTCCACCGCCGCGACGAGGCGATCCGATTCCTGCATGCGGGTTAAGGCAAGCGCGCTTTACCGCGCCTTCGACGTTTTTACAGACACGGCCTCATCCTCGGCCGGCAGATCGGCAAAAGCCGTCATCGCATCGGCAAGGTTCGGCTTGTGCTCAGGCGTGACGAGACCGGCACTGATCAGGAGTTTAACGCCTTCTTCCGGAGTCATGTCGAGCAACATCAACTTGCTGCGCGGCACGAACATCAGGAAACCAGCCGTCGGAACCGGCGTCGGTGCCAGAAAGACGGCGACCATCTCCTCGCCATTGGCATTCAGCTTTGCCGCAATTTCCCCCTTGGCATCGGTGGACACGAAGACCAGTGCCCAGGTTCCGGCACGCGGAAACTCGATCAGCCCCACTTTCTTGAAGGAATTGCCCTGCTCCTTGAGCACCGTCTCGAAAATCTGCTTGGTGCTTTTGTAGACGGTTCGCACCAGCGGCATGCGATTGAGGATGTTCTCGCTGTAGGAGACGATCGAGCGCCCGATAAGGTTACGCCCCAGAAACCCAACCAGCGTGATGAAAAGGATCGCAATCAGCAAGCCGGTGCCTGGAACGGCAAATTTGAGATAGGCCTCAGGATTGTAGCGGTCAGGCAAATAGGGTTTCACCCAACTATCGGCCCAATGGATGAAGGTCCAGGTCAGATAGATGGTGATTGCCATCGGCGCGCAGATGATCAGCCCCGTCAGGAAGTTGTTCCTGAGGCGGGTTGCCAGCGAGATCCTGTCAATCGAGTCCGTCATGTCGGGCCATCATTGTGCAGTGCCAAATCACCCGGACAATGCCCAAGCCTGCTTCCGGGCGCAAGGAAAAGTGCAACCTGCGCCCGGCCTCAGGGATCACTCGACCGTGACCGACTTTGCCAGATTGCGTGGCTGATCGACGTCCGTGCCCATGAAAACCGCCGTGTGATAGGCGAGCAACTGAATCGGGATCGAGTAGATCATCGGCGAAATGATCTCGGCCACTTCCGGCAGCACGATCGTTGCCATGGTCTCGAGCTTGGAAGCGGCCGCACCCTTCTCGTCGGTGATGAAGATGATTCGGCCGCCGCGCGCGGCAACCTCCTGCATGTTCGACACGGTCTTCTCGAAGAAGCGATCGAAGGGTGCAATCACGATGACCGGCATGTTCTCGTCGATGAGCGCGATCGGGCCATGCTTCAATTCGCCGGCCGCATAACCCTCCGCATGGATATAGGAGATCTCCTTGAGCTTCAGAGCCCCCTCCAGCGCCAGCGGATAGCTGGTGCCGCGGCCGAGATAAAGCACGTCCTTGAACTTCGAGAGATCCCGCGACAGGGACTCGATCTGCGGCTGCACGGCATTGATGACCTTGCTCATGATGCGCGGCATCTCGATCAGGCTGTGCACGAGCTGCTTCTCGTCAGCCTCGCTCAAAGTTCCCCGCGCCCGGCCCGCCGAAACGGCAAGCGAAGCGAGTACGGCAAGCTGACAGGTAAAGGCCTTGGTCGACGCGACACCGATTTCCGGACCGGCGAGGATCGGGAAGACTGCATCGGCTTCCCGCGCAATCGTCGATTCCTTGACATTGACGACAGCTCCGATTTTCAAGCCGTTGTCCTTGCAATAGCGCAGAGAGGCAAGCGTATCGGCCGTCTCGCCCGACTGCGATATGAAGAGTGCCGCCTGGTCCCTACTCAGCGGCATTTCGCGATAGCGAAACTCCGAGGCGACGTCGATCTCCACCGGCAAACGTGCATATCGCTCGAACCAGTACTTGCCGACGAGACCGGCCAGATAGGCAGTGCCGCATGCGGAAATTGCAAGCCCGCGCAGATTGGCAAAGTCGATACCGGCATCCACCGGGCGCACCTTCTGCTCGGCAAAATCCACGTAATGCGACAGCGCGTGGGAGATCACCTCCGGCTGCTCGTAGATTTCCTTCTCCATGAAGTGGCGATGATTGCCCTTGTCGATCATGTAGGCCGTGGCAGACGAGATCTGGATCGGTCGCTCGACGCGGTTGCCCGCAAGATCGAAAATCTGCGCGCCGTCGCGCCCGAGGACAGCCCAGTCGCCATCCTGCAGATAGGCGATACGGTTGGTGAAAGGCGAAAGTGCAATGGCATCCGAGCCGAGGAACATCTCGCCATCGCCATAACCGACGGCAAGCGGCGGGCCCGAGCGTGCTGCCATGATCGTCGACGGATCATCCTCGAAGATGACCGCGAGCGCATAGGCGCCGGTTACGTGACGCAGCATTTCATGCATGCCTTCGCGGCGACCAAGCCCCTGCCGGCGATACTTCGCCAGAAGCTGAGCCACAACCTCGGTGTCGGTCTGGGTAACGAAGATCGCCCCCTCGGCGCCAAGCTCTTCCTTGATCTCGGCAAAGTTCTCGATAATGCCATTGTGCACGACGGCGACGCCGTCGACGAAATGCGGATGGGCGTTGGTTTCGTTCGGTACGCCATGCGTCGCCCAGCGCGTATGCGCGATCCCGATCAGGCCAGGCAGCGGCTCGCCGGCAAGTTTGGTCTCGAGATTGAACAGCTTGCCCTCGGCGCGACGGCGATCCAACTTGTTGTCATGGATTGTCGCAACACCGGCGGAGTCATAACCGCGATATTCCAGCCGCTTCAACGCATCGACCAGACGCTCCGCCACCGGCTTGACCCCGACGATGCCGACAATACCGCACATAAACTTCTCCGTAATACTTCAGAACTTGCGGACCTTCCTATCGTCTCCGGCAGGATTGGCAATCGCATCGGCTGTCAAATTGCATTTCGTCTCGTAATGCAACGCAGCATCACGATTGGTGATACCAATTTAGGATTTGGTCTTTTTTGCAGCCTTGATCGCCAGATTACGCTCGCGCACCAGGGCAGCCCGCCCCGCCTTCACCTCCTGTCGCGCGCGACCGAAGGCCAGCGCGTCAGCAGGGACGTCCTCGGTGATGACGCTGCCCGAGGCAATGAGCGCCCCATCGCCGATCGAAACAGGGGCAACAAGGGAAGAATTCGAGCCGATGAATGCCCCTGCCCCAATCCGCGTCTCATGCTTGTTGACGCCGTCATAATTGCAGGTGATCGTACCGGCACCGATATTCGTCTCCGCTCCGACCACGGCATCGCCGATATAGGTCAGGTGGTTGACTTTGGCGCCCTTGCCGATCTCGGCCTTCTTCACCTCGCAGAAGTTTCCAACCTTGGCGCCTTCGGCCAGATTGGCGCCGGGACGAAGCCGTGCAAATGGGCCAACCGTCGCGCCTGCCGCCACATGGCAACCTTCGAGATGCGAGAACGCATGGATGACCGCGCCGCCCTCCACCGTGACACCCGGACCAAAGACCACATTCGGCTCGATCACGGCATCCTGTCCAATCACTGTGTCATAGCTCAGGAAAACCGTCTCAGGCGCGATCATCGAGACACCTGATATCATCACCTCGTGGCGGCGGCGCTGCTGCCAGATCGCCTCGATATAGGCAAGTTCGGCGCGGTTGTTGCAGCCGGTCAATTCGCTTTCCGGAGCATCGACCGCGACAACCCGACCACCCAGCGACCGAGCGATTTCGACGATGTCGGTCAAATAGAATTCGCCCTTGGCATTGCTGTTGCCAATGCGTTTCAGGAGATCAAGCGCCTTGTCTCCATTGATCGCGAGCAGCCCACTATTGCACCAGGTGACGAGCCGCTCTTCGTCGGAGGCATCCTTTTCCTCGCGGATTGCGACCAGCTCACCGTTTTCAACCAGCAAACGGCCATAGCCGGTCGGATTTTCGGTGTGAAAGCCGATAACGGCAACGTCAGCCCCTGTGTCCAATGCCGCGCGCGCCGCCTTCAGCGGCGCTGCGGTAATCAAGGGAACGTCGCCATAGGCCACAAGGATCTGGTCGTAGCCGCGAGAAATCGCCGCCTCCGCCATCAGCACAGCATGGCCGGTGCCGCGGCGTTCGGTCTGAAGGAAGCTTTCAACCGCAAGCCCGTCTACCCGGGCCGCCGCCGCAACGCGCTCGGCATCCCGCCCGAGGACCAGCGCAACATCTGAGATATCCGACTGCGCCAGCGATGCCATCACATGCGCGATCATCGGCCGACCGCCAACCGGATGCAGGACCTTCGACATCGAGGATTTCATGCGCGTGCTGTCGCCAGCGGCGAGAACGACGGCGAGGCAGGTACGGCTCATGCAGTGGCTCCAGGCAAGAATTATTCGGGATTTCAGTAGCCTTGCGCCGCTTCCGCCGCAAGCGATATCGGATCGCCCGTCAGCCCTTGGCGATTGCGAGAATTCCGGCCAGTGCCGTCGACCGCCCCCCCTCGACCACGGCCTGCGTCGTGGCGCGCGCCGCTTCCGGATCGCGTCGCTCGACGGCCTCGACGATGGCGAGATGCGCCTCGACGATATTGTGGCGCCGCGCGGCAAGGTCTGGTGACAGGGAAATCTTCAAAGCACCCTCAAGTGCCGATTTTATGAAACCAAGCATACCATCGTAGAATATGTTGCCCGACAGCAAGGTAAGAAGGATATGAAAGCGCAGATCCGCCTCGACCCTCTCCTGCAGCGAGATCGCTTCGGAGCCCAGCTGCAGGGCATAACCGCGCAGCTCGTCGCAATCCTCCGGCGTTGCCCGCATAGCTGCAGCGGCGGCGGCGGCGGGCTCCAGTAGCAGTCTGACATCGTAGAGCTGCTCGACGAAGTCGGGCGTGACGCCGACGTTGAAGTGCCAACGCAGCACATCCTCATCGAGCAGGTTCCAGTGACACTGTTCGCGCACGCGTGTCCCAACGCGCGATTTTGCCACGATCAACCCCTTCGCTGTCAGGGTCTTCATCGCCTCGCGCAAAACAGAGCGCGACACATCGAATTGTGACTCAAGCGCCTGATCGCCCGGCAGGACGGCTCCCACGGGATATTTTCCGCCAACGATCGAGAGCCCGATCTCCTCGACAACCTTGGCATGCGTCGTGCGCAACTCGGTGCCGAGCCTAAGCCCCCTGATGTCTTCTCTGCGCATCGCCGCCTCTTCCGTCTTTCTAAATTGTACCGGTACAGGAGAGTCTTGGCGGCGTGAAGAACGCTTGGCTGTGCGTTCACATGATTTGGAGTCACAAGGGGCGCCCATGGCACCCCTTGCTTTCATTGCTTGTTCTGGTCCGCTTTACTGCGGCAGCTTGTCGTCCACGCCCTCGACGTAGAAGTTCATGCCGAGGATGGTGCCGTCGTCAGCCGATTCGCCTTCCTTCAGCCAGACGCTGCCGTCCTGCTTGTTGACCGGGCCGGTAAACGGCTTCAGCTCGCCAGACTTGATCTTGGCTTCGGTTGCGAGTGCCATTTCCTTCACGTCTTCCGGCATGTTGGTGTACGGCGCCATGGTCAGGATGCCGTCCTTCAGGCCGTCAAAGGTCTGCTGCGATTCCCAGGTCCCATCGAGAACGGCCTGCGCGCGCTTGATGTAATACGCACCCCAGGTATCGATGATCGAGCTCAGCTGCGAGGTCGGACCCGCCTTGATCATGTCCGAAGCCTGGCCGAAGGCCTTGATGCCACGCTCTTCGGCCACCTGCATCGGCGCCGTCGTGTCGGTGTGCTGGGTCAGGATATCCACGCCCTGGTCGATCAGCGCCTTGGCCGCATCGGCTTCCTTGCCGGGGTCGAACCAGGTGTTGACCCAGATCACCTTGAGCTTGAATTCCGGGTTGACGCTGCGCGCACCCAACAGGAATGCGTTGATGCCGCCGACCACTTCCGGGATCGGGAAGGAGGCGATGTAGCCGGCGGTGCCGGTCTTCGACATCTTTCCGGCGATCTGGCCGTTGATGTAGCGGCCTTCATAGAAACGGGAATTGTAGGTCGCAAGGTTGGCTGCTGCCTTGTAGCCGGTGGCATGCTCGAACTTCACGTCCGGGAATTTCTCGGCAACCTTGACCGTCGCTTCCATGAAGCCAAACGAGGTCGTGTAGACCATGGCGCAGCCGGAGCGCGCCATGCGCTCGATGGCGCGTTCGGCATCCGGGCCTTCCGGCACGTTTTCAAGGAACGGCGTTTCGATCTTGTCACCGAAATGCGCCTGCAACTCCTGACGGCCGATATCATGGGCCTGCGTCCAGCCGCCATCGGTCTTCGAGCCGACATAGATGAAGCAGATCTTGGTCTTGTCTTGTGCGACCGATGGCGCGGCCGTGGAAAGGACCGCGGCGACGGATGCCGTCAGCGCAAGAAGGAAGTGTCTCATGGTTTTCCCCTGTCTGGTTAGGTTGAATTCAGTGTTGTTACCGGTCCGGCACAAACGGCTTGCCAAGCGAGGCAGGCGTATTGATCAAGGTCGTCCTGCGATTATGCGAAATGATCACAAGGACGACAATGGTTGCCGCATAGGGCAGCGCGGAGAGAAGCTGGGATGGTAGACCAAAGCCCAGCGCCTGGGCATGCAGCTGACCAATGGTGACGGCGCCAAAGAGGTATCCGCCAGCCAGGACGCGCCATGGACGCCAGGCGGCAAACACGACCAGCGCGAGCGCAATCCAGCCGCGACCGGCCGCCATGTTCTCCACCCACTGCGGTGTGTAGACCAGCGACAGCTGTGCCCCCGCAAGGCCCGCACAGGCGCCGCCGAAGAGCACTGCGAGATATCGCATGCGAATGACCGGCAGGCCAAGCGTATGGGCCGAGCCGTGGTTGTCGCCGATCGCCCGCAGTTTCAGACCGGTCCTGCTCCTAAACAGGAACCAGTTGACGCCGATGACCAACGCAATCGAGGCGTAGAAGAAGAGATCCTGCCGGAACAGCACCGGGCCGATCAACGGAATGTCAGCCAGAATCGGAATGGCGATAGGCTGCATCTTGATGCCGGGCGATCCGACGAAACCTTCGCCGATCATGCCTGAGAGACCGAGACCGAGGATTGTCAGGGCAAGGCCTGTCGCCACCTGATTGGCAACGAAGGAGAGCGTCAACACGCCGAACAGCAGCGAGAAGGCCGCGCCGACGACCACGCCGGCCATGACGCCAAGATAGGGAGACCCCGTCGCCTGCGTCGCCATGAAAGCGGCAACAGCGCCCATGATCATCATGCCCTCGACACCGAGATTGAGCACGCCCGCACGCTCCGCCACCAGCTCACCCATCGCGGCAATGACAAGTGGTGTGGAGGCGGTGATGACGGTCAGGAGAATAGCTTCGACAATCATCACACGCCTTTGTCGGAAGAGCTGCGGACCCGATCAATCACGATCCGCACCTTGTAGAGAATGAGCGTGTCGCAGGAGAGAACGAAGAAGAGGATCAGCCCCTGGAAGACACGGGTCACCTTGTCGGAGATCCCGAGTGACAGCTGGGCAGCCTCGCCACCGAGATAGGTCAGTGCGAGCACAAAGCCTGCGGCAATGATACCAAGCGGATTGAGCCGGCCAAGGAAGGCGACGATGATCGCGGTAAAGCCGTAACCTGGGGAAATCGCCGGCTGCAGATGGCCGATCGAACCGGACACTTCCGAAATCCCGGCAAGACCGGCGAGCGCGCCCGAGAGCATGAACGAGAACCAGACCATCTTGCGGGCAGAAAAACCTGCAAACCGCCCTGCCCGCTCGGATTCGCCAAGTACGACCACCTGGAAGCCCTTCAGCGTGTAACGCATCATGAACCAGATCAGTACGGCCGCCACGATGGCAAAGACGAGCCCGTAATGGGTACGACCGGAGGCCAGGATCTCGGGCAAGACAGCGTCCGACACGAAGGAGCGCGACTGCGGAAAATTGAAGCCGCCCGGATCTTTCCAGGGGCCACGGGTCAGCCAGTCCAGAAACAGCTGGGCGATATAGACAAGCATCAGGCTTGTCAGGATCTCATTGGTGTTGAAACGGGTTTTCAGAAGTGCAGGGATCGCACCATAGAGCGCACCGCCCAGCGCCCCCATCACCATCATCATCGGCAACAGCAGCGGCGATTGCCACTCGTAGAAGGTGATCGGCAGGATCGAGCCGATGATCGCCCCCATGGTGAACTGACCCTCTGCGCCGATGTTCCAGTTGTTCGACCGATAGCAGACCGAAAGCCCGACAGCGATCAGGATCATCGGTGCAGCCTTGATCGCCAGCTCGTGCAGCGACCAGACATCGAGAAGCGGTTCAACGAAGAAGCTGTAAAGCGCCGAAAGCGGTGCCTTGCCAAGCGCGGAAAACATGATGGCGCCGGCTATCAGCGTCAGTGCCAGCGCCAACAGCGGCGATAGCATGGCAAACAGGGGAGATGGGCGAGGCCGACGCTGAAGTTCAATGCGCATGGGCATCTCCCGGCTGGTGCAATCCACCCATCAGGATCCCCAGATGCTCCCGTGTCATCGTCGAGGCGGGATGGATGTCTGACAGCCGCCCTTCGGAGATCGCCGCAACGGTGGTTGCCACCTCGAAAATTTCATCGAGATCCTGACTGATCACGATCACTGCGGAACCGGCCTTCGCGAGATCAACGAGGGCTTGCCGAATGCGGCTGGCCGCTCCCGCATCGACCCCCCAGGTGGGTTGATTGACGATGAACACCGAAGGCTGCCTGTCGAGTTCGCGCCCGATGATGAACTTTTGCAGATTTCCGCCGGAAAGCGATCCGGCGACCGGGTCTTCGCCGCTTTTGCGCACATCCATCGCAGCGACGATACGGGCCGTGGCCTGCCGCAGAATGCCATGGCGCACAAGCCCGAGCTTGCCGCCGGAGAGATAGGCCACCTTGTCGGAGGCATGGCGCGACAGGACGAGGTTTTCAGACAGGCTCATGCCGGTTACCGCCGCGTGGCCATGCCGCTCTTCCGGCACGAAGGCAGCGCCAAGCAGCCGACGCGCATTGATGCCGTTGCGGCCAACCGGCTGTCCGCGCAACAGGATCGCCGCATGATCGGCAACCGGATGTTCCCCCGACAGGGCATCGAACAATTCACTCTGACCATTGCCGGCAACGCCCGCAATCGCCAGGATCTCCCCTGCCCTTACCGACAGGTTGACCGACCGTAGCGGCATGGCAAATGGCGTGCGGGCCGGCACCGACAACGACCGGACCTCGATCTGCACCGCCCCGCCCGTCGGCATGTCGGGACGCTCGACCTCCGCCACATTGGCACCCACCATCATGCGGGCCAGCGATGCCGGCGTTTCATCACGCGGATTGCAGTCCCCCGTCACCTTGCCGTGGCGCAAGACCGTCGCGCGATCGCAAATCCGCTGCACTTCTTCCAGTCTGTGACTGATATAGAGAACCGAGCGTCCCTCGGCCTTCAGCTTGAGCAGGGTTTCAAACAGCTTGTCGGCTTCCTGCGGCGTCAGCACCGACGTCGGCTCGTCAAGAATGATCAGTTTCGGGTTCTGCAGCAGCGCACGCACGATCTCGATCCGCTGGCGTTCTCCTACGGAAAGATCAGCCACATGCGCATGGGGATCGAGCGGCAGGCCATACGCTCTGGAAAGATCCGAAGCCTTTTGCGCAAGCTCCGCCATCGAGATCGTGCCATCAAGCGACAGCGCAATGTTTTCGGCAACCGTCAGCGCCTCGAACAGTGAAAAATGCTGGAACACCATGCCGATGCCCAGTCGGCGTGCGACAGCAGGATTGGCAATCGAGACGGCGTCGCCATTCCAGAAGATCTCCCCTTCGCTTGGCGCCAGAATGCCAAACAGCATCTTGACCAGGGTCGATTTTCCCGCACCGTTTTCGCCGAGCAGGGCATGGATCTCGCCCGCGTCAATGTCGAGATCAATTGCGTCACAGGCCCGGAAGCTGCCAAACAGCTTGCTCACACCGCGCACGCTCAAGAGCGGCCTTTGAGCTCCGTTCTGCACTTGTGACACGTGTTCCCCTCGGTTGACTAAGCCAAGGCGAGACGCTTCTCAGCCTTGCGCTCAATTCATAACCAGTTTGCGGCAACGCACAACATATGGGCAGCTCAATTTTTGGGTTTTCCCCCGGGCGCGCGTGAAAATGGTCAACGCGCCTTTCCGAGATTGGGCAGCAACTGCATGACGCCGCCGATCACATAGAGGTAGATCCCGCTCACGATCATGCCCCAGACCACCCATGCGGGGGACTGAAAATGCAGAAGAAGAGCATAGCCCCCGAACCCGCACCAGGCGAAGAAGACGGCTAGATTGAGCCATCGCAGCCGCTTTACACGAACCGGATGCAGGAAATGGACGGGAAGGAAGGTCAGGACGACGGAGAAGAGAACCGCGATCAAGGCCGTGGTGGCGCTGGCATCGATGACGAACAGCGTCAACACCAGCATGTTCCAGACGACGGGGAAGCCCGAGAAGAAGTATTCGTCGGTCTTCATGCCCATGTCGGCATAGTAGATCGCACTGGATACAACGATCAAACCCGCGGCGACGAAGGACCAGGGTTCACCGATCATGCCGCTTTGGTAAAGCGCAAAGGCCGGCAGCAGCACATAAGTCACGTAGTCGATGATGTTGTCGAGCGTATCGCCGGACCAGTTCGGCAGGACCTCCTTGACTCGGACCTTGCGTGCAATCGGCCCATCGATTCCGTCGACAAGCAAAGCAAGACCGAGCCACCAGAACATATCGACGAAGCGCTGTTCTGCAGCCGCAACCACACCAAGAAACGCCAGAAACGAGCCCGACGCGGTCAAGATATGCACCGAGAAAGCTCGGATTTCCGCATAGGGAACCCGTTTGTAATTGAAAAGCTTCATCCTTGCTCCAGTTCGACCGACCGGGAAAGCCAACGGTATCCAATGAATTCTTCGCATTTGCAACAACGCGGCAGTCGATTGCAGGTTCGCCGGTGACGCTGCGCACGTTGACTGCGCCAATTCGGCCCATGGATTTCGCAATCAAGCATCGATAGAAAGGGCATGCTGAACAAGAGGAAAGCCGAGATGCCGGACAGCTTTGACATTGCCATCGTCGGATCGGGACCTGCGGGCCAGATTGCTGCCATCGCGATGGCCCGTGGCGGACGCCCTGTGGCGCTTGTCGGACTGGATCCGGCCACCTCGGATCGCCGCACCACCGCCTTGATGCACCAGTCGCTGGAGGTCATGGACCGGCTTAAACTGTGGGACGCGATGAAACCCCAGTCGGCGCCGCTCTCGACCATGCAGATCCTCGATGGCACGGCACGCCTGCTGCGCGCCCCCACCGTCGCCTTCCGCGCGTCCGAAATCGGTCTCGAAGCCTTCGGCTACAATATTCCAAATACTGTCCTTCTGGAGAGGCTCGCCGCGGCCGTATCCACCGAGCCGCTGATCACGCGCTTCGCCACCACGGCAGAGGCGATCCAGATCGGCGATGGCGCAGTCGATCTGTCGCTCGCGAGCGGTGAGACCATATCCGCAGCCTTTTTGATCGGCGCCGATGGCAAGCGCTCGAAGACACGCGAGGCAGCCGGCATTGGCCTGAAGACCTGGTCCTATCCGCAAACAGCCGTGGTCCTGAATTTCAGCCACACGCGTCCGCATCTTAATGTCTCGACGGAATTCCACACCGAGACCGGCCCGTTCACGCAAGTTCCCCTTCCCGGCCAACGCTCCAGCTTGGTCTGGGTCGTGAGACCGGAACAAGCCGAGCACCTTCTGTCGCTTTCCCCTGAAGCACTGTCCGGCGAAGTTGAGCGGCGGATGCAATCCCTGCTCGGCGCGGTCACCGTCGAGGATGGTGCGCAGGCCTGGCCGCTCTCCGGCATGACGGCGCACAAATATGGCAAGGGACGTGTCGCCTTCATCGGCGAGGCGGCCCATGCCTTTCCGCCGATCGGCGCCCAGGGTCTCAACCTCAGCCTGCGCGATATCGCAGCGCTGGAGGACATCCTGACAGACCGGACTTCCGCGGCCATTCCATCCGATGCCGGCGATCGCTTCGACCGTCGGCGCCGACTGGATATCGCGAGCCGCACGGTGAGCGTCGATCTCCTCAATCGCTCGCTCTTGTCCAGCCTTCTGCCCGTTCAGATGTTGCGCGCCAGCGGCCTCCAGGTGCTTGCCAGCGTCTCGCCCTTGCGCCACCTCGTCATGCAGGAAGGGGTCGCACCGGGACGCAGCCTGAAGAACCTGCCGGGGCTGTTACGGGAAAAGATCCGTCGGTAAAGCGCCGCTGGTCATGGCGATCAGCAGAGCCGAGACCGAAAACACCGAAAGCACTGTCGTAATCAGGATCGTGGCCGAAGCCCGCTCCTGCCAGACACCATAGTGCTGGCCGAGCACGAAGACATTTGTCGCCGTCGGCAGCGCGGCAAGCAGCACCGCCGCCTTGATCCATACAGGTTCGAAATTGCCGGCAAGGCTCAAGACCACCCACATCAGCAGCGGATGGACGACGAGCTTGATTGGCACGAGATAGCCGATTTCGACCGGAATGCGCTTGAGCGGTCGCAGCGCCAGCGTCACCCCCATGGCAAACAGCGCGCAAGGAGCTGCCGCCTGGGCCAGATAGTCGATGAGACGGGCTGCCGCGACCGGGATCTCAAGTTTCAGTGCGGCCACGAGAAAGCCGAGTGCCGTCGCAATGATGAAGGGGTGGGTCGCGACCTTCGTTATGACCTCGACAACAACCGCACCAGCCGGGCGCTTCTCGTCGCCGGCAAGCGCCATCATCGCCGGCGCAACCATGAAATGCAGCGCATTTTCAAAGCAGACGACGAGCGCCACCGGCACCGCCGCAGCCTCCCCCAAGGCCAGAAGCGCGAGCCCCGGCCCCATATAGCCGATATTGCCATAGGCCCCGGCAAAGCCCTGGATGACGCATTCGTCGAACCGGTTGCGACGCAGGTAGCGGCCAATCAGGAAGGCAAGGACGAAGATCACATAGGTTCCGGTAAGGTCCGCCGCGATAAAGTCGATCTGGGCGAGATCCTCGATCGGTGTCCGGGAGACGAGCTTGAAGAACAGAGCCGGCAGGGCAACGTAGATGATGAAAACATTCAGCCAGCCAAGCGCCTCGGCCGGCTGCTGCTTCAGCCGTGCCACGACGTAGCCAATCAGGATCAGGCCGAAGAACGGCAGGACGAGCGCCACAATATCAGCCATCAGCAAACCCCGCCAGCCGGAAGACAAACCGCTTGCCGAACAGGCAGCAGTCCCCGCTTAGCCGATTTGCGACAGGATTGGAAAGGTTTGCTGGAACCAGATCGCCATGTCCGAGACATAACCGAAGATGAAGGCAAGGCCGGTAAGCACAAGAAGGCCGCCCATCGCCTTTTCGACAAGGCCGAGGTGGCGACGGAAGCGTGTGAGGAACCGCATGAAGGCACCGGAAAAGCCGGCAGCGATCCAGAAGGGCACGGCAAGCCCAAGCGAATAGATGGCAAGCAGCAATGCCCCTGCCCCTACGGTCTCCTTCGAGGCCGCGACCCCGAGGATCGCCCCGAGGACCGGCCCGATGCAGGGCGTCCAGCCAAAGGCAAAGGCAAGCCCCATGACATAGGCGCCCGAGAGCGTGGCCGGCTTGCCGCCACCGGAAAACCGGTACTCCGACGAAAGCAGCCCCAAGCGAAACACGCCAAGAAAATTCAGGCCCATGATGATGATGATCACGCCACCGATCTTCGACAGGAGATCGAGATGCTGGCGCAACAGGCCGCCAATCGTCGAGGCACCGGCACCCAACGCCACGAAAACCGTGGCAAAACCGAGCGTAAAGACGATGGCCGTCAGAAACACCGTGCGCCGGGCCGCAGCATTTTCCGCCTGACCGCCGCCTCTGAATTCATCAACGGATATGCCGGCCATATAACAGAGATAAGGCGGCACAAGCGGCAGAACGCAGGGCGACAGAAACGACAATGCTCCTGCCAAAAGAGCACTGAAGAATGAAATATCGCCTATCGACACCTGGCACTCCCTGTAGAGATCGGGCCCTTCCTAATCCCGACCTTTACCCCTTGCCAATCACCTTTGCGTAGCCTGCGACAATTGCACTCGCTTTTGCGCTGAAAAATGCATTTTTGCGGTTGACCGGCAGAGGTCACCTGCCTATGTTCCGCGCACTTCCGGCGGCCCTGATTTGGCCGCACCTGGGAGAGCGTAGCTCAGCCGGTAGAGCAACTGACTTTTAATCAGTAGGTCCAGGGTTCGAATCCCTGCGCTCTCACCACCTTGCCGGTGAGATTCTCAAGAACACAGCGATCGTTCAGACCCGCCAGCGACGCGCACAGGTCGCAGTTGGAGTGCACAATCGTCACGGTCGCAAGCCCTCATTAAGCTCTCACGGAAGATCAGATTGCATTTATATCCACAATTCTGATATTCATCAGTTCTGTTAGATGTGGCAGAAGATATGACCGGAACAGTACTCGTAATCGACCCCAGTGAGCGACAGGACATCATCAAAGCGCTCGCCAGCGAGGTCCGCATCTCCATTCTCAAGATACTCCGGTCCGGTGAGGCGAAAAACGTCAACCAGATTGCCGAAGAACTGGCGCTGCCACAGTCGACGGTTTCGGCAAACATCCAGATCCTCGAGAGCATCGGTCTGATCACCACCGAAAGCCAGAAGGCCCGCAAGGGCAGCCAGAAGGTCTGCCGCTCCGCCTTCAAGGAAATCCTCGTCGCCTTCCAGGATAGCGCGGCAGCCCATCGCGATGACATGATCGAGGTGTCGATGCCGCTTGGGCTTTATACCCAGTTTGAGGTAACGGGACCTTGCGGGCTGTGTTCGCGCGACGGCGTGATCGGCCTTCTCGACGTGCCCGACACCTTTCTCGATCCGGACCGGATGAAGGCGGGTCTTCTGTGGTTTACGCAAGGCTTTGTCGAGTATCAGTTCCCCAACAACACCTTGGTGCGCAAGGCAAAGCCGCGGGCGCTCGAATTCTCGATGGAACTCAGCTCAGAGGTTCCCGGCACGGCCGCCGACTGGCCTTCCGACATCTTCCTCCAAGTCAACGGCGTCGATATCGGCATCTGGACCTCGCCTGGTGATTTTGGCGACAAACGCGGCGTCTACACCCCCGACTGGTGGAAACTCAGCGGCTCCCAATACGGCAAGCTGAAGAACTGGCGAATCGGCCAGGATGGCAGCTTCATTGATGGCATAAAGATCTCCGACATCACGCTCGACGACCTCCACCTCGAACAACATCGCTCCATCCGTATGCGGGTTGGCGTCAAACCGGATGCAGAGCATCCCGGCGGCATAAACATCTTCGGTCGCGGCTTCGGCAATTACGATCAGGACATTACGCTGCGCATACAACTTTGACGTTTCACACCTCCACCCCTCTTGACGCCCGCCCCTTTCCGATGGCTATTATATCTGCAACACAGATATAAACCGGAATATCGGATATTGTTCTCTGGGAGGGGACCGATGGAAGCTAAAGTCACCGCGCATGCGCGCTACACGATCGCAGATATCGACAAGCGGCTTTATGGTTCGTTTCTCGAACATCTGGGACGCGCGGTCTATACCGGCATCTACGAACCCGATCATCCGAGCGCAGATGAGAACGGCATGCGCCGCGACGTGATCGAACTGGTGCAATCGCTCGACACGCCCGTTTGCCGCTATCCCGGCGGCAATTTTGTCTCCGCCTACAACTGGGAAGATGGCATCGGCCCGCGCGAGAGCCGCCCCACACGCCTCGACCTCGCCTGGCGCACCGCCGAATCGAATCATGTCGGTGTGCATGAATTTGCCGATTGGGCCAAAGCCGCCGGCACCGACATGATGCTCGCGGTCAATCTCGGCTCCCGCGGCCTCGATGCCGCCCGCAACTTCGTCGAATATGTCAATCATCCCGGCGGCAGCCACTGGTCGGATCTGCGCCGCAAGAACGGCCGCGCCGATCCCTGGAACGTCAAGCTCTGGTGCCTGGGAAACGAGATGGACGGCCCCTGGCAGGTCGGCCACAAGACTGCCTCGGAATATGGCCACCTCGCCAACGAGACCGCCAAGGCCATTCGCGCCTTCGATGACAAGCTGGAACTCGTCGTCTGCGGTTCGTCGCATTCGGACATGCCGACCTATCCGCAATGGGAGGCAACAGTCCTCGATGAGACCTATGACCAGGTCGATTACATCTCGCTGCACATGTATTTCGAGAACTATGAGAAGCGGACCTCGGAATATCTCGCCCTGCCGCAAAAGCTCGACCGTTATATCGGCACGGTTGCTGGCGTCATTGATTACGTGAAGGCCAAGAAGCGCTCGAAGAAAGACGTCAAGATTTCCTTCGACGAGTGGAATGTCTGGTATCACGAGCGCAAGAGCGACGCCAAGCGCATGAAGGAATGGGACTGGCCGCATGCCCCTGTTCTTCTCGAAGACATCTATAACTTCGAAGACGTGCTGCAGGTCGGCTGCATTCTGAACACCTTCATCCGCCGTTCGGATGTGGTGCGCATCGCCTGCATTGCCCAGCTGGTCAATGTCATCGCCCCGATCATGACGGAACCGGGCGGCAAGGCCTGGCGACAGACGATTTACTACCCCTTCCAGCTCGCCTCGCGCAACGGTCGCGGTGTTGCCCTTCATCTGGATGTCGATTGCCCCAGCTACAATGCCGATGTCGCAGCCGATGTCCCCTATCTCGATATCGCCGGCGTCCATGACGCCGATGCCGGAACGGTCACCTTCTTTGCAATCAACCGCCATGGCGAGGAGGCCATGTCGATCGATCTGTCGCTGGAGCGGTTCGGCACCCCGAGATCTGTCGAGCACACCTTGATCAAACATGATGACCTGGAGGCGAAGAATACCCGCGACAATCCGGATGCGGTCAAGCCGGTCAAGGCGGATGGCGCCAGGCTGTCAGGCGAAACGTTGCAGCTGAGCGTACCGCCCTACTCCTATTCGATGATCAAGGTGACGCTCTAGTTTAAAAGCAATTTGCGGCGGGAGGCCGCAAACTTTGGGAGGAGAAGCAGATGTCGAAACTTTACAGCATCGCGAAGGGCGCTGCCGTTGCGGCGACCCTCTTCGCCGGCACGGCGCAAGCCCAGGAGACCGTCACCTGGTGGGATTTCCTGGCAGGCGGCGACGGCGTTCGCATGAAGCAGATGATTTCCGATTTCAACAATGCGCATGAGGGCAAAATCACCATCAATGCGACGACGTTGGAATGGGGAACGCCTTTCTATTCGAAGGTTCAGACCTCCGCTGCCGTCGGCGAAGCGCCAGATGTCATGACCTACCACGCAAGCCGCATTCCCTTGGCCGTCAAGCAGGGCATTCTGCAAGAGATCACGCCTGACGATTGGACGACGATGGGCCTGTCGAAGGACAACTACGCCAGCGCCACCTGGGATGCGGTCTCGATCGACGGCAAGCAGTATGCCGTTCCGCTCGATACCCATCCGATTGTTCTTTACTACAACAAGGACGTCCTCTCGAAAGCCGGCCTCTTGACCGAAGACGGCAAGCCAAAGGGCCTTGAAAGCCGCGAGGCATTTGAGGCGACTTTGAAGGCCTTGAAGGATGCCGGCGTCAAATTTCCGCTCGGATCCGTGACGGCAGACGGCAACTTCATGTTCCGCACCATCTACTCGCTGATGGGCCAGCAGGACGGCGAATTGCTGACCGACGGCGAGTTCCTGGCGGGCGATAACGGCGAAAAGCTGCAGAACGTGCTGACCGTGCTGCAGGGCTGGACCAAGGAGGGGCTGCAATCGACCTATACGGACTATCCCGCCACCGTTGCCCTCTTCACCTCCGGCGAAGCAGCCATGATGATCAACGGCGTCTGGGAAGTGCCGACCATGGTCGACCTCCAAAAAGAGGGCAAACTGTTTGAATGGGGCGCCGTCGAACTGCCGGTCATTTTCGACCATGCCTCGACCTATGCCGACAGCCACGCGTTTGCCATTCCCGCCAACAAGGGCAAGGAGATGAGCCCTGAGAAGCGCGCGGCCGTGCTGGAAGTCATCGCCTGGATCGAGAAGAACTCGCTACTCTGGGCAACCGCCGGCCACATTCCGGCCTATGGCCCGGTCACCGAAAGCGCCGAATACAAGGCGATGGAACCCAACGCCACCTATTCGACACTGACCGCCAACATGATCTTCGATCCGAAAACGCCGCTTGCGGGCGTGGCCGGCCCGATCTTCGATGTGATGTCGACCTATTTCGTGCCGACCTTGAACGGCGAAATGGATCCGGCCGAAGCGGTCGAGGAAATCAAGGCCGAACTCAACGATCTCTGATCGTAAGCGGGCTGCCCATTCCGGCGGCCCGCAACTTTTCCTGTTCGCGCTTGAGAGGTTGCCATGCTCCGCAATACGCGCAGCGAAGCGATTGTCGCCCTGTGTCTGATCGCTCCCTTCCTGATCATTTACGGGTTGGTTTTCATCTATCCGACGATCAACCTGTTCATGGTCAGCCTCACCGATGCGCCGCTGATTGGCGACGGCGCCTATGTGGGGCTTGAAAACTATGCCCGCCTGTGGGGCGAGCGGCGTTTCGAGACAGCTCTCTGGAACACCGCCTACTTCGTCGCCCTCACCGTCATTCCGGGAACCCTAGTGGCATTTGCCATTGCGCTCGGCGTCTCCCGGCTGAAGGGACGGCTGCAGGCGCTGGTTCTGGCGCTGTTCTTCCTGCCCTACATCCTGCCGGTCTCGGTGGTTTACCTGATCTGGGACTGGACGCTCAATTTCCAGTTTGGCATTGCCATGTATCTCTTCGATCTCGTTGGGCTCGCGCGCATTCCCGTCTTCAAGTCCACCACCTGGTTCATGCCGGCCGTTGGCGTCATCACGATCTGGTGGACCTGCGGCTTCTCCGTTCTCCTGTTTCTGGCCGGCCTGCGCGCCATCCCCGCCGAAATCTATGAGGCCGCCGCCCTCGACAATTCCGGTCGTTGGACGACATTTCGCAAGCTGACCTGGCCGCTGATGTGGCCGGTGACAACGTTGGTGGTCACGATCCAGCTCATCTCGCAGCTGAAGATCTTCGACCAGGTCTATCTGTTTTCGACAGGTGGTCGCCCGAACGACAATCTGGTCCTCGTCTACTACGTCTTCCAGCGCGCATTTCAGCTGGACCAGGGCGGACGCGCAGCCGCCGCCGCCGTGGTGTTGTTCGTGATCGTGATCGTCGTTTCCGTTCTCAATTTCCAGCTGAGCCGGCTGAGCAAGGAGGGTCGCGCATGACCGTGACCACCATGAAACGCCTTAATCTCGCCGGTCTCATCCTCACCCTGGCAACCGTCATCCTGGCGGTCCTCTGGGCTTTCCCGCTCTACTGGGGCGTCATATCCTCCCTCAAGCCAGAGGATGAAGTTGTCAGGCCCTATATTGAACTCTGGCCGGAAACGCTGACCTTCACGCATTACCTGTTTGCGCTGACCAACACAGAAATCGGCACCTGGTATCTGAACTCGATCGTCACCGCGCTCGCGATTACGCTCTTCACCGTCGTGTCCTCGATGCTTTGCGGCTATGCGATCTCACAGCTCAACTTCCCGCTCCGCCGCCCGCTCTGGTGGCTGATTCTGGCAAGCTTCATGGTCCCGACCCAGACTTTGATCGTCAATCATTTCGAGCTCGTGGCGGGGCTTGGCCTTCTCAACACCTGGGCAGGCATCGTGCTGCCGCAACTCATCCATCCGGTCATCATCATCGTCTACAAGCAGTTCTTCGACAATGTCCCGAAGGATTACCGCGAGGCCGCCGTGATGGACAACGCATCCGAATGGCGGATCCTGACGCGCGTCTATATGCCGATGAACTGGGGTGTCACCACAGCGCTTGCCATCGTCACCTTCATCTGGTCGTGGAATGCCTTTCTCTGGCCGTTCCTGTCGGTCACAAGGACCGACATGATGACGATCACCGTCGGCATTACCCAGGTCAACGATGCCTTCGGCGTCTATTATGCACGGGAACTGTCTGCCGCCGTCCTGGCCGGTCTGCCCGTCGCCATCGCCTATCTGATCTTCCAGCGTCAGGTGACGGAGGCAATCACCCTGTCCGGCGGCGTCAAGGGATAATTGCCCCAGGTCTGGTGCTGGCAAGTTGATGAGGTGGGAGCAATCCCACCTCACATTCTCTTCCATTTCATTGGATATGGTGCGCGCGGCCCTGCGGATCGAAGAGATGCAGGGCGGTCGGATCAAAGGTGATCGGCACGGCATCACCCGGCGCCACCATCGAGCGCCCCTGATCCTGAGCAATCAACTCCGTGCCATCTTGCAGCGTGCAATAGATCAGCGTCCTTTCGCCGAGCCGCTCCACCACGCCGACCTTTGCCGTCGTGGTCACGGCCTCGCTATTGCCATTGTCGACGATCCGCACCGATTCGGGACGGATGCCAAGCTCATACTGTCCGGGCGACAGTCCCTGAAAGCCGATGCGCATCTGCGTGCCATCATTGAAGCGCGCCTGACCAGGGGTGTCGCCGGAAAGCTCGGCCTTTAGAAAATTCATGCCCGGACTGCCAACAAACCCCGCAACGAAGCGCGTCGCAGGTTTGAGATACACGTCCATCGGCGTGCCGATCTGCTCGATGCGGCATTTGTTGAGCACGACGATCCGATCCGCCAGCGTCATCGCTTCGGTCTGGTCATGCGTCACATAAATCATCGTCGAGCGGATCCGCTGATGCAGTTCGGCAAGCTCCACACGGGTGCGCACCCGAAGCGCTGCATCGAGGTTCGACAGCGGTTCATCGAAGAGAAAGGCCTTGGGCTCCTTGACGATAGCGCGACCGATGGCCACCCGCTGCCGCTGACCACCGGAAAGCTGGGCGGGACGTCGTTCCAGAAGATCCGTCATTTCCAGCATCTGTGCCGCCTGATCGACGCGTGCCGCAATGTCAGCCTCGTTCATGCCGATATTGCGCAGACCGAACGCCATGTTGTCGCGCACGGTCATGTGCGGATAAAGCGCATAATTCTGAAACACCATGGCCACGCCGCGCTGCCCGGGCGCCAATCGCTCGCATGAGACGCCGCCGATTGTCAGGCTGCCACTATCGATCGTCTCCAGCCCGGCAATCATCCGCAACAGCGTCGATTTTCCAGAACCCGAGGGGCCGAGAAATACCATCAGCTCTCCCGAGGCCACCGTCAGCGATATATCCTTGATGACAGTGACACTGCCAAAACTTTTCGATACGTTTTCAAGCCTGATCTCCGCCATCTCATCCTCCCAGATAATAAGAACCATTCTTTCTGGTATATACCGGAAGTCAAGGTATGAATGGCGGCGATGTCCGATCGGCGGCGACGGATTCGCCATGCCTTGCGGGCCGGGCCGGGCAGCCTTGCAACCAGCGGCTTGAGCCGATATGACCAAAAATGTCCCAGTTTGGGAAATATAGACGGCATTCCTTCAAATTTGACTGAAGAAATACAGCGAAGTGGAACAGCTTTCGCCGCATTGTCGTTGCATAGCTCATCGCAGGAGAGTGAACAGATGAGATGGATCTTTGTAGCGCTGATCGCTTCGGTGCTCAGCATTCTGGCGTTCAAATACGCCAACAACTCGCTCGGCGGCGGTGAGCTCATGGCCTCGCCTATGGATGCAGATAAAGCGGGCTGACAAAACCTGCCCGCCCCTCGCGTTGCTTAAGCGTTGCTCGGCGCTTCAGCCAAGAAATGAACGCAACCATTCCGGCGAAAGCTGGCGTTCGAGGTCGCTGGCCACCTCGTCGAGAGCCGCATCAACCCGTCCCGCATAGCTTTGCCCCTCCCCTTCAAGACCGAAGCTCGCCAGAAGTTTCTGCCGGTAGACATCGCTGCCGAAGAGGCCGTGCAGATAAGTGCCCATGATCCGGCCATCCGCGGACAAGGCCCCGTCGGGCCGACCGTCTATAGTAACGGAAGGACGGGCGCAGTCAGGTCCATGCGTTTTTCCCAGATGGATTTCGTAGCCACTTAAGGGGGCGTCATATTCCTCAGAATGCGCTGCGCTGTTGCGCACGGTCTTTTCCGGCGCCATCTCGGTCTCGATGTCGAGCAACCCAAGTCCGTCGACACTGCGGGGCAAACCTTCGAGCCCCAGGCTGTCGGAAACCTTTCGTCCCAGCATCTGGTATCCGCCGCAGATGCCGATGACGCGACCGCCACGCCGGACATGCAAGGCCAGGTCCTTGTCCCAGCCATTGGCGCGGAACTCCTCCAGATCGCCAATTGTTGATTTCGAGCCGGGAAGAATGACCAGACCGGCATCGGCGGGAAGCCGCTCGCCGGCGCGCACATACACAAGTGCAATATCCGGTTCAGCGGCGAGCGGATCGAGATCGTCGAAATTGGCGATCCGCGACAAGACGGGGACCGCGACCTTCAGCGCCGCCTCGCGGTTCTTGACCAGCCGCTCGAGGACGACGCTGTCCTCAGCAGGCAGACGGGCCGCTGCCTTCAGCCACGGCACGACACCGAAGCATTGCCAGCCGGTATAGGATTCGATGGCCTTCAGCCCATCATCGAAGAGGCTGACATCGCCGCGGAACTTGTTGATCAGATAGCCCTGCACCTGCCGGCGATCCTCGTCCAGAAGGATGGCATGCGTGCCGACGATCGAGGCGATCACACCACCACGATCGATATCGCCCACAAGCACCACCGGCACATCGGCGCGTGTCGCAAATCCCATATTGGCGATGTCGCCGGCGCGCAGATTGATTTCCGCGGGCGAGCCCGCCCCTTCGACGATCACAAGGTCTCGCCCCTGCTTCACCGTCGCAAAACTGTCGAGCACAGCCTCAAGCAGCTGCGGCTTCAGGCGCTGATAGTCTCGGCCTTTTGCCTGACCAAACACCCTGCCCTGAACGATGATCTGACTGCCGGTCTCGCTTTGCGGCTTCAAGAGCACCGGATTCATATGCACGGACGATGGCACCCGCGCGGCAAGTGCCTGGAGCCATTGTGCACGCCCGATCTCACCGCCGTCATCGGCAACAGCCGCATTGTTCGACATGTTCTGCGGCTTGAAGGGCGCAACAGCAAGACCCCGGTTGGCGGCAAGCCGGCAAAGCCCTGCGACCAATATCGTCTTACCGACATCAGACCCGGTTCCCTGCAGCATGATGGCTTTCGTCATCGTCTCGACTGTCCTGTTTGCGCATACCAGCAGCCTGGCCATACCGCTTGTTTTAAAGGGCGAATTCGCCAAGACCGGAGCAAATCCTGTCGCTGCGACAGCCTGCCGCGGCGCAAAATCCCACAATGGCTCAAAAGCGACGCGTCATGCCGGAAAATGCGCTGGCGCAGCCACGATGAAAGCAGTATCCCGCCCGCAGATCGGCACAGCAGATCGCCGACACCCCCGAGGAAACACCCATGCTCTACATCCTTGAAAACCGCAAGACCTTGGCCATTGCCTGGAACGGCTACGCCCCGCAGCCCAAGCACCGTGCCTGCTGGGAAGTCCTCAGCCCGCGCCGCCAGACTAAGCCGACCAAAGGCTGACGCTCGACCATCAGGGATGCGTCTGCGAGCACCACATTGCACGCATAACAAGACGTATCCCCGCAGAACTCTCGCTATGGTTTTTGTTTTCCATGGCGTCACTCTTAGATTTTTACAGTTTTTCAGTTTTTTTTCGCGGCAGACATCAAACGTCTCGCGCCGCGAAGTTTGACGCGCCTGGGATAGTTTAGGTCTTTCCGGGAACCGCAGTTTCCCAAGGCTTCTATCCATCACGGGCAGATGCCCGCTCAGTGGGCGAAAGATGCTTTGCCTTGCGTCGAAATGCGGCAAAACGTGTCGCGCAATCTGACATCGTGAACGCCATACGCCGCCCTTGGTGGCCGCAGGCTGTTGCTTTTTCTCTCCATAAACGTAGGCTTAAGCCGCGATACGAGCTCGGCCAGGCACCAGCCTCTCACGACAAGAGCCGGTCGGTTCGGGATGCAATTGTGGCAAACCAGCTCCAACCGCATCCAGCAAACGAGAAACCTTTGGCAATGCGGTCCGCAGTAGCCGTCTTTGCCCCTTCCGTTGAACGCTGCAAGATAAGACTGGGAGGTCTTAAATCCATGAAGAAGCTCCTCGCTTCCACCATCCTCGCAGCCGGCCTTTATGCCGCTGCGGGTTCCGCCCAGGCCGCAGAGTGCGGTGATGTCTCGATCGCCGAAATGAACTGGGCCTCCGCCGGCGTGGCGGCCTATGTCGACAAGATCATTCTTGAAAGCGGCTATGGCTGCAAGGTCACGGTGGTCACCGGCGACACCATGCCGACCTTTGCCTCGATGAATGAAAAGGGCCAGCCCGACATGGCGCCCGAAATGTGGGTCAATGCCGTGCGCACGGCGCTCGATCAGGCAATTGCAGAAGGCCGTCTGATCCAGGCAGCTCCGCTTCTGTCCGATGGCGGCGTTGAAGGTTGGTGGATCCCGAAATTCATCGCCGACGCCAATCCCGACATCAAGACGGTCGAAGATGCCTTGAAGCGCCCCGACCTCTTCCCTGCCCCGGAAGATCCCACTAAGGCAGCCGTGACCAACTGCCCGTCTGGTTGGAACTGCCAAGTGTCGACCGCCAATCTCTACCGCGCCGTCGGCGCCAAGGACAAGGGTTTCGAGCTGGTGGACACCGGTTCGGCTGCCGGCCTTGATGGTTCGATCGCCAACGCCTTTGAAAACAAGAAAGGTTGGCTCGGCTATTACTGGGCTCCGACCGCCATCCTCGGCAAGTACGAAATGGTGAAACTCTCCTTCGGCGTCGAACACGACAAGGCCGCATGGGACGCCTGCACCGCGATCCCGGATTGCCCGGATCCGAAGGTCAATGCCTATCCGGTGTCCGACGTCTTCACTGTCGTCACCAAGGACTTCGCCGAAAAGGCGGGCGTTGCCATGGATTACGTCAAGACCCGCAAGTGGGACAACGGCACGGTTGGCAAGGTTCTCGCCTGGATGGACGAGAACCAGGGCACCAACGAAGACGGCGCACGCCACTTCCTGGAAACCTATCCCGACATGTGGACGACCTGGGTCGCCCCTGAAGTCGCCGAGAAGGTCAAGGCGGCACTTTAATCTGAAAAGATCGGCGGGCTTTAGCCCGCCGATTGGTCTCTGGCGTGTCATGCGCGCCAGATGTGTTTCGGCGGATCGACGGCACCCGACGTCGCATCCGGTATCCATCTCGGCCCGGAACTCAGCTAGCTTTGAAGCAACCTGAGCCGCGCAGCGTGAACGAACGGCAGTGAATGCCGCATCCTGGACGCCGTCCTAGAGCGAGGGGTCATTAAGGGGAAGACTTATGGCATCAATATTATGCAACTACCTGCCGGAACTGCTCTGCAAGTTTCCAGAAATCGATGATACCGCGATGCGAATTGCGCGGAAATCGATTGACGACAGTTTCAAAGGATTTGTGCGCTCCTACGGAAATGTCATCGACGCGCTCACCAATCCTCTGCAACTGTTCCTGAATTGGCTTGAAACCCTTTTTGTCAACGCACCCTGGTTCATTTTCCTGCTGGTTATGGTCGCAATTGTTTATGCGACGAGCCGCAATCTCCGCATCGTCGCCATCACCGTTATTGGAATGTTGTTCATCGGTTTTGTCGGACTTTGGGAAGACACCATGGTGACACTTGCCATCGTCACCGTATCGACCCTGCTTGCCATCGTCATTGGCATCCCGATCGGCATCCTCATGGCGCGATCTGACCGCGCCCAGGCATTCTTCAACCCGATCCTCGACGTCATGCAGACCATGCCGAGCTTCGTCTACCTTATCCCTGTTGTCATGGTCTTTGGCATCGGCAAGGTACCGGGCGTCATCGCCGTCGTGATCTACGCTGTGCCGCCGATGATCCGGCTCACCAATCTCGGCATTCGCTTGGTTGACCGTGAGGTCCTGGAAGCAGCCGATGCGTTCGGCTCCTCGCCCCGGCAGAAACTGATGAATGTCCAGATCCCGTTGGCGCTGCCAACGGTCATGGCCGGCATCAACCAGACCATCATGATGTCACTCGCCATGGTCGTCGTCGCCTCGATGATCGGTGTCGGCGGTCTGGGCAAGAACGTCCTTCAGGCCATTTCCAACCAGTTCCTGACCATCGGCTTCCTCAACGGCTTTGCGCTGGTTGCCATCGCCATCATCTTCGACCGCGCCAGCCAGGCTTACGGCAAGCGCCTTCAGCGCCACACGGAGGTGGTCCATGGCTAGTCACGGCATTGAAATCCGCAATCTCTACAAGATCTTCGGCCCCAATGGCCGTGACTACATCGATGCCGTCAAGGGCGGCATTTCCAAGTCGGAACTGAACGAGACCCATGGCCACGTGCTTGGCCTGAAGGACATCAACATCTCCATGCCGGCAGGCGGCATCACGGTCGTCATGGGTCTCTCGGGGTCTGGCAAGTCGACCCTGATCCGCCATATCAACCGGCTGATCGATCCGACCTCGGGCGAGGTTGTCTATGACGGCGTCGATGTCTGTCAGATGTCGGAAAGCGAACTGCGCGAATTCCGCCGTCACAAGACGGCGATGGTCTTCCAGAAGTTCGCGCTTCTGCCGCATCGCACGGTGCTCGAAAACACCGTCTACGGCCTTGATATCCAGGGCATTCCACGCTCGAAGAGCGAGGAGATCGGCCGGCGCTGGATCGACCGCGTCGGGCTTACCGGTTTCGAGCAGCACTATCCGAACCAGTTGTCGGGCGGCATGCAGCAGCGCGTCGGCCTCGCCCGCGCGCTGTCGAATGATGCCGACATTCTTCTGATGGACGAAGCCTATTCGGCGCTCGATCCGCTGATCCGTGTCGACATGCAGACCGTCCTCCTCGATCTCCAGCAGGAGTTGAAGAAGACCGTTGTCTTCATCACCCACGACCTCGATGAAGCCCTGCGGCTCGGCGACAAGATCGCCATTCTGCGCGACGGCGAAGTCATTCAGCAGGGCAGCGGTCAGGATATCGTCCTCAATCCGGCCGATGATTACATCAGCGCCTTCGTCAAGGAGGTCAATCGCGGCCGCGTCATCCGGGTCGATACGATCATGTCGCCCATGCCGGGGGCGACCGAGACCCTGCTTCTGCCTAAGGCAACCGTTCTGGAAACTGCGGCCCGCCAGATGACCGAAGCCGGGCTTCAATCTGCAAGCGTCGTCGACGACGCCGGCAAGCCGATTGGTCGGATCGATCTGCAGCAGATCATCGCGGCCATGGTCACGCCACGCAGTCACGAGGACACGCAGATCGCCGCTGAGTGAGGCTGCACGACACCTTCGGCAACCGGCCCCGCATGGGGCCGTTTGCTTTTCGACATTGAAGTCATATAAAGAACTCTTTATATCATAGAGACACGCGCAAGGACGATACCATGGCCACTCTTTCCAACCCGCTTTCGGATCTTCTCGCCGAGAAGGGCGTGCTGCTGGCCGATGGCGCCACCGGCACCAACCTGTTCTCCCAAGGCCTTGAGGCCGGCGAAGCGCCCGAACTGTGGAACGAGGCGCAGCCGGAAAAGATCGTCAAGCTGCATCAGGACTTCGTCGATGCCGGCGCCGACATCATTCTCACCAATTCCTTCGGCGGCACGCGCCATCGCCTGAAACTGCACCAGGCCGAGAACCGCGTGCACGAACTGAACAGGAAGGCCGCCGAGATCGCCCGCTCCGTTGCCGACAAGGCACCGCGCAAGGTTATCGTTGCCGGTTCCGTCGGCCCGACGGGCGAACTTCTGGTGCCGCTCGGCGCCATGACCTATGAGGATGCGGTTGCCGCCTTCGTCGAACAGATGGAGGGCCTGAAGGCCGGCGGCGTCGACGTGGCCTGGATCGAGACCATGTCTTCGCCCGACGAAATAAGGGCCGCGGCAGAAGCCGCCGTCAAGGTCGGCCTCCCCTACACATTCACCGGCTCTTTCGACACCGCCGGCAAGACCATGATGGGTCTCGACCCGAAGGACATCCACGGCGTTGCCGGAGACATCGGCTCCGGCCCGCTCGCCGTCGGCGCCAATTGCGGCGTCGGCGCCTCGGATATTCTTTCAAGCCTGCTCGACATGACGGGCGCAAACCCGGACGCGACCGTCATCGTCAAAGGCAATTGCGGCATTCCAGAATTCCGCGGCACGGAAATCTTCTATTCCGGCACCCCGCCACTGATGGCCGATTATGCCCGCCTCGCCCGTGACGCAGGCGCCAAAATCATCGGCGGCTGCTGCGGCACCTCCTGCGACCACCTCGCGGCCATGCGCCGGGCCCTCGACGACTATACCCCCGGTCCCCGCCCGACCATTGAGACCATTGTCGAGCAAATCGGACCGCTGCGCAACAAGACGGCAGCCGAATCCGGCGCTCAGGATGGCGGCCGCCGCACGCGCCGTCGCGGCTAAGCCGCTCAAACGACAGGCATCAAAGGTGAGACGCGAGCGACGGCGCCCTGTGGGCGCCGTTTTCACATCATGCAAAATGATGGCGTGCTAAAACACCAGCCTGGAGCAAACTTGCGATGCTCTAGGATGAGGCTGGCACGGCAGCAATGACTGACTTTGTGTGCCGACATCTGTGCCTATAGGGAGTGAGTTCCATGTCCGTTTTCCCCGATCGCGACACCGTCGCTGACAAGATCGCAGCACTCCAGGATGCCGACCAGGCATTCCTGCGACTGTTGTTCGATACACCAAGCCAGGACGATGCGCTCCTCGAAGGATTGTATCTTTACCTGGAGACGGCGTCCGCCGCGCCCTTCCTCAACTCACTGAAGCTGGAGCGCACCGGTGAGTGGATTGGAAACGAAGCCCCGGCCCGACTGCAGATTCGCCTTATGGAAGCGGCCCGCTCCAGCCAGCATCCGGCCTTTGCCGCTTTTCGCAGCGGCCTCTCCCGCTCCGGCGGCCTGGAACGGGCCTATCCCAAGGCGGCTGTCTAAACGCCAAGCACCCAGGCAAGGGCCGAAGCGCACCCGCTTTGGCCCGTCACACCTCACCTTACGTCACCTCGCATCCCGTTGCGGGATCGGAATGCTGACAGACAGGATCGGCCCCATTGGGAATAGCCGGTCGCGCCGGTTTGAAGCCGCGTCAAACAGGCTTGACACCGTACCGTCAAGATAAAGCGCATTGGCGCATCCCAGCCGATCGCGAAAGAGCTTTGCGAAAGCATAGAACTGCACCGGCTGCCTGGAGATGACCAGGTAGACCGCGCCGTCCTTGTCCACCCCGACGCCATTGCGGATCTTGTAGCTGTCGCTATCCGGCAGGAAGCGCGGGTGAAGCTTGCCATTGATAACCAGCATCGGACCCGATTGGGTGGCAAAATCCGCCCCCTTGCCGGCAGCCAGATACGCCTTCGTTTCCGTCACTGCGGCCTTGCCATCACGCATCGAAAAGATCCCGTTCGGCAACAGGTGAAAATTGCCATAACCGCCAACGGTCACCGCCGATTTGATCTCCACCCCATGTTCGACATGGTAGCCGACCGGCTGCCGGTCGGCGTGATACATGCCGCCATTCATCGCAATCAGCAGCACCCGCCGCTCGGCCCAAAGCTGGCGACGCAAGCCGTCAAAGCCGCCATAGACCCCGCCGTCCGGCCCGGCCAGATGGACGCGAATCGCGGCGTCAACCGGGTTGATTCGGCATACCGTATAGGCCTCTGCGTTCTCCTGGACGGTCTCGCAACCCGGTGGGAATTGCGCCACCGCCTGCGGCGCTCCAAAAAGTCCTAGACCAAAAATGAGGGCGAAAATGCCGGTGATGTGGCGCAAGCGTAACAAGCCTCTCTCAATCGGCGCCAAGGGTCCGCTCCATTAACAAATCCTGCACCGTATTAACCTTTCATTAACCATGACCCTCAATCATCGATCACGCGGCCGATGACCAGCGTCGCATCTCACACCAGCGATGACCTGCTTCGGCTCTCAATTCCAGGGGGAAAATTCATGCCAGTTCTGACATTTGCCAATACCAAGGGCGGTGCCGGCAAGACCACAGCTGCCCTCGTGCTCGCCTCTGAACTCTCTGCCCGCGGCATCCGGGTCACGATGCTCGACGCCGATCCGAGCGGCTGGCTCACCCGCTGGTACCAGAAGCAGGCTGTGACACCCTTCCTCACGGTCCAGCCCGTATGCGACGAGACGATCGAAGAAACCACGGTCAAGGCGAAGAAGGCCGGCGGTTATGTGCTGATCGACCTGCCCTCCTCCGGCGAGACGGTTCTTGCCCGCGCCGTGGCGCTGGCCGATCGCGTTCTCGTGCCGGTCCAGGGCTGCGCCATGGATGCCCAGGGCGGCGCCGAGGTTCTTGATCTCCTGAACGAGCTCGACACCCGCTGCAACGTCAAGATCGCGCATTCGGTTGTCCTGACCCGTGTCAACGCGGCTGTCACAACCCGCGCGCTGCACGCCGCCAAGGATTTCCTGAGCGCCCGTGGCATCGAGACAATGACGACCCCCATCACCGAACGCGCCGCCTATCGTGACGTCTTCGACAAGGGCGGCCTGATCCACGATCTCGATCCGCTGGAAGTCTCCAACCTGTCGCGCGCCCTCGACAACGCCTCGCGCTTTGCCGATGAAGTCCTGGACCTCGTGCCGCAGCGCGCGCTTCTGCGCCGCCCGTCAGCCGCCGTGCCCCTCCGTCCCGCCGCCTGACAGCCTCACCCCCTGCCGGCGTTCCGTAACCCAACGGAGCGCCTTGCCGATGACGGGCCGGCACGCAGCGCGACGTGTCTCCTGCCTTTGTCATCGCGGCAGCCACAGGGCTTCCATATGGAAGCGCAATTGCGTCGCAGACGGCCTGTAGGCCGCGCCCACCGGGCAGGCATTGCGCGCCTCGCAACCGCCGCCCATGCACCCTTTCCCCTCGCCGAGCCCCGCCAGATGCTTGCGGCACGCCGCGACATTGAACCTGTCGCTATCGACAGCATTCACCGGGCAGGCAGACAGACACGGCTTGTCGATACAGTCAGCACAAGGCGACGGCTGCGACGCCGACGCCGCGGGTTTCGACAGCGCCATCAAGTTCAGGCCGAACCGAAGCGCATCTGCCTCGGTGAAACCAAGCGCACCGCGATAGCTATGCCACAATCCGTATACAGGGTGGATCAGCATTCCAAGCGGCGACGCCTGCAGCCCCTCGGCGCGAGTCGCCCATTGCTGGAACGGCTGGTAGGGCACGGCAAAGGGAAAGAATGCGCAAAGACCGGCTCGTGCAGCCAGTCCACCAATCACGCTGGTCGACCATTGATCCAGCGGGTCAGCGCCACCTCTATCCGGTTGTTTCGCCTGCCACGCTGAAAACGGGTCCCACAGGCTACCGCCAATGGGCCCGATCAGCAGCACGGTGCGTACATCTCGACCAACATCGATCGCTGGCGCGGCATCGCCCTCTGCGAAGACCACCCAGCCGCGAAACTGCAGCCCCTGCGCTTCGATCTCATGGCGCAGATCTTCGATGGATGACAAAGGGCCGCTCATCGCGGCCCCTCGAACTTGTAATGCGGTCGCCAGACTTCGGTCTGGATCATGTCGGCGACCCGTTCCGCTCCGCCTTGCTCCCTGGCCACGGGACCCTTTCAGGTGAAGGCGTCAGGCATCGAGTCCTTCCGGCCCGCGATGAAGGCGAGAAGCGCCTCGTCGATGGCCGGGTCAAGCGCCGGTGCCTCATAGGCATCGAGCCAGGAACGGCAGAGCGCATTGGCGCGATCCTCGATCCGCTTGCGACCTTCGACCTCCCACTGCTCGAAGGAATTGTTGTCGGCGAGCGGCGAGCGGTAGAAGGCCGTCTGGAAATTGGCCTGGGTGTGGGCGCAGCCGAGATAGTGGGCACCGGGGCCGACTTCGCGGATCGCGTCCATTGCCTGGCCATCGGCCGAAAGATCGACACCCTGGGCAAGCTTCTGCATCATGCCGAGCTGATCCTGGTCGATCATGAACTTCTCGTAGCAGGCGGCAAGCCCGCCCTCGAGCCAGCCCGCGGCATGCAGCACGAAGTTCGCACCGGCAAGCAGGGTCATGTTCAGCGTATTGGCACTTTCATGCGCGGCCTGGGCATCCGGCACCTTGGAGGCGCAGAGCGAGCCACCGGTACGGAAGGGCAGTCCCATGCGACGGGCAAGCTGGGCCGCGCCATAGGAGACAAGCGCAGGCTCCGGCGTGCCGAAGGTCGGCGCGCCCGACTGCATCGAGATGGATGCCGCAAAGGTGCCGAACAGCACCGGCGCACCCTTGCGGATCAGCTGGGTAAAGGAAGCCCCCGCGAGAACCTCAGCCAGGATCTGCGTCAGCGTGCCGGCAACCGTGACCGGGCTCATCGCGCCGGACAGGATGAAGGGCGACACGACGGATGCCTGATTGTGGCGGGCATAGACCTTGGCCGCGCCGAGCATGGTTTCGTCGAACACCATCGGCGAGTTGGCGTTGATCAGGTTCAGCATGACGCAGTTGTTTTCGACGAAGTCGTCACCGAAGACGAGCTTGGCCATGGCAACCGAATCTTCCGCGCGCTCGGGCGCCGTCACCGATCCCATGAAGGGTTTGTCGGAATATTTGATATGGCTGTAGACCATATCGAGGTGACGCTTGTTGACGGGAATGTCGACCGGTTCGCAAACCGTGCCGCCGGACGAATGGATCGACGGCGCCATATAGGCAAGCTTCACGAAGTTGCGGAAATCCTCGAGCGTCGCATAGCGCCTGTTGCCATCGAGGTCGCGCACGAAGGGCGAGCCGTAGACCGGCGCAAAAACCGTGGCCTTGCCGCCGATCTGCACGCTGCGCTCCGGGTTGCGCGCATGCCAGGTGAATTCGGAAGGGGCGGTCTTCAGCAGTTCGCGGCAAAGCCCCTTGGGGAAATGTACCCGCTGCCCACGCACATCGGCGCCCGCTTCTTTCCAGAGCTCCAGCGCCTCGGCGTCGTCGCGGAACTCGATGCCGATCTCTTCAAGCACCGTGTCGGCATTGGCCTCGATCAGCGACAGGCCTTCTTCGTCCAGCACCTCATAGGTGTTGATCTTGCGGGTGATGTACGGCATCGACGGTCCGGCACCAGCGCCGCTGCGCGATGCGCGCCGTGCGGCAGCACCGCGTCCTTCTCCTCGCGTACGGCGGCCTGCGCCCTGATCTGCCGGTGTCTCATCCATGGTCTGTTTCCTCGCTCAAGCGCTGATCCGCGCTGTTCTCTTCCACCATTATGCTATTCCAATCCATCAGCGAAATCATTCTCTATGCGCCAACCGCTTGCGTTCCACAGACATCGTGTTTTGCTCCACTGGTCTGTCACCGTCGCTTTTCACCTTTGCGACGTCGCTATCGAAAAGAGTTTTTCGCCACGTTGCGGTTTTACTCATCGTCAGGCAGTCTCATGCCGGTTCGCGATTTGAATCGCGAAAGAAAATCCTAGCGGGAAGCACCACCATGGCCGATGACGACATCATTCTTTCCGAACTCTCCGACGAAGAGCTCGTGCAGCAGATGCACGACGACCTCTATGACGGCCTGAAGGAAGAAATCGAGGAAGCGACGCAGATCCTTCTCGACCGCGGCTGGGCACCCTATGACGTGCTGACACAGGCGCTTGTCGAAGGCATGCGCATCGTCGGCATCGACTTCCGCGACGGCATCCTCTTCGTGCCGGAAGTTCTGCTCTCCGCCAATGCAATGAAGGCCGGCATGACGATCCTGCGGCCCTTGCTCGCGGCAACTGGCGCACCGAAGCAGGGCAAGATGGTCATCGGCACCGTCAAGGGCGACATCCACGACATCGGCAAGAACCTCGTCGGCATGATGATGGAAGGGGCTGGCTTCGACGTCGTCGACATCGGCATCAACAATCCGGTTGAGAACTATCTGGAAGCCATGGAACGCGAGAAGCCCGATATTCTCGGCATGTCGGCGCTGCTGACCACCACAATGCCCTATATGAAGGTCGTTATCGACACGATGAAGGAAAAGGGCATCCGCGACGATTACGTCGTGCTCGTCGGCGGAGCGCCGCTCAACGAGGAATTCGGCAAGGCTGTCGGCGCCGATGCCTATTGTCGCGATGCGGCCGTCGCCGTCGAAACCGCCAAGGATTTCATCGCCCGCAAGCACAACAGCATGGGCGCCCGCGCCTGACGCCTGCTCGATTGAGCGGTGACGAAAAAGCCGGCCTTGCGGCCGGCTTTCAAGCAACTGGGGGAGATCCGGTTGACGGTCAGAATTGCTGATAGGCGAGATGGCCCATGGCAAAAACGACGACCGTCATCATGTAGATGGCACTGATCTTGGCGATGTGTTCGAGCGTCATGCTCTTATCCCCCTGTTGAAACCTCTTTTTGCCTTAGCGCGCAGCTGCGCCTTCGACGGTCCGGCCAGCGTCCTGCGTGGCGTTCACGGTGTTGGCCGCATCCTGGCCGACACCGCGGATGGTGTTGCCGCAAGAAGCAAGAGCAAGAACGGTCAATACGAGTGCTGCGCCGGTGGTCAGTTTTTTCGCCATCATGATGATCTACCTTTGTGTCTCTGTGACGGGTGAAATGCGATGGAACAACGCGCCAAAATCGAAAAAGTTCACGTGATTGCGTGCGGTGCGATCGGACGCGAGATTTTGGCCGTCAAGGCCCTCAATCAGCTTGAGCATTTGACGCTGGAATGCCTGCCGGCGCTCTGGCACGTGTACCCGCAAAAAATTGCACCGGCGCTGCGCGAAAAGATCGCCGAAGCGCGACGACAGGGGCACGAAAACATCTTCCTTGGCTATGCCGAATGCGGCACGCAGGGCGAGATCGATCGGATCTGCAGCGAAGAAGGCATCGAACGCTTGTCAGGCCCGCATTGCTACGCTTTCTTCACCGGCACTGAGAAGTTTCTCGCCGAATGCGAAACCGAATTCACGGCCTTTTACCTGACGGATCTCATCACCCGCCAGTTCGAGGCCTTCGTCATAGAACCCTTGAAGCTCGATCGCCATCCCGAACTGCGCGACATGGTCTTCGGCAATTACACAAAGCTCGTCTATCTGGCGCAAACAGAAGATGCAGACTTGCAGGCCAAGGCCAAATGGGCCGCGGATTATCTGAAGCTCGAGTATGAATATCGCTTCACCGGCTACGGCGACCTCGCGCCGGAGCTCGTCGCTGCGGCGAAAAAGGCCTCCTGACCGCGATATTCGGCCTGGTCAGCGTGCAGAGCGTGCCACGCTGCGGCCCGCATCCTGCGTGGCATCGATGACATTGCCCACATCATTGCCGACACCGCGAATCGTGTTGCCGCAGGCGGTAAGCGCGACCAGTGCTAGAAGCGTGACGGACAGGGAAGCGATGCGGGTGACGGTCATGGTTTTCCTCCGGTTCAACGAGATCGATATCCGCCCTTACAACCAACCGCGGTAAAATCAAGGCATCGCGATAGCCCGGTGGCCAACCGGCGCCGAAGAGCATTCATGCCCTCTTCACCATCCTTTAAAATCAGGGGGAAAATCTCACCGCTTTAATCACGCTGTAATCTGCAAATGCCAATCTCGCCTGAGGTCGACAAACAAACATGAGAAGCAAGCATGACCGACGGGGCGCAGACTTGGGTGATAGGGCGGGACACCGCCACAGAGCAGAGTAACCCGGAGCCACTTTCCGATATCTTGGTCCGCCTGGCCCGGACGAGAGACCGCAAGGTCACCATCCGCGACATCGCGATTGCCCTGCAGGATCGCTCCTTCGGTGCCTTTCTTCTGGTTTTCTGCCTGCCGAACCTTGTGCCCCTGCCACCCGGTGCCACCTTCATTTTGGGTCTGCCGCTGATCTTTATTGCCTGGCAGATGGCCGCCTCGCCCGGCGGTAGGGTGTATTTTCCCGCGATGGTTTCCAATTACGGCGTTCAGCCCGAAACCTTTGATGCCATCGTCGCGCGCCTGGTGCCGTGGATGCGCTGGGCCGAGAAACTGGTTATCCCGCGCTACTGGATTTTCGGCAGCCGCATGGTCGAACGGGTCATCGGTGTCTTTGCCCTCATCCTCGCCATCGTCGTCTTCCTGCCGATCCCGCTCGGCAACTGGCCGCCCGCCTTTGCCCTTGCCGTCCTTGGTTTTGCCCATTCGCAGCGGGACGGCTTTGGTGTCATCGTCGGCTGCCTCATCGGCGCCCTCTCGCTCGCCGTGGTCGCCTTTGTCATCTACACCGCCGTCGCGATCGTATCGCTCGCCTTTTGATAAACATGGACGGAGTGAACGCCAGACAGGGGCCGGTGGTGGTGATGACCGCGGGCGGCCTTAACCCCAGCATTGTTGTCCAACACCTCGTACGGGCGGGCATCGACGTCCGGGTCATCCTTGAGAACCCCGAGAGCAAAGGCGAGATTGTTCGCCGCCGCGCCCGCCGCCTCGGTTGGATCAACGCGCTTGGCCAGCTCGGCACGATGATCGCCGCTCGTGCACTGCGCCGCACCGCCGAGCGCCGCGTCGCAGACCTGCTCGACCGGCACGGCTTCGACCGCGCACTGCCGGACAGCGTCCCCATCCACCCCGTCACCTCGATAAACGCCCCGCAAACGGCAGCGCGCGTCGATGAACTCAAGCCCGGCGCCATCCTGCTCGTCTCCACCCGTCTGATGTCGGCCCGTCAGCTTGCAGCAATGCCCTGCCCGGTCATCAACCTGCATGCCGGCATCAATCCCAACTATCGCGGCCAGATGGGCGGTTACTGGTCGCTTCGGGAAAACGATGCTGAGAATTTCGGCGCCACCCTGCATCTCGTCGATGCGGGCACGGATACAGGCGCCACGCTTTACGAAGTCCGTACCCGGCCTGAGCGCACCGACTTCATCTCCACCTATCCGCTTTTGCTGACCCTTGCAGCCCTCGATATAACGCGCCAATCCATCGAAGATGCGCTGACTGGCCGCCTCGCACCAAAAGCGACCGGCGGCCCCTCCGCGCTCCGTTTCCCGCCCACCCTCTGGTCGTGGATCTGGTGCGGCCTGACGCGCCGGATCTGGTAAAAACAACCGGACTCATGGCAGCGTCGTTTTTGGCGACAAGCGACGTCGTGAAGAGCGCAGTCCGGCGAATGCCCCCCGTGCATTCTGGCCCCAAAGGGAGTGAGTGGCATGGCAGACAAGATCGTCGTTTACTGGCGGGATATCCCGGCTCAGGTGATCGTCAAGCAGGGACGCAAATCGGCAAAACGCGAGCTTTCGTTGCGCTTCACCGAAGCGATCGACATGGCGGCGATGCGCTCGGGTGCTGCCGAAACCGACGCCTATCTTGCCGACTGGCGCAAGGCCGATCCGGTGCCGGTTGGTGACGATCTGGAACAAGAAGCCGACACTGCTGCCGCTGAAATCGAGGCCGAATACGACAAGGCACGCCTCGTTGCCCTCGTCCATGCAGGAGGCCGCGACAATGGCTGAACCTGTTCTCGTCGATCCCGGTCCGCCGAAAAAAGGCAATGCCGCCCCTGGCGCAAAGGCCGCCACCGGCGCCTTTACGCCGGCAGGAGTCTCGCCCAACCGCCGCGCCCGCCGCTCCTATACGATCCGGCTGTGGGCCGTGCGCAATTCGCGCTTCCTCGAATGGTTCTATCGCAATTTCGCCAATGCCTTTCTCTTTCTCCACCCGGTCTGGAAGAAGCTCGGCTATAGCAGAGTGGAAAAGCCGGTTACCTTTGTCGAACGCAATGTGAAGGGCCTGCTCTTCGACTGTCGGATGTGCGGCCAGTGCGTGCTGTCGTCGACCGGCATGTCCTGCCCGATGAACTGTCCGAAGCAGCTGCGCAATGGTCCCTGCGGCGGCGTGCGCGCCAATGGCCATTGCGAGGTCGAACCCGACATGCCCTGCGTCTGGGTCCAGGCCTGGAACGGCTCGCGCAACATGGTCGCAGGCGATGCGATCCTGAAGGTGCAGAAGCCGGTCAACCAGTCGCTGCGCGAAACATCCTCCTGGCTGCGTGTGACCGCTGAATCGGCCGCGGAGCGGGAAAAAACGGCGAAGGAAGCCTGAGTATGGCCCATATCGATGAAAATCCGCTCGGAGCCCATCTGCCGCTCGATCCCCTGCCCGGCCACTCCTCCCTCGGCCGCCTGGAGCGTGTGCTGCGGCGTGGCGAATTCGCGGTCACCGCCGAGCTCAACCCGCCCGACAGCGCCGACCCGGAAGACGTCTACGAGCGTGCCAAGGTTTTTGACGGCTGGGTCGATGGCATCAATGCCGTCGATGCATCCGGAGCCAATTGCCACATGTCCTCGGTCGGCATCTGCGCGCTCCTGACCCGCATGGGTTACGCGCCGATCATGCAGATCGCCTGCCGCGACAAGAACCGCATCGCCATCCAGGGCGACGTGTTGGGAGCCGCCGCCATGGGCGTGCAGAACATCATGTGCCTGACCGGCGACGGCGTGCAGGCCGGCGACCAGCCGGGCGCAAAGCCGGTCTTCGACCTCGACTGCATGTCGCTGCTCGAAACAGTCCGCACCATGCGCGACGAATCGAAATTCCTCTCCGGCCGCAAGCTGACGAGCCCGCCCAAGGTCTTCCTCGGTGCAGCCATCAATCCCTTTGCACCGCCCTATGACTTCCGCCCCTATCGGCTCGGCAAGAAGATCGAGGCCGGCGCCCAGTTCGTCCAGAGCCAGTACTGTTTCGATGTGCCAATGTTCCGCGAATACATGAAGAAGGTGCGCGACCTCGGCTTTCACGAGAAGTGCTACATCCTCGTCGGAGTCGGGCCACTCGCATCCGCCAAGACCGCAAAGTGGATCCGTTCCAACGTGCCGGGCATCCATATCCCTGACCATGTAATCGCCCGCCTGGAAGGCGCTGCCGACCAGAAAAAGGAAGGCAAGCAGCTCTGCATCGATATCATCAACGAGGTGAAGGAGATCGAGGGTGTCTCTGGCGTGCATGTCATGGCCTATCGGCAGGAGGAATTTGTCGCCGAAATCGTGCATGAGTCCGGCATCCTGAAGGGCCGCAAACCCTGGAAGCGCGAGCATGCCCGCGCTGACGACATCGCTGCCGAGCGCATGCGCGAGATCGGCGCGGATCCCGTGCAGGATCAGCAGGAACTTGCCGCCCGCGCCGCCCACGCGCAGCAACATTGAACAACCGCATTGCCTTTGTCCGGCATATGCCGGCACATCCCATTTCCGCCGTGCGCGAGCCGGCACCGACCGGAGGACTGAAATGACCCGCACCATCGTCGCATCCGCCACCAAGGAAATCATCGTTGGTTTCGACCAGCCCTTCTGCGTGATCGGCGAGCGCATCAATCCGACCGGCCGCAAGAAGCTCGCTGCTGAAATGCAGGCCGGCAATTTCGACACCGTCATCAAGGATGCGCTGGAACAGGTCGCCGCCGGCGCCACCATGCTCGACGTCAATGCCGGCGTCACCTCCGTCAACCCGAACGAAACCGAGCCCGGGCTCCTCGTGCAGACCATGGAAATCGTCCAGGGCCTTGTCGACGTGCCACTGGCGATCGACAGTTCCGTCACCGCCGCCATCGAGGCGGCACTCAAGGTCGCCAAGGGCCGCCCGCTGGTCAATTCGGTCACAGGCGAGGAAGAAAAGCTCGAAGCCATCCTGCCGCTTTGCGCCAAGTACAATGTGCCCGTCGTTGCCATCTCGAACGACGAGACCGGCATCAGCCAGGATCCGGACGTGCGCTTTGCTGTCGCCAAGAAGATCGTCGAGCGTGCCATGGACTATGGCATCAAGCCGCATGACATCGTTGTCGACCCTCTGGTCATGCCGATCGGTGCCATCGGCTCGGCCGGCCTGCAGGTCTTCGCCCTCATCCGGCGGCTGCGCGAAGAGCTGAAGGTCAACACGACCTGCGGCCTCTCCAACATCTCCTTCGGCCTGCCGCATCGTCACGGCATCAATGCCGGCTTCATCCCGATGGTCATCGGCGCCGGTATGACCTCCGCCATCATGAACCCCTGCCGCCCGCAGGAAATGGAAGCCGTGCGCGCTGCCAACGTGCTCAATGGCACCGACGAGAATTGCTACAACTGGATCAAGACCTACCGTGACTACAAGCCCGCCGAAGGCGGCGCTCACGCAGCCCCCGCCGCAGCGCCTGCGTCTGCAGCCGCCGGCGGCGGACGTCGCGGTGGCCGCGCCGCGCGTGTCGGCGGCGGTGCTGCGACGGAGTAACGCCAGAACCCCGACCGTTTTACATTTGCCTATACAAACGTGTAGTATGGAGAGATGAAGCGATCGATTTACGGCTTTGATTGGGACCGCGGCAACTGGCCGAAATGTGCGAAGCATGGCCTGACGAAACCGGAGATCGAGCAGGTGTTCATGAGGACGCCATCGGTCTATCCCGACCCAACGGTTGGTGAAGACCGAAAGCGTGCGATCGGAACCACTGCGGAAGGCCGGTACGTCTTCGTCGTCTTCACCTTGCGCGAAAGCGAGCTCGGAATTTTGATCCGACCGATCAGCGCACGTTACATGCACGAACGGGAGATCACGCGATATGAGCAACGGTAAGGCTAAGCAGATGCCGGTATTGCATTCTGACGAGGAGGCTGAAGCCTTCGTCGAAAATGCGGACCTCTCGGAATACGACCTGTCCGGCTTTAAGCCCGTCCAGTTCGAGTTCGAGAAGAAGTCGGCACAACTGAATATGAGGCTGCCGGAAGCGCTGCTTTCGGCGATCAAGGCAAAGGCTCAGGAAAGGGGGATTCCCTACACCCGCCTGATCCGGGAAGCACTCGAAAAGACGGTGGCCAATTAAGGCCGCACCAGACAGCCATACCCCGGGGCGCGCCCCCGATTTCGAAAGACCAGAATGACCGACGCCGCTGATCCCCTCGTCCTCTTCATGCCCTCTGGCAAACGCGGCCGTTTCCCCGTCGGAACCACCGTTCTGGAGGCCGCACGCTCACTCGGCGTCTATGTCGAGAGCGTCTGCGGGGGGCGCGCCACCTGCGGGCGCTGCCAGATCGAGGTTCAGGAAGGCCAGTTCGCCAAGCACGGCATCACCTCGTCCAACGACCATATTTCGCCTGTTGGTCCGAAGGAAAAGCGCTACGCCGAAGTCCGCACCATTCCAGAGGGTCGCCGCCTCTCCTGCTCGGCCACGATCCTTGGCGATCTCGTCGTCGACGTGCCGCCGGACACCGTCGTCAACGCCCAGGTCATCCGCAAGGCCGCGACCGACCGCACCTTCCCGCGCAACCCGGCGATCCAGCTCTGTTATGTCGAGGTCGACGAACCCGACATGCACAAGCCGCTCGGCGATCTCGACCGGCTGAACCTGATGCTGGAAAAGGACTGGGGTTTCCAGGACATCCTCGTTGCCCAGCACCTGCTTCCCGATGTTCAGAAGACGCTCCGCAAGGGCAATTGGGGCGTCACCGCCGCCATTCACCGCGATCTCGATACCTCTCGCCCCAACATGATCGCGCTCTGGCCCGGCCTGCACAACGAGGCCTATGGCATCGCCTGCGACATCGGCTCGACGACGATCGCGATGCATCTCGTGTCGCTGCTGTCAGGCCGCGTCATCGCCTCCTCCGGCACCTCGAACCCGCAGATCCGCTTCGGCGAAGACCTGATGAGTCGCGTCTCCTATGTCATGATGAACCCGGACGGACGCGAGGCAATGACCAAGGCGGTCCGCCAGGCGATCAACGAGCTCACGGTCAAGGTCTGCAAGGAAGCCGGCGTCAACCCCGACGACATCCTCGACGCCGTCTTCGTCGCCAACCCGATCATGCACCACCTCTTCCTCGGCATCGACCCGACGGAACTCGGCCAGGCACCCTTTGCGCTCGCCGTCTCAGGCCCGGTCCACACCTGGTCGCGCGAGATCGATCTCGCCATCAACCACGGTGCCCGCATTTACTGCCTGCCCTGCATCGCCGGCCATGTCGGGGCTGACGCCGCCGGCGCCACGCTGTCGGAAGGCCCGCATCGGCAGGACAAGATGATGCTGCTCGTCGATGTCGGCACCAATGCCGAGATCGTCCTTGGTAACCGCGAGCGCACCGTTGCCGCCTCCTCCCCGACAGGCCCCGCCTTCGAAGGCGCTGAAATCTCCTGCGGCCAGCGCGCCGCCCCCGGCGCCATCGAGCGTGTCCGCATCGATCCGGAAACGCTGGAACCCCGTTTCAAGGTCATCGGCGTCGAGCAATGGTCGGATGAGGACGGCTTTGCCGAAGCTGCGGAAAAAACCGGCATCACCGGCATTTGCGGCTCGGCGATCATCGAAGTCGTCGCAGAAATGTACCTCTCGGGCGTCATCTCCGCCGACGGCGTGGTCGATGGCGCGATGGCGGCCAAAAGTCCTCGCATTCTCGAAAACGGCCGCACCTTCTCCTACCTCCTGCATGACGGCGCGCAGAAGATCACGGTGACGCAAAACGACGTGCGCGCCATCCAGCTCGCCAAGGCAGCACTCTATGCCGGCATCAAGCTCTTGATGGAAAAGCTTGGTATCGACACCGTCGACACCATCCGCTTTGCCGGCGCCTTCGGCTCCTTCATCGATCCGAAATACGCCATGGTGCTCGGCCTTATCCCCGATTGCGAACTCTCGGAAGTGAAAGCCGTCGGCAACGCCGCCGGCACCGGCGCGTTGATGGCGCTCCTCAACCGCGACTATCGCCGCGAAATCGAGGACACCGTCACCCGCATCGAGAAGATCGAGACCGCGCTTGAGCCCAACTTCCAGCAGCTCTTCATCGATGCCATGGCGCTGCCCAACAAGGTCGATCCCTTCCCCAAACTCGCAAGCGTCGTGACGCTGCCGGAGCGCAAGGTCTTGGCCGAGGGCGAGGGTGAAGGTGGCGGGCGCAGACGGCGCCGCAGCCGGGAGTGACCTATCAATCGAGAATGGCGGGCGCCCGATCGACATAGCCCTTCAAACGTTCGGGCGTTGCCCCGCGAACGGGCGCGCAATACATGACTTTCAAATCCTTGAAGCCGCAGAAAGCCAGGATCTGCCGCCTGAGCACCTTCACCCAGCCATTGCCATAGACCCATTTCAGGAAGACCGTCGGCGTGTCCGAGGTGATCACCACCCGCGCCTTGCGACCGCTTAAAAGCGGCTTCGGCAACGCCTTTCCCTCAATATATTCGAAGCCGAAACCCGGCATCAGCACCCGGTCGAAGAGACCCTTCAGCCGGGCCGGCGCCGAACCCCACCAGAGGGGGTGCACGATCACCAGCCGATCGCACCAGGTCAGGCTCTCCGCAACCGCTTGCAGATCCGGCTCCCAGTCCATCCGCTGCCGATAGCCTTCCTTGAGGTTTGCATCGAAGGTCAGCGCGCTCAGATGCACCAGCCGCACGCTATGCCCGCCTGCCCTGGCGCGCTCGGCAATACGCTCAGCCATGGCGGCACAGAGCGTCTGCGTGCCGGGATTGCCATTCAAAATCAGGAGCCGCGAAGGTGACCCCGCCGTATCGAGAAATGCCATGGAAGACTCCGCTTAAAAATTGACCGCGGTCAAAATATGAGCTACAATTTGACCGCGGTCAAGAGTTTCTGGCATAGTCCCAGTCAATCCAGGAATCGCAGATGAAACTGAGCCAGGAACGCAGCCGCCAGACCCGTGAGCAGATCCTTGACGCCGCGCGCGCACTCTTTGCCCAGCAGGGCTTCGAGGCGACGAGCATTGAACAGGTTGCAGGCCAGGCAGGCGTGGCCAAGGCCAGCATCTTCGCCCATTTCGGCGACAAGACGAACCTGCTTGCAGCCCTGGGGATCGAACGGATCGAAACATTGCTCGAGACAAGCCGAGCCTATGCGACCGTGCCCGGCCTGCCGGTGACGGCAGATGAAATCATGGCGATCTTCGAGCCATGGCTTGCCTATTTCGGCGACGATCCGGACTTTGCCCGTCTTTATCTCAGCCAGTCCGGATTGACCGGCGGCGCCTGGACAGAACGGTTCCTCGCCGTCTGCCGCGACCTCGAATCCGTGGTCGCCGATTTTCTGTCGTCGGGTCTCCCGGCCTGCTCCGCCGACCGGAGCCTCCTTCTCAGCCGCGGCCTTCAGGCGCTGTTCCATGAAGTCATCGTCTACCGAATCTCGGGCTGGACTGAGAGCCATCGAGAAGCGGCAGACATGCTGAAACGCTTCGTCGTCATCTGGCTTGCCGGCGCCAGAACGGCCGAATGAGCGCAAAACATTCGCGCTTGCTGCATCAGCATGCCTGCGAATTCGGAAATGCGCGGGCACGCTTCAGAAATTGAGCTTTATCAAGTAGCGACCGGAAGCAAATTTAACCGCCATCCAAGTCCCCGCGCCTATTATGGTTTCATCAATCCCAGGGGACCGTCATACCGTGAGCGCCTTATCCATATTTGCATCGCAGGACACCGCAGTTGTCGAGGCCTTGAGCCGTAGCCAGGCCATGATCCACTTCGATACCGCAGGCAACATCCTCGAAGCCAACGAGAACTTCTGCAAGGCAGTCGGATACGACCTCGCCGAAATCCTCGGGCGCCATCACTCGATGTTTGTCGAGCCGGCCTACGCATCCTCCGCTGACTACCGGAAATTCTGGACAGATCTTGCCGATGGCCACTCAGAAAGCCGTCGCTACAAGCGGCTCGCCAAGGGCGGGCGCGAAATCTGGATCGAGGCGTCCTATCTGCCGATCCGGCGTGGTTCGAAGGTGGTGCGGGTGGTCAAGGTTGCTGTCGACATCACTGCCCAGATGACTGAGCAGATGCTCAACACCGGCAAGCTGGATGCCATCGGCCGCTCCCAGGCCGTCATCGAATTCACGCCGGACGGCAACGTCCTGTCGGCCAACCAGAATTTTCTCGATACGGTCGGCTATGACCTCTCCGAGATCGTCGGCCGCCACCACCAGATTTTCTGTGATAGCGCCTACGCCGCCTCCCGCGACTATCAGGAGTTCTGGCGCAAACTTCGCGAGGGGACGTTTTCGTCCGGCGAGTATCGCCGCATCGCCAAGGACGGCAAGTCTGTGTTCATCCAGGCGAGCTACAACCCGATTTTCGATGCCGATGGCCGGGTGATCCGCGTCGTGAAATACGCCACCAATGTCACCGGACGCGTCCAGGCCGTCGAGGAGATTGCAGCTGGCCTGCATCGCCTGTCGGAATGCAATATCCGCATCACGCTGGATGAACCGCTGATCCCGGAATTCGAGCGGCTGCGCAACGATTTCAACACCGCCATCGGGCAGTTCCAGTCGACCCTCGAAAAGGTGCTCGGCGAAACCGGAGAAATGCACGAACACAGCCTGTCGCTGGAAGGCGACGCCTTGCAATTGGGCAACCGCACCGAGAGCCAGGCTGCGGCCCTGGAAGAAGCATCAGCCGCGCTTACCCAGATCACGGCAACCGTCAAGGAAGCCTCCCGCCAGGCCAATCAGGCACGGGATGTCGCCCGCGAGGCGCAGACCGCGACATCCGATACGGTGCGCGTCGTCCAGTCGGCCGTGGATGCAATCGGACGCATCGAGACGGCCTCCGGCGAGATCGCCAAGATCATCGACGTGATCGATCAGATCGCCTTCCAGACCAATCTCCTCGCCCTGAATGCCGGTGTCGAAGCCGCGCGTGCCGGTGACGCCGGCAAGGGATTTGCGGTCGTCGCGCAAGAGGTGCGGGAGCTGGCGCAGCGCTCGTCCAACGCCGCCCGCGAAATCGCAGCCCTCATCAACAATGCCTCGAAGGAAGTCGACCAGGGCGTCCGCTACGTCACCGAAACCGGCAACGCACTCGGCCGCATCGAAAATTTCGTCGATGCGATCAACCGCAACATCGATGCCATTTCTGTCGGCACCACCGAACAGGCAACCAGCCTTTCAGAGATCAGTTCTGCCGTTGATCAGCTCGATCAGGCCACCCAGGCCAACGCCGCCCTGGTCAGCAGCATCGGCAGCGCGGCAAGCGTCATGGCACAGGGCTCTTCGAAGATGAAGACGCTGGTTGATCTCTTCAAGCTCAACCGTCGCAAGACCATCCGCGACAAGCATGGGATCCTGACTTCGGTGAAGCGTCAGGCGGCCTGACCCTGGCGGAGGCCGCGCCATAACTAACCGCCGCGCACATCAAGTGTCGCCACGAAGTCCCGGGCCGCCGCTCCAAGGCGTTCCGGCGAAAAGCCGGAAAATCCGACAACCAGGCCCCTCCGCCGCGTGTTGTCCCGGTAAAGTGGCGAAAGCGCCCTGACACCGAAGCCGACAGCCCTTGCCTGCCCGGCCAGCGCAACATCGTTTTCCGCCCCATTCAGCTCGGCCACCAGATGCAGCCCCTGTTCCGGAACGCTCACCGTCAGCCGATCACAGCGCAAGGCCTCCACCAGCGCATCACGCGCCGCCTTCACCCGTTTTCGGGCCCGCTTCACATGCGCCGAAAAATGCCCGTCCCGCAGAAATTCAGTCAGCGCATCCTCCGCAAGCGTTGATGGAAACCGGTCCGTTAGCCGGCGAACGGTCAGCACCCGATCCCTCAAATGCCGCGGCACCACGAGATAACCGAAGCGGAACCCCGGCAGCAGCGTCTTGGAAAAAGTGCCGAGATAGATCACCCGCCCCGAGCCATCGATACCTTGCAGCGCGCTCAGCGGCGACCCGGAAAACCGGAACTCGCTGTCGTAATCATCCTCGATGATATAAGCACCCGCCGCCCGAGCCCAGTCGATCAGAGCCAGCCGCCGCGCCATGGAGAGCGTCACCCCGAGCGGATATTGATGCGACGGCGTGACATAGACTGCCCTTGCATCCGGTCGTGCCGCGATACCGGCAGCCACGTCGATACCCTGGCGATCGACGGGCACCGGCGTCACGGCAAGCGCCGCGCCCTCGAACAGCTCGCTGGCCGCAGCATAACACGGGTCCTCGATCCACACGGGATCGCCGGGGCTGAGCAGCGCCCTCACGGCGAGATCCAGCCCCTGCTGCGTGCCGGACGTCATGATCACCTGATCCGGCTCGCACACCACGCCGCGTGCCGCCTTGAGGTAGGCCGCCACCTCCACCCGCAGCGCCAGACTGCCTGCCGGATCGTTGTATTGGAAATGCCGCGCCGATGGCTGCGTCAGGTGCCGGTTCATCAGCATGCGGAATATGCGGAGCGTCGTTTCGTCTGCCGTAGAGCAGCCAAGCGTGCCTGGCAGCGGCGCCTTTGCCTCCTCGGTCACAACGGAAGACGGGGCCGGCAAGACCTGCACCAACGGCACGGCTTCGGCAACATAGGTCCCCGCTCCCACGCGCGCCTCGGCGAAGCCGTCCGCCACCAGCATTTCATAGGCCGCAACGGCGGCCCCACGCGAGACGCCGAAGCGTTTGGCAATGTCCCGCGTCGTCGGCAACTTGTCGCCGGGCCGCATCTGACCGCTCTCAATCAGCCCGCGCAGGGACCGATAGAGCGCCAGCCGCCGCGGCCCCTGGGCCGGAAGCAGCGGGGTGGCGGCCGACCAATCGGAATTGGTTCGCGGTTTTTGGCTCATTGTGGATCTTCTTTGGACCAATTGCACAGATTATCCCTGCCGTATCAGCCGTCAGGAGGCAAGCATGAACGACAGACCCGACCCGAATTCCTTCCCCGTTACCCCTCGCAACCGGGCAAAGCGCCTGCATGAGCGCGCAGCCTACGATCGCGAGGCGGTCTACGGCGTGCTCGACGCAGCCCTGCTCTGTCACGTCGCCTATGTCATCGACGGCCAGCCCTACTGCACCCCCACCATCCACTGGCGCGAGGGCGACTGGCTCTACTGGCATGGCTCGTCCGCCAGCCGCATGCTGAAGACGCAGAAGGAAGGCATCCCCGTTTGCCTCACCGTCGCCCATCTCGATGGCTTGGTGCTTGCCCGATCCGGCTTCCACCACTCTGCCAACTACCGCTCGGCCATGTGCTTTGGCACCGCCCGGATCATCGATGATCCCCAGGAAAAGGCAGCGGCGCTGAAGGCCGTCGTTGACCGCTTCTATCCCGGCCGCACCGAGTTGCTGCGTGAAAACGATCCGCAGGAAGCCAAGGGCACCATGGTCATTGGCATGCGCATCGAAGAGGCCACGGCCAAGGTCCGCTCAGGCGGCGTCTCCGACGATCCCGCCGATGTCGACGCAGCGGTCTGGGCTGGCGTCATCCCGGTCGAGACCCGTCTGGGCGCGCCGAAGATCTGCCCCAAGGTGCCGGACGGCGTGGCTTATCCCGACCACCTCGCCCATTTTCGCGAAGGACGCCGCCTCGATGAAGTCTTGACCCAAAGCCAGGCAATCTACGAAAAGCTGAGCGACTAAGTGGATCGCATCGGCGGTTCGCCAAGATCAGCGTGAGGGACCGCCTGCCATGAACGAAATCTTCGTCATCACCCATCCGCAGTCGATCCATCACCTCGAAGGCAAGGTCGGCGGCTGGTACGATACCGGCCTGACCGACAAGGGACGCGACCAGGCGCATGCGATCGCAAAGCAGATTGCCGATCGCTGCGCCGGCCGCCTCCCCTTGGTCATCGGTTCCGATCTCAAACGTTGCAAAGAAACCACCGAGATCATCGCCCGGCAGCTGGAGCGCCCCTTTGATCTCGACAGGGGCCTGCGCGAACTGAGCTACGGCGTGGCGGAAGGTCAGCCGCAATCCTGGCTCGACGCGCGCCGGCAGCCGGTACCGGACCATGGCGCACTGGATGACACCGGCGGCATCGAAGGCGCTGAAACCCGTCGCGACATCGCCACCCGCGTCTATGCCGCCATGCAGCGTTTCGCGCAAACAGGGGACCTCGGCATCGTCGTCACCCACGGCTTTGCGCTGACATTCGTCGTCGCCTGGTGGATCGGCATGCCCATCGCATCCACCGGCGCCGTCAGCTTCCCCGCCCCCTCCGGCAGCATCACCCACCTGCGCCGCGACCCCCACTGGAAAAGCCGCGCCGTACTCTCGCTCGGAGAGGCGAGCCACCTTGTACCGCGATAGCTCTCACACCGCCGAAATCCAGCCCTCGAGCTTGGCCCGCTGCTCCTCGGAAAAAGGATGCGACCTGCGCGTCGTCTGGTCGAAATGCACAACGACAGTCAGCGCCCGCGCGCAGCAGACATCGTTCTGAAAGACCGCCTGTTCCATGGTCACGGACGAGCGCCCCACCTTGACCACGCGCGTGCCGATGTCGACCGTTCCCGGCCACAGGACTTCGGCCAGATAATCGATATCGAGCTTGGCCAGCACAAAGGAAAAGCCTTCCTCCAGCAAGGGGTTTTGCGGATCGTAGATCAGCTCCACCCGGCCCGTTTCCATGAAGGTGGCAAAGACGGCATTGTTGACATGCCCCTGCCGGTCGGTGTCGCCATAGCGCAGCTTGTCATAAGTCCGACCGGCAAAATCCTCGATCCGGAGCCGCTTTTCACCCGTCATACCAACATCCTGTTCGTAATTTCCTATTTCGCCAATTACCGAACTGTCTTCCACATCAGGCGGCAATTCCGATCATTTCTGCAAAGGCATAACGGACGCTGTCGGCCACGGCCTGCACGGTTTCGCTGGTTTCCTTGCCCGTCAGAAGCCGCACCTCAAAGGCACCAAGCTCCGGCAGGCCGTGCTTGGAACCAAGCGCCACCATGTCATCCGTCAGATAGCTGCGCGGCAAGGGGGCGACCGCGAGATCGGCGATCACGGCGGCGCGCTGCGCCATCGTATGGGCCGAGAGATAGGCGATGCGATAGGGCCGCTTATCCTTGTCCAGCCGTCCGAGCGCATCGGCGCGCCAGCAGCAGCCATCCTCCCAGATCGACACCGGCAATGGATCGCGCAAATGCGCCGTGCCGCATTTTGCCCCCGCCCAGACGAGCTGCTCCTGGTGGATCACCTCGCCCTCGTGGATCACCGAGCCTGGCGCGCAATTGACCAGCGTCAGATCGAGCCGCTGTTCCGCGAGCCGCCGCCGCAGCGCGCCTGAGGTATCCACCGTCAGATCCACCATGATCAGCGGATAGAGCTCGGCAAAGCGGCGGAGGATCGTCGGCATGAAGCGCTCGCCGATATCGTCGGGCGCGCCGAGCCGCACGACGCCCTTCATTTCCGGCATCCGGAAGCGCCCGACGGCCTCGTTGGACAGCGCCAGCATCCGCCGCGCATAGGGAAGCAGCACCTCACCGCTTTCGGTCAGCGTCACGGATCGCGCATCGCGCAGGAACAGCGTCACATTCAGCTGCTCCTCGAGCTTCTTGATCTGCATCGAAACCGCCGACGGCGTCCGATAGACCCTGTCGGCAGCGGTGGTGAAACTTCCCGTCTCGGCAATCGCCACAAAGGTGCGCAGGACGTCGTTGTCGAGAAGCGGCAGGGGTTGGCGGAGCATAAGCGTCATGGTCACCGACCTTCAAGAAAATTGATCTTCAAGACGATACAATTGCGTTTGATTGAATGTCAATCACCGGCGACACTTGCAGATGATCATTATCCACGGATCACCAGGGAGTTGAGACCATGGACGCGAACCGCAGAGATCACGGCATCACCGAAACCATCCGCAGCCACCTTGTGCGCTGGCGACGCAACCGTGCGCTTCACGTGGCACTCGGGCAGATTGCGGAACTGCCGCACCACCTGCGCCGGGACCTCGAATTTCACCCCACAGCGATGGATCACATTAATCGATCCATTGGATCAAATACATTCGTTTGCCTGATGCCATCAGGCGGCGCATGGTTGTCATCGTGATCCACCGCCCCAACACCAACCCAAGAAGGAACCACGCCATGTCTGGCACCTGCATGACCACCGCACCCCACTGCCGCGGGGGCTCGCCAGCCCCTTCGCGCAACGAAGCGCTTGCCGATACGGTCAGCCGTGGCCTGACCAGGGTCACCTTTGCCTGGCGCGCCTGGCAGCGCCATCGCGCGGCGATGAGCGCCCTCAACGCCATGCCGCTCGATATGCGCAAAGATCTCGGCTGGCCCGCATGCGACACGCGCAACCCGGCGTGATGCGCCTGGTGAGACCGCGTCACCTGCAAGGCCAGGGGTCGCAAAAAGGCACGCGCGAGCGTGCGATCGACACACGCCGCAAGCTTGACCGCTGGCCGCAGCCATGCCCTGGCCCACGGGCTGCCAGGGCCCGACGGCATATGTGATAAAACGCCTTGGCGACCTTGCCCGCCTGTCGCAGACGGCAAAATCGGAGAAATGTCGCATTTTAGCGTAAACGAATTCTTCCGTGCCGCGCGAAATCATGCCAATGTCGCAATAAGTACATCGCCGCGACCGTTTCCAGTCGAGCATGACGACATAACAAGGGAACACTGGCATGACATCAGCCAAACCGCAGCAGACCCGCAAACGCTCGCTCGTCTTTTTCCTCGTGCCGCATTTCACCCTCCTGCCCTTTGCCGGCGCCATCGAAACGCTGCGCATCGCAAACCGCATGCTCGGTTACGCGGCATACGAATGGCGGCTTGCCTCGGTGGATGGCCAGAAGGTCTACTCCTCTTCCGGCATCGGCATCGAGGTGAATTCCTCGCTTGCAGACGAGCGTCGCCATCTCGGCGGCGAAAACCGCCCGAACATGGCGATTGTCTGTTCCGGCATCTATGTCGAGGAATTCAACAACAAGTCGGTCAACGCCTGGCTGCGCGAAGCCCATAACCGCAATGTCGCGATCGGCTCGCTCTGCACCGGCGCGCATGTGCTTGCCCAGGCCGGCCTCCTGAACGGCAAGCGCTGCGCGATCCATTGGGAAAACCTTCCCGGCTTTTCCGAAACCTTTCCCCAGGCCGAAGTCTATGCCGATCTCTACGAGGTCGACGGCAATATCTACACCTGCGCCGGCGGCACCGCCTCGCTCGACATGATGCTGAACCTGATCGGCCAGGATTTTGGCGAAGGCCTCGTCAACCGCGTCTGCGAACAGCACCTGACAGACCGAGTCCGCTCCGCCAACGACCGCCAGCGCCTGCCCTTGCGCGCGCGCCTCGGCGTGCAGAATTCCAAGGTGCTGCAGATCATCGAGCTGATGGAAGCCAATCTCGCAGAACCGCTGTCGCTCCTCGAAATCGCCGATGACGCCGGCCTGTCGCGCCGCCAGATCGAGCGCCTGTTCCGCCAGGAAATGGGCCGCTCGCCGGCCCGCTACTATCTCGAAATCCGCCTCGACCGCGCCCGCCACCTGCTGGTGCAATCCTCCATGCCCGTCGTCGAAGTCGCCGTCGCCTGCGGATTCGTCTCCGCCTCGCACTTCTCCAAGTGTTACCGCGAACTCTACAACCGCTCCCCCCAGCAGGAGCGCGCGGAGCGGAAGCTGACGATGTCGAGCAACCGGACAGGGGTTGTGGTGTAAGACGCCACCCCCACCCGCTCTCCCCCCCTCGTGGGGGAGATGGCCGGCAGGCCAGAGGGGGCACCCCACGGCAGAACGTCAGCCCGACAGGTCTACAACTCCCGCGCCAACATGCTCGACTGCTCTCTGTTCAAAATTGAGACTGGGAATGCCACCCACCGAAAAAATGCGCCTTCGATCTGCCAACTGAGCAGTCGGATTACATCGACCGTCTCGTCGATGCCGAAACGCTCTTCGCGCGGTTAAGGGCGCATCACGCAATGCGCGTGAAGAGCGAACAATAAGAGGCGCTCCCTCCAAGCCCACACCTCACCCATACAAACTCCAGAAAAACCGCGCCGAGACAAACAGCAGAAACACCGCAAATCCCATTTCCAGCTGCTTCTTGTTCAATCGATGCGCGAGTTGCGCGCCATAGGGCGTCACCAGCATGGCGATCGGGAAAATCACCGCGAAGGCGATCCAGTTGACATAGCCGGTCGAGAACGGCGGCAGGCCGGCCTCGCCCCAGCCGGCAAAAATGAAACCAAAAAAGGCCGGTATGGAAATCAGCACACCGACGCCTGAGGAGGTCGCCACTGCCTGGTGGATCGGCCGTCCATAAAGCGTCATGAAGGTGTTGTTGAACACCCCGCCGCCAAACCCCATCAGCCCGGAAAAGAGCCCGATCGCAGTGCCGGTGATAAAGCGAAAGGGCTGGCCCGGCAGGTCCGTGCCCAGATGGAAGCGGTTGGAGAGGAAGAGCATGCGCGCCGCCAGCACCAGGCCCATCACTGCGAAGAACAGACGAAGACCTTCGCTCGATACATAAGCTGCAACGACGGTCGCGAGAAGCGCCCCCAGCGGAACCGCAATAACCCATCCCTTGAGCAGGTCCTTGTCGATCGCACCGCGTTTTTCATGCGCCCTGAAGGAGCGGATTGAGGTCGGCACGATCAGCGCCGTCGAGGTGCCGACGGCCAGATGCATGATCACATCCTCGGGGATCCCGGCATAACCGAAGACCTGGTAAAAGACCGGCACGAGCACAGCACCGCCGCCAATGCCGAACACACCGGCAAGCAGGCCTGCCACAGCGCCGGCTATGGCGAGCAGGGCAACAAAAAACAGGATATCGGCAATCGGCGGCATGGCAGGCTCCGGGGAGATCGGCCGCACAGGCGGCAGGATGGGGTATCCCGGTCTAAAGCCCCAGCGTCACGGCCGCAAGGCTCGGATGAAGGCAGACGGTACGCTCCTGGGGGATGAAATGGGGAGCAAGCGGAAGCCCGAAGACCGGCAAAGCCGCGAGACCTAGGACGCCCGCAACACCGCGCGATGCATCGGTCGTTACCCCTGCGGGCAGTTGCGCTTGTCGAGATAGAGCGCGCAATCCGCCGCCGGTTTTCGCCGCGCCACCGGCTTCGTCTCCATGCCGGTATTGCCGCTGTCGACGGAGAGCGGCAGGATCTCGCCCTCGCCGATCCCGGCCTCCGGGTCGCCAGCCGCCTGTCCTTCATCCGTCGCCACACCGGTCGCCACCTGAACCGGTTCGTCAAAGCCGATGCCGTCCACCACCGGCTGCGAGGTCGCCCCCTCGGCGATCGCCATGGCACCGGTATCGGTCACGATCTGCGGCTGAACGCCCTGCCCGCTGATCTCGGCGACAGGCGCCCCGGTCGGCGCGTCACCAAGCCCAAGGCCTGCATCCATGTTTACGCCATGTTGGGGGATCGCGATCGAAGCGGATGCGATGGCCGGTTGCTGCTCGCTTGCCTCTGCCGCGGTGGTGGGCTCAGCCGCGCCATAAACCGCACCCTCAGCGCTCATCGGTGAAAGTGCCGTCATCGGCTCCCCGGCAGCCGGATCCGCAGAGGCGGCATAGCCGACGGCCTCATCGACCCGGCCAATCGGCCGGGCGTGATCGCCGCGCCTGTGCACTCGGCCGACCAGCACATCACCCTTCGCCGGCGAGGCGCCGACATCAACGGCTGGAAAGCGTTCGCTGCCGGTGCATCCGGCGGCAAGCGCAAGAATGGTAACGCAGACAATGGCGCGCCAGGCGCGGTTGAGGGACGAAGACTTCATACACATTTCTCCCCGGCCATCCCGAAACGGGTCAGCTCGGAAAGGCTAAACCCGCCGCGCTTAACGCACCATGAACGTGTCGCGCGCTCACCCCGCACCACTGACGTGAAAAAGGCCGGCACAGCGGTGCCGACCCTTTGTGACGAGAGAATACCGCTTCCGGAAGGCGGTCAGGCCGCACGCCGCGCGCCTGCGCCACCCTGTTGGTGGATCGTCAGCTGCGCCAGCAACTGCCGCAAGCGATGGCTTTCCTCCGCCAGCGATTGGCCGGCAGCGGAGGTTTCCTCCACCATTGCCGCGTTCTGCTGGGTCATCTGGTCCATATGGTTGACGGAGGTATTGATCTCCGCAAGGCCGGTCGCCTGTTCGCGGGCAGCCGTGGCAATTGTCTCGACGGTCTCGTTGACCCGGTTGACGAGCGCTTCGATCTCAAGAAGCGCATTGCCGGTCGAGCGTACCAGACCGACACCGGTATTCACCTCGTTGGCGGATGCCTGGATCAGATCCTTGATCTCCTTTGCGGCATTCGCGGAGCGCTGGGCAAGCTCACGCACCTCCTGGGCAACCACGGCAAAACCGCGGCCCGCCTCGCCTGCCCGTGCGGCTTCCACACCGGCATTGAGCGCCAGAAGATTGGTCTGGAACGCGATTTCGTCGATCACGGAAATGATCTGGCTGATCTTCTGCGAGGACCCTTCGATGCGGCCCATGGCATTGACGGCATTGCGCACGATCTCGCCCGAGCGGTTGGCGGAACGCTTGGTCTCCGACACCATGTCGCGGGCTTCGTTTGCACGCTCGGCAGCGGTGCGCACGGTGGCCGTGATCTCGTCGAGCGCAGCCGCCGTCTCTTCCAGTGCTGCGGCCTGCTGTTCGGTCCGGCGCGAAAGATTGTTGGTCGCATCGCTGATATTGGCCGCACCCGATGTCACCACGTCGCTCGACTGGTTGATCGCAACCATCACGCCGGCCAGTGCGTTGACGGCGCGGTTGAAGTCCAGGCGCAGCTTTTCATAATCCGCACCCAGAGCATCGAGCTGCACCGTCAGGTCGCCGTCGGCGAGGCGCTCAAGCGCCGAACCGATGGTGGCAATCGCTTGCGACTGGCGTTCGGCCGCACCGCGCAGATGTGTCTCGGTGCGCTGGCGCTCCCCATCGAGGCTCGCCTGCTGGGCGGCTTCCCGCGCCCGCATGTCGACCCGGTCTCGAACGCTGTCGCGCAGGATTTCCAGCGTCTTGGCCATGCCGCCAATCTCGTCGCGGCGGTTGATATCGGCAATCGGCGTATCCACCCGTTCCTCGGCAATATCCGCCATGGCAGACTTCAGCCGGTTGACCGGACCCACGACACTGCGCACCACCATGTAGGCACAGGCGATCAGGGCGAGCACGGCAGCGCCGATCACCACGCCATATTTCAACGCCGTCTGACGGAAGAGCGCCGCAAGGTCATCCGAATAGACGCCGGTGCCGACAATCCAGCCCCAGGGCTCGAAACCGATGACATGGCTGAACTTCTCAACCGGCGCTTCGAAACCCGGCTTGGGCCAGTAATAGTCGACAAAGCCTTCCTTCTGCGCCTTCACCACATTGACGAACTCAACGAAGAGATGCTTGCCGTTCGGATCCTTGTTCTGGCTCAGATCCTTGCCGTCAAGCTCCGGCTTGATCGGATGCATGATCATGGCCGGCTGCATGTCGTTGATCCACATGTAACCGTCCGGCGCGTAACGCATCGCCGCAATCACCTCCTTGGCCCGCGCCTGCGCCTCCTCACGCGTCAACGTGCCATCGAGTTCCATCTTGTGATATTTGTCGAATATGGCCATGGCATTGTCGTTGATCTGTGCCAGACCAAGACGCCGCTCATGCGTCAGCGAATTGTAGGATGAAAACAGACTATAGGTGAGCGCGCCGATCAGAATCGTCAGTGACAACGCTACCAAGGCATAAAGACGAACGGACAGAGATACCGACTTCATACTAACCCCCCAATAATAATTGAAAACTATTTGCCGCAGCTTCGACCTAAATTTCCTAAATTTTTTTCTACTAAATTCAGGAGTGTCTGTTGCAGGTGAAACAGTTATACAAACCAGACACGCCGCAAAGGACCCCACATGCCGACTGAGACCAAGCCAACCGGTGAGCTGACCTTGCGCACCCTCGCAATGCCGGCCGATGCCAATGCCGCAGGCGATATCTTCGGCGGCTGGGTCATGGCGCAGATGGACTTGGCCTGCGGCATCCGCGCCGCCGAGCGCGCCCGCGGACGCGTGGTCACGGCCGCCGTCAACGAAATGGCCTTCGCCCTGCCGGTCAAGATCGGCGATACGCTGTGCATCTACACGGATGTGGTCAAGGTGGGCACGACCTCGATCACGCTCTCGGTCGAGGTCTGGGCGCAGCGCTATCTGAGCCACATCATGGACAAGGTCACCCACGCAACCTTCGTCATGGTGGCTCTTGACGCCTCCGGCAAGCCGACCCCGGTGCCGAGGGACTGAGACCCAGAGGATCGGTCGCCAGGGCCGCCGCAATCCACCGGTCAGGGTGCAACGGTCGCCGCAGCACCGCGAAACAGGCTTTCGGCATCCGCATCCGCCGGAAAAAACATCTCGATCTTGATGTCACTGAGGGCGATGTCGCTTGCGGTTCCAAACTGCGTAATGGTCGAAAAAAGCGCATACACACCGCCGCCCATCCGCAGCCGTATCGGCAGCACGGGCGGCGCTTCGCTGCGGGGCTGATAGCCGTCAAGCGCGGGATCCTCAGCCAGTCGTACAGACGCAAGCTCGAGAACCGGATCGCCGCCGACATGCGCGCTCTCAAGCCGCAATCGCCCGACCAGATGTCCGGCAAGCTCCGCCCAGTTCTCCACCAGCTCTGCCCCACGCCCGGGCTTCGTCAGAACCTGAAGCAGGCTGTCGCCCCGCTCAAGGCCAAGAAGCGACAGCAGCGCCTCGGCAGGCCGATTGGCATCGATCACCACCCAATGCCGATCGAAAACGAGCGCCGGAAAAGGAGCATGACCGTCGATCATGTGGCGAATGGCGGCCCTCACCGGTGCCATCGCGTCGCTGTCGAGAGGTTTTGCGCTGAACTGGCCGCTGAAGCCCGCCGCATCGAGCATCAGATTGCGCGCCGCAAGCGGCATGTCGAGCGCCTCGCCGAGCTTCAGCACCATGCCGCGGCTCGGTCGTGCCCGGCCCGTCTCCAGGAAAGCGACATGCCGCGCCGAAACCTCTGCCGCGAGCGCCAGCTGCAGCTGGCTCATCCGGCGCCGGCCGCGCCAGTCCTTCAGCTCCTGTGCAAATCCACGGTTCATCGCAAGCCCTCCGCCACGCCTTTCTAGCCGCCACGGCACCTGTCGTCACTTACCTCAGACGTAATTGTGCGCCGGCAGCGGCTCGGCAATGCTTGGCACGTCCAATCGAAAAGGAGAGACATCATGACTTCGGAAACGGCCAGCGTCTGGCTCAAGCTTGCGAGCCTCACCGTCATTGCCCTCGGCCTCATCTTCGCCGCAGCAGCGCATCCGGCAGGCCAGCTGCCGGTCGGTTTACTCACCGACATCGTCTTTTTCCACCTCGGCCATTCCGTGCCCATCGATGCCGCGCCGACCCGGCTTTTCCTCGCCATCGGTGGCGGTGTGATGGTCGGCTGGGGCGCAATGATGTGGATCCTCGTCACCCGCCTCATGCCGCGCGAACCGGCGCTTGCCCGGCTGATCCTGATCGAGGGCACGCTCGCCTGGTTTGTCGTCGACAGCCTCGGCTCCCTGGCGTCCGGCGGCTATCTCAACATCCCGCTCAACACGGCCTTGATGCTGATGATCGTCGCCCCCGCCTGGCTCTCGTCCGGCAAGGGCGCAACCAGCCCGGCCTGACACCTGGCCGCCCCGCGATCGTGAAGAAGCCGCCGGATGCCGTGCGGCGGCTTGATCTGTGTTACGCCCTGAAAACGAAGGCAGCGCCCGTTGCAATCAGCGCAAAGCCGATCGCATGGTTGATCGTCAGGCTCTCCTTGAGAAAGAACACCGAAAATCCGGCAAACACGATCAGGGTAATCACCTCCTGCATCGTCTTCAGCTGTGCTGCCGAATAGACCTCAGAGCCGATCCGGTTGGCCGGCACCGCCAGGCAATATTCGAAGAAGGCAATGCCCCAGCTCGCGACAACCGCGATCCAGAGCGCCGAGGTCTTGTATTTGAGGTGCCCATACCAGGCAAACGTCATGAAGATATTGGAAAGCGCAAGAAGCAGGATCGGCCAGAGAGCGGCGGGAGACAGGAGCGACATGCAAGAGAACCCGGCATTGAGGGAAAGGGAAACGAACCGCCGGGCATTTTGCCGGCGACTCGTCGCGTCATAGTCGCCGCTTTCGCGCCCACCGCAAGCCCTTCTCAAGGTTGCATAAAATGCAACAACCATAGCGTGGGGAGCAGCACTCGCCGGGTCGCACGTGAACCGCCGCGAATATTCGAGAATCATGCCCCTCAAATATGCGAAAACGCTGTTTAATAGGCTAGAATTACTCATTAAATTGTGAGGGTGAGGGGTAACGAGCCGTTAAACCCCCAACTGTTAAGGGGTGATATATTCAAAATTGCACTGGACAGGTTTTATGTATTCTCGCCAGAGCCGAAACGGCCAGGCCATGCCGATCGTTCTGCAAGCACAGGTCGCAGACATCGCCGACGGATTTACCGGCTCCTTGCTGCTCAATCTCGGCGGCTTCTCGGCAACGATTCTGATGTTGCATTTGCGCGACGAAGCCAACTGGCCGGTTTTTCTCTGGTATGCGGTCGGCCTGTTCCTGCTGTCGCTGCGCAAGGTCGCGCTCGATATGGCCACGCGAAGGCGCTGGCTGCGCCATGAGCCGCAGCGAAGCCTGCGGATATTCTGGCTCGGCTCCCTGTCGGTCGGGCTGCTCTGGGCCGCACTGCCGCTTGTGGTGCACGATTTCACCCCGCTTGGCGCCCATGCGGGGCTCATGCTGATCATGGGCGGCGTTGCCGCCGGCGCGGTGGTCAGGCAGATCGGCTACACCCCGGTCTCCCTTGCCTTTTCCCTGCCGATCCTGATCTCCATGATGCTGAGCCTGATTGCGCTCGCCACCCTGGAAAGCTTTCTGCTCAGTGTCTGCCTCGGCTTTATCATCGGCGTCTTCGTTCACCGCAGCCTGTGGGCCGAACGGCTGTTTGTCACCAGCCAGATTACCCGCTTCGAGGCAACGGCGCTCGCAGACAGCCTGACCCAGGCCAATAGCGACATTCTCAGACAGAATGGCCGCCTGGAAGCGCTCGCCAATCGCGACCTGCTGACCAATCTCGCCAACCGCGTGTATTTTCACGGCCGCATGACCTCGGCCATCGGCAGAGCCCAGGCGCTGAATGAAAAGGTCGCCCTGATCATCTTCGATGTCGTGCGCTTTCAGGCGATCAACGACACCCTGGGCCACAGCAGCGGCGATGCGCTGCTGCATGCCATTGCCCGGCGCCTGTCGGATGTCGTCGATGATGACAGCCTGATCGCAAGACTGGGTGGCGACGAGTTTGCCATCATCGTCACCGGCGAGAATGCGGCAACGAGAGCGCGCATCCATGCAGCCCGTGTGCTTGAAGTCTTCCGCGCGCAACTCACCTGGCGTCAACGCCAGACAACCGTCGCGCTCAACGGCGGCCTCGCCCTCTATCCCGACCACGCCAGCAATGCCGAAGAACTGCTCGCCTATTCCGACATGGCGCTCTACGAGGCCAAACGTCAGGAGCGCCGCGGCCTTGTCGAATTCGAGCCGGCATTCAGCCAGGCAGCGGAACGCAGCCGACGGATCGAGCAGGACCTGCCGGAGGCGATCGGCTCCGACGCGCTCGGAGCCTGGTTTCAGCCGCAGACGGATCTGAACACAGGCCGCGTCACCGGACTTGAAGCGCTGGTTCGCTGGCAGCACCCGACGCTGGGTTTCATCTCGCCGCCGGAAATCGTCAATGCGGCCCGCGCCTCAGATCTGTCCGAAGCGTTGACGGCGCGCATCGTGACGGATGCCTGCCGCCTCATCCGCCGCCTCGATGCCGCCGACCGCTCGGACATTACCGTCGCCGTCAATCTCTCGCCGCGCGAATTCGCGCTTTATTCGGTCGATGCCATGCTCGCCCGGGTCACATCCTTGCACGATGTTTCGCCAGAGCGGCTTGAAATCGAAATTACCGAAGAAGCCATTCTCGATCCCGATCTTGCCGATCAGCAGTTGAAGCGTCTGCGCGCCGCCGGTTACCGTCTGGCCATCGACGATTTCGGCATGGGCCATTCCTCCCTCGCCTATCTCATCGGCCTGAAGCTCGACCGGCTGAAGATCGACCGGGAATTCGTCCGCGATGTCGCCCGCTCGGAGCGCAACCAGAAACTGATCACCGCCATGGTCGGGCTCGGTCGCTCGCTGTCACTCGACATCGTGGTGGAAGGCGTGGAAACCGCCGAGGACGCTGCAGCGCTTGCCCGCCTAGGCTGCCAGACGGCGCAAGGTTTTCTTTTTGCCCGGCCCATGCCGGTTCCAGCCCTTCTGGATTGGCTTGAGGACCATGTGGCCCCGGTCTATGTCCCGCCAGCACGGCAGAGCAGAAAGCGCGAGCCAAGGCTCAATCTGGTCTGAGGCAAAACGTCCCGAATTTGCATCCGCAATGACCCCGTTCCGCCTGCGGGGCTTTGTCACGCACCCGCACAAAATGTCACAAAGGTTACATTTAACTTTGCAATAACCCATCTCGATCTGGTGGATCACCTCAGTTTCGATGACGTCCCTCTATTGCGGAGTTATATTAATGTCACAAAAACTACATTTTAGAACAAGGAATATTGCGCGGCGCAGCAGCACTTCGGTTCTCGCCATGGCTGTCTGCTGCGCCGCTCTTTGCGGTCTCTCAGCCCCCGCCCTTTCGGCCGACGGCAGCTTCCGGCTGGTCACGATCAACACCTGGGGCGACCGATTCAAGGGTGATCTGACACAGCTTTCAAACTTCCTCAAAAACGGCAATTACGACGCCTTTGCCTGGCAGGAACTGCAGACCAACAGCGCCTACGCGTCGCAGGTTCCAGCCATCCTCGCCAATCAGGGGCTCGGCAATTACACCAGCACCCAGACCGGCGACACCGGCATTACCACCCGGCTGGATAGCACGCCGGGCACCGTTTCCGGTGGCGGCACCCAGGGCAATCGTTTTGCCTATGTCACCCTGTCAGAGCAGAACATGATGCCGGAGACGGCGCTTGCCTCTGTACATTTTGACTATCGCGATCCATCCAATGACCGCATAAACGAGGCGCGCAACCTGACCAACTGGGCAAAATCGATCGATGGCCCGGTGATCGTCGTTGGCGACTTCAACGCCGGCGATGTCTCCGAGCGCGGCCTGCACCACGTCGATCAGCAGAAGCTCCTGCTGCGCAATTACCTTAAGTCCAACAACAGCTTCTACTATCAGCTGCTGACCGAGTACGCCGTCGATCGGGCAGCGCTTGACGCATTCATCACCGCCAATCGCGGCCTGACACTGACCAATGCCCAGATCCCCGATACGATGTTCGCGCCGGAAACCTATCCGGTTGCCGGCAACACGCCGCAGACGATGAATATTCTCAAAAAGCAGTTCATGCTTTTGCAGAATCCAAGCGAGCGCGAGGGCTTTGCGCCCCACCCGATCAAGGATGGCAGCACCACCTGGCCAAGCGCCGGCGAAGACGCCACCAACACATGGCCGAGCTGGGATCGCGTCAAGATCGACCACTTCATCGTTTCGCGCCCCTACGGCAAGTGGTGGCAGCTTGCCGACGATCCCACCGATCCCTATCTCGGTGTCATCGACGAGGTTGCCTATTCGAACGACGGCAAAACCCCCATCAGCGACCATGAGCTGACCGCCCACACCATGAAATGGGTTGGCCCGGCCATTCAGAAATATACGGATAGCCAGGGTGCGACCGATCAGAGCCGTCTCGTCTGGGGTGAAGCCGCCGCCGTCTTCGACGAGAAGGACAAGGTCTTCTATCTGACGCGCAACAATATGCGCACCGATGTCTATCTCGGCCAGATCGCCGACGACAACGGCATGCCCATCCTGACCGACCTGACGCTGGCAGAAAAGAAAACGCTGCTCGATTGCACCAGCACGGACGCACGCTTGCGACAGGCCATCATCGACTATTGCATCGACGACCATAGTTTCATCGATGAGACGCTGGTGACCGATGGCGGCACCGTGATCGTCGACGAGGATCTGGCGCTCGGCAACGCCACGGCAGAACTGCGCCTCGCCGACGGCCGCCTGCGGATTGCGGGCACCGCGATGAAGACCCTGACGCGCGACATCAGCCTGGAAGGCACCGGCGGTCGTCTCGACATTGCCAGTGCGGAGAATGAAGTCCTGCATCAGGGCGTGATCTCCGGCACCGGCGCGCTCACCAAGGAAGGTGCGGGCGAACTCGATCTGCGCGGCACCAACACCTATACCGGTGAAACCCGCGTTTCCGCCGGCCTGCTCTCGGTCAACGGCTCGATTGCCAACTCGGCTCTGACCACGGTCCTCGACGGCGCCACGCTTGGCGGCGTCGGCACGGTCGGCGACCTCAGGATTGCCAAGGGGGGCACGCTCGCTCCGGGCAATTCCATCGGCACCCTGACCGTCAACGGCGACGTCACCTTCGATGCCGGTTCGACGTTCCGCGTTGAGGTTGATGAGACCGGCAAGACGGACAAGCTTGCAGCAACAGGCGCGATTGCGCTGGATGGTGAACTGTATTTCGTGCCGACCAGCGGCAATTACCTGCCGGCCACCGATTACGACATCCTCACCGCCGGCGCCGGCATTACCGGCACCTTCGCCAGCATCGGATCGAGTGCTGCCTTCCTCTTGCCGGAACTCACCTATGGGCCGAACGGTGTCAGCATGCGCCTCGAGCGCAACACCACGGCCTTCGCCGATATCACGACGACCCGCAACGGTCGCAACGTCGCCGGGGTCGTCGAGAGTTTTGGCATTGCCGACAGCCTCTACAAGGGCGTCGTGACCCTCGATGCGCCCACAGCCGATTTCGCTCTGCGTCAGCTCTCCGGCGAAATCTATCCGTCGCTGGCAGGCGCCCTTGCCGAAGACAGCCGCTTTGCCCGCGATGCGGTCGGCACCCATCTGCGCTCGCTGAACAAGGCCGCCTTTGCCGATGCAAGCTGGCAGCCATGGATCACAGCTTACGGCGCTCACGGCACGACACAAGCATCCGGCGTGGCCGATCTTGCCCGCAACAGCGGCGGTGTCTTCTTCGGTCTGGATACGCTGGCAGCCCCGTCCACCCGCCTCGGCTTCATGCTGGGTTACGGCGCGACAAACATGTCCTCGGACGGCTACGAGGCGTCTGCCGATACCGACAGCCTGACGCTTGGCCTCTACGGCGCAACAGCCCTTGACCGCCTGCGTCTGAGCTATGGCTCCACGGTCGCCTTCGGCAAGGTCGATGTCTCCCGCGATATCCGCTTCGGCAGCCTCAGCCAGGATCTGTCGTCCGACCTCGACACCACGACCTGGCAGGTCTTCGGCGAAGCGGCCTACAGCTTCGAACTGTCGCGCGGCACGATCGAGCCCTTTGCCGGCCTCGCCCATGTGCGCGTCCACAGCGGCAGCTTCGACGAACGCGGTGGTTCGGCGGCCCTGTCCGGTGCCGGGTTCGACTATGACGCCACCTTCACCAGCCTTGGCCTGCGCGCCTCGACGGAGGTGATGATGGGAGACACGGCGGTCCGCCTCAATGGCGAAGCCGGCTGGCGTCATGCCATCGGTGATGCGCCGGAAACCGCGCTTGCCTTTGACCGTGGTGCAGGGTTTGCCGTCGAAGGCACCGGCGCCAACCGCGACGCCGCTTTCGTCAAGGCCGGTATCGGCTTCGATCTGAAGCCCGGCGCCACCCTGTCGCTGGACTATGTCGGCGCCTTCTCCGCCGATGGCGGCAGCCACGGCGTCAATGCGGGCCTCAAGGTTCGCTTCTGATACAGACGCAGTAAAGACGGTCCAGCCAACGACGGAATGCCGAGACAGGGCGGAGCAATCCGCCCTGTTCCTGTGTGCAACGTCGCGGCGTGTGTTGCTGCCTGTACAAGGCTCGGGCTAGGCTGAAGCCCGTCGTTACAGGCATCGGGGGATGGGGTTGATCACGACAATGGACAAGAAGACGCGACGCCAGACCGCGCTGCTGCGGCAGCTCGAACAGGCGCGCTACATTTCGCTGGATGACATCGCCCGTCAGTTCGACGTCACGACGCAGACGGCACGCCGCGACGTGCAGGATCTCGAACACCTGGGCAAGGTCCGGCGCCTGCATGGCGGCGTGACGCTCGCCCAACCGGTCGACCCGAGGGTCCTGCGCGCCCGCCGTGTAGAAAATGCCGAGGCGAAGGCCCGTATCGGCGCCACTGTCGCTGCCCGCATCCCCGATGGCTCCGCCCTCTTCATCGACACCGGCACCACCTGTGAAGCCGTGGCCCAGGCATTGCTTGGCCATCACGGCCTGCGCATCGTCACCTACAGCCTGCGCGTCGCCACGCTGCTGGCCGAGGGCAGCGATTTCACCGTCGCCGTGCCAGGCGGCTTCGTCCGCCCCGTCGATGCCGGCGTCTTTCGCGCCGAAACGCCAGAATTCATCAGCCGCTTCAAGTTCGATCACGCTGTCATCTCTGTGAGCGGCATCGATACCGCCGGCGACATGGGCGATGACGACCACGCCGAAGTCGCCGCCGTCCAGGCCGCCATGCGCCAGGCCGAACGCGTGCTGCTCGCCGTCGACACCAGCAAATACGGCCGCCGCGCTTTGGTGAAACTCGCCAACCTCGCCGATGTCGACGAGATCGTCACCGACGCCGCCCCGCCTGCACCGCTGGACAGGCTGGTCGCCGAGGCCGAGACACTGCTGACGGTAGCCGGTTGACACAATTTTCCCAGCACCATGATCCTTGAAAGGGCTCGCTCTTTCGTCGGGTGATGGGGTTGCAGCCTAGCGCCACACACGCATAGTGGCGGCGAAACGGATGAAGATGAGAGCTGCATGGCGAAGGCGATTTTCTATCACAAGGACGGAAGCGGCTATAAGGACGTGCGAGGCCAGCTCTACCATTTCCCGAAGATGTATCTGTCCCGCGTTCGCCAAGCCGAACATGACTGGTGCGTCTACTACGGCCCGCTGAGCGGTATGCCAGGTCGCTACTATTCGGGGCTCGCCAAGGTCACGGCGATCGAGCCGGACTCAGACCTGCCGGATCATTTCTACGCCAGGCTCGCGGATTACCTCGATTTCGACCGACCGCTCGACTATCGCGAAAGCGGTGGCTACGAGCGCCAGTTGATAGCGGCCGATGGCAGCGTCAATCCGGGTCGCAGCGTTCAGGCCGTCCGTATCATCAGCGATCAGGAATTCGCCACGCTGATCGAAGCAGGACTGTCGGAGCCGGAAGAGTGGCCCTTGCGGCGGGATGCACCCGGCGATGGCGCGCCAGTTCCCGCTCTCGACCGGCCCCTGTCTGAACACCTGAGCGTGGAGGAGCCGGCACAGGCGCCCTATCTGTTCGACGAATTCACCCGCCCGATCATCGCCAGCACGATCAACCGCCCGTTTCGCGATGCCAAGTTCCGCCAGCACATCAGACGCGTCTATGACCGCACCTGCGCCTTCACGGGTCTGCGCCTCATCAACGGTGGCGGCAGGCCGGAGGTGGAGGCCGCCCACATCGTACCGGTCGAGCGCGGCGGCAATGATTCCGTCCAGAACGGCATCGCCCTCTCGGGTACCGTCCACTGGATGTTCGACCGTGGCCTGCTCTCGCTTGCCGACGATTTCACCATCCTGCAATCGCGATATTTGAACGAGGACGTTTCGCATCTCCTCGTGCGCGACGGCAAGGCCCGCGTTCCATCGGCAGCCCATCTGCGGCCACATCCGCATTACCTCGGCTGGCATCGCGACAACGTCTTCAAGCAATAGCGCCAGAGACCCTGCGCGACCATCCTGCCTTTGCCCCACCGCGACCGTGCGCCCCATATTGAGAGGCGTTTTTGCTCCTGCCACCATGCTGGCCATAACCCGCCTCAGCCGTTGCGTTTTTGTTCTGATTTCCCGTCGCCGCCCCTTCCAATCCCACGCGGGCTTCTCCATATTCTCGGCCATGGCCAAGTCACCGAAATCCTCCGCCCCCTCTGATAGTTTCGAGGAAGCCCCGCAGACCGCATTCGAAGGCGCGCCGCTGTCCACTCCCTTGGGCGGCTCGGTTTCGGATTGGGTGAAGCAATTGGAGGCCGAGGCGGAGGCGTCTACGGTCGAGAGCCAGCGTGAACTCGCGTCGAAAGCCGGCAAGCACCGCAAGAAGATCGAGATCGAGGCCCGCCGCCATGCGGAAAAGGTGGCGCTGGAAAAGGCCAAGCCAACAACCGCCAAGAACACCACATCGACGAAGACGTCCCGCGGCGTGTCGATCGGCGCCTCCTCCGACCCGAAGACCCGCGCCGCCGCCGGTCTCAACCCGATCGCCGGCATGGATGTATCCCTCGAAGAGGCCGAATCGCTCGCCACCGGCGCCGTCACCGCGACGGTTGATGCGCTGTCCAAGCTGATCGAGAGCGGCAATCCGCTGTTCAAGAACGGCGAGCTCTGGGTGCCGCACCGCCCGGCCCGCCCGGCGAAATCCGAAGGCGGCGTCAAGATCCGCATGGCCTCCGATTTCGAGCCCGCCGGCGACCAGCCGACCGCCATCAAGGACCTCGTCGAGGGCCTGTCGAACGACGACCGCACCCAGGTCCTGCTCGGCGTCACCGGTTCCGGCAAGACGTTCACCATGGCCAAGGTGATCGAGGCGACGCAGCGCCCCGCCGTCATTCTGGCGCCGAACAAGACGCTGGCCGCCCAGCTCTATTCCGAGTTCAAGAACTTCTTCCCCGACAATGCGGTCGAATATTTCGTCTCCTATTACGATTATTACCAGCCGGAAGCCTATGTGCCGCGCTCGGATACCTTCATCGAGAAGGAATCCTCGATCAACGAGCAGATCGACCGCATGCGCCACGCCGCCACCCGCGCCATTCTCGAACGCGACGACTGCATCATCGTCGCCTCCGTCTCCTGCATCTATGGTATCGGCTCGGTCGAAACCTATACCGCCATGACCTTCCAGATGTCGGTCGGCGACCGCATCGACCAGCGCCAGTTGCTCGCCGATCTCGTTGCCCAGCAATACAAGCGTCAGGACATCAATTTCATCCGTGGCTCCTTCCGCGTCCGCGGAGATACCATCGAGCTCTTCCCCGCCCACCTGGAGGATGCCGCCTGGCGCATCACGCTGTTCGGCGACGAGATCGAGAGCATCACCGAATTCGACCCGCTCACCGGCAAGAAAACCGGCGACATGAAGTCGGTGAAGATCTACGCCAACAGCCACTATGTCACGCCGCGCCCCGCCCTCAACGGCGCCATCAAGGCGATCAAGGAGGAGCTGAAGCTGCGCCTCGCGGAGCTCGAAAAGGGCGGCCGCCTCTTGGAAGCCCAGCGCCTGGAACAGCGGACGAAATACGATATCGAAATGCTCGAAGCCACCGGCTCCTGCGCCGGCATCGAGAACTATTCGCGCTACCTCACCGGCCGCAAGCCCGGCGAGCCGCCACCGACGCTGTTCGAATACATCCCCGACAACGCCCTGCTCTTCATCGACGAAAGCCACGTCTCCGTCAGCCAAATCGGCGGCATGTACAGAGGCGACTTCCGCCGCAAGGCGACGCTTGCCGAATACGGCTTCCGCCTGCCCTCCTGCATGGACAACCGTCCGCTGCGCTTCGAGGAATGGGACGCCATGCGCCCGCAGACCATCGCCGTCTCCGCCACGCCCGGCGACTGGGAAATGGAAGCCGCCGGCGGCGCCTTTGCCGAACAGGTCATCCGCCCCACGGGCCTCATCGACCCGCCGGTCGAGATCCGCGCCGCCAAGACCCAGGTCGACGACGTGCTGGGCGAGATCCGCGAAACCGCGCAGAAGGGCTACCGCACCCTCGTCACCGTGCTCACCAAGCGCATGGCGGAAGACCTCACCGAATATCTGCATGAACAGGGCGTGCGCGTCCGATACATGCATTCGGACATCGACACGCTGGAGCGCATCGAGATCATCCGGGACTTGCGCCTCGGCGCCTTCGACGTGCTGGTCGGCATCAACTTGCTGCGCGAAGGCCTCGACATTCCCGAATGCGGCTTCGTCGCCATCCTCGATGCCGACAAGGAAGGTTTTCTCCGCTCGGAAACCTCGCTCATCCAGACCATCGGCCGCGCCGCGCGCAACGTCGACGGCAAGGTCATCCTCTATGCCGACCAGATCACCGGCTCCATGCAGCGCGCCATGGACGAGACCTCGCGCCGCCGCGAAAAGCAGATGGCCTACAACATCGAACACGGCATCACGCCGGAATCGGTCAAGGCCCGCATTTCCGACATTCTCGATTCGGTCTACGAGCGCGACCACGTCCGCGCCGACATCTCCGGCGCCTCCGGCAAGGGTTTTGCCGATGGCGGCCACCTCGTCGGCAACAATCTCCAGGCCCATCTCAACGCGCTGGAAAAGGACATGCGCGACGCCGCCGCCGATCTCGACTTCGAAAAAGCCGCCCGCCTGCGCGACGAAATCAAGCGCCTCAAAGCCGCCGAACTCGCCGCCATGGACGACCCGATCGCCAAGCAGGAGGCGAAGGATGTCGAAGGCACGAGAGGGAATGGAAAGGGTCAGGCGAAGGGGCAGGAAAGCGGTGGCGGAAACCGCAAGGACGCCGCAGGCACCCACCTCCCCCTTGAGGGGGGAGGTCGCGCGGCACGCGCGGGTGGGGGTGGCCCCGCCGCCCCCGCGACCGCCAAAGATCACCCCACCCCGGACCTCCGGTCCGACCCTCCCCCTCAAGGGGAGGGTGTCCCCCGCATCTCCACCTCAGGCCGCAACAAATCCGGCGTCCCCCAGGGCAAGGGCAGCTATTTCTCCAAACCGAGCCTCGACGACATGGGCCCAGGCACCGAGGGCGCGGTCCCGCTGCCGAAATCCGACCAGCAAGGCTCTTACTTCCGCAAGAACACCCTCGACGAAATGACCGTCGGCCGCACCGAAAAACCTGTCACCGGCAAGCTGCCGGAGAAGCCGAAGCCCGAGCCGGGCCGCAGCCCGCTCTCCCCCCCTGTGGGGGAGATGTCGCCGCAGGCGACAGAGGGGGGTACCCCAGTCTCCAGGGGCTCAGACGACCCCCGCCCCATCATCCGCGCCCGCGCCGGCGCCGGCTCCTACGAGGACCCGATGGATCAAAAGCGCAAGGGACGCACAAAGGGCAAGACGGGACGGCCAGGGCGGTGACCCCTCCTTCCTTCTCCCCGTTTACGGGGAGAAGGTGCCCGAAGGGCGGATGAGGGGGCCGCCTTCGAACCATATGACAAATGTCAGGGAAACCAAAAGAAAGACCTCCACAATGACACCGGCGTCAAGTGAGGCCATTTATGGTGCGGCAGGCTTTCGCCACGCGTGCTTCTTTCCTTTCGTTTTAGGCACTTGCTCAAGCTGGCCAGTCTCCCGCAACCTGTAGAAAACATTTTTCATTGTATTTTCAGACTTAATGCCGGTTAAGTCTCTCGCGATTTGATTGGTGATTTCGTCATTGTCGTTCAAATATTCCAGAACCAAAGATTCAGGGGAAGCCAAGGTTTCATGCCTTAACGTGACTATAACAGATGAATCTGTTTCAACAAATTGAGGTTTTTTCAGCCTTAATTTCTCCATAGCCTCGAAAGCAGTATTAACACCTTCACCAACATCCTTATTCGGAGGATTGCGGTACTTATTAATTAGCCTAACAATCTTCGGATTTCGTGCAAATTGAGTCCTAGAGATATTCTCAACCGTTACATGCCCGGGCAACTTTCCCGGGCTTTCTATTTCAACTCTGTTATCGAAAATCCGAACCTGGACATCCGCAGCAATGCTGTAGTCTCTGTGAAGTACGGCGTTTGTAATTAATTCGTGAACAGCTTCCTCTGGGTAGACGATGCGCTCCATGCCTGAGGGCCCCACCTTCTCGAGTCGCTCAATTATCTCTTTTATGCGATCGACACTATCGTAAATTAAACTATAGAGTGGCCCTTCAATAGTCTCCGGATCTTCAGCAAGGAAATCTCGTTCAGCATCGGTTTTTGTTTGATAACGCAATATCTTCACCGCCGATCTCTTCGGCAGTATCGCCTGAGGACTGTCTGAATAAAGCAAAACTCCGGCTACAGTTGGCCTATCGTCAACAATCACGAATTGCTTTTTTAACCATGCATCTGGTTCACCAGTTGGAATCGTCTCTAAAAGGAATTCTATAATGGCTTCCGAGTTTGTAATTTCGCTGGTATCTACCTGAAGTCTCTCATCTTCATATGTCTTGATTCCCTTGTCATATTTCAGCTTCTCAAGTGCATCCTCCCTAACTGGGAGGTTCTGCGCGTTATTGCGTATGTAGGCCTTACCGTCAGTCGCAAGAAATATTTCTTGCGTTTTCTGAACAGTAACATGAAGTACAAGACCTTTTTCCTCCCTCGAAGCCAGCCACTCAAATGAAAAATCTTTACCGAGTGGATCGAGATTATGCATGACTTGGAAAAAGCTATTGGCTTCCTCTTGATCTACAAAGCCATCCCAGATTCTCTCCTTACCTTCCACGCCGCCAATCTCTTCAATTCCAACAAATATCTCGCCTCCACTTGCGTTAGCAAATGCTGAAATCGTCCGAGTAAATTTCGCTGGCGAAAGAGCTTTTGCCTTTAGATCAACGAAATGGCTCTCATTTACGCCGAGGAGCAATGACAGCTCAGCACTTTCAATGAATTTTGTGTCGACCATTAAATGCACCTCAATTCACAACGAACCCTGATCTAACTCAACACGCAAACCGTTTCGACTTCAACCTATGTATGTATAAATCGCAACTATAGTGCGGCCATCAATCCGGGCCGGCAGAACAAAGCGAGCGCATGTGGCGTACTGGTCGAACGAAAGAGAATTGAAGCCCTCTCCCAAAACCGTGGACGTCGCCGACACATTCTCCAACAAAATCAACACCCCACCCAAAAAATCATCCCCGCTTCCCGCACAGGCCCCATACTCGGTGCTGTCCCGCCCTCGGATACACCTGACGATGCGATGTCAGGCGAGGCGGGATCGGCGCCGGGGCGATGTGCTGTCGCAGGCAGAAAACCCCGGCCTGCTTGCAACGGTCTCCCTCCTGACGAAGGGCTGGACGAGGGTGATGGGGTCGGATGTCTCCAAAACCTGGATACCCTGATCGGAAGGGCGTGCCTCAGAGGCACACAGACAAGGCGCCCGCGCTGTCGCGAACACTCCAGACGGCGGGGCGAAACAAACGGCGGGGATGGGGTCAGTCTTAAAGACAGATCCCATCCCCCGGGCGAGGGTCCCGGTCGGATTGGTGCACCATCCGGCGGGAACCTCCCGGGCCACCGGCCAGGCTATGGCAGACACTTCTTCGGAGGGACTCTGCCTAAGCCGGACCCGCGCCCGGTCAATCTTTGGGGCAACCCGAAGACCGTCGCCGCCTTGCCAGAGAGACGCATGCAAGCGGGACAAAACGCCGAACGGGGCGCCGGAAGGAGCCACATACTACCACTTAGACAGGCTGCTTCTGGCGCCCCGTCCGAGACAAGTTTCAAGCAGACCCGGAGGGAGCGATCCCGACCGGTGGCGAAGCCTGGGGTTTTTAACACATACCAGCCAGCGAGGAGAGGCCAATTGCATATGGAGTTTAAGCGCCGCACGAAGCGGGTTCGGTCTTCTCCCCAGCGGGGAGAAGGTTCCCGACAGGGGGATGAGGGGGTGCGAAGCGCTGACCCTGTGCCGCCCCGCCCTCTCATCGCCTCCCATACGCTCGGCACTTCTCCCCGCCGGGGAGAAGAGGGAGCCCGGAACCGCCACCGGTGCCCCATATGCGCGCCCTCCTGCCATGGAGGGAAAGGAAAAGCCGCCCACCACGCAAATCCCAACCCAACAGAAAGGAGACCGCCATGCCCAATCTTGAGACCGCCAATGGCCCCATACCCGAAATGCTGAATGTGCGCCTGATGCGCGTGTTTCAGGCGCTGAGAGACGCGCCCAAAGCCTGCCACAAGCGTCAATGCCGCCGCGTCGGCCAGTGCATGGGCGACGCCATACTGGTCGGCCCGTCGGTGCCGCATGCCAACCGGCTGCCGCCCTGCCTGCGGCACGCCCCGCCCGACCTCATCGCCCATTCCCACGCGCTCGCGGCAACATTCATGGATTTGATCCGGCTAAGCGAGGCCCAGGCGGCCTGGCCGAAAGACCCTGTCCTCGCGGAGGACTTGCGCAACCTGATGGCCACCCTCAGGGCGGTGTTTCGCCTGCCCGGCCTGCATCTCGACCGCGAACGCGATGCGCTCGCCGCATGGCGGGCGCGTGATCCCGAGCCGCTGCTTTTCGATTCGCTCCCCCAGCCCGATCGCCGGCGAAAACCAAAGGTGGGAAAGGCGGCGCCCCTCTGAGGCGCGAGGCAGACGCCGTGAAACCGCTATTCCGCCGCCTTGGGCAGCTCGATCTCGTCGTCGTTGACGTGTTCCATCTCGTAGGAATAGCCGTCGAGCATGGAATAGGCGCGTTCGATCGCCTGGATCTGGGTTTCCGAGGCACGGATGGCATCGGTGATCGACTGGGTGCGGGCGCGCAGCATGGAGCCGAGCACGTCGGCTTCCGGCCGCTTGCCGAGCCGGTCGATATGCTTGCGCACGCGGCCACGATGGCGTTCCAGCTCGAGAATGTGGAAACGCGCCTTCAGGATGTCGTCGGTCAGCTTGCGGCGCAGCGACGCCACCGGATCGAAACTGCCGGGCTCGCGCTCGTCGAGAATCATGTCGTTGACGAGCGATTCCAGCACCATCAGACCCTTGAGGTCGGTCGGCTCGGCGAGCTGCGGGTCGTAGCCGGTATCGTCATACACCTTGCGGCGCACGGGATCTTTCAGCAGCTCGTAGCAGGCAGACATCTTGGCGAATCTGTCCGCGTCGCCCCCGGCATCCGGGTGTTCGCTCTTCGCAAGCTTGCGATAGGCCGCCTTGATGGCCGCCTCATCCGCTTCGCGCTCCACATTGAGCATTTCGTAGGGATCGATCACTCTGGCACCCCGTCTTGCCTCTGCATTCATCACGCCATCCCGAGAGTGCCTGACTACCGTGTCCTCCCCGGTACTTCAAGCGACGGCGGTCACGTTTCGTTAGTTACACTTAACGTCGACCCTAGCCGGGAAGGATTAACGGAGGGCATACGCGCGACAAAAGCCCCCCTCAATTCAGAGGATTGCGATCGAATGCGGAGGAATTTCGGCAGAGGCCGAACTCTTTCTCTTGTCACAGCCGGGAATTGTCCCTACCTCTTTTGCTGTTCGGGCGCCAAGGACCCCGGAGACTGGACTGGCTGTAGCGACCGCCTGCGCGGTCAGGGGGGCTTCCTCCCCATTGGTAGACGTTCTTTCCCCGTTACCGCGACCACCGACGGTCCCGCCTGGGCGGGACAAACAAAACAGTCCTCTCCGGTTCGCCGGAGGGCAAAAGACAACACGGGACAGCAAGGAATATCCCCATGGCCAGCAAGGGCACCGTCAAATTCTTCAACCAGGACAAGGGTTTTGGTTTTATCACTCCGGAAGGCGGCCAGAAGGACGTCTTCGTCCATATCTCCGCCGTCCAGGCCTCCGGCCTCACCTCGCTCGCCGAAGGCCAGCAGGTCACCTTCGACACCGAGCCGGACCGCATGGGCAAGGGCCCAAAGGCCGTCAACATCCAGGCCGGTTGATCTCGGGACCCGGCGGGCCGATGGCCGGCCATCCACAGAAGCTTTGAAAATGGCGCCCGCGAGGCGCCATTTTTGTGCCCGCGACGGCCCGCCGGCTTTGTCCGGGACAAGCCCAGGCCCGGCGGATTGTGGCTATTCCGCGGCGCCGGCCGAAGCCTTGGGGGGAGCGGCCGTGGCCGCGATTCCCACCGGCGTCGCTTTCGGCCCGCCGGCCAGATCGACGGCGGCAAAGGCCTCGGCAATCAGATCCGGCGTAACCCCCGGCTTCGTCGCCTCCGACGACAGGATCTGCCGGTAGCGCCGCGCCCCGGCAAAGCCCTGGAACAGCCCGACCATATGCCGCGTGACATGGTTCAACCGCCCGCCCGAGGCGATGACACCCTCGGCATAGGCCATCATCGCATCGCGCACCGCATCCCAGTCGACAGGCCTTCCCGCCGCACCATAGATGCGATGGTCAACCTCGGTCAAAAGCGTCGCATTGTGATAGCTCGCCCGCCCCAGCATCACGCCATCCATGACCTGAAGATGCGAAACCGCCTGATCAAGATCGGTGATCCCGCCATTGATACCGAGAAAGACATCCGGGTTCTCGCGCTTCATCCGATAGACCAGATCGTAATCGAGCGGCGGGATCTCGCGGTTTTCCTTCGGCGACAGACCTTTCAGCCAGGCCTTGCGCGCATGGATCCAGATCGCGTCCGCCCCTGCCCCGATCATCCGGGACAGAAAATCCGGCAAGACCTCGGCCGGCTCCTGCTCGTCCACGCCGATCCGGCACTTCACCGTCACCGGCACCGCCGACACCTTTTTCATCGCCTCGATGCAATTGGCCACCACCTCGGGCGTCTGCATCAGGCAGGCGCCGAAGGTTCCCGATTGCACCCGGTCGGACGGACAGCCGACATTGAGATTGATTTCGTCATAGCCGGAATCCGAGGCGATCCTCACCGCCTCGACGAGCTTTGCCGGATCCGAACCACCCAGCTGCAGCGCAACCGGATGTTCGGCGGAATCGAAGGACAGCAGCCTCTCCCGTGGCCCATGAATGATCGCATCGGCCACGACCATCTCGGTGTAAAGCAGCGCATGGCCAGACAGTTGCCGATGGAAGAACCGGCAATGCCGATCCGTCCAGTCGATCATCGGGGCAACGGCAAAAACTTTCGCCGCGGTCTGATACAGTCGCGTTTGGGTCATGGGCTCAAATACCCCGCAGGCCAGCACCCCGCAAGCATGATCGGCACGCCAGGGATGCCGATCAGATCAGGATCAGGGTTTGATCGCCTTGTAGATCAGGTCGTATTGACGGGTGAAAAGCTCCGACAGGATGAACGGTGCAGCCCCCTCGCCCGGTGCCGGCGTGTCGCAGGGGCGGTTCTGGCAGTAATAGGCACGGCACATCGGCTGGGCGATGCCGCCCGGCTGGGCAATGTCGAAGAACATCGACCGATAGCCTTCATCGTTGAACTTGGTTTCGCTGCCGTAGTCGCAGAAATACGGAGTGCGCGCGAAAGCCGCCTTCATGCCGGGGCCAAGCGCATCAAACAGCGTCTTGTGGCAGGCCGCGTCGAGACCGCAGGCCAGAACAGACATGCGGAACGCCTCTGCCGGGGCCGTCAAGAGCGCGCCGCCTTCCCCTTCGCTTTCATGCTCCCGGATTGCGGCGATATAGGCCTTGAAATGCTCCAGGAAGCCATTCTCCTGGCCGAACTTGTACTTCCACAGATCGGCATAGACATTCGTGCCGCTGCAGGCCGCCACGGTCGCTTCGATCTTGTCGGACTTGCCATACTGCGCGCAGATTCCCGGCAGGTTGAGCACAAACGTGTTCGGCACGCCCTTGTCCTGGCAAACGGCCTCGATGAATTGCGGTGCCTGAACCCCGCAGGCCTCATCCAAACGCGCCTCGACGGTCGCAGGCATCGGCGTTGCGGTCTGAGCCAGGGCCTGAGGTGCAAAAATCGACAACACGGAAAGAGCGAGGGGGAACATGCGTTTCATCGGGGGAGCCTTTGTGGCGGACGGTAAGATGGCCGCCCATAGCGCCTCGAAGCCACGTTGAAAACTGCAGGCCATCACACACCAGCCATGCAGAATGACAAGGACAGGTGCGACATCAGAGATGAGCTGGACGCTTTACCGCCACCTGAACAATTTTCAGTCCGTCGGATAATTACCATAAATATCAATGCGATAAAAAGAATGACCAGTGGCAGAGAAGCAAAAAGCGATGGGGAACGCGATGCCCCACAGGAGCGGAATGGCCGCTCAGCGCTCTGCAACAGCGATCCAGACCCCTGTTGCAGGAAAATCACGACCGATGCCGAGTTTGAACCATGGCCAACGCCAGCGCAGATGCCGGCGCCTCACAGCAAACCAAGCTCGGCCAATTCGCGCTTCAGATCATCCGGCATCTCTTCGAGGTTCGCACCGGAAGCCGCCAGATCGCGCGGAGCAGCATCGGCCTCCAGATAGCGCCAGCCCTGGAAGGGACGACGCGGCGCGGGCGCGACTTCGATGACCTCGGGTCCGAGGATCAGTTCGCAGCGCGTGATTCCGTCGCCGCCGGTGAAGGTCTTGATGTCCAAGAGTTTCTGCCGCGCTGACAACTGGCCCTTGATGATCCAGTAGAGCGAGCCGCCATCCAGCAGTTCCTCGACCCGCTTCGGCACCATGCGGGTCACATGCGAGGAATGCGGCTCGAGCCCCGCCGCGACCGCGATCAGTGACCGCTCAGCCACCCAATCGCGCAGATCATCAATGCTATCTGCGCCGACGCAGAGTTTCAGGAGATGTGAAGCCATGCGATCCGAGATAGCCGGTCCTGGCCGACGGTCAAGGGCAAGGGTGTCGCAGGGGTGGCACGCTCAACAGATTCCGCGTGGTAAGGGCCGCCGCGGTTGACGGCCGGGCGCATCCTCGCCCCGTGCCGACGGCTTGGCGATCGTCATCCTCCCCGCCGCTTCCCGCATCAACATTCAACCACGTTGACGGCAAGGCCGCCGAGCGAGGTTTCCTTGTATTTTTCACTCATGTCGTTGCCGGTCTGGCGCATGGTTTCGATGCACGCATCGAGCGGCACGAAATGCACGCCGTCGCCTTTCAAGGCGAGGGAGGCTGCGGTGACCGCTTTCACCGCGCCGAGCGCGTTTCGCTCGATGCAGGGCACCTGAACGAGGCCCGCGACCGGATCGCAGGTCATGCCCAGGTGGTGCTCAAGCGCGATTTCGGCAGCATTTTCGATCTGCTCAGGCGTGCCGCCCATGACGGCGGCGAGCCCGGCGGCGGCCATGGCCGAGGCCGAGCCGACCTCGCCCTGACAGCCGACCTCTGCACCGGAGATCGAGGCATTGTGCTTGATGATGCCGCCAACCGCAGCGGCGGTCAGCAGGTAGTCGCGAATACCCTCTTGGTCGGCATCGGGATGAAAATGCAGGTAATAGCGAATGGTCGCGGGCACCACGCCCGCTGCACCATTGGTCGGCGAGGTCACGACGCGGCCGCCAGCGGCATTTTCTTCATTCACCGCCATGGCGTAGACGGAGAGCCAATCATTGGCGAGCACAGGGTTGAGGCGGTTGGAGCGCCACTCCTCCTGCAGCTTGTCATGGATCGATCTGGCCCTGCGGCGCACCTTCAGACCGCCGGGCAATTGCCCTTCCTGCCGCAGGCCGCGATCGATACAGCTCGACATGGCATCCCAGATGCGATCAAGCCCGGCATCCAATTCATCGCGGCTGCGGACCGCTTCCTCATTGGCCCGCTTCATCTGTGCAATCGAAAGGCCCGAGGAGGACGCCATGGCGAGCATTTCCTTTGCGGACGCAAAGGGATAGGGCACCTTCTGGCTGGACGCCTGTTTTTTCTGCTTCTGCATGGCGAGCAGTTCGGTATCTGTGACCACGAAACCGCCGCCGATCGAATAGTAGATCTGCGTCAACAGCACCCGGCCGTCCTTGTCCAGAGCCGAGAGCCGCATGCCATTGGCATGACCGGAAAGCGGCGTCTTCTTGTCGTAGACGAGATCGTCCTTCGGCTGAAAGTGATAGGACGGGTGACCAGGCGGCGTCACACGGCCGGTGCGCTCAACCTCGACGATGATTGCCTCCATACGATCCGGATCGACCTTGTCAGGCGCCTCGCCCATCAGGCCGATAATCACCGCATTGCCTGTGCCGTGCCCGATGCCGGTATAGGCAAGCGAGCCGTGCAGGCTCGCCTTCAGCGCTGTCACCTGCGCTCCCGCAGGACGCGGCCATTGGTCGGAGAGGATCAGATCGAGAAAACGATTGGCGGCAGTCATCGGCCCCATGGTGTGGGAGCTGGATGGCCCGACGCCAATCTTGAAAACGTCGAAAACCGAAAGAAACATGGCGCTCCCCGCATCTGCATCGTCAGGCCCGAAGGCTAGCGCATCGACTAGCACGAATGCACCTTGCAATCGACATCAGCTTTCACCGCCGCGACATAAACGAGGCACGGACTATCCTGATCCAGCCGTGGCGGGCTCTTCCCTCGCCGCGCAACGAAAAAGGCGCGGTCTGCTCGACCGCGCCCTCCGTAGACGATTGCATGTTAAGCGTCAGATGCTGCCGAAAAGATATGCCAGGCAGAGAACGCCGGCAAACCCCATCAAAGCTCTAAATGTGACGCCCCAGCATGACTTCTGGAAACTGCCTTCCATGTATACTCCAATGGAACCACATGTTGAAGAAAGCCGTCCCCCGACCGCTTTCGCAGACCTGAATAGTGAATTCCTAAACGTCGCGCAACTGCCAAAAAAGGCAAAAGCAAGGCAAAAATTGGACGGCAGTCATGCGCCTCACTCATGGCTGTCAATGAATTCAACGCCTTAATTTCCGACAGAGTTAATCGTCAATTAATTCGTGCCCGTTTGATTTCACAGATCTTTCCAGATGTTAACCAGGCATTGTCGGCGCTGGGTCGCCCGGGTTAAGGACTAGGAGTGCCAAATGGAGCCCGCCGATGACTGTGCCCGATTATGCCGCCCTTGCCGTTTTTGCCCTGCTCTGGCTCGGCTATGCCTGGATCACCGGCGATCGGCGGTTCGTGTCCCGGACAAGCCTGACGACGGCCATGGCCGACCGCCGGCGCGAGTGGATTCTCAACTCCACGCGTCGCGACCTGAAGATGATCGACACGCAGATCCTCGGTGGATTGCAGGCAGGCACCGCCTTCTTTGCCTCGACAACCATTTTTGCCATCGGCGGCTGTTTCGCACTGCTCGGCGCAACGGAACAGGTGGACGCCATTCTGCAGGATATCCCGTTCATCGTGGCCGGCGGCAGGGCCATGTTCGAGCTTAAGGTTTGTGGACTGATCGCGCTCTTTGCCTATTCCTTTTTCAAGTTCGGCTGGTCCTACAGGCTGTTCAACTATTGCACGATCCTGTTCGGTGCCATCCCGATGCTGGATGAGGCGCAAAAGGATCCCGTTGCCGCCAGAATCGCGGCGGAACGCACAATCCGCATGAACATCATTGCCGCCAGCCACTTCAACATGGGGCTGCGGGCAATTTTCTACTCGATCGGTTATCTCGGCTGGTTTGTCAGCCCCTGGCTTTTCATGGTGTCGACGCTCCTCGTCTTCATCGTCCTGCTGCGCCGACAGTTCTTTTCCAATGCGCGCAAGGCGCTGCTGACAGACGGCGAGGAATAAACGGGTTTCTGGGGATGGTCCGCCGCAAGGCCATGAAAACGCCGCGTTTGACGGCCAGCCAGCGACCTCCTGGAACTTGATGCGATTTACGTCGCGCGCACGCGCGAAAGGACAACCCGTGGCAGACAAAAGCCAGCCCCCGTTGGCGACAGCAAAGCCGAGGCTCCTGTTTCTCGATGCCCTCAGGGGCATCGCGCTGATCGCGATGGCCAGCTACCACTTCTCGTGGGATCTCGAATTCTTCGGCTATCTCGAACCCGGCACGTCGACGCAAGGCGCATTCAGGCTCTATGCCCGGGCCATTGCCTCGAGCTTCCTGTTTCTCGCCGGCTTCAGCCTGGTTCTCGCGCATTATCCGCAGCTTCGCCCGTCCGCCTTCCTGCGCCGGCTTGGCATTGTGGCGCTGGCGGCCGCAGCGATCTCTGCAGCAACCTGGTGGTTTACGCCGGATGCCTGGATCTTCTTCGGCATATTGCACGCAATCGCCCTCTGCAGCGTGATCGGACTTGCCTTTCTGCCTGTGCCGCCGATCGTCACCCTTGTTGTCGCCGGCATCGTGCTTGCCCTGCCAAGCCTCGTTTCGCTTCCGGCCTTCGATCACCCTTTCCTTCTCTTCCTCGGATTGTCAGAGAGGCTGCCGCGCTCCAACGATTTCGTGCCGTTGGTGCCCTGGCTGGGTGCCTTGCTGTGCGGGATTGCGGCTGCACGCTTCGCGGCGGACCGCAACATGCTGGATCAGCTGGCCAAGCTGCCACCCGGCCCCGCCTGGCTGCGATTTGGCGGACGCCATTCCCTGACTGTCTACCTTCTGCACCAGCCTGTTCTGATTGCCCTTCTCTATCTTGGCAGCCTTGTCATTCCGCCACCAAGCCCCGACCCTGTGGCGGACTATCTTTCCAGCTGCCAGCAAGCCTGCGGCGTTCAAGGCAACGACTCTGGCTTGTGCACACGTTTCTGCGACTGCACGCTTGACGCGCTAAAAACACAATCCTTACTTGAACCACTCCAGTCTGGCGCAATTTTGCCGGAGCAGGATGCGCGGATTAAATCGCTCGCGGCCGAATGCACGGCTATTAGCCGGGCACCTTGATTGAGAACGACTATGAACGCCTATCGTTTAAAACCTTTGCGCTATCCCTGGCCGCTTGCCGTCTTTGCCACAGGCCTGATCTTTGCCGGTTTCCTGCACCATCTCGCACCCTTGCCGCTGGGCGGCACCGATGCCTGGGGATTGCGGTTCACCGGGCTCATCATATTTCTCGCCGCAACGCTGCTCGACATCTGGGCGATGAAAACGCTTGCAGACCATCACACCCCCTTTTGGGATACCGGCTGCGCCAAACGGCTCGTGACGACGGGCCCCTTCCAACTGACGCGCAACCCGATCTACCTCGGCTACACGCTGGCGGCGATCGGGCTTGCTCTTCTGGCCGACAATGGCTGGATGGTGGCGGCAGCGATCGTTGCGGCGGCGAGCACGAGCTATCTCGTGATCCGCTGCGAGGAGCGGCATCTTCTGGCGCGCTTCGGGATTGAATACGAATCCTACCTGCGCCGCACACGTCGCTGGATCTGAGGAGCCAAACGACCCGGCGGCACGGCGACGCGCTTCGTTTAAAGGTTAGGTGCCGACGCCGATTTCCACCATGCGGGTGAGGCAGGCTTCTTCCGCCTGATCGAGCTCGCTCAGCGTCTCATCGATATCGCGGCGCTTCTGGCGCAGATCGTCACGCTTCTCGTCGATCTTCTTCATCATCAGCTTGAGCTGGCCGATCTCGCCCGGCGGCTCCTTGTAGACATGGACGATCTCGCGAATTTCGGCGATCGTAAAGCCGATGCGGCGACCGCGGAGAATTTCCTGCAACAGCCGACGATCCGCCGCGCGATATAGCCGGGTCCGGCCGCGACGTTCCGGCTGCAACAGACCCTCATCCTCGTAAAAGCGGAGGGTGCGGGTGGAGACGCCGAATTCGCGCGTCAGCTCAGTTATGCTGTAATACTTCTTCACGACATGTCGTCCCTATGAGGGAACACATAATATTGACTTTTACGTACAAGTCAATTTTCCGCCTGCCCTTACATGAACCACCATGTGGCGAGGCCGAGAAAGGCGAGGAATCCGGTGATATCGGTAACCGTCGTAACAAAGACGGCAGAGGCCACAGCCGGATCCGCGCCAAAGCGATCAAGCAACAGCGGAATGAGGATGCCGGCAATGGCGGCCGCCATCATGTTGATCAGCATGGCGGCTGCAATGATACCACCGATATTGGCATCCTGGAACCAGAGGCCGGCGACGAGGCCGATCAGAAGGCCGAAAACAAGACCGTTCAAGAGGCCGACGCCCGCCTCACGCCGCACGACCCGAAAGGCGTTGTGAATGTCGAGATTGCGGGTGGCAAGCGCCCGCACGGTAACCGTCATCGTCTGCGACCCGGCATTACCGCCCATGCCGGCCACGATCGGCATCAGAATGGCAAGTGCGACGATGCGCTCGATGGTCGCCTCGAACACGCCGATGACGGACGCAGCGAGGAATGCGGTCACCAGATTGACGGCAAGCCAGGGAATGCGCGAACGCGAAGTTTCCCGCACGCTGTCGGAGAGTTCTTCGTCACCGACGCCGCCGAGGCGAAGCAAGTCTTCCTCCGCCTCTTCCTGGATGACGTCGACGACGTCATCAATGGTGAGCACGCCGACCAGTCGCTCGTTTTCATCGACGACGGCGGCGGAGAGAAGGTCGTACTGCTCGAAGAGCTGGGCTGCCTCTTCCTGGTCCATCAGGGCCGAGATGGGGTGGTTTGTATCGCGCATGATCGTCTCGATCTTGACCTGTCGCTTGGTGCGCAGGATCTGGTCGAGATTGACGCTGCCAAGCAGCTTGAAGGTCGGATCGATGACGAAGATCTGGGTAAAACTCTCCGGCAAATCCTCCTCGTCACGCATGTAATCGATGGTCTGGCCGACGGTCCAGAAGGGCGGCACCGCGACGAATTCCGTCTGCATACGACGGCCAGCCGAGCTTTCGGGATAGTCCAGGGCGCGCCGCAACCGCACCCGCTCGGTGAACGGCAGTTGCGCGAGGATCTCTTCCCGATCATCGTCATCGAGGTCTTCGAGAATGTAGACGGCATCATCCGAATCGAGCTCGCCGATCGCGGCGGCAATCTGCTCGTTCGGCATCTGGTCGACGATCTGCATGCGGATCGCTTCATCGACCTCGGTCAGCGCCGTCAGGTCGAAGTCGGCGCCCATCAGCCTCACCAGCGCCAGGCGCTGATCCGGCTGGATCGCTTCGATCACGTGACCGAGTTCGGTCTCATGCAGCTTGGCGACATGCTGGCGGAGATAAAGCACGTCGCGGTCGGCGATGGCGGCGCCGATCTGCGTCAGGAAGTCATGGCGGACATGACCATCCTCATCATAGATGTCAGCGAAGCCCTCATCGCTGACAGCGGGGCGGATCAGCTCGTTCTCTGTCTCTGTCATCTCCGCCCCCTTGTCTGTCATGCCTGTTCCGGTCGGGAGAATGGCGGCTGAAACGCCTTTGTCAACAATCGGATAGAGAGAAATCCGGAGCGCCTGCGGCAAACCGGCCAAGTTTCTGCTAGCCTTGGCCAATGCCGCTCGCCGGCGCAAGCCCTACCCGCATCAAAGGACCGATAATCTGTGACGTCGCTGACCATTTTGCGCTATCCGCACGCAGCCTTTGCCACACCCTGCCTGCCCGTAACCGCCTTCGACGCGGATCTCGAGGACCTTGCCGACCGCCTTTATCAAGCGATGATCGCAGCGCCTGGCGTCGGCATCACGGCGGCCCATTGCGGCATCTTCCAGCGCATCGTCATCCTGGACCTGCCAGAGCTTGGCGGACGCCGCGATTTCATCAATCCGGAGATCCTCAGCGCCTCCGAGGAGACGATGACGCATGTCGAAGGCAGCGTCTCCATGCCGGGCTTCACCGAAGAGGTAACGCGCCCGCGCAGCATCATCCTGCGCTATCAGCGGCCTGACGGCAGCCCAGTAGAGGAGGAAAGCCTGTCCGACTTCGCCGCCATCTGCATGCAACACGAGATCGACCAGCTGGACGGCATCTTCTGGATCAAGCGCCTGTCACGCCTCAAACGCGAGCGCCTTCTCAAACGCTGGCAGAAAGCGGGCTGAGGCGCCGGCAGGCAACCATTTGCCGCTGAAACCGTTGTCACTCCATCGAACGCATCAAGGAGCGACAGCATGGCCAGCAAGACCGAATTTTCGCGCGAGAGCGACTACCGCGACTACGATCAGCGCAATGTAGCCGACGGATGGCCCTATGCCGACGGCGCGGGCGCAACCGACAAGCCGGTTGAGAATCGCGGCTATGGCGAGACGGATGCCAATTTCGACCGCGAGCGCAACGGCGGCTTCAGGGTCGAGGCCGTCGACGCAGACGGATTTTCCCCCGACCCGCAAACCCCGGTCTTGCCGATGACCGACCATCGCGAAGTGGAAGACCAGCGGGAAGCCGACATCTTCGAGGCCCTGGGAGACCTTGAGGATGCGATGTTGGCCACACTCGACATCCACGTCGAAGGCCACAAGGCCATTCTCCGCGGCGCAGTCGATACCCCCGAGGAACGCCGCATGATGGAGCTGAAGGTGCTGGGCGTCAGTGGCATCGCAGAGGTCGAAAACCACATCACCACGCTTGGCGTCGACAGTCATATCCCGTCGGACGCAGATTGAGCGAAATCATTGATTAAAAACAAAAAACCCGGCCTAAGCCGGGTTTCTTTGGTGCGGTCGAGAAGAAACTGGCCCCTCGCACCTTACACATTGAAATCATTGAACTTGTTGTCGCGTCATCGCAATCGTTTGTAGTGGCGTTTTGTAGCGGGGTCAACCAGGCAATAGCTACCGATAACGGTGAAGAGATCGCTGCTCCTCGTAGCGCCACAAGACAATATCCAACACGCTGAGATCATCTCCACTCTCGACTTGTATAGCCTCGCACATGGCATCGACATCAACGAAGCCATACTCTGTGGCCAACCGAACAAGGTGTCGATCTGGCTTCACACAAGAGAAGCCCAAATTCTTTGCCAAATGCCGAGCCGTTACAGGGCCGATGAAAGGCAGCGTCTGCAGCCTATCTTGTGGGGCTTCCATGACAACGTTCCAAAAAGAAGAAAAACCTGTACGACTAACAATCGCAGCGGCTTTGACAATTGCTTCCAGCTTCTGGCGGTGATTAAGCGCATGAGCTGCAGCGCGAACGCATACTGAGGCATTAGAGACTATTTCTTCTGCCGAATCCCAATCACAGTAGCATAGAGAGATGTAGTCGAACTTCTTTCTGACGATCATCTCCCGAAATCCGGAATTCAGGACGACCCACGCATACTCACGCAAGAAGTCTGTCTCTGTAACTATGCCCGGCAGGCGCGTGGATTGCCAATTGATCTCAGCGCTGTACTCAGACATGTTCACCCAGCGCTTCGCCTCATGATAATGTTCGGTTATTTTCCGTCCGGAGACTTTAGCGTCCGCCATTTAGAGTTGTCTCTTAAGATGATTAAGGCCGCAGTGAGCCAGATATTAGATCCTGGGTATTCATCGAGTCGCTTACTGACCGCGATCTTCAACCTGTGGGCTTTCTTCAATCGCAGAAAGTCCCTCTCTGGAACCGCAACACCAGCATCGCTTGCCATATCGTAACGGCTGGTTAACCGCTGAAACTCTCTCAGCGGAATTTCCTCACCATCTTTGTTGCTGGCTAGGAGGTAGCCTGCTTCTCGTTTCACTTCCGCATACAGAGAAAAGGTCCTTTTGTGCGCCTCACTAGTTCCCTTCCAGTCCACCTTGAACTGAAAAAGCGTGAGAACAAACACAGCGAGGCCAAGCAGACCAGCCCAGAGCTGGGAGTCGAAACCGTACGGCGTGAGAAAGGCAACGTATCGCTCATCAACAACACTCACTATGGTGACCCATGCCGAGAGCAGCAATAGAAATATGTCCATTACGAATGCGCGTCGGTAAAACTTGTCCCTGAGGGCGGCATGCGAACTGCAAAGCTGATCGGATACCCTTCTGATACGGGAGACTTCGGTTCGGATATCAACATTAGTCATTGTCTATTCCCAGGAGGGCTTGCCACTGCTGGTGAGAGCAGTGGGCACTTGCATTGCGCATTCTCTTCGCAATACGTCCTAAGACGTGGCCCGTGGCTAACCGCTCGGGACTACCTGCTCCACCGAGGTAGCCATCGACATGAACGGATTGGCCGCTGCTATCTTTGATTGGGGAGTGGATCAAGTCCTTAGCCTTATCAAAGAAGGCTGGCAGCATAGAAGCAAGATTTTTAGGGCCACCGTAGTTCTTAAACGCCGCAATGGCCAAGCTTTCTACATGGTAGCCGGTCAAACGCTGCCCTTCCGGCAGAGTGCCCATTACCGCTTTAGCCAGCTTTATCATGGGAACCAACTTGCCCCCGCAGTGAGCATTAGTAGCTGACAATGCCTTCTGGAACCCTTCTGGTGCAATTGACGACCAACCACCGTGGCGGAATGAAGGTACTTTCAGACCACTTTCTGTGCGAAACGCTGGAAGCAGTTGGATTTCCATGCCATCAGAATAAGTCACGGTGACTGCCAACTTTCCCTTGGACACCGATACAGCATCATCAACCTCTTGCCGAACGGCAGTCTCGATGCGCGCTAATGCCGATGCCGGAGATACTGCCTCTAGTGGCGAACCGTTCAGCACCAGAAGTGAATCGATGTCGCTCAGGCCATCAACGTACGTGTGACGCGCAACCGACCCGCCGAACAATGAGTCTATGGTGACCTCAAGGTCGGAGCTGAGACACTCCTTGATTTCGTCAAGTCGCGCCTTCACCAACTCAACATCTCTGCCGTTAGCCTCCGCCAACAGCTCATTGAGCATCCCACCCAGATCGGCTTCAAAAGCCTTCACGGCGGTCTCGTCTTCGGTCTTCTTAACCAGCTTTGCAAATTGCTCCGCAGATCTATTTATGAATGGCCCGCCGCCTCCACCACCTCCCATGTCAGCCCTCCAACTCTGAGATCATCGTTTCATATGCCGCTCGGAAGTGTTCTGCATGCTTCCCTAAATGGTGGAAGCCGTGGTCATTGATAAATTTCGCCATATCGAGCTGCATCTGCACCATGTACTGATAGTTGTGCGACCAGCAACATCCTTCAACTATATCTGAGTTGGTCTTGATAGGCAGCGTCAGGCCTCCAAAGTTATGCCGATACATCGTATCGCCGTCGAGGAAAGCATACCTTAACCACGTAAGACCGTCGAACACGTCAGCTCCAGCCAAAAAAAACAAGAATGTGCTGAACGTATCTAGACTACCGAAGACGTGTATTGGGATATCGTAGCCAAGCCTATCCAGCTCCCGTCGTATCTTTGCGATATTAAGCATTCGATCAAGGAGAGAGTTTCCGACTTCCTTTTCCGTAACTCCGATTACTGCAACACCATCGAGATATTTTATATTCGATAGAACCGCACCAATATTCAACCTTATGCTACTTGAACTCTCGGGCTTGATAAGGAAATTCTTTAATCCGCTTGAGGGAACCTCCAGTTGTCGCGCACGCTCCATCTGCTCCCGCACCGGAAGACGCTCGCTGTGGTGGTCATAAGTGACAAACAGAGTTGGCGACGGACAATCCCACTTACTTAGGACCGCCTGATGGAGATCACGGCTCCATACTCCTGGAACATGATCATTCTCGTATGTCTCTGACATGTCTGTTTCTTTGGACGCCTCGTAACCACCCGAGTCGAGTACGACCATAGATGCAAAATCAAACGGCCCCTGTAGAAGACCGTGATGAATATCATAAGCGCTTACCAGGATCTCCTCAGAGATGTACTCCTCAGACGCTTTGAATATCTTCTGGACCGAAGGAAAGCCCTTGCTTGAAAAAGATGGAAGCAAGATCGGGGTGCGAAACGCAGTGCCGTTCGGGAAAGTTATCACTCTTCTTTTCGCGAACATTAAAGAAGCCTTCTATCTCTACAAGATAGGCAATCACCGCAGGGGCTATCCGTACCTGCTTCACAGCTATAGGTAAGCTGGGGATTGATGCCGGTACTGCGAAAATATGCGTAAACGTCGGCTTTCGTCCACGATAGGAATGGCATGTGGACCTGAAGCCTATCGGAAGAGCAAGCTGACACCAACCGCGCCACCATATCGACGAACTCAGGAGAGCAGTCAAAATAGGGCGAACCAGAATGGATGCCCATCACGAGCAGGCCATCCTCGCACTTTCCCAAAAGCATCGCTGCGAAAAGCAAGAATGCATTTCGTCCGCCGAGTTCACCAACACCGAATTCGCTATCACTTGAGCAGGTGACTTTTGTTGATGGGATACCGAAAAGCCTGCTAACCGCAACCACTTTCGCCCACTCTATGACCGCCGCTGGTTGGCCGAAATCGACGTATATTGCGCGCACCTCGAATGCGCGAGTTTGGAGGAAATGAATGCATGAGGTCGAGTCGACCCCTCCGCTAAGCAACACGGTCGCTCTCGCCATGGCCGCCCCCCTGCCCATAAGCAATCATTCTGTCGCCAATCGTGGACAACTTGCGCTTCCCGGCTGATGCTTTCATGCAACTCCGGGATTTCAACCAACGCTAGCCAGCCTGACGTGGACTATCTTAGATTGCTATTCAAATTGAGGAACACGTCAAGGGGCGGGCGTAAGAAACAGGTTATAGGGTCGCCACATTCCCAAGGAAAAACAATAGATACTCCCCGTCTCCCAGATACGCCAATGCACAATCAGCATGTGCTTGCCTTAAACAGAAAGTTTATGGATCAGCAGCCTTCTGAGCCAAGCCTTCTCCCAGCCGCTTAACGATTCTTGAGAGGGTCGAACGTGAGCAACCGGTAGCTTTGACGATGCTGTTCCAACTGTGCCCGGAGCGGAGCATAGAGAGGATGGCAGCGTTTCGCTCGGCGTTCTCCGGTCGGCCAGCGTAAAGGCCCTTTGCTTTAGCCTGCTTAATACCCTGAGCCTGCCTCCTGCGTCGGTCCTCATAGTCCTTACGGGCAATGGCCGCGAGCATGTCCAGCATCATGCCGTTGATGGCATCCAACATGCGGCTGCTGAAATCATCACCGGCTTGAGCAAGCTGATAGGAGGTCGGCAAATCGAGGGCGACCACCCTCACCCGCTTTGCCGCGATCTCAGCCTTAAGCTTGGACCAGCCCTCAGCATTGAGGCGGCTCAGGCGGTCCACCTGCTCGACAAGAAGCACGTCTCCAGGATGGCAATCCAAAAGCAGCCTGAAAAGCTCAGGGCGCGCCAGGGAGGCCCCGCTTTCATTCTCGACGTACCACGAGACAATCGTGAGACCACGCTCCTCAGCAAAGCTCTGTAGGTCAACGCGGGCACGGGTTGCATCTTGCTCCTTGGTGCTTGCTCGGAGATAGGCACGGACATGCATCTGAAACCACCTTCGGTTCGATTAGGGTGGTTCGGTTATGTTCGGTTCTTTTTGGGTTGTCAATGCGTATTTATCGAACCACGTCTGCAGCGGTTCGGTAAAGGCACACCCAAATGGATAGGGGTCTAACGCCTTCCTTCATCCTCTTGACCATCAACGATTGAAAGAGGTGGTGAGAGATCAGAGGTCCGATTGCTGTCAGCCAGTGGACGCCACGTCATGGACCTGCTCTCTTCCTGCCCCTGGTCTTCACCGTCTATTCGGTAAAGAACGCTCACGGCAACATCAAATGGCTCCTTAGGCCGAGCGGACGAATTAGTTGAAACATTGAACACATAGCTGAGCGCCGAAGGCCGCTCCCCTGGGGTGTGCCCAGGTAAGCGTATAGCAAGATCGAAGTTGAAGTCGCGCCGTTCATGAATGACAGCGTCGATTATAGCCTCAAATGTCTGCCGCTCCTCGGCATGATCTCTAAAGACCCGCATCCCGTCAGGGAAATCGAACTTGATGCGCTCGATGTAGATAGGTCGTCGATTGTGATTGATCACCTCCAGTTCACCCCGCGCAAACGCTCTGTCCCTATCGTCTCGCTGAAAGAGGCTAACGAGCGGCGGAAGATCACCTAAGACGGCGTCCGCTTGCCTGCGGCTCTGTACGGCGGTGTACCAACTAAATCCGGCAGCGAGGCAGGCGACCACAACGGCCACCCAGGAAACGAAAAGGCTCTCCATGCATCCCCCATAATATTCAAGAGGACGCACCATCCATCAATCACCCTTGATGAGCAACCAAAATGAGGCAGCGCAACTGCCAGTGAAGAGCCCCAGGTGCGGCATTACACGAGCCTGCTAGCCAGTTCCTTCCCTGCCTTTGTCGGGTGCAAGGCCGGAGTTCTTCCACCGAGCTCCCTATGCGTTGCTCGACCAGACCTAGCCCAGGCTTCCCTTGGCCGTCCGAAGCGGAGAGGGCGTGAACATTTCGAGAGACAGACGATTGGCTCAGGTTCACGATCTCAGGGAGGTCTCGCTGCAGTATTCCAGGCTTCATGGCGATGACGAGGAAGACCGAGACCATCTGCAGCGGCATCTCGCCACGGACATCACGAAGCGCCTCTATGCGCCTCAGCAGTTCGGTAAGTCCCTCCACGTTCTTGCTCAGTCCGCGTCTCACTGTTGTGTTTTCCATCTGGTTTCCCTGGTTGGTTGAAAGGTCATCAGCATCCCCGACCACTCAGGCAGGAAAGGATGCATAAGCACGGCGTTAAAGTTGGGGGACGGGGGGCAAGGGGGGGCCTTCGCGGCTCCATCTATTCGATTGTCGCCTCGAATTTTTCCGCCGAAAAACTCGCCCTGCCCTCACGACTAGGCTTAGCTTCCTGCCAACTTGCGCAGGTAGTTGTGAGCCATCAGGTCTTTCTTGATGGCCATGGAGTTGATGCCCGGAAGGGTACGGACGAAGCGGTTCAGGGAATGCTCGTGGGATGCAGCTCGCGCACCGATGACTGCCATCGGCTTGAGTTCTGCGACCTGGGCCTGGGCGAGCTGTTTCTGTTCAAACTCTGCGGCCCAGGCACGGGCAGCTTCGGCAGGGTTGGAGAAGTTCGGGATGGCCGGGGAGGCAACCTGTTCTTCCAGCTCCATCCAGCGATCGATGATGCGGGAGCGGAGAGCGACCGAGTATCCCGAGACGAGGATGAGGGTCTCGCGCTTGGGAAGATTGAAGCAGGGAAGCCTGCGGCCTGTTGGGTCGATGTAGCTGCCTGCAAAGTCACTCGGCTGAAAACTCAGCTCAGTGAGCATTCGCCTGACATCTTCGAGGACGTTCTTGTGGAGCTTGCCAGTCAGCTCAGCGATCTCGCGGCTGGACATGGTGAGGGTTGAGGTGGCGTTGAGGGCGATCATGTTCACGGTGCTGTCCTAGTTGTCAGGCGCTTGATGGGGATGGACCGGAAGCCGGGTTCAGATCGCTGTCTCGATGCTTGGAGCGTACTTGCGGTGGGCCTTGGCCAGAGCCGCGACGTCATAGCCAGCAAATCTGCTGACCACTTCATGGAGCTGGCTGAGCTTTAGACGGTTGTCCTGAGCCATCAACATGGTGACCTCGGTCGCGGTCATAGCCTGGGGCTGCTGGGCCTGAGCTTCGAGTTCCATCCAGCGGTCGATGATGCGGGCACGGAGTTCGACCGAGTAGCCTGAGACGAGGATAAGGGTCTCGCGCTTGGGGAGGTTGAAGCAGGAGCGAGCCTCGCCCTTCGCATCCACGTAGACGCCCCCAAAAGTGGGGCCGTTGATTTGGAGGGTTACCAGCATCGAGCGGATGTCCCGCATGACGTGGTCGTGGCGCTTGCCGGTCAGCTCAGCGATCTCGCGGCTGGACATGGTGAGGGTGGAGGCGGTGTTGAGGGAAACGATCTGGTTCATGGTCAGCCTTAGTGAGGACCATCAGGGATGGACTAGCCGCACAGGTGTCGGAGGAGTGAAACAGAAGGATAAGGGGGATCGGAACAGGCAGGGCCGGAGTGACCCTACAGGTTGACCCTCAATGCTCATGACATCCATCATCAGCTGACCACCTGATGGATGGTCATGTATAAGTATATCAAACCGGAGGGGGATTAGGCTTCCTCCTAAGGGGTGGGGTAATTTCAGGTTGCATATTGCGTGGCTACACCAGAGAAGCCGGCAACCCCGAAGAGCTGCCTGCAATTGGAAGAACGCCTTCACATCCGGCGAAGAAACCCACGCTACCGACAGTTGGTCGAGGACCGACCGCAGAGGGTATCACTGGCCTCCGCTGCCGGTCAGGAGCTGATTGATCTCAGCCTGTCGCGCCAGCAGCTCCGCTTTCGGCATGAGCATCAGCGGCCTGTGCTTGGCGTTCATGCCCTCCAGTACCTCGTGACGACGAAGGTCTTTGCCGATCTGCTCCAGCTCGCCCTGGAGGTTGAGCTTGACCTGAGCTGAGGTCTTGGCCTGCTCGTCCATGACGCCCTGCTGGACACCCTGAACTCGCGTCTGCTCCTGCTGGAACAGGGACTGGAGCGTGATACTGCCGTCCTGCTGGTTCTCGACTGGGACTTGGTCCTTGGTGACGATTATCCAGTCCCGGCCATTCTGGGCTTGCTTGATGGTCAAGTCCTCCGCTGCGAGGAACTCTTCATCCCCGTGCTTTTCAGCATAGAGCTTCAAGGCATTGTCCACGAGGTCCGAGAAGTTCGGCGGAACCTGCTTGTCAGCGATGTTCACGAAGTTGCCGTTGACCTCCACGTTGTCCAGCAGGAAGCGCTCTCGTGCCTGCTTGAGGGCGACCTTGGTCGAAAGGCCGCTCTCGATCCCGAACTTTGCCAGCCTGGAAATCTCCCCTGCGACCGTCCCGAGGTTAGTGGGCACATCGCCACCGACCTCAAACCAACTTCCTGCCATCCATGGATCGATCGTGATCTTGCTCACCTCCTTTTCCACATCAACGAACCGGAGCTGGTTCATCGGATTGTTGGTCCGATCGGGGTCAGCCATGATCGCCATGGCATTCCTTACGGCCTGCGTCTGGTCCATGTGCTGGAGCTGCATGCCCATCCGAACGCGCTCGTAGAAGTCCCGAGTGCTTTCGTCAGGCATGTGTCGAGCGACCATTGCCGGGTTCGTGGCGTGGAGCCGCTGGTAGAGATCAACGCCATCCAGCACCGACTGAGGCAGCTCATCCCCGGAGGTGTTCCGAGAGTTGGTCGCCGAGTAGCCAGCCTCAAGCGCCTGCGTCCACGAAGGGAACGTCAGGGCATTGGTAGCGCCAGCTTCGGACAACATCTCGTAGGCCTGATCGGTGGTGATCTCGCCCAGCTCCTGGAGCCGCTTGACGTTGTTATCGAACGCGCTTGCGGTGTCCTTGAACTGCTGCTCGACCGTGATCTCCTTAACCTCACCTTCCTCCGTCAGCACTCTGGCAGGGCCGATGCCATAGAGGGAGCCGGACTGCAGGGTGCTTAGGTTGTTCCTGAGGACTACCTCCTCGCTCTCTTTGGCCTGCTGCTTGAGCTGGAGCTTCTGCTCGTTCTTCGCAGCCTCGGCTTCCTGCTTGTCGAGGAATGCCTGATTGCTTCCCAGCACCGACTGAGCGCCAGCGAAGGTGTAGGCTCCGGGGTTGGCCTCGCTCCACGCCTTGAAGGCATCAGTATCGAGCGTCCCATTGCGGGCTTGGTTCTCGTAGATCAGCCGCTGGTCACGGGTGCGCTCTTCGTTGAGCTTGTTCCGCTCGCCTTTGGCATTGGACAGGATACGTGTGGAGTCCGCTTGGAACTCGCGGTTGGCCGACAGCGGGCCGAGAACGGTCCCGTCAGCGGCTGTGCGTTCCCCGTTGAGGATTGCTTCGACCATGTCGAGATCGCCTGCTGCGGCGTAGCTCTCGGCCAGCCTGACCATCTCCTTGTCCTGCTCGCGGAAGTCCACATGCAGGAGGGAGCGGTTGGCCTCGTATTCCCCACGCAGAGCTGCAACGATCTCCTGAGGAGACTTGCCGTCAGCGCGCATGGTCTGAGCCTTGCCGTGGAAGGTCTCGTAGACGCCACCGATGGTGTCCGTCTTGATCTGCTCGGTCTGGTACTGAGCCTGGGCCTGATTGGCCTTGGCACCCCAGTTGTCCATGATCTGGTTATAGGCGCCCACGAAGTGCGGGTTGTCGCCATACTGATCCAGATCGCCGGCCATGCGTTCACGGATGAAGCCGTCGAGGTCGCCCGAGTTCTTGTCGAAGTTGGTCTCGTATTCCTGGGTCAGCTCGTTGACGCGCTGGTAGGCCAGACGCTCCCCGTACTGCTTCATGAACGCGGCTTTGAACCACGGATTATCCATCTCGGAGATCGAGCCATCGGCCACCGCAGACTGAGCCTCAGCGAAGCTCATGCCTCCGATGCGCTTCATGGCACGGTCCTCTGCGTCCTTCTGCATCGTGGCAGACTGCGTTTCGAGGAAGCCCTGGAGGCTGGGGCTGATTTGGGCCAGGGCACCAGCGAGCTGCTGGAAGTCGTTAGGGCCGCTGTTAGGCTGCACCGGGCGGCTGTAGGTGTCCACCGGGCGAGCCTGAGGCTGGAGGCCCACGCTGCCGATAGGGTTCTTCAACTGGACGCGACCAGTGTTTCCGCCGCCCACCGAGGGGCGATCTTCGTGTCGGGTCAAGCCCGGTACTCGTGTCATATGGGTTCCGATCGTTGGTCATCGTTGAGAGAGGTCTCATGAACGGTTCGTGAGATCTTAGGGGTGGGGTAATCGGCCCAAAACCGCCGAAACCCTATAGACCGCAGGGCATTGCGCCTTGTGGCGAGGCCGATCACGCCACCGCCGCGCCAACAGTCCAGCCCGCCCATGCAGCTGCGGCCCAACATGCAAGCCTGATCGGAAAGGCGAGCGGCGAGAACCGAAGCAGCGCGAGCATTGCGCGACTGCTTGCGCCCAGGAAGCCGTACAGCGCCCCGAAGAGCGCGTTGACGACGACGTAGGTTGTGACACCTGCGAGGATGGCGACCAGCATCATCGAGCCCCCTCGTTTGAAAGGGTGCCCACCGCCTCACCGGCTGGGATGAGAGGCCCCAGCCGCTTGCAGGCCCACTGCAGGGTTCCATTGGAGAGGGTCAGGAACGTGTTGCTGATTTTGCTCATGCCGTGAAGCCCTTAGGCTCGGCGGACAGAACGCCCCTGACGGTTCCGAGGAAGAACTCCACATCGTGATCGCTCGAACGAACAAGACCAAGCCCGGCCCCCGGTATTCCCCACTCAACCCAGGCACTCAATCGCGTGAACGGTAACCGGACGTAAAGGCCCGGCATGCTCCCGCCGATGCTGCACAAGAAATGCCGAGAGAGCACGTCACGGAACCCCGCGTTTAATGCCTGGGCCGCTTCGATGATGATTGTGATTGTATTGCGCATGGTGTTTCCCCGGTTTGCGCTGCACCTCCGCCCTGACGCGAAGACGTGGAAGCGGAGCCTCCAGAAGGAGCCACAGGAGAAGAGGAGCGTCGGCTTGCAACTTTCACTGCCAGCAGCGCGAACGCTCGCCTTTGGCCCCTCCTGGGGGCTCCTATGCTGCTTCTACGGGGTAACGAGGGAAATCCTTGATCGCATCAGCGAGGTCTTCGATGCTGGGACGTTCGTAGATCGAACCTACAGTTCCAGAGCTATGTCCGCAGAAGGCGTCACGCAGTCGCTGCTCGATCTTCGCTCTTGCCGCCCTCCGCTTGAAAGTGTGTCTCCAAGCGTGGTTCGGGCTGACGTCTTTGTCCGTGACCCCAAGCTCGCGCACCCAATCACCTAACTTCTGACGTAGCTGGACATACATCGGACGCTTCGGATTGAGAGGGTCGTCCTCCTTCTTGGAAGCTGAGGCGGGGTTGTAGAATAGCGGCCCCGTTCCTGAGCGCCTTACGAACTCAATAAACCCTTGCTCAACAAGATGCTCATGCATCACGACTGTTCGCGACACGTTGCCCTTAACGGTTCCTGCATCTGTCCTGATGTGGATCATCCAGAAGCCGTTTTTATGCAGCTCAACATCCTCTTTGCGGAGCTGTGTCATCTCGCCAGGACGTGAGCCGGTGTAGGCACAAAGCCAAGGCACCCAACGCCTTGCTGCTTTGAGGTATTCATTCCGCCTCGACGGCTGAGGCTCCAGTGTAGCTTTGAGGATGGTTTCCGCATCAGCATCGGAAAACTCCCCCTTGGTCGAGGTAGAGCGAGGCACTGCAACCTTGAGGCCGTCGAAAGGATTTGCTGACAGGCGTTTCTGTGCCTTCACCCAATTGAAGACCCGACGCGCCGCTGTAAGCCAGACCTCATTGATCGTTCGGCCACCCGCGTTGCCCTCCTGGAGGAGCTTATCCTTCCAAGCCACTGCGTCTTCCTCGGTAATCAACGCGACGTCACGGCTCTCAACGTGGTCGTTCAGATGCACGAAGACCCCACGCCACCTGTTGATGGTAGACGCTTCCGGCTGACGTTCTTTCACCCAAGCCTCGAACGCTTCCCAGGGGCTCCAGCCTGCCAGCTTTGCTGTCGGTGCAGTTTCGGCACTGGAGCGAGGCAAGGTCTTGCGGTGTTCATCAGGAGCATAGTTGCCCCCGGCCCGCCGCCGCAGGAGCGCCATAACGGCGATTAGGTCCGGTTTGAGTCGGTCTAGGAGTTCATCCTGGGCGTGGCTATCGAGCTTCAAGCCTTCCTGGGCCATGAAGGTTGGTAGCTGAGAGAGTTCTAAAACCTTCGCCCGAATGAGCGCCTTGTGCCGAGGGCTCAGCTCTTCATCATCGGACGGGCTCAGGCCTCCAAACTTCTCAACAGCATCTTCAAGCTGACCATAGCGAAAATCCCACTCCTCAACGGAGAACGATTGCTCATGCTGCAGCACGAACCAGTCGTACCAGCGGCCAATCAAAGCATGCATCTGTCTTGTGGAAAACTTCTGAGCGCCTCCTGCTTGGGCAGCTCTGAGTGTCGCAATCCGCCCTTCCACGTCTGCGACCCAACCAGCGAACTCAGCCTTGGCTTGAGTGGCGGTCAGGAGAGAGGTCTTCCTGAACCGCTCTTCCTGGCGGACACCAAAGGCGCTCTGGTAGTCGTCACGAACATCCGAAGGGATGACTTTCCGAGCAAACCAGTCGCCATTCTTGGCACGGGAGAGTGAAGGCATGAGAACTGTCATTTGTAGCGCCCTTTGTAGTGCTAGGGCGACGACAAGCCTCTGATTTCATTTAAGTCTCTGACCCAAAATAAAGTTTGGGAGAGAATGGTGCGGTCGAGAAGACTCGAACTTCCACGGGTTGCCCCACAGCGACCTCAACGCTGCGCGTCTACCAATTCCGCCACGACCGCATCGTGGTAGATGCCGAATTGCTCCGGCGGGGCTGCATGTAGCAAAAGCCCCGGGGGTCCACAAGCCCGCTGTGACAGAATTTTGAAAAAACTTGTGGCGCGGCCAAAACCTGTCGCGGCGACTTTGGCCGGAAGCCTTGCAAGACAGGGGATTAATTGCCAAGTAGAGGGAAAATCAGGACTTTTCCACAGGCTGGGAAAACCTTCCCTCCCCTGTCAGCGGACCCGACACCATGACCCTACGCACCGATCTCGACCACACGATGCTGCCGCTGGATGGCTCGCCACCCGTAAGGTGGCGAATCTCCGAGGGCCTCGTTGCCTATGACGAAGCGGTGGTGGAGATGGAGCGTGAAGTCGCGGCGATTGCCGAGGGGCGGGCCGATGAACTGGTCTGGCTGCTCGAACACCCGCCGCTTTATACCGCCGGCACCAGCGCCGATCCGCGCGACCTCGTCCAGCCCGATCGATTCCCCGTGCATGCGACCGGGCGCGGCGGCGAATACACCTATCACGGTCCCGGCCAGCGGGTGGCCTATGTCATGCTCGACCTGAAGCGCCGTCGCCAGGATGTCCGCGCCTATGTCTCAGCGCTTGAAGAGGTGGTGATTGAGACCCTTGCCTCGATGAATGTGCGTGGCGAGCGCCGCGAGGACCGGGTTGGCGTCTGGGTCCGCAGACCCGACAAGCCGCGTCTGCCGGACGGGAGCGTGACGGAAGACAAGATTGCCGCGCTCGGCATACGACTGCGGCGCTGGGTCAGCTTTCACGGGCTGTCGTTGAATGTCGACCCGGAACTCTCGCATTTCGGCGGCATCGTGCCGTGTGGCATCAGCACCTATGGCGTGACCAGCCTGGTGGATCTTGGCCTGCCGGTGATGATGCCGGACGTCGACATGCGCCTGCGCGAGGCTTTCGAGACGGTCTTCGGTCCAACTGTCAGCATTGGATAGAAGCGGCCCGATTGCCGTTCAGGCATTGCCCGGAACGGCAATGCGGTGTTCGCCAAAGTCGAAATCGCCATCGCCGACTGCCTCTGCGCGCTGCCGCTCTTCGTAACGGTCGATCTGACTGGAGATTTCTCCGATCAGCCTGCCGCATTCCAGATGTGCATCGGTCAACCGCTGCAACTGCATGCGCAAGCCCTCGATCGGAACATCGGAGCTTTCCTGGAGGGGGCCCGACCCCAGGCCCGTCATCAGCCACATGGGCGACACGCCGAGAATGCCGGCGAGGCTTACGAGTTTCGAGGGACGCGGCTCGGACCGATCGGATTCCCACGCAAGCAGCGTATCCCGCTTCACGCCAACTCTGTTGGCGGCATCCGCAAGCGAAAGGCCGATGGAATCGCGCGCCATGGACAGCCGCCCACCCAACGTATCGTCGCTCGCATCGGTAATGCGGGTAAACGTCTTGCGTGTCGCCATGCCATACTCCTTCGATAACGGCGATGCGGTGGCGATCGTGTCGCCGCCCACTCCAGTTGTCTGAGCTTATGTCTCTTCGCTCATGGTATGGGCTCATGGAGCGTTTGGCCACCTTGGCCGCGACGAAAGCCGGCCCGTCGCGACATTTTTGGCTGAACAAGACCGTTCAAACGCTTTCCCGCCTTGATCGATGCACCGAAGCGTGCAGGGATCCGACCCCAACCCCGAAGATGCAGGCAGCCATGCAAAACGCCAGTTCCAATCCCGTTCGCGGCATGATTCTGATGGCTGGCTGCATGCTGGTTTTGCCCCTCATGGACGCGATTGCCAAATACATGGCAACCGTGGAAGGCATGTCCCCGGGACAGGTCACCTTCTACCGATTCTTCTTCCAGCTCGCGGCCACCCTGCCCTTTCTCCTCTGGCTACGCGGTTTCGGAGCCCTCGACGCCCGGCGTCCCTGGCTCAACCTGCTGCGCGGGGTCATTCACGCCGCCGCGAGCCTGCTGTTTTTCACCGCCGTCAAATACATGCCGCTTGCCGACGTCTTCGCAATCTATTTCGTCGAGCCTTTCATCCTGACGGCGCTCTCGGCCGTTTTTCTGAAGGAGCAAGTGGGCTGGCAACGCTGGACGGCAATTGTGGTCGGCTTCATCGGCGCGATGATCGTGATCCAGCCGAGTTACGAGATCTTCGGCGCAATCGCCCTGATGCCGGTCGCCTGCGCCTTTCTGTTTGCGCTCTACATGTTTCTCAACCGCGCGATTGGCGAAGCCGACAGCCCGATGACCATGCAGACCATGGCGGGTGTGGGTGGAACGCTTTTCATGGGCGCAGCCCTGTTGATCGGCCTTTCGGCAGGGGAAGCGAATCTTGCTCCCTCCCTGCCAGCCTCGATCACCGGGCTTATCCTGCTTGTGCTTCTCGGGACGATCTCCGGCCATATCCACCTCCTGGTGGTAAAGGCTTTCCGCATGGCGCCGCTGTCGATCCTGGCGCCGTTCCAGTATTTCGAAATCATCGCGGCCGTCATACTTGGATACTTGCTCTTCGACGACTTCCCGACTGCCTCGAAATGGCTCGGCATCGCGATCATCGTTGGCTCGGGCCTATTCATTCTATGGCGCGAAAGACGCAGATCGCAGGCCGAACTGATCACCAACACGCCATAAGTCGAACACGCGCCAGGGTTGCGCACTCGGATTTCTCTCTCAGACCCATGGTTATGAACAATTTTTGACGCAATTGCTAAAATTCGAACGGTTGCGCTCAGACAATCACAGCCTTTGTGACGTAGATCTCGGGGATCACGAAAACCTGGGAGACGAGACTTGGCGACGTATCAGGCTGCCCTGTTCCTGCTGGCCGTCAATCTCGGTCTCCTCTGGCTGATGATGGCAGCACCACTTGGTGTGCGCACCATCCGCGTCACGCGGATTGTGAAGGCGGGCGCCGAGACTGTTTGGAACAGCATCCGCCCAACCGCCGATCTCAGCGCCTGGCATCCGTCCGTTATCGGCGTAACCCCGGTGGAAGGGGTGCCAGGCCGCCTCGAATTCTCCTATCGCCATCCCGACCGCCACGGCAATCCCACCCGGCGTATCGTTGCCGTAGACCGCACGGCGATGACGGCGGGCTCGCATTTCTCTTGCGACCTCAGGATCGTGGAGGACAGCGCGCTCGACCGCTCCTTCTGGGACGGCTATTCCGAACGCCGGATCGTCGAGCGTGACGGTGCGCGGTCAAGGGTGACATTCGAGATGACCGACGATTATCGCGGGCTTGCCGCCTATCTGTTTCGCCTGCACCTGATCCGCAGGGAGATTACCGCTCTCAAGGATCATCTGGAGCAGCGCCCGGCCTCACGCGCAACGCATCTTGAGCATCCGCTCTGGCAAACCGTCATCATCGTGCTTTCGACGCTGCTGCTCTGGCCCTTTTTCGGCCTGAACAAGGCCGGCCTGATGATCTCGACCTTCCTGACCCTTGTCATCATCCTGCACGAACTTGGCCACATGATCGCCTACCGCACCTTCGGCCATCCGAGCGCGCGGATGATCTTCGTACCCCTGCTCGGTGGGATTGCCATTGGCGGGCGCCCCTATCACAGCCGCTTTGAAGTGGCGACCTGCGCGCTGATGGGGGCCGGCATTTCGGCCCTGCTGGTGCCGATACTGATTGCGGCCCACCAATCGGTGACCTCGGTTGCCGATACACACGACTTCAACGGGCCGATCCTGGTCTTCATGATCATTCTGGGCGCCTTCAACCTGCTCAACCTGCTTCCCACCTATCGTTTCGATGGCGGGCAAGTGCTGCGGCAGGTTTTTGAAAGCGGCACGCTTCTCGCGGTTGCCACCTTCGGCGTCACGGGCGCGATCCTATGGACCGGCTGGCGGATCGGCCTTTCTCCGGTGATGCTGATGGGCGGACTGGCCGTCTTTACGTTGCTCAGCCTGATCAAGACGAAGACGGTCAAGCCGAGCGCCGAACTGATCCCCATGAGTCCGGCCGAGCGCCTGATGACCGGCTTTGGCTACTATGCGGCACTGTCCATGCACGCCTATGCCTTGATCTACGCCTGCCAGAACCTGTGATCGAGCGGAGTTGACCCCAGCCTCGCCTTGACAGGGCCGCTGCGATCGCGCTTCAAACGCTGCATGAACAAGGACAAACCACAGCTTCCCCTCGGTTATTCGGTGCTGCCGGAAGGCTGCATCGCGACCGTCGTTACATGCCTTGAGATGCTGGCGAAACCGGCGCCGCGCCCTGTGCCGGCACCGCCCGATCTGACCATCGAACGCTGGCATCGACCGGATGCCCAGGCCTATCTCGGCCTGTATCGCCGCATTGGCGAGGAATGGCTGTGGATGTCGCGCCTGGTGATGGAAGCCGAAGCGCTCAGCGCAATCCTTGAAGACTCTGATGTAGAAATCTACTCCCTCATGCGTGGGACTGAGCGGCTTGCCCTGCTCGAACTGGATTTTCGCGAAAGCGGCGAATGCGAACTCGCCTTTTTCGGGGTCGATCCTCAGGCCGTCGGCACCGGGGCTGGTCGCTTTCTGATGAACGCAGCCATCGATATCGCCTGGTCGCGACCCATCCATCGATTCTGGGTCCACACCTGCCATCTCGACCATCCGGCTGCGCTCGCCTTTTATCAACGCTCGGGCTTTGCCGTTTACGACCGCTTGGTCGAAGTGTTCCGCGATCCGCGCCTGGACGGAACCCTGCGTCGCGATGCGGGAGCGCACATGCCGCTGATAGAACGCTGATCTCCCTGATAAATCAGACTATTGAGAAAATCGGCCTCGGCTCTTGAGCCGCATGCGCAAGCCGTGCCAAAGTCGCGCCAACGATTTGTCAGGGAGAAAAACCATGGATGTCCGCGCCGCCGTCGCCGTTCAGGCTGGAAAGCCGCTCGAGGTCATGACAGTTCAGCTCGAAGGCCCGCGCGCCGGCGAAGTGCTGATCGAGGTGAAGGCTACCGGGATCTGTCACACGGATGATTTCACCCTCTCGGGTGCCGATCCGGAAGGGCTTTTCCCGGCAATTTTAGGTCACGAAGGTGCGGGCATCGTCGTCGATGTCGGCCCTGGCGTCACCTCGGTGAAAAAGGGCGACCATGTCATTCCGCTCTACACGCCGGAATGCCGCGAATGCTATTCCTGCACCAGCCGCAAGACCAATCTCTGCACCTCGATTCGATCAACCCAGGGCCAGGGCGTGATGCCTGACGGCACCTCGCGCTTCTCGATCGGCAAGGACAAGATCCATCACTATATGGGCTGCTCGACCTTCTCGAACTTCACTGTTCTGCCGGAGATCGCGGTCGCCAAGGTCAACCCCGACGCGCCCTTTGACAAGATTTGCTACATCGGCTGCGGCGTGACGACCGGCATCGGCGCCGTCATCAACACCGCAAAGGTCGAGATCGGGTCGACGGCCATCGTCTTCGGTCTCGGCGGCATTGGCCTCAACGTTCTGCAGGGGCTGCGGCTTGCCGGTGCCGACATGATCATCGGCGTCGACATCAATCCGGACCGCAAGGCCTGGGGCGAAAAATTCGGCATGACGCACTTCGTCAACCCGAAGGAAGTCGGCGACGATATCGTGCCCTATCTGGTCAACATGACCAAGCGCAACGGCGACCTGATCGGCGGTGCCGATTACACGTTTGACTGCACCGGCAATACCAAGGTCATGCGCCAGGCGCTCGAAGCCTCGCATCGCGGCTGGGGCAAGTCCGTCATCATCGGCGTGGCCGGCGCCGGCCAGGAAATCTCGACGCGTCCGTTCCAGCTGGTCACCGGCCGCAACTGGATGGGCACCGCCTTTGGTGGCGCGCGCGGCCGCACCGATGTACCGAAAATCGTCGACTGGTACATGGAAGGCAAGATCCAGATCGACCCGATGATCACCCACACCATGCCGCTCGAAGACATCAACAAGGGCTTCGACCTCATGCACAAGGGCGAAAGCATTCGCGGCGTGGTGGTCTATTGACCACCGCGTCCAGCTACCGGGTCGATGTGCGGGGGCTCTCCGAGTTCTCCGCCGTCGATCTCTACGAGATGCTGAAGCTCCGCGTCGACGTGTTCGTCGTGGAGCAGACATGCCCCTATCCCGAACTCGACGGTCATGATGGCGAATGCCAGCATCTGCGGCTGATCGAAAATGGCGAACTCATCGCCTGCGCCCGGCTGTGGCGCCCGACGCCGGACGTCGTGCCGCGGATCGGCCGGGTCGCGGTGTCTCCGAACCACCGGGGCAAGCGGCTCGGAGACGCGTTGATACGGGAATCGATTGCGGCCTGCGAAGCGCTCTATCCGGGTGAAGCCATCGAGATATCGGCGCAGAGCCATCTGCAGAAATTCTATGGCTCCTTCGGTTTCGAGCGGACTTCCGAGGAGTATCTGGAAGACGGCATTCCGCATGTGAACATGGTGAGAAGGGGTTAGACCTCTGCCGCCAGTGTTGTGCTGCGTATGCATACCCCCGAACCAATCTCTTGTCGGTAGATACAATCGTGGCTACATTCTTTGAATGAGACAATGACAAGAACGCGGCCAACATCGCCAAACATGGCGTTAGTTTTGGCCGGGCCTGCCGTATCTTCGACGGCGTAGTGTTCAGCGCTCCGGACAATAGGCGCGACTACGGCGAAACACGCATAAACAGCATCGGCATGATCGAGGGTCTCGTCGTTCTCGTTGTGACCCATACGGACAGGAACGGACGGATTCGGCTGATTTCGGCCCGTCCCGCGAAACGCAGGGAAAGGGAGCGTTATGCAGAAGCGCTTCGACAAAGAGCTCAGCCTTGAAGAACTGGCCCGGCTGGGCGATGAACAGATCGACACGAGCGATATTCCCGATCTCGACGATGCCTTCTGGGAAGAGGCCGTGATCGTCGAACCCGAGGGCACCGAGCAGATTACACTGCGGGTGAAGAAATCCGTGCTGCAGGCCTTCCGGGCAACCGGCAAGGGCTACCAGACGCGCATGAATGCGGTGCTCGAATCCTATGCACGTAGCCTGAAGAAGTGAGTTGATGCCCGAAATCTATGTCGATGCCGATGCCTGTCCCGTGAAGCCGGAGATCCTGAAGGTTGCCGAGCGGCACGGTCTGCCGGTGACCTTTGTCGCCAATTCGGGCCTCAGGCCCTCGCGCGATCCGATGGTCAAGAATGTCATCGTCTCCGGTGCCTTCGACGCGGCCGATGACTGGATTGCCGAGCGCTGTGGCGAAGGCGATATCGTGGTGACGGCCGATGTGCCGCTGGCAGGGCGCTGCGTGGCGGCTGGCGCACAGGTGACCGGGCCGACCGGCCGGATCTTCGACACGGCCAATATCGGCATGGCGACGGCCATGCGTGACCTTGGAGCACATTTGCGCGAAACCGGAGAAAGCAAGGGCTACAATGCCGCTTTCTCGCCGCGTGACCGGTCCGCTTTTCTCGAAACGCTTGACAGGCTCTGTCGCCGTATCAAGAAGTAGGCCTCTCTTCTTGCGATCAGGACAGCCCGGCGCTTTGAAACATCTGATGGATTCCGTTCTCGATCATCGCTATCGCTCCGTCATGGTGGCGGGCGGCGCAGCCCTCGTGGCACTGCCGTTTGTGGTGCTTTACGAACCGGCCGTCACCGTCGAACTCCCGGCGATCCTGTTCTTCGCAGTCTACCTGATGCTGTCGTTCTTGAGGCTGAGACGCCTGACCCCGAGCTATCTGAAGCAAAGGGCGGATGTGGCCGATGCACCTGCCTTCGTCATTTTTGGCGTCACGATTTTGGCCATCGTGGCCGCTGTTGGCGCCCTGTTTCTCGCGCTGAACCGTGCGCAGCCCGCGGGGCTGCCTGAACTGCTGCTGGCTTTTTCCTCGGTCGTGCTCGGCTGGCTGACGATCCATACCATGGCCGCCATGCATTATGCCCATGTCTACTGGCGGCCGCATCGCGTCACGCCGGCGACGCATCGCGGCGGGCTCGAATTTCCTGGGACGCCCAGCCCCTGCGGCCATGACTTTCTCTATTTCTCGCTGGTCGTCGGCATGACGGCGCAGACATCGGATGTGGTGATCATCTCCACGGCGATGCGCAAGCTGAACCTCTTGCATGCCACGATCTCCTATTTCTTCAACACCGTGCTGATCGCGGCCGCCGTCAATGCGGCCGTGTCGCTCGCCGGCTGACGGCATCAAAACAAGGACAGACCCATGAACATCCTTTCCCAGAACACAGCCTTTGGCGGCATGCAGGGCGTTTTCTCGCATCAATCCGAGGCGACCGGTACCGAGATGACCTTCGCCGTTTTCGTGCCGCCGCAGGCAATTGCCGAAAAGCGGCCCGTCCTCTGGTATCTGTCCGGCCTCACCTGCAGCCATGCCAATGTGATGGAAAAGGGCGAATATCGCCGGATGGCCGCCGAACTCGGGCTGATCGTGGTCTGCCCGGATACGAGCCCGCGCGGCAATGACGTGCCGGATGAACTGACCAACTGGAAGATGGGCAAGGGGGCGGGCATGTATCTCGATGCCACGGAAACACCCTGGGCCGGACACTACCAGATGTATTCCTACATCACCGAAGAATTGCCGGCGCTGATCGCCGAACAGTTCAAGGCAGACATGAACCGCCAGGGCATTTTCGGCCATTCCATGGGTGGCCATGGCGCCATGACGATTGCTCTCAAGAACCCCGAGCGGTTCAAGAGCTGCTCGGCCTTCGCTCCGATCGTCAACCCGATGACCGCCGACTGGACGCAGGACGCTTTCGAAAAATATCTCGGGGCCGACCGGGCCAAGTGGCGGCAATATGATGCCTGCGCGCTGGTGGAAGACGGCGCCCGCTTCCCGGAATTCTTGATCGACCAGGGCAAGGCCGACAGTTTTCTCGAGACTGGTCTTGCGCCGTGGCTGTTCGAAGAAGCGATCAAGGGCACGGATATCGGCCTGACGCTCAGGATGCATGAGCGGTACGATCACTCTTACTACTTCATCTCGACCTTCATGGACGACCACCTGAAGTGGCATGCGGAGCGCTTGGGCTGAGCGGAAGAATGCGTCGAACCTGAGAGAATGATCCAACAGTCATGACGCAGAACAGAGATCTCCTGCTGATGGCCACAGGCCTGGCCGCGATATCGTTTCTGTTGCCGAGATTTGGCATAGCCTCGAACGGTCTGGCTCTCGTTCTGTGGGGTGCAAATCTGTTCGTGAGTTATCTCGGCTTCCGCACCGGGAACTATCGCCCATTCTGGCTGACATGGGCGACCTTGACGGTCGTCGGCTTCATTCTCTTCGGTGTTACCGGTCCGCTCTCTCTGCTCATGGTGGCAGTCGTCCTCGTCGGATGATGGATCGGCCCAATCCCGCTTGTCGGCTTCGGTAAATGCTCGGGCCTGTCCCGAGCATCCGCTGCCCTTGAGTGGATTACGCCGTCAGCAGATCCTCGGGACAAACCCTAGGATGACGCCGGAGACGCTTGCGCCCCTTACCCCCGTCGATAGACGAACTGCGCAAAGTCGGCAGGCTGGCCCCGACCGGAGATGTCGAAGCAGAACATGCCGGCAAAGGCGCCGGTGAAGGAGCCGTGTTCGCCAAAGCCGCCTTCGTCCGAGACCACGCCGGCGTCGAGCACCGGGCCAATGGTCTGCCACTCCCCCTCGCTCGCTACCCGCCAGAAGAATTGCAGGTCGTTATCGGTGATGTCCATGGCAAGATCGATCACGCCGTCTGGAACAGACTGGCCCATGCCGATCGGGAAGGTCAGCTTGCCCGACGGATAATCTCCCGGGCAGGAGAGGATGATCAGCGAGCGGCCGAGCTTTTCGTCGGTCGAGACACCGAGGGCATGGAACTTGTAGCGATTGTAGTAATGCGTCAGGCCTGCGACCTGCTGATAGGTCTCGGGCGAGAATTCGAGGCGCGTCTCGGCGTGGAAGCGGTGATGCTCCTGGCGCCGGGCAACCAGCGACTGTTCGAACCAGGAGCCGATGCTTTCGCGGCCGAAGAGGCGCAAGTGCCCTGCCCGCTCGCTGAGGCTGAACAGGCGCTGCGGCTCAGGCGTGCGTAGCCACTGGAATTCTTTTGGTAAGTCCGGGCTCTCGAACGTCCTGACGATCTCGACCGGCTCCCCGCGCCTCGCCGCACCGCCGGGTGCCGAGACTTCGACTGATGGCACAACGCCGCCGTGTTCGAGATAGAGCCAGCCATCGTCCTTCCAGACGCATTTCTGCAGGCTGGTTTCGCGGCCCAAGGTGCAGCGACGCTTGGGCGCCATGGGGCGGCCGCAGAGATGAGTGTGATAGACCTGACCATCCGGGGTTTCGACATACTGGCCATGGCCGGCGCGTTGCAGCACGGCGTCGGGCGCGTCCTTGGAGGTGATCAGATGCGTTTGCGGATGCATCTCGTAGGGGCCGTGAATCGACCGAGACCGAGCCATGGTAACCACGTGATCGTAACCGGTACCGCCCTCGGCGGTCGTCAGGTAATACCAGCCATTGCGCTTGAAGACATGCGGGCCTTCGACCAGACCTTGGCTGCTGCCCTCGAAGATGTTTTCGATCGGGCCGACGAGCTTCTGCGTCGTCGCATCCCATTCCTGCATGAGAATGCCGTCGAACTTGGCATGGCCGATGGTGTTGCGCGCCTCGGGACGGTGGTTCCACTGCATGTTGAGGAACCATTTGCGGCCGTCGTCGTCATGGAAGAGCGTCGGATCAAAGCCGGAGGAATTGACGTAGATCGGGTCGGACCACGGACCTTCGATCGAGGGTGACGTGACGATGTAGTTGTGCGCGTCCTTGAACGAGCCTTCGAAGCGCTTCACGTCCGTATAGACCAGCCAGAACAGGCCATCGGCATAGGACAGGCAAGGCGCCCAGACGCCGCCGCTGTCGGGATTGCCACGCATGTCGAGCTGGGCGGCACGGTTCAGCGGACGGCAGACAAGGTCCCAATTGGCGAGATCTCGCGAATGGTGGATCTGTACGCCCGGATACCATTCGAAGGTGGAGGTGGCGATGTAATAATCCTCGCCCACGCGGCAGATCGACGGGTCCGGATTGAAACCCGGCAGGATGGGATTGATGATCATGGCCTGTGGTGTCTCCTGCCTGATGGCAAATCATGAATAGGTTTGCCCCTCAACCGGCTCCTGAGCTTGTCGAAGGGCGCCACCTTCTCCCCGTGAACGGGGAGAAGGTCAGTCCGGCCGACGTCTCCACCTTCTCTCCGCCTGCGGGGAGAAGGTCCCGGCAGAGGGATGAGGGGCAACTTCGATGTTACTTCTTCTTGCGCGGCGGGCCCTTGCGCTCGGCAGAGGCGGCCCAGATGTTAATGTCGGCATCCTTGGCGAAGACGTCGATCTCGGCGAGTTCTTCCGCCGTGAAATCCGGCGTCTCGATGGCCTTGACGCAGTCCTCGACCTGGGAGGGCTTGGATGCGCCGATCAGCGCCGTGGTGATGCGCTTGCCGCGCAGCACCCAGGCAAGCGCCATCTGCGCCAGCGTCTGGCCGCGCTTTTCGGCGATGCGGTTCAAGCCCCGGATGTTTTCAAGGTTGCGCTCGTTGAGGAAGCCGGGATCGAGCGACTTATCCTGCGCGGCGCGTGCGCCTTCGGGAATGCCGTTCAGATACTTCGATGTCAGCATGCCCTGGGCGAGCGGCGAGAAGACGATCGAGCCGATGCCGAGGTCTTCCAGCGTGTCGATGAGCCCATCTTCCTCGATCCAGCGATTGATCATGGAATAGCTGGGCTGATGGATGAGAAGCGGCGTGCCCAGGCCCTTCAGGATCTCATAGGCTTCGCGGGTGCGCTTCGAATTGTAGGAGGAAATGCCGACATATTGCGCCCTGCCCGAGCGGACGATGTGATCGAGCGCGCCGCAGGTTTCCTCGAGCGGCGTCTCGGGATCGAAGCGGTGCGAATAGAAGATGTCGACATAGTCGAGGCCCATGCGCTTCAGGCTCTGGTCGCAGGAGGCGATCAGATATTTGCGGCTGCCCCATTCGCCGTAAGGACCCGGCCACATGTTGTAGCCGGCCTTGGACGAGATGATCAGTTCGTCGCGGTAGCCCCGGAAATCCGTCTTCAGGATCTCGCCGAAGGCCTCTTCGGCGGAGCCGGCCGGCGGGCCGTAATTGTTGGCAAGGTCGAAATGGGTGATGCCGAGGTCGAAAGCCCGACGGCAGATCGCCTGTTTGGTCTGATGCGGCGTGTCGTTGCCGAAATTGTGCCAGAGGCCCAGCGAGATCGCCGGCAGTTTCAGCCCGCTCTTGCCGCAGCGGTTATAGGTCATTCGCTCATAGCGGGTCTCTGCGGGGGTGTAGGTCATGGATGGTTTCTCCCAGATGCATATGCTCGGCGGACGCGAATCCCCCCTCTGGCCTGCCGGCCATCTCCCCCACAAAGGGGGAGACTGATCGGGGACGCCTCCCATTCTCCGCCAGCCGCAACTTAGCGGAGACTGCGCAAAAGCCCAGAGGCGACAGAGGAAAAGCCCCTCCCCCTTGTGGGGAGGGGTTGGGGAGGTGAATCAGCGAAGCAGAGCCTGCGCTTCTTCGATACCCAGCGCCGCCGGTTGGGTGCAGGTGGTCGTGAGCGTGACGAACTCACCCGTCTCGCCCGACTTCAGGATCGACACCATGACATCGACGCCGTGCAGTGCACGGTCGAGCGAGCAGCGGGCGTCGCGGCCTTCAAGGATTGCCACCGCCATGTCGGCGAGACCTGCCGTGCGGTAGTTGGCGCGGGGGCCTTGCGGGCTTTCCTGGTTATCGCGACCGAAGGGATGATCCCAGGCTTCGAGCGGCTGGATATCCTTGTTGCGGCCCGAGGCCTCGACGAGACCGCCGAAGAAGTTCGGATCCGGCACGTAGAGCGAGCCTTCGGTACCGTAGAGTTCCGTGTTGGCGTGACGGTGGCTCCAGACGTCCCAGCTTGCCGAGAGCGTAATCGTCGCGCCATTCTGGAATTCGAGCAGCGCATGGATGTTGGTCGGCGTCTTCACCGGGATCTGCTCGCCATTGCGCGGCTGGCTGGTGATGGTGCGGGTCTCGTTTGCCATCGAAGTGAGTGCGGCAACCCGCTTCACCGGTCCGATCAGGTTGATCAGATTGGCGATGTAATAGGGACCGAGATCGAGGATCGGGCCGCCACCGGGCAGGAAGAAGAAGTCCGGGTTCGGATGCCACATCTCCATGCCCGGGCTCATGACGTGGCAGGTGCCCGAGGTGACGCGGCCGATGCCGCCCTTGTCGATATAGGCGCGGGCGAGCTGGTGCGAGCCACCGAGGAAGGTGTCCGGCGCGCAGCCGACCGAGAGGCCCTTTTCGCGGGCGATGCGGCGAAGCTCCTCGCCCTGTTCGAGCGAAAGCACCAGCGGCTTTTCAGAATAGACATGCTTGCCGGCTTCGAGAATCTGGCGAGACACCGGATAATGCGCATCCGGGATCGTCAGGTTGACGACGATATCGACCTCGTCATTGGCGAGGAGTTCATCGATGGTCTGCGCCTTGACGCCGTATTCCTCGGCGCGCAACTGCGCAGCATTCATGTTGATGTCGGCGCAGGCGACGACATTCAAGCCGCGAAACAGCGGTGCCAGTGAGAAGTAGGTGGTGGAGATATTGCCGCATCCGATGATGCCGACGCCGAGGTCGCGTGCCATTGAAAATGTCCTGCTTGCTGCGAGTGGTTCAATAGGTGTTGAAGGATGCGATCGAGCGTGTGATCAGCCGGTCGATATCCTTCGGATTGTCGTGTTCAACGATGAAATGCTTGACCGGGGTCGATTTCAGTGCCGCGACGAGCCCCTTCCAGTCGACGGTGCCGTGGCCGACATCGGCCCAGCCGTCTTCATCGGTGTTTTCACCGGGGGCCGCAATGTCCTTCACATGCACGGCACTGATGCGCTTGCCATAGCTCTCGATCCAGGCAATCGGATCGGCACCACCCCGGATGACCCAGGCAATGTCGGCTTCCCAGTCGAGATCCGGACCACCGGCAAAGATCTGTTCCTGCGGCGTCGAGCCATCGGGCAGCGCCACGAATTCGAAATCGTGATTGTGCCAGCCGAAGACGAGACCGGCATCCCGCAGCGGCTTGCCGGCCGCCTGCAGGCGCTGGCCGAAGGCGAACCAACCGGCCGCATCCGAAGGCCGCTGGTCGGGCATGAGATAGGGGCAATAGACGGCCTCGATGCCGAGCGTCTTCGCGATCTTTACGACGCGATCAGGGTCATTTTCGATCATGTCGAGGCCGAAATGGGCAGTCGGCATGGTCAGGCCGTTGTCGTCGAGTTCCTTGCGGAAGGCACCGAGTTCACCGTCTGCCAGCGACGCATAAAGGGCGCCATAGCCTTCGACCTCGCTGTAGCCGGCAGCCTGAAGCTTCGGATAAATGCCGCTGAAGGGCTGAAAATTGCGGGCGCTGTATAGCTGGAAGCCAAGTTTCGTCATGGGTATTTCCTCCTCGTTTGACCATGGATCGGGCGCCCATGGCCTTGTTGATGTCACCCGTCAGTCCACCGACTGGCAGGAATAGAGATCGTAGATGCGGAATTCCGGCATGGTTCCGGCGGCAAGTGCGGTGTCCGGCGTGAAGATGATGCGGCGGCTTTCGCCGGCGGCAAGATCGAAGGCATTGTCGCTGTAGCGGCCGGGTGTCTGGCTTTCGAGCATGGCGAAAAGCGCCAGACCGCGAGCGGTGACCGTGACCTCGTAGGCGCCTTCGCCGGCCGGGGCGACGGTGGTTTCGAGGCCGGAGGCTTCGAGATCCAGCGCCTTGTAGGTGCCATTGAGGAAATGCCCCTCGCCACTCATGCCGTTCGAGGCGATAAAGCTCCAGGCGAGCAGGCCATCGGCGGGGATTTCAGTGGCATCAAGCGTCACCAGCACGTCGGCGGCATCGGGGCTGCAATCGCCCTGCACGCTTTTCAGCGGAATACGGTCACCCGACAGCGTCAGCACGAAGAGATTGGCATCGATGATAACGGTATCGGGCGTGTCATTGACCATGGACAGTGCAATCGACGTGCCATCCTCCGACGGAATGGCGGCCACTGCGACCGGCTGGAAGAAGCGGCGGACCATATAATGCATGGCCTTCCAGCTGCCGCCGTAGTTGAGGCTGGACCAGGAGGCGACCGGCCAGGTGTCGTTGAGCTGCCAGTAGATCGTGCCCATGCAATGGGGTTTGAGCGAGCGCCAGTATTCCACCGCCGTCTTGATCGCCAGCCCCTGCTGGATCTGGCTCAGATAGACGAAATTGGCGAAATCCTTCGGGAAGCGGAAGTAGCGGAACATGGTGCCCGCGATCCGCTCATTGCCGCCGGCATTCTTCTGGTGCAGCTCCATCACCGGCGAGGCGATGTTCATGTCGCTCTTCTCGGCAAAGCTCTCGATGACCGGCAGCGAGGTGTAGGACTGGAAGCCGAATTCCGAGCAGAAACGCGGCTTGACAGTTCGGTAATTATCGAAACTCTTGTTCTCGTGCCAGACCGACCAGTAATGCATGTCGCCGGAGCCGTCGGCATGCCAGGCATCGCCGTAGTCGAGATAGCCCGAGGCCGGGCTTGAGGGCCACCAGATGCCTTGCGGATAAGTCTTCTTGACGCCCTGCTCGATGGTGCGGTTCAGCCGGTCATAGGCGACGAGATAGCGGTCTCTGTTGTCGCGCGATTCCGGGAACCAGGTGAGCGCGCCGACCAGCTCGTTGTCGCCGCACCAGAGAACGATCGCGGCGTGGCTGGAGAGCCGCTTGACCTGGTACTCGACCTCGTGCGCGACATTGTCGAGGAAGTCCTCGGTGCAGGGATAGAGATTGCAGGCGAACATGAAATCCTGCCAGACCATCAGGCCGAGCCGGTCGCAGAGGTCGTAAAACCAGTCCGCCTCGTAGAAACCACCGCCCCAGATGCGGATCATGTTCATGTTGGCGGCGACAGCCGACTGCAGCAGATCCGTCGTCTTCTCTTCCGAAGAGCGGGAAAACAGCGCATCCGCCGGGATCCAGTTTGCCCCGCGGCAGAAAATCTCGCGACCATTGACCGTGAGCGCAAAGCGGCTGCCGGCTTCGTCCGGATCGGTCAGAAGCTCGACCGTGCGCAAACCGATCTGGCGGGTGACGGTCTCGGTGGGCAGGTCGACGCTGAGCGTATAAAGCGCCTGCTCGCCGGAGCCTGCCGGCCACCAGAGACGCGGGGTTTCGATCTCGAAGACATGGACCACCTTCGTCTCGCCGGCGGCAATGCCAACGTCGAGGCGAACGCGCTCCCCGTCGAGATCAAAGTGGATCGGAACGACGGCGGGGTCTGCCGCGTGCAAGGTGGCCGTGACCTTCAGCTCCACGCGACCATCGGCATGATGCAGCTGCTCGGTCTCGACATGCTCGATCCGGGCCGGATCGAGTTTTTTCAAGGCAATCTGCGCATAGAGGCCGAGCGGCGCAATCGCGATGTTCCAGTCCCAGCCGAAATGGCATTGCGGCTTGCGCAGCATGTTGCCATTCGGGATCGGCGAATTGGCAGTCGAATAGGGAATGTAGAAGGGCTGGCGCGCCTGGCGCTCGGCACCCGCCGTGATGCTGGAATGGAAAAGAATGCGGATCGTGTTCTCGCCCGGCTGCAGCGCATGGCTGACATCGGGACGATAGCGGCGGAAGCAGTTGTCAGCCGAGAGGACCGGCACGTCGTTGACGAAGACGACGGCGACCGTATCGAGATAGTCGATGTCGAGATACCAGCTGCCGGAGATATCGGGGACGGTCACGCGACGCTCGATTGCCCAGTCGCGTTCGGCGACCCACTGCACCGCCTCTTCATTGCGGGCAAAGTAGGGATCGGGAATGATGCCCGCCGCGTGAAGCGCCGAATGCACGTCACCCGGCACCGTCATTGGCGCGCGATGGTCTCCCTCAAGGGACACCAGGTCCCAAACGCCATTGAGATCGTGAGTGCGGCCGAGCGCTGTATCGTTCATCGCTGACATCCTGGACTGCAAAAGAAAAAGGCGTCCCGGCACAGATTGTCCGGGACGCTAGGGAGACAGGGTCAGATGCGCTCTTCGGTCGTCGCATCAAACAGGGAGGCAACGCTCATGTCGAAGCCGAGGCGCACGCGAGCACCCGGGGCATAACGACGGGTGCCGCCAATGCGGACCGACAGCGTGTGCCCGGCGTGCTTCAGCCAAAGCAGGTTATCGGCACCCATCGGCTCTTCGATATCGACGATCGCCTCGTGCAGCTCGGTAATGCCGTTTTCCTCATCGACCTTGATGTGTTCGGGACGAACGCCGAGCACGACCTTGCGTCCCGCAACGAGGGGTTCGGCCGACTGGTAGCCATCCAGCGAGAACATCACATCATGGGTCCGGAAAAGAACCTTGCCGCCTTCGTTGATCAGATCGCCATGCAGAAAGTTCATCGACGGCGAGCCGATAAAGCCGGCAACGAAGAGGTTCTTCGGCTGGTTGTAGATCGTGTTCGGGTCGGCGAGCTGCTGGATCACGCCGCTCTTCATGATCGCGATACGGTCGGCCAGCGTCAGCGCCTCGATCTGGTCATGGGTGACGTAGATCATCGTGTTTTTCAAATTGTGGTGCAGACGCTTGATCTCGACGCGCAGTTCCGAGCGCAACTTGGCATCGAGGTTGGAGAGTGGCTCGTCGAAGAGGAAGACATCCACGTCGCGAACCAGCGCACGCCCGATTGCGACGCGCTGCCTTTGCCCGCCTGATAGCGCCGAGGGCTTGCGATCGAGCAGCGGCCCGATCTGCAGGATATCGGCGGCGCGCTGCACGCGCTTTTCGATCTCGTCCTTCGGCATCTTCGCAACCTGCAGGCCGAAGGAGAGGTTTTTCTTCACCGTCATCTGGGGATAGAGGGCGTAGGACTGGAACACCATGCCGATGCCGCGATCCTTGGGCTCTTCCCAGGTGACGTTTTTGCCCTTGATGAAAATCTGCCCATCGGTCGGCTCCAGCAGACCGGCAATGCAGTTCAACAGCGTGGACTTGCCGCAACCGGACGAGCCGAGGAGGACGATGAATTCGCCATCGACAATGTCGAGATTGAGGTTTTCCAGCACCTTCACGGCGCCGAAGCTCAAAGAGAGGTCCTTGATCGATACACTGTGCTGCATAAGCTTAACCCTTGACTGCGCCGGCGGCGATGCCCCGGACGAACAGGCGTCCGGAAATGAAGTAGACGATGAGCGGCACGGCGCCGGTCAGAAGTGTTGCGGCCATGTTGACATTGTATTCCTTCACGCCCTGGACCGAGTTGACGATGTTGTTCAGCTGAACGGTCATCGGGTAATATTCCGGTCGGGTGAAGACGACGCCGAAGAGGAAGTCGTTCCAGATGCCGGTGATCTGCAGGATCATGGCCACGACGAAGATCGGCAGCGACATGGGCAGCATGATCCTGAGATAGATCTGCCAGAACCCTGCCCCATCGATGCGCGCCGCCTTGAACAGTTCTTCCGGCAAGGAGGTGAAGTAGTTGCGGAAGAGCAGCGTCAGGATCGGCATGCCGAAAATGGTGTGAACGATGACGAGGCCGGTCAGCGTCCCGTAGATGCCGAGTTCACGCAGCACGATGACGATCGGATAGATCATGACCTGATAGGGAATGAAGGCGCCGATGACCAGGATCGTGAAAAAGAGCTCGGCACCCTTGAACCGCCAATTGGCGAGCGCATAGCCGTTCACCGAAGCAATCAGGATGGAGATGAAGGTCGACGGGACCATGATCCGCACAGAGTTCCAGAAGCCGCGCGACAGGCCGTCGCAGTTCAGACCGGTGCAGGCTGTCGCCCAGGCCTTGACCCATGGCTCGAAAGTGATTTCGACCGGCGGCGAGAAGATATTGCCGAGACGGATTTCCGGCATGCCCTTGAGCGACGTAACCACCATCACGTAGAGCGGCAGCAGATAGTAGATCGCAAAGACGATCAGCGAGCCATAGAGCATGATGTTGCGCGCCGAAAAGGTGCGTTTCGGCTTCGCGCCGCGCGGACCGGCGCCGAGGCGATCGGAGACTGCATCGAAACCGGCAGCCGCAGTGTTGAGAGAACCGGGATTAGCCACGCTTCTTTCCTCCGAATTCCAGATAGGCCCAGGGGATGATGATGATGGCAACCGTCAACAGCATCATGGTCGAGGCAGCGAAGCCCTGCCCCAGGTTTTGCGCCTGGAACATGTAGTCATAGACGTATTTTGCCGGAACTTCCGAGGCGATACCCGGGCCGCCACTGGTCTGGGCGACGACCAGGTCGTAGAGGCGGACAATGCCAGAGGTGATGATGACAAGCGTCGTGATGAACACGGGACGCATCATCGGAATGACGATGAAAAGATAGGTCTTCCACATGGGAATGCCGTCAACGCGGGCAGCCTTCCAGATGTCTTCGTCGATACCGCGGAGACCCGCAAGCAGCAGGCACATCACGAGCCCAGTACCCTGCCAGAGACCGGCGATCAGGATGCCGTAGATGACAATGTCGGGATCATAGAGCGGATTGAAGGTGAAGCTTTCCCAGCCAAGCGAGCGCACGATCGACTGCACCCCGAAATCCGGGTTGAGGATCCACTGCCAGACCAGACCTGTCACGATGAAGGACAGCGCGAAGGGATAGAGGAAAATCGTGCGGAACGCGTTTTCGAAACGGATCTTCTGATCCATCAAAGCGGCAAGCACAAACCCGATCACGATCGAAAAAATCAGCGAGAGCAGGCCATAGATCGCAAGATTCTGAATCGACATGACCCAGCGCGGCGCATCCCAAAGGCGCTCATACTGATCGAAGCCGACAAAGTTCGCGCGCGGCAGAAGCTTCGAATTGGTGAAAGAATACACGACCGTCCAGATCGTGCCGCCGAGAAAGATGACCAGCGCGGTCAATATCATCGGAATGGAAGCAATCTTTGCATTGAGATTGCGAAACAGCTTGCTGGGTCGACCGGCACGCACAGCGCTTGCCATAGGTCACTCCTCCTCGTCCTCAGAGACCGGGATCGGCAAGAGGCAGCGCACAGCCCAAGGCACGCAAAAATCCTCGCCGCGAAGCGGACCGCACTCCCGGTAGAAATTGGCCAGTAATCGACCGGGGAAAAACCCCGGTCGATCGTGATCCGGTCAAATCATTCGGCAGATGCGATGATGTCGGCGAAGCGCTTCTGCGCGTCTTCAACCGTCATCGACGGATTTGCGAAGAACTCGGAGAACAGGTCTTCCTTCTGCTTCTGGCTGTCGGCCGAAAGCAACTGGTCGGTCCCCTGGATGACATTGCCCTTGGCGAGAATGTCGAGACCCTTCTTCATGCAGTCGTTGGCTGCAGCCAGATCCACGTCACCGCGAACCGGCAGCGAACCCTTCTTGAGGTTAAAGGCAACCTGGGTCGCCGGTGAAACCAGCGTCGCGGCCAGGGCATCCTGGGCTGCAGACTTGGCTTCGTCGCTCACGGCCGGGAAGTAGAAGGCATCACCACCGGTCGAGATGATCTCGTTGACGCCGAGGCCCGGAAGGCAGGTATAGTCCTTGCCGGCAACCTTGCCGGCGAGGGCGAATTCACCCTGCGCCCAGTCACCCATGATCTGACCGCCGGCCTTGCCGGTGATCACGAGGTTGGTAGCCTGGTTCCAGTCCTGCACGTTGGAGCCCTTCGACATGCGACGGGCATCGTCGGCGGCCTTGAAGACCTTGGCGATCTCCGGTCCGGCAGCGACTTCCTCATCCTTTTCCTTGAAGACCTTTTCAAACGTCTCCTTGCCAGCGATGGCGACCATCAGGACGTCGAAGGCACCGGCGGACTGCCAGGGCTGACCACCGACGGCGAGCGGAATGATGCCCTTGGCTTCAAGAGCCGGAGCCGCGGCGACAAACTCGTCCCAGCTCTTCGGAACGGCAACGCCGGCCTGCTCAAAGGCCGCGTTGGACAGCCACAGCCACTGCCAGGAGTGGATGTTGACCGGGGCGCAGTAGATCTTGCCGTCGATGGTGCAGCTCTCAAGCAGGCTTGCCGGCTTGATGACATCCTTCCAGCCTTCCTTCTCGGCAACAGCCGTAAGGTCCTTCATCAGGCCGGCCTGAACCAGTTCCTCGGCCTGACGGCCATGGTTGAACTGGGTGGCACCCATGGGATCACCGCCGGTGATGCGGCTGATCATGATCGGACGGGCCGTACCACCGGAACCGGCAATCGCGCCATCCACCCACTTATTGCCAGTGGCGTCAAAAGCCTTTGCCAATTCGGCGACGGCTGCGGCTTCGCCGCCAGACGTCCACCAATGGGTGACTTCCAGATCTGTAGCATGAGCCGCTGCAAACGGCATGACGACAGTTGCGGCCAAAGCTGCCGCGAAGCTGCGAATATTCATGAGTCTCCTCCCTCACTGAAACGTTGCCGGAAAAACCTATGCGAACTGTCAGAGGTGCGCAACTCCCCGTCGACGTTTTTTTAACGATTCGGCCCGGGCCACCAAATTCACGGCCATCACACACCAACCTCAAAACAGAATTATTTTGCGTCGCACAGGGATTTTGTCCTATCATTTCAACATCGCGAAGAGATATTTCGATAATATTTTCGCAATGCATCAATATGCTGCACCTCTCATTTTTTGGGGTGATCGAGTGTGGTGGCTGCGTCTGCACGCTGAAGCAGCAAAACAAAATGCTCGACAAATCACCTGTATCGTTTCAGATTTGTTCAGCCAGGCGCCGGGAGGAGGCGCTCAGATGTCGGTTTGCAGTCGCCGTCGCAGCGACTATAAGCGGACGGAAGCAAGTGCGGGGCGACATGACAGAACAGCAGGAACGCGGCGGACAGCACGGGGCTGCGACGTCCGAACGGCCAACCTTGAAGACGATTGCCTTCATGACGGGTCTTGGCATCACGACGGTGTCGCGCGCCCTGAAGGATGCGCCGGACATCGGCGCCGAGACTAAGCAGCGGGTGCGTATGGTAGCACGGCAACTCGGCTACCAGCCCAATCGCGCCGGCGTGCGCCTTCGCACCGGCAAGACCAACGTCATTGCGCTGGTGCTTGGCATCGACGAGGAGATCCTCGGCTTCTCCAATCAGATGGTCGTCGGCATTTCGGAAGTTTTGTCCGGCACCCCCTACCACATCGTGGTGACGCCGCACGCGCATACCAAGGACCCGATGGCACCGGTGCGCTATATCCTCGATACAGGATCGGCGGATGGCGTGATCATCTCGCGCATGGAGCCGGATGACCCGCGGGTCAGCCTGCTGATGGAGCGCAACATGCCGTTCGCCACCCATGGCCGAACCCGCCTCGCCGAGCCGCACCCCTTTCATGACTTCGACAACGAAGCCTTTGGCGAGGGCGCGGTCGACCGCCTCGTTGCGCGCGGCAGGCGCCGCATTGCGCTTCTGCCACCGCCCAGCAAACTGACCTATTTCAGCCATATGCGCGCAGGCTTCATGCAGGCGCTGGCGCGCCACGGAGCCCAGGAAGTGCCGCTTTCCGTCGACCTCGACGCTTCGCTGGAAGAGGTCCGCGCGACGATGCAAGCGCTGATGAGTGCACCAGGCGCGCCAGATGGCATCGTGCTCGCCTCCGGCAGCAGCGCGATCGCCGCCAATGCCGGCATCGAAGCGGCGGGCATGCGGGTAGGCCACGAGGTGGATATGGTTGCGAAGCAAGGCATTCCCATCCTCAAATGGGTGCGCCCCGAAATCATCACGGCCTATGAAGACGTCCGTCAGGCCGGCCGCGAATTGGCCAAGGCTGTGATTGCCCGCATCGATGGCATCGAGCCTTCGCTGCTGCAGAGCCTCAGCCAGCCGCGTTGGGACTGAGGGTCCGCGATCAGCGTCAGACGGGTTGGGGTGCGAGCCCTGTATCCCAGACGACAACGGCGTTCCGGCCACGATCCTTGGCGGTGTGCAGCGCGACATCGGCCCGCTTCAGGAGCTCGTCCGGTGTCACCTGCATGAGGCCATGCGCCACACCGACACTGACGGTCACGCTCACGAATTCGTTGCCGAGGAAGAACATCTGCTGCGCCACCGTCTCGCAAATGGCGTGCCCCAGATCCTCGGCCCCCTCGATGTCGCAATCGGGAACATAGGCGGCAAACTCTGCGCCTGCGAGCCGTCCGATCAGCGCATTCTTCGGCAGTTCCTGCGCCATCAGCTCGGCACAGGTCTTCAACACCTCGTCGCCGCCGGAATGCCCGAAGCGGTCATTGATGCGTTTGACGTGGTCGACATCGACATAGAGGAAGGCCCCCTCGCCGCGGATCTTGTGCGACAAGGTCTGCAGCATGCCGAGAAAGGTCTGTCGATTGACAAAGCCCGTCAGCACATCGGTCGCTGCACTCCATTCGTTTTGCAGCTGAACCCGATCCTTGATCATGACAAAGGCGGCAAGATTGCCGAAGACAGCGTGGAGCAGCAGTTCGAGCGCCAGGATTTCGGTGAAGACGGACTGCGTTCCGGGCTTGATGGCAAAGGCGTCACCCGCAAAGGTCCAGACAAGGCCAGCGAGGAAATGCAGGGCAAACCAACCCACGACCATCGCGCGGCCTGCAAGCTTTTCCGTTTTTGATGAAATCCAGTGTTCGCGCAGGATCAGGCCGCAATAGACCAAGACAACGGCGCCAAACAGCAGCGGACGCGCCGATGCCCCTTCGGCAAAGCTTTCAAAACTTGCCGAAGCCAGGATGTAAAGTGCCGGCCCGATGGCGGCCACGACGGTGCGCGAAGCGCGATGATCAAAGCTGCACAGCGCCTGCCAGGAGAGCGCCAGCGACCACAGCACCGCCCCCTCGCCGAAGATCGTGGCCACGGGATGCCCCCATAGAGAGAGAAGCATACCCAACGCGCCTATCCCTGCTGCGATAGCCCATTGCACGAGTTCAAAGCGTTGCCGTTCCCGCCGATAGGCGTGCAGAAACACCAGACTAAAAAGGGCCTGAACGGCGAAATTTGCCAGAAGCAACGACGGGGAAAATACCTGAAACATCAACCGAGACCTGTAAGGCGATGAATGCACAATCGCCATGCGACGCTAGGTCAGCCCCCTTAACATGGGCCTAATTGCATCGCGTGCATTTTAACGAATACACGCGCGATGCGGGATTATCCAACGGAATTGCCAGGATCGTCTCTCCCCAAGATAAGGGGACCGGCAATTTTCCCCGGGATCCTGCTTATGGCCGGGACACATGGCAAGAGGTCAAAAACAAACCCGGCATGTTTTGCAATGCCGGGTTCGGTGAAGCTGTCAGTCTATGCGTGCGCCCGCCTAGAACTGGCCGGCCCATGGGCCATGATGGATGTCCTTGCCGTCAAGACGATCAAAGCCATGGGCGCCGAAGAAGTCGCGCTGGGCCTGGATCAGGTTGGCGGTGCCGCGGCCGCGGCGGTAGGTGTCGAAGTAGGCAAGCGCCGAGGAAAGGGCCGGAACCGGCAGGCCGGAAAGGGCTGCATGCGAGACGACCCGGCGCAGCGCCCCGTCGGTTTCCTTGACCATGGCCGAGAAGGCCGGTGTGATCACGAGATTGGCGACACCAGGATCCCTAGTGAAGGCCGAGGTGATCTCGTCGAGGAATTGCGAGCGGATGATGCAACCGGCGCGCCAGATGCGGGCAATGGTCGGCATGGGCAGCGACCAGCCGAACTCGGCAGACGCGGCAGACATCACGGCAAAGCCTTGTGCATAGGCGGCGATCTTGGCGGCAAGCAGGGCGTTTTCCAGATCGGCGATGAAGGCGGCGCGGTCCTTGGGTGCCTCGGCCAGGGCCGGCAGGCCGAACAGCTTTTCGGCGGCGAGGCGCTCCGAGCGCAGCGACGAGAGTACGCGGCCGGCGACCGCCGCCTCGATGCCGGTGGCCGCCACGCCAAGGTTCTGCGCCTCGATCGCCGACCACTTGCCGGTGCCCTTCTGGCCGGCGGCGTCGACGATCACATCGACCATCGGCGTGCCGGTTTCCGGATCGGTCGCCTTCAGCACCTTCTCGGTGATCTCGATCAGGTAGGAATTGAGGCGGCCCTTGTTCCAAGTGCCGAAGATCTCGCCGATCTCGGGCGCCGACAGGTTCAGGCCGTCACGCAGGATGCCGTAGATCTCGGCAATCATCTGCATGTCGGCATATTCGATGCCGTTATGGATCGTCTTGACGAAATGGCCCGCGCCATCCGTGCCGAGCCAGGCAACGCAGGGCTCGTCATTGAAGCGGGCGGCAATCGAGGTCAGCACCGGCTCGACGCGCTTCCAGCTCTCTTCCGTGCCGCCGACCATGATCGAGGGACCATGGCGCGCCCCCTCTTCGCCGCCGGAGACCCCCATGCCGATAAAGGTGAAGTCGGTGCCGGCAAGGCGCTCGAAGCGGGCGACCGTGTCGCGGAAATTGGCATTGCCGGCATCGATCATGATGTCGTTCTTGGCGAGATGCGGCATGAGCGCTGCGATCTGCTGGTCGACCGCCTCGCCGGCCTTGATCATGATGATGATCGGCCGTGGCGGGCGGATGGCGGCGACGAACTCCTCGATCGTGTGGCAGCCGATGATCTGCCCGGCCAGATCGCCCGCCTCGCCGAGGAACTCGTCCGTGCGTGCCGGCGTGCGGTTGAACACCGCGATCCGGTTGCCCTTCTCGGCAATATTGAGGGCAAGATTGGAGCCCATGACCCCGAGACCGATCAGACCGATTTCCGCTTGCTGCACGATGAGACCTCCGCATGCATTTCAGGATGCGGCTTTTTCGCATTCGTGAGGACCGGCGGCAAGCCGGAAATTTGACCGAACGGTAAACGCAGTGTCAGGGGCCCGGGTGGTCGTCGTCGGAACTGATCACCCGCCAGGCGGCCCCGTCGAGATCCTCGTACTGGCCGCTCTTGAGCGACCAGAGGAAGGCGACAAGGCCAAGCCCGCCAAGGATGAGCGCGATCGGGATGAGGTAGATGAGCATGTTCATGCGGCAAGCCTCGGTGATGTGCCAAGGGCCTCGGCACCACCCGTGTTGGAAAATTGCGCCACCGTTGGCGGCAGGGACAAGCGGTTCAGCCTGAGCGCATTGACCACAACGATGATCGAGGAGGTCGACATGGCGACCGCGGCAATCAGCGGCGTGGCATAGCCGAGAAGTGCAATCGGCACGGCAATCACATTGTAGCCGATGGCAAGCGCGAAGTTTTCGCGGATCAGGCGCCCGGAGCGGCGGGAGGCTTCAATGGCAAAGGGCACGGCCTCAAGACCATCGCGCATGAAGACGAAGTCGGCGGCCTGGCGCCCCACATCGGCAGCCGTTGCAGGTGCCATCGAGACATGAGCGGCAGCCAGCGCTGGCGCATCGTTGATCCCATCGCCGACCATCAGCAGCCGATGCGCCTCACCGTTTTCAGTGGCGCAGGCGTCCGCCTTGTCGCGCGGCGAAAGCGCTGCCCTCCACTTCGCGATTCCGAGTTGAGATGCCAACCGCTTGACCACCGCCGGCCGGTCGCCAGACAGGATGGTGAGATCAAACCCCTCCTGCTGCAGCGTCTCGATGGCCTCTCTCGCCTGCGGCCGCAACATGTCTTCAAACAGGAAGACCGCACGCTGATCGCCATTGAGGGACAAGACAACTTCCGAATACGGCACATCTTCGCCCGGCGCCGTGCTGGCGTCGCTGACGGGGCATGCAAAACGGCGATTGCCCAGGCGCCAGTGTCCCTCGGGCGTCACAGCTTCGACGCCAGCGCCCGGCACTTCACGCACCCCGTCAAAGGCGGCCGGCTGACCGCCATAGGCCCGGCGCAGGGCGCTGGACAAGGGATGGCGCGAATGGCCGGCAAGACCAGCTGCGATTGCAAAGGCCCCACCATCGATCCACTCGGCATCGATCAGACGGGGACGTCCGAGCGTGAGGGTACCCGTCTTGTCGAAGGCGATGGCATCGACTTCGGCAAGCCGCTCCATGGCCGAGCCATCCTTGACCATGATGCCCGCCTTGAACAGCCGTCCTGCCGCGACCACCTGGACCACCGGCACGGCAAGCCCGAGCGCGCAGGGGCAGGTGATGATGAGAACGGCGATCGCGACCATCATCGCATGTTTCCAGTCACCATTCGACAGCCCCCAGGCAAAGAAGGCGGTGATGGCAAGCAGATGCACGACAGGCGAATAAAACTGGGCAGCGCGGTCGGCAATGCGTCGATAGCGCGCCCTCCCCCCTTCGGCGGCCTCCATCAGATGGATGATCTCGGCCAGGAAGGAATTCTGCGCCGTGGCCGTCGCCCGGATCGTCAGGGACCCCGTCAGGCTCAGCGTTCCCGCCTGGACGGCTGCGCCGGGTTCGACAGGCACGGGCGCGCTTTCGCCATTGACGATCGACATATCGAGATCGCTCACCCCGGACGTGACGATGCCATCGACTGGGATGCGGTCACCCGCGGCAATCGAGATCAGATCGCCAACCTTGATCTCTTCGACGGAACGATAGTCGCGGCTGCCGTCGACGTTGAGCACAAGCGCGCCGCGGGGGCTCAGCCGCGCCAGGCCGCTGATTGCCGACCGGGCCCGGTCCCGCATCACGTGATCAAGCGCGCGACCGATCAGCAGGAAAAACAGAAGCGATGCAGTCGCGTCGAAATAGGCATGTGGGCCGTGATGAATGGTTTCCCAGAGCGAGGCGACGTAGGAAAGCGTGATACCGATGGCAATCGGCACATCCATATTGGTGCGACCGTGCTTCAGCGCATTCCAGGCGGACTGGTAGAAAAAGCGGCCGGCATAAATCAGCGCGGGCGCGCAGATCAAAGCCGAAATCCAGTGAAAGAGATCGCGCGTCGACGCGTCCGCTCCCGACCAGACCGAGACGGACAACAGCATGATATTGGTGGCAGCGAAACCCGACAAGGCAACCGCCCGGATCAGCTGATTGCGAAGCGCATCCGAGGCCTCTTCGGCAGCCGTGAACAGGTGCGAGCTATAGCCGGTGGTCGCAATCGCCTGCGGTATGGTCACAGGATCGACGGCCACGCCATCAACGGCTTCACGCCAGACGACAGAAACGCGTTTGGTCGACAGGTTCACTCGCGCACGTTCCACCTGCGGAAGGGCCTTCAAGACGCCCTCGACCGTGGTGATGCAGGTGCCGCAGTGGACCTCCGGCACGGATAGATCCGTTTGCAGCAAGCCTGGCCCGACGGACCGGCTCGACAACAGCAGTTCTTCCGTTGATGGCAGGGAGCGTCCTGCCCGGTCGAGGTCCAGTGCACCCTCTGTGCCTGCTGCGCAGCAGCTCATTGTTGCTCTCCCGAAACGGTGATGCGCTCCGCCTCATGCATGACCAGCTTGCCATCCTTGACGGCCTGAATTTCCACAATCCAGCTACCGCTGTCTATCGCCCGCTCGGCCACATAAAGGCCGTCGCCCGCCGGCGTCAGCTGCAGTTCAAAGTCCTGCACCGTCCCGACAGGACGCTTGAAGTGAGCCAGCACGCTGTCTGCAACAACCGGCTGATCGCCCGGCAATGTCAGACGATAGCGGATACTGCTTGCACTGACGCTCAGATCCCCCTCAATCCCGGTGGCCAGCATCTCGCGAATGGCTGCGGTCTTGCCGTTGAATTGCTGGCTCGCGACATAGGTGTTTTTCACCACCAGACCGCTCCAACTCGACGAGGCAAGATAGGCCATCGTGACATTGACGCTGATGATGACGCCGAAGAAAGCCACCATAATGGCCAGCATGTGCCATCCGGTAAAGGTGAAGGACTTGCCCGTATTCGTTCTCATCGTTTGGCTCCTGGGCCGATAAAGACTGCATCGTAGACGGCTTGCTCGCTTCCGCCGGCATCCGTTGCGATGAAGCGGAGATCCTGGTTGTCGTCTGTGACCTTGTCGCCGGCCATGGTGACGAAGACCTTGAGTGTCGTCGCTTCGTCAGGTTCGACGGAGACGGTGAAGCGCTGCCCGCTGACACCGTCCATGCCGTTCACCTTGAGAACCGCATCCGGCAGGCCTTCGATGGCAACCTCGATGTCGCGTGGTTCGGCGATCATGTTGAGAATGCGCAGCGTATAGCCGTTGCGGATGGAGCCGTCGGATTCCAGCACATATTGCGGATTGCGATCATGCAGGACATTGAGCTCCAGCCTGTCACGACCAAGTAGCGCAAGCAGCAATCCGATACCGACGGCGGTCCACACACCCATGTAAAGCAGGGTCCGGGGGCGGAAAATGACGCGCCAGTTGAAGTGGCGAACCTTGTCCGAGAAGCTGCCATCGGCATTGCGCACCCTCGCCGGCTCGATTGCCGTCGTGCCGCCATTGGTCGCAAGCGCCATGTTCGACTGGTATTCATCAAGCGTCGCATAGGCGATCAGGCCGCGCGGCTTGCCGATCTTGTCCATCACGCCATCGCAGGCGTCGATGCAGAGCGCGCAGGTGATGCATTCCAGCTGCTGACCGTCGCGAATGTCGATGCCCATGGGACAGACGGCGACGCAGGCATTGCAATCGACACAATCGCCGACGCTCTCGCCGGCTGCCGCCGCCTTCTTGGCATGCCGGGTGCGTGGCTCGCCGCGCCAGTCATTATAGGTGACGACGAGCGAATTTTCATCAAGCATGGCGGCCTGAATGCGCGGCCATGGGCACATGTAGATGCAGACCTGCTCGCGCATCAGGCCACCGAAGACATAGGTGGTGGCGGTGAGGATAGCGACCGTCATGTAGGCGATAGGATCCGCATTGCCGGTGACGAAATCACGCGCCAATGTCGGCGCATCGGCAAAGTAGAAAATCCAGGCACCGCCGGTCAGAACGCCGATCATGACCCAGATGGCATGCTTGGAGACACGCTTCCAGAGCTTGTCGAGGCTCCATGGGGCCGCGTCGAGTTTGATCCGGGCGTTCCGGTCGCCTTCAATGATGCGTTCGATGACGAGGAACAGATCGACCCAGACCGTCTGTGGACAGGTATAGCCACACCAGGCGCGCCCAACGGCAGAGGTGACGAGGAAGAGGCCGAACCCCGCCATGACCAGAAGCCCGGCGACGAAGAAGAACTCCTGTGGCCAGATTTCGATGAAGAAGAAATAGAAGCGGCGATTCGCCAGATCGATGAGCACGGCCTGGTCCGGCGCAAATGCGCCCCGATCCCACCGCAGCCAAGGTGTGAGATAGTAGATGCCGAGCGTGATCGCCATGACGATCCACTTGAACTGACGGAACTTGCCTTCGGCACGCTTGGGAAAGATCTTCTTGCGTGCCTCGTAGAGCGGCTGTCGTTTTTTCGCCGACATGACCGGTTCGGCGTTCAGACGCTCGACGTCTCCCGCCTCCTGGGCAGCCTGCGACTCATTTAATTGCACATTCATGGCACGAGAACCTATTTCTGATGCTCGTCTTGTCCCATCCCCGGCACCAGCGCACCTTGACTTATGTCAAGCAGCGGCAAAGCGCCGCAATAGATAGGATATACACTATACGAAAGGGCGACCGCACCTGATCGGTGTGGCCGCCCCCTCAAGATGTCCGGATCTTACTCGCCGCCGCCCAGAGAATGGACGTAGACAGTCAGCTGCTTGACGGTGGTATCGCCAAGACGCGCGCCCCAGCCGGGCATCACACCGTGCTTCGGCTGCCGGATCTGGGCGGCAATCTGGGCCTCACCCTCAGCCTTCAGCCAGATGGCATCGGCCAGATTTGGCGCGCCCATGTCCTTGATCCCCTTGGCATCCTCGCCATGGCAGGAAGCACAGTTATCGGCAAAGACCTGACGCCCCGGCTCAACCATGGCCGCGTCCAGCGGTGTTCCGGAGAGGCTGACCACATAGGCCGCGACCTGCTTGATCTGCTCCCCGTCGATGATGTCGGCAAAGGCCGGCATTTCCGAAATCCGGGTGTCCGGATCCTGGTCGTAGCGGATGCCGTGCGTGATCGAGGTGTGGATCGAGTCGAGATCGCCGCCCCAGAGCCAGTCGTCGTCATTGAGGTTGGGATAACCGGCACCGCCGGCAGCGCCAGAACCATGGCAGGGCGAGCAGTTGACCTTGAAGGCGGCAGCACCACCGGCAACGGCGAACTGTGCCAGTTCACGATCCGCGACAATGTCCTGCAGCGAAGCGGCAGAAATCTTGTCGAGATAGGCAACCTGCGCCGATTTGGCCACTTCCAGTTCCTGGGCGACCTCTGCCCGGCTGGAATAGCCAAGCAGGCCCTTGGTATTATCGGTCAACAGCGGCCAGGCAGGGTACATGACGGAGTAGCCGATGGCCCAAAGGATGGTCACGTAGAAGGTATAGACCCACCAGCGCGGCATCGGGTTGTTGAGTTCCCGGATCCCGTCCCATTCATGGCCGGTTGTTTCGACGCCGCTGATTTCGTCGATATGTTTTTTATCAGCCATAGTCAGTCCTCCTTGAGAGGGATCTGGGCCACATCATCGGCAATCTTCTTGCCGCCTGGCCGGAAGGTGAAGGCAATCACGCCGATGAAGAAGGCGACCATGGCAAGCAGGGCCCAACTGTCGGCGAACTGGCGCAATGCAGTGTAGGTTTCCATGACAAGACCTCAGCGGTAACCGGTTGCATCGTCATAGGTGGAGAAATCGACAAGCGTGCCGAGCATCTGGAGATAGGCGACAAGCGCGTCCATCTCGGTCAGCTTGGCAGGATCACCGTCGAAATCGCCGACCTTGGCCTTCGGATAGCGCTCCAGGAGACCGGTGGTATCGGCATTCGGATCGGCCTGCGCCTTCAGGTCGGCTTCAGCCTCGGCAATCATCGCGTCCGTATAGGGCACGGTGACGGTGCGGTTGGCTTGAAGCATCATGCTGACATTGGTGATCTTGAGCGGCGTTTCCTTGAGGAAAGCGTAGCCCGGCATGATCGATTCCGGCACGACCGAGCGCGGATCGGACAGATGCTGGACATGCCACTCGTTCGAGTAGCGATCGCCGACCCGGGCGAGATCCGGCCCGGTGCGCTTCGATCCCCACTGGAACGGATGGTCGTACATCGATTCCGCAGCCAGCGAGTAGTGACCGTAACGCTCCACTTCATCACGGAACGGACGGATCATCTGGCTGTGGCAGACATAGCATCCTTCGCGGATATAGATGTCGCGCCCTGCCAGTTCGAGCGGTGCGTAAGGCCGCATACCCTCGACTTTTTCGATGGTGTTCTCGAGGTAGAACAAGGGCACGATTTCCACGATACCGCCGATGGTCACGACCACCAGCGAACCGAGGAAGAGAAGGCTCGCGTTCTTCTCGAGGATTGCGTGTTTATCAAGAATGGACATGTGAGCCTTCCTTCTTATTCAGCAGGCTGGGCGGCAACAGGCGCTGGCGAACCAGCCACCGATGCCTCCTTGCGCTCGTAGCCGAGGATGGTCATGGCGACGTTGTAAGCCATGATGATGCCACCCAGGAGATACATGGCGCCACCGATCGCGCGCAGCACGTAGTAGGGATGCATCGCGGAGACGGATTCGGCGAAAGAGTAGACCAGGAAGCCCTGATCGTCGTATTCGCGCCACATCAGACCCTGCTGGATACCGGCGACCCAGAGCACGGCGGCGTAGACCACGATGCCAAGCGTTGCCAGCCAGAAGTGCCAGTTGACCAGCTGCAGCGAGTAGAGGCGATTGCGGTTCCACAGCTTCGGCGTCAGGTAGTAGACGGCACCGAAGGTGATCATGCCGACCCAACCAAGCGCACCCGAATGCACGTGACCGATGGTCCATTCGGTATAGTGGCTGAGCGAGTTCACGGCCTTGATCGACATCATCGGACCTTCAAATGTCGACATGCCGTAGAAGGCAATGGCGATGACCATCATGCGGATGATCGGGTCGGTACGGATCTTGTCCCAGGCACCCGACAGCGTCATCAGGCCGTTGATCATGCCACCCCAGGAGGGCATCCAGAGCATGACCGAGAACACCATGCCAAGCGTCTGCGCCCAGTCCGGCAGCGCGGTGTAGTGCAGATGGTGCGGACCTGCCCAGATATACATGAAGATCAGGGCCCAGAAGTGGATGATCGACAGGCGGTAGGAGTAAACCGGACGACCGGCCTGCTTGGGCACGAAATAATACATCATGCCGAGGAAGCCAGCGGTGAGGAAGAAGCCGACCGCGTTGTGGCCATACCACCACTGGGTCAGCGCATCCTGCACGCCCGAGAAGGCGGAGTAGCTCTTCACACCCAGGAAGGACACCGGCATCGCCAGATTGTTGACGATGTGCAGCATCGCGATGGTCACGATGAAGGACAGATAAAACCAGTTCGCAACATAGATATGTGGCTCCTTGCGGGTCAGGATCGTCCCCATGAAGGCGATCAGATAGGCCACCCAGACAACCGTCAGCCAGAGATCGACATACCATTCCGGCTCGGCATATTCACGGCCCTGCGTGATGCCGAGCAGATAGCCGGTCGCGGCCATGACGATGAAGAACTGATAGCCCCAGAACACGAACCAGCCGAGATTGCCGCCAAACAGACGGGCCCGCGACGTGCGCTGGACAACGTAGAAGGAGGTGGCGATCAAGGCATTGCCGCCGAAGGCAAAGATGACGGCGGAGGTGTGGAGCGGACGAAGCCGGCCAAAGGTGAACCAAGGCTCGATATAGAGCTCGGGATAAGCCATTTGCAGCGCAACGACCACACCAACGAGGAAGCCGACGACACCCCAGAAGACGGTGGCGATGACGCCGTATCTGACGACATCATCGAAATATTCCGACTGCAGCGCCTTGGGCTGGCCGGAAGGCGCCGACGCTTTTGTCGGCGCGAACTGCATCCGACGGAGCATGACGACCGTGCCCCCCGCGAGCACGAAAAACGCAACCCACATATGGGCTGCAAAAAGGCTGTCGTGGGCAAAAGCCACTCCGAGCAGCGCGGCGAAGGCAAGAAGCGCCATCACCAGGGTTTCAAACGTATAGTTCATTGTTGGTATCCCCCAACGTCTTGCGGATGTCTTCGCGCAGGGTCCTGGTCAAGGAATCCCTTCGCGTCGAATGCTCTTCTCGCATCGGAGGGCGCAAGCCACCTTGATCCAAATCAATGCGGGCAGGCTGAAAATCGCCAAGCTGTGAGACTGTGGCGAAGATGTGCATTGTCACCTCCCCCGAACCAATCCGTAGCGTTGCGAGGCGACTGCGCGCTGGCTCATTCGGAGGACCTCGCCGACGAGGAGAACTGCAAGATGCTGAACAATGCCAACAATCCGGCATTCATCACCAAGGCCAATGAAGGCGTTCCGGGCGCCGGGCGCGATCTGGCCTGGCTGGCGCGTGCGCACAACGAACAGCTTTCCCTCTGCTCAGAGCTTGAGGATATTGCCGATTCGCTGCCGGCTGCCATCAATCGGCAAAAATGCATCTATGCCGCAAAGGCACTCGGCCCCCTGATCAAGGGAATCCATCAGTTTGAAGAATCGGTCGTCTTTCCACGGCTGCTGGCCGATGCCCGGTCGGACCAGATGGATGCCACGGTTGAACGACTGAAATTCGAGCATTGCGAAGACGAATGCTTTGCCGAGGAACTGACCGACGCGCTCCTGAAGCTGGGCTCAGGCGCTCCCGTCAATATGGAAGCCGTCGGCTATATGCTGCGGGGTTTCTTTGAAGGATTGCGGCGGCATATCGCGTTCGAAAGGGAGTTTCTGTTGCGCGATCTGACGGACGATCCGCCGGTCGGCTTGACGTGACGGAGACCTGCCCGAGGTCTCCGACCGGCCGTGGCTAGGCACTCGCGCCGCCGCTTGCGCTGACGATATCGGAATATGTCAGGACGACGCCGTTGATGGCGCCGAGCTTTGCCTTGAGCGGCGCATAACGGCCTTTCAGCTCAATCAGTGAACCATCCAGACGACGAAACGAACTCGTCAACTCGCCGCTTGCCCCGGACAAAGCACGCTCCAGGGTGGCGCGCATCTGGGTCTCGTTGTCCTCGACCAGACAGCATTCGAACACGCTGCGACCAATCAGATCCATTTCGCGCATGTCAAGCATGGCCGCCATCGCAGGATTGGCGAAAACATAACGGTAATCGCGGGTTACGACGGCAACCCGGTCAGGCATGTTATCGAGGATGACCTCGTTCAGATGCTCGTCTTCCGCAAGATCAGCGACGACGTCACGCGCGGAAGCAGGAGCAACCTCCACAGGCGCCTGCGACAGGTGACCGCCGAAATAGCGCTCCACCAGGATCGCCAGCATCGAGGCATGACGCAGGACACAAGAACGATCATCTGCATCTTCGCGCAGCAGGCGCGTCAACAGGCTGAGCTGGAGGTAAATCTGATCGGGATCACTGGCCTTGTGGTTGACCATTTCGGTGATCAATGGATGGATTTCACGATCCAGCGCCGAAACCAGCGCGTCGTCACCATCATGCACAGCCAGCTGCAACGCCCTGTTTTTCGAAGAAACTTCCTCGAACAGGTAAAGCAGATTGGCATTTTGGGTATTGCCCGACATATGCACCTCACAAGACTTGGGTGTGATCGAGAAATTGACCCAATCACAATTACACCCAATATCGGCGTAACATGAGGTGACATCACATTCAACGCTGCGCACGCTTTTCGAGCATCCAGCCCAAAAAATACCCGGGCGGCCGTGATGGCGCGTCCGGGTATAAGTCATTGTTAAAGTAGAGCTATCTTTAGATAGTGTGTTTTATATTCCAGCGGTCATGATACCACAGCCACTGCTCGGGATACGAGCGAACCCAGGCCTCGACCTTGTCATTCAGCAGCTGCGATGCCGCATTGACGTCGATCTGACCCTTGGCATTGCGTGGCAACTCAATGCGAGATTCGATTTCCAGCCTGTAGCGATTGCCGGGAAGACGGATGCAACGCGCCGGATAAACCTCGCATTCGAATTGTCGGGCCAATTTGGCAAGCAGCGGATTGGTCCGGACTGGTTGACCGAAGAACTGCGTCTCGACGCCTTTTCCGAATTTCTGGTCCACCAGCACACCCACGCCGCCGCCCTTTTCAAGCTGGCGAGCGAGAGCGAAGGACGAACCGGCATGCGAAGGAACAAGATCACCCATTCGCTTGCGTCGGAAGTTGAAGACCTTTTCGGCAACATACGGATTGTTCGGCGGCCGGAAGAGTACCGTGACGAAAAGGCCGAAGGCCGCACCCGCAACCGGTAGAAGCTCAAAATTCGCAGTATGGCCTGTGAACACGATGAAGGGACGAGGATTGTCGCGCAGATCGAGAAACTGCTCGACACCTGAGACCTCTACCCTGCCCTCGCCCGGCTTGTCCGGATCGAAATCGAAGAGACGGTCGAGGAAGACATATTCGGCCACGAGCCGGCCCATATGGCCCCAGCTTGCAAGCGCAATCTCGTCCCGTTCGGCGTCCGACTTCTCGGGAAAGGCGTTGCGCAGGTTCACCTGCATCAGCCTGTGACGTTTCGTCTTCGGCCCGATCCAGCGCATCAAGCGATCGGCGAAGTTGATCGCGGCATCGGCTGGCAGGATCTTCAGGACCGTGAGGAAGCCGAAAGCCGCCTGCGCGACCAGCCAGTGGTAGAGATTCCTCAGCGCCAGCACGATGCGGGTGATCACCATCTGCACGGGCGTCAGTCCATCTTGAGGACGATCTTGCCGAAGATCTGCCGCCCTTCCATGCGCTCGAGCGCCCGATCGATGTCTTCCAGGCCGACTTCGGTGTCGATGACGGGATGCACGATGCCACGCGCCATCTTCTGCATGGCATTGGCCATGTTTTCCATACGGCAGCCAAAGGAGCCAAGCAGCTTCAGCTGCTGCTGGAACAGCATCATCAGGTTGATGTCGGTCGACACACCCGAGGTCGAGCCGCAGGTGACCAGACGGCCGCCGCGCTTCATGCAGAGCATGGAACCGGCCCAGGTGTCCTTGCCGACATGTTCGAAGACGACATCGACGCCCTTTTTCTTGGTCAGCTTGCGCACAACGCCCTCGAAGCGGTCGGTCCGGTAATTGATGACGTGATCAGCACCCAGCGCCTTGGCCTTTTCGATCTTGTCGTCGGAGCCGACTGTGGTGATGACGGTGCAGCCGATCTTCTTGGCAAGCTGGATCGCGGCCGTGCCGATGCCGGAGCCGCCGGCATGGACGAGGATGGTTTCACCAGGTTCCAGCTTGGCATTGTCGAAAAGCATATGCTCGACCGTGCCGAAGGTGACCGGTGCGAGCGCGGCGGCAACCGCATCGATGCCCGGAGGGGCCGGAACCAGCTGACGGGCCGGAATGTTCATCTTTTCCTGGGCAAAGCCATCCAGATGGAAGCCGTGCACGCCGCCGACATGTTCGCAAAGATTGTCGCGACCCTCACGGCAGGGCTTGCAGCGACCACAGATGCGCGCGCCGTAAACAGAAACGAGATCGCCCGGCAGGACATTCGAAACACCCGGGCCGATGGCTTCAACCACGCCCGCAGCTTCCGCACCGATGGTGAGCGGCATCTTGCGCTTGGCAAACGCCATGCCGCGCCAGCCCCAGACATCGATATGGTTCAGCGCCACGGCCTTGACCCGCAGCGTCACTTCACCGGGACCTGGAGCCTCCGGCTCCGGCAAATCGACGATCTCAAGCTTGCGGTCTTCGACGAGCTGCAATGCGCGCATGACAGGTTCCTTAACTGGGCTTCGTGGCACTTGGGGCGTCGTCACGCTTCCGTCTTACCCGGAGTTTCCCGGGTCTCTGCCGAGCCTATTATTATTGCGACGTGCGTCATCCTCTGCCAGCAGCTTGAGGATGACGTCCCGATTGGATGGCTGAGGCCTTAGACCGGTTCCCGCGTCATGACAAGGCTGGCATTCTGCCCGCCAAAGCCGAAGGAGTTGGAGAGAACGGCCGAAACCGACACCTCCCGCTTCACATTCGGCACGACGTCCAGGACGATCGACGGATCAGGGTTGGTGTAGTTGATCGTCGGCGGCACTGTCCCGGTCAGCATGGTCTGGATCGAGAACACGGCCTCCACCGCACCGGCAGCCGTCAGCGTATGGCCGATCATCGACTTGTTCGACGAGCAGGGAATGCCATCCTTCAGCCGGTCACCGAAGACCGAAAGCATGGCGCCATATTCCATCTTGTCGTTTTCCGGAGTCGATGTGCCATGGGCATTGATATAACCAATGGCATCTTCGCCGAGACCGGCATCGGCAAGGGCGGCCTTGATCGTCGCAATGGCAGGACCGCCATCCGGGGAAGACCGCGTACGGTGAAAATGATCAGCCTTTTCGCCGCAGCCCTTGATCACGCCAAGCACCTTGGCGCCACGCGCAACGGCTGACTCCAGCGATTCCAGCACGAGTGTTGCCGCACCTTCGGCAATGACGAAACCGTCGCGCTCCCTGGAAAACGGCTTGGATGCCTTTTCCGGCGGGTCGTTCTGCGTGGAAAGTGCGGACAGAAGCGAAAAGCGGATCACGGATTCCGGGCTGATCGAACCATCGGTCGCGACCGTCAAGGCGCGGTCCGTCCTGCCCTGGCGAATGGCTTCGACGCCGAGCTGGATCGCGGTTGCACCCGAAGCGCAGGCCGTCGACAGGGTGACCGGCAGGCCGCGCGTTCCAAACTTGTCGGCGAGACGCTCGGAGATAGAGCCGAATTGCACGGCTTCGAGGAAGACCGGGTCCGGCTTTTCGCGCATGGCGGCAAGGAAACGGACATAGGCATCACCCGGCTCGGTGGAGGCCGGCGCCCGCTCGGCAAGCGCGAAGCGGTCATGCCATTCCGGCTCGACAGGCGGGGCTGCGAGAAACAGGGGGCCTGCGAAATCACCGTTGATGCCGGCCTGGGCCAGCGCCTCGATGGTCGTTTCGCGCGCCAGGGCAAAGGAGCGTTCGACGGCATTGTTGGCCGGCACCGCGACAAAATCGACGGTGCCGCCGATGCGTGTCGACATCCCCTCGGTCTCAAACCGCTTGATGTAGTGAATGCCGGACTGACCGGCAGTCAGCCTTGCCCAGTTGTCGGCAAGTCCCTGGCCGAGCGAAGTGATGACGCCCATGCCGGTGACGGCGACGATCGGACGCCCGAGATGATCCTTGAAGCGGGTTTCGGTCATGGATCTTTCCTTGTTCAAACGTCGGCCGACAGGACCGCAAGGCCCTCGCCGCGAATATAGCCGACGGTGGACACGATGGCATGCTTTGCCGGAGAGGCCTGAGCGATCTCGTTCTGAGCATCGAAGGCGGGAACAATTGCGCCGGAATCGATAGCAAGAGCGGCGAGTGCCAAGCCCGCCGGGAACTGCGCCTCAAGCGAGTGACCAATCACGCCGCCATAGCCACGCAAAGGCATTCCGGCGAACCGGTCCTCGAGGGCAGCTTTCTCACGTTGTGTGAGGTCAGCCATGCCGGATGCGCCAGAGAAGACCACAGTATCGGCGGCAGACAGTGCGCCCGCTTCCGGTGCGATCCGATTGAGGCGTTGCTCCAACCCGCCGCCATCACGGTTTCCGCGGTCGCCTTCGACCGCATCAAGCACGGCGTAGATATGCGCCCCACGGGCTTCGGCGTGCTCGCGCGATTCCAAAACGAGGAAGGCTCCGACGGTTCCCAAGATCATGCCGCCACCGGACGAGCCATCACGGGACCAGAGGGGCTGGAACGCATCCGTCTGGTGGGCACGAATGCCCTCGACCAGGAGAAGGATATCCGAACGCTCGGCGATAAAGGCGCCACCGACCAGCGTGTGCGTCGACTGGCCGGCCTTGATGCGGGCAAAGGCTGTTTCAATGGCGGAAATGCCGGCCGATTCCTCACCCATGAAGGTGCGCGAAGATCCGGTGACCTTGTGGACAATCGAGATATTGCCGGCGAGCAGGTTCGAAAGTTGGGCGAGGAACAGCGTCGGGCGCAGTTCCGTCTTCAGCTTTTCGATCAGCAGACGTTCACGATCATTGCGCGTCAGGGCCTCGTCGACGATCAGGCTATCGACCGCGATATCACGTTCACCACCCCCGGCCGCCACGATCAGGTCCATGGAGCCGCAGGCATCCATGTCGTCCTTCATCTTGGCATCATCGAGCGCAAGACCGGCGGCAAAGACGCCGAGGCGCTGCCAGTTTTCCATCTGGCGCTGATCCTTGCGACCAACCTGCTCGGACCAGTCGATCTCGGGCAAGGGATGCACGATATAGGGCTTGAACTTGTCGGTTTCGAGCACCGGTTCCGGTGCGGCAGGTCCCGAGAGCAACGCAATATGCGGCTCCTTGCCTGTTCCGTGGCAGGTGACAATACCGATACCGGTAATCACCACATCATTCGGCTGTTTGACCATAAGCAATCCTCTCGCCGGCAGCCCTGCCGACGTCAAAAGCGGGTTTTCCCGAATAAGCCCCCAAGGTCAAGAGCAGATCGCACACTGGCGATCTGCACAAAGCTCAGGCTCCGGCAGCCATTGCCGCAAGAAGCCCGATTTCTTCGGCACGTTTGCGCACGATCGGCGCGAGCGGCACTTCGGAGAACGGCATGGTGCGAAGCTTCAGCTGTGCATCGCAGACCTTCTTGCCGCCACTGGTGATCCGCGCCTTGGTGACGGCAAAGCCCGAACCGTCGTGCTCCAGCTCCGCCTCGATATCGAGCACGGCACCGGGCTCGACGAAGGTGCGCATCTTTGCACCATCCACCGACATCAGGAAGGGCATGGCGTCGAAGTCCTTGACCGCAAGCAGCAGCATGCCGGAGGCCTGCGCCATGGTCTCGATCAAGAGAACGCCGGGTACGAGCGGCATGCCGGGAAAATGCCCTTCAAAAACAGGGCTTTCCATCGGAACGGTCGAGGTGGCCTTCAAACGACCAAGGCCGAGATCCACGCTCTCGACCTTGTCAATCATCTGGAAATATTCAAGCAGCATACGGTGTCTCCGCCGCGTGGCGGATCAGCCCTTGGCGGCCTTGAGTTCGTCGATCTTGGCGCAGAGGTTCTTCAAGACGAAGTATTCCTCGGTCGAAACCTTGCCTTCGTTGACTTCCTGCGTCCACTGCTCAAGCGGGATCTTGATGCCGAATTCCTTGTCGATCGCAAAGACGATGTCGAGGAAGTCGAGGCTGTCGATGCCAAGATCATCAATGGTGTGGCTTTCCGGCGTAATCGTCTCGCGGTCGATTTCGCTGGTTTCAGCAATGATGTCGGCAACTTTGTCAAATGTAGCGGTCACGCTCGGTACCTCATAAGTCTCGAATTCTGTGTTCCACATAAGGAAAACACGCAGAAATGCCAATGGCCGTTTTTCGCAACTGCATCATTTGCCCCTTTGGTGTTGCTTAAACAGCAACCGAGTGGCGGCCTTTACCATTGCCGAGATAGTCATCGAAGACGGCAGCAATGGTGCGGGCAAAGGGGCGACCGAGCTCCGTGACGACAAAATTGCCGTCGATAAACTCACAGATGCCGTCACTATTGCTTGCGGCAAACTGTCGGGCCTCTTCGATGACAGCGCCAATGCCGGCGGGAAACTCCTGGCGAAGCGCGTCGAAATTGAGGCGGAACCGACACATGATCTCCTCGATCACGCGACGGCGCATCCGGTCGTTCTCACTCACGGCGATGCCGCGGACAGCCGCCAGCCCACCCTGATCGACCATGCGTTGATATTCACCGGTTGCCGGCATGTTCTGCACATAGCCTTGCGGCAACTGACCAATCGAGGATGCGCCAAGGCCAATCAGGGCATCGGCATCATCGACCGTATATCCCTGGAAATTGCGGCGCAGCTGCCCTGTCCGCGCCGCAACGGCCATGCTGTCGCCCGGAAGAGCGAAATGATCGATGCCGACCGCCTCGTAGCCGGCCGCAATCAGCCTCTCCGCCGCAAAGGTCATCTGGTCGAAGCGCTCCTGAAGTCCTGGCAATGCCGCCTCGGGGATCATCGTCTGGTGCTTCTTCATCCATGGCACGTGCGCATAACCGAAGAGCGCGATCCGGTCGGGCTTAAGAGAGAGGATGGCATCGACGGTCTCGGCCAGCGTTGCCTCGGTCTGATACGGCAGGCCATAAAGAATATCGCAATTCACCGAGCTGACACCACGCGCCCGCACGGCATCCACCACCGACTTTGTCTGCTCGAAGGTCTGAATGCGGTTGATCGCCTTCTGCACCTCAGGGTGGAAATCCTGCACGCCAAGGCTGGCACGCGTCATGCCGATCCGGGCCAGCGCATCGTAGCGCGGTTCATCAAGATCATTCGGATCCATCTCGACGCTGACCTCAACATCCGCAGCGAAGCGAAAGGCAGCCCTCAGCGCCCGTATGAGGTCGACCATATCTTCGGGCTTCAGCATGGTGGGCGATCCACCGCCGAAATGAACAGCCGAGACCTCGACGCCGGGCGCGATTTTCGCCCCGACCGCAACGATCTCTTTTTTCAGCGATTCCAGATAGTTGGCAATAGGTTCGTACTTCAGCGTATGCTTGGTATGACAGGCGCAGAACCAGCAGAGACGGTCGCAATAGGGAATGTGCAGATAGAGTGAGAGCTTCTGCCCCTCCCCCAAGGCCCCGAGCCACTGCGCATAAATGCCGCAGTCCACGCCCTCGTGGAAGTGTGGCGCCGTCGGATAACTCGTATAGCGTGGCACCGCACCGGAATACTTGGCGAGAAGTGTATTTTGCATGATGAGCGGCGTCCAGAATTGATTGAATTGCGACCCATGATAGCGTTCCCCATCGCATTCGCCTTTGACTTCGATCAATTCGATGATAGGCTTATAAACAAGACCAGCCATTTCAAATCAGCAATTTTCGTGCAATCGATTGGCGGATGTGCGTGCCGTTTGAGCCGCCGAGCAACGGGATAGCGACAATGGATACCTATCGCAAACCACAGCCCGAAGCAGAGGCTCCGGTGGTCTGCCGCTCCTGCGAGGCACGCCATGGCGGCCTGTGTTCAGCCCTCACCGCAAGCCAGCTTATCGAACTCAACAAGCACTCCTTCCGCAAGCAGATCGGGTGCGGCAATGAGGTGATTGGCCAGGGTGAAAGCGTCGGCACCTACAGCAACATCTTGAAAGGCGTGATCAAGCTGTCGAAGATGATGGCGGATGGCCGCCAGCAGATCGTCGGCCTGCAATTCGCGCCGGATTTCCTTGGTCGCCCGTTCCAGAGCGAGAGCACGATGACGGCTGAGGCCGCGACAGACATGGAGATCTGCTGCTTCCCCCGCAACGTTGTCGACCGCATGCTCAACGAGGTACCGGAATTCGAGCGGCGACTGCACAGCCAGTCGCTGAAAGAGCTGGATGAGGCGCGGGACTGGATGTTGACCCTGGGCCGCAAGACCGCCCAGGAGAAGGTTGCGAGTTTCCTCTACCTGATCGCGACGCATATCGACCCGGAAGAGGGTGACCAGCAGAACTTCGACCTGCCCCTGTCACGCGCTGACATCGCTGACTTCCTCGGCCTCACCATCGAGACGGTAAGCCGCCAGATGACGAAGCTGCGCAAGGAAGGCGTGATCACCATCGAAAACAACCGTCATGTCTCCGTGTCCCGCTTGGAGCAACTGCGCCAGGCAGCGGGCATCGATTCGGACTGGTAGAGCGGCAGTCAGCTTTAGCGAAACGAATCAGATCGTCACCGCGACGATGACAACAAGCGTAAACATTGACGCCCAGGCAGCATGAAAAATGCTGACGGCCCGCTCAATGTCAGCCGTCGTCGCCTCTGCCCTGCCCGCTGCATGCATCATCGGTTCACTGACCCTCTCGCCCGCGTAGATCCGCGGTCCGGCGAGTTGAAGGTCGAGCGCGCCGGCCATGGCCGCCTCTGGCCATCCCGAATTGGGAGAGCGGTGCAAACCGTGATCGCGCAAGGCCGCCGACAGCGACATCCGGGCCGCCGATCGGCCTATGCTGACCAGTGCCCCGGCGGCGATCAAGAGAGCCGAGAGCCGGGCTGCGGGCCAATTGGCGACATCATCCAGGCGCGCTGCCGCCCAGCCGAAGGCGCGGTAGCGATCACTCTTGTGACCGATCATCGAATCCGCCGTGTTCAACATCTTGTAAGCGAGCAGACCCGGCAGGCCGCCGACGGCATACCAGAAGGCCGGCGCAACGACGCCATCGGCAAAATTTTCCGCCAGACTTTCGATTGCAGCCCGCACCACGCCCGACCCGTTCAAGGCGGCGGGATCACGCCCGACAATCTTCGAGACCGCCCGACGACCAGCATCGAGCCCCTCGCTGCTGAGCGCGCGATAGACCGCCATCACGTGGTCCGCCAGACTTTTGTGGGCAAGGAAGATCGCGACGACGATGGCCTCGAGACAGAACCCCAGAAGGCCGAGTTCGCGCAACAGAACCTTTATGGCAAAGCCTGTGACGGCCGCCAGGCAAAGCAAGCCAATTGCAGTGACAACACCATTGCGCCGCCGCGCCGCGAAACTGAGGCTTTCCCGATTGAGGCGTCTCTCACAGATCTCGATCGCCTTGCCGAAGAAGACGACGGGATGAGGCCACCGCCTCCACAGCCAGTCGGGATCACCGACTACACGGTCCATCGCAAGGCCAAGGGCGAGAATGGCAAGGGTGGTCATGCGTCACCGGACATAGGTTGAAAGCGCTGCGGCCAGACGATCGTCGGCATCTGCATCCGGCGCAAGGCCGATGCGCAACCATGTATCGCAGTAGTCAAATTTTCTTGTGAGGATATGGTTTACACACAGATGCTCATGCAATCTCTGAGCGTCAGGAAGCGTCACGAGAGTGAACAAACCCGCTGCCCCACGCACTTCAAGACCTGCTGATAAAACGACCCTTGCAAGCGCTTCCGACCGGACCCGGATTGCGGCGCGAAGCTGTTCTGGATCCCGCGTCATCAGATGGCTTGCGTAATACAGCGCAGGCCCGGAGACAGACCATGGCCCCAACCAATCGGAAAATGCCGCTACCACATCATCGCGGGCAATGACGAAGCCGAGGCGTATGCCGGCCATGCCGAAGAACTTCCCGAAGGACCTCAGGACAATGAGATTGGCGCGCTCGCTCGCCGCAAGGCTGATCTCTGGGGAAAGATCGGCAAAGGCTTCGTCGACGACAAGTAGTCCGCCCCAGCCATCAAGCCGAGCCGCAACGGCTTTCAGGTCGTCGGGCGCATAGACACGTCCGGTCGGGTTGTTGGGATTGACCACGACCACGAGTCCATGGCGGTCGCAGACCTCATCGAGATCTGCAATGAGGTCCACAGCAAGCCCAGCGGCGCGCAAGCAGCGCTCGTATTCGCCATAGGTCGGGGCGAGGATCGCGACGGACCGCGCGGTCTTCACAAGCCGCGGCAGCAGCTGGATGACCGATTGCGTGCCGGGAACTGGCAAAGGCAAGCGCGCACCGCTTTGGTAGAAACGGCGGGCCGCAACACGCACGGCCTCCTCCAGTTCGCTATCCGGCAGCCGCTGCAGGACCCGGATCGGAAGCGTCGGGAGATCCGGTGCGTGGGGGTTGATGCCGGTTGACAAGTCAAGCCAGTCGGCGGGCGCTCCGCCATAGACAGAAGCCGCCGCAGCAAGACCGCCACCGTGAACGATACGTCCGGCCATTCAGGCCTCCACCCTGTCAATGAGATGCATGTAGGAACCGAAGACCGAGCCGCGCCGCAAGCCGCACGTCCCCAGGCTTTGGTCGAGCGCATCATGCGCATCGAAAAGCCGATCCGCCTCGCCTTCATAGATCGCCGAGGAATAGTGGAATTCGTGGCCTCGAAATGATCCCGTCAGGATATCACCCGCAAGCGAGCGGAGCTTGCGGTAACCGAGATGGCGTTTGCGCATCTCGAAGCTGGTAACCAAAGGTAAAAGGCCAGCCATGCGGTGGCGTGTACCCTGTGCATCCACCAGACCTTCTCCCAGCACCATGTAACCACCGCATTCGCCGTAAATCGGCACACAACGTGCAGCGGCAGCGGTCAGGGATTGTCGAAATCCTTCGGCAGCCGCCAGGCGTTCGGCATGAAGTTCGGGATAGCCTCCGGGCAGGAAGATCGCATCGGCCGTATCGTCTGGCGCTTCATCAGCGAACGGCGAGAAGAAACGGATCTCTGCCCCTTGCGTTTGCCAGCCACGCAGGAGATGCGGATAGGCGAAAGCGAAGGCGACATCGTGTGCCACGGCAATCCGCTGACCGAGCGGTGGCAGGGGCTTGGCGCTGGCGAGCGCGGGCTTTGCACCGTTTGCAAGATGGCGCAACGCCTCCAGATCCACGCCAGCCGTCACAGCATCCGCGGCACGCTCGATGAAGGCGTCGAGGGCGACATGTTCGCCGGCTTGCACAAGACCGAGATGGCGCTCGGGCAGGACAAGAGCGGGATCAGTCTTGATCACGCCGACGACAGGAATGCCAAGCGGCTGCAGCGCCTGACGCAGCATATGCTCGTGCCGATCGCTGCCGACCTTGTTCAGGAGAATGCCGGCAATCCTGACACCGGGCCGGAATCCGGCGAAACCGCTGACGACAGCGGCAATCGAATGCGACGTCTTTGCGCAATCCAGCACCAAGAGGACCGACAAATCGAGAAGCTGGGCGAGATCGGCCGCACTGCCGCTGCCATCGGCGGCGCCATCGAAAAGCCCCATCATCGCCTCGACGACCACAAGGTTTTCCCTTTGCAGCTCTTCGGCGAGCGCGCCGAGCAAGCCGGGACGCATGGCCCAGGGATCGAGATTGCAGCAGAGCTTCCCGGAGGCCGCCGCATGGAAAGCGGGGTCGATGAAATCCGGCCCGGCTTTGGCGGGCGAAACGGCGATACCGCTGCGTTTGAACGCTCTGAGCAGGCCCAGCGTGACGACGGTCTTGCCAGAGCCCGAGGCCGGCGCCGCAATCATCAGGCCTGTCATGCGCTATGTTTCCTGCCTTCGGCAAAAGGGTCCGGCAGAAGCTTTCGTCCCTCGAGAGCACCAAGCCAGTCGAGCGAAGCGCGAAGCCGGACGACCTCACCGACAACGACGATGGCAGGCGGCTCGATACCGGAAGCGAGCATATCGGCCTCGGCACGGCCGAGCGTCGTTTCCATGACGCTCTGTTCGGAGGTCGCCGCATTGCAGACAAAGGCGACGGGCTCGTCGGCGCGGCGACCGGCGGCGATCAGATTGCCAGCGATCTGGCCGATATGTTTCATCGCCATATACATGACGATGACAGGCGATCCTCGACCAATCGCATCCCAGTCGATTCGATCCGGCACAACGCCGGCAGAATCGTGCCCGGTGAGGAAGGTAACGGCGTGATTGACCTCGCGATGGGTCACCGGAATACCGGCATAGGCAAGACCGCCAATGCCGGCAGTCACGCCCGGCACAATACGGAAAGGCACGCCATGTTCGATCAGTGTCATGGCCTCCTCGCCGCCACGCCCGAAGACGAAGGGATCGCCACCCTTCAGGCGTAGAACCCGGTGGCCTGATCTCGCCAGTTCCACAAGCCGCAAGGAAATGTCGCGCTGTTTGGCAGACGGTTTGCCGCCGCGCTTGCCGGCATATTCCAGCATGGCATCGGCGCGCGCGAGCTTCAGGCATTCTTCGTTGACCAGCGCGTCATGCACGATGACATCCGCCTCGCTCAGCGCCTTGGCCGCAAGGAGGGTCAAAAGCCCGGGATCGCCAGGACCAGCACCTGCCAACCAGACATGGCCGGGCTGGATCGCCGGAAGCGCCGCAGGCAGGGCAAGGCGTGACTGTTCATCCATGCTCATGCTGTAGGACCCTCCCGCGGAAAATGCAATTGTCGCGCATCAAACATGCGCACGAGCCGGCTTCCGCGATCCTCCGTGCTCGCCTATAAGCATGCCATGCGCGACGTTGAAAATCCTGATAGCAAAACGGGACAGCCCGAACGGATCGACAAGCCGGAAGGGGCCCCCTTACGGAAAGGCTGGACGACCGGTGCCTGTGCAACCGCGGCAACAAAAGCGGCACTATCGGCTCTTTTCACCGGGGACTTCCCCGATCCCGTCAGCATCACCCTGCCACGCGGTGAAACACCGGCTTTTGCGCTCGCACACCACGACCTGGGCGGCGACTTTGCCACAGCCGGGATCGTCAAGGATGCCGGCGACGATCCCGACGTGACCCATGGCGCGACAGTCGTCTCAACGGTCCGCCGCGGCCCGCCCGGCAGCGGCCTTGTCTTCAGGGCGGGAGATGGTGTCGGCACCGTCACCCGCGCCGGACTGCCGATCGGCGTTGGCGAGCCGGCCATCAATCCCGTTCCCCGCCAGATGATGCGCGACGTCGTGGAGACTGTCTGTCACGCTTCCGGCGTCAGCCCCGATATCGAGGTCACCATTTCCGTACCCGGTGGCGCTGCGCTCGCAGCGCAGACCTGGAATCCGCGGCTTGGCATTGTCGGGGGGCTGTCGATTCTCGGCACGACCGGCATTGTCAATCCATTCTCCTGTGCGGCCTGGATCCATTCCATCCACCGAGGGATCGACGTGGCACGAGCGGCGGGTCTGACGCATGTGCTTGGCGCCACTGGATCGACCTCGGAAAAGGCAGCCCAGGCCCTTTATGACCTGCCCGAGATTGCCCTTCTCGACATGGGCGATTTTGCCGGCGGCCTGCTCAAATATCTGCGTCAGCACCCCGTAGCGCGCCTGACCATCGCCGGCGGCTTTGCCAAGCTGACCAAACTGGCGCAGGGTGCGCTCGATCTCCATTCGTCCCGCAGTCAGGTGGATTTGGGCTTTCTGGCAGACTTGCCAGTGTGCAGGGAGTTGGAGGAGCCTGTCCTGAACTTAATCCGAAGCTCGAACACATCACTGGAAGCCTTTTCAATTGCTCGCGAAAATGGCGTAAACCTTGCCCCCTCCGTCGCACGTGAGGCCTTGCGGATCGTTCGCGAGATCCTGCGAGACGCGCCCATCACGGTCGACATTGTCATCACCGATCGCGCCGGGAAGATCATTGCTCATGAGCACTGACGCCGGGCAGAAGCGCATCCTGATCCTCGGCGGCACGGCCCAGGCGCTCAACATCGCCAGAGACGAGATCGCCAAGGGCAACGACGTCATCACCGCGCTTGCCGGTCGGACAGAGGCGCCAACCCTGCCGCCTGGACGCCATCGGATCGGGGGCTTCGGCGGTGCGAAGGGGCTGGCCCGCTATCTGAAAGAGGAAGGCATCGACCTCCTCATCGACGCCACGCATCCCTTTGCGAAGACGATCAGCGAGAATGCGGTGCTGGCGGCACAGCAATCCGGCATTCCTCTCAAGACGGTTACGCGCGCGCCCTGGCAGGCCGAACAGGGCGAAACCTGGCTTAAGGTGGCCGACGAGGCAGCAGCGGCGGCGCTCTTGCCCGCCGGGGCACGCGCCTTCCTGGCGCTTGGCCGGCAGCATGTGGCCCTGTTCCGCTCTCGAGAGGATTGCCATTTCATTCTGCGCGTCGTCGATCCACCGATCGAGCCATCCACAGATAGCCGCTGGCAATGGGTGATTGGCAAACCCGCACAGGCCGCGGACACCGAAAAGGCCCTTTTCGAGGCCCACGGCATAACACATCTCGTTTGCCGCAATTCCGGTGGAACAGCCGGTTATGCCAAGCTTGAGGCTGCACGCATGCTGTCACTACCCGTGGTCATGATCGAGCGCCCCTTAAGCAATTCCAGCCGAAGCGGGACCGCTTCGGTGTCGGACAATGCGGCAAAATCAAAAAGATAGAGCATATCAGGTGAACCTGTATTCACCGGAAATGCTCTAGGCCGGCGCTCATCAACGGAATTCGAACACCTGGCGGAAAACGCCTGGTGCAATGATCGACAAGGGATTGATCACAAGATTGGGCTTGGCGGTGGGGCCTGTCAGCTTGAACGTGATTCCGAGCAGACCACGATCGCGCCCATTGCCGAGAATGAGGCCGATGACCGGCAGCTCTCCAAACAAGCGATTCAAGCCATAGGCCGGCATGAAGGTACCGGTCAGGTCAATCCGCCCCTTGGGATCGCGAATGATCCCCTGGAAGCTTGCGCCGACCTGCTCGCCGCGCACAATCCCGTTTTCCACGCTGAGGGAACCATCAACGACGGCGAGCCTGGCAAAGGCTCGCTGGAAGCGTGCCGAGCGCACATCGATATCGCGTTTAACCGCCGTATTCAGGCTCTGGCCATTCGCACCGGCGGGCGTTGAGACGATGGATTGAAGGCGCTCTTCATTGTCGACACTGAAATTGCGCATGTCGAAGCCGCCGGCCCAGGCGCCCTCTCTCACTTCGGTCATCTTGAGATTTGCAAGACCACCCGAGAGCCTGTTGTAGACGTCGATGAACCGAACCACAGCACCGGCATCGCTGCTGGTCATCGTCAGTTGCCGCTTTTCATCCTCGGTGCGCAATTTGGCGACCAGCGCCTGCCCACGACCAGTGACGCCTGAGAAATCCAGAAGCGAAATGCGGCTTCCCTTGCCGCTATAGATCAGGGAAGCCCCCGACAGCACCTCGCCACCGAAGCCGATGACCCTGTCGAGCTGCGCCTCAAGACGCAACGCCGTCGAAGACCCCTTCTTGCCCCCGGAGGGCGATGGGGTCTTCAGGCTTGAGATCAGGGAGCGCGCATCGAACGAGGCGCCGGTGGCCGTTACATTGTAGCGCCCCTTCTGCTGACTGATCTTGATGGCGACATCGTCTTCCGGACTGAGGCGGACCCGGCCGAAATTGGCCGACTGCAGCCCGTCCTTGTTGAGTACGAGGTCGCCCTTGATGCCAAAACCTTCACCGTCTAGTTCGAACTTGTCGATCCGCTGGGTCCCGTCGACAGAACTGAGTTCGAAGGTCGCCTTCGCACCGATGCTCTGCCCCTTGGACCAGCCAACCCAGGGAAAGGTCAGATTTGCATTGCGCAGATCGACGCTGACGGCCTGTTTTTGATCGTCCAGCCGCGTCAGCTCGACGGCAATCGGACCCTCGATCAGGTCCCCGATGCCTGGCACCAGTTTTTCGCGGGCCGCATTGTCGAGCTTCGCCGAGACGACACGCTCGCTTTTGACGCCGGCCTCCTTATCGACGGGTTCCACCATCCGGATGTTCATCGGCACATCCGCCACCTTGGCCTCGCCCTCAATGCGCGCAAGCGCCGGATCGACATCGATCTTGCCGTTGAAGGCACGAACCTCGCGTCCGTCAAAGGGCTTCAGGATATCGACATTCTCCAGTGCTGCGGCTGCAGTCCATACCGGTGGCGGCGGCGATTGATCGGCGATGAGGCCTAGACGAAGTTTGACGTTTCCAGTGACCTTGCCGGCAAAATCGTCAACCTTGAAGCCCGTGCGCTGCAGGGCGCCAATCGGGCGGAAGGAAATCAGCTCGGCAACGGAATCCGCACTCCCGGCCAGATTGAGGTCCATGTCGGCCATCAGCGGCTTGTCATAGGCATTGGCGATCGCGAATGCACTGTTCTCCAGAAGGACGGTTCGGCCCGACGGGAAATAGGAGCCGGCAGAGCGGACAGCGACATCGATCTTGCCGCCCGACATATCAAAGCGTCCGTAGACATCGCGCAGCGGTGCGATCTCGCCCGTGACGTTGATGCGAGCGTCCTCAACGTCAAACCCGATCTTCAATTCGTTTTCGTCGAGACGCACAGGCTGCGGATCGATGCTGAGGCGATTCTGCGGAATGAAGACATCGACCGTGCCCCTGGGAACGCGACCACCGAAAAGATTGCCCAACACCCATTTGCGCGGCTTGTCGGCAATCCAGTAGGGCCAAAGCTGTTTGACAACGGTCGTCTCAATTTCCTCGAAGACCGCGTTGAAGCGCACTTCCGGACCAGTGCCGCCGAAGCGCATGGCAAGCTTGCCCTTCATCCCGCCACCGGGGGCCGAGACATCCAGCTGATCGAGCTGCAGCCGCTTGTCGGCCGGCAGATAGCGGCCATAAGCCTTCATGAAGAACGGAACCGGCGGCTCGTTGGCAGCAGGCACATTGGCGCGGCCCTCGGCAACCACGAGGTCGATGCCGAACCCCTTCGGATAGGACTTGCCCTCAGGCAGACGGTCGAGGTCGATCAGCCCACCGGTGACCGGCAATGTCACCTCGCCCAAGCGTGCCTGCGATTGGGCAAGCTCGATCGTTCGCTTGGAAAAATCGTATTGAAGATTGAGCGTCGCCTCATCCAGCGACTGGTCCTGGCCATCCGAATAGAAGGTTGCATCGCGCACATTGATCGCAAGCCCGAGGGACGGTGGAACGCCCTCGGCTGCGCGCTTGGCGTTCAGCAGAAATTCGGCCGATCCATCGATCCCCTGCCGCGCCTCGCCAACGCTGGAGCGCCGCAGCAGGAAGGGCGTCACGCGGAAATCTTCGATCCGCATGGTCAAGGCTTGCGGCTTGCCATCCACTACAGTGGTCAGGGCCGTCAATTCGGTCTGCTCGCCGTTGACGGAAATGGCGCCGAAGATCGATAGGGCTCCATCCTCAGCACGTTCCAGTGCCACGTCGTCAATACCCAGGACGAGCGGCCGACCGCTGACGCTGGTGGTTGCGATCTCCAGCCCGCCAAGCCTGATTCGATCCAATCCGCCGCGTTCGATGATTCCCTGAATGCGCTCGAGTTCCGCGAATGCCGTTTCAAAACCCACAGGAATTGCATCGATGCGAAATTCGGACATATCCATCGGTTCGCGCGCCGGAAGAAGGCGCGCATCGAGCATGATGCCGTCGCTCGCCACCTCGCGGATCGCGACGCGACCGCCGAGAAGTGCAAAGGGATCGAGGATGATCCGCACGGATTGCGTCAAGGCGATCTGCTGCTGCTTGACCGAATCAAACAGACGAACGTTCTGCGCTTCGACCGCGACTTCGAAACCGTTGGAAAAACGGATCGCGGCAGAGCCGACATCGGCCCTCAGATCGGGACCGACCGCATCGTTCAGCGCTGCCGTTGCCCGGGCGGCAAGCGACGAATCGAGCGCCCCGCTTTCAACGACCGTATAGACCCCGAGAATGACGACGAGCCAAAGACCGACAAAACCAGCCAGAACCCGCACCAAGCGTCGCGCAACCGATCGCTTTGGTGGCGGGCAGTGCACGATGAGGGGGTCTTCGGCCTGTGCAGACGGCAAAGCGTGCAGCGGAACGATATCCCGCTTGCGAAAGCGCAGCTTTTCGCCCCGGATCTCCGACATGTCCTGGTGATTGTCTCCGCTGATCGATGCCGCTATCAAGTCGCTCTGGTCGACCTTCGAGCGGACTATATATCGATAGCGCTTAGATACACGCACAAAACGGGCAAAAGAAAGGTTATCCCATGACTGAAATCTCAATCGGCAAAAGCGCACCGGATTTCACCCTGCCCGCAAACGGCGGCGGCAGCGTAACGCTTTCAGATCTCAAGGGAAAATCGGTTGTCCTATTCTTCTACCCGAAAGACGACACAAGCGGCTGCACGACTGAGGCCAAAGACTTCACAACGCTTGCCGATCAGTTTTCAGCCGCAGGCGTAGCCGTCATCGGCATCTCGCCCGATTCGGTAAAGAGCCACGACAAGTTCGCAGCCAAACACGCTCTCTCCGTTACGCTGGCCTCCGACGAGGAGAAGTCGGTTCTGCAGACCTATGGCGTCTGGAAGGAAAAAAGCATGTACGGCAAAACCTATATGGGCGTGGAGCGTACAACCGTCCTGATCGATGCCTCGGGCAAGATTGCGGCGATATGGCCCAAGGTAAAGGTTCCCGGCCATGCGCAGGCCGTGCTTGAGGCCGCCAAGGTTCTGTGATGGCTGACAGCCCTGTGACCGATCCATCTGAGGTGCACTCGCTCCGTCAGGGCGCGACCCTGGCGATTGCGAGTGCGGATCTCGACCGCAAGACGAGATTGGCCCAGGAAACGGCAAGGCGGTGGCACGACCGCCGGCTGTCGCTGCGATCGCCGCTTGATCCCCCGCTGCCGGACCGTCCCGGGCGACCTGCCAAGCCCGACCTAGTCCCTCCAAAAGCTGTCGAAAAGCGCTCTCTGCATACGCTGCCGGGGCGCATCGCCCTCCTGCACGCACTGGCGCATATTGAACTCAACGCCGTTGATCTTGCCCTCGACATCGTGGCGCGATTCGCGACAGAACCCGTGCCGCAGTCCTTTTTCGACGGCTGGATGAAAGTTGCCTTCGAGGAGGCAAAACATTTCCTTCTCGTTCGCGACCGACTGAGGGCACTCGGCGCCGACTATGGCGACCTGCCGGCGCATGACGGCCTGTGGCAAGCGGCGCATTCCACCCGCAACGACCTGACGGCGCGGCTGGCCGTGGTACCCCTGATCCTGGAGGCCCGCGGACTTGATGTGACACCGGCCTTGCAGGAGAAGATGCGCGAAACCGGCGACCTCGAAAGTGCCGATGTGCTGAAGGTCATCTATGAGGATGAGAAGGGTCATGTCGCGGTGGGAGCCAAATGGTTCCGCTTCCTCTGCGCCCGCGAAAAGCGCGATCCGGCCAAAGCGTTTCAAGATCTGGTCCGGGCAAATTTTCGCGGTCAGCTGAAAGCACCCTTCAACGATATTGCACGCGCTGAAGCCGGCTTGACGCCTTCCTTCTACCGAACGCTTTCTGCCAAGAACTACTCAGCAAACACCAAGTAATTTCCGTCATCTAACCCTTCATTAACCCTAACAGGGACATATTGTGGACCGTGAAACCACACCGGCGACACGAGTCTGTTCGGCAGCAGGGTCAAACCCCGGTAGCCGGATCTTGAGGGACGGAAATAGCCATGACCGCCAAAAATCAGGTGTTCGGTAAACGGCGCCAGCAGCACATGATCATCCTTGCGAGCGGCGACAAGGTTCGCCACATGACGGTTCGCCCCTGGATGATGGCGCTCGGTGCCTGTTTTCTCGGCGTCATGACCATCGGCTATCTCGGAGCCACCACCTATCTGGTTCTGCGCGACAATCTGATCGGCGCAACCATGGCGCGCCAGGCGCGCATGCAGCATGAATACGAAGATCGGATTGCGGCACTTCGCGCGCAGGTCGACCGGGTGACGTCAAGGCAGCTGCTGGATCAGCAGGTGGTCGAGGAAAAGGTTGAGAAACTCCTGGAGCAGCAGCTGGCATTGACCTCCCGGCAGGGCCGGATAGGGGCGCTGCTTGACGGGGTGAGCACACAGCCGAAACTGCCGTCCGACGGTCCCCTGCCCGCTGACAAGCCCTATGAAGACGCATTGGACGAAGCCCGCGCGACCACCGAGGCGTCGAGTGCCTTTGCCACCCTTCTTGGCGACAAGAAGCCCGCTGTTGCGCCTGCCGCAACGACATCGCTGGCGCTTGGCTACACACCGATGACCAGCGACAATGTCGCAGACCGCGCCGACCGCCTGTTTTCGCACATGACGCTGTCTTTAAAGGAGATCGAGGCCGAGCAGATCGAACGGATCGTCTTGCTGACGACAGGCGCTGCAAAGACAGCGGATGAAATCGCTTCGATTCTCGACCGTCAGGGGGTCGTCCTTGCGGCAGCCGAGACGGATGCACAAGAACCGACGGAAGCCATCGGCGGCCCCTATCTCGCCCCGCGTGCCGAGCAGGATTTCAACGCCTCGCTCAACGCACTCGATGCAAGCCTGGTACGGCTGGAAAAGGCACGCGACACGGCACGCCGCCTTCCCTTTGCCAATCCGGCCCCGGGCCATGAAATCACCAGCCGCTTCGGCAATCGCCCCGATCCGTTCTTCGGTGGTCTTGCCATGCATGCAGGCATCGATTTTCGAGCGCCCACCGGGTCCGAGATTCGCTCGACCGGCACAGGCCAGGTCGTCAGCGCCGGCCCCGCCGGTGGTTACGGCATCATGGTCGAGATTGACCACGGCAATGGATTGACGACCCGCTACGGCCACCTCTCCCGCGTTCTCGTCAAAACCGGAGACACGCTTGAGACCGGCGACCTCATCGGCCTTTCAGGCTCGACCGGGCGCTCGACCGGACCGCATCTTCACTATGAAGTACGCCGGAACGGAGACGCAGTTGATCCCATCCGCTTCCTGAATGCCGGGCTGAAACTTGAACCGCTCATTCATTGATTTCTGCCGGGGCACTTTCTCAAAACCTGCCCTTGGATCAGCTGGCGCGAAGTTTTATTGCCGGTTTGCTAATCTGAAAGAGCATTGTTAATCCTTTCCTCTGTTGATCCCGCCCGTTTCCTTGACTTTCAGATGGTTTGCCACTATTCGGCGCAACCAATACGGTTCAGTTGGAACCGCCATCACGATGTTCGCTTGAACAGGAACGGAAACTATTTCCCTTTGACCACTTTTGCTGATCTTGGCTTGAGCCAGAAAGTCCTCTCAGCCGTCACCGACGCCGGCTACAATACCCCTACCCCGATCCAGGCAGGTGCCATCCCGCCGGCGCTTGAACGCCGCGACATTCTTGGCATCGCGCAGACCGGCACGGGCAAGACGGCTTCCTTCGTTCTTCCCATGCTGACGCTTCTGGAAAAGGGCCGCGCCCGCGCCCGCATGCCGCGCACGCTGATCCTCGAGCCGACGCGCGAACTGGCAGCGCAGGTCGCCGAGAATTTCGAGAAATACGGCAAGAACCACAAGCTCAATGTTGCGCTTCTGATTGGTGGCGTGTCCTTCGACGAACAGGACCGCAAGCTTGAGCGGGGCGCAGACGTCCTGATCTGCACGCCAGGTCGTCTGCTCGATCATTGCGAACGCGGCAAACTTCTGATGACCGGCGTCGAGATCCTCGTCATCGACGAAGCCGACCGCATGCTCGACATGGGCTTCATTCCCGATATCGAGCGCATCGCCAAGATGATCCCGTTCACCCGGCAGACACTGTTCTTTTCGGCCACCATGCCGCCGGAAATCCAGAAGCTTGCCGACCAGTTCCTGCAGAACCCGACGCGCATCGAGGTGGCACCGCCATCTTCGACGGCAAAGACGGTTACGCAGCGTCTCGTTGCCTGCCACAACAAGGATTACGAGAAGCGCTCGAAACTGCGCGACCTCATTCGCGCCCAGGACGACCTGAAGAATGCGATCATCTTCTGCAACCGCAAGAAGGATGTGGCCGACCTCTTCCGCTCGCTCGACCGTCATGGCTTCTCCGTTGGTGCTCTCCATGGCGACATGGACCAGCGCTCGCGCACCACGATGCTGGCAAACTTCAAGGCCAATGCGATCACACTGCTTGTCGCTTCGGACGTTGCAGCTCGCGGCCTCGACATCCCCGATGTCAGCCATGTCTTCAACTTCGACGTCCCGATCCATGCGGAAGACTATGTCCACCGCATCGGTCGTACAGGCCGTGCCGGCCGCTCGGGGGCCGCTTTCACGCTGGTCACGCGCAGCGACACCAAGTTCCTCGACGCCATCGAAAAGCTGATCGACAAGAAGATCGACTGGCTGGATGGCGACGTCAGCGCTCTGCCGGCACCGGCGGAGAGTGACGAGCCGCAGCGCGGCCGTGGCAAGGGCCGCGATCGCGATCGTGGTGGTCGCGGCAAGTCGCGCAGTCACAAGCCTGACACGCGCCGCGAGGATACTGCGGAAGCAGTGGCAGTCCAAGAAGCACCGGAAACAGCAAGGACAGAAAGCGTGGCAGTGGAAAACCAGAGGGTCGAGCACCGCAAACCGCAGGGTGGCCGCCACCAGGGACGCCCCTACCCCGCCAATGACGATCACCGCGAGCGCCGTCGCCGGCGCGACGATGATGACGGCCCGACCCCCGTTGGCTTCGGCGATGACATCCCCGCCTTCATGCTGATCGTCGCCAACGCGAAGATCTGACCGGAATGGCGGCACCCGGCGTCGATTTTCCCGGTGTCGGGGTTGGCCTCGCCATCCTCAGGGACAACAAGCTATTGCTTTACCGGCGCCTCAAGGCGCCGGAGGCAGGGCACTGGAACATTGTCGGTGGCAAGGTCGACCACATGGAGGCTGCCGAACAGGCGGCCCGCCGTGAAGCGGAAGAAGAAACCGGACTGACGATCGGCGCGGTCGATTTTGTCCAGGTAACCGAACAGATCATTGCCGCGGACCAGCAGCACTGGGTCTCCCTCCTCTACAAGACCAGCGACATCACCGGTGAGCCGCGTCTCACAGAACCCGACAAGCTGAGTGACTTCGGCTGGTTTTCACTAGACGCGCTGCCTCAACCGCTCTCGGCTTTCACGCGCGCAATCCTGCCGCACTTGAAAATCGATTAGCAGCCGCCTCATCGCCGGCATTCTTGCTTCGCCACCGGTAGCCGCCATTTCGGGACGGAAGTCTCCTCGCGTGGAAGCTAAGGGGTGATATCGTCAAGCGACCGCTCCCGGGCGCCCCGCTTTGGCTTCTTTGGCTTGGCAACCCCGGCACGCTGACCTGCATCGTTGGCGAGCCGGACCCAGTGTGCCATTTCATCCGGGTCGTCATAGGCCGTTTCCGGGATCGTCCAATAGGGCATGGCAACAGGCGACTTGCCCTCGCGCTGGTAAACCCACTGCCGCCCACCGGCCTCGGCAAATGCGGGAGAGCTCATTTCGTCGGCCTTGAGCATAACCTCTCCAAAGAGATCGATCGCTATGATCGCGCCTTCGCAATAGATGCCCTTGCCGCCGAACATGCGTTTGATCTGCACGTGCCCAAGGCTTGCAAACATCTCCTCGATCTCGACCGCATCCATGGCTCAATCCCTCAAGACCCCGCCAGCGGCGAGCACCGCGTCCGGCGTGTCGACATCTAGATGCGCCGCCGGGCCAAGATCGACATCGATGATCTCCAGTTCCGAGGTCTCGATAACGGCTCTTGCCCCGATATCACCCTTCAGGGCAAGCAGGCTTTCGAATGTGGATTGCGGCAGGATGACGGGATTGCCGCGCTTGCCCGCCGATGTGGCTCGCACGATAGCACCCCCGTCGCTTGCATCGAAAGCTGTCCGTAAGCGTCTGAGGCCGTCGGCATCGATGCCTGGCATGTCGGCGAGTATGACCGCCACCCCTTGCGCATCCGCCACCGCGGACGACTGCATGCCGGTGATCAGCGAACTTGCCATCCCACTGGCAAAATCCGGATTGTGATCGATGGTGACGGGCAATCCCTGCAAGGCCCGCTCGATTTCATCCGCGCGATGCCCGGTCACAACCGAGACCGCATCCATTCCGGCCTCGATGGCGGATAGGGCAACACGGCGGATCAAGGGAACACCTTCAAATTCGGCAAGCAGCTTGTGCTGACCGCTCATGCGGCTTGCCTTGCCTGCCGCAAGGATGAGGGCAGCAAGCCTTGGCCTTGCGGGTGGCTCCGGTGTTGCCATGCGCGGCTGGGGACGGGTGGGGATCTCCATCAGTAGCCCGCCAACCCCGAGACCGGCGAGATCATCTGAGGTCGGCTCCTCGCCGGTCAGCAGGCGCGCCAGGATCCAGTCGAAACCATTCTCCTTAGGGGAACGCGCACAGCCTGGCGCGCCGATGACATGCGATTGGCCGAGACGGCCGAGCACCAGAAGATTGCCGGGATCGACCGGCAGCCCCACCCGCTCGACCGTGCCGCCGGCCTGCCGGATGGCTTCCGGAATGACATCCGCCTCATCACAGACCGCGCTCGCTCCGAAGACGATGATCAGAGACGCGGGCGCCTGCAGAGCAGCCCGTTGCAGCGCGTCGGCAACAGCGGCCGTCGTATGCACAACCCGGTGCTCCCAATTGATGCGACATCCAGCGGCGGAGAGGCGCGTCTCCGTGATCCGCCGTGTCTTGTCCATCACGCTTGCACGAAGCGATGGTAAGGTCGTGGCAATCAGACTGACGGGTCTTGGACGATAGGCTGCGACCTTGAACACGTTATGGTTCCCGACCACCGCCGCCGCCGCCTCCACCGATCGTGCTGCCGCCGCAAGCGGAATGATCTTCAACGTGGCGACGAGATCGCCTGTCCGGACGGCTTGGCGGTCCCTCAGTGTCGCGAGCGTAATGGCAGGATCAACCCTGTTGAACGCGTTGACGTGAGCGGCCTCGACCTGAAAGACCCCGTTGGTCGATGCATGGAAATTGACGCGACCGGTGGAGGCTGGCCCCTGTTCAACACCGACGGCTGAAAATCCTGAAGCAAGCCTTCCTGCGGCCTCGTCTTCCGTCAGGTCGTCGGCGGACAACCGAACACCGATGACATCGGTGATCCCCTCGCCCACAAGCCGGTCGATGTCAGCCATCAGCAGGCGGTGCCCCTTTGGCAGTTTTCCATCCGGCAAGACCATCGCATGTGCGAGGATGACGCCCTCCGCCTCGCGCACGGGAACGGTTCCAAAGATCATGCGCCGGCAACCTCCCGCTCGATTACCTCCCGCTGACGCATATGCCGGATGACATCGGCAAGGATCGCGACGGCGATCTCAGGCGGATTGGCCGCGCCGATATCAAGCCCAATAGGGGCCGATATCAGGGCAATATCGGTTGCGCTGATGCCGGCAGCCGTCAGGCGACTGACACGGGCTGCATGGGTTTTGCGGCTGCCGAGTGCGCCGATGTAAAAACATCTGGCGCCGAAAGCGGCGAGAAGGGCGGGGTCGTCGATCTTAGGATCATGGGTGACTGCGACCAGCGCCGAATGCGCATCAAGTGGCCTCTGCTTCAAGGCTTCATCCGGCCACTCGGGCAAGAGTTCGACACCGGCAAAACGCTCGGGCGTGGCAAAGGCCGTGCGGGGATCGATGATCGTCACGGAAAAATTGGCCATGGCGGCCATCGGAGCCAGCACCTGGCTGATATGCACGGCACCGATGATGACCAGTCGCGGCGCCGGCAGATAGACATTGACGAACCATGAGCGGCCATCAAGCACGACCATGCCGGACTTGCCGCTCTGAAACATTTCCGACAGATGCTTCCGCAGAGCACCTGACTGCGGCTCGTCGGCGCGCATGCGTTCAACCGCGCCGGTCTCAAGATCGGTGACGGTGGCAACGGCAATGCGAGACCGGCGCGCCGCATTGAGCGCCTCAAGATGATCGAGTCGCATCAGTCGATCCTCTCGACATAGACGCGGATCTGCCCACCGCAGGACAGTCCGACGCGCCAGGCGGTCTCATCCGCAACGCCGAATTCAAGCATCCTGGCAGCGCCCGTCTCCAACACATCCAGCGCCTGTGAAATCACCTCGCCTTCGACGCAGCCGCCCGATACCGACCCTTCGAAGTGGCCCTCGGAATCGATCACCAGATGGCTGCCGACAGGGCGTGGGGCAGAGCCCCAGGTTTCGACCACGGTCGCGATCGCCACCGCGCGACCTTGCTGGCGCCAGGCTTCCGCAATGCCGAGCGGGTCGTCGCCAATTGTGTCCTGCATATCAGTTCCTCCCCATGCCAATCGTGTAACGCCTGGGATCGACAGATCGATCCACCGGGCGCGAAAGCGCCTCCACGAGATCCGACAAGGCTTGCAGGTTGTGCACACCCCGCAATTCGTCAACATGGGGCAGCATGGCCTGAACACCCCGTGCCCGCGCCTCGAAACCCGAAAAGCGCAGGAGCGGATTGAGCCAGATCAGACGCCGGCACGAGCGGTGAAGGCGCGCAGTTTCCTCGGAGAGCAGCGCCGTATCATCCCGCTCCAGCCCGTCCGTGATCAAAACGACGACCGCACCCTGACCGAGCACCCGACGACCCCAATCATGGTTGAAGGCTTTCAAAGCCTCGCCGATGCGCGTGCCGCCTGACCAATCGGCGACAGCCCCGGCGCATCTTTCGACAGCCTCGTCGGGATCACGGTGGCGAAGCGCGCGCGTCACATTGGTCAGTCGCGTACCGAAGAGAAAGGTATGCACCCTCTGGCGACGTTCGGTCAGCGCGTGGAGAAAATGCAGGAAGATCCGGCTATACTGGCTCATCGAGCCGGATATATCGGCAAGAACGACAAGCGGCGGCGGACGCAACTGCGGTCTGCGAAACTTCGGAAGCACGAGATCGCCGCCAAAGCGCAAGGCCTGGCGAAACGTTGCCTTCGGATCCAACTGGCGCTGGTCTCTCGAAGGCTGGTATCGCCGCGTTTTCACAAGATCCTGCGGCATGACCATCCGGCGGATAGCAATGCGCGCCGCGGCAAGTTCGTCCGCACCCATCTGCCCGAAATCCATCTGGCGCAACACCTCCCGTTCGGAGACGGTGAGCGTCGCATCGAACTCGACATCGGGTTCGCGCCTCTCCTCCGCTTCGGCGGAACGCGCGGCGAAGAGCGCATCCGACACACGCGCCGTGCCTGCCTTTGCCTTTTGCCGCTCGCCAATGGCAGCAACCGGAGACATCAATGCGATCATCTTACCGACAAGATCGCGGGACCGCCAAAAGAGGGAAAAAGCCTCATCGAACACCGGTTGATCTTCGTGCCGCTTCACGAAGACGGCAGAGAGCGCCGCGTGGAACTCGGCCCTGGAGCCGATGCCGATGGCATCAATCGCCTCGACGGCATCGATGACCGCGCCTGGCCCGGGATTGAGGCCTGCGCGTCTTAGCACACGCGCGAAATAGACGATATTGTCGGCCAGATGCCCGCCTGCGGAAACCGGAGCGGTGGTTGCAACCGAAGGGCCTGCCACCGTTTCCATGCCTCAAGCCTCCTGAGCCAGAAGCTCGGCCTTGACCTCGGACAGGATCTTCGTCCCCTCGCCGCCCTGCATCCGGGCAATATCCTCCTGATACTTGAGAAGCGTGCCAAGCGTGTCGGAAATCGTTTCCGGATCGAGCGCCAGCCGATCGAGTTCGGTGACGGCAGTTGCCCAATCCAGCGTCTCGGCAATACCGGGGTTTTTGAAGAGATCAACGGTCCGCAGCCGCTGGACGAAGGACACGATTTGGCGGGAGAGCTGCACGGAGGCCCGCGGAACCTTGCGCCGGATGATTGCCAGTTCATCCGCGGCGCTGGGATAATCGACCCAGTGATAGAGACAGCGACGACGCAGTGCATCATGCACTTCGCGGGTCCGGTTGCTGGTGACGATGACGATCGGCGGCGCTGCCGCCTTGACGGTGCCGAATTCCGGGATGGTGACCTGAAAGTCAGAGAGGATTTCCAGCAGAAAGGCTTCGAACGCCTCGTCCGTCCGGTCGAGTTCATCGATCAGGAAAACCGGTGCTGCCCCCGCTTCGCCATGCAGCGCTTCAAGCACGGGACGACGAATAAGGAAGCGCTCGGAATAGATATCGGCATTCAGCCGCGCCCGATCCGAAATACCCGCAGCTTCGGAGAGGCGGATTTCGAGCATCTGGGCCGCATAGTTCCACTCATAGACGGCAGACGCGATATCGAGACCTTCATAGCATTGGAGGCGGATCAAGGGGCGCCCCAGCGCCTTGGCCAGCACCTTGGCGACCTCGGTCTTGCCGACACCGGCCTCCCCCTCCAGAAAAAGCGGACGCTGCATCTTCAAAGCCAGAAATACGACCGTCGCAAGCGGCCGGCCAGCCAGATAGTTTTCCGTTCCCAGAAGCTCGATCACGCCATCGATTGACTGGGGCAAGGTCTTCGGCGCGGTCTCCGTCATGTCTCCTCCCCGCTTTGGAGCAGAGCTTACAGCGTGTGAAAGGCCCGGTCCAGATAGAGGAGGGCCGGGTCCTTCTCGCCAAAATGTATCGCTTCGACCTGGCCAAACAGGATGGTGTGCGTATTGGTCACCTTCTGATCGACAACGCGGCAGTCAAAGGCGACGAGCGCATCGGAAAGAACGGGCGAGCCCGTCGCTGCGACCTGCCATTCGGCAAGCGCGAATCGCTCATCGCCGCTCAATCCGCGAAATCCAGCAAATGCGGAGGCAAGCGCTTCATGACGTTTGCCAAGCGTATTGAGCACGAAATGGCCCGAGGCAAAGAACACTGCGTTGTTTGCATTGCTGTTGTTGAGGCAGACAAGCACCATCGGCGGATCATCGGAAACAGAACAAGCCGCCGTAATGGTCACGCCACGCCGCACACCATTCATTTCCGTTGTGACGATCTGGACATGACCGGCGTAACGACTCATACCCTCGCGGTAGAGGACCGAATCCAGGGGCTGCGAGACCAATGCGTTTTCCTTTCGGCGGGGTATCGACCGGGCGACTATGGCCGGCAACGATTACCTTTTCCACAACGAACAGCGGAATTGCAACGCCTCGGCGCGCGGTGGAAGTCAAGTCTTTCCAATCCTCTGCGCTTTCAGATAGGATTGGGGCGATAATCCGGGGATGCTTGATGAAACGATTGATGCTGGCGTTACTGCTGACGGGCCTTGTCCCGGCAACCGCCAGTGCACAACAGGTGACGCTGGCCATTGTCGCGCCCAAGTCTGGCAATTTTGAAACGCTCGGCAATCAGGTGCGCCAAGGAGCTGCACTCGCTGCAAAGGGCCTTTCGCTCAACCTGGTAGAGATCCACGAGCCCTGCACGGAAGGCAGCGGCCCCGTGCTTGCAGACCAGATCAAAAAGACCGGTGCGCGCGCGGCAGTCGGCTTCCTGTGCAGTGAAAGCCTGGTGGGCGGACTACCCCTCCTGGCCGAGGCCAAGATCCCGGCCATCACCCTCTCTGTCCGTGGCAAGGTCCTGATGGAGGATGCACTGAAGAATGGCTGGCCGTTTTTCCGGCTGGCACCCAACAGCGATGCCGAACCGGAGAAACTGACCGAGATCATTCTCAGGGACTGGAAGGCCGAAGCCATTGCGCTTATCGAGGATGGGACGATCCGAGGCCGGGAATTGACGGAAGCCGTGCGGCTTGCGCTCGAAGCGCGGGGGTTGAAGCCCGTGTTCATCGACACATTCCGCCCCGGGCAGGAAAACCAGATTGCACTTGTGCGACGATTGAAAGCGGCAGGCGCCAGCCGGGTCTTAGTCGGCGGCGATCGGAACGATATCGCCATCATAGCCCGCGATGCCGTCGAGGAGGCAGGTGCGATGCAGTTCCTCGGCGGTGACAACATGCACGCTCCGAACGACCCTGTGCCGCTGAAGAACGGCGTGCGTGCCGTCACGCTGCCCGAAAAGCCCTTTGGCGCCGCCGCAGTGGAGGTGACGAAAGCCTTGAGCGAGGCGCGGATTTCGGCGGAAGGCTACGTATTGCCTGCGCATGCGGCGGTCACCCTGATTGCCGATGCCCTCGGCATTTCCTCGGCCATGGGCCTGTCCCTGCCAGAAACCCTGGTTGAAACCGATTTCGAAACAGCGCTTGGCACCCTGCGCTTTGGCAGCGATCGCGAGCTGGCAAAAAATCCCTTCCAGCTCATGGAGTGGGACGGGACAAATTTCGTACCCGTTGTGCCACCCGCTCCTTGAGCCGATCAATCCCGATATGGCCAGAAGGCCTGGGTGAACACGCCACCATCGACCCAGATCGTTTGCCCGGTGACGAAAGCGGATTGTTCGCCCGCCAGAAACAGGATCGGCCCGGCGAGATCCTCAGGCGTTCCGACGCGGCGCAACGGTGTCACCTCGCCCCAGGTCTTGGCATAGTCGGGTGCTTCGACCAGCGTGCGGGCCGTCAGAATGGCTCCCGGCGCCACGCAATTGACGCGGATACCGTGGGGGCCGAGCTCGACTGCAGAGACCTTGGTGAACTGTTCGATACCGCCTTTCGACGCCGTGTAATCCACGAGTTTCGGAAAGGCGAGCTTGTTGCAGCCGGATCCAAGATTGATGATCGAGCCCACGGTACGGGCAGCCACCATGCGACGTGCGACCAGCTGCGTGTTGAGAAAAGTCCCCTTGAGATTGGTGTTGATGACGGCGTCCCAGCGTTCCTCGCTAAGCTCAAGAAGCGGAGACCAGGTCTGGATGCCGGCATTGTTGACGAGCACATCCGGTACTCTGCCGGCAAAGTCGATCGCCTCATCGAGGAACCGCTCGATCGCTGCTGCATTCGCCACTTCGCATTCCCGGCCGATCGCTCGGCCGCCTGCGGCAGCGGCTTCGGCCTCGACCTCTCCGGCGGCTTCCGCTTGGCCAAGATGGGTGAAGGCCACTGCATAGCCTGCCTTGGCAAAGGCGCAGACAAGATGCCGACCAATGCCGGAACTGCCGCCGGTGATGATTGCAAATTTTGACATTCTAACAGCCTCCTCCAGACCAATATGGTTGTCTGGGATGCCCCGCGGACTATCCGCCGTCAAGGCATCCGGATGCTTCCATCGTACGGTTGCCGCTCACTACAGCCGGTGCTATGCGCAGAGGCTAGCTGGTATCGGCTGCGACAACCGCTAGACGTCGCGCCCCGACCGCACCCCACACTGCGCCAAGAGGAACACAGATGAACCGCCCGCTGACCCTTTCTCCCTCGATCCTGGCTGCCGATTTCTCCCGCCTTGGCCAGGAAGTTGCCGATGTCGTGGAAGCGGGTGCCCAGTGGGTGCATCTTGACGTCATGGATGGGCATTTCGTGCCGAACATCTCGTTCGGCCCGGCGGTTATCAAGGCGCTGCGGCCCTGGACAAAGGCCGTCTTCGACTGCCACCTGATGATTGCACCCGCCGACCCCTATCTCGCAGCCTTTGCCGATGCGGGCTGTGACATCATCACCGTGCATGCCGAAGCCGGCCCACATCTTCACCGCTCGCTCCAGACGATCCGCGCCCTGGGCAAGAAGGCCGGCGTATCGCTCAATCCCGCCACACCGCTTTCGGTGCTGGAGCATGTCATGGATGACATTGATCTCTTGCTGATCATGAGTGTCAATCCGGGCTTTGGCGGCCAGGCCTATATTCCGGCGATGACCGACAAGATCCGCGCCGCACGCGCGCTGATTGGCAACCGGCCCATCGATCTTGAAGTCGACGGCGGCGTGACGGCGGCCAATGCAGCCGAGATCACGAGGGCCGGCGCCAATGTTCTGGTGGCAGGCTCGGCCATCTACAAGGGCAAGGGTGTGGAAGACTATCGCAAGACCGTTGCAGCACTCATGGCCGCCGCTGAGGAGGGCCGGGCGTGAACCTGTCCCGGCTGATCGCGACAACTGTCGCCGCTCTGCTCTGTGTCCCGACGGCGCAAGCCGGTGATGTGGCCGAGATGCGCCCACACGGCTTTTCCGCGGACGGCCGCTATTTCGCCTATGAGGAATTCGGCGAACAGGATGGCAGCGGTTTCCCTTACGCAACCATCTATATCGTCGATACCAAGACAGACTCATTCGTTCCGGGGAGTCCTGTCGAAACACGCATCAGAGATGAGAAGGCCAGTCTAGGGGAAGCGAGGCGCAAGGCCGCGCTGGAGATCGATCCCCTCTTCAAGACACTCGGCATTGGTGACGATCCGGGATATCTTGCGGCCTACAACCCGGTCAGCGAACTGGTCGAGGAACCGAAGGCGCTGCGCTACCAGCCCGTACCGAGCCTCTACATCGACGAAAGCGTGCGCAGACTGCGCCTTGAAACAGTCTCAATGGACGGTCCGGAAGACTGCAAGCGCTGGGGGATCGCCGTTCAAGGCTTTCGCCTCCTGATCGCTGCCGATGACAGCCCTGAGACGGCGCGAACTGTCTACGAGGACAAGCGCATCCCCGAAAGCCGACGCTGCCCCAGCAATTATGCGATTGGTGGCGTCGTCACACCCGGCTACCGGACGAAAGCGCCGCATATCGTCATGGTGCAAGTCGCCTCGCTCGGCTTCGAAGGCAATGACATACGCTGGATCGCCATCCCGATCAGACCTTGAGGGCATGCCAGAATGCCGATGACGCGACCAAAACCGCGCCTGCCCGCCGCCCTAATTGCGCCGCGCCGTCTGATCGTCGGCGCTCTGGCCTGGGGGCTTGCGATGGCGATAAGCCTCCTGGCGTCGGTTCTGGTCCTTGGCCGCGACATGGGCAGTCACAATGGGGCGCTCGCCATGCTCTATGCGGCAGGCGGCTTTTTGGGCTGGCTGATTGCCCTCCCCCTCATCCATGTCATCACCCGCAGTCGAGCGCCCTCGGTCGTGCTATCCGCATGGCTTCTCATCCTCGGGCTCTCGACGCTTGCCGCCACGGCGGCCCTCTTTGCAGTGCATTACCGGATCTTCTACGCCCATTGGCATGCTCCAGCCTTCACCCGGGTCTGGATCTATCAGCAGATTTTCACCGGCGCTTCTGCCGCCTATCAGTTCGCCGTCACGGGTCTCAGACACTTTCTGCCGGTGGGCTTGCTCCTGCTTTTCGGCCTCGGTGTCGCCATGGCCCGTCGCAGCCGTTGAGCTTGCCGCCCCACTTTGCTAAGGGGTGCCCAGATTTTCAGTCCAACGAAAGACGAGCCCGATGATCCCGCGTTACTCCCGGCCGGAAATGGTCGCCATCTGGTCCCCCGAAACCAAGTTCCGCATCTGGTTCGAGATCGAGGCCCATGCCTGCGACGCACTCGCCGATCTCGGCGTGATCCCGAAGGAATCCGCCCGCACCATCTGGGAAAAGGGCGGCCCTGCTGAATTCGACGTCGCCCGCATCGATGAAATCGAGGCGGTCACCAAGCACGACGTGATCGCCTTCCTGACACATCTTGCCGAATTCATCGGTCCTGACTCGCGTTTCGTCCACCAGGGCATGACCTCCTCCGACGTGCTCGACACGACGCTCAACATCCAGCTGGTCCGCGCCGCCGACATTCTGATCGCCGATATGGACCGCGTTCTCGCGGCCCTGAAGTCCCGCGCCTTCGAGCATAAGGATACGGTCCGCATCGGCCGCAGCCACGGTATTCATGCCGAGCCGACGACGATGGGCCTGACCTTCGCCCGTTTCTATGCCGAGATGGCCCGCAACCGTGACCGCCTCGTCAATGCCCGCGCAGAAGTCGCGACCGGTGCTATTTCCGGTGCCGTCGGCACCTTCGCCAATATCGACCCGCGCGTCGAAGAGCATGTCTGCGAGAAACTGGGCCTCGTGCCCGAGCCGATCTCGACCCAAGTCATTCCGCGTGACCGCCATGCGATGTTCTTCGCCACGCTCGGCGTCATCGCCTCCTCGATCGAAAACGTTGCGATCGAAATCCGCCACATGCAGCGCACGGAAGTTCTGGAAGCGGAAGAATTTTTCTCGCCGGGCCAGAAGGGCTCGTCCGCCATGCCGCACAAGCGCAATCCGGTGCTGACCGAAAACCTGACCGGCCTTGCCCGTCTGGTGCGCATGTCGGTGACACCGGCGCTGGAGAACGTCGCGCTCTGGCACGAGCGCGACATCAGCCATTCCAGCGTCGAGCGCGCCATCGGCCCGGATACCACAATCACCCTCGACTTCGCGCTGAACCGTCTCGCCGGCGTCATCGAGAAGCTCGTGATCTATCCCGAGAACATGTTGAAGAACATGAACAAGTTCAAGGGCCTGGTCATGAGCCAGCGCGTTCTGCTGGCTCTCACCCAGGCTGGCGTTTCCCGCGAAGACAGCTATCGCCTCGTCCAGCGCAATGCGATGAAGGTCTGGGAGAAGGGCGCTGACTTCCTTGAAGAACTGCTCGGCGATGAAGAAGTGCGCGCAGCCCTCTCCGAAGACGATATCCGCGAAAAATTCGACCTTGGTTATCACACCAAACATGTCGACACGATCTTCAAGCGCGTCTTCGGTTGATTGCGCAACAAATGACAGTATCGAAGCGCCTCAAGCGGTCCCGCCTGAGGCGCTTTTTTGATGTGGCGGAACGAGGCAAACCATGACGAAGGTCTCACTATGGATTGCGCATTGCATTTGCGCAGTCGCGATTCTCGTCCAGTTGCTGGTCCGCGGCTCTGAATATGACTGGATGCACGGCATGGACGCCAGCATTGAGACAGCACAGATCGAAAGCGCCGGAAACCGGGCCGTCATTGCTGGCCTCGCCCTGGTTCTTGCACTCGCGTCTCAAGGTTTCGTCGCCGCCTCCACGCGCTCCACTGCAGAACGACGTCTCTCCTTCGCGCTTGCAGCAGGTTCAGCGCTTCTGTTTCTGACCGGCTGAAGGCATCAGCGCCTCCAGCCAGGCAGTCGCTGCATCCGCGTTTCGGCGAAAGACCGCCTAAACCACCAGCCGGCGATAGAAGTGCCAGGTGGCATGACCGAGCACCGGCACAATGACCACAAGTCCGACCATCAAGGTCGCCATGCCGATGGCGAGCAGGGCTGCGACCATCAGCCCCCAGGCGGCAACCGGCAGCGGATTGGCAAGGCTTGCCCGCACCGAAGTCGCGACGGCGGACGCCGCACCGCAATCGCGATCCAACAGCATCGGGAATGCGACGATGCTGATCACAAGAGCCGTCAAGGCCAGCAGGAAGCCGAGGCCGTTGCTCCAGATCAGGAAGGCCGCGGCATTGGGATGCCCAAGCACATCGTTGAAGAAGGCGAAGATGCCGGGTGCCGGATAGTCACCGATGAAGGACAGATAAAGCGCCCGCGATATGACAAGCCAGAGCATGAAAAGCGTGACGAGATAGAGGCTCATCATCAGAAGCGCCGGCATCGAGGGCGATCTGAAGAGACCCAAGACCTGCGACCATTCGCTGGGCTGCCCATACTCTCTGCGCCGGCTGACGTCCATCAGGGCCAAGGCCAGAAGTGGTCCAAGCAACGCGAAACCGGTCAGCAGCGGATAGACCATCGGCAGAAGCGCCATTCCGGCACTCCAGGCGACCATCAGCACGCCGGCGATTGGATAAATCAGGGCAAAGAAGGCGTAGTGCGATGGCCTCTCGCGAAAGTCTTCAAATCCTTCTCGTAGGGCACCCGTCACATCGGAGAGACCGATGCGGCGGATTTCCGGATGTTCGATTGTACCCGAACCACTTGTCATGACATGGAATGTCGACATTCTCACTTCCTCCTCAAGCGTGTATTCACAGGCCTTAAAGTGAAATGCGAAGCAGCGCTTGCGCGCCTGCCCAGGTTGGAACGGCAATGTCGGAAATGCCGACGTCTGTCTGTCCAACGCTTCGGCCAAAGACCGAGACACGTCATGATAGCAGAAATTTCCCCAGGTGTCGCAATCATCCCGAACACCATCACGTGATGATTATGTCTTCCTGCAGTTCTGAAAAAATCGAAAAAACGGAATTTCAGCACAATCCAGCCCTGGCCGAAACCTTGACGGCAGGGATCGGGAGACGCAGATAAGGCCCATGAAAGTATCTGAAGCAGACATCCTCATCATCCCTGGCTACACCAATTCCGGCGCTGACCACTGGCAGAGCCGCTGGGAAAAGAAACTTTCGACCGCGCGCCGGGTAGAGCAGGCCGAGTGGTCTAAACCGGTGCGCGACGACTGGGTCGCGCGGGTCGCCGAAGAGGTCAACGCTTCGACGCGCCCCGTAGTGCTTGTCGCCCACTCACTGGGCATTCCGGCCGCCATCCATGCCATTCCCGAGATGAAACAACGTGTCGCCGGCGCCTTTCTCGTGGCACCTCCCGATGTGGCCAACCCCGCCATCAGACCCAAACATCTGATGACCTTTGGTCCCTATCCACGCGATCCGCTGCCCTTCCCTTCGATCATGATTGCCAGCCGGAACGACCCCTTCGGCGACTACGGCCATGCCGAAGACATCGCCAATGCCTGGGGATCCTTTCTCATCGATGCCGGCGAGTCCGGCCATCTCAATGCCGAGTCGGGACACGGCCCCTGGCCGGAGGGCACCATGGTCTTCGCACAGTTCATCGGCCGCCTTTGATTGTCACTGGCTATGCGCGCAGATGAAAGATTGACACAACCGGTTAATCCGTTTTTAAGCTACGGCTGATAGATACCTGGAGTTGTCATCCGACGTCTGGAGCATTGCGTGCGCCCCGATCCCGTGAGACACGCGGCTCCGCAAGAGAGCCGCGTTATAAGCATTTCGGACCTTCCTTTCCCCGCGGCTTGGGTTGACATCCACGGGACCATGGAAAGCGTAAACGCGCCCCTTCAAGCGCTCTTGGGCAGCATGGGTGATGCGTCATCTGGCGAGAACTGGTCTGCCTGTTTGCGACCCGGAGATCAGGCGCGCCTGCAACTGGCATTGAGACGCCTATTCCTCACGGAAGAACCCGCTGAACTCCAGGTCGCGACTGCGGACGGGCGCGGCCTCGCCTTTATCGCAAGCCTTTCGCGGGCAAGCGCGGAGGCAAACCTCGCCCTTCTTACTTTGACAGACATTTCGGCTCTGAACGGCAAGCTCCTGGACCTGGCGGAGCGGGAAAGCCGCTGGAACCATGCCCTTGTCAGCTCGGCGTCCGGGGTCTGGGACCAGCGTTCCAATGGCGAGCTCTACTACAGCAATATCTGGCGCTCCATCCGCGGCTTGAGCCCCGACGATCCCATCCCGCCAAACATGCAGGAATGGCTCGAATTCGTGCATCCGCAGGACCGGGAGCATGTGCTGCATTGCATCGAACGGCAAAATGCCGGCGATCCCGAATACATGACCTTCCAATATCGGGAATGGCATCGCAGCGGCTACTATGTCTGGATCGAATGCCGCGGTGCCTGCATCGAGCGCGGCAGCGATGGCAAGCCGATTCGAATCGTTGGCACCGACACCGATGTCACCTCGCGCAAGGTTCAGGAGGAATGGCTGGTCGGTCTTTCGCGCCGCCTAAGCCTTGCTCTCGATCTCTCTCGCATCGGCATTTTCGAAACCGATTTCGAGTCCGGCATCAGTGAGTGGGATGACGGCATGCGGCGGATTTTCGAGCTGCCGCACGACGACTCGGTGAAGGTTGGCGAATTCTGGGAAAACAAGCTGCATCCGGATGATCGCGAACGCACCCTTGCCTATGTAGAGAAGAAGGTCGCAGACCTCCGCCCCTTCACCGACGCCTACCGCATCATCGCCAATGACGGCACTTGCCGGTACATCCGCTCAAACAGTCTGCCCTACCTGGATCAGGATGGCCGGCTGAAAATGATCGGCGTCAACTGGGACGTGACGGAAGACCACAACCTGCATCAAGAACTCGGTCGGCAAAAGGCACTGGCCGAAATGCGCAATATCGAGCTGGAGCGCATGCGGCTTGAGGCGGAATATTCCGCCATGCATGATTACCTGACCGGACTGCCGAACCGCCGTTGCCTGGAAGCGAACCTCGAAGCCTGGCGTCAGGGAAAGCATGCGCGGACGCACGGCCTGGGCATCCTGCACATCGATCTGGATCGCTTCAAGCAGATCAATGACACGCTGGGCCACGGTGCAGGCGATGCGATGCTCAGACATGTCGCATCGATCCTCACGGGTTGCCTGAAGCCGGGTGAACTGGCTGCACGCATCGGCGGCGACGAATTTGTCCTTGCGGTCAATTGCACGGGCGACCAAAGCGTCCTGGCGCGCCTCGCCGAAGACATCATCTCCGCCATCCGCAAACCCGTCTGGCACGAAGGCCACGAATGCCGCTTCGGCGCGAGCATCGGCATCGCATGCTCGGCGGGAACCGATCTCGACCTGCCGCAGTTGCTGCAGAATGCGGACATCGCGCTCTACAACGCCAAGAACAATGGTCGCAACCGCCACGAATTCTACACCCCGAAAAGCCGGACCGCCCTTGCTCATGCCCAGCGGCTGGAGAACGAACTGATGCGGGCACTGGAGAACGATGAGCTCGTGCCGTTCTACCAGCTGCAATACGACGCGCGAACGCGCCGCGTGGTCGGTGCCGAATGTCTTGTGCGATGGGATCATCCTCGTCTGGGCATGATCGGCCCGGATCGCTTTCTCGCCACAGCCGACGATTGCGGGGTTCTGGCGCAGGTCGACAAAATCATGTTGGCGAAGGCCGTCAGGGATCTCGAAAGCTGGCGTCAACAAGGCTTTGACCTGCCGAAGGTCTCGGTCAATGTGTCATCGAAACGCCTGAGCGACCCGGATATGGCCGAAGCCCTGTCTTTGATGTCGATCCGCCCCGGATCCGTATCCTTCGAAATTCTGGAAAGCGTTTTTCTCGACCGTCAGGATGAGACGGTCATGCGCAATCTGGAGGCATTGCGTCGTCTGGAAATCGACATCGAGATCGATGATTTCGGGACGGGACATGCCTCGATTGTCGGCTTGCTCAACCTGAAACCCAGCACGTTGAAAATCGATCGGCAATTGATCCAGAACCTGCCAACCAGCCAGGAACAACGCGTGCTGGTCATGTCGATCATCCAGATCGCCAGGTCGCTGAAGATCAGGGTCACGGCGGAAGGTGTCGAAACCGAAGAGCATGCCCGCATTCTCAAACGGCTCGGATGTGACGTCCTGCAGGGGTTTGGACTATCCAGGCCATTCGACGTCCAAACGACAACCGAACTGCTGGCATTGGACAAAAAAAACGCCGCGGCCCGTGGACCGCAGCGCAGACATCAATAATGGCGCGACTACAATTCGCTTAGCTGTTTTGGACCTGCTCGATGGCCTGGCCGAGAAATTCGACCATCTTTTCGCGCAGTTCCTCATCGGTGATCGAAACACCGCCGGCGGAAAGGTCGGCGCGCAGCTTGCGCAGCACGTCTTCGTCCCCGGCCTCTTCAAAATCAGCTTCGACCACTTCCCGGGCATAGGCGTCAGGGTCCGCCTTGCCGAGCAGACCGGCAGCCCAGAGCCCGATCAGCTTGTTGCGACGCGCTTCGGCCTTGAAGCGAAGCTCCTGATCGTGGGCAAACTTGTTTTCAAAGGCCTTTTCGCGATCACTCATGCCGCTCATATCGATCTCCCGTTTCATGCCGTCATTGTGCGGTTTCGTTTCCCCATTAATCAAAAGGGAGTACAAAGTGCAATGCAAACTTCCGCGATTCTAGGTCAGACCCTGACGGCGCGACGTTTTGGCAGGAAGGGGTGAACTGCTGCATTGTGAAAACCGCTCTTTTCCTTTATGGGACCGCTTCAAAGATTGATCCACAGCATCCGCGCTCCAGGCGCCGGGATGCCAACAATAGAGAAATTCACCCATGAACCGTCGCCGCCGCGTTTACGAGGGCAAGGCAAAGATCCTCTATGAGGGTCCGGAGCCGGGCACGCTGATCCAGTTCTTCAAGGATGATGCAACGGCATTCAACAAGAAGAAGCACGATGTCATCGACGGAAAAGGCGTTCTGAACAACCGCATTTCGGAATATGTCTTCACGCACCTGAACAAGATCGGCATCCCGACGCATTTCATCCGCCGGATGAACATGCGCGAGCAGCTGATCAAGGAAGTCGAGATCATCCCGCTCGAGATCGTCGTGCGCAACGTTGCCGCCGGCTCTTTGTCGACACGGCTCGGCATCGAGGAAGGCGTCGTTTTGCCCCGCTCGATCATCGAATTTTACTACAAGTCGGATGCACTTGGCGATCCGATGGTCTCCGAAGAGCACATCACCGCCTTCGGCTGGGCCAATCCCGCCGAGCTCGACGACATCATGGCACTTGCCATTCGCGTCAACGACTTCCTGTCCGGCCTCTTCCTCGGCATCGGCATCCAGCTCGTCGATTTCAAGATCGAATGCGGCAGGCTGTTCGAAGGCGACATGATGCGCATCATCATCGCCGATGAGATCTCGCCCGACAGCTGCCGGCTCTGGGACATCGAGACCCGCGAGAAACTGGACAAGGATCGCTTTCGCCACGACATGGGCGGACTGCTGGAAGCCTATCAGGAAGTTGCCCGCCGTCTCGGCATCATGAATGAAAACGAGCCGGTTCGCGGAACCGGTCCGGTTCTGGTCAAGTAAGGTTTGGAGATAAGACAAGTGATCAAGGCACGCGTGACCGTTACCCTGAAGAACGGCGTCCTCGACCCCCAGGGCAAGGCCATTGAAGGCGCGCTCGGCGCACTCGGATTCGATGGCATCGGCCAGGTCCGCCAGGGCAAGGTCTTCGACCTCGAAATCGAGGGCGCAGACAAGGCCAAGGCCGAAGCCGACCTGAAGGCCATGTGTGAAAAGCTCCTCGCCAACACGGTTATCGAGAATTATACTATCTCCATCGCCTGAGGGTTGAAGGAGACACGCGATGGCTGAAGTAACCAGCGAATTGATGTTCGAACTCCTGAAGAAGCTGAACCAGAGATTTGACAAGGTAGACTTTGCCATCAGTGAGTTGCGCGCAGACAATCAGACAATGCGCGCGCAACTGCATGCGCTGCAGGGAGACGTGAACAACCTGCGCGCAACGGTCGGACACTTCGAAAGCCGGTTAGACCGTATCGACAATCGCCTGGAGCTGCGGGAGTTCCAGGAAGCCCAGCTAAGGTTTGAGCCCCAGCCATGAAATCAGCCGTCGTCCAGCTCCCAGGCCTCAATCGTGACCGTGACATGATCGCGGCTCTGACCAAGATCTCCGGCCACACCCCCGTCACCATCTGGCAGACAGAAACCGAGGTACCGGATGTCGATCTGATCGTCATTCCCGGCGGCTTCTCCTATGGCGACTATCTGCGTTGCGGCGCAATTGCCGCCCGCATGCCTGTCATGCAGGCAATCAAGGAAAAGGCCGAGAAGGGCGTCAAGGTCATCGGCGTCTGCAACGGCTTCCAGATCCTTGTGGAAGCCGGCATGCTGCCCGGTGCGCTGATGCGCAATACATCGCTCAAGTTCGTCTGCAAGGAGATCAAGCTCCAGGTGGCGAATGCGGACACGGACTTTACCCGCGCCTATGCCAAGGGCCAGATTATCCGCTGCCCCGTCGCGCATCATGACGGCAACTACTTTGCCGATGCCGAGACGCTGGCTGCGATTGAAGGCAATGGCCAGGTCGTGTTCCGTTATGCCGACGGCACCAATCCGAACGGCTCGATCAACGACATTGCCGGCGTCATCAACGCCAAGGGCAATGTGCTCGGCATGATGCCGCACCCGGAAAACCTGATCGAGGCGGCCCATGGCGGCAATGACGGCCGCGGCATCTTTGCCTCGGCTCTCGACGTCATCGCCGCCTAAGTTAAGCTTGGGTTAACCCTTTCGCTGTTAGGGATGCGGCATCAGCAAGGATCAGACCATGCGCCGCCTCCCCCTCTTCATGATTGCCTCCCTCACCGTCGCCGCCCTGCTTGCTGGCTGCAAGTCGGAAAGTCCGAAGCCTGTCGCACAGGGCCAATCGGCGCTGGACATCATGGAAAAGGTCGCTGTCGGCGCCAACCGCTGCTGGTTCAAATCCGGCGACGCCGCCTTCAAGGCCTATGCGCTTGCTCCAGAACTCACATCTTTCTCTGGCCGACCACGCATCCTGCTCGTGCGCAAGGGCTCAAGCGACATCCGTCCGCTGCTGGTCATTCAGGCGGAAGGCCGGCCCGCCCGCCTTGACGCTTTCGGCCCGTTGATGAACGAAAGCCTCTCAGGCCGCATCCGTCAAGATGTCGTCCGCTGGGCAAACGGCAGCAAGGACTGCTGATCGACCAAGCCGATGGATCAGAAGGGCGGCTGTATGGCGCGATCGATCGGCAGAAGCCTCGATCGACGGATTTCCCTTTGCGCCTCCTCCTTCGTAAGGCCGATGTCCTTCAGCTGATATGGGCTAAGGGCTGCCAGATGGATGCGGGTAACCCGCCGCCGGCGCCAGAGCCTGAACAGGCGAAACAATGACCAGGTTGCCGCGCCAGACTGGGGATCCGCCCCCGCCCCGCCAATTTCAACTGGATCGATTGCATCAATTGTCACCGCCATATCAAATCTCCACGTCTTCAATTCCTTGTTTTTTGCTTATGGATTGACGGAATGAAGGTGACAATCTATGGAATTGACACCATGACAAATTGGCTTCCTTCACTCCAGACTGGTTCAGGTCCCCTTTATGTTCGCATCGCCGATGAGGCCGAGATGGCCATCAAGGCAGGCCAGCTGGCGCATGGCGTCAAACTGCCGCCGCAACGGGATCTGGCCTACGATATCGGGGTGACAATCGGAACAATTTCACGTGCCTACGCCTTGCTGCGCGAGCGCGGGTTGGTCACAGGCGAAGTCGGCCGTGGCACTTATGTGCAGGCGACGGGGAGCGACACGGACCATCCATCGCGCGATCCGATCTCGATCACCTATGGCGGCACGAGGACAATCGCGCCACCGCCGGGCAAGCTGCGCTTCGACACCACCGCTGCGATCGATGTCGGCCAGGCGGAAACCGTGGGCCAGATCATGGCCGAGATTGCGAAGGCGCATCCGGGTGAAATCTCAAGCTACACACGGACCCTTTCGCCCGACTGGCTGGAAGCCGGCCGACGCTGGCTATCTGCCGGCAATTGGATGCCCGATGCGGAGCAGATCCTGCCGCAACTCGGGGTCCATGCCGGTGTCAACGCGGTGGTGGCGGCTGTCAGCGGCGCGGGAGACCGCATCGTCTGCGAACATCTCACCTATTCGCAGATCGCCCGCAGCGCCACGCTCATGGGTCGTCAGATCACGCTGGTCGATTCGGATGACGATGGCATTTTGCCCGCAGACTTCGAGCGCGTCTGTGCGCGCGAGCATCCCAAGGCCGCCTTCATCATGTCCTCGGGCCAGAATCCGACCCTCTCCTGCCTGCCGTTGCAACGGCGCAAGGACATCATCGATATCGCCCGCAGATACAATGTCTGGCTGATCGAGGATTATCTCTATGGCGGGATGATCGCCGACGGCATCCCACTCCTGGCGGAGTTAGCGCCCGATCGCACTTTTCTGCTCAACGGCCTGTCGAAATCGGTCGCCGCCGGCGTTCGGGGTGGCTGGGTGGCCTGTCCGCCGCACATGAGCCAGCGCGTGCGCGTGACGCAGAAGATGGTGACAGGCGGCCTGCCCTTTCTTCTGGCGGAACTCTCTGCACGCCTTGTGCTTTCGGGCGCAGCCAATGACATCCGGGACGCTGTCATCTCAGAGATTGGCGCGCGAGAAAAACAGGTCAGACAGCTTTTCGCCGGCCACGCGTTTCGCTCCCGTCCCCGCCTGCCCTTCCTCTGGTTAAAGCTCGCAGAGCCATGGCTTTCAGGCACATTCAAGCAGGCCGTTCTGGATGCCGACGTGCTGATCGACGATGAAGACGAGTTCAAGCCGGCCCGGTCGGCCAAGGTGTTTCACCATGTGCGCATCGGTTTCAGCGAAGGCCGGGATCGCGCCATTGCGATCGAGGGATTGAAGACGGTGCGTCGCGTCCTCGACCAATCGCCGGTCGGCACCAGCGCCATCGTCTGACAAATGGTCGCGGCAAGACAGCCAGCGACCGACGAGCCGTAAAAGCCTAAGGGAAAGGCGCGCGGGCCCGCATTTTTCAAGTGCGCCGAGCGCAGGCTTGGGATATAGCCTGCCTCGAAACCGATCTCCCACCGATCTCCCATTGCCCTGAGAGCCAGATGACCGTTTCCAACTCCCGTCCCATCACCCCGGAACTGATCGCAAGCCACGGCCTGAAGCCGGATGAATACGATCGCATCCTGAACCTGATCGGACGCGAGCCGACCTTTACCGAACTCGGCATCTTCTCGGCGATGTGGAACGAGCATTGTTCCTACAAGTCCTCGAAGAAGTGGCTGAAGACGCTGCCGACCAAGGGTCCGCGCGTTATCCAGGGTCCGGGCGAAAATGCCGGCGTTGTCGACATCGATGACGGCGACGTCGTGGTCTTCAAGATGGAGAGCCACAACCACCCGTCCTACATTGAGCCCTACCAGGGCGCAGCAACCGGCGTCGGCGGCATCCTGCGCGACGTCTTCACCATGGGCGCCCGTCCGGTCGCAGCCATGAACGCCCTGCGCTTCGGCGCGCCCGACCATCCGAAGACCAAGCATCTCGTCGCCGGCGTCGTTGCCGGTGTCGGCGGATACGGCAATTCCTTCGGCGTTCCGACCGTTGGCGGCGAAGTCGAGTTCGACGCCCGCTATAACGGCAACATTCTCGTCAACGCCTTTGCAGCCGGCCTTGCCAAGGCCGACGGCATCTTCCTGTCGGAAGCCAAGGGCGTCGGCCTGCCGGTGGTCTATCTCGGTGCCAAGACCGGGCGCGACGGCGTTGGCGGCGCGACCATGGCATCGGCCGAATTCGACGAGTCGATCGAAGAGAAGCGCCCGACCGTGCAGGTCGGCGACCCCTTCACCGAAAAGTGCCTGCTGGAAGCCTGCCTTGAGCTGATGAAGACCGGCGCGGTCATCGCCATCCAGGACATGGGTGCCGCCGGCCTCACCTGCTCGGCCGTCGAAATGGGCGCCAAGGGCGATCTCGGCATCGAGCTGCAGCTCGACAAGGTGCCGGTGCGCGAAGAGCGCATGACGGCCTACGAAATGATGCTGTCGGAAAGCCAGGAGCGCATGCTCATGGTGCTTGAGCCCTCCAAGGAAGAAGTTGCCAAGGCAATCTTCGTCAAGTGGGGCCTCGACTTCGCGATCGTCGGCTACACGACCGACGACCTGCGCTTCCGCGTTCTGCATCAGGGCGAGGAAGTGGCTAACCTGCCGATCAAGGAACTCGGCGACGAGGCACCGGAATATGATCGCCCGTGGATCGAACCCAAGGCTCCGGCCCCGCTCGCCGAGGGCGACATTCCCACGGCCGACATCAGCGACAGCCTGCTGAAGCTGGTCGGCTCGGCCAACAATTCGTCGCGCCGCTGGGTCTACGAACAGTATGACACGCTGATCCAGGGCAATTCGCTGCAGCTTCCGGGCGGTGATGCCGGCGTGATCCGCGTCGACAACCATCCGAGCAAGGCGCTCGCATTCTCATCGGACGTTACCCCGCGTTACGTTGAGGCCGATCCGTTTGAAGGCGGCAAGCAGGCGGTTGCCGAATGCTGGCGCAACATCACCGCGACCGGCGCGCTGCCGCTGGCGGCCACCGACAACCTCAACTTCGGCAATCCGGAACGTCCGGAAATCATGGGCCAGCTGGTCTTTGCCATCAAGGGCATCGGCGAGGCCTGCCTTGCGCTCGACTTCCCGATCGTCTCGGGCAATGTCTCGCTCTACAACGAGACCAACGGCCAGGGTATCCTGCCGACCCCGACGATTGCCGGCGTTGGCCTGATGAAGGACTGGTCGAAAATGGCCCGCGTCCGCTTTGCCGCACAGGGCGAAGCGATCCTGCTCGCCGGTGCGCCGTCCGGCTGGGGCACGCATCTGGGCCAGTCCGTCTATCTGCGGGATATTCATGGCCGCACCGATGGCCCTGCACCGCATGTCGATCTCGCCCATGAAAAGAAGGTCGGCGATTTCGTGCGCGGCCTCATCGAGGACGGTCTGGCGACCGCCGTGCATGACTGCTCCTCGGGCGGCCTTGCGCTTGCGGTCGCAGAAATGGCCATGGCTTCGGGCATCGGCGCGCATGTCAACGCGCTCAACGATGCAAACCCGGTTGCCATCTTCTATGGCGAGGACCAGGGCCGCTACGTGCTGACCGTGACCGAAGCCAATGTCGACCAGGTCCAGGTTCGCGCCGAAGCCGCCGGCGTCTTCTGCCCATGGATCGGCCGCACCGGTGGATCGAACGTTGTGCTTGGCGATGCACGTCCGGTTCCGGTCGAAGAACTGAAGGCAAAGCATGAAGGCTGGTTCCCGGCCCTCATGGATGGCGAACTCGCCTGATCAAAGTCCGCGTCCCTGTGGAGCATGGGGCAGCCTGTCGCTGCCCCATTGAAACGCCCCGGCGAATGGATGATAGTCAGCCTCATTGCTGATTTGCATGAGGGATCCATTACATGCCGATGAAACCAGGCGACATCGAAGACATGATCAAGGCCGGCATTCCCGGCGCCAAGGTCGTCATCCGCGACCTCGCGGGCGACGGGGACCACTACGCCGCCGAGGTTGTCGCCGAAGCCTTCCGTGGCAAGAGCCGCGTCCAGCAGCACCAGATGGTCTATGACGCCCTGAAGGGCAATATGGGTGGCGTGCTGCATGCGCTGGCGCTGCAGACCAGCATCCCCGAATAGCAACTGACCCGAGGATCGCAAGCGTGGCAGACCTCATCAAGGAAGTGGTCGAGAACGTCGTTCAGGGCGTTCTCAAGGAGATCCTGAAGAAGAGCGGGCTCAACGGACCGACGCGGCGGAAAAAGCGCAAAGCCTCGGCATCGACGGCCACGCGGGCGAAAACCACGCGCAAGCCGGCAAAGCGGACAACAAGAGCGGCAAAGCCTGCCAAGAAGCAGGTGAGCAGGCGGCGTACTGCCGCCAAACGCAGCGTGCAAAAGCGCCGCTAACCAGCATCTACAGACGCGCGTGGGGACTGGCAATCGCCGCAGCAAATTGCTATCTGTCACAACATATCAAAGCTGCGGCCTTGAACCGCATGTGAAAGGAACAACGCATGAGCGCGCACGAATTCATCGACAACGAAGTCAAGACCAATGATGTGGTTCTGTTCATGAAGGGAACGCCGCAGTTTCCGCAGTGTGGTTTCTCCGGTCAGGTGGTCCAGATTCTCGACTACCTCGGCGTCGACTACAAGGGCGTGAACGTTCTGGCCGACATGGAAATTCGCGAAGGCATCAAGCAGTATTCGAACTGGCCGACCATTCCGCAGCTCTACATCAAGGGCGAATTCGTCGGCGGTTGCGACATCGTGCGTGAAATGTTCCAGGCAGGTGAACTGCAGAAGCAATTCGAAGACCAGGGCATCGCCGTTCGCGGCGCCGCCTGATCCGCTCAGAGATACAAGACGTCCACTCCGTGTAACAAGGCGTTGCGAGAAGCAGCGCCTTGTGCCGTTCTCAGGTACAAATTTATGTCAGATATGTTACAGGCGTCCCCCAAGACGCTGGGCGCTATGGGCCGCGCCGAATTCATTGCCATGATGGCGTTTCTCATGGCGCTCAACGCGCTCGCCATCGACATCATGCTGCCGGGCCTCCAGGAAATCGGGGCAGCTCTCAACGTCGAAAACGAGAACCACCGTCAGTATGTCGTCTCGGCCTATCTGATCGGCTTCGGTGTCGCGCAGCTTTTCTACGGACCGATTTCCGACCGCTTCGGTCGTCGGCTGCCGATGATTGCGGGCCTTGTCATCTACGTGCTGTCATCGCTTGCAGTGCTGTTCGTACCATCATTCGAATCGCTCCTGCTGCTGCGCTTCATTCAGGGCATCGGCTCGGCTGCAACCCGCGTCATCACCGTTTCGATTGTCCGCGACGTCTTCGGTGGACGTAAGATGGCCGAAGTCATGTCTCTGATCATGATGGTGTTCATGGTTATTCCGGTGGTCGCGCCCGGTACGGGTCAGGTGATCATGCTCTTCGGCGATTGGCACTGGATTTTCGTCTTCATGGCCGTCATTGCCGTGATTGTCGGCGTCTGGATGTATGTCCGTCTGCCGGAAACACTGGCCACGGAAGATGTTCGCCCCTTCACCCCAAGGGTCATCTTCGACGGCTTCCGCATCGTTCTGACCAATCGCGTGGCGCTCTGTTACACGATCGCCAGCACCTTCATTTTTGGTGCGCTGTTCGGCTTCATCAATTCGGCACAGCAGATCTATGTCGGCATCTACGGCCTTGGCGTGTGGTTCCCGGTCGCCTTTGCCGCCGTTGCCATCTTCATGGCGCTCTCGTCCTTCGTGAATGCCAAACTGGTCGGTCGGTTCGGCATGCGCACGCTGTCGCATGCCTCCCTCCTCGGCTTTATCGCGATCAACTTCCTCTGGCTTGTGGTACAACTCCTCGGCCCCCAGCCTATGCCATTCTTCCTGTTCCTCGCCTTCTTCTCGCTGGCGATGTTCCAGTTCGGCTGGATTGGTTCGAACTTCAACTCGCTCGCCATGGAGCCGCTCGGCCACGTTGCCGGTACGGCTTCTTCCGTTCTCGGCTTCATGGGAACGGTCGGCGGTTCGCTGATCGGAGCTGGCATCGGGCAGGCCTATAACGGCACGGCTCTCCCGATGGTCGCCGGCTATTTCATCGTCTCGGTCATCGGCCTTGTCTTCGTTCTCATCGGTGAGAAGGGACGGCTGTTCCGGCCGCAGAACAAGCCGGTCTGAGCGCCCCACACCGCCAATGAAAAGCCCCGCGACAGCGATGTCGCGGGGCTATTTTTTTGTCAGACCGTGAAGATCTTTTCCCTGAGTTCCTGCCAGGCTTCCTCATCGGCAGCAATCAGAAGGCCGCCGTCGACATGGCTTGGCCTGTAGGGACTACCATCGAAGCGCGCGACATGCCCGCCAGCTTCTTCCATCATCAAAGCCCCCGCCAAATGGTCCCAAGGCATAAGCTTGTTATACATGGCAAAATCCATGTGGCCCTGGCCAAGCAACCGGTATTCGTGTGCAGCACAGCGATAGCTGGTAAAGAGGCGTACCTGAGCAAGATTGGAGAGAATCGTCCGGCGCTGGTCGATGTCGAAAAAGCCGGTATTGGCGATGCCGATCATCTGTTCGAGCGGCCCACTTGGACGCATGAACATTTGCTCCTGACTGCCATCAGGACGGCAAAGCCAGGCACCGCTGCCCTTTTCGCAGATGGCCCAGTCATTGCCGATCGGATCGTAGATGATGCCGGCAACCGTCTCGCCCTTTGAAACGACAGCCAGCATGACGCCGAACAAGGTCAGGCCTGCCGCGAAGTTGAAAGTGCCGTCGATCGGATCGACAACCACCGCAAGATCGGCATCTGCAAGCTTGGCCAGAAGCGGCGGATCGGCGGCGAAAGCCTCTTCGCCGATGAATAGCGCATCCGGCATCAGTGCCTCGATACCACGACGAATGTGGCGCTCGGCCGCCTCATCCGCTTCGGTGACGAGATCGATGGCTTCCGTCTTCATCCGGACATCGCCCTCGCCCAGATTGCGGAACCGGGGTCTGATTTCTTCGTAGGCTGCCTCTTGCAGCAGGGCGGCAAGTGCTGCGATGTCAATCATTGTGGTCATGAAGATCTCCCGTCTGGTCGTTTTGCCAGCTAAAACCTGCTCCGGCTTGTAGCGGTCTTTACCCTTGCAAGTATAGGGGAAAGGACTGTGCAGAATCGTTGTTTCGGCATGCGAAATATGCAAGATCGGAGCCACCCTACCTTCGGAGCCTTCCCCATGATCTCACGGCGTACCCTGGTCTCTGCGGCCGGCCTTCTCCTTGCCTCTTCGATGATGCCGGTCGAAGCCGCGACCCGGAAACCCTTGAAGGGGCCGAAGGGACAGATCTATCTCTTCCGCGGCTTCGCCAATATCTTTTCGACCGGTCTCGACGCCCTTGGCAAGGAATTGAACGCGCAGGGCATCGAGGCGCAGGTGCAGGCACAGCCGAAGCCGGAATTTTTTGCGCGCCGCATCGCCGAACGCTACCGCGCCTCGAAGGATGCGCGTCCGGTTATTCTGGTCGGGCATTCGCTTGGCGCGGATGCGAGCTTCGCCATTGCCCGCGCACTCCAGCCCATGAAGGTGCCAGTCGCGCTCATCATCAGCTTCGATCCGACCGGCCAAGGGCCAGTCCCCGGCAATGTGAAAAAGACCATCAACTTTTTCACCGGCGACGAAAAAATGTGGTCGCCGGTCAAGCCTGCCTCGGACTTCAAGGGCGATCTCGCCAACATCAATCTTCGCGAAGGCGAGACGGCCATCAAGGGCATCGGACACTTCAACGTCGAGAAAAATCCGGATCTGCACAAGCGTGCGATCAAGGAGATCAAATCCGCCCTCAAACGGCGCTGAGCTTAGAAGACCCCGGGAATGAGGCGCCGTGTGCGCTGGCAATAGGCGTCATACTGGGCGCCAAAGGTTTCCCGCATCATCGCCTCCTCTTTCTCCTGACGGACAGCGTAAAGGGCTGCCACAGCCGTGAGCCCAGCCAGGCCGGCGATCCAGTTCGGAATGAGCAGAGCCTGAGCGATCCCCCACAGGAAAAACGAGGCATACATAGGGTGGCGCATGAAGGCGTAGACGCCCTGTGTCACGAGCTGGTGCCCTTCCCTTACCTCAAGCGTCACGGACCAGTTGCGGCCGAGATCCTTGTGGCTGCGGCGGAAGAGCCACAGGAAGCCACAGGCGGCGACCAGTCCGAGCACCAGGGCGGGAATCGACTGGCCACGATCCGCAAACGTCCCCAAGGCTCCCAATCGCCAGAGAACAGGCATCAGTGCCAGACCGACACCACAGAGCGTCAGAAGTGTGATGTCGAGCGTCGTGCGCTTGTCGACAGCCGTCTTCTGCCGGCGCGCCCGCCGCATGGCGGGGTAACGCATGGCGCACCAGGCCAGAAGCATGATTGCCCAGAGGATGAAGGAGAGTCTGATCATGGAGAACCTTTTGTCGATGAATCATCCGGCATGGCGGCAATCGGCAAAGAGCCGGAGGTTGCAGCTTCAAGGCGCCGCGTGCCGAAGCAGATCATGAAGAAATCATAGAAGTAGCGGCGGCTGTTGGCCGAGATGAACTGATAATGGACCCGGAAAAAATTCCGGCGAATCCGCTTATAGGCCGCCGGCTCCAGCATCTGGCGAAACCGCACCTGATACTGCTTCGGAAAGGAATCTGGCCTGTTGTGGACGAGACCGACCGATGTGAACGGATCGCATTTGTAGAAATTGATGATGTCCGTCAGTGCCTGGAATTCGAACCAGCGAATCGCTGGACGCTCGCTCAACGCCTTTAGCCGCCCCCTTGCGCGCTGCGCTGCCGGATGGAGCCCTACCTTCATCGACGTCGAGCCCACTGTCAGGAGAGTAAAATCGACGTTCGCCCCACGGCCATCGAGGCGCGCCGACAAAAGATCCGCCAGATCAAGGATCAGAGCGCCTCCCGTGGAATGGCCGACGAGAAGGACCTCATCGAATGGGCCACCGGACAGCCGCTCGTCGATCATCGTCGCCCACGCATCAAGCCGTTGATCCATCTCGGGCCTGCGGCAATGCAGATGCTCGCGGCTGAAGGACCAGAGATCCATCAGATGGAAGACAAAGTATCGCCGCCCTAGGTAGCGGCCAACCAACACAATCGCCAGCAAGCAGAGGACCAGCGGAAGAACAGGTCCGCCCGGAACCCCTAGAGCGTTGACGATGCGGAATACGGTGTATCCGACAAAAAGGAAGCCGCAGAGGGCTGTGAAGGGATAGAGAAAATACAGGGCAAAGCGCCAGTTGGTAGCAAAGAACCGCGCCATCGTTCCACTGAAGACGTAGTCGAAGAATGCCAGCAGATAGACCCAAAGCCGCACAACCACCGGCCTTGCCCCGTCGCGGCGAACGATGTCGTCATAGCTTAGGAATGTGATGTCGCTGACGCAATCGCCATCCGGCCCCGCGTAACGCACCGTCGCCGTGGCCGACGTCTGGTCCGGGGCGTGGCTCGCCTCCCCCATTTCCGCGCGCACAGACCAGCATGTTTGAAAGCGTGCCATCTCGCGGCCAATCCGGCGAAAGAAGCCGGCCGCATCATTGCGCTCATAGCCACCGACGAGAAACACGGCACGACGGGCCACAACTGGCCGACTGGCGTCAGACATTCACTTTCCCCAAACCCCTTACAGATGCCTCGGGCGGATTACCCCGCAGTATCGGACGCAATCTGGAAAAATCACCCCCTGCAGCCCAGCACTGCCGATTATGCACCGGAATACCAAGAGAAACTTCCATGTCTAGTCCAGAGCGTCTCGAAAGAAAGCGGAACCACCGACCCCTCACCTAACCGCGCCTCTCGGCTGAAAGCGCCGCGAAATCATAGAGTTTCGGATCCAGAAGATGCGATGCATCGACATGACCAAGGGCTCGCAACATGGCATCCTTCCGACCCGGCATCTTGGCCTCGATACCGGCCAGCATCTCCTTCATGGCATTGCGTTGCAGACCATCCTGCGATCCGCACAGATCACAAGGGATGATCGGGAACTCCATTGCCTGGGCAAAGCGCGCCATATCCTCTTCCGCCGCATAGGCGAGAGGACGCAGCACAAGCATGTCCTTCTCATCATTCAAAAGCTTGGCGGGCATGCCAGAGAGCCGGCCGCCGTGGAAGAAATTCATGAAGAAGGTTTCGAGAATATCCTCGCGATGATGTCCAAGCACGAGCGCATCGCAGCCTTCTTCGCGGGCGATTCGATAGAGATTGCCGCGGCGCAGGCGCGAACAGAGCGAGCAATAGGTGCCACCGACAGGCACCTTCTCTTTCACGATCGAATAGGTATCGCGATACTCGATCCGATGCTTGACCCCAATCGAAGCCAGATAATCGGGAAGCACATGCTTGGGAAAATTCGGCTGACCCTGATCGAGATTGCAGGCGACCAGTTCGACCGGCAAAAGGCCGCGCCATTGCAGATCCAACAAAATCGCGAGCAGGCCGTAGCTATCTTTTCCGCCGGACAAACCGACCAGCCATCGTTTCTGGCCATTCAGCATGTCAAAGTCGGCAATTGCCTGCCGAACGTGGCGGATCAGGCGTTTGCGCAGCTTGTTGAACGACACCGATTGCGGCGCACGCGCAAAGACCGGGTGCATGCCCGAAAGGTCGAGCTCATCCCCGGCGTCGAGGGCCTCATCGATGGAAATTGCAGGCATACTGTTCATTGCGGCTCCGGCCATTTCGGCAAGTTGAAACATGCATTGCCCGCTTGCCGCCCCGAGATCAAGTCCCGAAGACGGACCAGCCTGTCCGACTTGCGAGCATTTCAAGTGCTGCCGACCCGAGCGCCGAATTGCCCACCTTGTTCAGACCCGGAGACCATACGCCAATCGACGCCTTTCCCGGCGCGATGGCGAGAATGCCCCCGCCGACGCCGGATTTTCCTGGCAGGCCGACATTGTAAGCAAAATCGCCCGATCCGTCATAATGGCCGCACATCAGCATCATTGCATTGATGCGCCGCGCGCGCTTGGGCGAGACGACCGAAAAGCCGGTCAGCGGATTGGTACCGCGATTGGCGAGAAACAAGCCGGCATGCGAGAGCTGAACGCAGGAGAGCGCCAGCGCGCACTGGTGGAAATAGACGCCGAGCGTGTGCTCAACGGGATGGTCGAGATTGCCGAAACCGCGCATGAAATTGGCAAGCGCGAAGTTGCGATAGCCGGTCCGTTGCTCCGACTGCGCAACCTTCTCATCGATGGCAAGCGTTTCGTCATCCGCCAGATAGCGCATGAAACGCAGATATTCGCCGATTGCCTCGCGCGGCGCATGGCCGGCCAGCACCATGTCGCTGATGACGATGGCCCCGGCATTGATGAAGGGATTGCGCGGAATGCCGTGTTCGTGCTCGAGCTGCACAATCGAATTGAAGGAAGAGCCTGATGGCTCCCGCCCGACCCGCTTCCACACCTGTTCCCCGGCCTTGCCAAGCGCCAGCGTCAGCATGAATACCTTGGATATGCTCTGTATGGAAAAGGATGTGTCGGCATCGCCGGCCTTGAAGGTCTCGCCATCGACCGTGGTGATCGCGATACCAAACTGCCTGGGATCGATGCGCGCCAGTTCAGGGATGTAATCGGCGACCTTGCCCTCCCCAAGCCGGGGCTGGAGAGAGACGACGATCTCGTCGGCGATCTTCTGCAGGTCCATATCCACTCCCCTCAACCAGTCCGTTGGCTCCGCATCATCACGGCTCTACGCTGCACTGCAAACAGAAAAAGCCGCCCCGAAGGGCGGCTTTCCACAAATCCGTCTCGCAAAAAATCAACGCGAGTAGAATTCGACGACCAGCTGCGGTTCCATGATGACGGCGTAAGGCACGTCAGCCAGGGTCGGAACGCGAGCGAAGGTGGCAACCATCTTGTTGTGGTCAACTTCGATGTAATCAGGAACGTCGCGTTCTGCGAGCGAAACCGATTCCAGAACGGTGACGAGCTGCTTCGACTTCTGGCGAACTTCGATAACGTCGCCAGCCTTGCAGCGGTAGGAACCGATGTTGACGCGAACACCGTTGACCGTCACGTGGCCATGGTTGACGAACTGACGGGCAGCAAAGACCGTCGGTACGAACTTGGCGCGGTAGACGATGGCGTCCAGACGCGACTCAAGCAGGCCGATCAGGTTTTCGCCGGTGTCGCCCTTGCGGCGGTTGGCTTCGTCATAGATCGCACGGAACTGCTTCTCGCGGATGTCGCCGTAGTAGCCCTTAAGCTTCTGCTTGGCGCGCAGCTGCACGCCGAAGTCCGAGAGCTTGCCCTTGCGGCGCTGGCCGTGCTGGCCAGGACCGTATTCGCGGCGGTTCACCGGGGACTTCGGACGGCCCCAGATGTTTTCGCCCATACGGCGGTCGATTTTGTACTTGGATGATGCGCGCTTGCTCATCGTATTTCCTTCTCAAAGGGTTACAGCGATTTGTTACCAAACCGCCTTAAGGAAACACGCCCTCCTCTTAGCCTCCGTTTCCGAGGCTCTGACAGGCTTCTCACGTCAGCGAACGGAGAAAACCACGGGACATGTCAAAACAAACACCGGGCTTTTCGGCCCGGCGTTGCGGCGTCATTAGTGGCCAGATCGAAAAATGTCAACACGATGGCTTGAACTAATCGGCCATGATCCCATTTGAGCCCTACGCAGCGCCGGGCCCCTCTGACGCGAGTGCCGGATTCCCGTGATGTCGGAGCTGCGATCCTCAACATAATCCGGCAAAGGATGTCCGCAATGGATTTTCTTTGGATTGACGTACTGGGCAAGCCTGCCTGGATGTGGCTCACTTTCGTGGCCGTCGTTCTCTTTCTTCTTGCCCTCGACCTGGGCGTTCTCCACAAAGACAGCCGTGAAATCGGCATCAAGGAAAGTTTCGCGCTTTCCGCTTTCTACATTACCCTTGGCCTCGCATTCGGCGGCTGGATCTGGTTCCAGAGCGGACAGCAGGCTGGCCTCGAATATCTGACAGGCTTCGTGGTCGAAAAGAGCCTCGCGATGGACAATATTTTCGTCATCGCGATGATATTCAGTTACTTCTCGGTTCCGCGCGCCTATCAGCATCGCGTGCTGCTCTGGGGCATCCTCGGTGTCATCGTTCTGCGTGGCATCATGATCGGTGCGGGTGCAGCGATTGTCGAAAACTATAGTTGGGTGCTTTATCTCTTTGCGGCCTTCCTGATCATCACCGGCATCAAGATGCTGATGACAGCGGATCAGGAATACGACGTGGCCTCGAACCCCGTCCTCACATTCCTGCGCAAACGCCTTCCGGTCACCGACGGCCTGCGTGGCGAAAAGTTCATCGTGCGCGAACCGGATCCGAAGTCGGGACGGATGAAGCGCTATGTTACGCCGCTGTTCCTGGCACTTGTCATGGTGGAACTTGCCGACGTCATATTTGCCGTCGACTCGATTCCCGCCATCTTTGCCATCACCACGGACCCCTACATCGTCTACACCTCGAACATCTTTGCGATCCTGGGATTGCGCGCCCTCTATTTTGCGCTGTCTGCCCTGATCCACCGCTTCGCCTACCTGAAATATGCGCTGGCCGTGGTGCTGATCTTCATCGGCTCGAAGATCTTCCTGGCAGACATGCTGGGCCTTGCGAAGGTCCCGCCGGTGGTCTCCCTCACGGTAACCCTGGGCATTCTTGCCGCCGGCATCCTCGGCTCGCTCTGGGCCACCCGCAATGATCCCGCCGCGATTGCCGAACGCGAGCGGACCGGCTGACCAGACCGGATCCGGGGGCAGCGCAAATCTGCTCCCGGATCCGCAGAGGAATCACGCCGGAGTGATGGAAAACCAATCAATTCAGGGCGTCCAATACTGACATGGCCGGACAAAGCGGGTATTCCCGTGGCGTCCGCCACAACAGTGTGTATCGTTTCTGATGATTTTCTCCGCGCTTCGCCGTTTGCCGCATCTCCTCATTCTTGCCCTGACCATTGGCGCCGTCTCCGTGAACACGGTTTCCGCCAAGCCGCAGCATCAGGCATTTATGCTCGTCGACGCTCAGACGGGCGGCGTGCTCGCGGCTGAAAACAGCGACATGATCATGTATCCGGCATCGCTGACCAAGATGATGACACTCTACCTGACCTTCGAGGCTCTGCGGACGGGTCGCTTCTCCTGGGACCAGAAGCTGACGATTTCGAAGAATGCCAATGACAAGGAACCCTACAAGTTCGCGGTTGGCGCCGGAAACAAGATCACCGTGCGCGAGGCGGTCATGGGCATGGTGGTGCTGTCGACCAATGACGCCGCGACCGCGATCGCCGAAACCCTGTCAGGGTCCGAGGAAGCTTTCGGCCAGGTGATGACCGCAAAGGCCCGCGAACTGGGCATGATCAACACCGTCTTCACCAATCCGTCCGGCCTGCCCGATCCACGTCAGGTCACGACCGCGACCGACATGGCCCGGCTCGGACTGGCCCTCGTTCGCGATTTCCCTGAGGAATACAAGCTGTTCGCGAATCGCGGCATGACCTTCCGCGGCATGAAGTTTCGCGGCCATAACGGCTTTCTGGTCCAGTATCCCGGCGCAGATGGCATCAAGACCGGCTATACTCAAGCTGCAGGCTACAATATCGTGACATCGGCCACCGACGGCAATCGCCGCCTGGTGGGCGTGGTCATGGGCGCCAGCAGCGCGGAGGCCCGCACCAACCTCATGATTGCACTTTTCAACCAATATCTTGGCCCGAAACCCGGGCAATAATCCTTTCAGGAGGTTTCATGACGGCGTCCGTTCTCGACCGTTTCCTGCGCTACGTGGTCATCGACACGCAATCGGATCCAGCCTCGAAGAGCCAGCCCTCGACCGAAAAGCAGAAGGATCTCGGCCGTATCCTCGTGGCCGAACTTCTGGAACTGGGGCTCCAAGACGCGCATCTCGACGAGCACGGCAATGTCTACGCCACCATTCCCTCAAACACCGACCGTGACGTGCCGGTCATCTGCTTCTGCTCCCACATGGACACGGCACCGGATTTCACCGGCACTGATGTCAAACCGCAGATCATTCGAAATTATCCGGGTGGCGACATCACCCTGCCGGGCGATGTGAGCCAGGTCATCCGCGTTTCCAGCCATCCGCAGCTGAACAACCAGATCGGCAACGACATCGTCACCACCGATGGCACGACGCTGTTGGGTGCCGACGACAAGGCCGGTATTGCCGAAATCATGACAGCGGCAGCCTTCCTCGTGGCCAATCCGGAGATCCGCCACGGCACGATCAAGATCCTCTTCACCACCGATGAAGAAATCGGCCGGGGTGCGGACAAGGTGGACCTGGAAAAGCTCGGCGCCCGCTTCGCCTACACGCTCGATGGCAGCACGGTCGGCGAGATCGAGAACGAGACCTTCTCGGCCAACGGCGTGTCGATCGAGATCACAGGCGTCGCCATGCATCCCGGCTATGCCAAGGGCAAGATGGAAAATGCGCTGAAGATCGCGGCAAACATCATCGCCCGCCTGCCAAAGGACATGGCCCCCGAAACGACCGAGGGCAAACAGGGCTTCATCCATCCCGTGGCCATGACGGGCGGCATGGAATCGGCAAAGATCACCCTGATCACGCGCGATTTCGTTGATGAAGGCCTTGCCGAAAAGGAGGCCCTGATCGAGGCGATCGTCAAGGACGTGATGGCTGGTTATCCCGGTTCGAGCTATCGCTTCGCCGTGACCCATCAGTATCGCAACATGAAACAGGTGCTCGACCGGCATCCCGAAATCATGGACAACCTTGCCGAAGCCGTTCGCCGTATCGGCGTCGAACCGGTGCAGCATTCGATCCGCGGCGGCACGGACGGATCACGCCTGTCCTTCATGGGCCTGCCCTGCCCCAATATCTACACCGGCGGCCATGCCTATCACTCGCCGCTCGAATGGGTGAGCGTTCAGGACATGGAAAAATCTGTGGCAACCATCGTTGAGCTGGTGAAGGTCTGGGAAGAGCGGGCGGCGAGCTGAGGCAGGAAATCTTCGAGGCGGACGAAGGCAAGGTCGACGATGACGGACGAGACGCTAGACTTCTATGCGCGCAACGCAGAGACCTATGCGGCACAGAGCCAGCCAAGCCCGCGCCTTGCGGCATTCCTTCGGCTGCTGGCACCCGGCAGCCACATCCTCGAACTCGGCACGGGCAGCGGCAGGGACGCCGCCGAAATGAAGCGGGCCGGGTTTCGCGTCGAGGCGACGGATGGCTCACCGGAACTCGCTCGTTGCGCAGAGCGCCTGATCGACCAGCCAGTGCGCATCCTGCTGTTCACAGAGCTCGATGCCGAGGGCATTTATGACGCCGTCTACGCAAATGCCTCCTTGCTGCACGCCCCGCGCCACGAACTGCCTGACATCATCAGCCGCATTTACAAGGCCCTGAAGCCCGGCGGCCATATCTGGGCAAGCTTCAAGGCGGGAGATGCCGAAGGCGTGGACGGCCTTGGAAGACGCTACAACTATCCGACCAGACAGGAACTCGGCACGCTCTGGAACGACAGCGGACCATGGTCCCAGGTAATCATCGATAGTTGGCAGGGCTTCGGCTACGACAGGCAGTCAACCGAATGGCTCTCCGTCACGGCCAGACGTCCGGGTGAGACAGAAACCTAAAGGCGGCAGGTCCTATTCGGCAGCGGTCTGGGAAGGCTGATCCTCGTCGATCTGGTTCGGATCGCCCGGTCGCGTTTCCGCTTCCAGATCCGGAAACGCGACAATGCGCTTGCCGGCAAAGTCCGTATGCACCACGACGAGACCCTGCTCCTCGAAATAGCCGAGCAGCCTGCGGGCGCGGCGCGCCGAATGCGTTCCATAGGCGCGCGCAATGCGCTGATCGGACGGGCACTCCTCACCCCGCAGAGCGGCCTTGGCCAGAAGCAGGAACACGCCTTGCAGATCATCCGAGACGCGCACCGAAAGCTCGAGCGCACGTGCCCATCCTTCGCTGGCCGCCGTCTCTTCATCCACGCCTGCGCGCGCAATCGCTACACGACGGCGGAATTCCCCCATTGGCATCGGTGGGCCGGTGACGCGGCGCATGCGGGCGCGCACCAGAAACTCCTGATAGAGAACGCTGTCGGTGCGATAGGCGGCCTGCGGATCGCCGAGAATTTCGGCCAGCACGGCGGCGAGGCGTTCCTCGCGCTCCTCGGAAGACATTTCCGGCGCTCGCGAACCGGAATCCGGGGCCGGGCCGGCGCCTATGCTGGGTGTCGAGCGTGACAATTCGGCCAGGATGTCAGTCGTCGGTCGCGGCGCCGGCGGTGCACGACGAACGATCGGCCGCGTGAACTCCTCCGGATCCGGCGTAAAGATCAGGTCCTCAACGTCCTGCGGGGCATCCGGCAGCGGCATCAGCACGGGCGATGACGAGCGCGCGGACGTTTCGACCGGACCGATCACAATCGGCAGCGGACGGCGCGACATGGCCGGCCCAAGCGCCACGAAATTGCCGCGCGCCAGATCGCGGAACATCTCCGCCTGGCGCCGATCCATGCCGAGCAGATCGGCCGCGCGCGCCATGTCGATATCGAGAAACGTACGACCCATCAGGAAGTTGGAGGCTTCGGCTGCGACATTCTTCGCAAGCTTAGCCAGGCGCTGCGTGGCGATAACGCCGGCGAGACCGCGTTTACGGCCACGGCACATCAGATTGGTCATGGCACCCAGCGACATCTTGCGCGCATCTTCCGATACATCACCGCCGACTGAGGGCGCAAACATCTGCGCTTCATCCACAACGACGAGCACGGGAAACCAGAATTCTCGGTCCGCATCGAACAGGCCGTTCAAGAAGGCGGCGGCGGCCCGCATCTGCTGCTCGATATCGAGACCTTCCAACGTCAAAACGCAGGAGACACGGTACCGGCGGATACGATCGGCAATGCCGGCAAGCTCGGCTTCGGTGCGCTCACCATCGACCACGACATGACCGTAGCGGTCCTGGAGCGTCACAAAGTCACCCTCGGGATCGATGATGACCTGCTGCACCCAGGGCGCCGACTGCTCCAGAAGGCGCCGCAGGAGATGCGATTTTCCCGAGCCTGAGTTGCCCTGGACCAAGAGACGGGTCGCCAGGAGCTCCTCGATATCGAGCTTTGCAGGCTGACCGCCCTGCACCGTTCCCATATCGATCCCGACTTTCACTGACGCCACCCTTGGATACTGATTGATGCTGACACACTGACCGCATCGGCACTTCGACCCGATGATCCGCAGAGCCTTAGCAAAAAATTCACCTTGGGACCCAGCAAAAGACGGCGCATCAACAGAGAAATTCTGCAGGTACCTTGACGGACCTCAAGCCGAGACAAGGCGCGGACGGCATAGAACGCGGATCACCACACATCGCAAGCATGGGGATCCGCGCTGTATCATCGCAGTACGCGATTCGCGGAGACTGCGGCGATCAGGATGTCAAACTGCTGATCTTTCTGCAGGGGAAGGCCGATATCCTCTCGGATACGGTTCGGCACACCCTGCAAATCGTTCATCAGCCTTCTGCGGCGACGAAGCCCGGCGACGAGAGCCAGCAAGGTGGACCACCCACCGAAACGAAGCAGAAGTTGATCGATCTCATCGCTCAGCGACGTTTCAATTAAAGATTGAGTTTTGTGCATGACGATATCTTACCCGGGCCATACGGATGGCCGGGTCTCCCAAATTGAAGACAGTGAAAGACAAGCCACGGACACGCACTGAGGCGAGCGGAGACCTATCGAGTTACGTTAGAGAGATAAAGCGCCGGAATGGCTGGAAATAAGCTCGAAAGCTTAGCGTGTCGTCGGAATGCCTGGTCGCACCGCGGTGGACACGTATCCGCCAGAGAGGCGCATATACGAACGATCATGAGTCATCTAACGCCTCCTGTTTCTAAAAAGTTGCGGACGGGAAAACCATGCCATCGGAATCACCGAAGGGCAAGCATGCAATTGAAGATTGCGAAAACTGACGGATCGCGTTGCAAGCCTGCAACAGATTGTCGCACCCTATAACTATCGACCGTTAGCCGACACTGGACATCGACAGCCCCATCCCCTGCATCAGCCGTCGCGTCGAAAAATCCTGGTTGCCCGAGGTGAAGACGGCAAAATCGAAACCATCCGGATGCTCCTGGCCCTCGACAAGCGGCACCAAACGGCGCGCCTGGCGGGCAATCGCCTCTGCCGGATCAAGCCAGTCGACCGGCCATGGCGCCAGCCGGCGGAAGACATTGGCGAGAAAGGGATAGTGCGTGCAGGCGAGCACGACGATGTCGGTGCGTGCGCCATCCTGCTCGACAAAGCATGGGGCAATCTCGGCAAGGACATCGGCATCCTCGATGGCCTCGCCCCGGATATACGCCTCCGCCATGCGAGCAAGGTTCTCAGAGCCAACCAGCCGCACATGGCAGCGCGTGGCAAAAGACTGGATGAGATCACGCGTATAGGCGCGCTTGACGGTGCCGGGTGTCGCAAGAACAGAGACCAGACCCGAGCGCGTTCGCTCTGCAGCCGGCTTGATCGCCGGCACGGTGCCGATGAAGCGCATCTCCGGAAACGCCTGCCGCAGATCGGCCCCCGCCAGCGTAAAGGCGGTGTTGCACGCCACGATGATAGCTTCCGGATTGAAACGGGCAAGCAGCGTCTCGAAGAGCGAAACGATCCGGGCGCGCAATGGTGCTTCCTCCCAGCCGCCGTAGGGAAAGCCGGCATCGTCAGCGACATAGATGAAGCCGCGCTCCGGCATCAGCAGGCGCGCTTCCCTGAGAACGGTCAAGCCGCCAATGCCGGAATCAAAAACCAGGATCGGCTTTGCGCCATTCGCTGTCGCGTCAGTCGCCTGCGGTGCCACCATCATGCCCATCATCCCCAGATTGGCTAGAAACCGTGATCTGGCCAGGGCGGGAGAACCGGTCGAGCGACGTGATGATGCCGCGCAAAACGTGGATCTCTGGCGACGTATAGGAACGCCTGGTCAGAACAGCGCGCAAGTTGTCGACCAATTTGGCCTTTTTATGCGGCGGATGGAAATAATTGCGCACCGAAAGTGCCTGCTCGACATGCTCGAACAGGCCGATCACCTCCTGCTTGCTCGCCTGCGCTTGCTCCGGCGCATCAAAAGCCACCGCATGGTGGTCCTCCATGCCGGACTTCATCCATTCATACGACATCAGGAGCACGGCCTGAGCGATGTTCAGTGACGCAAAGGCAGGGTTGACCGGGAAGGTCACGATCTCGTCGGCCAGCGCCACATCCTCGTTGGAAAGGCCGGATTTCTCGCGTCCAAAGAGAATGCCCGTCTTCTCGCCGGAACGGAAACGGCCGCGCAGGGTCTCCGCCGCCGTCACCGGCGAGCGCACGGGCTTGAAGCCGTCGCGCGAACGCGCGGTCGTCGCATAGACGAAATTTAGGTCGGCGACGGCGCCTTCAAGCCGATCGTAAACCACCGTCCCGTCGATGACATGGTCTGCCTTCGCGGCAGCCGAGCGCGCCTTGTCCGATGGCCAGCCATCACGCGGATTGACCAGCCGGAGTTCGGCGAGACCGAAATTGGCCATGGCGCGCGCCACCATGCCGATGTTCTCGCCCAGTTGCGGCTCCACCAGAATGATCGCCGGCCCTTCGGCCAAAAGTATGCGCTCGCTATTCGTGCCCGCCATGATCTGCCCTTTGAAAGTGTCGGGCACCCCTTGGCATAAAAATGCCCCGCCTTAAAGACCTTCGCTCATTGCTTGGGCCAGGCGCCTGTAACCCGGAAGGTCAGATAGTCGCGCGTGAAATCCGCATATTCATTCTTTACCGACGACAGGACATCGCCGCTCCTGTTATCGCGGTTCCAGAAATTGTCGATCACCGCTCTCCCGTCCTCTTCGATGACATGGAAGACGACCTGGGGCTTTGACAGATCCGGCGCGTGCCCGAAGCAGGACATGGCGTCGAAATAGACGGAGACTGGCGTCACACCGCCAGATCTGGCTCCCGTTTCAATGCGAACATCCTTCAGTTCGCAGGAATCCTGACCGCCGATGACCACGTCATATCCGGTCATGTAGCCGGAACCATCCTGAAGTTCATCGGTCTTCTGTGCGAGCCTGTAGACTTCGACAAAACTCTGGCTGTAGATCGTCGACAACAGGCTATCGTCGAAATAGCCGGAAGCCTGAACATCCGGCGCATCAGCCCCCTTCCAGCCGGCAACACTCATCAGCACCTTGACTGGATAGGCACCATCTGACGCCAGAGCCTGCGTCGGAAGCCATGCAAACAGCAATGCGAGCGAAAAGGCAGACGCGTGGGCGACAACCATCACAAGCCTCCCTGTCGTTTCAGCGCCTGCTTGATCGACTCGCCACTCTCACCTTCAACCACGGGATAGATGTCGTCGATGACAGCCCTGCCCGCCTCTTCCACGACGTGGAAGATCAATACGGTATCGGCGGCAGAAGTCCCGTCGAAGCAGGAGCGATTGTCAAACAGCGCGGTCACCTGCCCGTCACCATCGTCTTCGATCCGTATATTCTTGAAGGGGCAGCCATCCTGGCCCTGTGCGATGGGATCGTAGTCGAAGGGAAAGCCGGTCGTTTCACCCTCTGGAAGATCATGGGGCGGGTTCTTCGAGGCCGCGGTAAAGGCCTCCGCGAAATCCTTGCTGAACCGGTTCTGGAGGCGCTCGGGACTGAAAACCTCTTCTACCTGCCCCGTTGTACCTTCATCCCAATTTCGGGCTGTCGCCTCCACCACATCGCGAACAGGTTCAGTGACATCGAAAGCCGCCGGGGCTTGGCTGGCCAGCATACTCAAAAGCAGTGACATCGTAAGGGTTCGCATCGGCATCTCCAAAGTTTCATCGGCTTTCTTCTAGCCGATGCTGCGGCAGTTCTCCGGGCCAAGATTGGGAGCAAGCAGATATCGAAAGTCTGAACTCAGTTTTTGGCCGAAAAGGCCCTGCCCTGTTTGCCTTGGCAGAAGAGAATGTTATAGGCAGGCCATCGGCACGGCGCCTGCAAGCGCTCGTCCATCAGGCACCAACCCCGCGAGGATATTCATGAGCAAGATCAAGGTAGCCAACCCGGTCGTCGATCTCGACGGCGACGAGATGACCCGCATCATTTGGCAGTTCATCAAGGAAAAGCTGATCCTGCCCTATCTCGATCTGGACATTGAATATTACGACCTTTCGGTAGAAAATCGCGATGCGACCAATGACCAGGTCACCATCGACGCCGCGCACGCCATCAAGAAGCACGGCGTCGGCATCAAGTGCGCGACCATCACGCCCGACGAGCAGCGCGTCGAGGAGTTTGGCCTGAAGCAGATGTGGAAGAGCCCGAACGGCACGATCCGCAACATCCTCGGCGGCGTCATCTTCCGCGAGCCAATCATCTGCAAGAACGTGCCGCGTCTCGTTCCCGGCTGGACAAAGCCGATCGTCGTCGGCCGTCACGCCTTCGGTGACCAGTACCGCGCGACCGACTTCAAGTTCCCGGGCAAGGGCAAGCTTACGATCAAGTTCGTCGGCGAAGACGGCACCGTGATCGAGAAGGACGTCTTCGACGCTCCCGGCGCCGGCGTCACCATGGCCATGTACAACCTCGACGATTCGATCCGCGAATTCGCCCGCGCTTCGATGATGTATGGCCTGATGCGCAAGTGGCCCGTCTACCTGTCGACCAAGAACACGATTCTCAAGGCCTATGACGGTCGCTTCAAGGACATCTTTGAAGAAGTCTATCAGACCGAATTCAAGGCCCAGTTCGACGAAGCCGGCATCACCTACGAACACCGCCTGATCGACGACATGGTTGCCTCGGCGCTCAAGTGGTCCGGCGGCTATGTCTGGGCCTGCAAGAACTATGACGGCGACGTCCAGTCCGACACCGTTGCTCAGGGCTTTGGCTCGCTCGGCCTGATGACCTCGGTTCTCTTGACCCCCGATGGCAAGACCGTCGAAGCCGAAGCGGCTCACGGCACGGTGACGCGTCACTATCGCCAGCACCAGAAGGGCCAGGAAACCTCGACCAACTCGATCGCTTCGATCTTCGCCTGGACCCGCGGCCTCGCGCACCGCGCCAAGCTCGATGACAATGCCGAGCTGGCGAAGTTCGCGACCACGCTTGAGAAGGTCTGCGTCGACACGGTAGAAGCCGGCTTCATGACCAAGGATCTGGCGCTCTTGATCGGTCCGGACCAGCCGTGGCTCTCGACCACCGCCTTCCTCGACAAGGTCGACGAAAACCTCAAGAAGGCCATGGCGGCCTGATCGTCGCAAGACATCTGAGCATCAGGAACCCGGTCACGAAAGTGGCCGGGTTTTTACGTCATAGCCCCCCTCATCCGCGCCGTCGAAGGCGGCGAAACGCTGGCGGATGCTGCGCCCCAATCGGTGACCGGATACAGACATGCCTGACAAAGGCAGGTCGAAAGTCTCGACTACGTCCGGCTGCTCTTCGCGCAAATGGCGGATCGAGATCACCCATACCCCCCTGCTGCGGCGCTGCGCCAGATCGACGATATTAGCCCAGCCGATCCGGGTCTCGCTCGGAAAATGAATGATCTCCTCATCGTTCAGCTCGACGACCGGCTTCATGGATGCGGCGAGCTGTTTCAGCCCGCGGTGAATGACGACATAGCAGAGAGCAAAGATCACCAAATAAGCCATGGTGAACACGCAGGCCCAGGCGCCGTTCAGGATTTGGCCGAGCAGACCACCTGCAGAGACAGACAGGCCGATGGCGGCACTCACGATCAGCAAGAGATGCGTGGCGCGGCGGGGATAGGCGATCAAAATCGGAAACTGCTGGGTGCTCTGCATTGTCTTCACGCGAACAAGGGAAACGTCTAGCTCTAGCATGAACCGACGCATTCCTGTCGATCTCTGCCACTCTTCTCCAGAGATTTCGAAGGGCGCTTGCCGGGGAGTAAGGCTTGACGAACAGACATGCCCATCAGGCCCAAGAGCCGGCAAATCACGATATCCCCTCAAACACCCTCGACCAAAAGCTAATGCAAGCGGGCCTCGTGCTGCCGGCCAACTCATTGCAAATGCGATGGACTCAGTTTTGTATGGAATGATCTACCTGCCCGAGCGGCCCATCCAAGAGACAATCCGTCGAGACATGCGCGAAGCCCTGCTACCGAAATCCGTGAGCGTTTATCGCGAGGGCTACAGCGTCTCGCGCTTGCAAGCTGATGCCCTGGCGGGCTTGACCGTCGCCATCGTTGCTCTGCCACTCTCCATGGCGATTGCAATCGCCTCGGGCGTGACACCAGACAGGGGCCTTTACACTGCCATCATCGGCGGTTTCTTTGTCTCGTTGCTCGGCGGCAGCCGGCACCAGATCGGAGGCCCGGCCGGTGCCTTCATCGTCTTGGTTGCGGCCACTGTCTCGCGCCACGGCATCGACGGCCTGCTGCTGGCGACGGCGATGTCAGGTGTTCTTTTGGCGTTGGCCGGCTTCTTTCGACTAGGGGACTATATTAAGTTCATCCCCTATCCCGTCACCGTCGGCTTCACGGCGGGTATAGCCGTGATCATCTTTTCAAGCCAGATCAGCGAATTGCTGGGGCTTCAGCTCACCGGGCCGGAACCCGGTCCGCTTCTGGAAAAACTTCCCGCACTGGCAAATTCGCTCACCACGATCTCGCCAGCCGCCGCCGGAATTGCGAGCCTCACCATCCTCACTATTTTGGCCATTCGCCATTATCGACCCCATTGGCCGGGCTTGCTGATCGCGGTCATTTCGGCATCGCTTGCCGCCGCTCTTCTCGAACTGCCTGTTCCGACCATCGGCACAAAATTCGGCGGCATCCCCTCCAGCCTCCCTGTACCGACCCTTCCCGATCTGTCGCTGCAGCTTGCGATTGCCGTCCTGCCTGACGCGATTGCCTTTGCGCTGCTCGGGGCCATCGAATCGCTTCTTTCTGCCGTCGTCGCTGACGGAATGACGGGCCGCCGGCATCGCTCCAATACGGAATTGGTGGCGCAAGGCGTGGCCAACATCGCCTCTGCCCTGTTCGGCGGCATCTGTGTAACGGGCACGATTGCCAGAACCGCCACCAATGTGCGCGCCGGCGCAACGAGTCCAGTTTCCGGCATGTTGCACGCCGTCTTCCTGCTCGCTTTCATGCTGATTGCCGCCCCGCTTGCCTCCTATATTCCCCTTGCGGCCTTGGCAGGTGTTCTGGCCGTCGTCTCCTGGAACATGATCGAGCGGCCGGCGATCGCCGCTCTGATCCGCACATCGCGGGCTGAAACGGTGATCCTCGCTGTGACCTTCCTGCTTGTGGTCTTCCGTGACCTCACCGAAGGCATTCTGGTCGGCTTTGCGCTCGCCTCTGTGCAATTCATCCACCAGATGGCGAGCCGTTTGCAGGTAGCCTCACGCGAGACAGAGCGTCCAGTGGATGGCAGCGACGCCGAGACCATTGTCTACCGGCTTGATGGCGCCTTCTTCTTTGGCGCGGTGGCGACAGCGACTGCAGTCCTCGACCGGATCGGGGACCAGCATCGCAACCTGGTCCTGGATTGCTCTGGCATTGTTTTCATCGATGCCTCAGGCATCAACGCGCTGGCCGGCGTTGTCCGCAGCGCGGCACGGCATGGCACGCGGGTCTATATTGTCTCCAGCCGCCCGGATCTTCACGCCATGCTGCTGCATCATGAAATCAGCGACGCAACCGCGCGGTTTGAACCGGACATGCAATCGGCAATGCGGACCATTGCGACCCGGCGCAAAGCCGCATGAGTGCTCGACGAGCAGCGCAGGCCAAACGAAAAGGCCGATCCTGAGGACCGGCCTTTGCTGAGCGAGTAAACGGACGAAGCCTATCAGGCAAGAGCCGCAGCCACCGCCTCGATCGCTTCGTCGGCCTTGTCCCCGTCAGGACCACCGGCCTGCGCCATATCGGGCCGGCCACCACCGCCCTTGCCGCCGAGCGCGCCGGAGGCGATCCGCACGAGATCCACCGCGCTGAAGCGCGCCGTCAAATCCGGCGTCACCGAGACAACAGCGCTTGCCTTGCCATCGTCACCCGCAGCAATCAGCACCACGACAGCGCTCTCGATTCCGGCTTTCGCCTCGTCGGCCAGGCTCTTCAAATCCTTTGCCTCGACGCCCGCCAGGTTGCGACCGATGAAGTTGACGCCATTGATGACGCGCGGCTGATCTGCCTGTGCCGCACCACCGCCCATGGCCAGCTTGCGCTTGGCGTCGGCAAGTTCCTTTTCGAGCTTGCGGCGCTCATCGACGAGCGCCTCGACGCGGGCCACGACGTCCGTCGGCTGAACCTTCAGGGCCGAGGCGAGCGCCTTGACGCGTTCATCCTGCTCCGCCAGATAGTTGCGAGCGGCCTCGCCGGTCAGGGCTTCGATACGGCGCACCCCGGCGCCCACCGCACTTTCGCCCACGAGACGGACCAGGCCGATGTCACCAGTCGCCGATACATGCGTGCCGCCGCAGAGTTCGGTTGAGTAGCTCTTGCCCTTTTTCTCGCCGCGCACAGCGGTTCCCATCGAGACGACACGGACCTCATCACCGTATTTCTCGCCGAACAGCGCCATTGCGCCTTCGGCAATGGCATCATCCACAGCCATGAGGCGCGTGGTGACCTGCGCGTTCTGGATGATGATTTCGTTCGCCATCTCTTCAACGATCTTCAACTCCTCGGCAGAGATCGGCTTTGGGTGCGAGATGTCGAAGCGCAGACGCTCCGGAGCGACCAGCGAGCCCTTCTGGGCCACATGCGTACCGAGCACTTCGCGAAGCGCCTCATGCAGAAGATGGGTTGCCGAGTGGTTGGAGCGCAGGCGCGAGCGACGGGCGTGATCAACGGTCAGTGTCACCGCCACACCGGCGGTGGCCACACCGTTCGCCACAGTTGCCACATGCACGAAGACGCCTTCGCCCTTCTTCTGGGTATCGCTGACGGCAAGCGAGAAGCCTTCGCCGACGATGACGCCGGCATCGCCCATCTGACCGCCCGACTCGCCATAAAAGGGCGTCTGGTTCACGACGACCTGAACTTCGGCACCGGCATCGGCCCGCTCAACAAGCTTGCCGTCCTGCACCAGGGCCAGAATCTGGCCTTCCGCAGTTTCTGAGGTATAGCCAAGGAACTCGGTGGCGCCGAATTTTTCCTTGAGCTCAAACCAGACCGTTTCCTGCGCCTTGTCACCCGAGCCGGCCCAGCTGGCGCGTGCCTCTGCCTTCTGACGCTGCATCGCATCGTTGAAGCCCGTGAGATCCACGCCAATTTCGCGGCTGCGCAGCGCATCTTGCGTAAGATCCAGCGGAAAACCATAGGTGTCATAAAGTTTGAAGGCTGTTTCGCCGTCGAGGCTATCGCCCTTACCCAAGGTCGAGGTCGCATCCGACAAGAGCGTCAGACCGCGCTCGAGCGTCTTGCGGAAGCGGGTTTCCTCAAGCTTCAGCGTTTCGGAAATCAACGCTTCGGCGCGAACCAGCTCGGGATAAGCGCGGCCCATCTGCTGCACCAGAACCGGCAGCAGCTTGTAGATGATCGGATCCTTGGCGCCGAGCAGTTGCGCGTGCCGCATGGCGCGGCGCATAATGCGGCGCAGGACGTAACCGCGACCCTCATTCGACGGCAAGACACCGTCAGCGATCAGGAATGCCGACGACCGCAGATGGTCTGCAATGACACGATGGCTTGCGCGTCTCTCGCCCTCAGCCTTGACGCCCGTCATTTCGACCGAAGCCTCGATCAGCGCCCTGAACAGGTCGATGTCATAGTTGTCGTGCTTGCCCTGCAAAAGAGCGGCGACGCGCTCCAGGCCCATGCCCGTATCGATCGACGGACGCGGCAGATCCACCCGCTCTTCCTTGGTGATTTGCTCGTATTGCATGAAGACGAGATTCCAGATCTCGATGAAGCGGTCACCATCCTCTTCCGGCGAGCCCGGAGGGCCTCCCCAGATGTGATCGCCGTGATCATAGAAAATTTCCGAACAGGGACCGCAGGGACCGGTATCGCCCATGGCCCAGAAATTGTCGCTGGTCCCGATGCGGATGATCCGGTCATCAGACAGCCCGGCGATCTTCTTCCACAGGCCATGCGCCTCGTCGTCCGTGTGATAGACGGTAACCAGCAACCGGTTCCGGTCGATACCGAATTCCTTGGTGATCAGGTTCCAGGCAAGCTCGATCGCCCGCTCCTTGAAATAGTCGCCAAAGGAGAAATTCCCGAGCATTTCGAAGAAGGTGTGGTGACGCGCCGTATAACCGACATTGTCCAGATCGTTATGCTTGCCGCCGGCGCGGACGCATTTCTGCGCTGTCGCGGCCGTCGAGTAGGGACGATGTTCAAGCCCCGTGAACACGTTCTTGAACTGCACCATGCCGGCATTGGTGAACATCAGCGTCGGGTCGTTACGCGGCACAAGCGGGCTTGAGGAAACGACCTCATGACCGTTCGTCTTGAAGTAGTCGAGGAAAGTCGACCGAATGTCGTTTACACCGCTCATGTCACGCCCTTCATTCACGCCGAATTTCGGCCACTTTTTCCAAAATCAATGGCTTTTATCGCCCGTCAGAAGCGCTGTCCAGCCGCGCAATGGAAAACCGGCCGCGTCTCCATCGAAACGCGGCCGGCTTCACTTTCCAGTCGAGATCAGAGGATCTCACGCATCCTCGGCGCCGTCGCCATCATTGGCATCCGGGCCACCATTCTGCAGGAATTTTTCCGCAATCAGACCGGCATTCTGGCGCAAGGCCATTTCGATCTCCTGGCCCAGCGCCGGGTTGTCGCGCAGGAAGTTCTTGGCGTTCTCACGCCCCTGCCCCAGACGCTGACTATTGTAGGAGAACCAGGCGCCGGATTTTTCGACGATGCCGGCCTTGACGCCAAGGTCGACCAGCTCACCGGTCTTCGATACGCCTTCGCCATACATGATGTCGAACTCAACCTGCTTGAAGGGAGGCGCCATCTTGTTCTTCACGACCTTGACGCGGGTCTGGTTGCCGACCACCTCTTCGCGATCCTTGACCGAACCGATGCGGCGGATGTCGAGACGCACAGAGGCATAGAATTTCAGCGCATTACCACCCGTCGTCGTTTCCGGCGAACCGAACATGACGCCGATCTTCATACGGATCTGGTTGATGAAGATAACCATGGTCTTCGACTTCGAGATCGAAGCCGTCAGCTTGCGCAATGCCTGGCTCATCAGACGCGCCTGCAGACCCGGCAGACTGTCGCCCATTTCACCTTCGATTTCCGCACGCGGCGTGAGCGCTGCCACCGAGTCGACGACCAGGACGTCGACAGCACCGGAACGCACCAGCGTATCTGTAATTTCAAGCGCCTGCTCACCGGTATCGGGCTGCGAAATCAAAAGGTTCTGCAGGTCGACACCAAGCTTTCGGGCATAGACCGGATCGAGCGCATGTTCCGCATCGACGAAGGCGCAGATGCCACCCTTTTTCTGAGCTTCCGCAATTGTCTGAAGCGCCAGCGTCGTCTTACCCGAGCTTTCAGGCCCGTAAATTTCAATGATACGCCCCTTCGGCAAGCCGCCAATGCCAAGCGCGATATCGAGGCTGAGCGAACCGGTCGAAACCGTCTCCACCTCGACCGCACTCTCGTTGGCGCCGAGCTTCATGATCGAGCCCTTGCCGAACGAGCGCTCGATCTGCGAGAGCGCCGCTTCCAATGCCTTGCTTTTATCCACCGATTTGTCCTCTACCAGCCGCAAAGAATTCTGTGCCATTCGATCCACCTTTAGGTTATTGAAGCCGCATAGGCAATGAAGCCGCCGATGGACAGTATGTACGCCTTTTGTTCTCGTTTTGCAAGCCCACATCAAGGCCATGATTTCAAATGGTATTTTGACGCGTGTTCGAATTATGTTCCAACACTGGCTGGCATTGTCGGCGCGTCGCCTGGCGAGACGGTCCCGGATGAAAAGGCGGGCGGGCGATTCGCAACAGTTGAGACAAAGGAATTTTATCCGTGAACACCGATCTGCTTGCCATCGGCGGTGCCCATATCGATCGCCGCGGTTCACTTTTTGGACCGACAAAACCCGGGGCGAGCAATCCCGGCAAATGGTTCGAGGAGGTTGGCGGCGGTGTCTTCAACGCGGCCTGCAATCTGTCACGTCTGGGTCGTTCCATCCGGCTGATTGCGCCACGGGGCGGAGATGCGGCGGGCGCGCAGGTCGCTGATGCTGCGGAGCGCGCGGGCCTTGATGACCAGCCGGTCATGTTTCTCGACCGGGCCACGCCGAGCTATACGGCGATCCTGGAGCGGGACGGCAATCTCGTGATCGCACTGGCCGATATGGCGCTCTACGATGCCTTCAGCGCCCGGCGTCTGCGCGCGCGCAGCCTGCGCGACAGTCTTGACGCGGCAGGCTATGTCCTTTGCGATGCCAATCTTCCTGCAGAAACCCTGACGGCTCTTGCAAAGGAATGTGCCGCGCGCGGCCGACCGCTTGCAGCCATCGCCATTTCGCCCGCCAAGGTGACGAAACTGCGCGGCGCGCTTCCGCTGCTCGACCACCTGTTCATGAACGCCGCGGAAGCGGAAGCCATCGTCGGCGAGCCTGCGGGCCATCCGGAAGAGTGGCCGCGCCTGCTGAAGGCCTGCGGTTTGCGCGGCGGCACCGTCACCTCCGGCGGTGGGCCCGCCATCGCCTTTGCCGGAAATCAGACCGCTGTTATCGAGCCAAAGCCGCTGACCACCATTGCCGATGTCACGGGCGCCGGCGATGCCTTTGCCGCGGGCTATCTCGATGGCCTGCTCTCCGGCATAGAGCTCACTGAACGTCTGCGTCGCGCCGTTGCATCGGCAACGCTCACCCTTGCCTGCCACCGCGCGACGGATGAAAACCTGTCTGCATCAAGCCTTGCCGCGCAAATCACCCTTGTCCCGGAGGCCCGTTTCCTGCCATGAGGAAACAGGTTTTTTAGAGAGTTGCCAATGACACGTCCCATTTCGCCCCTTCTTCCGATCAGTTACTCGGCTGAAGTCAGCGCCGCAAAACAGCGCGGCGCACCACTCGTCGCACTGGAATCGACGATCATCACGCACGGCATGCCCTATCCCGGCAATATCGAGATGGCCCGGAGCGTCGAAGACATCATCCGTCAGCAAGGTGCCGTGCCTGCGACCATTGCGGTGATCAAGGGAACCCTGCATATCGGCCTTGAGCCGGAACAGCTCGAAACACTGGCCAAGCTCGACAATGTCATGAAGGTGTCGCGGGCTGATCTCGCCTTTGCGATCGCGGAGCGCCGCCATGGTGCGACAACGGTTGCTGCCACGATGATCGCGGCCGCCCGCGCCGGCATCAAGGTCTTCGCGACCGGCGGCATCGGCGGCGTTCACCGCGGCGCGGAGGAAAGCTTCGACATTTCTGCCGATCTGGAGGAACTGGCGCGCACCGGCGTCATCGTCGTCTGCGCCGGCGCCAAGGCGATCCTCGACGTGCCGAAAACCCTTGAGGTTCTGGAAACCCGCGGTGTTCCGGTCGTGACCTATGACAGCGAGGAGTTTCCGGCATTCTGGTCGCGCAGTTCAGGTCTCAAAAGTCCGCTCAGCCTGCCAAGCCCGGCGGCAATTGCCAATTTCCAGAAGATGCGTGACCAGCTCGGCATTGATGGTGGCATGCTGATTGCAAATCCTGTCCCGGAGGCAGACGAGATCCCGCGCGAGGAAATGGAAATCTATATCGGCCGGGCGCTCGCCAATGCCGAACGTGACGAGATCTCCGGCAAGGCCGTGACACCTTACCTGCTGGACAACATCTTCCATCTGACAGAGGGCCGCAGCCTGAAGACGAATATCGCGCTGGTCGAGAACAATGCCCGTCTGGCAGCGGAAATCGCGGTTGCCATGGGCAACTGACCTCGCGAGACAGCGCTCAATCAAAGAGACCGCCGGTGCTTGCCGGCGGTCTTTTTTTTGGTCGGATGAAGCTTGGCGCTATAAACCTCAGCTTTCGCCGTCGAGCATTTCGCGCACCGCAACCGCCAGCTGCTTCAGCGAAAACGGCTTCGGCAGGAAGCCAAACTTCGCTTCCGCGGGCAGATTGCGGGCGAAGGCATCCTCGGCATAGCCCGAGACGAAGATGAATTTGAGATCCGGGTACTTCTTGCGCAATTCGGTCAAGAGTGTCGGCCCATCCATCTCCGGCATCACCACGTCGGAAACGACGATGTCGACCTGACCGTCGAGCTCATCCATGATGTCGAGCGCCTCGACGCCCGAACCTGCCTCATGCACAGTATAACCGCGGGTCTCCAGCATGCGTTTGCCGCCGCGCCGCACGGCCTCCTCGTCCTCGACCAGAAGCACGACGGCGGACTTGCCGGTGAGGTCCTTCTGCTCGGCAGCCGCCTCAGCGGTGGGAGCCGCAACCGTAATCGTGTCGCCATCGACTGAGACGTTGACGGGCTGCGCCTCAGGCACGGCCTGTACCTCGGGAATATGGCGCGGCAGGAAGATGCGGAAGGCCGTCCCCTTGCCAACTTCCGATTCCGGATAGATGTAGCCGCCCGACTGCTTGACGATGCCGTAGACCATGGCAAGGCCAAGTCCGGTCCCCTTGCCGACTTCCTTTGTGGTGAAGAAGGGCTCGAAGATCTTGTCCATGATATCGGGCGCGATGCCTGTCCCGGTATCGGCAACCTCGATCAGCACCATGTCTTCGACGGGCAGGCCGCGATAGTTGAAGGCCTCCGTCTCCGATGCCGATATGTTGCGGGTCGAAACGGTCAGCGCACCGCCCTGCGGCATGGCATCACGGGCATTGACGCAGAGGTTGATCAGCACCTGTTCGAATTGCGAAAGGTCCGTCTTTACCGGCCAGAGATCGCGGCCATATTCGACCTTCAGCTTGACATTGGTGCCGGAAATCAAGCGGTCGACCAGCATTCTGAGGTCGCCGATCACGTCCGTTAGATTGAGCACGGATGGCCGCATGGTCTGCTTGCGCGAGAAAGCCAGAAGCTGGCGCACGAGCACGGCAGCGCGGTTCGCATTGCGCTTGATTTCCATCAGGTCGGCAAAGCTCGCATCCGAGGGGCGCGCCTGCAACAACAGGTGATCGGAGGAGAGCAGGATGGCGGTCAGAACATTGTTGAAATCGTGTGCAATGCCACCGGCCAAAGTGCCGACCGCATTCATTTTCTGCGTCTGCGCCATCTGCGCTTCCAGCGCCTTCTGGTCTGTCACATCGACGGCGTAAACGATGGCAGCCTCTTCGGGCGCCTCGTCGCTTTGATCGATGACGGCATTGACGTAGAAGCGGAAGTTGCGCACATCGCTGGTCGGATGTCGACTGTCGATGGGCGCGATATCGACCTGGCGATCCTTGGCCGAGGCAAGCGCCTGACGAAAGGCTTCCCGCTCGCTTTCATGCAGCACGACCTCGATCCGTTCCTGACGATCGATTTCATCCCGCGAGATGATGTCCGAGAATAGCTTCATGAAGGGCGCATTGGTGCGCAGGATGCGGCCCTCGCCATCGACAGAGGCGATGGCCATCGGCGTGTTGTTGAAGAAGCGGGTAAAGCGCATCGAGGCAACGGAATCCGAGTGATCGCCGCCTTCGCCCTGCTGGCGCGCCAGAACAATCGATCGGCTCTCGCCCGGCGCACCATCGCGGGCGGCCCGCACGCGGTGAACCAGCCTCACCGGCAGGCTCTGACCATTGGTCCGCCTCAGATCGAGATCCAGCGTTTCGGTCCGCGACTGGCCCGGTTCCGCCTGAACGGAATCGATCAGCGCCATGCCCTCGCCCGCCACGAGGTCGGAAATGGAAATCGAACCGGGATTGAACTGGGTAAGATCGACCCCCAGCCATTCCGCAAGCGTTGCATTGAGATAATAGATCTCACCCTTGCGTCCGGCGGAGAAGAAGCCTGCGGGGGCATGGTCGAGATAATCGATGGCGTGCTGTAGTTCCTTGAAGAACCGCTCCTGGTCGTCACGCTCGATGGTGATGTCAGACAGCTGCCAGACATGCAGGTTGCGGCCGCGCCGGTCGCCGGGCAATAGCCGTGCCTTCAGCCGATACCAGTGGGCGCCCGAGCCGGCACTGGCCTGGCTGCCCAGAGGTTTCATCAGGCGAAATTCCTCATAGGTCTCGCGCCCTTCACGAAGGCCGTTTGTCAGGCGATAGAGCGCCTCGCTCGACTCGCGGTGGCGCGACAACAGGGCCTCCAGCGTCTGCACCTCGGCGGCCTTCTGCGCGCCGGTCAAAGCCCCGTAGGCAGTGTTGGCGTATACGATCCGCCCCTGCTCGTCGGTGATCAGCGTGCCCTCAGGCTGGCTTGCCAGAAACTGGCGCGCAAGCGTGTCGCCCTGCGGCTGTGGCATAACTTCGACAAAGCCGATGACCGCCGAAACGATGAAGAAGATTCCCATCATCGCCAGAACGCCCAGGACACCGAGAAACAGCTGATTGTCCAATTGTTCGCGGAAGAAGACGAAAGCCGCCGACGCAGCGATCAGGACAAGGGCGAGCACCAGGATGCGCAGGGCCGTGCCAGCGCCGCCGCGGCGCTCCACAAGCGCGCCATCACCGTCGCGGTCCGTCAGTTGTCGTGTCATCGAGGCCTCTCGCTCATTCCGCGATTCCGTCAATCCCAACGAGAATCGTGCCATTCTGTTTAGCAACTTGGCTTGACCGCAAAAAGCAAAGAAAGGGTTCAAGACGCGACACATCCCCGCTATCCCACAGGAATGCCGCATTCTGGGCACAAACAGACCTGTCGCTAGGGAACAGAACGGGCGCATACTGGCCGCAGATTGCGCAATATGATGTCTTCTGCCAGAAAGCCTGTAAAGGAGCCAAAGATATGGTCGATGAACTGATGTCCGCTTACGGCGACAATTTTCTGGTCGCAGCCCTCGGCGTCGCCTTGGGGCTACTCTGCCTTTTCATCGTGCTCTGGCTGCTGCGCAGTCGCGCGCCATCACCCTTCGTCCGCGGTGGTCGCAACCGGCAGCCCAGGCTGCAGATCCTCGACGCAGCCGCTGTCGACACGCGACGACGGATCGTTTTGATCCGACGCGACAATGTCGAACACCTCGTGATGATCGGCGGACCAACGGATATCGTCATCGAGACCGGTATTGGCGACGAGCGCATACCTACGGCAAACACTGCGCCGGCAATCGTGCAGAATGCCGCCGAGCCTCCCTCTGTCGCCGTCGAGGCACTGGACAACACTGCTGCGCTGGCACTTTCCGCACCGCCTGCATCGCCGGCTGCAAGAGCAACCCCGCCGAGCACGCCCGCGCCAAACATGCAGCAGCCCTTAAGAGTGGCGCCCGCCGCACCGCCCGTTCCGCCAGCGCCAATGCCCACGGCTTCGCTCGATCGCCGCCCGGACGCGCCATCCCGCCCTCAAAGCCCAGCCGCCGCAGCGCCTGTTCGCCCCGACGCGCAGCCGCCTGAGAAGCCCATTGCCCCACAAGTCGCCCAAGTTGCGCCGGTAACGCATCATCGCAGCGAGGCACCTCCCCCGGCCCAGGCCCCTTCAGCGCCGCCCGTGCCCGTTGTTGCCCCGACAATTGCTGCCGAGCGCCGCCCCGACCAACCGGCACCGACAGCAAAAGCCACAGCAAGCGCAAGGTCGGAGCCCACCTTGTTTGCAGCGGCGACATTCGCCTCGACGCTGTCAGCGTCTGCCGTGAGCGCTGCTGAACCTGATGACAATCTCCGCTCCAGCGCTGTCGACAACCTGGTGCCAGAGCGCGACGCGCTTCCGGAGAGCGACGCGATCACAACTTCGCCAGCCTCAGCCAAGCTGTCTGAGGATCACAATCGGCAAGAGCTGACGTCGATCGACATTCCGAAACGCTTGGAACCTGTCGTCCCGATTGTTTCGGTTGCGCCGTCCATCGACGAGGATCTGGTCAAAATCTCGCACCCTGCTGAAAGCTGGCCCGCACCTTCAGAGCCTGCCGCCGCGGCATCGCAGGACGCTAGCCTTAAGACCGATGAGCCGACCGTGGTGCCAAGCCTTGATGACAGCAGTGCGGAGACTGCTCAGGCCAGCAGGCTCTCCGGGCTCGATCAGATCTTCGGGCTCGATCCGGTCGAGCGCAACCGGACGACCGAACAGGATGCGGTGATTGATCCGCAAATCCCCGAACCGACCATTGCCGATTCTGTAATGGAGCTGCAGCCGGAACTCACCGAGATTGACGATATCTACGTCCCGAACGAAGAGCCGCGCACAGGGTCTGACAGCATCGCAGTGCGCGATGACGAGCCACAGAATTCACAACAGAATGAAAGCCCGGCCGCGGAGCACGCCTCCGTCGATCTGCCTGATGTCGAAGAAATTCTGGACGTCGCGCGCCACAAGGTCCTGGTTGACGGACCGGAACCGCGCCCCTTCCCGCAGGAGCGCTTCGACAGAACGCCGGAACCGGTGCATCTTGAGCCAACAGAGCCACCAAAGCGCGATATGAGCGATTTCGAGCGGGTTCTGGAACAAGAAATGGCCATGCATCTCGCGGCATCTCCCATCCCGGCAAAACGCGATGCCGATGACGACAACCAATATGCTTCCATGCACGGCAGCACTTCGGAAAGCCCGCGATTGCCCGCTGACATCTTGCTTGGCGACGGCCTGGTCGCCCGCAGACCGACCAGTCAGCCGGATGGCGCGAAAGCAGAAACCGATCCCAATTTGCAGAACGAGATCGCCAGGATCTTTGGGGAAATGTCGGCAAGCCGCAACTCCTGAAGGGGCGGCATTTCCGCAAATGAAAACAGGCCCGCGATCACCACGGGCCTGTTTCAAAAATCACAGCTGACTGCGACAATCGCTGTCCCGGGCTTTGGCGCATGCACCGCAACCCGTGAACAAGCGGAGGATATTTACTCGTCGCGATAGACCTTCTCACGGCGCTCGTGACGCTCCTGCGCCTCGATCGACAATGTTGCGATTGGCCGGGCATCGAGACGCTTCAACCCGATAGGTTCGCCCGTCTCCTCGCAATAACCGTAGGTTCCATCATCGATACGCTGCAAGGCGGCATCGATCTTGGAGATCAGCTTGCGTTGGCGATCGCGGGCACGAAGCTCGATGGCGCGATCGGTTTCCGAAGATGCTCTATCGGCGAGATCGGGGTGGTTGGCACTTTCCTCGGCGAGATGATCAAGCGTTTCGCGCGCTTCGCGGAGGATCTCATTCTTCCATGCAATCAGCTTGGCCCGAAAATAGGCCCGCTGGCTCGTGTTCATGAACTCGTCTTCTTCCGACAAGACGTAGTTGCTAAGATCGATCTTCTCACTCAACGCGATTCTCCCGAAGAACATCTCAATGGGCGGCTGTATATCCTTTCGCGACTGGTCGTTCAAGTCTGCATCGCGTTGATTTTGTCTTTTTAAGTTTGTCACATTTTTCAGCTAAACTGTCATTTTTTAAGCACAAATTTTATATGCTCCATGTTTGCCGATTGTTCCTTCCCTAAAGGCAGGCACCATCACCTGACACTCATGGGCCAGTTGACGGCAAGGGGCAGAAGCCGCTACGTGATGGCTTCGCAAATCAAGCGGAATGGCCGGATGATCTCCAATCTGCAGCAAGCCGAACGACTGTACCTGTTGCGCCACGCCAGATCCGGATGGGCCGAACCCGGAAGCCGTGACTTTGACCGGTCTCTGTCTGATGCGGGTTACGCCGAGGCTGAACTGGTGGCGAATGCCGCTGCCGATCGCGAGTACCGCCCTGATCTGGTCATCAGCTCGACAGCAAAGCGGTGCAGGCAGACCTTCGAGGCTTTCTCGCGCGCCTTTCCGGATCTGGAGGACGCCCGCTTTGTTGACGAACTCTACAACGCGCCTGCGGAAATCTATCTGGAAATCATCGGCGCCACGCAAGGGGTGCGCTCGCTGCTCTTGATCGGCCATAATCCGGCAATCGAAGAGGTCTTGGCGCGCCTCTGCGGCCACGACACGGTCGGCAAGACAGTGCCCGACGGTTATCCGACCTCCGGTTTCGCTGTTCTCGACGCCAAAGACAACAGCTGGGGACTGTCCGATTTCCTGATTGGGTGAATTCCATAAGCAGCTTGAGCGCTGCCCCTTCCGATCACGGTACACACCACCTATATCGCTTCTGTTCCCCGCAGTCGGACTGCACCTTGACACCACCTCAAGCGGATAGACCTGTTGCCACCCTCGCTGACCGGATTGATGGATGAAGCCGCCATCGTATTGGACAATCTCGGCGATCGCGCCTCAAGCCTGATCAATCCGACGCTTCGACTCGGCGTGACCGGCCTGTCGCGCGCCGGAAAGACTGTCTTCATCTCCTCCCTTGTGCACAACCTGCTGCATGGCGGACGGCTGCCATTGTTCGAGCCCGTGCGGTCTGGCCGTGTCTCCGCCACAAGACTTGAAGAGCAGCCCGACGATGCCGTTCCGCGCTTCCAGTATGAAGATCATGTCAATGCATTGGTAACGGACCGGATCTGGCCTGACAGCACCCGGGCCATATCGGAATTGCGACTGACAATTGACTACAAGAGTGCGAGCGCCTGGTCCCGCATGCTGACACCCGGACGGCTTTCCATCGATATCGTCGACTATCCGGGAGAATGGCTTCTCGACCTGCCACTCCTCGATCAGGACTACCGCACCTTCAGCAGGAAGACCGCAGAACTCGCCGAGACAGGTGTTCGCGCCGAGCTTGCGCGCCCATGGCTGGAGCTGGCTGCCAGCATCGACCCCGAAGCCGTCGCTGACGAGACGACCGCCCGCAAACTCGCAGAAGCCTTCACCACCTATCTCCGTCTCTGCAAATCGGACGAACGGTCGCTGTCGACACTGCCGCCGGGGCGGTTTCTTATGCCTGGCGATCTCGAAGGGTCGCCCGCCCTCACCTTTGCGCCGCTCCCATCCCTGCCGGACAATGTCCCGTCGAAGGGCTCACTGCACGCCATGATGGAGCGGCGCTTCGAAGCCTATAAAACGGTCGTGGTGAAGCCCTTCTTCCGCGAGCATTTTGCCCGGCTTGATCGCCAGATTGTGCTGGTTGACGCCCTGCAGGCATTGAACCGCGGGCCGGAAGCCGTTCAGGATCTCGAACGCGCACTCGTCGACGTCCTCGGTTGCTTCAGGGCTGGCAAGAATTCCGCACTCACCGCCCTGCTCCGACGCAGGATCGACAAGGTTTTGATCGCGGCGACAAAAGCCGACCATCTGCACCATGAAAGTCACGACCGACTGGAGAACCTGACCCGCCGGCTTGTTCACCGTGCGGTGGAGACCATCGGCGCAAGCGGTGCGGGTATTGACGTCATGGCAATCGCCTCGGTGCGCGCCACCCGCGAAGGCGTCGTGCGGCAGGACGGGCACGAGCTGCCCGTCATCGTTGGCACCCCGATGCCGGGTGAACGCATCGGAGAGGAAGACTTCGATGGCGAGCGGTCGACCGCGATCTTCCCCGGCGACCTGCCGATTGATCCCCAGGCCTATTTCAGAGCCGTGGACATCGGCTCGCAAGCCGCAAAACTCTCTGATGTTTCCTTCGTGCGCTTTCGTCCGCCGAAACTGGAGCGGACTGGCGAAATGCATATCTCGCTGCCGCATATCCGGCTCGACCGTGCACTGCAGTTCCTGATGGGAGATCGCCTCGGATGAAAGAACCCTCAGACCCCTATTCTCCGAAACCCGAAGAAGCCAGCAAACGGCGCCCGGCGGCCTTTGCCGTGGCGAAGGATGCAGCAGAACCGGGCAAAGCAGAGACATCTCGGCCACCGCGCGCCTTTTCAGGCGCAGTCGAGATCGTCGCCGACCAAGACGATCCCTTTCTCGCAGACGCGGTAGAGGCGATGCCAGCCCCTCCGCGGCGGCGCGTCTCATGGTCCAACCTTGCGTTCGCGGCCATTGGCACGCTGCTCTCACTGGCCTTCGGCCTGTGGGTGGACCAGCTCATCCGCGACCTTTTTGCCCGATCCGATTGGCTCGGTTATGCCGGTGCCGTTGCGGCAGCGATTGCCGCCTTCGCCTTGGCAGGCCTTCTGGTGCGGGAGATGTTGGGGCTTTATCGCCTGGCGGCAGTGCAATCCTTGCGCAGCGACGCTGCAGAGGCGAGCCGACAGCGCGACCGCCGTCCGGCTCAGAAGGTCGTCGACCGGCTGCTGGCCATTCTCTCGTCAAGGCCAGAGGCAGCACGGGGTTCCGCCAACCTCAAGGCCCTCGCCGATGAGGTGATCGATGGCCCGCAGCTGATCGAACTTGCCGAACGCGAGCTTCTCGCACCGCTTGATGTCAGGGCCCGAGCGCTTGTCCTCGGTTCGGTCAAGCGAGTGTCCGTCATTACGGCTGTAAGTCCGCGCGCAATTGTCGATCTCGCCTATGTCACCTTTGAGATTACCCGCCTGGTCCGGTCCATCGCCGAACTTTATGGCGGCCGCCCGGGCAGTCTTGGAATGCTGCGCCTGCTTCGCGACGTGATTGCGCATCTGGCCGTGACAGGCTCCATTGCCGTCGGTGACGGATTGGCCCAGCAAATCGTCGGTCACGGCCTTGCAGCACGCCTGTCAACACGACTTGGAGAGGGCGTCATCAACGGGCTCATGACGGCGCGAATCGGCATTTCAGCCATCGACCTTTGTCGCCCCCTGCCCTTCAACGCCCTGAAGCGACCCGGGATTGGTGAGTTCATGGGTGACCTTTCCTCCCCGAAGGCAGACACGAAGGGGCAAGCTGCAGATTAACCTTGCGCCAATTTCGGCGTTGTGATCCATGACGATTGATTGCAATGTCGCAAGCGGCTAAAGCAAGAAAGCATTAACCACTCTGCCGGTATTTTAGCGTTGGCTCTCTGGTTTCTCGTAGCAAGGTTCAACCATGTCCATTCTTCTTACTTCGACAGTCGGTCGCTGCGCTGCACTTCTCGCTGCAATCGCTCTTATGCCGGCCGGCTTTGCAGAGGCCTCCTCGCGTGACAAACGCTTTTTCGAGTCGGTCGCCGGCGTCTGGAAAGGCCCGGGCGAGATTGTCGCCGGAAAATACAAGGGAACGAAATTCACCTGCAATCTGACAGGGCTTGCGGCAAACGGTAAGGAGACCGGTCTGAAGCTCGACGGCACCTGCCGCGTTGGCGTGTTCAGCCAGCCGATGTCGGCGGTCATTTCCAATATGGGTGATGGCTATAAGGGTCAGTTTCTGGATGGTGCCGACGGCAAGGGCCTGGACATCGTCTCGGGTCAGGTCACCGGCAATCGCGCCGTCATGGGGATTAACCGGGCCAAGCTGAGCGGCGCCATGGTTGCACGCCTCGACGAAGACGATTCGATGAACATCACGATTTCGGTCAAGGTTGAAGATCAGATGATCCCGGTCATCGGCCTGAAACTCAACCGCCAAGCCGTGGCCCAGGCGCGCTCCATCGATTAGGGCCTGCCCTCAACCAAAATTCTGAGCACTGCATGATCATCCGCGCCACCAGGCGCGGCTTTCGTTTTCGACCCGAATGCCGGCCTGATCGCTGTCACGCAGCCAGGCATCGACTGACCGCCCCTTGACCGTAAGATCCCAAGCAACATCGGCAAGCGGAAGCAGAACGAAGGCACGCTCCGTCATGCGCGGATGCGGCAGATGCAACCGATCACTATCAAGCTCGACCGAGCCGAAGGTTAGAATATCGATATCAATTGTGCGCGGCCCCCAACGTTCGGATCGAACGCGCTTCATCCGCCGCTCTATCTCAAGACACAGGTCAAGCAGGTCATGCGGCATCCGCCGGGTTTCGAGCTTGACGCATGCATTGTAGAAATCCGCCTGATCGGTTTTCCCCCAGGGCGGCGTCCGATAGAGACGCGAAACATCGAGAACACGGCAATCCGAATCCGCGTCAAGCCATCGGATTGCCTGCGCCATCGCGGCAACCGGATCGCCGAGATTGCCGCCAAGACCAAGCGTCGCAACGGTGCCGATGTCGCGGGTTTCCTGCTCGGGCGTACCCACGTCAGACTCTGCTCTGCTCAACACTCACCTGCACATAGTCGAGAACGCCGGCAATCGGTGCGCTGGGCTTGCGCAGCGTAACCCTGACGCGCAGAATTTCTTCAAACCGATCAAGAAGCCCGCGCGCCACGGCAAGCGCCAACGCCTCGATCAATTGCTTGCGCGCACCGGTGACGATCCCTTCAATCACCTCAAAGGCAATTCCGTAGTGCACCGTGCCATCGAGCGTGTCGGTTTCGGCGGCCCTCTCGGCATCGACGTCGAATTCGACATCGACATAGAAGCGCTGCCCCAGGACCGCCTCTTCGGCGAAGACCCCGTGATGCGCGAAGAACGCGCAATTCTTCAAAGTAATGGTGAAGATCGCCGGCATCTCAGGCATCGCCCTCCGATTGAGTGTGATACGCGCCACGGCGCGCCGAAAGCATAGCATCGGCGACCAGCAAAGCGTCCCGGTTCATAGCGACATTATGGACACGAAATACGCAGGCCCCCGCCATTCTCATCAACACCGTAGTCGCAGCGGTCGCAGCATCGCGCTCTGCAGCATCCCGCCCCGTCAACGCGCCGAGAAAGCGCTTGCGAGAGGTCCCGACCAGGAGCGGCAGCCCGAACGTCTCGAGTTCGCTCATGCGCGCCATCAGCGACCAATTGTCGGCCGGCGTCTCCTTCGCAAAACCGAAACCCGGATCAAGCACGATGGACTGCCGTTCGATGCCCGCCTTTTCCGCGACAGCGAGAGAGTGCTCGAAGAATACAACCTGATCAGCGATCGGATCGGCAAGGCGCTTGCGGTCGCGTCCCGTGTGCATGATGCAGACGCCCGCACCGACTTTTGCAATGACATTAGCCATCTCCGGATCGCGCTGCAGACCCCAGACATCATTGACGATATGAGCCCCGGCCTTGAGCGCGGCAATCGCTGTCTCTGCACGATAGGTATCAACGGAGATCAGGGCATCGGTCGAGGAGGCCAAGGCCTCGATCACCGGCAAGATACGCCTTTGTTCTTCGCGCGCATCGATCGCCTCGGCACCCGGCCTTGTCGATTCCCCGCCGATATCGAGAATGGTCGCCCCCTCCGCCAGGCAGGCAAGGCCATGGGCGACGGCTGCATCGACATGGTGGTATCGGCCGCCGTCGGAAAAGGAATCCGGCGTCACGTTGACGATGGCCATCAGGTAACCGCGTTCGCCGAGATCGAGCTGGCGGCCCTGGCCAAGCTTCCAGGAAAACTTTCTGTCGATCGTCACGGGCCCTCTGTCGAAATGGCGCAAAAGCTGCAAAAGTGCATTAGGGTTCGTGCTCGGCTATGCCCGAAGGCCCTGGCGATTACAACATTGCGGATCAAAGAATGAAGAGAATAAGTCGCCTTGCGGCCATCGTGCTGGGCGGACCTTTGCTTTTGAGCACCATCACTGCGGCAAACGCAGAAACCCGGATCAAGAAAACAATCACCTATTTCGATATCGGTGGCCGCACCGCCGCCGAAATTGATGCAGAGCTTTCGAAGAAGGGGCCGCTCACGCAATCGACGGGCGGTCGACATCCCGGCGCAACGCAGATCCAGTTCGGCGGTGACGTTACCTATTCCAGCAGCGGCGGACGCTGCGCGATTGAAGACGCAACCGTCACGCTCAAAACCAAGCTCATCCTGCCGCGCTGGAAGAACCGCAGCAAGGCGCCAAGTGGGTTGGGGCTCATCTGGGATTCGCTGTCTGCCGACATAAAGCGGCACGAAGAACGCCATGCCGAGATTGCCAGACAGCATGCCCGCGAGCTTGAATCCAGATTGAAACGGCTAAGACCGGAAAACAGCTGCGATCGGCTCCAGGACAAGGTCGCAGCCATCACCGACATGGTCACGGCCAATCACGACCGCGCCCAGATGCAGTTTGATCGCGTCGAATCGAAAAACTTTGAGGAGCGCATGATCCGCATCCTGCGCTACCGTGCCCAGCAACGAGAACAGCGTTAGACCATTTTCGGCGAGCACCGCCGGAAACAATTTGGCTATTTGCTTTTGTTGGGCTTTCCGGCGCGGACGCGATCTCGGATCGGCAGGAAGCGCCTGCGATCGTCATCCTACTTGCGCGATGGCGCTTGGACCACAATTTCAGTGGCTTGCCCGAAGCTTTCCAAACGCCTCGTGAATAACCTGCAATTTATCAGTGTAGAACTTACGCAACGACTGAAATAAGATTGTCACCAATTGCAGATATTCTGACAGATTTCTCTCCCAGGCGCGTTCTGGTGCCGCAGGTGCTTCCTCCCTCGCCTGCTTGGCTATGCGCCCACTTGCCCCGCTCTCGTCAAGGCGAGAGCGGGGCTTTTTTCGTCGCAAAGGTAAATGCTGAGCCCTGGACTAAAGGGCCTTCAAGCGGCTTAGCCCTGCCGCTCGGGGACGTGCACGACCAGACCATCAAGATCCGGCGACACCTTGATCTGACAGGACAGACGCGACGTCGGGCGGACATCGACGGCAAAGTCCAGCATATCCTCCTCCATGGGCGAAGGACTACCGACCTTCGACGCCCAGGCATCATCAACATAGACATGACAGGTCGCACAGGCACAGGCACCACCACATTCCGCATCAATCCCAGGAACGGAATTGCGGACCGCGTTCTCCATGACGGTGGAGCCATCCTGCACTGAAAGGTCGAAGCGTGTACCGTCAAAGGCGACGATCGTGATGTTTGACATGTGAAATTCGTTGCTCCGCTTGCATTCGCACGGGCGCTGTCATCCCCCAATTCAAAACGGAGGTCAACACGCCTGCCCCTCAGATGGGGCGAAGCAACCGGCTTGAGAAGGGGTAGATCAGCGCGCGATCTTCAAGATGAACAGTTCAGCCTCCAGAACGGAGGCGGCAACACTGGCCAGAGCATCTGTTGTATTGCCTTTCATTTCGAGGATTTCCAACGCGCCGACAACACGCATGGCCCCTATGCTGAGGGCCGCATTGCGCAGTCCGGTCACAACCTTCTTCACCTCTGCACCGGTTGCCCCTTCCCCCAGCACACGCAGACACTTACGTGCCTTTCGTGCAAAACCCTCAAGCAATTGAATTTCCCGAAGCTTGTCACCGTCCACGGCCGAATTGACAATCTGCAAATCGATGGGGCGACTCCCGCGGCGGGATGCAACTTCAAGCAGTTGCGGCGCTTCAAAAGCAATCGAAGAGGTATTAATCATGGGGCCAGCCTGTGTTTTCCACGTTTAATTTCATGCCCCACTTTGAATGGACCAGTTGCGACGTAACGTTAAATGTGCCGTATCGGGACAGAAAAAACTGGCCTTATGGTTAACAAAACGCAAAGCCCTGCGAACAAAGGCTTTTCGCGGTCAATCAAGGTTGAGATTGGTTTAACATCGATTGCGGTCGAGACTGGCGTCAAAACGCATTAATTGTATAAAAACCTCGGATGTGCCACTACGATACGGTTGATAAGGGCGATCTGCGATTGCGAGCCCCGCTCGACGGAAGCAGAATATTTAGCCCTGCTTGCCGGCACCACACAATTGGCCGGTTTGGAGGATGAAAGATGCCGCGTTCATTGTGGCGGTGGACGAGCAGTCGGTGTACGAAGGTGTGATCGGTGTCACCCGGCCTGGGCGACAGGTTCTCAGTGTCACCGAGAATGAGTGTAACGAGGCGTAACCTTATGGCGAACAAGAAGTCAGACTCGATCGATGAAAGTGCTTTCCAAGCACTGGAAGCGGCGCTGAGCATCGACTTCGAAGACGAGGCATCGCCGTCTCAAGGCGGCAAGTCTCGCGTTTCGGAGGAAGCCGATACAGTCAAGCAAGCGCAGGGCAATGCGACCAAAGCTGAAAAGCGGGCCGCACGCGCGAGCGAGCATGCGGCAGAACCGTCGCCCCGGTCTCCAAACCTCGCCGCAGCCAACGATGCTTCGCGTCGGCCGCCGACGGCTTTGCTGCGCTCGCTTGAGAGCAACTCCGTAAGCCATGCCATTAGAAATGCCACCGTGATCTCGGCGCTCTGGGTGCTTGGCGCCCTGGGCCTCACGCAACTTATATATGGCGCAACGATCTGGCAGGCCAACAGCATTGCCGAAGTCCTTGCTGCACCTGGCCTTGTCGCCATTTTCATCGGCACCGTTCTGCCGATCCTTCTTTTCTATGCGTTCGCAGTCATGATGGCCCGCGCACAAGACCTTCGCAATGCCGCCCGCTCCATGGCAGAGGTGGCGCTGCGTCTCTCAGAGCCGGAGACAATCGCAACAGAACGCATCATGACGGTGGGTCAGGCTGTCCGGCGCGAAGTCTCCGCCATGAACGAAGGCATCGAGCGCACCATTGCCCGCGCCACCGAGCTCGAAGCACTGGTTCACGCCGAAGTCACAGCCCTCGAGCGCAGCTACACCGATAACGAACTGCGCGTGCGCGGCCTGGTGCACGAACTGGGTGCCGAACGCGACGCCATCGTCAATCACGCAGAACGTATCCGCTCCTCGATTGTTGGAGCACACGACCAGCTGAAGGAAGACCTGTCGCTCGCCACGGAAGAAATTTCCGTGCGCTTGCAGACATCCGGCGAGGCTTTCGCCTCGATGATCGACACGCGTGCAGCTGTGCTGATGGAGAAATCCAATGCGGCGGTGAGCGCGCTTGGCTCGTTGCTCGACCACAAGACCGAGAACATGGTCCAGACGCTGGGCGCGTCAGGCCTTTCGCTTTCCACCGAATTCGACAGCCAGCTCAAGACGTTGACAGACACCTTGAGCTCGCGGGGTCGCGAATTGCTGACCGAATTCGAAACGCGTGCCTCCACGCTCGACGCCAATACCGAAAAGCTCAATGCCGCCCTGCACGACCGCGCGCGTCAGCTGAACGATACCTTGCTCGAGCGCACCCGCGACATCGCCGAGAGCCTGAAGACCGGCGAAACGACGATCACCAGCTCGCTTGACACCGTCCTGTCGACGCTCAACCTGTCGCTTGAAGAACGTGGCAAGAGCTTCCGCCAGAGCCTGCAGGCCAGCGCCGATGACGCGCTTGTTGACCTCGATCTGCGCTCGGGCCTGTTTGAAGATCGCTTCCAGACCACCATTGGCCAGATCAACGCAACCTTTGACGATCGCGTTGCCGAGTTTGCCAGCGCCTTCGATCAGCGCGCCGGCAGCCTCGATAGCAAGCTGATGGAAAGCCTTGCGCGGATCAACGAAACGGTAAATGGCGGCTCCGAATCCATCGAAGGCATTCTGACCTCCAGCATCGAGCGCCTTGGCACCACGCTGACGGAACAGTCGCTGGCAATGGCGCTGAGCCTCGATACCAATCAGACCATGCTGGACGAGACCCTCTCCGGTCGCGCGCAAGAGATTGCCGATGCCATGTCGGCCCGGGCACAGTCGCTGACTGAAGGTCTCGAAAATGCCAAACGGCGCATCGAGGAGGTTCTTGAGGAGCGTGGCGGCGCGCTGACCAACGCCCTGACCGACAACCAGACCCGTTTCGAAGACGTCCTCACCAGCCGGACCGATGGCGTCATCAATGCGCTCGAGGGCAACCAGGCACGGCTCGCCGAAACGCTTGACGCCAAGACCCGCGGCATTGCCTCGATGCTTGAGAACAAGAGCAGCGAGATCGCCGACACGCTCGAGACGAAGAGCCTTGAGCTGGATCTTTCGTTGACGGCGCGCAGCGCCGATCTGGCGCAGACGCTGACCGATAGCCAGCGCCGTCTTGATGAGAGCCTTGACCAGCGCGCTTCGGCCATTATCGAGAGCGTTTCCGATGCTGACAAGCGCATCGATGAAGCCTTTGCCGGCAAGGTCGATGTGATCCGCACGGCATTCACCGAAAATCAGGAACGCCTGGATCTGTCGCTTGCAGGGCATACCAGCTATCTCGCTGCCACGCTCGAAGACGCCCAGACGACATTGTCGCGCACCCTCGGCGAAAACACCGGCAAGATCGTCGACACGATCACCACGGGTGTCGTCGATATCGATGAGCGCCTGGTGAGCACGCATGACCAGATCCGCAGTATTCTCGAAGATCGCTCGGAGGCCATCGCGCTGACGCTTGGCGATGGACAGCGCAATTTGGCTGAGACCCTCTCGGGTGCCCATGAGGCGATCGAGAACACCTTGAGTGAGCATGGCACCACCATCGGCGCTTCGCTGGCCGCGAGCACGAGCATGCTCGAAATGAGCCTTGAGGACCGTGAGGAAGCCCTGAGAAAGGCGATCGACGACTCAAGCCGCATGCTTGACGATCGTCTCCGCGGCACCGCCGGCACACTCACCGAACAGATCCGCGATGCCGCCGGTGAAATCACCAAATCAGCGCAGGGCTTCTCCGGCATGGTCGAGCAATCGGTCACCGGCATGACCTCGCGTCTGGATGAGACGAGCTCGCGGATCGAGTTGAGCCTTGGCACGCTCGAAGACCGCCTGCGCAACGGCCTTGACGGCGTCGACGCCCGTGTCAACGACGCCGGTGAGAAGTTTGCAGCCCGTCTCGATGACAAGGTCTCCGCCATCGAACGCATCGGTGAAGAAGCAAGCCAGCGCGTTTCACAGGTACTGACGGATGGCGCGACAAAGGTCGCCGACACATTCGACAGCCGTACGACAGAAATCACATCAGCGCTCGATAGCCGCACAACACAGATCACCGCAGCACTCGACAGTCGCACCACGCAGATCGCTGCAACGATCGACAGCCGGACCGCGCAGATTGCCGAGACATTCGACAGCCGCACGACGCAGATCGACGAGCGCCTCTCGACCATGGATCGCGCCCTCTCCGTCGGACTTGAAAACGTCAACAAGACCATCGAAGGCAAGGCTGCCGGGTTGGCTGCAGCACTGCGCAGCGCCGTGACGGATGCCGCACGTGATCTCGACACCGAAGCGCAGCGCTCCGTCGAGCGTCTGGCTTCCAGCAGCACCATGCTGACCGAAAAGCTGGACGAAAGCAGCGCAGCGCTCAGCCGCACGGTTGAGGCGCGCTCCGAAGAACTCGCCAAGCGCATCAGCGAAACGCAGAATCGCCTCGCCGGACAGGCCGCCGTCGTCGCCGAAACCTTCTCGCAGGCCGGCGATGTCATTGCCAACAAGGTTTCGCATGCCGAGGCACTGGTGAGCGCCCAGGTGTCGAACCTCACCGGCACGCTGTCTGATGTGTCCACAACACTTGAACAGCGCGCAACGGCGATCCGCGATGCGATTTCCGGCAATGCCCAGGAACTCAACGCATCCATGGATGCCGTCGAAAAGGCCCTGGAAGCACGCGGCAATTCGATCCGCAACGTGCTTGATGACCGTACCCGCGAACTCAACTCGATGCTGTCGACCCGCTCGGCCGAACTTAGCCGCCTGATCGACGAAAAGGCCGTTCCGGTCATCGAGACCTATGCCCAGACCGGCCGGACCGCCGCCGAGCAGATCAGCGCCGCAGCCGCGGAAAGCGCCGACCGTCTGCGCGCCGAAAACCAGGCACTCGTCGGGGCCATCAATGAGCGCACCGAGCGCGCGGTGGCATCGCTCTCCAACGCGGAGAACAATCTCGTTGCCAGCGCAACGCAGCTCATCGACCGTCTTGGCGACAGCAATGCCGGCATCGCCGATGTCATCGAACAGGCCGTCTCCAGCATCAGCGCGCTCGACAGCCGTCTGGACGCAACCGCTTCACAGTTCAACGAGACCGCCGGCAAGGCAACCGATCTGATGTCGACCTCGAGCCGCTTGCTGAGCGACCAACTTGGCCGCCTGTCGACGGTGTCAGGCGAAACCCTGTCGCAGGTCTCCTCTATCGTGGGCCGCTTCGGCGATCATACGAAGGTCCTCGGCAAGGCATCGGAACTTCTCTCTGCCGCGCAGTCCAACCTCGTTGGCACGCTCGAAGAACGCCAGCAGGCGCTCCGCGAACTCTCGGTTGGCCTCGTCAAGCGCTCGGAAGAGATCGAGACCACCATGCAGGGTCTCGGCCAGATGCTGGAAGGTGCCTTCGAACGCGCCGAACAGCGCTCCGGTCAGCTTGCCGGCAATCTGCGCCAGAGCGTTGCATCCTCCTTCAGCGATATTGGTCAGATCCTGACCGAAACCGAGAAGCGTGCACAGGGCACGGCCGCCACCATGCGCGATGCCCTGCTCTCCGCAGAGCAGGAAGCCCATCAGTCAATCGAGAAGACCCTTTCGGAGGCCGAGCAGCGCTCTGCGGCTCTCGCCGAGCGTCTGCGCGGCGGCCTGTCGATGTCGCTCAACGACATCGATCACCTGCTGCAGGAAGCCGGTCGTCGTTCGGACGGCGCTGCAGCAACGCTGCGCGAGGCGCTCCGTCAGGCCGTTGACGAGGCGGTCACCCGCTTTGCCGGTGCGACCGACGAAATTCGTCGCTCTGCGGGTGACATCCGCAAGGAGCTCGATATGACCCGCGAAGAACTGAAGCGCGGCGCCTTCGACCTTCCCGAGGAAGCCAAGGAAAACGCCGCGGCCATGCGCCGTGCCGTCTCCGAGCAGATCAAGGCCCTCCAGGATCTGTCGCAGCTGATCGGCCGCACCAGCCAGAACCTCGAGATCTCCGAGCCGGTCGCCCAGCGTGCCGTCCCTCAGGCAGATATTCGCAGGGCAGCCCAGGCTCAGGTCGCCGCCCCCGCGCGCGCCACCGAAACCTTCGCATTGCGCAGCGGTGTTGACGCCACTGACAACGCATCGCCTGCTGCCGGTCGCGGCGAAGGTGGCGGCTGGATTTCCGATCTGCTCCGCGCCGCGTCCCGTGACGAGGCTGCAGAAGCCGCACCGCCGCGCGGTGCCGCTGCGACCGCCCGCCCAGCCGCCGAAACGGCGGCAGCCGCACCGCGTCAGGGCGACACGCGCAACCCGCGCCACATGGTGGAATCGCTGAATTCGCTTTCGGTCGATATCGCCCGCGCAATCGACCATGAAGCCTCGGTCGACCTGTGGCGCCGCTACCAGCGCGGCGAGCGCGACATCTTCACCCGTCGCCTCTACACGCTGAAGGGCCAGCAGACGTTCGACGAGATCAAGCGCAAGTATGAACGCGAACCGGAGTTCCGTGTAGCCGTCGACCGCTACATCGCCGACTTCGAGAAGCTCCTGGGCGATGTCGCACGCACGGATCGCGACAAGACCATCACCCAGTCCTACCTCACCTCGGATACGGGCAAGGTCTACACCATGCTTGCCCATGCGGCCGGCCGTTTCAGCTGAGACTGAATTCACATCAAGACCTTCAAAGCCCGGCCTCATCAGCCGGGCTTTTTGCTATCGGGGCTCAATGGCCAGCGGCCGGATCCAGGCAAGCTCGGACTTGGGCATGGGCTCGCAGAATCGGAAGAGGGCGCCATCACTGCTGCGATGACGCCCTCTTCCAAATTGCAGTGCTCTTGCCGAGCGAGATTGTCTCAGAGTGTGGCCAGGGTCCAGGCCACCATGTCGGCCGTCACCGTGGCGAAGGCGCGGTTCAAAGCATCGACATAGGCTTCGTTACTGGTGCCTGTGGCGCGCGCTTCGGCGCGGAAGCTGCGCTGCGCCTTGACCGTGCCATTGCGGTCATTGAGGAGCTTCACGGAAATCTCGACGACACCACGGTCTCCGCCGCTTGCGACAATTTCAAAGGTGCGGATATCGGAGACGAGCTGGTAGTCGATCGCAAGACCCTGCCCCGGTCGACCGACACCGCCCAGACGACCCGTGTTCTCGAAGGCTTCGACCAGATTTGCCTGCACGACGCGTCCCAGTCGATCGCTCCACTGGGAGTTCTTCAGGTAGCGGATCTCGGATCCGGAAACACGGACCAGGATCTGCTCGCTATCGAGCGCCTTCAGCGCCGAGGGATCTGCCACCAGCAGCTGGCGCGAGCGCGCCGAGGCCTTGGTCGAAACATCGACCTGCGCGGCAGACAAATCAAACGTATCATTGACGGCAGACGAACTGCAGCCTGCAAGCCCCATGCCGACGCTTAGCATAGTGACCGCCAGCAGATGCGGTCGCCACCGGCGTTGCATGAAAGGATCGCGTTTCAAAAACTGGTCGCCCATAGTTTTACTCGTCCCTGCCCTTGTCACCGGCGCGTCCGCCCGTCGAATTCCTTGACGGTATCGCCACCAAAGATCAGCCTCTGCGGATCCTGATCGAAGTTTGTAATCGCATCATTCAAGCCACGAACGGTCTGTCGCGTGTCATTGACCAGCGTCTGGATGTCACGCAGACCGCTGCTGGAGAAGCGGTTGAAGTTATCGGCAATCGGACCGATCCGGCTGTTGAGGTTCTCCGCCGTTTCGCGGATCGAAACCAGGGTCCGGCGTGCCTCGGCACTCAGCGAATTCGCCTCGTCCGATCCGAGCAGCGCGTCGACCTTGCGCAGGATGCCGTCGACCTGTGTCGATGCATTGTTCAGCCGTTCCGCCAATTGGGTGAAATCGTCAATCGCACGATCGATATCGCCTTTACGGCTGGCGAAGCTATCGGAAAGGTCGCGGAAATTCTCAAGCGTCTTGCGCGCATCGGCAGAGGCGACCGATACGTCGTCTACGACCCGTCCGACCTTCTGGCTGTCAACCGCGGCAATCAGAGCGTCGACACGCTGCAACGTCTTGTCGGCATTGTCGCCGAAACGACCGAAGGTGTCGGCAGTCTTGCGGAAGGTGTCCATTGTCGGCCCGACCTTGTCCGAGGCATCAGCAAAACTTGCCGTCGCTCGCTCCGTATTGGCAAGAATCTGGTCGATCTTCTCCGAGTTCAGTGCCTTGAACAACTCCTCCGCAGCACCAAGCGTCGAATCGAGACGGCCGGAAAGACCCGAGACCGAATCCGACAATGCGCTTACACTCTCAAGAAACCGGTCGATACCCTCGGCATTGTCGGCCAGCGACTTCGAGAATGTCTCGGCATTTGCAACCGTATTGGTAAGAGGCCCGCGCGCATCCGCAATAAAACCCTGAAGGTCGCTGATGGCATCGTCGGCCCGCTGCAGAATACTGTCTGCCGTCGACAGGAGGTTGGTCACGCTCGACTGATCAGCGGTCAGGATCGCAGGCTCTCCGGTATCCAAAGCCCGCTGAAGAATGCGCTCTTCCGCCTTGCCGCCAGCCCCTGAAAGCTCGATATAGGCAGCCCCTGTCAGACCCTGAATTTCAAGGATGGCCTTGGTATTGGCCGTCACTGGTGCGTCCGCCCGTACCTCGGTGAAGGCGACGGAAAACTTCGGATCGTCGTTGTCGATATAGAGATTGCGCACGGCGCCGACCGCAATGCCGTTGAAGCGGACGGCCGAGCCAACGCTCAGACCGTTGGCTGAACCGGGAATGCGAATTGCCAGCGGCGCCATTGGGCCACCGCGACCATACTCGGCCATCCAATAGACAAATCCGAAAGCCGCCGCGATCACCAGAATGGTGAAGAAGCCGACGATCGTGTAATTGGCTTTGGTTTCCATGGGTCACTCTACCGGAAATCTGGCGGATTGATCCGCGCGGGGAATGGAGCGGGCGCGCTTGCCCTTGAAATAGGACTGGACCCAGGGGTCATCAAACGCCAGCATGTCATCAAGCGTTCCCTCGACCAGCACCTTCTTCTGCCCGAGCACCGCGATACGGTCGCAGACGGAGAACAGACTGTCCAGATCGTGGGTCACCATGTAGACCGTCAGGCCAAGCGTATCTCGCAACTGAGCGATCAGTTCGTCGAACTCTGCTGCGCCAATGGGATCAAGACCCGATGTCGGTTCGTCCAGGAACACAAGATCCGGGTCGAGCGCCAAGGCACGCGCGAGCGCTGCACGCTTGATCATGCCGCCAGAAAGCTCAGAGGGATAGCGGTCTGCAGCCTCGGGCTTAAGGCCAACCAGTGCGATCTTCAGATAGGCAAGCTCGTCCATCAGCCATTGCGGCAGATCGAGATATTCGCGCATGGGCAGCTGGATGTTTTCCTTGACTGTCAGCGCCGAAAACAGCGCGCCATGCTGGAACAGCACCCCAAGCCGCGTATCGAGCGCCATTCTCTCGGCATCGCCGACGGCGTCGTAATCGGCCCCCAATATCTCGATGCGACCCGAGCGACGCGGCAAAAGTCTAAGCACCGTGCGCATCAGAACGGACTTGCCAGCGCCGGATGCGCCGACAAAGCCGAGGATCTCGCCGCGATAAATGTCGAGATTCAAGTGATCAAGAACGACATTGTCACCGAATGCGACCGTGAGATCCTTCACGGACAGAATGACCTGACGATCCCGATCTCTAAACTTGGCTGCTGCAATCATTCGGCCACCTCAAAAATCGATGGCTGCGTAGAACATGGCGAACAGACCGTCCACCAAGATCACGACAAAGATGGATTTGACCACGGAGGCCGTGACGTGGCGACCGAGCGATTCGGCGCTGCCGCCGACCTTCATGCCTTCCACAGCAGCGATGATGCCAATGATCAGCGCCATGAAGGGCGCCTTGATCATGCCTGTTGCAAGGGTCGAGTAGTCGACGGCCTCATGCAGACGACCGAGGAAGACCTGAAAGGTGATGCCTGAATAGCCCCAAGCAACCACGGCCGCACCAAACAGCGCGGCAAAATTGGCGATGATGGTCAGGAGCGGCAGGGCGACTGTCAGCGCAACAAGACGCGGGAAAACCAAGACGCCGATCGGATTGAGACCGATGACCTTCAGCGCATCAATTTCCTCGCGCATCTTCATCGAGCCGATTTCCGCCGTGATCGCGCTGCCGGAGCGACCAGCAATCATGATGGCCGTCAAAAGCACACCAATTTCGCGCAGTTGCAGGATACCGACGAGGTCGACAACAAAGACCTCCGCACCAAAATACCGGAGCTGAAAGGCCCCCTGCTGGGCAATGATCGCGCCGATCAGGAACGACATCAGGACGATGATCGGGACCGCCCGCACGCCCATATGGTCCAGCTGGCTGACGACGGAGGCGGGAGAAATACCAGAGCCACGACCGAGCTTGGTCTGCGCGCCTCTGACGGCAGAGCCGAGTACGAACATCATGGCGACGAGATCTGACCAGACCGCAATGGTGGCTCGACCGACAGGTTCAAACACCCGATCGACCAGCCGACGCCTGTCATTGACCTTTGCCGGCGCCGGCACCTGCTCGGGCAGCGCGCTGATCAATTCGCGCATCTCCTCGGTGCCACCGGAGACCTCTACCGTTCCGCCCTTGCCCACACGGTCGTTGACCAACCGCCGGATCAGCCAGGCACCGGCGGTATCCATTGCGGTTACACCGCTGAGATCAATGCGTCCGATCTCGGGCGAACTGACGCCGAAAAAATCGCCAGGCCCTTTCACCACATCCATAAGATCGGCATTCTTCCAGCTGCCGGACAACCGAAGACAGCGCGTTCCATTGGTCGCTTCCTCGTCGACATCGATGCGTGCAGGTTGAGACTCAGCAAGAGACAAGGAGCGGCATTTTCCCAAAGAACGCGGCCCGCGACTCAGCACGGGCCAAACTTCGATAATTCAGGAGGCCACTATAACCACCCCAGCAACAGATGAAATGCTTAACAAATATCTAATCCGGGACATTGCGTGGTTTGCGCAACGGCTGTGTTTCTTTGCAACACCCACAGGAATTCAAGCAGCGCGCACACCCGCATTGTCTGCCGGGCCTGTCAGCCCAGGGATCGACACCTTGACCATCGGTTCAGGTTCGCTGCGCTTCGTCGCTGCGCCGACACGATCGGCCCACGAAATCAGCTCGAGCCTGCCATCGAAATGCTCGACAATCGCGGTGCAGCTCTCCACCCAATCGCCGGTGTTGACGTAGTGGATGCCATCAATGTCTTCCATCACGGCATGATGGATATGCCCGCAGATGACGCCATCCACTTCGTTGCGACGCGCTTCGTCGGCAACCACCTTCTGAAATTCACCGATAAAGTTGACAGCATGTTTGACCTGCAGTTTCGCCCAGGCCGAAAAAGACCAGTACGGCATGCCCAATCTGCGGCGAACCGCAGCAAGCAGCACATTGATCGCGATTGCAGTGTCATAGGCCCAGTCGCCCAGATAGGCGAGAAGCCGGGCATTGCGCACGACGACGTCGAACTCATCGCCGTGGAGAACGAGATAGCGCTTGCCGTCTGCCATCTCGTGCACCATGCGCTCCGCGACCTCGATGCCACCGAAATGCGTACCGGGAAAACCGCGCAGGAACTCGTCATGATTTCCGGGAATGTAGACGATCTTCGTGCCCTTGCGCGCCTTGCGCAGCAGCTTCTGCACAACGTCATTGCAGGACTGAGGCCAGTACCAGCTGCGCTTCAAACGCCAGCCGTCGACAATATCCCCGACAAGAATGATCGTCTCGGCTTCGTGTGTTTTCAGAAAATCGAGCAGGAAATCCGTCTTGGCTGCTTTTGATCCCAGATGAACATCGGAGATGAACAGAGTACGGAAATGCCGGGCTTCGCTCACAGTTTCCACGGGCCTAGTCCTTTTCAGCGGTCACGACAGCGCTAAACCAGACTCGTGTTTCAAGAAGATGACATTGGCGGCCCACCCCTCTTCCGACAGGCGCGCGGCGGAACTAAAGTCTACCACTCAACGACAATTCGTGTATGACGTTGGCGATATCGACGCCTTGAACCGCCCGGTGAAATGATGAATTCCCAAGAAAAGACCACGCCTCCCCTTGTCAATCCGACTGCCGATCTCGACGAGCAGGCGCTTTTCTACCATCGCCATCCAAGGCCCGGAAAACTGGAAATCCAGGCAACGAAGCCCCTCGGCAATCAACGCGATCTGGCGCTTGCCTATTCTCCGGGGGTCGCCGCGCCATGCCTCGCGATCAAGGATGATCCTGCTGCGGCCGACTATTACACGGCCCGGTCAAACCTCGTCGCCGTCATTTCCAACGGCACGGCCGTGCTCGGCCTTGGCAATATCGGTCCGCTGGCCTCCAAACCCGTGATGGAGGGCAAGGCCGTCCTTTTCAAGAAGTTTGCCGGTATCGATGTGTTCGACATCGAGATCGATGCCCCGGGCGTGGACCAGATGGTCAACACCATTTCGGCGCTTGAGCCGACCTTTGGCGGCATCAATCTCGAGGACATCAAGGCGCCTGAATGCTTCCAGGTGGAAGATCAGCTGCGCGAAAAGATGAACATCCCGGTCTTTCACGACGATCAGCATGGCACCGCCATCATCGTTGCGGCGGCGATCCTCAACGGTTTGGAACTTGCCGGCAAATCGATCCAGAGCGTCAAGATCGTCGCATCAGGCGCTGGTGCCGCCGCCCTCGCCTGCCTCAATCTGCTGGTCATCCTCGGTGCCAAGACCGAAAACATCTGGGTCCATGACATTGAGGGGCTGGTCTACAAGGGCCGCAACGAGCTGATGGACCGCTGGAAAGAGGTCTATGCACAGGACACCGACAAGCGCGCATTGCACGAGACGATCGACGGCGCGGATGTCTTCCTGGGCCTGTCGGCAGCCGGCGTATTGAAGCCGGAACTCCTGACCCGCATGGCAGCAAAGCCCCTGATCATGGCGCTTGCCAACCCGAAGCCCGAGATCATGCCGGAAGAAGCGCGTGCTGCACGCCCTGATGCCATGATCTGCACCGGACGCTCCGACTTTCCCAACCAGGTCAACAACGTCCTCTGTTTCCCCTATATCTTCCGGGGAGCCCTGGATTGCGGGGCGACTACCATCAATGAAGAGATGAAGATGGCCGCGGTCCGCGCGATCGCAGCGCTGGCCCGCGAAGAGGTCTCGGAAGTCGCCGCGCGCGCCTATACCGGCGAAACGCCGACCTTTGGTCCCGACTACCTTATTCCATCACCGTTTGACCCCCGTCTGATCCTGCGCATCGCACCGGCTGTCGCGAGAGCGGCAGCCGAGAGCGGCGTTGCCCGCCGGCCGATCGCCGACTTCGATACCTATCTTGATCAGCTCAATCGCTTTGTCTTCCGTTCAGGCTTTGTGATGAAGCCGATCTTTGCCGCCGCAAAGACCGCAACGAAGAAACGAGTGATCTTTGCCGAAGGTGAAGACGAGCGCGTCTTGCGCGCAGCCCAGGTGCTCCTCGAAGACGGGATTGGCGAGCCGATCCTGATCGGACGTCCGCAGATCATCGAGACGCGCTTGCAGCGCTATGGTTTGCGCATTCGTCCGGGCACCGATTTTGAACTGGTCAATCCGGAAGATGATCCGCGCTACCGTGAGTATGTCGAGGAATATTTCACGCTTGTCGGCCGCAAGGGTATCAATCCTGAAGCGGCGCGCACCATCGTGCGCACCAACACCACGGTAATCGGTGCGCTTGCCGTCAAACGCGGCGATGCCGACGCTCTCATCTGTGGCGTTGAAGGCCGCTTCGATCGGCATGTTCGCGATGTCAGGCAGATCATCGGCAAGCGCCCGGGCGTTCGGGATTTCTCCGGCCTCAGCCTGCTGATTTCGCAGCGCGGCGCTACATTCTACACAGACACCTTCGTGACAGATGATCCGACCGCTGAGGAAATCGCCGAAATGACGGTGATGGCTGCCCAGGAAATCCGTCGCTTCGGCATCACGCCGAAGGCAGCACTGCTATCGCATTCCAATTTCGGCTCGCGTCCATCGCCAAGCGCGACGAAAATGCGTTCGGCTCTCGAAATCATCCGTGTCGTAGCGCCGGAAATGGAAGTCGACGGCGAGATGCAGGGAGGCTCGGCGCTCTCGGAAATCTTGCGCAAGCGTGCAATGCCAGACAGCACTTTGACGGGCGAAGCCAACCTTCTCGTGTTTCCGAACCTGGATTCTGCTAATATCTCGCTCGGAATATTGAGGACCATGATGGACGCTCTGCATGTCGGGCCGATTCTCCTTGGTGCAGCGATGCCCGCCCATGTCCTGTCCACATCGGTCACGTCGCGCGGCGTCGTCAACATGGCAGCCCTCGCCGTGGTGGAAGCCTCGCAACCGGTCACCTGACCGCGCTTGACCTCCGTCGGCATGCCCAGGCCAGACGTAGCACATGTCAGCGTACATAACGCGCCATTCGACTGGGCCCTTGAAATCGAGGGTCCAGTGATGGCTCAGACTGATGCGTATCGGGAGGTTCGGTCCTGGTTACAGGACCAGCCTGCATCAGATTCACTCGGCTTCATCTCCAGGCTTCAATCTGCGTTCGACTGCTTGCGGGTCACCTATCTGAGTGGATCGCTTGCCGACGGCACGTTCCAGATTGTGGAACTACGCCACGTCCCGCCCCGGGAGAGGCCGCGGCTAAGCCGTGGCTTGACGGAGCAGCGCAACTTGCCGCTCGTCGCCACCGTCATCTCCCACCTCGCACCTGCCGGCGTGGATCTCTCACGACTTCGCGGTAAACCTGTCAACCCGGAGGAATTGCCTCAGGACGATGAGGTGGTGCTGGATATCATCTACCCGCTTCCGAACCATCCAGGTCGTCATGCGTGCCTGATTCTCACGCCGAATTTGAGGGGTTATGCGCTCGATCAATGGCGTGACGCCCATGATCACGAGATTGCCCATCTGGCGACACTGTTTCACGCTGGCTTCGTCAGCACAGCCAAGCCCGAAAAACCCTCAAACGGCACCAATGTTCGCCTGACAAGACGCGAACGGGAAACGCTTGCCTGGATTGCGGCGGGTAAAAGCTATTGGGAAACCGCGATCATCATGGGCATCACCGAACGAACTGTGCGCTATTTTATGAGCAATGCCCGTCGAAAACTCGACGTGGTCAACAACGCTCAGGCCGTTGCCGAGGCAGCCTGGCGCGATCTGATCCCGCGACTGACCGATCCCGGCGATGGGTAACGCAGGGTTGCGGATATCTTATCAAAGATTGCAAAATTTAAAGCTGTCACCACTGCCAGTTTCATCTGCGGGAACCAGAAGTCATCTTTTGACTTCCAATCCCAATGAAGGAGCAAGCGCATGATCCGCATCATTAACGGTTCCCGACGCAACCAGTTTCCAGCCGAAATGGATGCAATGCATCGGCTGCGGAAAAGAGTTTTCCACGATCTCCTCGGGTGGGATGTGTCCGTGGAGGATGCTTGGGAAATTGATTCCTATGACCGCTCAAACCCACTTTATGTTCTGTCCTATGGCGAAAACGGCGCGCTGCGCGGATCGCTCAGACTGCTGCCGACGCTCGGTCCGAACATGCTGGACGATACGTTTCCGATCCTTCTCGGCGACGGTCCGGAGATTCGCGCCGCGGATATCTGGGAATCGAGCCGCTTTTGCATCGACCCGGAGATCTCGCAGGATCGTTCCAGCAACCAGGTGACCATTGCCGCAGCAGAACTGATGTGCGGCGTGGGCGAGCTTGGCCTCTCCTCTGGCCTTTCCCATATCGTCACGGTTACGGATGTGTTTTTGGAGCGCATGTTCAAGCGCATGGGTTGCCCTGGCGAGCGCATCGCCGATCCACACCGGATTGGTTCCGTCTATGCCGTGGCGGTTGCCTGGGAGGTCACGCAGGACCTGCTCGACCGGATGAAGCTCGTCGCACAGATCGGCGGTCCGGTTCTGGAAACGCCGATGACACTCAACGCCGCGCGCGCCGCATAAGGCGCAACGACGTACAGAAGCCGGCTGCAGCTTCAGCCGGCTCCTTTTATATTCGCCGCTTGTTAATTATGGTGGGGCAAAACTGCCCGCGCCAGACTGAAAGCAATCGGCGAATGAGAACCGCGTTTTCCAATCCCAAGAAAATGGCAGGTCTTGCCTCAATCTTGCTTTTTCTGTCGCCGCCGATGGCAGCGTCGGAGGATCTATGCGTTGATCTGCGCAGGCAAGTATTGGCCCGGCCCTCCGTATCGGCGACGGATTCTAATCAAGAAACACTCTATGTCAGCGCGCTTGCTCAGCAAAATCTCGAACTCCGCAAGGCTCGAACCAAGCAGCGCCAGCTCAAGTGTGGCGCCGGCTCCATCATCCAGATCAGTCCGAATGGCAAAGGCGATTGTGCGGAGCTGGGGTCTTCCATTGAGCGGATGAAGCTCAACCTGCAGATTCTCACCGACAAGCTGCAGGCCATTCGCAGGCTCCAGACACGAGAGCAGCTGATTGACCGCCTGGTCCAGGAGGGCTGCAGCCTTGACGGGATTGTCACGGACGAGGCCAGTCACCGCGAAGCCTATCTCGACGTCATCGCAAAGGGCAGAGTGCCGATGACCAGCGAGACCGGTCACCCCAGCTCCCTAATGCCATCCGGACCGGTCCGCACTGTGTGCGTCCGAACATGCGACGGCGGCTTCTTTCCGATCAATTCCCAGAGTTCCGCTGCTGACTTTGAAAGAGACGCGGCCCTTTGCAGCAACATGTGCCCAGGCGTGGAAACAGAGCTCTATTTTCACTCTATCTTCCAGCCGGAGACAAGCGACATGATCTCCACCGCGAGCGGCCGTCGCTACACGGAACTGCCAGCCGCATTTGCCTACAGGAGCCGGCGCAGTGACGAAGGTTGCCGCTGCGACTTCAAAGGTTTTTCCGAGAACCGGCGCGACGTGCGTTCAGCCTCCACCACGACGTCTCAGGAAGGGAAATCGATCGTGGAAATTCCTTCCAGACCGGACGGGGGGCGGCAGGATGCCATCTCCGCATCGCAGCCTCCCATCGAGCGCGAGCTCGATGAGGAAGCACTCAATGTCCGCAAGGTCGGCCCGACCTTCCTGCCGCCCGATCATGGAACGATCAATCTGCGCCGCCCATCTTCGGACGGACCTCAGCCACTTCAGGTTCCATGAGGTCGGTCGCAGCGGTGCCCCAACTGTCTGCGAAGATCAGATCCTCGATGGCGAGCCGCTTGCGCCATCCTTTGATCTGCAATTCCGGTTCGGAATAGAGCGCCTCGACAAAGCCAAGGCAAAGATAGCCAATCACCCTGATATCCCGCGGGATATTCAGGATGGATTTGACCTCCTCCTCGTGAAAAATGCTGACCCAGCCAACACCGACGCCCTCCGCACGCGCCGCCAGCCACAGGTTCTGGATGGCGCAGACGGTCGAGTAGGAATCCATCAGAGGGTTGTGGGTGCGCCCGAGAACGATGGGCCCTGCCCGATTGGGGTCGCAGGTAATGCACAGGTTGACTGGCGCCTTCTCGATCCCTTCCAGCTTGAGGCGATCATAGATCTCGCGCTTCTCTTCTGGAAACATCGAGGTTGCCTCCGCATTGGCCCGCTCGAATGCGGCCCGCATTGCAGCCTTTTGCTTGCCATCGGTGACCACGATGAAATTCCAAGGCTGCATGAAGCCGACGGAGGGGGCGGCATGGGCGGCCTCAAGCAGCCGCCTCAACAGTGCATCAGGCAAGGCTTTTGGTAGGAACTGGTCGCGGACATCCCGCCTTGTGTGAATGGCGCGGTAAACCGCCTCCCGTTCCCTTTCAGAAAACGCACCAGCGGGCGCGAGGCCGTCAAGCATCGTGTCTTGCATCGTTTTATCCCCAACAATGCGCGACCGCCCGCCGTCCATGCGGGCTGAGCCTATGATGCCAGGCCGGTCTTCTGACTTGGCTTCATCCGTCTTGCACAGCCTTCCCGATCCGAAGATCAGTGGCGGGCTTCCCCTTGCACAGACGTCCACCTCACAGCGTTGGGCACGTTCCGGATTCTCACCGGCTTCCCGATTCTCCCGCAATGCGGGCACCTGACGGATATAGGCTTACACTCAAAGAAGAAGATCCGGCAAGCCGTCCGCGTCAGTCATCATCAACGGGGAAATAGCGAACGAATGCAAATGCCGTCCCGTCCGGCGCCCAGTTCGGAACGTTGATAGACCCCTGCCCGCCGAAGAACTCAAACAGCGTCTCGACATTGCCGCCATCGGCATCCATCAGCCGCAACCGAACCTGTTTGTCGCGGGGATGACCCGCTACATCGACGTCATAGGACAAGAACAGGACCTTACGTCCATCCGGCGAAGGATGCGGAAACCAGTCACTGTGGCCGTCGGAGGTCAGTTGCTCCAGCTCTGTGCCATCCGTCCGCATCCGAAAGATCTGCATGGTGCCGGTACGACTGGAGTTGAAGTAGATCCACTGGCCATCCGGCGAATAGTCGGGACCGTCATTGTGTCCCTCTCCGGAAGTCAGCCGCCGCTCGACCCCACCCTTGGTGGAAATCGTGTAGATATCGAAGGTGCCATTCCGCTCGCCGCAATAGGCAAGCTCTGCCCCATCCGGCGACCAGCCATGCCAATAGGAGGGCATGTTCTTGGTCACCTGCCGCGGTTCATCATCCCCGTCACCGAGCAGATAGATGCAGGACTTGCCGAAGAGCGTATGGTCGGAAAAGGCGATCGAGGCGCCGTCTGGCGATATCCCGTGGTCGTTGTTGAGCCGCACGGCAAACCCGGTGTCGATCGGCTCGAGCTCCGGATCATCCTCGTCCAGCGGCAAGGCATAAAGCAGACCGTCGCCATTGACGACGAGGAACTCGCCGTCGCGCGACCAATTGGGCGCCTCAACGAGGTCCACCGTCTGCCAGACGACTTCGCATTCGCGTGTCGTCATATCGTAAATCTCGACCGAGCTGCGCATCTTCGCTTCCCTCGTTAAATCAATCAGCGAGCGAGCGATTTTCCATCGCCAACCGCAGTTTCGCGACGACCGCCCGCCCTGTGCGCTCGTGATGGCTGTGGCGCAACTCGGTGTAGTATCCCCAGCCCAGGCTGACGACAAGCGTCAGGAAGCCGAGGCCAAGCGTCTTGAAGCTTCCGTCCCAAAGCCCATAACAGCCAATCGCCACAGATGGCAGAAAGTAGGCCGCCCCCGACATCGCCCGGTATATCCCACCATCCTGGCTGTCATCCGGCGCGACGGCAAAAATATAACGTCGCTCTTCCTCCGTGAACTGCGGCATAGGGATCTGAGCCCCCCTATCCTCCAATGCCTCTGTCACGCGCGATCCCGGAAGCGGTTGGTAATCGGATAGCGACGGTCGCGGCCGAAATTCTTCTTGGTGATCTTCACGCCCGGCGCCGACTGGCGACGCTTGTATTCGGCGAGATAGAGCAAGTGCTCCACCCGATGAACGACCGCGATATCGTGGCCGCGCCCAACGATGTCTTCGACCGCCATCTCCTTTTCGACCAGGCACTCGAGAATGTCATCAAGCACGGGATATGGCGGCAGACTATCCTGGTCGGTCTGGTTCGGCCGAAGCTCCGCCGACGGTGCCTTGGACAGGATGTTGGCGGGGATCACCTCACCCGAAGGACCCAGCGCACCCGGCGGCACATGCTGATTGCGCCAGGCCGAAAGGGCATAGACCTGCATCTTGTAGAGGTCCTTGATCGGATTGAATCCGCCGTTCATGTCACCGTAAAGCGTCGCATAGCCGACCGACATTTCCGACTTGTTGCCGGTCGTCACCACCATCGAGCCGAACTTGTTCGACACCGCCATCAAAATGGTGCCGCGGGTGCGGCTCTGCAGGTTTTCTTCCGTGATTCCACTTTCGGTACCTTCGAACATATCCGCAAGGGCCGAGAGAAACCCTTGGACAGGTTCGATTATCGGCACCGTGTCATAGTGACATCCGAGTGCCTTGGCGCAGGCGGCAGCGTCCGCAAAGCTTTCCTCAGAGGTGTAGTGATAAGGCAGCATGATCGTTCGCACCCGCTCTTCACCGAGCGCATCCACCGCAATCGCTGCACAAAGCGCGGAATCGATACCGCCGGAAAGACCGAGAACGACACTCTTGAAGCTGTTCTTGTTCACATAGTCCTTGAAGCCGAGGACGCAGGCACGGTAATCGGCCTCTTCCTGGTCCGGGATCTTGGACACGGCGCTTTCTCTGCAGCGCCAGCCGTCCTCAGTACGTTTCCAGGTGCTGACCGAGAGCGTCTCCTCGAACTGGCTCATCTGGAAAGCGAGGGACTTGTCGCCATTGAAGGCAAAGCTCGCACCATCGAAAACCAGCTCGTCCTGGCCACCAACCTGATTGGCATAGATCAGGGGGAGTCCGGTCTCGATAACCTGCCGCAGCACCACCTGGTGGCGCACATCGACCTTGCCGCGATAGTAGGGCGAGCCATTGGGCACCAGCAGGATTTCAGCCCCGGTTTCCGCCAGCGTCTCGCAAACACCAAGGTCGTTCCAGATTTCCTCGCAGATCGGAACGCCAATCCGCACGCCGCGGAAATTGACCGGCCCTGGCATCTCGCCTTCAATGAAAACGCGTTTTTCATCGAATTCGCCATAGTTCGGCAGATCGACCTTGTCGCGCAGGGCAAGAATGCGTCCGGCATCAAGAACAGCGACCGAGTTATGCCGGCCTTTCTCCCCCTGGCGCGGAAAGCCAATGATCACGCCGGGACCGCCATCGGCCGTATCCGCAGCCAGCTGCTCCACAGCTGCAAGGCAGGCTTTCAGAAAAGCCGGTTTGAGCACGAGATCTTCCGGCGGATAGCCTGAGAGAAAAAGCTCTGTGAACAGGACAAGGTCCGCCCCCTGTGACGCCGCATCCTGTCGCGCGGCACGTGCCCGCGCGAGATTGCCGGCGATATCACCTACGGTTGGATTGAGCTGCGCGATCGCGACACGCAGGACATCGGAGATTTTCTTTGTTTCGCTCATGCCACCGGTTTAGCCGCTTGCAAGCTCGCTCGCAACGCCGCTGGACGGCATTTCAAGCCTGTGCGTTGAAGACGACTTATCCCCACACAAACACCTTGGGAACAACGGTGCAAGTTCATGGTTCATGTAGCATTCATGACGGTTATGTGACAGCTAGATGAAACTTGCACAACATCTGCCCTCATCGGAGAATGCCGTGAAAAACGCCAGACAGAACGCCCTGCTTGCACCGGTCGCTGAGACGGGTGAAGCGGTACGGCAGCAAGACCGCTGGCAGACCAAGGCAATCTCCGTATCTTTGCAGGTGGCTGCGGCCTTCGCTGTTGCGCTAATCGCTGTGACCTTAAGTGAAATCTTTGCGCGGGGCACGTTGGACGATATCGTCCCTTACCTGACCTCTGCGGCACGCCCAGGCTTCGTTGCCGTTGCCATCGTTGCCTTGGCAATTCTCGCATTGGATGCTGTGATCGGCCGGTCGCTTCAGTCCATCATCCTTGTTGCGCCGCTGGTCGTTCTGCCGGCCTTTTTCTCCGGTCAGAAACAGCAATATCTGTCTGATCCCCTCTATCCGAGCGATCTACTGTTCGGACGTCAGATCGTGGAACTTTTGCCCGCCATGGTGTCGGCACAGCCGCTGCTTGCTGTGGTCGTCTTCGGCGGCGCGTTGCTGGCGCTAGGACTGATCGCATGGCTCGTCATCAAAGGCAGAAAGATTTTCGTGCCGCTTTCGGGGCGCGCACGACTTGCACGGCTTTTGGTCGCAGTACCTGTCCTCCTCGGCTTTTCAAGCATCATGAACCCAATGGCCTATTCCGCCACACGCGATAGGCTCAACATCGTGCCGATGCTCTGGGATCAGACCATCAACTACCAGCACAACGGCTTTCTTCTTGCCTTCATGATCAATGTGCCGATGGCAACTGTTACCGCGCCAGATGGCTATGGCAATGTTGCCATTTCCGACATCCCTTCCGACCGGCTCCCCTCCTCCTTTTTCGCGGGTCGACGCGCGGATGTCATCTTCATCATGAGCGAGTCGCTCTGGGATCCGACACGCCTCGACAATGTCACCTTCTCGAAGGATCCGATGCCGACAATACGGTCGCATCAATCCGGCAATGTTTTCTCGCCGGAATTCGGCGGCATGACAGCCAATGTGGAATTCGAGGCGCTCACAGGCTTTACTAACGCCTTCCTTCCGTATGGAAGCATTCCCTATCAGCAGTATATTCGCCGGCCGATCCCTTCTCTTGCGACATTCTTTGCATCCAAGGGATATGCGACCAAGGCATTTCACCCGTTCCAGGGATGGTTCTGGAACAGAAACAATGTCTATCAGTCGCTTGGCTTTGACGAGTTCAAGAGCGAAGACACCATGCCGGCGATGACGAAGCGCGGGCAGTTCGCCTCGGATGAAAGCCTGACGCGCTACATCATTGAGGAAGCAGATCGCAGCGAGGAACCGTTCTTCTATTTCGCTGTCACGCTGCAGGGTCACGGTCCCTATGAAGCCGATCGCTACGCCAACGGGGCAATTACGGTCGATTCACCAGTTCTCTCTGCAGCCAGCACCCAGTCCCTGCAAACCTTTACCCGCGGGGTGAAGGAATCCGACGTAAGCTTCAAAACCCTGATTGACTGGGCCAAGAAGCGGCAGCGCGAGACGATCCTGGTGTTCTTTGGCGATCACCTGCCGCCGCTCAACGAAGTCTACACCGAGACAAAGTACATGCCGAATGTTGTGGCCACGCGCCGTGCATCGGTGGAAACCATGAAGCGCGAACACGAGACGCCCCTTGTGGTCTGGTCGTCAAAACGCGGCGTCCAGAAGGATCTCGGCTCGGTCAGCCCTTCGCTTTTGCCGCACTACATCGTCCGCATGGCAGGATATCGCCACCCGTTCTACACCGGCATCCTCGGCCGCGTGAACGAACGCTACACCGTCATCGACCGTCACCAACTGATCAGCCGGAACAACCGTGCGCAGGCGGATTGGGCGCAGTCCGGCCAGGTCGATCCGCTGATCCGGGACTACAGATACCTGCAGCACGACATGATGTTCGGCGACCGCTTTTCTGAGGAGCGCTTTTTCCCCGAGCAGCAAGACAGACTTGCGCCGGCAAGCTGAGAATCTGAACCGCGGATCCTCCCATATTTTGTTGGAATGCTGACTGATTATGTCTTGCATCGGTTTCAATGATGCGCAATTTTGCGCCATTGACGGAAAATTACGATAAGATGAATTTCTGTTGCATCGACGGCACGGAGCAGGTTCACCGTGCCCCCGAAGAGTTTAGGTTCGAGAGAACGTCATGCCATTCCTCCGGCGCAACGATATTGTCCAGCATGCCCTGTTTCCCGATATCGAGAAACAGATCGCACTGCATCTCATCGGCATTCATTTGAAAACACCGCGAATGTCCAGGCTCAAAGCCTCACATCGCAAGTGGCTCCTGACGCAATCGCTTTTTTCCCTTGCGCTGCGACGCGATCCCGAAGACCCGATGTCGGGCCTGACAGCGACGCGCTTTATTGAATGCGCGATGCGTCTGGGCGCCGCCAGCCGCAACACGGCAACGGCTTATCTGGCTGAGCTGGTCGCTTATAAATTCCTGCGCGACATACCCGATGTCCCTGACAAACGCATGCGTGTTCTGGAGCCCACCGAACTTGCCATGAATGGCATGCGCAGCTGGCTCATCGGCCATCTCGCCTGCCTGGACCGCCTCGACGGCGGTGCGCGGGAGATGACGGCGCTTGCCGATGAACGCATTTTTCTGGCAGCACAGCCCATTGCGGCCGAAAAATTGGTCGCGGACCCGATCTGGAAAGATCCACCCGACACGATCGGACATTTCCTTTGGTCCGATCTCGGCGGCATGGTCCTGCACGATCTTGTGGCGCGCCTGACTGCGGTGGATCGCAATGCGGAAAACCTCAATGCCGGCCCCGTCACGCTCGCCGAACTCAGCGAGCGCTATCAGGTCTCACCGACAAATCTCAAGCGCATGTTCAAGAAGGCCGAAAGTGACGGTCTGCTTGGCTGGCAATTGCCACGGCGCAGGGGAAGCCTGTGGCTGAGCCGGCGTTTCACCGAGGATTACTTCACCTGGCAATCGGCAAAATTTGCGGCAATTGAAGAGGCCTACCACCTAGCGCTTCAGCAGATCAGCATGCAATCCGAGACCGAAGTCGCCGCCTGACCGCCGCTAGCCGCCTGCCCCATGGCGCGGCAGGGCATCGTCGATGTCATAGAAGGCGGCCTTGTCGGCCACGAAGATGTGCTTGCCACCCGCAAGTCCGCTCGGCGCATCGAAGAGACCAGCCATCAGCGATATGACAGCCTCGCCATTCCGCTGCCAATAAAGCGCCGAGCCGCACAGCTTGCAGAAACCGCGCTCGGCATCCTTGCTCGCCCGAAAACGGCCGATCGCCCCCTCACCCGTAAGGGTCACCTTGTCGAGCGGCACGGATGTTGCTGCATAGTAGAGCCCCGTCTGGCGCCGGCACTGGCTGCAATGGCAGAAGGTTACCGGCGATAGGTCGGCGTCGACCCGAACAGTCACCGCTCCACACAGACAGCGCCCCTCATGTGCTTGCGTCATTATTTTTGCCTCCCAAACGACATCCGGGCGAGCTTCAGAGAAGCTCGCCCGGATGTCAATTTTAGAAAGGTGAAGCTGACCTTCAGCCGTTCGCAACCATCATGCGCTTTTCGTCGCGACCGCTCTTCATCCGTTCGGCCAGCAAGAAAGCGAGTTCCAGTGCCTGATCCGCATTGAGGCGCGGGTCGCAATGCGTGTGGTAGCGGTCAGCCAGATCGTTGCCGGTGACAGCACGAGCACCACCCGTGCATTCGGTAACGTCCTTGCCGGTCATCTCGATATGGATACCGCCCGGATGCGAACCTTCCGCACGATGGATCTGGAAGAAGCTTTCGACTTCCGACAGGATCCGCTCGAATGGACGGGTCTTGTAGTTGTTGAGCGTGATCGTATTGCCATGCATCGGATCGCAGGACCAAACGACCTTGCGGCCTTCGCGTTCGACAGCGCGAATGAGACGCGGCAGATGCTCGGCAACCTTGTCATGACCGAAGCGGCAGATCAGCGTCAGGCGACCGGCCTCGTTCTGCGGGTTCAGGATGTCGATCAGGTTCAGAAGGTCGTCCGCCTGCAGAGACGGGCCGCACTTCAGACCGATCGGGTTCTTGATGCCGCGGCAGTATTCGAGATGCGCATGGTCGGCCTGGCGGGTGCGGTCACCGATCCAGATCATGTGGCCGGACGTGGCATACCAGTCCCCGGAGGTGGAATCGACGCGTGTCAGCGCTTCCTCGTAGCCGAGAAGCAGGGCTTCGTGGCTGGTGAAGAAATCGGTTTCACGCAGGCTCGGATTGTTTTCCGACGTGATCCCCACGGCCTTCATGAAGTCCATGGTTTCAGAAATACGATCGGCAAGCTTGCGGTAACGTTCGGCCTGCGGGCTATCCTTGACGAAGCCCAGCATCCACTGATGCACGTTTTCGAGGTTGGCATAACCACCCATCGCAAAGGCGCGCAAGAGGTTGAGCGTCGCGGCCGACTGGCGATAGGCCATCAGCTGACGATCAGGATTTGGGATACGCGCATCCTCGGTGAATTCGATGCCGTTGATGATGTCGCCACGGTAGCTCGGAAGCTCGGTGTCGCCGATCTTTTCCATATCGGAAGAACGCGGCTTGGCGAACTGGCCGGCGATACGGCCAACCTTCACGACCGGCAGCTGCGCACCGAAGGTCAAGACGACTGCCATCTGCAAGAAGGCGCGGAAGAAGTCGCGGATATTATCCGCGCCATGCTCGGCAAAGCTTTCGGCACAGTCACCGCCCTGCAGCAGGAAGGCTTCCCCTTCTGCGACCTGGGCAAGCGACTTCTTGAGGCGACGGGCTTCACCTGCAAAGACCAGCGGCGGATACGTTGCAAGCTGCTGCTCGGCCGCCTTCAGCGCCTCCTGATCCGGATAGGCCGGAACCTGCTTGATCGGTTTTTGCCGCCAGCTGCTCGGGGTCCAATTCTGCGCCATGGTCGTCACCTGTCTCATCTAGATCTGCGGCGCGCTCCCGGCCGCAACGGTGGAGGGCTTATAAACGGTTACTGATTGCTTTGAAAGCCGAAGTTTCAACAGAAAAGGCCTGTTTCGGCGCGCAGATCAGGCAAGCCGAATTTCACCCGATACGGCTCTTCATCACGATGTCCCATTTTTCCACAGCCCGTAGCAGCAGAATAACAATGCTATTGCATTCCTCCGCATCAGGGAACAAATTCATCTCATTCGAATATGCCGCAATGCGGGTAACTGGAGGGAGGCCAGTTTCGCGCATGCTTCGAGGACTACCGATCCCGACTGGGGATGGAACTTGTTTCGGAGTCGCAAGACTTCAAGCGTAGATCATAAGGATCGTGTTATGGCGTATGACTGGACCGGCGTTCACACCCGCAGAACCCGCAGATTGCGGTTTCTCGCTTTATCCCTGGCAGCACTTGCCGCTGCACTTTTCACCTATATTCAGCTCCTGCTCTAGGAGCTTGAAGCGCCCTCCCGCACGGAGGGCGCTTGCCGAGACGCTTCTCAGGCACGTTCACCGTTTCGGATGCGATAGCTGGGCTGGTACATGGTGACCAGCTCCTCAGCCGCTGTCGGATGAACCGCCATTGTGCGGTCGAAATCATTCTTCGTACATCCCGCTTTCAGCACAATGCCCAATAGCTGAGCCATTTCACCGGCGTCGTGGCCAAGGATGTGGGCACCAACGACCTTTCGATCGGCAGCGTTGACGATGAGCTTCATGATCATCTTCTCGCCACGCCCGGACAGGGTTGCCTTCATCGGCCTGAACTGAGCCCGATAAACCTCAATTTCCGGAAATTTCTTCGAAGCCGCCTCCTCAGACAGGCCGACGGTGCCGATTTCCGGCTGCGAGAAGACGGCAGTCGCGATCAGGTCGTGATCCGGCTTTGTCGGATTGCCACGGAACTCGCTCTCGACAAAACACATCGCCTCATGGATCGCAACCGGGGTCAGCTGCACTCGATCCGTGACGTCGCCGAGCGCGAATATGCTCGGCACATTTGTCCGAGAATAATCATCGACAATGATGGCTCCCCGTTCGTTGACGGCAACACCGGCAGCCTTGAGGCCCAGACCCTTGGTATTGGGATCACGACCGAGTGCCAGCATCACCTGCTCCACCACGATTTGTTGGCTTGCCAGCGTCTCGACGTTCAGTTGACCTGTTGCCGATTTCGAGACCGATGCGATGTGATCCTGGCAGATGATGCGGATTCCCTTCTCGACCATGGCCTCATGCAGCCCCTTGCGCATGTCCTGATCGAACCGGCTGAGTATCTCGGCGCCCCGATAGATCAGCGTGGTGTCAACGCCCAGCCCATGGAAGATATTGGCGAATTCCACCGCGATGTAGCCACCGCCCGCAATCAGGATTGACCGAGGGAGAGCTTCGAGATGAAAGGCCTCGTTGGATGAGATACAAAACTCGTAACCGGGAAGCGCCTCATGCGGGTTGGGCGTTCCGCCAACGGCGATCACGATTCGCTCGGCCGTCACTTCCCGGCCGCCATTGACCAGCCGCACGCTATGGGGGCCGGTGATCTCCGCACGGCTTTCGATCAACTCGACCCCTGCGCCTTCGAGGCCTTTCCGGTAAAGTCCTTCAAGACGCGCGATCTCCTTGTCTTTTGCAGCCAGGAATCGGGACCAGTCGAATTGCGTCTCCTTGACCGTCCAGCCATAGCCGGAGGCATCCTCGAAATGCTCCGGATACTGCGAGGCGTAGACCATGAGCTTCTTGGGTACGCAGCCACGGATAACGCAGGTGCCACCAAAGCGATATTCCTCGGCAATCGCAACTCGCTTGCCCATGGCGCCCACCAGTCTCGCACTGCGAACGCCGCCCGAGCCGCCTCCGATGACAAAAAGATCATAATCATACTGGTGCATGGCAGGCTCCCGACGCTTTTAAAGTGATCAGACGGATATAGGCGTTCCAGAGGGCAAAAAGAAAGCCCGGCTTTGAACCGGGCTTTCAACGAAGAGTGAGGTCATCAGATCAGGGCTTCGGAGCCTGGCTCTGAACAACCTGCAAGAGGCTTTCATTGGCCTCCTTTTCAAGGTCGCGGGCAACACCTGCAGTCCAGATGTCGGCAGCCTTCAACAGTTCGCGGGTTGCGATCGGGCCATCCTTCAGGAGTTTCTTGCCGGTTTCACCGCTGTAGAAATTGGCGATCTCCTGCAATTCAGCCTCGGTGAACGCCTTGGCGTAAACAAGGGCCGCTTCGCGCTCAAGATCGGCACGGCGGGTGGCAAGCTTCAACGCAGCTTCTTCGACCTTCGCAGAGATTTCGTCCTGCAGGTTCGGATAGGCCTGGATCAGCTGCATCGTCAGCCGCTCCATGATGTTTGGCAAAATGGCATCGAAACGATTGGTTACACCAAGGGCGGAGATGGCAGTGCGAGCGGCCTGAAGGTGCTCGGGCGCCACGTCCTGCGCGCGAGCGGAAAGGCCGCCCAGCATGACGCTGCCAGCGACAACGGCGATCGAGGCGAAACGGCCGAAACGCGAAATGCTGTTCATCAAAATTCTAAGCTCCTGTTAGTATTTAGCCTTCATCTCTCGAGCACCTGCCGGTCCGGCAATGATTGCGAGAGACGCGATGTTTATGAAGAGACCGTGCTCAACGACGCCAGGTATCGCGTTCAACTGGTTCGCCAATGCGTCTGCATCAGGAATACGGCCAAAAGATGCGTCCAGGATCAAGTGACCGCCGTCAGTCATGAAGACACTGCCGTCTGCGCGACCACGAATTTTCAACTCACCCGACAGACCCATCTTCGAGCACAGAGTCTCGATTGCAATCTGCGTCGCCTTCTGGCCAAAGGGGTTGATTTCAATCGGCAGCGGAAAGGCGCCGAGGCAATCCACAACTTTGGTTTCATCGGCAATTACAATCATCTGCCGGGACGCCGCAGCGACGATTTTCTCGCGCAAAAGGGCCCCGCCCCCGCCCTTGACCAGGCGCAACTGTGCGTCGACTTCGTCTGCACCGTCAATCGTCAGATCGAGTTCTGGAAGCTCGTCGAGAGACTTCAATGGAACCCCGAGCTCGACGCAGAGTCGGGCTGTGCGCTCGGACGTTGGAACGCCCTCAACATTCAGGCCGGCCGATACTTTTTCCGCCAGCAGGCGGACAAATTCTTCTGCGGTCGAGCCAGTGCCGATGCCAAGCTTCATACCGTCTTCGACATAGGCAAGTGCGGCCTCTGCGGCCTTGATCTTCATTTCGCGCGCGTCCATGCGCCAAAAGCTCCCGATCGTTTCGTTGCAAGCTGTTTACACGGGCAAGTCGCCAAGTAAAAGCCCTGCCCTTTGCAGATTGGCTTCCGTCAGATAAGGCCAAATGCATATCGGCCACTGCGGAGGTTTTATGCACAAGGCAACGATCATTTTCGATCTCGACGGCACACTGGTCGACACGGCTCCCGACCTGGTAACAAGCCTCAACGCGACTATCGCATTGCGTGGACTTACCCCAGTCACCTACGAGGATCTGACCCATCTGGTGGGCCAGGGCGCAAGGATGATGATTGCAAGGGCATTTGCCCTGCGTGGCGCCGCATTGGGCGAGGACGATCTCGATGTCCTCCAGGCAGAATTCGTCCACCACTATCGTGCCGGCATGCCGGGCGCGAGCCGCCCCTATCCTGGCATCGTGGAGGCTCTGGAACGGCTGAGAGACGCAGGTCACACGTTGACCGTCTGCACCAACAAGCTGGAGGAATTAGCCCTGCCACTTTTGCAGGGTTTGGGGCTGGCCCACCACTTCGCGGCGATCACCGGCGGCAACACCTTCGAGTTTCGCAAACCCGATCCGCGGCACATCGTCGAGACCGCAAAACGCGCCGGTGGCCCAACGGACCGCATCGTCATGGTCGGTGACAGCATCAACGACATTGCCGCTGCCCGCAATGGCGGCATCCCATCCATCGCGGTCACCTTCGGCTATTCCGATATCCCGGTCACCGACCTCGGTGCCAACGCCGTCATCGACGACTTTGCCCTGCTGACAGCAGACTATATCGCCAATCTGACAGCCTGACCGGCGCGATAGGCAACGAATGTGAAAACGGCGGGTGTCCCCGCCGCTTCTGCCCCCGATCAGACGCGCGGCGTGCGCGCATCCGTCGTCGCCTTGAACGCTTTTTGCGTCGCAGTATCACGGGCGTAGACGTCGTCGAAATACTCGATCACGCCATCCTTGTTTGGCCACGCCGTGAAGTACGAGACATAGACCGGAATCTTCTGCGGCACCTGAACCGCACGGTTCTGGCCGCTGGCAATCTGCCGTCCGATTTCCTCTACCGTCGTCCCCATCACCGCAGCCGCCATCACGCGTGGCTCTGCCAGTCGCACGCATCCATGGCTGAGAGCACGCATGTCCCGGTTGAAGTAGCTCTTCGACGGCGTGTCATGCATGTAGATAGCATGATCATTCGGGAACAGGATCTTCAGTTCGCCAAGCGCATTGTCACCGCCCGGCGGCTGACGGACATCGACGCGCGGGTTTCTGTACCAGTCTACATGGCTTGAAGGAATCTTGCGGCCTGCCGACGACACCTCATAGCCGAGACGGTCAAGATAAGATGGATCCGCCCGAAGCTTCGGCAGCATTTCGTTGATGATGATCGACTGCGGAACGCCCCAATAGGGGTTGAACTCAACCGTCTCGATCTGATCCTGGAAGAAATAGGTCTGGTTGGCTTTCGAGCCAACAACGACCCGCATGGAAAGCTGCTCGCGCCCCTCATTGATGTAATAGGCGCGGAAAGCGGGCTGGTTGATGAAGACATGCCGTTCGCCAAGCTCGTTCGGCAGCCAGCGCAGCGCTTCCATCGACGCAACGAGCTTGGCAATCTTTTCCGCATTGCTGTGGCCGGTCATTGCCCGGATGGTCGCTGGTCCGACAACGCCGTCCGGCTTGAGGCCGAGTTCCTTCTGAGCGGCCTTGACCAGTTCCACGAGCTCAGGCCCGTAAACGGTGCTCTGCGACTGCGTTGCCAAGGTGGCGGCATGCGCCGCCTGAATGTCAGGCGACGCGATCTGCTTGATGGCAGCAATGATGTTGACCAGTTCCGGATTGGTCTGTCCGGGCTTCAGCACGGTGCCAGGTGCGATGGTGACGACAGTCTTGTCAGCCGCCGCATCCTCGGCGCGCAATCGGGCCAGCTCCTCGCGCATGGCAACGAATTGAGGGCTCTGGGGATTGCGCGTGCGCAGGTAAGCCTTCACGTCGGGGCTGCGGCGCAGCATGTCGAGCAGCGAGCCAAGATTGACCGTCTTCCGCTTGAAGTCGTGATAGCCTGAAATCTTGTTCGGATTGATGCGGCCCCGCTGCGTGTCCTGCACGTAAGCTGCCACTTTGGCAGAGAGCGCCACTTCAAAATTCATCAGGTCACGCTGGAAACGCTCCTGATCTGCAGCATCCACAGCCGCGGCAGGCACAGTCAGCGCGTAATCTTCAGGCGCAAGCCCATACTGGTCTGCCTCCGCCAAGGCTTCCTGTGCAAGGCGCCCACGCTCGCTCAAGCCTTCGTCCGTCACCCAGATCATCGGCTTATCCGGGTTGGAATAGTAAGCCTCGACCACCTTGGCGACGTCGTCCGTCGCCTTCACCTTGGTTGCGGCAAGAAATTGGCGTGGATCAAGAGGCGCGGCCTCCGCAGCCGGTGCCCCGCCTGCCCCAGCCGGCGCAATCGCGCCCGTCGTGACCGCGGATGCAGCATCTGCCTCGGTCTCCGCCGCAGCCGGCTGCGGTTCGACCGCCTGTGGCAGCTTTATGGCGATCAGGCGCTGCGCTTCACTCTTGTATGTGTAGTATTGCGGCCCCTTGACCTTCGGCAGCGGCTCCGGATCGCCCATCTCCAGACCGCCGCGCGCTTGCTGCTCGAGACTGGCATTGGGAGTAGCCTTCGCCTGACGGCCCGGCCCGCCCCGCAAAAGATCGAGAAGGGTCGTCGCCCCTGCACTGGAAGGCGCCACAGCAATTGCCGTGGACACCGACAGGAGGGCCGTAAAGATGGCACTGCGGTGAAAGCTCATTCTCAATCTCGTCTCTTCCGTCCGAGTCGTCAGAGACTCGTTGCTGCATGGGCGCTGATGCCGATCCATAAGCGATCCGCATTGGCTTGAAAAGTTGTCGACCTGACAGCGGTCCGGAGGCGCCCGGTCAACTTCCCGTGACGCGATCCCATTGCGGACCACCATCGCCGAACTAGGCCTAAACAACAGTTAATTTTCCCTAAATCTTAAACAAGCGTTCACACACTTGCAGTGATGCTCCGCACTTTGATGGCCAACAGGTGGCGACAGCGGCAGCGTGTGACACGAGCAAGGCCGAGATGAGGCAAAGTCATTCCCTGGCACAAGAATTTGACCCTTGCCGTTTGCATCACCATTTTCACCATTGGCTGCGCTGCATCACGCAGCGCCCGCCACGAGAAAGGAACGCCACTCATGTCCACGCGTACGGAAACCGATACATTCGGGAAAATCGAGGTTCAGGCCGATCGGTATTGGGGCGCGCAAGCCGAACGATCGCTTGGAAACTTCAAGATCGGCTGGGAAAAGCAACCTTTGCCGATCATCCGGGCGCTCGGGATCGTCAAGCAGGCCGCAGCGCGCGCCAACATGGCGCTTGGCAAGCTCCCGCCCGAATTGGGTGCGGCCATCATTGAAGCGTCGGAAGAGGTTCTGCGCGGCGAACTGAACGAACATTTCCCGCTCGTCGTCTGGCAAACAGGGTCCGGCACGCAATCGAACATGAACGCCAATGAAGTGATTTCCAACCGCGCCATCGAACTGCTGGGAGGCGAAAAGGGCTCAAAGACACCGGTGCACCCGAACGACCACGTCAATATGAGCCAATCATCAAACGATACCTATCCCACCGCCATGCATATTGCGGCGGCCGAGCACGTCGTTCACCACCTCCTGCCAGCCCTCAAGCACCTTCATGGCGCCTTGGACGCCAAGGCAAAAGCGTTCGTCGACATCATCAAGATTGGCCGCACGCACACGCAGGACGCAACGCCACTGACCCTTGGCCAGGAGTTTTCAGGATATGCCGCGCAAGTTGCCTCGGCGATCAAGCGCATAGAACTGACCCTGCCCGGACTGTACGAACTTGCCCAAGGCGGTACGGCTGTCGGCACCGGCCTGAATGCGCCGATAGGCTTTGCCGAAAAGGTTGCCCAAGAGATTGCAGCGATCACCGGCCTGCCCTTTGTCACGGCACCGAACAAATTCGAGGCGCTGGCTGCGCATGACGCCATGGTATTCGCCCATGGGGCGATCAATGCCGCGGCGGCAGCACTGTTTAAAGTCGCCAATGACATCCGCTTTCTCGGGTCAGGACCTCGCGCGGGTCTCGGCGAACTGGCGCTGCCGGAAAACGAGCCGGGTTCCTCGATCATGCCGGGCAAGGTCAATCCGACCCAATCGGAAGCCCTCACCCAGGTGTGCGCCCATATCTTTGGCAATCAGGCTGCGATTACATTTGCCGGCAGCCAAGGCCACTTCGAACTCAACGTCTACAATCCGATGATGGCCTATAACTTCCTGCAGTCCGTGCAACTGCTTGGCGATGCAGCCGTCTCGTTCACCGACAATTGCGTCGTCGGTATCGAGGCGAGAGAGGACAACATTCGCAAGGGGGTGGAGAACTCGCTGATGCTGGTGACAGCGCTCAACGGTCGACTTGGCTATGACACCTGCGCCAAGATCGCGAAGACAGCCCACAAGAACGGCACCACCCTGCGCGAAGAAACGGTTGGCGGCGGCTACCTCACCAATGAGGAATTCGACGCCTATGTCCGCCCGGAAAAAATGATCGGCCCGAGCTGAGCATCTTTGCGCGGTCCTCACATGAGAGGGCCGCGCATCGCGTTCTGGCAGCTGTTAGCGCGGGAAGACCTCAAGCCCAGTGCGATTGAGGTCGCGCGCGCGAAACAGCGCCATATCGGCGCGATGGATGAGATCCGCCATCGCATCTCCCATCTGACGCACCGACAATCCGAACGTCACTCGCAATTCACCGCGTTTCAGAGGCGACACCTCGAGCTTCTCAACCGCTGACCGGATGCGCTCGCAAAGTGTCACGACGGCATCGGGCAAATCGCCGGGAAAGAGGATCACGAAAGTCCGGCCCGACATCCGCGCGGTCACATGCTGCTGCCCCAGCACCTGACGCACAATGTCGCCAACGGCAACCAGGGCAAGATCCGCCGCCTCGCGGCCATGCTCTGTCTGCACCGCCTCGAATTCCGCCACTTCGAAGACCGCAACCGTGAAGGGGGCCGTGGGATCACTACCTTGCGGCATCCGCTCCAATTGCAAGGCATAGGCAGCACTGCCATTCAGCAAACCGGTCAGAGGATCGAGCGCCGGCCGCCCCTCTACACGCTCGGCCAGCGACGCAATTTCCCCCACCATTCCACAGACAGCCCGCGTCACCACAGCGATTTCGTCATCGCCGCGCTTCTCCACCAGTTCATCGGCAAACCGTCCTCCGTGGCGATAGGCCGTGATCACAGAAGCAAGGGTCCTTAACGGCGCGGTCAGGTGCCAGATCGCACCGAGGCAGGCGATCGTTCCGACCAGCGTTGCCGACAAGACGATCAGCGCCAGCTGCCAGCCACCCGGATTTGGCATCGAGCTGAAAGCGATCAGAAGCGAGATGAGCGGCAGATGGATGCAGACAAAGCTCACGAGGAAGAAACGGATGACGATGGAATGACGCCACTTCAGCAATGATCGCTTGTCAATCTGCACGAATAATTTCCTTCCTACGCAATCTGCATTTGAATCTAAGATCTGGTTGTTCTTTGACGAAGATCAACCACTGTGACAAGCGGAAGCTTCGGCTTTCGCCGCATTGAAATTTTAAGCCCTTCCCCTTACACGACAGGCAAATCCCGCGATGCCACGAAAGGTTCGATGATGGCTGACGATCTGTTTCCTCTCGGCGAGGACCGCACGCCCTACCGCAAGATCACCTCGGAATTCGTCTCGACCGAGACATTCAAGGGGCAGGAAATCCTTGTCGTTGAGCCTGAGGGCCTGCGCCTTCTGGCCGAAACCGCGCTCTCGGATATCAACCATCTTTTGCGCCCCGGCCACCTGAAACAGCTCGCCTCAATTCTTGAAGACCCCGAAGCGACTGACAATGACAGGTTCGTCGCCTTCGACCTGTTGAAGAACGCCAACATTGCGGCGGGTGGCATTCTGCCGATGTGCCAGGACACGGGTACGGCGATCGTCATGGGCAAGAAGGGACGCGCTGTCTGGACCGACGGCAAGGACTATGAGGCCCTGGCCGAGGGCGTTCGCGACGCCTATGAGCGCCGCAACCTGCGCTACTCGCAGCTTGCCCCTCTGAAGATGTTCGAGGAAAAGAACACCAAGACCAATCTTCCTGCGCAGATCGACCTCTACGAGGAGGGCGAGGACGCCTACAAGTTCCTGTTCATGGCAAAGGGTGGCGGCTCCGCCAACAAGACCTTCCTCTACCAAGGCACACCATCGCTCCTCACCCATGACCGAATGATCGACTTCCTTAAGGAGAAGATCCTGACGCTGGGGACGGCAGCCTGTCCGCCCTACCATCTGGCGATCGTCATTGGCGGCCTGTCTGCAGAAATGACGCTGAAGACCGTAAAGCTTGCATCGGCCCGCTATCTCGACGACCTCCCCACGGAAGGCTCCGAGAGCGGCCACGCCTTCCGCGATCTGGAGATGGAACAGGAAATCCACAAGCTCACCCAGTCGTTGGGCGTTGGCGCGCAGTTTGGCGGCAAGTACTTCTGTCATGATGTCAGGGTCATCCGCCTGCCCCGCCACGGCGCCTCGCTGCCGATCGGCCTTGGCGTCTCCTGTTCCGCCGACCGCCAGGCAAAGGGCAAAATCACCAAGGATGGCATCTACATCGAGCAACTCGAGACCGATCCCTCCAAGTACATGCCAGACATCGATGAGACCGCCCTCTCCTCCTCTGTGGTGAAGATCGATCTCAACCAGCCGATGGACGCAATCCTCGCCGAATTGACCAGGCATCCGGTCAAGACGCGCCTGTCGCTGACGGGCACCATTGTCGTGGCACGTGACCTTGCGCATTCCAAGATCCGTGAGCGTCTGGAAAAGGGCGAAGGCATGCCCGACTACATGAAGAACCACCCTGTCTATTATGCAGGGCCTGCCAAAACGCCGACCGGCTATGCCTCTGGCTCTTTCGGACCGACAACGGCTGGCCGCATGGATTCCTATGTCGACCAGTTCCAGTCTTTTGGTGGTTCCATGGTGATGCTGGCGAAGGGCAACCGGTCGCGCGCGGTGCGCGAAGCCTGCAAGACGCATGGCGGCTTCTATCTCGGCTCCATCGGCGGACCTGCAGCCCGGCTTGCGCAGGATTGCATCAAGAAGGTCGAAGTCCTGGAGTACCCGGAACTTGGCATGGAAGCGGTCTGGAAAATCGAGGTCGAAGACTTCCCTGCCTTTATCGTGACAGATGACAAGGGCAACGATTTTTTCCAGGAATTCAATCTGGGCTAGTCCCGATCGTCGGGAAAAAGCAGCCCGAGATCGATAATTAGCTTAAAAATTCAATGGCCTGAGGGATGTCTCTCGGGCCATTGCAATTTCACACCAGCAACAATTGGTTGTCGGTACGTTAAGCCTTTTCCAAGAATTTTACGCTACAGAATCTGAACGCTCATAGTGGGTGTCGAGATTGGAGCTTGCCGAATGAATACGGCACAAACACCAAAACCGCAGATTCCCGACGTATCCAGCCAGATCGGCTTCGCGATGCGTTCGATGGGTGTGGCGCCGATCCCGCGAAACTACGAATTATTCTACGAAGCCTATATCGGCTCCAATCCGGCCTTGACCCGCGACCTGGCTGCCCTGGGCAGTCGCGCGACGCAGGACGAAATCGACGCCCTTAGAGACCACTATTTTGGCAATGGCCAGGATCGCATCGAAAGCGTCCATGGGAAGCTACTTTCGGAGCTCGAAGCGCTGCTGCGCTTGATGAAGCAGGAGCAGACCTCGCTTGAGAGCTACAACAGGCTTCTCGGCGAAACCTATACCCGTATCAGCTCCAAGAGCACCACCAGCGCGGATCTGTTGCGCAACGCCATCTCGATCCTGACCGACGCGACCGGAAACACCATGGCCCATGGTGAGCAGACGGTTGAAAAGATGTCGCAGCGCTCCCAGGAAATGGATGCCGTCCGGCGCGAGCTCGATGAATACAAGCGCATCGCCAACACCGATTCGCTGACCCGGATATCGAACCGCCGCGCTTTCGACGAGAAGCTCGCCTCGATTTACGCCAAGGGAGACAAGCCACTCGCCAGCCTCATTTTGGCGGACATCGATCACTTCAAGAAGATCAACGACGTCTACGGCCACCCCGTTGGCGACAAGATCCTGGCGACTGTCGCCACCATCATTCGCGCCAATGTTCGCAAGGATTGCTTCGTAGCCCGCACAGGCGGCGAGGAGTTCGCCGTGATCGTGGAAGGATACACGGCGGACGAAGTGTTCCAGATAGGCGAAAAGATCCGCGTCGCTCTCGAGCACACCCCCTTCAAGAACTCCAAGACCGGCGTGAATTACGGGCCGATTACGATTTCGCTCGGCTATTCCATGTCAAGCGAGGCGGAAGATGCGGGCGAGCTCTATGCGAAAGCCGATACCGCTCTCTATTGCGCCAAGAACAATGGACGCAATTGCATCTTTGCCTTTGAGGACGGCATGAAGAAGGATTTCAGCAAAAGCTGGCTGATCTACCGCCGATAGTGCGGACTGGCCCGCTCACCACATGGTTTTCTCAGCCCGGCCCGGCCATTCACGATCATAGGTTTCCTGATCGAAACTCTCCTTGGCCGATTTCAGCATGGCGCCAGGAGACGGCAATCCTTCCGCCGCGTCTTGCGAGCCGGCGCTCCAAAGCCCTGCCCGCATAACCGCCCGCGCGCATTGGAAATAGACTTCGTCGATCGTGACCAGAGCGACACTGCGGGGCGCCTTGCCCTCCACGACAAAGCTTTCGAGGAGTGCGGCATCGACCGAAATCTCCGCCCTTCCGTTGACCCGCATCACACTGTCAGATCCCGGAATCAGAAACATCAGCGCAACGCGTGGATCCCTGACAATGTTGAGCAGGCTATCGATGCGATTGTTGCCGCGCCGGTCGGGCACGGCAAGCACCGTGTCGCTTTCGACGCGCACTACCTGGCCGCGATCGCCACGCGGTGAGCAATCCAACCCTTCAGGACCGACCGTCGCCAGAGCCATGAAGGGCGATGCCTCAATCATCTGCCGGTAAGCTGGCGTCAGGCGCGTTGTCACCTTGATGGTCGATGCTTCCGTCACATCTCCATAAATCGCCTTTAGCTGTTCGACGCTGGTCACAACAGTCATCAAATCCTCCATCTGCGCGAGCATCGCGGCCCTACCGGCGCTAAAGCAGAACGATGACAGTTTTACAATCGTCCGCCTGCCGCGCTGTTGCTACTCCACTCCGGTGTCAAGAGAAAGGTTTTGACCGCTTCGATGACCTCTGCCGCGCTGACGATTCGTCGATGCCCATGCCCATTGGCCCAGAGATGGCGAACATGGGGTGAAGCACCCGCATAGCGATGCGCGTGCTGCGGCGAGACCTCCTTGTCATCCTCTGCATGCACGACGAGGAGCGGCGTCTGCTCCTGTTGCGCAACAGTGACGGCATCGAGATCCTCCAGACGCTTGCCGACAAGCTTGAACACGCGCTCCCCCATGCTTGCAAGGCTGCGCTCACCAACGCCGACCACCTTGGCAAAACCGACAATCACGTCGTTCAGGTTCGATGGGGAGCCGATCACGACAACGCGCCTGGTGCGCAGCCGCGCAACTCCGTTGAAAACGCCACCGAGCGCCATCATGACAGAGGCGCCGCCAAACGAATGCCCGACCACACCATCGAATCCGCCAAAATGCCGATCTGCCGCAACGATCGCCTCCGTCGCGACATGCAGATCCAGCCTGCGCCCACTGGAAGCGCCATGCCCGGGCAGATCAAGAATGACGACCTCGGCACCGGCTGCATTGAGGTTCAACGCCAGCTCGGCCAGATACTCCGCCCGCGAGCCCCAGCCGTGGACGATCAGAACCCGCGGTGGGGCCGCACCCTCCGGGTTCGCCTCGAGCACATGCAGACCCACCGTGCCGGAAGCGATAGGCAATTGCACCCGCCGCGCCGAAGCGAGCGCCCGCCGACCGGCAGCAAAGGCCCGGACCGCTTTTACCCCCTTGGGTTTTCGCGATGGGGTTCGACAAAACAAGGCAAATGCCACACGCCCCGAGAGGGTCGGTGCGACACGCTCCAACCCGCGCATGAACAGACGGGTGACCTGAAGGGACAGAGATGGCATAGTCAGCGGAAATCCAATAATGTTCAACGGTGAACAATAAACGATGAAATCAGACAAAGTTCAAGCCCTGCCCTGGGATCATCCGCGCTTTCGCAGCTGGATTGCCGTTGGCCGGGCCTGCCAATTGATGCAACAGGCCCTGACAAAGGCCCTCGCGCCGCTCGATATCAAGCCGCCGCACCTCGACATTCTCGTCAATCTCTATCGATTCGAGGGCATTTCGCAGCAGGAGCTCGCCCGCAAGCTCCTGGTCGGTCGGTCCAACATGAGCATGCTTCTGCCGCAGATGGAGAAACGGGGACTTCTGGAACGGCGGCCAGACCAGTGGGACAAGCGGATACTGCGACTTCACCTGACGGGACAGGGACGTGAACTGGCCGAAGAGGCGATGGTGATCCAGACAAGCCTGATCGATGCAACGCTGTCGACCATTCCTGTTGACGATTGCGGGGTCGTTGCAAACAGCATGGAGCGCCTGATCGAGCAAATGCTGTCCCAGACGGACCGCAGCGGCTCAGACCCTAGCGAGGATCGCGACTAAGACCCTTAGTCGCAAGCTCTCGCTCATACTCGGCAAAGGCCTGATCGCCGGTAAGCCTGAGTTCGCGCAGATAGGTCCAGGTAAAAATCCCGGTGTCATGTCCGTCATCGAAGGCGATGCGCACTGCGTAATTGCCCGTCGGCACGACGCCCCGGATTGCGACGTTGCGCTTGCCAGGCACAGTTACCTTTTGTCCGGGTCCATGCCCCTGAACTTCTGCAGACGGCGAAAGCACACGCAGCATCTCGGCCGGCAGCGCCGCCACGCTTCCATCATTGAACGTCACCGTCAGCAGCTGCCGATTTTTCGCGACTTTGATTTCGGTGGGCCAGATATCGGTCACGGCATACTCCTTCGGTCGGGGGCTGCCGCAACCGTTAGGATCTGCCAATCCCGGTGACAAGCAAATTCCGGAATGAAATCGCAGGATTGCTTGACGCTGGTCGGGTCGAACGCCACATTGTGCAAAAGTGGAGTGCAACTTGGACCAGACCCCCAGCGCATGGTCGGCAGCGACCGCCTTGTCGAACTCGATGTCACCGATGATCGATCCCTTCGGTCGGTCGGTGACCTATCTGCGTGTCTCGGTGACGGATCGCTGCGATTTCCGCTGCACCTATTGCATGGCCGAAAACATGACCTTCTTGCCGAAGAAGGATCTGTTGACCCTGGAAGAGCTGGACCGTCTCTGTTCCGCCTTCATCGCCAAGGGTGTCCGCAAGCTGCGTCTGACCGGCGGCGAGCCGTTGGTGCGCAAGAACATCATGCATCTGGTGCGCGGCCTGTCGCGTCATCTGGGCTCCGGACTTGAAGAGCTGACCCTCACCACCAATGGTTCACAGCTCACGCGTTATGCCGAAGAGCTGGCCGATTGCGGTGTCCGGCGGATCAATGTCTCGATCGACACACTGGATCCGCAAAAGTTTCGCCAGATCACGCGTTGGGGTGAGCTGGACCGGGTTCTTGAAGGCATAGGTGCAGCGCAGAAAGCGGGCATTGCCGTCAAGCTCAACGCTGTGGCGCTCAAGGACTTCAACGACACGGAAATCCCTGAACTCCTCAAGTTCGCGCATTCTGAAGGCATGGATCTGACGCTGATCGAGACCATGCCCATGGGCGAAATCTCCGAGGATCGAACGGACCAATACCTGCCTCTCTCGGACGTCCGGCGCAAGCTGGAAGATCAATTCACACTCACCGACATTCCCTACCGCACAGGCGGTCCCGCACGCTATGTAACCATTGCAGAGACTGGCGGTCGGCTGGGCTTCATCACACCGATGACCCATAACTTCTGCGAAAGCTGCAACCGCGTCAGACTGACCTGCACCGGCACGCTTTACATGTGCCTGGGCCAGGATGATGCCGCCGACCTGCGGACCGCCTTGCGGGCATCTTCGGATGATGCCTACCTCTCGGCAGCCATTGATGAAGCTATCACCCGGAAACCCAAGGGGCACGACTTCATTATCGACCGGCTGCACAAGAAGCCGTCCGTCGCTCGACACATGAGTGTCACCGGCGGCTGAACCGGCGGCATTTGCATGCCTCAAGCGGATCGGCGCCTGCGCGCCTTCCCGGCGAAGCGTCGACATCCCTGCTGAGGCGGGCAATCTTCTGCATCAGCAGGTCCACACGCTGGCTAAGCCCGTGGATATGACCAATCGTCGCTGTCTTGAAACCGATCAGACCAACACGGGCAATGAAGAGGATGAGCGGCACCAGGAACGGTAGAATCTTCGAGACGATTCGGCGACCTTACGGCAGACGATCTAAGACCCCCATGAGAACTTTGAGGCGTGAGCGCTAAGCGACCACCCCGGCGGGGCACGCCCCAGGACGGAGCGCGAAACGATCTTCTGGCCTCGCCCTTTCGCATCGATTAGCCCGCTCAGCCATTTTTGACGCAGCGCACAATCAGTTGACGGTTTCGACTCTTCGTTGCTTGGTCTACAACTGCCGCGCAAGAATGGGATTGATTTCATGGCCTTATCAGACAACAGCCGCGGCGCCCTTTTGATGGCGATCTCCATGGCTGGCTTTACATTCAATGATACCCTGACGAAATCGATCATCGGTGAGCTGAGTGTAGGTCAGGTCATGTTCATCCGCGGTGCGATGACAACGCTTCTCGTCTATGTCGTAGCCCGAAGGCTTGGCGCCCTCGATCACATCAGGAATATCCTGCAGCCACTGATCATGACCCGGATCGTGTTCGAGATCGTCGCGGCCATTGCATTCCTGTCAGCGCTGGGCCAGGTCCCGCTCGCCAATGCATCCGCGATCCTGCAATCCCTGCCGCTTGCCGTCACGCTCGGCGCTGCCCTGTTCCTCGGCGAACCCGTGGGCTGGCGGCGCTGGACGGCGATCTGTGTCGGCTTCCTCGGCGTGCTCGTGATCATCAAGCCCGGCCCCGAGGGCTTCACGATTGCTTCTCTTTATGTGGTGATCAGCGTCATCACGGCAGCCGGTCGCGATCTGGTCACACGCAAGATCGATGCGAAGATCTCTTCGCTGACCGTCACCCTGTTCACCGCAGCCTCGATTTCTGTGGCCGGCCTGCTTCTGACGCCCATTTACGGCGGCTGGCAGCCGGTTTCCGGCAAGGCTCTCGCCACGCTCGCGGTTGCTTCCGTCTTCCTGTTTGCCGGCTATCAGGCCGTGATCATGGCCATGCGAACCGGGGACATCTCCTTCATCGCGCCTTTCCGCTATACCAGCCTGCTCTGGGCCGTCCTGCTGGGCTTTGCGTTTTTTGACGAAGTTCCCGATCGCTATATGTTCATCGGGGCTGTTATCGTCATCGGCTCCGGTCTTTACACCTTCTACCGAGAGCACAAGCGCAAGGCAGCACTGGCCGCCGACATCAAACCGAGTTCTCCGGCCTGAGCACAAGGGGAGAGATTTTTGGCGACGCCCTTCAACAAGACGGGTTTCCCTGGCCTGATCCTGGCGGGTGGCGCATCACGCCGGATGGGTGAGGACAAAGCCCTCGTGAAACTGGGCGAGAAGACATTGATCGAGCATGCCGCCTCTAGGCTTTGTCCGCAGGTGAGCGAGGTCTGGATCAACCGCATGCACGCGGCCCATATGCCGTCAGACTACCTGGTGATCCCCGACACGCTGGAAGGGCGCCAAGGGCCATTGGCCGGGATCCTTGCCGGGCTTTCCTTCATGAAGCGCCGCAATCACACCGCGACACATCTTTTGAGCGTCCCCATCGATACGCCTTTCATGCCGGCGGATCTCGCCACCCGGCTCGCCGGCCAGCTGCAGACGGCGAGCGACATAGTCCTCGCCCAATCCATGGGGAGGCAGCACCCGGTCATCGGGCTCTGGCCTGTCAGCCTATGGGAGGACCTCGCGGCGTGGCTAAGAGGGGCGGACACCCGACGCGTGTTCGACTACCTCGCCCGCCATCCACACCACTTCGTGGATTTCGAGGCGTATGGCGACGAACAGGACCCTTTCTTCAACATCAACAGTCCTGCCGATCTGGCATGGGCGCAGGACCGAGTAGAACAGCAGGGGTCATGACGAAAGAACCAAGGATTTTCGGCATTGCCGGCTGGAAGAATTCCGGCAAGACGGGCCTTGCCGTTCGTCTGGTCGAAGAATTCACGGCGCGTGGCTACAGGATCTCGACGATCAAACATGCCCATCATGATTTCGACATCGATAAGGTGGGAGCGGACAGCTATCGCCACCGCCACGCCGGTGCCCATGAGGTGGCGATCGTGTCCGGCACACGCTTTGCCATCATGCATGAATTGCGCGGCGAGCCAGAGCCAAGCTTTGAAGACATTCTTGCGCGTTTGGCCCCATGCGATCTGGTGCTCATCGAGGGCTACAAGCGCGAACCGGTCCCCAAGATCGAGGCACGGCGACGGGATGCCGCTCGGAAAGACCCGCTGGCTCCCTCCGATCCTCACATCCGGGCAATCGCTGCAGACCATGCCGTTGAGAACACGGAGCTTCCGACCTTCGATCTCAATGACACCAAGGCCATCGCCGACTTCATCACCGAGGTCACTGGTCTGCCGGTACGGGACTGAACCTACCAGTCACCCGAGGGAATCGAAAAGGGCCGCCGGTTTTTCACCGGCGGCCCTTTTCATTGCAATGAACTGAACAATCGATCAGTCGGCACTCGAGACGTTTGCCGGACGAACCAACGTGGTCACGCGGCGGATCGCAACGCGACGGTTCTGCTGCTCGGCCTCTTCCGTGCGGATCTTCAGGTAGCGCTCACCATAACCCTGAACCGACATGTTTTCCGGCGGGATGCCGTAGACTTCGGTCAAGAGGTTGGCAACGGTTTCCGCACGACGGTCCGACAGAACGAGGTTCGAACGGTCGGAGCCGACAGCATCGGTGTGCCCCTCGATCAGGAAGACTTCGCCAGGATCCTTGTCGAGCAACTGCTCCATCGCCTGGGCAACCTTGCGCAGGGTGCGAGCCTGCTCGAGCGGCACTTCGGCCGAGCCGGACGGGAAGGTAATCGTGTCGAGGTCGATACGGCGTACCTTGTCACGCAGACGGGCTGACGACTTCACCTCATCGATCGAGTAAACGCGTTCAACACGTTCGACAGGCGGCTGGGCGAGGAACTCATAGTAGTCACGATCCGGCGAGCGGGTCGTGCTGACGATGTAGTCCTCGACCGGAACCGTGAGACGCATCGGCGGCAGGGACAGACCAACGTCGACATACATGCGCGGACGCTGACCATCGGCTTCCGGCGAATACATCAACACCGTTTCGCGACCGCGTGGCGAGATGCGCGAGCGAACGATGATGTCACCGTAGCGATTGTAGACTGTCACGAGCTTGCTGCCGTCAGCGCGCTCGATCGTCTCACGGGTCCGACCGCGTGGCAGTTCCTCGTAGTAGGTCTCCTCAGCATCGTAACGCAGACGCTGACGATCATCACCGCGAACGACAATCTGGTTTCCGACATTGATGACGGTCCGGTTGTCGATCTGCTCGACGACCCGAACTTCGGTTACCTGATTTACGATCGTTGTATTGTTCGTCACGTTGTTGTTCGTGACATTGTTCGTCACGTTGTTGACGACGGTGTTGTTGGTGACATTCGTCGCATTGTTGACGACGCTTGTCGGCACTTCAAAGGTCGGCTGAGCATCCAGCCGCTGACCATCTTCGGTGACGACAGCCTGGATCGCCTGCGGCTCCACCTGAACCGTTTCGGCCTGCGCGGCGGCATCGCTTTCCGGGGCGGCGACAACCTCCTCCTGGGCACGAAGCTCGGAGCGCTGTTCGCGAGAGGCTTCCCCGCCGGTATTGTCGGCATCCTTGTCGCTATCGAGCACAGCCGCGCCATTCTCAACCGGCAGAACGACGGTGTCGGACGTCTGTGACGGATCCTGGGCGATGGCTTCCTGCTCTTCGGCGCTGCGGGTGTCGGTGATCACCTCGACTGGCTGATCAACCGGCGGCTCAACGGCGGGAACGAGAACCTCTTCACCTTCCGCAGGGGCCTCGGCGGGCGTCTCGGCCGGAACTTCAATCTGGTCCGCCGGAACATCCGTGCTGTCGGGGCGCGGCTGCTCAGCCTGGCCATCCTGCTGTTCGGCAGGTTGCTGGGTCTCTTCAGCAGGGACCTCCTCTGCAGGGGCCTCTTCGGCCGGAGCCTCTTCAGCAGGCGCTTCATCTGCCGGGGCAGCTTCTGCCGGAGCCTCTTCGGCTGGCGCTTCTTCTGCCGGTGCCGCAGGGGCCGGGCATTCGGCTTCACTTGCTGCCTGCGAGCCGTCGGCACAGGTCACAGCCTGAGGCTCTTCTGCTGCTGCTGCTGCTTCAGCTTCGGCAGCCGCTTCGGCTTCCTTCTGCGCTTCAGCGTCAGCAGCAGCCTGCGCCTCGGCTTCAGCCTGGCGCTGCGCTTCGGCGTCAGCTTCCGCCTTGGCCTGAGCCTCCGCGTCGGCGGCCGCTTGTGCTTCTGCCTCAGCCTGACGCTGGGCTTCAGCCTGAGCTTCCGCTTCAGCAGCGGCCTGGGCCTCCGCTTCCGCCTGGCGCTGCGCCTCGGCCTGAGCCTCAGCTTCGGCCGCGGCTTGAGCTTCCGCTTCGGCCTGACGCTGCGCTTCAGCTTGTGCCTCGGCTTCCGCCTGGCGCTGGGCCTCAGCCTGAGCTTCCGCTTCAGCTGCGGCCTGGGCCTCTGCTTCGGCGGCAGCCTGCGCTTCGGCTTCCGCCTGGGCCTTCGCCTCCGCTTCCGCTGCCGCCTGCGCATCGCGTGCTGCGCACGCTTCCGCATCTGCAGCCTCGCTGCCATCCGCACAAACCACAGCCTGCGCCAGCTGGATCAGCTTTTCTTCCGCGCCCTGCGCCTGTGAACGCTTGGCGATACCCGCACCGAAACTCGCTGCACCGACCGGCTCGACAAGCACAGCCATTGTCAGCACCGGGATCGCCACGGTGTTGAGCAGTTTGTTTTTGAACATAAAGTTCATTCCTTCCCTTGAGCGCCTGATGGCCAGTGGATCGGTCCACCTTCCTAAGCGCTGTTGTAAACTCGTATCGAACCCGTCGGGTTAGCTTGTCGATGATCCTAAGAAAATGAAAATTAACCGCGTCTGAACGCACAGTCGAAGCTTTTGCTCCATGATTCCGGCAAAATTTGTCGCCTGGGCGAGGATTGCTGGTGCAAAAATTCTGACCACTCGCCTTTGCGGTTGATTTCCGAGGCAAAACCAGACGAATATTGGACCCAAGTATGGCCGATATAGTCATACGATCAGGGACAGTCGCTGCAAAGAACAAGCGGCGTCCCACCAACAGAGAGGATCACATGCGTATTTCGACACGTTTTCTGGCAGCCGCTTCCATCGCTGCCCTGTCGATGCTTGCCGGCTCGGCGATGGCTCAGGAAAAGCTGATCATTGGGACGGAAGGCGCCTACCCGCCCTTCAACACGCTTGAGGCTGACGGTTCGCTCGTCGGTTTCGACATCGATATCGCACGCGCACTTTGCGATGAAATGAAGGTCACTTGCGAATTCGTCACCCAGGATTGGGACGGCATCATCCCGGCTCTGCAGGCCAAGAAGTTCGATGCCATCATCGCCTCCATGTCGATCACGCCGGAGCGACTGGAAAAGGTCGACTTCTCGAAGAAATACTACAACACACCGCCGGCAATCGCCGTGCCCAAGGATAGCCCGATCACCGATCTCGCCGGCCTGAAGGGCAAGACGCTCGGCGCACAGTCATCCACCACCCATGCCAACTATGCCGAAAAGCACATGGGCGATTCCGAGCTGAAGCTCTATCCGACTGCGGATGAGTACAAGCTCGACCTCGAAGGCGGTCGCGTCGATGCCGTTATCGACGACGTTGTCGTGCTGTCGGAATGGATCAAGTCGGATGCCGGCCAGTGCTGCAAGATCCTGACCCCGCTCGAAACCGATGTTGAAATCAACGGCGAAGGCGCCGGTATCGCCGTTCGCAAGGGTGAAACGGCGCTTGCCGACAAGCTGTCCGCTGCGATCGCGGCCATCCGTGCCAACGGCAAATATGCCGAGATCAACAAGAAGTATTTCGACTTCGACGTCTATGGCAATTGATCGCCTGACACCATGAATGGCGGATGGCGGAAGGTCTTTCACTTCCGCCATTTTGCGTTTGACAGACAAAAGACAAACATGGCGGCCCAACCGCCTAAGGGGACGATGGCATGGACGGAGTGGCTGATACACTCAGCGCACTGGTGAACGGTGTGGCTACACTTCTCGACCCCTTTTGCGGCCCGATCGGCGTATTCACTTTGCTGGCGAGCGATAGTCTCGTGTCGTGCGGAGCAACAGGATGGGGCGACGAGATCGCGCTTGGCGTAAAGGTCACCATCTCGCTTGCCGTCGCCACGCTGCCTGTCGGCCTGGCGCTTGGCTTCCTGATTGCCCTTGCCATGCAGTCCAAGGAAAGGTCGCTTCGGGCTGCAGCGGGTATCTACACCACGATCTTTCGAGGCCTGCCGGAACTCCTGACCCTCTTCATCGTCTATTACGGCTTCCAGATGATGCTGCAATCGGCGCTCTCATGGACCGGTAGCGATGGACGCGTGGAGATCAGCGCCTTCTTTGCCGGCATGCTGGCCCTCTCCGTCGTGTTTTCGTCCTACGCCTCCGAGGTCTTGCTGTCGGCCTTCAAAGCCATCCCCACAGGACAATATGAGGCAGGCAGCGCGGTCGGGCTGACAAAAGGCCTGACGATGCGGCTTGTCATCGTTCCGCAGTTGATCCGCATTGCGCTGCCGGGACTGGGCAATCTCTGGCTCGTTCTGCTCAAGGACACAGCACTTGTCTCGGTGATCGGCCTTGCCGACATCCTGCGACAGACAGGCGTTGCGGCCCGCGTCAGCAAGGAAGCCTTCCTGTTTTACGGCATTGCCTGTCTGATCTATCTGGCCCTTGCCTCGCTGTCCTCCGTCGGCTTGAAGTTCGTTTCCAACTGGGCCAACCGCGCGGAGGTCAGCCGATGAGCCATGTGACGGAAATGATCGCCGCCCGCCCAGCACCACCGCACCAGGCCAGGCGCCTGACCCTTGCTCGTGTTGTCGGGCTTGCCGTTATCGGGCTCTGGATCGTTCTGGCACTGGCACTCGCCTGGTCGATGATCGCAGGCTTCGACATGGAGAAAATCGAGCGGTACGGACCCCGCTATCTGGACGGTCTTGCGACCACCTTGATCCTGACCGTGACATCGGTTGGCCTAGGCGCCCTGCTCTCCCTGCCCGTTGCCTTCGCGCGGATGTCGAAGCGCAGCGTTCTCAGCGCACCCGCTTACGCCTATGTCTACGTCTTCCGCAGCACACCCATGCTCTTGCAGATATTTCTCGTCTACTACGGGCTTGGCTCATTTCGCGCTGAAATCGAGGCGGTCGGTCTCTGGTGGTTCTTCCGCGACGCCTGGAACTGCGCCTTGCTCGCAATGACTTTAAATACAGCCGCATACCAGGCGGAGATCTTGCGCGGCGCAATTCAAAGCGTGCCTCGCGGTCAGACGGAAGGCGCGAAGTCGCTTGGTCTTTCTGGTCCGGTGACCTTCTTCAAGATCATTCTACCGCAAGCCTTGATTGTGGCGCTGCGTCCCTATGGCAACGAGATCATTCTGATGGTCAAGGGGTCTGCCGTCGTCGCAGTCGTGACAGTTCTCGATTTGATGGGCCAGACCCGCTACGCCTTCTCGCGGACCTTCGACTATCAGACTTATCTCTGGGCGGCCTTGTTCTATCTGGCGATCGTCGAAATTCTGCGCCACACCTGGGCTGCCCTCGAGCGGCGTTTGACGCGCCATTTGAGACGCTGAACAGTCGGGGTGGGCTGAGACTGGCCCGCGTCGTAAATTAACAACCTCTTAAGTATACTTTGTTTCCATGGTCGAAGGTCCACGGTTTCCGTGGCCCGGTCGGCCGCGGAATGCGAGACGCCGTCCGCGCCGATCCCAACACTTGAGATCGGAGACCCATACACATGCACCGTGAAATGGAATTGATGCTGAAGGGCTATGGACTGACAACCGCTCAGATCCTCTATCGCATGCCCGATCATCCGGCTCTGCTGCAGACCTATATCTGGCAGCAATATGATTTGGCGCCGGACTTCCCAGAAATGCGCGGCTTCCTGAAATTCTGGGAAAGGGAAATCGAAGGCCCGATTCACTCGGTTTCCTTCGTTCATGCCAAGATGATTTCAGCCACCGAGTGGCGCGCCCTGAAGGGCGATTTTGTGCTCCACTAAAGCCTACACGTGAACCTCGCCATAGGCCGCCTCCCCTTCGTCAGCCGGGCGCCAGAAGGCGACGGCGACGATAACGAGGTAAATGAGGCCGACTGCGAGAAGCACTGCGCCGCCAGGCACCGGGCCGAGATGCGCATTCGAAACCAGCTGCGCGCCGTTCGAGACGACGGCTGCGGAGGCTTCGTCGGCCTGAAGTTTCGGCGTCGAGATCTTCAACACCCAGGCCAGCACCAGGATGGTGTACATCCAGACATAGTTCCGTCGGATCCGCCGCCGCACCGCATCAAAATAGCGGATCAGGAACACAGGTTTGCGGAGGGAAAGCGCAATCGCTGCTGCCCAATCCGGAACCAGTTCCGACTGCGGCGAAAGCGCCTGCGAGAAGTAGTGGCGCTCCAGCTGTCGAACGCGGGCGCGGTAGACGTCAAAGAACCGATAGCGCCGGGCTTCGATCAGCAGAAAGACGGAAATCAACAGCATGGCAAAGAGCACCACGCCATGGTGTGACGTGGCTGACGAAAGGGAAACTGACAGCAAACCCGCGACCACCGTCATCGCCCAGTTCGACGTCCGGTCTATACGATCCCGCCAGCTTGTCATCCGCGCCATTTCACCGCGGTAGTAGTGGATGATCATATTGGCCTTTTCGGCTGAGGTCGCCGGCAGCACCGGCGCTTCCGGCACGCTCAGTGCATTGGGGGCTTGGTCGGCCAGGCCAACGATCGGGCTCTTCATATCCATGAGACATCTCCTTGAAAGAAAACCTCCCGCTGGCGGAAGAGTTCCGCCGATTGCCAATCCGTAGGCGACGCGATAGAGCAACCGCTTAGAGATGCGCTTGCGCAAACAGGAGACCAGATATGGCCAAGATCGATGAAGAAGCGCTGGCGGAGGCTTATAATCGTGCCCTCAGCCTGGAAAAGGCTGGAGACATCGATGCTGCCGTCAAGGCCTATGAGGAAGTTCTCGCCATCGACCCAGAGGATCACGGAGGCGCCGCAGTCCGTATCGCATCGCTCGGTCGCGGCGAGACGCCTGCCAAGGCACCGGATGCCTATGTTGCGACCCTCTTCGATCAGCATGCCGAAGCCTTTGAAGACATCCTGGTCGAACAGCTCGGTTATGCCGTTCCGGTCCTGGTGCGCCAAAGACTGCAAACGCTCGGGCTTGGCCCCTTCCAGCGCATGCTCGATCTCGGCTGCGGCACGGGCCTGACGGGCGGCACGTTGCGGGACATGGTCGAAGATATCACCGGCATCGACCTCTCGGAAAAGATGATCGAGCTGGCGCACGAAAAGGACCTCTACGAGACACTCTATGTCGCCGAGATCGATGACTTCCTCGAAGACAATGATGAAGAGGCCTTTGATCTCATCACCGCGACCGACGTGTTGCCCTATATGGGCGCGCTCGAACCGTTGTTCTTCGGTGCCGCCGAAAACATGGTTGCCGGCGGCCTGTTCATCTTTTCATCCGAGACCCGTGCCAACGATGTGATGGATGGCCGCCCCTTCATGGTCGGACCGCATCAGCGTTTCGTGCACACGGAAGCCTATGTCCGCGAGCGACTTGATGCCACGGGCTTCGATATCGTCGAAGTCACCGATATCAATGTGCGCATGCAGGATGGTGAACCCTCACCAGGTCATCTGGTCATCGCGCGGCGTCGCGCTGAGGCGTGACATCGATCGAAGCGTCTCCCGATCGGCAGCGATTGGGTGCGCACCTCAGAATTAGATGGGAAGGAAACGGGCATGGCAAAGGTCGCATTCATCGGTTTGGGCGTCATGGGTTATCCGATGGCCGGACACCTCAAGGCCAAGGGCGGCCATGATCTGACCGTCTACAACCGAACCCTCACCAAGGCAGAAGGTTGGGTTGCGCAGCATGGTGGAAACCATGCGCCAACGCCCGCCGAAGCGGCGCGCGATGCCGACTTTGTTTTCACCTGCGTTGGCAACGACGATGATCTGCGCCAGGTAACGACAGGAAAAGACGGTGTTTTGGCAACCATGAAGCCTGGCGCCATCCTCATCGACAACACGACGGCGTCAGCTGAAGTCGCCCGCGAAATTGCCGAAATCGCCGGCGCAAAATCCATCGGCTTCATCGATGCCCCCGTCTCCGGCGGCCAGGCCGGCGCGGAAAACGGCGTTTTGACCGTGATGTGTGGCGGCGCTGCGGAAACCTTTGAGAAGGCCAGACCTGTCATCGACTGCTATGCCCGCATGGTCGGCCTGATGGGGCCGGTCGGCGCAGGACAGCTGACGAAGATGGTCAACCAGATCTGCATCGCTGGCCTCGTTCAGGGGCTCGCGGAAGGGATCCATTTCGGCAAGAAGGCCGGCCTCGACATCGAGAAGGTCGTTGACGTGATCTCCAAGGGGGCCGCTGGCTCATGGCAGATGGAAAACCGCCACAAGACGATGAACCGCGGAGAATACGAGTTCGGCTTTGCCGTTGACTGGATGCGCAAGGACCTCGATATCGTGCTCTCAGAAGCACGTCGGAATGGTGCTACCCTGCCCGTCACGGCTCTGGTCGATCAGTTCTACGGTGAAGTGCAAAAGCTCGGCGGCCAGCGCTGGGACACCTCATCGCTGCTGGCGCGACTTCAGGCCAAATGAGGCGGCCAATCTGCGCCTTGCGGCGCATGCTCCTGATATCGCTTGCCTTGCTTCCCGTCGGAGCATCCGCCCAAGATCTCGATCCGGCTGGACAGGAACTGGTCACGAGGATTAAGCGCTGCTGGGTTCCGCCGGCGAGCGAAGGCGAAATCCGCTATTCGCCGCGGATCCGGGTCTCCTTGCTGCCGGATGGACATCTGCGCTCCGAGCCTGAAATCCTCAATCCGCCCGAAGCCGACGGCCATCGCACAGCCCTCGCCGAATCCGCCCGCAGGGCCGTGGTCCGATGCGCACCATTTGAAGGGCTGGAAGCCTACGCGCCCTATTCAGCATGGGAAACGGTCATCGTGACATTCCATGCCGATTTCTGATGCCCACATGGAGCGAGGATCAGACCTCAGTCCTCGCCATTTCTTTGATTGTCGAGGATCATGTAGTCGAGCGGAAGCTCGGTCGTATACTTGATCTGCTCCATCGCAAAGGCCGAGGACACATCGCGGATCTCGATCTTGGCAATCATCCGTTTGTAGAAGGCGTCGTATGCGCCGATATCCGGAACGACCACGCGCAGCAGATAATCGACGTCGCCGCTCATGCGATAGAACTCGACAACTTCCGGAAACTCAGACACCACCTCGGAAAAGCGCTTCAACCATTCAATCGAATGGCTGGAGGTCCTGATCGAAACGAAGACCGTGACCTTGGTGTTGACCTTTACCGGATCAAGCAGGGCCACCCGGCGACGGATGACACCGTCCTCCTCCATCTTCTGGATGCGCCGCCAGCACGGTGTGGTCGACAACCCGACCTTCTTGGCGAGATCGGCAACTGCCAGGGTCGAGTCTTCCTGAAGAATGCGAAGAATTTTTCGGTCTAGACGATCCATGGGCCGTTCCTGAAAATTGAATTTCTCCGATATAGCGCGATTCAGGGTCCAGTTGGAAAACCATTTCCTCCTATCAACAAGGAAACTTCCCGTTTCAGCACAGGCAAGACCTCCTCTTCAAACCAGGGGTGCCGCTTCAGCCAGCCCGTATTGCGCCAGCTTGGATGCGGCAGGGGCAGGATACGTGGTCCCGGACGATTGGAAAGAAAGCTGTCGCGCCAGCGTTCGACCGTCTGCGTCATGGTCTTCTGACGAAGCGGGCCCAGATGATAGCGCTGCGCATATTGGCCAATCGCCAGAATGAGTTCGACCTGCGGCATGGACGCCATGACGGCGTCCCGCCATTGAGGCGCGCATTCCCGCCTTGGCGGCAGGTCATGCCCGTGCTCATCATAGCCTGGAAAGCAGAACCCCATGGGAGCGATGGCAAACTTGGCCGGATCGTAAAACGTCGCCCTGTCGATACCGAGCCACGACCGCAATCGATCGCCCGAGGCGTCGTTGAACGGCAGCCCCGTCTCGTTCACCCGAAGTCCGGGTGCCTGCCCGGCAATCATCACCCGCGCCGTTGCCGACAGCACGGCCACGGGCCTCGGCTCTTGCGGCAAACGACACGCCGCGCCACCGGCCGGATTATCCCGGCAAATCCGGCATCGCGCGATAGCCTCGCTTAACCCATCGACCCCGCAAGCGCCGGTCCGTGATGCGGATTCAGCCGTCATCTTTAACCTCTTTCACCTTGACCCGCAGCCGGCAAAACAGCACTGGCCGGATCCTGTCTCGCCAAGGTCATGGCCCCAGATGTCATGAAGGAAACCTTGGCATCTATGGCAAACAAAGCCTTCCCCGAGAGGATCTTCTTAAGAATTGAGAGATAGGGTCGCAAGGAATGATCAACCACTGCAAGTTTCATGAGTGACGACGCAGCACCTTCGACGGACAAGAATGTAGTCGACCTGACGCGCGGACACCGCAGATCCGCCGCGACCAAAGCTGTGCGCGCAACCCGGGATCGCCTGCAGACGGGAATGGGCCTGTCACCCACCTTCGATGCCGATATTCTGGCGATGCACATAGCGGCAACGCTGCAAGGTGCTGCCGTCATGCCGGTCATCATCTTGCTGGTTGCCGGCGCCGGAACCTACATCTCTCAGCAACCGCATTTCTTTCTCTGGGCGGTCCTGGCGCTCACCATCCATGCCGCAGGCATCTTCCTCGTCCGCCGCGCCTCACGCGGTGGCGTCACGCCGGCCAATCAAGGCCGCTGGCGCCGGATCATCCTCATCTCGCAACTTGCCATGGGCGGCGCCTGGGCGCTATTTGCCTTGCAAACCTGCAATACCTGCGAACCCACAGCCTTCATTTCCTTCAAGGGTGCCGTATTGCTCCTGGCGCTCTCCATCACCGCCATGGGCGCGATGCTGCTGCGTCAGGCCGTTCTGTTCAGCTTCCTGCCGACGGTCGTGGCGCTGGTCTATGTCGCCGTCAACGACGGGATGGAGCTTGACTACGGGCTGACCGCTGCTTTCAGCACGGCCCTGGTTTTCTTCATCTACATCACGAACCGACTGCATCAGGCCAATCTGAAGCTATTGTCCTTCCAGACGGAAAAAGACGACCTGATTGCCGAGCTTGAAGTGGCAAAATCCTTGTCAGACGAAGCGCGACGCCGGGCAGAAGATGCCAATATGGCGAAATCGCGCTTCCTTGCGTCCATGTCGCACGAATTGCGCACACCGCTGAACGCCATTCTCGGATTCTCCGAAGTCATGGCAACGGAGGTGCTCGGCCCGCTCAACAACCCGCTCTACAAGGAATATGCCGGCGATATCCACCGCTCGGGCAAGCACCTTCTCGATCTGATCAACGAAATCCTCGATCTGTCGCGCATCGAAGCAGGCAAGTACGAGCTCAGCGAAGAAACGGTCTCGCTGCTCGACCTCGCCGAGGAATCGATCGGCATGATCCAGCTGAGAGCCAAGTCCAAGAACATCACCATTCACGAACAGTTCGAACCGGCCCTGCCCCCGCTATGGGCCGATGAGAAGGCGATGCGTCAGGTCGTCCTCAACCTGCTGTCCAACGCTGTGAAATTCACGCCTCAAGGGGGAGAGATCAAGGTAAAGGCTGGCTGGACCGCCGGTGGCGGACAATACATATCCATCCGCGACAATGGACCCGGAATCCCGGAAAGCGAGATCCCGATCGTCCTGTCGGCCTTTGGTCAGGGGTCGATTGCGATCAAGAGCGCCGAGCAAGGCACCGGGCTTGGCCTGCCGATCGTTCAGGCGATCCTGGCCAAGCATGGCGGCGAGTTCAAACTTAAATCGAAACTGCGCGAAGGCACGGAAGTCATCGCGATCCTGCCAGCCAGCCGTGTTCTCGAAAGTTTGCCGGCGGTAAGCGACGCCAAAGCCGTCGAGCCTCGTCGCCGGCAATTTGCCTAATCAGGCGCCAAAGAGCCGCGTGAAAACGACGTAGCCGACGAATACAGCGTTGGCAGCGATGAGACAGAAGACGGCAAACGATCCCAGATCCTTCGCATTGCGTCCCACCGTCGAGATTTCCGGCGAGATGCGGTCGACCAGTTCCTCGATTGCGGTGTTCAACGCCTCGACACAGAACATCAACAGCATCAGAACGACAAAAGCCACGAACTCGAACAGCGATGCTCCAACGAGCACGAGCAGCAAAAGCCCAACGCCGAAGGCCAGCAATTCATGGCGGAACGCCGCTTCTGCAATCAGGCGGCGAAAGCCCTGGGCGGAGTACTGGCCCGCTGCAAACAGATGTGCAATGCCGGTCTTTTTGCGGATGGTCTTCGCAGCTAAAGGCGGCTCGGCTGCGGACTTGTCCTGAAAATCAGTCATTGGATTTGTTGCTCACGCCAGCCTGTTCGAAGGTTGCCATACCCGAATGGCAAGCCGCCGCGGCCTTGACGATGCCTGCCGCCAGCGCGGCCCCCGTGCCTTCGCCAAGACGCATGCCAAGTGCCAGCAAAGGCGTCTTGCCGAGCTGTTCGATGGCGCGCAGATGGCCCGGCTCTGCCGACACGTGGCCGATCAGGCAATGATCGAGCGCCGCCGGATTGGCAGCCTTCAGAATTGCTGCCGCAGATGTTGCAACATACCCGTCGATAAGGACGGGTATCCGCTCCATGCGGGCGGCCAGGATTGCACCTGCCATGGCAGCGATCTCGCGACCGCCAAGCCGACGCAGGATTTCCAGGGGATCGCCCAGATGCTCACGATGGAACGCAACCGCCTGCTTGACCGCGGCAATCTTGCGCTGGAGCACCTCGCCTTCCGAGCCTGTGCCAGGCCCTACCCAGTCTTCCGCCTCGCCACCGTAAAGCGCCAGATTGATGGCCGCCGCAATCGTCGTATTGCCGATACCCATTTCGCCGATGCAGAGGAGGTCCGTACCACCGGCGATGGCCTCCATGCCGAATGCCATGGTCGCGGCGCAATCGCGTTCCGAGAGCGCCGCTTCGGACGTGATGTCACCGGTGGGGTAATCGAGCGCAAGATCGAAGATCTTCAAGCCGAGATCGTGTGTGACGCAAATCTGGTTGATCGCAGCGCCGCCGGCTGCAAAGTTCTCAACCATCTGCTGGGTCACCGACGACGGAAACGGTGTAACGCCGTGGCGCGTCACGCCGTGATTGCCGGCAAAGATCGCTACAAGCGGACGATTGACCGCTGGCGCGCGCCCACTCCAGGCCGCGAGCCACATGGCGATCTCTTCCAGGCGGCCAAGGGCGCCGGGCGGCTTGGTCAATTGCCGGTCGCGGTCGCGCGCAGCGACCAGCGCCGCCGTATCCGGACCGGGCAGATCCCGAATGAGCCTGCGAAAATCATCAAAGGGAAGACCGGTCACGCTCATCGCGCAGTATCCTTGTTTTCGTCTTGCAAATCATGCTTTCTGGCCACTCTCTTAATCACCCTGTCGGGCAGGCTCAACACCAAAAAGGCAGTTCCGGTCGCCCCAGTCGCAATGGAAGTTTGAAATGTCGCTTTGGCGGGAAACTATGGCGGAAACGGCGCGAGCGGTCGCATTTCTCAGCCGAATTCCGATGCCGGACAAATTTTTCGTCGGCCATGACGGAAGCCTGTCGGACACCGTGCGTGCCTTCCCGCTCGCCGCGATCGTCATCGCCCTTCCCTCTGCCCTGACTGTGCTGCTGCTTGCAGAGACGACGCACGCGGCCCTTCTCGTTTCCCTTGTTGCCGTGACGGTGCTGACCTTGCTGACCGGCGCCCTCCACGAGGACGGCCTTTGCGATACGGCCGACGGTCTCGGCGGCGGGCGCGACAAGGAGCGCGCACTTGAGATCATGAAGGATAGCCGGATCGGCACCTATGGCGCGGTCGCGCTCATCCTGTCCATCGCGCTGCGCGCAACGGCGCTCGCCACCGTCATAGAGGAGACAAGTCCTCTTGCGGCGGCATGTGTGGTGCTTGGAAGCGCCGCCTTCAGCCGAACCGCCATAGTCTGGCATTGGGCGAGCCTCCCCGGTGCGCGATCATCAGGCGTTGCAGCATCCGTCGGCGCCCCCTCCGCCTCGTCCGCGCGCCAATCTTACGGTCTTGGCGCAGCACTCGTGGTCCTGCTTCTGGTCTTCCTGATACCTCCAGCAAGTCTCACAGCAGCGATCGTTGCCAGCAGCATGACCGTTTTTGCCTTCACTCGATACGTTCGACGCAGACTTGAAGGGCATACGGGTGACACATTGGGTGCGACGCAGCAGGTGGCGGAAATGGCCTTTCTGGTTTCTCTTGCGTTCCTAATCTAGCGCAACGATATAAGGACCAACGAAAGGTCTCTGATGGAAACGCCCTGCATTCTCATCTGCTCGATCGATGACAAGACCGGCTACTGCTTCGGCTGCGGTCGCACGCGCGCTGAGATCGGCGGCTGGATGACCTATAGCGACGAAGAGCGGCGCTTGATCATGAGCGCGTTGCCGGCACGGCTTGACACTGTGGAACGCCGCCCGCGCCGCGAGACACGCCGCAGCCGCATGGCACGCGACAGGACCTCCCTCTGATGCGTTATATGCTCGCCTTTGCCATCCTCGGCTTCGGCCTCGTGGTGCTTCTCGTCAATCACGACAGCGGTCGCAGTTTCGGTATGGCCAATGACGATTTCGGCAACATCGTCTATGCGCTCCCAATCCTGTTGATGATCTCGACAGGCATACTGTCGGCCCGCCATCGGCTTGGCGAAAGCCTCAGGAATCTTCTGGTGTGGGTGATGATCGCGCTGGTGCTGATGACCGGCTACGTGTTTCGCAACGATTTTCAGGCCACGGGCACCCGCCTGCTCGCCGGGTTGATGCCTGGGCGCGCGGTGACCGTCACAAGCGCCGATGGCAGCGCCGAAGTCGTGCTTCACAAGTCTCTCGGCGGACATTTCGAGACAACGGTCGCGATGGGGCCGGTAGACGTGTCCGTTTTGATCGATACGGGCGCCAGTTCCGTTGCCCTTCGCTTCGAAGATGCAGTGCGCATCGGCATCGCGCCGGAGGAACTCGTCTACAGCGCGACCGTCTACACGGCCAACGGACGAGCCAGCGCCGCCCCTGTCGTCATCCCTGAAATAAGGCTTGGGCCCATCGTTCGGACGAACATTCCAGGCGTCGTGCTGGAAGAAGGCAGGCTGGACCAAACCTTGCTCGGCATGAGCTATCTTTCTTCCCTCTCGTCGCTCCAGATGCAGAGCGACGAGCTGCGCCTGCGCGATTGACCGATCGCGCTCACCCCAGGCCGATCAGGGGCGAAGCTTATAGCCTGTCTTGAAGATCCAGGAGAGCACGCCGAGCAAGAGCAGCATGAACGCCCCGATCATCACCAGGCTGATGGTTGGATCTACGTCGGACGTACCGAAGAAGCTCCAGCGGAAGCCGCTGACGAGGTACAGAACCGGATTGAGATGACTGACGGCCTGCCAGAAGGGCGGCAGCATTTCAATGGAATAGAAAGTTCCGCCAAGGAACGTCAATGGCGGAATGACGAGAGACGGGACCAGGGAAAGCTGTTCGAAGTTCTTGGCGTAGATACCGATCAGAAAGCCTGCGAGGCTAAAGGTGACGGAGGTCAGCACCATGAAGAGCAGCATCATCACCGGATGCAGAATGTGCAGATCCACAAAGACCGCGGCCGTCGCCAGGATGATCAGACCGACGATCATTCCCTTCGTCGCTGCCGCACCGACATAGCCGATCACGATCTCGGTGAACGCAACGGGTGCAGAGAGGATCTCGTAGATCGTTCCGGTGAATTTCGGGAAATAGATGCCCGCAGATCCATTCGACACGCACTGGGTCACCAGCGCCAGCATGATCAGGCCGGGCGTGATGAAGCCACCATACGACACGCCATCAATGGCTTCCATGCGCGAACCGACGGCCGCGCCGAAAACGACGAAGTAAAGTGCCGTGGACAGAACCGGAGAAACGATGCTTTGCAGAAGCGTTCGGCGCGTACGCGCCATCTCATAGACATAGATGGATTTGATCGCTTCGATGTTCATGCGTTTTCTCCGATCAGCGACACGAAGATGTCTTCCAGTGAGGTCTGCCGGGTCGAAAGATCGCCCAATTGCAGGCCGGCCTTGGTCAACTCGTCGAGGACTCTCGCGATGACCCCATCCTGACTGCCAAGTTCGTAGGCATAGACCAGCTCATTGCCGGCATCATTGAGATCAAGGTCAAGATGCGCGAGCGATGCGGGCAGAGCCGGGATGGGCTCGGTCAGTTGCACCACCAACTGTTTCTTCCCGAGCTTGCGCATCAAGGCATCCTTTTCCTCGACCAGAAGAAGTTTGCCGCGATTGATGACGCCCACGCGGTCGGCAATCTCCTGCGCCTCTTCGATATAGTGGGTCGTCAGAATGATCGTGACACCGCGCTGGCGCAGCCGTTCGACGAGTTGCCACATATCCTTGCGCAGGGCGACATCGACGCCGGCGGTCGGCTCATCAAGAAACAGGATCGTCGGCTCATGCGACAATGCCTTGGCAATCAGTACGCGCCGCTTCATACCGCCCGAGAGTTCGCGCAAGGCACTGTCCCGCTTGTCGAGCAGCGAGAGATCGCTCAGAATTTCCTCGATAAAGGCCGGATTGGGCTTCTTGCCGTTCAGGCCGCGAGAGAAGCTGACGGTGTTGAACACGCTTTCGAACATGTCGGTCGTCAACTCTTGTGGGACGAGGCCAATGCGGCCACGCGTCTCGCGGAAGTCCTTGACCACATCGAAACCGTCGACAACCACTTGGCCATCGGTCGGATTTGTGATGCCGCAGATGATGGAGATCAGGGTGGTTTTGCCGGCCCCGTTGGGACCGAGAAGCGCCAGAATTTCCCCCTTGCGGATATCGAGGCTTACATCGTCGAGCGCCGTGAAGCCATTGGAATAGGTTTTGCGAAGATTTTTGACGGAAATGATAGGGGCCATGAAACACACGAGCTATGAGAGAGCCAAAAGACGGCTCCCATCATATAAGGTGGCTTCAACGGGAAACCAGATCGCGCCCCAAAGCATTGCGGCTGCAATCGAGTGCGGCCCCCACCCGCCAGGCAGGCGTTGCCTCAGGCGCGCTTGCGTGCCTGAGCCGCCCTGATCTGCACAAGCGTGTCGAGGTTCTGGTTGACGCGGCAATAGAACTCTTCGTCGATGAAGGGGCGCAGCATGAAGTCATTGCCGCCCACCTTGAGGAAGCGCGCAGACAAAAGACGGTTGGTCGAGGAGGAGACGCCGATGATGCGCAATTCGTGCGATCCACGGACAGCGCGGATGCGCCGGGTCAGCTCGAAACCATCGATATCGGGCATATTATAGTCCGTCACGACAAGCCCGATATCCGGATTGGCCTTCAGGATCTCGATCGCCTTGGCGCCGCTTTCCGCAAGGCTCACCCGGAAATTGTAACGCCGGAGACGGCTGGAAAGAAGCGCGCGAGCCGTTGGGCTATCATCGACAATCAACACGTGATGGCGATGGTTCGTCAGGAAGCGATAAACGGACTCCGCAAGCATTTCGACAGCGAAGACATTGTCCTTCAGAATATAGTCGACGATGTCCTTGTTCAGAAGCTTTTCGCGTGTCTCGTCGTGGAAGGTTCCAGTAAATACAATCGTGGGAATGTTGCAGTCGACGAGATATTCGAGGGCTTCGCCATTCTCGGCGCCCGGCAGGTTGATGTTGGAGATCGCGAGATTGACCTGTGCATCCGACAACTCGTTTGCCATCTGCAGATCCTCGAAGGTGCGGCAGATTTCGACATCGACCCCCATGAGTTCTTTCAGGCGCTGACTGATCATTTGTGTGAAGACATTCGAGTCTTCACCCAAGATTACCCGGACCTCGGGAAACATTTCGCCCGAGTATTCCATTCCCGAGACGCCAAGAACTGCCATGACACGCCTTTGCTGATATGCTTGCTCTTGCCACAGCTAACATTGATGATTTTCCGAAGCGTTAATCGGCGATGGTCATTCCTTCCCGCAGCAAGTTCGCTTGACCGGATATTGCCCTCTGGCCAGATAAACGGTGACGAAGGAATGCGTTTTCAGTTACCGTTATTTGATGACGAATTCGCCGTCTTGAACTTCAAGCGTCTCATCTCCGGCAAGGCCGATCCGGTCACCATTGGGCAAGGTCACAAAACACCCCGCCGAACAGATGATCTCGGATGTGCCGGCATCGACGGAGACCTCAACCTTGTTGCCGTCTTCGACAATGACGAGAATCACCGAGGCGTCTCCGACATTGCTGACGGTCGCGGCCAGGACGCGGCCGGTACTGGGAACAGTGGCAACGACTGCCAGGGCGAAAGCGGCAACACCTGTTGCAAGGCGAACGGTCATTGATGTCACTCCCGAAACCCGTACCGGAGCAATCCCGGAACTCCTGCCCCTCTTGTGCCACGTTCGTCCTGAATGCGGCCTGAATAGGGCCTTCAGGGAAGGAGTTTGTCATCATCGGGCCCGCCTTGCAAATCGCCGCGTTCAGCGGACGATTTTGGCGACGGCGACGATGACGAACGGGGCTGCATCAGCATTTCGAGATCGCGAACATGCAGGGTGACATCCCGTTGCGGGAACGGCATGACAATGCCATTGGCGCGGCAGCGACGAACGATCTCGACACGCACGCGGTTACGCACCTCCAGTCCCTTGGTGAAGTCGGCAAGGTGGAAGCGCAACTCAAAGTCCAGCGATGAAGCACCAAACCGCAGGAATTCGACATGCGGCTCGGGGTTCTTCAGGATTTCCTCTTCCTTCGAGACGACATCCAGCAACAAGGCAATCACCTCTTCGGGATCGGACTCGTATGCCACGCTGACAGGGATTTCAGACCGCTGGACGCGGTTGCGGTGGGTCCAGTTTCCAAGTGGCGCATTGATCAGTTCCGAATTGGGAACGATGATGGTCTGGCGCCTGAATGTCTCGATCTCGGTGGCACGGACCGAGATGCGCTGTACGATCCCTTCATTCGCACCGGTGATCACGTAGTCGCCGACCTTGAAGGGGCGCTCGACCAGAAGGATCAGGCCGGAGACAAAATTCGAGACGATATTCTGAAGGCCGAAACCGATACCGAGCGACAAGGCACCGGCGACGAGCGCAAGGCTGGAGAGATCAATACCGGCAGCAGATATGCCCACTATCCCGGCGATACCTGTCCCGAGATAGCCAATGCCCGTGCGCACCGAATTTCGCACGCCACCATCGACCTGCGATCGGGCCATGACATTGCCGTCAAGCCACTTCTGGAACCAGCGGGTCAGAATGAGCCCGACGGCAAAGAGCAGGATCCCGCCCAGAATGCCGAAGATCGAGATGCGGATCGTACCGACGCTGATTTCCGTGAAGAGCTGGTATACCCAAAGCCTGATATCGCCCGGCTGGAAGCCCCAGGACATCAGGATCAGCGGCACACCCGTGGCAAGCGCAAACACATAGATGAAGAGGCCCGCAACGATACCGGCCTGGTCAAGCCCGATGCTGCTGAGCCTGAGCTTGTTACCGATGAATTGGCCGACGCGCGTTTCGCCGAACCGGTTCGGCGCGGAAATCGCCTTGCCTGAGAGAATGCCGATATAGATCGTTGCAACGACAGCGCCCGTCACGACGATCTGCGTGGCAAGAAAGCGCGCGAGACCGACATAGCCGATGGCCGCAGCCAGCAGCAGGAAGATGCCGACACCCCTCAATGTGAGAGCGATCGTTTTCGGCCAGGCGCGTCCCTGCTCCGCCGGATTGCCGCTGTCTGCCAGGACAGGCCGCAGGAACGACGCCAAGACCAGCAGCAAAGCAACGACAATCGATGAAAACAGACTTTTCACCACGGTCAGCACGACCGGCGAACTGTAGATTTCACTGATGACGGCCAGCACATAGTCGATGCCGTTGACCAGCACCATCAGGAAAATTGCGATGCAGAGATCCCGCGCGCCACGATTGGACACCGGAACGAGACGCCAATTGGGCGCCCTCGGTGCAAGCACAGCGCGTGACACGGCCGTGACGAAGAAGACCAATCCAATCAGCGCAAACACCGCCGCAATCAGCGGAGAGATATCCGATCTCAGGACATTGAAGGTTCTGAGCAGGAAGTAGGTCGAAGACAAAAAGAAGCTGAGAGCCAGCGATGGCAGGATCGTCGACCAGAACGCCACCGACAAGCGGCTGATATAGGAAGGGTCGTCGATGGTACGGTCGCGCCGATGCAGACGGCCGAAAAGGCGGTACTCCCCCACGAGAATGGCCAGCGCCAGGGCGAGAGACAGAAGCACGGCGATCGCAAGTTGGGTCGCCTTGAACCTGACAGCAAACTGCAGCCAGCTCGACACGCTGCGGCGGACCCGCTCTGCATCCGTGGCAAAGCTGTCCAGCGCGTCCTTGAGGATCGCGCCGTCAATATCCGTATGGGCAAACAACTGGCTGGTGAAAAGATCGCGACGGATATCCGAGATCCGATCCGACAACGCCTTTGCCTCGATCGAAACGTCTTCGGCGCGCCCCGTCAAGGCATTGATTTCCGAGCGCGTCGCCGTCAGTCGATTGCGCTCCTGGGTAACCGTCGCATTCTCCGCCGGCTGTCCCTCGCCGGGCGGATCGCCAAGTTCGGTCAAACGGGCCTGAACATCATTCAATCGCGGCCGCAACTCGAGCGATATGTCGAGCACCTCGCGGGCAAGCGCATCGGACTGGATCTTGAATTCGGCAAGACCACGGTCATCAAGGGCTGCGGCATCAGCCTGACGGCGCAACGTTGCCAACCGCTCGATGACCTTTTCGACGCGTTGCGCAGCAAGGACAACTGGATCATCCGGAGAAAGGGGGGCAGCATTGGCAGCGCTTTCCGCAGGGGGCAGAGACGCAGGCGGATCTGCGGCCGGCGCTGGCGTCGCAGCCTCTGTCGGCAAGGCGGCGGGAGAGCCCTCTTCTTGCGACGGTGCATCGGGAACTGCCGGAACCTGGGATGCCGCCGGATGGGCGAGTATCAAACAGACTGACAGAGCTGCCAGCGCAACGCGGGCAGACGAAAGGAGAGAGGCGATATGGATCAACGAAATAACCAGCCCAATGGAATGTGTCGGGCGAACCATAGCCCCGCTTAAAGGCAAAAGAAAGAAATGCCTGTTCGCCCTCCACCGCACGTGGCGCCCTGCCCCCCCTCCAAGCATCGAAGAGGTCATGATGATGTGAGAGCACCGCCGGAAGAACCGTAATGCTGACAATCTTTCCACAGCTATCCACAGGCTGCTCGTGCAATCCGAAAGAACAAAGGGAGAATCGGAGCCATGGCGGGCCGAACATAGGCGAAACATTTATTCTTTGTTTAGAAATAGCGCATGTTCATATGGCTTAAAGCTTGCCAAACCGCAATTTTTTGTTTTGCGCCCAGGAAACTCCGGCAGCACAACCATATAGAGCGGAGTGAAAGACGAAACTCCCGCGTGAGTTATGCTTCATCGACGGGTCACAGTACCACAGAAGCGTGCGAACGTTGGACAGGTTGCGATCTGTAACACGGTCGGCAAAAAGCACTAAGTCTTTGCAGGCATGACCATGCGCAGCTGGTTGGATGTCTAGAACGCCTAAGCCGACAATCGGCCTATCCTGTTGAATTTGGTGGGTGATGTAGGGCTCGAACCTACGACCCGCTGATTAAGAGTCAGCTGCTCTACCAACTGAGCTAATCACCCGCCAGCACCCCTTGGAGTGCGTTACGCCCCGTTCCGGTGGCGTGACCGGGCGTATAAACAGGATATCCGATGTTGTCCAGCGCCCTGTCGTAAAAACTTTGTCAAACGGTCAAAAAAATTCCAGCCGGCGGGAGGCGCGATCAGATCTCGAGCGATCCTCTTGCCAGCCGTACGGCACGACCGCCAATTCTCGCCTTGTTGATCTTGTCGCCCTCGACGTCGAGATGCAGATGGATATGCGAGGGGCGTCCCATCTCGACCCCCTGCTCGATCAGAAGCGCATGATGGCCGTCGGGCAACCCGTCAAAAAGATGGATCGCGCCGGAAAAGGCTGCAACGGCAGAGCCGGTGGCCGGATCCTCCGATATTCCCATGTCAGAGCTGAACATGCGGGCGTGGAAATGAGCGCCATGATGCACGCCACCCCGGCAATAGAGATAGGCGGAGACGAGATGCCCTTCGCAGAGAGGCGCGATGCGCTCCCACAGACCGGGTTCGAATTCCGCAACGCTGGCCGCTGCCAAATCGTGAACGGGCACGAGGAGGAACGGTACGCCAGCACTCCACACCGTCGGCACGTGGTTTTCGAAACCGATCTGGCTGGACTGGAGTGACAGGGCATCGGCGATTTCCTGCCGATCGAGCGGGAAGACGTGTTGAACCGAATTCCGCGGCAGCGTGAATTCGGAGAATCCCGCCTCCCCGGCCCTCAGCCTGACGGCACAGCGGACCGCGCCGACATTCTCCTCCAGAACGGAGACGAGGTCTGCCTGTCCACCATCGCTCAAATCATGCGCCCTTTCTGCCAGCGCAATCGCCGCCCCCACGGTCGGGTGACCGGCAAAGGGCAGTTCGCGCGCCGGCGTGAAGATGCGCAGCTTCGCCGTGTGAACCGGATGGTCCGCGGGCTGTACGAAGACTGTTTCGGAAAGATTGAATTCGGCCGCAATCGCCTGCATGGCATCATCGGACAATCCATCGCCGTCAAAGACCACCGCAAGCGGATTGCCGGCAAGCTTCTGGTCGGTGAATACGTCATAGATCGCGTAGTCTCGGGACACTGGCCACTCCGAATTCTGTCAAATCAGCCGCAACACTGCCCCACCCCGCCGGGCATGGCAAGCAAGGAGCAGGCTTGCAGAAACGCGAAAAGGCGAAGGCCCGGAGATCATCCGGGCCTTCTGGGAGGTTCGCCGTGCGCGAGGGCGGACTACTACGAACGGATAGCCTCCGTGTGGGAGGGGCAACGGTGCCCCTTAGCGGCTTGCTGCTTCCTGGCCGTAACGCTGCTTCTTGTCACAATGGTTCTGAGCCCAAGGGAAAGGCAGCGCGCAGATCAGGTTCGGGCGGCCAGACAGATCGACATGCTTGGAATCGTGGTCTGGACGGTTCGGAAACTTGACCGGCTTTTCAGGCTTCGGGGTCGGCGTGTGCGTAACCGGGGTCGGCTTAGGCGTGCCGCCGGTCGAAGGCGGGTTATTGACCGGCGACGGCTTCGGCGACGACGGCTTGCCACAATTCCAGTCCCACGACTTGTTGCGGCTGCTTGTCCAGGATTTGCTGAAGCTGCCGGACACCGTCTTCGACTTGTCCTTGCTCATGCTGCCCGACCAGGACATCGAGAAGGAACCCGACTTGGACTTATCCCCAGTGTGCGAGCCAGACCACGAACTGGACGACGAAGCAGAACCGCTCCAAGACTTGGAACCCGACCAGGACTTCGACGACGAGAAGGATTTCGAAGACGAGAAAGACTTAGACGAAGAGTATGACTTGGACGACGAAAACGACTTGGAGGACGAGAACGACTTCGAAGACGATCCGGAAAAAGACTTGGAAGAGCTATGCGAACCACGGTCTTTGCTGCCATGGCTCTGTTTGTCGCGCCCGCCACGGTCGTGATCACGACCACCGCGATCATTTCCACCGCGGTCATGACCGCCCCGATCGTGGCCGCCGCGGCCGGCATACGCTTCAGTAGAAACGCCGCTCAGCACAGTAGCGGCAACAATTGCCGCAGAGAAAATCATTTTCTTCAACTGACTGCTCCAGTTATTATTGGTTACCAGCCCCTTAACAAGCCTCCTTTTACTAGAGCTGCCGTTACCTCAGTTCAATAAACTTGTGATTTGCTGTTGTCTCGCATCACACACTTTTAGGTTGCGTCAGCAAATCGTGCACGCAATACGAACACAATTTGACCGCATTTCAGCACGCGATACTTGAGAAAGCCGCCGTATCCGGCGGATTTTCGCGCGGTTGCAGGGGAATATCGCGGCGAGAAAGTGGCGAGCATTAGGGAGCGATGAACAACGACGGCCTTTGAGGTGTCTTGGCGACCTAAATGTGACAGCAGGCGCGATCAATGAACATATTTGGCAAAATTGAGGCGGACAGAACGCCCATCGCATGTATTGCCGGAGTGGAATTCGGCGTGGTGATAGTAATCACGGTGAAATCAGGGCAGATCGGAACGTCCGCGTTCAAAATACCAGCGCAAAATGGGAATCATTGCAGGGTTGTAGCGATGCGTACCGGACGCCGCGTCATGAATTGCAATCGCCGCGTCAATTTCGTCATGTCCGCCACGGATATGGTCGCGGATCGCGGTGAGCAGGGCTGTCGTGCTGCGGTTGAACTGATAGACGCGAAAGAGCGTCATTTTCTTGGGACGGTAGGTGCCGAACAACTGACCGGTCGTCATGGCCTCTGCAAGATCGAGGCCCGTCTCTTCCATGACCTCCCGCCGCATATTGCCATCGAGATCGCATTGGCCATTGACGACATCCGACAGATCCAGGGAGCCGGCGGCAAAATAGACCTGTCGCGGATTTGCCGTGTGTGGCGCCATGCGGACGGCGATCAGGTCGCCATCTGATGACGCAATCACCGGATACCCGAAGAGATGGCTCGCTCCTGGCAGTCCCGGTTGGCTCCGCCACCAGAGAAATGTCGCGAAATCAGACACATGCCCCCGCGACACGATCACGCCATTGCGATAGGCGATCTGCCGCTGGAGGATCACAGGCCCGTTGAACAACGAGGGATTTGCAGCTTTTTCCAACGTCCAGTGATGGGAAATCTCGGCTTGTCGGGCAAGGTTCAACGGATGCGGCCCATCTGTGACATGCAGCTCATAGCCCTTGAGCTCCACGACGCTTCCGTCGTCCGGCAGATCCGGTCCTAGTTCCGGCAAGGTTTGCACGTTTGCGATCATGGAAGATGCAGACTGATGGCAACCGGACAATGGTCGGAGGCCTTCGGCCTGTCCCAACCCGTGCGCGGATAGCGATCGACCTCCTGCCCCGGCGGAAAGGGCGTGCGAAAAGGCTGGCCTGCACGAATGATATTGGGAACAGCAAGCGGATTTGCAGCCGCAAGGGCCGGCGAAAGCCAGACATAATCGAGTTGGCAGAGATGCTGCTCTTCGGGCCCTCGCGCATGATAGAGAGTCCACCGGTCAAGCGCATCGCGCCGATTCATGACGTTCTCTGCAAATCCGTCAGCAGAGAAAACATCAAGCGCGCTTTTCAGGCCATCCCGAACCACGAAACGGAAGCCGCTAGACCGGTCGCCGATCACCTCAACACGTTCCTGATAGTCGTTCATGTCGCCGCAAATCATAAAGTTGCAACGATCAGCCCTTCCGCCGCACTGATTTTCGATGATGTGCCGAACCGCCCTCGCCTCGGCTTCGCGCACTGGTCGGGTCAACTCCCGTCCATCTCCCTCGCCGCGTCCGGTCATAGATTTGAAATGCACGACATAAAGCCGCAATGGCCGTCCGCCGATACGCAGATCAAGCTCCAGGCAGTCACGCTTGAAGATCTTGTCCTGCGGCTTGACACCGGGGCCCAAGTCCACGCTGTACAGACCAAGATCATGGTAGGTCAGCGCGGAATGGCTGGTAACGTCGCGAACCTCTATCTTTTCGCCGAACCGCGTCTCCTCACGCATCAGAACCGCGACATCGATGCCCCTGCTGTCATTGCCTTCGACGAGATATTTCTGCCGATAGCCAGAACCAACCATCCGGAAGAGATAGCCGTACTCGAAGGCTTGAAGCGCCTCCATGCTATCGACTTCCTGCAGGCACAGAATATCCGCTGCCGCATCGGCAATCGCAAGCGCCGACATCTGCCGCGTATCGTCAGTCGCCGCGACGATACGCGCGGCTTCCAGCTGGTGGTACAGACCTTCACTCTTGATATCGAAGAGCTTGAGAACGCGGTCGGATCGCAATTGATTGCGGTAGCCCGTGAAATCAAAGCGGGTGATCAGGTTCTCGATATTAAACGTGGCAATGCGGACGGTCATGGGAGCCTTGCGGATAAAAGCATGACCGCAGGACGGCGCGGTCAGTTGCAATCAAACACGCGACCGCCTGAGCAGCAAGGTCATGCCCTCAAGGTCATGCTGCATTCTGAGTGTGGCGCTTTACCAAACGCCCAAGTCGCGCAATACCTTCCTCAATGGCAGTCTCGTTGGCGCAGGAATATGACAGCCGCAGCGTATTGGTGCCGGATTTGTCCGCAAAGAATGCCTGCCCCGGAACGAAGGCCACCTTTTCCATGCTGATCGCGTTCTGCAAGAGATCGGCCCCATCGACGCCATCCGGCAATGTGACCCAGATAAACATACCACCCTCCGGCTTGGTCCAGCGCGCACCGACCGGCATATGGCGGCTGAGTGCATCAAGCATCGCATCACGCCGCGCCATGTATGTTGTGCGGATCTTCTCGATTTGCGCTTGAAAATGCCGCTCGGCTACATGGGCGATAGCCATCTGGTTGATGGTGGAGGAGTGGAGGTCAGCGGCCTGCTTCATCAACACAAGCTTTTGGATGACCGGCTTGGCGGCAACCACGTAGCCGACACGCAGGCCCGGCGCGAGTGTCTTGGAAAAGCTGCCGCAATAGATGGTCCGCGTCTCCTCGATCGTTCCTGACCGCGCGATATCGAGTGCGAGGATCGACGAAAGCGGCGCGCCTTCGAACCGAAGATGCTGATAGGCAGCATCTTCAATGACGGGGATATCAAGCTCTCGCGCGAGCGACAGCACGCGCTCTCGCTCTTCCAAAGAGACCGTCTGACCTGTCGGATTGGCGAAATCGGAGGAAAGATAGGCAAACTTCACATCCCCGCCCCGGCTCTGCGCCAGGCTGCGGTAGCTTTCCGGTGTCCGATTGGCAAATCCCAGCTGATCATAATGCGGCTCATAGGCGTTGAACGCCTGCAGCGCACCGAGATAGGTCGGCCACGTCACAAGCGCCGTATCATCAGGTGAGAGAAAGAGTTTTCCCAGGTAGTCGAGGGCTTGCTGCGAGCCGGACGTGATGAAGATATTGTCCGGTTCGCACTCGATACCAATGCGCCCCATCTCCTGCTGCAGCCATTGCCGCAGGGGGGCATACCCCTCCGACACCGAGTACTGAAGCGCCGCCATGGCCTCTCCGCCGTTGAGGGTTTCGGCATAGGCCTGTTTGAACGCCTCTGCCGGAAAAAGCTTCGGATCGGGTATGCCGCCGGCAAAGGAAATGATGTCCGGCTGATCCAAGAGCTTCAGCAGCTCTCGAATTTCAGAAGCACGCATCCGTGACGCGCGGCTGGCAAAGACGTGATTCCAAGCAAGCATGGTGTTTCCTCAGGCATTGTTGCTGAGGGCAGCTGATCACGAAAAAGCCGATAGGTCAACAATGCTGACCTATCGGCTTTGCTATGGAATTTCGACTTTACAGGGCCTTCACCTCGCCAACGACATCCACGACCACTTCCAGATCGTGAAAAGTATGAGGCACCAAAGCCCTTGCCGGCTCATCTGTCACCTGAACCGAAAGCGCTGGGCCATCTGCCAGAGTGTTCAGGCACAGTCCCACGCCGACAATGCTCGGCAAGTTTGAGAATGCGTCGACAAATTCCTTCTGTACGACACCGGCCGCTTCGAAAGCCTTGACGTCCACAGCCATGACACTGCTCCTAGAGCATTTCCGGCCGACGCGTGGTTGCTTCGGCGCAGGACAATGCGAAAAAACAAAAGCTTGGAGTATCCCCGCCGCTTACGACTAGCGGAAATGCTCTAGATCCACGACAGGTTCAACTGTCTCAGGACCAATGATATGGGATTTCCGCCGGTGATGCCAAGATTACCCTGGCCACCGGATGTCGATCCGGCAAACAACAAGGCAATCGGCGATCCTTCCAGATCGGTAATCAGCGAGCCGCTGTCGCCGGCCCGCGAAAAGGCTTGGGTGGCTCCAGGCTCGGCCTCAAAGACGATCTGCCCATCGAAGCGAGCCAACCGGTTCGCACCCATGTTCACCACGTAATTGTTGACGTTGATCGCCCTTACCCGTCCACGCGTATGGCCCGTGGTTCGACCCGTTTTCATCACGGACAACCCGGGGAGCGCAGGTACGCTGCTCGGTCGTTTCAATGTGGCAATCGTGGGCGGCGGATTGCCGTTTCCGAACATATTGACGGCATCATAGCCAATCTGCGGATCAAGGTGAGCAAAAGCGGCATCAACACTGTTGGGAAGTCCGCCAAAGAGGATCGGCACATAGTCCCCAAGGACACCGACTGCATCGGCGCTTCGGCCACCGTCTCCATCGGCTTGTTGCACGATCCGGGTACCAACGGGGTGTCCGTTGACATTGGCAAGGACGTGATTGTTCGAAACCATCCCGATCTTGTCGCTTGCATTCGAACGGGCGAAGAACCCCAACGTGCCGCTGTAGCCGGCTGAGATGGGGGATATGCTCGATCCGATCCTGAGCGGCCTTTGACGCGTCCTCGTCCATGTGGCGACCTGGCGGCCGATAAAGATGACCTCCACCTCGTCATGCGCAATCGCCCTGATCCGCGCCAAGGCCGCGCTGTCCATCAAGTCTTCGCTTTGCATAAGGACAGCAAGCCTGACATCCGTATCCCTCTCTGTCGGAACCGTTCCCAACGCGATATCGGTGCGAATGGACGACTGCGCCCTTGGCTCGGCTGGTTCTGCTCTCGACTGCAGTATCGGGTCTATGAAGGTCGATTCATACTCATGCGTGCCCGATACGATCGTGGCGGACGCAACCTCCGAAAAGCCGAAAACCTCGGTGAAAATCTCGGCCTGGACGTCTTTCAGTGAACTGCTCAGCATATTCGCCTCCAAGGTGCATTCGGCAAAGGCACCACCAGAAAGACACGCAGCAAGCAGAAGGCGTCACAGCAAGGAAAAAGGCCGGAACCAAGAGGCTCCGACCTTTGATGTCACCCAACAAACGGTGCGACTGTGATCAGTTGCGGGCCTTGTCGACCAGCTGGTTCTTGGCGATCCACGGCATCATGCCACGCAGCTTGGCGCCGACTTCTTCGATCTGGTGGGCGTCGTTCATGCGGCGGATACCCTTGAAGCGGGCAGCACCGGCACGGTATTCCTGCATCCAATCCGAGGTGAACTTGCCGGTCTGGATGTCGTGCAGAACGCGCTTCATTTCAGCCTTGGTTTCGGCCGTGATGATGCGCGGACCGGTCACGTATTCGCCCCACTCCGCCGTGTTGGAGATTGAGTAGTTCATGTTGGCGATGCCGCCTTCGTAGATCAGGTCGACGATCAGCTTCACTTCGTGCAGGCATTCGAAATAGGCCATTTCCGGCGCGTAGCCGCCTTCGACCAGCGTCTCGAAACCGGCGCGGATCAGCTCGACCAGACCGCCGCACAGAACGACCTGTTCGCCGAAGAGGTCGGTTTCGCACTCTTCCTTGAACGAGGTTTCGATGATGCCCGAACGGCCGCCGCCAACGCCACAGGCGTAGGAGAGAGCGAGTTCAAGCGCGTTGCCGGAGGCATTGTGATGGATTGCAACGAGGCAGGGAACGCCGCCGCCCTTCTGGTATTCGCCGCGAACCGTGTGGCCTGGGCCCTTCGGAGCGATCATGACGACGTCGACGCTCGACTTCGGCTCGATGAGGCCGAAATGAACATTGAGGCCGTGTGCGAATGCGATCGCGGCGCCGTCGCGGATGTTCGGTGCGATGTCGGCCTTGTAGATGTCGGCCTGCAGTTCGTCAGGAGTCGCCATCATCATGAGGTCGGCCCAGGCAGCGGCTTCGGCAACCGTCATGACCTTGAGACCATCAGCCTCGGCCTTCTTGATGGTCGGCGAGCCGGCCTTCAGAGCGATGACGAGGTTTTCTGCACCCGAATCCTTCAGGTTCAGCGCATGGGCGCGGCCCTGCGAGCCGTAACCAATGATGGCAACCTTCTTCGACTTGATCAGGTTCAGATCGGAATCACGATCGTAATAAACGCGCATAGTCAGTGTCCTTCCCTAGGCTTTGTCAGTTGTGATGGATATTGGTTTCAGGCGCCGCCTTGCGGACGCCGTTATCGAGTTCTGCCTGTACGCGGTCTGTGCCGTACAGGGTTAGAAATGCCGAGACGGCCTTTGCAGCCCGCGCCCCGAATTTGTGGGCCTGCGGCGTATCGCCCAGCAACAGGCGTACATGCAGATCCCCCACGATCAGGCCGTAGAAGATCCGGTAAGCCTCGTCTCCGTCGGCAAAGCGCAACAGGCCATCGCGCTGCCCAGCGTCCAGCAACCCGCGCGCCCGGCGATCAATCTGCCGGCGACCGCGTTCGAGCAACAATTTGCCAAGCTTCGAACCGTCGCGGCTCGACTGGCCAATGGCAAGCCTGTTCAGCGCCAACGACACGTCCCCAGCAAGCACCTCAAGCAGATCGCGGGCAAAAACCTCCAGATGCTCGGCAAGTGTCGCGACCGTCAGCCTTTCGCCTGCGCGCTCCACGGTGCGCACTTTGCTCGCCTGATAGGCGATCATCGCCGAAAGCAATCCATCACGATCGCCAAACCACTTGTAGAGGCTTTCCTTGGAACAATTGGCGGCACGCGCAAGGCCGGCCGTTGTCACAGCCTTGTCGCCCCCATCAACGAGCAGGCGCAGAGCCTCCGCTAACACGGCGCTCTGCCGGGGCGTGAACTCAGAAATCTGGCCGCTCTCAGTCGCCATACAATCCTCCATGTACCGTACGGTACGGTTCTGGATCGTTATCGTTCAACTGGCCTGAGACGTCAACCCACCCGCACAAGATTCTGAGCCGAGCCTGGCGTGAGGCCGATCAACAGCAGTCACAAAAGCTTGATGGGCATAAAAATATCTGTTGTATTTAATATCTTTTTAGGCCGAAAACACGACGTTATCCAATTGTATTTGCTATATTTTTGAATCCAGAACCCCAGGATATCAGCAATCACTTTCTCGAACCGATCAGTTCGATTGTGCGCAATTAGCTATTGAAAAATCTAAACGCCTGCCCCAAATCAAGCTCATCGAACCGACGAGTTCGACGCAAGCCCTCCCCGGATCATCCTGGGATCGGCTGCAGATCTCGCAAAGGACGAGCCACGCGGCACGTTCCAGGCGCAGTCTGAAAAGCGTCATCGACAATCTGGTTCCGCAAATTCCGCTTGCCCGGGCTGACCGGACATAGCAGCAGACACAACTTTAACGTGCGCTCACGAAGAATGAACGCTTGAAAATGGAGAAGACCATGAAAACCGTAGTTTCAGCCGCCCTTATTGCCATCGTATCCGGTTCGGCCGCCTTTGCCGGTGCCATGCCGATCCCCGGTTCGATCACGTATGACAATGCAGCCCAGCTCGAGCAGGCACCCGCCGGTTCGACCGTACTTCACACCTTTGCCAACGGCGACGGTCGCGATGTGAACGAGGTCTACAAGGTAAACGCCGACAAGACGCTCACGCTCGTGACCCGCACTATCTCCAACAACTCCTAATCCGTTCAAAAGGTGTCGCGACCGCGCATTCTGAATGCTGGTCGGTCGTGCACCCCCTTCACAAGGAACATCATCATGAAGACCATTCTTTCTGCCGCTCTCATCTCGGTTGTCGCAGGCTCCGCCGCTCTTGCTGCACCGCAGCCGATCCCGGGCTCGATCACCTACGACAACGCTGTCCAGCTCGAGCAGGCGCCTGTCGGATCCACCGTGCTTCACACATTCGCCAAGGGCGACGGTCGTGACGTGAACGAAGTCTACAAGGTCAACGAGGACAAGACGCTCACACTGGTAACCCGCACCATCTCCAAAAACTCCTGAGCTCAAAGCTCGATCGAAGCTACGGCCTTGAGTGCCGCATTGCTTCCGACCTGACATCACAAAGGAAGACGACCATGAAGACCATTATCTCTGCCGCCCTGATCTCCGTTGCCGCTGGCTCTGCTGCGTTTGCAGCGCCGCAGGCGATCCCAGGCTCGATCACCTATGACAACGCCGCACAGCTTCAGCAGGCGCCTGTCGGGTCCACCGTGCTTCACACATTCGCCAAGGGCGACGGTCGTGACGTGAACGAAGTCTACAAGGTCAACGAGGACAAGACACTGTCGCTCGTAACCCGCACGATTTCGAACAATTCGTAATCGCCGAGACTGAGAACCTCCTCCCAAGACAAGCAGACCGGTCGCCGCAATGGCGGCGACCATTTCAAAGACAAATGGAATGAACCAATGAAGACCATTATCTCTGCCGCTCTCATCGCCCTCGCCGCCGGCTCGGCTGCTGTTGCAGGCCCCGCCCCCATCCAGGGCTCCATCACCTATGAAAACACTGCCGGCCAGTTGGAACTGGCACCTGTCGGCTCCACCGTGCTTCACTCATTCCCGGCAGGCGACGGTCGAGACGTCCACGAAGTCTACAAGGTCAGTGACGACAAGTCTCTGACTCTGGTCAGCCGCAGCTATTCCAACAATCGCTAACACTCCGCCTCCCAAGCGACCTCCCCTGTCAGGGTTGCCACGATCCACAACCCTGACTTTTTTCTCTAAGGACTGATTCAATGAAGACCATTCTTTCCGCTGCCGTTTTCGCCATTGCCGCCAGCACGGCGGCTGTCGCAGGCCCGATGCCAATTCCCGGCTCAATCACCTACGACAATGCCGCGCAGCTTGAACAATCGCCGGCTGGTTCGACCGTGCTGCACACCTTTTCAGACGGCAGCGGCCGCGACGTCAATGAAGTCTACAAGGTCAATGACGACCGCTCGCTGACCCTGGTCAGCCGTTCGATCTCGAACGCTTCGTAATTCGATCTGGCGATCGCTCAACCCCGGCCCGTCGTGGCCGGGGTTTTTCTTTGTCAGCTGGCGTATTCGACCGGTACGGCCAGACCATCCTTCAATGTCTCCATCGAGATAGAAGCAGAAACATCAAACAATTCCAATCGCTTGACGAGGCGTCGGTAGACGACGTCGTAATGCTCCACCCGCGGCAAGACGATTTTCAGGATGTAGTCATAATGCCCCGTCAACCGGTGCGCCTCGACAATCTCGGGAATGTCGGAAACGGCGCGACGGAACTGCTCGATCCATTCATCTGAATGATGCGCTGTCTTGACCAACGCGAAGACGGTTGTCGGTACACCGACGCGGTCGCGGTCGAGCACCACGAATCGCCCCATGATATAGCCCCGCTCTTCCAGCTTCTGAATGCGCCTCGAACAGGCCGATACGGACAGATTGACCCGCTCGGCGATCAACGCGATCTGATGGTCCGGATGTCGCTGCAACAGCTCAAGAATCTTCCTGTCTCTCTCGTCAATCACCATGTACTCCGCGCCATCCATGAAAAGCCTAGGATAAATTTGCACGATTGCGACCAATTGTGCAATTCACACCAAAAAGGGATCCGCCTGGCGCGAAACTTTGCAATCCCATCGCGTGTCCGGGATGCCATCCTTGCATCTCACTTGAACCGGAGGACTGAAGACGTGCGAATGATTGGCCTGATTGGTGGCATGAGTTTTGAAAGCACAGCCGTATACTACCGGCTCATCAACGAGGCCGCGCGCCAGAAGCTCGGCGGCCTGTCCTCCGCAGAGGTAGCAATCCGCTCGGTCAATTTTGCCGACATCGTCAAGCTGCAGCAGCAAGGCCGCTGGGAAGAGGCCGCCCAAATGCTGGCCCGCGCGGGCAAGGGCCTGCAAAACGCTGGCGCGGACTGCGCCCTCATTTGCACCAACACGATGCATCTTGTGGCCGACGCCGTAGCGAGCGGGATCGACATTCCTCTGATCAACATCATCGACGAAACCGCTTTGCGTCTCAAGGAGGACGGCCGCGAGCGCCCTTTGCTGCTCGCCACCCGCTACACGATGGAGCACGGCTTTTATGCCGAGCGGATGCGCACGCACGGGATCTACGTCATCGTACCCGATGAGGCCGGGCGCACCGCCGCACATGACATCATCTTCCAGGAGCTCTGCATGGGCGAGGTCAAGCCGACATCGCGTGATCGGCTGCTCGCCTTGATCGAAGAAGCGAAAGCCCAGGGCGCAGACAGCGTCATCCTGGGATGCACGGAGATCTGCCTGCTGCTCGATCCCAACGCTTTGCCGCTTCCAGGCTACGATTCAACCGCCATCCATGTCGATGCGGCAATCCGCTTTGCCCTGGAGGCTTCACAGGCCATGGACGCGGCGTAAGCGGCGTCAGACCACCTGGCCACAGGCGCGGCGGAAGCGCTTCACCGTTTCCGCCATGCCGAATTCCAGTGCATCGGCCGTCAGGCCATGACCAATTGAGACTTCTGACAGGTAAGGAATGCGCGCGATGAGAGCCGGCAGATTGGCGACGGTCAGATCATGTCCGGCATTGACATGAAGGCCCTCTGCGCGGGCAGCGTCGGCAGTCACCCCGAGCTTCTCGATCTCCGCAGCAGCGCTCGCAGGATCCGAATGGCATCCGCCATAGGGGCCGGTGTAGAGCTCCACACGGTCCGCGCCTGTCGTCTTGGCAAGCGCCATTGGCTCCGATCGCCCGTCGCCATCGACAAACAAGGACACGCGCATCCCCTTGCCCTTCAGCCGCCCGATCACATCGCACAGGAAGCCGTGCTGACCGACGAGATCCCATCCGTGATCGGAGGTTGCCTGCGAAGGATCGTCCGGCACCAACGTAACCTGCTCCGGCTGGGTGGCTTCACACAGCGCCAGAAACTCCTCGGTCGGATACCCCTCGATATTGAATTCGGCTTCGGGAAACAGATCATCGATCAGGGCGCGCAGATCAGGCAGATCGCTGAAGCGGATATGGCGCTGGTCCGGCCGCGGATGCACCGTCAAGCCGCTCGCCCCTGCCGCAAGCGCGATCCGTCCGAGATCGCAGACGTTGGGCCATGGAAGATCGCGACGATTGCGCAGCATGGCGATGGCATTCAGATTGACCGAGAGAAGCGTCGGCATGGTTGATCGTCGTCCTGACTGAAATGAAACCGATCTCCTCCTTAGGCCATCGCGCAGCTGAAAACCAACGAGAATTGCAGATCGAAGAATTGAAGAGATTGATGTGTATGGCGACCCGGCCAACCCCTAGACTTTAGGGGGTTGACCCTTTTCAACGATCCATTACTCAGATTAATTCATGTGACGGAGCGCACTTGTGCCAGCGACATGGCAAGTGACTGAATTACGTCCAAAAGGAGCCGAAAAACATGCGAAAAGGGGTCGACAGGCAGACGGTTGCCGATGCCCTCACCCGCGTGCTGACGAGCCGGACCTTTGCCCGGTCGGAGAGGCTCCGCGCCTTCTTGAAGTTCGTCGTCGAAATGGAGCAGGTTGGCCTTGGCCATCAGCTCAAGGGCTATACGATTGGCATCGACGTTTTCAGTCGCGGGGAAGGGTTTGATCCTGGGACCGATCCGCTGGTGCGCGTTCAGGCAGGCAAATTGCGAAAGCTGCTCAACCAATTCTATGCGGATGAGGGGATCGATGAACCGTTGCGCATCCGTATCCCCTTGGGCGGCTATGTTCCGGTCTATGAGGAGGCCAGCAGTCATACGACCCATGCTGCGCGCGGGACCGAGAGCCACCTGCGCGCCGAAGGAGTGGGCTGGTCTGCACAGATTGATCACCTCGCCAGCTCGGATCTGCCGCGCATAGCGATCATTGATCGCTCGACAGGCGACCGGAAGGCCGCAATATTCATGCATAGCCTTTTGGGTGAGCGGAACACACCCGTGATCATGGAGCCCCCCCTTTCCGGTCGTAGCCGGCTGTCCGATACAAGACCGGACGCCACCCTCCACTTCGAGATCTATCTAGATGTTTTCGACCGGGATCCGGATTGCCTGGACATTTCAATTGTTCATCCGGCTACAGGGTCCACCCTGTCCAGATCCCAGTTGCGTCAGGACGAGGCCGACGACGCCATGGATATCGCGCTGGCCGCACACCAGTTTGCAGCCGCAGCTCTGACCATCCCGGGCCTGGTCTACCGCTTTAGCCGGAAACGAAAAATTGCCAGCCCCTTGATGCGCTGCCTTGAAGCGACATATCGCTATCAGATCGAGCAGACCGAAGAGGCCTTGAGCCAAGCGCGCGACCACCAGAACATGTGGTCCAGCATGCGCACGTCCCATGGCGTGATCACCGAAATCCCTCGGCTCATCGCGCTTGCTTATCTGGCAAACTGACACTTAAGTCAGGGATAGATATTTATTTTATATTGTTCTTATATACGTGTTAGGATTGTGTCAGGGCGAGTCTTGACGCGGCTGGAGGACGCGCCCCGATAGAGCAGAGACGAGGATCGACGCGAGCGGCGATTGACGCGACGAATGCCACCTGGGGAGGGGCAGCATGACCGGGCAAAAACCATTGAAACCGTCAACGGCAACTCTGGATGACGCTTGGCCACAGACGTACCTCCCGAGCATCACCCTGCCCGTCGACGCGCCCAACGAGCCAGTCGTCATAGCGGATATGGCCGACTATTTTGGCGTGACACACCGGACTCTGCATTTCTACGAGGAAAAGGGGCTGATAGCGGCAGATCGCATCGGTCTGATGCGTGTCTACCGGCAGCGCGATGTCGAGCGCATGGCCGTGATCAATGCGTGCCGCGAAATCGGCATGCCGATCTCCGTCATCCAGGATCTTTTCGAGATGCTTCAGACGGCAAAATCCGTAGACGAGGCGAACCGGATCTTTGAAGACGCCCTTGCCGCCCGCAAACGTGAACTCACGGCGCATCTCTCGACAGTCCATCGCCAGTTGCAACAAATCAGCTCGCTATTGGTCAACGAAGCCGATCAGGAAGCGTCGGCGCCGGCACGCCATCAGGCCATGGCCATCGATGACAGCGAACGCAATTGCCTAAGACTGATGGCAGAGGGCTATTCTTCCGCCCGGGTCGCCCGCGCCTTGAACCTCACGATGGAAGAGACTGACGCGATCGAGAAAAGCGTCATCAACAAGATCGGCGCGCAGAACAGATTTCAGGCCGTCGCAAAAGCCGTTCTGCTCGGCTTGATCGCAAACTGATGCCAGCACTTGGCGATCGTCAATGATGACCAAAAGGTAACGGGACAAGCAGGATCCACTCGGATACCGGAGCGTGGTCCGGAACTTAAGCAGGTGTCACCATGCTTTCATTCATTTCCCGCTACGCCACGCCGCTGACCACAGGGCTCTTCCTGATATCGCTCATCTCGGGCATTGCGCTGTTCTTCCATTTTGGCACCGGCGCATTTCGCGGCATGCACGAATGGCTCAGCATGGTGCTTATGATTCCGGTCGTCATGCATATCTGGAAGAACTGGCGCCCATTCGTCTCCTACTTCAAGCGCTTGCCCATGGCCTTGTCGCTGTTTGCCTGTCTCGCAGCGGGCCTTGCCTTTTCCTGGCCGTCACTGACAGGGTCTGGCAGCGGCGCCGGCGGTAATCCCGCAATAGCGATGGTCTCGCTCGTTGCAGCGGCGACACCGGTCGAAGTCGGACAGCTCCTTTCCAAATCGGGCGATGAGCTTGTTACCGACCTCAAGTCCGAAGGATTTACGGCGGCAACGCCGTCAAAATCACTGAATGACATTGCAGCGGAGTCTGGAAAGAGCGTTATGAGCCTGATGGCGACGCTGAGCCAGCTGAAGCGGGCGAACTGATCACACGCAGGCGCTCATCGCACGATCGTGAGCGTCTCCGCGGCCCGGGTCACAGCGGTATAAAGCCACCGTTCACGGGTGTCACGGAACGCCCAACTTTCGTCAAACAGCACGACATTGTTCCACTGCGAACCCTGCGCCTTGTGAACGGTCAGCGCGTACCCATAGTCGAACTCATCATACCGCTTGCGTGTCGACCAGGGGATTTCCCCCTCGACATCCTCGAACGCCGCTTTCAGCAGTTTGATCTTCGCCGCGCCGCGATCCATGTCATCGTCTTCGGGCTTGATCAACAGATTGATCCCCGGCTTTACCGTTTCCCGCGACGACGTCATGACCTGCCAAAGCGACCCGTTCAGCAAACCCTTGACCTGATCATTGCGCAAGCACACGAGCTTGTCGCCTGCCTGTGGGTAGTCTGCCGTAAAGCCCTTGAGTTCGCGCAGCCGCATATTGTAGCGCCGACGCGTCTTGTTGGTGCCGACGAGTACCTGATCGGCATCCAGGACCAGATCCTGATTGACCTCGTTCTTGGAGATCACGCGGGCCGTGGTCCCGTAGTCGCCATACATGATCTCACGGCCTTCTCGGATATGCATTGCCAGCTGGATGATCGGATTGTCCCGCGCCTGGCGGTGAATGTCTGTGAGCAGATAGTCCGGCTCCTGCTCGGTGAAGAATCCGCCACCGGTGACCGGCGGCAACTGGCCGGGATCTCCGAGCACCAGGATCGGCGTCCCGAAGCTCATAAGGTCGCGTCCGAGCTGCTCGTCGACCATCGAGCATTCATCAATGACGATCAGGGCAGCCTTGGCCACCGGGCTTTGCCGATTGATGGCGAACATCGGTGCAATCGACGTCTTGCCGGTGTCTTCGTCTTCCACCGCCTCTTCGCCGCGCGGACGATAGATCAAAGAGTGGATGGTTTTGGCGTTTGATGCACCACGCGAGCGTAAAACCTGAGCGGCCTTGCCCGTGAAGGCGGCGAACAAGACCTCACCGTCAACATGCTCGGCAAAGTGCTTTGCCAATGTAGTCTTTCCCGTTCCGGCATAACCGAACAGCCGAAAGACCGGGGTTTTCCCTTCTTTCAGCCATTTGGAAACGGCCTTCAGGGCCTCGTCTTGCTGGGGCGCAAATTGCATAAGCTAGCTCATGCGCGGATTCGTGGGCAGGATGCAAGGCAAAAGCCGAAATGCAGAGAACAAATCATGCACATGGCCAACGCGGACACATTTTATTTTAGCATCGGCCAGAGGCTGAGAACGAGCAAGACGGCCATCGAGATATTGAACCACTTGAGCCGAACCGGCACCGAAAGCCAGTTGCGAAGCGCTGATCCAAACCCCGCCCAGGTCGAAACGCTCGGCAGATTGACCGCAGCAAAGACGATCGAAACGATGGCCACCGTCAAACCATAGTGCCGGGGGTCGGGATAGACCGCCATCGCGGTAATCGCCATCACCCAGGCCTTGGGGTTGACCCATTGAAACGCGGCAGCGGCCAGAAAGGTCATGGGCCGAGCCTTGGCTTCGCCCTCCCCCATCGTCCGGGACATTCCAATCTTCCAGGCAATCCAGAGGAGATAAGCGCCGCCCGCAATCTTCAACGCGATGAACGCTGGCGGATAGGCTGCAAGTATTGCACCAAGTCCGAGGCCGACACCCAGCAGTAGGGACAGAAAGCCTGCGCCAATACCCAGCATATGCGGGACCGTGCGCCGAAAGCCGAAATTCACACCGGAGGCAAAAAGCATCATGTTGTTCGGCCCTGGCGTAATGGATGTCGTGAAGGCAAACAGGATCAGCGCCAGGAAGGTATCAGTCTGCATAAGGGGTCCCCAATCATTCGGCGCTAGGTTATTCAAGCGCGCGCGACATGCCAGGGAAATCGTGTTGCGGTGATAATATCGCGGAACGCCTTCAGGCTTGCGATGCGGTGCCATAGCGATATCGTTGGCAGAAGAGCTAGGAGAACCGCCATGCATGAAGCTATCCCGACCGTCACCCTGCAGGACGGCACGGAAATCCCGGCACTGGGCTTCGGCACCTGGATGATGGGTGAGGATCACCACGCCAGAAGCCAGGAGGTTGAAGCAATCCGGCTTGCCCTCGAGCTCGGGATCAGAGTAATTGATACGGCTGAAATGTATGCAGATGGCGGCGCCGAGCGGATCGTCGGCGAAGCATTGCAGGATCGTCGTGAGGACGCCTACCTCGTCTCCAAGGTGCTGCCCTGGAACGCGAGTTTCGATGGAACGATCGCGGCATGCCGGAACAGCTTGGAAAGGCTGCAGAGCGAGTATCTCGATCTCTACCTTTTGCATTGGCGCGGACAACACCCGCTCGCCGAGACCGTTGCCGCATTGGAAGCGCTAAAGGCAGATGGATTGGTCCGTGCCTGGGGTGTCTCCAACTTCGACGTCAACGACATGGAAGACCTGTTGTCGGAGACCGGCAGCGAGAACTGCGCCACCAACCAGATACTCTATAATCTTTCGCGACGGGGTGTGGAATTCGACCTGCTGCCCTGGTGCCAGACGCGCGGCATACCCGTGATGGCTTATTCGCCAATCGAGCAGGGCCGGATCCTCAAGCATCCCGAACTCATCCATATCGCCAAAGCCTATCAGGCAACACCCGCACAGGTCGCCCTCGCCTTCCTGCTGGAGCGCGACAGCGTGATCCCGATTCCAAAGACTGCCAACCTTCAGCGCCTCATCGAAAACCGTGAGGCCGTCGACCTCGATGTCTCCGACGAGGACTGGGAAAGGCTCGACGCCGCCTTCCCGCCACCTGACGCCAAGCAGCCACTGGCAATGCTTTGATCCGACACGCACAAGACTGGAATTCCCCGAAATGACAATCCTCGTTCTCGGCGCGACTGGCTTTATCGGCCAAGAGATCGTGCTGTCCCTTCAGGCGGCTGGACATCAGACTATCGGCCTTGGCCGCAATATCCGCCAGGTGAAGGCGCGCTTTCCGCAGGCAGTCTTTCCCAGAGCGCATTGGCAGGCACGAGACCTCACATCTCTGCGTGACTCCGCAAGCTGGCTGCCGCTGCTCGACACCGTCACCGCGGTCATCAATTGCGCCGGCGCCTTGCAGGACGGATTGCGCGATGATCTTGCCGTCCAGACAGAGGCCATGCTGGCGCTGCAGGCTGCGGCAAACAGGCTGCCGACAAAGCCGCTGATCGTGCAGATTTCAGCCCCGGAAAACCTTGCCGCAGCAGGCACGCGCTTCATCGAAACCAAGCTCGAAGCCGACCGCGCACTCAAGACCTCCGGCCTGCCGCATGTCATCCTGCGCCCGACCGTTGTAGTTGGCCGCAATGCCTATGGCGGCACGGCACTCCTGCGCGCCATCGCCTCCTGTCCCGGCATCCTGCCGCTGGTCGATTCGGACGCCCGACTCAATGCCGTGCACGTTTCCGATGTCGCCAAGGCTGTGGTCGATGCCGTGGAAGGACGACTGGTGGATGGTTCGGATTTGGTGGTGGCCGGTCAGCCGACACGCACGCTTAAAGAGATGGCACGCATCTACCGAGGCTGGCTTGGCCTGCCCGAGGCGCCGATTGTTAACATACCAACACTACTGACGCGCCCGCTGTCGTGGCTGGCGGATTTGGCCGGGCGTCTCGGCTGGCGCTCGCCGCTGCGTAGTACCGCAACCCGCATCAGCGGCATCGGCGTTGCACCAGCCGCGGATGCGCCGACACTCTGGGCACCGGACCCGATACTCAGGCTCTCATCCGAGCCGGCAGCCGCACAAGACCTTTGGTTCGCCAGGCTCTATCTGTTGAAGCCTCTGATGATTGTGACGCTTTCTCTCTTCTGGATCGCCTCCGGCGTCGTGCCGCTCTTCGATCCCATCCAGACATCACTGCGCTTCGGCTCTAGCCTGCCTCCAACACCTGCACTTGTCGTGACAATCTTCACGTCGCTGCTCGACATCGCGCTTGGTCTGGCCGTCCTCGTCCAGCCCTCGGCAAGACGAGCCCTGCAGGGCATGATCCTCGTCCCGCTATCCTATCTTGTCGGCGGCACGCTGATCGAACCCACGCTTTGGCTCGATCCGCTTGGGCCCCTCGTCAAGGTCTTTCCATCCATCCTGCTGGCGGTTGCGACCCTCGCCGTGCTGGAGGAACGCTGACATGCTCGAAGAAATTCTCCGCTTCGTCCACGTTATCGGCGCAACCGTGCTGTTCGGCACAGGCGCCGGCATTGCCTTCTTCATGCTGATGGCGCATCGGACGGGAAATCCCTCCCATATCGCCCATGTCGCCGGCACGGTGGTGATTGCCGATACGGTCTTCACGGCGACGGCCGCGATCCTGCAGCCGATCACCGGCGCCTGGCTCGCGCATGAAATCGGCTGGGACCTTACCTCCGGCTGGGTCTTGCTCTCGCTCATTCTCTATGTGGTCGTCGGCCTCTTCTGGCTGCCCGTGGTCTGGATCCAGATTCAACTGCGCGATCTCGCCCGTCTGGCCGCGGCCTCCGGCACACCTCTCCCGCCCCGCTATGTCAGGCTTTTCCGCATCTGGTTCGCCTGTGGTTTTCCGGCCTTCCTCGCTGTAATGGCCATCCTCTGGCTGATGCTGACCAAGCCGGACATCGCAATCAACCTTTGAGGGAAAAGAAAAAGCCCGCCGATGATGGCGGGCCTACTTGATTTGGAAGTGTTCGGTGGATCGTCCGTCAGGTGAAAAACACCAGCGCTTGATCTGGTGGCCAGTAAAGCAGCATGGCTGCTAGAACTCCGCAAACAATGACACCGATCGGGCCGTTGACGATTATGCCAGTCTTAGTGAAATGAACTTGATTCTTCTCGCGCTTGGGCTGCTTGGTCTGCTTCAATCGGAACTCCTTCGTCCGTGTGTTGCGAAACGCCTTGGGATGCCTGAGTATTCAAACACAGCCAGGCGGGGTTTGTGAGCACTTGCGCAGCAACCCACATTGATTCACAGAGCAAAGTGCTCTGCCCAAACTAAAACAGTAACAGACCGATTTTTCGTTTGCCTAGATGCGAATCATCGAAGTGCTTGACTCTGCTAGCGCGTAACTAAAGCTGCGAGGCGACGTTTCAGGATCTTGGCTCAGCGCTTCCCCCTAGATGCAGTGATTTGGGATGCTCATTATTAACGACGCCGACATGACCGAGGCCATCTAAAGGCGAAAAGCCTACAGCCGCGGCAATTCCTGCCCTTTACCTCAGTCGCTGAGAAAATTAGGAGTTTAACGAATTCCGGAATAGGGGCCGGATGGATTCGCGATTTCATGCAGGGGGCTACATGGCAAAGCGCAACAAGGGTGGCATCCACCCGATCTTGGACAAAACGACATCACGCGTGTTTCACGCACTGGCATCCGATCCGCGTCGGATGATGCTGGCACATCTCGCGCAATCATCGCTGACCGCAGGCGAAATCGCGGCGCGGTTCGACATGGCCAAACCGTCGATCTCGCAGCATCTGTCGATCCTGGAAAATGCCGAACTGATCGAAGGTCAGAAAAAGGGCCAGTACATTCACTATCGGCTGAAGCCGCCGGCCCTGCGCCAGGCGCTCGACGCCATGCTCTCGACGCTTGAGCCAGCGGATGCCGCAGACATCCCAGGCGAGACCGAAGCCATCGCCGGAACAACCACCGCCAGCGCAGCCCGGCCAACCCGCGCAGCCAAGGCGGACAAGAAGCCGGCCCCAGCGGAGCGCAAAGAAAAGCCGACAAAGCAAGCGAAAGAGAAGGTGGAGACACCAGAGGTGGCCCTGCCCCCACTTCCGCGGCAGATGGGATTGCTCGATCTTCTCGGCATGGAAGCCTGACGACCATAGAAAAAGGGCGACCCCACAGGATCGCCCTTTGATATTTCGGCAACAAACGAATTCCTTACATCCCCTGCGCGCCACGATTCATGGCGGCAATGCCAGTGCGGCAGACTTCATTGAGGCCGAGCGGCTTCATGATCGACACGAACTGGTCGATCTTCGAAGACTTGCCGGTGATCTCGAAGATGAAGTGATCCACCGTCGCATCAACCACCTTGGCATGGAATGCATCGGCGAGGCGTAACGTTTCGGCGCGCATTTCACCCGATGCGACCACCTTCACCAGCGCGACCTCGCGCTCGATCGGGCGCTCCTGGCCCTGCTCGCGTGCGCGGACCGTCAGGTCCACAACGCGATGCACCGGCACGATACGCTCGAGCTGCGCCTTGATCTGTTCCAGCACGCTCGGCGTTCCGCGCGTGACGATGGTGATGCGCGACAAATGCGCCTCATGCTCGGTCTCGGAAACCGTCAGGCTTTCGATGTTGTAGCCACGGCCCGAAAACAGGCCTATGACCCGGGCAAGAACGCCCGGCTCGTTATCGACCAGCACCGAGAGGGTATGGCTTTCGATGGCGGCGGTTTCCTTGGCGATGAAATAGGCCGAACCGGTCGGTTGAAGATGTGCATTCATGGTATTTTCCTCCCGGTCAGACGAGCTGACGGCCCTTGGCATCGATGGCATTGGCGACGGCTTCGTCGGTGGCTTCGTCCGGCAGCAGCATCTCGTTATGCGCCTTGCCCGACGGGATCATCGGGAAGCAGTTGGCGAGATTGGCGACGCGGCAATCGAAGATCACGGGCTTCTTGACGTCGATCATCTCCTGGATGGCGGCATCGAGATCGCCAGGCTTTTCGCAGCGCAGGCCAACCGCGCCATAGGCTTCGGCGAGCTTGACGAAATCCGGCATGGCTTCCGTATAGGAGTTCGACAGGCGGTTGCCATGCAGCAACTGCTGCCACTGGCGCACCATGCCCATGTACTGGTTGTTCAGGATGAAGATCTTGATCGGCGCATTGTACTGGATCGCCGCCGACATTTCCTGAATGCACATCTGGATCGAGGCATCGCCGGCGATGTCAATGACCAGGCTTTCCGGATGGGCGATCTGCACGCCGAGTGCGGCCGGCAGACCGTAACCCATGGTGCCGAGGCCACCCGAGGTCATCCAGCGGTTCGGCTGCTCGAAACCGTAGAACTGCGCCGCCCACATCTGGTGCTGACCGACTTCGGTCGTGATATACGTGTCGCGGTCCTTGGTCAGCTCATAGAGGCGCTGCAAGGCATATTGCGGCATGATGACATCCTTCGACTGCGTATAGGCGAAGGAATTGCGTGCCCGCCATTTTGCGACGCTGGCATGCCAGTCGGCGGTCTGCTCCGGCTCTGGCTTCTTCGGCAGGGCGCGCCAGGCTCGCACCATGTCTTCCAGAACGCGGCCGATATCGCCGAGGATCGGCACATCGACGCGGACGTTCTTGTTGATCGAGGACGGATCGATATCGATATGGATCTTCTTCGAATTCGGCGAAAACGCGTTGAGGCGACCGGTGATGCGGTCATCGAAGCGTGCGCCGATGCAGACCATGACGTCGCAATCATGCATCGCCATGTTTGCCTCGTAGGAGCCGTGCATGCCGAGCATGCCGAGCCAGTTCTTGCCCGAGGCCGGATAGCAGCCAAGGCCCATCAGCGTCGACGTGATCGGGAAATCGGTGAGCGAGACAAGCTCGCGCAACAGCTTGGTCGCCTCAGGACCGGAATTCACGACACCGCCGCCGGAATAGATGATGGGACGACGCGCGCTCGCCATCAACTCGACGGCTGCGGCAATCGCACCGGCATCGCCCGAGAGCTTGGGCTGATAGCTCTTGGCAGGCTTGTGCGTGTCCGGCGGTGTGTAAGTGCCGGTGGCAAACTGGATGTCCTTCGGCACATCGACGAGAACAGGCCCCGGACGACCGGACTTCGCAATGCGGAAGGCTTCATGAATGATGGAGGCCAGCTGGTTGACGTCCTTGACCAGCCAATTGTGCTTGGTACAGGGCCGGGTGATGCCGACGGTATCGCATTCCTGGAACGCGTCAGAGCCGATCAGCGCGGTAGGCACCTGGCCGGAAATGCAGACGAGCGGCACGCTGTCCATCAGCGCATCCTGCAGCGGTGTCACGGCATTGGTGGCACCCGGACCGGACGTGACGAGCATGACACCGACCTTGCCGGTCGACCGCGCGTAACCCTCAGCGGCATGGCCGGCGCCCTGTTCGTGACGCACCAGAATGTGCTGGATCTCGTCTTGCTGGAAGATCTCGTCATAGATCGGCAGCACCGCACCGCCCGGATAGCCGAAGATGTGCTCAACGCCATTATCCTTCAATGCGCGCAAAACGATTTCGGCGCCTGTCATCTGATTGTCTGTACCCGTCATGCTGTGTTTCCGTCCGCCTTCTGGATTTTTGGACACTTTGGCCCGGCTCTAGGCATAAAAAAAGGCCCCTTGAGGAGCCTGTCTTCTAGCGCATGGGTGGCTATCGCCGGATGGTTACACCATCCTGCCCATGCGCCGTCCCACCACGATAAGAACCATCGAGTTTTTCATGGTGCAAAGTGTTAGACAGAAAGCGCCCATGCGTCAACGCATGTTTCAGAATTTTTTCCGCGTCTTTGCGCAGTTTTCTTGCTTTCGGACACCGAGCTTTCCCAAGCCATAGGGCCTAACTACACTGAATCTTAAATCGCCCCCGCGCATGATAAAATGAGCAGGGAGTATAAGCAGTGCTGAACAATGATCTTCAGGTCTCCGCAACCGCAGGCGAACAGGACCGCCGCGACGTTCTCAGTCCGGGCAATCGTATGCTGGGTCGAGTCGTTGCCTGTAGCGGATCGCGCACAACCATCTCGGCCGTCGCGGAAAACGGCGGCACGGACCTGACGGAATTGTGGTCTGTCGGCCGACTGATCTCGATCAGCGTCGGTCGCAATCGCGTGGTCGCTCTGGCCTACGAGATGCAGACGGAAGGCAAGGACTGGGGCGAAGAAGCCGATAACCAGTTCCTGATCGAAGCCGAGCTTCTCGGCGAAGTGAATGTCGCGGAAGACGGCACAGAGCGATTCACAACCGGCATTTCCCGTTATCCTTATCTCGGCGCCGTCGCGCACCGCATTCGTTCGTCGGATCTGATGAAGATCTATGATGCCGGACAAAAAGACATCTGCGTCATCGGCAAGCTCACGCAGGATACGTCGATCGACGCCAGCATTCATATCCCCTCGATGCTGTCGAAGCACTTCGCAGTTGTCGGCTCGACCGGTGTCGGCAAGTCGACAGCGGTTTCGCTCCTCCTGCGCAAGGCGATCGAAAGCGATCCGAAGCTGCGCATCCTGATCCTCGATCCCCACAATGAATTTGCCGCGGCCTTCCCCGATCTCGCCGTGGTCATCGACACCGACACGCTCGACCTGCCCTTCTGGCTGATGCGCCTGGATGAATTCGCCGAGGTGATCTTTCGCGGTCGGCCTCCGGTTGCCGACGAACTCGACATTCTCCGCGATCTTCTGCCCGAGGCAAAGCGCGCTTTCCGTGGCAATGAAAGCGCCTTGATGCGCCGCATGGCCGACCGCAATGCGATGACGGCGGACACACCTGTCCCCTATCGTATGGCCGACCTTCTGGCGCTGATCGATGAACGCATCGGGCGGCTGGAAGGCCGGGGCGAAAAACCGCACCTGCGGTCGCTCAAGATGCGCATCATGTCTGCGATCAACGACCCGCGCTACCACTTCATGTTCTCAAACAACACGATCAGCGATACGATCATGGAGACCATCGCGCATATCTTCCGCGTGCCGGGCGATGATCGGCCGATTTCCACATTCCAGCTCTCCGGCATTCCCTCGGAAGTCGTAAATTCCGTCGCTTCGGTGCTCTGCCGCATGGCCTTTGAACTGGCGCTCTGGTCGAATGGGGCCATCCACATGCTGGTGGTCTGCGAAGAAGCCCACCGCTACGTACCCGCCGACCCCAATCTTGGCTTTTTCCCGACCCGTCAGGCCATTGCCCGTATTGCAAAGGAAGGCCGAAAATACGGCGTTTCGCTCGGCATTATTACACAGCGTCCCGGCGAACTTGATCAAACGATCCTGTCGCAGTGCTCCACGCTCTTTGCCATGCGCCTGTCGAACGACCGAGACCAGGAAATCATCCGCTCCGCCATTCCTGACAGCTCGATATCGACCACCAGCTTCATCTCCTCGATCGGCAACGGCGAGGCAATCGCCTTCGGTGAGGCGATCGCGGTCCCCATGCGCATGAAGTTCGCCCGCGTCGATCAGACACGCCTTCCCAAGGCCAATGGCCTGACCGTAAAATCCAGCGAGGAGACTCCGGATACCGTCGATCTGCGGACGATCATCGGTCGGATGCGCTCCGTCCTGCCGCCGGACATTGCCGCCTTCCAGCAGAGCTTCGACAATGCAGCGCTCGGCAATGGGTCCGTCCCGGCAGCGCCGGAGGGACCCTATGACGACGAGGAGCCGGACGACTATCCTTCGTCGGTTGCCGTCGCACCGAGCAGACCCGCTGCTCCCCAGGCATCCCCCTACGCCCATCTGCGCCAAGAGGCCGCATCGATGGAGCCGTACCGCCCGGACATGCTGCCATCAACCTCGGGTGATCTGAGAACGCGCTCCTACGGCCCGACATCCGGTAACGACGCCACGTTTGGCACCGCACAGCCAAGACGTGAAGGTGGCCCCTCGCTGCGAGAGAGCCTGCTGAAAAAGCCGTTGTCCAATCTCTACAAGAAAGACTGAGTTTCAGGACGACAGCAAGCGGGCGGCATCGCCCCGCTGCCAGCTTTCGTCCATCTGATTGCGGAACCAGGTCATCTGCCGTTTGGCATATTGGCGCGTGGCCGTGGCTGCCAGCCGCACGGCCTCGTCGGGCTGGAGCTTGCCTTCAAGCATGGCGGCAATCTGCGACACACCGATTGCCCGCATCGCAGGCAGGTCGGGAGAAAGTTTCATCGCAAGGAGGGCTCTTACCTCCTCCACAGCGCCAAGCGTCATCATCTCCGAGAAACGACGGTCGATGCGGTCGTAGAGGATGTTGCGATCGGGAAGTACAAGATACTTGGCAGCCTTTGCCGCATCCACGAGAACCGGACCGGTGCGGGCCTGAAACTCACGGATGGATTGGCCAGTCGCCGCATGAACTTCCAGCGCCCGAACGATGCGCTGACCGTCATTCTCACCCAGCCCTTCTGCGCTGCGCGGATCGACTTGAGACAGATGGCTATGCAGCGCCTGAGCTCCCTCCTGCACCAGCTTCTGCCGGAAAAGCGCACGGATCTCCGGGGAAATGGCGGGCATATCAGACAAGCCGCCAGTCAAGGCCTTGAAGTACAGTCCCGTCCCGCCGACGATGACAGGCATGAGCCCCCGGCCTCTCAGTTCGACCAGTACACTTTCGACATCCCGGAGCCAGGCACCGGTCGAATAAGCGAGAGACGCGCTGACATGCCCGTACAGGCGGTGCTCGACACCCTCCATCTCCTCAAGCGAGGGACGCGCGGTGATGACCCTTAGCGTGTCGTAAACCTGCATGCTGTCAGCATTGATGACCACGCCGCCATGCCGCCGCGCCAGTGCCAGCGCCAGCGCGGACTTGCCGCTTGCGGTCGGGCCGGTTATCAGGATTGCCTCAGTCGACTTCTTAGGATCGTTCATCATGGCCTTCGTTGCCACGCTCATTGCCAATCCGTCAAATCCCATTCTGGAAGCAGCACTTGGGGAGCATGCGGCAAGCATGCTCAACTCACGGCATCTCTATTGGCTGGCCGATGGCATTGCCTGTGACATCCCCCTTCCGACGGACACGGATCCGCTGGATGCAGAGGCTGCGCTCAGAACAGTCGTTGGCGACTTGCCGATCGACGTTGCCGTCCAGCACACCGACAGCAGGCGCAAAACTTTCCTGATTGCCGATATGGATTCAACCATGATCGGCCAGGAATGCATCGACGAACTGGCAGACGAAGTCGGCCTGAAGGACAAGGTATCCGCCATCACGGCACGGGCGATGAACGGTGAAATCGCCTTTGAACCCGCGCTACGCGAGCGCGTCGCCCTGCTCAAAGGCCTTTCGCTCGACGTCGTCGATCGCGTGATCGAGAACAGGATTACACTGACGCCAGGTGGCAAGACGCTGATTGCGACCATGCAGATGCGAGGCGGATACACGGCCCTGGTCTCGGGTGGTTTTACAGTCTTCACGCAAAGGGTGGCCGAAATGCTCGGCTTCAATGAAAACCATGCCAACATCCTGCTGCAGCAGGATGGCGTTCTCACAGGCGAGGTCGCGGAACCGATTCTCGGGCGACAGGCCAAGGTGGACGCCCTGCTCTCGATCTGCGAGCGGCTTCGGATCACCCCTGAGCAGGCAATCGCCGTCGGCGACGGCGCGAACGATCTCGGCATGCTCGAAATTGCCGGATCGGGGGTGGCGTTGCATGCCAAGCCGGCCGTTGCCGCACAGGCCAAGATCCGTATCGATCATGGTGACCTGACCGCACTTCTCTATCTCCAGGGATATCGAAAGTCGGACTTCGTCTGAAGGGGAGAGCATGGAAATCAGCACGCCCAGGCTTGTCCTGCGCAACTGGAAGACCGAGGATCGCGACCTCTTTCGTGAAATAACCCGTGACCCCAAGGTCATGGAGTTCTTCCCCTATCGCCGCACGCACGCAGAAGCCGACGCGATGAGGGAACGGATCAGCCACCAGATCGCGACTTCAGGGCTTGGCATGTTTGCCGTCTCTGACAAGGCGACTGGCGAAGCCATGGGCTTTTGCGGTGTCGCCCCTGTGAACCTTCCCGGCATCCTGCCGGAGGGCGCTCATGAAATCGGTTGGCGCCTGGCAACACGGTTCTGGTCCCAGGGCTATGTCACGGAAGCAGCCACGGCCGCCCTCGGCTACGCTTTTCAGAATTTCGGCCTCAACGAAATCTACGCCTTTGCAGTGTGTGAAAACCGGCGCTCGATCGCCGTGATGGAACGGATCGGCATGCAGCGAATGACCGGTCGCGATTTTGCCCATCCTCAGGTTCCAGAGACCCATCCTCATCTCTCGATGCATGTCCTCTACCGGATCGAGCGCCCCGCCGCCGTGGTTTCTGAGCGATACCGAAAACCCTAACGGACCGATTCAGCGGCACTTAAGCATTGACGATTATAAGCAGATGCTGCAACAGCGCCGAAGAAGGTAAGCCGGCCGATATGATGAATTGGTACAATCGCTTCCTGCGACTTGGGGAGGAAGATCAGACCGAGGTGGAAGCGCCGCGGATCCGCGCTGTTCGCATGGGTGTTGTCGCTGAAAACACCCCATGGATGATGGCTGCCAATCTCCTGAATGCCTTTATCACGATCGGCGTATTCTGGACGAGCCCGATCTCGTTACCCATCACCGTCATCTGCAGCCTGCTGATTGCCCTTGCCTTGTGGACGCTTTGGATGGCCTGGCAGGCGCGCGGGCGCAAGCATCGGGAAACTGCAAGCATTCGCGGCACACAGCGCGCTGTCTTCCACGCATTTGTCCTGAGCGGGCTTTGGGCTGCGATTGATATCGTTGGTTATTCGCAGGCCACCGAAACACAACGTATGGTGCTTGCCGCCCTCGCCGTCGGCATGGCCGGTGGTGGCGGTTTTGCCTTGGCGACGATCCCGCCCGCCTCCATCGTGTTCTGCGCGGTCATTGGCGTCGGCGCCACTCTTGGGCTCGCAAGCTCACCAGCCCAGATCAACATCTATCTGATCTTTCTCTACGTGATCTTCGCGATGATCATCGTTCGGTCTTCGTTGAGCGTGTGCAAAAGCCTTACCCAACGCGTCCGTGCACAGATGGCGGCAGACGAGCAAAGGGATGTTGTCGGATTGCTTCTCAATGATTTCGAGGAGAACGCAGCGGACTGGCTTTGGGAGAGCGATCAGAATTTCAACCTCACGCGGGTTTCAAGCAGACTGTGCCAACAGATTGATTTGCCGGAAGAACTCCTCCTTGGTTCGAGACTTCAGGATGTTGTGCCCTTCTCCGCCATGTCACTGCGCAGCGGAAACAGCACCGACTGCCGCGCGCGGTTCCTTGAGCGCTTGGAGGCACGCCAGAGTTTTCGAGATGTCGACATCTGCGTAGACATCGGTGGCGAACTGGCGATCTGGTCAATGACCGGCAAGAGCATCCGCGATGAGGACGATATCTTCCTCGGATATCGCGGTGTCGGTCGCGACGTCACGGCAAACCGCGAAGCGTTGATCCGTATCGAGCACATGGCGCGTCACGACGCTCTGACGGAACTTGGGAACCGCATCCTTCTCAAGGAAGACCTGGAGCGGGCGATCACCCGACTGGAGCGCACGGGTGAAGGCTTTTCCGTGCTCCTGCTCGACCTGGATCGATTCAAGCAGGTCAATGATACGCATGGTCACGCCGCCGGTGATGAATTGCTGCGTGAAGTGGCGAAGGCACTGAGGACTCTCTGCGGCGAAAACAGTACACTTGCACGCCTGGGCGGCGACGAGTTTGCGATCATCCAGACCGCGTTCAACTGCGCCCGCGAAACCAGTCTGCTCGCATCCCGCATCATCGACAAACTGGAAAAGCCCTTCGGTCTCAGCAGCGGTACCGCAAGCGTCGGCGTGAGTATCGGCATTGCCACGGCCCCGGCAGACGCCGTGAACGGCGATCAATTGCTGCGAAACGCGGATCTGGCCCTCTACCGGGCAAAAAGAGACGGCCGCAACCGTTATCAGTTTTATGATCCATCTCTGGATGCTGCCGCTCGCCGGCGCAATCTCATCGAAAACGAACTTGCACTCGCCGTTTCCCAGGGCGCCCTGGAATTGCGTTTCCAGCCGTTGGTCTCGACCCGCGACGGCGACATCCTGGGGGCCGAGGCACTGGTTCGCTGGACGCATTCCCAGTTGGGCCCGATCAGCCCCGCCGAGTTCATCCCGATTGCCGAAGAAACCGGCATGATCATCAGCATTGGCGCCTGGGTGATCCGCGAGGCCTGCCGCGTGGCAGCAGAATGGCCGCCACATCTGCGTGTGGCAGTCAATCTCTCATCCCGCCAGTTCTTGAGCCCGGGGCTTCTGCCGCTGGTCGAGAACGCCCTGAAAACCAGTGGTCTTGCGCCCGAAAGACTGGAGCTTGAAGTCACAGAAAGCCTGCTGATGGACTCCACGCTTGGCCTTGAGCACACCATCGCTGCCTTGCGCAATCTCGGCCTCAGGATTGCGCTTGACGACTTTGGCACCGGGTTTTCGTCGCTCAGCTATCTCCGTCGCTACACCTTCGACAAAATCAAGATCGATCAGTCGTTCATCTCTGACATCGAGACAAACCGCGAGGGGCGCGCAATCGTCGAATCCGTCATTCACCTGGCGCACGACCTCAACATGGTGGTCGTCGCCGAAGGTATCGAGACCGAGGCGCAACGCGATGTCCTGAAAGGCCTCGGTTGCAGCCAATTGCAGGGCTTTTTGCTGGGCAAACCCATGACGGCCATCGACTTCGAGGTCGCCGCCAAGCGTACCCCGATTCTGCGGGCTTTGCCTCGCCTGACCGCCTGATCCTACTCGAGTGGCACGGCGATGAGCCGGAGGTCACCCTGTTTGTCTGCAATCATCAGATAGCCGCTACGACGGCCCTCCCCCTTGAGAGCGGTCAGCTTCTCCGCGACCTGCTGCGGGCTGCGCATGAATTCCTGCGCAATCTCCACGATCACGTCGCCGACCTTCAGCCCCTTGTCCTCCGCCTTCGACCCCGGCAGCACACGGGTAATCAGGACCCCCTCAACCCCTTCGGCAATGTCGAATGCAACACGTTTTTCATCATCCAGAAGGGTGATCTCCACACCGATCAGCCCTTCCGTAACCGGAGCGGGAGCAGCGGCCTGCGGGGCGTCCGGATTTGCCCCGTCCTCTGTCGATGGAGGAGGCTCGGGAGCCTCGTCCGGCTGCGCCTCATCGGTATTGTCTTCAGATGGCGCCTCTTCCTTCTCGTCACTTGCCGCCGCCACCTCATCTTCCAACTGGCCAAGCGTGACCTTTACCGTCATCTCCTTGCCGTCGCGCAGGATGACCACGTCCAAGGGCGTGCCTATGGCGCTCTCAGCCACGATCCGTGTGAGGTCGCGGGTTTCGTCAATCTCGCGCCCGTCAAATGTCACAATGACGTCACCGACCTGGATTGGCCCCTTCTCCACAGGCCCACCTTCAACGACGCCACTGATGAGAGCGCCACGCGGTCGCGGCAGGTCCAGACTGCGCGCGAGTTCATCCGATACAGGCTGAATGCGAACGCCAAGCCAGCCGCGACGGGTCTCGCCGAACTCTATGAGCTGCTTGATGATGTTTTCCGCCAGTTCGGTCGGAACCGCAAAGCCGATGCCGATCGAACCACCGCTCGGCGAGATGATCGCCGTGTTGATGCCGATGACATCGCCATCCATGTTGAACAGCGGGCCACCGGAATTGCCCTTGTTGATTGCCGCATCCGTCTGGATGAAGTTGTCATAGGGGCCTGCATTGATATTCCGGCCGCTTGCGGAAATGATGCCCACCGTCACAGATCCACCCAGGCCGAACGGATTTCCGATCGCCATCACCCAATCGCCGATCCGCATCTTTCGCGAATCGCCGAACTTGACCGCTGTCAGCGGCTTGTCCGGCTCAACCTTCAGGACAGAGAGGTCCGTCTTTGTGTCGGTGCCGACCAACGTTGCCTTGAGCTTTGATCCGTCGGAGAAGATGACCTCGATGTCATCAGCGTTTTCAATGACGTGGTTGTTGGTCACGACATAACCCGTTGGATCGATGACAAAGCCTGATCCAAGCGAATTCACACGGTTGTTGCTGTCGCCGCCCTCGCCATTTTTGTAGAAATCCTCAAACAGTTCCTCGAAGGGCGAGCCTTCCGGAACCTTTGGCATTGGCCCCTCGCCCTCCTCCTCGACACTCTGCGACGTCGAGATATTCACCACTGCCCCGAGAAGCCCGGAGGCCAAATCGGCCACGGATTCTGGTCCTCGCGCCTCCACCACCTCTGGCACGGCGGCTGTTGTCGCAAGGACGCTGCCGGCAAGCAAGGCGGACAGGAGAATGCGCGACGAGCGACGGTTTGGCTTGGACATGGGTATCCTCATGGGAATCTCAGGTATCGTTGCGAAGATAAGGCGGATTGTCCGCAGGGAAAATCACAATTCCAGGAACAGCATAGGATTGGCTTGCGCCCAGATCGTGTCAGGGACAAGGAGTGTGTTGGTCAATCCTCGACCTGGTTGGCATAGCTTGCCTCTCACACTGCAATGATTGTCACCCTGGCAAGGCCAGCAAAGCCCATCAAAAGCAAGGCCGGCAATGGCTGCCGGCCCTCTCAAGCACATGCGACAAGCGCAACCGATAGCTCGGTTCAATTGCTACTCGCAGCCGGCGCTGCGGGCGCTGCTGGAGCGGCCGTTGCCGGCACCTGGGGGGCAGAGTTCTGAGACCGGTCCAGACCGCTGTTGAAATAGCGGAAGAAATCCGAATCCGGCGACAGCACCATGGTTGTGCCCTGATTGCTCATGGAGCCGACATAGGCACGCATCGAGCGATAGAACTCAAAGAAGCCCGGATCGCGCTGGAAGGCCTCGGCAAAGATGCGGTTGCGCTCGGCGTCGCCTTCACCACGCAGGATTTCCGAATCGCGCTGCGCCTCGGCCTGCAATTCGACGACCTGACGGTCGGCGATCGCCCGGCGACGCTGGCTCTCTTCGTTACCACGGGCGCGGATCAACTCCGCTTCCGCCAGACGCTCGGCCTTCATGCGCTGGAAGGTCTGCTGGGAGACTTCCTGCGTGAGGTCGGTGCGGCGAATACGCACATCGGTGACCGACAGCCCCAGGCTCTCGGCTGCGGCCTGCAGATCGTTGCGGACATCCGACATCATCGACCCGCGTTCTTCGGAAAGTGCTGCATCGAAGTTTCTTAGACCATAGACCCGGCGCAGGGCGGCATCGAGGCGCGTGCGCAGACGCGATTCGGCAGCTTCCCGATCGCCAGACACGGTTTCACGGAAACGACGGGGATCGGAAATCTGGTAAACGGCAAACGCATCGACTTCGTAGAAGGCGCCACCGCGAACCTGAACACGGATGTCCGGAAGATCAAACCGCAACGCGCGGTCTTCGACATACTGGACCCGATCCGCATCCATGAAGGCAAACGGAAGCTTGAAGTAAAGCCCAGGTTCGCTCTTCACATCCTGGATCTGACCGAAGCGCAGAACGATGGCCTGTTCCCGTTCGTTGACCACGAAGATCGAAGAATAGGCGAAGAACGCAACGGCTGCGATGGCCACAAGGAAGTAGGGAAGACGGTTCGACATCTTAGTTGCCTCCTGCCGCGTTCTGGCCTGCCGGCTGATTGCCCGGCTGGCGTGTCAACTCGTTCAGCGGGAGATAAGGAACCACGCCCTGCTTCTCATCGATGATGATCTTGTTGGAATTACGCAAAACGTTTTCCATGGTTTCCAGATAGATGCGCTGGCGCGTCACGTCGGGTGCCTTGCGATACTCCTCATAGATCGAGACGAAGCGGGCAGCTTCACCCTCGGCCTCGTTGACGACCTGGTTTTTGTAAGCCGCCGCCTCTTCGCGGATCTGGGCTGCCTGACCGCGGGCCTGACCGAGACGCTGGTTGGAATACTGGTTCGATTCTTCTACGAAGCGATCTTCATCCTGCTGGGCGCGCTGCACTTCTTCAAAGGCCTCGGCCACTTCGCGCGGCGGAGCGGCATCTTCGATCGGAACCGCGTTGATGGCGATGCCGGCGCCGTAATTATCCATGGTACCCTGAATGATCGCACGAACCTGGGTGGAGATTTCCTCGCGATTGTCGCGGAAAACGTCCTGCGCCGGACGACGGCCAACGACTTCGCGCATCGCGCTTTCAGAAACCTGCTGCAGCGTCTGCGCGGGATCTTCGAGATTGAAAAGATAGGCCTGCGGATCAGAGACGGTGTACAGAACCGAGAACTGAACGCTGACGATGTTCTGGTCACCCGACAGCATCAGCCCGGCACTCGGATTGCTGGCGCTGGAACGGCTGCCGACATTCTGCTGTTGCTCGGTGACCTTGACGATCTCGACCTGTTCGATCGGCCAAAGGTGAAAGTGAAGGCCCGGCATCGCAAGCTCGGACTTCGGCTTGCCGAAGCGCAGCTCCACGCCGCGTTCGTCAGGCTGGACGGTATAGACCGCCTGCACGGCCCAGAAGGCCGCGATGACAAGAGCGATGATGACGAAAACGCCGCCGTTGAAACCGCCCGGCACGACATTCTTCAACCGGTCCTGTCCACGGCGGATCAGATCCTCCAGATCAGGTGGCTGGTTTCCACCGCCCCCGCCGCCGCGCGGCCGGTTCGGCCCCTGGCCCCAAGGACCCTGATTGTTGCCGCCGCCGCCGCCCCAAGGACCACCGCCGCCGCCGTTCTGATTGCTCCAGGGCATTCATACCTCTTTAAGTGAAAAATCGCTCCCAAGTCCTTTGAGCGCATGGTCCTATTGGAGACATGCGAAAGGTTGGATTGGTTATAGGTATAGCGCAGCGGCCTTTCAACGAGAGCTGGCCAACTTCTTGCGGAGACAAGGCAAATTTTGCGTTATCAGGCCGTCCTGCGACGGTATACCGCGTATCTTGTAGGATAACTATCCACCGGACCAGCCGGGACATCTTCGCTGCTGACCATTTCGAACTGCGCGGCATCGATGGAGGGAAACGTCGTATCTCCCTCCAGCTCGGCTTCGACATGGGTCACGTACAACACATCTGCGTGCGGCATGGCCTGACGGTAGATCTCGCCTCCCCCGATGACGCAGATCTCGTCGGTCTTCATTGCAATGGCGAGCTCTTCTGCCCGTGCCATCGCATGCTCGACGCTTGAAACGACCTCGACACCGGGTAGCTCAAGCCCCGCCTGTCGACTGATGATGATGTGCGTCCGCCCCGGAAGCGGCTTTGACCCGAAGCTTTCGAAGGTCTTGCGCCCCATGACAAGCGGCTTGCCCATGCTGAGCGCCTTGAACCGCTTAAGATCCGTCGACAGTTTCCACGGCATGTCACCATCCCGGCCAATGACACCATTGGCAGCGATCGCGACGATGAAAACCACACGGGGTTTTGTCATGACAGGCGCCTTCCGTTTTCGTCAAACCGCGATCGGCGCCTTGATGCTGGCATCAGCTTCATAACCGACAAGATTGAAATCCTCGAAGCGGAAGCCAAAGACATCCTTCACATCAGGATTGATCTCCATGCGCGGCAGGCTTTTCGGTGTCCGGCTCAATTGCAACTGCGCCTGCTCGAAATGATTGGCATAGAGATGCGCATCGCCAAGGGTATGGATGAAATCCCCGGGTTTGAGCCCGACGACCTGCGCCACCATCAGCGTCAGCAATGCATAGGAAGCGATATTGAACGGCACGCCGAGAAAGATATCGGCCGAGCGCTGGTAAAGCTGGCAGGAAAGCTTTCCATCCGCCACATAGAACTGAAACAGACAATGGCATGGCGGCAGCGCCATGTCATCGACCAGTGCCGGGTTCCAGGCGGACACGATGTGTCGGCGGGAGTTCGGATTGGTTTTCAAGCCCTCGATGAGCTTGGCGATCTGGTCGATATGGCCGCCGTCGTAATCCGGCCAGGAGCGCCACTGCGCACCATAGACAGGGCCGAGATCGCCATTCTCATCGGCCCATTCGTCCCAGATCGTCACGCCGTTTTCGCGCAGATAGCCGATATTGGTTTCGCCCTTCAGGAACCACAGAAGCTCGTGAATGATCGAGCGCAGATGCAGCTTCTTGGTGGTGATGACGGGAAAGCCTTCGGACAGATCAAAGCGCATCTGGTGCCCGAAGATCGACCGCGTGCCTGTGCCGGTCCGATCGCCGCGGTCCGTTCCTGTCTCAAGGACATGACGAAGAAGGTCGTGATACTGCTGCATGGATCGGTCCGTTCAGGCTTGTGTCTCGCGCGCACCATACTGCCATCGACAGCCAAGACCAAGCAGCCGGGCGGGGTTATCCAAGCCGCAGATGTATCACAGAGTGGTGCGGGAAGTTTTGCCCGGCCTCTTTTCATCGGGGATGGAAACACCTATATCAAACTTGCCGGGGCTTGCTCCGGCTATGGCAATAAACGGTCGGTGTAATAAACCTATTGGACCCGGGGGCGGTACCCGGCGCCTCCACCAAAAACCGGTCGGTGCGGATCGCATGGTCTGACCGGCTTTTGATGGGGGCGAAATAGGATCGACAAGGGCGTAAAGATCGAACTTTTGCTCGGCATGATACCGCCGTTATCGGGTCACAAGTGTAGTTGCAAACGACAACAACGCTAAGGGTTATGCTCTCGCTGCCTAATGGCGGTGCGGGAAATCCGAACCAAGTCCTCTAGGTTAGCCCCTTGAGGCGGGGTCCGAAGGCACCTGGCAACAGAAGCCTTCACCTTACCTTCTCCCCTCCAAGTCTTCACGCCACCTCGCCTATCAGCGCGCCAAAAAATGGTGTAATCTGTATCGACGCATTCGGTCCGGCGGGGCTTTTCCACCATCGCCTGTCGTGGCATATAGCCGCAAACGAGGCATGACAGAGAGAGACAGATTCTGATGGGGCACGATCACATTCGCTACGACATTCTGGCCCAGGACGCCCTGCGTGGCGTCATTCGCAAGGTCTTGAGTGAAGTGTCGGCAACCGGTCGCCTGCCGGGCGACCATCATTTCTTCATCACGTTCCTGACCGGCGCGCCCGGTGTTCGCATCTCGCAGCATCTCAAGTCAAAATATGCCGAGCAGATGACCATCGTCATCCAGCACCAGTTTTGGGATCTGAAGGTCACGGACAGCCTGTTCGAGGTGGGCCTTTCCTTCTCCGACACGCCGGAAAAGCTTGTCATCCCCTTCAATGCCATCCGCGGCTTCTACGATCCATCTGTCAACTTCGAACTTGAATTCGACGTACCCCAGGTCGAGGGCGAAGAAGAAAGTGCCGAAATCACGGCCTACCCTGTCGATGCGACCGCCAAAGTCGAGGACGAAGGCGAAGCACCAAAGGCTGAGGAAAAGAAGGAAGGCTCTGTCGTCTCGCTCGATGCCTTCCGCAAGAAGCAGTGAACGAGGCCTTCAGGCTTCAACGCAGGAATCATCGCTATGGGTGACCTCGTCAATCTCAGGCAGTTTCGCAAGGCAAAGGCGCGCACTGAAAAAGAGGCTGCGGCCGATCAGAACCGTATCTCGTTTGGCCGCACCAAGCAGGAAAAGACCCTGACCGACGCCCGCAACGAAAAGGCTCTGCGCGACCACCAGCAAGGCAAGCTGGAGAAATAGGGCGGCAGCTTCATGCCAGCCCGGCGGTGCAGGTGCGGAGAGCAACATGCTGCGCAAACACTCGATCACGCTAAGCGGGCACCGGACAAGCTTCTCTCTCGAAGATGCATTTCTGGCCGAACTCAAGACCATTGCGAAAGCCCGAAACATCAGTTTTGCCGCACTCGTCGCCGAGATTGACGAGCGGCGAACCAATACGGCCAATCTCTCATCAGCGCTGAGACTGCATGTGCTCGATGTGCTCAAGCAAAGCGCCAATCCAGAGCCGTGAAGCTTGCCGCATGGGCCCCTTCGCCCAACCTTTGCCGGCACTCACGGCAGACTGGGCACTGCCTAGAAACGAACCTCCGGCAAAGGCTGACGCACAACCCGCTCTGCAGGTGATACGGACAATCTACGCTCCGGCGCCGTGGCACCGGTCGGTGCGGGCGCAGGACTGGTTTCGGCCGGCGCCGAAGGTTGTTGGGGCGGACGAACCGGCTCTGCTCGATTGGGGACCTCCGGTGCCGGGCTGCCTGACGTTGCGGCAGCGGCACGAGCCGCCTCTTTCGCTGCCTTTGCCGCAGCGGCTGCTTCGGCCTCCTTGCGCGTCTGCTCTTCCTGTTTTGCCCACTCGGCGTCCTGGCGCGCACGCTCCTCGATGCGAGCGCGGGCAAGTGCCGATTCTCGCCGCAGGCGCTGCTTTTCAAGGACGCTGGACTGGAGAGCCTCTACCCTCCGACGCTCCATCTCAAACGCTCTCAGCGCCAGGAAATTGGTCAACTCGGTAACGTCATAGGTAACGGCCGGCGCAACGAATGGTCCGGTTATAGCAAGCCCAAGCGCCGGGACGGCCCCTTCAAGTGCCGCATCGCCTGCATCCAGGACAATCTTGAGCAAACCTTCGACGTCGCCCGACTGGAGATTGAGGCGCATATCGCCGCCCAGTGCCGCAGCCTCGGCTTTGAACGCCGCATTTTGCACCCGCAAAATCCTGTCCGCCAGCGACAGCTGAAGCTTTAGCCCATCCAGTTTGGCGCTGTCTTGGGGAATAGTCTGAGCGACAATGCCGCGCACCGCCTCCTGGTCGATGGCGGTGCCAATGGCATCGGCGCTTTCGATGATCTCGGGCAGGATGCCAAGCTTCAGACCGGTCACCTGAAGGCGCTCGAACACCATTTCGCCGGACCCGGTAACGCCGCCAATCAAGGCAGCCGGTGTCGCCCCCGTGCCTTCGAGCACCAGAGTAAGGCTTGCGCGGCCCGCCAGTTGACTGCCGCGTTCAAGTCCGCGCTCAGTTCTGAGACCTTCGAGCGTCCTTGCGACATCGGCGCCATCGACGGTGAGCTTGGCCTGAAGCAGCCCGGCACCTTCGGCATTGGCGAGGAACAGCCGTCCAGCGGCGGTCCCACCCAGCCAGTTCCCGCGCTCTACGTCGAGCACAGCTTCGCGTACAGTGAGATCAAAGCCTCCTGCAAAATCTTGCACGGCCTCCACCGCCCCGACCCACAAGCGATCCGCGGCCAGCTTCAGACTGACATCGATAGGCAAGGTACTGCTTGATAGTTCCGTCTGAGCAAGCTCGCCGCTTTGCGCGTCACGCAAGGGCCCCGTTACGGTTTCGGCCAGCCAGGCAAGATCGAGCTGTTCCGTGGCGATCGTACCCTTCAACCGCGGCCGCGCTGCAGTGAGATCGATATCGACACGCCCTTTGACCGGCTGGCCCACAATCTCTGCGGTAAACTCTTCGGTCGAAAGGATCCCCTTGGCCACCTTGACGGCCAGATTACCCTTGACCGGCAAACCGACTTGCAGATCCGGCAGATTGGCCTTGAGCGCAAGAAGGTATGGCGCGAGGTCAGCGCTGTCGATTGCGAAACTCCATGAACCATCTGCCAACAGGCCGGTCGCCAGGTCGGCAGTGTCACCGGTCAGTTCCAGCCGCGTCTTCTGCGCTTGATAAACTGCAGAGACCTCTCCGCCACTCTTGTCGTCGGCGGCAATCTTGAGGGTTATCGTGCCGCCATCACCGACCGGCAGCGGCAGGGGATCCATGCCGACCTGCCCCATCAGAATGCCCGCATCATCGTTCTTGAGTTCAACGTCCACCGCGCGCTCGCCAGTTGCGTTGACGCTGCCATTGTAACTCAAACGCACTTGGCTGCCGTTGGAGCGGCCCTCGCCTGCAACAGTCAAAGCACCCGTCTCGGAAAGCGCGATATCAAGCGTGACGTCCGTGTCGGCATAAAACCGCGAGGCACCCAAAAACCTCTCAAGCGCGGGCAACGCGGCATAGCGCTCCTTTACGAGACCCAGAAGGCCCGCCGGATCTACGGCGGAAATCGTCACGCGCCCTTTGGCAGCAGGTGCATCAGCCTTGCCCGCAAAGTTGCCCGCCAGGCGCAAGGTCGCTCCGGCGAGATCGCCAACATTCAGGCGCTCCACCTCAACTCGGCCGTCTGCATAGCGCAGGATCGCGTCGATCTGTTCAGCCTCGACACCAAGGGCCACCAGCTTGCGCAGTTGCAGGCGCGCCGCAACCTTGTCGGCGACGATCTTGTCGGCCTCGTCCTGCCCGGTGACCAGGGCAGCGATTGCGCGCGCTGCATCAAGGTTGAGAACGTCGCCCGAGAGATCGATAGAGAGACTTGAGCCCGCATTTTCGGAGGTTTCGCGCTCCATGCGCCCGATAAGCGGGTCCGAGCCGAGCGCAAGTTCCAGCTTCTCGAAACGCTGCAATTGTGAGGTCAGATTGACGGAGGCCGAGAGGCCTGCCGACCGCAATTGCCGAATAGCCGGGTCGACATTGCCGGACAACCAGGTGGCAAGCCCTGATGGCTGCGTCGAGGCAATCAGCAGATCGCCTTCAAACGACGGTGCCCCGCCCAGCATCAAAGCGCCGCTTGCTTCTACCTGTGTACGGCCCGGCAAAACGGCCACAGCTTTTTCGACCGCCCATCCTTGTCCATCCGGGCGAACATCGAGCTGGATATCGCGGAACACGGTATCTCCGGCGACAATAGCGGGCAGACGCAGGCTGGCTTTGCCTGGAACATTTGGAATGGGGATGGCCGTCGCCACACGCAACACCACGTCCAGCCGATGCTTGAGCGAGATTGCGCCGACGCGTGACGTCTTGCCCGTCGAACTGTTGGCTTCGAGCTTGGCGACATCGATCTGCTGCCCCTCGGCCGTCAGGCTGAATTCGGGCTTCGCCCCGGTGTCCAGCTTACCGGTTCCGGTCACCACATAGGGGTCGGCGACATCGCCAACTTCAAGGCGATAGGATGGGATCGCAATGCTTTCGTTGGTAACCTCCACCTCACCGCGGATACGGGGTGCGGGTGCCGGCTCCTCGCTCTCTTGCTCTTCAGGCATCTCGGCCTTGACCATGGCATCAAAGCGGCCCTCGTAAACCGGGCGGCCTTCCCTCAGCGACAGGGCTCCGTCGACATTGATATCGACCGGTCGCGTATCAGGCTCCAGGCGCAGCCTGAGCGGCAGGCTGTCTGCTGTCGGCGGCGTCGAATTCAGGGTAAAGTGCCCCGCCTCGCCGTCGAGCACCGCGCGACCGTCGATCGACCACGGCCCGGCAAGTGTGCGGGCCGATACCTTGGCATCGAGGTCTGTGATGAGCCGGTTGCGCCCGGTCTGCTGGTCGATGAATTCGACGGCACCGCCGGTGACGGTCAGATTCTCCAGGACCACGGTTCGCGCCGGCAGCGTCGGCTTGCTTCCCCGCAACCAGTCCAGCTCACCATTTTCGAGAAGACGTATGCGGGCACGAGGTTGCTCGATGCGCATATCGAAAATCCGGGCTTCGCCGGAGAGTAGCGGCGCCAGTTCGGCATCGAGCGAGAAGCGTTCGATGGTCACCAGAGGCGATCCGTCGAGATCTGCACCGATGGTTACATCCTGCATGCTGAGCGACGGAAAGGGAAGCAGACGCGCGCTGACGGTTCCGTGCACCGTGACCTTCTTGCCGAGGATACGGCTCGAACGATCCTCGAACTCCTGGCGGAAGCTGGTCCAATCGACGAAAAACGGCGCCAGGAGAGCTACAAAGAGCGCGACGACAACGAGGCCGCCTAGCGTTACCAGAATGCGTCCGAGCACCGATTGCAACTCCCTTATATGTGGCCCACAGCCTTAGCGAATTTCAAAGGCTAGGCAACCCGTCAGCTTTCGCAGTCAGAGCCTGAAGATTTTCCCCGGATTGAAGATATTGTCAGGATCGAGCGCCTGCTTGACTGCCCGCATGGCCGGAATTGCCGCGCCAAGTTCGGCCTCGAGATAGCGCATTTTCCCCTGCCCTATTCCGTGTTCACCGGTACACGTGCCCTGCATGGCCAGCGCCCGCGCACTCAAACGCTCGGTGAAAGCCTCAACCCGCGCAACGTCCTCCTCGCTCTTGTCATCAAAGAGAACCAGAACGTGAAAGTTGCCATCACCGGCATGACCGACGATCGGCGCAAGAAATCCTTCCGCCGCAATATCGGCCTGAGTTTCGGCCACGCAATCGGCCAGTCGCGAAATCGGCACACACACATCCGTCGAAAGACCGGCAAGATGCGGCGCAAGCGCTCGGCTCGCCCAATAGGCATTGTGTCTCGCCTTCCACAATTGTGCGCGCTCCTCGGCATCCTCCGTATAGCGGAAATCTGTGCAGCCGAAATCCGCCGCGATTGCGGCAAACTGCCGGGAATACAGGGCAACAGCCTCGTCCGTGCCATGAAATTCGACGAAAAGCGTCGGCTGCTCGGGATAGGTCAGCTTCGAATAGGCATTGCAGGCGCGCATTTGCATCTGATCGAGCAATTCGATGCGCGCAACAGGAATACCGAGCTGGATGGTCGTAATGACGGCGTTGCAGGCATCCTCAAGAGACGGAAAGCCGCACACGCCGCCGCCGATCTTTTCCGGAATGCCCTGGAGCCGCAAAGTGATCGAGGTAATGAGGCCGAGTGTGCCCTCCGCTCCAACAAAGAGGCGGGTTAGATCATACCCGGCAGACGACTTGCGCGCCCGCTGGGCCGTCGTGATCTCCTCGCCATTCGCCGTCACGACTGTCAGGGCCAGCACATTGTCCTTCATTGTTCCGTAGCGCACGGCATTGGTGCCGGACGCGCGGGTCGAGGCCATACCGCCAATCGAGGCATTGGCACCCGGATCAATCGGAAAGAACAGACCGGTATCACGCAGATAAACATTCAACGCCTCGCGGGTAACGCCGGGCTCGACCGTGCAATCGAGATCTTCCGGGCTCACGCGCAGCACTTTGTTCATCCAGGTAAAATCCACGCAGATGCCACCAGATGCAGCGTTCACCTGCCCTTCCAACGAAGTGCCAGCGCCGAAACCGATAATCGGCACCTTGTGGTGCGCGCAAAGGCGAACGATGGCTTGAACCTCCTTGCCACTTTCGACGAACACCACGCCATCCGGCAATTGGGCAGGAAGATAGCTCGTGCTATGCGCGTGCTGCTCGCGATGGGCTTTGCCGGTTTGAAATCTCTCGCCAAACTGTGCAGAGAGCGCCTGGACGACCTCACTGAGACCAATCTCGTTTCTCGGTCCGTCAATGACATCCTTGAGCGCCATCTACGCCTCCTAACAGCTGCTGACGCCGCGCACGCTAGGGGGCAATGGTCGATTCGTCCACCGCCCCGAAGCCAGGGACGGCCTCACTCTGCAGCGGCCCGTTGCGGAACCCCGGGGTCGTTGGCACCCGTCAACGCGGCATCCTCCAGCTCCGAGTGGAAGCGCGCCTCTTCCTCGGCATGCGGTTTGGAGAAGCGCGCAAGGAGGAGGTACGCAACGGGCGTGATATAGAGCGTAATAAGGGTGGCAAAACCCAGACCACCGACGATGACCCATCCAAGGGCAACGCGCGCTTCAGCCCCTGCACCTTGAGCCAGCACAAGCGGCACGCCGCCAAGCACGGTCGCGATCATCGTCATCATGACCGGGCGAAGACGGATCGTGCAGGCCATTTCAATGGCTTCGCGCACCGAGTGCCCGCGATCCCGCAGCTGATTGGCGAATTCGACAATCAGGATACCGTTCTTGGCCATGACGCCGACAAGCAGAACAAGCCCGATCTGACTGTAGACATTGAGGCTGGAGCCGGTGACCAGAAGCGCGAATACGGCACAGGCAAGGCCAAGCGGCACTGTCGCCATGATAATCAGGGCCGAGATGACACTTTCAAACTGCGCAGCCAGCACCAGGAAGATGACTGCGATGGCGAAACCGAAGGTCAATGCCATGCCGTAACTGTTTTCCTCAAGGGTCGCGGCTTCCGCCAGAGCCACTAGGCGCGCCCCCGGCGGCAAGAGAGGCTCGGCGATCTGCTTTGCAATTTCGATGGCATCCCCCAGCGCGACACCCTCACTGAGCCCGGCGGAGAAGGAGACAGAGGCCAGTTGCTGCTCTCGGTTCAGGCTCGGCGATACCGCCGTCTCCTCAAGCGAGGCAATACTGGACATCGGCACGACCCGGCCATCCGATGTCGTCAGGAAGATGTTCTCCAGATCCGTCGGATCGTTGATCGGCTGGGTGCTGGAGACAATCCGGACCGGAATGGAGGTACCGTCAACAAAGACATCCGTGACGGACCGCCCTTCCAGCAGGGCCTGAAGCGACGTGCCGATGGCATCGATGTCGATACCCAGATCGGACGCGCGTTCACGGTTCATGGTGACGGAAATCTGCGCCTGTGTCGGCTCATTGGAAAGCCGTGGTATATCGAATTCCGACCGCTCCGCCATCGCCTCCACGACCTTGAGCGCGGCTTCCGTCAGGATCTCGTGATCGGATCCGACAAGCGCCATCTGCAAACCGTTGCCAGCACCGCGGATGCGCAGACTGTTGGACTGGAACACATTGCCGCGAAGAGCCGGCACCGTGGCTGCAGCCGCGTTGACGTCCTGAACGATCTCGTCCTGACTGCGTGTGCGCTCCGACCAAGGAGCGAGTGTCATCACCATGAAGCCGCTGTTGGACGACCCCTGACCGGACAGCGAGAAGATATTGCGGATCTCGCCGCTGTCGACGAGGGGGCGCAGGTTCTCTTCGACCCGCTGCAATTGATCGCGCGTGTAGGTAAGGCTCGACCCTTGTGGCGTGCTCAGTCGCATCATCACCATGGAACGGTCCTCACGCGGCGTAAGCTCATTCCTGATGCCGGTAAACGTTACGTAAGCCGCTGCCATGAAAAGGCTGGCAACAAGGATCACGACCAGCGGATTGCCGAGACACGAAGTCAGCGTTCGCCGGTAAAGATCAGAAAATCCTTCGCCAAAACGCGTCAGCAGACCGGGCTTGGAATGCTCATGTCGACCGAGCATACGAGACGCCATCATCGGGCAGAGCGTCAAGGCAGTGATCGAGGACAAGAGCACCGCAAAGGCGAGCACGAAGCCGAATTCGCGAAACAACCCGCCAAGCTGGCCCGGCAGGAAGGAAAGCGGGACAAAGACGGCGGCAAGCGTCGCAGTCGTTGCCAACACCGCAAAAAAGACTTCCTGCGTGCCGAGGACCGCCGCTGCCCGTGGGCCCATTCCTTCGGCTCGCCGGCGCACGATATTCTCAAGCACGACGATTGCGTCATCGACCACAAGCCCCGTCGCGAGCACGATGGCCAAAAGCGTCAGGATGTTGATCGAGAAGCCGACCATGTAAATGGCAACCAGCGTCCCGATGAGAGCAACCGGCATGGTCAGAGCCGGAATGAGCGTTGCGCGCCAATCCCGAAGAAAGAGATAGAGGACAACGAGGACAATCGCGGCAGACAGGCCAAGTGCGATTTCGACCTCGTGTAGCGCGCCTTCGATGAAGACGGCATCATCACTGGTGATCGCAACCCGTGTACCTTCCGGTAGCGCTTCGCTCATCGCCGCGACGGCGGCATGCACACCCGCAGAAATATTGAGCGTGTTCGACTGCGCCTGGCGGACGATACCGAGGCCGACGCCCTGAATGCCATTGGATCGCAGCGACGTCGAACCGTCATCAGGGCCAAGCGTGATCGTTGCCACATCACGCAGACGCACCTTGTCTCCGACGAGGACATTCTCGAAGTCCTCGGCAGTGCTGAGACTTGCCGTGGCGCGAACCACGATATCCTGGGTGGCGGATTCCAGCGATCCTGCCGGCACGTCCAGCGAAGAGTTGCGAAGCGCTTCAACGAGCGAGGCGACCGTCAATCCGCGGCTGGCAAGCGCTGCCTGGTTCACGTCAACACGGAAGACCTTTTCCTGATCGCCGTAGACCTGAACGTCTGCCACACCTTCAACCGCGGCAAGACGGTCGGATATCTCGTTGTTCACCAGAAGCGTCAGATCCTCCATTCCGAGCGTGGAGGATGTGACGGCAAGGCGCATGATCGCATCGGAATCGGCATCCGCCTTGACGATGCGAGGCTCTTCCGCATCCTCAGGCAACTGTCCAATGACCCGGCCAAGAGCATCCCGAACATCATTGGCGGCAACCGCGAGATCTGCGGAATCGCTGAATTCGAGCGTGGTCCGGCTGGAGCCGAATTGCGATCGCGAGGAGATCGACTTCAGCCCGCTGACGCGCGCGACGGCTCCCTCGATAATCCGGGTAACCTCCTGATCCATGGTTTGCGGCGAGGCACCGTCGTAGTCGACCGACACGGATATCACCGGCCTGTCGACGTCAGGAAGCTCGCGAATTTCGATGCCCGCCAGCGCCGCGAGACCGCCGACCACCAGCAGTGTATTGAGCACGGCCGCCAATACCGGGCGGCGAATAAACAAAGCCGTGAAGCTATTGCCGGCCTTGCCGGTCTCGAACCCGTTTCCGCTCATCGGACGGCCACCTCCGGTGCTTTCGGATCAGGAGCAGCAACACGGACAGCCCCGCCTTCGCGAACGCGCTGCAGCCCCTCGACCGCAACGAGATCACCCGCCTTCAACTCCGCGTCGACCAGGATCTTGTCGGAATTGCGCTGGATGATCTTGACCCGCTTCTTGAAGGATTTGTTGTCGACGATTTGCCAGACATAGGATCCTTCACCGTCCCACTGCACCGCAAGCGGATTGACGGACGCGAACTGGTCGCCGGGAAAGCGCATGGAAACGTTGAACGACATGCCCGCGCGCAAGACATCATCGGGATTATCGATGCGCGCTCGAATGCGAATGGTGCGGCTGGCCTGATCGACGCGGCTGTCGACGGCCTCGACCTTTCCTGCAAACTGCTGCCCAGGACGAGAGACGGAGGTTGCTTCGACGGGCATGTCCGTTTTGATCGTGGCGGCAAAACGCTCGGGCACCCAGAAATCGACGAGCAGTCGATCACGATTGTCAAGCGTGACGATCGGGCTGGTCGTCGTGACATTGTCACCGATATTGACGCCGACGATTCCGATCACCCCGGTGATCGGTGCAACGATATCGCGCCGCTTGAGGTTGAGCTCGGCTGTCGTCAGCTGCAATTGCGCCTGCTCCTCGGCGATCTTCGCGTCGAGCACTTCGAGCCGGGAGAAGCTCTGAAGATTGCCATAGGACTCGGCTTTTTCCTTCGCGCTGCGCAGCGCGACGGCGGCCTGATCGCGCAGGATCACCTGTTCTTCGCTGTCGAGACGTGCGATGATATCGCCCTTCTCGACACGCTGCCCCGATTTCACGGCAATCTCGGCCACCATCCCGCTTGCCTGGGGCATGACAGTCACCGCCTCAATGGCCTCGCCGTCACCGATGGCGTTCAGGCGATCATTGATCACGCCCATGGCCACCGGCTCGATTGCGACCAGGATATCCTGCTGACCTCCGCCGCCGCGACGCCCTTGTCCCTGCCCACCTCCTTGGGCCTGCCCCTTGCCATCGCCCGCCTGCGAAGACGGCGCGACCATGGAAACAAGTCCTTGTGGCACCCCGAGACCGACCAGTGTCGGGCCGGCTGCCGGTGACAGATACACCCAGCCACAGACGCCGAGGGCCAGGATGAAAAGACACAGCGAGAGTTGCTTCCAGATCGGCATGCAGGCTCCAAAGATATGAGATGAAATATTTCGCTCCAGTATCCGGCCTGAATTGTGGCTGGCAATGGCAGAAACGCAAGCTTACTGATTTGTAATCTCTACGCTTTCACGGTCCCGTGATCGAAAGACTTCGCAGCGGTGCTTTCGGCATAGATAGGAACCGCGATGACTTGGGCTATGGGCGACCCCAAAAAGCCGTGCGCAAGAGCGAGGGCGAGAATAAAACCAGAACGGTTACACTGGCCTTTCGGGACCGAATCACTACATTGAGCCGCATGACCAGTGGTTTTGATGATATTCCCTTCTTTGACGAGGAACCGGCACCGCGCAAGAAGCGAGTGGAACCGGCCCCCGCACCAGCAGCCGGTGGGCTCGGCATTGCCGCGCGTGCCATGGCGGCCCGTGATCAATCCCGTGCACCTGACTATATCTCGGGCCTGAACCCCGAGCAGCGGGAGGCCGTGGAAACGGTCGATGGCCCAGTGCTTGTCCTTGCGGGCGCAGGAACCGGAAAGACCCGCGTGCTGACCACCCGCATCGCGCATATCCTTGCCAGCAACCGCGCCTATCCGAGCCAGATCCTGGCCGTGACCTTCACCAACAAGGCCGCACGGGAGATGAAGGAGCGGATCGGCGTTCTCGTCGGCGGCCAGGTCGAAGGCATGCCCTGGCTCGGCACCTTCCACTCGATCGGGGTCAAGCTCCTGCGGCGCCATGCCGAGCTCGTCGGGCTGACATCCGACTTCACCATTCTCGATACCGATGACGTGGTACGGCTGATCAAGCAGATCATCCAGGCAGAGGGCATTGACGACAAACGCTGGCCCGCCAAGCAATTTTCCGCGATGATCGACGGCTGGAAGAACAAGGGGCTCGATCCGGCCCAAATCCCCGAAGGCGATGCCCGTGCCTTTGCCAATGGCCGCGGTCGCGAACTCTATGCCGCCTATCAGAACCGCCTGAAGACACTGAACGCCTGTGACTTCGGCGACCTGCTGATGCACCCCATCCGCATGTTCCGCGCCAATCCCGACCTGCTCAAGGAGTATCACCAGCGGTTCAGATATATTCTGGTCGACGAGTATCAGGACACAAACACCGCACAGTACATGTGGCTAAGGCTGCTCGCGCAGCGACCGCCCGGCGTGCCGCAGAATGTCTGCTGCGTCGGCGATGATGACCAATCGATCTATGGTTGGCGTGGTGCGGAAGTCGACAATATCCTGCGCTTCGAGAAGGATTTTCCCGGCGCAAAGGTGATCAAGCTTGAGCGCAACTACCGCTCGACCGAGCATATCCTCGGTGCTGCGGGTCATTTGATTGCTCATAACGAGGGGCGCCTTGGCAAGACGCTGTTCACCGATCGCGTCGACCCCAATGACGAGAAGGTCGTTGTCCACGCCGCCTGGGATTCCGAAGAGGAAGCCCGCGCCGTCGGCGAGGAGATCGAACAGCTGCAGCGCAAGCAGCATCCGCTGAACAACATGGCGATCCTTGTGCGCGCTTCCTTCCAGATGCGCGAATTCGAAGACCGCTTCGTGACGCTTGGCCTCAACTACCGCGTCATCGGCGGCCCGCGCTTTTACGAACGCCTCGAAATCCGCGATGCGATGGCCTACTTTCGCCTCGTCTGCCAGCCGGCAGACGATCTCGCCTTCGAGCGCATCGTCAACACGCCGAAGCGCGGTCTCGGCGACACGACCATCCGCAATCTACATGATTATGCCCGCACCCGCGACATCCCGATGCTTGCGGCAGCGGGCGACATCATCGAAACCGACGAGTTGAAGCCAAAGGCGCGCAAGGCGCTTTTTGACGTCGTCACGGATTTCCGCCGCTGGCAGTCGCTTCTGGAAAACACGCCCCATACCGAGCTTGCCGAGCAGATCCTCGACGAGAGCGGCTACACCGCAATGTGGCAGAACGACAAATCGGCGGAAGCGCCGGGACGGCTTGAAAACCTGAAGGAACTTGTCCGCTCGATGGAAGCCTTCGAGAGCCTACGCGGCTTCCTTGAGCATGTGTCGCTGGTCATGGATGCCGAGACAAACGAAAATCTCGACGCCGTATCGATCATGACGCTGCATTCGGCCAAGGGGCTTGAGTTCGAAACAGTGTTCTTGCCAGGCTGGGAAGAGGGCCTCTTCCCTCATCAGCGCGCATTGGATGAAGGCGGCCGCTCGGGTCTGGAGGAAGAGCGGCGCCTCGCCTATGTCGGCATCACCCGCGCCAAGCGTCGCTGCCACATATGGTTCGTCTCCAACCGTCGCATCCACGGCCTCTGGCAGTCGACCATGCCCTCGCGCTTCCTCGACGAATTGCCACCCGCCCATGTCGACGTCGCCGAGGCAGAGACCTCTTATGGCGGTTATGGTCGCAACCCGTACGGCCAGTCCCGCTTCGACAAGCAGGAGCCGTTCCAGAACGCCTATTCGACGCCGGGCTGGAAGCGCGCCCAGGCCAACAAGACCGACGCCACCCGCGACAACTGGGGATCTCGCTCCGGCCATGCCGTCGAGCGGATCGGTTACGGCGAAAGCGGACCTCGGGCCAAAACGATCGACGGCGAACTGGTTGCCCGATCGACGAACAGCGAGCCATCGCGCTTTTCGGTCGGCGACCGCGTCTTCCACATCAAGTTCGGCAACGGCAATATCGCGTCCATCGAAGGCAACAAGCTGACGATCGACTTTGACCGGGCAGGCCAGAAGCGCGTTCTAGACGGGTTCGTCGAAGCCGTCTCGTGATCAGGGGTTCGGGCGGGAAAGCCGCTCGACCCCGTTTCCCGACGGTGCTATTCCCGCGTGACAACAAGCAGAAAGATCGTCGGGACGGCATGGTGAACATACGCATTGCGCGACTTCTCTACTACATCGAGAACTATGCCAAGGATGCCCTGCCCCAGCGGTACTTCGCCGCAAGACGCCCCACGCGTCTTGATCAGTTTGCCAACCTCGATCTTGCCGAACTCCGTCGGCGGCTGCGCTATTACAACAAGCTAGCGGTGCCGTTCACACCAGCGCTAGAGGCTCACACCATCAAGGGCACGCCTCGCGGTGCGAGCCGCTACTATTTCGACTTCATGGAAACGGCCCGCTACTTCCCCGCGACCTCACGTGTCAGCACGCTGTTCGGCGACATCACACATGTGCCGGACGTGCCAACGGTGGTGAAAAGCCGCCCGATCGGCGAGCACAATGCCAATTCCGTTTTGATGAAACTGGATAAATTCCGCCATTTCCGCCAGACACACGATGCGATCCCCTTCACAGAAAAGAAGTCGGGTGTCGTCTGGCGCGGCGCGCCGAACAACGACAGGCGGCTTTCGCTCGTCAAGACCTTCAGCGGGCACCCGCATATTGATGTCGGCACAACTGGCAAAAACAGTCCACCGGAATGGCAAAAACCGTTTCTGTCGATCGAGCAGCAGCTTCAATACCGTTACATCCTGTCCATCGAGGGCAACGACGTCGCAACCAACCTCAAATGGATCATGTCCAGCAACTCGCTCTGCTTTTCGCCGAAGCTGCGGTTTGAGACCTGGTATATGGAAGGCAGCCTGGAAGCCGGCCGTCATTACGTCGAAATCCGCGACGACATGAGCGACCTGGAGGAGAAGTTCGAATATTACGAGCGCAATCCCGCGGACGCACAGGCGATCGTCAGAGAAGCCCAGGCCTATCGGAACCGGTTTCTGGACGCGCGGATGGACGAGGCGCTATCGCTGCTCGTGCTCGAGAAATATCTCTGCCTGAGTGGTCAACTCAGTCCGTCGGACGTGCTCACTGAGGTCATGGCCGGCGCATAGCGCACGACTGACACTCGCCGGAAGGGCTAATCAGCCTTCCGCCGCGTCACTGCCGTGCAGCCACACCAGTTCCCACTGGACAGCGTTCTGGAATTCCATGACTTCAGCGCGCATGGTTTCTTCAGGACATCCCAGCGAGAGGAGTTCCTGCCCAAGGGCGCGGCAGGTTTTCTTCCAATAGGTGTCAGCCGCCCGGCCGTTCAGCTTGTCCAGTTCAACCGCAGAACGACGCACCAGGTGGCGGCGGCTGGCGAGTGGAAAGAAGGCGATCTTAGAAACAGTCTGGCCGGTCATGGCGAAACACCCACGCGAAACAACATCTGGTCACACCATGGGTTTAAATTCAGATAGTTAATGTTCGGTTTCGGCGCGGCGGAAAAGTGTCTTCGAGCGTGTCGGAATGGAGCAGACCTCGCCTTTGATCTCATCGCAACATCGCCCACACGTCCATCTGCTGCCCTCAAGAACATCATAGCTGCAAGTCAGCCCTGCGCGGCTTCCTCACGATGCAGCCACATCAGCTCCCTCTGAACGGCAGCCTGGAAATCCATGATATCCGCACGCATCTCGGCTTCCGGGCATCCGACAGCGAGCAGTTCCTGACCGAGCGCCCGGCAGGTGGTGATCCAGAACTGATCGGCGGCACGACCATGGAGTCGGTCGAGTTCCAGGGCCGAACGACGGACAAGGTCCCGTCGGCTGGCAAGCGGAAAAAAGGCAACGGTGGAAACGGGCTGGCCGATCATGGCAGAAGCAATCATGCAAAACATCCTTACGTAACGGCACCCGACGTAGAATCAGATGGTTAATGTTCCGTTTCGCAGAGGGAACAATGACGATGATCTGCTCCGAAATGTGACGCGCCCGGCAGCGGACTGCCGGGCGCGTGTCTCTCGTCACAATGCGCGTAAAAGTTAGTCTGGCAGTCGGTAGGCGATAACGTAGTCGCCAGCCTTGGTGCCAACAGAGCCATGCCCGCCGGCGACCATGACCACATACTGCTTGCCATCCTCCAAGGCATAGGTCATCGGCGTCGCCTGACCGCCTGCCGGCAATCGAGCTTCCCACAACTGGTCACCCGTGGTCAGGTCGTAGGCGCGAAGGTAGTTGTCGACAGCAGCACCCAGGAACACGACACCACCCTTGGTGATCATTGGCCCACCAATGCCGGGAACACCGACCTTGAACGGCAGCGGCAGCGGCGTCATGTCATAGACCGTGCCATTGCGGTGCTGATAGGCGATCTCGCCTGTGCGAAGATCAGTTCCGGCGATCGTGCCCCATGGCGGCGCCTGGCAGGGGATGCCGATCGGCGAGAGGAAGGGCCCCATCACCACGCCGTAGGGAGAACCTTCATTGCGGTTCAAGCCCTGCTCCGATCCGGTCTCGCCCTCTCGCTTTTCGGGGATATCTTCGCGCGGAACCAGTTGTACGGTGAAGGCCAGATAGGTTGGCATGCCGAACATGACCAGCCTCTCGGGATCGACAGCGACAGAGCCCCAGTTGAATGTGCCGAAGTTGCCAGGGTAGACCAGCGTTCCCTCAACCGACGGAGGGGTATACTGGCCATCATAGCGGAGCTGACGGAAGGCGATCCGGCACATCATCTGATCGATGATGCTGAGGCCCCACATGTCCTTCTCCTCAAGCTTTGCCGGACGGAAGGTCAGATCGGAAATCGGCTGCGTCGGCGCGGCAAAATCTTCCGGGATCGTGCCGCCGGGAGCCGGGATTTCCCGAACAGGAATGATCGGCTCGCCGGTGCGACGGTCGAGCACGTAAATGTCGCCTTGTTTGGTTGGCCCGACCAGAGCGGGAACCACTTGCCCCTCAGCATCGGGAATATCGATCAACACAGGCTGCGCCGGGACGTCCATGTCCCAGAGATCGTGATGGACGGTTTGCCTGACCCAGCGGTCAGCACCCGTATTCACATCCAGCGCGACGATAGACGAGGAATGGCGCTCGACCGCTTCGCTTCTGCCCATCCCGAGCTGGTCTGGGGTCTGGTTGCCCAAGGGGATATAGACAAGCCCGAGCTCCTCATCGACCGAGAAGATCGACCAGCTGTTGGGCGAGTTGGCCGAGTAGGTTTCACCCTCTGCCAGTGGCTCGGTCTGCTCCGGATTGCCGCTATCCCAGTTCCACAGCAATTCCCCGGTATTGACATCAAAGGCACGGATAACACCCGACGGCGATTGGTTCGAATAGTTGTCGTTGACGGCACCGCCGATGATGATCTTGTTGCCGACGATGACAGGCGGCGACGTGGAATAGTAGTAGCCCGCAGGATTGTAGGGCATTTTCTGCTCAAGCCGCAGGGTCCCCTGCTCCGCAAAGCTTTCGCAGATTGTACCGGTTTCGGCATCGAGTGCGATCAGCCGCGCGTCGGATGTCGGCAGATAAACGCGTGCTGAACACAGACCACCGGCAGACGCATTCGGATCGGCGTAGTAGGTCACACCGCGGCAGGTCTGATGCTGGCGATCGGGGTTTAGCCCGGCATTCGGGTCAAACTTCCATTTCTCCTTGCCGGTTGCCGCATCCACTGCAATTGCCCAGTTGTGTGGCGTGCAGAGATAGAGCGTATTTCCAACTTTCAGGGGTGTCACCTGGTAGGTGGTCTCGCCGACATCTTCAGGCAGCTTCACATCGCCCGTCTGATAGGTCCAGGCAACCTCGAGATCTTTGACATTCTCAGTGTTGATCTGGGTCAGGGGCGAATAGCGCTGGCCGAACTGCGTGCGCCCATACTGTTGCCAATCAGCCTCCGGGATCGCATTGCCAAGGTTGGGTGCTGCGACGCTGGCCTCGACCGGCAGAGCGCCTTCACGCCCATAGGGGTCGATGAAGAGGGAAACGCCGGCGACTATGACGGATAGGACAAGCGGCGCGGCAAGAGCCAGGAGATCGAAACGCCTCCTCGACCGGTCCGGGCGTGGATTAAAGGAACCAAGTGCATAGAGGACCAGAAGCCAAACACCCAGGAGAACAACAAGCCCTCCACGGGTTCCGAGCTGCCACCAATCAAGACCGACTTCAAATATCGCCCAGATCAGGCTCGCAAGGATAACGGCTCCGTAGATCCAGAGCGCCTCTATGCGGCGTCGATAGACGAAAAAGGCGGTTGCGAGAAAGGCAATGCCAGCGAGAAGATAGTATGGACTACCTCCAAGCATCGCCAATTGCACGCCGCCTCCGGCGAGCACCAGGCCCAATATGCCGAAGACGACTGCTGTGATGATCACGAGCATCTCAGATTCCAATCTTTTGGTCGTAGAAATTGCGGACTTCCGCGAGGGCGGACATAAGTCCGAACGGGGATTTCGAAAGATTGTTCCAAACATCGCGATTTCTTGCTGAATCTCGTCGCCAAGGAACTGAGCGCAATCGACCTTGATTGATGTCCCAGCCATTGCCATCTTGCGCACGCATCAAGGAGAGAGACATGACAAAGGCACTGCTGCTCATCGACATCCAGAATGGCTTTTGTCCGGGCGGCAACCTGCCGGTCGCCGATGGCGATGCCGTTGTACCGGTTGCCAATAGACTGATGCGCAGCGAGTATTATGACCTGATCATCGCTTCGCAGGACTGGCACCCGGCCGATCACGGCAGCTTTGCCTCCCAGCATCCGGGCAAACATCCGTTTGAAATGGGCGTACTTGCCGGCCAGCAGCAGATGATGTGGCCCGACCACTGCGTACAGGGCACGGATGACGCGAAGTTTCATCCCGACCTTGAGACCAAACTTTTCGACTACGTGCAGAAAAAAGGCGAAAATCGCACTGTCGACAGCTATTCCGCCTTTCGCGACAATGATCGCGCCGCACTGACAGGACTTGGCCAGTATCTGGTCGGGAAGGGCGTGGCAGACCTGGACATCATGGGGCTAGCCACAGACTATTGCGTGCGCTTTTCCGCGCTCGATGCGCGGGACATGTTGCCGAATGTCACCGTGCGGCTGATTGCAGACGGCTGCCGCGGCATCGACCCGCAAGGCGTTGTTCAAACCTTGGCCGATTTGCGCGAAGCCGGGGTGGAGATCATCGACAGTGGCGCGATTGCGCCCTGACAAGCTGGCCGTCAACACGTGATTGCCTTTTTTTGCGGCAGGCGTTAGACGCCAGCGAACGACATGACAGGGAGGACGCCAGACATGGACGTCATCACCACGATCGCCGAGCTCCGCGAAAAGCTCGCGCCTCATCGCCGCGCCGGGCGCAGCATCGGATTCGTGCCGACCATGGGTTACCTGCATGAGGGTCATCTGACGCTGGTGAACCGGGCCCGTGCCGAAAACGATGTCACGGTCGTCTCGATCTTCGTCAACCCGCTGCAATTCGGCAAAAACGAGGATCTCGACAAATACCCGCGCGATCTCGCGCGCGACCGCGCCATGCTGGTGGAAGCTGGAGTCGACTACCTGTTTGCTCCGACCGTCAAGGACATGTATCCGGAGCCCATGCAAACCGTGGTCGACCTGCCGAAGCTTGGTTCCGAGCTGGAAGGCGAAGCGCGCCCCGGCCATTTTGCCGGCGTGGCCACCGTCGTCACCAAGCTTTTCAACATCGTCCAGCCCAATGCCGCCTATTTCGGCCGCAAGGACTATCAGCAGGTGACGATCATCAGGAAGATGGTCGAGGACCTGGCCCAACCGGTTCGCGTCGTTCCGGTTGAGACCGTACGCGAAGCAGACGGCCTCGCCTGTTCATCGCGCAATGTCTATCTGAGCCCGGCAGAGCGCGAAGCAGCGGTCATCGTTCCGAAGACGCTTGCTGAAGCCGAGCGCCTGCTTCTGACAGGTGTGAGGAATGTCGCCGAACTGGAAGCAAAACTTCGTGAATTCCTGACAAGCGAACCGCTTGCCCGACCGGAAGTGGTGGCCATTCGCGATCCCGAGACCCTTGAGCCCATCGATACGGTCGAGGAGCGCGCGCTCGTGCTCCTCTATGTGCGCTTCGGCCAGACGAAACTTCTCGACAACAGCATCATCGGCCAGTCGGCCGCCAACGGCATGGAGGCCGCATAATATGAGCACCCCACCCCGTCAGAAGCGTTTGACGCCCGCAGACATCACAGCCCTCAAGGGCAATCGTCCGATCGTCTCCCTGACGGCCTACACGACGCCTGTTGCGAAGATCATGGACCGGCATTGCGATCTGCTTCTGGTCGGCGACAGCCTCGGAATGGTGCTTTATGGCATGGAAACCACCGTTGGGGTCACCATGGACATGATGGTGGCCCATGGACAGGCAACCATGCGGGGCGCATCGCGCGCCTGCGTCATCGTCGATCTCCCCTTCGGCGCCTATCAGGAGAGCAAGGAACAGGCTTTCCGCAATGCAGTTCGCCTGATGAAGGAAACCGGCTGCGACGGTGTGAAGCTCGAAGGCGGCGAGGAAATGGCCGAAACAGTCGCCTTCCTCGTCAGCCGCGGCGTTCCGGTGTTCGGCCATGTCGGCCTAATGCCGCAGCAGGTCAATACGTCGGGCGGCTATCGCTCCAAGGGCCACAGTGAGGCGGAGCAGGACAAGATCCGCCGCGATGCCCGCGCCATCGATCAGGCGGGGGCCTTTGCCATCGTCATTGAGGGCACGGTCGAACCGCTGGCGCGCGAGATCACGACCGAACTGTCTGCGGCAACGATCGGCATCGGCGCGTCGCCGGCTTGCGACGGCCAGATACTTGTGTCCGACGACATGCTGGGGCTCTTCAACGAATTCAAGCCGCGCTTCGTCAAGCACTACACCGAACTTGCGACGATCATCGATCAGGCAGTCGCGGACTATGCAGACGAGGTGAAGGCACGCACTTTCCCCGGCCCGGAGCATACGTTCCAGATCCGTCCAAAAAAATGACGAGACATCGGGCGCCTAACCTTCCGGCTGGCGCTCCATCTCATACAAACGCTCATTGATCTCGTCGACCTGGCGCGCCAGCAGAGCCTGCGCGTCGCGCAGGCCCTCGTTGTAGTAATGCGGCCCGACCAAACCGGCGACGAGATCCAGAAGTTCCTCGGCCTCGAATCGACCAAGCTCGACCTCGTGTTCCTCACGCAGATGACGGCACAGTGTCGCCACGATGTTGTTGCGCAGTTCCGTTGCCAGCGCCTTCTGCAAAAGTGTCCCCGTCTGATTCTGAGCCAAACCGATTGCCTCCCAAAAGTTTCGCGTTCGTCCACGCGGGCGACAGCCATCAATTTCCCGCGCTGATCCATCAATCCTATTGGTTTGCACAGGGACATTGGACAGGTTAGCTGACCTTAGATCACGAGAGAATACGATGTCCCGTCCAGAATTCTTCGAAGGCGCGCTGCGCGCCCTCCCCGTCATGGTTTCCGCCGGTCCATTCGCGGTCCTGTTCGGCGCGGTTGCCGTCGCCAACGGACAGACCGTGGCGGAAGCGACATTAATGAGTGCCACGGTCTATGCAGGCGCGAGCCAGCTGGTCGGTATCGAATTGTTTGGCCAATCGGTCCCGATGTGGGTCGTCGTGTTGTCCATTCTGGCGGTCAACTTCCGCCACATCCTTTATTCCGCAGCCATCACGCCGTTCATGGACCACTTCACCGGCGCCCAGAAGGCACTCAGCTTTTTCGTCCTGACAGACCCGCAGTTTGCGGAGACGTTGGCGCGGGGCGAAAGCGGCAGACCCGTGACATTCAGCTGGTATGCAGGCTTCGGCGCGATGATTTACGTGCCCTGGGTCGCGCTGACCGCGGTCGGTGGCCTGGTCGGATCGATGATGGGAGACCCGGCGAAATGGGGCATCGACATCCTGCTGCCGCTTTATTTCATGGGTCTGGTTCTGAGCTTCCGCAAGCGTGACAACTTCTTGGCCGTCGCCGTGGTCAGTGCCGTTGTTGCCATCGTGGCGCAGCACATCGTTGGCTCGCCCTGGCATATCAGCATCGGTGCCCTTGCCGGCGTGACACTGGCGGCCATCCTGCCCCCAGCTGTGACGGAGGACGCGGCATGAGCGGGCTTTTCACACCCTACATGGTGCTGCTGATCCTCGCCTCGGCGGCTGCAACCTACCTTACACGGATTGGCGGCTATTTCCTGGTAAAGCGGCTGAAAGTGATGCCGCCAAGGCTGGAGGCCGCGCTGAATGCGGTGCCGGCAGCGGTTCTCACCACGCTGGTCGCGCCGGCTTTTTTCTCCGGTGGCACTGACGTGAAGATTGCCATGTTGGTCGCGCTTGTTGTCGGCCTTCGCCTGCCGCCAATACCGATGCTGGTGATCGGCTGGGCAGCGGTCATGCTGGCGCGACAGACACTGTAATTGCGATCCGCCGGCCAAAACCAGCGGATCGCGCGCAGCATTCACCGGTTGAACGGTTCGGTTGCAGCAAGCAGCCACGCCTTCGTCTTGGGATCGTCGATCAGCGGCAACAACGCCTCTCTGGATTGCATGTGGTAGTCGTCCAGCCAGCGCAGCTCATCCCGCGTCAAGAGATCTTCGACGACCAGCTGCCGATCGATCGGCACGAAGGTCAACGTCTTGAAGCCGAGCATCGGCTGATCTCCACCTTCGATCGCTGCAGCATCCTGCACATAGACAAGGTTTTCGATGCGGATACCGAAGCTGCCGGGGCGGTAGTAGCCCGGCTCGTTTGACAGGATCATGCCCGGCAAGAGCTCCTGCGTGGATAAACGCGCAATGCGCTGAGGACCTTCGTGGACGGACAGATAAGAGCCGACACCGTGGCCCGTGCCATGAGCGAAATCCGCACCGGCCTTCCAGAGTGCAATGCGTGCCAAGGGATCGAGATCGCAGCCGCGTGTCCCCTTCGGGAAGCGGGCCGTGCTGATCGCAATCATGCCCTTCAGCACGAGGGTGAAGAAGCGCTTCTGCTCTTCGCTCACGGCGCCGACAGCCACAGTGCGGGTAATGTCGGTCGTGCCGTTCACATATTGCGCGCCGGAGTCAATGAGGAACATTTCGCCATCGTTGATCACGCGGTCGCTTTCGGTGGTGACACGGTAATGCATGATGGCCGCGTGTTCACCGGCACCGGAGATCGTCTCGAAGGACAAATCCTTCAGTGGGTTCTGCATCCGCTCGCCCACCTTGACGCGGCTCGCCTCCAGCGCCTGCGCCGCAGAGATCTCGGTCAGGCTCCCGGCGGGCTGCGACGAGAACCAGTGCAGGAACTCGACCACGGCGACGCCATCCTGGAGATGCGCTGCCGCTGAGCCATTCAGCTCGACGCTGTTTTTCACAGCGCGACCGAGCTTGGCCGGATCATTGCCTTCGACGATCTCACTGCCGAACTGACGGAGCATGAAGATCAGGGAATAGGAGGTCAGATCGGGATCGACCAGCACACGACGGCCGCCAGAGGCGAGCTCTTCCAGCCGTCGAGGAAGTTCGGCCGGATCAACAAGGCTGCAGAGCTTGCCGAGATACTCCATGACCGATGCCGACAGCTTCTTTTCGGCGATCATCAGTTCCGCGCTGCCATCCGCCCTGACGATGGCGCGAGCGAGCGGATGCGGCGTATGGGGAACATCGGCGCCACGAATGTTGAAGATCCAGGCAACCGAGGACGGGTCCGTCACCAGCACGGCATCCAGCTTCTTCGCGCTGAGGTCGGAGGCAATCCGTGAAAGCTTCTCGGCAGCGGAGACGCCAGCGAGATGATCGGCCTGGATGGCCACGGCGCCCATCGGCTCGGCGGGACGATCCGTCCAGAGCCGATCGACGGGATTGAACGGCAGAAGCACAAGCGTGCCACCGACGTCCTCAAGGGCTTTCTCGATGCGATTGACCTCGGCCCCCGTGTGCATCCACGGATCAAGGCCAAGACGGAAGCCCTTCGGCACATGCGCCGCAATCCACTTGTGCGGCGGTTCATTGACCAGGTCACCACGGGAGAACACGCTCATATCGACCTGCTGCTCGACCTGCGTCACGTAGCGACCGTCGACGAAGACAACGGCTTCCGTCGCCGTCACCAGAAGCTGACCGGCCGACCCTGTGAAGCCGGTGGCCCAGGCCAGACGCTCGGCACAGGCGGGAACATATTCGCCGAGATACTCATCCGAGCGCGGGATCAGGACCGCATCGACGGAGAGTTCCGGAAACAGAGCGCGCAAGGCGGCAATGCGCTCCTTGCCGTGCTGAGGCGTGGATTTGACTTCGAATGACTGAAACATGAGGGCCTGCAGATTGGTGTGAAAATACGCATCGCTTATAGCAAGCCGACAGGCAGATGCCCACCACGGCGACAGATCTGCGACGTGCTATGCCAAATATTTCGGCGTTCTCATGTTGCTATGCAGCATTCGCAGGGCTCCCCTGCCCCAAAGCCACTGACACATGTCGCTGAAATGACCTATGTACTGTGCATCGGCGGCGCGGATGTTGCGTCGCAACAAAAAGGAACAGAGAGATGGCAAAGTCATTCCTGCGCACAGCTTTCAACAACCTCGTCGAAGCCCGCCAGCGTCGTGCCGACCTCTACACAACGGGCGCTCTGCTTTCGTTGGATGACACCTCGCTGCAGGCAATGGGTCTGAGCCGCGAAGAACTCCGCCGCCGCCCGGCCCAGCGCGCGCTGTTTTAATCCGCTCGGTTTAAAACCGAGACCGAGTAGTCTCTGCTTGAGCTCTCCTCCCAGGCTCGCAGAGTGGCACCCAAAGCAGGTGCCCAAAAGGCGGTTCGCTGACGCGAGCCGCCTTTTCTATTGAGGTCGGATCGAAGAGCGGTTGGCCGGCTTTTAGCCCTTGCCGCGCGTGAAGTGGATGGTGACCCAGCCGTTGCGCCAGATGGTTCGGACATGGGAGAGGCCGGCCGAACTATAGGCGGCAATGACCTTCCACCGCTGACTGGCGAGAATTCCGGACAAGATAACCGTTCCGCCAGGCGCCAGATGCGCGACAAGCTGCGGCGCCATTTTGATCAAGGGGCGGGCCAGAATGTTGGCGATAATCAGATCGAAGGGCGCATGCTGGCCAAAGGCCGTCGAATGGAAACCCGGAGCGGTGCGAAAATCAATTCCCTCGACCACCTGGTTTCGCCGCGCATTTTCGCGGGCAACCCGGACGGCAATCGGATCGATATCGGTCGCCAGCACGGGGATGCGCACCATCTTGCGGACAGCGATGGCAAGCACGCCGCTGCCGGTGCCAAGATCGAGTGCGTTGCGGATCTTGCGGGAGCGCACCACATCCTCGATCACCTCCAGGCAGCCGGCCGTCGTGCCGTGGTGCCCGGTGCCGAACGCCTGGCCCGCGTCGATTTCGATGGCCAGATCATGCGGCTGCACCTTGTCGCGGTCATGCGAACCGTGGACGAGAAAACGCCCAGCCCTAACCGGCTTCAGCCCTTCGAGAGACTTGGCGATCCAGTCGATGTCAGGAATGACCTCCCGCTCGATCGATGCTTCCGGAAATTCCTCTTCCAGGCAGGCTTCGAAGCGCGGACGCACATCCTCTTCATCCGCCATCATCAGATAGATGGAGGCCTCCCAGATGTCGGCCTTCTCATCAATCTCGGTGGTGGCGATGGCATAGTCTTCTTCGCCGAAAGCGAAGCTCATCAATTCAAGAATGCGGTTTGCGCCCACTTCCGTGGTGGACACGTACAAACGGATTTCCAAGGTCGGCATCCCTCGCGCTTAATCTGAACCCAGTCCGCTACACCGCCCAGACCAAGCTGGCAACCGCACTTGAAAGCCGCGGGTCAGCCCTTTGCCAGATTGGTGAGCTTCTGGACGGCCGTCTCGGGGTTTTCTCCATAGGCGATCGTGCCCTTGAAGCGACCTTCCGCATCCAGAAGGAAGACAGACGCGGTGTGATCCATGGTGTAGTCACCATTCGGCTGGCTCTCGTCTACCGGTATCTTCTTGGCATAGACGCGATAGCCCTTGATGACTTCGGCGACCTTGGCCGGATCACCGGCAATGCCGACGATTCGATCCGTGACGTTGGAGATGTAGCGTCCGAGCAGTTCCGGCGTATCGCGCTCGGGATCAACCGTCACGAAATAGGCCTGCAAAAGCGTCTTGTCGGGATCGACCTGCTTCATCCAGCCGTCGAGCTCAAACAGCGTCGTCGGGCAGACTTCGGGGCAATGGGTGAAGCCGAAAAAGAGCGCAGTCGGCTTGCCGCGGAACGCCTGTTCCGTGATTGCCTTGCCATTCTGGTCGAACAGCTCGAACGGCACACCGAACGGTCCTTCCGCCAATCGTTGGCCAGGAGCGGTGACCGAATAGGTGAGCCACGCCAGAAGGCCCGCCATCACGAGAACGCAGCTCCAGAGAATGATCCGTACAGCCTTCATAAGTCTTGCCCCATCGTGGATCGATGGCAGCCCGTTACGCCCAGCCTCGGCCCAAATCAACCGCAAACAACAGGAAAGCTGGCAAGGGGGCGCATTTGTCGCGCCAGCACGAACTGCAGGTCTTCTTTAGAAACAGTAGGTGAGACCGCTTTCGATCAGCGACAGAAATATGCCCGACCCAAAATGCAGCCAGCCCGCAAAACCTGCTGCGAGCAAGCTTACAATCAAAAGGCCAATGGCGAGCGGCGGCAAAGCAACAGATACTGTTTGGGTTTTCGACATAAGCCGATGATAACCGACCTTTTACGATCCGCATAGATGGCCGGCTCATACGTAGATCCATCTTGACGTGCGCGGCGGAAGGCGCTCTCCTCTGGCGACAGATTGCGTTCACATGGCTTGGGAGGAAGCGGATGGAACAGCAGGCACTCAAAGGCGCACCGATCCCCAAGCCGCATATATGCCAGCTTCAGATCGCCGATGTCTTCGCAAGCTTCGCAGCTGGATGGCGCGACTTCACGAGACACAGCACGATGGGCCTGTTTTTCGGCGCAATCTACGCAGTTGGCGGCCTCTTCATTCTGGCGATGCTGTTCTATTTTCAGATGCCCTGGATGATCATTCCTGTGGCGATCGGCTTTCCGCTGGTCGGCCCCTTCATCGCCGTCGGCCTATACGACATCAGCCGCCGGACGTTTTACGGACAACCCGTGACCTGGCGCGCGGTTCTGGCCGAGGTATTTCGCCAGCGTGAGCGCCAGCTATCTTGGATGGCATTCGTCGTGCTCTTTATCTTCTGGATCTGGATCTACCAGGTTCGCCTTTTGATGGCGCTGTTCCTCGGCTTCCGCATTCCGTCAAGCCTCGAGGGCTTTGCCCAGGTGGCCCTGCAAACACCGGAGGGTCTTGCCTTTCTCGCTATCGGCACAGTGGTCGGCGGCATTTTGGCGACGCTGCTATTCAGCGTAACCGTCATTTCGATGCCTATGCTGGTGGAACGAGAAGTCGATTTCGTCACGGCAATGCTGACCAGTATGCGCACCGTCATGGAAAACCCTTTGCCGATGCTGACATTTGGCATCATCGTCGCCGGCGCCGCCGTCGTGGCTCTCGTTCCACTCTTTCTGGGCCTTTTAATTGTGCTGCCTGTTGCCGGTCACGCGACATGGCACCTTTACCGCCGGGCGGTGCGCTTCGAAGAATAACCGGATTTCCCGATACGCTTAGGCAAGCGTTAACTAATATTGTCAATGATCGCTACTTGGAAGCGCTGGCCATGGGGCTGCGCAGTTTGTGGATGCGCTCTGCCCGCTTTTGGCGCGCCGAGCGCAAGCTCGGCGGTCCAAGAATGACGAAAATTCGCTCGGGAAGTTCTTTCTCCATAAAGATGCGAATGTTGACACTTGCAGGTGTTGCCACGCTCGGTGTGGGCTCCATGCTGGTCGTTGGCTGGTACGAGAACGCCAAGCAGGAATCCGCGCTCCTTCGAGCAACCGACATTCAGGCAGTTGTCGAGCAGGTCAATGAAATGCGGTTGGCCAATGCCAATATGGTGCTGGCCGCCATGGACAGCATTATCGACAGAGGCGAAGGCGCAATCCAACCCGAGAGAGCGCAGATCATCAACGACGCCCTCGCGCAACTCGCCGAGAAGCAAAGCGCGCTGGAAACGATTGCAATGGAAGCCGGACGCGGCGCATTGCTGGCGACCTATCGAGAGGACCTGAACGTCCTGTCGATAGCGGTCGAAGTAGACCTTGCACGTCTGATTGAAAGCGGCGCCCCGGAAGACGAGTTCAGCGCAATCGACGATGCGATTGACGGCGCCGGAAATCGGATTTCTGCGACCCTGGAAGAACTGGCAACCTTGGGCAACGGTTTGGTCAATCTTGGCGTTGAAGAAGCGAAGGCAAGAAGCCGCGAATCCCTGACGATCCAGTTGACGCTGGGTGTCATCGCATTCTTTTCAGTGCTGATCCTGCAATTGATCCACGGCAACGCCATTGTTGGCGGCATCAACCGTATCCGCCAAAGCATGCAGAGCATCGTCGACGGCGACTATCAGCGCCCTGTCGAGGCCACCAACCGCCGCGACGAGATCGGCGACATGGCTCGGGCGGCTGACGTTTTCCGACTGGCCGCCATCGAAAAACTCGAACTCGAACAGCGCGCGAAGGCCGAGAGCGAGGCAACCCGCAGGGATCGCGAGGCCCGTGCCGCGATACTCGAAGCCGATAGCCGCTCGCTGCGGCTGGCCGTCGACGCCCTTGCGGAAGGGCTGACCCGTCTCTCGGAAGGCGACCTCAGCACAGAAATCACGGCAGACTTCCCGACCGAACTGGAGCGCTTGCGGACTGACTTCAATCTGGTCGGCCAAAAGCTGCGCACCGCAATGACGGAGATTGCCGTCAATAGCAGCTCCATCCGTGCCAACAGTCACCAAATGCGCGCGGCGGCCGACGACCTGGCCAAGCGGACGGAACAGCAGGCAGCATCGCTTGAGGAAAGCTCAGCCGCCCTCGCCCAGTTGACGACCACCGTGAACACCGCAGCCGAACGCGCCGAAGAGGCTTCGCGAATGGTAGCCCATACCAAGGAGCGTGCTGCCGAATCCGGCGCAGTCGTCAGCAATGCCACATTGGCTATGGGACGCATTCAGGACGCATCGAACGAGATTGGCAAGATCATCAACGTCATCGACGAAATCGCCTTTCAGACGAACCTCTTGGCGCTCAATGCGGGCGTCGAGGCCGCAAGAGCCGGTGATGCGGGCAAAGGCTTCGCCGTGGTCGCCCAAGAGGTCCGTGCGCTGGCCGGCCGCGCGGGCGATGCGGCGCGCGATATCAAGACCCTGGTGTCCCGATCGACGCAGGAAGTTGGCATCGGAGTGGAGCTGGTGACCGCTGCTGGACAAGCATTGAGCGGAATCGGCGAAGAAGTCGTGAAAATCAATGATCTTGTTAAGGCAATTGTTACCAGCGCGCGTGAACAATCAACGGGACTGAGTGAGATCAACGCGGCCGTCGGACAGATGGACCAGGTCACACAGCAGAATGCGGCAATGGTGGAGCAGACCAATGCGGCAAGCCACACCCTGGCGAGCGACGCGGAAGGATTGACGCGGCTTGTCGGGCAGTTCCGAATGAACGGCGCTGCACCTGCTCATGGCCAAGCATCCACGGCTTCTGCGGCTCCGCGCCCTATGGCCGAACCACCGCAGATCCGGTCTGGCCAAGGCATGACCGTCCGACACAATCGCACCGCCCTGGCGACGGCAAGCTTAGCCAAGGCGGAAGAACACTGGGAAGAGTTCTAAAATGAGCAATGCAATCAAGCAGTCAGGTGCATACCTGGAAATCGTATCGTTCCACCTGGGCGACCAGGAATTCTGCATCGATATCATGGCAATCCGCGAAATTCGCGGCTGGGCGCCGGTCACGCCGATGCCGCATACGCCGCCTTATGTTCTCGGCCTGATCAACCTGCGCGGTGCCGTTATCCCGGTCATCGACATGGCCTGCCGCCTTGGCATGAAGATGACCGAGCCGTCCGAGCGCGCGGCGATCATCGTGACCGACATCGCCGGCAAACTCGTCGGCCTTCTGGTCGAACAGGTCTCCGACATGATGACGATCAAGAGCGAAGACCTGCAGCCGGCACCGGAAATCATTCCGGAAGCCCAGCGCGCCTTCTGCCGCGGCATTGTCGCGCTCGAGAAGTCCATGGTCTGCTTCCTCAACCTCGACACGGTCATTGCCGACGAGCTGGCACAGGCTGCCTGATCTGACTGAACAATCTTCCCAAGGCCGGCCGCGCCATCGCGCGGCCGGCTTTCAGCGTTGAACTAGTCTCAGACGAGATGAAATAAAGCACCAAGCCTTCGCGATACCCAAGAAATTCGTTTAAACGATATAAATATTTAATTATTCTTTCGGAACCGAACAATCATCTAGCCGTTTCTCCAGTGCTTCCAACGAGGCAGAGATTTCCGAAGGGAATAAAGGAGAAATACTATGAACACCGCAATTAAACTTGCCCTTGCCAGCGCCATGTCTGTTGCCTCGCTTTCCGGCGTCGCCCTTGCCCAGACCGCAACAACGCCGATGGTAGACAGCACCACCACCGCCGCCACCACGACTGAAGGCGTCAGCATCGTTCGGCTCGATAGCCTGGACAACGACCAGAACCGCCAGGAACATACCCGTCTTGAGCAGCTCGCCAATGACCAGGCAGCCATGGCAGAAGCCCAGACCGCAGTGAGCTCGGACCCGGCCGTAGCCCAGGCCCTGCAGGCTCAGAGCGTTGAGGCGATGAACGTTATCGAAGTGCAGACCGCTGCAAACGGCGGCAAGATCGTCTACGTCAAGTAACGACATGAACGATCAAAGATCGAAGCCCTGGAGCCCGCCGGCTCCGGGGTTTCTTTCATATGGGATCAAGGCTTGCCTTTGGTCCAGACCACCGCTTGATCAAACAAAGGGACAGTCGAAATCGCCATTTTGGCCGACCCCTCGACGACTTGCCGCGAATGGGCCAGGTAGATCAAGGTGTCGTTCGTCTTGTCGTAGATTCGGTTGACGTAGAGCGACTTCCAGATGATCGACCTCCCCTCGCGGAAAACCTCTTCGCCCCCGTCGGACAGATCGATATCACCGATTTCGATGGGGCCCGTCTGACGGCAGGCGATCGAATTGTTCGAAGGGTCCTCGAACCAATTGCCGTTGCTGAGCCGATCAATCAGCGAGCGGTCGAAATAGGTCACATGGCAAGTGACGCCCTTGACTTGCGGGTCATTGATGGCCTCTACGATGATATCGTTGCCGACCCAGTCCACCCCGACTTTCCCGACAACCTCTGCACATGCAACAGCGGGCACGAGGCCAAAGACGAGGGCCGCACCCAAATTGAGCAATCGATTTTTCAGTGCCATGCAGACCTCCATTGGAATACCTCCTGAGAAGTAGGCACTCACAAAGACGTTACAAGGCGCGGCGCGATGGCTTTGCTACCGAACAGGCCCGATAGCCTTGCGGATGCAGCATGCCCGGGTTGAGGCCGATCAACCGGGCCAGATCCATTACATGGTCAACACCCTTGTCGCGCGTCATGGCAATCGCCGCGGATGCGCAGACAACGGCATCTTCCGCCGCATTATGATGGATGAAGCGCAAGCCAAGGTGACCAGCAAGAATGTTGAGCTTGTGCGATGGCAGATGTGGCCAGACCTTCTGGGCCAATTTGACCGAACAGAGGTAGTTGAAGCTCGGATACGGCATACGATACCCATCCAACGACGCGCGCCAAACGGAAAAATCGAACGCCGCATTATGCGCGATCATCGTCGCACCCGCAAAGTCGTCGGCGAACTCATCCATGACCTCTGGAAACTCGCCGGCGTCCTCGACATGCTCGGGGCGAATGCCATGAATTGCAATGTTGAAGGAGGAAAAGCGCATGGATCTCGGCCGGATCAGCCGTTCTTCGACCCGCACGACAGATCCGCCCTCAATCCAGGCAAGCCCCACAGAACAGGCACTGCCCCGCTCTTCGTTGGCGGTTTCAAAATCGATGGCAATGGTCTTGCCGCTGGGTGCAGATACAGTTGACATGCGTGTCGCATAAACCTTCACCCGGATTCGGACAACAACCGAGACCGATCGACGGACCGCGCAATGCAGTTGACAAGAAACCCAAGCCAGACGACCATCGCGCCATGATTGCAAACAGAAAGCCACTGGTAGTGCTTCATCTGACCACCTTTCTCATGGGGAAACGGTGCGGGAAGCGTGTGTCTGGAAGCTGATTTGCCTTCATACCCGCCAACCCTGCACAAGCGAGCAGGGTTGCAAAATGCCTCTGCTCCTCAACACCTGAAAGGAGCAGACATGAAAGACATCCCATCTTCCCATCCGGTTTCCCCTGGCGCCCGATGGCCAGCGGGCCTGACCATTCGTGCGATACGACCTGACGATGCAGAGGAACTGGCGGCGCTGCAGAGCCTTCCTGGCTGCCGATATGGCACACTGCGGATGCCCTACCCTTCCCCGTCCAGCGTCAGGAAACATATCGACGATCTGGACGAACACTCGGTATCGCTGGCGGGCTTCATCGACCATATCATGGTCGGCAATGCCGGGCTTCATCGGTATCAAGGGCGACGGAGCCACGCCGCCAGTATCGGCATGGGAGTTCATGACGCCTATCAGCGGCGTGGAATTGGAAGGGCTCTGCTGGGCGAACTCGTCGCCATTGCCGACAACTGGCTCAACCTTCGCCGACTGGACCTGACAGTCTACACCGACAATCTGGCAGCAATCACCCTCTACGAAAGCTTCGGCTTCGAGCGGGAGGGCATACACCGCGACTACGCCTATCGCGATGGCGCCTTTGTCGACGCACTGGTGATGGCAAAAGTCCGCAAGGTGTGATCGCTGGCACCTCAGCCCAGGCTGAAGGACCGGCATACAGGCCCTCAGCCTTCATCATAGTCAGCCTTTTGGCGTGCTGCCCTCTATACTTTCTGGCAATGTGCAGCTAGGAACGGCTCAACATACCCGCACATCGCGGATGAGGCCTCGTGGCCAGCAGTTTCAACGCATTTCGAAAGACCCAACCGATGACTGATTTTGACGGCATCGTCCCGGCGATCGCCGAGGCCTTGCGCAAACGTGGCTATGACACCCTGACGCCCGTGCAGCAGGCGATGATTGACCCTGAGCTGGAAACGCGCGACGCCCTCGTGTCTGCTCAGACGGGTTCCGGCAAGACCGTGGCCTTCGGCCTTGCCATGGCACCGACGCTGTTGGGTTCGGATGAACGCTTTGGTCGCGCCGGCGCCCCGCTTGCGCTCGCCATCGCGCCGACGCGCGAATTGGCGATGCAGGTCAAGCGCGAACTCGAATGGCTGTATGCGGAAGCCGGCGCGATCATCGGCTCCTGCGTCGGCGGCATGGATGTGCGCACCGAACGCCGTGCGCTGGAACGTGGCGCCCATATCATCGTCGGCACGCCCGGCCGCCTGCGCGACCACATCACCCGCAATGCGCTCGATCTGTCGCAGCTGCGCGTCGCGGTGCTCGATGAGGCCGACGAGATGTTGGACCTCGGCTTCCGCGAAGATCTCGAATTCATCCTCGAGGAAGCGCCGGATGATCGCCGCACCCTGATGTTCTCGGCGACGGTTCCGCGTTCGATCGCCGATCTGGCCAAGAGCTACCAGCGCGATGCCCGGCGCATCGAGACCGTGTCCGAAAAGAAGCAGCATGTCGATATCGAATATCGTGCGCTCGTCGTGGCCAATCCGGACAAGGAAAACGCCATCATCAACGCGCTGCGCTTCTACGAAGCACGCAACGCCATCGTCTTCTGCTCGACCCGCGCAGCGGTCAATCACCTGACGGCACGCCTCCACAATCGCGGCTTTTCCGTCGTCGCCCTCTCCGGCGAGCTGTCGCAGAACGAGCGCACCCACGCGCTGCAGGCCATGCGCGACGGTCGCGCCCGCGTCTGCATCGCAACGGACGTCGCTGCGCGCGGCATCGACCTTCCGGGCCTCGAACTTGTCATTCACGCCGACCTGCCGACCAATTCGGAAACCCTGCTGCATCGCTCGGGCCGCACGGGTCGCGCCGGCAACAAGGGCGTCTCCGCCCTCATCGTGCCTGTCGGCGCACGTCGCAAGGCAGAGAGACTGCTGGGCGGCGCGAATGTTCGCCCCACGTGGGCCCTGCCGCCGTCCGCGGACGAAGTTCAGGCCCGCGATGATGAACGACTCCTGGCTGACCCGTCGCTGCAGGACGCACCGAACGAGGACGAGGCTGCCATGGTGGAGACGCTGATTGCGACCCATGGCGCAGAGAAGGTCGCAGCAGCTTACCTTCGTCTGCAGCGCGTCAACCGTTCCGCGCCTGAAGATCTGATCCCGATCAACATCGAACAGCAGCGCAAGGCCCGCGAGAACGACGATGCGTCCAAGGCGCCGCCACGCCCGCGCGCCGAGCTGGGTGCCAGCAAGTGGTTCTCGGTTTCGGTTGGCCGTCGTCAGAGCGCAGAGCCACGCTGGCTGATCCCGATGCTTTGCCGCAACGGCAACATCACCAAGAACGAGATCGGCGCGATCCGCATCCAGCAGGAAGAAACCTTCGTCGAGATCGCCGAAGATGGTGTCGAGACCTTCCTGTCTGCCGTGGGCCAGAACATGACGCTCGAAAAGGGCGTGCGGATTGCGCGCGTCGAGGGCGTACCGGATTTCAACGCTCCACAGAAAGAGCGGGCACCGCGGCCGCCGCGTGACGACCGTTCCGCTGAAGACGGTCGCGATAAGAAGCCTTACGGCGCAAAGAAAAGCTTCGGCGACAAGAAGCCCTTCGGCGACCGCAAGCCGTATGACGGCAAGAAGAAGGACGACAAGGCCTGGGGCGGCAAGCGCCAGGACCAGATGGCGGCCAAGGATGCCGAAGTCTGGGGTGATGCTCCCTCACGCGGCCCGAAGGGAGAGCGTGACAGGCCCGCCGGAAAATTCCAGGCAAAACGGCCTTCGAATGCAGCGCAGCGGGATGGCAAGCCATCCCGCCCTGACAAGCCGGGCTTTGCAAAGAAGTCGCCAAAACCGCGCAGTTAAGCGCGCGTAAGCTCTGGGCCCCACGCCCCGACACCATTGAGTGGGGCGTGGAACAATTTCACCATGCCCGCATTCCTCCACGCAGAGAATGCAAGGGGGCAGACGTGAATAGCATCACAAGGTCAGACCAGGTAGCGTTCGAGGAGCGCTATCTTCGCGGACTGGCAAGGGGCCTGGCAGGGGCCCTTTTGTTTTCGCTGCCGATGCTGATGACCATGGAAATGTGGCATCTGGGCTTTTCAATTCCTAAGGGCCGGCTGCTCCTGCTTCTTCTCGTCAATCTGCCGCTTCTCGTTCTCTTGTCGCATCGCATCGGCTTCGAGCGCACGATAACCTGGCGTGACAGCGCGCGCGATGCCGTCGTCGCCTATGCCATGGGGATAGTGGCAAGCGCATTCATCCTCATCCTCCTCGGCGTCATCACCTTCGACATGCCGCCCCGGCAATGGGTGAGCATGGTCGGCATCCAGGCTGTCCCGGCCAGCATCGGCGCGTTGCTTGGCAGAAGCCAGCTCAGCATGGCTGAACCGGATGATGAAGATGACGACGCAGACCGCAGCAGCCCTGGCGATGACAATACGGCGGGTTACGCCACAGAATTATTTATGATGGCCGTCGGGGCTTTGTTCCTGTCGTTGAACCTGGCGCCAACAGAGGAAGTGATCCTCATTGCCTACAAGCTTACCCATTGGCACGCCCTTGCCCTGATCTGCGTTTCCCTCATCATCATGCATGGCTTCGTCTATGCGGTCGCCTTTCGCGGGAGCCATCAAGCTGGGCCAGAAGATGGTGGTTGGAAAGCATTCCTGCACTTCACGGTTCCAGGATATGCCGTCGCGTTGATGGTTAGCCTTTATTCGATGTGGACCCTGCAAAGCATCGATGACCTCGCAAGCATCGAGATCCTGCTTGGCGTGATCGTCCTGGCCTTTCCCGCCGCCATAGGCGCTGCCGCCGCGCGTTTGATCCTCTAGGACCGCCAATGACCGACAATAAAGACATGAAACGAAGCTCGAAATCCACCGGAAACTATTGGGTTCAAACCATCATCGGCATTCTCTCCGTCCTCCTGGTCAGCGCCTTGATCGGCTGGATCACCATCGATCTTTTCGACTCGAACGAGACCCCTCCCGACCTGTCCGTCGAGACCACCCATGTGACGAAGGTGGGTGCGGGGTGGCTTGTGGAGTTTGAAGTCACCAACACAGCAAGCGAAACGGCAGCCGAAGTCGGGATTGAAGCGGACCTTTCCACGAATCGCGAAAAAGTTGAAGAGGCCTCGGCGACGCTGGACTATGTGCCAGGCCACTCGACAGCCCGCGGCGGTTTGTTTTTTAGCCAAAATCCCGCGGAATTTGAGCTGGAAATCCGTACGGTCGGCTACCGCAAGCCGTAGAATTCAGTTGCGCGAACGCAATCAGTGGTTTTACATTTACCACGCGTTAATCTGTTACCCCCTAAAAATCACCCACGAGTATTGCTTAATCAGGCGGTGGCTGGCGCCCACCTATCCGGTGGCCAGCAGCAGCCGTGTGCAAAAATCCCAACGTGTACCGGTCGCCACTCCGGTCGCACGGTTCCCCTTTTTGAACACCTCATTCCGTGAAGAAAATCGATGCTGAAGAAACGTATCGAAGCCTGGATCATCAACGACATCGGCCTCACCGAAATGGACAACTGGAACCAGGTGATGCGCTTCGCGCTGCGCCTCGCCATGCGCGTGACGGCTGTCGCAGTGGTGATGGTCTCTTGCATTTTGCTCGCGATGGACAAGCTCGGCTGGCTGATAATCCCGTTGCCGCGCGGCCTTCTGATCGGCACCGGGATTGCGAGCGTCGTTGGTTTCAACCTGACCATGATCTGTTCTGTCTATCTGGGTCATGCCGTCGTCCACATGGCCCGGACGCGACTTGAATTCCAGCAACTGAGCCGGACAGATATGCTGTCTGGGCTCTTGAACCGGCGAGCTTTCATCGATGAAGTCATGGCCACAGAACGGGGCCATCTGTTGATCATCGACATAGACCGCTTCAAGCAGATCAATGATCGTTACGGACATATCGCCGGAGACGATGTGATTAGAAACATTGCTCGTCTGTTCTTAACGGCGATCGAACCGCCTCACCGATTGGCGCGAATTGGTGGCGAGGAGTTTGCCATTTTGCTGATCGGGCTGGATCAAGCCGAAGCCATCGCCACGGCAGAACGACTAAGACGTTGCGTAGCAACCACGCCGGTGGATGTACAGAACCACACGATAACCGTCACGCTGTCGGGTGGACTGGCAGATCTTACGCCGCTTCGCGACTTCTCTGCCGCTTATGCGGCGGCAGACAAAGCACTGTATTTCGCCAAGGCCGGCGGGCGAAACAGGATGCACCACGAAAGCGAAATCAGGCACTACATTCTCGATCAGGAACCGCCGCTCTTCCCCGGCGCCGGCATCCTCGACCTGGCAGTGGCAGCGCAGTCAAGCTGAAAGAAAATCCAGCCACTCCTCTTCCGTCATGACGGTGACGCCAAGCTCGCGCGCTTTTTCAAGTTTCGATCCGGCGCCTGGACCGGCAACGACATAGTCGGTCTTTTTCGACACCGAGCCTGCGACTTTCGCGCCCAACGCTTCCGCTCGCGCCTTGGCTTCTTCGCGGGTGAAGCGCTCCAGAGATCCTGTGAACACGACGGTCTTGCCGGTGATTGCGCTCGCCTCGATCGTGGTCGTGTCATTGTCTTCAGGCTGCACTTCGCGCAGCAGCCTTTCGACCACATCCAGGTTTCGAGGCTCCTTGTAGAACTCGACGATGGAAGCCGCCACCACCTCACCGATGCCCTCGATGGCATTGAGCTCGTTCCACGCCTCACCGTGCCTGGGTGCTGCGTCCTTCATCGCCTCAGCGAAGGCGCTGTAGGAGCCATAGGTGCGCGCCAGAAGCTTCGCCGTCGTTTCGCCGACATGGCGAATGCCGAGCGCGAAGATCAAACGCTGCAGCGATATCTGCCGACGCGCATCGATGGCGTCGAACAGCTTGCGAACGCTTACCCGACCGAAACCCTCGATATTTTCGAGCTTTGTCAGCGACTTCTCCTGCCGCTCTTTCAGCGTGAAGATATCAGGCGCAGTGCGAACCGTAAGCGAAGGATCTTCGCTTTCAAAGAAGAAGTCGATCTGCTTGGTCCCCAGGCCTTCGATGTCGAAGGCATTGCGCGAAACGAAGTGCTTCAGATGCTCCTTGGCTTGCGCACGGCAGACGAAGCCACCGGTGCAACGCGTGACGGAATCAAGCTTGCCGGTCTTCTCGTTCTTTTCGCGGACAGCGTGACTGCCGCAGACGGGGCACTTTGTCGGGAACGCATATTTCTCCGAGCCCGCCGGACGCTTTTCCGGCACGATGTCCAGCACTTGCGGAATGACATCGCCTGCCCGCTGCACGATGACGGTGTCACCAATGCGGATGTCATGATCGAGCGCACGAATGCGCTGGCCGGAATTGCCGATACCCTCGATATAGTCGGCATTGTGCAACGTCGCATTGGTCACGACGACACCGCCAACCGTCACCGGGGTAAGCCGCGCGACGGGTGTCAGCGCACCCGTCCGTCCGACCTGGATATCGATTGCCTCCACCGTGGTGAAAGCCTGTTCGGCGGGGAATTTGTGGGCCGTTGCCCAGCGCGGCGAGCGCGAGCGGAATCCCAGCCTTGCCTGCAGGTCAAGCCGGTCAACCTTGTAGACCACGCCGTCGATATCATAGTCGAGTGCCGCGCGCTCCAGACCGATCGCATCGTAATGGGCAAGAATCTCCTCAATCGAAGACAGACGGCGCATCAGCGGGTTCACCGGGAAACCCCAGCGCGCGAATGTCTGCACCATGTCCCACTGGGTGCTGGCCGGCATCTGCGAAACCTCGCCCCAGGCATAGGCAAAAAAGCGCAGCTTGCGGCTGGCGGTCACCTTGGCATCAAGCTGGCGGAGCGATCCGGCTGCCGTATTGCGCGGGTTCACGTAGGTCTGCTTGCCCTCCGCCTCCATCTGCGCATTGAGCGCCAGGAAATCCGATTTCGCCATATAGACCTCCCCGCGCACCTCAACGACGTCAGGTGCATCGTCAGGCAGCGTCTGAGGGATATCGCTGATCGTGCGAATGTTCGCAGTCACATTTTCGCCGGTCGTGCCATCGCCCCGCGTCGCCGCCGTTATGAGCTTGCGGTTCTCGTAGCGCAAGGACATCGACAGGCCGTCAATCTTCGGCTCTGCCGTGAACGCAATCGAACCGTCGGGCATCTGGCCAAGGAAGCGATAGACAGAAGCAACAAAATCGCGCGCATCGTCCGCCGAAAAGGTGTTGTCGAGCGACAGCATCGGGCGGGCATGCACGACCTGAGAGAATATCCCAGCGGGTGCAGACCCGACACTGTCTGCAATCGCCTTCTCAAGACCAGTAAGACTGGTTGAAAATGTTAACAAATCGTCTCGAACTATTCTCAGCCCATCAAATGCAGCATCCGAAATAATAGGACTGTCGTAGGTATGATACTGAGAGTTACAAAAACCAATAAAATCATTGATTATCGCAATTAGCTCAGTAAGCTTCCCTTCATTTCGAAGAAAGAAATTCCTGATTAGGTTCACTCTTTTTTCGGGATCCTCCTGCTTAATTTTTGAATGAAAATCATAGACCTTATCCAAAACGCGATCATATCCGCGAATATACATATTCGCTAGCGTCTCAACAAACCCTGCCTTGTAAAGATTTGGCTCCAACAATACATAGTCATCCGCAATCAGGTTTAGCTTGTCTGCAAGCTCCTTTGGACTAGACTTTTTCTTCTGCTCACTGGCGGGACGCGGTGGTCCAGCAAATTTTGCATGCAGCTTGTAAAGCCTCTCAACGAGTTCGGTAGTCAGAGTTACATCCACGCTATGTCGATCCCGCATTGATCAGCTCCCTGCCACCATAGGCTATGACTAGATTCCCTCGGGAATAAAGTCTTCAAACGACCCTCTCGATATCTAGATGCGCAACAAGCGGCAAGTGATCCGATGCAACCCGTGCCAGCACGCTGTCATGCACGGTCAGCGTCCTGATCAGATCAGCGCGATTGGCCATGATGCGATCGAGCGAAAGGACAGGCAGCCGCGCCGGAAAACTCGGGATTGCCGGCGGCAGCGGTCCAAAAACCGGTTCAAGCCGGGTCAGCGCCGAGCCCTTGCCAAGCCGCCATTCGTTGAAGTCACCCATCAGGATCGTTGGTCGATCATCGCGGTCATTCAGCAAATTGAGGATCGTGTCTGCCTGCTGTTTGCGCGCCCAGCGCAGGAGACCCAGATGGGCGGCGACAATGCGCAAGCCAGCACTGCCACTCAGATCGATCTCGGCCACCAGCGCGCCGCGCGGCTCCAGTCCAGGCAGAGCAATCTGATGCACATCGCTGACCACCCCATGACGAAAGAGCAGCAAGTTGCCACGCCAGCCATGCGACTTCGGGCCGGTCACGATCGGAACCGGGACCAGGCCAGTTTCAAGGCGCAGCCGGTTGAGATCAAGCAGGCCAGACCGCTCGCCGAATCGCTTGTCCGCTTCCTGAAGCGCAATGACGTCGGGAGAAATTTCTCGGATAACCTCGATGATACGGCCGGGATCAAACCGTCCATCGGCGCCCACGCATTTGTGCACGTTGTACGACGCAACCGTCAGCGCGCGCTGTTGGTTGGGCCCGACCTGCGAGGGAATATCGCGCACGCTTCGCCGATTGCGCAATGTGGTGAGCAGGGTTCCTGCAAGACTCTGGCCTCTCTTGTCCGTCACGATGGGCGACATCTCCTCACATTTCGGTCACGGCCAAGATAGGCGCCGCCCTCGTCAAAGATAGGGCGATCCCAGCCAAAACAAGCGGTCCAGAAGACGAACCGCCGTCGGCCTTGACCGCAAGGCCTCGGTAGTCAGTGGCGTTGCCTGCGCCACCAGGTTATCGATCCGTCCGCCGACCTGCTCGGCAAGCGCGCGGTCGAAGACCTCAAGGTCAATCTCGAAATTCAGACGAAGCGATCTCGCGTCGAGATTGGACGAGCCGATAAAGCACCATTGCCCATCCACCACGATCAACTTCGAGTGGTCGAACGGGGCCGCAGACATATAGACCCTGCAGCCTTCTTTCAGCACGTCATCGAGTTGCGCCAGCATCGCTCGACCGACAATCGCCAGGTTGTTCTCGGCGGGAATGACGATTTCAACCTGGACGCCACGACGCGCGGCCGTGTTAAGCGCTGAAAGAAAAATCGTATCCGGCAGGAAATAGGGCGAAACGATGCGGATCGAATGCTCCGCGACAGAAAATGCGCCGAGCAGCATCTTCAGATTGGTTTCCAGATGCGAATCGGGACCGGAAACGATGGCACGCATATAAGCCCCTTCGCCCGGTACGGCATTGGGAAGCCGCACGCGCCATTCAGGCCCGACCAGTAGCTCCTTTGTCTCGAAATGCCAGTCCTCGGCCGCCACGGCCAGCACATCGGCAACAATGGGTCCGCTCACCCTGAAATGGGTATCACGGGCCGCGCCTTCCCCGGTAAATCCGGCGCGAATATTCATGCCACCGACAAAGGCAACTTCGCTGTCCACCACCAGGATCTTTCGGTGAGTGCGCAGGTTCGCATAAGGGAGCCTCAGACCGGCAATGACCTTTCCATTGAAGGTGACGACGGGTACACCGGCGTCTTTCAGGTAAGCGATAATGCTCGGCACACTGTACCGCGCACCGACCGCATCCACGACCACCCGCACGACGACACCGCGTCTGTGGGCGCTGATCAGACTGTCCGCGATCCGCAATCCGATCGTGTCGCGGTCAAAGATATAGGTTTCGAGGATAATGCTGGCCTCAGCGCGATCGATCGCTGCCTGCATCGCCTCAAAGGTTACATCGCCGGTCGGAAGCAGCGTGATGTGATTGCCTGATGACAGCGGATGACGGGCAACGCGATCCCCCAAGCCTTTCATCTGGCCAAAACGTCCACCGAACTCCTCGGCAACGACTTCACGACTGATCGCGTAAAGCGACAGATCTCGCCAGATCTCGTCAAGGGCAAGGCTTCGCCGGTGCACGACACCGGCACGCCGGATACGATTGATGCCAGCGACGCCATAGATCAGCGCGCCGACCAGCGGCGACAGGATGATGATGCCGACCCAGCCGAGCGCGGAACGCACCTCGCGCTTGGTCATCGCCGCATGCACAGCGGCAATCGTTCCGAGAACCACGGACAAGAGCGCAAGAAGTTCTGCCCAGTAGATTTGAAAGGTCTCAATCATCGGCACATCTGCGCTGCGGGTTACGGCTTAACTCAAAGCGCATAATGCGCGGCCCAGCGGCGAGTTCAAGCCTCGCCATCGAGGAGCTTGGCAGCAGCGGCGCGCGCTTCCTCGGTCACTGAGGCACCCGCCAGCATTCGGGCGATTTCCTCTCTGCGGTGCTCCGGTGTCATGATCGCAACCCGTGTCGAGATCTTGTCCCCGGCCTCGCCGCTTGGCCCCTTGGAGATGAGGAAATGCGTACCCGCTCTTGCCGCCACCTGCGGTGCGTGCGTGACGGACAGCACCTGCACTGTATCGGCCAGGCGCTTCAACCGCTGCCCGATTGCATCCGCCACGGCGCCACCCACCCCGGTGTCGATTTCGTCAAACACTAGCGTCGGCGCTGAGCCACGATCCGCCAGCGCCACCTTCAGCGCAAGCAGGAAGCGCGAAAGCTCGCCCCCTGAAGCAACCTTGAGGATGGGTCCTGGCCGCGTCCCCGGATTGGTCTGCACGTGAAATTCGATCGTGTCGATGCCCTCGGCACGCGGCTCGTCTGTGTCAGTCGCGATTTCAACCATGAACCGCGCCCGCTCCAGCTTCAACGCTGGCAATTCCGCCATCACGGCATCGGCAAGCGCGGATGCCGCATTATGGCGCTTCTCCGACAACGAGCGAGCGAGCTCGTCATAATGCGCACGCGCCTCGCGAGCCGCCGCTTCCAGCTGCCCCAAGCGCTCTTCGCCAGCATCGAGATCGGCAAGGTCTGCGACCATCTTCTCGGCAAGCGCCGGGAGATCCACAACGGCCACCGAATACTTGCGTCCGGCGGCGCGGAGCGCAAACAGCCGCTCCTCAACCCGTTCCAGCTCGCGGGGATCGAATTCCGTACGGCGCAGGGCAGCCTCAACTTCCATCTGCGCGGACGACAAGGTGTCGAGCGCGGTTCCCAGCAGTTGAACGGTCTCTTCGAGCAGGCCCGGCGCCTCGTGGCTCTTGCGCTCCAGCCGCCGCATCATCGACGCCAGCAGCGGCACAGGCGAAGCATTGCCGTTAAGAAAGTCGGAGGCTTCCGCGATGTCGCCGGCGATCCGCTCGGACTTCTGCATCCGCGATCGCGTCTCAGCCAGGCTCTCCTCTTCGCCGTCCATCGGCGAAAGGGCTTCCAGCTCCTCGACAGACGAGCGCAGATAATCCGCCTCCCGTGCGGCCGCTTCCACCTTCGCCTTATGTGTCTTGAAAGATCGTTCAGCCTCCCGCCAGCGACGGAAACTTTCGCCAACGGTCAAAGCGTCATCGGTGAGCCCGGCAAAGGCGTCGAGCAGGATGCGGTGCGTATCCGTATCTGTCAGAGCCCGATCGTCATGCTGGCCGTGGATCTCGACCATCAACTGGCCGACCTGGCGCATCAGCTGAACGGAGACCGGCTGATCATTGATATAGGCCCGCGTCCGGCCATCGGCGGACTGGACGCGGCGAAAGATGAGGTCGCCGTCATCATCGACGCCATTGCCCTTGAGAAGCGTGCGCGCCGGATGGCTTCCGGCGACGTCGAACACTGCCGTTACCTGCCCCTTGTCTTCGCCGTGACGGACAAGGGATCCATCGCCTCGTCCGCCAAGAGCAAGCGAAAGACTGTCGAGCAGGATCGATTTGCCCGCGCCGGTTTCACCGGTCAGAACGGACAGACCTGCCTCGAAAGACAGATCCAACCGTTCGATCAGGACGATATCGCGGATCGACAGTTGGACCAGCATGGGTTCAAGGTCTCACGTGCGAAAGGAATGGCCTCAAGAGCCGACGAGCAGGTTGCGGCCAGCGCGTGCGATCCACGAGCCTGCATTTTCGCGCGGCTCAAGCCCGCCCTTCTGCAGAAGCTTGTAGGAATCGGCATACCACTGGCTGTCCGGGTAGTTGTGACCGAGAACGGCGGCAGCCGTCTGGGCTTCCTGGACAACGCCCATCGCGAAATAGGCCTCCACGAGACGCGCCAGCGCTTCCTCGATCTGGTTCGTCGTTGGATACTTCTCGACGACCGTGCGGAAGCGCGAAATGGCGGCCAGATATTCCTTACGCTCGAGGTAATAGCGACCGACCTGCATTTCCTTGCCGGCGAGCTGGTCGCGGGCAAAGCGGATCTTGGCCTGCGCGTCATCGACATATTCGGAGTCAGGATAGCCGTCGACGACCCGCTGCATCGCTTCGATCGTCTTGACCGAGCTGCGCTGATCCTGGGTCACGTTGGAGATCTGCTTCCAGTGCGAAAGCCCCACCAGATACTGCGCGTACGCCGAATCTTCCGATTCGGGATAGAGCTTGAGATAACGCTCTCCGCTGGCAATCGCATCCGCGTAACGGCCCATGCGATACTTCGTGAACGTGCTCATCACGAGCGATTTGCGCGACCATTCCGAGAAGGGATGCTGCGCATCGACGGCATCGAACTTGCGCGATGCTTCCGTCATCTTGCCGGCCTTGATATTGGCCAGACCCTGATTGTAGAGCACTTCCGGCGGATCCGTCTCGGCCGCGAGCTTCGTAATATCGAGGTCAGGATCGCTCTGGCAGCTGGCGAGAACGCCCGCTACGGATACCATGACACACAGGCTTGCAACACGCGCGGCTTTCTTCACAACAACCGATCCTACTTGCTTCATTCGAAAGATCCCGACTGCAGCGCCGTATTGAACCGTCGCCTCCACCCGAGTTTCTAGCCACAAATGCGGCATCAGGGCAACGCAGTGATGGCCATTTAACGCAATTTTATGGCATCACCCCAAGAAACTGCCGGCGGGCAGCCAAAGAGATCAAAAGAAATGCCGGCCCAGGTAGAGCCGGCACTGAATTTTTGCAGCCAATTGAACAGAGTTATGCCGACCAGGGCGCGAATCCCGCCACCTGAACCGGCACAAATTCCCGCGCACGCACCCGTATGTCGCGGCTCGGTGCTTCCACCACTTCATAGGCGGTCGGATCGCTCAACAGCGCCTTCAGCGCATTGGCATTCAGCTTGTGCCCGCCGCGATAGGAACGATAGCACCCGATGAACTGCGCCCCGGCCAGCGCCAGGTCGCCGACGGCATCAAGCGTCTTGTGACGGACGAACTCGTCCTTCTCGTAGCGCAGACCTTCAACATTGATGACCGTATCATCATCGGAAATGACCACTGAATTCTCAAGCGACGAACCAAGGGCAAAACCGGCAGCCCAGAGGCGCTCGACGTCGCGCATGAAGCCGAATGTCCTGGCCCGCGAAAGCTCGTCCTTGAAGCTCTGCGCGGTCAAATCGCCTGCCCAGGTCTGGCGACCGATGAGTTTGCTGTCGAAATCGATCTCGACTTCAAACCGAGTGCCGTCATACGGGCGGAACTCCGCCCACGAGGCACCCGCCTCGATACGCACCGGCTTGATGACGCGGATATAGCGACGCTTCACCCCGAGATTGACCATCCCGACCTGCTCGATTGCATCGATGAAGACTTCGGAACTGCCGTCCATGATCGGCATTTCCGCGCCGTCGACTTCAATCACGACATTGTCGAGGCCAAGCGCATAGATGGCAGCCATGACGTGTTCGATGGTGGCGATGGAATGCGCCGGTGAGGTGCCGAGCACGGTGCAAAGGTCCGTATTGCCAACATGCGCGGAGACTGCCCGGTATTCGCTGATGCCACCATCCTCGAGCTGGCGGACGAAGACCACACCCGTACCCGCCTCGGCCGGCTGAAAGGATATCGTCACCGTCTTGCCGGAATGCACGCCCGTTCCGGTCAAGGAAAACGGTGCAGCGATGGTGGTTTGAAATCCGAGCAGTGCGATTGCCATTCTAAATAGCCTTGTCTGGGTCCCGCTCCGGCGCCCTAGAGGGCACCTCGGGACAAGTCATGTAAAGACGTTGGTAACGTCTATGTCATGCTCATACATGACGACCGTCGACTGATAGATCAAATCACTGTTTCTTTCGCTGTGTTACGAAGCCAAGAGGCTGAAAATACGAAAGATTTCCCCCGGTCTTTTGATGGGTTTGAAAACGAAAAACCCGGGTCTGGGACCCGGGCTTTCAATCGCGATAGTCGACTCGCTCAGTTGGTCTGGCGACGAAGGAAAGCCGGGATCTCCAGCTCGTCACCTTCGCTCGTTGCGCGAGCGGGTGCTGCACGACCGTGATCGTCCAGCGTGCCCCGGCGCGGTGCATAAAGGCTCGCCTCCGCCGAGAGCGGACGACGCTGCTGGGATGCAGCCGACGGAGCCGAACCCGTCATGTCACCCATGACGTCTTCATCCTGATGGCGGCCAAGCGAGTTGGTGATTCGCTTGAGGAGACCCATCGGGCCGCGCTCGTCCTGGGCAGCAGGCGCTGCCATCTGGCCGGTGCGGTGATCAAGTTCGGCGCGGACAACCGGTGAGAAGTCGTCGACCTTCGGCATGCGGATCGGCTCAGGAGCCGAATGCTGCATCGGTGCCGGTTCCATGTGCATCGGCGCGAGCGGTGCCGGAGCCTGCATGACAGGCTGGACTGATGCCAGCGGAGCCGGAGCAAAGGGCTGCGTCATCTGCGGCGCGGGTGCCGGTTCTGCCGGAGCGGAGAAAAGCTTGCTGGCAGGGCGAAACTCTGGTTGAGCCGGCTGCGGTGCAGCCATTGTCTGGCGGGCCACAGCGATCTCGAGTTCGCGTTCCATTTCAGCTTCAGCCGAGCGGATGGTTTCAGCGACCGGGTCCATTCCGGTCTTGGGAGCCTGCGTCATTGCAGGCTGATATGCGGCCGCCGCCGAAGCAACGGCCGCGGAGGGACGCATAGCGGGCTTTGCGACCGGAGCCGGTTCAAAACCACGCGCAGCCATCGCTGCACGGTCGATGCCGGTGGCGACGACGGAAACGCGGATGATGCCCTCAAGCGCTTCGTCGAAGGTTGCGCCGAGGATGATGTTGGCATCCGGATCGACTTCTTCGCGAATACGGGTGGCCGCTTCGTCGACTTCGAACAGGGTGAGGTCACGACCACCGGTGATGGAGATCAGGAGGCCCTGGGCGCCCTTCATGGAGGTTTCGTCGAGCAGCGGGTTGGCGATGGCAGCTTCGGCAGCCTGCATTGCGCGGCCTTCGCCGGATGCTTCGCCAGTGCCCATCATCGCACGACCCATTTCGCGCATGACGGAGCGAACGTCGGCGAAGTCGAGGTTGATCAGGCCTTCCTTGACCATCAGGTCGGTGATGCAGGCAACGCCCGAATAGAGAACCTGGTCAGCCATGGCGAACGCGTCGGCAAAGGTCGTGCGATCGTTGGCGATGCGGAAGAGGTTCTGGTTCGGAATGACGATCAGCGTGTCGACGGACTTCTGCAGTTCCTCGATACCCTGTTCGGCAAGCCGCATGCGGCGACCACCTTCGAAGTGGAAGGGCTTGGTCACGACGCCAACCGTCAGAATACCCTTGTTGCGGGCGGCCTGCGCGACGACAGGAGCAGCACCGGTACCGGTACCACCACCCATGCCGGCGGTAACGAAGCACATGTGGGTGCTGTTGAGATGGTCGATGATCTCGTCGATGCATTCTTCGGCAGCCGCGCGACCGACTTCCGGCTGCGAACCAGCGCCCAGACCTTCGGTAACGTTAACGCCGAGCTGGATGATGCGCTCCGCCTTGGTCATGGTCAGCGCCTGGGCATCTGTATTGGCGACGACGAAATCGACGCCCTGCAGGCCAGCAGTGATCATGTTGTTGACGGCGTTACCGCCGCCGCCGCCGACACCGAAGACGGTGATACGGGGCTTCAGCTCAGTGATATCTGGCTTCTGCAGCTTGATGGTCATGGTACCCGTTCCTTCTTTTTCCGGCCGCATCGCCAAGCCGGCCATGGTATTTCAACAGATTTCCCTTGGCCGAACCTTGTGGTCCGGCCGCTAACTCAAAAACTCTCTTTCAGCCACTGGCCCATGCGGGCGAACCGGCTGTTTCCGTTGCCGAAGGGCGAGAACAACCCGCCCTGGCCGGCATGTGTCTCCTGGTCGGCCATCTGCGGGTAGATCGCCAGACCCACCGCCGTCGAGAAGGCCGGCCCCTTTGCGGCCGCCGGAAGGCCCGACACGCCCATCGGACGTCCGATCCGGACATTGCGCGCCAATATCCGGCGTGCTGCATCCGGCATGCCCGTCAGCTGGCTTGCACCGCCGGTCAGCACCACCCGCTTGCCGACAACAGGCGAAAAACCGGAGGCCTGGATCCGATCGCGCAGCAATTCGAGGGTTTCCTCGACGCGCGCACCGATGATCCGCGTCAGCAATGCCTTGGGAACCTGGATCAGCTGGTCGCGATCATCCTCACCGATCGGTGGGACGGACACGACTTCGCGATCATCGGCGCCATTGGCGACAGCCGAACCGTGAACGACCTTCAAGCGTTCTGCATCCTCGATACGGGTCGAAAGCCCGCGCGCCAGATCGGTGGTCACATGATGACCGCCAATCCCGATGGCGTCCGTATGGATCAACTTGCCTTCAGCGAAGACCGAGATGGTGGTCATGCCACCGCCCAGATCGATCGCCGCGCAACCAAGCTCCACCTCGTCGTCGACCAGGGCTGCAAGCCCACTGGCGTAAGGCGTGGCAACCACACCCTCGACGGTCAGATGCGCGCGGTTGATGCAGAGCTCGAGATTACGCAGCGCTGCACGTTCGGCCGTGACCACATGCATGTCGACGCCGAGGACGTCGCCATACATTCCAAGGGGATCGCGGATTCCCCGCTCGCCGTCAAGCGAAAAGCCAGTCGGCAGCGAATGAAGTACGGCGCGGTCATTGCCCTGCGACTGCTGACCTGCAGCAATCAGGACCTTGCGCAGGTCGGAACCTTCAACTTCCTGGCCGCCAAGATCAATCGTGGCGGTATAGACGTCAGACCCGATCCGGCCAGCGGACACGTTGACGATGAGGCTCTCGACCGTGAGGCCAGCCATACGCTCGGCCGCATCGACAGCCAGGCGGACGACGTTTTCGACCGCATCGAGATCAGCAATGACGCCACACTTGACGCCAAAGGACCGCTGATGGCCAAGACCGATCACTTCCACATTGTGGGTGCGGCCCGGCAGGACATTGCTTTCACGCCGCGGCGTCAGCCGTGCAATCAGGCAGACAACCTTGGTTGAACCGATGTCCAGCACTGAAACGACATGCGCCCGCTTCGAAGAAAGCGGCTTTGAACGCGGCAGACCGAAAGAAGAGCCACCAAAGATGTTCATATGTTCTGCTCCTCTTTCTTGAGAAGCTTCCGGCGCTCTTCGAGCACCGCAATGCGCCGCTCCTGCGCCTCGGGGGTCAGGCGAACCGTCACGCGATCCGGGAGCCTGAGGTCGATCGCCGCGACATCGCGAGCGAGAACCTGCTGCTCCTTCTCGAAGCGATCCAGCAAGGCAAGCGCCTCGGACACACCCTCTTCCGGCAGGCGCACAATGATACCGTTGTCCATATGCACATCCCACCGACGACCGCCGACGCGAACGAAAGCCTTCACGCGCGATGCGATGGCCGGGAACTGCGAAAACTCTTCATCCACTTCCGCTGCAGCCGTTTCTGCGTCACGGCCGACAAACAGGGGCAGCGAAGCAAACTTGTTGTCGCGCAGCGGCGCAATCACGCTGCCCGAACGCTCAATCAGCGAGAGGTCATTGCCATGCTGCCAGATGCCGTATGCCTGGCGCTCACGCAGCATGATTTCAACCGCCGCCGGATAAACCTTGCGGATCTCGACCGATTCGACCCAGGGAAGCTCGGCAATAGCCGCGCGAGCACCGGCGATATCGAGGCCAAGCAGACTGGTGGAGCCATCCAGGCCAAGCAGCTGCAGGATATCGATTTCCGACGTGTGCTGATTGCCGGAGACCCTGATGTCCTCGACGGCAAAGCCTGCAGTCGAGGTAACAGCTTCGGCAACAGCCGGGGCATGACCGCCGAGTACCATACCGTGCAGACCGACCGCAGAATAAAAACCGACCAGAGCAAGCTTGCCGATGTGGCGCGGGAAGACGATCCGCCCCGCACACAGGCTGAGGACGAAGCGGACAACGCGACGCAGCGGCCGAGGAAGCACGACCCCCTCGCCTGTCGCGGCCTGATAGCCGTCACCACCATACATCGACTTGTTGCCGTTCACCGAGAACACGAAGCGTCCTCCACCATCCAACGCAGAAATTCACCAAATTCGAAGCCCGCATGCGCCGCCATTTCTGGCAGCAGCGAGGTTGGCGTCATTCCCGGCTGATTGTTCAGCTCCAGCCAGATCAGATCACCATCCTCAGAGACCCGGTCGTCGTAGCGAAAATCTGAGCGACTCACTCCACGGCAACCGAGCGCCCGATGCGCCCTCAATGCCAAGTCTTGTATTTTTTGGTAAATTTTCGGTGAAATTTGCGCCGGAAGCACGTGCTCCGAGCCGCCAGCGACATATTTAGAGTCGTAATCGTAAAACGAATGACCGAGCGGCACGATCTCGGTCACGCCGAGCACGCGATCCCCCATGACGCCGCAGGTCAGCTCGCGACCGCCAACATAGCGCTCAACCATGACCTGATCGCCGTAGCCCCACTCGCTCGACGTCACGATCTGCGGCGGATGCGCCATGTCCTCGCGCACGATGACAACGCCGAAGCTTGAGCCTTCGCGAACAGGCTTCACCACGTAAGGGGTCGGAATGGGATGGTCCGTGCCGATATCGAAGCGGCTCATCACCACAGCTTCGGCGACCGGAATACCGGCCTGCGCAGCAACGATCTTTGCCTGACGCTTATCCATGGCCAAAGCCGAGGCCAGCACGCCGGAATGCGTGTAAGGGATTTGAAGATATTCGAGGACGCCCTGGATCGTGCCGTCCTCACCATAGGGACCATGCAGCGCATTGAAGGCCACATCCGGGCGCAATTCTTCCAGCACGCGACCGATGTCGCGACCGACATCGACTTTCGTGACGCGGTATCCGACAGCCTCCAGCGCCTGGGCACATGCATTTCCCGAGGACAGGCTAACCGGCCGCTCGGAAGACAATCCACCCATCAAAACCGCTACATGCATGCCACTCATCAACGCCTCGCAACCTGTTCGAAAATCTGTTCAGCGACTCATGGGCCGCACCGACTTTCTGCAGGATCAGTTCAACAACATTAAGGTTAATGAAACGTTTACTTTCGTTAACCAGAGGCAGTTGAAGCGTGAGCCGTCATTGATCTGTCACATCAAAAAACGTCGATAGATATCTGAAAGATAATGCCTCAAAGAGAAAGCTGTTAAAGCCAGTCAGGAGAAAGCTTTGCATGGCCAGCATCGGTCGGATCGCGGGGCGACAGCCGATTACGGCTGGAACCTGCAGGCGATTCGAGCCGTGCTCGATTGGCCACGGTCAGCCGGCGACACCACCAGACCGAGACAGGAGACCCGAAATGAAATGCCCTTGCCAATCTCGCCCGCGTCCGGCAGCGCCATCCGCAACGGCTCAGAGCGCAGAAACAAAAAAGGCCTCGCCCCTTTATGCAGGAGCAAGGCCTTGATGAACGATGGTTCGAGCGATCCCTCGAGGTTATACCGGCACAGCCCCCATGAAGGGCGAAACTTCGCGTCCCGGCATGAAGATACCAAGCCGCTTGATTTCCCATTCAAGCTTGACGCCCGAGGTTTCAAACACACGCTGGCGCACGGTCTCGCCCAGATATTCCAGGTCGTAGCCGGTCGCATGGCCGACATTGATCATGAAGTTGCAGTGAAGCGACGACATCTGCGCGCCGCCAATCATCAGGCCGCGGCAGCCAGCCTCATCGATCAGCTCCCAGGCCGAGTGGCCCTCCGGGTTCTTGAATGTCGAGCCACCGGTCTTTTCCTTGACCGGCTGAACGGTCTCACGGTGGTGGCGAACCGCGTCCATATCGGCCCGGATCTTGGCCTTCTCCTCCGGATAGCCTTCAAACAGCGCATGCGTGAAGATGAGGTCGGAAGACACGGCGGAATGGCGGTAGCTGTAGCCCATATCGGCATTCGACAGCACATGCACATTGCCCTGGCGGTCGACAGCCTCAACCTCGACCAGCCGGCCTGCAGTATCGCCGCCATTGGCACCCGCATTCATTCGGACAGCACCGCCGATGGAACCGGGAATGCCGTAATAGAAGTGGAAGCCGCCGATATTGTTGTCCATGGCCATCGCGGCGATGTGCTTGTCCGGGCAGATGGCGCCGGCGCGAATGCGGTTCTCGCCCGCCAGCTCAACCTGGCCGAAGCCCTTGGCCGACAAGCGAATGACAACACCTGGAATGCCGCCATCGCGCACGAGCAGGTTCGATCCGACACCAACCACCGTCATCGGCACGTCTTCAGGCACGAGCTTCAGGAAGGCAATGAGATCATCGCGGTCATGCGGCTGAAACATCAGTTCGGCAAGCCCACCGGCCTGGAACCACGTGACGCGATCCATCGGTGCATCCGGCGTCAGACGCCCCTTGAGCTCATCGACCCCTGCGCCCAATCGGGCCAGCAGCTTTTCCCCATCCACCTGTTTCATTCAAGACTTTCCCGCAATTGCATCCAGCTCGGCCGGCAAGGCGGCCGCCCATTGTGTAATATTACCTGCGCCCAAGAGGACCACGAAATCACCAGGCTGCGCAATGCCCGCAACGAGCGAGGCAAGCTCTTCCGGCCCGGAAAGGTAGCGCGCGTCCCTGTGACCGCCAGATTTGATCCTCGACACGAGGCTTTCCGAATCAAACCCTTCGATTGGCTCTTCGCCCGCAGCATAGACCGGCGACAGGAAAATCGTGTCGGCATCGTTGAAGCAATTGGCGAAATCGTCAAACAGGCTCGCGAGGCGCGAATAGCGATGCGGCTGGTGGACGGCAATAATCCGGCCCTTGCAGGATTCGCGCGCAGCTCTCAGCACCGCCTTGATTTCCACGGGATGGTGTCCGTAGTCGTCGAAAACTTGAACATCGTTCGATACGCCCGTCAGCGTGAAACGACGCTTGACCCCGCCAAAGCCACTCAATCCCTTGCGGATGTCGTCCTCGGAGATGCCGAGACGATTGGCCACCGCAATCGCAGCGCATGCGTTGGAAATATTGTGCCGTCCCGGCATCGGCAGGACGAGATCCTTTAAGTTGAAAATCCGTCCAGTCCGACGGCGGCGAATTTCCACGTCGAAGATCGAACGCGTGCCGTCGAGACGGACATTGGAAAATCGGACATCGGCCTGCGGATTTTCCCCATAGGTGATGACCTTGCGGTCCTCGATCTTGCCGACCAGCGCCTGCACTTCCGGGTGGTCAAGGCACAGAACGCCGAAACCGTAGAACGGCACGTTCTCAACGAACTGCCGGAAGGCAGCGCGGGCATTGTCGAAGGTGCCGTAGTGATCGAGATGCTCAGGATCGATATTGGTGATGACGGCGACGTCGGCTGGCAGTTTCAGGAAAGTGCCATCGGATTCGTCGGCTTCCACCACCATCCACTCACCCTCACCCATGCGGGCATTGGTGCCATAGGCATTGATGATGCCGCCATTGATCACAGTCGGATCCAGGTTTCCTGCTTCCAGCAGCGCCGCAACCATCGAGGTGGTCGTGGTCTTGCCATGCGTTCCCCCGATCGCAATCGCATTGCGGAAACGCATCAATTCGGCCAGCATTTCCGCGCGACGCACGATGGGCAGCGACTTCTCCCGCGCCGCAATCAGCTCCGGATTGCTCTTCTTGATTGCCGTCGAGACAACAACGACCTCCGCCTCGCCCAGGTTTTCAGCGGCGTGACCGACAAAAACCTTGATGCCCTTGGCGCGCAACCGCTGGACATTGGCGCTCTCTGACTGATCGGATCCCTGCACTTTGTGCCCGAGATTGTGCAACACCTCCGCGATGCCGCTCATTCCGATCCCACCGATCCCGATGAAATGGACCAATCCGATTGTCTTCGGCATTTTCATTGTTGTGTTTCCTTTGCATGGCCAGTGGCCTTGCCGGTCGCAATAGCCTCAACCAGGTCGGCGAGCAAGACAGAGGCGTCAGGCTTGCCGGTCCTCTTCGCTGCCGCCGCCATCTCCGACAGACGGCTTGGCTCCGACATCGCATCTTCGATGAGCTTTGCTATCCGCTCCGCGGAAAGCTCCGCCTGCGGGATCACCAAGGCTCCCCCTTGCGCCGCCAGCGCCGCAGCATTCGCCGCCTGATCGTGGTCAAGCGCGTGCGGATAAGGCACGAGAATGCTCGGTCGCCCGATGACGGCAAGTTCCGACACGGTTGATGCGCCAGACCGGCAGATCACCAGCTGGGCAGCAGCAAGGCGACTTGCCATGTCGCCGAAGAAGGGCGCAATGTCGGCCGTCACACCGAGGGCGGCATAGTTTGCGCGCACGAGGTCCGCATCATCAGGACGGGCCTGCTGCGTGAGGACGATCCTTTGCCGCGATGCCTCGGACAGAAGCTTGATCGCAGCCGGCAAGGCTTGCGAGAAGAATTGCGCGCCCTGGCTCCCACCGAAGACGACGAGATGGAAAGGTTCGCCCGGAGCCGAGGCGCGGTAAGCGACCGCAGCACTCTCGATCACGGCGGGCCGAACGGGATTTCCGGTCAGAACCATCTTTGCGGCATACGGCCCTGACGGCGCGAGAAAACCACCGGCAATCGCCCGCACACGCCCGGCCAGCAGCCGGTTGCCACGCCCCATCACGGCGTTCTGCTCATGAACCGCCGTCGCCACGCCAAGAGATGCAGCCGCAAAGATCGGCGGCACCGTCGGGTAACCACCGAAGCCGATGGCTGCCTTCGGCTGAAACCGCGCCACAAGACGGCGCGCTTCGCGATAGCCTTGCCACAGGGTCCACAAGGCCCTGGCAATCGACAGAGGGTTCTTTGAACCGATCGTCGCCGAGCGAACGGTATGGATTTCGTCTGCAGGAAACTGGCCGGCAAACCGTTCGGCGCGCTTGTCCGTTACAAGATGAACAGCCCATCCCCGGCGCTTCAACTCATGCGCCAGGGCTTCAGCCGGAAAGAGATGGCCGCCGGTACCACCGGCGGCAAGAAGAATATTGCCTTTGGACATAGGTCTACTCCGCAGGAACGCCGGATACGGAACGGAAGAGACCGCGTTCCTGGGCGCGTTTCTCTGGCCGACGTCGCGTCAGCGCGAGGATGAAACCCGCCGTGACGCAGATGGCGGTCATTGATGACCCACCGTAGGAAATGAGAGGCAGCGTCATGCCCTTCGCAGGCAGAAGCTCCAGATTGACGCCAATGTTGATGAGCGACTGAACGCCCAGAAGAAGGACCAGTCCCGAAACGGCCAATCGGTTGAAATCATTGCGCTCGCCAAACGCGTGGCTGAGGCCACGCAGAACGAGGAACGCAAATATCGCGACGAGCGCCATGCAAAAGACTATGCCGAATTCCTCTGCCGCCACCGAAAAGATGAAATCGGTATGGCTGTCGGGAATAATCCGTTTCACGATGCCCTCACCCGGCCCCTGCCCGAACCAGTCACCGCGGATAATCGCCTCGCGTGCAGTATCCACCTGGAACGTATCACCCTCACCTGTCAGAAAGCGGTCGATACGGCCGGCCACGTGCGGCAAAGTATAATAGGCGCCGAAGACACCAAGGACGCCCACCCCGCCCAGGACCACGATCAGGAGCCAGGGCATGCCAGCCATGAAGAACATGGCGCCCCACACAGTGCTGATCAGAATGGTCTGCCCAAGGTCCGGCTGGGCAATCAACAGGGCGACCGCAATGCCAAGCAAGAGAACGGAAAAGAGATTGCCGGGAATTTCCGGCTGGCGCGCGTGTTCGGCAAACAGCCAGGCACAGATAACGACAAAAGCCGGTTTCATGAATTCTGAAGGCTGAATGGTAAGCCCTGCCAGCGAAAGCCAGCGCCGACCGCCCTTCACCTCAACCCCGATGAAAAGCACCAGCACCATCATGATCAGGGAGACAGCAAGCAGAACCATGGCCGTGCGGCGCACCTGGCGGGGCGACAGGAAAGACAGCCCCACCATGACCGACAGCGCTGGCAACATGAAGACGCCGTGACGCTTGACGAAGTGGAAGCTCTCAAGCCCCAACCTTTCGGCAACCGCGGGGGAAGCGGCAAACGAGAGCATCAGACCGATCCCCATCAGCAGGATGAAAATCCCGAGGAAAAGGCGATCAATCGTCCAGAACCAATCTGCAACCGGTCCTCGCTCTACGCGGCTCACCATGTCATTTCACTCCTGTGGAGGACGTTTCGACCAGCATGGAAACCTCCGCTAGCTCGGCGACATGTCCGACAAATGCCTCGCCGCGGACTTCGAAATTCTTGTACTGATCGAAGCTTGCGCAAGCGGGAGAGAGCATCACGACCGAACCTTCGGTATCCGCGTCTGCATCCTTGGCGGCATGGGCCAGCGCACGATCAAGACGATCGGATATCTCGAAGGGCACGCGATCCCCCAACTGCGCTGCAAAGGAAGAGGCCGCCTCACCAATGAGGTACGCCTTCACTATGCGCGGGAAAAGTGGTGCGAGGCTTGCGATACCACCTTCTTTCGGCAATCCGCCGGCAATCCAGTAGATCCGGTCATAGCTGGAAAGGGCTGGCGCCGCCGCCTCCGCATTGGTCGCCTTGCTATCGTTCACGAACAGCACCTGCCGGCGCCGTGCGACCGGCTGCATGCGGTGTTTGAGGCCCGGAAAGCTTTTAAGGCCAACGCGGATCTCCTCAGCCGAAACACCGACCACCAGACAAGCCGCAATCGCGGCGGCCGCGTTCTGCGCATTGTGGCTGCCACGCAGCGTTTGGATCTCAACAAGCTCGGCAATCAAGCTATTTTTGCCCTGCTCGGCCAGGTGGATTGCGCTGCCTTCCGCATACAGCCCGTCTGCCAGCGGCTGACGCTTGGAAATGCGGATCACCTTGGTACCGGCACGATCGACACGGTCAGCGATCAGCGCACAATAGCTGTCGTCGACACCGATAATGGCAGTTTGCGCCCCGGCAACCAGCCGTTCCTTCACATCCGCATAGTGCTGCATCGTGCCATGACGATCGAGATGATCGGGCGTGAGATTGAGAAGGATTCCCGCTGTCGGATTGAGTGTCGGCGCAAGGTCGATCTGGTAGGACGAGCACTCCACGACGAAATACCGTCCGGGCTGCGGCTCATCGAGTGTGAGCACTGCGCGTCCGATATTTCCACCCAATTGCGTGTCGCGTCCGGAAGCGGAGAGAATATGGGCAATCAGCGCGGTGGTCGTCGATTTGCCGTTTGTGCCGGTAATCGCGATGAACGGACTGTCTGGCGCGCGGGCGCGCCGTTCGCGCACGAAGATCTCGATATCGCCGATGATCTCGACGCCCGCTGCCTTTGCATAGGCCACCGTCCAATGCGGCTTGGGATGGGTCAGCGGCACACCGGGAGACAAAACGAAGGACGAGATCCTGGCCCAGTCTATCGTGCGCAGATCGGACGTCGTGATCCCGACGGATGCGGCGCGCGAAACGCTGTCGGGATTGTCATCCCAAGCAAGGACGTCGGCGCCGCCGGCAATCAATGCCTGGGCAGTCGCAAGTCCGGACCCGCCAAGCCCGAACAGCGCGACCTTTTTTCCCTTGAATGTCGTTGCCGCAATCATCTGGTGCTCACCGCAGTTTCAGGGTGGAGAGACCCAGCATCGCAAGGCCAACGGCGATGATCCAGAACCGGATCACGACCTGGCTTTCCGTCCAGCCAAGCTTTTCGAAATGGTGATGGATGGGGGCCATGAGGAAGACGCGCTTGCCGGTCAGCTTGAAATATCCGACCTGGATAATCACCGACAGGGTCTCCATCACGAACAAGCCGCCAATGATTGCCATGACGATTTCATGCTTCGTCGCGACCGCGACCGAACCGATGAGACCTCCAAGCGCAAGCGACCCCGTGTCGCCCATGAAGATGGCGGCCGGCGGCGCATTGAACCAGAGAAACCCGAGACCGGCACCGATGACGGCGCCGAGCAGCACCGCGAGCTCACCCGTCCCTGGAACAAAATGGATCTGCAGGTAGTTGGCAAACACCGCATTGCCCGCGAGATAGGCAATCACGCCGAAGGAGGCGGCGGCAATCATCACCGGCACGATGGCCAGGCCGTCGAGGCCATCGGTCAGATTGACGGCATTGCCGGCACCGACGACGACGAAACCACCGAAGACGACGAAGAAGATCCCAAGGTCGAGCACGTAGTCCTTGACGAAAGGAAAGGCCACCGAAGAGCCGAAGGTAGAGGCCTGCGGCGCGGAGGCAAGCGCTGTTGCCATCATGAAGTAGACCGCAATACCGGCAATCACGAACTCGATGCCGAGCCGAGCCTTGCTGGAAAAGCCCTTGTCGGTCTGCTTCGTCACCTTGAGGTAATCGTCGTAAAAGCCGATTGCGCCAAAGCCAAGCGTCACGAGCAGCGTCGCCACGACATAGAGGTTCGACAGATCCGCCCAGAGCAGCGATGACACAACGATACCGGTCAGGATCATCAACCCGCCCATCGTTGGCGTACCGGCCTTCTTGAAATGCGTCTGCGGCCCGTCAGCCCGGATCGGCTGGCCTTTGCCCTGACGCACCCGCAGCGAAGAGATCATCGCCGGTCCGAAGAGGAAAACCACCAGAGCCGAGGTGAACAAAGCCGCCCCGGTTCTGAAGGTGATGTAACGGAACAAATTGAAAAACTGGAAGTGGTCGGCCAGTTCGACAAGCCAAATCAGCATTGGAGCCCTTTCGAAAAGCCCGGATTAAAACTGGCGCTCCGTGTCGGGGAACGATGGATACTTGTCAAGCAAACCCTGAATGATCTTGCCGAAACCGAGACCAAACGAAGACTTGACCATCACCACGTCGCCCGCGCGCACGTGCTCCAGAACATAGGGAACGAGATCCTGCGTCTCATCGAAATGCGCGACAGAGACGGTTTCGGGCAAGGCATCGCGCAAAGCCGTCATTTCCGGCCCGCCGAGCCAGACATCCTCAATGCCCGCTGCCAGCAGCGGCGCGGCCAGGTCCGCATGAACCGATGGCGAAAACTCGCCCATTTCCAGCATGTCGCCGAGGACCGCGATCCGCCGCCCGTCCCCTTGCGGTTTCGCCCCGGCAAGGACGGCGATGGCAGCGCGCATCGACGCCGGGTTCGCATTGTAGCTTTCGTCGATCACGGTCAGCATGCCGCCAGGGATTCGAAGCCTGTGCCTCTCACCCCGGCCTTTTACGGCACCAATGCCGGAAAAGGCAGCGACAGCCGCGGGCACATCGGCACCGACAAGGGCCACCGTCGCCAAAACCGCCATCGCATTTTCGGCCAGATGACGCCCCGGCGCCCCAATCGTCACCTCATGGGTTTCCGAGCCGAAGACGGCCCAGAGTGTCGACTGTTCGGCGGCGCCGTCAAATTCGGCCAAGCGGAAGTCGGCCTTGGCATGCTGCCCGAAACTGTGAACATGCTCTATGCCGGCTTTGCGCGCCGCCAGTTCGAGCTGGTCGAACTGCGCATTGTCGCGGTTGAGGATGACGTCTCCGCCAGCAACAACGCCCTCGAAAATCTCGGCCTTGGCGTCAGCGATTTCCTCGACATTTGCAAAATTGCCGAGATGCGCCGGCGCGATCGTCGTTATGATCGCAACATCCGGGCGGACCATGCGCGACAGCGGGCCAATTTCACCAGGATGGTTCATACCGATCTCGAACACACCAAAACGGGCATCGGCGGGCATACGCGCAAGCGTCAACGGAACGCCCCAGTGATTGTTGAGCGAGGCGACCGCGGCATGAACCTTGCCGGAGGGCTCAAGCGTTCGGCGCAGCATTTCCTTCGTCGTCGTCTTGCCGACCGAACCGGTGACAGCGATGACGGTGGCCGCGCTACGATCGCGAGCCGCAATTCCAAGCTTCTGCAGTGCGACGAACACGTCCTCGACGACAATCATAGGCGCGGACAAACGTCCAAGCGCCGGCAGTTTGGATTCGGCCACAACCAGCAAGGCGGCGCCATTGGCAATGGCGTAGCTTGCGTAATCATGGCCGTCGGTCTTGTCGCCCTTGATGGCAAAGAAGGCGTCGCCCGGACCGATCGTCCGCGTGTCGATGGAAATTCCGGTGATGCCGGCCGGCATGATGCCAATCGGCCGCCCCCCCATCGCCGCAACCATGTCGCTTGAGGTCCACAGCATGCTCACCGGCCCATCTCCTCAAGCGCCTTGCGAACTTCCACATGGTCGGAGAACGGATGCGTCTCAGTCCCGATGGTCTGACCTTCTTCGTGGCCCTTGCCGGCAACGATCAGCGTATCGCCAGGTCCCAGCATACCAACGGCCTCGCGGATTGCTTTTGCGCGATCTCCGATCTCGATCCCCTTGGGTGTCGCGGCCATGATTTCGGCGCGAATGGTTTCGGGCACCTCCGAACGAGGATTGTCATCGGTGACGATCACGATGTCGGCGAGCCGCGTCGCGATTTCGCCCATGATCGGTCGCTTGCCCTTGTCACGGTCCCCGCCGCAACCAAAGACGACGACAACGCGGCCCGTGGTAAAGGGTCGTACGGATTGCAGAACATTCTCAAGCGCGTCCGGCTTGTGGGCATAGTCGACATAGGCAAGCGCGCCAGCCTTGGTCTGCCCCACCAGCTCCAGCCGCCCGGAAGCTCCCTGAAGCTGCTCGAGCGCCTTGAGCGCCACAGGAACGGAAACACCGGTCGAGATCGCAAGACCTGCCGCCACCACCGCATTGGCAATCTGGAAATCCCCCGCCAGTGGGATATGAACTTCGTAGATGTCGTCGCCATGGTGGATCTCGGCCACCTGCTTGTGCCGAGAATGCTCGACACGCTTCAGTGTTAGAAACGTTCCCTTGCGGCCAACGGTCAGGATCTGATGTCCCGCCTCACGCGCCACGCGAATGGCTTCATCCGACCAGACGTCGTCAGCATAAATCACCGCTGGCGCGCCCTTCGGCAAAAGTTCGCGGAAGAGCCGCATTTTCGCGGCCATATAGTCCTCGACGGTCGGATGGTAATCCATGTGATCGCGACCGAGATTGGTAAAGCCGGCTGCAGCCAGCCTCACACCATCGAGACGGTGCTGATCAAGCCCGTGGCTTGAAGCCTCCATAGCGGCATGGGTGACACCCTCATCGGCAAGCGCGCCGAGGAGTTCATGCAGAGAGATCGGGTCCGGCGTGGTCAGCGAGCCGTAGTCGTTCCGGCTTGGCGAAATGACGCCGGTCGTGCCGATCTGTGCTGCCGGATGCCCGGCCCTGGCCCATATCTGCCGCGTAAAGGAAGCAACGGACGTTTTGCCGGCGGTTCCCGTAACGGCGACCATGGTCTCCGGCTGCCGTCCACCGTGACGAGCAGCGGCAAGTGCGAGGAAGTGCCGCGGATCCTTGACGATTACCACCGGCACGCTGACGTCGAGCGCATGGCTGGCAACGATTGCAACCGCACCATTTTCAACGGCCTGTCGCGCGTAACTCGCGCCATCGGCCTTCACGCCGGTCAATGCGAAAAACAAGGTGCCGGGCACAACCTTGCGACTGTCAGACGACAAAGCCAGGATCTCGACCTGGCCGCAGCCGCTCTGCGCGACCTCATCCTTGAAATCCTCACCCGCGAGCGCGCTCAGTAACATGTTGCAGTCCATCCTCATGGGAAACGGGGCGAATCGCCCCGTTATCCGAAAATCTGATCAATAAGAGACGAGCAATGCTGACCCGTCTTCCCCGAATTTCGGTTCTACACCGAGAATTGCGGCGCTTCTGCGGATGATGTCACCCACCATCGGTGCCGCACTATTGCCGGCGAGCGCTGCACCATTGCCCTTGTCAGTTTTGGGCTCATCAATAAAGCTCAAAACGACATAACGCGGATTGTCGATCGGAAAGGCTGCAAGAAAGGCATTGAAATTCTTGTCGTTGACATAACGGCCATTGACGACCTTGTCGGCGGTACCGGTCTTGCCACCGACATCGAAGCCCTCGACCCGGGCATTCTTGCCCGACCCCTTGATACCGTTCCAGCGGAACAGAAACCGCATGTCTGTGCTGGTCGCCGGATCCAGGACCTGCTGGGCGATCTGGTCCGCCTGTTCGCGCGTGCGCGGCAGGAAGGTCGGGTTGAGCAACTTTCCACCATTGACGAGCGCAACGCCAGCCACCGCCGTTTGCAGGGGGGTCGTCGAGACACCGTGACCGAAGGAAATGGTGACGGAATTGATCTTCTTCCACACGCGCGGCTGGGACGGCATCGCCACTTCCGGCAATTCCGTCTGCATGCGCGTCAGCAGTCCGATACGGGTCAGGAATTCCTTGTGGGCGTCCGTTCCGACCAGATCGGCGATCTTCGCCGTGCCGATGTTCGATGAATACTGGAACACCTCAGGCACGGTCAGAATGCGGTTCTTCCCGTGGAAATCCTTGATGGTGAAGCCGCCGAGCCTGATGGGATACCGCGCATCAAGCGTCGAATTCATGTTGATCTTCTTGTGATCCAAGCCCATCGCGACCGTGAACGACTTGAATGTCGAGCCCATTTCAAAGGTCGCGTTGGCCATACGGGAAAGCCACCCCTCCTCCGACCCGACAGGGTTGTTCGGATCATAGTCGGGCAGAGACGCCATTGCGAGGATTTCACCCGTATGCGCGTCGATCACGACGCCGCCGGCACCGATTGCCTTGAACTTGTCCATCGCCTTGACCAGAACGTCGCGCACGATGTTCTGGACGCGCAGATCGATCGAGAGCTTGACCGGCTCCAGCGGCGCATCGGTCGTCATGCCGAGTGCGCGCAGGTCTGCCATGCCCTGGTTGTCGATATATTTCTCCATGCCCGTCATGCCGCGGTTGTCGATATTGACGTAACCAACAACATGCGAGGCCGTGGGGCCGCCTGGATAGAAACGGCGCTTTTCGGGGCGGAAGCCAATTCCGGGAATGCCAAGCGCCAGAATCTGGCTCTGCTGCTTGGGCGTCAACTGACGCCGCAGCCATTGGAAACGGGAATCCGAGGAGAGCTTGCGGTAGGTGTCGCGAACGTCGAGATCGGTGAGCACCGTCTGCAACCGTTCAACGGCTTCGTCGGCATCGACAATCTTGTGCGGCTCTGCAAACAGCGAGACCGTGCGAATATCGGTCGCCAGCACCTCCCCATTGCGATCGAGGATATCGGGCCGGGAAGCCATCAGCCGGTCGGCAGGCAGAATGCTGGAGACGGTTTCGGGCTGCGCATAGCCATACTGCACCAATCGGCCGCCGATCACGGCATAGACGAGGCAGAAGCCGGCGATGACAACACCGACGCGATTCTTCGCCATCTGCGACTTGCGCTTACCGGCGCCCTTGATAGTCAGATTGTTGGCGGTCACGCCGCCGCGCTGCCCATCGGTGGAAAAATGGGCCCGGCTTTTCAGGAGCATGATGCGGGAAAGAAATGTCATCAGCGTTCCACCGATCCTGTCGTGATGATGTCCCTGATGGGATCTGCGGCATTGCCATCTGCAAGAATGGCAGCCTCGGCCTCAGCCGCCAGCTCCGCCTGCAAGGCAGCCTCAGCCTGAGCCTTGGCCTCCGCTTCGGCAGCCAGGGCCAGTTGCGCCTCGCGCTCCGCCTGCGCCTTTTCCGCCGCGAGGATGGCCTCGGGCGTTTCCGCCTTCGGCATCGGGAGTTCAACCGGGCGCGCCAGTTGCGTGGGGGCCGTAGGCTCCAGCTTCAACTCCTCATGATAGGCCTGCACGAGGCGCTCGAGCCGGTTTGGCTGGGTCAGCAGGGCGCGGTCCGCCTTGAGCAGATCGATCGTATCCCGCTCCAGCTTGATCTCCGCTTCCAGGCGACGCACCTCTTCCGCCTTGTTATCGGTGTCATGCTTGATCTTGTAGGTAACGGTCGCCGCCGTCAGCATCGCGCCGACAAGAATAAGGTCGAAGGTCTTCAACATGTCAGCCTCCGAGCTTTTCGAGTGTTGCAAGATCGGGAAGATCGAAAATCGACATATCCGCGACTTCGGCGGGCGCGTCCGTTCTCACCCCAGCCCGCAGTTTGGCGGAACGGGCACGCGGATTGGTTTCTGCCTCTGCCTCCGATGCAGACAGCATTCCCTTGCCGAGAGGGTCGAACGTTGCCGGCCGCGCTTGGACCATCGGAAGATGGCGCGAACCTGATGCCTTGCCCGACCGCTCCGAGAAAAACTTCTTGACGATCCGGTCTTCCAGCGAATGGAAGGTCACGACCACCAGGCGACCACCAGGCTTCAGCGCACGCTCGGCTGCAAACAGCGCCTCAGCAAGTTCGCCAAGCTCATTGTTGACGAAGATGCGGAGCGCCTGAAACACCCGCGTTGCCGGATGAATCTTGTCCTTTGCCTTGCGGGGATTGACCGTTTCGATCAGATTGGCGAGGTCGCGCGTTGTCTGAAAGGGCTCAGTGAGGCGGCGCTTTTCAATGGCACGCGCAATGCGCCCAGCATGCTTTTCCTCGCCCAGAAAGCCGAAGATGCGGATGAGATCGGAAACCTTGGCGCGGTTGACGACATCAGCGGCAGACACACCGGCTGCGGACATACGCATATCGAGCGGCCCGTTTCTCTGAAAGGAGAAGCCGCGATCCGCCTCATCGATCTGCATCGAGGAAACCCCGATGTCGAGAACGATGCCGTCAAAACCGCCCTCGGGTGCGTGATCGGCCAATTGTGAAAACTGGGAGTGACGCAGGTCGAGCGCACCGTTTCGGGCCTTGACCATGTCCTGGCCGGCAGCAATTGCTGTCGGGTCACGATCGAGCGCCACAACACGGGCGCCCTTGTCGAGAATGGCCGCCGTATAGCCGCCAGCACCGAAGGTCCCATCCAGGATCAGCTTGCCATCGCTCGGCTCGAGCGCTGCAAGAACCTCCGCGAGAAGAACCGGAATGTGGCGAACCGATCCGCCATTGGCATCGGTATCACCTTCGCCAAGATTCGCCGCCATTCCGTTTCCCCGCCTGTTTACTGCCTTACACCTCGCATCCTGACCATTTCCCGGGCTTTCGCCTGCGCCTCGTGAAACGCCTGCGGCTGCCACAATTGAAAATGATCCGACCGGCCAACGAAGCAGACCTCCGAGGATATCCCCGTGAAATCCCGGATGAACTCCGTAACCGGCAGTCGCCCCTCTGCATCGAGACGCATATAGACGCCGCCGCCATGCAAGAGCAGCGACATCTCGTTTGCTTCCAACGCGAATGGATCTTCTGCAGCCATCCTTCGCTCGAAACGATCCAGCAGATCCGGCCCGCCGATATTGATCGCCGGATAGATGAAATCCTGGAGACAATAAAGCTCCTGAATTCCCTGCTGCGAAAGCACAGAGCGAAACACCGCCGGGACGGAAACCCGCCCCTTCGCATCGATCCTGTTTGTCGCATTGGACAGGAAGCGGCCCGCCACTGGAATCCGACCCCCTCTTGGACGAAGGCCACGAGATCGGCCCCCTGCTACGCACCACCACACCAACCGGCAGCGCAATCAGAAAACAGCCCCCAACCGCCGGGGCATTCTGCTTCGTCTTGCGATGCGCAGAGACCTTGGAAATCTCCGCTACGGCATGAAAATGGGATACCATGGGACACTATGGGCGTCAATGGGATTGGCTTCTGGACCCTCCCCTGAGGAGGTTGGATATGAATAATGGATTAAGCTTAACGAATCGTTAGAAACGGCTGTTTTTGCGCACAAAACGACGCTCGGTCACACGCCTCCGCCGCAACGTGAGACCAACCGCCAGCTCAATCTTCTCAATGGTTTGGAAAAATTTGCGCAGACCCTTGAAAAGGATCTGGCAATGGATGGGGAAAATCGCCAGTCGGCCTGTAAGCCGGGTTCTGTATGGCCCCGGTTTCCCGGAACGTGGCAGCCATTCATCTGGGACAGCGCTTGCGCGCTGCCTCTCGCAACCCACCCGGATGACTGGCCCGGAAACCGGCTGTAGCCGCGCCGGAGCGCTGCCCACGTCATCCCTATTCGGTCTTGCTCCCGGTGGGGTTTACCTTGCCATCCCTGTCACCAGCGATGCGGTGGGCTCTTACCCCACCCTTTCACCCTTACCCCGCAAGCGGGGCGGTTTGCTTTCTGCGGCACTTTCCCTGAGGTCGCCCTCGCCGGACGTTATCCGGCACCGTGTATCCGTGGAGCCCGGACTTTCCTCACCCTACCACCTTTCGGCATTGGTAAAGCGCGGCTGCCCGGCCGACTGGCACGGCGTCCATAGCCGACACCTTTTGGAAACGCCATCGAAATCGCCACCCGAGGGGCCGAAAGCCGACTCAGTCCCTGAAAGCTGGTTCGAAACAGCGGCCATACGATTCGTCTTCGATCCGGCCGCGGAGAATCAGTTCAGCCCCGAGCCGGCCAATTTCGTCTGAGCTCTTGGCCGCCGCGCCACAACCACCGGAAAGCACGGCGATGCGATCGCTGGCATAGCCGATCGCCGGATAATTTCCAGGCGTGAACGAGGTGACGCATGCCCCCATGGAAACCGGCGAATCGGCCAGCGACGGCACCAGTGCCAAGGCGATTCGCTGCAAGTGCTCACGCGTGGTCAGACGCCCGCCCCGGCGGAACCAGGCGCGAATCTGAGGCTCCGTCTCCAGCAAAAGATCATCCGGATCACCGCCGATTTTCAGATAGGCCTTGCCGTCCGGATAGAGCACCGGGGGAAGCAGGTAGATGTGGTTTGTGGGATCGTCGGGCTGGTGAATGAGCGATGGCATCCCGCGCATCGCCTCCTGCTGTTCTTCCGAGACTTCGAAGAATGCGACGGTGCGAGCATAGACCTTCAAGTCCAGAGGGCGCGGCAAGAGACGTTCTGCAATCGTGAACCCGCCGGCAGCGACGAGCACCTTTTCCGCCGTGAAGACATGACCATCCTCGGTCGTCACCATGGCGAGGCTGCCCTCCTCCTGCACTGAAACGGCCGTCTTGCGGATCATGGTTGCCCCGGCCCGCTGTGCGAGCAGCGCCTGAGCCTTCACCAGCCGCCGCGGGTTGATGTATCCGGCATTCTTCGCTTCATGAATGCCTTCACAGCCGGTGCCGAACTCGAAATACGGAAAGCGCGTCGACAGACGCCGCGAATCGCAGACCTCGACAGGGACAGCGAGCGCGCTTGCCGCATCGACGACGTTGGCGACATAGGGATCGGCCCCGCCGCGTTCTGGCCCAACGATCAGGCATCCGGCCTCGTGATAGAAGGCGATGCCGCTCTCGTCGGCAATCGCCTGATACCGGGCAATCGACCGGTTTGCCAGGCGCGCCCAGATCGGATCCGAATCGATCGTTCTGGTAATCCGCGCCTCATCGTAGTGGCTGGCAAAGACGCCGTGATGCTGGCCCGGATCAACGGGCTCGTCCGGACCGATCACCGCAACGCCATCGCTCGAAAGCGCCAGATAGCGTGCGGCAGCCGCCCCCATCATTCCGGCTCCGACAACGATGGTTTTGTAGTGCTCGACCATGATCTTCCCTTCGCGTTTTGCGAGGGGTGATACCACGGACAGCCCTTCAAGCCACCCCGTAACCGGAGAACCTGGACGGCTTAGCCGCCGATCAGGGCAAGGACCTTGCCGCAATAGCGCTTGGAAACCGGATTCATGCGCTTGGCAGCATGGCCCGCATTGTAGCGCAGAATGGTGCCGCAGGTCTCGCCACCGCCAAGCTCATGCGCCATCGACAGATACTTCATGCCGAATTTGATGTTGGTCTCCGGATCATAAAGACCCTTCGTCTTCCCACGATAGCCCATGGAGCGCGCCGTTGCAGGCTTGATCTGCATGAGACCGACCTCACCGGCACTGCCGCGCGCCTTCGGATTGAAGTTGCTTTCGACACGAACGACTGCGTGGGCAAGATCGACCGGAACGCCATAGGCCTTGGCATATTTCGAGATGATCGCCGAATAGGGCCTTGCAGCGACAGACGGTTTCATCGAAAAACCGGCATCACGCTCGATGGTCTTCAAAGGCTTCGTGAAGAGTGTCTTTCCGCCGTTCGCAAATGCAAGGGGCGCGCTCGACAATAGAAATGCAGTGCATGCCGCGGCAGCAACAATTCGCTTCATCATGTAAAGGTTGTTCTCCAAGACAAAGATCAGCAGGCAGGAACAGATATACGCAACGCTCTCCTCATTGAGAGCGGCCTGCTCAGATCTTTATGTTGATAGTTGTGCTAAGTCCCGCATGGACATCAGTCACTGTTCAGCAAGACCTTTAAAGCTGCGCAATAAGGAATTCCTGTGACGCATCGCACAAAATCACCGGCGGAACGAAATTCGCGGCCCCGCATTTACCGGTAACGCGGCAGTGCGACGAGCAGCCGATGCAAGGTATCAATGGTCGAAGAATCGGCGACGCCATCCACCTTTAAAGGGCGGAAGTGACGCTGGAATGCAGCAACGACACCTTCCGTCATTTCACAATAATTGCCGGTTATTTCAACGCCATACCCGTAGAGCGCCAACATCGATTGCAAGGCCTCGATGGGTGCGCCCATCTCGCCACGCTGGAAGTAGCGCCCCCCACCGATCGGGGTGGGCTCAACCCAGTGCCCTACCCCTTGCCCATGCAGCTTCCGCCAAGGGAAATTTTCACCGGGATCGACCTTGCGAATAGGGGCGACATCGGAGTGCGCCAAGACCCGCTCAGCCCGGATTTGATGCCGCTCGACACAATCCAGACACAATTCGATCACCGCCTGGATCTGCATGGAGGGGAAATCCGGAAGGCCTTCTGGATGACCGCCATTGGCAATCTCGATGCCAATCGAGCGTGAATTGATGTCCGTTACATCGGCCCATATGCTCTTGCCGGCGTGCCAGGCGCGCTTGCTCTCGGGCACCATCTGCACGACACGACCGTCCTCATGCACCAGATAGTGGCTGGAGACCTGGCTTTCGGGAGAACAAAGCCAATCCTGCGCACCTTGCGCGCTCGGCATGCCCGTATAGTGGAGGATGATCATATCCGGCCGACACGCATCAGCACGGTCGCCAAAATTCGGCGATGCACAGACTTCCGCCCGCTGATAGTCAGGCAGAAAGCTGGTCATGCAGCGCGGCGCGCCTTCTCGATGGCAGAGTAAGCCGCGTTGAAGCGCGCCATGCGATGATGGGCAACCGCATGGAATTCCGTCGGCACACCGCGGGCATGCAGGCGGTCCGGATGGTTTTCAGCCGCAAGCGCACGATAGCGACGCTTGATCGTGGCGAAATCATCGGAGGGCTGAACACCGAGGACACCATAGGGATCGCCGTCCAGATGAATGTGACGATGGGCGAGCTGCTCGAAGCGCTCTTCGGATACGCCGAAGATTTCAGCCGTCCGCGACAGAAACGCCAGCTCCTTCTCATGCACTAGTCCATCGGCCTTCGCGATGTGGAACAACGCGTCAACGATGTCCTCGAGCACCGGGCAGTATTGATCACAGGTGCGGCACATGTTTGCGAGGTTGCCGGCATAGGTCTCGAAACCTGCGACATCCTGGCGCGCGAGATTGTAGAGGCGTGCCACGTTGCGCGCCTCTTCCGGCGGAAAATCGAAGATCTTGCGGAAGGCCTGCACTTCGGCATCCGAAACGATGCCATCGGCTTTGGCCATCTTGGCGGAGAGCGCGATGATCGCCACGGAGAAGGAAACGCGCCGTCGCGTTTCCGGATCGCCCTCAAACACGGTTCTCACCGCCTCGACGATAGTGGCCAGGACATTTCCGGCAGCATCCCCGACAGCGCCCAGCAAGCGGTCAAAAAAGGAGGAGATCTGCTCGCAGGCGAAATCGAATATCATGCGAAAGAATGACCAAATATCCCGGCAAATTGCAAGCTGAAGCGGGAAGCAGCCAGATTAAACTTTCTTCATCTTGGCTCAGTTTTGATGAAGCCCCCCCATATCCTATGCCCCGGTTTCAACCGAACGCCCTATGCGCCTGCCCGTCCTGAACTTATCCACAAGAGGCGATTACGACCAGCATCGGATTGAAACGATTGAATGATCGGTCTTTGCCTCACCTCCCTCCAAGACGTCGACGGAGGCCCGAATTGGCCTTTACAGGAGCGCGCCCGTGCCGCATCGATGCGGGGCATGAGAACAGCGCGGTGCCGTCGATGACGCATCCAAGGAGGACACATGGCCAAGCACAAAGTCGCAATGCTGACCGCAGGAGGCCTTGCGCCCTGCCTCTCCTCCGCCGTTGGCGGTCTGATCGAGCGCTACACGGACATCTCCCCTGAGACGGAGATCGTGGCTTACAAGTCCGGTTTCCGCGGCCTCCTGATGGACTACAAGATCGAGATCACCCCGCAAATGCGGGACAAGGCACACGTGCTGCACCGCTACGGCGGCTCCCCGATCGGCAACAGCCGGGTCAAACTCACCAATGTCGCCGATTGCATCAAGCGCGGCCTGGTCAAGGACGGCGAGATCCCGCTGCAGGTGGCAGCCGAGCGCCTGGCAGCCGATGGCATCACCATTCTGCACACCATCGGCGGCGATGACACGAACACGACAGCTGCCGATCTTGCCGCCTATCTCGGTGCAAATGGCTATGACCTGACCGTCGTCGGCATGCCAAAAACCGTCGACAACGATGTCTATCCGATTCGCCAGACACTCGGCGCCTGGACGGCGGCAGATGTCGGCGCGCGGTTCTTTGACCACGTCTCCAACGAACAGAGTGCGGCACCCCGCACCCTCGTCATTCACGAGGTCATGGGTCGCCACTGCGGCTGGCTGACGGCGGCGACCGCACGCGCCTATATTCAGCGTACCAAGCACAATGAGTATATCGACGGCTTCATGATGAACCAGGAGCTGAAGAACATCGATGGCCTCTACCTGCCGGAAACCCATTTCGACATGGAGCAGGAAGCAAGCCGCCTGAAGGAGATCATGGATCGCACCGGTTACGTCACCCTGTTCGTATCGGAAGGCGCCTGCATGGACGAAATCGTCGCCGATCGCGAAGCTGCCGGTGAGACCATCCAGCGCGACGCATTCGGTCACGTCAAGCTCGACACGATCAATGTCGGCAGCTGGTTCCAGAAGCATTTCGCCAAGCTGCTCGATGCCGAGCGTTCGATGGTCCAGAAATCGGGATACTACGCCCGGTCCGCCCCCGCCAACTACGAGGACCTGCGTCTCATTCAAAGCATGGTCGATCTGGCCGTCGAAAGCGGCTTGAATGGCATCTCCGGCGTAACCGGCCATGACGAAGATCAGGGCGGACGACTTCGCACGATCGAATTCCCCCGCATTCGCGGCGGCAAGCCATTCGATCTTTCGACCCCCTGGTTTGCAGAGGTTATGGACTATCTTGGCCAGAAATACCGCCCTGTGAATTGACCTCGGCGCAGAAAACTGGCTTCCTCGTTTGAGGAGGAATGCATGCGATGACCTGGCAAATCTGGTTGGTCTTTTTGACAACCTCTGCGATCCTGCTGGCGCTGCCGCGCCGAAGCATGATCGATGTGGCAAGCTTTGCGGTCGGCCTTGGCAGACGATCGGCGTTTGCAACGGTGACCGGGGTGATCATCGGCCATCTCTGCGCCGCAGCCCTGGTCTTTGCGCTTGCGGTGACACTCGGTCTGGCGTCGCCTTTCACGCTCTCGCTTATCCAGGGTGCAGGACTTGGTTTGCTCGCAATCAAGGCGATCAATCTCTGGCGCAATCCGACAGCAACGGAGCCTGTTGCCGACAACGACAACCTGCCGGTCGAAAAGCCTTTGGGGGTGGTCGCGCATCTCGTGAAGCGGACAACGATTCAGCCTGACTCCCTGATCCTTGTTGCCGCCTTCTTGCCACAATTCGTACCGCTCGCCATGGCAAATCCGAGCGACGCATTTGCCCTGATCGGCGCCTTCGCGGGCATGGCTGGTCTCGTTGCGGTCGCCTATGCCCTGGCTGCATTCAAGATAAGGAAAATCCTGCAAAAACACCGTCGGCGCAGAGCGTCCGATCGCTCGCGCGGCACCGTTTTGATAGCCGCCCGTTCGGTCACCGCCGGCTATCGGAAGATCGCCGCCTGACGCAAGAAGACCGTGTATCCGGCCCGGCCTGGCCGCATGCTTGCCGCAATGGTACGGTTGGATTAATAAAGGCAATTGAATGAGCATTGATTTGCTCTGAAGAGGCGACCGGCAGTCGCTGCGGCTCGAATACGGATATCGGCATGATCGTCAAGTTGGACCGAGGCATCGTTCAGGGATGTGCAGCTTCTCTTCTGGTTGTTTTGACCGGCTGCACGGGCATAGACGATAGCGTCAAGGCAGATCTGGCGGCCACGAGCCTCAGCAATCCCAACTCGCTTGAAATGAAAATGGCCAAGCAGGCCGAAGCGGCCAATGCGCAAAGCGCAACGACGGACGTTGCCGAAAACACTGGCCCCGCGCCCATCATCCCGGGTACGGAAACGGCGGCCCCCGTTCCAACGCTCAAGGCCTCGGCCCTCGCCTCGACCACGGAGGCACCGGCAGCGCAGGCCTTGGCTGCTGTGACGGCCCAACCAACGGCAGATACGGCCCAGATGACGGCCAATGCAGCGTCGGCGCAGGCGACACTCGCTCCGGCTGGCGAGAGCACAGCGCAGGAAGCCGCGGAAGGCTCGCCTAAACCTGTGGTGCTTGCCTATGCCTCACCGCTGCGCGCCACCGCTCTGACAAGCTTCGGCGACCCCTTCGACACGTCTGCACCGTCAGACGAGAAACCAGAAATTTCCGCCAAGACCTCCGATACCGTCGGACCGACACGTCTCAACGCGCTGATTTCGAAATACTCCAAGATCTACGAGATCCCCGAGGATCTTGTGCATCGGGTGGTGAAGCGCGAGAGCCGCTACAACCCGGCCGCCTACAGCAAGGGCAATTACGGCCTGATGCAAATCCGCTACAATACCGCCAAGGCCATGGGCTATAGTGGCAGTGCTGACGGTTTGTTCGATGCCGAAACCAACATCAAATACGCGGTCAAATATCTCAAGGGCGCCTGGATGGTCGCAGACAACGATCACGACCACGCGGTTCGGCTCTACTCACGCGGCTATTATTACGACGCGAAGAAGAAGGGCATGCTGCATCTGATGCATTGATAGGCGGCGCGGGCTAGTCCAGCGCGTCCCTGATCGCTTTGAGCAGCGGCTGCGGCCGATAACCGAGTTTGGCCGGCGTGAGCCCCAGGCGAACAACCACAAGCCCAGTCCCGCCATCCACGGCGATGGACTGACCGTCATGGCCTAGCATCCAGAGTGTTGCGCTCGTATCGCCCTCACCTGCCCCATCTTCATCACCCGGCCCCTTGAGCCAAGTCTGCGCCTGCGAATAGGCTCCATTTGAAGCAGACGAAGGTGTTTTCATCCGCGCAATAAAGTCGAGCGGTACGATCTGCCGGCCCTGCCAGACCCCGTCATTGGCGAGCAGCAGACCAAAGCGGGCCCAATCGTGCGCTGTGGCATAGAGGTAGGAACTGCCGACGAACGTGCCCCTCGCATCAGCTTCAAGAACGGCACTGTCCATGCCCAAAGGATCAAACAAAGCTCGTCGTGGAAATTCGTGCGCGACTTCAAGCGTCGGAAGCTTGCTCATCCAGTGGCGCGCGATGAGCACGCTGTCACCGGAGGAGTAGTTGAACCGTTTCTCCGGCGCAGCGGCCAGCCCTAGGGTCTGGACATAGCCTGCCATATCGCGCTCCAGATAGAGCATACGCGTGACATCGGCGAGATCGCCGTAGCTCTCGTTGAAATCGATGCCGCTTTCCATGGCCAGGAGATCGGCTAGGCGGATGCGGGCGTGATCTCGATCGCGCCATCCCTCGAAGAGCTGGTCATCGTCAAGATCGACACCGCCCTGCCCGGCCAGGATGCCCACCAGGGCGGCGTTCACCGTCTTTGCCATCGACCATCCCAGAAGCGGCGTCTCCGGGGTGATTCTGTCGCCATAGGCTTCCCCAAGGATGCGCCCGTCCTTCACGATGACGACCGCGCGATATCCCGGGCCGAGCAATGCCTCGTCAGCAAGGATCTCACGCAAACGCGAATCAACTTGCCCGACAAGCGCACCCTCCGGCCAGGTGCGCATAGGATCGGCGACAGCCGCACCCGCGACCGGAGCAGAAAATGCCTTTGCAGCTTCGAGACCGTCAGCCTCAACATTCGCGCAACCAAGCCCGTCGCGGTAAACCGCGGTGGAAGCGGCAAACGACAAGGGCATGGCAGCCGTCACGCGCCGGTCGTCAACGGAAACGTCAACACTCACAAGCCGTAGCAGCGGATGGCCGGGTGCCTGGACATCGAGCGCCAGCACATCATCGGCATCCCGGCCGGCAATGAAGACGTTCGAGCAGACGATCTTGGCCGCATAGCCGGTGCCGACCTTCAGCAGATCCACCGGCACGAATACCACGGCGCTTGCGACCGCAACGCCGACAACGGCAACACCAGCGCCCAGCACCGCTTTCCAGATCTTCATGATTCGCGTCCTCTCTTCGCCCAACTGCACTGCATGCAAGCAGCAAACCATGTCAGGCAAAAGTGCTTGAGCACCTTTACTGCACAACCAACCGAAATCATCCGATGCAAAGTCGCAAGCCTGCATCCCAGCCGCGCCGTCATCAAACTGTTGTGGGGTCTGGCTAAACCCTCCAGACCTTCAACGGATGGCGCAGACAGATGACAGATCTCGCACGGGACGCCGGTTTTGGCAGAAACGTAAAACTGAAGGATGCGCTGCTACAGCATGCGCCCTTGTCTGCAGACGGTTTGTCAGAACGGATATTCGGCCTTCTCTTTTCCGGCCTGGTCTATGCGCAGATCTGGGAAGACCCGGAGGTCGATATGGAAGCGATGGAGCTAGCGCCCCATCATCGTATCGTCACGATCGGTTCTGGCGGCTGCAACATGCTCGCTTATCTCAGCCGCAGCCCGCAACACATCGACGTCGTCGATCTCAACCCCAACCATATCGCGCTCAACCGCCTCAAACTGGCGGCCTTCAAATATCTGCCGGATCACGCCGCCGTCGTGCGCATGTTGTCAGGCAGTGGGGTTTCCACCAATGTCCGGCTCTACGACCGCTACCTTGATGAAAAGCTCGATGCCGCCACGCGCAGCTACTGGCAGCGCCGTGGCCTCTCCGGTCGTCGGCGTATCTCGATCTTCAACAGCAACATCTATCGCACGGGGCTTCTCGGACGCTTCATTGCCCTCGGACATCTTTTGGCGCGGGCGCACGGCGTTGTGCTGACCGACATGGAAAACTGCCGCTCGCTGCGCGACCAACGTCAGTTCTTCGACACGAGGATCGCTCCCCTGTTCGAGAAGCCCTTCATCCGCTTCCTGACGGCCCGCAAGAGTTCTCTCTTCGGTCTGGGTATCCCGCCACAGCAATATGATGAACTGGCAAGCCTCTCCGATAACGGCACCATTGCGCCCGTGCTGAAGCACCGTCTGGAAAAGCTTGCCTGCCACTTTTCACTGCGCAACAACTATTTTGCCTGGCAGGCCTTCATGCGCCGCTATCCGCGGGCCGAGGAAGGCGTACTCCCCACCTATCTGCAGCCGCAGAACTACGAGGCGATCCGCGCCGCAACAGACCGCGTCACCGTTCATCATGAAAGCGTCACCGACCTCCTGGCGGCCAAGGAAGCCGGATCTGTAGACCGGGTCGTGCTTCTCGACGCCCAGGACTGGATGACGGATGCGCAGTTGACCGCGCTGTGGACGGAGATCACCCGCTGCGCATCGGAAGGAGCCCGCGTCATTTTCCGGACGGCTGCAGAGGATAGCATCCTGAACGGTCGCATACCGGGTTCGCTTCTTGCCCATTGGCACTACCAGGCGGAACGCTCCGCAAGCCTGAACCTGCGCGATCGCTCGGCCATCTACGGCGGCTTTCACATTTACGAGAAGCGGGCCGCATGAGCATGCGCGGCCAAATGCCCAGCCCATCGTCATCGCATGCCGAAGACATGGACAGAATGTACCGCTATCAGCGCTACATCTATGACCTGACACGAAAATACTATCTGCTTGGGCGCGATCAGATGATCCTCGACCTTAACGTGCCCCAAGGCGGGAGCCTGCTTGAGATTGGCTGCGGCACGGGTCGCAACCTCTTGCTCGCGCAGCGCAGCTACCCACAGGCGCGCATGTTCGGGCTCGACATCTCCGCCGAGATGCTGGACACCGCCCGGTCGAAGCTGTCGCGCGGTGGGAGTGTCCCGAAGCTGCGCGTGGCAGATGCCACGCGGTTTACGGCGCACGACTTCGCAGAGCGAAGCTTCGATCGGATCATGATATCCTATGCGCTCTCCATGATCCCTGACTGGACTTCGGCCATCGATCAGGCGCTTGCTGCGCTGTCGCCGCGAGGCTCGCTCCACATCATCGACTTTGGTCAGCAGGAGAACTTGCCCAGCTGGACTCGCCCTGCCCTGCAAGCCTGGCTAACACGCTTCCACGTCACGCCCCGCGCGGACCTGAAGGTCGAACTGGCAAAACGCTGTGAAGTATTGGGCGCGGAGCTTCGCTTCACCCCGATCGCCAGAGGCTATGCCTGGCACGCGATCGTGAAACGCTAAAAATCAAGGCTCCCGTTGGCAAGTCTGACAATCTCCGCAATGATCGACCCCGTGTAGGCTGAAATGCGATTCCCGCAGGCGGGAGCGTCGACTTACCACGGGGATGACTTCGGGGATCGGGTTGGGTTTGATGCGCTGGGCGACGATACCATGGCTGTTGCTGGGTCTGGCAGCAGCAGGCTGCACATCGAGTGCGACCTCCGTTCTGGACAGCGCGGTGGAGCGTCCACGCTTCGCCGACAGCGACCCTCAGGATTTCAATGGACGCACCCCGCATCGGCACGAGGTCCACGGCATCGACGTCTCCAAGTGGAACGGGGCGGTCGAATGGCACTCGGTGCGCAAATCCGGCGTCGACTTTGCCTTCATCAAGGCGACCGAAGGCGGCGATCGGCTGGACAGCGGCTTCCACGCCTATTGGCAGGGCGCGCGCGCTGCAGGGATCGCCCATGCACCCTATCACTTCTTCTATTTCTGCACGCCCGCAGATGTTCAGGCGGACTGGTTCATCGCCAATGTTCCCAAGGAAGCGGTGCACCTTCCCCCGGTGCTCGATGCCGAGTGGAACCCGACCTCGAAGACCTGCCGTTTGCGGCCGGAACCACCGGCGGTAAGGGCAGAATTGCAGCGCTTTCTGCAGCGCCTGCATGCACACTACGGCAAACGGCCGATCATCTACACGACGGTCGATTTCCACCGCGAGAATCTTGAGGGACATTTTCCTGATCACCCCTTTTGGGTAAGAGCCGTGGCGCAACACCCAAGCGAGATCTATCCCGGTCGAAACTGGACCTTCTGGCAATATACATCGACGGGCACCGTACCCGGGGTCGATGGCGATACAGACATCAACGTTTTCGCCGGCAACCGGGGAGCTTGGCGCAACTGGATGGCCTCTGTCTCGAAATGAGTGACGAGCGAGACCGCGGCCCGACACCAGCTTCACGCCGTCGCACATGCGAGTGCCGAAGACGGGGACAGCCTTCCAAGTGAACTCGGATCGATAGCGCGATAAACACCGCTCAATCCGTTCTCCTGCTGCTCGCTGTGTCCAACACGAGGCGATCGCGCTCGCGCAAGCGTTAAACTTCGTTAAAATTCGTGAACTGTCTACGCAATTGAAAGAACATACATATTAGCCGCAGCAACAGGTCATCATAGTAAGCCCTACGGCGGTGCAGCATCGTTTCCCCCTTGCTTTGACACAAAAGGAACATACTATCTAACGGTCAACGCAAGGAGGCACACATGGGACTGACCAATTCGCTTAACGTCCTTATCATCGGTGCGGCGTTTGTTTTCATAGCCACGATGCTGTTCATCTGATCACGTGATCAGGTCAACCACCAAGCCATGAGGCGGCCGACCTAGGCCTCTCCAAAGCAGACTTTGACAAAACAACAAGGCGCCCGACCATCTGGTCCGGCGCCTTTTTCTATTCCATCGCAGCGAAGAGCGCTGTCGCTCAGGCAGCGGCTTCCGTCCTGTCCTTTGCACCCACGACACCCAGCCGTGCCAGCGTAGCAAGGGTAAGCGGCGCACGGTTCATCGTGTAGATGTGGAACTCATCCAGTCCGCGGCGCTTGAGATCGGCAATCTGTTCGGCGGCGATATCGGCGGCCACCGCAGCACGCCCCTGGGCATCGCCCTCGACCGCCGCGAAACGGCGGTCAAACGCGTCCGGAACGCTTGCCCCGCACATGCCGGCAAAACGCTTGAGCTGTGTGAGGTTCTGGATAGGCATGATCCCCGGCACAATGGGAATGCTGATGCCCGCTGCCCGAACGCGATCCAGATAAGCTTCAAACACGTCGTTGTCGAAAAAGAACTGCGTCAGTGCTCGTGTTGCGCCCGCATCGACCTTCCGCTTCAGCATATCGATATCGGCAGCGTCATCGGCGCTCTCCGGATGCTTCTCCGGATAGGCCGACACGGAGATTTCAAAATCACCCATGTCGCGAAGCCCGCGCACCAGGGCTGCGGCATTCTCAAAGCCGCCTGGATGCGGCTCATAGCGCGACCCAACCCCGCCCTGCGGATCGCCGCGCAGGGCGACGAAATGTCGAACACCAGCGGCCCTGAACTCCTCAACGACAGCCTGCACGTCCTGGCGCGTGGCACCGACACAGGTCAGATGCGCTGCGGTGGCAAGCGGCGTCTCGGCAATCAGGCGACGCACAGTCGCGAGCGTCGGCTCTCGCGTCGTGCCGCCGGCGCCATAGGTGACGGAAACGAAATCAGGAGAGACCGCCTGCAGTGCCTTTACGGTCTCCCAGAGCTGGCCTTCCATGTCGGGTGATTTTGGCGGAAAGAACTCGAATGAAACCTTCATCGTCTGATCATTGCCGATGGTGGGATTTGTGTCGGTCATCAGTCGCTCCCGGTCAATGCAAGGGGTGTCAAGGAGGCTTGGCTTGTCGTGCGCTCGCCTCGGCGGGCAATCCAGATGGTCACCGTCAAGCCCTCGCCGCCGGTCTGAGACGGCGGAAGATCAACGACTTGTTCCATGGTGAGCCCGAGCCGCGTCAGCCAGTCAGACATGACAGAATGCGCAAATCCCAGCCGCAGATGGGCATGGTCGTCGCGCAGATACTCCAGCTCATGCGGAGCAAGGTCGATGATGACGAGACGGCCGCCCGGGCGCAGCATGCGCACCGCCTCGGCGAGCGCCAGTTCCGGCTGCTCCAGGAAGTGAAGCACCTGATGGACGGTGACAATGTCGTAATCGCTGGCGTCGAGCGGCAGGTTAAGAATATCGCCATGCCGGACGGTTGCGGACTTCACCCCCGCCTTGTCGAGATTGGAGCGGGCAACGGCCAGCATGTCGCGGCTTGCGTCGATACCAACCGCCCGCCGGTAACGATCCGAGAACAGCTGCAGGATACGTCCGGTTCCGGTACCAAGATCCAGGAGCGCCTCGACCGGCTCTTCTCCGATCAGGGTCACAAGGGCCGCCTCGACCTCCGAATCATTCACATGCAGTCGGCGCAATTCATCCCATTCTGCAGCATTGCGGCTGAAATAGGCTTGCGCCTTTTCCGCGCGCGCCCGCTTCACCGAAGCAAGACGCTCCCGGTCGCGCGACAACACCGGATCTGCATCTTCGCTTGCCTGAAGCAGTTGGCGGATGAACGTGACGCCGTCGCCTTCCTGCTTCAGCCGAAAGTAAGCCCAGGCGCCTTCCTGATACCGATCGACCAACCCCGCTTCCCCAAGGAGCTTCAAGTGCCGCGAGATACGCGGTTGGGATTGCCCCAGAATTTCGGTAAGATCGGTAACCGTCAGGTCGCCGGCAGACAGAAGCTCGAGAAGCCGCAAGCGCGTCGGCTCTCCCGCAGCCTTCAAAAGATCCACTAAACGATCAATGCCAAACTTCATCGACAACCCCAATAATCACATAAAGATATCTTTATGTCTGATTGAGAAATGAAGCAAGGGGGTTTTTGCGACCACAGACCTCAAAGAAAAACGGCCGCCGATAGGGCGACCGCTTTTTCGTGATGCAGGTTGCAAAAGCCTCAGCGCGTCAGCCGCTTGTAGGCCTGGCTGCCGGGGTTCAGCGCGTCGGGACCGAGGCGGCGGATCTTGTCCTGCTCATAGTCCTCGAAGTTGCCTTCGAACCATTCGACATGGCCATCGCCTTCAAACGCCAGGATGTGGGTCGCGAGACGGTCGAGGAACATGCGATCGTGGCTGATGATGATCGCGCAGCCGGCAAAGGCTTCGAGCGCGCTTTCAAGCGCACCGAGCGTTTCCGTATCAAGGTCGTTGGTCGGTTCGTCGAGCAGGAGAACGTTGCCGCCGGCCTTCAGCATCTTGGCAAGGTGAACGCGGTTGCGCTGACCGCCAGAGAGATTGCCGACCTTCTGCTGCTGGTCGCCACCCTTGAAGTTGAAGGCGCCGCAATAGGCGCGTGAGTTCATGTCGAACTTGCCGAGCTTGATGACTTCGGCACCGCCGGAGATTTCTTCCCAAACGGTCTTGTTGCCATCGAGCGCGTCGCGGCTCTGGTCGACATAGCCGAGATGAACGGTATCGCCGATGCGAATCGTGCCTTCATCCGGCTTTTCCTGACCGGTGATCATCTTGAACAGCGTCGACTTGCCGGCGCCGTTCGGGCCGATGATGCCGACGATGCCGCCCGGCGGCAGCTTGATCGACAGGTCGTTGATCAGCGTGCGACCGTCAAAGCCCTTCTTGATGCCTTCCAGCTCGATGACGACCTGACCGAGGCGCTCGGAGACCGGAATGATGATCTGTGCATCGCCGGGGCGGATGTTTTCCGCCGCATCGACCAGCTGTTCATAGGCCTTGATACGGGCCTTGGACTTCGCCTGACGGGCCTTCGGGCTGGAGGCAATCCATTCCTGTTCGCGCGAAAGCGCCTTCTGGCGACCGGCTTCGTCGCGGGCTTCCTGCTGCATGCGCTTGGCCTTGGCCGTCAGGTAGGCAGAGTAGTTGCCTTCATAAGGAATGCCGCGGCCGCGGTCGAGCTCGAGGATCCAGCCCGTAACGTTGTCTAGGAAGTAGCGGTCGTGGGTGATCATCATCACGGCGCCCGGATAATCGCGCAGGTGCTTTTCCAGCCAGGCGATGGTCTCGGCGTCAAGGTGGTTGGTCGGCTCGTCGAGCAGCAGCAGGTCCGGCTGCGACAGAAGCAGGCGGCAGAGCGCGATACGGCGGCGTTCACCACCCGAAAGCACGGTGACATCCGAATCCTTCGGCGGGCAGCGCAGCGCTTCCATCGCCATCTCGACCTGCTGTTCGAGATCCCAGAGGTTTTGGCTGTCGATGATGTCCTGGAGCTTGGCGCCTTCATCGGCGGTCTCGTCGGAATAGTTCATCATCAGTTCGTTGTAACGGTCGAGCACGGCCTGCTTGTCGGCCACGCCTTCCATGACGTTTTCGAAGGCGTTCTTGTTCGGATCGAGGTGCGGCTCCTGCTCGAGATAGCCGACGGTCGCGCCTTCGGCGAGCCAGGCCTCACCGGTGTATTCCTTGTCCTGACCGGCGATGATGCGCAGTACGGTCGACTTACCGGCGCCGTTCGGGCCGAGAATACCGATCTTGGCATCGGGATAGAACGAGAGATGAATGTTCTCGAGGATCTTCTTGGCGCCGTAGGACTTGCTGAGTCCCGACATGTGATAGATGAACTGGCGTGCCATCGTGAAATTGCTCCGGGCAGAAGGGAAAGTTGCCGCTATGTAGGCGAATTGCGCCTGCGGAGCAATGCATTCGCCCCAAAACCAATGAGAAATTGCTAGGCGGCAAGCCCACTCAGCGAAGATTTTGCAGATCGATCCTGTAGATCTGCAAGGGATTGCCAGCGCCGGTATCGACCGGCACAAGGCCTGGCCACGTTTCGCCTCTGGCGAGCGTTTCGTAAAGGCCGTTACCGCTGCCCGAAAGGGTCTCCGGCAAACGACAGACGGCAACATAGCTGAAGCCCTTCATAAGCCGCTGTCGCACCGATGCATCGGAACCGGCGAGAGCTTGAAATCCAAGGCTCATTCCGGGCGCCGCGCGGTGAAAAGGCACCGCGTTGACGGGATGACGGCCATCGCCTTGCAGAAGAATCGGAACACCAAGTCCGTGGGGCGCAAGAATTCGCCCGGACGGCAGCGTCGCGAGGACCGAAAAATCTCCCGCGTCACAGGGGTTTCCCATGCTCATCTCGACACGGTATGCGGCAGCGACTTTAGGCACCATCAGAAATGCAAGGGCGAAGATGGCGAACCCGCCAAGTGAACCATGAACGCCCTGCAAGGCCCTCAGTCTTTGCTCCCGGTCTGTCAGGGCGAGGAGAACATAGGGAAGGAAAAGCGGGATCATCGCTGCTGCGAACCGAATAAAGCGCATCTGGGCAAGCGTCAGAACGGCCACCGCGCACGCCACGGCCAGCGCCACGGCAAGACCGGGCCTGCGTCCTGCCTGCGGCAGAATGGCCCCAAGCGCCGCGAAAAGAAGGATCACCAGGAGCACGACGCTACTTGCGACCGAATAATGCCCCAGCTCCAACTGATGCCAGAGCCCGTGCTCCTGCGGGATCGGATCAAGCCAGTATCGCCGGGCGATATCATCGACCATCCAGTAAGGCCCAGTGAGACATTCCGGAAACAGCGCGATGACGAGGGCGAGCATCGCAAGAGATGGTAAAACCATGGCCGCCAGACGCCCCGGCAAAGACACCCGGCCAAACCATAGGGGCACGGCTGCCGCGATAACACCGTAGCCGACGGCAAGATAAGCATAAGGCGCCGAGAAACTATCGCAGGCAACCGTCGAAAGGGCTGCCGGGCTGATGAAAGCGACAGCCAGAACGATGGAGGAAATTGCAAGTGTTCCGCCTGCCCAGGAGAGCACGCGCGCACTGCGTTCCGGGTCGAATAACCAGGCCGAAACCATGCCGCAATAGGCCACAGCGATCATCGGCACGCATTCAAGGCCGACAACGACAGAGATTGCGGAGGCAAGTCCAATGAGCACGCCGCCGCCCCGGTCAAAGGACCTCAGTCCCACCATCATCGCAAGCGCACACAGGATCTGGACATTGTGGTGATCGATGCGACCGGGCACGAACTCCAGAACCGCAACCGACATCAGCACCATCATGAGCGCCGAAATCAGGATGATCCGCAAAATCGGCCATTCGGATTGCGCCAGGACCGGCGTGACAAACTTTGCGACCAGCATCACGTAGATTGCCAGCATGACCAGCGGCCATGTCGAAAATGAGGCGGCGAGAGCCTGCGTCTCGCCGAGCAATGGCAGGTAAGCCCAGTAGAGCAGCACATAGGGAAGATCGACCAGCCGCGACCACGGGGACACATAGAGATCAGGCGTCCTGATCTGCGGCATGGAAAGATCAAACCAGGATGATGCGCCGCTGAGATACAAACGTATCTGATATTCCCGCAGACCATCGTCGACATCACGAAGCAGTCCCTGGCCGTCAGCGATATCAAGCAGAACCAGAAGCACCGCGACGACAAACAGGACGAGCGCAAGCATGGACGTCAGCCCTGAACCTCTGCGATCCGTCGTTTCGACGCGCACCTCTCCCACTGTTGCCAAAGCCCTGTCCCCTTCCAGATCGTGTGCTACCTTGACGGGAATTCCTTAAATCAGGTTTATCAAGCCGTTTCATAATTCTCGTGCGGGCAGGCTCAATGAACTGTGGATGCGCTTGCCTTTGCGCAGTTGCCCTCACCAACCAGATCATTTCCTATGGCGATTGGAGGACATCATGTTCAATGACCAAAACACTCACCTGTCGCCAAGCGGGGCCGTGCTTGCCTATCACCGGGAAAAAGCTGCGATACCGGCGCGGGCCTCGATAGTCGTCTGCCATGGCTTGGCTGAGCATTCGCGCCGCTATCAGGCATTTGCTGTCGCGATGGCCAATCGGGGTTACCACGTCTATGTTCACGATCACCGCGGCCATGGCCAAACAACCGCGCCGGGTGCGCCCCTTGGACGCTTTGCAGCATTGCCGGGCAAGGCAGAGGTGATCGCAGACGTCCTTGCCATGCGTGACCTTGCCGTTTCCGAACACCCCGGCCTGCCCGTTGTTCTCTTTGGTCACTCGATGGGCGGGCTGATCGCGCTCAACACCGCCGAGCAACACCCAGATTCGTTTCAAGCGCTAACGGTCTGGAACTCCAATTTCAACCCGGGCATAGCTGGCCGGTTTGCACAGCTGGTCCTCAAGATTGAGCAGGCGCTGAAGGGTTCGGACGTACCGTCTTTTATCCTGCCCATGGCCACCTTTGCCGCCTGGGGTCGCTCCATTTCACCGCGACGGACCGATTTCGACTGGATCTCCCATGATCCAGCTGTGGTCGACGCCTATATTGCCGATCCGCTCTGCGGCTTCGACGCAAGCGTCTCCCTGTGGCGCACCATTTTTCAGCTCACATTTGACGGGGCCAGCGACAATGCCCTTCGGCAGTTGCGCTCGTCCATGCCCATCTATCTCGTTGGCGGCGGTGAAGATCCGGCGACCGAGAAAGGGGCCGCGATCCGCTGGCTCGGCGAGCGCCTGAAGGCTGCAGGCCTCCGCGATGTCAGCACCACCATCTATCCGAATGCCCGCCACGAAACTCTGAACGACACGGATCGCCAGAAGGCAATCGAGGACCTCGCGCAGTGGCTCGACCGACACTTTCAACCGGCTCGTCTTGCCGAAACGGAATGATGCCATGAGACAATATCGCGTGCGCCAGGCCTGAAGGACGGCTAAACCGGTGCTGACCGCGAGGAAAAGTCATGGCCAGTGCCATGCCGGTACCAAGCGCTCCACCATGGCCGACAGGATATCGATGACACCTTCATCCCCCGCCCCGCCGCCGCTCGCTGGTATCCGCGTGATCGAGCTCGCCCGCGTCCTTGCTGGCCCCTGGGCCGGCCAGATGCTCGCCGATCTCGGTGCCGACGTGATCAAGGTGGAAAACCCTGATGGAGGTGACGACACCCGCGCCTGGGGGCCTCCCTTTGTCGAAGGTGCCGATGGCGAAAACCTCTCGGCGGCCTATTACCATTCGACCAATCGCAACAAGCGCTCCATCGCCGTCGACTTGAAAACGCCTGACGGCCAGGAAACGGTCCGCCGCCTCTGCGCCTCGGCGGATGTCGTGATCGAGAACTTCAAGCGCGGCGGCTTGGCAAAATACGGCCTCGACTACGAAAGCCTGAAGGCGATCAATCCAAAACTCGTCTATTGCTCGATCACCGGTTTCGGCCAGGATGGCCCCTATGCCGATTTCGCCGGTTACGACTACATCGTCCAGGGCATGTCCGGCTTCATGTCGATCACGGGCGAAAAGGACGGCGAGCCGATGAAGGCGGGCGTTGCCATCGCCGACATCTTCACCGGCATCTATGCGGTGACCGCCATCCAGGCTGCTCTCATCCATGTCATGAAGACCGGCCAGGGCCAGTTCATAGACATGGCCCTGCTCGACGTCATGTCGGCGGTGCTCGCCAACCAGAATATGAACTATCTGATCTCGGGCAAGGCGCCCACTCGGCTTGGCAATGCCCACCCCAACATCAGCCCTTACGAGGTGGTGCCAACCGCAGACGGCCACTTGATTCTCGCGGTGGGCAATGACGGCCAGTTCCGGCGTCTTTGTGCCATCCTCGGCATCCCCTCGGTGGCCGAAGACGAGCGTTTTGCCACCAACAAGGCCCGCGTCGCCAACAAGGTCGAGGTCCGCCGCATCGTCACCGCCGAAACCGCAAAATGGCAGAAGCGCGAGCTTCTCTCAGCCTGCGAGGCCAATGCCGTGCCGGCCGGACCGATCAACTCCATCAAGGAAATGTTCGCCGATCCGCAAGTTGAGGCACGCGGCCTGAAGATCGAGCTCACCGACGACAAGGGCACCGTGATCCCCTCTGTGCGCACGCCGATTGTGCTCTCTGAAACACCGCTACGCTATGAACGCCCGAGCCCGCGCATCGGCGAACACGGCGAAGACATTCTGGCCGAACTGGCCGAGCTGGAAAGGAAGACAAAATGAAGAGAACCGGCGGAGCCCTTGTTGTCGAGGCCCTGAAGGCCAACGGGGTGGAGCGCGTGTCCTGCGTTCCCGGCGAGAGCTACCTCGCAGTGCTCGACGCGCTGAAGGACAGCGGCATCGAAACGCTGGTCTGCCGCCAGGAAGGTGGCGCCGCAATGATGGCCGATGCCTGGGGCCGCCTCACCGGCAAGCCCGGCATCTGCATGGTCACGCGCGGTCCGGGTGCGACGAACGCCTCGGCTGGCCTGCATGTGGCGCGTCAGGACTCGATCCCGATGATCCTTTTCATCGGCCAGATCGGCCGCGACATGAAGGAGCGCGAAGCCTTCCAGGAGGTCGAATATCGCCGCGCCTTCACCGAATTTGCCAAATGGGTCGGTGAAATCGACGATGCCCGCCGCATCCCGGAATTCATCACGCGCGCCTTCGCTGTCGCCACCTCCGGTCGCCCCGGCCCGGTCGTGCTGACACTGCCGGAAGATATGCTGCTCGACGAGGTCGAAGCGCCCGAGGCGAAGCCGCACACCCCCGTCGAGGCCCATCCCGGCCCCTCACAGATTGCGAAATTGGGCGAGATGCTGAAGACCGCCAAGCGGCCGATGATCGTTCTCGGTGGCACGCGCTGGAGTGAGGCTTCAGTCGCCGGCATCCAGGCCTTTGCAGAAAAATTCAAGCTGCCCGTCGGCTGCTCCTTCCGCCGCCAGATGCTTTTCGATCACCTGCACCCGTCCTATGCCGGCGATGTCGGTATCGGCATCAATCCGGCGCTGGCCAAAGAAGTGAAGGAGGCAGATCTGCTGATCTTGCTCGGTGGCCGCTTCTCGGAAATGCCGTCTTCGTCCTATACGCTGATGGACATCCCCTACCCGGCGCAAAAGCTCGTGCATGTGCATCCTGACCCGTCCGAGCTTGGCCGCGTCTACCGCGCCGATCTCGCGATCTGTGCCGCACCGGAAGAATTCGTTGCAGCACTCACCGCGCTTGAGTCCGTCGGAGAGCCGAACTGGGCCGCCCGCACCGAGACCATGCATGAAGCCTACCTCGCCTGGTCAACGCCGCCGAAAACCGGCCCCGGCGCGGTTCAGATGGGACCGATCATGGACTGGATCGAGGCCAACACGCCGAAGAATGCGATTTTCACCAATGGCGCCGGCAACTACGCCACATGGCTGCACCGCTTCCACCGCTTCCAGGCCTTCAACACCCAGGCCGCCCCGACCTCCGGCTCCATGGGCTATGGCCTGCCGGCCGCAGTTGCTGCCAAGCACCTCTTTCCCGAGCGCGAGGTCATCTGCTTTGCCGGTGACGGCTGCTTCATGATGCATGGCCAGGAGTTGGCGACCGCCATGCGTTACGATCTGCCGATCATCACGCTCGTCATCAACAATGGCATCTACGGCACGATCCGCATGCACCAGGAGCGCGAATACCCCGGCCGGGTCAGCGCGACCGACCTGACCAATCCCGATTTCGCAGCGCTGGCGAAAGCCTATGGCGGCCATGGCGAAACCGTCGAAACGACCGAGGACTTTGCGCCTGCCTTCCTGCGCGCCCGCGCAAGCGGAAAGCCGGCGATCATCGAAATCAAGCTCGACCCGGAAGCGATCACGCCGGCGCGGACATTGACCCAAATTCGCAACAAGGCCTGACAGATCCTTGACTTCAAAGAGAAAAGGCCGGGATCGCTCCCGGCCTTTCGCATTCTACACGTTGCCAAATAAATCAGATGGCAGCGGTCACGATGAACTCGACCTTGTAGTCGCGCGTGGCGAGCGGCGCGCCGCTCGTGGCGCGGGCCGGCGGGTTTTCCGGATCGATCCAGCCTTCCCAAACGGCGTTCATTTCGGCAAAGGTCGACATGTCTGCAAGGTAGATGATGGTCTGCAGGATCTTCGACTTGTTCGAACCGGCAGCGGCCAGCAGACGATCAACTTCGGCCAAGGCGGCCTTCGACTGCTCGGCAACCGTCGCGCCTTCACCGACCTGACCGGCGAGATAGACGGTGTTGCCGTGAACGACGGCGCCGCTCATGCGCTTGCCGGGTTCGATACGCTTGATGCTCATGGACTTCACTCCTGCTTTAAGACCTGTGGAAATACTGGGGACGACCCGAAGGCCATCCGCAAAGGCGAGCGTGCAATCTCAGCCGCGTTGGCGCTGGGCATGCTCGTAAGTGGCTGTCGAGCGCGCGCCCGAACGGCAATAGCCAAGCATCGGTCGCTCGAAATCCTCAAGCGCATCGACCATGCCGGCCACCGCATCCGGCGTCACACCCATCGGTCCGACCGGCACGTGCTTGATCTTCAGGCCGAGCTCTTCAGCGCGCTTGGCGATTTCCGCAAACGCCGGTTGACCGAAGTCTTCGCCATCGGGTCGATGGCAGACAATGGACTTGAAACCGAGCGCCTTGATCTCGTCGACCTCATCGACGGTGATCTGCCCGCTGACCGAATATTCCTCGTTGATCTGCCTGATGTTCATCGGCGCACCTCGTAAATCCTGTGGGCCAAACATCTACGACGCGACGGCATGAGCGTCAATGACAGGCACTGTTCGCAAAGCCTCACTCAAAGGAAAAAGAAAGTCCGAAGCTCCGGCTCTCCCCTGGCTGGAGCATGGTGATTTCATCAGCCAGCTCAAGTGCTTGGCGATCCGCCAACCGGTGCGACACGGGCTCGATGCCAAGCACACGGGCAGACAGGCGCTGATTGTGCCAGACCTGAAGATGTGGCAGCGTATCGGTGCGGAAAGAGACGCGCAAAGTCTTGGCGCCGAGGGCAAGCATGGGGCCTAGTCTCACCTCCGCCATGGCATCTTGATCGGCCGGCACACAGAACAATCCGCCGTCTTCGGACTCGAATGCCCATGGAATTCCGCCTCCCGCGAGCATGCCTCCATGAAGGCGGGTGCCAGCATCGAAGTGTTTTGAACCGATGTTCATATGATACATCAGAAAGCACGGGAAAGCCGCAGGCCCTGTATTTATCAGAAGATCGGAAAGAACGACTTCGCCGCTTTCGGCCTTGATCCGCCACTCGCGCTGCAATTCCGCCAGATGGCCGCCAACGAGCGTCAGCGGCACCGTTGCCCGTGCGACCAAATCCCCGTCATCGGTTTCAACGCGCACATCTTGTGCACCATGCCCGGAGGCAGAACCATGCAGCGGAAACCTGAGACCGTTGCGATTTACACTGGGGTGACGGATGTGGTCTGGTCCGCAGGTGAAAAGAAAGCCCTCCAGCGAATGGTCGATTCGCCGATCGCCATCGTCAGGTATGGCGCGACCCGGCGCGATATCAACGCCGTCTACCCAGCAGGAACCGATATCGAACACCGACGTTGTGTCCAGGACCAGACGCGGCCCCTTAGCTCCCTGTATGGTGATCATTGTGCAAACCTCCGACGCGATCGACAACCTGGTCGAACGGGCCGGACGCTAGCATCTCCTCGACGCCTTGCAAGCCGTCGTTTAATGACGCGAGATCCGCATGTGCAACATTTGCCTCGATGACTGTCTGGAAGTATCGGGCCCGCTCCTCAAGCCTTCCAAATCGCGAAAACCCTTCAGGCGTCAGCGCCAGGAGCTCGAATCGACGATCCGATCGATCGCGTCTGCGGGTGATGTAGGCGCGATCCTCAAGAACTTTCACCGCACGGCTGATCTTGGTTTTCGACATGCCGCATCGAAGGGCGATTGCCTTCGCCGTTCCGGGCGAAGTCTCCGCCAGACACCAGAGGACCTGCCATTCCGAAAAGGAAAGCTCATCATCCGGTCCGCAGACGGCGCCGAAAGCGCGATCCAGAACTTCGGCCATGCGCATAAGACGATAAGGCCAGAACGCCTCCAGCCGCAGGGTTTCCTGCATGGTCCTCCCTCCGGGCCTCCCAGCCCTTGTCCTTTCCGCCTCCCCAGACGGTTCTCCACCAGCACATTATCAAATTAGCGAGATGTTCACCATGAATTCACTCTTTCCACATTAGTGTCAAATTTCTAGCGTTTCTCGCGCGCACAGACGAGGAATCCGAATCGTGATCTCTATCAAGAAATTTGCCCTGCTCGCGGCGGTCGCGCCTGTAGCTCTTTGCGCGAACACGTTTGCGCATGCGCAGGCCTTCTATGATCGGCAACCGGCACAAGGGCAGACTCTCCTGGTTTCGCCGGAGGGCGACATCCTGGACTTCGTGCCGGAAGTGGGCGAAGTCGCGATCAGCCGCGACCGTATGGGGCGCACCATTCTCGTTGACCGTCGCGGCAATCTGGTTGCAACCGAGATCCCGGCCGAGAGCTATTATCCGCGCAATGGGCGTAGCCGCCAGCAGGCCTTGCCCGGTGTTGAAGACCCCTATCAGTATGACGAGCAGCAGGCCGAACGCTGGGATGATGAGGTCACCACCGCCTCGATCCCTGACGTGGAACCGCTGCGCCCCGGCTTCGACGATAATTTGCAGGACATGCCGCAGGGCGGCCCGGATCTGCCACTCCCGCCAGATACCCAGCCGGCCCGCACCGTCACGCCGGATATTCCAGTCAAATCGGATCTGTCTCGGCTCGAAATCACCGCACTGCAGGTCTTCCTTGATCGCGAAGGCGTCTCCCCTGGCGTCATCGACGGCAAGATGGGGCAAAATGTCAACAAGGCCATCGTTGCCTGGCAGCAGATCACCGGCGAGACGCTCGACCCGAACAATGCCGAGGACATTCTGGAACGCCTGCGGATGACGGGTGGCATGGCGCTCAAGAGCTATACGATTACCCCCGGTGATGCGGCGGGCCCGTATGTCGCGTCGATCCCCGACGATTACGCCCACAAGGCCCAGCTACCGGCCATGTCCTATACCTCGACCGCAGAAATGCTGGCCGAGAAATTCCATATGGACGAAGGCTACCTGCGCGAACTCAATCCCGGCGTCGACTTCACCATTCCCGGCACCATCATCAAGGTCACCGATCCCGGCGAGACGAAAAAGGGCCAGGTGTCGCGCATCGTAGCCGACAAGGGTTTGAAGCAGGTCTTTGCCTATGGCGAGGATGGCGCGCTCATCGCTGCCTATCCAGCCAGCATCGGCTCGGCTGATACGCCCTCGCCCTCCGGCACTGTGACGATCGAGCGTATCGCCCTCAATCCGGGGTACACCTATAATCCCAAGGTGAACTTTCAGCAGGGCAACAATACGAAAATCCTGCAGATTCCGCCAGGCCCGAACGGACCGGTCGGTACGGTCTGGCTTGCCTTGTCCAAACCAACCTACGGGATTCATGGCACCCCCGAACCCTCCAAGATCGGGCGCACCCAGAGCCACGGCTGTATCCGCCTGACCAACTGGGATGCCACCGAGCTTGCAAAGATGGTGAAGGCCGGTGTCACGGTCGAGTTTCTCGACTGAGCCGCCGGTTCGGCCTCATCGCAGGTATGCTGTTTCAGACAGGTGAACAGTCCGAGACCCACGGCTAACAGAGCCTTGAACCGTCCGGGCAGATTACCGCTCTTCGAAAACGAAACGACCCGCGCTGGTATCCAGACGCGGGTCGAAAATTGAGGCGAGCAGGGAGTCGGACTATCAGGCGGCGGAACGGACAAGTCTGAACAGGCGCCGTGGCTCACTGGACCGAACCACGCGAGCAGGCAGCAGACGCATGACTTCGGCCGCAAAAGCCTTTGCGTTTTCCTGGGCCTTGTCGAGATTGCTGACCTTATGCGGGTCCAGCGAGTATAGGGTGCCGCCACAGTCGAAGATCTCGCGAAACGCCGTGCGCTCTGCAATGGCCGTGTTGATGACGTTCACACCACGGGCGGCAAGCAGGCCCTTGATCGCGAGAAGTGCGCGGGTCGTAACCATCGAGGTCACGCGGGTCAGCACGACCGAATGGGGAATGACGAGATTACCGGCACTCTGCATGAGCTTGATCAGGTCGAGGATCTGCGCCCCGCCCTTTGCATCCATCGCACAGCCTTGAACCGGGATGAGGACGTGATCCGACAGGCCGATGCCGGTTGTGACCATCGCATCGCGGGCGCCTGCGAGGTCCATGATGATGTAATCATTGGTGCGGGACAGCTCGCGGATATGACCCTGGACGGAGGCGACGGATACTTCCGAGATGACTTCGATGTTGTGAAGATGGCCGGTTGCGTCATACCACTGCGTGATCCAGCGCTGCGGATCCGCATCCAGAATGGCTACCCGGTATCCCTGATGGGCCAGTTCAGTGGCAAGCAGCAGGGCTGCTGTTGTCTTACCGGCGCCACCTTTGGCATTGGCGAATGAAATGACTGGCATGCTGTTTTCCCACTATCGGATCCGAGCGGCTCATCGCTCATATCGCAGTCATAGATATCCGACTGCATATGTTCATTCTTGCTAAACATGGTTAACAATTTGCAAACAAAACAATTTCACGCCCTCCCTAATTTTGGGAGTGCGGGTGCTAAAAGCCAGGAAATTCAAGGAATCCAGCGTGGCTTTGAATGTGACTTGGAAACAGGTCAGCACCACACAAAAGGTTAAGAACCGAAGCACGAAGGGCAAGGCCGGATGGCCCTGCCTTTCGTCGTGACGGGAATCAGAAGCAGTCGGCGAAAAGCTGCTTCGTGTTTTCAAGCGTCATTTTGACAGGGTTTCCACCTGCACTCGGATCTTCGATCGCCATGGCCGACAATTCGTCGATCCGGTCATTGGCAATGCCCATGGCTGTCAGGTTTTCAGGAACATGAAGCTCGGCCCGTAGCGACAGGACATAGTCGTAAAAACCGTCGAACCCACCGGAAATGCCGAGATAGGCCGCAGCCCGCTCGATCCGCTCCTCGATCACCGCGCGGTTGAACTTGAGCACCGGCGGCATGACGACGGCATTCGTCATGCCGTGATGGGTGTTGTAAACGGCACCGATCGGATGTGACAGCGCGTGAATGGCGCCAAGCCCCTTCTGGAAGGCGACGGCACCCATGGCAGCTGCCGACATCATGTTGGTACGGGCCTCGATATCGGTGCCGTCATGATAGGCGCGCGGCAGGAATTCCTTCACGAGCCGCATGCCCTCCAGCGCGATACCGGCAGACATCGGATGATAGAAGGGCGAGGAATAGGCTTCCAGGCAATGCGCAAACGCGTCCATGCCGGTACCTGCCGTAATCATCTTCGGCATGCCGACCGTCAGTTCCGGATCGCAGATGACGACGCCGGGCAGGAACTTCGGATGGAAGATGATCTTCTTCACATGGGTGACGGAATTGGTGATGACCGAGGCGCGGCCGACTTCCGAGCCGGTACCGGCAGTCGTCGGCACGGCAACGATCGGCGCGATGCCGTCGGAATTGGCCCGCGTCCACCAGTCGCCGATGTCTTCGAAGTCCCAGACCGGACGGGTCTGGCCGGCCATGAAGGCCACGCATTTGCCGAGATCGAGGCCGGAGCCGCCGCCAAAGGCAACCACGCCGTCGTGACCGCCGTCCTTGTAGGCCTTGATACCGGCTTCGAGGTTCTTCTCGTTCGGGTTCGGATCGACATCGGCAAACAGCGCGCGACCGAGGCCTGCCTCTTCCAACACGTCGAGCGCGGTCTGCGTGATCCCCATGGGCGCAAGGCCGCGGTCGGTGATCAACAGCGGCTTCTTCATGCCGAGCGACTTGCAGGCATCCGCCAGTTCCCTGATCCGGCCACGTCCCATCTTGATGGCGGTGGGATAGCTCCAGTTGGCGACGATATTCATTTCGTGACTTTCTTGAGGTGATAGGATTTCGGACGGGTCAGGTTCTGGAAGCCAAGCACGGAGAGCGAACCGCCCTTGCCGGTTTCCTTGACGCCGGTCCAGCAGAGCGCCGGATCGAGATAGTCTGCCCGGTTCATGAAGACGGTGCCGGTCTCGATCTCGCGGCCGATGCGCGAGGCGCGTTCCGGATCCTGCGTCCACAGCGACGCGGTCAGGCCGTAGGGGCTGTCGTTCATCAGGGCGAGCGCTTCGTCGTCGCTCTTCACCTTCATGATGCCGACCGCCGGGCCAAAGGTCTCGTCCTTCATGAAGGCCATGGAGTGATCGACGTTCACCAAAACCTGCGGCATGATATAGGCGCCGCCGTCATCGGCCGGAAAAAGCTTGGGATCGACCAGCGCCTTGGCGCCCTTCGAAACCGCGTCTGCGATCTGCTCGCGCACGACCTTGGCAAAGCGCTTGTTGGCCATCGGTCCAAGCGTCGTTTCCTGGTCGAGCGGATTGCCAAGCTTGTAGTTGGACACCCAGGCGACCGACTTCTCGACGAAAGCGTCGTAGAGGCTTTCATGCACATAGATGCGCTCGATGCCGCAGCAGCACTGGCCGGAATTATAGGTCGCGCCATCCATCAGCGTGTCGACGGCAGCGTCGAGATCCGCGTCTTCCATGACGTAACCCGGATCCTTGCCGCCCAGCTCGAGACCGAGTCCGGCAAAGGTTCCGGCAGCGGCCCGCTCGATCGAACGACCGCCTTCGACCGAACCGGTGAAGTTGATGAAGTTGAAATTGCCGGCCGCAATCAGCGCCGAGGTCGTGGCGTGATCGAGGAAGAGGTTGATGAAGACGTCGTCAGGGACGCCCGCCTCGACGAAGGCCCGCACCATGCGCTCGCCGACCAGCAGCGTCTGGGTGGCATGCTTGATGACGACTGTATTGCCAGCCATCAGCGCCGGCGCGATCGTGTTGATCGCCGTCATATACGGATAGTTCCACGGCGCGATGACAAAGACCACGCCATGCGGCTCGCGCTCGATGCGGCGGGAAAAGGTCGCGCTGTCCTCAACAACCAGCGGCGCCAGCGCGTCGGCGGCAATGGCCGCGACATAGTTGGAGCGCTCGTTGAAACCCTTGTATTCCCCGCCATAGCGCACCGGACGACCCATCATGTGGGCGAGTTCCGGCACCACCTCATCCGACATCTCGTTGAGCCGCGCGACGCCCTTCAGCACGAGCTGCACACGCTCTTCGAGTGGCCGGCGCGCCCAGGCCTTCTGCGCCTTGCGGGCCCGCCCGACGGCATCTGTCGCCGCGTCCAGCGACATGGCCGGACGTTCGGCGTAAACCGATCCGTCGATCGGCGAAATGCATTGGATCATGGTCATGATCTTCTTCCTGTTTTCATCGGTCACGATGACGGCGACCATGGGTCGCCATCCCTGTTTCCACCCTTACTCAATTATAGGATCAGCTCAACGCTGCCTTTGGTCACGCCCGTTCGAAACCGCGTGCCACCTCCCAGTCCGTGATGCGCCGATCATACTCCTCCTGCTCCCATTCGGCAGCGCGAACATAGTGGTCAACAACGTCATCGCCGAAGGCAGCGCGCAGCATGGCGGAACCGCGAAGCGTCTCGGCAGCGGCGCGCAGCGTCCGCGGAATTTCCCGGACGCCCTCAGCGCCATAGGCATCGCCGGAAAACTCCGGCTCAAGTTCCATCTTCTTCTCAATGCCCTCGATGCCCGCGGCAAGAAGCGCAGCCATTGCCAGATACGGGTTGAGGTCCGAGCCCCCGACGCGGCACTCGACGCGGATGCCCTTGCTTGCTTCACCGCACAGCCGGTAGCCGGCCGTGCGGTTGTCCTTCGACCAGATCGCCTTGGTCGGGGCAAATGTGCCAGCGACGAAGCGCTTGTAGGAATTGATATAGGGCGCGAGGAAATAGGTGAACTCCCCGGCATACGCCAGAAGCCCCGCCATGTAGTGCCGCATGACGTCGGACATGCCATACCTGCCGTTTTCGTCGAAGAAGAGCGGCGTCTTGCCATCGACAGACCATAGCGACTGGTGGATATGCGAGGAAGAGCCTGCGGCATTGTAGTGCCATTTGGCCAGGAAGGTGATGGCCTTGCCCTTCGACCAGGCAATTTCCTTGCAACCATTCTTGATGATCACGTGCCGGTCGGCCATCGAAAGCGCATCGGCATAGCGGACATTGATCTCTTCCTGGCCGGCAGACGCCTCGCCCTTGGAATTTTCGACCGGGATGCCGGCCCCCTGCAGGCCCTTGCGGATTGCCCGCATCACATCCTCTTCCTTGGTCGTCTGGAAGATGTGGTAGTCCTCATTGTAGCCAGAGACGGGTTTCAGGTCGCGGTATCCGGAAAGGCGCGCCGCGTCATAGGTCTGGTCGAAGAGGAAGAATTCGAGTTCTGTCGCCATGAAGGCCTTCATGCCCATGGCTTCGAGCCGGGCAACCTGCTTTTTCAGGATTGCGCGCGGCGAATGCGGCACTTCGGCATGGGTGGCGTGGTCGAGCATATCGCAGAGCACGAGAGCCGTTCCTTCGAGCCAGGGTATCCGGCGAAGCGTCGAAAGATCGGGCTTCATCGTATAGTCGCCATAGCCCTTTTCCCATGACGTCGCTTTGTAGCCAGAGACCGTTTCCATCTCCATGTCCGTGGCCAGCAGATAGTTGCAGCTATGGGTTTCCTTCCAGGCGCTCTCCACGAAATACTCGGCTTGAAAGCGCTTGCCCATCAGCCGGCCCTGCATGTCCACCTGACACGCCAGAACCGTGTCGATGCGCCCTTCGGCGACGTCCTTCTTCAGATCTTCAAATGTATAAGTGGTCATGTCGGTGTTCCCAGGGCAGCGTTTGGCTCATGCCGTCTTGTTTTTGTGCAGGCGACCCGACCGGGGCCGGATCGCCGACGCGGGTCTGATCAGCCGTAGCGATAGGGCTTGCCAGCCTTTTCCATGTCGGAATTGTACTTCTTCAGGATCTCGACCACCTTGCCGGTGCGCTCGGTCTGCTTGGCAACCTCCTCCCAGAAGACATGGGCCGCATCTTCAACCGTCTTCCATTCGGCATCGGGAATGCTTGTCAGCTCGAGACGCTTGCCTTCGGCCCGCAGGCGGGCTTCGCCACCCCAGTACCAGTGAAGGCGCTTGTAGTGCGAGGAATCCATGCACATCTGCCAAAGGGTCTGGAGGTGTGGCGGCACCTCGTTCCAGCGATCGGCATTGGCGAAGAACGAACCGCACCAGCCGCCCGACACGTTGTTGGTCAGGAAATACTTGGTGACATCGACCCACCCCGAGGTGAAGACCTCGGTGATACCGGACCAGGCGATCGCGTCGATTTCACCGGTCTGCATGGCAACCGGCACGTCTTCGAACGGAATGGTGACCGGCACGACACCGAACTGCGAGAGGAACTGTCCAGCCGTCGGGAAGGTGAAGACGCGCAGGCCCTTGAGGTCATCGAGCTTGGTGATCGGCTTGTTTGTGGCAAAGTTGCACGGATCCCATGCACCGGCCGACAGCCACTTCACGCCCACTTCCGAATAGGCCTGATCCCAGATTTCGGCGAGGCCATACTCGTAGAACAGCGTCGGCACATCGAGACTGTAACGCGAGGCAAACGGAAAGTAGCCGCCGAAGACCTTGATATCGACAGGCGAGTTCATCGAATCGTCATCAGACTGAACGGCATCGATGGTCCCGGCCTGCATGGCACGGAAGAGTTCGCCCGTCGGAACGAGCTGGTCGGCTGTGAAGAGCTGAATTTCCATCTCTCCATTTGCCGCCTTGTTGAAGGCATCGACGGCAGGACGCACGACGAATTCGGCAAGCGCCGCGCCGGCATAGGTCTGGAGACGCCAGGTGATCTTGGCATTCTGAGCTTTGACATAAGGGGCTGCAAGCACAGCGGGCGTCGCCATGGCGGCCGTTTTTAGAAATGAACGTCTGCTATTGGTCATGTTGTTTCCCTCTGTTTTTATCGTTTTCATCCACGGAACCCTCCGCCCCGCGCATGGTCTGGTGCCGGACCCGTTTGCCGGGTCTCTCGTCATTGCAAATCAGCCTCGCAGATAGATCTGGCTTGGAAGCCAGGTGGCAATCTGCGGGAACATCATGATGATCGCCATGCCCAGGAGCATGATGGCGACAAAGGGGAAGACCGATCGATAGATGTCGACAAGCCTGATTTCGGGCGGTGCCATCGCACGCATGAGGAAGAGATTATAACCGAAGGGCGGGGTCATGTAGGCGATCTGGCAGGTGATGGTATAAAGGACGCCGTACCAGACGAGTGCGTTGTCGACGCCCAGATCGAGCTTGCCGACCAGCGGGATGTAGAGCGGTGCGACGATGACAAGCATGGCGGTGTCATCGAGGAAGGCTCCCATCACCAGGAACGACAACTGCATCATGATCAGGATCTGCCACGGTGTCAGGCCGATATCGTTGACCAGCAGTTTCTCGATCGCCCTGACGGCGCCCAGGCCGTCGAACACGGCGCCGAAGCAGAGGGCCGCCAGAATGATCCACATGAACATGCAGGAAATGCCAAGCGTCTGCTCGAGCACCCGGTTCCACACTGCCTTGGTGAGACGCCCCTTGTACCAGGCGGCAAACAGCGCGCTGAGAGCACCGATCGCCGAGCTTTCGACCAGGCTGGTGACCCCCATCAGGAACAGGCCCATCATCAGGAAGAAGATGAGGAATGGCAGGATGCCCGCACGCAACAGCTTGAGCTTCTCACGCATCGGCATGTCGCGCTCCTCCTTGGGGAGCGCGGGGCCAAGCGCCGGATTGAGCCGGCAGCGAATGATGATGTAGAGGCAAAAGAGCGTTGCAAGCAGCAAGCCGGGGAATACACCGGCAAGCCAGAGCTGACTGACCGGCTGGCGCGCAATCATGCCATAGAGCACCAGCACCACGCTTGGCGGGATAAGGATGCCAAGCGAGCTGCCGGCCTGGATGACGCCAGACACCATGATCTTGTCATAGCCGCGGCGGAGCAGCTCCGGCAGCGCAATGGAGGCGCCGATTGCCATGCCGGCAACGGACAGGCCGTTCATCGCCGAGATCACCACCATCAGGCCGATGGTGCCGACGGCCAGACCACCCGGCATTCCACCGAACCAGACATGGAAGGCTTTGTAGAGATCTTCGGCAATGCCGGATTCCGACAGCATGTAGCCCATGTAGATGAACATGGGCAGCGTCAAAAGCGGATACCACTTCATGAGCTTCATGCCGGCCGAAAAGCCCATTTCGAAGCCGCCATTGCCCCAGAGAACAGCAGCGGAAACGACACCGACGAAACCGATCGTGGCGAAGACACGCTGCCCAGTCAGCATCGACAACATCATCGATGAAAACATCAGGAGCGCGATCATTTCATAGCTTAGGAACTCGCTCATGGGAGTGGCCTCCCGATCGCAACAGCAATGTCCTTGATCAGGATCGACGTCGCCTGGAGGAACATCAGAGCAATACCGATCACCATCACGATCTTCACGGGCGCCATGTACGGCGACCAGGACGAGTAGCTGGTCTCGCTGTATTGGAGTGCGTAAGCGGTGCTCGATACGCCGCCATAGAGGAGGAAGAAGAGGTAGACGAAGAGCATCAGGATGGTCACGACATCCACGACCGCCTTTGTCTTTGGTGACCAGCGACCGTAGAGCAGATCCATGCGGACATGGCTGTCGAGTTGCAGCGAATAGGCTCCGCCGAGAAGATAATAACCCGCCATCACGAACTGGGCCATCTCAAGCGTCCAATGTGCCGGCAGGAACATCGTCTTGGACATCGATGAATAGAGCAGTATGCCCATCAAAACGAAGATGCCATACATGACGATACGGCCGACGCGCCGGTTGAAGCCGTCAACGATACGAACATAGGCCGTGAAGACTTCAGGCATGAACCCATCCCACCACTGTGCGGACAGCAGATGCTGCCTGACTACCGATCGCCTCAAGCGCGCTGATCGACATCCAATCCCTCGCTTCCTCAACCATCATGCCTCACCGGCCGAAGCCTCACTCAGCGTCGCAAGGGCGTTCGACACCATCCGCTCCAGACATTCTGCGGCGGCCGCCAGCCCTGGCTCATCGCGGACCAGATCATTGCGCACTTCGATCATCACGTTCAGGTGGCCGCCCGGCAAAGCATGCAGTTGCAAGCTGTGCGTCACGCCATCATCGGGACCGTAAGGCGCGTTGCGCTCGATGCGGTAGGGTTCCCCCGGCGCAAGGGCAAGCATCGCGTCGGCCAGACGGCTGTCGGCATCATGGAGAATCCCAATCTCCACGGAACGCGGCTGGCCGAAGTAGACCGGCGTGAAGGTGTGGATTGTGATCACGACTGTACGGCGGCCTTGACCAACGCGAGCGGAAAAGGTCTCACTGATGCGGTCGTGAAAGGGGACGTAGAACGCTGCCATCCGAGCATATCGCTCCGCTGCCGAAAGCCCGACATTGGCTGATATCTCGTAGACTTCGCTCTTTGCCGGCATGGCGGCTGGCGATTCCGGCGGACGATTGCAATCGTAGAGCAGCCGCGAAAAATTGGCCTGAATCAGCACAGCATCGAGACGCGATGACAGAAGCATGGCGAGCGCGAGAGCACCGGGGTCCCAGGCGGCATGACTGTCTCGGACCTCCTGCGAAAGACCAAGGTCAAGCGCCGAAACCGGGAAGCGGTTAGATGCATGCTCACAGATGAGCACCACATCTCCGGCACCGGTTTCATTGTGTACGGACACGGCGTCGCCATCGGCTGCCGCCAGTATTCCTGACCTCACCAGCATCCCAGTTCTTCCCCTGAGCCTATCGGCTTCTGTTCTTTCCGAAGAGAATTCTTCACAGAACCTCGACTGTCAATCGTCCTTTTGAAAATTTCTCTTCACGGACGTGTTGACAGGTTTGTGACGGCAGCGCTTAATCTTGGTCAAAAGCTGGCGAAGACTGGCTTGGGGGAGAGCGTCTATCCTTGCTGAATACGTCCAAGACAGTGTCGGACGTGATCCATGCCCATTTCAACGGGCTGACACGGGCCGAGCGACAATTGGCAGAAAGTCTGCTGGAGAATTACCCTGTCTCCGGGCTGGGTAGCATAACGACGATTGCCGAGAATGCGGGCGTATCGACGCCGACGGTCGCACGCATGGTCCAGAAGCTGGGCTACAAGGGCTATCCGGAATTTCAGGCGCATCTGCATCAGGAACTCGAAGCCACGATTTCCAATCCGATCGCAAAGCATGACCGCTGGGCGGCGGATGCACCCAATCGCCACATCCTCAATCGCTTTGCCGAAGCGGTCATGACCAATCTCCGCACCTCGCTTGGCGAACTGAAAACCGCAAGCTTCGACGAGGCAGCGCTCCTTCTCGGCGACCGCAACCGCAATATCTACTTCGTCGGCGGTCGCATCACCGGGGCACTGGCGGAGTATTTCTTCACCCATATGCAGGTCATCAGGCCAAAGACGACCCTGATGTCGTCGAATGCCAGTGCCTGGCCGCAATATGTGCTGAACATGCAAGCCGGTGACGTGCTGGTGATCTTCGATATCAGGCGTTACGAGGCCGACCTGACGACGCTTGCCAAGGTCGCAAAAGCCAACAAGGTCGAGATCATCCTGTTCACCGACCAGTGGATGTCACCGGTCGCGCCGCATGCCGGAACCTGTTTCAAGCTGCATATCGAAGCGCCCTCCGCCTGGGACTCCTCCGTGGTCACGCTCTTCGTGGTCGAAGCGCTGATCGAGGCCGTGCAAAGCTCGTCCTGGGATGAGACGCGTGAGAGAATTCATACGCTTGAAGGCCTCTTCGAGCAGGCCCGGCTCTTTCGGAAACCAAAATGAACGGCGGATACAGCACATCAGAAGCCGCAGACAGACACATGAAACAGGTGATCGGGCGCCGGGTGAAGCCCGTCACATAACCATAACAAATCACCCCTAATTGATCCGCATCGCTGCCAACCTCAGAGGAGAACTCCAGTGACCACAACGTTCCGCAAAATGCTGTCTTTGACGACCGCGCTCGTCATGACAACGTCGGCTGTTGCCTATGCCGAGCCGAGCGCCGAGCTTATCGAAGCGGCCAAGAAGGAAGGCATGCTGACCACGATCGCCCTGCCCCATAGCTGGTGCGGTTACGGCGACGTGATCGCCGGCTTCAAGGCCAAGTACCCGGAAATCCAGGTCAACGAACTGAACCCGGACGCAGGCTCGGCCGACGAAGTGGAGGCCATCAAGGCCAACAAGGACAATAAGGGCCCGCAGGCTCCTGATGTCGTTGACGTCGGCTTGGCCTTCGGTCCGCAGATGAAGGCCGAAGGCCTGCTGCAGCCCTACAAGGTTTCCACCTGGGACGAAATTCCAGACGCCATCAAGGACGCCGAAGGCTATTGGTACGGCGACTACTACGGCGTTCTGTCGTTCATCGTGAACAAGGACCTCGTCGAGAACACGCCGGCCGACTGGGCCGACCTGCTGAAGCCAGAATATGCCGGCCAGGTCGCTCTCGCCGGTGACCCGCGCACCTCCAACCAGGCCATCCTCGGCGTACTCGCCGCCGGTCTGTCCAAGGGCGCGAAGCCCGGTGAAGAGTCCGGCAAGGCTGGTCTTGAGTTCTTCGCCGAACTGAACAAGGCCGGCAACTTCGTTCCGGTCACCGCAAAGGCCGGCACGATCGCCCAGGGCGCCACTCCGATTTCCATCGCCTGGGACTATAACGCCCTGGCATGGAAGGACGAAATCAACGGCAACCCGCCGGTCGAGGTCGTCGTTCCGAAGACCGGCGTTCTCGCCGGCGTTTATGTTCAGGGCATTTCGGCCTACGCGCCGCACCCGAACGCTGCCAAGCTTTGGATGGAATACCTCTACTCCGACGAGGGCCAGAACCTTTGGCTCAAGGGTTACTGCCACCCGGCACGCTTCAACGCCATGGCGAAGGCCGGCAAGATCGACCAGGCTCTTCTCGACGCTCTGCCGCCAGCTGAAAGCTACGAGGCTGCTGTCTTCCCGACGGTGGAAGAGCAGAACGCCAACAAGGCGGCGGTGACCGGCGGTTGGGACACTGTCGTGGGCGCCAACGTCCAGTAATTTTGCGACCATTCTGGTCCCGGCCCGACTCGTTCTGGCCGGGACTTGCCTTGATAAGTCTTTCCGCCCTAGTTTGGCCGAATTGAAACAGCCCGCGAGACCATCCGACAATGACCAAAGCTGCTCCGGCGCGTCGGCTGAACCTGCCATTGACATGGCTGGGCCTCATGCCCTTCACGATCTTTATCCTGTTGTTCCTCATCCTCCCGACAGCGCACATCGTCATCGGCGCTTTTCAGACGCGCGATGGTTCGTTCACCTTCCAGAACATCATAGATCTGAACACCGGAACCATTCCGTCAAGCTACTGGATCTCGGTCAAAATCTCGCTGGCCTCCGCGTCGCTCGGCGCATTGATCGGTTTTGCCATGGCAGCGGCCGTCACCTTCGGTGCCGTGCCTCGCTGGGTGAAGTCGCCTCTTCTGACGTTTTCCGGGGTGGCCTCGAATTTCGCGGGCGTCCCGCTTGCCTTCGCCTTTCTTGCAACCTTCGGTCCGGTTGGGCTGGTCACGCTCTTCCTGCGCAATAATTTCGGCATCGTCCTGCAACGCGACCTCGGGTTCAATATCCTGAGTTTCTGGGGACTGACCGTCACCTATCTGTTTTTTCAAATCCCGCTGATGATCCTGATCATCACACCGGCGCTGGAGGGCTTGCGCAAGGAGTGGCGCGAGGCTGCACAGGTTCTGGGCGCCACATCGCTGCAATACTGGCGCATGGTCGCATTGCCGATCTTGTTTCCATCCCTGCTCGGCACCTTCGCCCTGCTGTTTGCCAACGCGTTCGGCGCGGTCGCAACCGCAATCGCACTGACCGGCTCGAGCCTCAACATCGTTCCGATCCAGCTTTACGCGCAGATTCGCGGCGACGTCCTCGGCAATCCTAATCTCGGCTACGCAATGGCTTTCGGCATGATTGTGGTCACCGCCATTGCAAACGTTCTCTACATCTGGCTGCGAATTCGCGCCGAAAGGTGGCTTAAATGAGCTTGGGGGCCCGTATTGCTGGCTGGATCGCACTGATCATCGGCCTGGTCTATTTCTTCGTACCGCTCGGTGGCCTGTTTGAATTCTCGATGAAGGCGCGGCGCGGCGTTTATTCTTTCGATGCCTATGGCAGGGTTTTCGCTGATCCGCAGTTCCAGCAGACCTTCGCCTTTTCGGTCGTCATGGCACTCGTGACAATCGCCATCGGCGTGCTTCTGGTGGTTCCGACCGCTTACTGGGTACGGCTGAAGATGCCTTGGGCCCGGCCGTATATCGAGTTCCTCACCTTGTTGCCCCTGGTCATTCCCGCCATCGTCATCGTCTTCGGCTATATCAGGCTCTACAATACCTCAAGCTGGCTTCCGATGACGGGTTCGGCGCTCGGCACCAACCTGCTGCTCGCCTTCGGCTACACCATCCTTGCCCTTCCCTACATGTACCGCGCGGTCGATACCGGCCTTCGAACGATCGACGTGGCGACCTTGACGGAAGCGGCGCAAAGCCTTGGCGCCGGCTGGGCAACCGTCATCGGCCGGATCATCCTGCCAAATGTTTTGCCCGCCGTGCTTTCCGGCGCTTTCCTGACCTTCGCCATCGTCATCGGCGAGTTCACCTTGGCCGCGCTCCTGGATCGTCCCGCCTTCGGTCCATACCTCCAGCGCATCGGGGCCAACAAGCCGTACGAGCCTTTTGCCATGTCGGTCATCGCATTCATCATCACCTGGGGCTGCCTTGCGTTGATCCAGCTTGTCTCCCGCCTCCAGAAAACAGCCCCGCGCCAGGCCTGAGGATTTCGTTCATGACGTTTCTGACACTCTCGCACCTCAAGAAATCCTTCGGCGCCACCCAGGTCGTGCATGATTTCAACATGGCGATCGAAAAGGGTGAGTTCATCTCCTTCCTCGGCCCATCCGGCTGCGGCAAGACCACGGTCTTGCGCATGATTGCCGGCTTCGAGACACCAAGCGCCGGCACGATCGAGATCGCCGGCAAGGACCAGACGAGCCTGCGCCCCAACCAGCGCAACATCGGCATGGTCTTTCAGGCCTATGCGCTTTTCCCCAACATGACCGTGTTCGACAATGTCGGTTTCGGATTGAAGATCGCCGGCATGGGCAAAGCCGACATTGAACGCCGCGTAAAGGAAATGCTGGCGCTCATCCATCTGGAGCACCTCGCCGAGCGATATCCCTATCAGCTCTCCGGCGGCCAGCAGCAGCGTGTGGCGCTCGCTCGCGCCCTTGCGCCGAAGCCTCAGGTTCTTCTGCTCGACGAGCCGCTTTCGGCCCTGGACGCCAAGATCCGCGTGGCACTTCGCGAAGAAATCCGCCAGATCCAGCAGAAGCTCGGCATCACCACTGTATTCGTCACCCATGACCAGGAAGAGGCACTGTCGATCTCGGACCGCATCGTCGTGATGAACGCCGGCAAGGCCGACCAGATCGGCACGCCCTTCGAGATCTACAATCGGCCCACGACCCGCTTCGTCGCCTCTTTCGTCGGCACGCTGAACGTCATCGACGCGGTGGTTACCGACCAGGCCGCGGGCCTAGTGAAGATCGGCGAGCAGACGGTCACGATCCGGGATGCGATTCCCGCCGCCAACGGCACGGCAATCCAGCTCGCCATGCGGCCGGAGGCCGGCTCCCTCGCGGACCCCACAATCGCAACGGTCACCGGTATCGTCACCTCCAGCCAGTTTCTAGGCTCGGTCATCCGCACGAGGGTGATGGTTGACGGAAAGACGATCTCCTTCGATACGTTCAACGATCCGGGCACGGCCCCGCCCGTGGTCGGCACGACGGTCGGCGTGAAGATCGACCCTTCCGCCCTGATCGTACTGGCGGAGTAACGGTCAGTACCGCAGCCCCAGTACTGCATTCATGACCGGGAAGGAGCAGAGCCATGCGCGCCGTCTATTTTGAAAATTTCGGCGTGCTGCCGGACATCCGCACCCTGCCCGATCCGACCCCGACGCCCTCGGGCGTCGTGGTGGCGGTCAAGGCAACAGGTCTTTGCCGCAGCGACTGGCATGGCTGGATGGGCCATGACGCCGATATCCGCCTCCCACATGTGCCGGGCCACGAACTGGCGGGAACGATTGCCGCCGTCGGCCGCGACGTGCGCCGCTTCCGCGTCGGCGATCGCGTCACCGTGCCCTTCGTTTCGGGTTGCGGTCACTGCCGGGAATGCCGCTCCGGCAACAGCCAAGTCTGCGAGGAACAGTTCCAGCCCGGCTTTACCCATTGGGGCTCCTTCGCCGAATATGTGGCGATCGACTATGCCGACCAGAACCTCGTCGCCCTGCCGCCGGAGATTTCCTATGACACGGCGGCAAGCCTCGGCTGCCGCTTCGCCACCTCCTTCCGCGCCGTCGTCGACCAGGGTCGCCTGAAGGGTGGTGAATGGCTTGCCGTGCATGGCTGCGGCGGCGTTGGCCTTTCCGCCATCATGATCGGTGCGGCACTGGGCGCGAATGTCATCGCCATCGACATTGCCGAGGAGAAGCTCGCGCTCGCCCGTGAACTGGGCGCCGCCGTCACCATCGACAGCCGCACCGTCGCCGATGTCGCCGAAGCCGTTCGCGAGATCAGCGGCGGAGGCGCGCATGTTTCGGTGGACGCCCTCGGCCATCCGCAGACCTGCTGCAACTCCATCTCCAATCTGCGACGTCGCGGGCGCCATGTGCAGGTCGGGCTGATGCTGGCCGATCATGCTACGCCGCAGATCCCGATGGGCCGGGTCATTGCCCACGAACTCGAGATCTACGGCAGCCATGGCATGCAATCCTGGCGCTACGATGCCATGCTCGACATGATCAAGGCCGGAAAGCTCGCGCCGGAAAAGCTGATTGGTCGCCGCATAGGGCTTTCGGACGCACCGCAAGCGCTGGCCAACATGGACCGGTTTACCGAGAGCGGCATCACCATCATCGATCCGACGGCCTGATCGCCGACTGCAGGAATATACACCCATGACACCGCGCATCACCGTCCTCCAGAGCCTCTCCGATGCAGGCAAGGAGGGGCGTGCCAATGAAGACCGGCTCGGCCACAACGAGGCCTGCGCCTTCGTCTTTGATGGCGCAACTGGACTGGGCGACCGGCAATTCATGCAGGACTTCGGCTCCGATGCCGCCTGGATCGCCGAATTTGCCTCCACCCGTCTCGCAAAGCGGCTCGGGCGAACATCCGATCCCAAAACCGAACTGCGCACGATCTCCGAGAAGGCCCGCGAGGCCTTTGTGACGGTGGCCGGCGAACAGCCACGGTATGCCTGGCCGCTCTGCAGCCTGACCGCGCTGCAGGCGACGGAGACCGGTTTCGTCTATTTCGGCCTCGGCGACAGCTGCCTGTATATCCTGCATGACGACGGTCGCTCCGACTTCGTCATCCCGATCCCCGGCGCCTATGAATGGGAACAGCATCAGGCGGCTGAACACATCGCCCGCGTCGGCGGCATCGGCGCCGCGGCGATTGCAACAAGCGATCCGACGACTTTTGAAAAACTGCGCGAGGGGCGAGCGAAGCAGAACACGCCCGAAGGCTCAACCTGGACCTTTGGCATCGTGCCCGACGCCGTCGACCACCTCGCCATAGTCGATGTACCCATCCATAGCGGCGGCGCGACCGCCATCCTCTGCTCCGATGGCCTGGCCGACCTCGTGGCATTGTACAAGCTCTACACGCCCGAAACGCTCGTCCAGCGCGCCGTCACCGCCGGGCTTCAGTCCCTCATTTCGGAACTGCGCCACATGGAGCGCGACGTCGATCCGGACGGCTTGAAATACCCGCGCTACAAGCAGAGCGACGACACGACGGCAATCCTGCTCAGGCTGAAGCCTTGAAGGCAATTAGGGATCTGCCTCAATAGCTTACAAGCGAACTTGGATTCGATCTGTCAGGAACCTTGCGCAGAGCGTGAGATGCGATGTGGCTGACCGCGCGCCGTCTCAGCTGCCAGCCCCTCATCCGCCCCTTCGGGGCACCTTCTCCCCGCAAGCGGGGAGAAGGGCGAAGCCGCCAGCGTCAGCAGCCCCGTCAGATCAAGCTGAGACCAAGTCACGACGATCAGCGCTTTGCTGCCTTCTCCCCGTTTACGGGGAGAAGGTCCCGGCAGGGGGATGAGGGGCACTTGCCCAGTCAGCCAACTACTCCGCCGCCTTCGGCACATAATTCAACACCGGCCCCAGCCAGCGCTCGACCTCGCGGATCGCCATACCCTTGCGGCCCGCATAATCCTCGACCTGATCACGCTCGACCTTGGCGACGCCGAAATAATAGCTGTCGGGATGGCCGATATAGAGGCCGGAGACGGATGAGCCGGGCCACATCGCCATGCTCTCGGTCAGCGTCACGCCGGTGGTCCTTTCCGCATCCAGCAGCCTGAACAACGTGAGCTTCTCGGTATGATCCGGCTGGGCCGGATAACCCGGCGCAGGGCGAATGCCGGCATAGGCCTCGCCGACAAGCTCTTCAGCGCTCAGACTTTCATCGGCAGCATAGCCCCAGAACTCGCGACGAACCCGCTCATGCATGCGCTCGGCAAAGGCTTCGGCAAAGCGATCGGCCAGCGCCTTGACCAGGATAGACGAATAATCGTCATTCGCCCGCTCGAAGCGCTCGGCGATCGCCACTTCCTCGATGCCGGCCGTGACGACGAAGCCGCCGACATAATCCTCGATACCGCTGCCAACAGGCGCCACGAAATCGCTGAGCGCGACATTCGGCCGGCCATCGCGCTTGGACAACTGTTGGCGAAGCGTGAAAAAGGTGGCAAGCTCGTCCGTCCGGGCCCCGTCCTTGAACAGCCGGATATCGTCGCCGATGCTGTTGGCCGGCCAGAACCCGATCACGGCACGCGGCCGGAACCAGTTTTCCGCGATGATCTTCTCCAGCATCGTCTGGGCATCCGCATAGAGTTGCCGTGCCGCCTCGCCCTGTTTTTCGTCGTCGAGGATAGCCGGGAAGCGGCCCTTCAACTCCCAGGTCTGGAAGAACGGCGTCCAGTCGATATAGCGGGCGAGTTCTGCGAGATCATAGGTCTCGAACACCCTGGTGCCGGTAAAGCTCGGTGTCTTCGGCTGATAGCCGCTCCAATCGATCTTCACGGCATTGGCCCTTGCCGAAGCGAGCGGCAGGCGCTGCTTCTCGGCTTCCGCCCGCGCATGCGCGTCGGCCACCTTGGCATACTCGCCGCGGATACCGCCGACATACGCCTCGTTGCCATCCTCCGACAGCAGCGACGACACAACGCCGACGGCTCGGCTTGCATCTGTGACATAAACCGCCTGCCCCGCCTGATATTGCGGATGGATCTTCACCGCCGTATGCACCCGGCTGGTCGTCGCCCCACCGATCAGCAGGGGGACATGAAAGCCCTGACGCTGCATTTCGGAGGCGACATGCACCATCTCATCGAGCGATGGCGTGATCAGGCCGGAGAGACCGATGATATCGACGTTCTCCGCTTTCGCCACTTCGAGGATCTTCGTGGCCGGTACCATGACGCCGAGATCGATGATCTCGTAATTGTTGCAGGCAAGCACGACGCCGACGATGTTCTTGCCGATGTCATGCACGTCGCCCTTGACCGTCGCCATCAGAACCTTGCCGGCGCTCTGACGTTGATCGCCGCCGTTCAGGCGCTTTTCCTCTTCCATGTAAGGCAAAAGCACGGCAACCGCCTGCTTCATCACGCGCGCCGACTTGACCACCTGCGGCAGGAACATCTTGCCGGCGCCGAAGAGATCGCCGACCACATTCATGCCCGCCATCAGCGGCCCTTCGATCACATGCAGCGGGCGCTCCGCCTTCAGCCGCGCCTCTTCCGTATCGCCCTCGATGAATTCGGTGATGCCATTGACCAGCGCATGCTCCAGCCGCTTTTCGACCGGCCATTCGCGCCAGCTCATGTCCTGCGTGCGGGTCTTGGCCTCACCCGTGCCGCGATAACGCTCGGCGATCTCAAGCAGCCGCTCGGTAGCGTCGCGGCGGCGATTCAGCACCACATCCTCGCAGGCTTCGCGCAGATCCGGATCGATGCTCTCATAGACCGCAAGCTGGCCGGCATTGACGATGCCCATGTCCATGCCCGCCTGGATGGCATGGTAGAGGAAGACTGCATGCATCGCCTCGCGCACCGGCTCGTTGCCGCGGAAGGAGAAGGAGAGGTTCGAGACCCCGCCGGAAATATGCACCAGCGGCATTTCCTGCCGGATCGTGCGCGTCGCCTCGATGAAGTCGACGCCGTAATTGTCGTGCTCCTCGATGCCGGTCGCGACCGCAAACACGTTCGGATCGAAGATGATGTCTTCGGGCGCAAAATCCGCCTCTTCGGTCAGGATCCGGTAGGCGCGGCGGCAGATCTCCACCTTGCGCTGATAGGTATCCGCCTGCCCCGTTTCGTCAAAGGCCATCACGACGACGGCGGCGCCGTAATTGCGGATGAGCTTTGCCTGCGCGACAAAATTCTCCTCGCCTTCCTTCAGCGAGATGGAGTTCACCACGGCCTTGCCCTGCACGCATTTGAGGCCGGCCTCGATGATCGGGAACTTCGAAGAGTCGATCATCACAGGCACGCGCGCGATATCGGGCTCGGCTGCGATCAGGTTGAGGAACTCGACCATGGCCTTTTCCGAATCGATCAGACCCTCGTCCATGTTGATGTCGATGATCTGCGCGCCGTTCTCCACCTGGTCGCGCGCCACGACCAGAGCCGCGGAATAATCGCCCGCCGTGATCAGCTTGCGGAACTTGGCCGAGCCCGTGACATTGGTGCGCTCGCCGACATTGACAAAGGGAATGTCCTTGGTCAGTTCGAAGGGCTCGAGCCCCGACAACGACATGAACGGCCGGTGCTCGGCGGGCGCGCGCGGCGCCCTGCCCTTCACGGCCTCGGCGATGGCAGCGATGTGAGCAGGCGTCGAGCCGCAGCAGCCGCCGACGACGTTGAGGATGCCCTCGTCGGCAAAACCGGCAACCAGCGCCGCCATTTCGTCCGGGCTCTGGTCATACTGGCCAAACTCGTTCGGCAGGCCGGCATTCGGATAGGCCGAGATCAAGGTGTCGGCGACGCCCGAAAGCTCCTGCAGATGCGGCCGCATGGCATCTGCCCCAAGCGCACAGTTGAGGCCCACGGCAAAGGGCCGCGCATGCCGCACGGAATTCCAGAACGCCGTCGGCGTCTGGCCGGACAGCGTACGGCCGGACAGGTCGGTGATCGTGCCGGAGATCATCACCGGCAGGCGGATGCCCTTGGCGAGAAAACGCTCCTCGCAGGCAAAGATCGCCGCCTTGGCATTCAGCGTGTCGAAGATCGTCTCGATCAGGATGAGGTCGGCGCCGCCATCGATCAGCCCGTCGATCTGCTCGCCATAGGCAAGACGCAGATCGTCGAAGGAGACCGCGCGGTAGCCGGGATTGTTGACATCGGGCGAGATCGACGCCGTCCGGTTGGTCGGACCGATGGCGCCTGCAACGAAGCGCCGCTTGCCGTCCTCACGCTCAGCCCGGAAGGCCGCCCGGCGCACGAGTTCGGCGCCATGACGGTTGAGGTCATAGACCGCTCCTTCCATCTCGTAGTCGGCCTGGGCGATGCGGGTCGAGGAAAACGTATTGGTTTCGAGAATATCGGCGCCGGCCATCGCATAGCGGAAATGGATATCCTCGATTGCATTCGGCTGGGTCAGGATCAGGAGGTCGTTATTGCCCTGCTGGTGGCAGGCGCATCCGAGAAAGCGTTCGCCGCGAAAATCGTCTTCCGTCAGACCAAGCCCCTGGATCTCCGTGCCCATGGCGCCATCGAGAATGAGGATGCGTTCGCGCGCCGCTGCCTGCAGGGCTGCGAGGATTTCGGCTCCATCCCGGTTTGCGCCGTCACGGCCGAACAGTTGATCGAGCATATGCGAACTCCCTTGCTTCATCAGCGACACCGCCCAAGTCACATAAAGATATCTTTATGTCAACATGCTGATGGAAATGTTTGGGTTTTGACAACGGTGACAAGCCCGATATGGATCGGCTATATCTTCAAGCTCCATCCACCGAGGAGTATGCCATGCCGACCAACGATGCCCAGCAGTGGAGCGCCCGCCCCTATCATCGCCGCTGGCTGCTCGCCCAGGCAGACGGCCTGTTCGACTTCTTCCAGACCGCCGCCATCAATCCGAAAGGCGGTTTTTACGACCTGTCGCGCGACGGAAAACCGCTTGCCACCGACAACCCCGCACGCGGCATTCATGCCAGCGCCCGCATGGTCCATTGCTTCGCGATCGGCCATCTGCTCGGCCGTCCGGGCTCGGCCGATGTGGTCGATCACGGCATGCGCTATCTCTGGGAACGCCACCGCGACCAGACCCATGGCGGCTACTTCTGGCAGGCGAATGATACGGGCGCTGCGGATGCCTCCAAGCAGGGCTACGGCCATGCCTTCGTGCTCCTCGCAGCCTCTTCGGCGAAATGCATCGGCCATCCGCTGGCAGATAGCATGCTGTCCGATATCACCGAAGTGATCGAGACCCGCTTCTGGGATGAACAACACGGCGCAATTGCCGAGGAATTCTCAGCCGACTGGCAGCCCGTGCCCGGTTACCGCGGCCAGAACTCCAACATGCACCTCACGGAAAGCCTGATGGCCGCCTTCGAGGCCACCGGCGAGCGGCATTATCTCGACAAGGCAGAGCGGATCGCTGACCTCCTGATCAATCGTCGCGCCCGCGAGGAAGCCTTCCGGGTGGCCGAGCATTTCGACGAAAACTGGGTGGTCGACCGCAGCTACTACCACCCGAATGAAATGTTCCGCCCGGCCGGCACGACACCCGGCCACTGGCTGGAATGGGCACGCCTTCTGCTGCAATTCTGGGTGCTCGGCGGCAAAACAAAGGACTGGATGCCGGAAGCAGCCCGCGGCCTGTTCTTCCAGTCCATGGCGCTCGGCTGGGACAAGGACAAGGGTGGCTTCTTCTACACGCTGGACTGGGCAAACGCGCCGGACAAGCGTTCCAAGCTCTGGTGGCCGCTCTGCGAAGGCGCGGCAGCCGCACACTTCCTCAACGCCCATCAGGAAAGCGATTTCCACGAGGAAAGCTATCGCCGCATCTGGAACTATGTCGCCAACAACAATCTCGACCGCAATTTCGGCGGCTGGCACGAGGAACTGACCGAAGACGGCAAGCCCTCCAGCCTGCTCTTCCCCGGCAAGGGCGACATCTACCACGCGCTCCAGGCCTGCCTGATCCCGCTTTTCCCGGCAGACGGCAGCCTGACGAAGATGGTTGCCGAGCACCCGCTCGAGCTCTGAGGCGTGATCGAAGCTTCAAAAAAGTGAGGCCGGAGTTTTTTCCTCCGGCCTTGTCTCTTTTCCTGGACTGACGCCAGCCTTCACTGCTCGATGGCGTAGGTAATGTTCACCGTCACAGTGTAACGGTTTTCGCCCGACGCGATCGGCACGGCATCCGCTGCCGCCATCTTGGCCATGGGGGCGGCCATCAGCTCCGGCATTGGCCGGGCAAAGGCTTCGGAAATCTCGATCACGCGACCGAGCTTGACGCCGGCAGCCTCGGTCAAGGTCTTTGCCTTCGCCGCCGCATCCGCCACCGCCTGCTTGCGGGCTTCTTCAACCGTCGCGTCGCTATTGTCATTGGTAAAGACGATGTTGCCGCCCTGATTGACGCCGAGCTTCACCGCCCGGTCGATCAAACCACCAAGAGCGCCGAGATCTCGCACACGCACGGTCAGGCCGTTTTGCACGGAGTAACCGACGATCTCCGGGGCTTCGTAGCCATTGCCGCTCGATGTCTCCTGCCGATACTTGGGCTGGATCGAAAAGTCGGAGGTCTGCATGTCCTTCTCGGCAATGCCTTGCGACTTCAAGTCGGCCAGCACTTCGGCCATGGCCTTGCTATTGGCCGCCAGCGCCTCGGCAGCCGTTGCCGCCTCCTGCACGACGGACAGTGAAATCAGCGCCATATCCGGCGCGACAGAGGCTTTGCCCTCGCCCGAGACCATGATGGTCGCTTCGCGCCGCTGCGTCTCCTCGGCGGATGCCGGAGCCGCCAGAAAGCCTGCCGTCATGGCTCCTGAAAGAAATGTTGCCAGCATCAGAGCGCGTGTCGCCTTGATCATGAATGGATGTCCTTTCCCACAAGTGCCGGACGCTCAGTGGTCGTCCATGGCACGATACCCTGTTATGCAAGCCTTGACGACCTGCGTCTGTGAAGCCTTTACGTCAAAGACTTGTCCCTCTTCAGGAATTGCGTTAGAGCCAAGCCTTCGGTGCGGGGGAACCATTGCCCGCCCGACGGCAATTGCCGGGCTGGGCCTGTAGCTCAATGGTTAGAGCCGGCGGCTCATAACCGCTTGGTTGGGGGTTCGAGTCCCTCCGGGCCCACCATTTGCCTTTCAAAACAGGCTACAGCAGATTGCTCTCAGTCCTGCGGTTACAGCGAAGCCTATTCGGTGCAGCCGGTATCCTTGAGCGCCTGCAGGTGAAACCGGCGCAGTGCCATTTGGATGTCGGCCTCCGAGATCGTCAGCCCGGCGCCTGCGAAATCGGACAGGAGGCGAGCAATCACGTCGCTGTCACCCGAGACCATGTGATCGACGACATGGAGATCCTCCGCATACCGGCCAAGATCCTCAGCCTGCAACCCCAGCAATGACCCTGCCCAGAAGCCGGCGAGCTGGTTTCTCCGCGCCCGGATAGAATCGAGTGCTTCGTCATCCTGCGAAAGGCTGGGCGTGCGCGACGATGTCAGCGTAAAAATCTGGCTCAAAACAGCAGTCCTCCTCGTATCGTTTCATGACCTTTGGTCATCTGCGCATGGGTTGCAGATGAATGTGTCAGAAAGCAGATATAAAATCGAACACCGCCTACCAAATCTCTGTGAGCGATCGTGACGGGCACCCGGTCCAAAGGACCGCCTTTCCAGGAAGGGAGCGGCAGAACCGCTCCCCTTCGACGGCTTTAGTGCTGATCAATAGCGAACGACCGGGCAGCCGCGGACATTTGCAAAGATCATTCGGTCGCGGTCACCGTGGCGGATGCCCTTGACCACGACATGGCGGCGAGAGACATCTGCGACGAAGGCGCGGCGCATGCCGTTCCAGCGTGCTTTTTCCAGCGCATGATGCGGACGGCACTCGCCGCGGCGTCCATGGTGTCCCCAACGACGGTCATCATGGCGCCCCCAGCCGCGTCCACGATCGTCATGGCGACCGTGGCCATCGCGGACCTCGATTCCGTAGCCCGAGCCACCAACATAAACGCCCCAGCTGTCAGCGAAGGCAACCGTCGCCGTGCCGCCAAATGCTGTCAACGAAACGATAGCTGCGATTGCGATTTTGCGGATCATGCCAATCATTGTCTCTCTCCTTGAGGGCCGATTTCGGAGCCGTCCCGAAAGCTGCCTGTTGATGTCCTGCGCCCTTCAGCGATGAGGAGAGACTACGATCCCGCGACTGAACGCTATCCGAATCCATCATTCAGATGCCGTTCATCGAGAATGCAGGGTCAAAACTGCAGCACCACTTCGCGACGATGCGGCCTGTCACGGTGTTCAAAAAGATAGATGCCCTGCCATGTCCCCAGCATCAGACGACCGGATTCGTAAGGGATCGAGAGCGATACCGGCAAAAGCGCCGCCTTTATATGCGCCGGCATATCATCCGGCCCTTCGTCGCGGTGACGGATATAGCCCATCGAGGGATCCGTTGCCTGCGGAACAAGCCGGTGGAAATAAGCGAGGAGATCCAGTTTGACGGTCGGATCGGCATTTTCCTGGATCAGCAGCGAACAAGATGTGTGCCGGACAAAGACAGTCATCACACCATCACCGACCTGCGTGGACTTGACCGCCGCCGCCACCGCTTCGGTGAATTCGTAGAGCCCTGGACCCTTCGTCTGGAGGATGATCCGCTGCAATGTCATATCAACTCCCTTTCGTGACGCCCGCTCGAATTTTCCCGGCGAGGCCTAGGCGATAGACCCGCCCCTCGTCTAATGTCTGTGCAGAGTTGAAAGGAATGGCAATGACCCTCATGGACATGATCGAAAAACAGGAAGAGCGCCTGGTCTTCAAAAGCTTTAACGAGCTGACGGCGCTTACGATAGGTCAGGCGCTGGTGGAGAAGGCGCTGGTCCAAATGGCACCTGTTGTAATCGACATTCGCACCCCTGACCGCACCCTGTTTCACGCAGCCCTCCCAGGCGCGTCCCCCGACAACGACCACTGGGCGCGTCGCAAGAGCAATGTGGCGCTTCGTTACCACAAGTCCTCTCTGCGCGTCGGCGAATCGAACCGCCTCAAGGGGCGCTCCTTGTCTCACGACATCGGCATAGATCCGCTCGACTATGCCGATCACGGCGGCAGCTTCCCGGTAAGGATCGCCGGCAGCGGCGTGATTGCAGCAATCACTGTCTCAGGGCTCAAATCCGAAGAGGATCATGCCATGATCATCGAGGTGCTTGAAGCGCATCTCGGTCTTGCCTGATCAGGGCGCGACCTGCGTGAACAGACTGAAACGGCCGAATTGACCATTGTCTCGCTCAAGCACGAGGACAGCCGGCAAGGAATAGGGATCACCGCCTCCTGGGGGCCGCGCATCGATGCGCCGGTGATCCTGACCTTTCAACGTGCATTCGACCGCGACCTTGAACCCTGCCTCATCCGTCATGACGATCGCATCCTCCACCTGGAGGCTATGCCGCAGGACGTAAGCCGATAGCGTGTCGCGAAACGAGGACCGACCGATGACGCGAATGCCATCAGGCAGATCGAGTATTGCCTCATCGCTGAAGCCGCTCATCAAAGCGTCGAAATCATGGCGATTGAAGGCGTCGAGAACAGCCAGAACCTGATCTTGCACAGACACGATAATTCTCCCTTTTTCCAAAGAGATAGCGCCGCCGGCTGGATAAACAAGCCCCCTCTAGAGAGGCAGCAGCACCTTGCCGGCATGCGCCACAACCAGATCCGTCACTGGCGCCAGCTGGCGTTTCACCGAACGGCTGACATGCCAATAGAGCGGCACATCCAGCGGCAGATCAGGCACCAGCTCTTCGAGCCGCCCCTCTGCCAGCGCATCGGCAATCAGCTGAACAGGGTTCATACCCCAGCCCATACCGCAGAGCGCGGCCTCGACAAAGGCCGTACTGGAGGCGAGCCAATGCGAGCGGAGCGTTACCCCGTGACCGACGGCCATGTCCGCCCATCGGCGTTGCAGATCGTCCTTGGCGTTGAACGTAAGCGCCGGTGCGTCCGATAGTGTCTCGACAGAGACCACGCCGTCCGCAAACCAGCGCGCCCTGAATGCAGGACTTGCCGTCGCCAGATAGCGCAGCCTGCCAAGCGCCACGCAATCACAGCCGCGGACCGGCTCGGACATGCTGCTGATTGCCGCCCGCACCTCACCGCGCCGCAACCAGTCTGCGCTATGGTCCTGATCGTCGATCACAAGATCAAACAGAACCTGGTCAATCGATGCCATTGCCGGGACAAACCATGTCGCCAGGCTATCCGCGTTCACGGCAAGCCGCAGCGTCGGCCAGTCGGTTGCGCGGGGCGCCATGGCGCCGAGGAGGCCGAGATCGCGTCTGACGTCCTGCTCGAGCAGTCGCAGTTCTTCGGAATGCTGGAAAAGACGACGACCGGCCTCTGTTGCCTCGCAGGGCTGGGCGCGGATGATCAGCGGCGTTCCCACCTGCTCCTCAAGCGCCCGCATTCTCTGCGAGATCGCAGACTGCGTGACCCCCAGGGCAAAAGCCGCGCGCTCGAAACTGCCATGGCGCAGAATAGCGGCCAATGCGGCCAGTTGGGAAGGATCGAACATTAGATGCCCTAATGCGGATTGATAATTATTCACTTTTCTAATCTTGGGTCACTGGCTAGTCAAATCTCCCAACACGGGAGCTTGTCATGCACGCAGCCTTGATATCGGGGTTTCTATTGGGTCTGAGCCTGATCGTCGCCATAGGCGCGCAGAATGCCTTCATTCTACGCCAGGGGTTGAGGCGCGAACATGTGTTTCCCCTTGTGCTGACCTGCGCCCTCTCTGATGCCCTTCTGATTGCCCTTGGCGTTGCTGGTTTCGCCACCGTGCTTGCGTCGCTGGACTGGCTGGAGCCGGTGATGCGCTATTGTGGCGCCGCCTTCCTCCTGGCCTATGCCCTGCGAAGTTTCTGGTCTGCGTGGCGAGGCGGCAATGCGCTTTCCCCCCGTGGAACGGAGCACACGTCACTGGCGGCATCGCTCACCACCTGTCTGGCGCTGACCTGGCTAAACCCGCATGTGTACCTGGATACTGTCGTTTTGCTCGGATCGATCTCGACGCGGCACGGAGGCCACGAAACGGCATTTGCGCTTGGCGCGATGACGGCCTCTTTCGTGTTTTTCTTCAGCCTCGGCTATGGAGCACGTCTGCTTGCCCCGCTCTTTTCGCAGCCTATCTCCTGGCGTCTGCTGGACCTACTGATCGGGATCGTCATGACAACAATCGGCGTCAGCCTGGTTCTCGAGTAAGCCCTACTGAACCGGGAAACCGCGCGCGCGCCATTCGGCACGCGGCACTGCCGCACCGACGGACAGCGAAAAATCCACAACCCGCGTCGCATCCGCATCCACCTCGCAGCGGACTGCGATGTTGATCCACCGCCCATCGATGTCCTGAAACGCCGCCAGCGGTACGTCGGCAACAGTGCTCTCGCCGATCCTCAGGATCGGCAACAAATACGGTACATAGCCGGGACGCCCGTGACGAAGCTGCTGGCTAAGCTCGGTGCCGCACAGCTGGTCGCCCCGCTCCTGACGCGACATCATCCCCATGGCTGTCATAGCCAGCGGATCATTCGAAATGGCCGTTGAAAACAACCGTGCCACGTCACGGGGCTTCAGCGCGGCCTCCCTCACCTCCTCCGCCGAAACGGAGATCGTCTCGCCGCTGGGAGACAGGGTCTCCACCGGTGCATCTTGTGCGCCGTAGCCCGCAGCGTCTGCCTCAGGCAGCGCCAACTCAGGCGCAGCAAGGCTCGGCTCATCTTCCGCCTCCGCCGCAGGGTCTTCGGCAGGCGCATCCGGCTCGGGCGTCTCCTCCGTCTCCGCAGCCTCCCCTTCCGGAGCGCCATCAGCCGCTCCCTCGCGGGAGAGGTTCGTTCCGCTGTCCCTCTCGCCGAACTGCACGACGGGCCGCAAGACCGGGATTGGCGCCGTATCCCCTGCCGGAAGCTCGGGCTCCGGCTCGCTCGGTGCCGGTGCCTCCTCGGCGGGGGGCTCTTCGGCTGGCGGCGGCTCCTCGACCGGTTGCTCCTCGGCTGGCGGTACGGGCTCGGCTGGCGGCTCTTCAACCGGCTGGGGTTCAGGCTCGGGAGGAGGTTCAGCCGGCGCCGGCGGCTCTGCCTGTGCTTCCGCTTCCTCTTGCGCCTCCGCTTCCGGCTCAAGCTCAGGAGGGGGCACAAGTTCGACCGATACGCTCTCGACAGGCTCTGCCTGTTGCGGCGGCGGTGTCAGAAAGAGAAGCACGGGCGCCAGAAGCAGCAGATGAATAAAGATTGACGCAGCAAGGATCACGCCGCCCCGCGATCTCCGCGCCAAGCTCGCCATCGGCGTCTCGCGCCTCGTCTTCAGTTCTGCCGCACCATCATCCTGCATGCAGCGCATGTAGGCGCGAATACCGGCGGGATCGAGAGGCTTTGACCGATCTTCCAGTAAAAAACGCTCGATTGCGACCGCCGGCCACCAAAAACCCACCCAAAAGGAAAACCCGGCAGGATGTCACCTGCCGGGTTTTCAGATAGTCATAAATTTCGGTTCGCCTTAGCTATCCAGGAACGACCGGAGTTTTCTCGACCGGCTCGGATGCTTCAGCTTCCTCAGCGCCTTGGCCTCGATCTGGCGGATACGTTCGCGGGTGACCGAGAACTGCTGGCCGACTTCTTCAAGCGTATGGTCGGTGTTCATGCCGATGCCGAAGCGCATGCGCAGAACACGCTCTTCACGCGGGGTGAGCGAGGCGAGAACGCGGGTCGTCGTTTCGCGCAGGTTCGCTTGGATGGCGGCGTCGATCGGCAGAAGCGCGTTCTTGTCTTCGATGAAGTCGCCGAGATGCGAATCCTCTTCGTCACCGACAGGTGTTTCGAGCGAGATCGGCTCCTTGGCGATCTTCAGGACCTTGCGGACCTTTTCGAGCGGCATGGCGAGCTTCTCGGCCAGTTCTTCCGGTGTCGGCTCGCGACCGATCTCGTGCAGCATCTGGCGCGATGTACGAACGATCTTGTTGATCGTTTCGATCATGTGCACCGGAATACGGATCGTGCGGGCCTGGTCGGCGATCGAACGGGTGATCGCCTGACGGATCCACCAGGTCGCATAGGTCGAGAACTTGTAACCGCGACGGTATTCGAACTTGTCGACCGCCTTCATAAGGCCGATATTGCCTTCCTGAATGAGGTCGAGGAACTGCAGACCGCGGTTCGTGTACTTCTTGGCGATCGAGATGACGAGACGCAGGTTTGCCTCGACCATTTCCTTCTTGGCGATGCGCGCTTCGCGCTCGCCCTTCTGCACCATCGATACGATGCGGCGGAATTCGGTGATCGAAATCCCGGTTTCGGTCGCAAGGTTCTGGATCTCGCCGCGAATGTCGCGGATCGTCTGGCTTTCTTCGCGCGCAAAATCCTTCCAGCCACGGGCTGAAAGATTGGCGATCGACTTCATCCAGTTCGGGTCGAGTTCCGTGCCGGAATACTGCTCGAGGAACGAGTCGCGCTTGACGCCATAGCTTTCGGCGAGACGCAGCAGACGACCCTCGTTCTGCATCAGGCGCTTGGAAATGTCGTAGAGCTGCTCGACAAGGCTGTCGATGCGGTTCTGGTTCAGCGACAGCGACTTGACGGCCGTGATCAGCTGATCCTTCAGCTCCTTGTAGCGACGCTCCTGGCCGGATGACAGCGTGCCGGCACAGGCGAGACGCGCCTCCACCTGCTGGTCCTGCAGCTTGCGCAGCTTCTTGTAGGTGTCGGCGATGACGTCGAGGGTCTCCATGACCTGCGGTCTGAGTTCCGCTTCCATGGCGGCGAGAGACAGGTTCGATTCGTCTTCGTCCTCTTCCTCTTCTTCCGGAGGCAGACCCTCACCACCAATCGCGGTGATGTCGTCATCGTCGGACGAGGCCTGCGGACGGCGCTTTGCGCGCTCCCGCTCCTTCTCTTCAGCAGCCTTGCGGTCTGCCTCGATCTTTTCAGGAGACTGAAACTGCGGAGCAGCCTTGGCTTCCGGGCCGGAATAGGTCGTTTCGAGATCGATGATCTCGCGCAGAAGGGTCGTGCCTTCGTTCAGCTCGTCGCGCCAGATGATCAGCGCCTGGAAGGTCAGCGGGCTCTCGCAGAGGCCCGAAATCATCGTCTCGCGGCCGGCCTCAATGCGCTTGGCAATGGCGATTTCGCCTTCGCGCGACAGAAGTTCCACGGAGCCCATTTCGCGCAGATACATGCGCACCGGGTCGTCGGTACGATCCGTCGGCTCTTTCTTCTTGGCAGTGGCAACGGCAGTGCCGGCGGTCGGCGCAAGCTCACCGCCTTCGCTCTCGGCTTCGTCGTCGCTGTCGTCTTCGCTGGCAGCCGTTTCTTCGGCATCCTCGTCTTCGATGACGTTGATGCCCATGTCAGACAGCATGGCCATGGTGTCTTCGATCTGCTCGGAGGTCACTTCCTCCGAAGGCAGAACCGAATTCAACTCGTCCATGGTGACATAGCCGCGCTTCTTGGCGGCCTTGATCATTTTTTTGACCGCGTCATCGGAAAGATCGAGAAGCGGCCCGTCGGTTGCACCGTCGCGTTCGCCGTCAGCTTCTTCGTTCTCTTTGACTTTCGATGCCATTTATTCTGTCGCTTTCCCTGACGTCTGCTCACGATCTATGCTGCCGGGCGAATGCAAGGCGGATCAATCGCCCCGGCGGATAGCTCTCAGTGACCTAACGGAGTGTTGCTTAATTCCTGCTTAACCAAGGATGACGCGACCGCGCCCACGAACGTGAAAATGTTCGCATGGCCGGCCACCATACCAGATATCGATCCGAACCCAATTCGACATTGCGCGCTCGATTTGGTGATTCCCACATTTTTTGTTGGCGTCAAGCTTTTCCGCTTGAAAAGATGGAAAATCAACAACAATCTTGGATCTTCACCCTACACCAACAGCCACTGCTCATGTAGGCACAACTGACGCGCTGACAAGGGGCACCTGCCTCTTGTGCTGCAAATCGCGCCCGGTCACCTCAATGCGCGCCCGTGGCTGGCCCCCGCACCCGCCCGGACATCACGCCGAAACCATCGATGATCGCTTCCTGGTTTTCCATGCGAACCACCTCCAGCTGAACCTCGTGCAATGCGTTGATCAACTGCTCGATGCGCTCGCCATCATCCGCTTCCGTCGCCTCTGCCACTTCGCGCTCCAACTCCATGCGCTGACGCTTGAGCGCACGCGCGCCCTTGTAGAGCGACAGCGCCTGACGATAGGCCTCTCGCGCATCTTCAGGCGCTGCAATTTCGGTGGCGATCCAAAGCCTGGCATTGCGGATCTGCTGATCGAGCGCCCGCAGGATTTCGCCGTGGCCGAGGCTGTCGAGGCGCGCAATGAGCTGTTCGCGGCTAAGCGCCGAACCAAGTTCCGCAACAGCAGTCAGAAGCGAAGACCACAGCCTTTGCAATCCGGCATTGTCGTAGTCGATCGCAGCGATCTCGTCATATTCCTGCTCAAGCAACTGCGGATGATTGACGATGGTCAGCGCCAGCACGCTTTCGCGCAGGGTTGGCTGCTCCTGGCGGCCACGCACCAGCCCGGACCTCGCGAGCCTGTCGGACACAGCGCCCCGGCTGGCCGCAATCGGACCCGGCGGCCTGCCGCCACCGCCGAAACGACCGCCGACGGTTGCCTTGCCACCACCGCTCGCCCCGCCCTTATAGCCGCCTCGTTCCCCTCTCCCGGGCTGCGCTCCCTGAAACAGGGCGTAGAGACGATCGCGGATGTCCTGTTGGTAATGGCGGCGCACATTCTCGTCCGCGATCACCTGCACCACCTGCTTCAGCCGCGCCTCGATCTCGGCGCGCTTTTCAGGCGTATCGATCGAAGCCGAGGAGACTTCGCGGATCCACACCATCTCGGCAAGCGGCTTTGCCTCGGCCATCACGCGGTCAAAGGGCTGACGCCCATCATGCTTGACCAGATCGTCCGGGTCCTTGCCATCCGGCAACATGGCAAAGCGCAAGGATTGCCCAGGCTTGATATGCGGCAGCGCAAGCTCCACAGCCCGAAACGCCGCGCGCTGCCCTGCCCCATCGCCATCGAAGCAAAGGACCGGCACGGGCGTCGTCTTCCACATCAGCTGCAGCTGGTTTTCGGTAAGCGCCGTCCCAAGCGGCGCGACCGCATTCTCGATGCCCGCCTGATACAGCGCGATCACATCCATATAGCCTTCAACAGCAATCAGCGTGTCGGCTCCACCCGCCCCCTGCAAAGCGCGACGCGCTCGGGAGAAATTGTAGAGCACATTGCCCTTGTGAAAGAGTTCCGTTTCGTTGGAGTTGAGATACTTCGCCATCGCATCCGCTGCCATGGCACGACCGCCGAAGGCGATCACCTTGTCGCGCGAAGACAGGATGGGGAACATGATGCGATCACGGAACCGGTCGTAGGAAACAGGAATGTCCGGGCCATGGACGACAAGCCCGCAGGCCTCGATCTGCTCTTTCGGCACGCCCTTGCCGGCCAGATACTCCTTGAGTGCATTGCGGCTCTCCGGTGCATATCCCAGCCGAAAGGTTTCGATCGTGCGGCCGGTCAGGCCACGCTCCCGCAGATAGGCTCTCGCCCGCGCACCACTCGCCGTTTGCAACTGATCCTGAAAGAACTGCGTCGCCATTTCCATGACGTCCTGCAGCGTCGTGCGCTCGCGCTCGCGCCGCTCGGCCTGCGGATCAGGCTGCGGCATGGAAATGCCGGCCATATCCGCGACCTGCTGGACCGCCTCGACGAAGCTCAAGCCCTCAAGATCTGTCAGAAAGCGAAAATGATCGCCAGAGACCCCGCAGCCAAAACAATGGTAGCGACCTTTGCGGTCCTCACAGTGAAAGCTCGGGCTCTTTTCGCCATGAAACGGGCAGCAGGCCCAGTAATCCTGGCGTGAGACATTGGTTTTCTTGCGATCCCAGGTGACACGCCGGCCCACCACGGCCGAAATCGGCACGCGGTCACGGATCTCATCGAGAAAGTCACTGGAAAAGCGCATCTGTGTTCCTGGGAAGCTAGGCTTCCATATAGGCGCGACTGGCGGCATGCGCCAAGGGTTTCGCGCGCCATACCCGTTATTCACAAGCCAACCGGCATCGATCGTACCAGCACAAAAAGCAAACGCCGCCCGAAGGCGGCGTCGCACAAGCCTTGAACGGCGCAGGCCTTATTTCAAGAGGTCTTTGACCAGGCCGGAAGCCTTGCCGAAATCCATCTGTCCGGGATAGCGCTCCTTCAGAGCGTTGATGCATTTGCCCATGTCGCGCAGGCCTTGAGCCCCGGTTTCGGAGATGACGGCAGCGCAAAGTTCGCGCACCTTGTCTTCCGAAAGCTGCTCGGGCATGAAAGAGCGGATGATCTCGATTTCCTCAAGCTCCTGCTGTGCAAGCTCGGGGCGTTGGTTTTCCATATAGATGCGCGCTGAATCCTCGCGCTGCTTGATCATCTTCATGAGGATCTGCATGATTTCGTCGTCGCTGACGGCATCCTTGCCATTGCCGCGATTGGCGATATCACGATCCTTGATCGCAGCCTGAATGAGCCGAACCGTCGAGGTCCGACGGACATCCTTGGCTTTCAGCGAATCTTTGAGCGTATTGGCGAGCGTATCGCGTAACATGTGTCTCTCCGCAGAACATCTCCTGCCGGGATTGCAAGGATGTTTAAGGGTTCTTTCGAGTGGGTTTCATAGCCATAGACATTTCGCAGTGCAAACAAATTGCGCAGACCGTTGAAAAGCCGTGCAACAAACATCACGTCACAAGGACTGATGAATTGACCTTGTCCTTCGATAGGTCTATTGCTCCGCACCTGCACGAAAATTGTCATCAGGGCTGAGCCGCGCCATTCCGCGCGACCCGAACTGCAACACAGATGGCCCTGCCGTACCGTCATGACAAGGGCGGTCCTGCGGGCAAACAAGGAACGACCATGACCGCGACCAATCCCTGGACGACCCGCAAGCCGACTGCTGTCCTCGTTCTTGCCGACGGCACTGTCATTGAAGGGCACGGTATCGGCGCCACAGGCAAGGTTCAGGCAGAAGTCTGTTTCAACACGGCACTGACAGGATACGAGGAAATTCTTACCGATCCCTCCTATCTCGGCCAGATCGTCACCTTCACCTTCCCACATATCGGCAATGTCGGCACGAACGACGAAGACATCGAAGACCTGACGCCGGCTGCCCGCCATGGCGCGGTCGGCACGATCTTCAAGGCCGACATCACCGACCCCTCGAACTATCGTGCGGCTTCCCATCTCGACGCCTGGCTGAAAGCGCGTGGCGTCATCGGCCTGTCCGGGGTCGATACCCGCGCGCTGACAGCCTGGATCCGCGAGCATGGCGCGCCCAACGCCGTCATCGCCCATGACCCGAACGGCGTGTTCGACATTGAGGCCCTGAAGGCCGAGGCGAAAGCCTGGAGCGGCCTTGAAAACCTTGACCTCGCCAAGGTCGCAACGTCTGGCCAGTCGTCCACCTGGTCTGAAAAGGACTGGAACTGGACAGACGGCCACACCACGCTTGGGTCAGACGAGGCGAAGTATCACATCGTCTGCGTCGATTTCGGCGTGAAGCGCAACATCCTCCGCCTCTTTGCCGGCCTCGATTGCAAGGTGACCGTCGTTCCGGCCTCCACATCTGCAGAAGATATTCTCGCCCTGAACCCGGACGGCGTTTTCCTGTCCAACGGTCCGGGCGACCCGGCAGCAACAGGGACATACGCGGTCCCGGTCATTCAGGCGCTGGTCGATACCGACAAGCCGCTGTTCGGCATCTGCCTCGGCCACCAGATGCTGGGCCTCGCGCTTGGCGGCAAGACCGAGAAAATGCACCAGGGACATCACGGCGCCAACCATCCGGTCAAGGACCACACGACCGGCAAGGTGGAAATCGTATCGATGAACCACGGCTTTGCTGTCGACTCGAAATCGCTGCCGCAAAACGTTGAAGAAACACATGTTTCTCTCTTCGACGGCACGAATTGCGGCCTCCGCCTCAAGGGCAAGCCGGTCTTCTCCGTGCAGCATCACCCGGAAGCGTCGCCCGGCCCGCAGGACAGCCACTACCTGTTCCGCCGCTTCATCAACATGGTGCGCGAGACGAAGGGCGAGCCGGCACTCGCCGAGCGTTGAGCCCGGCCAGGGACTGTTGAGATTGAGCGGCCCGGATCAGATTCGGGCCGTTTTCATTTCCTGACGGACTTTGAGGTAGAAGCGCAGGCACAGCATGACGGCTGCACTTGCAAGGCCGATCGAAAAACCGAACCAGATGCCGATCCCGCCCACCCCCAAGGGGAAAGCCATCAGCCAGGCGACAAAAAAGCCGATGGGCCAATAGGCGGTCAGCGCGATGAACATCGGCACGCGCGCGTCCTTCAGGCCGCGCAGAAGACCCGCCGCAATGGCCTGCAAGCCATCCACCAGCTGAAACACCCCGGCGACCATGACCAGCGGCCCCGCATAGGCGAGAACCTCGGGCGCCGATGGTGTTGCCTCGTTGAGAAAGGCGCCGGACAAGGGGCCCGAGGCAAGCAGAAAGAGTATGCTGCCGGTGAGCGACAGAATGCAGGCGATTGTCGTCACGGTGATCGCCGCCCGCACGAGCTCGGGGTAGTTGCCCCGCCCATGCGCAAGCCCTACCCTGACGGTCGCGGCCTGCGAAAGCCCAAGCGGGATCATGAAGGCAATCGAGGCGAGCTGAAGCGCGATCCCATGCGCCGCAAGCTCGATTGTGCCGATGCGCCCCATCAAAAGCGAGGCCGCACTGAACAGGCTGACTTCGGCCAAAACAGTGACGCTGATCGGCAGGCCGAGCACGACGACCTCGCGAAACGCCTGCCAATCCGGACGCCAAAAACGCACGAACAACTCGTAGCGGCGGGTCTCGTCCTGCATCTGCAGATACGTCACCATGGCGATGAAGCTCACCCACTGCACGAGAACCGCAACAAGTGCGGCACCCATCATGCCAAGTTTGGGAAAGCCAAAGTGGCCGAGAACGAGGGCATAGGCCAAGATGGCGTTCAACACCAGAATGCCAACCGTGATCCAGAGCACGATCCGCGCCCGCCCGGAGGCGCTGACCAGCGCGCGCAGGACAGCAAAAAGCAAAGCGGGCAAGAGTCCGAATTGGACGATCTGAATATAACTTGCTGCGAGTGCCGCAACCTCCGGCTTTTGACCGAGCGCCAGCAGGATCTCTTCGGCAAAGTAGAACAGCGGCGCAGTCACCAGCACATAGAGAATGGCGACCCACATACCCATGCGGATCGAGCGGCGGACCGACACCACCTCGCCGCGCCCATAGGCCTGTGCGACCATCGGCATGACAGCGATGGAAAAGCCTGAGCCGAAAACGAAGATGGTGAAGAAGAACTGCCCCGCAAGCACCATGGCGGCCAGCGACACGGCCCCGAGCTGCCCGACGATCAGGACATCGGTGGTATGGATGCCGAGCTGCGCCAGCTGCGCCCCGATCAAGGGAATTCCAAGCGACAATGTCGCGCGGATATGGTGCATCCAGCTGCCGGGAGTGTGACGTTCGACTTGGTTTAGGCTTTCGGTGTTCATGGCGGATCTTCCGGACGAAAAAACCGCTCCCAGCAAGGCTGGAAAGCGGCATGTCCGGAAGCATTAGGTCAATGCGCCATGGGCGGCAAGGCGCGAATTCCATGCACCACATAGTTTGGTGGACAGATCAGCACGCGTGATAGATTAGAGCGCGCCCGAGAACGTGTCGCAGGCGCCGACATCACCACTGTCATAGCCGCGCTTGAACCAGGTCATGCGCTGCTTCGAGCTGCCATGGTTGAAGGCGTCAGGCACGACATAGCCTTGGCTACGCTTTTGCAGCGTGTCATCGCCAATCTGGGAAGCGGCATTCAGCGCCTCCTCGAGATCACCGTCGGAGAGAATGTTCCGATTGGCCACGGATTTCGCCCAGATCCCGGCGTAGCAATCCGCCTGCAGCTCGACCCGAACCGACATCTGATTGGCTTCGCGTTGCCCCATCGACTGGCGCTGTCGATTGAATTCCGGCAGCACGCCGGTGAGGTTCTGCACGTGATGCCCGACTTCATGGGCAATCACATAGGCCTGGGCAAAATCGCCTGCCGCATCGAACTTCTGCTCGAGCTCGCGGAAGAAATTGGTGTCGAGATAAACCTTGCGATCAGCCGGGCAGTAGAAGGGACCACTTGCAGACGAGGCCTGTCCGCAGGCGGAGCTCACGCCACCGCTGAAAAGAACCAGGACCGGCTCCTGATAAGTTTCTCCAGATTGTGAGAAGATCGCATTCCACGTGGACTCTGTCTCGGCCAGAACAGTCCGAACGAATGCCGTGGTGTCGTCATTAGACGGCGTCCCAGGACGCGTGCCGACTTGTTGTTCGTAGCCCGAGCCGCCGCCGGCGACATTGCCCTTACCGAGCACCTGCAGCATGTCGATGCCCATGGCCTTGAGGACAAAATAGATGACGACGAGAAAGATGATGGTCCCGATGCTCAAACCGCCGCCACGTCGACCGCCCATCGGAATTCTGATCCCTGGCCTCCCAAAGGGACTGCCGCCAAAACCGCCACCCCGCGATTGACCGCGTCGATCTTCAATATTGTTGGATTGCCGACGGCCTCTCCATTCCATGATGCTTCTCCCGCTCGATTGCCGCCTTCAACGTTGCAGATAACAATGCGTTCCAATGTGAGGAGATCAAGGCCTAACTGTCGGCATAGACATAGGTGCCGCCGCGCGAAAGCGCGCGCTGATAGGCCGGCCGGGCCCGGATACGATCGAGCCAGTCGCGCAGCACCCTGACATCGCCGTTCTGCCCAAACCGCGTCATGCCAGCCTCTACCGGAAAACTCATGGCTATATCGGCCGCGGTAAACTGATCCCCGGCAAACCAGTCGCTCTTTGCCAATTCCGCTTTCCAGAATGCAAGATGGTCGGAAAGTTGCGGCTTCAGCAGAACCTTCGACACGCCATCGCTGATCATGCGAGCAATCGGACGGATGATAAACGGCACCTGCTTGGGGATACGCGCAAAGATCAGCGTCATGACCAGCAGCGGCATTGCCGATCCCTCGGCGTAGTGAAGAAAATACCGGTAGCGCAAAAACGCGTCGGTCTCCGGCTGCGGTCGCAGCCATGCGCCGCCATAGCTGTCCAGAAGATATTCAATGATGGCACCGCTTTCGGCCACCACCCTGTCCCCATCTGTGATTACGGGCGACTTGCCCAGTGGATGGATCGCCTTCAGGCGCTCTGGAGCACGATAATCAGGACCGCGCTTGTAGATCTGGACCTCATAGTCGAGCCCCAACTCCTCCAGCAGCCACAAGATCCGGTGCGCCCGCGAGTTGTCGAGATAGTGGACCGTAATCATCAAGCGTTCCTTTCGCATTCATCCAGCTTGTCCGCTCAGCGTGGAGCGGTCTCGAGCACAAGTCTGAAAGCAAAGCGCGTGTTCCCTCGCGATCACACCATTCGACTTCGGTTCTGGCAAGATCAGCACCGCCAAACATAAAGGTATGCTTAACCATGACCACATAAAGTTCATGACAATTACGGGGCGAAACTGCCTGTCGCACCGCCGCATCATCAAGACCTCGCGCTAGTTTTCAGGAAGCTCCCCCATGTTATTCCGATCCGCAACGAGCCATAACATCTTCGCAACCGTTGCGCTGGGAGCCGTAACGACGCTTGGCGTGGCATCGGCGATCGTGGCTTCAAGCTACGACAGCATCCGCAGCGCATCGGTCGATCAGATGAAGATGGCAGCGATCGAGGCGGCCGCGGACACCGAACAGACTTTGTCTGCTGCTCATCAGATGGTGGTGGGATTGGAGGCATCGCTCGCGGCAATACGCGATGCCGGCGCAGATCGCGCGCTTGCCATGGCCTCGATGACGGAAGCGCTCTCCCGCTTCCCGGGCGCCATCGGTCTATCGACCGGTTGGGAACCCAACGCTTTTGACGGCAAGGACAAGGATTTCATCGGCAAACCCGCCCACGATGCGACTGGCCGGTTCGTGCCCTACATCTTCCGATCGCAAGGCACGATCAAATCCGACGTGCTCGTCGACTACGACAAGCCCGGGGCCGGCGACTACTACATTCTTCCGGTGACATCGGGGAAGGACGTCATCCTCGAACCTTATGTCTATGCCGTGGACGGCAAGGATGTCCTGATGACCACGCTGTCGGTGCCAATCTTCGATGCCGGCAAGCCCGTTGCCTATGTCGGCGCTGATATCGATCTCGACCAGACCGCCGCTACCCTCGCCGCGATCCGCCCGCTGGGCGATGGTTATGTGGCACTGCTGTCAAGCGCCAACACCTTTGTCAGCCATCCCGACAAGAGCCTGATGGGCAAATCGCTCGCGGCGAGCGGCCTGGACGTGAAAGCCGTTGAAAGCCTGCTGAAGGCGCCCGGAACAGCAGGCACCCTCGTTGACCACAAGGGGATCGAGCAGCTTGCCATCGCCATCCCGATCGAGCCCTTCCCCGGCGCGGTCTGGAACCTCGTCGTGGCAGCACCGAAAGCCACGGTCTTCGCCGCGCTTACCGAAACGATCTGGACCTCGGCAATCATCATTATTGCCGCAACTGCGCTCCTGATCCTTGTCGGCGCGCTGCTTGCGCGTCGCTTTACCGGTCGCATCGAGCGGGTCATTGGCCAGACTAACGCGATTGCCGCCGGCAAGCTCGATGTCGAACTGACCGACAGCGACCGCAAGGACGAACTGGGCGATCTCTCCCGTTCGCTCAAGGTGCTGCTCGAGACCAATCGCCAAAAGGTCGATCTCGAAAAGCAGGCGGAAGCGCGCTACGAGCAGGAAGAATTCGAGCGTGTCGAGCGCTCCAAGGGTCACAAGGCCCGCGAGGACGAAATCCGCTTCGTGGTCGAGGAATTGCGCTCGGGCCTTGCCCGCCTGTCCGACGGCGACATGACCGTCCAGCTGGAGAAGCCCTTTGCTCCGGCGATGGACGAGATCCGAGGCAATTTCAACGCCTCGATCGAGAAACTGCGCGCCGCGATGATGTCCTTCCGCGACAACGCCACGACCATCGAAAATGGCGCCCGCGAAATCCGCTCCGCCGCCGACGATCTCGCCAAGCGCACCGAACAGCAAGCGGCCTCGGTGGAGGAAACCTCCGCGGCTCTGTCGCAGATCACGCGCTCGGTCCGGGAATCGACCGAACGGGCAGAAATGGCCGGCCAGCAGGTCAGCCGCACCAAGGAAAGTGCTGAACGATCAGGTGAAGTGGTCCGCTCGGCGATAGACGCCATGAGCGCCATCGAGCAGTCGTCGCAGTCGATTTCGAACATCATCGGCGTCATCGACGAGATCGCCTTCCAGACCAATCTTCTGGCGCTCAATGCCGGCGTCGAGGCGGCCCGCGCTGGCGAAGCCGGCAAGGGTTTTGCAGTGGTTGCGCAGGAAGTGCGCGAACTCGCCCAGCGCTCGGCCAATGCCGCCAAGGAGATCAAGGCGCTGATCACGGCGTCCGGCGAACAGGTGAGGCACGGTGTCTCGCTGGTCGACGAAACCGGCGAGGCCCTGGCTGCGATCGTGGCCGAGGTGCAGGAGGTCAACAGCAACGTCCACGCCATCGTGGATGCAGCCCGCGAACAGTCGACCGGACTGCAGGAAGTCAACACTGCGGTTAATGTCATGGACCAGGGGACGCAGAAAAACGCGGCCATGGTCGAAGAAACCAATGCCGCCTCGCATACCCTCGTCTCGGAAGTGCAGGCGCTGTCGGCGCGGCTGGGGCAATTCAATCTCGGCTCGGCAGCACACCATGGTGCGACAGCCGCTTCAGCTGCGTCCTATACCGCCCCCAACCAGACAGTCGGCCGTCCAGACAACCGCGCGCGCCCCGTCGCCGCAAGCGAGACTGTTCGTCCGGTTGCCTCACCGGCCCGTACACTTGCCGGCAAGATCGCGTCAGCCATGGGCGCCAAACCCGCAGCGAGCGGCGGCGAGTGGGAAGAGTTCTGATCCTCAAACCAATTCGCCAGAGACCGGATGACGAGCCTTGGCTCGTCATCCGCGCTTGAGGGCTCTTACCTTGGATTGAAGACAAGAAGCTCTTCGAAGTGGTTCATGTCGTCGAAGGCGCAAAAGGCTGGTGCCTTGAGCGTAATAACCGGAGCTCTCCTGCTGATATCCTTGGCAACCTCTTTAAGGAATGGCATCCATGCCGGCAGGGTCTGATCATCGAACAGCTCGGTCATGTAGGCGAAGGTGATGTGGAAACGATACGTGTCGTGGTCAGGATGGCGATAGCCAAGCAGATCCGTCAGACGATCCCGCCAGTCCTTCAGGATCACCCGATCACGCTCGGTCACCGGGCCAACCGTCAACCCGAGCGGGGTTGCATGCAAGACCTCAACCGAAAAGGCATCGCCCGGTTCAAAACCCGCCAACCGATCCATGAAGATCGCCGTCATATCGTCAACCGGCGTTTCGACTGGAATATCCTGCGGCCAATAAGGCTGCGCGCGCCGTGTCTCGATAATCCCCTGAAAGAGGGTCATATGCAGGCTGGATTGCGCCGTGAAGGCAAGCTTTTCCGCCCCGGGCATCTGGATGAAGCGCTGCCGCGCGGCATGTATCGCCGCCTCGGTCTCGCTTCCCTCAACAAGATGACAAACGACCGTATTGCCACGTTCGGCGAGAAAAACGCCGGACGTGTTGTAGCGCGAACCGAGATGCGGAATAGGGCCGGGATTAAGCCGTCTGGATGCGAATTGAAGGTGGTCGGGAATCTGTGGGTGATCAGGGAGCATATAGTGATCCTCAGCCGTGATGGCGAGCCGCTATCAGCCTTCCATGAACCTGCTATGACGACCGCTTAGTGGCGACGGTGTTTCGGCGCGAACGCAATTTTAAACTCTGCTCTTCACAAATTGCGCTCTCGGGCAGCGACGGAGGCGGTAAATGTTAACGCGGGATGCAGAAAACCTTCGCGGGTGGCTGCTGCTATTCATGATTGCAAGCAGCCTTGTGGTCGTAGTTTTATATCTGACGTCGAAGATTTCTTTAGAGTACCAATCGCTGCAGCAGGCAACCATCAGCCTCTGTATCCTGATCGTCGCGTCTGCAATCTGCGCGCGACGTGGGTTTCTCAATTGGTCTCTCGTTTTGGAAACCTTGTCTATCGGCGTGGCCTTGTCCATTCTCGGCCTTGTTGCATCCTATATGGCCACCTCGGTCAATCTGCCCCTTGCAGATCAGCTTCTCGCCTCCGCCGACAGAACGTTGGGCTTCGACGGAGCTGCTTTCATCCATTGGGTCGATTCTCAACCGTGGCTGGCCTGGCTACTGATGCAGGCTTACGCATCATTCGCCGTCCAACTTGTGTTGTTGCCGCCAATCCTCATTCTTTTCGGACAGGCCGTGCGCGGCTTTGGTCTTGTGCTGAGCTATGCCATTGCCTGCTTTGCCGCCAGCTTGATCTCAATTTGGTTTCCTGCGGAAGCAACCAACATCACCTACGGAATCGATGGAAATCTACTGCAGTCAATCAATGCCCAATTCGGTTTCGCTTTCCTTGAGCAGTTCCATGCAGTGAGAAATCAAACCGAGTTCGTGCTTTCACTGGACGACGCTCAAGGAATCCTGACTTTTCCCTCGGTACACACCGCAACGGCGGTCGTCTGCGCAGTGAGTACATTGACCGTACCATGGCTGCGATATCCAGTCCTCTTCCTGAATATCTGCATGGCCATTTCCACCCTCTCCCATGGCGCCCACTATCTTGTCGATGTCGTTGCCGGTGCACTTCTCGCGATTGCCGCCCTATGGCTGGTGACGCGATTGGCCCGGGTCAGCCCTCCGATCCTGCGGCGGCCTGTGCGTGCTCCGGCACTCGACCTGCCATTTTAACTAGTACGCTCGGCGGGTGTTAGCTCATCATCCGAGCCGCCACTCCCCAACTTTCCTGTCAGAGGCTGCAATTATGGGGTTCCTTCCTCCAGAACATTTCCCTATAAGCCGCTTCTAGCCTGAAAAGACCATCTCTCTGCGCCCGGCCGGTGAACCTCCCTCACCCAGGCCGGCTTTTCGCGCAGGTCAAAGAACGGATAGAGCCATGCCCAAGCGCCAAGACATCAAGTCCATCCTCATCATCGGCGCGGGGCCGATTGTCATCGGTCAGGCATGTGAATTCGACTATTCGGGCACCCAGGCCGTCAAGGCGCTGAAGGAAGAGGGTTACCGGGTCATCCTGGTCAATTCCAACCCGGCGACGATCATGACCGATCCGGGCCTCGCCGACGCAACGTACGTCGAGCCGATCACGCCCGAGGTTGTCGCCAAGATCATCGCCAAGGAGCGCCCGGATGCGCTGCTGCCGACCATGGGCGGCCAGACGGCGCTCAACACGGCACTCTCGCTGAAGCGCATGGGCGTTCTGGATCGCTACAATGTCGAGATGATTGGCGCAAAGCCGGCAGCCATCGACAAGGCCGAAGACCGCGCGCTCTTCCGCGAAGCCATGGCGAAGATCGGCTTGGAAACGCCGAAGTCGATGCTGGCCAATGCCACCGAGATCAAGGACGCCGATCGCAAGACGCATGAGGCTGCCCGCGCCGAACTGCGCGCGAAACTCTCCGGTCCGGAGCTCGACAAGGCGCTGGACGAACTGGAAAACCAGTGGAACCTCGGCGAAACCGATCGCAAGCAGCGCTACATGGCTCATGCCATGGCGATTGCCGCTCAGGCGATCGACGTCGTCGGCCTTCCCGCCATCATCCGCCCGTCCTTCACCATGGGCGGCACCGGCGGCGGCATTGCCTATAACCGCTCGGAATTCTTCGAGATCATCAATTCCGGCCTCGACGCTTCGCCGACCACGGAAGTCCTGATCGAAGAATCGGTCCTCGGCTGGAAGGAGTATGAAATGGAGGTCGTCCGCGACAAGGCGGACAACTGCATCATCATCTGCTCCATCGAGAACATCGACCCGATGGGCGTGCACACGGGTGACTCGATCACCGTCGCGCCGGCCCTGACGCTGACCGACAAGGAATACCAGATCATGCGCAACGCCTCGATCGCGGTTCTCCGCGAGATCGGCGTTGAAACCGGCGGCTCGAACGTCCAGTTCGCCGTTAACCCGAAGGATGGCCGCCTCGTCGTCATCGAAATGAACCCGCGCGTCTCGCGCTCTTCCGCGCTTGCCTCGAAGGCCACCGGCTTCCCGATCGCCAAGGTTGCGGCCAAGCTTGCCGTCGGCTACACGCTCGACGAACTCGACAACGACATCACCGGCGGTGCGACCCCCGCCTCCTTCGAGCCGTCGATCGACTACGTCGTCACCAAGATCCCGCGCTTTGCCTTTGAAAAATTCCCGGGCGCCGAGCCGACTCTGACCACGGCGATGAAGTCGGTCGGCGAAGTCATGGCGATCGGCCGCACCTTTGCCGAGAGCCTGCAGAAGGCGCTGCGCGGTCTTGAAACCGGCCTCACCGGCCTCGACGAGATCGAGATCCCCGGCATTGGCCAGGGCGACGACAAGAACGCCATCCGCGCCGCCATCGGCACGCCGACGCCGGACCGTCTGCGCATGGTTGCCCAGGCGCTGCGCCTCGGCATGTCGCCGGAAGAAGTTCACGAAGGCTGCAAGATCGACCCGTGGTTCATCGCCCAGTTCAAGGCGATCACCGACATGGAAGCCCGTATCCGCGAGCACGGCTTGCCGGAGGATGCCGAAAACCTGCGCATGCTGAAGGCCATGGGCTTCTCCGACGCCCGCCTCGCCTCGCTGTCCGGCAAGCGCCCGAAGGAAGTGGCTGAGCTGCGCAACGGCCTCGGCGTGCGTCCGGTCTTCAAGCGCATCGACACCTGCGCTGCAGAATTCGCTTCGCCTACGGCCTACATGTATTCGACCTATGAAACACCCTTCGCCGGCGCGCTCCGCTCGGAAGCCCAGGTCTCCGACCGCAAGAAGGTGGTCATCCTCGGCGGCGGACCGAACCGGATCGGCCAGGGCATCGAGTTCGACTACTGCTGCTGCCATGCCGCCTTCGCGCTGAAGGATGCCGGCTTCGAAGCGATCATGGTCAACTGCAACCCGGAAACCGTCTCGACCGACTACGACACCTCCGACCGCCTCTATTTCGAGCCGCTGACGGCTGAAGACGTGATCGAGATCCTGCGCGCAGAGCAGGAGAAGGGCGAAGTCGTCGGTGTCATCGTCCAGTTCGGCGGCCAGACCCCGCTGAAGCTCGCCGAAGCGCTCGAAAAGAACGGCATCCCGATCCTCGGCACAGCGCCCGACATGATCGATCTGGCCGAAGACCGCGACCGCTTCCAGAAGCTTCTGATGAAGCTCGACCTGACCCAGCCGAACAATGGTATCGCCTATTCCGTCGAGCAGGCCCGCCTGGTCGCAACCGAAATCGGCTTCCCGCTGGTTGTGCGCCCCTCCTACGTTCTGGGTGGCCGCGCCATGCAGATCATCCATTCGGAAGGTCAGCTCCAGACGTACCTGCTCGACACCGTGCCTGGCCTCGTACCCGAAGACATCAAGCAGCGTTACCCGAACGACAAGACGGGCCAGATCAACACGCTGCTCGGCAAGAACCCGCTGCTCTTCGACAGCTACCTGACCAACGCCATCGAAGTCGACGTCGACGCGCTTTGCGACGGCGAGACTGTCTTCGTTTCCGGCATCATGGAGCACATCGAGGAAGCCGGCATCCATTCGGGTGACTCGGCCTGCTCGCTGCCGTCGCGCTCGCTGTCGAAGGAGATGCTGGACGAGCTGGAACGCCAGACGGCCGCCATGGCCAAGGCGCTGAATGTCGGCGGCCTGATGAACGTGCAGTATGCCATCAAGGACGATGTGATCTACGTTCTCGAAGTCAACCCGCGCGCCTCGCGCACGGTGCCCTTCGTCGCCAAGACCATCGGCGCGCCGATCGCCAAGATCGCCGCCCGTATCATGACCGGCGAAAAGCTTGACGCCGCGATCGCCGCCTATGGCGAGAAGCCGGATCCGCGCAACCTCAAGCACATCGCTGTCAAGGAAGCGGTGTTCCCGTTTGCCCGCTTCCCCGGTGTCGATACGCTGCTTGGCCCGGAAATGCGCTCAACCGGTGAGGTCATCGGCCTTGATACCGATTTCGCGCTCGCCTTCGCCAAGAGCCAGCTCGGTGCCTCGGTTGAACTGCCGCGCGACGGTACGGTCTTTGTTTCGGTGCGGGACGAGGACAAGTCCCGCGTCCTGCCAGCGATCCTGATCCTGTCGGAGATCGGCTTCCGGGTCATGGCGACAGGTGGCACGCAGCGCTTCCTCGCCGAAAACGGCATCGACGCGATCAAGATCAACAAGGTGCTGGAAGGCCGTCCGCATATCGAAGATGCGATCCGCAACCGTCAGGTTCAGCTCGTGATCAACACGACGGACGGCAACAAGGCGATCTCGGACTCCAAGTCCCTGCGCCGCGCTGCGCTTATGCAGAAGGTCCCCTACTACACGACCATGGCAGGCGCACTTGCCGCTGCCGAAGCCATCCGCGCCTTGAAGGGCGGCCAGCTCGAAGTGCGCCCGCTGCAGAGCTACTTCTGAGGCGGCACGCTTCAGCCGCTCTGTAAGCGGCTTGAGACAACTTTTGAACCACAGGATCGCCGCATTCCCGGATGCGGCGATCTTGCGTTTAACCAACTCCTGATCAGCAATATATCCAGCCAACCACGTTTCTCGACGAAGCTTAAGTCCTGAGTCGGGGCACGGGTTGACAGAACTCGATCGGACCTTTATTTACCCCTCAGGTTAATTAACTGAGTGGCTAATTATGGACACTGATCCGCTATCCCTCACGCTTTCGGCCCTCGCCGATCCGACGCGCCGCGCCATTTTGGCGCGCCTTTCCCGCGGCGAAGCGACCGTCAACGAACTCGCGGCCCCTTTCGACATGAGCCTGCCGGCAGTCTCGAAACATTTGAAGGTACTGGAAAAAGCCAAGCTGATCTCGCGCGGCCGCAGCGCGCAATGGCGGCCCTGCCGGCTTGAGCCCGAGCCCCTGCAAGCTGTTGATGGCTGGCTCGATGATTATCGCATGCTTTGGGAAAACAGGCTGGATCGCCTGGAGACCTATCTGGCCGAAATCCAGAAAGACCGAGGTGAGAAAGGAAACAACACACCATGAGCGAGAAGCTGGAAATAACAAACGAGCGACTAATCAGGGCGGACCGTGGGCAGGTTTTCAACGCCGTTGCCGACCCAAAAACGCTTGAGCGCTGGTGGGGCCCACACGGCTTCACCAATCGCATCGACGCCTTTGATTTTCGCGAGGGCGGCGACTGGCTGATCACCATGACCTCGTCGGACGGAACCGATTTTGCCAACCGCTGGACCTTTCAGGCCATCGAACCGGAGCACCGTCTTGTCGCCCTTCACCACGAACCGATGCATGTCTTCACGCTGGAGATGACGTTCGAAAGCGTCGATGAGGGCACAAACCTTCGCTGGTGCATGCAGTTCGATCCCACCGATGAAAACCGCGAACTAGAGAAATTCATTCACGCCGCCAACGAACAGAACCTCGATCGTCTGGACCAGGTTCTTCAAACAGGAGATCAATGACATGAATATCGCGCAGGATCCTGCCCGCATCCTCGAATTCGACCGACTGGTCGACGCACCGATCGACCTTGTCTTCGTTATGTTTTCCGATGCCCGCCACCTTGATGCGTGGTGGGGACCGGATGGCTTCCAGAACGAAACCCACGAGATGGAGTTCAAGGTCGGCGGCCTCTGGCGCTATACGATGCACGGACCTGACGGCAAGGACTGGCCGAACTGGATCCGCTACCACACCATCACCCCTCCCACACGCATCGCCTACGAGCATGGGGGCGAAATGGACGAGCCGGCGCATTTCGACGGCGTCATCACTCTTGACGCCGAAGGCGATCGCACCCGCGTGACCCTCACCCTCATTTTCCCGACCGAGGATGCCCGGAACGCCACCCTCAAATTTGGCGCTGTGGATGGCGGCAAGCAGACGCTGGCTCGTCTTGGTGCCTATGTCGCAGAAGTCCACGCTTCAAGTTGAGGCCGGTGGACGGCAATCAAGGCTCAGGCCTGACGCTTGTGTTTTGCCAGTATGGCGAAGGCAATACCGCCGATGACAAAGGCACTCGCCAGCACAAAATGCAGCGTCAGGCGCTCATTCAGGAACAGAATAGCGCCAAGCGCCGCGATGACCGGAACCGAGAGCTGGATCAGAGCCGCCTGGAACGTCGTGAGCCCGCGCAAGGCCGTGTACCAGACGGCATAGCCGAGACCCGATGCGACAATGCCCGAGGCCAGCGCGAGCACGACACCCGCCGCCGTGCCGGCCTCAAAGCCAAGTGCAAAAACGGCAAGCGGCAGGCACAAAACCGAAGCGCGGATAAAATTGCCCGCGGTCTGGCCGGTCGCATCCGTCGATCCGCGACCACGCATCGTATAGACCGCCCAGGCGATGCCGGACGCGACCATAAGCAGACATCCAACCGGATCCGGCCGTCCGGCGCCGGGCAGGATGAGATAGACAAAGGCAGCAAAGGCAATTGCAAAGCCGATCGCTTCACGCCCGCTCGGACGATCTCCCTTGAGAAATCCGAAGGTCAACATGCTCGCCTGCACGGAGGAAAACAGAATCAGAGCGCCGGTCGCGGCTCCCAACGACAGATAGGCCGCGGAGAAGGCGATGGCATAAACGAAGTGAGCCGCCGCCGCCAACCAGTCTCCCGGCAAGTTTGGTCGCAATGAGCGCGAGATGCCCCGCCCGCGCCGCGTAAGACCATAAAGCACGATAGCACCCGAGATGATCCTGACTGCCGTGTACCCGGCGGCTCCGATCGCGGCCGTCCCCAAGGCCTCGCGTGCCAAGAGAGAATTCGCGGCAAAGGCGAGCATGGCAACGGCCGTCAGAATGATGTTTGATTGCATGGCGCCCCTCCGCTCCGCAGCTATCCCATTGCGCAGAACCGCCTCCCGTTAGACTCGAGCGCTCAAGCCTTGGCAAGGTGATCGGCGCAAGTTGACCGGAGAACTATGCCGCACGGCGTTTCCGGCAGCGTGCCCCGGAACGCATCACCGGGCGACCATGGAGCAACCCGCAATCCATCAAAATTTGACATTTGTCGAAAGCAGTCCGCTACGGCACTCTGCCGCCGTCAAAACCGAGAGGCCCCCTGATGACTGCCAGCGCAGAGATTGCAGCCGCAAAGGCCACGCGCCGCGAATGGATCGGATTGCTGATCCTCTCCATCGCTTGCCTGATCTATTCGATGGATCTTTCAGTCCTCTTCCTCGCCATGCCGGCGATTGTCGCTGATCTCGACCCCTCGGCCACTCAACTTCTATGGATCAATGACATCTACGGCTTCATGGTCGCGGGTTTTCTCGTCACAATGGGCACGCTCGGCGACCGGATCGGCCGGCGCAAGGTCCTCCTGATCGGCGCATTCTTCTTCGGTGCGGCCTCGGTCTTCGCTGCTTTCGCCAACACCGCCTCCATGCTGATCGTCGCCCGCGCCCTTCTCGGCATTGCCGGCGCCACAATCGCTCCGTCCACCCTCTCTCTGGTCGTCAATCTTTTCCGTGACGAGAGCGAGCGTAATCGCGCCATCAGCATCTGGGGCACGGCCTTTGCTCTCGGCGGCCTGGTTGGTCCGCTGATCGGTGGACTGCTCTTGCAGTACTTCCATTGGGGATCGGTCTTCCTGATCAATGTGCCGATCATGGCGGCACTTCTGGCAAGCGCGCCCTTCCTTCTGCCGGAGTACAAGGACGAAAACGCCGGGCGCTTGGATCTTTTGAGTGTCGCGCTCTCGCTCCTCGCCGTGTTGCCCATCGTCTACGGTTTCAAGAAAATGGCGGCTGAAGGCTTCGAGGTCTCCCAGCTGTTGCCGATCCTCTTCGGCTTTGCCGTCGGCGTCATGTTCGTCAGGCGCCAGAAGGTGCTCAAGCACCCGATGATCGATCTTGCACTGTTCAGGATCCCGGCTTTCACCGCCTCGCTGATGGTCAATCTTGCCGGCGTCTTCTTCATCTTCGGAATCTTCCTGTTTCAAAACCTCTACCTGCAGCTTGTCATTGGCCTCACCCCACTTGAAGCAGCCATCTGGTCCATCCCCTCCTCACTGGTCTTTACCGTCATGTCGTTCCAGGCCTGGCGCGTGACGAACAGACTTGGCCCCGTGAAAACGGTGCTGCTCGGCCTTGTCGTCAATGCGCTCGGCACCGGCCTGATGGCGATTGCCGCCTGGCATTCGAGCCTTGTCGGTGTCCTCGGCGCCAGCATGGTCATGGGTTTGGGCTTTGTGCCCGTTATCCTGACGACGACGGGCCTGATCGTCGGCACCGCGCCGCCCGAGCGCGCAGGCTCCGCCTCCGCCATTTCAGAAACCAGCGCCGAGTTTGGCGGTGCGCTGGGTGTCGCAGTGCTCGGCAGCCTGGGAACCCTGTTTTACCGCTTCGGCATGACAAATGCAGACCTGACCGGACTTTCGGCTACGGACCGGGACGGGGTGACCGCCGCGCTCGGCACAGCTTTGGAGGTTGCGCGCACCACCCACAATGAGGCCGCGCCCTGGATCGCGCTCGCAAAGTCCAGCTATGCCGGTGGATTTGCGCTCTGCTGTGCGCTCGCAACCGTGACGCTTCTGCTGCTTGCCGCCATAGCGGCACGTGTCTACGCCAGGACCGAACTCGATGAGAGCCGCATCGGCGCCCATTGAAGCGGGCGATCAAGACAGCGAAAGCGTGTCGTGAAGCCGTTTGACGCCCAAAAGGTCTGAACGAAAGGCCGCAAGACTTCGCGCCTTAAGCTCGGCATCAGGCATCCGCAGTATCGCCGATGGGTGCGTGGTGACGAGCAACATACGCCCCTCCTGCATCGGGATCGGCATGCCGCGCACTTCAGCGATTGGCCGGCTTTCGCCGGTCAGCGACAGATAGGCGGTCGCACCGAGCGCCACCACGATCCTTGGCCGCACAATCTCGATCTCCTGCGCCACCCACCAGCGGCAATGAGCAACCTCGCCAGCATCGGGCCGCATGTGAATGCGCCGCTTGCCGCGTTTCTCATATTTGAAGTGCTTCACCGCATTCGTCACATAGACCTGCTCCCGCTCAATCCCCGCACCGGTGACAGCCTCGTCAAACACTTGGCCCGCGGGACCGATAAAAGGCCGACCGGCCAGATCCTCGGTATCACCGGGCTGTTCCCCGACAAACATGATCGCCGCCTGATCCGGCCCCTCGCCAAAAACAGTCTGCGTTGCGTGGCAATACAGCGGACACCGGGTGCAGCGTGCGGCCTCCTGCCGCAACCGTTCAAGCGGCGGCAGACCGTCCGCCGCCTCTTCCTCTCGCCCGCGCCACTGCGCCTGCAGCCGCTCATGAAAGGCCGGCGGCTGACTTGCCTGGCGCGCCGCCATCTCTGCGACCCGCTTCTCGGCCCCTGCGATCAGGTCGGGAATGAGCGAGGCCTCTGGCATGTTCTTCCAGTATTTCTTCGGCATCTCCGACTGCATTGCTCTTATCTTCACCCGCGCCGGGTTAAAGATATTGGCAAAATAGGTGCGCCACAGCTCGTCGGTCTCGTCCTCGGCATCAGGTCGGGCGGCGGGCTCACCATAGGTCTTAAGTTCCCGTCCATTCCAGGCGGCTGACCCCTTGGGCGTTGCGATCAGCCAGTCCATGTCGGTAAAACGGCGCTGAAAGAAGCCGGCGGTACGCGCAACGATGAAATGTTCGGGTTCAAACCAGGCAACGAAGCGTCGCCTTCCTTCCTGCCCTGCCTCGACCTCGCGAAACCGCACAAAGGCCTTCATCTTGTGACTATCGCGCCTGACATTCTTGATGAGCTTCACGAGGTGGGAGACATCAGGATCGGAGGTGACCTGCAACAGATTGCGCTCTTCCTGCAACCGCCAGAGAACCCGGTAAAGGAGCGCAAAGCGATCCGGATCGGAATGGCAGATCGCCGCCTCCGCCGCCTCGATGAAACCCTTGGGCACCACAATATCCGACTGCAGGCAAGACTCTGACGCTGGCTCGGCGGAAGCAAACAGGTCATCCCCCTGCCCTTTCAATTGCCAGCGCACCTCATGCGGCGGCACCGCACCGGCAAGCAGCAGCCGTGCAGCATCGCGCCACTCCCCAAGACCGCCTCGCCCCTCGAGCGTCACCGTCCGCATCAAAAAAGCGACAACTGTTCGGCTGGTGGAGCGAAGACAGATCGCAGATCCGAGCGATCAAGACTGCGATTGGGCGACCAGCCTTCAGCCACAATGAAGGACCGCACCTTTTTGAGGGAAACACCCAGCCGAGACAGATCTTCAAGCCGCACGCGGCGATGCCGGCGAGCAGAAAGCAGCCCATTGACGGTCTTCGTGCCAAAGCCCGGAACCCGCAGCAAGGTCTCCCGGTCCGCCTTGTTTACGTCGACGGGAAAGCGGTCGCGATTGGCCAGCGCCCAGGCGAGCTTCGGATCAAGCTCCAGATCGAGCATTCCGCCCTCCCCGATCGAGGCAATCTCGTCGACCGAGAAGCCATAAAAGCGATAGAGCCAATCGGCCTGATAAAGCCGGTGCTCGCGCATCAGGGGAGGCTTGATCAGCGGCAAGTTCCGCGAACTGTCCGGAATCGGGCTGAAGGCGGAATAATAGACCCGTTTCAATCCATAAGAACTGTAAAGCCGGGCACTTGAGCAGAGAATCGTTGCATCGCTTGCACCATCCGCGCCAACAATCATCTGCGTGCTCTGCCCGCCAGGCACAAAATTCTTCCGGCGCCCGGTCAGAGTCGGCTCGCGGGCCTCGTCGATCTTCAGCCTGAGATCGGCCATCGAGCGGCGAATATTGATCGGCCGCTTCTCGGGTGCATACCGCTCGAGCCCCTGATCGGTCGGCAGTTCGATGTTGATCGACAATCGGTCGGCATAGAGCCCTGCCTCCTCCACGAGGTGCGCGGATGCCTCAGGAATCGTCTTCAGGTGGATGTAGCCGCGAAAATCGTGTTTCGTCCTCAAGTCCCGCGCGATCTTGACCATCTCCGCCATCGTATCATCCGAGGACTTGATGATGCCCGAGGACAGGAACAAGCCCTCGATATAATTGCGCCGATAGAACTCGGTTGTCAGCCACACCACCTCATCCGGGGTAAAGCGCGCCCGCTCGACATTGCTGGACGAGCGATTGATGCAATAGGCGCAATCGTAAATGCAGAAATTGGTCAGCAGGATCTTCAGAAGCGAAATGCAGCGCCCGTCCGGCGCATAGGCGTGACAGATGCCGGAACCTTCCGTCGACCCCAATCCGCCTGATGCGGAAGAATCGCGTTTGGTTGTCCCGCTCGACGCGCAGGACGCGTCATATTTCGCTGCATCGGAGAGAATGGCCAAGCGCTCTTTAAGGGACTTCTTCATAGCATGTTCCCTATATGTTCTAATGACATTCGTCAAGCTCACCGCCTGCGACAATCCGCCTCCGGCGCGACCATCCCTATGACTTTGCTGAATTTTCTTGCCGACGAAAACTGCGCGTCGAAAAGTCTGGAAATTTTGCCGACCATTCTGCTATAGTCTCGACCAACGTGATTTGTGACTGGTTCCGCAGCTTTGCTACGGAACCTGTTTTCTTTTGTGCCCGCCTGGCGGACAAGAAGACGAAGGATGAGGAAATGGTATACAAGGTACCGATGACGCAGAACGGCTTCGACAAGCTCAGCGAGGAGCTGCGCTGGCGTCAGCAGGAGGAGCGTCCGCGGATCATCGAGGCGATTGCCGAAGCCCGTGCCCATGGCGATCTTTCGGAAAATGCCGAGTATCACGCCGCTAAGGAAGCGCAGAGCCACAACGAAGGCCGTGTTGGCGAACTGGAAGATTTGATCGCACGCGCCGAAGTCATCGACCTCACCAAGATGTCGGGCTCGAAGATCAAGTTCGGTGCCACCGTCAAGCTCGTCGATGAGGATACGGAAGAAGAAAAGACCTACCAGATCGTTGGCGACCAGGAAGCCGACGTCAAGGCGGGCCGGATCTCGATCTCGTCCCCGATTGCCCGCGCGCTGATCGGCAAGGAAGTCGGCGACAATATCGAAGTTGTAGCGCCGGGCGGCTCCAAGGCCTATGAAATCCTCGCGGTGAACTGGGGCTGACCCAGACCGGAAAGATTGCCCAGTGGCACAACCGCTCGACGACATCACGGTGATTTCGCCGCATTTCAAGCGGCGCTTGTCCGGCGTAACATCGACCGTCATTCAACTCATTCCGGAACAACGGCGTCAGGGTCTTGGCATCCTGACGCTGGGGCCTGGCCTGCCACCCCATTTGCCGAAGATGCGCTGGAGCCAGCTGCCAGGGCTTTGGAAACGACCGAAGTCCGGCGGCAACAGGGTCTGGCACGCGAGACGCAACAACGAGATGCTGGCAGGGCTCGTTCTGCGCGACATCCTACGCATGCCGCTGAAACTGCTCTTCACCTCCGCAGCACAACGCCATCACAGCCGCTATACCCGCTGGCTGATCTCCAGGATGGACGCAGTCGTTGCGACGAACGCCAAGTCCGGCTCCTTCCTCCAGGTTCCGCATACCGTCATCCGCCACGGCGTCGATCTTGACCTGTTTCATCCATCGGGAGAGGTCGATGCAGCCATGCCCGCCGATCTGAAGGGCCGCCACATCGTTGGTTGCTTCGGTCGGGTTCGCCATCAGAAGGGCACTGATCTCTTCGTAAAGGCCATGATCGAGCTTCTGCCGGATCATCCTGACTGGATGGCCGTCATCTCTGGCCGCGTAACACCGGAGCATTCCGGCTTTGCCGATCAGCTCAAGGCAGAGATCGCTGCCGCGGGCTTGAAGGAGCGCATTCGCTTTCTGGGCGAAGTCGATGACATCAAGCCCTGGTACCGTCGCCTGACACTTTACGTCGCCCCCTCGCGCAACGAAGGCTTTGGCCTTACACCGCTCGAAGCCATGGCCTCTGGCACTGCCGTTGTCGCAAGCGATGCAGGCGCCTATGCGGAGATGATCATCGAAAACGAAACCGGCGCTGTGGTACCGGCCGGCAATTATATCAGGCTTCGCGATGCCATCGCCGCCTTCCTCAATCCACAAAAGGCAATCGAGGCGGGCCGCAAGGGACGACAGCATGTCGAAGCGACCTTTGGCTTGTCACGCGAAGCCGATCAACTCAGCGATGTCTATGCCAGACTGCTTAGCACCACGCCCCCCTCTCCCCACGCGACCGTGACGCAGGGAAACGGCTAAGCCATGGCGGCGAACCAGCATCTCGATATTCTCATCGTCAACAAAGACAACAACTTCGGACTGACGCGCGACACCGCGCTGCTGATCGACGCCCTTGCCTCGATTGGCCGGTCGGAATGCGTGGCGAGCAAAAACATCCGTGACCGCAGCCTTCTCGATTGGCTCCTCGGGCGCAAACACGCCAAGACGATCATCCATATCGAACGCGCCTTTCCCCGCTGGTATGGGGCAACCACATTCAACCTCCTCTGCCCGAACCAGGAACGCTTCCCCCGCCGCCATATCGGACGATTGAAGGCCATAGACCTCGTGCTCGCCAAGAGCCGCCATGCAGAGGACATCTTTCGAGAACTCGGCGTCCCCACCTGTTACATCGGCTTTACGTCAGAGGATCGCCTCGACGCGAATGTCGAAAAGGATTGGAGCCGTTTCTTTCACCTCGCTGGAGGCAGCACCTTGAAGGGTACGGAAGACGTGATCGATCTCTGGTCACGCCATCCGGAATGGCCGGAACTGGTCCTCGTGCAGCGCGATCCGCATCCCAAGGCAGCAGGCATCGCGAATATCCGCGTCGTCAGCGGTTACATAGACGATGCGGACCTGAAACATTTGCAAAACAGGTGCGGCATCCATCTCTGCCCCTCCCGATCGGAAGGCTGGGGCCATCATCTGGTCGAAGCGCTCTCGGTCGGCGCGGTCACCGTCACCACCGACGGCCCGCCGATGAACGAGCATGTGTCGCCCGACTGCGGCATCCTCGTGCCCTATGTGAGAACAGAGCCTCGCCATCTTGGCACCAACTATCTTGTCGATCTCTCTGCCATGGAAGCGGCAATCGAGGCCCTCTTGGTGATGCAGGATGCGCAAAAGCAGGCACTGGGGACTGCCGCCCGCCAACGCTTTCTGGAGATCGATGCTGGATTTCGAAAGCGCCTTGCAGATGCGCTCGCGCCTTACTGAGACATCAGATCAAATCTCGACCAAGCCGACACGCTTGACCTGACGGATCGTCAGCATGGTGCGAACCGTGTCCACGTGCTCGTTTGCCGTCAGCACCTCGATGACAAAGTCCTGGAAGCGGGTCAGGTTTTCAGCCACGCAATGGAGCAGAAAATCGCTGTCGCCATTGACCATCCAGGCCTGCCGCACGATGGGCCAGCTATCGGTTGCCGCTGCAAAGGCCTTGAGATTGCTCTCCGACTGATGCTTGAGGCCGACCATGCAAAACGCGACCAGATCATAGCCCAGCTTGTTGGCGTTGAGCACGGCGTGATAGCTCTCGATCACCCCGGCTTCTTCCAGCTTGCGCACGCGCCTCAGGCAAGGCGGCGCGGAGATGCCGACGCGCTCGGACAATTCGACATTGGTCATGCGCCCGTCCCGCTGCAATTCTTTCAAAATGCGCAGATCGATGGCGTCGAGCGAGATATTCAACAAAATACGATCTCCCGGGACGACAACATTTTTCACTTCCCTAAAATGGAAGCACACAAATTGCGACCACTTCATTCAGTCGACACAGTTTTTCAGACTATTGTCTTCAGTCTAGAAACTAGGCAACGCCTAGCGCTGCTTGAAAGCGCTGCGGTACTGCTATCAGCATCGGATGAGTACGTGGGGGGACCGTCGCGCCAAAATAGACACCGAACCGCCTGCCAAGAAGTGCGCCAATAAGCTTCCCAACAAGTTTCGACGCACCACCGGTTCCTGATCGTCCAGGCCAACCAATCCAGCAAATTCTGTAACCCAGGCGCTGTAGCAGTTGTATCGCAGGAGTCGAGCCTTCTCTAAATTCAGATTTAAGCTGCTCAAAGACCACAATTGGTTCATGAGTCTTCAGAGTTTCATCCGCTCCACGCAAGACCTCTGCCTCAAATCCTTCAGTATCGATCTTAATGAAAGACACCGGCTTCTCAAATGAGAAATCATCCATCCGACGGACTGACACAGGTACGGTGGGCCCAAGTCCTTGATGTTTGAGGCTGGATGCACCCAAGTTACCGTCAACCTCACGGAGGAGTGCTTTGTGGCTGCCGTCACCGAGAGCAACAGACTGGACTGAAACGGTTTCCAACCCTCTCACGTTAAAAGACAGAAGCTGAAACACCTCGGGATTGGGTTCGAAGGCGACCACATTAGCGAACCGGCTTGAGAAGTACAGGGTATGATTACCAATATTCGCACCTACGTCCAGGCAGGTACCAGGTGCAATGTCATTCAAAACTGGCCCCAAGAATGAGAATAGCAAATCCAGTTCTCTGCGCTCAAAAACACCATCCAGATTGATGCTTCGACCAATTAGATCTTGCGCAAAAACTGCCATCTTCCTTGGATTGGTGGCGAGATTTTCCTGAGCTCTCCGCGAAAGATATTTTTCAACTTCTCTCCGGACCCGCCGCCGAATTAGCCCATCTTTCCTTGACCTGCGCTCTTTAAATAAACATGTAATCTCAGATCCTGACACGTTCCTACCCCAAGCACTCAGCCGCCGCGATTCTTCACGCCGCATTAAACCAATTCCTCAGCCAAAGAAAGCAACCGAGCAAGGGAGGCAAGGAAAGGGTGACAGCGCAATGAGTTGGGGAAGGCCGTCCGCTGAGGCCAAAAGCACCCGTTCCTGTCAAGAGTCGACCTTGAACGTACGACAGAAACCAACATAAAATGCTTCCAGATAATTAGCGCGCGGCAATGGGCATCGGCGCATCGACATTGAAGGAAACGACATGACCACCCGTCACACCAAGGTGCTGATTATCGGCTCCGGCCCGGCCGGCTACACCGCCGCGATCTATGCGGCCCGCGCCATGCTGAAACCGGTGCTCATCGCCGGCATGGAACAGGGCGGCCAGTTGATGATCACCACGGATGTTGAAAACTATCCGGGATTTGCTGATCCCATCCAGGGCCCCTGGCTGATGGAACAGATGTTGGGTCAGGCCAAGCATGTCGGCGCCGAAATCGTCAGCGATCTCGTGACCGAAGTCGACACGAGCCGCCGCCCCTTCACCGTCAACACGGATAGCGGCCAGGTATGGACCGCCGACACGCTGATCATCGCCACGGGCGCCAAGGCCAAGTGGCTTGGCATCGAGAGCGAACAGCATTTCCAGGGCTTTGGCGTTTCGGCCTGCGCCACCTGCGATGGCTTCTTCTATCGCAACAAGGACGTCATCGTTGTCGGCGGCGGCAATTCGGCTGTCGAAGAAGCGCTTTATCTGTCGCATATCTGCAAGTCGGTGACCGTCGTTCACCGCCGCGATTCCTTCCGCTCGGAAAAGATTTTGCAGGAGCGCCTTTTTGCCAAGGAGAATATCCGCGTTCTCTGGAACACCACCGTCGAGGAAATCACGGGCGCTCCGGCCAAGCCGCCGATGCCGCCTTCTGTCAGCGGCGTTAAACTCAAGGATGCGCTGACCGGGGCGATCACCGAGATGCCGATCGACGGCGTCTTCGTCGCCATCGGCCACGCCCCGGCCGTGGAGCTTTTCAAGGGCAAGCTGAAGCTCAAGGAAAATGGCTACCTGTGGACAGCGCCCGATTCGACGGCGACCGACGTGCCGGGCATCTATGCTGCAGGCGACGTGACCGATGACGTTTTCCGCCAGGCGATTACAGCCGCCGGCATGGGATGCATGGCAGCGCTTGAAGCCGAGCGTTTCATCACCGCCAATACCATCGAAACCCGTGAAGCGGCGGAATAAACATGATCAGAGGAGCCGGAATGCCGCTGGACTGGGACAAGTTGCGCATATTCCATGCCGCCGCCGAAGCCGGCTCCTTCACCCATGCTGCCGACAAGCTGCATCTGTCGCAATCGGCCATCAGCCGGCAGGTCTCGTCGCTGGAGCAGGACATCGGCGTCAAGCTGTTTCACCGCCACGCCCGCGGCCTCATTCTGACCGAGCAGGGCGAGTTGCTCTATCGCACCGCGCACGACGTTCTGCTGAAGCTGCAGACCGTCAAGATGCAGCTGACGGAGACGACGGAAAAGCCCACGGGCAAGCTGCGCGTCACCACAACTGTCGGCCTTGGCCAGGGCTGGCTGACAGACAAGGTGCAGGAGTTCCTGCAGCTCTACCCTGAAATGTCGATCCAGCTGATCCTCGACAATGAGGAACTCGACGTCAACATGCGCCATGCCGATTGCGCCATCCGCCTGCGCCAGCCGCAGCAATCCGACCTCATCCAGCGCAAACTGTTCACCGTGCACATGCACGTCTATGCGGCCCCCTCCTACATCAACCGCTATGGCGAGCCGCAGACCATCGATGATCTCGACAACCACAAGATCATCACGTTTGGCGAACCCGCGCCGAACTACCTCCTTGATGTGAACTGGCTGGAGGTGGCCGGCCGCTCCTCCGACAACCCGCGGCAACCGCATTTGCAGATCAACAGTCTGACCTCGATCAAGCGCGCCTGCCTCCTCGGCATCGGCGTGGCCTGCCTGCCTGACTATATTGTCGGCAGAGACCCGGGGCTCCTGCAACTGGCGATCAGCGCGGAGATCCCATCCTTCGACACCTATTTCTGCTATCCCGACGAGATCAAGAACGCCGCAAAACTCAAGGCTTTCAGAGACTTCATCGTTGCGAAAGCGCGCAACTGGAACTTCTGAAACGGCATTCCGGATCGCGTTATGCACGACGAAAGTCGCAGATGTGCGGACTGCGCATGCCTGACATGCATAAAAAAGCATTGCGCGCTGCACAAGAAAACATCATATCGCACACAGCTGATGCACATGGTGGCTTTTTCCTCCCAGTTCCACCGCAGCAGCTGTTCCCCTCTGGAGGTTTTTGACCTTCACACTTAAAGGGCCCTGGTAACACCGGCGGCCCTCTTTTTTTTGCCCAAATCCTGGAACAATTTGCCTGCACTCAGCGTCTCATCGTGACCGGCACCTCACGGGTGTTGAAGCAGTTCCACTCATCATTCTGCCCAATGGCAGACGAGAGACACGGCAGGGAGAAGAGATGGTCCTTGAGGACATAATGAAAGCCTTGGCACATCCGGCGCGCATGGAGATTCTGATCTGGCTCAAGAAGCCGGAGGAATTCTTTGACGTCACCCAGGAAGAAGCCGTCGAAGGTGTGAGCGCAGGACAGTTTGAACGGTCCGGCCTGTCTCAGTCAGCCGTTTCTGCACATTTGGCAACCTTGCAACGCGCGGGCCTGATCTCGTCAAAGCGCGTTGGCCAACGTGTGCTCTATCGTCGTGAGGAAAATGCGATCAGCGATTTTGTGAAGACCTTGAACGGCGTACTGTAGTGTCCCACATGGGAGTGCCCGATGCCCCTCCCCTCCCGCATCGGCAATTCCGTGAGGTTTCATGTCTAAACTGCTTCAACCGACCACTGTCGGCGCAATTTCCGTTTCCAACCGCATCGCCATGGCACCCTTGACCCGCAATCGTTCGCCGGGTGCGGTTCCCAATCAGCTGAATGCCGAATATTATCGCCAGCGCGCCACCGCTGGCCTGATCATTTCCGAGGGAACCGCGATTACCCATCAGGCGCAGGGCTACGCCGATGTGCCAGGCCTGTACACGCAGCAAGCGATCGAAGGCTGGAAAGCCGTGACCCAGGCCGTCCACGAAGCCGGCGGCAAGATTGTCACCCAGCTCTGGCACGTTGGCCGCATTTCGCACACCTCGCTGCAGCCCGACGGCGGCAAGCCTGTCGCCCCATCGGCCATTCAGGCAAAATCGAAGACTTACATCATCAATGATGATGGCAAGGGCGGGTTTGTTGAAACATCCGAACCCCGCGCATTGGAATTGTCGGAAATTCCTTCCCTGATCGAGGATTATCGCAAGGCTGCTCGCGCGGCGGTCGACGCTGGTTTCGACGGCGTGGAGATCCACGCGGCAAACAGCTATCTGCTTGAACAGTTCATGCGCTCCAGCAGCAACAAGCGCACCGATGACTACGGCGGCTCTGTCGCCAACCGCATTCGCCTAACACTCGAAGTCGCACAGGCGGTTTCGGCCGAAATCGGCGCAGACCGTACCGGCATACGCATCTCTCCCACGACGCCAGCCAACGATGTGTCGGATTCTGATTCAACCAGTGTCTATACGGCTCTGGTAGAGGGTCTTGCGCCGCTTGGCCTCGCCTTCGTGCATGTCGTCGAAGGTGCGACTGGCGGCCCACGCGACGTTGAACCGTTCGATTGGCATGCCCTGAAAGCAGCCTACCGCAATGCAGGCGGCAATGGCACCTGGATTGCCAATAACGGCTACGATCGCGCCATGGCAATCGAAGCCGTCGAAAGCGGCTATGCCGATATGGTGGCCTTCGGTCGACCCTTTATCGCCAACCCGGATCTGGTACATCGCATCGAAAAGGATGCGCCTTGGGCTGACATAGACCCGGCGACGCTTTATGGCGGCGGTGCCGAAGGTTATACCACCTATTCGACGCTGGACTGATCTTCAGTCGCCCCTCGAGAAGCCCTCCTATGTGGGGGCTTCTCTCTGCTCGTGCCGATGCAGCGTCAGCACATCCTACTCCCGAAAAGGTCGCCCAAGGCTCAGAGTCAGTCCGATGGCCGATCAACCGAATCGACAATCTCCACTTCTGGCCGATCGCCGCCGTCGCTGTATTCCTCACGCCAGCGTCCAGCTTCGTCCTGATAACTGATGGTGACGGATTCATCGCCGACCTGCTGTTCCGCCATGACGATGCGGGCAGCCTCCAACGCCTGATCGTGGCTGGCAAAGGTCTCGGAATACACCCCACCCAGCCGATAGGCCCAGCCACCATCATGCGGGACGATTTCGTAGGTGATTTTCACCATGGTCCTCTCCTTTTTCGGGCATAAGATTATCCCATTAAATGCGCGATCGCGCAAATCATGGCCTCCGCCAGGAACCGACGACAGACAAGACCCGTTAGCACCAGCCGGTACAGAAGGGGGCGATTGTGACTTCACTCATCAAGCAGGAAAAATTGCTGTTGGTGCCGATCCTGGCTGCCATAGCCGCTTTCGCCAGCGAACATGCTATCCTTGAAGCTGGCCAGGTCCCGGCTCTGATCGCAGCCGCACTTCTGATCGCGGCCATTGTCGTGGGCTCCATGCGCGTTGCCCATCATGCTGAAATCCTGGCACACAAGGTCGGTGAGCCTTACGGCACCATGATCCTCACTTTATCCGCGGTGGCGGTCGAGGTTCTGATCCTGTCCATCATGATGAGCAATGGCAGTTCACCGACACTCGTGCGCGACACGATCTATTCGGCCGTCATGCTCGATATCAACGGCATCCTCGGTCTTGCAGCCCTGCTCGGCGGCCTGAAGCATGGCGAGCAGCCGTATAACGACGACAGCGGCAAAACCTATGGTGTGATGATCCTGACGGCGATGGGCATTTCGATGATCGTGCCCGAGTTCATCCCTCGCGATCGCTGGCAGTTCTATTCTGTCTTTACGATCGGCGCGATGATCGCGCTTTACGCGCTGTTTCTGCGCATGCAGGTCGGCGCGCATAGCTACTTCTTCGCCTACAGCTATCCAAACTTCAGCCCGTCGGCGAGCGATGAGCAAGAAGACGGACGCGTGCCGACACCCGCCGCCCGACAGCCAGACGCCCGCCATGCTGCAAGCCAAGCGGAGCCGTCGACCTTCTTCTCGATCTCGGTCATCCTTGTCGGCGTTGTCATCATCGGCCTTCTGGCGGAAGTCATGTCGGTCCTCATGAATGCGGGGCTTGAAGGCACTGGGGCGCCGGTTGCGCTGACCGCAATTCTTGTTGCCGCCATCTCGGCAGCGCCGGAGATCCTGACCGCCTTGCGGGCAGCCCTTCGAAACCGGATGCAGGCTGTCGTCAACATCGCCATGGGCGCGTCACTCTCGACCGTCATCCTGACGGTTCCCGTGATGGAGGCGATGGCGCTCTACACCGGCCAGCCCTTCGTGATGGCGATGACGCCGGTGCAGACCACGATGATCGCCATCACGCTGGTTGCAGCCGCGATCAATCTGAACGACGGCGAGACCAATGCCATAGAGGGCATGACCCACTTCGTACTCTTCGCCACATTTATCATGCTCGCCTTCCTCGGCCTGTGACATAACGCCGCCCATGAACTCGCACCCCCCATCTCCGGGGTGGAACCTTTGCTCAAAACCTCCGTTGACTGTGCGTGACCGGCCCTTGAAAGGCCGGACGCCGCAATCTGAACATGTTGCGGATGAAGATCACCACCTCGGGCACCGGGGGCTTAATCGGGAGTCGACAGTGAGACGTTTGGACGTGATTGATGGTATGCGAGGCTATTTCCTCGTCTTCATGCTGATCAACCATCTGGTGTTCGTCGGCGGCCTTTGGCTGGTCGAGATCAACCACCGAAACCTCGCCTTTGTCGAGGATGCGCAGGGCTTCGTGTTCCTGTCAGGGCTGCTGACCGGTATGGTGTATGCCCGCAAGATGATCAAGGATGGCTACGAGGCCGGGCGGGACCGCATCTGGTCACGCGCTTTCGAGCTTTATCGATATGCAATCGCAATCACGCTGATCATCCTTTGCCTGCATATTCTTTTGCCAGGCGCAGACGCCGCCTGGAAGAACTGGCTGGGGGCAACGAGCCTGTTGCAGGTCGATACGCTTTGGCCTGTCGCGGGCTTCCTGGTGCAGCCAACCTTCATGGATATCCTGCCGCAGTATATCGTCTACATGCTGTTTGCGCCTTTGGTCATCTGGGCGTGCATCAAAGGCAACTGGCTGGCGGTCGTCGTCGGATCGCTGCTCCTGTGGATGTCGGCTCAGCTCGGCCTGCAGCGACTGATCACATATCCCCTCAACGAGTTTGTCATACAGACGACCAGCCACGATGAAGGGTTGCGCGTAAGCTTTAATCTGCTCGGTTGGCAGATCGTATTCTTCGCCGGCATCGTGGCAGGCACGCTGACTTCGATGAACAAGATCGATTGGCAGCGGGTGTTCACGCCGGAGCGCTCGCGCCTCGCCTGGACCGCGCTTGCCATTGTGCTCTTCTTCCTGCCGCTACGACTGGCGACCGCGCATGGCCTTATGCCGGGTGTTGTGCTTGAAAAGTTCGGCCTGATGGAGGTGCGCGCTGATTTTGGTCCAGTCTATCTTCTGAATTTTGCCGCAGTGGCCTACGGGTTGGCGTGGCTTCTGATCGCTGGTCCGCGACACCAGAATGCCCGCATCCAAAAGATTGCAGCATTTCTGACCAGTGTCTTCACGCTAAAATTCCTGCAGCTGCTCGGTCGTCATTCCCTGCAGATCTACGTCTGGCATGTCCTGATCGTCTACATGGTCTACTACATCGATGGCCGCACGCCGGAACTGTCGCAGGTGACGAAAACCATGATCGCATGTGTGGCCTTGGCGCTGCTTGCCCTGCCGGCGATATGGCGCGACCGCGAGAGGTTGTTTGCCAATACCCCGCTGATTGGTCCGTTTGTGAAACCTGCGGCGTGACGAAAACACCGACAACGGCCCCGTTTGGGGCCGTTGTTGTTTTTGCTGATCAAATTTCGATGACCCAAAGTTGAAGCGGTCACATCCATTTTGGCGGAACTGACGGAACTGCGCCCCGTTGCCCCGGCTGAGGAGCATCCTATGTTCCCGTCACGCACGCGCCGATAAATGGCAAAACAGGGAGACCGCAATGAACCGAACCCTATTTCTAAACACCGCGCTCGCAGCAAGCCTGTGGGCATTGCCGACACTCGCCCAGCAGTCATCAACGGCAGAGACAGGAGCGCCCAACGCACCCGATCAGCAGCCAGCCTTTGCCGGACAGACGCGCGCGCCCCTGCCGCCCCAGATCGCAAACCTGTCTCAAACCGTTGTTGCCGATGATCTCCCACATCTGTGGGCACTCGAATTTCTACCCGACGGTCGCATGCTGGTGACCGCAAAGCAGGGCGCGATGCACATTATCTCGAAGGACGGCAAGGCTGGGGCTGCACTGGAAGGTGTGCCAGAGGTTGCCGCAGCCGGCCAGGGCGGATTGCTGGATGTCGCGCTTGCGCCCGATTTCGAAACATCGTCGCGGATCTTCTTCTCTTTCGCCGAGCCGCGCGAGGGCGGCAATGGCACCTCCGTTGCGTCCGCAACGCTCGTCAGCGACGACCAGGGCGGCGGCAAGCTTGAGGATCTCAAGGTCATTTTCCGCCAGATGCCCACCTATGACGGTGACAAACACTTCGGTTCGCGGCTGGCCTTTGGCCCCAAGGGCGAACTGTATGTGACCGTCGGCGAGCGTTCGGATCGAGAACCGCGCGTCCAGGCTCAGGATCTTGCCAGCGGCTATGGTAAGGTCTTTCGGATCGATCAGTCTGGACAGGCGCTTCCCGACAACCCCTTTGTGTCGACAGAAGGCGCATTGCCTGAAATCTGGTCCTTGGGCCATCGCAATCTGCAGTCCGCCACCGTTGACGATCAGGGCCGTCTCTGGACCGTCGAACACGGCCCACGCGGCGGCGATGAACTTAATCTGCCGGTTGCCGGCAAAAACTATGGCTGGCCCGAAGTCACCTACGGTGTTGAGTACAGCGGTGACGCTGTCGGTGACGGCGTGACAAGGACCGGTGAAACGGAACAACCGCTTTATTATTGGGACCCGGTTATCGCCCCCTCCGGCATGGCCTTCTACAATGCCGACGCCATTCCCGAATGGAAGGGTGCCTTCCTCGTCGGCGGCTTGGTCAGCCAGGGCGTCGTTGTCATGCATATGGAAGACGACAAGGTAAAGTACGAAGAGCGCGTTGACCTCAACGCCCGTATCCGTGACGTCAAGGTCGGCCCCGACGGTGCCGTCTATGCGGTGACCGAACAGCGCGGCGGCGGAAAGTCCTCGATCATCAGGCTGTCCAAGTCCTGATTTCGGTACCGAACATGCAAATGGCCCGCTTCAGCGGGCCATTTCTTTGGGCGATCGAATATCTCGATTACTTCAGCGAAGCGCAGAAGCGCTGGATGCGGCTGCAGGCTTCCTCGAGATTGGCATTCGACGTGGCGTAGGACACGCGGAAATTCGGGCCGAGGCCGAAGGAAGACCCATGCACGGTGGCGACGCCCTCGGTTGCGAGCAGCTCCATGACGAAATCCTCGTCGGTTTCGATGACCTTGCCCGAAGGCGCGGTCTTGCCGATCAGCGCCGCGCAGGACGGATAGACGTAGAATGCGCCTTCCGGCTTGGGGCAAACGATGCCCGACGCCTGGTTCAGCATCGAGACGACGAGATCACGACGCTCCTCGAAAGCCTTCTTCGATTCCGTGATGAAATCCTGCGGACCGTTAAGCGCCTCGACGGCAGCCCATTGGGCGACCGAGCAGGCACCCGAGGTCTGCTGGCCCTGGATCATGTCCATGGCCTTGATCAGCTGCAGCGGGCCGGCCGCATAGCCGATGCGCCAGCCGGTCATCGCATAGGCCTTGGACACGCCATTCATGGTCAGCGTGCGGTCGTAAAGCGACGGCTCCACCTGGGCCGGCGTGTAGTAGACGAAATCGCCGAACACGAGATGTTCATACATGTCGTCGGTCAAGACCCAGACATGCGGATGCTTGACGAGCACGTCCGTCAGCGCCTTCAGCTCGTCCTTGCTGTAGGCAGCGCCGGACGGGTTGGACGGCGAGTTGAACATGAACCACTTGGTCTTCGGCGTGATCGCCTTTTCCAGTTGCTCGGCCGTCAGCTTGAAATTGTTCTCAATCGTGGTTTCGACGAAAACCGGCGTGCCACCGCACAGGGCAATCATTTCGGGATACGACACCCAGTACGGCGCCGGAATGACCACTTCGTCGCCCGGGTTGATGGTTGCCATGAAGGCGTTGAACAGGATCTGCTTGCCGCCGGTGCCGACGATCACCTGCTCCGGCTTGTAGTCGAGGCCGTTCTCGCGCTTGAACTTGTCTGCGATCGCCTTGCGCAGTTCGGGAATGCCGGCGACTGGCGTGTACTTCGTCTCGCCGCGGGCAATGGCGGCAACAGCCGCGTCTTTGATATTCTGCGGCGTATCGAAATCAGGCTCGCCGACGGAAAGCGAAATGACGTCCTTGCCCTTGGCTTTGAGTTCCCGGGCCATCTGCGTGACAGCGATGGTGGCGGAGGGCTTGATACGGGAGAGAGCGTCGGCAAGGAAGGCCATTGTTTGGATCCTGAAGCTGTTGATCGGAAAACCTGCGGGCAAACCCAGGCTTCAGGTCCAAGCTGTATGTCGAAACGCGCCATCGCTTTCAAGGAAAAACGGGACAAAGCCCAAACAAATGCGCAAAGACGCCGAAGCCAAAGCGCCAGCGAAGCCGTGGCCGTTCTGCCACAAGCGGCCTTGGAAACACGAAAAGGATCAGAACCACAGCGGCTGCTGCCTTAATTCTGTCCACCCCCAGGCGCCACATGGCGACATCGAATTGCCAATGGACGGAATGGTGATCATGAGCGAAATGGATCTGGATCTGACGACGAGGCACCGCAACCCGCAGCGGTCGTTTCGCATTCTGCTTGCCGCCGCCTTGCTCACCGTAAGCGGCGCCCTCGCATTTGGGGTGTCGCAGGCCGCACAACCGACCGTGATCATTCCACCGCATGTCGATGACAGCGGCGATCTCGCGCCCGTGATGGGTGAATTCACCGGCAGCATCACCTCGCCTGCCCGTCTGGCGCAATCAGTATCGGTCGCCGAACGCTCCACATTGAGTGGTGAGGAACGAAAATTCCTGCTCTCTCTGCTGATGATTTGCTTTTCGGTGATGTCGCTGGGATCCTTCATCCTATGGCGTCGTGGATTCCGGGAATTGGCCAAATGCCATGTGGACGACAAATGAGACAGCCGGCGCGCTTCCTTCGCATCGACAATTGCCCCATCGATCTTTGAGGGTTTGCAAGCGCCGCCATCTCTGCGAAACACACGTATCGGCTTTTTTATTCGTCGGACAGCATGGGAAATATTTCGATCGAACCCCGCGTCCCTCTGAATTTTAGCAACCGAAAAGCATCGCAGACGATATAATTTTGCGGCTCAAATGGATTTGGGCGATCCGCCCTGTCGATTTCGCGCTATAGTCGTTGTTCGCGCTGGGTCTCTGCGACCCCGCGTCGACAAAACTTTCGCTTGCCAATTTCCTGTAAAGCAAGCAATCTTCCCGCGTTCGGGCAAATTTGCGAGCATGGGAAGACCTATAAACTGGTGCGCGCCGGGGACGCTATAACAACCTCGGGCAGAAGTTCTTGGCCGGTGTCATAACCGTGAAGAACAACTGCGGTAACAGGGACCCTTTCCTCGAATGTCGACAAATGCCTGTCGCACCCGCTTGCGGGTAACATTGTAATGCTGCCCTTCCGAATACGGGCAGAGAGAAAAGGACCTGACGCATGGCCGAGACTGGCACTGTTAAATTCTTCAATACCGACAAGGGTTTCGGCTTCATCAAGCCGGACAATGGCGGCGCCGATATCTTCGTTCACATCTCTGCAGTACAGGCATCGGGCCTGTCTGGCCTGACCGAAAACCAGAAGGTCAGCTACGACACCGAACCCGATCGTCGCGGCAAGGGCCCCAAGGCCGTAAACCTTCAGATCTCCGGCTGATTTCAACCGGATGTCTTCGAATTGCGGCCCGGCATTCATGCCGGGTTTTTTTTGCCCTGCCCCGTCCCGCCATTCAGCTTCCGTTCAGCCGTAACGCTTTAACCATGCAGCATAAGCTCGCTGCTGGCGACGCAATCTACCGCCTGAGGAACCGAAGCCATGATGAAATTTGCAAAACACGCGCTTCTCGCCACCGTGGTCGCCGTTACCCCGCTGGTCACCATGGGTCAGGCTGAAGCGAGAGATCGCTACTACCGTGACCATCACCGCCGCGACGATGCCGTGGCCCTGGGTGTGATCGGCCTCGCGACCGGTGTCATCGTTGGCTCGGCACTTGCCAACAACCCGCCGCAGCGTCGCGTCTACGTCGAAGAACCGCCGGTATCGGTCTACGATGACAACGACGCCTACTATGTCGACGATTACCCGCCGCCCCCGCCGCGCCGCCCGGCCTATCGCCCGCGTTCGGTTCAGCAGTCTTACGGCATCGAGCCGTGGACGGGTGCCTGGCATGAATACTGCAGCGCGCGCTACCGCAGCTTCAACCCGCGTACCGGCACCTATGTCGGCTACGACGGTCGCTCGCATTTCTGCACTGCAGGCTGAAGAAACGAGCCATCAAGACAAAATAGCCCGCCGGATCGTCCGGCGGGCTATTTTGTTTTGACGATATGGAGAAGTGCCACCCATCTCGGTCAAACGGCCGGACGGGTGACACCAACAATCACAAAGTCAATAAGGGCGGTCGGCGGCGATCTCACCCTGCTCTGCTTCTCGCTTCAGATAGCGCTGATCAATCTCAGGCAAAGGCTCGCCATCAATGGCTGCCTCAAAGGCCTGCAAGCGCTTATAGATTGACATGAGTTCGACGAGGGTCGTCCAGGAATTGATCAGATACTGGAAGGAACCGCGAACCTGCTCAAAGACGTTCAGCACCTGATTCATCAGACCAAGCGTCACCTTTCCGGCGGCGATCGATGGAATCAACACCAGCGTGCCGAAAATGTTGTCGGCCTGCAGGTAGAAAATGCGAGCGATGTTGAAATACAGGTAATGAAAATAGAGGCGGAAATAGTTCGCGCGAACATTGGCGAAGAGCTGCGCCACTGTCACCGGCTGCGCGCGACCTTCATCATCCTCGCCGTAGACCAGTTCCTTGCGGTAAGCGGCTTCAACGCGTTGATTGCGAAATTCGAGGCCAGGCAGCTTGATGCCGATAACAGCCAGAAACACCGTACCGAACAGTGACCAGGCGATTGCTGCCCAGACCAGTGCATGCGGCACTTGGCCAAAGAATGGTAGTTCGTTGATGGTCTCGGAAAAGGTAAAGAGCACCGGCAAAAAAGCAATCAGCGTCATCACGGCACGGACGAGACCAACCCCGAGGCCTTCGACCGTCGACGAAAATCGCATCGTATCTTCCTGAACACGCTGCGATGCGCCTTCGATATGGCGCAACTTGCCCCAGTTCGCCATATAGAACTCGTTCATCGCCGTGCGCCAGCGGAAGATATAATGACTGACGAAAAATGCGTTGATGACACCCACCGTCACAGCGACAAACGCAATTCCGACAAATCCGAGCATACCGATGTAGAGCTGCTCCGCCGTCACCGGCGCAGTCCGCGCCAAAGCCTGCTGGATCAAATCATAATACGGTCCGTACCATGCGTTGATCGCCACGCTGACCTGCACCGAGAAATAGGTGGTAAAGACAATGACGGCAGAACCAAGCACAGACCACATTTGCCAGCGGTGAGGGCTGAACCAGAACCAGAAGGCGGTAAAAATGGCCACCCCGAGCGCGTAGTAAATGTAGAACCATAGGAACGGCGCGGACCAGAAGAGGGATACGCCGATAGGCGCAGCCTGGCCTTCGGCCAAAGGCGGCAATCCTATCGAGGAACCGGCTGCTGAGCCACCAGCGTACCAAACAAAAATCAACACCGCGCTCCAGAGTACTGCCGAGGTGAAAAACAACTTTGGACGGGGGAAAAACGAGTGAAACACGCGGGGAACCTTCGTGTTGGAGAAGTCTATTCAATCGATGGGAACCCTAAGACGAAATGGTTCCGTCCAGCAATCTCCATCGGGCAATTGTGGCAGAATTACCCCTGAGAAAATTAAGGGTCTGTAAGACTGACATGCCTGTGGCGCCTGCAAGCTGATGGACCTGACAAAGCCGCCACCTTGCCTCGCGGGCAAAAATCGCTAGTGGAGGGACCAGGATTTTCCAAGGAGTGCCCCATGAGCGACCTCAGCCTGCAGCAGGCCATCGACAATATCTACGCCTCGATCAACAACGACAATGAAGAGATCGACACCCATATCGCGGCGCTGAAGGCTACCATGGCACGCGAGGGCGTGAAGGAAGCCATTTTCGACAACGCCAAGCTTGCCCAGCCGAACCGCCAGGGCCGAAAGATGATGCAGTCCTATTTCAAGAAAAAAGGCGTGGCCGTCGGCTTCACCGGCCAGTGACGGCAAGCGCTGGCGGCAGCCTTCACTCCGCCAGCGTCAGGATGATCGGGCCGTTGCGGGTCACCACGATGGTATGCTCGAACTGCACCGTCGGCGCCTGCGGATCGCTGAAGAGTGTCCAGGCATCGTCACCGTCCTCGGCCCACTGCCCACCGAGCGAGAGGAAGGGCTCGATGGTGAACACCATGCCCTCCTCCATGATTCTGGTTTCATCGGGATCCGGCCAGGTCGACAGTTCCGTCGGTTCTTCGTGCAGAGACCGGCCGATGCCGTGGCTCGCAAGGTTGGCAATCAGCGTATAGCGGTTCTTCTTGGCAAACAGGCCGATGGAGTTGCCGATGTCGGCCATCGGACGACCGGCCTTCACCTGGTTCAGGCCCACCCAAAGCGCCCGCTTGCCGTCACGCAGCAGGCGTTCCAGCTTGGCCGTTCCCGGCGGCACAAGGAAAGACGAACCCGTGTCGCCGAAATAGCCGGCCTTCTCGCCGGACACGTCGAGGTTGACGAGGTCTCCCGCCTTGATCACCCGATCCCCCGGAATGCCGTGGGCCACCTCTTCGTTGACGGAAATGCAGGTGGCGCCTGGAAACTGGTAGCAGAGTTCCGGGGCCGACTGGGCGCCGTTCTGTTCCAGCACACGCCTGCCGATTGCATCGAGTTCGCGGGTCGTGATGCCGGGTTCCAGCGCCTCCGACATCGTCTTCACCGCGAGCGCGCAGATCCGGCCGATCTCCTTGAGGCCGTCCAGATCCTCTTCGGTTTCAACAATCATGATGTCCTTCTTGGCCCTTGGCCCTTATGCTCTGGCTGCTGCTTAGGCGCTCGATGCTTTCGACGTCAACGCCTGGCGCACGAGTGGCGCGACTTTTGTGCCGTAAAGCTCGATGCCGCGCATCAGTTCCAGATGCGGCATCGGACCGATCGCCATCTGCATCAGGAAGCGATCGTTCTTGAAGATGCCGTGCATGGCGACGATCTTTCCCGCAACTGCCTCGGGATCGCCGACGAACAGCGCGCCGGTCGGGCCTCGCGACGCATCGAAATGCGCCCGGCTCGTCGGCCCCCATCCGCGCTCGCGACCGATGCGGTTCATGACCGTCGCCTGCGGCTCGTAGAAGATGTCGGCCGCCGATTGTGTCGTGTCGTGGATGAAGCCGTGCACGTTGATGCTGGTCTTCAGGCTCGCCGGATCGACGCCGGCCTTGGCGGCACTCTGCCGATAAAGGTCAAAGAGCGGCGCAAAGCGATGCGGTTCGCCGCCGATGATGGCAAGGGCAAGCGGCAGACCGAGATAGCCCGCCCGCGCCGCCGATTGCGGCGTGCCGCCAATGGCGATCCACAGCGGCAGGGGATCCTGCAGCGGGCGCGGATAGACGCCACGCGCCTGTATAGGCTTGCGGGTCTCGCCCTCCCAGGTGACGATCTCGTTGTCACGGATCTCCATGAGAAGCTGCAGCTTTTCGGCAAACAGCAGATCATAATCTTCGAGATCATAGCCGAACAGCGGGAAGCTTTCGATGAACGACCCTCGCCCGGCCATCATCTCCACGCGACCGTTCGACAGAAGGTCGGCGGTGGCAAACTGCTGGAAGACGCGCACCGGATCATCCGACGACAGAACCGATACAGCGCTCGTCAGGCGGATGTTTTTCGTCTGGACTGCGGCGGCGGCCAGAATGGTGGCCGGAGACGACGCCATGTAGTCCGGGCGATGGTGCTCGCCGAGCCCGAAGACATCGAGCCCGACTTCATCGGCGAGCCTGATTTCCGCCAGCAGCTCATCGACGCGGCGCTTGGCTTCGGCGCCCTTGTTGGCGGCATTCGGATCGACGTCGGCAAAGGTGTAAAGTCCAAGTTCCATGGCGCTCTCTCACTGTCTCATTGCCGGAGAGATAGAACGTCACGCGTCAGCCTGCAAACTGAAGCAGGGTGACGGTCTGTTCGCAGCGGCGAACGAGTATTCATCGCGCCTAGTGCACTACACCTGTCCACCATGGGGGCGCGCCAAAATCGCGATTGCCAGTGCCGCACTTTTAAGAATACCCTCCACAACCGTATTGCGTCGCAGCAGGCCGGACATGAGGAGGAGATATCGCATGGCAAGAACCGTCGTCGTCACCGGATCGACCAGCGGCATCGGGCTTGGCATCGCCAGGGCCTTCGCGGCCGAGGGCGCCAATCTCGTCATCAACGGCTTCGGCCCGGCTGACGAAATCGAGGCGAACCGGGCGGCTCTGGAAGCCCATGGCGGCAAGGCGATCTATCATTCTGCCGACATGACGAAGCCGGCCGAGATCGCCGACCTCATCGCCACAGCAGAACAAACCTTCGGCGCCGTCGATGTTCTTATCAACAATGCCGGCATTCAGCACGTTTCGCCTGTCGAGGAGTTTCCGATCGACAAGTGGGACCAGATCATCGCGATCAACCTGACAAGCTCCTTCCACACGATCCGCGCCGCTGTCCCTGGCATGAAGGCCAGGAAGGCGGGGCGCATCATCAATGTCGCCTCGGCGCATGCGCTGGTCGCCTCGCCCTATAAATCGGCCTATGTCGCAGCCAAGCACGGCATCCTCGGCCTCACCAAGTCGGTCGCCTTGGAACTGGCGGAATTCGGCGTTACCATCAACGCCATCTGCCCCGGTTACGTGCTGACGCCACTCGTCGAGAAGCAGATCCCCGATACGGCCAAGGCCCGCGGCATATCGGAGGAACAGGTGAAGACCGACGTGATGTTGCGTCTCCAGGCGACCAAGGAATTCGTCGCCATCGATGAGGTCGCGGCGACGGCGATCTTCCTTGCCAGCGACGCGGCGCGGCAGATCACCGGTACCTCCATTGCGATCGACGGCGGCTGGACAGCGCAGTGACGCCGATCGCGCATTCTAAAGGCAGTCCATGACCAGCATTCGTTTCATCCTGAACGGCGAAGACATCGCCCTTTCAAGCCTCGATCCGACCGAGACGCTGCTCGACTTCCTGCGGCTGAAGCGCCGGCTGACGGGCTCCAAGGAAGGCTGCGCCGAAGGCGATTGCGGCGCCTGCACCGTGCTCGTCGGACGACTGGTAAAGGGCCGGCTGATCTATGAAACCGTCAATGCCTGCATCCGCTTTGTTGGTTCGCTCCATGCCACCCATGTGGTGACCGTCGAGCATCTGGCGGCAAAGGACGGCACGCTTCATCCGGTGCAGCAGGCGATGGTCGATTGTCACGGCTCGCAATGCGGCTTTTGCACGCCAGGCTTCGTCATGTCGCTCTATGGTCTGTGGCTCACCTCGGAAAACCCCGGTCGGGCCGAAATCGAACGCGCACTGCAGGGCAATCTCTGTCGCTGCACGGGCTATGAGCCGATCGTGAAAGCCGCAGAAGAGGTCGCCCGCATCAGGCCATCCGCCCTCTTCGACCCGCTGGAGCGCGAGCGCGCCGCGATCATGGCCCGACTGGAAGAGCTCTCGACCCGCGAAACGATCGCGATCACCGGCCCCGACGGCCGTCGCCTGATCGTCCCCGGCAGCGTCGAGGGGCTTGCCGAAACGCTGGCCGCGCATCCCAAGGCAACTGTGGTTGCGGGCGCTACCGATGTCGGACTCTGGGTCACCAAGCAGATGCGCGTGCTGGATCCTGTCGTCTTCATCAACCAGCTGGACGCACTCCAGCAGATCGACATCACAGCCGAAGGCATCACGCTCGGTGCCGGCGTGAGCTACAGCCAGGCTTTTGAGGCGCTGCAAGGCGAAATCCCCGCCTTTAGTCGCCTGATCGAGCGCATCGGCGGGCAGCAGGTGCGCAACATGGGCACCATCGGCGGCAATGTCGCCAATGGCTCGCCGATCGGCGACAGCCCGCCGGCTTTGATCGCGCTGTCCGCCACGGTCATCCTGCGCTCGGCCTCCGGCACCCGCACCCTGCCGCTCGAGGATTTCTTCATCGACTACGGCAAGCAGGACCGGCAGCCCGGCGAATTCGTCGAAAGCATCTTCGTGCCGCGCCCGAAGGCGGCGAGCCATCTCGCGATCTACAAGATCTCCAAGCGCCGCGACGAGGATATCTCGGCACTCTGCGGCGCCTTCCATCTGGAGAGGAGCGCCGCAGGCATCGTCACGCACATCCGCATCGCCTTCGGCGGCATGGCAGCAACGCCGAAGAGGGCGCGCGCGGTCGAGGCGGCTCTTTACGGCAAGCCCTTCACTCAGGACACCCTCGACGTTGCGCGGGCGGCTTTCGATCACGACTACCAGCCGCTCACAGACTGGCGGGCGACGGCCGAGTATCGCCAGATGACGGCGAAGAACCTGCTGACCCGCTTCTTCCTCGAGGTCTCCGGCACCCCGCAGGAACTGCAGCGCTTCGCCGTAGAGGAGGCGTGATTATGGATAAGGCGACATACGAGACGACGAAATATATCAAGGGGCCGATGCACCAGGCGCTCCGGCATGATTCAGCGCATAAGCATGTTGCCGGAAGCGCCGAATACATCGACGATATTCCCGAACCCGCAGGCCTCTTGCACGGTGCGCTCGGAATGGCCGACCGCGCCCATGCGGAGATCTTGTCGATCGATCTCTCGGCGGTCAAATCCTATCCCGGCGTCGTCTGCGTCCTGACATCGGACGACATCACCGGCGTCAACGACATCTCCTCCGGCGGCCGTCACGACGAGCCGCTGTTCGCGACGGACAAGATCGAGTTCCACGGCCAGACCATCTTCGCCGTCATTGCCGAAACGCGTGACGCAGCCCGCAAGGCAGCGCGTCTCGCAAAGGTGGACTACCGCGACCTCCCCTTCTGGACCGACATTGACGGCGCGCTTGAAAACGGCGCGCCGCTGGTCACGCCTGGCATGACGCTGAAGCGCGGTACGCCGGAAACGGAACTCGACAAGACCGAGCACCGGCTGAAGGGCACGATGCGGATCGGCGGTCAGGAGCATTTCTATCTCGAAAGCCACATCGCCCTTGCCATTCCCGGCGAGGATGACGAAGTCACCGTCTGGTCTTCGACGCAGCATCCCTCGGAAGTGCAGCATATCGTCGGCCATGTGCTCGACATCCCCTCCAACGCCGTGACCGTCAACACGCGCCGCATGGGCGGCGGCTTCGGCGGCAAGGAAACGCAGAGCAACCAGTTTGCAGCCCTCGCCGCACTTGCAGCCAAGAAGCTGAAGCGGGCGGTGAAATTCCGCCCCGACCGCGACGAGGACATGAGCGTCACCGGCAAACGCCACGATTTTAAGATGGACTTCGACGTCGCCTTCGATGGGGTCGGCCGCATCCATGCAATCGACGCCAATTTTGCCGCCCGTTGTGGTTACTCGTCCGACCTCTCCGGCCCCGTCACCGACCGCGCCCTCTTTCATGCGGATTCGAGCTACTTCTATCCGCATGTGAAGCTGACCTCCCAACCCTTGAAGACGCATACCGTCTCCAACACCGCCTATCGCGGCTTCGGCGGCCCCCAGGGCATGCTGGGCGCCGAACGGGTGATCGAGGAGATTGCCTATGCGCTGGGCAAGGACCCGCTCGCCGTCCGCAAGGCCAATTTCTACGGCGAAAAGGGCTCCGGCCGCGATGTGACGCCCTACCACCAGCAGGTGGCGGACAACATCATCCTGAGGGTCGTCGAGGAGCTGGAGACCGCCGTCGACTACCAGGCGCGACGCCATGCAATCATGGACTTCAACCGCACAAGCCCGGTGATCAAGAAGGGCATCGCGCTGACGCCGGTCAAGTTCGGCATTTCCTTCACGATGACCGCCTTCAACCAGGCCGGCGCGCTGGTGCATGTCTATCAGGATGGCTCCATTCACCTGAACCATGGCGGCACCGAAATGGGCCAGGGCCTCTACACCAAGGTCGCCCAGGTCGTCGCCGACTGTTTCCAGGTCGATGTCGACACGGTCAAGATCACCGCGACCACCACGGCCAAGGTGCCGAACACCTCGGCCACCGCCGCCTCCTCCGGCTCGGATCTGAATGGCATGGCAGCCTTTGACGCGGCCCGCCAGATCAAGGAACGGCTGATCGCCTTCGCAGCCGAGAAATACGCGGTTCCCGCCTCCGAAGTCGAGTTCCTGCCAAACCAGGTGCGTGTTGGCCGCGAAATCTTCTCCTTCGGAGATTTCGTCAAGCAGGCCTATTTCGCTCGGGTTCAGCTCTCTGCCGCCGGCTTCTACAAGACCCCAAAGATCCACTGGGACCGCGCCGCTGGCCGCGGCACGCCCTTCTACTACTACGCCTACGGCGCGGCCTGTTCCGAGGTCTCCATCGATACGCTGACAGGCGAGTATCTGATGGACCGGACCGACATTCTCCACGATGTCGGCAAGTCGCTGAACCCGGCGATCGACATTGGCCAGATCGAGGGCGGCTTCGTCCAGGGCATGGGCTGGCTGACGACCGAAGAACTCTGGTGGGATGGCAAGGGACGCTTGAGAACGCATGCGCCCTCCACCTACAAGGTCCCGCTTGCCTCCGATCGACCGAAGATCTTCAACACGAAGCTCGTGCCCTGGTCGGAAAACACCGAACCCACCATTGGCCGCTCCAAGGCGGTTGGCGAGCCGCCCTTCATGCTGGCGATTTCGGTACTCGAAGCGCTCTCCATGGCGGTCGCCTCCGTGGCCGATTATCGGCATTGCCCCAAGCTCGACGCCCCCGCGACGCCGGAACGCGTGCTGATGGCGGTTGAAAGGCTGAAGCGCGCGTAATGCCTTAGCGCATCGCGGATCGCAGCAGATAAAGGAATGCGGCCAGGATCATCACCGGCAGCACCAGCAGCTTGACGAGATAGGCGATCGCGATACCGATCGAGGCATTGAACAGCTCCGAGGACATGGCAATACCGTCATTGATCACCCGGGCATTCGCCGCGACAGCGCCCGCCATGTCCGATGCCGCTTGAAGCGTGCCGGAGAAGGCCTGGCCCAACCGGCCAAAGGCAGCATCTTCTTCAGACGCGCGATCCTGTTTCATCGCATCGACCTGTTGCTCTACCGCCGCAAGGCTGGGCTCCCCCTGCACCTTGTCGAAGACCGAGGTCGCATGCATCCAGGCCTCGTCGGTAATGGCATCACCCGCGTAGAACGCAATCGTATAGGAGGCCGGCAGCAGCACGGCTCCGAGCAGGCCGAGGATCGCAAAGGAGCGGGCCAGCCGCTCGATCAGACGCGGCACGCGGCGGGCCGTCATGGTCAGGACCGCGCAAACGAGCGCAAAGGCGGCCAATCCGGCTGCCGCGACCTTGGCGACGGGCACAAGCACCAGAGACAGGATGCCGGAAACGATGGCGAGATAGAAAAGCATGTCCACCATGCGCTCGATCGTATTGATCACCGGCTGCAGCAGCTGGCCGGGACTTGCTGTCACCGAGGCGACCCCGACCCCGCCCGTTACATCTGCGTCCCGGGCGACGCTCATCACCGAATTGGCGATGCGCAACGTGCCGTAAAGCGCACCGCTTCCGATCATCACGTCGTGGCTGAAGCGTGCGGCGATATCGGCAAGCGGGTTGATGATGAAGAGCGCTGCTGCAAAGGCGGCAACGGCCAGCCAGATGAGGGTGCCTTTGGTTCGGGTCATCGTCACTCCTGCGCAAATCCGGGGTGGCGTCGTTTCCCGGCTGGGAAAAGCGCGCACGGCACACTACCATGTCGGGCAAACCCTGAGCCGGCTTGTCCAGTTCCCTCTCGACAATGTGAGTGTGCCTTCATCATGGCCAAGACTGATTTTTCGGAATTTCTCGCCTCCCAGGCACCGATCGTGCTGGTCGAGATCGCCGAGGCCCGCGGCTCGACGCCGCGCGATGCGGGCACCATGATGCTGGTTTCGCCTTCAGCGATCTGGGGCACGATCGGCGGCGGACAGCTGGAATTCATGGCCATCGAAAACGCCCGGCAATGCCTTGAGGATGGAGGGGCGGCGGTGATGGAGATCCCGCTCGGGCCGGAAATCGGCCAGTGCTGCGGCGGCCGCACAACATTGACGTTTTCAACCGTGACGCCGGCGCGCGCCGGGGCACTCAAGGAACGCTGGCGGCGTGAAACCCTTCGCGACCCGTCTGTCTACCTCTTCGGTGCCGGCCATGTCGGGTTAGCGCTCGCCTCCGCACTGGCTCCCCTGCCGCTATCGGTCAGCGTGGTCGAAACCCGGGCCGAAGCCTTGTCTGGCCTCCCGCCGACCTGCGCGACACGGCATGTCGCCATGCCCGAAGCCGTGGTCGCGGAGATCCCCCCGGGTGGCGCTGCGGTCATTCTCACCCACGATCATGCATTGGATTTCCTGATCGCCAGAGAGGCATTGTCGCGGCATGATCTCGGCTATGTCGGCATGATCGGCTCAAAGACCAAGCGCGCCACCTTCGCCGCCTATCTTGAGCGCGAGGGCGGAGACCGCCAGAGCATTGAAAAGCTGGTGCTGCCGATCGGCGGCAGCACGGTCAGGGACAAGCGTCCCGAGGTCATTGCCGCCATGGTCACGGCAGAGCTTCTGACAACCCTCCTGTGAAAACGGCACGCCGCCCCATCTCACATCCCTTGCCAACATAGATTTTCAAGTACTTGTTTTCGCTTCTGTTTTCTAAAGAGACCCAGAGCGCATACGCTCGGCGATTTCCAGATCCAACGGGCTCCTCAACCGCTCGGAACCGTCGCTGGATGGAAGACCGATATCGCGACGCATATCTTCAGGCAGATCATCGACATGCCCTGCCCGCGGCTTTGCCGCCTTGCGGACCGCGCCGCCCACTACGCCCAAGACGCCCGAACCATTTAGCCAGTCTTTCCCGATCGCAGACACCATGACCGCCTCCCATTTTCGAAAAATCGACGTTTCCATGCCGTGATCCTGCACGCGATTGCCCCGCGCTTCCAATTCAATTACGCTTCCCATGGATAAAGAGGATTTATGCATGAAGCTGTCACGCCAACTTCCGCTGAACGCCCTGCGCGTGTTTGAGGCCGTCGGTCGTCTCGGCAGCTTCACCCGTGCCGGCGAGGAGCTCGGCATGACCCAGACGGCAGTGAGCTACCAGATCAAGCTGATCGAGGACTATGTGGGCGAGGCCTTGTTCTGGCGCCGTCCCAGGCAGATCGGCCTGACCGAAACGGGCGCAAGGCTTTATCCGCGCGTTGCCGAAGGCTTCGGTCTTTTGACGGACGCTCTCCAGCAAGCCATGCAGACGGCGGTTGAGACGCTGGAAATCCATTCGGTTCCGACATTTGCCTCCAACTGGCTTGCCCGGCATCTCGGCAGCTTCCAGCTTCAACACCCGAACATCGCCGTTCGGCTGCAACGCGTCAGCAAGTTTCGGGAAGTCGGGGCTCTCGACGCCGATATCATGATCCCCTGGCGCGAAAAGCCGATACCGGGCACCGTCAGCCAGCCGCTGATACAGCTGGATTTCACCCCCGTCCTCAGCCCCACCCTGGCTGCCAAATTCGACGGGATCACCAAACCGGCAGACCTCCTGAAGCTGCCGATCATCAGCCCCGATGATCCCTGGTGGCAGGAATGGTTCGCGGCCGCGGGCATCCCCGAACCGGAACTCGTCGGCACGAAGCTGCACAGCTACGAGGCCCAGGATCTGGAAGCCAGCGCGGCCATTGCAGGCTATGGCGTCGCCATCGTCAGCCCCTTCTTCTTTCGTGATGAACTCGCCTCCGGCAGGCTGGTCCAGCCCTTCCCCCTCGCCCTGAAGGCTCGTCACCCCATCCATCTCGCCTATCCACAATCACGCAGACATGCCGCCAAGATCAAAGCGTTCGAGACCTGGATCCGGGCAGCCCTCGAACAGGAAAATACCGCCTGATTTCACCGACTTTCACGCCCGGCAAGAAACACTGCATAAACATCCTGCCGCAAGCTGCCCCCGCTGATCGGGGCTTCCCTTGGACGACAATTTTTCCCACACTGCACGGCCGGGAGGCCAATAGGGGAATCGTCGATGTATGAATATGCCATCGCCTGGGAATGGCTATCGTTTGCCGTCCGCTGGCTGCACGTCATTACTGCCATCGCCTGGATCGGCTCATCCTTCTACTTCATTGCGCTGGATCTTGGTCTGGTGAAGCGTCCCGGGCTTCCCGTCGGCGCCTATGGCGAGGAATGGCAGGTGCATGGCGGCGGCTTCTACCACATCCAGAAATACCTGGTCGCACCGGCCTCGATGCCGGAGCATCTCACCTGGTTCAAATGGGAGAGCTATGCCACCTGGCTCTCGGGCTTCGCCCTGCTCTGCGTTGTCTATTACGGCGGCGCGGATCTCTTTCTGATCGACCGCAGCGTGCTCGACATTGCTCCATGGCAGGCGATCGGCCTGTCGCTCGGCTCGCTTGTGCTCGGCTGGGTCCTCTACGACCTGCTCTGCAAATCGCCGCTTGGCCGCAACACCTGGGGTCTGATGGTCTTCCTATACCTGGTGCTGATCGCCATGGCCTGGGGCTATACGCAGATCTTCACCGGCCGTGCCGCCTTCCTACATCTGGGCGCCTTCACCGCGACCATCATGTCGGCCAACGTCTTCATGATCATCATCCCCAACCAGAAAATCGTCGTCGCCGACCTGATCGCCGGTCGCACCCCGGACCCGAAATACGGCGTCATCGCCAAGCAGCGCTCACTGCACAACAACTACCTGACGCTGCCCGTCATCTTCTTCATGCTGTCGAACCACTATCCGCTGGCCTTCGCGACTGAGTTCAACTGGATCATTGCAGCCCTCGTTTTCCTCATGGGCGTCACCATCCGCCACTGGTTCAACACGACGCATGCCCGCAACGGCGAACCGACCTGGACCTGGCTGGTCACGCTGCTGCTGTTCATCCTCATCATGTGGTTGTCCACCGTGCCAAAGGTCCTGACGGGGGAGAACGAGCAGGCCGCGCTTTCACAGCGTCAACAGAGTTTTGTCGACAACGCCCATTTCGAGGCCGCACGCGATGTCGTACAGAGCCGCTGTTCGATGTGCCACGCCGCCGAACCCGTTTGGGAAGGCATCACGCGGGCACCGAAAGACGTAAAGCTTGAAACGGACGGCGAGATCGCCGCCCACGCCCGTGAAATCTATCTCCAGGCCGGCCGCAGCCATGCCATGCCGCCGGGAAACATCACCGAGATCTCCGCCGAAGAGCGTAAAATGCTCGTTGCCTGGTTCGAGACCTCGGTCGAAAGCAGATGAGAATGACAGAGACCCTGATCCGCGGCCGCCTCCTATCCTTTCTTCGCGCGCCCCACCACGCCGATGATCGCGACAGCTATTTTTACGAAGAGGATGGCGCGCTCCTGCTCAGCGAGGGCAAGATTGCGGCCGTCGGCGCCTATGCCGATGTGAAGGCCAGGGCGAATGCGACGACGACGGAGATCGACCATCGGCCGCATCTCATCCTGCCGGGCCTGATCGATTGCCACGTGCATTTCCCGCAGATGCAGGTCATCGCATCCTATGCCGGCAATTTGCTCGAATGGCTGAATACCTACACCTTCCCCGAGGAATGCCGCTTCGTCGAGACGGCCCATGCCGAACGCATCGCAATCCAGTTCTTCGATGAATTTCTCCGGAACGGCACGACGACGGCAGCGGCCTACTGCTCGGTGCACAAGGCCTCCGCCGACGCATTTTTCGCCGAAAGCTTGAAACGTGGCACGCTGATGATCGGCGGCAAGGTGATGATGGATCGCAACGCGCCCCAGGGCCTCCTGGACACGCCGGAGCTCGGCTATGACGAGACCCGCGCCGTGATCGAGGCATGGCATGGGCGCGGTCGCAACCACGTCGCCATCACCCCGCGCTTTGCGATTACCTCTTCGCCTGAGCAGATGGCGATGACGCAGAAACTGGCGGAAGAGTTTCCCGACCTGCACATTCAGACACATCTCTCCGAGAACCGCGAGGAGATCGAGTTCACCAGCCAACTCTATCCGGAAGCGACCGACTACACCGATATCTACGCCCGCTACGGTCTGCTGCGGAAGAAAGCGCTCTTCGGCCACGCCATCCATCTCTCGGACCGCGAAGCCGACGCCATGGCCGAAAGCGGCGCTGTCGCCGTCCATTGCCCGACATCGAACCTGTTTCTCGGTTCAGGCCTCTTTCCGCTGAAATCGATCCAGCGCCGGGAAAAACCTGTCACCGTGGCCGTCGCCTCGGATATCGGCGGCGGCTCAAGCTATTCGATGCTGAAGACGATGGATGAGGCCTACAAGATCCAGCAATTGCTCGGCGAGCGGCTGAACCCGCTTGAAAGCTATTACCATATGACGCGCGGCAATGCCGTGGCGCTTGATCTTGCAGAGCGCATCGGAACGCTGGAAGAAGGCACCGACGCCGACATCGTCGTGCTCGATGCGGCGGCTACGTCTGCCATGCGGCTTCGCATGGAAACGGTGACCTCGCTGTCCGAGGAGCTGTTCCTGCTGCAGACGCTCGGCGACGACCGCGCCGTGATCGAGACCTATGTCGCGGGCAAAGCCTCCAAACCACGCGCGGAGGCGTAAGACGGTCATGAGCGAAAGCGGCCATTCCGGCATATCTCTTCCGAAAAACATCGGATTGACGCCGGACATGGCCGCACCGCTTGCTGTCTTGCCGGATAACCTCATCTTGCCCAGACAAGCGGCGTCCACCCTGCGAGGAGGTCCAAAGTGCTGATCACCAATCTCGCGCTCGGCACCGTGATGATCTCGCTGACGGTGGTGATCCACACCTTCGGGCTGATCGCCGTGACCCATGCCATGAGTTGGGTGACTGACCGCATTCGGCTGCATGGTCACAGAAGCCGTATGCTGGCCATGAACACGGTCGTCATCGGCGTCTTTGCGGTGCTGACAGCTGAGGTCTGGCTCTGGGCCGCGGCCTACGACCTCATCGGTGTCGTAGACAATTTTGAAACCGCCCTTTATTTCTCCACCATCACCTTTTCTACCGTCGGCTATGGCGACGTCGTGCCCCATTCGGAATGGCGGATGATGGCAGCCCTTGAAGGCGTCAACGGCTTCCTCCTCATCGGCTGGTCGACAGCCTATCTGATTGCCGCCGGCATTCGCGTCGGCCCGTTTCGCTCAGGAGAGCATTTTTGATGACCGACTGTCGTCAACCGCGAAAGGCTAGCAAATGCCACCCATTCTGGAAATTGCCGATCTGAAGACCCTCGCCCGCAAGCGCGTGCCCAAGCTTTTCTTCGACTATGCCGACAGCGGGTCCTATACGGAGGGTACTTACCGCGCCAACGAGAGCGATTTCGCCCGCATCAAGCTGCGCCAGCGCGTTCTGGTCGACATGAGCGGTCGCACGCTCGAAACCACGATGATCGGCGAAAAGGTGAAAATGCCGGTGGCACTTGCCCCGACGGGCCTCACCGGGATGCAGCATGCAGATGGCGAAATGCTGGCAGCGAAGGCGGCGGAAGCCTTCGGCGTGCCCTTCACGCTGTCGACCATGAGCATCTGCTCGATCGAGGATGTCGCCTCCGTCACCACCCGCCCCTTCTGGTTCCAGCTCTATGTCATGCGTGACCGCGATTTCGTGGTGAACCTGATCGAGCGTGCCCGCGCGGCGAAATGTTCGGCCCTGGTGCTGACAGCGGATCTGCAACTGCTGGGTCAGCGCCACAAGGACATCCGCAACAGCCTCGCCGCCCCGCCGCGTTTGACGCCGAAGCATCTCTACCAGATGGCCACCCGGCCGCGCTGGTGCTGGAACATGCTGCAGACCAAGCGCCGCACCTTCCGCAATATTCACGGCCACGCCAAGGATGTGACCGATCTCTCCTCGCTGCACGCCTGGACGGCCGAGCAGTTCGATCCAAAATTGTCCTGGAAGGATGTCGAGTGGATCAAGAAGCAGTGGGGCGGCAAGCTGATCATCAAGGGTATCCTCGATGTGGAGGATGCCAAGATGGCGGCAAAGACGGGTGCCGATGCGATCGTCGTCTCGAACCATGGCGGTCGCCAGCTTGATGGCGCCCATTCCTCGATCGCCATGCTGCCGAAAATCGTCGACGCCGTCGGCCACAAGATCGAAATTCACATGGACGGCGGCATACGGTCTGGCCAGGACGTGCTGAAGGCCGTGGCGCTCGGTGCGAAGGGCACCTATATCGGCCGGCCTTTCCTCTATGGCCTTGGCGCCATGGGCCAGGAGGGCGTGAGGAAAGCGCTCGAAATCATCGCCAGGGAAATGGATGTCACGATGGCGCTCTGCGGCCGCCGCAGCCTGAAGGACGTCGATCGCGATATCATCGCCGAAAGCCCTTTCTGAGGCAAAACTCAGCCAAGGCGCCCGGTCGCAAGCCCGGCCGCCCATGTCGGACGTCCATTCGCAGCCGCAAGCCGTGACTGGCCCATGTGATCGTAGGGCACGAGGCGAAAGCCGACGGACCATCCGGCGGCGGTCCTTTCGCAGATCGCATAGGATGCCAGCGGGTTGCCCGCCTCCACCCGATGATGCACCGGCATATCGTCGTCATAGGCAGGGCAGCCGACACTGCCGGGATTGACAATCAGCCGACCGTCCGAAAGCCGGACCACGCGCGGTAAATGGGTGTGGCCACACAAGATCAGCGGCTGCAAAATACCCTCGGCCCAGGCCTCCACCTCAGACAGGTCGCGCAGGACGACCTGCCCCTCCGGCGTCACCTGCTCCAGCCAATAGGTGCTGTCGTCCATCGGACGCGCGTGGCAGAGATAGGCGACATCGCGAAACACGGCATCGAAAGGCAGGCTGCGCAGCCAGTCGAGATGCGCAGGAGCGAGCTGGCGGAAGGCATCCGCCTCCCATTCATGCATATCCCCCGCCGCGTGCTCGATCAGGTAGCGATCATGGTTGCCGCGAACCGTGACGAGCCCGAGCGGCAGCAGCATGTCCGCGGTGCGCCCGGCCTCGAGCGGCCCCGACAGGCAGTCTCCAAGATTGACGATATCCGACATGCCAAGGTCCTGCGCTGCGATATCGGCCAGCACCGCCTCGAGTGCTGCCGCATTGCCGTGAATGTCGGCGATGGCGGCAAACCGCATCAGCTCCCCCTATAGGTCGAATAGCTGTAAGGCGACAGCAAGAGCGGCACATGATAGTGCGCGCTCACGTCGGAGATACCGAAGCGGATCGGGATCACGTCGAGGAAGGGCGGATCCGAAAGCGCAATCCCTTGTGCCTTCAAATAGTCCCCTGCATGAAAGAGCAGCTCATAGACCCCGACCTGGAATTCATCGCCGACCAACATCGGCCCGCCATCGATCCGTCCGTCCTCATTGGTGAAAACGGTCTTGATCAGATCCGCTTCCTCGCCTGTCATTCGCATCAGCTGGATGCGCAGGCCCTGAGCGGGCTTTCCGAGCGCGGTGTCGAGCACATGGGTGGTGAGGCCGGTCATATCTGGGGCTCCCGAATCACATAAGGGGTCTCGAAAAAGAACTCCTCGAGATTGTTGCCGGGACCATCCCGATCCACAACCAGGAAATCGCTGACTGCATCGATTGCCATCAGGGGATGGTGCCAGACATTGCGCCGGTAGTTGACGCCCTGATGCGCACCGACAAGAAAAACCTGCGGCTCCCCCGGCCTGCCACCTTCATCGGCCGACACGGCAACGAGAAACGGCCGTCCCGACAGCGGCGAAAAGCTCTGGCTGCCGAACGGGTGCCGCTCCATCATGCCGATCTCGTAAGGGAACTGGCGAGGCTGCCCGCGGAAGATGTTCACGATCACCCGCGCCCCCTCGCCCGCCGCCTCCGGCGAAAACAGGGCATGGAAGCGCTCGGTCGTGCCACCATTGATCAGCCGCATGGTGGAAGGCTCAGTCTCGATCACCTCGCCAAAGGGCATGAAAGCTTGACCCGACAGTGGGCGGATGGGGAGTTCGGTGGGCAAGGGGATCATTCTCCCTGGATATGCGGATGAAGGAGCTGGTCGAGTTGCCGGACCAGCTTAGGAAGATCAGCCTGCACAGTATCCCAGACCTGACGCCAATCCAGCCGATCATACTCGTGGACCACAAGATTGCGCAGCCCTCTGATCTTCGCCCATTCGATCTCCGGCTGCTCAGAGGCTATGTCTGGAAATCGTGACTGGATGCGTGCCGCAGCCGTCGCAATCAGGACGAAAGTCATGGCAACCGCGCGCTGATACAGGAGATCCTGTTCGAAGACTTCGAAGCTCACACCGTCGAGAAAACCGATGGCTTCGCTCGCCGCCTCATGCATATCGATGAGATTGTCGCGCAATCGCTCTTCCGGCGTCATATGGCCCGCGCCTCGGCAAGGATGCGGTCCCGCATCCGGGCCTTGAGCCCGCCTGCGGTAACAATGTCCACACGGCAAGGCAGAAGATCTTCCATCTCCGACTGCAAGCCTCCGAGATCGAACAGCGTCATGCCCGGAAGTGCATCCACGAGAATATCGAGATCGCTTTCGGGACCGTCTTCTCCACGGGCCACAGAACCGAAGACACGCGGGTTCGCCGCCCTGTGACGGGCAGTCACCGCGCGAATGGCTTCCCGGTTGCGTTCAAGCACGTCCGACGGTCGCATGGGAACCTCTCCTGAAGCCTCAATATAGGCCATAGACCTCGTAAACAAAAGACGGGCCCCGTGTATGCCACCTCCCAAAACGACAACAGCGCCGGCGTTTCCGCCGGCGCTGTCATCAGAAATCAAACCTGAAATCAGGCAGCGTTCTTGGCGTAGTCGGCCGTCGGGACTTCGGCGATCGTCTGCAGGACGATGGAAGCGATCTGGTACGGGCAGCCCTGCGAATTCGGGCGGCGATCTTCCAGGTAACCCTTGTAGCCGTTGTTGACGAAGGAATGCGGAACACGGATCGAGGCGCCACGGTCGGCGATGCCGTAGGAGAACTTGTTCCACGGAGCCGTCTCGTGCTTGCCGGTCAGACGCAGATGGTTGTCCGGACCGTAGACGTCGATATGCTCCTGCCAGTTCTTGGCAAAGGCCGCCATGAGGGCTTCGAAGTATTCCTTGCCGCCCACTTCACGCATGAAGGTGGTCGAGAAGTTGCAGTGCATGCCCGAGCCGTTCCAGTCGGTATCGCCAAGCGGCTTGCAATGGAACTCGACGTCGATGCCATAGGTTTCGCAGAGACGCAGCAGCAGATAGCGAGCGATCCAGATCTGGTCGGCAGCCTTCTTGGAGCCCTTGCCGAATACCTGAAATTCCCACTGGCCCTTGGCCACTTCGGCATTGATGCCTTCGTGGTTGATGCCGGCTTCGAGGCAGAGGTCGAGATGCTCTTCGACGATTTCACGCGCGATCGAACCGACATTCTTGTAGCCGACGCCGGTGTAGTACGGGCCCTGCGGAGCCGGATAGCCCTGCTCCGGGAAGCCGAGCGGACGGCCGTTTTCGTAGAAGAAGTATTCCTGCTCGAAACCGAACCATGCCCCCTCGTCGTCGAGGATCGTCGCGCGGCTGTTCGACGGATGCGGCGTGACGCCATCCGGCATCATAACTTCGCACATGACGAGCGCACCATTGGTACGGGCCGGGTCGGGATAGATCGCAACCGGCTTCAGTACGCAGTCCGACGAGTGGCCTTCGGCCTGCATCGTGGACGAGCCGTCGAAGCCCCACAGCGGCAGCTGCTCCAGCGTCGGGAAGCTGTCGAATTCCTTGATCTGCGTCTTGCCACGCAGGTTTGCTACCGGCTTGTAGCCATCGAGCCAGATATACTCGAGCTTGTACTTGGTCATGGTGCTCTCTCTTCAGTCTCGCGCCAATCATGGGCGCACAGAGGGGTGATTCTCCGGTCTGCCCGGGTCTCCCCCAATGAAATGCAGGAAGCGTGCCAGTTTGGATTTAGGGCAGCAATGCAGACCATTTTGTCGCACCCCTCCACCCCAAATAGCGAAAGAAAACCGTTCAACAGGCCTATTAATGCGCCGATTTGCGGAACTCGTCCGTCAACAGAACGTTCATAAATGGAAGTTTGCCGCGTGAAGCACAGTGATGATTTTAAATTCATCACTTTTTTGCATCTATTCAGCCTATAAAATAGGCAATTTGCACTTTTCATGTGCATTTGCGTTTTTCATGTGGTAGTCGTGAATTATCGAGAACACTCGGTGGAAACGCGAGGCAGTAGCATGACAACGAACATGGTTCGGGAATCGGCGAAGATCTACGAATTCCCGGTGCGCGACGCAGCAAGGCTCCAGGCTCTGCGTGAACGCCAGATGCCGAAGCCTGTGATCTATGAAAGCGGCGCGGCAAGCTGGTATCACGAGGAAGCGATCCGCGAAGCGGAAAACGCCAGCAAGCAGTAACGGGCACACCCCGGTCAAAAAACCGCCCGCAATGCGGACGGCTGAACTGCGACGAGCGGGCTTACGCCCGCTCTTTTCGTTTCTAGAGCGGCAATACAGGCCCCGGCACGCCGTTCGCAATTGCGGCCATTGATGCCGGCAATGGGCTTTACGCCTTTGTGCCGAACAAGCGCAGGCGCATCACGCCGCCGTCCGGATGCATGGCGATGCGCACATGCGTAACCGGGCCGATCTTCTGCACCTGATCGCCCTCGTACAGGTGCTCGGCATCCATCTGCATCTTCTGCCGGGTCAGGATTGGCTGCCACTGTTCTGAGGCTGCGATCTCGGCCTCGCTGAACGTGTCGCCCGCCTCCGGCAGGTAGGCACCAAGCAACTCGCAGGTATCTGGGTAATTGCCCTTGTAGAAATGCGTATCGATCAGCACCCGGTTGATAACGCCCGGATGTCCCAATCGGATGATCGCCCAGTCATGCCCCGGCCCGCGGCGGCGCTTTGTCTCCCAGCCGTCGCCCATATTGGTGCCGCGCCCCGGAGACAGGATCTTGTCCGGATGGCCATAATGCGCATCCGACCAGGCAAGCGCCTTGGCACCATGAAAAATGTAGGCGAGATCGATCTCGTCCGTCGCGCCGACCTTCGACCAGTCGAAATGCGCAGCGCCATAAACGCGCAGGCGGGCGATGCCGCCATCGGGATAGATATGCAGACGCAGATGCGTCCAGATCTTCGACGTGTCGGCATTGGCAAAGAAATGCTGCGCCGACGGACCGAGCGGCGACTTGACGACGAGCTCTGTCCAGACGGTTTGATCATCCGGATCGCCGTTTTCCAGGCAAGCGGCCTCGATCGAGCATTGCGGCGGGTAGTTGCCGGTGAAGAACCGCGTATCGACATCGAAGCCGAAGATGCGTCCTGGCATGGCCAGCCGGATCACCGCGGAATCATGGCCCGGTACACGCTTGCGACGGCTTTCCCAGCCATCCATGTACTTGCCGTTGTCGTCGTAGAGGGTGGGATCGAAAGCTGCGGGCTCGTCGTTCAGCATCCGCGACAGCGGCGCGAAGAATTCATCGGTCGAAGACACCCCCACCGCTCCAAGGCGGGCCGAGGCAAGATTGACGGCACCGGCGGCGAAATCCGGCAGGATAACGGTCGAAGTTTCAAGCATGTCAGTGGCTCTCCGGAAGCAGGCTTTCGAGGCGAAGTCTGGCGATTTTCTCCACCTGCTGGCAGGCGGTGTCGAACTCCTGATCGCGACCATTGGCGATCCGTGTCTCGAAAGTGGCGAGAATGTCATCCTTCGTCAGCCCCTTCACCGCGACGATGAAGGGAAAGCCGAATTTCTCGACATATTCAGCGTTGAGCTCGGTGAAGCGCTGATGCTCTTCAGCGGTCAGCCGATCAAGCCCTGCGCCGGCCTGTTCGCGCCTGCTGTCTTCGGTCAGTTCGCCTGCAATCGCAAGGCGGCCCGCAAGATCGGGATGCGCGCGCAAAACCCCGAGCCTTTCCTCAGGGCTCGATGTGCGGAACATCGCCGCCATCGCATCATGCACATCGAGGGCGGTCAGCGGTTCGTCGATCATGCCGGCATCGAAGGCACGCTCGGCGATAAAGGGCGAATGCTCGAATACGCCGCCGAACCGCTGCACGAAATCCGCTCTGTCCATGTCCATGTCCATTCCATCGGGCAGCGCCCAGGAGGACGCCGAATGCGGGCGCTTGCAGCAGCGCTGCGAAGCAGTCTGCAACAGGCTTAGCCGAGCCCCCTGGCCTTGTCGAGTTCAGCCGCGACAAGGAGGGAAAGCGCGCGACCGGCTCAATCGGTCAATTGATATCCGTTGCGCTCCGGAAACGGCCAAGCCGCCAGCAAGTCCATATCCGGCCTGTAGATTTCGACTTTCAGCGGGTAGCACTTGGCCGCATCGCTGGAATGGCTGGAACTGCAATCGCCACCCGGGCAGGCCGAGAGCGCACCGAGAAGATCGATTTCAGCAAACATTTCGAGGAAGTCGCCAGGGCGAACCGGGCTCGCCTTCATGAAATACTGCTGCGTATCGCGGGTGAAGCCGGTGCACATGAAGACATTCAAAACGTCATGCACATGCGGCTCGGCCTCGTGCATGGAGATACCCTTGTGGTGCGCGAGCGAGCGGCAAAGGTTCGAATGGCAGCAATGATGGTAGTCGCCGCCGGAAAGAAGCCGGTTGGTATAGGGGTCGCAACGCGTGCCGATCACATCATGCACGCCGCCGCCGAATTCATCGAATCCATACCAGCCGAGCGTGTCATGGCTGATCGTCGCCATGGGCCGGAGCGACGGCAGATTGCTCCACAGCCGATTGCCGGTGGTCACATGGGTGGCATGCAGCGCCCGCGTCTTGCCGGAGAAGAAACGTTCGGAAAGGTCATTGGCATTGAAAAGATTGAGGTCACCGACCTGCGGCCCCTCCACGCTGACGATGCGAAAGAAATGCCCCTTCGGCACCTCGAAAGTATTGCCCTCGCGCGGCGGCACGATCACCTCACCGACCTTCTCCATCCTTGCCCGTGCCCGCTCCAGAATGCTCATGTCGGGTGCTTTCAACGATTCGACCGGATAGCAGACGACGGGTTTGACCGCGCGCCGCGCGGCCGCATCGGCTGGGACGGGAATGTTGGCGTTGAAGGGCGACATGGCATGCTCCGGACTGGCAGTAAGGGGTGGAACAGGAAGGATGTGCCGATAAGGTGCCGCAAGCACGCGCTGCTGACAACGCGGCTTCTCCTTGCCCGATGGCCAAGCCTGGCTTATCCATGACGACATGAAACTGCCACCACCCTCCACACTGCGCGCCTTCGAGGCGGCCGCGCGCCGCGAAAGCTTTCTGCAGGCCGGAAAGGAACTCGGCATGACGGCAGCGGCCGTCAGCCAGCATGTCAAGGCGCTGGAGGACTGGCTGGGGCTTGCCCTCTTCGAACGCCGCGCGCGGGGCGTGCGCCTGACAGCGGACGGCCGCGAACTGGGCGCCGCCTGCTCGGAAGGCCTTGGCCACATCGCCCGTGCGGTGGAGCGTCTCACGGCCCGCCGCAGCGGACTGCGCGTCAGCCTTGCCTGCAAACCCTCGGTCGTGAACCACTGGCTCGGACCGCGCCTGCCCCGCTTTCGGGCTGATCATCCCGAGATCCAGGTCTCGATCGTCTATCCGCTCGGCGCGCTGACGCCGGATGAAGCCGGCACGGATCTGTTGGTCCGGCACGGCAAACGGCCGCCGGGCCGCGTCGACCAGATCCTGCCGGCGGCCACCCGCCCAACCTGCTCGCCGGCCTATCTGCAACGCCGCGGATCAATCACAACACCGTCCGATCTCCTGAACCTTGACTTGCTGCACGACGCGACCGAGGCCGCTTGGCAGACCTGGCTGTCAGCACGCGGCGTCGAAGGCCCGACACCCTCGGGCCCGCTCTATGCGGACTTCAATCTTCTGGTGAGTTCGGTCCTGTCAGGCCTCGGCATCGGCCTCTGCCCGACAGCCCTGATCGGCGATCACCTGGCGGCCGGATCACTGACGGTCCTGTTCGACGAAGCGGCCGACGCGGACAAGTCCTACTGGCTGCTGTCAGGCCCTGAATTGTCGCAACCCGCCGCAATCTTGCGCGACTGGCTGTTGGCGGAAGCCGCAATTTCGGCTTCAAGCGCCTGATACTCAACGCAGGCTTTTGTATATTCGGCCCGAAACTCCGGGTTTTGCAATAGGCTAGACTTTAGCGAAGCCAAACTAGTCATCGGACACCCCCACTTCGACAACGCACGGCAAGCGATACCTGCCGTGCGCAATGTCAAATCTACTTCGTCCGGGTAGGGTCAGTCAGTCGATAGGATGAACCAGCTTTGGGTGTTGGTGGAAGCGGCTCACCCTTAACCACGGTACGCTCAGGGCCCTGACCGCCCCTTGGTCCAGTGATAGTGTACTGGCCCGATCTTGGAGCCAGTTCACCCGGTCGATATGTCTTGTCTGTCATTTGCATTTACCTCTTGGTCTTGTCAAAAAGGCCAAAGGGCGCTAGCTACGGACTTGCAAGGGTACCGTATCGGGCGAACGGCTTGCCAATCGGCAGACCAAAACACCGATGCAAACGCACAATGGCACGTCAAAAGAATTTCTGGCGTGCTTTTTTATGACACTCATTGGAAATGAAGACAAGCGGATTAACGCATTTTTAGTAGTTACCCCCATTTGACCACCCCGTCAAATGAAATTTGTACAAAATCACAGAAAACAGGTAGATAAAATTCCTTAACTGTATGAAATCACACACGATACAGCTGATGAAAAATCAGCTGCTGATTTTAGCCCTTACCACACCGGCTTGCGAACCTTATGCCAATGCTCGGCGATCTCGATGCGCTTGGGCACCCAGACCTTCTCGTGGCTCGTGACGTAATCGATGAACCGCGCCAGCGCTGCAGCCCGCCCCGGCCGCCCCACGAGGCGGCAATGCAGGCCAACCGACATCATCTTTGGGTTGCCGTTCTTGCCCTCCTCGTAAAGCACGTCGAAGGCGTCCTTCAGATAGGTGAAGAACTGGTCGCCGGAGTTGAACCCCTGCGGCGTGGCAAAGCGCATGTCGTTAGTTTCGAGCGTATAGGGAATGATCAGGAAGGGTTTGCCGTCGAGATCCGGCACCCAGAACGGCAGGTCGTCGGAATAATTGTCGGAGGAATAGAGGAAGCCGCCCTGCTCCATGACGAGGCGCAGCGTGTTGTCGGACGGCTTGCCCTGATACATGCCGCGCGGATGCGAGCCTGTCAGCTCCGTGTGCAGCCGCACCGCTTCGCGGATGTGCTCCCGCTCGACGTCTTCCGGAAAATCCTTGTATTCGAGCCAGCGATAGCCGTGGCTGGCGATCTCCCAATCGGCTTCCTTCATCGCGGCAACCGCCTCCGGATTGCGCGCCATGGCGAGCGTCACGCCATAGACGGTCACCGGCACGCGGCGCTCGGTGAACATGCGCCAGAGCCGCCAGAAGCCGGCGCGCGAACCATATTCATAGATCGATTCCATGTTGAGATTGCGCTGGGCTGGCCAGGGTTGGGCGCCGACGATTTCCGACAGCAGGTTCTCGGACGCCGGATCGCCATCGAGAATACAGCTTTCGCCGCCCTCCTCGTAATTCACGACAAACTGCACCGCGATCCGCGCATCGCCGGGCCATTTCGGATCTGGCGTGGTGCGACCATAACCGATGAGATCGCGCGGATAGGGAGCAGTCGACATATGTTCACCTCGTCAAGTTTCTGACGAGGCTATTGGCGCAAGGCCAGACTGTCGAGTGGCAAAACGATGAGAGAATGCCGTGACGCTTCAGGCGAACCTTCGGCTGGCAATCTGCCCCATGGGGTGCAGGGAATGCACGTGGAAGGGTGCTCCCTTTTCCGGCTCGACGAAAAGTGCCAGATGATCAACCGTGACCGGCTCGGCCAATGCCGGCGCGAAGTGGCTCTTCAGGGCCTCTTCGATGCGAGCAAAATCGCGCCCGAGCAGCGGCCCGGTCAGGGTCATGTGAAAGCGGAATTCGTCCATCACATAAGCATGTCCCCAACGATTGAGGTTGGAGAATTGCGCCGCCGATAGCCGGTCCGGGTTGCGCCGTTCAATCTCCGCCTCGCTGAGCGGAGAGCGGAAGCCATCGAACGCCTGAACGATCGAGCCAGCCAGATGGTCGATCGCAGCGCAAGGCCGATCCAGAATGAGCCCGTAGACTTCACCGATCCGCCCCACGGTCAGGCCATTGAGCGCTACGGGCTGCATCTGACCCGCAAACTCCATCAATGCCCGCAAAAGCGACTGCTCGGTTGTTCCTGGACTGAGGCGGAACGGCGCCTTGAACGTGGCGTGGAAACCGAAGCGGCGCGGCAGGGCCGTATGGAAGGCAACCTCGTGCATCCCCATGCCGCGCAAGTTTGGATGTTCAACCGCCAACCCCGAATAGACGCTGCGCCCGAGCCAGCTTGCACCGGCAATCGCCAGCGCTTCGCCCGCAGACGGCGTGAAACAAATCGCATAGCGCATGCATGCCCTCTACCGCTCGGTTCCTGTCCGCCATTTTAGCAATGACCGTTGAAGCCGATCGGTTAGGTGATTTGCATGACAGCTTGACGAACGCGCCGATGCCAAAGCCGTGAGACGACGGGCAAAATTCCCGAATAGCCCTAGGTATTTGGGGAGGCTCCAGCGAAATTCATTCGCCCTTGGCAACTGAAATGTGATGGGTAAGAAGATAGCTGTCCGGCAGTGCGACAGGGACACCGAGAATCATGTCGAGCACCGCATCGGCCAGCAGATGTCCGATCCCGAAGCTGACCTTGAAGCCGCCTGTGAGAGCAAAGACGTCAGGCGCGTCCGGATGGGCGCCGACCACCGGATCGCCGCCAACGGCTCTCGGTCGCAGGCCCGCCCAATGCTCCACCACCTCGGCCTTTTGCAAGCGGGGCGCCAGGCGACGGGCGGCTTCGATGAGCGCCGCGAGCTTCTCGTCCGTGCTGAATGCGTTTTCAAAGCTGTTTTCGCTGGTACTGCCGATCGCGACATGCCCCCCCTCATGCGGCACGGCATAGAGGCCATCCAGGTAAAGCAGAGGCAGGTCATCGGCGATCTCGGCACGCAACAGCGCCGCCTGCCCCTTCACAGGGCGTCCGAGCGGCTCGTTCAAGGCCGGCCCCAGATCGGACAGCAGCGGAAAACTGCCGCAACCGGCTGCAACAACAAGCGACTGGAAGCCGAGGCTACCGCCGTCGGCCAGCCGGATGACCTTGCGCTTTGGGTCGATCCCAAGCACATGCACGCCTTCGCGGATCTCCACCCGCTGATGATCGCGCAGGGCCTGCCCGATCGCGGCGGTCAAGCGACGGGGCGAAACCCGCGCCGCCAATGTGTCGTGCACGAGGCCAGCCTGGCAATAATCTTCGACCGGCCAGCCGGCAACGGCAGGACTGTCCATGACGGACCATGCAAACGCGTGCGCGCCCTGATGCCAGTTCAGCCTGGCCTCACGTTCATGGCGCTCGGCAATCGGCCTCAGATGCGGCTTCGGCAAGGGAATGAGGCGACCTGTGCGACGATATCCCGTTTCAAGGCCCGTTTCCGCTTCCAAAGCGGCAATCTCAAACGGCAGCGACACGAGACCGTCGAACTGCAACTGCTTCTTGGCGTTCCAACGGTCCGGCATATGCGCCATCAGCGCACCGAGAAGCCCGCCACTGGTTCCCGAGCCCAGTCTCCCGGCATCAAGAAGAAGCACATCAAGTCCGCGTTGCGCCGCTTTCCTCGCCGCCCAGAGCCCGAAGATCCCGCCACCAATGATGACAAGATCGGCGCCTGATTGACCGGAGCGCTGCGGCAATTTATCGGACATGCATGACCCAATCAGATCTGAATGCGGACGAAAGAGGCAACGCCTCCCCCCTCACCTGGCAGAACGGCGATATGCCCTATTCGACCGCCTTTGGCGATCATTTTTATTGCCAGACGGACGGCCGGCTGGAATGCGGGCACGTTTTCCTTTCCGGCAACGGCTTGCCGGATCGCTGGGCTGGACAGGCTGAATTCACCATCGGCGAACTGGGCTTCGGCACCGGTCTCAACGCCTGCGAGACCTGGCGGCACTGGAAGATCGCCCGGCCTTCCTCTGGCGTTCTGCACTTCGTCTCCTTCGAACTGTTTCCGATGCAGCGGGCCGACATCGATCGCGCCCTCGCCCACTGGCCAGAGCTTGATGCGGAACGGCAGGCGCTGACCGCACTCTGGCCAGACAGACCAGAGGGAACCGTCCTGCTTGACCTCGACGAGCAGACCCGGCTCAGCGTCGTCTGCGGAGATGCACTGGAAAGCCTGACAGCTTCCCTTTTGATCTTCGATGCCTGGTTTCTGGATGGCTTTGCGCCGTCGCGCAATTCGGCGATGTGGTCTCTCGAGTTGATGCAGGCGGTATTCGACCACACTCGCCCGGGCGGCAGTTTTGCCACCTATGCCGCGGCCGGCTTCGTCCGTCGAAATCTGCAGACGGCCGGTTTCACAGTCGAGCGGAAACCCGGATTTGCCGGCAAGCGCGAAATGCTGCGCGGCGATAAGCCGTAAACGCAGCTCGGGCGCTCAACCGGCAAGGGCAGCAGCGAGTTGTTCGGGCGCAAGATCATACCACTCGCCGATCTTGCGCATCAGCATCTCCGGCGAGATCGGCTTGGACAGATAGTCATCCATACCGGCAGCCTTGCAGGCTTCGCGGTCACTCTCCAGCGCATGCGCGGTCACGCCGATGATTGGAACGCGGCTCGTGCCGCCTGCGCTCGCCTCCTCGGCCCGGATGGCCCGGCTTGCCTCGTGACCGTTCATCACGGGCATGGAGACATCCATCAGGATCAGGTCTGGTCGATGCGTCCGCCAGGCGTCGAGTGCCAGCGCGCCATTTGCAACGATGCGATACGGAATGCCGCTTCCCGCCAGGATCTGGTTGAATACGATCTGGTTGACCTCGTTATCCTCGGCAATCAGGATCCGCACCTCGTCCTTTGGCGCCTCCGCCGAAGATGCGGTGGCAGCATCAGGACCGGAGCTGTTCGCCAGGGTGGCAACCGGCTTGCTCCGCGGCATCAAGGGCGCATGCGTCAGCGCCGCCCCTCTTTCCTTGGCAAGACGCGCTGTGCGAATGACATCGATAATGGCACGACGCAGGACGTTGGCGCGGGCGGGCTTCATCAGATGCGCCTGGATCCTGAGGCTCTCGAACAGCTCCTCGCTGGCCGTCATATCCATCGACGTCAGAAAGATCAGCGGCATGTCGTCGAAGCGACGGTCATCTCTGATTGCCCGCGCCACATCGATACCGTTCATTTCGGGCATGTGGTAGTCAATGACCACCGCATCGATCCTCAGGCCGTTTTCATAGGCCTGGTCGAGGATATGCAATCCGAGCGGGCCATTCTCGACGGCATAGCCGTCAAAACCCCACATGGTAAGCTGCTCGCCGAGGATCTGTCGGTTGACGGGATTGTCGTCGATGACCAGCACGCTCGCGCCCTGCACATTGACCGGCAGATCCTGCTGCCGTCTGCGCTCGGCAACCACCTTCAGCGGCAGATCCACCGTGAAGACGGAGCCCTGCCCGAGTTCCGAATGCACCTGAACCTGTCCGCCGAAGAGTTTGACCAGTCCGGCCGTGATCGCAAGGCCAAGGCCCGTTCCCTCGTGCCGGCGCGTCGAAGAGGTATCGGCCTGCGAGAACTTCTCGAAGATCTGTGCCTGCATGTCCGGCGCGATGCCAACACCGGTGTCGGCAATGCTGACGCTCAGCATTGCCATTCCCTCCGCCAGCGGCTCGCTGGAGAGGTAGATATGGACATGGCCTTTTTCGGTAAACTTGATCGCATTCCCGAGCAGATTGGTGACGATCTGACGGAACCGTCCTGCGTCGCCAAGGAAAGTGTGTCGGACGGCCTGCTCACCCGAAATGACCAGCTCGATATCCTTTTCGGCGGCGGCCGCGGACAGGAGGGTCGCGACATCCTCGATGGCTTCCACCGGATCGAATGGCGCGTTCCTAAGCTTCATCTGGCCGGCATCGATCTTCGAAAAATCGAGAATGTCGTTGATGATCGTCAGCAGGGCATTGCCGGATTTCATCACGATGTCGACGAAGGTTTTCTGCCGGCTGTCGAGATTGGACTTGGAAAGAAGCTCTGCCATGCCAAGCACGCCATTCATCGGGGTGCGGATCTCATGGCTCATATTGGCGAGAAAGTCGGACTTGGCCTTGTCGGCGGCTTCGCTGCGCGCGAGGAGAACTTCGAGTTCCGCTTCACGCACCTTCAATTCGGTCACATCGGTCAGGACGATGACGCAGCTTTGCGCGCCGCCGAACGTTGCTTCCAGCTTCACCCAGGTCTTGCCGCCGGCAAAGAAGGTCGTCGACACGCCTGACGAGGCCCTGAGACTTGCCTGCCACTGTGCAAGTGCTGCCCTGGGATCGTCGCCGAAATCGCCGCGTTTGGCGCAGTAATCAAACATTTCGCTCCAGCGGCTTCCCACTGCCACCAGATCTTCCGGCAAATCGAGAATACGAGAGAATGCCGGATTGACCTCGACAATGCGTCCTTTCTCGATCGCGGCAATGCCCTGCGAGGTCAGCCGCATCGTGTCCTGCATGAGCTGCCCCATGCGCTCAAGCTGCTGCTGTGCCTCGTCGATCGCCTTTTCGCGGCGACGCATCTCCGTGAGGTCGGAATAGGTCAAAAGGATCTTGCGGTCACGCAGCCGCGTGATGGTCGCCAGCACCTGCTGACCGTCGTCGTAGCAGAGTTCCGAGGTCTGCGACCCCTCCAGCGCATCGAACTGCGCGATACGGCGGCGATATCCCTCTTCGAACTCCAGGCCGGGCCAGGCCTTGCCCATGCTATGATTGCGCTCACAATAGGAGCGAAAGCTCATCCCATCGATCGCCATGTCGGAGGGCCAGCCCCAGATCTCCCGGCATTTCTCATTGGCGAACTCGACCGTATAATCCGAATTGAGGATCACGACGCCGAGCGGCATGATATGCAGCATCGCCACAAGATCTTCGTAAAGCGCTTCGGCATGGGCCTGTGCCTGCCTCAAAGCCTCCTGCCCCTGCTTGATGACCGAGACGTCGGTCACCGATCCCACCAGATAGTGCTTGCTCTGGGCGGTCGTGATACGGTTGATGCGGGTGATGACCGAAACTTCCTCGCCATCCCGGATCACGACATCGCTCGGACGCTCGATAACCTCACCGTGTTCAAGACAGCGGACATTTTCGAGCCTGAGCTGGTCTGCCCGGTCAGGCCACATCTCAGCCTCTGTCAGCCCATAGATATCCGCGCGGTGCTGCTGGTGCAGTTCCTCGTAGGCGGCGTTCACGTAGATCATTCGGCGGTCGGTATCGCGAATGAACACCGGCACCTGCATCTGCTCCAGGGCCGCGCGGTAGAGGAGAGTTTCCTCCTCGCGTTCCACCATGTCGCTGACATCGGAATACGTCACCAGAATGCGGCCACCTTCAAGCTTGCGGCTACCGGCGGCCAAGGCGCGTCCCGAAGGGGTCTTCGCGTCGATCAGGGGACCGTCATCGAGGCTCATGATCTGCTCGATGCGATAGTCGATCCGGCTGTCCAATTCCGCCGGCGTGATCAAGGGATTAGCCCGCGCCATCACCCGACGCAGGAAGTCCCGGTAATGCATGCCAAGCAGCTCGATGCCATCCTCAAGCTCCGCCATTTCGACGAGCGCTGTATTGACGTATTCGATCAAGAGATCCGGCCCGACCAGCATGATGCCGACCGGTAGCGACAGCAGCAAGGTCTGGAAGGAATGACGCATGCTTTCGGCTTCGCGGCGGATCGCCGTCAGCTTCTCCTCGCCCTGCCGCACCAGTGAGAGATCGGTTATCGTTCCAATCAGAAATTGCGAACCGTCCCGCGTGCACAAGGCCCCGACACGACGAAGCGTCGGAATACGCGTGCCATCCGGACGCAGAAACACGTCCCGCCGCTCTTCCGAAAGACCGCCCTGCAGAATTCTCTCGTTGTCCTCGTGATAAGCATCGCCGATGAACGGGAAAATTTCCGGCTCCGTCCGGCCCATCTGCACATCCAGAGGCACACCCGTGAGATCGGCGAATGCCTGATTGGCAAACACCAGCCTGTGACTGCTGTCGCGGACAAAGGCTGCGACCGGCAGCTGATCCAGCACGGACCGGAAGACCTCGAGTTCCGCAGACCACGGAACAGCATATCCTTGAGGTTGCTGTACCTCGCCTGCTGCATCCATGAATCCGAAAAGATAAAGTTGATCGTCTTCGCCAAAGAAGCGTTCGATCCGCAAGAGACGCACCGCCTCGTCCGGATGAGCGCGAAAGCCGAGCTGATCGTCTTCGCCGAACACGAGAACACGGCGCTCGGCATCGTCGCGCATGGCATCAAGACCGTGACCGAAAAGCTGATGATCCGTCTGCCCGACAAAGATCTCCGCCTCCATGCCGAAAAGGGATGCAAAGGCCGGATTGACGGCAACATAGCGCAGTTCACTGTCCTTCACATAGGAAGGCAGAGCGAGAGCGGCGATCTTTTCGCAGACCAGTTCGAGCAACGCACTTCCCCGACGGTTCAAAGACATAGTCCCAACAAGATCAATGACGTGGAATGGTAAACAGGTCGTAAGCGTGCGCCTGCGAATGATGCTTCAACCTGAAGCAAGTGAGCGCTCAACGTCGATGTTCCAGTTGAGCCGCTTTCGGGTCGCAAATGGCAATGCCTTGAAGCCCCCGAACCTGCGAGACTTCGTGTCGATAATGGCACAATGGATCGACCATGAGCGACATCAGCGCAAATGCCCCGTCTGACCTCGACACCCTGACCACGACGCCCGAGCGCCGGCGGCGCAGCGGCGGCCGCATGGGCGAACGCAGCCGGCCCAATGGTGGAAGCCGCTACCGCAACCTCGTCAACAGGCTCGCCAAGACGGAACTGGTGGACGAAGACGCGCTTGATGCCATCCACGATGCATCGCTGACCATTCTCGAAGAAATCGGCATGGATATCATGCTGCCGGAGGCACGCGCCCTCATGAAGGCGGCCGGTGCCGATGTCAGGGAGGGATCAGAGCGTGTCCGCTTTGGTCGCGAGCTGATCATGGATCTGCTGCAATCCGTGCCGCGCGGCTTCACTCTCCATGCCCGCAACCCGGAACGCAACGTCCAGATCGGCGGCAACAACCTCGTCTTCGCCCAGATCGCGTCTGCCCCCTTCGTCGCCGATCGCGAAGGCGGTCGTCGCGCCGGCAACCAGGAGGATTTCCGCAGACTGGTGAAGCTCGCCCAATGCTACGACGTCATCCACACCACCGGCGGCTATCCGGTGGAGCCGATAGATATTCACGCCTCTGTCCGTCATCTCGACTGCCTCTCCGATATGGTGAAGCTGACCGACAAGGCCTTCCATTGCTATTCGCTCGGCAAGCAACGCAACATCGACGCCCTTGAGATTGCCCGCATCGGGCGCGGCATTTCCATCGAGCAGATGGAGGCGGAACCGTCCCTGTTCACCATCATCAACTCCTCCTCGCCGCTGCGTCTTGATGGTCCCATGCTCCAGGGCATCATCGAAATGTCGTCGCGCGGTCAGGTCGTTGTGATGACGCCGTTCACGCTGGCCGGCGCCATGGCACCTGTGACGATTGCCGGCGCCGTCGTTCAGCAGAATGCCGAAGCGCTCTGCGGCATCGCCTTTACCCAAATGGTGAAGAAGGGCGCGCCGGTGATCTATGGCGGCTTCACCTCGAATGTCGACATGAAGAGCGGCGCACCGGCCTTCGGAACCCCGGAATACATGAAAGCGGTCATCGTCGGCGGCCAGCTTGCCCGTCGCTACGGCATTCCCTACCGCACCTCCAACACCAATGCCGCCAACACGCTTGACGCCCAGGCGGCCTACGAATCCGCTTTCTCGCTATGGGCCCTCATCCAGGGCGGCGGCAATTTCATCATGCATTCGGCGGGCTGGACCGAGGGTGGCCTGACAGCGTCGTTCGAAAAATTCATTCTCGATGTCGACATGTTACAGATGGTGGCGGAATTTCTAACCCCCCTCGACGTCAGTCCGGATGCGCTGGCGCTCGATGCCGTGCGCGAGGTCGGCCCCGGCGGCCACTTCTTCGGCACGGCCCATACGCTTGCCCGCTACGAAAGCGCCTTCTATTCGCCGATCCTCTCCGACTGGCGCAATTTCGAGACCTGGACGGAGGCTGGGCGACCCACGACCTATGATCACGCAAACCGCGTCTTCAAAGAAAAGCTCGCAAGTTACGAACGTCCTGCGCTCGATCCGGCCATAGAAGAGGAACTCGACGCCTTCGTCGCCAAACGCAAGGCCGAAGGCGGGGTTGCGACGGATTTCTGATCCGTCAGGAGAGCTGCTGCAGATAGGCTTGATAGGTTTGGTGCGGCGCCGGATCAAACCGGTCCGGCATCGCCTTCCAGTCCTCCACCCGGTCGAGACGGAAATCGCGAAAGCCCTGGCGCATTTCGCACCACGTGGTCATCACCCAGATCGCGCCGAAGGCGGCCAAGCCCAGCGGCCAGACGACGCGCTGGCTGCGCTCGCCGGGCAGAGAATGATAGGCGATCCAGACCTTGCGTTTGCCCGACAGCGTCGAACGCATATCGCCCAGGCAATCCGGCACCTCCGGCTGGGCTGACGAACGAAATGCATGGATCGGCGCGGAGATCAGCCGTTCGGCATGCTCCATCGGCAGCATGCCGAGCATCTTTTCCTTCGCCTCCCGCGCGGCCTGGCCAAGTCGGGGATCGCCGAGCATCTCAACGGCGCGCAGCCCGAAGGCAAGTGCTTCCAGTTGCTCGAATGTAAAGGTGAGCGGCGGCGCATCGAAGGCTTCGCGCAGCACGTAGCCGACCCCACGCTCACCCTCGATCGGTGCACCCGAAGCCATCAAGTGCTCCATGTCGCGATAGATCGTGCGCGGCGCCACTTCCATCTTTTCGGCGATCTCGGCAGCGGTCATCGCGCGGCCAGTCGCGCGCATCAGTTGAATGATCCGGAAGAGCCGGTCCGCAGGGCGCATGATGACCTCCCTAAAGCTGTGGCCACAAGGTTGTCAGTTGCAACATGCTAGGTCAAGCTGTCGCTTAACACCGGAGAGCAAAATGCCCAAAAACACTATCCTTGAACTTGCGGTCTGCACCGTATCGAACAAGCCGGCTGCCGAAGAAGCCCGCCGCGCCGCCATGGCTGCCGTCAAAGCCTATCCCGGATTCGTCAGCTGGCGGCCGCTCACGGCGCTTGATCATGACGACATGATCGCCGATCTGGTCGAATGGACCGACAAGGCAAGTGCAGAGGCGGCTGCCGCAAAAGTCCAGGCAGATCCGGCCTTCGCGCCTTACATGGCGGCGATCAAGGGTGTTACCCTCATGCAGCACTTTGAGACCCTGGAGACATTCTGACATCATGGCCGAGCCGCTCAAGCACCTGATCGGCCCTCAGACCGTTCGCGACACAGCCAATGCTGTGTCGCGGGCCTGGGACCGCTTCGACAAGGCCGCCTTCGAGACGGAAGTCTTGACCGCCCTTGACGCGCTGGAACTGATGCAACGCGGACAGTGCATCGCAAACGCCTTGCAGCGTCACTTGCCGCAGGATTTCGACGAGGCGGCCAGCATCCTTCATGCCTGTCTGCCGACACAGAACAGGGAAGGTTTAAAAGGTTGGGCCCTTCTCTCCTTCAATCACTACATTGCTGCTCATGGACGCGGCCATCTCGAGACCGCGCTTGCACTGCTTAAAGCGCTGACCCCGCATTTCACCGCGGAATTCGGCATACGTCCATTTATCGCCGAAGAGCAGGAAAAGGCGCTGGCGATCATCTCAGGCTGGGTCCGCGATGACAACCATCACGTACGGCGCCTTGCCTCGGAAGGCACCCGCCCCCGCCTCCCCTGGGCCATGCGTTTGCCAGCCCTGGTCAAGGACCCGGCCCCCATCCTGCCGATCCTTGAAGCCCTGATCGATGACGAAGAGGACTATGTGCGTCGCTCTGTCGCCAATAGCCTGAACGACATCGCCAAGGACCATCCGGATCTCGTCGCAGACTTTGTTGCACGGCATGCCGTCGACGCCTCGAAAGAGAGGCTCTGGCTGCTCAAGCATGCTTCCCGCACCCTTATCAAAAAGGGGCACGGCAAGACGCTGTCAAATTTCGGCTTTGAACCCCTGACCGATGTGACAGCAACCCTGGTCTTGTCCCAGAACCGCGTCGCCTTTCCGGGCGCACTCGACTTCCAGATCGGACTGTCAAACCTCGGGAAACAGATCCGCACGGTGCTGATCGACTACGCCATCCATCACCAGAAGAAGGACGGGTCGCTGTCACCCAAGGTTTTCAAGGGCAAGAGCCTGACACTCGCACCAGGCGAGAGCCTGACGATCAGCAAACGCCACGCCTTTCGGCCGATCACGACACGGGTCTACCACGCCGGGGCGCATGCGGTTGAGATTTTCGTCAATGGCTGCTCGGCGACACGGCAGGACTTCGAACTGCATTTGGACGGGGCCAGCAATCGATGAACGAGAAAAGGGCCACCCCAAGGCGGCCCTTTTTTGTTGCGTCAGTCTGGCGAAGATCGGGATCAGTCGTCGCGATGCGCCAGCAGCGCGCCGGTCACCGGATGATAGACCGCCTCGACCCGCAAGCCGTCGCGCAGGCCCTTGACCTCCCAGCAGCCGTCATCGAGTTCGATCTCGCGCGTTTCGATACCTTCTGCTGCAGCCTTCTTTTCGATTTCGGCCAGCGACAGACGCACCTCGCCGGCACCGAGGCTGCAACGACGGTCATCGTCATCGGCATGAACGAGGCCAGCGCTGGCGAGAACGGCAAACATGGATGCGGCGATCAAGGTCTTCATGATAATCTCCTTTGGCTTGGGTCAGCAGGTCGGCGGCTCGCTCGACCTTGCAGCGAGACTAGAAGACAGAGCCTGAGCTATAACTGACGCCGAATGTCAGGCAATCGTCAGCTTGGGGCGGCTAGACTTCCCGCATGAACATCCGCGCGCCCACATTCCCTGTCCGCCTCATTGGCTGCGCCCTGATCTGCACCGCGCTGATCCTGACGGGTGCCACGCGCCTGCTGGCCGATGACGATGACAACAAGCTCCGCGACAAGCTGCGCCAAGCCGTCGAGCGCGGCGAGATACTCTCGCTCTCGGAGCTTCGCGGCATCGTCAGCGCGCGCGTGCCCGGCCGGATTATCGACACAGAGCTGGACGAAGACGATGACCGGTTTATCTACGAGTTTCGCGTACTGACCCCGAGGGGATTGGTGGTAGAAATCGAAGTGGACGCGGCCGAAGGCCGGATTCTGGAGATAGACGAAGACTGATGCGCATCCTCCTGGTCGAAGACGATCCCCGCATCGCGCGCGATGTTTCCCTGCATCTGGAACGGGCGGGATACACTGTCGTTCACGAAAGCGACGGCGAGGCCGGCCTGTTTGGCGGGATGGAGGAAGACTATACCGCCGTGATCCTCGATCTCGGACTTCCCGGCCTTGACGGCTTGTCGATCCTTCGGCGCTGGCGGGCCGAGGGCCGCACCATGCCGGTCCTGATACTCACGGCCCGAGGCACATGGCAGGAGAAGGTGGAAGGTATCGATGCCGGTGCCGACGACTATCTGCCGAAGCCCTTCCAGATCCCCGAACTGCTCGCCCGCCTGAGGGCAATCGTCCGCCGCAGCGCCGGGCATGCCTCCGCCGTATTTTCCTTCGGCGACATCACCATCGACATCCGCACCAAATCGGTTACCCAGTCGGGGTTGCCGGTTGATCTGACGCCGATGGAGTATCGCTTCCTCAGCCATCTGGCACTGAATGCCGACCGGCACGTCTCCCAGATGGAGCTGACCGAGCAGCTGTACGCACAGGATTTCGAGCGCGAGAGCAATTCGATCGAGGTTCTTGTCGGGCGGATCAGGCGCAAACTTGGACGTGACGTGGTCATGACCAAACGAGGCTACGGATATCGTATCGGTGGCGCAGCATGATGCGCTCGATCAGGGCGCGCTTCGTCGTCCTCTCGCTCGTCAGTGTCGGTCTGCTGCTCGTTCTCGCAGGCTTCGTCTTCGTTGATCTGTTCGATCGCAGTCTTGAGCGGCGCGTCGTCGAAGATCTCGACCGTCACACCGTTGAGGTGATCGGCAATCTTCGCCTGGCGGCGAACGGCGACCTTATTCTCAGCGAAAAATCGCAGGACCCGCGCTTTCAGGAACCGCTTGGCGGCTTGTATTGGCAGGTGACGGACGACCGCAGCGCGCTGCTCCGATCACCATCGCTCTGGGACACGCAGCTTGCCCTGCCGCCCCCCCGGCCCGATCCGGGCGCCAACAGGCAGTACCGGATTTCGGGACCTGAGGGGGCCGCCCTGCTCGCGCATGAGCGGGTCGTCAGCTTTGGCTCCGGTTCGGACACCCGCATCGTTCGAACCGTGGTGGCCATGGATACGGTGGGGTTGGTGGAAGCCCGCAGAGCCTTCACCGTCGATATCATCCCCTATCTGGCGATCCTTGCGCTCCTGCTCGTCGGGCTGTCGCTGCTTCAGCTCAATATCGGCCTGAGACCGCTTGCCCGCCTAAACCGTGGCCTTCACCGGGTCAGAAGCCGCCAGAGCGAGCGATTGGACGGAAGCTTCCCGACAGAACTCGATGCGACGGTCGAAGCCCTGAACCGCCTGCTGGACGAGCAGCAGAAGGCGATCGACAAGGCCCGTGCACGGGCAGCCGATCTCGCCCATGGTCTGAAGACACCCCTGACGGTTCTGTCGAATGATGCGCAAACGCTGATCGAACGCGGCGAGACGGACCTCGGCGTGGAACTGGCCCACATTGCCCAGGTCATGCAGAGCCACCTGCAGCGGGAACTGTCACTGAGCCGCATCGCCACCAATCGCGCCTCATGCCGGGAAGACAGCTTCGTCGCCCCGACCGTTGCGAGCATTGTGCGCACCCTGCGCCGGACGCCGAGCGGCGAGTACCTCGATTGGACCATGGACATTCGCGACGACGTCAAAGTGCCTCTCGACCGGCAGGACCTCGGCGAACTGCTCGGCAACATCCTGGAAAACGCATCGAAATGGGCCAAGACCAGCGTGAGTGTCACGGCGCGGACGAGCGCCACCGGCAGCGTGCTAACGATATCCGATGACGGCCCCGGCGTGGCCGAAGACATGCGTGATCGCCTGACCACGCGCGGTGCGCGTCTTGATATGAAGATGCCGGGCGATGGGCTCGGACTGTCGATCGTCCAGGAGATCGTGGATGCCTACGGCCTGCAGCTTGCGTTCCGCAATCGCCCGCAAGGGGGACTGGAAGTCGAACTCCGCTTCCAAGCCTGATTGTGCATTGCACTTGACTTCTGCAGCAAACTAGCCCATTTGCAGCTCAGCTTTCACCTTCCGGCCGCCGCGTGAGCGAGCCCAGCGACATCTGAGACGCGACGAAGGACAAGGCGCATGACATGAAGGGCGGATCCTCCGCCGCTGCGCTTGGAAAGCTTTTTTCCAACTACAAGTTCCCAAATCACGCGGGGTTCTTGACGCCAATGCCAACCGGATCGCGAAGACCGCGTTCCGGGGTCGTGCATTTGGCGCCCCGAAAGGTATGACTTTGACAACTTTCGATGATCTTGGCCTCTCCAAGAATATCGTCGCGACGCTGACGACTCTCGGCTTCACGACCCCGACCCCGATCCAGGAAAAGGGTATCCCCGTCGTCCTCGGTGGTCGCGACCTGATCGGTCTCGCCCAGACAGGCACCGGCAAGACGGCCGCTTTCGGCCTGCCGATGATCGAGATGCTTCTCAAGGATGAGAAGCGCCCTGACAACCGCACCACCCGTGCCCTCATTCTCGCCCCGACCCGCGAACTGGTAAACCAGATCGGCGACAACCTGCGCAGCTACCTGCGCCGCCTGCCGCTGAAGATCAACCAGGTCGTCGGTGGCGCCTCCATCGGCAAGCAGCAGCTGCAGCTTGAGAAGGGCACCGACATCCTCGTCGCCACCCCGGGCCGCCTGCTTGACCTGGTTGCCCGCAACGCGATTTCGCTGCGCGCCGTCCGTTACCTCGTCCTCGACGAAGCCGACCAGATGCTGGACCTCGGCTTCATCCACGACCTGCGCAAGATTTCGAAGATGGTTCCGCCGAAGCGCCAGACGCTGCTCTTCTCGGCAACCATGCCGCCGTCGATCGCCGATCTCGCCGCAAGCTTCCTGACCGACCCGCTGAAGATCGCCGTTTCCCCTCCGGGCAAGGCTGCCGACAAGGTCGAGCAGCATGTGCATTTCGTCGCCGGCCAGAACGCCAAGACGGAAATGCTCAAGAAGATCCTCAACGACAATCCGGATGGCCGTTCCATCGTCTTCCTGCGCACCAAGCATGGCGCGGAAAAGCTGATGAAGCACCTCGACGCCACCGGCTACTCGGTCGCATCCATCCACGGTAACAAAAGCCAGGGCCAGCGCGAGCGCGCCCTCAAGGGTTTCCGTGACGGCGAGATCAAGACGCTGATCGCCACCGACGTTGCCGCCCGCGGCATCGATATCCCGGCCGTCTCCCACGTCTTCAACTACGACCTGCCGGAAGTGCCGGACGCATACGTCCACCGCATCGGCCGTACTGCCCGCGCCGGTCGCGACGGTATCGCGATTGCCTTCTGCGGCCCCGATGAAGGCCGCCTGCTGCGCGACGTCGAGAAGCTGATGGGCATTGAAATCCCGGTCGCTTCTGGCGAACCGCCGGCAAACCTTGCCCGTCCGGCACGCCCGCAGCGCCGTGGCGGTGGTGGCGGCGGCAACAACCGCAATCATCAGGGTCAGGGCCAGGGTCGCGGCAAGTCCGAAGGCGGCGCCAAGGCTGACGGTCGTCCGGCAGGCAAGCCGGGCCATCGCAAGGGCCAAAACCGCTCGGGTGCCAATCCCGGCGGCCAGGCCCAGGGTCGCCCCGGTGGCCGCCCTGCCCGTCCGGCCCGCTCGGGCACAGCAGGCGGTCGCCGTCGCGAAGCCTGAGACGGCTTTCCAGCTTGAATGGAAAATGGCGCGCCCCTGGCGCGCCATTTTCGTTTCAGCATCTCGGTGAGATAATCACAGTCCCTGAATGAAGGGATTGCTGCGCCGCTCGTCGCCGATCCGGCTGCCGGGCCCATGGCCGCAGATAAAGCCGACATCATCGCCAAGCGGCAGAACCTTATCGCGGATGGACGCCATCAGCACTTCGTGATTGCCACCGGGAAGATCGGTGCGGCCAACGGACCCGGCAAACAGCACATCGCCCAGATGCGCGAATTTCTGCTCGCGGTTGAAGAAGATCACGTGGCCGGGTGCATGACCGGGGCAATGATAGACTTCAAACTCATGGCCCGAAAACGACAGACGTTCACCGTCCTCGAGCCACTGGTCTGGCTCAACGCTGCGCAGACCGGCAATGCGGTAGGTCGCGGCCTGCGTCTCGATCCGCTGCAACAGCGGTTCGTCATCCCGGTGTGGCCCGATTACCTTAAGCCCCGTCTTTTCACGCATCTCTGCAGCGCCGCCGGCATGGTCCAGATGGCCATGCGTCAGCCAGATCGCTTTCAGCGTGATATTGTTTTCCGCAACGACAGCCAGAATGACGTCCACATCGCCGCCCGGATCGACAACGACACCCTCCCGGGTCTCGTCATCGAAGAGAACAGTGCAGTTCTGCTGAAACGGTGTGACGGGAATGATTCCAGCCTGGACCTTGCCCATGAGTGAGGCTCTCCTTCTTCATTTCGAAGAGGAGCGATACCACGGCAAGCATCGGAGATGAAATAGGACGCGTTACCGGTCGAGGCCGTAGGCGTGGACGGCAGCGGGTTGCGGGGCTGTCATGACCTGTGAAACGAGAAAGGCTGCAACCGCGATCTTGGCGCTGAAAACGAGGACGGCTACGGAACGAAGGCTCGGCGCGGCATGGGTAGCGGCAGACTGACCGGACAGGCTCATGATGGTGGCTCGCAATGGGCTGAGGCAGCACTCAGCGGGGGAGGAAAGGACAGGGCTTGTTCGCAGCGTTAACGAACATGGCGACGATAAGTTTCAAAGGACTTGGGCGGATCTGTGTTCCCCTCCTTTTTGTTGGAAATTTGCCATACTTATGCATAGGTTGCGCGCAGGCCGCCCAGCCCCGGAAATTGCAGCCGCAGGTTCGTCCGGGCAGCCTAAACAGTTAACAGCATGAAGGGTTGAAAGCGTGGTTCGTCAGTCTGCAGCCAAGGCAGCGAAAAAAACAATGCCGGACCTGCCGGTTGTCGATGACAAGACGATCGACTTCGACACGATCGAGAATCTCTTCTTTGCGTATCGAGACTTCGTCTCCGACCCGGATGCGGTTCTGGCCAAGCTCGACTATGGACGCGCGCATCACCGCGTGGTGCATTTCGTCAGCCGCAGACCTGGCATGACGGTGGCGGACCTTCTCGGCATATTGCAGATCACCAAGCAGAGCCTGGCACGCGTGCTCAAGGAATTGATCGACAGCGGCTATATTCGGCAAATGGCGGGGCCTGCGGACCGAAGGCAGCGCCGCCTTTACCCCACACTTGCCGGTCGCGAATTGGCGCTTGCGCTCTGCGAGCCACAGTCTCGCCGAATTGGGCGCGCCATGGAAGGCATGAGCGATGGGGAACGGGATGCCGTACGCCGTTTCCTGAGCGGTATGCAGCAACCCAGCAACGGCGCCAGTCCCGAAGCTGTCAGCGAAGATCCGGAGTGACCATGCAGAAAGTCCTTGCCGACGATGCAGCCCATCTTCTGGTCGTAGACGACGACCGACGCATTCGCGAGCTTCTGCATCGCTTCCTCACCGAAAAAGGCTTCAGGGTCACGGTCGCCGCAGATGCCGCGGAAGCGCGACGCAAGCTGGAAGGCCTGGACTTCGACCTCCTGGTGCTCGATGTCATGATGCCCGGCGAAAACGGCCTGCAGCTCACCCAGAGCCTGTCGGACGACAAGCGCGTGCCGGTCATCCTGCTGACGGCCCGCTCGGAAGCCGATTCACGCATTGCCGGCCTGGAAGCCGGAGCGGATGATTATCTCGCCAAACCCTTCGATCCCCGCGAGCTCGTGCTTCGCATCAACAACATCCTGAAGCGCAACAGCAATCCCGATCAGCCGAAGATCGATCAGGTGGTGTTCGGCCCCTATACCTTCTCGCTGCTGCGCAAGGAGTTGCGAAAAGGTGCCGAGATCATACGCCTGACCGATCGCGAACAGGAGATCATGTATCTCTTCTCCACCCGGGCCGGCGAGACCATCCCACGCCATGAACTTGTGGCCGAAGACACCGATGTCGGCGAACGCACGATCGATGTGCAGATCAACCGGCTGCGCCGCAAGATCGAGGACGACCCGGCCAATCCGCTATGGCTGCAAACCGTGCGCGGGATCGGCTATCGTCTCAGCATGGACTGAGACCGAACACACCGCGACAGGGTTCGCGGAGACAACGGAGACAGATGACGCTCTTCGACCAGATCCGCCGTGACAGAGACCGCGCGCCATCCAGTAGCGTGCCCGGCGCCATGCGCTGGCTGCGCTACCGCCTGCCCACGGGGCTTTACGCCAGATCGCTGCTGATCATCATCCTGCCGATGCTGATCCTGCAGACCGTCGTCGCCTTCGTCTTCATGGAGCGGCATTGGCAGCTCGTGACCGAACGCCTGTCTGCTGCCGTGACCCGAGACATCTCTGCCGTCATCGACCTCATCGAAATCTATCCCGCCGACGAAGATTTCGACCGGATCGTCAGCGTTGCTGCCAACAAGCTCAACCTCACCGTCTCGCGCGAACCGGGAACGGAACTGCCATCGCCACGCCCCCGCCCCTTCTTCTCGATCCTCGACCAGATCCTGTCGGACGAAATCGCCCGCCAGATCCGCCGCCCCTTCTGGATCGATACTGTCGGCGATTCCCGTCTTGTCGAAATCCGGATTGTCACGGGCGACGACACATTGCGCATCTTTGCCCGCCGCAACGAGGCCTATGCCTCCAACACCCATATCTTCCTCGTCTGGATGGTCTCGACGGCGCTGGTGCTGATCGTGATCTCCATTCTGTTTCTCCGCGGCCAGATCAGGCCTATTCTCGCACTCGCCGATGCGGCGGAAAGCTTCGGCAAGGGCCAGAGGCCGCCGGGCGGCTTTGCACCGCGGGGCGCCGATGAAGTCAGGCGTGCAGGCCTTGCCTTCATCCTGATGCGCGAACGCATCGAACGCCAGATCGAGCAGCGCACCGCCATGCTGGCAGGCGTCAGTCATGACCTGCGCACGATCCTCACCCGATTCCGCTTGCAACTGGCACTTGCCGGCGATGGCCCCGAGATAGACAGCCTCAACCAGGATATCGACGACATGCAGAGCATGTTGGAGGGCTATCTCGATTTTGCCAAAGGCGAGATCGAGGAAGATGTCGGCAGCCTCGACCTGTCTGCCTTGTTCATCAAGCTTTCGGAAGATTTCGCCCTGCATGGCAAGACATTGACCTTTGAGATCCAGGGCGAAGGCACGGTCCGCGTCCGTCCCAATGCCTTTGCCCGCCTAGTGACCAACTTGGCCTCAAACGCAAGACGCTATGCCCATTCGCTGCAAATCACCGCCCGTCACACCAGCAAGTGGCTCGTGATCACCTTTGACGACGATGGCCCGGGCATTCCGGCCAGCGCGCGCGACGATGTCTTCAAACCCTTTTTCCGCCTGGACGAAGCGCGCAATCTCGATGCCTCCGGCACCGGACTTGGTCTTGCAATCGCGCGCGACATCGCCCGCACGCATGGCGGCAATGTCACGCTGGAGGACAGTCATCTTGGAGGCTTGCGGGCGGTGATCCGCATTCCGCTGTAGCGGTCGAGCCAGGGCCCGGCTTAAACTCACATCAGCTTCTGGCCGTTCGGCACTGGTCGTTCGACACCGGCCAGAACGATTGCGCCGTTTTCGTCGGCAAACCCGAGCGTCAGCACCTCGGAGCGAACGGGGCCGATCTGCCGCGGCGGGAAATTGACCACAGCCAGCACTTGCCGGCCGACCAGTGTTTCCAGCGGGTAATGGACGGTGATCTGCGCCGATGACTTCTTGATGCCAAGTTCCGGCCCGAAATCGATCTTCACCTTGAAGGCCGGTTTACGCGCCTCAGGAAAGGGCTCGGCGTCGACAATTGTGCCAACGCGAATATCGACCTTCTCGAAGTCTGCAAAACTGATGGTGGAGCCGGTAGTTTCGTCCGTCACTGCGAAAGCTCCTCGGCACGCAGACGCGCAGCCTCGATGGCACGATCAAACAATGGCTGCATTCCGTTTTCGGCCATCAGAACGCCAAGCGCTGCCGCTGTCGTGCCGCCGGGTGAGGTGACATTCCTGCGCAAAGTCTCGGCTGGGTCGGGGGACTGGTGCAGCAGTTCACCAGCCCCCGCCACCGTTTCCCGTGCAAGACGCATGGCGAGGTCCGCCGGCAGGCCGGATTTTCGACCTGCCTCTGCCATGCACTCGACGAGATAGAAAACATAGGCCGGCCCGCTGCCTGACAGCGCAGTCACGGCATTGATGGCCGCTTCGCTATCGACCCATTCAACGGGACCTGACACCTTCAAGAGACGATGGACGATCTCGCGCTGCGCCTCGGTCACCGCATCGTTGGCGAATGCACCGGTCACACCACGCCCGATCATGGCCGGGGTATTCGGCATGGCCCGCACTGTCGGCGACGGTCCAAGATGCCGTGCCATCGCGGCAATCGTCGTTCCCGCAGCAACCGAAACAACGGTGGTCGTGCCCGCCATCAAGGGCTTCAGGCCCGGCAGAACCGCATCCATCATCTGCGGCTTGATGGCGAGAAACAGGATATCTGCAACGAGTCCATCGGGCACCTGCGTCAGATGCTGTGCGCCAGCGGCACCGATCTGCTCGAGGATGCGCTCGGACGGGCTGGGATCTAGGACAGTGATCGACGCGCCGGGAATGCCATTCTTCAACCAGCCGGCCAGCATGGCACTTCCCATATTGCCGGCACCAACGAGAACGATCTTCCCAAACGCCCCTTGCATCATTCTCAGGCTTCTCCGACCGTCTCGAACAGAACAGCATCCATGGCGGATTTTGCATCCATTCCGGACCAGACGACAAACTGGAACGCCTGATAATAGGCTTCGCAAGCCTCGACTGCCGATGACAGCAGAACTTCCACCTGACGATTGGTCGGCTCGGCGCCGCCGGCCAGCAGCAGCGACTGGCGGAAGATCACCACGTCCTCATTCCGCCACAGATCGAAGTGCCCCATCAGCACCTGTCCGTTGACATGGGACAAAAGCCGGATCACCTCGTTGAGGCGGGCCTCGGGAATCTTGAGATCAAAGGCAGAAGCCAGATGCAGCGCCTCGAATTCTTCCATCCAGGAAAAGGACACGTGATAATCGGCCCAGCGGCCCGACACCGTCATGGCCAGCTCGTCTTCGCCGGAGCGCTCGAACGACCAATCATTGGTCGCTGCCACAAACTCGATCGTATCGACCGGGTTCGACTGGCGTTCGATATCTAATTCCATGAGGCTCATGCATCACCTTCTCGACCGGACGAGTCCACCCCTTCGGCTAAAGGCCGAAACACGCAGACACCAGAACCGGAGACTGAACTGAAAATGATTCCTGAGAGCCCAGGGTAAAACACGCACCCTGTCTGAAACTTACGCCGACCCGTTTAGAATCATCATTTAAAATCAGTCTATAATTGCGGATCGGAAGCGAAAGCCCCCTTCATGCGTTTTGCAGGTCTGGGCTGTGGATGACGCTTCGGGAATCGCGTTTGGATTGACGGGTAACCGACTCTGCCGATTGGCTTTTTAAGAGCTGTCCACAAGCTGGATTTTTTTTCGTCAAAGGCATGTCCAAAACACGGCGTCAAGGCGCTTCGGCCATCAAAAAACCCGCAGATACAATCTGCGGGCTGCAACGGTGCAAAATGTGACTCGACATGCGAGCAGCGATCAGTCGGCCGGCTTGCCGAGCTTGGCCTCAAGCGCCTCAATTCGGCGCAAAAGCGCATCATTCTCTTCGCGCGCCTTGAGTGCCATGTCGCGCACCACATCGAACTCCTCACGCTTGACCACGTCGAGGCTGTTCAGCCAGCGCTCCGCCTGGGCGTGGAAGGCCGTCTCCACCTCGCGGCGCACCCCTTGCGCAGCGCCGGCGGCATCCGTCATCAGCTTGGCGAAATCATCAAGAATACGGTTCGATCCGGTGGTCATGGCAGGTGCTCCCTTGGGACAAGAAGAGATGAAACAAGACTGTACCCCTGAGGTAGGACGAACGTCACTCCCATGCAAGGTACGAGATGTGTATTGGCGGTTGATCTTGGGGCGACCCGACTGATTCCATCTTGACCGTGCCAGATCGCAACGCCATCTTCGCCCGTCATCAAAGAAAGTTAGCCCTTGTTGTCAGTTCTAGACCTCTTTGCAGCCGTCTCCTTCCCTGCGATCGACCCGGTCGCCTTCTCGGTTGGACCGCTCAAGGTGCATTGGTACGGGCTTGCCTATGTTGCCGGCATCCTCTTGGCGTGGCTTGTGGCGCGCGATCTTCTGCGCAGACCCGGCCTTTGGCGCGATAACACCCCACCCCTGACGCTGCAGCAGGTCGACGACTTCATCCTTTGGGCGGCAATCGGCATCGTTGCGGGCGGACGCCTCGGCTATATCCTCTTCTACGACTTCGCCAATGTGGTGGCGAACCCCTTGCGCATCTTTGCCGTCTGGGACGGAGGCATGTCCTTCCACGGCGGCCTGATTGGCACGACGATCGCCATGCTCTATTTCGCCAGGCGCAACCAGATCCGGCTCCTCAGCCTCTTCGATCTCGTCGCCTGCGTGGCACCGATCGGCCTTTTCTTCGGGCGCCTCGCCAATTTCGTCAACGGCGAGCTGTGGGGGCGTCCGTCGGACGTTGCCTGGGCGATGGCCTTTCCGACGGGCGGCCCCTTCCCGCGCCATCCAAGCCAGCTCTACGAGGCGGCCCTCGAGGGCCTCGTCCTCTTCATCGTCCTGCAGGTTCTTGCGCGACTGGGGCACCTCAAATACGCGGGGCGTATCACTGGACTTTTCGCCGCAGGCTATGCGTCTGCGCGCATTTTCGTGGAATTCTTCCGCGAGCCTGATCCGCAACTCGGCTATCTCCTCGGCGGCTGGCTCACCATGGGCATGCTGCTTTCCCTGCCCATGCTGATGATTGGGCTTGGCCTGTTCGTCCGTTCATTGCGTGCAAACGCCAATTCGGCGCGAGGAAACTGAGCATGGAAACGCCGACCCCGCTGGCAGAGAAAATCAAGGGCCTGATCTTCACCAATGGCCCGATCAGCGTCTCCGATTACTTCGCGCTCTGCCTCGCAGATCCGGAACACGGCTACTATCGCACGCGCCATCCCTTCGGTCGCGCCGGTGACTTCATCACGGCACCCGAGATCAGCCAGTTGTTTGGCGAAATGCTCGGCGTCTTCCTGATCGATACCTGGCAGCGACATGGCGAGCCCGCAGACATCCGTCTGGTCGAAATCGGACCTGGGCGCGGAACGATGATGTCGGACATCTTGCGCGTGATTGCCCGCGCCGCCCCGGCCCTCTACGAAACAGCCAGCGTTCACCTGGTGGAAACCAGCAGTCTCTTGAAGCTGACGCAGCGCGACACCCTGGCAGGCCATGCAGACAAGCTTGCCTGGCACGACAGCTTCGACGAGGTGCCGCAGGGTTTTACACTTCTGGTGGCGAACGAATTGTTCGACGCAATCCCGATCCGCCAATTCGTCAAGACGCCTGAGGGCTTCTTTGAACGCATGGTCGGCCTTTCGCCGGAAGGCGAGCTTGCCTTCACCCTTGGCCCCACCCGCCTGGATCCCGACCTTCTGCCACAGGGCGAAAGCTCGCCTCCGGACGGAACAATCCTGGAATATGCACCGGCCCGCCAGTCGGTGATGCTGACCATCTGCGAGCGCCTGCGCGCCTGCCACGGCACGGCGCTAATCATCGACTATGGCCATATGGTCTCCAACTACGGCGATACGCTGCAGGCGGTCCGCGCCCATGAATTCGATCCGCCACTGGCACATCCAGGTCTTGCCGACCTCACGAGCCATGTCGACTTCGAACACCTGGCGCGCACTGCCGTTGCGGCCGGCATTCACCTGAATGGCTGCATGCATCAGGGCGACTTCCTCCTTGGCCTCGGCATCGAGCAGCGAGCGTCTTCGCTGGGCCGCGGCAAGGATGAGGCAGCACAACAGGAAATCATCGAAGCCGTGACCCGACTCGTCGCGCCTGGAAACGGCAATATGGGCGAATTGTTCAAGGTTCTTGCAGTGTCCATGCCCAGCCTTCACCTTGCGCCATTTCGATCAGGGCATTGACACGCGCGCCCAAGGGCGACACGATCCGGCCGCATGAAAAACACGAAAGCATCGCGTTTTTGCTTATCTTTACAAAAGCTTAAGCCGAAAAACTCTCTCTATTGCGTGTGCATAGCGCCGGAGGACCAGACATGATTCCCCCTGAGACGGCGGCCGCCCCGGACCTTCCCTCCACGATCCAGTCCCCCCTCCTTTCGGAGGGGCGCGAAAGCGGGATACGGCACGGTTTCTTCACCCGCGAAGGCGGCGTTTCCGAAGGCATCTACCAGGGCCTCAATGTCGGCGTCGGCTCTGCAGACAGTCCAGACCGCGTACAGGAAAACCGGCGACGCGTGGCCGGCTGGTTTGCCCAGCCCACAGACCGCCTCGTCACGGTCCACCAGGTTCACTCCCCAGACGTCGCAATCGTCGACGCGGCCTTTGAGGGGGACCGGCCAAAGGCGGACGCGATTGTTACCCGCACGCCGGGCCTGATCCTTGGCGTGCTGACGGCCGATTGTGGCCCGATCCTTTTCGCAGACTGCGAAAATCGCGTCATCGGCGCGGCCCATGCAGGCTGGAAAGGCGCCCTCGATGGCGTTCTCGAAAACACGATCGATGCCATGGTGGCGCTCGGAGCAAACCGCGACACCATTTGCGCCACCCTTGGGCCGTCGATCTCCCAGAGGAACTACGAGGTCGGTCCCGAGTTCGTCGAGCGCTTCGTCGCGCGAGATCCGGTTTATGCGCAGTACTTTATCCCGTCGGACAAACCTGATCATGCCATGTTCGACCTGCCCGGCCTGACGCTTGCAAGACTGGGCGCAGCCGGCATCAAGGCCACGGCCCTTGGACACTGCACCTATTCCAACGCGCAATCCTTCTATTCTTACCGCCGAACGACCCATGCTGGCGAACCGGACTACGGTCGCCAGATTTCGGCAATCGTCATTGAGGAGAATTGATATGGCTTTGCATTTCAACGAGGCTGAATTTCAGGATCGCAAGGCTCGCCTGACCACGCGGATGCGTGAGGAGAAACTCGATGCCGTCCTCCTGTTTGCCCAGGAAAGCATGTACTGGCTGACCGGCTATGACAGCTTCGGCTTCTGCTTCTTCCAGGTGCTGGTCATGAAAGCCGACGGCTCGATGACGCTGCTGACCCGATCGCCGGATGTCAGACAGGCGCGCCAGACCTCCACCATCGACAATGTGCTCGTGTGGATCGACCGGATGAATGCCGATCCGACCGTCGACCTTCGCAATCTGCTGAGCGATCTCGATCTTTTGGGCATGCGCATCGGCGTCGAATATGACACGCACGGCATGACCGGCCGCATTGCCCGCCTCCTTGACGCCCAGCTCAACAATTTCTGCGAAGTCATCGATGCTTCCTACATCGTCAGTGAACTTCGGCTGATCAAGAGCCCGGCAGAAATCGCCCGCGTCAGAGAAGCCGCGGCACTTTCGGATGCGGCTTTCGATGTGGCCCTGCCGCTGATTTCCGCTGGTCGCAACGAAGCCGAAATCCTGTCTGCCATGCAGGCCAGCGTGCTTGCGCAGGGCGGTGACTATGCCGCAAATGACTTCATCGTCGGCTCTGGCGAGGACGCCTTGCTTTGCCGTTCCAAATCCGGCCGGCGTGTGCTTGGCGAAAGCGACCAGTTGACCCTGGAATGGGCAGGAGCAAGTGCGCATTACCATGCCCCGATGCTCAGAACCGTGCTGATCGGCGAAGCAAGCGCGCGCCATCGCGAACTGTTTGCCGCCGCGCTGGAAGGCATGCGGGCGATCGAGGGCGCACTCCGTCCTGGCCACAGCTTTGGTGAAGTCTTCGATGCCCACGCCAAGGTGCTGGATGATCGCGGCCTGACCCGCCAGCGCTTCAACAAATGCGGTTATTCCGTAGGCGCGCGTTTCGCACCGTCCTGGATGGAGCACCAGATGTTCCTGGCCGGCAATCCTCTGGAGATCCAACCCAACATGACGGTGTTTGCCCACATGATCATCATGGACAGTGAGCGCCAGACGGCCATGACGCTCGGTCAGACCTACCTGACCACCGAAACCGCGCCCGAGGCGCTGTCGAGGCACCCGCTGGATCTGATTGTGGTTGGAAACTAGAAACCCGCCATATCCGGGAATTGACACATAAACTGCGCAGGCCGCATAAATCTGCGCGGGCAATGGGGAAAGGATCACCACCGGTGAGACAATCCGTTATCAGGGCGTTTTCGTCCTTTCGACGAGGATCGGCGGGGTTTGCGATACTGGCGTTCCTCAGCGCCTGCAGCAGCAGCGGCGATCTCATGACGCCGCCTGCGGATGTGGGTGACGGTACCGGCAGTGTTGCCTCGGCACCCGCCTATGGCGCCCCCCAGCCGTCAGGCCAATACCAGCAGGTCGCGGCAACGGGCCTTCCCGAACCGGGTTACCAGCAACCGATGCGTGGGCCCCAGAACACGCTTGAAGCCCAGGCTCAGGCACTGGAACAGGGCGAACGCAATCCATCGGCGTCACGCCCTCTGCCGAACGGTGTCTATCAGGAGTTTCCGGCGGAGCCACAGGCGCAATCTGCGCGCGCCCAAAGCCAGCCCGCCAGCCAACCCGTTCGCCAGCCGGCAGCAGCGTCAACTCAACAGGCCTCCCTGCCGCCTGCCTCTGCATCGGCGACGGGATCTGCCGGCAGCATCCGCTTCCTGCCGATCATCGGCGCACCGGTGCAGGCGGTAACGCCCTTGTCGCGTCAGCTTGGCGCAGAAGCGCGTGCCCGCGGCCTCACCATCAGAAGCGCCAATGACTCCAACAGCGAGCATATCCTGAAGGGCTATTTCTCCGCCTTCTCCGACGGCGGCAATGTCACCATCACCTATGTCTGGGATATATTGGACAATGGCGGCGCCCGCCTGCACCGTATTCAGGGCCAGGAAATCATTTCCTCAGGGGCGAAGGATCCCTGGGCGGCTGTACCGGCCTCTGTCATGCAGCAGATCGCGACCAAGAGCATGTCCGAATATCTTCAGTGGCGCACTTCACAGGCGGGCTGAGGCCGTCAGACATACGGGGCGCAAACTGAATGACCGGTTTGCGTCTCTCCCACATCCATTAACCGAAAATATGGGCGCGACGGTCCAAACCACTTGCATTCAGGGGGAACGTCGCTAAAAAGCGCCCATCTCAGCATGGTAACAGGCGGGCCAAAATGAAGGTTTTCGCGGGCAATTCCAATCGGCAGCTCGCCGAGTCCATCTGCAATTATCTCAAAGTTCCCCTCGGCAGGGCCACCGTCCGGCGCTTCGCCGATCAGGAGATCTTCGTCGAAATTCAGGAAAACGTGCGCGGCGAGGATGTCTTCATCGTGCAGTCGACCTCCTTCCCGACCAACGACCACCTGATGGAGCTGCTGATCATGATCGACGCCTTCCGTCGGTCGTCGGCACGCCGCATCACGGCAGTCCTGCCCTATTTCGGCTATGCACGACAGGATCGCCGCGCTTCGGGCCGCACGCCGATCTCGGCCAAGCTCGTTGCAAACCTGATCACCGAAGCCGGTGCGGATCGCGTCATGACGCTCGACCTGCATGCTGGCCAGATCCAGGGCTTCTTCGACATTCCAACGGACAACCTCTTTGCCATTCCGATCCTCGCCCGTGACATCAAGGAGCACTACGACCTCCAGAACGTCATGGTCGTCTCGCCTGACGTCGGCGGCGTGGTGCGCGCCCGCTCGCTCGCCAAGCGCCTCGACGGCATGCTCGCCATCGTCGACAAGCGTCGTGATCGCCCAGGCGAATCCGAAGTGATGAACATCATCGGCGACGTGAGCGGCAAGGACTGTATTCTCGTCGACGACATCGTCGACAGCGGTGGCACGCTCTGCAACGCGGCAGAAGCCCTTCTCAAGAACGGCGCAACCAGCGTCACGGCCTATATCACCCACGGTGTTCTCTCGGGCGGTGCCGTTACCCGCGTCGCCTCCTCGAAGCTCCGGGAATTGGTGATCACGGACTCGATCCAGCCGACGACGGCGGTTCAGTCCGCCCATAACATTCGGGTTCTGTCGACAGCATCTCTGCTCGGCGAAGCGATCAATCGGACCAGCCTGGAAGAATCTGTCTCCAGCCTGTTCGACTGAAAACAGACATCAATTACAATAGAATATAACAATTCCGCCAAGACTTGCATGTCGTGGCGGAATTTTTAATAGTTGCGCTTCAGCTGCTGCGGATTCACGATCCGATCAATCAAAGCATGAAGCAAAACATGGCATTGACAGTTAATGCGCTGCTTGAAAATCCAGGCTTCCATGATTTTATCCTGGAGCAAACCACTGCTTTTTTGACTATACATCGCACAGATCCAAAACTTGCATCTATTTTCGGAACGCATCAACGCTGGATGCTGGCACATGTTGGCATGGCGCAGTATTTCTTGGATGCCCTGAGCGGTGCATCGGAACCCGTGATCGTCATGGCGCGCTATCTGGAACAGGTGCGCCGCTACGAGATTGCCAGCGTCAACACCGCCGACTCCTTCCTGAAGGAAATGGTCGTCTACGGCATAGCATTGCACGCAACGACAGGCGACCGCAGGCACAAGCCGATCATCCCCTCCCCGCGCGCGCTGGAAACATTGCGACATTGGGTTGGCATTCATCTTCATACACTCGACGACATCGACGGCGGCAATCGTCTCGATCGCTTCGAGCACGACCCCGGCCTATTGTGGCATCTGCACCCGCAGATCACCGAACGCCTGCTGAACACACCGTCCATCCGCGTTCCCCCGCCCCGCTATGGACTATTCACCTGGCTGAACAGCGGCGGCGTTCTCGTCGACTGGCTGATGACAAGCGTTAAAAACTCTGAGGTTGTCGATGGGCACTTCCTCACGCAGGTACGGTCCGTACCGCGTCTGGCGGAGATGTTTCGCATCTCGCGAACGCATCTGACGCGCAAGCTGCGGGAAGCGGAAGACATGGGCAGCATCGGCTGGCTCGGCCAGAGGGGGCGGTCCACCATGTGGATCTCGAAAGCTCTGGTGGACGAGTATAATTTCTATCAGGCGCAGAAGCTGTCCGTTATAGATGAAACCTTTCAAGAAGTGGCGGGCCCACCCATGATATTGTCTGCAGTGCAAACGTAACCGTTTCTTAAAGGCGGGCACTGCAAGATCTCCTCAATTTGAGGAGAGATTTCATGAAACAACCGATTGTCGGCGAAAAACCCGCCGGGACTCTGTCGTCTGTCAAGGCAAAATTTGCAGCATTGGTCGTGGGGGCGACCCTGGTCTCCTGCGCAAGCGTCGGTCTGTTGAGCTATGAAATCGGAAAGCGTGGCCTCGTGGACGCTGCCGAACTGCGGCTGGACTCGATTGCCAATAACCAGGTCAAGGCACTCGGCGCCTACCAGACCCGAATTCAGCAGGCCCTGGATGAGATGGCGCAAAACTCGGCCATCGGTGAATCCGTTGAAAACATGGGCACCCTGATCTGGGGCGAGGATGCGCAGGTCCGCGAGACCTTCATGGACAAGAACAAGACGCTTGAAGAGCGTGCCGCGTTTGACGGTGCCACGACCAAGCTGCTTTACGGCGTGCGCCATGCGACCATCCATGGCACCCTGTCTGCGGCCCGTAACAATGCCAATGTTAGCGATATCCTGATCTCCACCGTCAACGGACATTTGATCTACACGGTAACCAAGGACGAGCATTTCCTCTCCCAGATCAGCGATGAGCAGAATGCCCCGATCGCCAAGCTCTACGAAACCGCCGATGCCGGCGAGTTGAACCAGAGCCATCAGCTCGGCTTCGTCGATTTTGCCGCCGAGGGCAGCGCGATGTCGGCCTTCCTTGCCAAACCGCTGGCAATTTCGAACTGGGGTCAGATCGAAAAGCGCGGCCTGATCTTCGTACGCATCGGCGCTGATAAGCTTGCGAGCGTCATTGCTCCTGAAGGTCTTGGCACAACGATTGACGATGCTTTCCTGCTGAACGGCGATGGCGCCTTGCGGTCCGGCACGCTGTCAGGCGGCGGCCAGATCCCCGCGGAACTGGTTGAGGCAGCCAAGGCAGCCTCAGCCGGCTCCGTCGTCGCAGATTCCGGCGACAAGTCCATCTTCTACTCCTACCTCCCGGTCGACCTCTTCGGCCAGAAACACCTGCTGGTAATCGGCCAGGACAAGGCCACGGTTCTGTCGGCCGCCGACGACCTCGCCAAATGGGCAACGCTTGCCACTGTGGCTGTCCTGATCATCATGGGGGGCGTCGGACTGGCAGTCTCCTCCAGCCTTGCGCGCCCGCTGGGTGAGCTGGCCGGACTGATGACCAGACTGAACGACGGCGACAAGGCCATCGAAGTCACAGCCGTCAATCGCCGCGATGAAATTGGTCGTATGGCCCGCGCCCTCGAATCCTTCCGTTTGAGCGCGCTGGAAAAGGATCGTATCGAAGCCGAGTCCGTCCAACGCGCCGATCAGGTACAGACCGAACGCCGCCAGCGCGATGCCGAAAAGGCGCGCAGCGCCCAGGAACTCGAGGATGCCGTCTCCGCGCTGGCAAAGGGTCTGCAGGCCCTGTCCACGGGCAAGCTCGACCTTCGCATCGAGCAGGCTTTCGTGCCGTCGCTCGATCATCTGCGCATCGATTTCAACGCTTCGGTTGCAGCGCTTGAGGAAACGATCCGTTCGATCATCGCCAGCGCCGACACCATTCGCGGCGGCTCGGCTGATCTGCGCAGCGCCTCGCAGGATCTGTCCGTCCGCACCGAGCGGCAGGCCGCATCGCTGGAAGAAGCGGCTGCGGCCCTTGCCGAGATGACCGGCTCCATCAATGACGCCCTCAAGCGCTGCGAGACGGCAGTCTCGACGGCGGCCGGTGCGCTGAGCGATGCCAAGCAGTCGTCTGATGTCGTCAACGAGGCGATCGTCGCGATGCGGCGGATTGAGGGCTCGTCCGCGAAGATCCGCCAGATCATCGACGTCATCGATCAGATCTCGTTCCAGACCAACCTGCTTGCCCTCAATGCCGGCGTGGAAGCTGCGCGCGCAGGTGAAGCCGGCAAGGGTTTTGCGGTTGTCGCCCAGGAAGTACGCGAACTCGCCCAGCGCTCGTCCGCCGCCGCACGCGACATCAATCAGTTGATCAACACATCGACGGCCGATGTGGAAGACGGTGTCGCCCTTGTCCTTCGCACCGGCGAAAGCCTTCACCAGATCGAGGCGAACATTGCCGCCGTCAACACCCATATCGCCGCCATTGCAGCAGCCTCACGTGAACAGTCTGTCCGCATCGGCGAGATCAGCGGCTCTGTGACCGACCTTGATCAGATGACACAGCAGAATGCCGCAATGGTTGAAGAAACCACGGCCTCTGCCTTCAGCCTGGCGAAGGAAGCGGAAGCCATGACCGCAGAGGTCGACCGCTTCACCGTCAGCAAGACCCACCAGCCGATGCAGGTGAGCCGAGCCGCCTGATCAGGTACCCACCGACACAGTCGAGAGATCAACGAGCGCGCAGCGGAAACATCATCCGCTGCGCGCTTCGCGTTTGAGGCAGATGGCCCTTTGGCCGGGGCGAGGTGCCGCGAGGGCGGGGCCGAGAGATCTATTGCAGCTGCAGACGCTTGATCTTCCGGTGCAAGGTCGCACGACTGATGCCCAGGAGCTGCGCCGCCAGCGTCACATTGCCCTGGGCGCGAGAGAGCGTCCGGCGAAGCGCAGCACGCTCCGCCTCTTCGAGATCGGCAGTCCTCTCACCCTTGGTTTCGAGGAGCACATCAGAGGCCGGCAGCCCCGCAGCAATTACCTGATCGTCGAGTTTCAGCGCCAGCCGCGCCGCCCTCGTCGCCCCAACGATCAGATCATCGGCATCGACGGCAAGGAGTGCAGCATTCGACTGCGCCTGCGGCACCATGACCAGTCGCGCCCCTGGAAAGGCTTGCCGGAAAAGATTGCTCTCGACCCTGGTGGCTGCGTCGCGGACGGCCTGGGACAGAATCGCCAGCGTCAACTCAGTTACATCTTTGCGGCAGGTCGAGACATCGAGTGCAGCCGTCACGCGCCCGAGATGGTCGCGGATCAGCGCGGTGACGCAGGAAAGACCGATATTCGCACTCATGAAATGCTGGTCCTGGTGGATGATCACCGGACGCTCGTCGGCAAGACCCGTTCCAATACCGTTCGTGCCGGCACTCGCCTCGCTCCAGACAGTCTGCTGCCAGAGACCCAGGGCCCGAAACGCCTCATCGTCGCCAATCCAGCTGCGACGGTCGATGACCAAAGCCTCCGCGTCGGCAAGCACGATGCAACACCCCGATCGCCCGACAATCTGATAAAGGCGGTCCATTTCCTCAGCGGAACTTCTCAGAAGCACATCCATGCGCTCCCGGGCCTCGCGATACGCCTGATCATCGAGGCGCGTCGGCTTGCGCGTCACCTCCGGCTGTAGCCGATAAAGATTGAGGCATCGGCTCCACGACGCCGCGACCGGCGAGGTTGCAGCGGCAGTGGTATTGTGCGCCGTCTGATAGACGCGCTCGGAATGGCTCAGATCCTGCCGCATCGGCTCCTCCCAAAGCACGACGCCGAGTATGACCGTTCACAATCGCGTTGCAAGGGGGCCAATCTGTTTCGAAATGCCATACCACCTGCATTCACCGATATTGCCGGTGAACACAAGCATTTGTTCCATCGGTGTCAGGCGGCCTTGGTGGTGGGGTTTGGTCCTTCTGTCGTCAGGAAACCTTCGAGGTCCGCAAGGATGAGGTCCGGCGGATTGACGATATCCTGCAACATTTCCACCGGCTCCGGGCGGCCGTAGAAATATCCCTGGACTTGCCCGCAACCCTCTTCGCGCAGGAAGTGCAGATGCTCGAGACGTTCAACGCCTTCGGCAAGCACGGGAATATCCAGGCTCTGCGCGAGAATGATGGTGGACCGCACAATCGCGGCCGACTGGCGGTTTTCCGTGACGCCATCGATAAAGGCACGATCGATCTTGATCTTGTCGAACGGAAAGAGCTGCAGCGTCGAGAGCGAAGAGTAGCCGGTGCCATAGTCGTCCATGGCAATCTTGACGCCGATCGCCTTGAGCTGGCGAATGATGTTCAGCGCATGCTGCTGATCTTCGATAATGCCGCTTTCGGTGATTTCCAGCTCGAGCCTATGCGGGTCAAGCCCCGTTTCCTGCAGAATGGAACGCACCTGCGCCGGCAAGGCAAAGGTTGCCAATTGCTTCGGCGCGACATTGACGGCGATCCGCAGCGGTCGACGCCAGCTTGCTGCTTCCCTGCACGCTTCCCGAAGAACCCAGGAGCCGAGTTCGACAATCAGCCCGCTGCGTTCTGCGATCGGGATAAACTCGACCGGCGAGACATAACCGCGTTCAGGATGCTTCCAGCGCAACAGCACCTCGAAGCCGACGATCTCGCCGGAATGGGTATCGTTCTGCTTCTGATAGAAAAGCTCGAACTCCTGCCGGATAAGCGCCGAGCGCAGATCCATTGCCAGTGCATTCCGTTCGCGCGCCGCCAGATCCATATTTTCATCGAAGAAGCGAATGTTGTTCGATCCCTCCGCCTTGGCGCGGTACATCGCCGTGTCCGCCTGCCCCAGCAAATCGTCCATGCTTTCGGCATTCTGCGGATACACGGAAATGCCGATGCTTGTGCCGATCGACAGGGATTGCTGCTCCCATTCGATGGGGATCGAGAGATCCTCGACGAACCGCCGAGCCAGGACTTCCGCCTGTTCCTTCGTATAGACGGCTGCGGAAACTGCGACGAATTCATCCCCGCCGATCCGGGCCACGAATTCGTTTGACTTCAACCGTTGCGCCAATCGCTCGGAAACGACCCTGAGTACATGGTCACCAGCGGCGTGACCGTGCACGTCGTTCACCTCCTTGAAGCGGTCAAGGTCAAAGGCGAGAACATAGATCGGCCCTTCGCTCACCCGCGGCCGATCAATCAGATCAGCCAGACGTTCCATGAAGGCCGCCCGGTTTGGCAACCCGGTCAGGGCATCATGCAGCGACATGTGGCGGTAACGCTCGACTGCGGTCAGATGCGACTGCCTGTCGAGCGAATATGTCATCGCACCGATTGTCAGAATGATCATGGCAACGGCAACGACAACGACGCTCAGCATGTTTTGCGGGAGAACGTTTTCCGGCATCGCCGCCGCAGCATCCGGCAGGATGGTAACGCCCGTCATACCAATGAAGTGCGTAAGGGCAATCGCGAGGATCATCGCAAGCGTTGCGCCGTGTCGGCAAAAGCGTGTGAGCGGTCGGGCGATACGGCTCGTTGCGAGCGCGCCGAACAGCGCTGAAGCGATCAGGGAGGTCGTCGTGTAGGCAGTGTTCCAGGCAAGTTCACCCTGAACCTCATAGCCGGACATCCCGACATAGTGCATGGCGGCGATACCAAGACCCAAGACGACACCGCCCGCTTCCACCAGCGGGCCGCGCGACGTCAGCGCCGCGATGGCAAAACCGGCGCCCGTCACGGCAACCGACAGCACCAATGAACTGAGCGTCGCGACCGGCTCATAGCCAACGACGACGTCGCTGCGATACCCCAGCATGGCAATGAAATGGGTTGACCAGATGGTCGCCCCGCCAATGAAGCTGGTCAGCACGATCCAGGTCACGCGCTGCGCCTGCACGGTGTTCCGCACCCGTCCGAAGAGGCGCATTGTCAAATGCGATCCCAGCACGCAAACCAATACGGCCACGATCAGGAGAACGGGATCGTGGTCTACCGCGATGCAGCTGATGACGGAATACATAAATGGAGGCCCTCTGGAGTAAGAAAGCAGCATAGCTGGAGCCCCTTGCGGAATGCTAAGGAGATATGGTTACCAGCGCCCCAACGCGCGGACCGCGCCATCTCGGTCTGGAACGTAAAGCCCCGCTGTTCGGGGAAATCCTTGCCATTCGAGCGCAACTGGTCTATAGGCCCCCCGTCCGCGCAGACACCCTTGGAGGCAACGCGGATGGAGTCCTTTGGGCTTCCGGTCCTGATCGCCGCAAAAGCGCGGCCATTGGGGCTCTCCAGTAACTTGAAAGGAAAAGCCATGAGCCACGATACTTACGAGCTCAAGGCCGTAGCACGCGAACGGGTTGGTAAGGGGTCCTCCCGCGAACTTCGCCGCAACGGTTTGATCCCGGCTGTCATCTATGGTGACAAGCAGGCCCCGATTTCGATCTCGATCAACACGAACGAGATCACCAAGCGCATCCATGCCGGCGGTTTCATGACCACGGTTGCCACCATCGATGTCGATGGCCAGAAGATCCGCGTTCTGCCGAAGGACTACCAGCTCGACGTCGTTCGTGACTTCACGATGCATGTCGACTTCCTGCGCGTCTCGGCAAACAGCCAGGTTTCGGTTCAGGTTCCGGTTCACTTCGTCAACGAAGAGAAGTCCGCAATCAAGACCGGCGCCGTCCTCAACATCGTTCGTCACGAAGTTGAGCTGCACTGCCCGGCTTCCGACATCCCGGAATTCATCACCGTGGATCTCGCTGGTCTGAAGGTTGGCGATGCCGTCCACATTTCGGCTGTCAAGCTGCCGAAGGGCGTCACCCCTGTGATCGGCGACCGCGACTTCACCATCGCCACCATTGTTGCTCCGGCAGCTGGCGTTGCAGAAGAAGAAGCTCCGGAAGCCTGATTCTGGCGCGTTTTTGTGCATTCGGCCCGCCCTTCCCGGCGGGCCGTTTTGTTTTAGGCGACAATCCATTAGCGGCTACTGGATTTTACGCTCTCCTTTCAGTCCACGTTAACGGTTTGCTGACAGTCTCGGGCTTCCGCACGCATTGGGAGATCGAGTGGCGATGCTCATTTATGAGTTGCAAACCGGATTTTTGATAAAATGACGCGCTCTGTTCAGGGCCGTTTTCTCGCCATTGTCGCTTTGGCCATCGCTGCCATCGTGGCACCGCTGTTTGTACTTTTCTTAAGCCTCTCAACCGATCAGGCCACGCAGGATCTCAATCGAAACCTCAGCGTCCTTGTCGACGCCAATGCGCAGGCATTGGCAAAGCCGCTCTGGGACTTCGATCAGGAAAGCGTCGAGCAGATCACCGCAACGATCATGTCCAGCGGCAATGTCGCAAGCGTGACGGTGCGCGATGTCTCCGGCGGCATAGCCATCAACCGGCCGGAAAATCTCCCGCAAGATGGGCGCAATCTGACGGACTTGTCCCGCGCCATCTTCTACGAGGCGATGGAGGGGCCGAAGATGGTGGGCACGGTTACCATTGCCTATCACCGCCCCGATATCTGGTCGTCGCTGCGCGAAGCCGATTTCATGCTGATGGGCATCTTCACGCTTGCCGTTCTGGGAACTGTCACGACGGTCTTGATCGCACACCGATTGCTGGTCATGCGCCCCCTGCTCAAGTTGACGGCTGCCATCGAGGCCACACGCCGCCTCGGTTCGCGCCATCATGTAGACTGGCAGTCCAATGACGAGATCGGGCAATTGGCACGCTCTTTCAATGCCATGCAGCTAAAGCTTGAGAAAGAGGAAGGCGATCTCCGGCAGGCTCACAAACGCTCCACGGACATCTACAACCTGACACCTGCCATGCTGTTCTCCCTCGATGACGAAGACCGCATCACCGGCGTCAGCGACTACTGGCTGCTTGCATCTGGCTATAATCGCCGCGAGGTCATCGGTCGTCGGTTTTCCGAATTGGTGCCGTCAGAGGATCGGCAAAACTATCTCGCCATGCGCGACGCTCGCTTGAAGGAAGGAGTGCGCGAGATGACGACGAGGTTTCGCTGTGCCGATTCCACCGTCCTGGATGTCCTGATTTCCGAAACAACGCGCGATGCCCAAAGGGAAAACGAACGGCTCTCGTTGAGCGTTATGACCGATGTGACCGAACTCAAGCGCTCCGAGGAACGCAATCGCAAGCAGGCCATCACCGATCATCTGACGGGCCTAATCAACAGACAAGGCTTTGAAGCCATCCTGGATTCGCAGATCCGCAAGGCCGATCGCGATCAAACGCAGTTGGCCTGCCTATTCGTCGATCTCGACCGTTTCAAATGGATCAATGACAATCTGGGCCACCAGACCGGCGACAACGTCCTGCGCAGCTTCGTCGACGCGATGCTGCCGCTGCTGCCCGAGGGTGCCTTTGCCGCAAGGCTCGGCGGCGACGAGTTCGCCATTATTCTGCCTTCGGCTGAAGCAGAAGCTCCCGCGCTTGATCTCGCAGATGCCATTGGCGACATCTTCACCGAGCCCATGGTGATTGACGGCTCCACCATCCGTCTCAGCGCCTCCATCGGCATCGCCATCTATCCGGTGCACGCCACAACGCCTGCGGAACTTCTGCAGAAGTCCGACATGGCCATGTATGGCAAGAAGCGCGACGGCAAGAACGGCGCCCTCGTCTACGATCAGTCGATGCAGGAAGACACCCGCAGGCGGGCCGATGTCGAACGCGACATCGAAGAGGCCCTGACCCACGACTGGATCGCGGCCTATCTGCAGCCGATCATCGACATCAGAACCGCCCAGACCGTCGGTTATGAAGCACTGATGCGCATCGAGCACCCCGAGCGTGGAACGCTCTCGCCCTCGGAGATCATCAAGGTTGCCGAAGAAACCGGTGCCATCAATCGCGTGGGAGGCCGGGTGCTCGAAAAGGCGCTTGCCAATCTCGCGCGCCTGGGGGAAGTGACCGGCAACCATGAGGCCTATCTGGCGGTCAACTTTTCGCCGTTGCAGTTCGACCCCTCGCTGCCCGTACGCCTTGCCGCCCTCAGCAATACCCATGGCATTGCACCGCATCGCATCGTCATCGAGATAACCGAAGCGACCCTGCTGCACGACAATCCGCAGATCCGGCTGATCCTCGACGATTTCAACGCCTTCGGCTACCGCCTGGCGCTTGATGATTTCGGTACCGGTTATTCGTCGCTGAGTTACCTCAACCGCTTCCCGGTCGATATCGTCAAGATCGACCAGTCATTCGTGCGCTCGCTGACCGACGAGGATCCCGACCTGCGCCACAAGAGCCGCATGCTGGTCGAAGGCATCACCACCATATCCCACAAAATGCAGTGTGCCGTGGTGGCCGAAGGTGTCGAAACGCAGGACCAATGCTCGGTCTTGCGTGATTTCGGCGTGGACTACGGCCAGGGCTATCTCTTTGCCCGCCCACAACCGGTCCAGGCCTTGATCGATGCTGCCACGCTCCCTCCTGCACGCCGGGCAGCGACCGGCAGCTGATACCGTCCCAAAAGATGAGAGGACCTGCGATGAAATTCCTGTCTGTCCTGCTTCTCCTTGCAGCTACGCCCGCAATCGCCGCCGACAAGATCTATTTCACCACCGAGGACTATCCGCCCTATAACTTCCGCGTCGGAGACGCCGTCGAAGGCGCGGGCTACGCCCAGGTCCTCCTGATGATGAAGGATATCGGGATAGACTACGAAATCGAAATGATGCCCTGGGCACGTGCGATTGCGCTTGCCGAGACGGAACACATGCACTGTGTGTTCACGGCAGCCCATATCCCCGAGCGCGACAAGCTGTTCAAATGGATCGAGCCCATCGATGTCGGGCGCAACTTCATGGTCGCAGCGCGTGACAGCGGCGTGAAGGTGAAATCTGTCGACGAGTCCAAGGACTTCATCGTCGGCACCCAGCGCAACGACTACACCCAGACCATTCTGGAGCAGCAAGGCTTCAGCAAGATCGACCTTGCAACCGACCTCAAACTGACGCTGAAGAAACTGAAAAGCGGCCGGATCGACCTGATGCCGATTTCCGAGCAGCACTATGTCGAACTCGTCGAACGCGGCGAGCCGGTGGAGGCACAATATGTCTTCTCCAAGCAAACCTTCGCCATCGCCTGCAACAAGAACCTGCCGGATGCACTGCATCAGAAAATGCAGGCCGCCCTTGATCGTCTGATTGCCGATGGCACGCAGGCAGAGATCTTTGAGAAATACGCCCTGCGCTACACGGACTTCGGTCAGGAAAAGCCTGGCAACTGATCCGGCGGATATTCCACACGTCTTGACATTGACGCCATTTCGCTGTCGTGGAGGGGCCGACAGGTATCCAGCACGGAAAGTACGTCATGATCATCCTGGCCGGCCTCGGCAATCCCGGAGCGCAATATCAGAAAAACCGGCACAATATCGGCTTCATGGCGGTCGACGCGATCCAGCGCCGGCACGGCTTCTCGCCCTGGGCGAAAAAGTTCAAGGCCGAGATATCCGAAGGGACGCTGGGCGGCGAGAAGGTCATGTTGATCAAGCCGCAGACCTTCATGAACCTGTCGGGCGAAAGCGTCGGCGAAGCCATGCGCTTCTACAAGCTGTCGCCGGAAGACATCGTGGCGATCTATGACGAGCTCGATCTCATGCCCGGCAAGGCCCGCATCAAGACCGGCGGCGGCCATGGTGGCCACAACGGTATCAAGTCGCTCGATGCCCATTGCGGGCTGAATTACCGCCGCCTGCGCCTCGGCATCGGGCATCCCGGTGATAAATCCAAGGTGCACAACCACGTGCTGGGCGACTTCGCCAAATCCGATGCCGAGTGGCTCGAGCCCTTGCTTGAGGCGCTTGCCGAGAATGCGGATATGCTGGTGCGATCGGAAGATTCGCAACTGATGAACAAGCTGGCACTCGCCACCGGCGGCAAGGGCGAAGACGAGAAGCCGGCCAAGGCGCCGAAAGCCGCGAAGCCCGCCCAATCGCATATCCACCAGGCGCGCAACTTCGCCCAGCCGAAAAAGCTGCCCGAAAAGGGCCCGATGGCCGAGATGCTGAAGAAGATGTTCGGCCCTAAGGGCGACTGACATGATCGGGGCGGATGACCGCCCTGCACCACCATTCCCGCGCGCAAACGACCGGAACACTGCCATGAGCCACGATATCACCACCGACCTCGTCACCCTGCGCGACTACTGGCGCTATGCGATCTCGCGTTTCAATGCTGCCGAACTGAGCTACGGCCACGGCACGCACACCGCCGTCGATGACGCCGCCTTCCTTCTGCTGGACAGCCTCGACCTGCCGATCGACACACTCGACCCTTTCCTTGATGCAAAACTTTTGGCCTCCGAACGCCGCCTGCTGGCCGAGCGCATCGAAACGCGTGTGACGACGCGCAAGCCATCGGCCTACATCACCGGTCGATCCTATATCCAGGGCCTGCGTTTCTTCGTCGACGAACGGGTGATCGTGCCGCGCTCGCATATCGGCGAAATCCTGTTCAACGAATATGGCGACGAGCTTGAATCGAGCTTCCTGCCCGACCCCTTCGCCGTCGAAAGCGTCGTCGATATCTGCACCGGCTCTGGCTGTCTTGCGATCCTCGCCTCGCGCTTCTTCCCCCTCGCAACCGTCGACGCCGTCGATCTCTCTGCCGATGCGCTGGAGGTCGCTGAAAAGAACCTGAAGGCCTATGGTCTCGAAGACCAGCTGACACTGCATCAGGGCGACCTCTTCGCTCCGCTTGCAGGCCGCAAGTTCGACGTCATCATCACCAACCCGCCTTATGTCGATCACGAAGCGATGGAGGACTTTCCGGCGGAATACCGTGCCGAACCCGCCATGGCCCATGACGGCGGCGAAGACGGCCTCGACCTTGTCCGCACGCTTCTGACGGAGGCCCCGAAGCATCTGAACCCCGGCGGCGGCATGCTGTGCGAAATCGGCCGTGGACGCGACATCCTCGAAGCCGAATTCCCCGACCTCGACTTCCAGTGGATCGAGACGCAGGAGGAAGCCGACGCCGTGTTCTGGATCAGCGCTGCCGCTTTGGGCGTCAAGGGCTAGCCGGAAAAGGGGCTGGGCAGATGTGTCTGGCTCACCACCACGCGAAGGTCTCGACGCGATACCAGAAGAGATCGACGAGTGCGGCAATGCCGCTGTCGATGCAGTAGGCAGCAATCTTCGAGGCACCCACGACCACCTGCGATCACGGAACAGGTTTGCTCAGCAGCCCTTCGGCCAGCGCCCGGAACGCCTCTTGCGCCTTCGGCAGCACCGTCTCCGGGCTTTCGGATGCCGCCACCCACATGGCGGCATTCAGCGCGGCGCCGCTGATCAGCCGCGCCGCCGCCTCAGCATCGACAGGCTTCAGCACGCCACCCTTCATCAACTGCTCGATCGCCTCGCGCGTCACCTGCAGGCAGCTGTTCTGGCTCGGCCATTGCGAGGGATCGCCGAGCACGGCCGGACCGTCGAGCAGCACGATCCGCTGCACCTCGGGATCGAGCGCCATTTCGATATAAGCGGCCCCTTCCGCCAGCATCGCCGGCCACCCTTCGCCTGCATCTGCCCCCTTGGCCTTGGCCCTGTTCGCCATATCCGTATCGATCTGCTCGACAACGGCGGCGAACAGCCCCCGCTTGTCGCCGAAATTGTGATAGAGGGCGCCCCGCGTTAGCCCGGCCTCGGCCGTCAGCGCATCCATGGAGGATGCGGCATAGCCCTTGTCGGCAAAGGCCTTGCGCGCCGCCGCAATCAGCTTTGCGCGGTTTTCTTCCATGCTTTCCTGCCGGTTGCGCGCCATTTCACCTCTCCCACCTCACATACGTTACGTATGTGAGGTTGACATACGGACCGTATGCGAATAATTCTACATACGCATCGTATATTAAATCTTTGCGCATTCGCCAAGCGCCGTCCAGCCTGCCCGACCCTTCGGGCCGGATCGGCCAGACATTGCCGAAAGGAACCATCATGAACAGACCCGAACCCGTCTTCCCCGCAGACCGCCACGCGCTCTACGAAGAGCACGGCTATTCTGCCGCCATCCGCACCGGCGACCTCCTCTTCGTCTCCGGTCAGGTCGGCAGCCGCCCTGACGGCTCCCCGGAGCCCGACTTCGAAGCCCAGGTGCGCCGGGCCTTCGACAATCTGAAGGCAACGCTCGCCGCCGCCGGCTGCACCCTCGCCGATCTCGTCGACGTCACGACCTTCCATACGGATCCGGAAAATCAGTTCGCAACCATCATGAAGGTGAAGGCCGAGGTCTTTCCCGCCCCGCCCTATCCGAACTGGACCGCAATCGGCGTCAATTGGCTCGCCGGCTTCGATTTCGAGATCAAGGTGATCGCCCGCATCCCCAAGACCGCCTGATAGCTTGCGCGCAAGCGCCGCCGTACGGCAGACGCAACGCCCGGAAAACCGCCGGATACGTTGATCCTGACGGACGGCAGCCCTTGTACCGCCGGCCGAGCGAACCGACATGCAGTTTGCGGCTGTAACCACATGGGAACAACTGCGGAAGCGATCGCATTTCCCGTAGAGGAGGCCCGCCATGCAACGCATTCTTTCGCCCTTGCCTTTGCCAGGTATTGTCAGCCGCAGGCTCGATCAGCGCTTTGTTGAGCTTGCAACACCGCAGGGCATGAACTTTGACTTTGCCAGCCCAGCAATGGAAGAGGCCCTGGTACCGGCGAGCTCAATATCCTGGCAGGTCTTCAAGAACCCGGTCACGGTATTTGTCGGCGGCATCACGGCGGTCGTGCTGGAACTGGCGGAACCCCAGGTTCGGGACGGCGTCTGGCAGCATAGCAGCTTTCGCACCGCCGCCCTGCCCCGCACGCAGCGCACAGGACTGGCTGCCATGGTCACGGTATACGGCGCCCGCAGCAAGGCGGAAGCGATGATTTCAGCTGTCAACAGACGCCACCAGACCGTGACCGGGACAACGCGCGAGGGACAAGCCTATCGGGCGGACGATCCGGTGCTCCTGGACTGGGTTCAGGCAACCGCCTCTTTCGGCTTCCTGCAAGCCTATCACCGATACGCACGCCCTCTCTCCGACAACGCGCGCAATCGCTTTCTCGCAGAGGGTAAAAACGCAGCGGCACTCTACGGCGCGCACAATGCCCCGGCGTCCCTCGAGGAGATGGATCGCCTGTTTGAAACCATGCGGCCGCGATTGCGGCGATCGGACGTGGTCTTCGAGTTTCTCGACATGATCGCCGACGTGCCGATCCTCTCGCCGACCCTTCGTCCGTTTCAGAAGCTGCTGACAAGGGCTGCAACCAGCCTTTTACCTCAGTGGGTACACACCCACCTCGGCCTCGACGATAACCATCAGTTGTCGCGTGCGCAGTTCGCCATCGTGCAAAGTCTGGCTTTTGCGGCAGAGCGCATCCTGCTGCCCTCCTCGCCCCCCGTGCAGGCATGCAGGCGCCTCAGCCTTCCGGACGACTATCTCTATCGCAACGCGCCGGCCCTGTGACGCCTACTCTTCAGGTTCGGCGGTAAACAACAGCGGCATGCCCGCTTCCTTGGCGAGATCCATCGCCTCAGTCACCTTCGTCTCCGCGATCTCGCGGGTACACACCACAACAACCGCCGAGCCGAACTTGTGCGCCGTCATCATCACGCGGTAGCCCGTCTCCTCGCTCATCCTGAAGATAACCTTCAGCACGATCGTCACGAATTCGCGCGGCGTATAGTCGTCATTGTGCAGAAGCACCTTGTAGAGCCTCGGCTTCTCCACCTTTGGCTTGGTCACAGTCTTCGGCGCGATCACCGTATCCTTGGCCATGATTCCTCCGGCAACTGCGGCACTCTGGGCCCGCAACACTTGACCATGCCCCTCCTATACCCCATAGGCGTGGGCAACGAAAATCCATCCCGAGCAGGTATATAGAGCCATGGGCTTCAAATGCGGTATCGTCGGGCTGCCAAATGTCGGCAAGTCCACTCTCTTCAACGCACTGACCAAGACGGCCGCCGCCCAGGCAGCCAACTATCCCTTCTGCACGATTGAGCCGAACACCGGTGAAGTGGCTGTTCCCGATCCGCGCATGAAGAAGCTGGCCGATATTGCCGGCTCCAAGGAAATCATCCCGACCCGCATCTCCTTCGTCGATATCGCCGGCCTCGTGCGCGGCGCATCGAAGGGCGAAGGCCTGGGCAACAAGTTCCTTGCCAATATCCGCGAAGTCGATGCCGTTGTCCACGTGCTGCGCTGCTTCGAAGACGATGACATCACCCATGTCGAGGGCAAGATCAATCCGGTCGGCGATGCCGACACGATCGAGACCGAGCTGATGCTCGCCGACCTCGAAAGCCTGGAGCGCCGCGTCGAGCAGACCCGCAAGCGCGCCACCGGCAAGGACAAGGAAGCAACTGCGCAGCTCCCGGTCATGGAAGCCGTGATCAAGGTGCTGAACGAAGGCAAGCCGGCGCGCGTCCTGCTGAAGTCGATGGCAGCCGACGAGATCGAGGTGCTGAAGAGCCTGAACCTCCTGACCTCGCATCCGGTCCTCTACGTCTGCAACGTCGCCGAGGGCGATGCTGCGACCGGCAACAAGCACACCGAAGCCGTCGCCAAGATGGCCGCCGAACAGGGCGCCGAATGCGTCATCATCTCGGCTGCCATCGAAGCCGAAGTGGCACAGCTGCCGGAAGAGGAAGCGACCGAATTCCTGTCCGCCCTCGGCCTCGACGAAGCCGGCCTCGACCGCCTGATCCGCGCCGGTTACCACCTGCTCGACCTGATCACCTACTTCACCGTCGGCCCCAAGGAATGCCGCGCCTGGACGATCGTCCGCGGCACCAAGGCGCCTGCCGCCGCCGGCGTCATCCACACCGATTTCGAACGCGGCTTCATCCGCGCCTTCACCATCGCCTATGACGACTACATCGCCCACAAGGGCGAAGTCGGCGCCAAGGAAGCCGGCAAGGGCCGCGACGAAGGCAAGGAATACGTCGTCAACGACGGCGACGTCATCCACTTCCGCTTCAACACGTGAGTGAAGCGATCAGAACGACAAAAGGCCGCGATCCCTCGCGGCCTTTCTCCTTTAGTAGACCTCGGAATGCTTCAGGCCCGCGTCACAGGGCAGGTCGACAGGCCCATGATCGAATAAAGCGGGCAGGTCGACAGCAATCCGGTCAAAAGCGGCACCACGCCAATCAGCGCAAAGTAGCGCCAGGATGCATCGGGATAGAGGAAGAAGAGCGACAGCAGCACGAGACCAGCGACGATGCGCAGGATGCGGTCGAGACCGCCAACATTCTTGGCAAACATGATTTTCCCTCCGTTCGATCTGACGATGATCGCAGGTTAGACCGCCCGGCATCTGCCGTCCGTGACTTAGTCACCGGATTTGAGAACTCTTAAGCCTTTGATGGCCGCGCCATGCGCGAAAGGTCGCCGCGCTCGATGATCCGGATCTCGCCGCGCTCGTTGGCAACCACCCCCTTGGAGGCGAGCGCCTCCAGCCGCCGCGACACCACCTCCCGCGCCGTGCCGATCACGACCGCCAGTTCCTGATGCGTCAGCGCCACCCGGCCCTCGCTGTCCGCCCGTTCCAGGAGGGCAGAAGCGAGCCGCTGCTCAACCTTGACGAAAGCCACCTGCTCCAGCACGAACATCAGATCGCCCAGCCGGTCGGCAAAGGCCTTGAAGACGAAGGCGCGAAAGGCGGTCGACTCCGCCATCAGCCGCTCGAAGACGGACGGCGGCACCATCACCGCCACCAGATCGCTTTCCGCCACCGCCTCACCGGAATAGGGCGCACCGCCCAGGACACCGAGCGTCGTCTGAACGCAGGTCTCGCCGGGAGTCACGGAATAAAGCAGCAGTTCCCGCCCGTTGCGCCCTGTCAGATAGACGCCGATCCGGCCGGAGAGCAGGATGACAAAGCTCTGGGCCTCGTCGCCAGGGCGAAACAGCGCTGTCCGGAAAGGCACATGCACAGGCGTCAGCGCCTCGAGCACCCGCCGCGCCTCCGCATCGATACCAGCCAGAAAGCCGGCCTGATCTGCCCAACCCGCCATGGACCACCTCGCGATTCCCGCTTAGAACCATAGCGATTGCGAAGGCTTTGGAGAACAGACCGCATGCATGCAGACAGGCTTCACTACGAGGACTTCACCGAGGGCCGGCGCTTCGAGCTTGGGCCCCGCACGGTCACCGCAGAAGAGATCATCGAATTCGCGCGTGAATTTGATCCGCAGCCGATGCATCTTTCCGAAGAAGCCGGCCGGGCCAGCATTCTCGGCGGGTTGTCTGCCTCCGGCTGGCACACATCGAGCCTCTTCATGCGCCTGATGATCGACGCCTACGTCCTGAAGGCCGCATCGGAAGGAGCACCGGGGATCGAATTCATGCAATGGCGCAAGCCGGTCCTGGCAGGCGATACGCTATCCGGTCATTCGGTGGTTGAAGAAACGCGACTCATGCGTTCCCGTGCGCATCTGGGCATCGTCACCTTCGGCCATGAGCTGCACAACCAGCGCGGCGAAACCGTCCTGAAGGCCCGCAACGCGGTGATGGTCCGCCGCCGCGAGACAGCGGAGGTGCAGGCATGAGACTGCTCGAACTTTATCCGGCCGGAACCCGCCTCGAACTTGGCGCGGTGACATTCACCGAAGACGATATCATCCGCTTCGCGCAAAAATTCGATCCGCAGCCCTTCCACATCGATGCGGAGGCGGCCAGAACTTACGTCTTCGGCGCGCTCTGCGCCTCCGGCTGGCACACCTGCGCCAACTGGATGAAGAGCTTCATCGGCTTTATGTCGCAAGAGACCGAGCGACTGCAAAAAGCAGGCATTGCGCCACCCAAAATCGGCCCCTCGCCCGGTTTTTCCGAGCTGCAATGGCTGAAACCCGTTTATGTCGGCGACACGATCACCTTCTTCATGACCCCGATCGACAGTCGGGCCGTCCAGGGCCGCAACCGCTACATCATGAACTCTGCGCTGAGCGAGGGCTTCAACCAGCATGGCGAACCCGTGCTGCGCTTCAAGAGCAACCTGATCGAGTTCTTTCCCGACGAGGAGACATCCGCATGACCACGGTTCACGATTTCACCGCCACCACCATCGACGGGACGACGCGCGCCCTCAAGGACTATGCCGGAAAGGTGCTGCTGATCGTCAACACCGCAAGCGCCTGCGGTCTCACACCGCAATATGAGGGCCTGGAAGCGCTCCACAAGGCGCATCCAGACCTCGTCGTCCTCGGCTTCCCCTGCAACCAGTTCGGTGCGCAGGAACCGGGCACTGAAAAGGAGATTGCGCTCTTCTGCGAAACCCACTTTGCGGTCAGCTTCCCGATGTTCGCCAAGATAGACGTCAATGGCGAGGGCACCCACCCACTCTACGCCTGGCTGAAGGCGGAGACACCGGGCGAGGAGAAGGGAGCGGAGATCGGCTGGAACTTCGCCAAGTTCCTCGTCGGTCGTAACGGCAAGCCAATTGCGCGTTATGCGCCGAGAACCTCACCCGCCGATATCGAGGCCGACATCAAAAGCGCGCTTGGCGCCTGACAGAGAAGATGGACGAGAGGGGCTCAGTGCCCCTCGAATTCCACCAGCGTGCGCACCTCGACGCCGAGGGCTTCGAGCTTCTTGCGGCCGCCGAGTTCCGGCAGGTCGATGACGAAGCAGGCCGACACGACATCCGCACCGATCTGGCGCAGAAGCTGTACCGCACCAACGGCGGTGCCACCGGTGGCGATCAGGTCGTCGACCAGGATCACCTTCTCACCGGGCTTCACCGCATCCATGTGGATCTCCATCTCGTCCACGCCATATTCCAGGCTGTAGGCGATACGCACGGTCTCATGCGGCAGCTTGCCCTTCTTGCGGATCGGCACGAAGCCTGCCGAAAGCTGATGCGCCACGGCGCCGCCAAGGATGAAGCCGCGCGCTTCCATGCCGGCGATCTTGTCCACCTTCAAGCCGACATAGGGCTGCACCAGCTCGTCCACCGCCCGCCGGAAAGAGCGCGCGTCACCAAGCAACGTGGTGATGTCGCGGAAGATGATGCCCGGCTTGGGGTAGTCGGTGATGGAGCGGATGGAGAGCGAAAGTTCGTCAGCAATCTTGGTCATGGAGTATCCGGTTGTGAGCGGAAAGAATGGGAGCAAACTCTACCAAGATCGGCAAAGCCCCCCAACAAAAAAAGGCGGCCCGAAGACCGCCTTTCCGTGAACGTGATCCCCGGGGATCAGTGTTCCTTGTTGGCGTAGACCGACTTCTTGGTGAGGTAGATCAGCGCGGTGAAGATCGCGAGGAACACCATGACCATGAAGCCCAGACGCTTGCGGTCTTCGAGATGCGGCTCGGCAGCCCACATCAGGAAGGCGGAAACGTCGCGCGAATACTGCTCGAGCGTTTCAGGCGAACCGTCGTCATAGGTGACCTGGCCATCGGAGAGCGGCGGCGCCATCGCAAGCGAAGCCGATGCGATGAAATACGGGTTGAAGTGCGTGCCCTCGGCAACGACAACGCCTTCCGGCGGGTCCTGGTAACCGGTGAGCAGCGCGTGGATATAGTCCGGGCCGCCCTGCTGGTACTGGGTGAAGATGTCGAAGACGAACTGCGGGAAGCCGCGGGTCACGCCGCGTGCCTTGGCAATCAGCGAGAAATCAGGCGGAGCCGCACCGTTGTTTGAAGCCGCGGCCGCTTCCTTGTTCGGGAAGGGCGACGGGAAGTAATCGGAGGGCACGGCCTTGCGGGTGAACATCTCACCGTCGGCATTCGGGCCATCCTCGACTTCGTAGTTCGCGGCAAACGCCTTAACCTGCGCCTCGGAGTAACCGAGATCTTCGAGCGTGCGGAAAGCAACCAGCTCCATCGAGTGACAGGCCGCGCAGACTTCCGTGTAGACCTTCAGGCCGCGCTGCAGCTGGCCCTTGTCATACTTTCCGAAAGGACCGGCAAAGGACCAGTCCAGTTCTTCAGGCTTCAGGACCGGGTAGTGGCCGGACTGTGCAGCATGCTCGACAGCATGCGCCAGATCGTGGCCTTCCTCTGCCGCATTGGCCTGGCCGGAAAATCCGGCCAAGGCTGCGACCAGCGCGATGCTCGTGACAAGCTTCTTCATTGTTATCTTCCTCTCACGTGCTCAGGCTTGGGCAGAGGCGGTCTTGCCGCTCTTTTCTAGAACCGCTTCGGTGATCGAGTTCGGGATGCGCCGCGGCGTCTCGAACATGCCGAGAAGCGGCATGATGATCAGGAAGAAGCCGAAGTAGTAGGCAGTACCGGCCTGCGACAGGATGACGTAGATCCCTTCTGCCGGCATGGCGCCGAGCCAGCCAAGCAGGATCGAGTTGGCGACGAAGATCCAGAAGAACAGCTTGTACCATGGACGGTAAACGGCCGAACGAACCTTCGAGGTATCGAGCCAGGGCAGGAAGAACAGCACGATGATCGCGCCGAACATCACGAGGACGCCGCCAAGCTTGGAGTCGATGAACCAGATGTTGAAGGTGATCGCACGCAGCATGGCGTAGAACGGCAGGAAGTACCATTCCGGAACGATGTGGGCAGGCGTCTTCAGCGAGTCAGCCGGAATGTAGTTGTCCGGATGGCCGAGGTAGTTCGGCATGTAGAAGACGAACCAGGCGAAGACCAGCAGGAAGACCGAGAGACCCAGCGCGTCCTTGAGCGTCGCGTAAGGCGTGAACGGCACGGTGTCAGTCTTCGACTTGACTTCGACGCCGGTCGGGTTGGTCTGGCCGGTCACATGCAGCGCCCAGATGTGCAGGATGACGACACCGGCGATCATGAAGGGCAGCAGGTAATGCAGTGCAAAGAAGCGGTTCAGCGTCGGATTGTCGACCGCAAAGCCGCCGAGCAGGAACTGCTGGATGGTCTCGCCCACAGCCGGGAAGGCGGTGAAGAAGCCGGTGATAACGGTCGCACCCCAGAAGGACATCTGACCCCAGGGCAGAACATAGCCCATGAAGGCCGTTGCCATCATCAGAAGGAAGATGACCACGCCGAGGATCCAGAGGATTTCGCGCGGCGCCTTGTAGGAGCCGTAATAGAGGCCACGGGCAATGTGCAGATAGACGGCGATAAAGAAGAACGACGCGCCGTTGGCGTGCATGTAGCGCAGGAGCCAACCATTGTTGACGTCGCGCATGATCTTTTCGACCGAGTTGAAGGCAACGGTCGTTTCAGCCGCATAGTGCATGGCGAGAACGACACCGGTCAGGATCTGCACGATCAACATGACCGAAAGCATGCCGCCGAAGGTGTAGGCATAATTCAGGTTGCGGGGAACCGGGTAGGATACGAAGCTGTCATACATCAGACGCGGCAGCGGCAGGCGCGCATCGATCCACTTTTCGATGCCGGTAGACGGCTGGTAACTGGAATGGCCACTCATCTTGTCTTAATCCCCTCAGCCGATCGTGATGACAGTGTCGGACGTGAATGCGAAGGTCGGCACCGGCAGGTTCGTCGGCGCGGGGCCCTTGCGGATGCGTCCGGCCGTATCGTAGTGCGAGCCGTGGCAGGGACAGAACCAGCCACCGAATTCACCGGCCTGGCCGAGCGGCACGCAACCCAGATGGGTGCAGGAGCCGATCATGACGATCCAGTTTTCCTTGCCTTCACCGGCAGAGCGCGCGAGGTCCGTCGCTTCGGCGGTTGCATCGACATTTTCGTTGCGGGCGATCGGGTCCTTAAGGTCGGCAAGCGCAACGGCATTGGCTTCTGCGACTTCCTGCTCCGTACGGTTACGGATGAAGACCGGCTTGCCGCGCCACTTGACCGTCAGCGACATGCCCGGCTCGAGCGCCGAAACGTCGACCTCGATCGAGGCGAGCGCGAGCGTCGAAGCGTCCGGACGCATCTGGTCGATGAAGGGCCATGCGACAGCCGCCGCACCAACCACACCGGCCATACCGGTCACCATGTAGAGAAAATCGCGGCGCGTCGGCTCGCCCGCATGTTCTGTCGTTGTCTCGTGTTCGCTCACGGTCACTTTTTCCTCTTCGCAATCCTGCGACAAACCGCATTTGCCCCCGCAGCGGGAATCACACAGAGGCCACGATGCAGCCTCAGATTCCCCGCCAGATTGGCGCGTTCTAAGCCCGATCTTCCCGTCTGTCCAGTCTCAGCCGGGCTGCGGACACTGATGATCTTGAATAATCCGGTACAATTACCATGCGATCAATTGACGCTGCCCCTCACCACACCCCGAAAGGAGGGTTTTCAGGCAACGCCCTCAATATCTTGGGCATCGAGAAACCCACCGGATTGGCGTGCCCAGAGCTCCGAATAAAGCCCGCCGAACTCCACCAGTTCACGGTGCGTCCCCTGCTCGATGATACGCCCCTTGTCCATCACCACGAGGCGGTCGAGAGCCGCGATCGTGGACAGGCGATGCGCAATCGCAAGCACGGTCTTTCCCTGCATCAGACGGTCGAGGTTGGACTGAATTGCCGCCTCCACTTCCGAGTCCAGCGCCGAGGTCGCCTCATCGAGCACGAGGATCGGCGCATCCTTCAGCATCACGCGGGCAATCGCGATCCGTTGACGCTGACCGCCGGAAAGCTTGACGCCGCGCTCGCCGACATGGGCATCGAAGCCCTTCCGCCCGCGTTGATCCTCAAGCCGCTGGATGAAGTCGAGCGCTTCGGCCCGGTCCGCAGCCTTGAGCAGCTGCTCGTCGCTGGCATCGTCGCGACCGAAGAGGATATTGTCCCTGATCGAGCGGTGCAGAAGCGCCGTATCCTGGGTCACCATGCCGATCTGGCTGCGCAGGCTTTCCTGCGTGACTTTGGAAATGTCCTGGCCATCGATCAGGATGCGGCCCGCCTCGACATCGTAGAAGCGCAGGAGAAGATTGACGAGCGTCGACTTTCCGGCCCCCGACCGGCCGACAATGCCGACCTTTTCGCCTGGCTCGACGGTCAGCGTCAGCCGGTCGATCGCACCGGACTTGCGACCATAGTGGAAGGTGACGTCTTCAAAGCGGATTTCGGGCGAATTGACCTTCAGCGTTTCAGCGCCAGGGGCATCGGCAAGACCGATCGGCTTGGCAATCAGTTCGGCTGAATTCTGGATCGTGCCGATATTGCGCATGATCCCGTTGAGCTGCGTCATCATCCGACCCAGCAGCATGTTGAGACGCAAAACAAGGCCGAGCGTGAACGCCACGCCACCGGCCGTGACCGCGCCCGCAAACCAAAGGTCAACAGAGAGCACCGCCACCATCAGGATCATCACGCCGGAAAGGATGGCAAGCGAAGCACGCACCCCCGTCAACAACCGGGCGAAAGGCCGCAGCGTATCCTGAAAGCGTGTGAAACCGGCCCGGATGTAATGGTCGTTCTGCCGCTCGCGGCCGAAGAGCTTCAATGTCTGGATATTGGAATAGCTGTCGACCAGCCGCCCGTTGAGCATCGAAGAGGCCTCTGCCGTCTCCTTGGCATGGTGCCGGATCTTCGGCACGAAATAGCGCGCCAGCACGAGGAAGATCGCAACCCATGTACCGATGATCGCCGCGAGCCGCCAGTCGAGCTGTGCCACGAGCGCCATGGTCGAGACCGTGTAGATCACCATGAACCAGACAACTTGCAACAGCGACGTCAGAAGGTCACCCGTCGCCTGCCCCGCCGACCATACCTTGGTGACGATGCGGCCAGCGAAATCGTTCTGGAAGAAGGAGAGCGATTGGCGAACCACATGCGCATGCGCCTGCCAGCGCACCAGATTGAAGAAATTCAGCACGATCACCTGTTCTTCGACAAGCGCACCGATGGTGACCACCAGAAACCGCCCGACGAGAATGATCAGCGCCATGGCAAGGAGCTCGCCGCCATGCGCCGCGATCAGCCCCTCCCATCCGGCCTCCTTCGGCACGGTGTCCAAGAGATCGACGAGCCGGCCGACGAACCAGAAGAGGCCCGCTTCGAGCATGGCGACCGCACCGCCGAACAGGGCCATCAGAAGAAAGGCGAGCTTGGCCTGGCGGACATAGAACCAGACAAAGGAAAGCGTCGCCGATGGCGGCCGAAGGTTTTCACTCCGGGCGAAAGGGTTGATCCAGTTCTCGAAAATACGGGCGACGGCTTGCAGCATGCAAGCGATATAGGCCGTTTCCCCGCGCCGTCAAAGACTTCGCTGCGCATGCATGCTGCGGTCGAAACGCGTTGCGGGAAAAACTGCGGTCTCGGGTCCGTCAGGGCTCGTGCCGACCGTAGAGCGCTTCATATCGCTTGCCGGAAAACTGGCCACTGACTTCGGCAAACAAAGGACCAGCCTCTTCCGTAAGCTCGGCCCGCTGCAACATCTTGCTGGCGGTATTGTACAAATGCGTCGGCGGCACGGGACGATACGTCCGGGCGCAGCCGAAGTGGTGGTTGAACTTCGGCGCATTCGGCATGGCCCGCGTCACAACACCCTCGACATTCTCGATGATCTTGCCAATCTTGCTGCAGACCCCTTCGATATAGGGCTCAGAGGTCGCCAGCATGAGAATGCCCATTTCATCCTGCGATGTCCAAAAGGCACCCTCGTCCTCATGCAGCAGGCGGTTGGTAAACCGTCCGACGGTGTTGCGCACATAACTTTCGGCCTCGGATGCCTGGGGGTGACGCAGGCTCGCAAGACCCTTCAAGTGACAGAGAATGAGGCTGACGCCCTGATCCGGCATGCCCTTTTCAAAAAGGGCAGACAGTTGATGCTCAAGCGCGCTGAAATCCTGCATATCGAAGGGAAGTTGCGAGGTCAGCACCCCGGCTTCCGGCAGCGGCGAGTTCTCCTCTGTGGGCGCGCCAAGCAGATTGCCCGTCCGCGCCAGTGCAGACGACAATTCGCTAACAGCTTGATCGAGAAGGTTCCTGTCAAACGTGTGCCACTGTCCATCCCGGAGGCTCAGAATTTCGGAGGAGCCGATCTGCGCGCAGAAGGTAGACAGCGCCTGCTCAAGGCTTTCTGTCGAGGCGCGCAGCGTGTTCAAATCCTGGAAGCGGGGAAAGAAGCGTGCGGCAAGACCGGCAAGCTTGTCTTCCGTCAAGGGCTGCTCCAGGGCAACGAAAGCGCGTCTGAGGGCCGTGTTTCGGCCTTCCAGGACCTCCAGGAGCACTTCGTAGTAGATCGGCTTCCACGGAATTCTATGCTGCGTCAAAAATCGCAGGGCACGCGCGCCAAGGCGCTCGAGGTTGCTGTCCACCACAACTGGCTTGTCCATGCGGAACCTCCGGTTCGAGCGAGGACTGAACTTAACATCAGCAGACCAAGGTTTTATTTCAGCAACAATTAAAATTCACTATATGTGCCGGAAGATGCCATGTGCGGGAACGAAAAAGGGCAGAGCTTTGTGCCCTGCCCCCTGTATCACATCGTCTTGCAGGCGATCAGAATTCAGACCATTCCGCTGATACCGCCGCATTGCCGTGGAACGCAGCCGCCACTTTCTGTGTCAGGGCGCGTGCAGGAGAAGGCTGCGCGGGCCGCGAGGCAGAGGCAGTCACCGGTGGCCGCTGATGGCTGCGATCGCCGTCCATATGAAGCTTGAACTGTGCCATCAGCTCCCGCAGCGCCGTTGCCTGATGCGCCAGCGCCTGGGACGAGGCGGTTGACTGCTCCACCATCGCCGCATTCTTCTGCGTACCCTGATCCATGTGGTTGACGGCAGCGCTGATTTCCTGAAGCCCGGTCGACTGCTCGCGGGCCGAGGTGACGATGGCCGCGACGTTGCGGTTGATGTCCTGGACCTGCAGGACGATGGCCTGCAGCGCCTTGCCGGTCTCATCCACCAGCGCAACCCCGTTGCGAACCTGATCGCCGGACGCATTGATCAGCGACTTGATTTCCTTGGCCGCATTCGCCGAGCGCTGGGCGAGTTCGCGGACTTCCTGCGCAACGACGGCAAAGCCCTTGCCGGCTTCGCCGGCGCGCGCTGCTTCTACGCCAGCATTCAGTGCAAGCAGATTGGTCTGGAAGGCGATGTCGTCGATAACGCCGATGATGTTGGAGATCTGGCTGGACGAGGTTTCGATGCGCTGCATCGCGTCGACCGCCCGCAATACGACCTCGCCGGAATGCTCGGCGTCCTGCTTGGTGCGACCAACCAGAGCGCCGGCCTGTTCAGCGCGCTGCGCCGTGTCCTTGACAGCCGTGGTCACCTGATCGAGTGCCGCCGCCGTTTCTTCGACGGAGGAGGCCTGCTGTTCGGTGCGCTTGGAAAGATCGCCGGAAGCAGCCAGCATTTCATTGGCGCCGGCATCGATGGTCCGGGCATTTTCCACAACATCGCGCATGACGGTGCGCAGGCGCTCAACCGACTGATTGAAGTTGACGCGAAGGCTGTCGAGCTGGCTGGCGAAGGTCTGCTGGAGAGTGACGGTCAGATCGCCATCCGAGAGCCGCTGCAGGCCGGTTCCGAGCTGGGTCACGGCAAACTGTACTTCTGCCGCCTCGCGCTGGCGCTGTTCGTCGCGGGCAAGGCGCTCGCTCTCGCTCATCGAGCGATCAGCCTGGGTCTGGGCTTCAAGCCGTTCGCGCTCAACGGCATTGGTGCGGAACACACCAACAGCTGCGGCCATTTCGCCGATTTCGTCGAGACGGCCTTCATGGGGAATGCTGTTAGCGGTATCACCTTCGGCGAGCCGCTTCATCGCACCCGTGATCTCGCTGATCGGGCGCGTCACGCGCAGATAGGAGAGGCAGGCGGCGGCAAAGGCCAGCGAAGCCGCGATGATGATGGCGGCCAGCGTCACGTAACGCGACGTAGCAACTTCCGCTTCGCTGGAAGAGCGCTCAGTGGTGACGCGCGCGACATTGTCGGCAATCATCGATTTCAGGACACCAGCAGCCTCCGTGCCGATCGGCGTCATCTTCGCGATCGTGTCCTTGGCCTGATAGAGCTTGGAGGCCATGGCTTGCGTCACGAATTCCTGACCAAGCGCATTATAGCTCTCCATAAGGGTGGAATAAGCCTGGAACTTCTCGCGCGCCTCCGGAAGGGTCACCGAGGCACCGTAGGCGGTCGCGGTTGCCGCAAGCGTATCCGATGCGACCGCCAGACTTTCCACCAGTTCCTTCTTGTCTTTCGCGTTGCTGGCATTGAGCGTCATGAGATACAGCCGACGAACCTCGCCAAGCCGCGAATCCAGGTCGGCGATCATCAGCGAACTGTCGTTGATACCGTTCATCTGCTGCATCCGGTCACTGACACCATCGATCGAACGAACGGCGACCACGCCCTGGATGATGGAGACTGTGACCAGCAGACCGAAAAGCGCTGGAAGAAGAACCTTGATCTTGAGTTTCATCGCTTTGGAAATCCCGAACTGAAAAGTTGCGCAGACAAAATACGTCAACCTCTTCGGTGACATCCCAAGTTGAAGAAAGCCTTACCTGCGGGTTCATGATTCTGGCCATCGGCGGTTTTTCTTCGGATCTTTCAGAAGCTCAAACGAAAGATGGGGCATTGCTGCCCCATCCCGTTTCAAAACATCGCATGTGCGGCGATCAGAACTCGCTCCAGTCCTTTGCGGGTGCCGCACTGCCCTGGAAGGCGCTTGCAATTTTGCGACCGAGCGACCGCGCCGGCGACTGGATCGGCCGGTTGGCGGCCGTGGCCGCGGCTGGCGTGAAGCGCTGTTCGACGGCGCCATGCTCCAGCTTGAACTGGGCCATCAGCTGACGCAGGACCGTGGCCTGTTGGGCAAGCCCGTGTGAGGCTGCTGTCGATTGCTCAACCATGGCAGCGTTCTTCTGCGTCCCCTGATCCATCTGGTTGACGGCCATGTTGATTTCCTGAAGGCCGGTCGATTGCTCGCGCGCCGACGTGACGATGGCGGCCACATTGCGATTGATCTCCTGAACCTGGGCAACAATCGCATCCAGCGCCTTGCCGGTCTCGTCGACCAGCGAGACACCGTTGCGAACCTGCTCGCCGGACGCCGTGATCAGGGCCTTGATCTCCTTCGCGGCATTGGCCGAGCGTTGCGCAAGTTCACGCACTTCCTGGGCCACGACCGCAAAGCCCTTGCCGGCCTCACCCGCACGCGCGGCTTCGACACCGGCATTGAGTGCCAGAAGGTTGGTCTGGAAGGCGATGTCATCGATGACACCGATGATGTTGGAGATCGAATCCGACGACTGCTCGATCTGCTGCATCGCCTCGACAGCGCGCCGGACCACTTCGCCGGAATGCTCGGCACTCTGCTTGGTATTGCCGACCAGCGCGCCGGCCTGCTCTGCACGCTGTGCGGAGTCCTTCACGGCCGTTGTCACCTGTTCGAGCGCAGCGGCCGTTTCCTCGACCGACGAGGCTTGCTGCTCGGTTCTCTTGGACAGATCGTCCGCTGCAGCCAGCATCTCATTGGCGCCGGCATCGATCGCGCGGGCATTTTCGCCAACGGACCGGAGAGTCTCGCTCAGCCGCTCGACCGACTGGTTGAAGTTCACCCGCAACTCGTCCAGCTGCGCTGCGAAGGACTGGTCGATTGTCGCCGTCAGGTCGCCGTTTGACAGGCGCTGAAGGCCCGAAGCCAGCTGATCCACCGCGAACTGCACTTCGGCTGCTTCGCGTGCCTTCTGCTCCTCGCGGGCCCGGCGTTCGGTTTCACTCAACGAACGGCTCTCTTCGGCCTGGCGCTCAAGGTTGGCGCGTTCGATTGCGTTGTTCCGGAATACGGAAACAGCAGCAGCCATTTCGCCGATCTCGTCGCGGCGACCACCATAAGGGATTTCCTTGGTGGTATCTCCCTGAGCCAACCCATTCATCGCAGCCGTAATCGCCGACACAGGGCGCACGATGCGCGCGAAGCTCAACAGCGCCGCAAAGGCTGCAATCAGCGAGCTGACAATCACCGCAGCGATGGTCGACGTGACGGCGAAACTGGAAATCTCGTCAGCATTTGCCAATGCAGCATTTGAAAGCTCGGCATTGGCGTTGAGCATTTCAGTCATCAAGCCGGCAAGGATCCGGGCATTCGCATTCATTGCACCGGTAAAGAGTGCCTTGGCCGCCGCCTCGTCGCCAGCCGCCTGGAATGCCGCAAGTTCCTGGCCCTGTCGGTCATAGTCGGCCATCGCCTTGCCCATGGCTTCAAATCGCGCACGGGTCGCAGGCAGGGTGATCATCGCCTCATAGGCTGAAAACGCTTTGTCCCGCTCCGCCTTTGCGGTCTCGATTGCTGCCTGCTGTGCACTCAGTTCGTCGCCCGGATCGGAGCTCAGAACAAGTGCGTAGTTGCGTCGCACATCGGCAAATGTCGTCTCCATATGGGTAATGCCAATGGTTCGCGGCAACCGCTCGCGGCCGATCACATCCACCTGTGCCCGGACATCGCCAATATATTTGACCGCCATGACGCCCTGACCAACGCCAAACGCGACCACCACGGCAAAAAGCACGGGTAGAAGCGTCTTGATTCTAATGTCTTTCATGAATTGTTTCCGTGAGAGAGAACGTCCCATCACACAAGTGTCCGCCCTGGCCATCGCGGAACGAACTGGACGCTTCATGTCCAAACTGTTGTGTTGCAAACAGCTATATTTGAAAAGCACTAAAGAATTTCTTTATCATAAAGGCATGGACGATAGACACACCCCCGTCAGTGATGGCGGGGGTGGCGCGTCTCGCCTGAAGCACTCTCGTTATTCGGCCGCAGCCTCTGTCTTGCCGGCCGAGGCTGCCTTTTCCGGATCTGCCTGATCGGCGAGGAAGCCGCCGGATTGACGGTTCCACAAGTCCGCATAGATCCCGCCATTGGCCACGAGTTCGAGATGCGTGCCCTCTTCGACGATATGTCCCTTGTCGAGCACGATCAGCCGGTCCATCTGCGTCAGCGTCGACAGGCGGTGGGCAATCGCGATCACCGTCTTGTCCTCGATCAGCTTGAACAGGCTCTCCTGGATCGCCGCCTCGACTTCGGAATCGAGCGCCGACGTCGCTTCGTCGAGGATCAGGATCGGCGCATCCTTGAGGAAGACGCGCGCAATCGCGATCCGCTGCCGCTGGCCGCCGGAAAGCTTCACACCCCGCTCGCCGACATGCGCATCGAGACCCTTCCGCCCCTGCTGGTCGGAAAGGGTTTGGATGAACTCCCAGGCATTGGCGCGCTTGGCCGCCTCCATCACCTCCTCATCGGTAGCATCGGGGCGCCCATAGGCGATGTTGTCGCGGATGGAGCGGTGCAGAAGCGAGGTATCCTGCGTGACGACGCCGACCAGCGCCCGCAGGCTGTCCTGCGACACCGTTGAAATATCCGTGCCGTCGATCTCGATCCTGCCCTTCTCCAGATCGTAGAAGCGCAGGAGCAGGTTCATCAGCGTCGTCTTGCCGGCACCCGAGCGCCCGACGAGACCGACCTTCTCGCCCGCCTTGATCGTCAGCGAGAAGTCCTCGATCACGCCCTTGTCCTTGCCGTAGTGGAAGCGCACGGCGTCATAGACGATCTCGCCGCGTGGGGCCGCAAGTGCCTTGGCCGCCGGCTTGTCGACAATGTCATGTGCCTTGGTCATCATGCTCATGCCGTCATAGACGGTGCCGATGTTCTCAAACAGCGCCGCCACTTCCCACATGATCCATTGCGACATGCCGTTGATGCGCATCGAAAGCCCGATGGCAACCGCGATCGCCCCGACCGTTACCGTGCCGTTCAGCCAGAACCAGATGCCGAGTGCGGCCACCAGGAACTGCACGACGGCATTGTTGATGTCGACGCAGATGTTGAGCAGCGAGATCTGCCGCATCTGCCGATGCACCGTGCCGAGAAAGGCATCCATGCCTTCGCGCGCATAGGTCTCCTCGCGGCCGGCATGCGAAAACAGCTTCACCGTGCCGATATTGGTGTAGCTGTCGACAATCCGTCCCGTCATCATTGATCGCGCATCGGCCTGCTCGCTCGAGAGCTTGCGCAGTTTCGGGATGAAGTTCTTGAGGATCAAGCCATAGATTACGATCCAGGCCACAAGCGGCACGCCGAGTCGCCAGTCGACGGCAGCGACCAGCGCCAGCATCGAGACAAAAAACGTCGTCGCGTAGACGAAAACGTCGATCAGCTTCATCACGCTTTCGCGGATCGACAGCGCCGTCTGCATGACCTTGGTCGAGACACGCCCGGCAAACTCGTTGGCGAAGAAGGTCATCGAGTGACGCAGCAGGAAGCGATGCATCTGCCAGCGCGCGATCATCGGGAAATTGCCCGCCAGCACCTGGTGCATGGTAACCGTATGGATCATGCCGAGCAGCGGCAGGCCGATCAGCAGAAGTGCCGCCATCCAGACAAGCATTCCGCCTTCCGTCTGCAGGAAGGTGTCCGGATTGGCATTCGACAGCCAGTCGACGATATTGCCGAGGAACTGGTAGAGCATGACTTCGGCGATGGCGATCAGGCCGGAGGCGAGCCCCAGCACCACCAGCCACCAGCGCGCCGCCTTGGTGTAATGCCAGCAAAAGGCCACAAGTCCCTTTGGCGGCAGGACGGGATCCTCGGAAGGATAGGGATTCAAGCGGTTTTCGAACCACGAGAACATGAACTTACTCCGTAATGGAAATGCGCGGCCCGACAGAGATAGGGTGTCGAGGCTGCACGCCAATTCAATGGGAAAAGCCTGATACGGCCACACGATGAAATGTCATGAGAAAGAAGGCGAAGGTCTCGCCGTCACGCCAGCCATGTATCGGCGCGGGGTGGCGTGTGAATGTCAAATCGATCCATCGATAGCCCTCCCGTCTTGCGTGTTGAACAGGTGGCTTTTGTAACGCCAAGAGGCGATTTTTGCCATAAGTCATTTGCACAGGGAACAGGCATTGCGCCCGACATGTTGCACTTGCGCCACACAGGCAACACCGTCGCCGACACGGTTGCCCACCACCTCCCGGATCGCCCCCTTGAGCGCCGCCCCTGCCCGGCGTATGCAACCGCCCATGACCGACCTTCGCATCGCCCTTTATCAACCCGATATTCCCGGCAATACCGGCACGATCCTGCGCCTCGCCGCCTGCCTCGGCCTGAAGGTCGATCTGATTGAGCCCGCCGGCTTCGTCCTTTCCGACAAGAACCTCAAGCGGGCCGGCATGGACTATCTCGCCAGCGTCGCACTGGTCCGTCACGTCAATTTTCAGGCCTTCGATGACTGGCGCCGCTCGGAAAACCGACGGATCGTCCTTGCTTCGACAAACGCCGCCCTGCCCTATACCGAAGCCTGTTACCGGCCAAATGACATCCTGCTCTTCGGACGCGAGAGTGCCGGCGTGCCAGACAGCGTGCATGATGGTGCGGATCAGCGCGTCCTGATCGAGATGGTCGACGGCCAAAGATCGATCAATGTCGCCATGTCCGCGGCCATGATTGTTGGCGAGGCGATCCGGCAGGTCCGGCTTCCCTCTCCTTGATAGCCGTTTGACCATCGCGCGCCTCCCTTCTTCCTTGGTTGAAAACGCAGGATCGAACCTCAAGTTTGATTGAGGTCAAGGCAGTACCCGCCAAAAGTTAATCTTATCAATTTGCGCGCATACGGCGCTTCAAGCATTGCTAATTCACCTGCAAGGCGGTATGCTGCATTGCAGCAAAATGGGAGATGAAGCATGTTTGAGACAGCATTCGCCCTTGGCCTGACGCAGTTTGCGCGGTCCTTGAGTTTTCCCGAGAGATTGAGCCACCGGCCCGTGCGCAATGCCGCCCTTGAGCCCTGGCGTCTTCGCAACACCAGCTTCGATGCACTCTACTACGACGTCAAAGCCTTGACCGCCGAGGAAGCCTTCTACGTCAGCGACTGCCTGGCGTCTGAAGGCATGATCATGATCGTGCCGCCCTCAGGCCATGGCATGCTGACGCTCTGCGAAAGCGTCGAGGAATTCAGGCTGCGCGGCGGTCGGGATGTCCATGCGATGGCAGTCGCCGGCATCGGCGGATCGGCCATTGGGGCTGCGGCCTTTGCCCGCAACGTCGCGGACGCGCTTGGCGCGCCCGTTGCAGCCGTCGTTTCCGGCTATGGCCTTGGCGATATCGTCAACGAGGCCATCGGCGGCGCCTTCCTGTTTGGCTGGATGGGCCATGTCCGCGGCAATCTCGAAGCGATCGACGACGCCGTGGGGCGCCCGAAAGTCGGCGCCTATAATCGCCGCGCGACCGATCCTGCAACGACCACCCGTCGCACCGGGCTCGACAGCGACACCGTGCTCTCCCTGCTGGAAGATACCCAGCTTAATTTCTCCTTCATTGCCGGCCATTCCCGCGGCAATCGGGTGATTGCGGATGCCCTTTATGGCCTAAAGCGCAACGACGCCGCACGTCTGGCGGCCCTTGCGGAAACCTGCCGCATCGTCACCTTCGGCGGCCGCATCAAGATGCCCGAGATCTTTGCCGACGTGATCGACGTCGTGGGAGAGTTCGATTGGTTCGGCGAGTTGAACTCGAGGCCGAAAATTCCAACCGATATCAAGGTCCCCTTCTGCGGCCACTCCACCAATACCGACATGCCGGGCTCGCTGCAGGTGAAGAGGATCCTGAACGGCATACTCGCAGACACGCGACTGAAAGAGCAGAGCGATCAGACACTTGCGCCGGAACCTGAAGCCAGCTTTGCATCGTCTCCAGCCGCTGAGGATATCATAGCGGATCCCGCAGAAACTGCGCCCACCGCCTTGCAGGCAGCCGAGCCGCCTTTGCCCGAAACCGACCTGATGCCAGCGGCAGCGGACACGTCAGAGGAGTTGAAGCTGGATGCGACAGAGGACCGGTCCGTCGTCGCCGATGATGAGCCGGCCATCGCCGAAACGCTCCCCGAGGAGAGCATCTCGGACGTGCCGGCTGCGAGCGCGCTGGTCGCCGCCGGTGATGATGCCGCAGATACCGGCGTCGTCCCTGCGGATACAGACCTGAATCAGGAGCAGGTGCCAGAACCCATGGCTTCCGCCAACCCTGCACCGACAACCAAACGACCCCAAGCGCCGCTTCCTGCGGGCAGAGCCAACGGCAAGCAGGTCAAACGCCGCCGTTGACAAATACGGAGGCGGCGGCACAGTCTGCCGCCGCTTCTTATGCCATATCAGATGGTTATAGGAAGAATTTCAACCCTTGCGACATCGAGGTATTCCCGATGTTCAGGCCGCTTGTTTGGAGCTGCGCCTGCGCCGTCTCGGCCATGCGCCGCACCGCAAGCTCACCCATGTCAGCATCCACCATCCGGCTGACATCGGCGTCGAGCGGCGACTGCCATGCGTCAAGGAAATCGAGATCACCGGAAATCTGCCCCTTTGTGGCGCTCACTTCGGCGCTGGCACCGACCATGTCGATCATCACCCTGTTAAGGGTGGTAATCATACCCTCAAGCTCTTCGCTCGTGGTTCGTTCATTGACCTTGATTTCGCGCGACTGGCTCGGATTGCTAAGCTCGGACTGTGCATCCAGAACAAAGTAATTGTAGTTCACGCCGCTCATGGTGGTACCGGCATAGGGACGGGTCAGCAGGCCGTCTCGTGCCTCGGCGCGCGACACCAATGTCGACTTCGCCGTATCGAAATCAATCATGTTGAGCGAGAGATTGCCGGCATTGTCACTGCCGACGGACGCCAGCATCGAGGCGACCTTGGGCATGCCGCCTGCCTCAACCTCCAGCCAGTTCTCGCCGCCAAAGCGTCCAGCTGCGGCAACATTCACAAGCTCGGCTTTCAATGCCTCGACCTCGCTGCCGATCGCCGCGCGATTGGAGCCCCCGGCCTTGGCCATGATCAGCTTCTGCTGCATCTGGGCGACGATGTCGGTGGCCTGATCCAGCCCCGAAGCCGTCGCATCGACCTGCGCGGCCGCCAGGCTATTGGCGTCCTGCACAGCGGTCAGCGACAGGTTTTCCGCCCGCATTGTGGTCGAGATCGACCAATAGGCAGAAGTATCGACCCCGCGTTCCGACCTGACCTCGGGCTTCGCAGCCGGTTGCACGCGCTCGACAGCGCTCGTCCCGATCCGCTGGGAAAGGGATTGCACCGCTGAGGGATTGTAGGAAACTGAAACCATCCGAGACCTGCCGCCTGTCATGTCGCATCAAGGATCGCCTCATGCGATCCGGAGTCATGCTCAAAGAATGGCAGCAAGCCTTTTCCGTTGAATTGATCATTTCATTATAATTTTAGGGTTTTTGCATTTCAAAAGGCGCTAATCGGACCATTTTTGTGCTTAGTCGGCGGAGGAAAGCCGGCGCATGGTGAACTCGATCCGATCGCCCTCCAGCTGTCGCCAGCTTTCCACTTCCGTCCAGTAGGCAGCCTTCGGAAAGGCATCGAACCATTGCCGTGCAATCTCGCGAGCTTCCTCGCGCGTCAGGCAATAGGTTTCGCGCACGAACGACGAACCCGTCACCCGGGCGCGGTGCTCTGCAATCCGCTTTTTCAAGCCGGTTAACGGCGGAGGTCCGGGTATCCTGGCCATGACATCCCTCGCAATGCAAAAACTGTAACGCGGCACGGATTGCTTGGCGAGTCGTTTCTCTTCTTGCAACCGCAGCCGGTGGCGATCCGGAATTGAACCTGCTAAGGAAAGCGCAACGCAAACAAGGGGAACGAGCATGGAGCGACCGGAACTGCCGAAGGGCCTGCCCGACGACATCGAGACCAAAAAGGCAGCGGCGCGCACCTGGTTCGAAAGCCTGAGGGACAGCATTTGCACCTCCTTTGAGACCCTTGAAGACGAGCTGACCGGCCCCTTGTCGGAACGGCCTGCCGGCCGCTTCGTCGCCAAGGACTGGTTACGCGAAGAGGGCCAAGGCGGTGGCGGCCGCATGTCGATGATGGAAGGCCGCGTCTTTGAGAAAGTCGGCGTCCACACCTCGACCGTACACGGCGAATTCTCGCCCGAATTCCGCCGGCAGATGCCGGGTGCCGACGAAGATCCGCGCTTCTGGGCCTCTGGCATTTCGCTGATTGCCCATCCGGTAAACCCCAATGTGCCAACGGTGCACATGAACACCCGCATGGTCGTCACCACCAGCCAGTGGTTTGGCGGCGGCGCAGACCTGACCCCGGTCCTGAACCGGCGGCGCGTGCAGGACGACCCGGACACCCTGGCCTTCCATGCAGCGATGCGCGAGGCCTGCGAGCGCCATCCGGGTGTTGCCGACTACCCTGCCTACAAGGAGTGGTGCGACCGCTACTTCTTTCTGCCGCATCGCAACGAGGCACGCGGCATCGGCGGCATCTTCTATGACTGGCTGCATCACCAGGCCAATCCCGGCGGCTGGGACGCCAATTTCGCCTTCACGCAGGATGTCGGACGCGCCTTTGCGGCAGTGTATCCTCAGATCGTGCGCAACAATATCAACACGCCCTGGACCGAGGCCGATCGCGACGAACAGCTTGTGCGGCGCGGTCGCTATGTCGAATTCAATCTGCTTTACGACCGCGGAACGATCTTCGGGTTGAAAACCGGCGGCAATGTCGAATCAATCCTGTCGTCCCTGCCGCCGCTGGCGCGCTGGCCCTGACGCAAGGTCAGCCCGACATTCCACCAGGGGTTGATCGCCCACCTGAAAAGATTGACCTGTCTTTTTCTGGGCTTAGCGCGCTCAACCTATTTGTGAAGCGCTTTGCGTTGTGCTTTGCGCTTTTTTCGCTCATTCTTGTTTAGCACGCACTATCGAGGAGGGATATGCGATGGCTTGGACGAACACAGCAAGAAGGATGCGTTTCGGTACCCCAACCGAACCACTGATCGAAAACCAGACACTCGTGGACCGCATGGCGGAGGAGCTGCGCGCTTCGAGTGACATAGGCCTGCCCCACTCCTATTTTGTCGAGCAGGTGCGCCTGGGATTGGCGGACCGCGACCTGACCGATCACATTGCAGCCAATGATGTCGAAGCAGGCAACTCCCGGCTTCGGCACGCCAGCAGCCCTTCAGTCTTTAATTCCTGGGCAAGGCCGGAATAGAGCTTCAAAGCTTGAAATCATAACGCCGGAATAGGCGATATCGAGATCCACCGCACAGTTGACCTCCGGCCCGCCTCCATGCGGGCCAGCTTTTTTCCAGTGCTGCACAGGTGCGGTGGGTGGTCTCCAGCACTGACACAGGAGGAAGATCCGATGAAACGCTTTGACTGCGGCACACTGGTGCCAGGTTGCGACTGGCATACGCGGGCGGAAGACGAGGCCGAAGTGGTTCGCCGTGCTGTTGAGCATCTGCGCGTCACCCACGGTGAAGAGGTGATCCGGCCGAGCATGGTCGACCACATCAAGCAGCGCGTCACCGATGTGCAGAAAACCGAAGCCTGAAGCCTGATCAGCGCGGCGCAGCCTCAGCCAACCGCGCCAGCAGCCTTTCGCGATCCAGGGTAAAGTTGGAGGCAATCCAGCTTTCCTCCAGCCGGGCCAGAATGTCCCCAACCTTTGGCCCGGCTGGAATGCCCGCAGCCAGAATGTCGGCGCCCTTGACCGGCATCACCGGACGTACAAATCCCTCCGCCCGCTTGAGCAGGGTCGAGAGCCGCGCAGTCTGCGCCATCGCCTTGGCATCGCCGTCCTGAGACCGCGTCCGGGCAGAGGCAAGTGCGAGCCTGATCACGGCGATCATCCCCTCCTTGCCGAACCGGTAGAGATCGCGATCGAAGGCGACATCGGTCACCGTATCCTGTGGCTTCGGTGTCTGGGCAAATTGCTGCAGGGCCAGGGCCTCGGCATTTGACAATCTCAGCCGCGACGCAAGACTTGCCATGCGCTCGCCATCCTTCGGCGTGATCGCCGCCAGCCGGAGCAGTGCATCCGGCGACCATCCAAGCGCCTGTTCGGTTGCAATCAGGCCGGGGATGGCGTCGATCCCCCATTTCTCGCTTTCCGGCAGGATCTCAGTGAGCACCCCGGACTGGCGCATCCACAACAGCGCGCGACCGGGATCACGGGCGTACAGGAGCTTCTTCAGCTCACTCCACACCCGCTCGGCAGACAGGCTTTTCAGCTGATCCCGCGCCCGGGCACAGGCTTTCAGCCCCGCGGCATCCGGCCTGCCGCTGCCGTAATAGGCAAAGAAACGGAAGAACCTGAGCACCCGCAGATAATCCTCGGCAATCCGCTGATCGGCCTCGCCGATGAAACGGATGGTCCGGCTCTCGATATCGGCAAGGCCGCCAACGAGATCGACCACCTCGCCGTCCTCCTTGGCATATAGCGCATTGATCGTCAGGTCGCGCCGTTCCGCATCCTCCTGCCAGTCGGCGCCGAAGGCGACCTCGGCGTGCCGGCCATCTGTTTCGACATCGCGACGCAGCGTCGTCACCTCGAAGGGCTCGCCGTCGACAACCAGCGTGACCGTGCCATGCGCCATGCCCGTCGGCACGCATTTGATCTCGGCATCTGCCGCCCGCTGGGCCACCTTCTCCGGCAAAAGCGTGGTGGCGAGATCGATATCGCCGATCGCAAGCCCCATCAGGCTGTTGCGCACCGCACCGCCCACGATCCGCGTTTCCGCGCCGTCGCTGTTGAGGAGCGTCAAGACACGCCTCAGATTGGGCGCCTGAAACCAGCTCTGGTCGGCGATGGTGGTCATGCATAGAGCCTTTCATACAGTGTCCGGATAATGCCGGCGGTAATGCCCCAGATATGGCGCTCGCCATAGGGCATGACGTAAAAATGCCGGACAGCCCCCTGCCACATGCGGCTGTCCTGGCGATGATTGGCCGGATCCATCAGAAAGGCCAGCGGCACCTCGAAGACGCTCTCCACCTCATGCGGATTGGGTCTGATGGTAAAGCCGGGCCTGATCACGGAAAGCACAGGCTGAATGCGAAAACCTGTGCCTGAGAGATAGTGCGGCAAGCGGCCAACCGTCTCGACGAAACACGGATCGAGCCCGATTTCCTCATGCGCTTCGCGAAGCGCCGCTTCTTCCGGCGAAGTGTCGGTCTCGTCAATGCCGCCACCGGGAAAGGCAATCTGTCCGGCATGTTTGCGCAGCTTCGTCGTCCGCTGGGTCAGGATGACACGCGCTTCATCGGGATCATCGATCACTCCCACGAGAACGGCTGCATCCTTCAACTGCAGTTGTTCGAGTGCCAGAATGCTGTCCCGATTGAGCACATGGTCACCATGATCGAGCCAGGCCTGGTCCAGCGGCGCCCCCAGTTGGTCGAGCGCCCTGCGTTTAAAATCAGAAGCAGAGAAGGAAGCGGCACTCATCGTGACAGGCGATCCAGCTCATCCGCCGGAATCACAGGAAAAATCTGATTGCCCGAGCGCAGACAGAACATCGCGCGCCCATCGACGTCGATCATCTCGCCCCGCTCGACGAGTTCATACATGACAGCCCGCGACAACAGCGCCTCCAGGCGCCCCCTGACCAGCACATAGGGCTTGAGCGCACCGGTATCTGCGGCAATCTCGAACCGCAAGGGATGGTCCGCATCCACTTCCACCATATCCCCGACATTGGTGCGGAAAAACAGAACCTGCGCACCGTCCCGCTCGACAGGGCTCATCTCCACCGCGATGAAGTGAGCATCCTCAACCCGGATGCCAACCTTTTCCACAGGCGTGACAAGATAGGTTTTGCCGTCCTCGTCCTTGCGCAGCACTGTGGAAAACAGTCGCACCAGCGCTTCCCGGCCAATCGGCGTTCCCATGTAGAACCAGCTGCCATCGGCGCGGATTTCCATATCCAGATCGCCGCAAAACGGAGGGTTCCAGCGCTCGACCGGCGGGAGGCTCGGCTTGCCTCCACTCTTCTGATCCGCAGCACGCGCAATCATTGCCGCAAGGCCGGCCGCGTCGGTCGAAGCTTTCAGCGTCTCGCTTGCCATAGTCGCGTCCCTGTTTCTTCTATAAGAATGACAGTCACGAGATAGTCATTCGAAACGTGCTTGTCAGCCGTCAAGTCGCCAATAAGTTAGTTTCATGAGCATCAGCACGCGCGAAAATGCGATTCGCCGCACGACGCAACCGATCGGAGCACACCATGGGCGTTATGCCAAATCCCGATGCCGCACTCGATGAGAAGGCAATCATCGCGCAGGCTGAAAAAGCGCTGCACGACATCGCCGCCATCCGCACCGAAGTGGCCAAGGTGATCTTCGGCCAGGAGAAGGTTGTTGAGAATACGCTGCTGGCCATTCTCTCCGGCGGCCATGCGCTGCTTGTCGGCGTACCCGGCCTTGCCAAGACAAAACTGGTGATGACCCTCGGCACCGTGCTCGGCCTGCAGGGCAACCGCATCCAGTTCACGCCCGACCTGATGCCCTCCGACATCCTCGGAACCGAGGTCATGGACCAGGACGAGACGGGCCGCCGCTCTTTCCGCTTCGTCAAGGGTCCGGTCTTCGCCCAGCTCTTGATGGCCGACGAGATCAACCGCGCCAGCCCGCGCACACAGTCGGCTCTGCTGCAATCAATGCAGGAATATCACGTGACGATCGCCGGCCAGGCCTATGACCTGCCCGCCCCCTTCCATGTGCTCGCCACGCAGAACCCGCTGGAACAGGAAGGCACCTATCCGCTACCGGAAGCCCAGCTCGACCGCTTCCTGCTGCAGGTCGACGTGCTCTATCCGGAACTTGCCGCCGAGCGGCAGATCCTGCTCGACACGACCGGCATCAATGAAGCCAAGGCGAATGCCGTCATCGACAGCGCCCGCCTGATCGAGATCCAGAAGCTCATCCGCCAGATGCCGGTCTCCGATGCCGTGGTCGATGCCATCCTGACGCTGGTGCGCGCGGCTCGTCCTGGCCACGGCAATGCCGAGACGGACAAGCATGTCGCCTGGGGTCCAGGCCCGCGTGCCGGCCAGGCCTTGATGCTCTGCGCCCGTGCCCGCGCGCTCTATGAAGGCCGTTTGGCACCGTCGATCGACGATGTCGCAGCTTTGGCAGAACCCGTGCTCGAACACCGCATGGCGCTCACCTTTGCCGCCCGCGCCGAAGGCATGACGGTCCGCGACGTCATTGCGGGCCTCGTCAAGACCCTGCACGGCTGAGGAAGGATTACCGGATTGGCAGCCATCGGCCAGATCGTCGCGCAGACACCCGGAAGCGAGGTCCTCGCGCGCGCACGCCAGCGCGCGGCGCTGGTCCCCGACTGCATGGTCGAAGCAAAGCGCATCGCCAATACCGTGATTGCCGGCTGGCATGGCCGACGCAAGCGCGGCATTGGCGAGAACTTCTGGCAGTTCCGGCCCTATTCGGAAGGCGAGAGCTTCTCGCGCATCGACTGGCGGCGCTCTGCCCGCGACGACCACATGTATGTGCGCGACCGCGAATGGGAAGCGGCCCACACCGTCTGGCTCTGGGCCGACATGTCGCCGTCGATGATGTACAAGTCGACGCTTGCGAATGTCTCCAAGGAAAGCCGCGCGCTGGTCATCATGCTGGCGCTTGCCGAAGTGCTTGCCCGCTCCGGCGAACGCATCGGCTGCCCCGGCATCATGGAACCGATCACGGCCCGCAACGCTGCCGAAAGACTGGCCGCCGCCATCATGCATGCGCCGCCGACATCAGGGCTTCCGGATACGCGCATGATCCGCGGCGCAAGCGACATCGTGCTCATTGGCGACTTTCTCGATGATGCCGACACGGTGATGGACCGCATCACCCCGTTGGCGCGGCGCGGCCTTCGCGGCCACCTGGTCGAGATCGCCGATCCCGCTGAAGAGAGTTTCCCCTATGCGGGTCGCACGGAATTCACCGATCCCGAGACCGGCGCGAAACTCACGTCGGGCCGGGCCGAGACCCTGCGTGACGAGTATCGCCGGGCCTATATCGCGCGACGCGAAAGCATTGCCGATCAGCTTCGCCGCATGGGCTGGAGCTTTACCCATCATCTGACCGACAATCTCGCCTCGGAAGCGCTGGTTGCGGTCCATATGCATCTCTCCGGCATGCCGGCAACGCGCGGACGGAGTGCGGCCCCATGAGCGGCCTTCCCTTGGCATTCGGCGCTCCCCTGGTGCTCGCGGCTCTTGCCGTCCTGCCTCTCATCTGGTGGCTGCTGAAGCTCACGCCACCCCGCCCGAAATATGAGGTCTTTCCGCCGCTTCGCATTCTCGCATCCGTGTTGAAGCGCGAGGAAACACCGGCAAAAAGCCCGTGGTGGTTGACGCTTCTGCGTATGATGATGGCAGCGCTGGTGATCTTTGCGCTGGCCGATCCCGTGCTCAATCCGCGTACCGCGACCCTGTCGGCCAATGGACCTCTGGTGCTCGTGATGGACAACAGCTGGGCGACGGTTGCCGATTGGGACCGCCGCGTCGAAACGGCCACCGCCCTCATCGGTGACGCCGAGGCGCGCGATATCCCTGTCTCCATCGCCTTCACCGCCGACCAGACCCATGACGCAACACCCGGAACGACGGCAGCGGCACTCGACAAGCTCGGCGCTGCCTCGCCCCACCCCTTGCGCCCCGATCGGCCCCGCACGCTGGAAGCGCTGCGCACGGCACTCTCGGGTGAAACACCGGGCACGCTCGTCTACATAGCCGACGGCATTGCGGCGGAGGCGGACGATACCTTCCTCACCGACCTTGCTTCCCTGTCGCCGGCGGAACTTAGGCTGATCGAAGGCAGCGGCGCCGCGAGCATCGCCATTGCCGGCGCCTCCAATGGCGCCGATGCGTTGACCGTCACGCTGTCGCGTCTGGATGCGGGCGAAGCGCAGTCCGTTGTCATTGATGCCCGGGATCGCCAGGGCCGCGTCATTGCCTCTGGTCAGGTCGATTTCGAAGCGGGCACGCATGAAGCAAGCGGCGAGATCGCAGCTCCCTTCGAGCTGCGCAATGATTTTGCCCGCCTCTCCATTTCCGGCATCGGCTCTGCCGGCGCCACCCATCTGCTCGACGACGGTTTCCGTCGCCGCAAGGTGGCGCTCGTTTCAGGCGATAGCGGCGATGGTTTCCAGCCGCTCTTGTCCCCGCTCTATTACATCGAGCGGGCGCTTGGCCCCTATGCCGACGTCGTGAAGCCGGGCCAGAGCGATCTTGCCGTCGCAATTCCTGAAATTCTCCGTCAGAATCCGTCGGCCCTTGTACTTGCCGACGTCGGACGCCTGCCCGCCGATGTCTATGAGCCGCTTCAGGCGTGGATCGCTCGCGGCGGCACGCTGATCCGCTTTGCCGGTCCGCGTCTCGCCGCCGCCCCCTCCGACGATCCACTGGTTCCGGTGATCCTGCGCCAGGGCGAACGCTCGCTCGGCGGCGCTCTCTCCTGGGCGGAGCCACAGCCGCTGGCGGACTTCCCGTCATTCGGTCCCTTTGCCGGCATGGCACGCCCGGACGGCATTCTCGTCAAGCGCCAGGTCCTGGCAGAGCCGACACCGGATCTGGCACAGCGCACCTGGGCAAGCCTTGCGGACGGCACCCCGCTTGTCACCGTTGAAGAAAATGCCGCCGGCCGCGTGGTGCTCTTCCATGTCAGCGCCGAGGCCACCTGGTCGGATCTGCCGATTTCCGGAACCTTCGTCGAGATGCTCCGTCGGATCGTGCAACTGACCCGCGTGGGTGCTGCCGATGCGCAGAATGGTCAGGCGACCGCCCCTTCACTGCCGCCTTTCCGTCTCTTGACCGAACGCGGCGCCTTGACCACGGAAGCTGGTGCAGCAAAACCGCTTCCGATCGGTCCCGATCAGCCGCAATCCGCAACCTTCGACAATCCGCCCGGTCTTTATGGCACAGAGGATGGCTTTACCGCCCTCAACCTCCTGCCGCCGGAAACGCAACTGCGCCCCCTGCCCTCCGCGAATGGACTGACCTTGACCAGAGAGCCCATGGCCGGAACAGCCGCAACGCCGCTCAAACCCGGCCTTCTCAGCCTCGCTTTCCTGCTGCTCCTCTTGGATAGCCTCATCGTTCTCTTCATTGGTGGCGCTTTCGCCCGCCTGCCGAAACGCGCCGCGACCGCCGGCGTTCTGGCGCTGGCAATGGCGTTCTCCGCCCTTCCCGTCGACCGGACCCTTGCAGCCGATGACAAACCCGGCGACGAGGTGATCCTGGAGCGTCTGGAAAACACCCACCTTGCCTATGTTGTCACGGGTGAGCCGGAGGTCGACCGGCTTTCCGAACAAGGCCTGACCGGCCTTACTGAATTCCTCACCTATCGCACTACGCTGGAACCCTCTCCGCCCGTCGGTGTCGACATCGCCAAGGACGAGCTCTCCTTCTATCCGATCATCTTCTGGCCGATCTCCGCCTCTGCCCCCATGCCGACGCAGGCGGCCATCAGCCGGATCGACGCCTATATGCGCGCCGGCGGCACCGTGCTCTTTGACACCCGCGACCAGTTTTCCAACCTTGGCAATGATGGCGCTCCATCGCCGAACAGCGAGCGCCTCCAGGCGATCCTGGCCAATATCGATATCCCCCCGCTGGAACCCGTGCCCTCGGACCACGTGCTGACACGGGCCTTCTATCTTCTCCAGGGCTTTCCCGGCCGCTACGAGGGAAGTCCGCTTTGGGTCGAGGCCCGCCAGGAAGCTCAGGCCAGCAACAGCGGCGTCGCCTCTTCCGGCGATGGCGTGACGCCGATCATGATCACCGGCAACGATCTGCTCGGCGCCTGGGCCATCGACGAGACAGGCCGCAGCGTCATGCCCGTCGTGCCGGCAGACGAAATGCAGCGGGAAATGTCCTTCCGCTCCGGCGTCAACATCATGATGTATATGCTCACCGGCAACTACAAGGCGGATCAGGTCCATGTTCCCGCCCTCCTCGAACGGCTGGGGCAGTGACATGACGATTGAATTCTCTCCCTTCATTCCTTGGGCCATCATCGCCTTGCTGGCCGTGATCGCCCTTGCGATTGCGACCCTCGGCTTCTTGCGCGGGATGCGAGGCACAGCCATCCGCCTTGCCGCTTCGTTCGCCGTCTTGGCAGCACTCGCCAATCCTCTGTTTTTACAGGAAGAACGCGATCCGTTGACAACGGTCGTGCCTGTCATCGTCGACCGCAGCCAGAGCCAGGAAATTGCCGGTCGTGCCGAGCAGACGGATGCCGCGCTCGAAGGCTTGCGCGAGCGCCTCGCCCGTTTCCCCAACCTCGAACCGCGCATCGTCGAGGTCACCGATCCCGGCGATACCGACACGCCGTCCACGAAACTGTTCGAAGCACTGACGGCAGCCACCACCGACGTTCCACCGACCCGCATCGGCGGCGCAATTTTCATCACCGATGGCCAGGTGCACGACGTGCCGGGAGCCGGTCAGAAGCTTGGCTTTGAAGCCCCGCTCCATGCGCTCGTGACCGGCAAGGAAGGCGAGTTCGACCGTCGCATCGAGATCATCCGCGCCCCGCGTTTCGGCATTGTCGACGAAGAGCAGGAACTGACCTTCCGCGTCTTCGATGACGGCTCAGCGTCAAATCAGCCTGCCGATGTCTCGGTAAAGATGAACGGCGAAGATCTCGGCAGCGTGCCCGCGACCCCGGGCGCTGAAACCGCCTTTGCCTTCCGCGTCCCGCGCGGCGGCAACAATGTGCTTGAATTTTCGGTTGCCGGCACGCCGGGCGAAGTGACCGACGTCAACAATCGTGCCATTCACCTGATCGAGGGCATCCGCCAGAACCTGCGCGTGCTGCTCGTATCGGGCGAACCGCATGCCGGTGAACGCGCCTGGCGCAACCTGTTGAAATCAGACGCCTCGGTCGATCTCGTACACTTCACCATCCTGCGCCCACCGGAAAAGCAGGACGGCACGCCAATCAACGAGTTGTCGCTCATCGCCTTCCCGACGCGCGAACTCTTCGTCGAAAAGATCAATGATTTCGACCTGATCATCTTCGACCGCTACCAGCATCGCGGCGTGCTGCCGATCCTCTATTACGACTACATCGCCGAATATGTGAAGAATGGCGGCGCGCTTCTGATCGCAGCTGGCCCCGAACATGCAAGCGAGGATTCGATTGCGCTTACGCCGCTTGCCTCCGTATTGCCGGCCACGCCGACAGGAGACGTGCATCAGGCAGGCTTCTTCCCGCGCCTCTCCGATCAGGGCAAGCGCCATCCGGTCACCCGAGGCCTTGATGGTTCCGCTGCCGAACCGCCGCAATGGGGCCGCTGGTTCCGCAGCATCGAGGTCACAGGCGAGGCCGGTGACACAGTGATGACCGCCGATGGCGACCGTCCGCTTTTGGTGCTCAACCGTGCCGAGGAAGGCCGTGTGGCCATGCTGCTCTCCGATCAGGGCTGGCTCTGGGCCCGCGGTTTTGAAGGCGGCGGACCGCATGTCTCGCTTTACCGGCGCATTGCCCATTGGTTGATGAAGGAGCCGGAGCTCGAGGAAGAGGCGCTCAAGGCCCGCGCCGTTGGCCGCGCACTTGAAGTCACCCGCCAGACGGTCGGGGACGCCCCCGGCGAGGCAACCATCACCACGCCGTCGGGCGAAACCCAGACCTTGCCTCTCACCGAGATCCAGCCCGGCCTCTATCGTGGCGAACGCCGCATGACGGAAACCGGTCTCTTCACGGTCACCAATGGCGACTTCTCAACCCTGGTGCATGTCGGCGCCGTCGATGCGCCGGAATTCCGTGCCATGGTCTCGACAACGGACAGCCTGACGCCAGTCTCCGAAACCTCCAGAGGGCTGACCGCCCGGCTTGACGATGGCGACGAGACCATTCGCATTCCCGACATCCTGCCAGTTCGCGGCGAAGTCCGCGTCGCCGACGACCGGCGCATGCTGATCAGGCTGACGGACGAAACGGTGCTGAAGGGCGTCAACACACTGCCGCTGTTTGCAGGCTTTGCTGGCCTCGGCATCCTCCTGCTCGCCGTCTCCGCCATGTGGTGGCGCGAAGGACGGTAAACACCCGAAACCGACCTGCCGGTTGCGCCGGCAGGTCGGCCTGACTATGATGATGAACTGGCTCTCAAGAGGGTCACGCGCCATGGGGGCATGTCAATGAGTGGTTCCAAGACGTCCGCGACCTCTGTCCTCTTGTCGGGAGGGAACCCGCAGATCGCAAAGGCGGATGGCGACCAGCCTGTCCAGGCCTATATCGCGGCCATGCCTGACTGGAAGCAGGCCGTCGGTCGCAAGCTCGACACCATCATAGAGCGCGAGGTGCCGGGCGTGACAAAGAAGGTCCGTTGGAATTCGCCGTTTTACGGCGCAGGCAACGATACCTTCTTCGTCTCCTTCCATTGCATGACACGGTATATAAAGGTGACGTTCTTCAATGGAACCGACCTGATGCCGATGCCGAAGGAAACCTCGAAGAGCGCCGGGATCCGCTATTTCCACATACCGGAACCGGGTGCCTTCGATGAGGAGCAGTTCGCCGACTGGATCAGGCAGGCGGGCGAGTTGCCGGGTATCAAGATCTGAATGACAGTCGCCTCGGCTGCAACATCAGCCTTATAGTGACCGCCGGTTTGTCCGATCAGAAGATCAGCTTGAAAAGCAGGACCACAACGATCAATCCGATTAGAAAAATGGCTCCAATCGTGCCGCCGATGAATTTCAGCATGTCTGTCTCCTGTCATTGCTATGCAGGACAGGAAACAATCCGGAACCAAATTGGTTCCGAACCGCGATCTCACGCGGTGGCATAGGCCTTTGCTGGCACTGCGGTCTCGACATCCGCAGCCCGACAATCCCGCCATGCAATCACGCCCTTCAGCCTGTCATGAACATCCGCACCAAGCGGCACCACAAGCACCCGGCCGGGATCGACAGGACCTGGAAACTCCAGCGCCTTCCAAGCCACCTTCTCGAAGCCGAGCGGCATGTAGTAAGGCGGATCTCCGATCAGGATGACACCTTCCGAGCCCTGGCGCCGCGCAGCCTCGATCGCGATGCGCACAAGTTCACGCCCGATACCCCGGTTCTTGTGACTGGGCCGGACGGCCAGAGGGCCGAGCAGATGGCCCCTGACATCGCCTGCCAGAACCGGCGTCATGCGCACGGAGGCAATCGTCTCGCCATTGTCGGCGGCGATGAAAGACAGCGAGCGGTCATGCGGCCCCTGCTCGCGAATACGCGCCGCCGCACGGGTATGCCGACCCGGGCCAAACGCTTCTTCGTTGATGAGTTCGATAACCGCGTCGTGCGACGCATCCTCAGTGAGGTAGACAAGCCCGGAGTGAAACATGGATAACCAAAACCAGCAGACAGACAGCAATAGGGTGCGCTTGACGCCTTTCGGCGTTCGGGAGCATCAGCGTCGTCGCAGGGTCCGTGGCTCGGTCATCGGGGCTTTCTTCATAATAGGGTGCGTTTGGTTAGCAGCATTTTTTCCGACCGTCCAATGGAAAACGCACTGTTCATAGCTTCACCCCTCGCAATCCGCCGGACCAGCCGTATTTTCACACCCAAGGAAACAATCAGGAAAAGGATGACACCATGGGAAAGCTGGTGGAAGGCGTCTGGCAAGACGTCTGGTACGATACGAAATCCAATGCCGGACATTTCAAGCGGGCAAATTCCAGTTTCCGCAACTGGTTGACGGCTGATGGTTCGGCCGGGCCGAGCGGAAAAGGCGGCTTCAAGGCGGAGCCCGGCCGCTATCACCTCTATGTCTCCTATGCCTGTCCCTGGGCCCATCGCACGCTGATCTTTCGCAAGCTGAAGAAGCTGGAAGACCTGATCACCGTTTCGGTCGTCGATCCCCTGATGCTGGAAAACGGCTGGGAATTCCATGAGCGCGATGGCGCGACCGGCGACCACCTGTTCGGCTCCGACTATCTCTGGCAGGTCTATGTCAAGGCAGACCCGAAGTTCAGCGGTCGCGTGACCGTGCCGGTTCTCTGGGACAAGCAGGAGAACACCATCGTCTCGAACGAATCCGCCGAAATAATCCGCATGTTCAACTCCGCCTTCGATGGCTTGACCGGTTCGACGCGCGATTTCTATCCGCAGGATCTGCGCGCCGAGATCGATGCGGTCAACGAGCGCATCTACGACACGGTCAACAATGGCGTCTACAAGGCCGGTTTCGCCACCACCCAGGAGGCTTATGAAAGCGCTGTTCATCCGCTGTTCGAGACCCTCGACTGGCTTGAGGATCGCCTGACAAAACAGCGCTACCTCTTCGGCAGCCGCCAGACCGAAGCCGACTGGCGCCTCTTCACCACGCTTGTCCGCTTCGATCCCGTCTATGTCGGCCACTTCAAGTGCAACATCCGCGAAATCGCTGACTATACGGCGCTTTCAGCCTATCTGCGCGATCTCTACCAGGAGGAAGGCGTGGCCGAGACGGTGAACATGCGCCACATCAAGCACCACTATTATCGCAGCCACAAGACCATCAACCCGACAGGCGTCGTGCCGGTCGGCCCGGCGCTCGACCTCTCGAAACCGCATGGCCGGGAAAGCCTGAACGGCTGATCAGGACCAGTAGCCTGAAGGCGTGGCGAGGCCCGCGATCTCGGCAAGCCGGGCGCGGGTCGCTGCCGTCGTCTCCTCCGGCAGCGCATCGAGCGGGAAGAAGCCCGCCTCCGCAATCTCCCGATCGGCAATTCGCGGCGCGATCTGCGTCACGGAAACGCGGTAGAGCAGCACATGGTCGCGGCCGCTGATCTGATGGTTGAAATAGGCGTGGAAGAGAAGAGGCACCGAGGTCATCGCGAGATTGCCTTCCTCCCGCAACTCCTTCGCCAACGAATCGAGTGTCGTTTCGCCACGTTCAACCCCGCCGCCCGGCAAATGCCAGCCCGGCACATAGGTGTGGCGCACGAGAAAAACCCGTCCCTCGGCATCAAAGCAGGCGGCACGCACGCCGAGCGTCATGCCACGCGTGAGGGCGAAGTAAATATGCAACAAACGCACGAGGAACTTCTTCGCAACCCCAAGCCTTAAGCGCTTGTCATCCTCGTCTGGTTTCATATCACTTGCCCCTCTATTGCCGCAGGTCTAAGAGAGCCGAATGTTTAAGCTCGCGCATATATCCGATGTTCACCTCGGCCCCCTGCCCAACCTGACGATCCGGGAACTGGCATCGAAACGGATCACCGGCTATCTGAACTGGCACCGCAATCGTCGCAAGCATCTTTTTCCGCATGCCCTGGACATGGTGCTGGAAAGTCTGCGCGCGCAATCGCCTGACCATCTCGCCATCACCGGCGATCTCGTCAATCTCGCCTCGCGCATCGAGATTTCACTCGTTGCCGAATGGCTGAAGGAAGCGGGCGCCCCCCTCGATACCTCTGTCGTGCCCGGCAATCACGACGCCTATGTGCCGGGCGCCCATGAGCGCGTGGTCCGATCTTGGTATGATTACCTGCGCGGTGACGATGACCCCTTGATCTTTCAAGACGATCACAAGCTCTTTCCCTATATCCGTCGCCGCGGCCCCGTTGCGCTGATCGGCTGCTCCACCTCGATTGCAACCCCACCCTTCTCTGCCCAGGGCTATTTCAGCGGTCGCCAGGCACGCGAGACGGCACAGTTGCTGCGCGCCGCCGGTGAGGAGGGTCTGTTCCGCGTCATCATGATCCATCACCCCCCGATCCGCGGAGCCGCCCCCCAGCACAAGCGCATGATGGGCATCCGGCGTTTCGCCGCCGCAATCCGCACCGGCGGTGCAGAACTTGTGTTGCACGGCCACACGCATCTCAACACGCTCTACTGGTTGAATGACCGTGAAAAACGGGTGCCGGTCGTCGGCATCGCCTCCGCAAGCCAGGGCCCCGGCGGCAAAAAGCCGGCTGCAGGCTACAACCTCTTTTCGATAGACGGCGAAGCCGGGAACTGGCAGCTGGACTGGCAGCGCTACAGAATCGAAAGCGAGGAAGAGCCGTTGATGCTGGACCACAGCGAAAGGCTGATGGGCTAACCCTCGGCCTCGCGAACCGCAGCCATGATGGCTGCCGCAAGGCTGTCCGGCGCCTCCTCGATGAGCATGTGCCCGGCGCCAGGCACAAGCACCGTCTTGGCACCCGGCCAGATCGCTCTCGCCTGTGTAACCGGCAACACCGGATCTGCGTCTCCCCAGAGGAGGCGCGTTGCAAGGCCAAGATCCGCGAGCGCATCGAGCCGCAGCGTACCCTGCCCCGCTCGACCGTCTCGCTCGACGAGAAACGCCTTGAGGATGGCCAGAAGGCGTTCCTTGGCCCGCGGCGTCTGCCGCGCAATCCCTAGGTGTTCGACAGCCCAGCGATCCGCCGCCTGTCCCTCTGCCATCAGTGCCGAAAACGCCGTCGCCAGCCCGCCTTGGTCGATTGCCAAAGCGTAGCTTCTTAATGTCGCATGATTGATCTCGAATCCGAAACCACCCGGCGCGGCAAGCGTCAGCGAGTGCACGCGATCACGTGCCTTCAGCGCCATCAGGCAGGCAATCGCCCCGCCCATCGAATGCCCGCAGAGATGAAATGAAGCGAGCCCCCGCACTGAAAGATCCGCCACGATCGCCCGGGCCATTGCGCCGGCATGACCGGCCCCCTCGGCATCGAGGGACTGCCCATGGCCCGGCAGGTCATAGACGAAAAGCGGCAGATCCGGATCAAGCCGCCGGATGACCGGCGCCCAAAGAGCCCCGATGCCGCCGAAGCCATGCAGCAGCACCAGCGGGATCTTCGCCGAGGACCCATGTCGAACCTCGGCGAAGAGCGTCATGGCATCAGGCCTTCTTCTGCTCGTCGAGCACCCGGTTGGCCGCAGAGACAATCGCCTCCAGAGACGCCGTCACGATATTCGTGTTGATGCCCGCACCGAACAGCTTGCCGCCGGCATGGCCCATCTCGACATAGGCGATGGCCGCTGCGTTCGAACCATGCTGCAACGAATGCTCGGAATAGTCCTGTACCGAGAGATCGATGCCGAGATAGGTCGACAGCGCGTTGACGAAGCCGTCGATCGGGCCCGTGCCTTTGCCCTCGATCCGCTTGGTCTCGCCATTGTCGGTAATCTCTGCGGCAACGACCCGCACACCCTTCTGGTCGGAACCGGCGGGAAAGGTGTGGTGATCGACGAATTTGATGCGCGCACCCGGCTGGTCGACGTAGCGTTCGATGAAACGCTCGTAGATCGCCTTCGACGGCAATTCCTTACCGCCTTCGTCGGTGATCCGCTGGATATCCTCGCGGAACTCGATCTGCAGGTTGCGCGGCAGGTTGATGCCGTAGTCTTCAGCCAGGATATAGGCGATGCCGCCCTTGCCGGACTGCGAGTTGATGCGGATGATCGCCTCATAGGTGCGGCCCACATCCTGCGGATCGATCGGCAGATATGGCACCTCCCATACGGGGGAGTTCGCCTTCTTAATCGCCTTCATGCCCTTGTTGATCGCATCCTGGTGCGAGCCGGAAAAGGCCGTGTAGACCAGTTCGCCGACATAAGGGTGACGCTCGGGAATGACCATCTCGTTGGAATATTCGTAAACCGCCTTGATGCGCTCGATATCGGAGCAGTCCAGTTCCGGATCGACCCCTTGCGTGTACATGTTCAGCGCCAGCGTCACGATATCGACATTGCCGGTGCGCTCGCCATTACCGAACAGCGTGCCCTCGACACGGTCGGCACCGGCCATCAGACCCAGTTCGGTTGCGGCAATGCCGGTTCCGCGGTCGTTGTGCGGATGCAGCGAGATCAGCACGTTCTCGCGGTTGTCGATATTGCGGCACATCCATTCGATCTGGTCGGCATAGATGTTCGGCGACGACATTTCGACGGTCGAAGGCAGGTTCAGGATCAGCTTGTTATCGGCTGTCGGCTTCACCTCGGCGATGACGGCGTTGCAGATTTCCAGCGCCACCTCGAGTTCGGTGCCGGTAAAGCTTTCCGGGGAATATTCGAAGCGATAGCCGCCACCGGCCTTGGCCGCCATGTCCATGATCATCTTGGCGGCATCCACGGCGATCTGCTTGATGCCGGCGACATCCTTGCCGAACACCACGCGGCGCTGCAGCTCGGAGGTTGAGTTGTAGAAATGGATGATCGGGTTCTTGGCGCCATCAAGCGCCTCGAAGGTCCGCGTGATCAGTTCGGGCCGGCACTGCACCAGCACCTGCAGCGACACGTCGTCCGGCACGCCGCCCTCTTCCACGCACCAGCGGGCAAAGTCGAAATCGGTCTGCGAGGCGGAGGGGAAGCCGATCTCGATTTCCTTGAAACCCATGTCCAGCAAGAGCTGGAACATGCGGGCCTTGCGGTCATGGCCCATCGGATTGACCAGCGACTGATTGCCATCGCGCAAGTCCACCGAGCACCAGATCGGCGCCTTGTCGATGACCTTGGACGGCCAGGTGCGATCGGGAATGGCGATCTGCGGATAGGCGCGATACTTCTGCGAAGCGTCCGGCATGCCCTGCTTGACGGTATGGGTCTTCAAAATCATCGTCTTCGTCTCTTCTCGTCCTCGGCGGCGTGAACGGCTGATAGCAAATCAGCTTGCGTTTGACACGTCCGAACCGACCCTTTTCAAGGGATGGCTAACATCAATGGGGAGATTTCGAGGAGCTATTGCCAAACGGCTGACCCGGCCGCCGGGCGCTCCTCAATGGACCCGGCAACCGCGGATAAGGCCGAGAAGAAGAAGCGAGTTTGGCACCGACGCGACGAAACCGGCCGCGGAGCGGGCCGTCATGTCAGTCGCAGAAAAGGTGGTGCCGAAGGTCTTCATAATCAGAGGAATAGCGCGAAGGCTTGCATCGCGCAAGGGTGTTATTCGGCGGCGGATGGCCTAGCTGCACCTAGTTTTTCGCGCAGCCAGTCTTCAAGCAAGGAATCAACGGACACGCCAAGTTCTTTCGCTTGGCGCTCAAGCCTAAGCTTTGTTCCCAGCATGACAGTCACGGTCAGCTGAACCGGTTCAAGATTGGGACGTCTCGCCGTGGTCCAATCGATGTAGTCGCTGACATCCTCACCGTCATCGAACTTTCGATCAAAATCTTCACCGCTGATTTTCTTCATAGTGACGCCTTTCCCGAATTCTCGCTCGGCGAACGGAGATAATTCGAATACGCCTCTCTCTGAGAACGTAAACACCTGTCCAGAGAATCCCAGAAATCCGACCTATTCGGATACGCCGCGCTTCAGCCGGGTGTCCAGCATCAGCATCGACAGCAAAAAGATCATACCACAGCTCCTGCGCTGCCACGAAATCGATTCCGAGCTTTGCCTTGTTCGCCTCGCTTTTCACCGGATCGAATTCGAACTCCATGCGCAAAACCTAGCGCAACCATAGCGATTTCACCAGCCGCGCAACACGTCATCGGCGTCCAAACTGCGCAATCAAGGCGGCCGCCAGAAAACCGAGCGCAATCACGCCCCACACCATCCCGCCCTCGGTGACATTGCTACCATCAGGCGTCACGCAACTGGATTGCGATGCGGCGATACAGTCACGCCAGATCCAATAGCGTTCGTAAAAGACGAAGCCAAACAGACCGGCGAAAAGCGCAAGGACGATGGCCTTGATGCGGAACCGTCTCACGCGCGGCGCCTCGCAAGCTTCAGCAATCCCAGCATCGCCACGCCCGCAATCAGGCCCCAGAAGGCGCCCGAAATCCCGAGGATCGAAATACCCGATGCCGTCACCAGGAATGTCACGGCCGCTGCCTCCCGCGTCTCGACATCCTTGAAGGCGGCGACGGCCGAACCGGAGAATGCGCCGATCAGCGCCAACCCAGCCACCGACTGGATGAGGATGGGCGGCGCGAGCGACACGAAGCCGGTCACGGCGCCGGCTGCAAGGCCGAGCGCCACATAGCCGATGCCGGCAATGATCGCCGCCCAATAGCGCCTTGCCGGATCGGGATGCGCATCGGCGCCGGCGCACATTGCAGCCGTGATCGCGGCCAGGTTCACCGCATGCCCGCCGAATGGGGCCGACAGCGCAGAGAAAAGACCGGTGACCGCAAACATCGGCCCCGGATTTGGTTCATACGTGTTCACCTTCAGGATCGCGATCCCCGGAATGTTCTGCGAGGCCATGGTGACGATGAACAGCGGCAGGGCGATCGAGACCAGCGCCGGCACGCTCAGAACAGGCATCACGAATTCAACTGGCGGCGCGAGCGAGGCGGCCCAGCTTGCCATCGCCCCCTCCGGCAGATCGACGCCAAAGACAATGACCACCACAAAGGCGAGCAGCGCTGCCGGCACGGCATAGAGCCGCTTGAAGGCCGCGACCACCGCCCAGACGACAAGGATCGGCAGCCCGAGCGCCGCATCGAAGGCAACCGCCTTGAACGGCGCAAAACAGAGATTGAGAATGACGCCGGCCAGCATGGCATTCGCAACCGGTGCCGGAATGGCCGCCACCGCCCGGCCGAAGGGCCGGATGAGGCCGGCAAGCACGATCAGCCCCGCGCAGACGAGAAACGCCCCGACGGCTGCCGGAAAACCACCGACGGCAACACCCGCCGTCGCCATGAGTGCCGCGCCCGGCGTCGACCAGGCAACGGAAACCGGCAGCTTGGTCCAGACACTCAGCACGATGCCGCAGATGCCCATGGAGACCGAAAGCGCCATCAATCCTGACGCTGCCTCGTAATCCGTCGCGCCAACCCCTTTCAGCCCCTGCAGGACAACGGCAAAGGAACTGGCAAAACCGACAAAGGCAACGAGTACGCCCATGAAGGCGGCCTGCGGGGAGAAATCTTTGAGCATGATGGATACCGGGCAGGAACGGGTGAGACGATCGCGAGCGCCGACCTTTCCCGCCTGAGGCTTGAAATGCAAGCCGCAACGCGCCAGCTATGGTACGGTCGCGCGATGCCCAAAGGCGAACACCGCGCAGGCCGACAGCGCTTGATGCGCATGCGTGTCACGCAAGTTTCACCAAGATCGGTCATCCCCATCGGAATGACCATGAAAAGCCAAGCTTATGCTTGCCTTTTACCCCCCTTTTGCCTATGGACCCCCCCGACGCATTCGGGGCGTCCCGTTCACTTCCGCCAGACATGGCTGGGTTCACGAAGGATGAAGCCTTGATCCAGACTCCCTATTACCTGATCGACAAGTCGAAGCTGCTCCAGAACATGGAGAAGATCGCGACGCTGCGCGAGCTTTCCGGCGCGAAAGCCCTGCTCGCCCTCAAATGTTTCGCCACCTGGTCGGTCTTCGATTTCATGCGCGACTACATGGACGGCACCACCTCGTCCTCGCTCAACGAAGTGCGCCTCGGCCACGAGCGGTTCGGCAAGGAAACCCACGCCTATTCGGTTGCTTATGCCGATTACGAGATCGACGAGGTCGTCTCCCATGCCGACAAGATCATCTTCAATTCGATCGGTCAGCTGAACCGCTTCGAAAAGCAGTCTTCCGGCATCATCCGCGGCCTGCGCCTCAATCCGGGCGTCTCGTCCTCGAGCTTCGACCTGGCCGATCCCGCGCGTCCCTTCTCGCGGCTGGGCGAATGGGATCTGAAAAAGGTCGAGCCGGTCATGGACCTGATCTCCGGCTTCATGATCCACAATAACTGCGAAAACGGCGATTTCGACCTCTTCGACCGCATGCTGGGCGAGATCGAACAGAAGTTCGGTCCCCTCCTGAAGAAGGCCGCCTGGGTCTCTCTCGGCGGCGGAATTCATTTCACCGGTGACGATTATCCGCTGGAAAAATTCGCCGAGCGCCTCAAGCGCTTCTCCGGCGAATACGGCGTCCAGGTCTATCTGGAGCCCGGCGAAGCCTCGATTACCAAGTCGACCACGCTCGAAGTGACCGTGCTCGACAAGCTTTACAACGGCAAGGATCTTGTCGTGGTGGATTCATCCATCGAAGCGCATCTCCTCGATCTCCTGATCTACCGGGAAAGCGCGAAGGTCCACCCCAACCAGGGACCGCACCGGTACCAGGTCTGCGGCAAGTCCTGCCTCGCGGGTGATATCTTCGGCGAGTTCAACTTTGAAAACGAGTTGAACATCGGCGACCGCATCTCGCTGCAGGACACCGCCGGCTACACGATGGTCAAGAAAAACTGGTTTAACGGCGTGAAAATGCCGGCAATCGCCATCCGCGAACTGGATGGCAGCCTCAGGACGGTCCGTGAATTCGATTACACGGACTACGAACAAAGCCTGTCTTGAAATCCTTCAAGCCCAGGTTCTGACGATTGGACGCAAGGAGTGGTCCCTATCATGAAGAAGAACGTGCTCATCATCGGCGCCGGCGGCGTCGCCCAGGTTGTCGCGCACAAGTGCGCGCAGAACAACGACGTGCTCGGCGACATCCATATCGCCTCGCGCACCAAGGCGAAGTGTGATGCCATCATCGCCTCGGTCCACGAGAAGAAGGCGATGAAGCAGGAAGGCGTGCTCGAAGGCCATGCGCTCGACGCGCTCGACATCGAAGCCACCAAGGCGCTGATCACCAGGCTCGGCACGCAGATCGTCATCAATGTCGGCACAGCTTTCCTCAACATGTCGGTGCTGCGCGCCTGCATGGATACCGGTGTGGCCTATATCGACACCGCGATCCATGAAGAGCCGAACAAGATCTGCGAGACCCCGCCGTGGTACGGAAACTACGAGTGGAAGCGTGCCGCAGAGTGCGAGGAAAAGGGCATCACCGCCATCCTCGGCGCCGGCTTCGATCCGGGCGTGGTCAACGCCTATGCGCGTCTCGCCAAGGACGAATATCTCGACAAGGTGACCGACGTCGACATCGTCGACATCAATGCTGGCAGCCACGGCAAGTACTTCGCCACGAACTTCGACCCGGAAATCAACTTCCGCGAATTCACCGGCGTCGTCTATTCCTGGCAGGGCGGCGAATGGCAGGTCAACAAGATGTTCGAGATCGGCAAGGATTACGAACTGCCGGTCGTCGGCACCCGCCGCGCCTATCTCTGCGGCCATGACGAAGTGCATTCGCTGGCCAAGAACATGGACGGCGCCGACGTGCGCTTCTGGATGGGCTTCGGCGATCACTACATCAACGTCTTCACCGTGCTGAAGTCGATCGGCCTTCTCTCCGAACAGCCAGTGAAGCTGGCAAACGGCGACGAAGTCGTGCCGCTCAAGGTCGTCAAGGCCTGCCTGCCGGATCCAGCCTCGCTTGCCCCCAACTACGAAGGCAAGACCTGCATCGGCGACTATGTGAAGGGCTTCAAGGACGGCAAGGAAAAGACCGTCTTCCTGTATAACGTCGCGGACCACAAGGAAGCTTACAACGAAGTCGGCAGCCAGGGCATCAGCTATACCGCCGGCGTCCCGCCGGTCGCCGCCGCCATGCTGGTCGCCACAGGCGAATGGGACGTGAAGAAGATGGCAAACGTCGAGGAACTGCCGCCTAAGCCCTTCATCAACCTCCTGAACAAAATCGGCCTGCCGACCCGCATTCAGGACGAAGACGGCGATCGGGCTGTGGAGTTCTAAGAGCGCGGTTAGCGTTTAAGGTTTGAGGGAATGCGGACCCCGCCGGAGAAATTCGGCGGGGTTTTTCGTTGGCCCAACAACCCCACCGTCGTCATCCTCGGGCGAAGTCCCGAGGATCTCCTGCCGCCAGCGGCAGACGGCGAGGTTGAGAGTGTGGATGCCACGGCAGATGCTCGGCACAAGGCCGAGCATGACGGGTTACCCCTTGGCGACCCACTCCGTCACATCTCTGTCGTGCCAAACCGATAACGATCAGCGACATGAAACCTTGCCTTCTGATCATCGACCTGCAGAACGACTTCCTCGCGTCGCTGGCCGCCAGTATCGTCACCCCTCTTGTCGCCAACACGAACCACCTCGTCCGGGCCTTCCGCGCGGAGACACTGCCCATTGTCTGGATACGGCAGGAATTCCGCGCCGACCTGAGCGATGCCTTTCTGGAAATGCGCGACATAGACATTGCCTGCGTGATCGAGGGAACAGAGGGCGCGCAGATCCATCAAGACCTCGAAGTTTCTGAAAACGACGTGACCATCATCAAGAAACGCTATAGCGCCTTCTTCCGCACCACGCTCAATCAGTACCTGGAGGAGCAGAAGGTCGATCATCTCGTCCTTTGCGGCATCAACACACACGCCTGCATCCGAACCGCCGCCATCGACGCCTGTCAACGCGACTACCGCGTTCTACTGCCGAGGGAGTGTATCGGTTCCTATGATGACGAGCACGCACGGCTGACGCTGCGCTATCTCGATGGCAAGATTGGGCGGGTTGTGGGGGTGGAGGATGTGGTGGAAATGGTACGGCAAGAGTGACGCCTTACGCACGTTCAGGACGAGGATGGCGATCGCGCTGTGTCGTTCTGAGAGCGCGGGCTAGCGCTTAAGGATTGAGGGAATTGAGGACCCCGCCGGAGAAATTTGGCGGGGTTTTTCGTTGCAACAAGGTCCACCGCCGTCATCCTCGGGCGAAGTCCCGAGGATCTCCTGCCGCCAGCGGCAGACGGCGAGGTTGAGAGTGTGGATGCCACGGCAGATGCTCGGCACAAGGCCGAGCATGACGGATTCCCCCAGATGCCGCCCTTACAAATTCACCTGATACCACTTCCGACCGTTGTGAATGTCGAGCGTCTGGGGCCAAGATTTTCGAAGCGATGCGGGACGCCCTTCGGACCAAAGACGACATCGCCCGCTTCGGCATCGATTACCTGATCTCCGACATAGAACCGGGCTCGTCCCTCAATGACGATAAATGTCTCGTCATAGGGGTGCACATGCAGGGCCGGCCCCTCACCCACCGTGTCATTGCCATAGGCGAGAATGGTGTTTTCGCCGCCGAGATCATTGCCCGGAACACAACCGCGCCATGCTCCGGATCCGGTAGCATCGAAAAGCTTCGCCTTAGTTGGCTGACGGTCATCTGGCTGAACCGTGTTCAAATCAAATGTCTCATAGGGCATTTAAGCGTTCTCCGATCCCAGATGCATGGCTCAATTGAGCACCGTTCACCTTGATGGTTCAAGCCATCGCAACACTCTTTGCGGGCAGTCGGCTTCAATTTCATCTGTCTGTTCCATATCCACCCCGCCCCCGCCATGCTACGAGGCCGCCACACACCATCCCACACTCGCCGAGACACCCCGCCCATGCCCCCAGCCCTCTACACCGACCTCACCACAACCCTCCGCCCCCTCCTCACAGAACTCCACCAGTCCCCCGACCTCTTCCAGACCTGGGACACCCATCTGGAGCTTGTGGCGGCGGGTGGGCTTGTGGTGGTGAAGTCGAAGCGGGCGAAGGGGCTGGTCGACAACCTGTTCTGGGGCCGCGCACCCGGCTCGAGCGAGAACAGGCAGCTGCCCGAGGCGACAGCCTTTGCCGCCATCGATCGTTTCCTTGGTCTCGGTGCGCATCTCGCGCTCTCCGATGCGCTGCCCGAAGGTGCCGTCCTGGATGAGACTTATCCGCATTGCGCGGTAAAATTCACCTATCGCAAGAAGGGTGCACCGAAGGCTTTGTCCCTGTCGATGATCTTCATCGGCTTCAACGACGAGGCGGAAGCGCTGGCTCATGCTGACCCCGCTGGAACGACATTGCCGCTTGTCACCGCCCGCCCGCTGATGGGTGCACGGCTGCATGAATGGCGCTGATACGCTTTGACGCGTGTCGCCCGTCACATCTGAGGTGATGGAGGCGGAACCTTTTGCGCTGATCTGCCGTTTTTGCGCCGAGATCCCAACACGAGGAAACCGGCATGTCTTCCACCATCGGCAAATGCGCACTCGCCTTCACCATGCTTTTCAGCAGCATCTCGTTTTCAACGTTCGCCTCCGCCCAGGACGTCGAATTGCGCATCGGGCCTGATGGCGTCCGTCCGATCGTCCGTGATCGTGATCGGCGCGATCGCGGCTGCAGCCCGCGTGAGGCAGCGCGCGCTGCCCGCGAAGAAGGCCTGCGCCGCGCCGAAGTCGTGCGCGTTACCGACCGCAGCATCACCGTGCGCGGCTTTACCCGCCGCGGGCCCGAACAGCTGCGCTTTGCCAATCGCCGCGGCTGCCCGCTGATCTGATCGCAGGCGCCCCACTTGTCCAAAACGAAAAAGCCGCCGGATCGCTCCAGCGGCTTTTTTGATGGGTCAATCGATGAACCGATCAGCCGATATCGGCATGGCTCTCGATGATCCTGCCGACCAGGCCGTAGGACACGGCATCTTCGGCCGACAGCCAGTAATCGCGGTCGATGTCCTTGGCGATCTTCTCTTCCGACTGGCCTGTGGCCTTGGCGTAGATCTTGATCAGGCGCTGGTTCATCTTGATGATTTCGCGGGCCTGGATCTCGATATCGGAGGCCATGCCGCGGGTGCCGCCAGACGGCTGGTGCATCAGGAAGCGGGTGTTGGGCAGCGCCAGACGGCGTTCCTTCGGCACCGAGACGAAAATCAGCGAGCCTGCGGAAGCAGCCCAGCCCGTCGCAATGATCCACACCTTCGGCTTTATGAACTTGATCATGTCGTGGATCGCATCACCGGCTTCGACGTGGCCGCCCGGCGAGCAGACGAACACGCGGATGTCTTCATCCGAGGCGGCTGCGAGCGCGACAAGCTGCGTGCAGACCTTCTGCGCCAGCTCCATGGTGATACCGCCATAGATGAAGATCGAACGCGACTTGAAGAGGTTCGCTTCCGTTTCCTTGCCGATCGGCAGTTCCTTGCTCTTGTCGTCTTCGTCTTCGTTCATCACAGGGGACAGTCCTTCTTCGTTTGGCTTATCCGCACATAGTGCGTCTCATGGCTTAAGACAATGCGAGAAAAAGACAAGCACGCAAGCAGTGAACAGGAGGTTAGTCCAAGAAGGGTCACGCGCCGCGCCGTGAATGCAATTAGCCCCTGGCGACTTACGGGATTTTAACTCCCGACTGTCACGATCCGGCCAAACTGAAGCAGAAACGTGGAAATGGCGACGGAAATCCGACTGGCCGAAATCATTGAGGCGCTGAGCCATGCCCTGGACATGACCGAAGGTCAGCCGGCGGGGCATAGTATCCGTTGCTGCCACATCGGCATGGCCATCGGTCGCCAGCTGGGCCTCAGCGAGCGGGCACTGCACGATCTTTATTTCACCCTGCTGTTGAAGGATCTTGGCTGCTCGTCCAACGCCGCGCGCATTTGCGAGCTGTACCTTGCCGATGATCTGAAGTTCAAACGCGATTTCAAGCTGGTCGATGGCTCCTTTCCGCAGGTGCTGCGCTTCGTGCTTGCGCATACCGGCATGCGGGTCGGCCTTGCCGAACGGTTCCGCGGCCTCGTCAACATCTTGAAGAACGGCAGCGAGATCGCCACCACGCTCATCCAGACCCGTTGCGAGCGCGGTGCGGATATCGCCCGTCAGATGCGTTTTTCCGAGCCGGTCGCCCAAGGCATCCTCGATCTCGACGAACATTTCGACGGCGGCGGCAAGCCGCTTGGCAAAGCCGGCAACGACATCCACATCTTCGCCCGCATCGCGCTGATGGCGCAGGTCATCGACATCTACTTCCTGGATTCCGGCCCGGAAGCGGCGGTCGCAGAAGTGCTGAAACGCTCCGGCGGCTGGTTCGACCCCGCCGTGGTCGATGCCTTCCTGCGCAGCGCCAGCGAAGCCCGCTTCTGGACGGATCTCGTGCGCCCGGATATCGAGCGCCTCGTGCTCGATGCCGAACCCGGCCGCGAAGCCGTCTATGCGGATGACGATTACCTCGACGATATCGCCGCAGGCTTTGCCCGCGTCATCGACGCCAAGAGCCCGTTCACCGCAGGCCATAGCGAGCGCGTCGCGCTATTTTCCGACATGATTGCCGAGCAGCTCGACATGCAGCCGGCACAGCGTCGTCAATTGAAGCGGGCAGCCCTCTTGCACGACATCGGCAAGCTCGGCGTCTCCAACGCCGTGCTCGACAAGCCGGGTCGCCTCAAGGGCGATGAATGGGAACAGATGAAGCGGCATGCGGAATATTCGCAAGCCATCCTTTCGCGCATCCATGCCTTTGCCGATGTCGCCAAGATCGGCGGCAGCCACCACGAAAAGCTTGATGGCACCGGCTATCCGCGCGGACTGCGCGGCGACGAAATTGCGTTTGACGTGCGCATTGTCGCAACCGCAGACGTGTTCGACGCGCTGACGGCAGACCGCCCCTACCGCGCTGCCCTCCCCGTCGCCAAGGCCTTCGAGATCCTTTGGGAAACCGCTGGCCGCCATCATGACGCCAGCTGCATCAACGCGCTGGAGCGTGCCCTCACCAGTTCCGAGCTGATCGCCGCCTGAAACCGCCGGCAGATCCGCGCCGCCCACCTGCTTCGTCCAAAACGGCTGGCAGCCCTCCGCGTGTATTCACCCCCTCAAGATTCGGGGGCACGTTGGCGCCGCCGCTTTCAGTGATCGACGAACGATTGAAGACGATTGGGCGCCTGCTCAATGAAGCGATCGACGCCGATGCTGACCTTGTCACCCAGCAATCCCTGCCTGTGATGACAATGGCTGACGAATTCGAGCTTGCCCGCCGCCGTCAGTCTCACCACGCCACGCCATTCGGTTTCGGACTGGCAATCGGCGACGCCATTCCTCCAACTCACATGGAATGCGAGCACTTCGCCTTTCAGGCGACCGCGAATGTCGTAAGGAATGCCGCGGCAGCCAGTGCCGGGTGCGTTGTTGACGATGTAGCCGCGCACGGCACCGTTTGCAGCGACGTCGAGGGTCATCACGGATCCGTAGGAATTCACCCAGGTCGTGGTGCTGCCAATCAGCCGGTCATGCAAACGACCCTGCTCGTTTGCCGGCATGGCAACGGCAGGCGATGCAAGCCCCAAGGCAATCAGCACGGCGAGAAATTTCATCAAGCCCGTCCCCAACATGTGCGCAAATCCTACATCAACGAAAAGTTGCTGCCATCCCTAAATAATTAGGGGCTATCGAGGAAAGTGCATACAGTGATGTCAGCGGGATAGCCGCGTCGACAGGATGATCGATGACACCGTGCGTTCGACACCCGCAAGCTCGCCGATCCGGTCGATCAACCGGTCGAGTTCGGAGATCGACGGCGCCGCGACGATGGCAATCAGATCATAGGGACCATTGACCGAATAGAGCGCCGTCACCTCCCGGATCGCGCCGAGCTCGGCGGTCACCGCAGTCAAGGCTTTCGGCGCAATCACCACCATCACATGCGCCCGGATCAACCCGCTTTGATAGGCATCGGACAGCCGCACCTGATAGCCGGCAATCACGCCGAGATCCTCCAGACGCTCGAGCCGTGCCTGCACCGTACTGCGCGACAGATCGAGCCTGCGCGCCAGCTCCGCCACCGGCATCCGCGCATTTTCCGAGAGCAGGGCGAGCAGCGCCCGATCCTTTTCTGATAACTGCATTCTGCTCGGTCTCCTCGTCAATATGCGCAATACCATACGCGATATTGGTAGAACCGCCACTTGGAATCGACAGCCCAGCCGCTCAGACTGGAACGGACGAATAACAAGGCCGGCTTTCTTCGGTCGGCAAAATCCAAAAAGGGGCAATTCATGAAACACGTTACCATCATCGGTGCCGGCAAGATCGGCGGCGCAATTGCCCGCATGCTGGCCGAAACTGGCGACTACGCCGTGACCATTGCCGACCGCAGCGCCGAACAGCTTGGCAAACTCGACGCCCATCTTGCCGTAAAACCCCTCGAACTCGATATCACCGACGCCGCGGCATTGGACGCAGCCCTCACCGGCCAGTTCGCCGTCCTTTCCGCCGCCCCCTTCCACCTGACCGGCGCAATCGCCGAAAGTGCTGCCCGCACCGCGACCCATTATCTCGATCTGACCGAAGACGTGGCCACCACCTGCAAGGTGGAAGAGCTTGCCCGCGGTGCCCGTTCCGCTTTCATCCCGCAATGTGGCCTTGCCCCCGGCTTCATTTCCATCGTCGCCAACGATCTGACGAAACATTTCGACACGCTCGATTCCGTGCGCATGCGCGTCGGCGCCCTGCCGCAATATCCGTCCAATGCGCTGAACTATAACCTCACCTGGTCGACCGACGGCCTGATCAACGAATATATCGAGCCCTGCGAAGCCATCGTCGAAGGCAAGCTCACCGTCGTTCCGGCCATGGAAGAGCGCGAAGAATTCTCGCTGGACGGCGTCACCTACGAAGCCTTCAACACCTCTGGCGGCCTCGGCACGCTGGCCAAAACCCTGGAAGGCCGGGTGCGCACGATGAACTATCGCACCATCCGCTATCCGGGCCATCAGGCCATCATCAAGGCGCTGCTCAACGACTTCAACCTGAAGAACCGTCGCGACGTGCTGAAGGACCTGTTCGAAAACGCGCTGCCCGCCACCATGCAGGATGTGGTCGTCGTCTTCGTCACCGTCTGTGGCTGGAAGGACGGCCGCTACCTGCAGGAAACCTATGCCAACAAGGTCTATGCCGGCGTTGTCGCGGGCAAGAAGATGAGCGCCATCCAGATCACCACCGCAGCCGGAATCTGCACCGTGCTCGATCTTCTCGCCGATGGCACCCTGCCCCAGGCCGGATTCGTGCGGCAGGAAGAGATCGGGCTTGATGCTTTCCTTGCCAATCGCTTCGGCCGGGTTTACGACCCTGACGTCATGCGCATGGCCAAGGCCGGCTGAGAGCATATCCCGCCGAAGCAGCATCGCCTCGGCGTCGGATAATGCGGCAGAAACAAAAACATGGAGCATTTCCGCTGAATATGCGTTCACTGGAAATGGCCTGAGAGTTCTCCGGGGGGAGGAAGGACCGCAAGGTCCGGCACGGGGCGAGTGACGGAAAAAACCGCACTCGCCCCGGTGGTTTTCATCAGCCCAGCCGCCCGAGCAGTTTCAGCATCAAACGCGTCACGCCGCCATAGGGCGGATAGAGCAGTTTCACACCCGACCACGTCGATTGCCGCAGAACCGGCTTTTCCTTGCTGAGCGCGAGAAACCCGGCCTCGCCGTGATAGGCGCCATGGCCCGAAGCCCCGACGCCGCCGAACGGCAGGTCGTCCTGCGACAGATGCAGGATGGTGTCATTGACCGTCACCCCGCCGGCAATCGTGCCCTCCAGCACCCGCGTCTCCGCCGCTCTGTCCGTGCCGAACCAGTAGAGCGCAAGCGGCCGGTCGCGCTGGTTGATATAGGCAATTGCCTCCTCCAGCGTGTCATAAGCAATGACCGGCAGGATGGGGCCAAAAATCTCCTCACGCATGACGGCAGCGTCGTCCGGCGCCCCGGTCAGGAGCACGGGCGCAAACATCCGGCGCACAGCGTCATTGGCGCCGGCAAGCTCAACCACCGTCGCGCCCTTGTCCCGCGCCTCTTCCACAAGCCGCTCCAGCCGCTCGAAATGCCGGGCGCTGATGATCGAGGTGTAATCCGGATTGTCAGGCAGACCGGGATACTGCCGCGCCACCTCGGCCATGACAGCTGCGATGAAGGCATCGACCCGCTCCCGCGGCACCAGCGCATAGTCAGGCGCAACGCAGGTCTGGCCGGCATTGAGCAACTTGCCCCAGACGAGCCGCGGCACGGCCCGGGCAATATCGGCTGACGGATCGAGGATGGCAGGCGATTTGCCGCCGAGTTCGAGCGTCACCGGCGTCAGGTTTCGCGCCGCCGCTTCCGCCACCTTGCGGCCGACGGCAGTCGATCCGGTGAAAATGAGGTGATCGAAGGGGGCGGCCGTAAACGCCTGCGCCACCTCCGGCCCGCCGGTCACCACCGCCACCTCGTCTTCGGCAAAGAATTCGGCCACGGCCTGCTGCAAGGCCTCGGAAAAGGCGGGCGTCAACTCGGACGGCTTGAGCATCGCGCGGTTGCCCGCCGCAAGTGCCCCAGTGAGAGGCGAAAGCACCAGATTGAGCGGATAATTCCATGGCGCAACGATGCCGACCACGCCAAGCGGCTGGCGCAGGATTTCGGCAGACGCCGGCTTGCCCGTCCAGCCAAGCGACACCCGCCGCCGCGCCATCCAGCGTTTCAAATGGCGCCGGGCATGGCGGATCGCCGCCCGCGTCGGCACCACGTCGGTCAGTGTGGTCAGGAGGAGAGGCCGCTGGCCGAAATCCGCCGAGATCGCGGCGCAGAACCGCTCCTGCCAGGCGACCACCATCCGGTCGAGCCGGTCCAGGCGGTCGAGCCGCACCTCCCGCGATGGCAGGGGATCGGAGAGCCAGCCGGCCTTTTGCCGCTCCAGGATGAATGCGATGCGCGCGGCAGGGTCTGCCGCGCCGGTCACCCTGTCTTCGGTCATTGGGGAAAGCTGGCCATACATCGGCTTTGTCCTTGGTTTCACTGGTGTTGAAGATGGGTCGTTTTGGTCTGTTGTCCAAGAGTGAAGGTATGGTTTTTGGGTTTCAAGACGAGACGGGTCGGCGGCATATCCTCTCCCCGTTGTGGGGGAGGTAAAATTGAACTTTCAAAAAACCCAGGCTTCTGCGCCGGTCGGGATCGCTCCCTCCGGGTGGCT